>JAJDZV010000013.1 GCA_022824465.1 Anaerolineae bacterium
CGCCGACGCGGTGTACTTCATCGGGCGCTGGGAGGCTCAAAACGACCTCGACCAGCGCGAATACCGCATGTCGTATCAGCTCTTGGACGACGACTGGACCAACGTGGCGCAACTGGACTTGCCTCTGGTCGCGGAAGCGGAGCTGCGCCAATACTCGATAGACGTCTTGCAGGCGCCGCCGGGGCGATATCGTCTCATGCTGATTCTCTACGAAACTTCCACCGGCGCTCGCCTGCCCTGGATTGACAATCCGGGCTATGTGCCCGAAATGTTGGAGCTTGCCGAAATCAACATTGGAGGCGCTTGACCTCGCCGCGATAAATCAGTGCAGCCAGCGCCTTGACAGACCGGGATAAGCCGCGCGATAATGCCCGCAATTGAATACTGTCAAAAGCGAAGACGAAGACAGTCCGCAAGCGCATCGTCGCCGAATACGGCCGATGCCTGCCGGAACAGGGAGTGGCCGCCAAAGACTGGAAGCGGCCGCCGAGGCAGATGCGGAATTCCCTTCCGAGCCGACGGGTGAAATGGCAACGCGATGCCACAGTAGTCCGCTCCGCTGGTCCAGCGTGACAGGACGAATGAAGCGCGGCGCTGCAAGACGGCGCCGAAACAGGGTGGTACCGCGGGAAGCTGACGCTCTCGTCCCTACTGGGAACGAGGGCGTTTTTTGTGGGCGCTGACATAGACGCCGAAAGGAATACGCATGTCAAATTCTATTGACCAGGTTCGCGACGAAGCGCTGCAATCGCTGGAGAAGACAGCTGACAGCGAGACCTTAACAGGCTGGCGCGGCAAGTACCTGGGAAGACGCGGCGCCGTCGCGAAGCTCTTCGGCGAAATCGGCGCTTTGCCGCAGTCTGAACGCGCTGCTTTCGGTCGGCAAGTTAATGCACTGCAATCCGAACTCAACACCGCCTTTGAGCGGCGCGAGGCATTGATCCAAAGTCATGCCCTGGCGCTCGATCTGGAAGAAGGCGAAATCGATATCACCTTGCCCGCTCATCCTCGCCGCCGCGGTGGCTTGCATCCCTCGACGCGCACCCACCGCGAGTTTCAGGCGATCTGGGCCGATATGGGCTTCCACGTCTATCGGAGCCGCGAAGTCGAAGAAGATGAGCTCAACTTCACCCTGCTCAATCTGCCGCCGCATCACCCGGCGCGCGATATGCAAGACACGTTTTATACCACCGATCCAAATGTGCTTCTGCGCACGCACACCTCGCCCGGCCAGATACGCGCCATGCGCGACCTGGGCGCTGGCGGCAGCAAGCCAATCCGCGTCATCTTGCCCGGCATGTGCTACCGGCAAGAGCAGATCACCGCCCGCAGCGAGATTCAATTCACCCAGGTCGAAGGTTTGGCGATCGGGCGCAACATCCGCATGAGCGACCTCAAAGGCGCCATCGCCGAGTTCGCCAAGCGCATGTATCACCCGACAGCCAAGGTGCGTTTCCGCGCCTCCTACTTCCCCTTCACCGAGCCCAGCATGGAAGTGGATGTCGAGTGCTTCCTTTGCGGCGGAGCGGGCTGCCGCGTCTGCAAGTATTCCGGCTGGCTGGAAATCGCCGGCAGCGGCATGGTGCATCCGACGGTGCTGCGCAATGGCGGCTATGATCCCAGCGAATGGAGCGGCTTCGCTTTCGGCATGGGTCCGGAGCGCATCACCATGCTCAAGCACGGCATCCAGGATATCCGCTATTTCTGGAGCAACGATCTGCGTTTCTTGCAGCAGTTTTAGTCAAATCGAATCGATACTATGCGGCAAATCTCAAAATCAGCAACTCTCCCGCGCGATGTCTTGAATCATTGGGGCGTCGCTGTGCCGGTTTTGCTGGTAGTTGCCGCCTTGAGTCTGGTTCAGATCGACCTGTACCCGCCGACCGCCGACGAATTCACGTCGATGGTTCATGCCGGCTGGCTGGTGAACAGCCCCTATTCCCCGCTGGATGTCATCAGTTCAGTTCACGAATTCAGTCCCAATCACACGCCTGGCTACTTCATCCTGATGAGCATCTGGGGCAACCTGATCTCAAACGATCTGGCCATTGGGCGGATTCTGGGCATTTTCTGCGGCTTGCTGGCCATTGTCATGTCGTACAGGCTGGCGCGAGACTTCATAGCGCCGGTGGCGGGCATATTCGTCATCATCATTTTGTCCAGCAACGCTTTCGTCAGCTTCTATTTTGCGCATGTACGCATGTATGCGGCGCTGCTTTTCGCAGCTGGCGTCGTCTTGTGGCTGTATCTTCGGCTCATATCTCAAGTCAAAGTCATCAGAAGAAGCGACTGTCTCGCGCTGGGCTGCGCCGTCTTCGTCTTCCTCAACATGCACGTATCCAGCGCCGTCTTCCTGCTGCATCTGGCGCTATATCATCTTTTCTTCGCCAGACCTGGTCGACGATGGCTGGCGCTGACGATCACGGTCGCGGTCCCATCGCTGCTCTCCGCGCCATGGTTTTATATTATCGCAACCAGAGGAATCGACCTCGCCAGCACAAATTGGAGCGCGGAGGCAACGGGCATCGGCGATACCCTCCATGCCTGGCTGACACTGTTAACGAACGGACAGCCGCTCCTTCTGGCGCTCGCTGCCGCGGGGCTGGCGCAGGCGGCAATTGCCAAGCGATCAGTCCCCAAACCGATCATTCAGCTCGCCGTCATACATTTCTTGCTCGTAGCCATCTTAATTGAAATTGTCCCATATATTACTCCCTCCGATTTGCGCATTTTGCTGCCGTCCTTTCTCATATTTTCTCTGCTTATGGCTGCCGGCATGGTCAAGCTCTACAGGAGCCGCTCACTGTTCGGCGTCTTATTGGCGCTATGGGTTGCGGCCGGCTTAAGTTTCCATTCGTCTGCCGATTGGAAACCGTTCATTCGCGGGCGAAGCCAAATGAACTCGGGTCCACCGTGGCAACTCATCTCACGAATGGCAGCCGATACGCAGCCCCCACCGCTTGTGCTCGCAAATTGGTGGCACAGCTGGGACTTGCGCTACGAAGGCCGGCATCCTTACACGCAGAAGAAGCACTACTTCGACCGCAGAAATTTGAGAATAGCGACATTTGAAGACTCCGACCAAGAGAAGACATTCCTTCGCAGCAACGCGACTTCATTGCCGCGAGTCTGGGTTCTCTACCGCGGCAAAGATTTGTCGCCGGAGCAGCTGGGCGACATGAATCTCGCCATGCAAGGTCTGGAGTACGACTTTTGCCGGGCGATCCAAGTAGGCGTGTCTTGGACTATCATGGACTATTCCTGGAAGGTCATGAAGTGTCAGAATATCGAGCAAAAGTCTTATTCGCGCGCTAGCTTGATCGACTATCGCTTCTACGATGCCCGGCTGAGCGCCGATGGCTCAAGACTATATATTGCGGGCGCCTGGAGTGCATTAGCGGACTTTGCGCGCGACCGCTTTTCCATGTCCTACCAGCTAATATCGGCAGAATGGGCCAATGTCGCCCAATTGGATCTGCCCTTGGCGCAGGAAGGCGGCATGAGACCCTTATCTATTGACATCAGCCATGTGCCTCCTGGCGCCTATCGCCTGATGCTCATCTTGTATGACAAGCATTCCAGCAACCGCATCGACTGGATTGACAATCCCGGTTATGTGCCGAGCATGTTGGAATTGACTGAAGTAATTACGTACGAATAACGGCAGGTTTGTATACTGGAAAGGGAAGACACGACACATGCTAGTACCCATCTCATGGCTCAGAGAATACGTCGACATCGACGTCCCGGTCGAATGGCTCGCCGAGCGCTTGACCGTGGCCGGCCTGGAAGTCGCCCACATCAAGTACATCGGCTTGCCGCAGCGTGAAGTCCCCGGCGTGCAAATGCCCCGCTCGGACCATCTGGTCTGGGATCGCGACAAGCTGCTGCTGGGCAGGATCGTCGAAGTCAAGGCGCATCCGCGGGCCGACCGCCTGGTGCTGGCGATGGTCGACTATGGCGCCGCTGAACTCGAACAATGCGTGACCGGCGCGACCAACCTCATCGGATACAAAGATCAGGGCGAGATCAACCCGCCGATCTGGAGCGCCTTCGCTATGGAAGGGGCGACCGTCTGGGACGGCCACAGCGAGAAGCCGAAACGCATTACGCTCAAAGGCAAGGAGTTGCGCGGCATCTACAACAAAAGCATGGTCTGCTCGGAGAAAGAACTGGGCATCTCCGATGAGCATGAAGGCGTAATCGTCATGGATCACGACGACAACTATGTGCCCGGGGCGCCGTTGGCTGATGCGCTCGGCGATGTCGTTCTGGATATCGAATTCACGCCCAATCTGGCGCGCTGCTTCAGCATGATTGGCGTGGCGCGCGAGGCGGCGGCGCTACTGGATGTCGAGATGCGCTATCCATCGTTTGACTTCCTGGCTGAAGGCGAGCCCATCGTCGGACAAGTCGATATCGACATCCGCGAGCCCGAACTGAATCCGCGCTTCACGCTCACGCTGCTGCGCGATACCGAAGTAAAGCCGTCGCCCTTCTGGCTGCAGCACCGCCTCAAGCTCATCGGCCAGCGGCCGCGCAACAACATCGTCGATGTGACGAACTACCTCACCTTCGAGTTGGGCACACCCCTGCACGCCTTCGATTATGACAAGCTGGTCGAGCGAGCGGGCGGCGCCCCCACCATCATCACGCGCCTGCCAGAGCAGGGCGAAACGCTCGAGACTCTCGACGACATCGTGCGGGACTTGGGCGCGGAGACAATCCTGGTGGCTGACACGGCCGGCGCCTTAAGCTTGGGCGGCGTCATCGGGGGCGGAGAGACCGAGATCAGCGAGTCGACGCGAAACGTCTTGCTGGAAGCGGCCGCCTGGAACAATATCGGCATCCGCAAGACGATCAAGGAACAGCGCGTCTATACCGAAGCCTCGGCTCGTTTCAGCCGCGGCGTCCACCCCTCGCAGCCTGTCCTGGGCTGCCAGCGCGGCATTGAGCTTATGCGGCGTCTCGGCGGCGGAACGGTCGCAGCTGGCGTCCTCGACCGCTATCCCCTGCCCCCCGAGTCTGTCACGGTCGACCTGCCCATCCAGCGCGTCAACCGCCTGCTGGGCATGGAGGTCACGCTGGAGACGGCGGCTGACGTGCTGCGCCGGCTCGAATTTGCAGTCGCGCTTGAAGGCGATGTCATCCGGGCGACAGCGCCTGACCATCGGCTGGATATCAGCAGCGACCAAGTCGTGGGTCAAGCCGACCTGCTGGAAGAGATCGCCCGCATCATCGGCTACGACAAGATACCGAACAGCATCATGGCTGACGAAATGCCGCCGCAATGGGAAAACACCTCGGTCATTATCGAGGAGCGCATCCGCGATATTCTGGTGGCGCAAGGTCTCTATGAAGTCATCAGCTATCGTTTCACCAGCCGCGAAAGCGAAACGATGCTGGTCCCGACCGGGGCGGCTTCATCGCTGCCGGAAGGCGACTACGTCGAAATTGCCAATCCGGCCGCCAGCGAGCGAGATGTCTTGCGCAAGACGCTGCTCATCAACATGCTCGAGAGCGCCGTCAGCAACGCCCGTTATCAGACATCGCAGCAACTCTTCGAGGCGGGCAAGGTCTACCTGCAGCGCCGCGATCAGCTGCCGGAAGAGCCGCTGCATCTGGGCATTCTGCTAACGGGACCGCGCCACGACTCTTGGTGGCAAGACAGCGATGCCGCCGCTGCGATGGATTTCTACGACCTGAAAGGCGTCATCGAGAGCCTGCTTGCCGGCTTGCACATCGACGGCTACCGCTATCAACGCGGCAGTCACAGCAGTTTCCATCCGGGTCGCTCGGCTGATCTCTACCTCGGTCGCGAATGCATCGGCAGCTTTGGCGAACTTCATCCCGAAGTCGCCGCGCGCTTCAAACTGGCAGACGCCAAAGTGGTCTGCGCAGAGCTGCAGGTCGCGCCTTTGATCCAGCATCATCAGCGTCTGCACGCCATACCGTCGCTGCCGACGACGCCCGCTGTCCTCGAAGATATCGCCCTGGTCGTCAGCGCGGACCGGACTGCTGGCGAGGTCGAAGCGGTGATCCGTCAAGCCGGCGGGCGCCTGCTGAAAGACGTCAGACTCTTCGATGTCTATACCGGCGATCAGATCCCGCCCGGCAAGAAGAGCCTCGCCTATTCGCTGACTTACCAGGACGAGAATAGAACGCTGACCGACAAAAACGCCGCCAAGATCCGCAAGAAGATCATCGGCGCGGCGCGGCATCGCCTTCAAGCCGAGTTACGCGCCTGAGGCGCAGCCGGCTAATAGCCCTTGGCGCGATCCATTTGATTGAGCAGCGGGCGATTGTCAAGATAACGGCGCAGGTTTTCCTTGAAGACGCGCGCCGCCTTGTCATGGTAATCCCGCGTGAAGCCGGACAAGTGCGGCGTGATAATGACGTTGTCGAGATTCCATAGTGGGCTGGTATTTGGCAGCGGCTCCTCTTCGAAGACATCAAGCGCGGCGCCAGCGATCTGACCGGAAGACAAAGCCGTTATCAGCGCTTTTTCGTCGACCACCGCCCCGCGCGAGACGTTGATCAGCACGGCGCTCGCCTTCATGGCGCTCAAGACCTCGTCGTCTATCAGATGCTCGGTGGTCGCGGTCAACGGTACCGTGACCACCAGAAAATCCGAATCCTTCGCCATCGAGGCGACAGTTGCGGCTGGATAGATGCGATCGGGAATATCGCCACTTGGATCGCCGAAGCCGGGCATGACGTAGGCGCTCGTTTCTGCCGTGCCGCTAATGTCGCGCTTGGACGCCAGCACCGTCATGCCGATCATCGAGCAGAGCCGCGCCAACTCGCGACCGATGCTGCCATAACCGACGATGCCGACCGTCTGCAATTCCATATCCACCGGCGTGAACAATCTATGCGGCGCATCAGGCCATTCCGCCCGGCTCTGCAGCGCAAATGCGAGGCGCATATCGTAGTTGAACATCAACATCGTCATCAGACAGTACTGCGCCATATTGCTGGCGTGGATGCCGCTGGTCGTCGTCACCACGATATCTTCCGCGCGGACGATGGAATGGTGCAGCGCGTGATTGACACCGGCCGAGTTCATCTGAATCCAGCGCAGCTTCGGCGCTTGTTCCGGCGCGGGAAAGTAGCCGGTCGTATACAGGACTTCGGCGCGCGAGATGACATCGGGCGGCACGGACGGAAAGTGCCGTTCAACCTGCAGGCGCGGCGAAAGCTCTCGCAGCTCAGCGACAATCTCATCGGAGAAGTCCATCGCCAGCGTGACGACTATCGGTTCGTTCTCAGCCATTTGACGATTCCATTAGACGCGACTTGCAGAAATGGTTGGTGTTTCTTTATGCGAAGGTTAGCAGTTTGAAGCGGCGCGGTCAATGCGGACGCGGTCTGGCGAAAGGCGTATCTCTGCGATAAGATACCCGCGTTCAACACCATATCCGGCGGCGCATCCGTAGACGTCAAAAGCTGTCTGGCAGCCATAGGAAGGGCGCCATGAACGAATGGGAAGACATCACCATTACTCGGCACGACAGGGAGCGCAGCCATGCGTTGCGGCCCGACGATGTCGAGTTGAGTCGGCAGGTATTCGCGCTTTCTGACCTGCCGCAGCAACGCTGGCTGGAGGTCTTCATTGCTGCGTTTGTTGGCTCCCCCGGCAGGCTGGGACGACAGGCGGAGATCCGTGAACAAGCCATGATTGTATGGGGCGGACCCAAGATCTTCGACAAGCACGACGCCAACCACCTTAAGAAGCTAGTCGCCTATGCCAACGAAAAGTACCGTGAGCTTCTGCAACCGGTTGATCTCAGTGGTTTGGACGCAGTCGGTTAAGTGGAGTGTCGTCAGATGATCGACCATAGTCTGGTATCGGGATTCGTTGCGGGCTTGATTACGGTCCTGGGAGGCGTTTGGACTGCTTACCGGTTGCTTGGCCATGCTGTGTACCGAGAGCTAGAGCATCAACGAGAGCGTTTGGGCAAGGTTGAAACAACGGTTGTCAGTTAAAACAGGGATGTATACAGCCGCCTAGATCGTGATCTGCATCAGCGCCTTCAAAACGAGAAGGAAGCGCAAGACGGCCGCGCAAACCTGAGCGCGCCGATTCTATTGCTGGAAACTGAACTTCGGCGTAAAGCAGGAAATGGCGAAGGCGAATGAACCAGGCGCCTGACATATAGCGAGGACAGAAATGGGTCTACTCGACGGCAAAATTGCGCTGATCTTCGGCGTCGCCAACAAGAATTCCATCGGCTGGGGCATCGCCCGCGCCTTGTATCGAGAAGGCGCTATAATTGCCTTGAGCTATGCCATGGATCGGCTGGAGAAGCGCGTCCGCCCGCTTGGCGAATCGATCGGCTGCGAGCTGATGCTGCAAGCCGATGTCGGCAATGCCGCCGAGCTTGACGCTGTCTTCGCGGCGGTGGAAGAGACTTACGGGCGGCTGGATGTACTCGTGCATTCGGTCGCCTTTGCCGAGCGCGACGCCTTGGCCGGGCGCTTCGTCGATCTGCGGCGGGAAGCGCTTCTGAGCGCGATAGACATCAGCGCCGCTAGCCTCATTGAAATGGCTCGCCGCGCCGAACCGCTGATGACAAACGGCGGCAGCATCATGAGCTTGACCTACAACGCCGCGCGCACGGTCGTGCCCAACTATAACGCCATGGCTATCGCCAAAGCCGCCCTCGAAGCCATCACCATGTACCTGGCCGCCGACCTAGGAGCGCGCAAAGTCCGCGTCAACGCCATCAGCGCCGGCGCCATCAAGACTCTCTCAGCCGGGGGCATCGCCGGTTTCCGCGACCTGCTGCGTTACGCCGAAGTCACCGCGCCGATGAAAGAACTGGTCAGCCAGGACGATGTCGGCGATCTAGCGCTCTTCCTCGCCTCCGACCTGTCGCGGCGCATCACCGGCGAGGTCATCTACGTCGACGCCGGGCACAGCATCATGGGGTATACCGATGTCGAGGCTTTAATTGGCGGCGACGGCGACGGATAGGCGGAACTGACCTCGGATTCTCGCGCAGGCTCAATCTATTGAATGCGACAGCGCGACCGCCAGATCGCCCTCAGGGCGCGCCCGCTTTCGGTCCGTCTGCTTCACTTGCCAAAGCGCAAGCAAAGCGAGCAGCAAGCCCAAAAGCCCGCAGCAGAAAACCGAGCCGTAGGCAAGCGCGAAGTCTCCGGTCAGGTACAGCGTAAGGTCGCGCGCGATTCCGCCGCCAGCGACGCCCGCGCCGCGCGCAAACGTGACGCAGAGCGTCCAGAAGCCGAGGAAGGTCCCCGCCCGCCCTTCGGGGCTCATCTCCATCATCATGCCCAAGGTGCCGATATTCCAGATGCCCATGCCGACGCCCAAGAGCATGAGTCCCGGCGTCACCAGTTGCCGGATTTCGCTCAGAGCGGACAGCCCGAAAACGGCGTAAGCGATGACCAGAATGATGACTCCTCCGAGCGAAAAACTACTGCTGTTGAAGTGCTTGCGCTTGCCAGACAAGGCCAGCGCGGCGAAGGAACCGATGATCGCCATGCCGCCCCAATACGCGGCGAAGCGGTTGGTGACATGGGCTTCCATGCCGAACACTTGGCCCGCGAACGGCTCGAGCACGGTGTCCTGCAGGAAAACGAAAGCCATCGACAGCGTGAGGTATAGCAGAAACATCGTCATGGCGCGGCTGCGCCACACGAGCGACAGATCGTGGCGGAGGCTGCTGCGCGGCTCCGCTTTCGCTTTGGCAACCTTGGGGTTGCGCCGCTCTTCGCCCAAAAGCGAAACAAACCAAAGTACAGCCAAAACGCCGGCAGCCACGAGGAAGAGCGTCAAGACCGACTGCGCCGTGAAACCGAGCTCGCCCGCAGTAGCCTCCGAAGGCAGCAGCAGGCTGAAAAAGACGCCGCCCGCCGCGAAGCCGATGAGCAGAAAGGTCCATACCAGGCCAACCGCGCGCCCACGCTGGCGATCGGTTGCGCGATCGTAGATCAAGGCGAGGTAAGTGCTGCCCGAAATGGCGCTGCCCAGGCTGAACAGGAGAAAGGAAACCGCCAGCGACAACCACAGCCCGGGCGGCGTCGCGGCGCTGATGCCGGCTTGAGCGCGCCGCACCAGTTCGGCCGTTGCGAACCCCAGCGTGACGGTGCTCAGCGCCATCATCGCTCTGCCCAGCCAAATCCAGAACATCCTCCGATAGCCGCCGACCGTATGCGTATCGGAGAAGCGGCCCGCCACGACTCCGAGCGGCGCCAGAAAATAACGCAAGCCTGTCAGCAAGCCGACGAGCGTCGCGCTGAAACCCAGATCAGCCACCATTATCCGATTCCAGACGCCGGTCGCCAGCACATCCACCATGCCTGAACCCAGGTGGAATAGCGCTATTTTCAGGTTTCTCGCGAGCGACAGCCCAGCGTTTCTGCCCTTATGCATGGATGATTGCTTAGAATTATGTAGATTTCTGGCAAGGATTATACAGGTTTCGTTGCGGCGGTCAATAGAGCGCTTGAAGAACTGAGACAAAACTATGCTATACTGAAATCATGAGTGATTAACCGCGAGAGTGAGGTTCAAATGTTTCAACACCGCCCGTTCAAGAAGATAGTTGTGCCGACTGATGGTTCCGCCTGGAGCGAGCGCGCGATTCCCTATGCGGTGGACTTCGCGCGCATCAGCGAGGGCGAAGTGATTCTGCTCCACATATTCACGCCGCCCATGCACGAATTTGTCGATTCCCTGGCGATCGCCGGCGAATATGAGTTGGCGAATCGGATTCGGGAGGAGATCAAGCAGCATCTTCTCGGCTTGCGAAATGAAGTGAGGGCGGAAGGCGTCGGCTGCCGCCTGCACATTATTGACGCGGTCGGTGTAGCGCAGCATATCATCGAATACGTCGAAGGCGAGGACGCCGACCTGGTCGTGATGACCACGCACGGGCACTCCGGCTTGGCGCGGCTGGTATTCGGCAGCGTCGCCAACAAAGTCATGCACGATATCAACGCGCCGGTTCTGGTGATTCGCCCGGACCTGGAATAAGCCATTCGGTACCCGCAACGCGGGATTCACCGAAGCGGAATCTCATCGAAGGGCGGCAGCCTGTGGGCGACCGCCTTCTTTATGCGCGCTACCGCTCGCCAAGCATTCTCCTGCTCGTCGGCGGTCAACTTCAGCGCGTGGAATTCGTCTTCGTCGAGCACGAGGGTCCCTCCGTCAGGCCTGACAAAAACATCCAGCGCCAGGTCATCGGCCGCCACTTGATCCGCGCTAATCCGCGCCGGGCGCGTGATATTGCAGTACCAGCCTTTGATGACGCCGGTAGCCGCATCACAGACGCGAAAAATGTTGTGCCAGCGGTCGGCGTAGAACCATTCGCGGAATTGGTCGCCGCGGCGCAGGTGGATAAAGCCCATGTCGCGATCAGGCAAGGCGAATGTCGCGTCGACGCAGACGCTGGTCCCGTCGCGTTTGACCAAGACGCCTTGGTACGAGATCTCCTCCCTGCCAAAGGCGTCGCGCTTGATGACGGTGAAGTTGTTCATCAGGCGCGTCCCACGGTATGAACAAGCAACAGCTTGCCGCGGCGGAATCCCAGCTCCGCGCGATCGGCCAGCATGACATTGCTGATGCCGCGCGCCGGTCCCTGCGGCAAAGATTCGTCGCTGAGCGGATATCTCAAGTTCTGCGTCGTGACGCCGTCGACGCTGTCGCCCAGGGGGATTAGGGACAGGGTATCGCCCGCTTGTCCAAACACCTCATGCGCGCCGGGCAAGAGCAGGCGCGCCGTCTGTCCGCCATCGACCAGCGTGAGCGACATGCCGCTTACGCCGGGCAGCGTCAGCAGGAGGACATTGGCGAGCGTCTGGTCAATGCGGCCGCCCAAGGCGCCCACGATTGTGACGTCTTCCGCGCCGATATCCCGGCAATGCAGCAGCGCCAATTCGAGATCAGTCTCGTCTTTTTCGGCTGGCGCGGCAATAACCAGGCAGCCCTCCGCGCGGAAGTCGTTTGCTTGCGCTGGCGTCAGCGAATCGAGATCGCCGATGATGATGTCGGGCGTCAAGCCAAGCGCCCGGGCCTGCAGCGCACCACCGTTAGCGCATACGATGCGGCTGTCGGCGGCATCTGCGAGCGCGTTATGTATTGCGGCGCCCGGGCTGATGACGCCGTTGGCGAAGACCAGCGCTTTCAACGGCAGTTTCCCCAGTTGACATTGTCGATTGTTGGCGCAGGCTGCATCTTACCATCTCTGGACAAGCCTCCTAGGGGCGAGCCATTGGACGCTGTTGAAAATCCTGATTCACCATCACCCCAACCCCCCCATAGCGAGGGGAAGCTTTCCGGCTCGTTTTGGGGCGAGCAAGCTCCCCTTCCCTCGTGATCGGGGCAAGGGGCCGGGGGTGTTATTCAAAGGACTCCATTGGCACGTCCGCTGGCGCATCCGGCGACTGTGCAGCGGGCGCGATCTATGCTAGTTTCGGTAACGAAATTGCCATTTTGGAGAGCGAGCCCTGATGCCGGTTGATGCGATTAGCCTGGAAGTCTTCAAGAATCTCTTCGCCGCCGTCGCTGAGGAAATGGGTGTGGCGCTGCGGCGCGCCAGCTTTAGCCCTAACATCCGCGAGCGGCTCGATTTCAGTTGTGCCGTTTTCGATGCCGAGGCGCGCATGATCGCGCAGGCGGCGCATATCCCCGTGCACCTGGGCAGTATGCCGGCCTCCGTGGCGGCCGCGGTCGCGGAGTTCGACGAGTTCTTTCCGGGCGACGTGGTCGTGCTCAATGATCCCTACCATGGCGGCACGCACCTGCCCGATATCACGATGATCTCGCCGGTATTCGCCGGCGGCGAGCTGAGCTATTTTGTCGCCAGCCGCGCGCATCACGCCGATGTCGGCGGCATGACGCCCGGTTCGGCGCCGCTGAGCACCGAGCTTTATCAGGAGGGCATCATCATTCCGCCGCTGAAGCTGAAGTTGAGCGGCTGGATGAATGAAGGCGCGCTTGCCTTGATCGTCGCCAACAGCCGCGATCCCCAGGAGCGGATCGGCGACCTCGAGGCGCAAATGGCCGCTCATCGCATCGGCGAGAGCCGCGTCGCCGATATGATGATCAAGCATGGCGTCGAGACGACGGCCGAGCATGCCGCTGCCCAGCTGACCTATTCGCGGCGGATGACGGAAGCGGTCATCGCCCGCATTCCCGACGGCGTCTATCGCTTCCGCGACGCCATGGAAGGCGACGGACAAGCCGAGTTTGAGATTCCGATACAAGCGCGGATTGATGTCGCAGGCGAATCCATGCGCGTTGATTTTGCCGGCAGCGCGCCCCAGGCCCTGGGCAATGTGAACGCCGTGCCCGCCATAGTGCGCTCTGCCGCCTGGTATTGCGTGCGGCTGCTCGCCGATGAGGACATCCCGGTGAATCACGGCTGCTTTCAGCCGGTCACTGTGACCACGCCCGCAGGCAGCGTCTTGAATCCCCGCTTCCCGGCGGCGGTGGTCGTCGGCAACACCGAGACCAGCCAGCGAATCGTCGATACGGTCTTGGGCGCGCTGTCCCGTGCCTTGCCCGATATGCTGCCGGCGGCCTCGCAAGGCACGATGAACAATGTGGCCATCGGTGGCGCTATCGATGACGAACAATTCGTTTACTATGAGACCTTGGGCGGCGGGCATGGCGCCTCCAGCCGCGGCGCTGGTCTATCAGGTCGGCACTGTCACATGACCAATACGCTGAATACCCCGGTCGAAGCGCTGGAATACAGTCTGCCGCTGCGGGTGCGGCGCTATCAATTGCGCGATGGCAGCGGCGGCGCTGGGCGGCATCGTGGCGGCGATGGCATCCGGCGCGAATATGAACTGCTGGTCCCCGCCACCGTCACCATCAACTCGGAGCGTCGCTTGCGCGCGCCTTATGGCATCAATGGCGGTCAGCCGGGGCAATGCGGCATGAATCAGGTGATATGCGACGGACAGGCTGAGACCGTCGGCGGCAAGCACAGCGCGGCTCTGTCCGCGGGCGACCGCGTCCTGATTGAAACGCCAGGCGGCGGCGGATGGGGAGACTTGAACACGGAAACAAAGAGAGGCGCCATGCAAAATGTAGGGGCGACTCTATGAGTCGCACGCATTCGGTACTGCGTATTGCCTTGGACTGTCGCCCGACTGGATTCGCGGCGCAGACTTGAGTTAGTCGTTCGCGGCGCTGGCGATGTTGACCGGGATCTGCCGCGGCTTGACGTGGTCGGCTTTCGGCAGCGTGATGCTCAAGACGCCGTGCTCGAATTTGGCTTCGACCTCGTTGCCGTTGACGATGGTCGGGAAACGCAGGCTGCGGCTGAATTTGCCGAAGCGGCGCTCGCGAATCAGCACCTTGCTGTCTTCGCCGAGATTTTCAGCGGCGCTTTCGCCGGCGATCGTCAAGACATCTTCATGGATGTTGACGCTGATGTCGTCCTGCTTGATGCCGGGCAAATTGGCGCGCACGATGTAGGCGCCCGGGTTTTCTTCGACATCAAGGGCGAGACTGTAGTCGCGGCCTTCGACGTCGCCATTGCTAAACCAGGGACGCGCGTCGTTCAACAGATCGTCAACCAGACGGAAGTAGGGACTGCGGGAACGGATCATCATTTTCATCTCTCCTCTGCATATTGCATTGCTACAACATCAGTTTCGGACATTGATGTAAGAACAATAGCAGCGCAATGTAAGAAAAACCAAAGAGCCGCGCAAAAGATATGACGGCGCGGCCCGGGCGCGCCCGCATGCCCGCCACAACGAGCCCGAGGACAGGGCTGATCTGATTTGGTCCGATACAACAACCGCGCGACTTTAAACACCAGCATACGCTTCGACGAACGCCGTCGAGGCGAATCTGTGAATCGCCCGCTTGAAATAGATCCCAACTCGCCGCATATGCATCACGGCCATACAAGCCTTGACCGGTTGAGCCCGTGTCTCGCCCGCGCACGCCAATGACGCCAAACTGCTTATCGCATGACCGCCTCGCAACTACCGATAAGCAGAGTATCGGCCCGCGGGCTGGCTGAAGTACAAGCACAAGGACTCCGCACATTTGTTCTTTATTCCTGTGCACAATGATGATACACTCTTCCTATGTATAAACAGTCTATTGCGCTCAATCTCGGCTCTCCGCGGTATCCGCCTCCCCCCGCTGAGGAGCAGGCGCCTCTGGGATTGGAGCGTCGTTGCGGTCACCTCCACCCCCCTGCCCCCTCTCCGAATCATCTGCTGACGACAGGACAGGTTTGTCGCACAGTCAATGTTGGCGGTAGAGATGGCAGTTTGCGGACGAGCCAGTGGCTCGCGCCTACAGGACTCGTCAGATTCTGGGGCACGAGGATTGGCGAGTTATTTCAAATCAGGGCGACGTATATGCGCGCGGCATCCATTCTCGCAAGGTGTCATGTCCTCAGGAATCATCAGAGAGGGGGAGCGCGCTGCAAGAAGATGGAAGCATTAGGGCATATGTGCGTCGCGCAAGAGATAATGCGCGAATTCTTGTTCGAATCACCCTTCTCTATTGAATCGGGAATCGGCGGAGAATCGGGTACAAGAACGCTTCCGCTCCTCCGCCCCCCCCCCGCCATGTACCTATACGGTATCTATACACTTGCCGATTTTCCAAGCCAGTTGGGACACTTTCAAGATTCGTTGCCGCTGGCGCGCATGCAAACCAAAATCATACCGGCCGCGCCTTGCCCTTTGTCCATTCCAGCCGGAATACTATGCCCTTTGTCCGAAAAAACTTTTTCTTTGTCCGACAATGGACAATCTAGGACAATGCGCAAACGAATAGCCAACAATTGCCCCGCCAATTGCTGCGCGCTTGCGAGTCGCCAACTTGCCAAGCGCCCAATGCCGGTAAAGCCTTGACGGGTTGAGCCTGTGTCTCGCCCGCTTGCGACGCCCCCCGAGCGAAAGGAGATGCGGCGAGGCTGGCTTGAATACTTGGTTCGCTTGCACAGCAATAAATGATAAGATGGCACGATTAACCGGGGACGCTAAAACTGCGAGGCGGGGCGCATGCGAGCTGGGGTGGATATCGGCGGCACATTTACCGACCTGGTTCTTAGCCATGGCGGACGGCTGACGATACACAAACTGCTGAGTAGTCCTCAGCAACCGGAGCGGTCGATGTTGGCCGGCCTGGAAGCGATTGCGCCGGGCGGTTTGGCCGCGCTGACGCAAATCGCGCACGGATCGACCGTCGCCACCAACGCGATACTCGAGCGCAAGGGCGCCAAAGCCGCGCTTATCACCACCGCCGGCTTCCGCGACTTGCTCTTCATCGGGCGGCAGGACCGGCCCCGGCTTTACGACATTCATCCGCGGATCCCGCCGCCGCTGATCCCGCGCGAGCTTTGCTACGAGGTCGAGGAACGGCTGGATTTCCGCGGCCAGACGCTGACGCCGCTTGACATGGCTAGCTTGGATGCCGTGTTGGATCAGATTGCGCGCGCGGGGGTCGATGCCGTTGCCGTCTGCTTGCTCTTCAGTTATGTCAACGCGGCGCATGAGCGGATGATCAAGCGGCGCATTCTCGAGCGCGGCATCGTAAACGAGGACTGGCAGGTGGCGCTTTCATCGGATGTGCTGCCGGAATTCCGCGAGTATGAGCGGGCGAGCACGGTCGCGCTGGAAGTCTATGTGCGGCCTGTGATGTCGCGCTATATCGGTCGGCTGGAAGCGGCGCTGCCTGCGGCGACTTCCCTGCGGATCATGAAGTCTGACGGCGGCGTGATGCGGGCCGGGCGCGTAAGGCAAGGGGCGATCCACACAGCCCTTAGCGGGCCCGCTGCCGGCGTGATTGGCGCGTCTCATTTGGCGCGCTTGGCAGGCTATGACGCGATCATCACGCTGGATATGGGCGGCACCTCAACCGATGTGGCGCTGGTGGCCGGCGAGCCCAAGCCGCGACCGGAATCGTCGATTGACGGCTTGCCCTTGCGCGTTCGCATACTGGATATAGAGACGATTGGCGCGGGCGGCGGCTCGATTGCGCGCGTCGATGCCGGCGGCGCCTTGCGCGTTGGTCCGCAATCGGCGGGGGCGAATCCAGGGCCGGTGGTGTATGCACAGGGCGGCGACCAAGTGACGCTCAGTGATGCCAACGCCGTGCTGGGGCGGCTGGATAGCGAACGCTTCCTTGGCGGTGCGATGGCGCTTGATATGGCAGCCGGCGAACGGGCGCTGGCGGCTTTGGCGCGGCAAATTGGCCTGGGCGCCACCGAAGCCGCCTTAGGCGTCGTCGATATCGCCACGGTCAACATCGACCGAGCGATTCGGCATGTGTCGATCGCGCGCGGGCATGATCCGCGCGACTTCACGCTGGTGGCATTTGGCGGCGCGGGACCGCTGCATGCCTGCGCCGCGGCCGACCGGCTGGAGATCCCGCGCGTCTTGGCGCCAGCCACCCCAGGCGTACTATGCGCCCTCGGGCTTTTGCTGGCTGACGTCGCGGTCGAGTCAAGCCGATCGGTGATGCGCCGCGCCAACGAAGCCGCGCTGGCGCAGCTCGATGGCGATCGGCGCGAGTTGCTGGCGGCGACACGGAGCGAGTTGGAACGCGAAGGCCTCAGCGAAGACGAGATGCGTTTTGTGGTCAGCCTGGATATGCGCTACGAGGGGCAGGCATACGAACTGAATATCCCCTTCAGCGCCGAGGCGGTCGAGGCATTTCACGCGGCGCACGAGCGAAGTTATGGGCACGCGATGCGCTGGCGAAATGTAGAGATCATCAATCTGCGCGTCAACGGCATCGGCAGCATCGACAAGCCGACAATCGAAGCTGTGACGGCATCGCCGCATGAGGCGGAACCAGTCAGTGTGAAGGCATCGCCAATCGGCGGCGAAATCAAGCTGTACGAGCGCGCTGCATTGGGCGCCGGCGCAATGTTCGCGGGCGAGGCGCTGCTATTCCAAATGGATAGCACGACTTACGTGCCGCCGGGCTGGCGCGGGCGGGTGGACACGTATATGAACTTGGTGCTCGAGCGCGCTTGAGCGCTAGTCGATAGCGACGGTCGCCTCAATCTCGACGCACATATTGAACGGCAGCGATGCCATGCCCACAGCGGAACGTGAGTGTGCGCCGCGCTCAGAACCGTAGAGCGCGAGGATGAGATCGGAACAGCCGTTGACGACAGCCGGCTGCTGGCTGAAGTCGGTCGCGCAATTGACCATGCCATGCAAGCGGAGCCAGGCGGAAACGCGGTCAAGATCGCCCAGCTCGCGCTTGAGGCTGCCGAGCATGGATAGCGCGACCGCTTTAGCCGCTTCATAACCTTGCTCGAGGCTGACATCGCGCCCGACCTTGCCGAATGGTCCGGCGACCGAGCCATCGGCGCGCTGCGGTCCATGACCGGAGATATAGGCGATGCCGTCGTGGACGCGCACGAAAGAGAAAGGCAAGTTAACGCCGGGCGGAACTTTGATCGGCGGCGGCAGCATCAAGCCCATGCCGGCGAGTCGGTCTTCGATTTCCATGATCAGTTCCTCTCTTTCGTGTTCAGGCATCCCTGGTTTGTACCACCGTCTGCGGACACGGTACATATGTCGCCGCGCGCTATTCCAAATCCGTACCTGACGCGCGGACGCGGTAGCGGAGAAATCGGGCTAGAATGAAGGTCAATGGACAGGCGCGGGCAAGCCAATGGCGCAGGACGAGTTGCGGCGCGCGATCGAACTGATGCAGGACGGACGAGCCAAGGTCGCGGCTGGCATGCTGCGGCGCCTGGTGGACGACCCGGCGCTGGATGCCAAGGGCCGGGCGGCCGCTTTTGTCTGGCTGGCGGAGGCGAGCGATCAAAGAGACTACAAACAGCGCTGCCTGGAGCGCGCCCTGGCTTGCGACCCGGAGAATGGTCAAATCCGGCAGGGCTTGAATCAGCTGCGCGATCAGCCGGAACAGCCAGCGCATCTGCCGCAGATGGGCGCGCCCTCTCGGCAAGCGATCAAGCTGGAAAAGGCGCCGGTGGCGGCACGAATTGATGGCGGTCGCAACGGACCTGCCAGCGGCGTCTTCATCGGCGCGGACGGATTGGTGGCGACGACCAGCTACGCCGTCGGCAGCGCGACCGGCGTCACCCTGCGGCTGGACGGCGAGACCGAGCTATCGGCGCAAGTCGCGCGGCGCTATCCGGCTTATGATCTCGCCTTCATAACAACGCCCGTCGTCTTGGCGCGGAAGCCGACTGTGGCGCCGATGGCGACAATCGCGGAGAATGCGGCCTTTGCGGCGCTGGGATTTGCGGGCGCCCGGCTGCGCGGCGCGTTACTCTCCGTGGCGCAGGGCGCGGACAATCACTGGCTGCCGACAAATATCTCGCCGGCGCAGCTGCCCGACGCCGGCGGAAATCCACTGCTTGACGCACGAGGACAACTGCTGGGCATGCTAACGCGCAATCTCAGCCCCTTGGGCTTTGCCTGCGCTCTAAAGTTCTCGCAGATCATGACGCTGGCGGAGCAGTTTCGGCGTGATCGCCAGCTGATGCCGGCAGCCGGCTACTGTCACGCTTGCGGCGGACTGGCACGGGCGCTGATCTTCGGCGGAGAGTCCTGCGAGACTTGCGGCGCGCGCCTCTCGGATGCCGGCGGTCGCCAGGCGCAACACGACCAATTGCAGCGTTTATACGGCGACATTGCGGCTGCCCCATGCGCGTATTGCAACGCGCGAGCGGGTTCGTATGGCGGACGTTGCCTGCGCTGCGGACGTGCCACAACCTCGAGGAGCGCGAGTTAGATGGGACGCTTCTTCGGGCGCCGCGAGCAAAAGCCGTCAGAGCCGCCTGATCAGTTTGATCTGTCGCTGCATGCGGTGGAGAGCATCCTGACGGCAATCGGCGTCGATCCGTCCGCTGCGCGAATGACGGTCGAGCGCGGCTATGGCTGGAACTTCCAGCGAGGCTCGGCGCTAATCGAAGTCTATCTGACGCCCGATGAGCAGGGCCATTTGCAGGTGCTGTCGCCGATCATGCACTTGCCGGCCGACGACTTGCTGGCGCTGTATCGGCGGCTGCTGGAGTTGAACTTGCAACTGACGAACGCGGCGCTGGGCGTGCATGAGGATGTGGTCTATTTGTATCACGAGCGGCGGTTGGCTGGCCTGGACGCGGCCGAGGCGGATGCGATTATTCGGCGCTTGGCGCAATATGCCGACGAGTTGGATGACGCGCTGGCGGACGAGTTTGGCGGGCGGATGTATGGGCGGGGGTGACTGGCCGCAGAAGTATACGCTGCCTATGTCCGAACAATTTTGAATATCTGGTCTATGACCTCTCTCGCATGCACGAAATAGCCTTCAAGATCACGTAAGGATAAGTCTACATCTCCGCCGTGTGCGATTTCATTGCGATTCACTACAATTGCTCTTAGGGAGTCGCCGTGATCTGTCGTTATTTTACTCTTTAGTTCGGCACTCCAGACTTGATCAAACGTGCCCATCAACTCTATTATCTGTGCTCTGTGAAGCCGCAAATTTCGCATTTGAGAGTTGACATAGTTGAACGTTGGCTTGTCGCTTGTGTTTGACCTTACATGCTCTCTTAGAATCGTCTTAATTGCGTATTCGATGTAACCGAAGGCGCGGATACAAAGATATGACGCAAAGCCTGGCTTTGCCTCGTCATCCAACTCGTCAATGTCTTGCATGCTCTTGGCTTGCAAAAACAAATGAGTCAGTTTGTATTCCTGTTCAATGATGTCCCGGTCCATGAGCTACCGAACGGTTTCAAATGCTTTGGTTGCGAGCTGGATACGGGTATTGACTCGG
Source organism: Anaerolineae bacterium (assembly GCA_022824465.1). Lineage (GTDB taxonomy): Bacteria > Chloroflexota > Anaerolineae > Aggregatilineales > Phototrophicaceae > UBA6055. The sequence continues at coordinate 20,759 of JAJDZV010000013.1, forward strand.
TCAGCATCTGACGTACGATAACCAATGGCTGTTTTGAATTCATCGTTTTCAATCAACCTGTCAAATTCGTCATTCATCTTGCCTCGAATCTCGCCTCTCTCCAGCCTTCTGCCTACACCCACCATAACTGCATCAAACTGCACAGCGTTAAGCGCACGAGAAGGCTTAAAGGCTCGCGGCCCGATTTTCTCAAGCAAGTTTGAAGTAGTGTTCTCGAAAAGCCGGACAAGTTGCTCTCTCGGGTACTGATTCAAAGTGCTATTGGACTGCATGAAATCATTCAAGAAGCCCTTCATCGGGCGTTCGCACTGGTCCGAGCCAAAAAATAGGGCAAAGAATCTTAGAATGAGTTCTTCGTCTCGTCTGCGTCTATGCTCCTTACCGAATAGCTCACGCCAATTCTCATTCTCGTTAGGTTCAACAAGCAACTCACAGAACTTGCCACGAAAGCTAACCGCGCGAATTTCCTGTGCGGAAAGTGGTGTAGCATTGGTGTTGAGCCGCTGAAAAAGCTCGAACTGGCTTGATCCCTCATCGTCGGGTTCGTCTTGCTTTATAATCGTCGCATGAATTATTGAATCATCTAGATTTCCCCTCATTTCGTCGGTCTAATCCTGATACTTCAATCCTTGGAACTTGTCCCGTACACCGACCAGCGCAAATTCCTTCTTGTCAATCTTTCCTTCATAGTAGCGTTTAAGGGTCTCTAGCCTTTGTCGACCATCAATCACGATCTGTACGTGGCTAAGGTGCCCCCTATAAGGGAATATCCCCGGTACAGGCAGTTTCAAGAGCAACGACTCAATGAAATTTGACACGCGCCGAATGGACCAAACATACGAACGTTGGTATTCGGGTCGGTCGATTGTGTTCTTCTTTAGCCGGCGCACTATACCGTCAACATCATAGTCAATTCCGAAACTTGTAATCCTGTATTCGGTCGAATCATTTCGTTCGTCCGCGTCGTCGGCTTCTTCAATTTCTATGTCGTCAACGTCAGACTCATCTTCTGCACTGAGCACTATCTCGTCAATTAGCATTTCTCGCCTCGGCAAAAGCGTGCAGGTCGCGTCCCAGTTATACTATTCGATTCATGCATCTGAATGCCAGAATAATCCTACCACCCCACCCGCTCCACCACCCACTTGACCCCCTCGCCCCAGCTGCCGCCTTCCTGGACATCCCAGGCGTGCATGAGCAGGGCGCGGTGCTGCGCAAAATAGGGCAGCTGGCTCACCCACCACTCGTCAATCTCGTGCTCGCTGGAATAGCCGCGCATGAACTCCTCCCGAAACCGCTGCCGCGCCGCCAAAGGCTGATCGTACAATTCCAGCAGGGCGCGCGAGACATCGGCGATATACCAGTGGTAATTGGGTTCGTCGAAGTCGATAATGCGCGCGGTCGTCCCGTCCCAGATGACATTGCCGGGCCGATGGTCGCCGTGGATCAAGCCATAGTCGCGCCGCGGCAGGCGGCCCATCCAGTCGGAAAGTTCGTCGTATACGCGCTGGATTGCCGATGATTGCGCGCGGACTGTTGGCTCGATGTTGAGCCAGAATTGCTGCACGCTGGGAAAGTCGTAATCGATAGCTGGGTCGGGCTGGAAGCGACGGGAGGCGGCGTGCAGCTTGCCGAGCGACTTGCCCCAGGCTTCATAAACCGAGAGGTCAAGCAGGCAATGGTCAACCGACATCCCCGGCGCCTCAAGCTGAGCGGCCGCGAAGTAGTCATGCGGCAGCGCTTCAATGAATTCGCCGTTCAACGAGGGAATGGGCACGCCGACGGGCACGTCACTGGTCGCGAGGAAGCGCAGGAAACCCATGACCTGGCGCGCCGCGGGAAGCGGATGCAAGCTGGTGTGGCAGATGCGCAGGAAATGGCCGCGCCTGTCGCTTTCGAAGCGATAGACAATATTATAGTCCTGGCCGATCAAGCGGGCAGAGGCGGGATCGCCTTGGTACAGGCGGCGCACGATTGACGGCACGGTCTGATGCTCGAAACTGTCGCGGGCGCGATGCCAATCCAAGATCATCGCTGGTATCCAGTTGCCTTTTGGTCTCGGAGCGGGCAAGAGCGGCGCAAGGCAAAGAAGTAGCGGGTCAGCAATTGCCGTGATTTGTCGGCTAAACGAGTTGGTATTCGTCTTCGCTGCAGACGCGCAGCGTGCCAGCCAGTTCGTGTCCCAGGAAGTGAGTTTGGCCATCGACCTGGAGTTTCAGCGGGCCCTTGAATGGCGCGCGCATGACTAGACGGAAGCGTTTGCCGGGTTCGAGGCGGAGCTCGCTGAAGTAGCGCAGGCGCTGGTCGTCATGCGTATGCACACGGCTGATGACATAATCGCAACCGACTTCCGCCTCAGATAGCGGACAATCAACGACGGGCGGCATGACGCCATCAGCTGAGGGGATGGGTTCGCCGTGGGGGCAGCGCTTGGGATACCCGCTAATCTCGTCGATCTTGTCGACCAGCATGTCGCTGACGACCAAGCCCAGGTCGTCGGCATCGTCGTGGACCTCGTGCCAGCCGAAGCCCATCACATCGACCAGGAAGCATTCGACCAGGCGGTGGCGGCGGATATTGGCGAGCGCCTCGCGTTCGCCGGCTTCAGTCAAGCGGATGCCGCGATAGGGTTCGTGTTCCAGGTAGCCGGCCTGCTTGAGCCGCTGCACCATGCGCGTGACCGCGGGCGCCGACACTTGCAACTCTTCTGCCAATGATGAGGTTGAGACGTAGCGGTTGTCCGGCTGATAGCAGGCGATGCGATAGGCCTCGGCCAGATATTCTTGCATTGAGTCGGTCGCGGTCATGCGCTCCTCAGTCCACCGCAACGGCGTCGCTCTATACTATAGGCGACGATAACGACCAAACGCAAGCGCTAAGGCTGGAATTGCAGTTTTTCCAGGAGGTCGTCCAGGCGCCGCAGCAGGTTCGCGGGCGAGTCGTCGTTGAGCAGGGTGTAATCGGCGACGGCGATGGGTCCGCCCTTTTCAAGTTTTTCGATTTCGCGGAAGTCGCGCGCGCGGGCTTCAGCTGGCGTCAAGGGACGGACGGCGCGTGCCTCCAGCCGTTGATAACGATGCTGACGGGCAGCGGCGATTGCCACGAGGATCAGCGGCGCGCCAAGCTCAGCCGTCAGCAGCTTGTATTCGCTGAAGCTGTACAGGCCATCAATAACGACGTGACGCTGCGTCGCCAAAGCCGCTTGCAGCGCCGGCAGAGAGAGCGCTGCCATAGCCGCCATGCCATGCCGCGCGCGCAGAGCTTCGCGAACGCTACGTTCGTTCGCGGGGTTCACCTGCAAGCCACGGCGCGCCACCTCGTCGACGACGAGCGCGCCGAAGCGGAGCGTGAAGAAGCCGCGCCCGGCAAGGTGCTCGGCGCAGACTGTCTTGCCGGCGCCGGGCATGCCAACCAAGGCGAGGGCGCGGGGTCGCGCGGTGACATCGGGCATATTCGGCTGTCGCTCCGTCGGGCGATTAATCCGCGCCGAGATTATAATCCGCCAGCGCAGACGTATATAGCGCGGAAACAGACGAATTCGCTCGCGAGGCACGAAAGAAGAAGCTCCAGGAACGTAAAAAGTAACCCGGCCGGCCTCGTGCAATCTCCAAAATCATCGAAACGACATAGGGACTAGTGGCGCGCCCACGCTAGGAATCGACTTCCAAACCTTCATCACATGAGTAACGCGGACCAAGAGAGAATTCGTGACAAGCGCCGTGTATCGACCCGCAAAACCATCGAAAGAGAGACAACATGACAACCTGCTTGAGCTGCGAACGAATAAGAGCCCGCGACCGGGGCGAAGCCGCGCTCTGGGATAGTATCTATTGAGGAGCTTTCTGGGATGTCGTTCATGCCTACAACTCATCGCATCTTGGCTGGCTGGTGGTAGCGCTGCGCCGGCATGCGGAAGCCATAGACGAACTGACGGCGAACGAGGCGGCGGAGCTTGGCGAACTCCTGCGGCAGGTCTCGCGCGCGCTCAAACAGACATTGGGCTGCAGCAAGACCTACGTCATGCAATTCGCCGAATCGCCAGATCATCCGCATGTGCATTTTCATGTCGTCGCGCGCATGCCGGAGCAAGCGCCGGAGGACCGCGCCTATCGCATATTCCGTCATCTTGGCGCGCCGCCGGCGCAGCGCTGCAGCGAAGAAGCGCTGAATGAGCTGGCTGAAGGCTTAAGCGCGCGTCTCAATGCGCTAGAATAGCTGCGCAAAAGACTGCATCATGAACGGTCGCTACAAATGGTCGAACACACAGAGAGCTTCGTAAATTCGGATGGCATCAACATTGTCTATCGCGTATGGAAGATGTCGGAACGGTTTGCGCGAGGCATCGTCCTGATCTCGCATGGCTTGGGCGAGCACAGCGGGCGCTATCAACATGTGGCCGAGGCGTTAACAGATGTCGGCTTCGTTTGCTATGGCATCGACCACATGGGACACGGCTTAAGCGAAGGCGCGCGCGCCTATGTGCCCGATGGCTGGCTGCCGGTTCGCGACTTGGATAAGCTCTACCACATAGCGCGGTTAGACTTTCCCGACCTGCCCTGCTTGCTCGTCGCGCACAGCATGGGGTCGTTAATTGGGCTGGCATTCGAGTTGCGTTTCCCCGGTCGTCTGCAGGGCATCGCGCTGACGGGCGCGGCGCCGCATGTCGAATACGCGCATCCAGCCTGGCTGGTGTCCTTGTGCTTGTGGGCGGCGCAGTATATTCCCAAGCTCAGACTCTCGCCGCCGATGTCCTTAGTGGTCTTGACCGGCGATGCCGACGTTCTGAAGAGCTGGCGGGACGACCCCCTGGTGGACAAAGGCATGTGGCGCGTAGGGACTTCAGCGGCGCTGGTGCGGCTGGCGCGGGAGATCCGTCAGCGCGCGGGCGAGATTGAGACGCCGCTGCTGCTGCTACATGGGAGCGATGATCATCTCACGCCCGCTTCCGGCTCAACCTTCCTCGCCAAGAACACCAGCGCGACCGATGTAACGCTGAAGATCTACGACGGGCTTCGTCATGAATTGGTTAATGAGACAGAGAGCGCTGAGATTATCACACGCATCCGGGACTGGCTGCTGGAACATGCTTAATTGACAAGGGCATCCGTTTGCCCGCTGCGGCGCGGTCTGCTATCTTTGTGTTGAATCCTCGCGTGTTCGCCGCCGAAACTTTCTCTTCCAATTCCGCTGAGGTGCAATCCAGCCACGACCTTGGGGTACCGCATGCCGGTGAAGCTGCATGTAGACAAGATCTCGTTGAGCTTTGGCGGCATTAAGGCGCTGAACGAAGTTGAATTTCAGGTCAACGCTGGCGAGATATTCGCCGTGATCGGTCCCAACGGCGCCGGCAAGACCAGCTTGATCAACAGCATCAACGGCTTCTACCATCCACAGGCGGGCGCCATCATCTTCGAAGGCAGTGACATCACGCACATGCCGCCTTACAAGCGCGCGGCGCTGGGCATTTCGCGCACATTCCAGAACATCGCGCTCTACACCAACGCAACCGTGCTGGACAATCTCATGGCGGCGCGGCATATCCACATGAAGACAGGCATGCTGAGCGGCGCGCTATTTTGGGGCGCGGCCCAGCGAGAAGAACTCGCGCATCGCCGCCGCGTCGAGGAGATCATCGACTTTCTGGAGATGGAGCATATTCGCAAGTCAATCGTCGGCACTTTGAGCTATGGCTTGCGCAAGCTGGTCGAGCTTGGGCGGGCGCTGGCGCTCGAACCGACGCTGCTGCTGCTGGACGAGCCGATGGCGGGCATGAACATTGAAGAAAAAGAGGATATGGCGCGTTTCATCCTGGATATTCACGAACTGCAAGGCACAACCATCATGTTGATTGAGCACGATATTGGCTTGGTGATGGATATCTCGCATCATATCGCCGTTATCGACTTTGGCGTCAAGATCGGTGAAGGCGCGCCCGCCGAAATCAGCCGGGACGAGGCGGTTATCGCCGCCTACCTGGGCGAAGAGGAACATTGAGATGACTGCGGCGGAGGCAGCGATCCCCTATCGCGCGGCGACGCCCGGGCAAGTCTTCACGTCGCATCTGACGCATCCGATACGTCCGGTCGCGGCGGAAGAGGACACCCTGTCGAAGGGATTCCTGCGGCGCGTTGCCGAGCTGGGCGAGACTGTGGCGCAGCGAAAAAAGCGCTACGGCATTTGGCAGGAATACAGCTGGAACGACGTCTATGAGCATGTCGTCGACTTCGGCATGGGTTTGGACAAATTAGGACTGACGGCGGGCGATTCCCTGATCATCATCGGCGAGAACGACCCTGAGATGTATTGGGCGCAGATCGCCGCGCACGCCTTGCACTGTAAAACCTGCTGCGTCTTCAGCGATGCCAGCCCGCAAGATATCCACTATGTAATCCACTCGACTGACGCCGCCTTCGTCTGCGCGCGCGATCAAGAGCAAGTCGACAAAATGCTCGAGATCAAAGCTGCCAGTCGGCAGATTCTGAAAGTGATCTATTGGGAAGAGCGCGGGATGTGGGCATATGACGATGAGTGGCTGATGAGCTTTCGCGCGCTGCAGGCGGTGGGCGCGGCCCAGCGTCAGGCGCGCCCCGACGCCTTCGACGACATGGCGCGCAGCACGAGGTCCGCCGACACAATCATCCTGAGCATGACATCGGGCACAACAAGCCTGCCGAAATTCGCCGAAGTGACGCATCACCAACTCGTGTATGGACACGCCCTGAACGACCGCTACGTCGATTCGCGGCAAGCCGACAATTGGCTGTCTTTCAGTCCGATGGCTTGGTTGGCGGAGCAGGCTTTTGGTTTCGCGACGCATTTGCTGAACGGCGTGCAGGTCAACTTCCCCGAAGGACCGGAGACGGTGCCGATTGATATGCGCGAGATCGCGCCGGCTGGTCTTCTCTTTCCCAGCCGCGTCTGGGAGAATCTGGCGCGCGTCGTGCAATTCCGCATCAATGACAGCAGCCTGCCCAATCGGCTGATGTTCCGCCTCTTCATGCCAGTCGCCTATCGCGCCATCGACCTGGAAGACGCGCACAAGCCGGTCCCGCCGCATGTGAGGCTGGCGCGCTGGCTTGGCGAATACGCAATCTTTGAGCCGCTGCGGGACAAGCTGGGCTTGACGCGCGCGCGGAATGTGCTGACGGCTGGCGCCATGCTGAGCTCCGATATCATCCGCTTCTTCCGTGCCATCGGCATTGAGCTGCGCCAGTTCTATGGCTCGACCGAGACCTTCGGCACCGTGCATCTGCGCGGCGATGTGCGCTTCGAGACGGTCGGCGTGATCGTGCCCGGCGTCGAGATCAAAATCGCCGAGAATCAGGAGATTCTGATCCGGACCAAAGCGCGATTCAAAGGCTATTACAAACAGCCGGACAAGACCGGCGAGGCCTTGGATGTCGACGGCTGGTATTACACCGGCGACGCGGGCCACATGGACGAGAAGACCGGACATCTCATTTACCTGGAGCGCGTCGATGACCTCATTGAGTTGGCGACCGGCGAGCGCTTCAGTCCGCAATACATCGAGGGACGGATTAAATTCAGCCAGTTTGTGCAAGACATGATGACCATCGGCGGCGAGGACATGGACTTCGTCTCGGCGATTATCGTCATCGACTTTCAGAACGTCTCGCGCTGGGCGGAAAAAAACGGCATCGCCTTCACCACCTATGTCGACCTGTCACAGCGGGAAGAGGTGTATGAGATTATTCGACGGGAGCTTCGCGCCGTGAATGAGTCGCTGCCGCCCTATTCGCAAGTCAAGCGCTTCGTGATTCTGCACAAGGAATTCGACGCCGACGAGGCCGAACTTACGCGGACGCGCAAGCTGCGGCGCGGCGCCTTGCACGAGAAATACCATGACCTGCTGGAAGCGATCTACCAAGGCGAGCGGCAGGTGCATGTCAGCGCGGAAGTGCGCTATCGCGACGGGCGGACGGGCACAGTGGAAACGGAGCTGCGCGTGGCTGATGTCTGATTTCACCACAGAGAAAGATGTAGGGAAGATTCTGTGAATCGCCCGTAAGTTTCAATTGGATTCTCAAAGGACAAGGCCAGTGACCGAATTCATCAACCGCAACAGAAGACACTTGACCTGGGCTTTGTATGCGCTCGTGGCGGTCCTGATCCTGCTCTTCGTCGGCGACCAGCTTGCGGGCAAGAGGGCGGCGCGCGTCGTGCAAACGCTGATATCGGGCGTGCTGGTCGGCGGCGTCTACGGCTTGGTTGCCCTGGGCATAGTCGTCATCAACAAAGCTTCAGGCGTCTTCAACTTCGCGCACGGCTGGATGATGGTCGTCGGCGGCATGATATTCTGGAGCTTCTTCACCGTCAGCGAGATTTCGGTCCCCGGCGCGTTGCTGCTGTCCACGGCGACCATGCTGATGATCATGTCCACGGTCAGTTGGCGAACCCTGCGCGAAGGCCGTAATCCGTTGATAACCGTCGGCGGCATCGTCCTGTTGACCGCGCTGATGACGGTCGGCGGCATCGAGTTTCAGTGGCTGCATGCGCTGGCGGGGACCTTCGCCGGCGCCATTTTGACCGGTTTGGCGGTGGAGCGCTTCGCCATCCGCCCGCTGATCGGCCAGCCCTTGTTCACCGCCGTGCTGATGACGCTGGCTGTCGCCGAGGTGCTGCATGGCGTCACCCAGATCGCCTGGGGTACGGTCGAGCTCAACCTGCCGATTTTCGTCGATCCGCATACGAACAGCCGCTTCCGCCCGATCCGTCTGGACGCCTTCCGCGACCTGCTGGATGGCGTGGCCATCGTGCGCGTGGAGTTGATCATCGCTTTCGTGCTGGCGATCATCGCATTCGCCGGATTCATCGTATTCTTCCGTTACACCAGCGTTGGCTTGGCGATGCGGGCGACATCGGAAGATCAGCAGTTGGCGCAATCGGTCGGCTTGCGCGTGCGGGTCATCTTGGCGATTACCTGGGCGGTCGCCGCTTTCCTGGCGAGCATCGCCGGCGTCCTGCAGGGCGGCGCGGTCGGCTTGTCGCTGAACATCAGTTATGTCGCCTTGCGCGTCTTTCCAGCGGTGCTGCTGGGCGGTTTGGAATCTATCGCCGGCGCCTTGATCGGCGGCATCATCATCGGCATCGTCGAGCAATTTGGCACGCTGCTCAACTCGTCCGAACAGGTGGGCACCAATCTGGCGCCCTATCTGGTATTGATGCTCGTGCTGATAATCCGGCCCGACGGCTTGTTCGGCGAGAAGCGAATCGAGCGCATCTAAAGCAAGGGGAGCGGCGATGGCGAACATCCATCCGGCAGGCGTCTTTGATACGACATACGAGCAAGACATGTCGGTCGACCGCACGGCGCGCGACAAACTCTGGAAGAACCTGGCATTCGTCGCGCTGCTATTGGTTCCGCTGGCGTCGGTCTCAGGACCGCTTGAGCTAGGTTGGATCAGCGACCAATATGTCGGCTTAATCGCGCGGATATCCATCTTTGTGATCGCCGTGCAAGGCTTGAATATCCTGGTCGGCTACACCGGTCAGATTTCGCTGGGGCATGCCGCCTTCATGGCGATCGGCGCGTACGGCTCGGCGATAATGGCGCGGGAGCTTGGCTTCAGCTTCTGGACAGCGCTGCCAGCGAGCGCCCTCCTGACCGGCGCGATCGGCTTGCTCTTCGGCTTGCCGTCGTTGCGCGTCAAAGGCTTCTATCTGGCGATGGCGACCCTGGCGGCGCAGTTCATCATCCCATGGGTGCTCCGCTATCCACTGGAAGACCTAACCGGCGGACCGCGCCCACTTAGCGTGCCGGCGCCAATCATCGGTCCCTTTGTCGCCTATGCCGATGACGAACTGACCGACGGCGAGCCATTCGCTTTCCAAGCCGGCGACCCCTATTTTGTCGATGTGATCTCGCTAGAATTGACTGACGCGACCGCCTACACCGTCGTTGAACTGGTGAATCCCGCCGGCGACGTCCTGCCGTATGGCGATGTATCAATGACCGTCAGCCGCGATTCAGCCGGCAATATCACGCGCTTGACCTATATTGCGAGCAAAGCCGGCGAATACCAGGCGGTCGTCCGCGCTGAGGCTGGCGGGAGCTTCAAAGCGGTCGTCCGGCGCAGCAAAGCTCTAAGCTTCGCCACCGACATCGCGATGTATTACATCATCGTGCCGCTGGCGGTGCTGCTGATGTTCCTGGCGCGCAATATCATCCGCACACGTACGGGACGCGCCTTCGTTTCGGTGCGCGATAATGACCTGGCGGCCGAGCTCCTCGGCATCAACGTATTCGGTTACAAGCTGCGCGCCTTCTTCTTGAGCGCGGTCTACGCCGGGATCGCAGGCTGCCTGCTGGCTTTTGAACGCAACAGCCTTTCGCTATACGCCTTCGAGCTGGATATCTCGATTGAGATGCTGGCCATGCTCATCATCGGCGGCGCCGGCTTCCCGCTGGGCGCGATGTTCGGCGTCACCTTCATCCGCATCCTGCAAGAGGCGTTCATTCCCTTCTTGCGCCCCTGGCTCGCCGACTTTCTGCCGCAACTCTTCCCCTTTGTCGACGCGGTCAACATCACCAGCGCCATTAATCCGATCGTGTTCGGCGGCGCGTTGATCATATTTCTGGCGCTCGAGCCGCGCGGCATCGCCCATCGCTGGGAGGTGCTCAAAGCCGCCTGGAAGCTGCGCCCCTATGCCTATTAGTTGCCTAAAGGCGCGCTTTGTCATAAGCTAAGTGCAGGCCGATTCGACTTGGAATCCGTTAAAGAATGCGGTGACTGCAAAAGAAGGAGCGAAATATCATGAAAAGACTGTGTATCCCCCTGCTCATCCTCTTGCTGGCTGGCGCCGCTTTGCCCAGCCTGGCGCAAGATATGCTGGCTTATCCGTCGGACTTGTCCGCGTGCGAAGTCGATATGACTGGCGAGACCTTGACCGTCTTCCACTTTGGCGATTTGAGCGGACCCTACGCCTTCATCACGCAGCCCATTATCTCGGCGATGAACGACGCCATCAGCTATTGGAACGGCCAGGGCGGCGTCTGCGGCGCGCAACTCGAGCAAGTTTATGAGGACACTGGCGGCAATCGGGAAGCGGCCCAGAGCGCTTACGACCGCTTCACCAGCCAATACCCCGATGAACTGGACCTCCTTATGCTCTATAGCTCCGATGACGGCGAGCTCCTCCGCGAACAGCTGGCGGCCGACGAGATCGTGTCCTACATCTCCGCCGGCTCGATCGAGAGCCTCTACGGCGAAGACGGCATGACGCCGGGCTGGCTCTACGCCAGCAATCCGCTTTACATCAACCAATTCGGCTTCTTCTGCCAGTTTGTCGCCGCAAGCCCGGAGACCTTCCCCGACCCGGTCATCGGTTTCGTCACTTGGCCCAACGCCTTTGGACGAGCCGGCACGGAGCCAGCGGCGCGGGAATATTGCGCCAACCTCGGCGTCGATGTGCTGGAGGAACCGCAATTCTTCCTGCCGACAGACACTGATATCCTGACGCAGGTGCAGAACGCCACTGACGCCGGCGCCAACATCATCTACACCAACTCGCTGGCGTCCGGTCCCGCGCTGATCGCCGGCACGCTGGTGGATCTGGGCTTGGAAGAAGATGTCAAACTGGCCGGCGTCAACTGGGTGATGGATACCACCGTGGGCTTGCTCGGGCAGCGCGTCTTGAAGCCGAATGGCTTGCCGTCGGTGGATGGCATGTTTGGCTCGATGCCCTTCCGCTGGTGGTCGGAGGTCAGTCACCCGGCGGTGCAATTCGTCTATCAGCAATTTAGCATCAACCAACGGGCGATCGCCGAACAGAATATCGCCTACCTGGTGTCTTGGGGCGTGATCGACTCCATCATCGAGACCTACATTCGCACGGTCAACCGCGTCGGCAGCCTGGATGCCGTAACCGGCGCCGATATTCGCGACACGGTCGAGAGCATGGATTACGCTGTCTTGGGCGGGCTCTTCCAGGCACGGTTTGAAGAGGGCATGCGCGACGGCGCCATGAATCGCATCGCCGTAATGAAGTATGCAAACGCCGACATGTCGGGCCCGGCTACGGGTCCCGCTGACGCCCTCCTGGTGGACGGTCCCAGCGGCAAGATGTTTGTGCCGCTCGTCCTGCCCTTGACTGACTTCATGCCAGTGCCGCAGCTGCGGAGCCAATAGCCCGACCTCCCGCCAAAACGCATTCAATATAGGGGCGGTTTAGTAAATCGCCCCGAAAGCGCATTATGGCTATCGCGGAAAAACATCAAGAACTGACCGCCACGCGCGCGCTGTCGGTCAGCAACATCGAAGTCGTATACAACAGCGTCATTCTGGTGCTGCGCGGCGTCACGCTGGAAGTGGCGCCGGGCAAGGTCGTTTCCCTGCTGGGACCCAATGGCGCCGGCAAATCCACCACCTTGAAGGCGATCAGCGGCTTGCTCAAGGCGGAATTGGGTGAGGTGACGCGCGGGCAAATCCTCTGGGGCGACGAGCGCTTGAATGATTTGAGCGCCGAGGATGTCGTGCGCAAGGGCTTGGTGCAGGTGATCGAAGGCCGGCTGCTTTTCCGTCATCTCACCGTCGAAGAAAACCTGCGCGTCGGCGGCATGGTCTACCAAGGCGGGCGGCATATCCGCGACGACCTTGAGCGCGTCTATCATTATTTCCCGGCGCTCGCCAAGCTCTCCAAGCGCGTCAGCGGTTATCTGTCCGGCGGCGAAGGTCAGATGCTTGTCATCGGCCGGGCGATGATGGCGCACCCGCAGATCCTGATGCTGGATGAGCCGTCGCTTGGCTTGGCGCCGCTGCTGGTCCACCAGATCTTCGATATCATTCACGAGATCAACCGGCGAGAAGGCATGTCGGTTCTCATCGTTGAGCAGAATGCCCGCGCCGCTCTGGAGCTTGCCGACTACGCTTATGTCATGGAGAACGGGCGGATTGTGCTTGATGGACCCGCCGAGCAGATGCGCGAGAACGAAGATATCAAGGAGTTCTATCTTGGGCTGAATCAAGCGGGCGGCCGCAAGAACTATCGCGAAGTCAAGCACTACAAACGGCGCAAACGCTGGCTCGGCTAGTCGCTGAATCGTCTTCTTCTGCCGCATGTAGGGGCGAGCCACTGAGTCGCCCACGAGTAAACCAGCGGCAAGGGCCCGCACGCCGGCAAACCAAACGCGACCATTTAGTCGCCTGTTCGCGCGCGAAACCTGCTACCATCAGTCTGTGTCGGCCTGCGCTCAACACACTTGGCAATGCGCGTCCTCGTTGCGCGAAACCGCAGATTGCCAGATTGCCAGATTGCCGAAAAAATAGCTTTTTTCAAATGATTACAGTTGACGGATGAGCCTTCGCGATTCAAAAACCGAATGAGGAACGAAGACATGACAAATCTGGATCGACGTATCAGCGACCTGGTGCGACATGCCTACGAGAACGCGCCGGCGATACGCGGACTGATGGACGACGCCGGTTTGAGCCCGGCGGACATCGGCGGCGCCGACGATCTCGCCAAGCTGCCGGTGCTGAGCAAAGACTCGCTGGTGGAGATTCATCGGCAAAATCCGCCCTTCGGCGGTTTCTTGACGATCGACCCTGCCGACCTGCCGCGGATTTATATCTCGCCCGGTCCGATCTACGATCCCCAGCCGCCGCCCGCTGATCCTGAAGCGCAGTTGGCGCCCTTCCGCTTTATCGGCATTGAGCGGGGCGACCGCGTCCTCAACACCTTCATGTATCATTTGACGCCGGCCGGCATCCTGCTTGACGAAGCGATCCGCGCTTGCGGCGCCACCGTCATACCCACCGGACCGGGCAATACCGAACTGCAGATCATGATGATGACGGCGCTGGGCGCGAGCGGCTTCGTCGGCCAGCCGAGTTACCTGATGAACCTGCTCGACAAAGCCGCCGAGATGGGCGTGGGCGCCGGCGCTGTGCCCTTGAAGAAAGCCCTCTTCTCCGCCGAGCCCTACACCCCAAGCCAACGCGAGCGCTTCGAAAACGAATATGGCATGAAGACGACTTCGGCTTATGGCACAGCCGACCTCGGTTTCGTCGGCTATACGCGCGCTGGCGTACAGGGCTTCTGCATCATGCCGGATGTCTACCTGCAAATCTGCGATCCGGATACGGGCGCGCCCCTGCCCGACGGCGAGACCGGTGAAATCGTCGCCACCGCCTTGAACCATGCCTACCCGCTGATTCGCTTCGGCACCGGCGATCTGGGCGCGCTGGCGCCGCAGCCGCAATGCCCAGGACAGCAACTGCTTGGCTTATTCGGGCGCAGCGGCGACGCGATCAAAGTGCGCGGCATGTTCCTGCATCCCAACCAACTGAATTATGCCGCGATGCAGTTTCCCGAGATAAAGAACATGCAAGCCGTCATCACGCGCAGCGCCAATCGCGATGTCGTCACCGTCAATGTCGAGCTAAACCAAGGCGCGTCCGGCGAAGGCGTCGGCGAAAAACTGAGCGCTTTGGCGCAGCAGGCCGTCCGTCTGCGCATCGACCGCGTCAACTTCGTCGCCGCCGGCAGCATCGACCCCAAGGCGCGCGCAATCGTCGACGAAAGAGACTGGACCTAGCCGGGAAAACGACGAAGCGAGACGGTCAAGCGGCTGAAAAAGTCGGCGTCCGACGCCGCGCCGCTCCGTCAAAGCGCCTTACTCGTCCCCGTCTTCACCGTCTTCACTGTCAGCCTCGTCGACGTCTTGCTCGCTTTCAGCCGCCTCGTCCTCGGCATCCGTCTCGACGCCGACTACTTTCAAGGTGAAAGCCTGCGCCTCGTTGGTGTTTTTGACGCGCGCCTCAAAGATGAAGACGCCGGCGTTCTCGCCAATAGCCAGGTCAGTCCAGGCGGAACTGCGCGTGTCGTCATCGGCGTCATCGTTCTCGCCCAGCAGCTGCCTGCCCTCGCGACCGTAGATGCCGAGCACAGTATCGACCGTGTCATCGGCGCCGCTCAGGAATACGCTGACGGTACGATTGGCGGGCAGAGTCACGCGATAGCGCACGCGCTGGTCGGGCCCGACGACGCCATTGGCTTGGACTTCCGTGCTGCCGATGCCAAGCGACAATTCACCGCCGTCAATAAGCTCGCCCAAGATGAGATCGGTCAGATGCGCCTCAGCCGCTTCCAGCAGCGGGTCGCCGCCGCTGGTCAAGCTCTCCAACGTGACCGGCACGCTCACGGTCGGGGCGACGCCTTGCGCTTCGATGTGGATGTTCTTGTCGGCATCCAGGGCGCGCACGACCGTGAAACGTATCGTCATGTCTTCCGGCATGAGGAAGTCATCGACTGCGCCGCCCAAACCGCCGGTGGGGTAGTGGCCCACAATCGCGGCGCGGTCCTCAATGGTGAGATTGTACGAGAAGAACTCACAAGCGCTAAAGCAGCCGGGCGCGATGATTACGGCGATTTCGCCGGCGTAGCGCGGCTCTTCCAAGCCCTCCGGCTGGCAGAAGCGATCCTCGGAGTTGGGATCGAGGTAGAATCCGCCGGTGGCTTCGTTGTAAGCGCTGGAATACCCCAGGATATGCTCCTCGTCGTAGAAGTAGGCGCCCAGCTGGTCGGCGAGGTAGCCGCTGCCGCCGCCGTTCTGCCGCATATCAATGATGATGCCAGGGACATCTTCGTCATTGAAAGTCTCGATCATGCGTTCCCAAAGTTCTATCGTGAGGCGCTCGTCGTCGTTGAACGAATAGATGGTGACGTAGCCGTAGCCGCTGGGCAGAATCTCGTATTCCAGCGGCAGCTCCCAACCCTCGATGCCGGCGAAGAAGGAAGAATTGTTGAAGCTGGCGCGCTCGCTGATTGTGGTCAGCGTGACTGTCTCGTCTTCTTCGCTGTCGGGATTGCGGAATGCGATCTCAACATCCGTCCCGATCGGGAAGCGCGTGATATAACGCAACTGCTGCAGGCGGAGGGTATGCTCGGTGCTGAGCGCCTGATGCGCCCAGACGAATTCGCGATCCATCGCCTCTTGCAGCGTGCCGCCGTCCCAAGACAGGATCTCCGCGCCAAGCTGCAGGCCGGCATTGGCGGCTGGACCGCCATCGAGCAAATAACTAACGACGATGCGTCCATCATCCAATTCGGACAGCGAAAGGCCCAAGCCGCCGTCGGTTTCTTCACGGAAGACGACGCTGAGATGCGACAGGGGCATGCTCACGTGGCCATCGGGGATCTCCCAGATGAAGTCGCGCATGGCCAGCGCGTAGGCATCGGCGTCTTCCGCTGCTTCCGCCTCGGCGAAGCGGGGCGCGTATCCCGATTCCAGCGCATCCCATTCGAGTTGGTAGAGCTCGGTGTATGCGTATTCGCGGCGGAAGAGATCAACCATCGCCGTGAAGGCTTCGCTGTAGCTGAGCGACGAAAAATCGTTCAGGGCGATTTCTTCCGGCTCGTGCAGGTCCAGGACGGGGCGGGCGGCGCGGTCGAAGACGAATGGCTCAGCGTCCAAATCGACGACGGAATAACCGGGCGGCACGGTGACAGTGGGATCATCCGCGGTGAAGAGCAATCCGTCGGCGCCGAAGCCGCTGGGGAAACCTTGCCCGCCTTCGGGCGCGTAGATGATGAACTTGCCGCCGATGATTTCAAGTCGCGTTTCCGGGTCGCGGCTGGCGCGGGTGGAGGCGTATCCGGTCGACCAGCCGCCGCCGTACATATCACATTTTTCCAGCAGCGAATCGCCGAAGAGATTGGTCCAATAGGCGATGGCGAAGACCATCACGCCGATGTCTTCCCGGCCATTGTTATCGACATCGCGCAGGCTGCCGGCTGGTTCGAGCGGCAGGGCGAGACTGTAGTTGAAGGGCGAAGTCAAGAAGTCGGAGGTTATCTGGCCGAGGACTTGGGATTCCAGCGGGAATATGAAGTACAGGTTGCGATCGATGAAGCCGGCCTGGTCTTCAAGGAGTATGAGTGGTTCGGCCACGCCGCTCGTGAAATGCGCGTTGGTGTAGTTCAACTCGCCAGTAACGATGACGGGACCGCCTTCATCATTGATGATCCGCGCCGCGCCAGATGCGGGCGCACTCGAAACGCCGGGCGCGTCGTCAGCCTCTTTTTCGCCGATGGCCCATACGGCGATGGCGGGCAGCAGCAGAATGCAACCGAGGCAGATGCGCAAACGGATTTTGCTGGGCATGCGGGATTCCCCCAAGCTTGGACACGGAAGTGGAGCGTCAGGTCTCAAGACTAGGATAAGTGAGGAATCGCGCAGGGGCAAGCTGCCGATACGCGCCGAGTTGCGCCAGAACTAGATTCTGCTAAAGTTAGCGCACTGCCCGAATTTGACAAGGAATGGCGCTTGAGCAGGCTTCGCGGAATCTTAGGGGAGCACTGGCAGGTCGTTGCTATCGCCACGGTTTTGACGCTGGTTATGACATTCCCGATGATTGTCTATGTCTTCCGCACGGATGTATTCTGGCTGCCAACGGGCGACAGCCGCGACATTTATATCCAGTTCTGGGACCTGTGGTATGGCAATCTGGTGTTGACTGGGCAAGCCGATCGTGATTTTACCAATCTCGTATTCTATCCCGAGGGCGTGTCCCTGGTCACGCAGCCAATCTTCTATCTGCTCTCGGTAGTCGTTAACTCGCTGATGACCGTTTTGCCGCTGTCCAATGCCTATTCCGTCGCCCTGCTGCTTATGATCATGGCGAATGCAGTCTGCGGCTATATGTATCTGCATTACGTCTTCAAGGACAAGTGGCTGGCTCTCTTTGGCGCCATGGTATTTGGCTTCGCTCCCCAAGCCCTTAGCCACTACAACCATCCGGGATTTCTGTTCGTTGCGCCGCTGCCGCTCTGCCTGTACTTCGTTCATCGCGGGATCAATGAAAGGCGGCTGTCATTCATGATGGCGCCGGGCCTGCTGGCGGTCCCAACCAGCTTTCAGAATCTATATTTGCACGTATGTATCGTTGCGATTTTGGGCTTCTTGATTCTATCACTTGCAGTCGCAAGGTGGCGCGACAAGCGCTTTTGGCGTCTGGTTGCCGCGCTAGTATTGGGCATTGGCTTGGCTAGCGTCTTGCGGCTATATCCGCTGATCAGCAGTCCGCAATCGCTAGCGGAGGCGGTGGAATGGGGCAGCCAGTCGGAACGCCGCACTGATCTGATTTCTTTTCTGGTGAACTTCAGAAACCCCATCACCAAGCCGCTTATCGACCAGGCAGCGGGGGCACTCGATGCGAGAGCCGTAAGCGCGGCGGCATATTTGGGCATAGCGCCGATGATATTGATCTGCATCGGGCTATTCAACACAAAAGCGCGGCGAAGAATGCTGCCCTGGCTCGGCCTGCTTGCGCTATTCCTGGTGTTGAGCCTGGGCTCGATTCTTGTTATTAACGGCGCGCAATATCCGCAGATTCGGCTGCCGAAGCACACCCTCAACCGGCTAATGCCGACGGTCTTCAGCTCCTTTTACGAAGCCGACCATTTCATCACGGGCCTGATTTTGCCCCTGTCGGTTACGGCGACCTACGGGCTTAGAGCGCTGCAAGAGAGCGCGCCAGCGATGTCTCGTCCTTTGGCGGTGCTCGCGCTGGTCGGCATAGTCGCCATTGATTATTACGTGCCAGTCGAGGAAAACGTAATTCCACAGGAGCAGTTCCGCTTCCTCGACTGGCTGGCGGAAGAAGAAGATCCTGTCTTGATCCATGTGCCAATGGGGCGGCAAGACGCCAAGCGCTACAATCTGTATCAGGCGCTAAGCGGCTACCCGATGGTGGAAGGCGCCATCAGCCGGCCGCCCGACGCCGCCTTCGACTACATTTACGACAACAGGATCTTGGGCGAGTGGCGCGACGACCGACCGGCGATATGCCGCTTCGACAATACCGACGAGTATCTGGCGGCGCTGGACCGCTTAATCGGCGATGGTTTCACGCACGTGGTTTATCATCTGCGTCAGCGCGACACTCAAGCGGTGGTCGGCAGTTTCAGCGGCGCGACGCCGGCCTATCAGGACGACTACGCGCGCATCTACCGCATAGTAGACCTGAAGGTCAACTGTCCACGGAGCTTTATACCGAAGCTGATGTCGGAAGCGCACGCAGCCGAGGTTCTGCTCCTGCCGTCGCCAATACATGAGCGGCACGGCGCAGTGATCGGCTTCCAGCGGGATTTGCCCGCCGATGAACGGCAGTTGCGCTTGCTCTCCCAAGCGATGTTCGACCATAAGCACCTTGTAAGCGTAAATCAAGACGAAGCCGGCGCGATTACTTTGCGCGCTTCGCAGGATGCTTATCGCGACCTGCGCGCCATTGAGTCAGTCAACAACGGACTTTGGCTCGTCAACAATCCGGCGGAGACCGACCTGGACGCGCTGGATATCTTCGTCAACTGGTTCCAGGCCAAATACAGCTTCTGCCGGCGCTACCGGGACGGGGCAAACGGGACCGTGGATCTTTACCTCAAGCCGGAGATTCCCTGCGAGGTGGCGATTGCGAACGACGGTAAAGAAATTGCCTATGACAGCGGCGTCCGTCTGCTCAACTACGAGGTGGCTTTGGATGCTGAGCAGTTGACCTTCTATTCCGCTTGGGCCGCGCCGCTCGGCACGAAGTTCAGCTATTCGCTCCAGCTATTCGACGCGCAAGGGACGAAGGTGATACAGGCTGACGACACCATTGTTCGCCAGCCCGCAACTATGCGCCAAATGGAGCTTGAACTGCCCGGCGGCACTGAACTGGCGCTGATGCTCATCGTATATGACCGGCAATCGGGAAAGAGCGACGGCGGTACAGCGCTGCGCGCACAGGTACGCTTCGAGCGCGAATATCTGCTGGCTACCTTCGAGATCTAAGGTAACGACGCGGATGACGGCAAGCCGGGGCAGCTTCACGCAGCCGCGCCGGGTAATCCGCGCTCAAGCCTCAATTGTGAAACGAGCGACTTCGACCGCGCGCTCGAAGCGGGTTCCGCTACTGACGATGAGGCCGGATTGGCTGTCCTTGGTAGCGAAATCATAGACGATCAAATGAGCGGCGTAGTCGCCAGCCGGCAGCATCGAGAGGTCAAAGCTGACGATATCGACCGGTTCACCGCTGATTACGCGATCGGCTTGCGCAACTTTCTCGGCCGCGTCGTTATAAAGCTGGAGCGTGAACGAGTACTGTTCGCCAACAGTTTGCAGCCAGCGCAAGGTGAAGATCAGCGACAGACCGTCGCGGTCGGCGATGAGATGGCCTAGCTCCGCGCCGCCGTCGTAACGGATGGCGAAGGGATCGTCCGCGTTGACCAAGTCGCAAGACAGATCCGCGCGCAAGTAGTACGTGATGACGCTATGTGGCTTGTCGATGTAACGTCGGCATGCTTGGTAGCGCAGGATGAACCAATCGGTGTAGACATCCAAGTCTGCAAGATTCGTCTGCTGTGGATCATGGATGACCCAAATGCCGATGGCGTTCTCGGCGATCGCGTCGAGCGTGGCGTAGGTGGTTAGGCCGCTCTGTATGTTCAGTTCGCCAGCCGCATCGTAAGAGATATGAACCAGATGCGCGAATTTGGAAAGGGCGGCGCGGTAGTATCGCAGCGACTTTGTGACGGTAATTGGCGTATCCGGATGGAAACTCAGAATCAACTCGTTGTGCCCGGGCAGTTTGCCGGAGTCATAGATGAAGTCTTGATAATGTGGCGTCTTGTGGAGATTCTGCACGATCTTGTTGGCGTAGCGGAGCAGGTCTTCCGATCGGTAAAAGACAACGAAGGCGGCGAACCACATGAGCAGCAGAGGATAGCGCAAGGCGGTCCAGCGCGGCAGGAACCGGATGCCGATAGCCAGGCTGCCACAAAAGGGCACGGTTAGCAGGGTCATGTAGCGCATTCGCCGTTCGACCAGAATCGGCGTCAGTTCATTTGCGATGATCGTGAGCACGAGCGTGAATGCTGTGATCAGCAAAGTGAAGCGCTCCATGCGGTTCAGGCGGCTACGATAGCGCAGTGTCAAAGCTGCCGCCAGGATTGGCGCGAGGAAGAGTCCGTTTGAGAACACCAGGAAATAGGTGAACAATGAATCAAGCCATGGCAGGCGAGTTTCCGCAAGGCTGATGCGATGCGAAAAGCCCTCGATGGCGGTTGGCAGCCAGGGAACGAAACATAGCACAGCCAAGGCCAGAAGCAGCGTCACCTGCCGCCAGCGCCGATTCTTGTCCGGCAACAGCACATGATACATAGCGATGGCAGCCAGGATCATGAAGCCGAAGTAATGCAGATAGAGAATCAGGGCGGCTGAGGCTAGCAGCGAGAGCCAGCGCCAACGCGGAATATCGCCGGTTGCGCTGACCAAATGCCAGTACGACCAGATGACCCAGCAGGCGAAGAGCGGCAGCACCGTGTACATTCGCGCCGTATGGCTATAGAAGAGTTGATAGGCAAGAAAACTTGCGACCAGCAGCGTCGTCAGTCCAAGCGGACGATCGCGGCATTGTCGAGCAAATTGATAGGCGGCGGCGACAGTCAGCAGCCCGAAGTAGAGCGAAAACAGACGAAGGGCAAACAGGTCAGCGCCGGCCAGCACGCGCCAGGCGTTAAGCATCAGGAAATACAGGGGACCGTGCTGCTGGCTCCTTTCGGCGACGCTTTGAATGGTCGCCGCCAGATCGTAAGCGACGCCGTTTTCCGGGTGCTGTACGTGGCTCAGTGAATTGTACTCGTCATTGCCAATCGGCAAGTGCTTGAGGTTGGCGCTGCCGAGCGTGAAGATAGTGAGCAAGCACACGACGCAAATGGGCAGCGTCAGCATCTGATGGTCGGCGTTTCTCATCCGATGACGCTCCGGCGGCTCGGTTCGCTTCTCGAGCGACATCATGCGTGGACCGTGAAACGGACGACATCCACCGAGCGTTCGAAGGCTTGCGGACCGCTCTCCAGTTCGCCGGGCTGGCTGGCAAGCGTTTCGCGGTGATATACGATGAGCCTGACGACATGTTCTCCGGCTGAAAGGCTGGACAGATCAAATTCGGCAATGTCGATGGGATCTCCGCTGATAACTTTATCGAACTGCCCGACTTTGCTTCCGTCGCTGTCGAAGATCTGCAGCGTGAACGCATAGTCTTTGTCGATTGCCTGTCGCCATCTGAGGTATAGGGCCAGCGACTCTGACTGCAGATCGGTTGCCAGGTTGCCCAGCTCGGCGCCGTTGTCGTAGCGGATGGCGAAGGGCTGCTCATCCGTGACCAGTTCGCAAGGAATCGACGGCTTCAAGTAATAATCTATGATGCTTTCCGGTTTTTCCACAAATCGCTTGCAGAAGCGGAATAGCCGCGTGAACCAAGCGAAATCGCTTTCAAGCTCGGATTCGTTGGTAAGCGCGGGATTATGAATCAGCCAGATGCCTTGGCTGTTGCTAGCGATGGCTTCGGGCGACGCATAGGTGGACAGCGAGCTTTCAATCAGCAGGCGCCCCTGCTCATCGCGCGACATGTTCAAGACGTGCTCCCAATCAGAAAGTTGATGGCGGTAATAGGGCAGCGCCATGTTAATCGCGCTCGAGTGATCGGGCAGAAAGCTCAAGATGGGCTCGTTGAAACCCGGCAGCTTGGCGGATTCATAAATGAAGTCCTGGTAATGCGGGACCTTTTCCAGGTCCAAGGAGCGTCGATTGCTAAAGACCTCCAAGTCCTCTGAGCCGGCGTATGCCAATGAAGCAACGAGCCAAGCCACCAAGAACGGCAGTCGCAGCGCTTGCCAGCCAGGCAAGCGACACAGGGCGATTGCGTAAGCGCAGCTCAATGGCAGGGTCAGAATCAGCGTGTAGCGCATCCGCCTCGCGACCAGTATGGGCGAGACCTCGTTCACAAGCAAGATCAGCGCGAACAAGGTCATCGCAGTCGCCGCCAGGAAGCGCTCGCCGTCGGTCAAGCGCCTGCGATTGATTATCAACAGGGCGGAGGCGGCCAAGGGCAAAACCCAAAGACCGTTGGCGTAGATGCGCGAAAGCGCCGCAAGCGCTTCGGGCAAGCTCAACAGTGACTTGGCGAGTGAACTCTGGCTGCGCGAGAATCCGCGAAGAGCGACCGGTAACCAGGGAGTGAAAAGGAGGCAAGCCATCGCCACCACAGCAACAATGAGCAACCAGCGTCTGTCCTTTTTCGCGAATGCCAAGTGGTATATGGCAACGGACGCCAGAAGCAGCGCGCCGACATAGTGAAGATACAGGATGCCCGCCACCGATGCGAAAAGAGACAGCCACATCCAGCGCGTCGACTTTGGCGCATTGAGAAGTCGCCAATAGCTCCAGAGCACCCAGCCACTAGCCAATGGCAATAGCGAATACACCCGGGCAATCTGCGAATAGTACTGGAGAAATGCGAAGAGAGCCAAGATGAAGGGCGCGGCAAGCGCCGCTCTGCGATCCCTTGTGAGCAGCGCAAGACGATACGACAGCGCTACGCCCAGGAGGGCAAAATACACCGATGCCAGCCGCGCTTGGAACATGTCTTCGCCGACTATCCGGCGCCAGATATTCAGGATCAAGGCGTAGCCCGGGGCATGTTCCGGGCTTAGCTTCGCTACGCTCTGAATCGTTTGGGGCAGGCTGAAGGAATCCTTCAATGAGAGTCCGTACAGATGCTTTATGGAATCGAGGTCGTCAATGGTTACGGGCCGGCTGTTGAGCTTTGCGATATTGATCGCGAAGACAACAAGCAGGCAAAGAAGAACAGCGCTTTTGTGAAGGCTCATGGCAAGAGGTCTAGGCGTCCGTTGATGAAGATCTTGGCACGGTGTCTGGCATTCAATTATAGCGAAAGTAGGAAATAGCAAAGAATGAAACGTTGCCGATACCTATGCCGCAGACCGCAAGCGCGCGCAGCTGCCGGCAATTCCAGCGGCGGCGAGGCATCATCTGCTTCCGCCGAATGACACAATCCGGACAGAAACCGACGAAGTAGGCGCCGATTGATACGCGGATTGCGACTGCGGCGAGCAGCCTGTCCCTATCTCGTGGTATCGGTTTTCGGCATATAGATCTTTTGCGCCGTTCATGTCGCGCGCCAACGACTCCGCTGAACACAAAGGATTTTACAGCGCTGATAGCGGATGTTCACGTCTTGTCCGGCTGCGCGTATTACTCGCGCGCCATGTCGAAGGGCTATGCGATCGGCTAAAGCAATGGACCTTGCACGCAACCGTCGTGGGAAGCAAAAAGAGGGGGCGGGCAAAGCAGGGAAGTGTTGGCGGCGGCATACTCTCCCACATCGTCTCCAATGCAGTACCATCTGCGCTCGCGGGCTTAACTGCCG
This sequence comes from Anaerolineae bacterium, assembly GCA_022824465.1. GTDB lineage: Bacteria > Chloroflexota > Anaerolineae > Aggregatilineales > Phototrophicaceae > UBA6055. Next base: position 44,989 of record JAJDZV010000013.1, read on the forward strand.
GGTTCGGGATGATGCCGGGTGTACCCCCGCGGCTCTAGCCACCAACACTCCGCTGCCATGCCCGCCCCCTCTTCTGTAGGCGGTCTCATGTCAGCTCATAATCAACGCTTGGCATTCATACCTGGCGCGCGCGCCATAACAACCAGACATCCCGCACGATGGTACGGAAAGCCCTCGACCATTAGTACGGGTCAGCTGCACGCATTACTGCGCTTACACCCCCCGCCTATCTAACTGGTAGTCTCCCAGCGGTCTTACTTGGTTATACCAATGGGGAATCTCGTCTTGAGGCTGGCTTCCCACTTAGATGCTTTCAGCGGTTATCCCTCCCGAAGGTCGCTACTCAGCTATGCCGCCGGCGCGACAACTGACTCACGAGCGCTTCGTCCACCCCGGTCCTCTCGTACTAGGGGCAACTCCTCGCAAATTCCCAACGCCCACAGCGGATAGAGACCGACCTGTCTCACG
>JAJDZV010000010.1 GCA_022824465.1 Anaerolineae bacterium
AGCAGTGGTAGCTCGTTGGGCTCATAACCCAAAGGTCGTTGGTTCGAATCCAGCCCCCGCTATTGAGCTGATGTAGCTCAGCTGGTTAGAGCGCGCGACTCATAATCGCGAGGTCGGAAGTTCAAATCTTCCCATCAGCACTTATTGCGAGACCCGGAATGGGTCTTTTTCGATTGGCGCGATATTGAGTTGAACTTTCAAAACAAATGTGCTAGACTGTGCTTAATTGACATCTAAGGGTGCGCAATTGTATGAGGAAGGCACAAAATGAATCGCGCTGATTTACTTCTAAAGATCATCGCTGCTGCTAAAGGCGAGCCCCTTACGCCGGCTCAGTTGCAGAAGGTGGCGTTCCGTTTGGGAATGGAATGTAGTTCGTACATGCCTGATGACTATTACAAATTTCGTAAGTACGACTATGGTCCCTTTTCCCCGGAAATATACCGTGACGCCGAACAACTTGAGCGCGAAGGGAAAATCTGGGTTTCCATCAACCCAAGAGGCGGCTGGAGAGAATACGCGGCAACTGTCCGTGGATACACGACGGAGATTGAAAATATGCCCGAAGAAGTATCGTCGTTCATCGTCGACAAAGTTCGTTGGGCGCGAGAGCTTTCCTTTCAAGAGCTTGTTCGCGAAGTTTACCGGATGTATCCCTCATTCCGGGAAAACAGCGTATTTCAGAATTAGCTTAATCATGACCCTTATCATCGGAGTAAAGTGTCCAGATGGCATTGTCATCGGCGCAGACAGCATTACTACTTATGGATCTGAGATCGAACAGGAAGTGGGGAACAAGATTCAATTCATTGCAGATGATGCCTTTATTGCTAACGCCGGAGCAGTGGGCCTTAGCCAGCTCATAAATGAAAGTCTTCGACGTAGCTGGACAAGCGTCAGGCGGCAAACTGATGTTACCGCTGCTAAGAATGAAATATCAGAGATCATGTGGTCTCAGATATCACAAGCACTGAAGCGTGCAGACGAAGCCAAGGAACGATTCGGAAACGACGTGTATGAAGCTGTGCGTTGCCATTCTCTCATGGCATTTCCATTTGAAAACGCGCATGTCCTCCTTTTCTTTGATGAATGTGCGCAGTGTGGCGAGATCACACTGGAATCACCATTCTTTTCCATAGGAACGGGTAACCGGCAAGCAGACCCATTCTTGGCTTTCATTAGGCATACGCTTTGGAGGGATGAGTTCCCGCAAAACGTGGCAGAGGGCATTTTCAGCGTAGTCTGGACGCTTGACCACGTGAGTAGAGTAAACGCTGGACTGGGCGTGGGAGGTAGATCAAACGTTTTCGTTCTAAGGAATGACGAAGGCTCATGGTTAGCTGAACGACTTGATGAGAACTTTCTTGGCGAACAACTGCTCGCTGTTCAAGCAGCTGAAGGTGCTCTGCGTAGTTTCCGCGATGGTTTCGGCCCTAGCTGGTCCGGAAACGATTTCGACTAATAGCACCCACATCACGTTTCGTACTGAATTAAATCCTCTAGTGTCTCCCGCCGCCGGCTGACCCGCCAGGCGCCGCCATCCACCACCACTTCCGCCGGGCGTGGACGCGCATTGTAATTGCTCGCCATCGCCATTCCATAAGCGCCGGCCGTCAGCAGCGCCAGCTTATCGCCTTCTTGCAGCATCGGCAGCCGCCGGTCGCGCGCCAATACATCGGCCGTTTCGCAGACCGGCCCAACCACTTGCGCCGTGGTCATTTCGCCATCGGTCGTTTGCAGAGGCGCTACTTCGTGATAGGCGTCGTAAAGCGCGGGGCGCAGCAACTCCGCCATGCTCGCGTCAACAATATAGAAGACCTGCCCCGCCTGCCGCTTGACATAGAGTATCTCCGCGACCAGGATGCCCGCGTCCGCCACAATTGCGCGACCCGGCTCGAACAAGACTCCGTAACCGCACAAGCGCGGCGCCAGCGCGTCGACTAGATCCTCAAGCGCAGGAAGCGTCTCGTCCCAGCGATAAGCGACCGGGAGCCCTCCGCCAATGTTGATCGTCGTAATATGTCGCCAGGGACGAATCAACGCGAGCAAGCTGTCAACCGCCGCCAGCGTTGCCGCAGAATCACCGAGCTGACTGCCGATATGCATGTGGATGCCGGCGAAATCCAGACGCGGATACGCAGCCTGATTCGCCAAGAGCTCGCCGATGACATCGGCCGTCAAGCCAAACTTGGCCGCGCCATGCCCGGTCGCCAAGTGCGGATGCGTCTTCGCCTCAATCTGCGGGTTCAGCCGCAGCGCCACGCTAATGGCATCGAGTCCGGCGTCGGCCGCCGCCTCGTCGATATAACGCAGCTCGAGCGCATTCTCGACATTGAACCAGCCGATGCCTTGCGTGACAGCGTAGGCGATCTCGTCGCGCGTCTTGCCAACACCAGCGAAGACGATGTCGTCGCCTGTCGCGCCCGCTTCCAAAGCCAAGCGAATCTCGCCAGCGCTGACGCAATCGAAACCGACGCCTTCGTCCTTCAGCGCTCGAAGCAGCGCCAGGCTGCCATTAGACTTTACGCTGAAATGGATCCGCGCCTCAAGCCGGGCAAAGGCGGACTGCAATCGACGGATGTTGTCTCGCGCGCGCCCGAGGCTGTAGACATAAGTCGGAGTCCCGGTCTCTCGGACGATCGCGCTGACGTCCACCGCGTCAACGAATAGCTTGTCAGCGACGTACCGAATGGAGGCGTTGAAAACCATAATTCCGCGCCGAAACCAAAAGGAGACGCCACGCTGGCGCCTCCGACTGACGGGAGCGACGGGATTTGAACCCGCGATCTCCGGCTTGACAGGCCGGCATGTTAACCGCTACACCACGCCCCCAGACAACTCGTATAGCGTAACATTGGGGGCATTCGCTGTCAAGTCCGCAAAGTTGATTGTCCCTGGCTTCCTGGCTCGACCCGCGCCTTCGTCGCCGGGCCGCTGCTATCATATCACTGACAGGTCATTTACAATAGCAGTCTGATGAGACGCCAACGAGAAACTGACGCGACGTGACCTACCGACAAGTGTTCCGATTCTGGCTGCCGCTGGCGCTGGCGTGGCTGCTGATGTCGGTGGAAAGCGCCGGCATCCAGGGTGTTATCAGCCGCAAGCCCGATGCCGAGACGCAGTTAGCCGCTTTCGGCTTGATGTTCACTTTGTCCGTTTTGCTTGAAACGCCGATCATCATGCTGCTGGCCACCAGCAATGCCCTCGCGCGCGATCGGCAGTCGTTTCGCCTGCTTTGGCGCTTCATGATGGGTGTCAACACGCTGATTGCTGTCGCGGCGCTGTTGATGGCATTTACGCCGCTGCTCGATATTTATCTGGGAGACGTGCTTGGTATTCCGCAGCACATCATTGAGGCGACACGCCCCGGCATGAGGATCATGTTCTTGTGGGGCGCCTTCATCGGTTACCGCCGCTTTCACCAGGGCGTCATCATACGCGCGGGCAACACGCGCTATGTGGGCTTCGGCACGCTCGTCCGGGTGCTGGTCTCCGGCAGCGTGGCGATTGGCTTGGGCGCCGTGACCACCCTCGTCGGCATAGAAATCGGCGCGGTCGCCCTTCTCCTCGCCGTCATCGCTGAAGCCAGCTACACGTATCTAGTTTCGCGCACAGATGTCAACCAGCTCCTCGAAACGCCGCGCCCGCCCAACCGTCCGCCAATCACCTACCGCCAAGCCGCCAGATTTCACTTGCCGCTGGCGATCACCAGCATAATCACCATGATGGTGAATCCGGCGATCGAGCGCGGGCTGGCGAGCATGCCGGACGCCGTGCAAAGCCTGGCCGCCTGGCCTATCATTCTGTCGCTCATGTGGTTCATGCGTTCGGGCGGCATGGCCTATCAGGAAGTCGTCATTTCATTGGACGACAGCGAGACCAATCACCGCCTGCTGCGCAACTTTACGCTTCGCCTCGGCGCCTGCCTCAGCCTCATCATGCTGATTTTCGCCAGCACGCCGCTCATTCAGATTTATCTCGGCGCTATTCTTGGCGTCCCGGATGACCTGCGGAAGCTGGTGGTCATCGGCGCGCAAGCCGCGTTCCTGCTGCCGCTGCTTACGACGCTGCATAGTTACTTTCGCGCCTTGCTCATGCTCTGCAATCGGACCTTTGCCATCTATCAGGCGATAAGCCTGGGTTTCGTCCTGACAGCGGCGATCGTTTGGGGCGGCATCGCCCTCGGCATGCACGGGATTACCGCCGCCGCGCTCGGCTTGACGCTCGGGCACGGCTTCGAACTGGCCTATCTCTTTCTTTCCTATCAGCGCGGTAAAGCGGCGCTTAGGCTGCATTGGAAATCCGCCATGGCAATGACCTGAGGCGCGCATCGGCGAAAGGAACCGGCAACATGGGTTTGGCAATTGACATCTTGTCCCTGCGAAAGCAAGCCGAGGTCGTGGACGCTTGGCTGAAGACGCGGCTTGACCGCATCATCCCGGAGCTGATGGCGCGCGAAAACGTGGATATGTGGATCATCGCCTGCCGCGAATACAACGAAGATCCGGTGATCCTGTCTATGCTGCCCGCCGCGTCGATGTCCGCTCGCCGCCGCACGATTCTGGTATTTGCGCGAAACGCCGACGGCAGCCTGGAGCGACTGACCCTCTCGCGCTATGGCTACGAAGGATACTACGAAGCCGCCTGGGACCCGGACGAAGACGGCGACCAACATGCCTGCCTGTCTCGGCTTGTTCGGGAGCGCGATCCCAAGCGCATCGGCATCAATAAGTCCGGTATCTTCTCCTTCGGCGACGGCATTTCGCAGACCGAGCATCAACTCATCGGCGACGCCCTGGCTGAACCCTACGTTAGCAGGCTGGTCAGCGCCGAGCGACTCTGCGTCGGCTGGCTCGAGCGGCGCCTGCCAGAGGAGATCACCGCCTACGCCCGCCTCGCCGAGATCGGACATCAAATCATCGCCCGCGCTTTTTCCACCGCCGTTATACACCCGGGCATCACCACGACCGACGATGTCGTCTGGTGGATGCGCCAAACCATGCAAGACGCCGGTTTTAGCGCCTGGTTCCAGCCCACCATTGATGTGCAGGCGCCGGGCAAGTCTTTCAACTTCATCGATTCGCCTTGCGTCACCATCCAGCCGGGCGACCTGCTGCATTGCGATATGGGCTTTCACTACTTGGGACTGGCGACCGATCAGCAGCAGCATGCTTACGTCTTGCGCCCAGGCGAAAGCGATGCGCCCGCCGGTTTGCGCGACGCGCTTCGCGACGCCAACCAACTTCAAGATATTCATCTTGAGCATATGCAAATTGGAAAGTCAGGTAACGACGTGTTGCGCTGCATTCTGAAAGCGGCCGTCGCCGAGGGCATACGCGCGCAGGTCTACACCCATCCGCTCGGATATCATGGCCACGCGGCCGGACCCATTATTGGCATGTGGGACCAGCAAGATTTCGTGCCCGGTCCAGGCGAATACCCGCTCTTTGACGACACGGTCTATTCTATTGAGCTTAACATTCTCAAAAGCGTGCCCGAATGGGGCGACCAGGACGTCCGCATTATGCTGGAAGAAGACGCCGCGCTGACCCACGGCGCCATGCGTTGGCTGCACGGCCGTCAAGAGGCGCTGCATCTGATCGGCTAACCGATTCCTAAGCTACGTTTACAGGGTTTTTGCACAAGCGAAAAGGATTCCTAACAGCCCGCTCCTACCATAGCTGTGAAGAATTGTTCACATTCACCGCAACGAAAGGAGCGCGCAATGAAATCAATCGCAAGCAAGATCTTGCTTCCCGCGGCCATCAGCCTGTTTGCAGTCGCCGCGCTGTTTGGCGCCTTGCCCTTGCCCGGCATTCAAGCCATCGGAATCGTCACCCATCCCAACGACATCTTCGCCGATATCTACCAGAACGCCAGTCCATCCGTCGTCGCCATTAGTGTGGCGACGGCTGAGGGCGCCGGCGGCGGCTCCGGCTTCGTCATCGACCGCGCCGGTCATATCGTAACCAACGCCCACGTCGTCGAAGAAGCTGACGAGATCGTCGTCGAATTCCTCGAAGGCGCCATCATCCGCGCCCACCTGGTCGGCAGCGATCCGGCCTCCGATCTGGCGGTCCTCAAGGTCGACGTCCCGGCCGATCAACTGCAGCCGATTGCCTTCGCCGATTCCGACCAGCTCATCGTGGGCCAGACGGCGCTCGCCATAGGCAGCCCTTTCAGTCAAGGCTGGACCCTGACTTCGGGCATCATTAGCGCCGTCGACCGCACCATTCAGGGCTTGACCGAATTCTCCATCGGCGGCGTAATCCAGACCGACGCCTCGATAAACCCCGGCAACAGCGGCGGTCCGCTCATCAACCTTGATGGCGAAGTCATCGGCGTGAATTCGCAGATAATCAGCGCCGCCCGCAGCAGCGCCGGCGTCGGCTTCGCGATTCCCTCAAATCTAACACAGCGCGTCGCCGCCACGCTCATTGATACCGGCGAAATGACCTACAGCTACCTAGGCATCTCCGGCTTTGACGTCAACATCAACGCCATCGAATCGCTCGATCTGCCGAACAACTTCCGCGGCGTAGTCATCCGCGAAGTTATCGACGACGGTCCCTCGGCCGGCGCTGGCTTGCGCGAGATCACGCGCATGCTAAACCTCGACGACGAGCTGGTTGGCATGCGCGCTGACATCATCACCGCCGTCGATGGCGCGCCAATCAAAGGGATGAACGATCTCATCACCTACCTGGCTCGCAATACCCGGCCCGACCAAACGATTACCCTCTCTGTGCTGCGCGACGGCGCGCGCGAACTCGAAGTGCCAATAGCATTAGGCAGTCGCTAGCTGCCTTTCCCTCGCTCCCGCCCCCGCTTGCCGAGTGGGGGCTTTTGCGTTTTCCGCCCGCGCCCCAAGACCCGTTCAACCACGCTGAGGTTTTGCCCGGCGCCCTTATGACCTTATACTGGTGGAAAGCCATCACAGCCAGGGGCCACTTGATGCCAGCTATTGATTATCTGCGCGACCGAATCCAGCTAAACGACGGCGCTTGGTCCACCATTTACCGCGTCGATATCCCAAGCGATCGCCTCAAATTCGAAGACCTGCACCCAATGAGCAGCTACATCCGCCAGCAGGATATCGCTCGCATGCAGTACGCTCGCGCCCAAGCCCGCAGCGAGACCAACCCGCATATCCTCACCTGGACCGCCATGCAGACTGATCGCCGCGCCAGCCAGATATTCCCCGGAGTCAGCCTGGAAACCGATGACGGCGAGCAAATCATCAGCGCCAACTCATTCATCACTTACACCCTGCGCAAGCTCCTGGCGGCCGGCTGGCTGCAATTGCACGAGTACCTGGGCGACACCTACGAATGGAAAGTCGATATCCCCGACGAACACCGTGATTGGCGCGCCCGCGCCGACGCCGTATTGCGCTGGCTTGAAGACGCGATCCAACTCGACCTCTATCCCAACATCGAGCGCGGCACCTATCAGCCGCGCGTATTCCGCCCCTTCAACGTCGCCCAGAACTTCGCCCGCATTGGCCGCTGCGATTTCATCCGCCACTTCGTCCAGAACCATGAGCGCCAAGTGGTGTTTAATACATCGCACTTCCTGCACGAACATGACGACCTCATCAGCCACCATTCCGGCTACGGCGACGCCATCGGGCTGATGGCGGCCGCCAATACAATCCTGCGTCCGCCAATCTATCGCCGCGGCGCCCTGCTCTTTGACGGCGAATGCTGGCGCATTGATGTCATCAGCTTGAGCGACATCGCCTTGACCTTCCCGGGCGAGATCTCGCTGAGCGCCGACGGCGAGCGCGATTATCGCTTTCAGGTCAATCCCGCCACATCAGTTCCCATCGCGCTCTACACGAGAGCCGGCCGATTGCAGCGCGAAGATCGCCCATTGCAGCGTACGCCCGAGGCAGCCGATCGACTCGAGTTTGTCCTGGTCAACCGGCAAGTCGTAAGCTGGAAACGCGGCGGCGGACTGCAACTTCCGCAAAATGGATTCGTGCTGTCGCTTGCCGCCGACGCGCTTCCCGCTGGCGCGCCGGAACAAATTATCGCTGACGCCTGGGTCGAATTCAGCTTCGCCCCGAAACTTGGTCCGGTCGTCGCCGGCATTCAGGCCGGTCCCATTCTCCTTCGCGACGGGAGCGAAACCTTCGGCGGGGCGGCGCATGACGAAGAGTTCTGGGCGAGCCGCAGCGAATTCCCTGGCATTTCGCCCGTCCACATGGACTTCGCCGGCGCCGACGAGCGCAAAGCCAGGCTGGCGCTGGGCATCAAGTCTGACGGCGATCTGGTTCTGCTAATGGTCGATGGCTGTGAACCAGCCAGCCGCACCCCGCTCGATAGCGCTGGCGCCATCCTGAAGGAGTTGACTGCATTACTGTTGAAGGCCGGCGCCGTTGACGCCTTGAACCTCAGCGGCGAAGGCTCCTGCCATCTCTTCGTCCGGGGCGGTCTCGCCAATACGCCATCCGACCGGCGCGGACGCCCGGGCGTCGTCTACGAGCGCATGTTGCCCTCAATTGGCATCGTCGGCTGAGGCCGCCACAGCCTGCAGTTCCTGCCAGACCTTCGCGTCCAGCTCAAGGGCGCCCGCCGTCAGATTCGCTTGCTGAATCCGATCGCCGCGTTCGCCCGGCGTCAGGATCTCGTCCACGCCCGGCAAAAGCGCGAGACGCTTAACACGCGCGATCAAGTCGCTTGCTTGCGCCTGGAAACTCGCCAGGTCTTCCGCCAACAGCGCCGGATCGATCGCGAAAACCAAGTTGCCCCAATCCAGCTTCGTGCCATCCTCTTTGCGCGTCGCCCCGACCAGCGCCCGCGTCAGCATCTCGACGATCAGCGCCAACGCCGAGCCCTTGTAACCGCCAAAGGCTTTGATCGCCCCAGCCAGCGCCGCCGCCGGATCCGTCGTCAGCCGGCCCTCGCGGTCATAGGCGACGCCTTCAGGAATGGACTCGCCCTCGGCCTGCGCCAGAATAATGCCGTACCAAGCCATCGCCGCTGTCGCCATATCAAAGACCAGTGGCGCGCCCGCGGTTGGAATGCCGACCGCCAGCGGATTGGTGCCGAGGAAGGGCTCGTATGACCCATGCATCGCCATCAACTCGGGCGAACCGGAAAAAACGAAGCCGATGAGACCGGCATCCGCCAGTTGACGCGCGTAGTAACCGATCGCGCCCGTCGGCGAATTTGTCCGCTGCGAGCCGACAATGCCAAACCCATGCGCTTTGGCTTTCTCGCGCGCCAGGTCAGTCGCCCGCGAAACGACCACCATGCCCTGGTTCCAGCCGCCATCCAACAGCGCTGACAGCTTGGTCTCCCGTACCACCGAGATTCTGCCCGCGCCCGGATTGGCGGGCATTCCCGCGCCAAGCAGCTTGATCACATTTTGATTATTGCCGCGCAGTTGAGCGTACAGGATGATATCGAGGATGACCTCGGTATCTTCCGCGTTGTAGCCTTGCGCCTTGATCGCTAAACGCGTCGTCCTGCGCAGTTGGTTGATGGCTATGCGCATAATCATTTTCCCGCTTTCCGCGGCTGGCGCCTCTAACGCTTGCCGCGCGCCAGTCCGTTCGCGGTCAGATACGTGTAGCTATCGCGCACCGCTTGCAGCATATCGGTCGCGCAACGGTCCAACTCGACGATATGCCACTCGGCAGTCTCTGCCGCCGCCTCGACGATGCCCGGCACATCCATCTTGCCGCCGCCAACCGCCGTCATATCTCCGTCGGTGTTAAGCGGTCCGTCCTTGAGATGAATCAACGGCGCCCGCGCCCCCACACGCTTGACCACATCAATCGCATCCAGACCGCCAACCTGCGCCCAGTACGTATCAATCTGCAAGAATACGCTCTCATCGAGTTCTTCGAGTATCAACTCCAGGGTCGCGCTGCCGTTGAGCTGCTTGAACTCCCACCAATGATTGTGATAGCCCAAGGCAAGTCCGTTCGCGCGCGCGAATTCACCGGCGCGATTGAGTCTCTCGCAAGCGCGCTTGATCGCGTCGACCGTCTCGAATTCCCCCGGCGGCAAATAGGCGACGCAAACGCGGCTCAAGCCATAAGCCTCCGCGATCGCCAGCACCTCATCCTGGTTGGCCTCATCGGGAAAGGGCACATGGCTGCTGCACACCTCAAGCTCCAGCTCGCGGAACAACTCCGCCGACGCCTCCAGGCCGCCCGGCATGCCGCCGAAGGGCTCCACGCCAGCGTAGCCAATCTCCGCCACTCCCCTGACCGTGCCTTCAAAGTCCCGTGCTAATTCTTCGCGCAGCGAATACAATTGCGCCGCAACCGGCTTGATGTCTGCCATATCTTCTGTCCCTTGCGCTTGAGAACCCTATCGCCTGTATTTTGACGCCTGCCCGCAAGATTGCCAGTGTCAATCCGCCCCCGGCGCCCACTTGCCCGATTGCCGCGTCTGCGTGTAGTAAAGGCAAGCGCCCTGCTGTAAACTGGCAGATTGTGCCTCATTCGCAGCGAGCGCACGTCTGGCCCGTCCCGGACGCGCGCTTGAGAACAGCCTCCGGGAGTCGCCTAATGGCATCCGCCGCGTCCAAATCGCGCGCTCAGACATTCGCCAAGCCCGCATCGCTCACCGCCTTTCGTATCTGGCTGCGTCTGATGCGATACCTGTGGCGTTATCGCGCTTCCGTGTTGACGGCTTTCGTCGGCATCATCGGCACAAACATCCTGGCGGTCGCCGTGCCCTACATCCTGCGCGATGTTGTCGATATCGGCATCGCCGCCAAAGACAGCGCCTTTATGCTCAACGCCGGCTTGCTGGTGGTTGGCTTGGGCGTCTTGCGCGGCGTGACCGCCTTCTTCGGCCGTTACTTCGGCGAGCGCCTGGCGCATTGCATTTCCTACGACATCCGCAACGAACTCTACGATAAAGTGCAGCGGCAGTCGTTCACCTACCACGACAACGCCCAGGTCGGCACTATCGTCACGCGCTCCATCAGCGATGTCAACGAGATCATGCGCTACTTCTCCTTCGGCCTCATGGACGGATTGAACGTCATCCTCCTGCTGATCGGCGTCGTCGCCATCATGCTCGCCACCAGTCCCCTGCTCGCCATCGTCGCCCTGCTGCCGCTTGTGCCCTTGACGCTCTATTCGCAACAGTTTGTTATGCGCGTTCATCCACGCTGGAAGCAAGTCATGACGCGTATGCAGGCGATCAGCAACCACATCCAGGAGAATGCGCTCGGCGCCGAAGTCGTTCGCGTATTCGCCCGCGAGCAATACGAAATTGACCGCTTCCACAAAGAAAATACCAACTTGTACAACGAGCAACTCGGCTTCATCACCCAGTGGATCACCTACCTGCCGGCGAGCGCCTTTCTGGCCGCCCTCTCCACCGCCCTGGTTCTGCTTTTCGGCGGGCTGATGGAGCGGCAGGGCTTGGCGAATATCTCCGTCGGTCTGATCGTCACCTTCAACGCCTATGTGCTGCTACTGGCGCAGCCCCTGCGCTTCGTCGGCTTCGTCATCCTGCTGACGACCCAAGCGGTAGCCAGCGGCGAACGCGTCTTTGAAGTCCTCGACGAGACCGAATTGCTAGTCGATAAGACCAACACCGTAAAACGCGACATCCGCGGGCATGTCAAGTTCAACCGAGTTAGCACCAGTTATTCCGCCATCAGCCCGGCGGTCGTGAAAAACGCAAGCCTCGAAGCCAAACCGGGAGAAGTCGTGGCAATCATCGGCTTGACCGGCTCCGGCAAGACGACAATCGCTAATCTGATCCCCCGCTTCTACGATGTCACCGATGGCGCCGTCACGATCGACGGCGTCGACGTCCGCGACTATGACCTGGATTGCCTGCGCAGCCAGATCGGCATCGTCATGCAGCAGTCGCTGCTCTTCTCCGCCACCATCGAGGAGAACATCGCTTACGGCAACCCCTCCGCCTCCAAGTCCGCTATCGTGGAAGCCGCCAAAGCCGCCAATGCCCACGACTTCATCACCGAATTCCCCGACGGCTATCAGACAGTCGTCGGCGAACGCGGCGTCACCCTGTCCGGCGGGCAGAAGCAGCGCGTCGCCATCGCCCGCGCCCTGCTCATAGACCCGCGCATCCTCATCCTCGATGACGCCACCAGCAGCGTCGACACCCAGACCGAACACCTGATTCAGCAGGCGCTAGACCGCATCATGGTCGGGCGCACGACCTTCGTGATCGCCCAGCGAATGAGCACCATCCTCAACGCCGACCAGATCATCGTGCTGCGCGACGGCGTGATTATCCAGCGAGGCACGCACGACGCCCTGCTCAAAGACGGCGGACTCTACGAAGAGATTTACAAGCTGCAACTGCAGGAACAGCAGCGCGTCCGCCGCGAAGCGATCATCTCCGGCGTCATTCAACTGCCCTTGGAAGAACGCCGCTCGACCCAGCAATTCCGCGAACTAATCGAACGCCTCACAGGCAAGTACACGCCCTAAAGCGCAAACGTCTAAAGGAGACTATGGCTGCAAAAACCGGGAGCAACACCAAGGCCTCGCCCCCCGACAAGAGCAAACAGGCTGAGCCGAATATCCTCGAAATCGAAGACGAGCACAAACCCGGCTTCGACCGCGACGTGATCCTCCGGCTCCTGTCCTACATCAAGCCGCATCGGCGCGAATTCGCCGTCGCCGTCTTTGCCATGCTCTTCAGCGTTGTCGCCAATGTCGCCGGACCGCCAATCATCGGTTGGGCAATCGACGAAGGCATTCGCGCCGGCGAGCTCTCGATTCTCATCGGCGGCGTGCTCGTCTTCATTGGCATTCAGGTGCTCGGTTTCATCGGCTTCCGCATCCAATTGGGCAATATGGCAGTCATCGGCCAGACGATTATCAAGACCTTGCGTGATCAACTATTTGAACACATCCAGTATCTTTCAATCAGTTTCTTCGCCGAATACGAAGCCGGCCGACTCATCGCCCGCATCGTCAGCGATGTCAACGTCGTGCGCGAAGCCGTCACCTTCGCCGCCGTCGGCACCATCCGCGAAGTCCTTATGCTCTTCGGCATCATCATCTCCATGCTCGTGATCAATGTCCCCCTCACCGCCGTCGCCTTCACTGTGCTCATCGTTCTGCTGATCATCGCCAACTTCTGGCGCATACACGCGCGCGCCGCCTATCTGCGCGTCTCCGACGCCAACGCCAAAGTCAACGCTGAACTCTCCGAGGCTTTCACCGGCGTCCGCGTCACCCAAGCCTTCGCCCGGCAATCCTACAACTACCAGCGCTTCTCCGGCGAGATCAACGAAGCCAGCCGCTCGGCCGGTGTCAAAGCCGCGCTGATCGCCGGCGTTTTCTATCCCACCGTCGAGATGATCGGCGGCGTCGCCACCGGCACGCTGATCTTCGTCGGCGGCACACTTGTCCTGGATGACCGCATCACCGTCGGCGTGCTGCTGGCATTTATCCTGTATATTCAACAGTTCTTCTTCCCAATTCGTCTCCTGGCGCAGCGTTACAACCTGCTCCAAAGCGTCATCGCATCCGGCTATCGCATCTTCAAACTGATGGACTTCCCGGTCGAAGTCCGCGATGAAATCGTCGCCGACGACCTGCCGAAAATCAGCGGTCATATTCGCTTTGAAGATGTCGCCTTTCGCTACTCGCCCGATGGTCCTCTGGTCCTGGACAACATCAATCTTGAGGTGCCGGCTGGCGCGCGCGTCGCCTTCGTAGGCCACACCGGCGCTGGAAAAACCACCATGGTCAAGCTCATCATGCGCTTCCACGACGTGACTCAAGGCCGAGTCTCCGTCGACGGCCACGACCTCAAGCGCGTGACGCAGAACAGCCTGCGGCGACAGATAAGCGTCGTCCCCCAAGATACCCACCTCTTCTCCGGCTCGGTTTTGGAGAACATTCGCTATGGCCGCTTGAAAGCCAGCGACGAGGAAGTCGTCGCCGCGGCGAAGGCGGTCGGCGCGCACGACTTCATTGTCAATATGGAAGACGGCTATCTCACCGATATCAAGGAGGGCGGCGCCCTCTTGTCCACGGGCCAACGGCAGTTGCTCGCTTTCGCCCGCGCGCTCCTCGCCGATCCCCGCGTGCTAATCCTCGACGAAGCCACCAGCAACATCGATACGCAGACCGAGCGCCTGATCCAGCGCGGCTTGGAGCGCCTGCTCGAGGGACGCACCAGCTTCATCATCGCTCATCGCTTGAGCACGATCACCTCAGCCGATGTCATCGTCGTCATGGATCACGGCAAGATCATCGAAATGGGCAGCCACAAGGATTTGCTCAAGCTGGAAGGCGTTTACCACCAACTCTACACCCTGGTCTAAGCTCAAACGCCGCCGCCATCAGCGCTTGTTGTCCTCGCGCGGACGATAATGCAAATCGCTCGCCCGCCGTATCATCGTCTCGCCATACTTGTCGCGCAGGCGGTCCAGCGCCTCGACGAGATCGTCCTCATTCTTTTCGCCCAATTCAGCCTCCCAAAGTCCCAGCTGCCGGCTGGATTCGCCGAAGCCGCCGATGCCGACGCCGATCAGCCGAACTGCCCGTCCCGGGAGCCACACCTGCTCAAATAGCGCCTTGGCGGATTGGTAGATTTCCCCATCAAGATCCGTCGGCTGATCCAACGTGACTTGCCGGCTGAGCGTCGTGAAATCCGTCCAACGCAGCTTGATCTTGACAGTCGCGCCCGCCAGACCGGCCTTGCGCGTTTGACGCCCGACCCCGTCCGCCAACCGGCGCAGCGTCAGCTTCAATTCCGCCTCATCCGCCACATCCTTGGGGAATGTCACCTCCTTGCTTATCGACTTCGCCCCCGGCTCTGCATGCACCGGACGAAAGTCGATGCCCCGCGCCCGACGCCAAATGTCGCCGCCGAGCTTGCCCAATCGCGCCACTAACGCTTCTTCCGACCAACTGGCGACATCGCCGACCGTTGTCAAACCCAGGCTTTGCAGCGTCTCAGCATTCTTCGGTCCCACGCCCCAAAGCCGCCGGATCGGCAGTGGCGCCAGAAAATCCGCCTCTTCACCCGCAGGCACGATCGTGATCGCGTTTGGCGGTTTATCCATTGCCTGGCGCGCCTTGCCCACCGTATTCGCGGTCTTCGCCACCAGCTTGTTGGTCGCGCCGCCCAATGAACATGGCAGTTCAAGCTCTTCGTTGATCCGCTTCTGCAGCCGTCGGGCGATATCAAGAATCGCATCCGGCAGAATCGTCACATCAAGAAAGGCTTCGTCGATCGAGAGCGGCTCAACATCGGGCGCCGTATCCCGCAGTATCGCCATGACCGCTCGCGACCGCTCGGAATACACGCCGCGCGTCTGCCCCACCACGATCAAATGCGGGCATAAACGAAGCGCCTGCGACATCGGCATCGCCGAGCGCACGCCATACCTCCGCGCCGGATACGATGCCGACGACACCACCCCCCGCTGGTCCGGCCTGCCGCCTACCGCGATCGCCTTGCCACGCAATTCCGGATTCAACTGCTCTTCCACTGCGCAAAAGAATGCATCTAAATCAAGATGGAGGATCTTGCGCGTCTTCGCCATCGCTCGTCACACAATCCACCCAAACAAGCCCACTAGACCGAATGACCAATAGAATATATTTTCTACTCTAGCACATCAATCCGCCGAAATCAAGCAAATCTCCTCAAGCGTCCGCGCGCGCTGAATCGGTCCTTGCTGCGACGCTTGCCCGCTACTGCAAACTACTCGCCGCGAACACCGAAACACTACCCAAAATATACAAGCTAGACGGCCAATCCTTGCGAGTTTCAGCAAATTACTGCCTAATCCGCCGCGCTTGGCTCCCCCTCTCCCCTTGTGGGAGAGGGGGCCGGGGGGTGAGAGGTAGAAAAGAGCGAATCAAGCGCCTGCTACCGGACAAGCGTTGAAGCCTGCGATTTCGCCGCACGGCGGCTATAATAGCGCTGAGTATTCGCCCGCGCCCAACAAAGAAAGGCAATGCCCTGACTATCCATCCCGAAGCTGTTCGCGCTCTGGTCGCCGGCGAGATCGGCGCGCCGTCTTCCTTGCTGGGGCGGCATCACATCGGCGCTGAGGCCTCCATCCGCGTCTTCCGCCCCTGGGCGAAATCGATAGCCGTAATCAATGACGACAGCGGCTGCCGCGCGGCGATGACGCAAGTCGATGACACCGGTCTCTTCATCGCCGCTCTCGACGCGACCTGGGCGAAGGCGCGCTATCACTTCAAGGCGGTCACGCTTGAAGATGACATCGAGGTATTCGCCGACGCCTATGGTCATCCGCCCTTGCTCACCGATTACGATATCTACCTCTACAGCCAAGGCGAGCACCAACAAATCTACGACAAACTAGGCGCGCATCCGCGGGAGGTCAACGGCCTGCTCGGCGTCAACTTCGCCGTCTGGGCGCCAAACTGTTACAAAGTCGCGCTCATCGGCGATTTCAACCGCTGGGATCCGCGCACGCATGCCATGCAGAACATCAACCACTCCGGCATCTGGGAAATCTTTGTGCCCGGGCTGGCAGCCGGCGCGCGCTACAAATTCGAGGTACGCTCCCACAACCAGGGTTATCGCGCCGCCAAGTCCGACCCCTACGGCTTCTTCTCCGAGCTGCGCCCCAATACCGCCTCCATTGTCTATGACCTCGACCAATACCAATGGGGCGACGCCGACTGGATGACAAGGCGCGCTAAAAGCAATCCGCTCAAGCAGCCGATGAACACCTACGAACTACACCTCGGCTCATGGAAGCGCAAGGACGGCGGCGCCTGCTTGACCTATCGCGAACTGGCGGACGAACTCATCCCCTATCTCATCGATATGGGCTATACGCACTTGGAGCTGCTGCCTGTCGCCGAACACCCGCTGGACGCCTCATGGGGTTATCAAGTCACGGGTTACTACGCGCCCACCAGCCGTTTCGGCGCGCCAGCAGACTTCATGCATTTTGTGGACCGCTGCCACCAAAACGGCATCGCCGTCATCCTGGATTGGGTGCCGGCGCACTTCCCCAAAGACGGCTATGGCCTCAACTACTTCGACGGCACCCACCTCTACAGCCACGAAGATCCCCGCCAGGGCGAGCACCCCGACTGGGGCACGATGATCTTCAACTACGCCCGCAACGAAGTCCGTAATTTCCTCATCGCCAACGCCCTCTTCTGGTTGAAGAAATACCATATCGACGGCTTGCGCGTCGATGCCGTGTCATCCATGATTTATCTCAATTTCTCCCGCGAAGACGGCGACTGGATCGCCAACGAATATGGCAGCCACGAGAACCTCGGCGCCCTCGCCTTCCTGCGCGAATTCAACGAAGTCGTGCACGCCGAAGCGCCCGGCGCTATCACCATCGCCGAAGAATCCACCTCCTGGGCGATGGTCTCGCGCCCAACCTACATTGGCGGCTTGGGCTTCACCCTAAAATGGAATATGGGCTGGATGCACGACACCCTCGCCTACATGGCAAACGACCCCGTTCACCGCCGCTTCCACCACCACCAGATTACCTTCGCCAGCCTCTACGCCTTCAGCGAGAATTTCGTCCTGCCGCTCTCGCACGATGAAGTCGTCCACATGAAAGGCTCGCTGATCGCCAAACTGCCCGGCGACTATTGGCAGAAATTCGCCGGCTTGCGCCTGCTCTTCGGCTATCAATACACACAAGTCGGCAAGAAGCTCAATTTCATGGGCAATGAAATCGGCCAGTTCGCCGAATGGAGCGAAGCGCGCAGCCTCGATTGGCATCTGCTCGAATACGACAAACACGCGCAAATGCAATGCTGGACGCGCGACCTCAACCGATTCTATCGTGACCAGCCCGCGCTCTGGCAAGTCGACTTCGAACCGGCGGGCTTCCGCTGGATTGAAGCCAACGACGCCGATTACAGCGTCTACTGTTACATCCGTTACGCCGATAACAAGGACGACTTCCTGATCATCGCGCTCAACTGCACCCCCGTCGTCCGTGAGAACTACCGAATCGGCGTTCCTCGCGCCGGCTTCTACCAAGAAGCCCTCAACAGCGACGCGGCGCAATACGGCGGCGGAAATGTCGGAAATCTCGGCGGCGTCCAAAGCGACGACATCGCAAGCCACGGGCTGCCCTGCAGCATCAACCTGCGCTTGCCGCCCCTCGCGATTCTCATCCTCAAGCCGACGGATTAAACGCTGACGGATTCCGCTCTTCTGGGCGGCGGCGCTAACAACGACAACACCAGCACAATCGCGCTCAAACCGGCGCCAAGCCAAAGCACAGGTGCATAACCTCCGGCGAAATCGTAGCTGAAGCCGAAAAGCGCCGGTCCAATCGCGCTGCCGATGACGAGCGCCGCGAAGACGAAGCCGCGAATCTCGCCTTGAAACTCGCGCCCGAACATATTGGGCCAAACCGCCCCGTCAAATACATAGCCGATGCCGATCACCACGCCGAAGGACAACGCGTACATGACGAGCAGCCAGCTCTCCCGCATGATCATCGCAAAACCAGCCGCCCCGATAAGCGCAACCAGCTTCAGGACGACCACCACCACTGGATTGAATCGATCGATCAGAAAACCGCCCAATAACGCGGAACCGCCGGCCACTAGCGATAGCAGCGCATAAGTCTCTGTGACAACCCGCATGCCGTGCCCTAGGTCGGCAAATATCGAAACCTGATGCAAGACCAGGCCCGTCAACCAAGCCGACGCCAGCATCCGCGCGAACAGCAGTATCCACAGCATCGGCGCGCCCAAAGCCTCTGCCAGCGTCCAGTTGTCTTCCGGCTCGCCTTTGTGACCGGCCTCAAGACTTTCGCCGCCCTCCTTGGCATCGAGCGCCAGTCCATACTGCTCCGGCTTGTCGCGCATCAGCAAGCCAACCGCCGGCACGACCAGCACAGCCACCGCGATGCCCAGGAATACAAACACCTCCCGCCAGTCGTAGGCGTCCAGCAAGAGCCGCAGCAGATTTACGTATATGCCCTGAAACAAGGCGTAGGTCAGCGCCGCCAAAGCCATCATCCGGCCGCGCCGCTGGCGGAACCAATTGGCGACCGCCGTCGACCCGACCAGCGTCAGCGCGCCCTGCCCCAAACCGCGCAAGCCGATAAAGGCGAAGAATAACATCACCGGTCCATTGATCAGCGAGCACAGCGCCAGCACAATCGCGAATAGAACGCCCACCGCCGTCCCAACCCGGCGATTGCCCCAACGGTCTATCCGACGGCCGACCCAGGTCAAGCCGAGCGAAGCCGTGAATGTGCCCGCGCCATACAAGCTGCTGACCGCCGAGCGCTCCAGCCCGAAGTCGGCGATGAAATAATCCATAAACAGCGACACCGAAAAGCTCTGCCCGGGCGCGCTGGCATTCCCGGCGATCATGGCGATAATCCACACGATCCAGCCATAATATATTGGGCTGGCAGCAACCAGCCGGCTGCGCCTTAAGGGTTTGGCTGCCGAGAAAGGCATGACGGACGACTCCAATGGCTTTGCTCCCGCCAGATTATAGAATCGCTGCAAAGAAAATGCAGTCGCTGCCCCGCATTCATGTTAGAATTAGTGAAACTTCTGTGTTCCAGCTTGTTGCGAGCTCCTCCGTGCTTCACGACCCTTGGTCCTTGCTGACGAGGCGCTCGCAAACCAAACAGCTTCGAAAGTGGCCGCGCCATGACCATCCCCTCCGACCTCGATATCGCCCAGAGCGCAAAGCTCCTGCATATCAATCAAATCGCCGAAATGATGGGCCTGGACCCGGACCAGGACCTGGAGCACTACGGAGCGCACGTCGCCAAGATCAACCCGGCTGCCCTCGACCGGCTCAATTCCAGACCGGACGCCAAATACGTTGACGTCACCGCAATCACGCCCACGCCCCTGGGCGAAGGCAAATCCACCACCACCGTCGGCATCGGCCAGGCGATGAAGCATATCGGCAAGAACGCCATCATCACCGTGCGCCAACCGTCGCAGGGTCCCACTTTCGGCATCAAAGGCGGCGCGGCCGGCGGCGGCTACAGCCAAATCGTCCCGATGGAAAACTTCAATCTGCATCTGACCGGCGATATCCACGCCATCAGCGCCGCGCACAACCTCATCGCCGCCATGCTTGACGCCCAGATCTATCACGGCAACGCACTCGATGTTGACATCCACAACATCCCCTGGCGTCGCGTCGTCGACCTCAACGATCGCGCACTGCGCAATGTCATCGTCGGCTTGGGCAAGCGCTTCGACGGCGTCCCCCGCCAAACCGGCTACGATATCACCGTCGCCTCGGAGATCATGGCCATCCTGGCGCTTACCACCTCGCTGCAGGATATGCGTGAGCGTATCGGCAAAATGGTCATCGCCTATGACAAAAACAGAAACCCGGTGACAGCCGAGGATATCCGCGCGGCCGGCGCCGCCACCGTGCTAATGAAAGAAGCCATCAAGCCAAACTTGATGCAATCGCTGGAAAATACCCCCGCCCTCGTGCACGCCGGCCCCTTCGCCAATATCGCCCACGGCAACTCTTCCATCATCGCCGACATGATCGCCATGAAATGCGGCGACTACGTCGTCACTGAATCCGGCTTCGGCGCGGATATCGGCGCGGAGAAGTTCTTCAATATCAAGTCGCGCATTAGCGGGCTTAAGCCCAACGCCGTCGTCCTGGTGGCGACCATCCGCGCGCTGAAAGCCCACACCGGCAAATATCGCATCATCCCCGGCCGACCCATCGACCCGGAACTGAAAGCGGAAAACGTTACCGATGTCGAAGCCGGCGCAGTCAACATGGTGCGGCATCTCGAGAATCTCAAGAAGTTCGGCGTCAACCCCGTGGTCGCCATCAATGTCTTCGCCGATGACACGCCCGCCGAAATACAGGCGGTCAAGGAGATCGCCTTGGCTGCCGGCGCCACCGGCGTCGCCGTCGCCCGGCATTGGGCCGAAGGCGGCGCTGGCGCGGTTGAGCTGGCCGAGATGATCGTATCCGCCTGTGAGCTGCCCAACGACTTCCGCCTGCTATACCCCGATGACATGCCGATCAAAGAAAAAATCGAAACCATCGCTACCGAAATCTACCGCGCTGACGGCGTCGATTACGCGCCAATCGCCAGCCGGAATATCCGCCAATTCGAGGAACAGGGACTCGGCGCGCTCCCGATATGCATGGCGAAGACCCATCTCAGCCTCAGCGACGATCCCAAACTTAAAGGCGCGCCCGATGGCTTTCGCATCACCATCACCGACATCCGCGCCTCGGCCGGCGCCGGTTTCATCTATCCGCTTTGCGGCGATGTCCGCACCATGCCGGGTTTAGGACGTTCGCCGGCGGCCATGAATGTCGATATTGACGAAGACGGCAAAGTCGTCGGGCTCTTCTAGCGGCGAAAATGATTCCATCTTCTTGCAGCGCGCACCCACTCTCTGATGATTCGGAGAGGGGGCCGGGGGGTGAGCTAGACCGCAGCGACACTCCAATCCCAATGGCGCCCGCTCCTTCCCTGATGATTCGGGGACGCGCCCGGGATGGGGTAGAATAGCTGCGCCAAAATAAGTGGCGCGGACAACAGCGCTAGCGTTGCTCGGGAGACACAATTGGCACAAGCGACTAACAACACTTCCACCATCAGCCAGCACGCTTTCACCTATCAGCCCCCCGCCATATGCGGCGACTTCCTGGGCAAGCACATCATTTCCGTCGATCAATTCCAAAGACAAGACCTCGATATCCTCTTCGACGCCGCCACTTCCATCCGCAAACGCATCCGCACCCACGACCGCGGGCTGACAGAACTCTGCGCTGGCAAGGTCATGGCGTCGCTCTTCTTTGAAGCCAGCACCCGCACCGATATGTCATTCCAATCCGCCATGCGCCGGCTCGGTGGCGATGTTATCGCGGTCAGCAACGGCGTGCGCTTCTCATCCATGTACAAAGGCGAAAACCTCTCCGACACCGTCCGCGCCACCGGCTGCTATGCCGACGTCGTCGTCCTCCGCCATCCGGAGATCGGCTCCTCCTACGAAGCCGCCTATTACCTCGACCTTCTCAACCAACGCATCGACAATCCCACGGTCGCCATCAGCGGCGGCGACGGCATCGGCGAACACCCAACCCAGGCGCTGCTCGATATTTTCACCATTTTCGACCAGAAACAATCGCTCGATCATCTCACCATCACGCTCGTAGGCGATCTGCTGCACGGCCGCACCGTGCATTCCCTGGCGAAGCTCATCGCCTACTACGACGCCGCCGATGTGCGCCTCTGTCTCGTCGCGCCTGAAAGCCTGCAAATGCCCGCGGATATCACCTCCCTGGTGAAGTCAAGCGGCATCGACCTATTCGAAACCAACAGCCTGCGCGACGTTATCGCCCAGACCGATGTCATCTACTGGACGCGCGTGCAAGAAGAGCGCTTCGGCGATGCCGCCATGTATGCCAGCATCAAAGACGATTATGTCATGACCCCGCGCGTGCTGGCGCAAGCCAAGCCGGACGCAATCCTGATGCACCCGCTGCCGCGCAAGCACGAAATGGGCAGTCGCGCCGACCACGACATCATGGATCGCGACCCGCGCGCTATCTATTTCGAGCAGATGGAAAACGGCATGTTCGTCCGCATGGCGCTGCTGGTCAAAGTTCTGCGCGGAGTGTACGTCTGATGCCTCTCATCAAGATTCACGGCATGATTGATCCCCATACACATCTGCGTGATCTTGATTGGTCGCACAAAGCCACATTCGCCTCCGAAACCAAAGCCGCCATCGCCGGCGGATATTGCGCCGTCTACGACATGCCCAATACCGCCCCGTCCACCACCGACCGCGAACGCCTCGCCGACAAGCTCAAGCGCATCGACAGCGCCGCCCATTGCGATTGGGGGCTCTACTTCGGCGCCTCCCAAGCCGATAACACCGCCGAATACCAGAAAGTCGCCCACCAGGTCTGCGGCTTGAAGATCTACAACAATTCCACCACTGGCGACCTGCTCATCAATTCCAGCGCCATGCGCGAACGCCACTATCGCGCCTGGACCACCAACCGCTTGATCGCCGTGCATGCCGAAGACGAAACCGTCCGCAACATCCTGGAACTCGTGCGCAAATACCGACAGCCGACGCACTTCCTCCACATTAGCAGCGAATACGAAATCAACTTGCTGACCCAAGCCAAACAAGACGGTCTTCCAGTCACGGTCGGCGTCTGCCCCCATCATCTCTTCCTCAGCGAAGACGACCTGCCGGTCCTGGGCGCCTATGGCTTGATGAAGCCGGAACTCAAACGCAAGTCCGATCAACGTGCGCTCTGGCGCGCCATTCGCCTCGGAATCGTCGATATCATTGAGTCCGACCATGCCCCCCACACCATCGCCGAGAAAGAATCCGACGCCCCGCCCTACGGCGTGCCGGGCTTGGAAACGACCCTGCCACTCATGCTGCAAGCAGCCAACGATGGCAAACTGCCCCTGCAAAAGGCTTGCGATATGCTCTCGCGTAACGTACAGCGTATCTGGCGCATCACGCCCTTCCCCAAGACTTTTTCCCTGATTGATACCGACGCGACTTATGTAATCGAGCGCGACAATCTCATGACCAAATGCGGCTGGTCGCCCTTTGAAGGCATGCGCGTACGGGGCAAGATCCGCGAAGTTTGGATTCGCGGCGCCAAAGTCTACGATGGCGAAAATGTCTTGAGCCCAGCCGGCTTTGGGCGCAACCTCTTCGGGACCGTGGCATGAACGCAGCACTCGGTCACTGGCTGTCGCGCCGCTTGTCCAGCGCCTATTGTCGCATAAACAAGCATCTGATCTTCCGCTTTTCCGCTCAAAATGCGCACGACCGAGCGATCGAATGGCTTCGTTTGCTGGAACGTCTGCCCCTCTCGACGCAGTGCTGCCGATTCCTGCGCCGGCTTGCCTTTGCCGAAGCGCCGGTAGACCTGGGCGGCCTCCGCCTGTCTCAGCGGCTAATCCTGGCGGCCGGTCTCATTAAAGGCGATGGCTTTGCCAGCGAATCAATTGCGCTTCACGCCGTCAAACATGCGCGCCGCAATATCATCCCCGGCTGGTCTGTCCTGCCCGCCTTGCTCGGTCCAGTCGAGTTCGGCTCCTTCACGCGCAATCCGCGCCTGGGCAATCCAGGAACGGTAATCTGGCGCGACGCCGGCGCCCAATCTACGCAGAATCGCATCGGCTTGCGCAATCCGGGCGCCCGCGCAGCCGCCCGCTTCCTCAGCCATCGTCGCGAACAATTGCCACCGGAGTTCGGCATCAATATCGCCCTCTCGCCCGCAGTCGATGACATCGACGAGCAAGAACGCGACCTGCTTGAAGCGCTGACCTTCTTCCTTGACGCCGGCGTCTTCCCAAGCTGGTTCACCCTCAATCTAAGCTGCCCCAACACAGAAGACGATCCCCAGGCTCATCAACTGGAATCCGAGACCCGACAGCTATGTGGCGCATTCATCGAGCGCCTGCGAGCGAGACGCCTCGACATCCCGCTCTGGGTCAAGTTAAGCCCGCGACTGGCCGGCGACCAATACCGTATTCTGATGCGCGTCTTCCATGAAGTCGGTGTCAAAGCCGTCATCGCCACCAACACGCTGGCCCAGCCCAGCCCCGACGACGACAGCTTGCAGGCGGGCGTCGGCGGCCGCGACCTCTTCCCCGAGGCTGTGCGCGCAGTCCAAACCTTGCTCGCGGAGAAGAACCGAATGAATTACGCGGTGGATATTATCGCCTGTGGCGGCATCCTGGACGGCGCGAGCCTCCGCCACTACCTAAACCTCGGCGTCAAAGCCGGGCAATACTGGTCCGCCTTGGTGTATCGCGGTCCCTTCGCCGCCGCCATCATAGAAAACGAGTTGGCGCAATATGACCATGAGTTTGAAGCAGTCCGTCGCCAAAGCCCTGCTTGATATCGGCGCGGTTGGATTTTCGCCCGAAGCGCCCATCACCTTCAAGTCAGGCATCCGCTCGCCCATATACGTGGACAACCGCATCTTGATCTATTTCCCGCAGCCTTGGCGTCTTGTCATCGAGGGTTTCAAATCCTTGATCGCTTCGCGCGGACTCGCCCAAGAGGTCATCGCTGGCGTCGCCGTCGGCGGCGTGCCGCATAGCGCCGCACTCGCCTTTGTGACCGGCAAACCTTCGGTGTTCATCCGCAAGGAAAGCAAGAGCCACGGCAAAACTCAACGCATTGAAGGCGGCAATGTCAACAGCAAACATATCCTGCTCATTGAAGACCTCGTCACGACCGGCGGCAGCAGCCTGTCCGCCGTCGACGCGCTCACCGCCGCCGGCGCTCGCGTCACCGACGTGCTGGCGATAATCAGCTATGGCTTTGACGAGGCTGCGGCCGCCTTTGATCACGCTGGCTTGCGCCTGCATGCCTTGACCGATTTCGCCGCCGTGCTCGAGCAGGCGCGGCAGACGGGCATGCTCGACGACGGGCAGATCGCGATAATCAAGCGCTGGTTTGACAATCCGCACGATTGGAACAATGAAACCACATGAACGCAATCGACAAATACAACACCCGCGCCGACGCCATCGACTCCCTTCTCTGCATCGGTCTGGATAGCGACCCGGCCCGCCTGCCACCAGCCTTCCTCAACCGCCAAACGCCGCAGCTTGCCTTCAACCGCCACATCATCGACGCGACCGCCGAATACGCCGCCGCCTTCAAATTCAACCTCGCATTCTACGAAGCCAACGGCGCGGCCGGCTGGCGGCAACTCGCCGCTTCACTCCAATACTTGCGACAGCATCACCCCGGCGCGCTGACGATCTGCGACGCTAAACGCGCCGATATCGGCAATACCAGCGCCGCATACGCCCGCTCAATCTTCACCGAACTCGGTTTCGACGCCGTCACCCTTAACCCCTACCTGGGCCGAGACGCCTTGCAGCCCTTCCTCGACTTCATTGACAGAGCCTGCATCATCCTTTGCCGCACATCCAACCCCGGCGCCGCCGAAATCCAGGACCTCAAAATCGCTGATCGTCCGCTTTGGCAATTGGTCGCCGAGAACGTCGTCCGCGAATGGAACGACCACGGCAACTGCATGTTGGTCGTCTCCGCCACCAATCCGCATGAAATGGCGCGAATCCGCGCGCTCGCCGAAGACATTACCTTCCTCGTCCCCGGCATCGGCGCTCAAGGCGGCGACATCAATGCGGTCTTGAAAGCCGGTCTCAACCGCGCCGGTGGCGGACTCATTATCAACTCGTCCCGCGGCATCATTTTCGCCGACGATCCCGCTGCCGCCGCCGCCTCTCTCCGCTCCGCCATCAATCAACACCGCCCGTGAATTGGCGCCCTGTCGACGCCAACTCGATCTTACTCTTACGCTTATTTATGTGTGACCAAACTCTTTTGCATCCGCTTTTGTATGGCTTGATCGGTATTGCGCAACTGGTGCGAACATGCAGAAAAATCTTGCGCAACACCCTACAGCAATGAGACAATATCACAAATTGCATTTTAGGTGGCACACTGCGTCTCTCCCTCTCGAATTGCTGTGTCGGCGTTCGATGTCAGCGCGACCTACGGGCACCCCTTGTGGGCTGAGGAGCGGACATAGTCTGCTACTCGATTCCCGGCCATTCCCCTTATCAACGGAGAAGGGTGGCTCAACCAAAAATTGGCGCATTACCTTCTGAATGACACAATTATGCGCAAATGATACCATCTTCTTGCAGCGCGCTCCCCGTCTCTGATGATTCGGAGAGGGGGTCGGGGAGTGAGGTAGACCGCAGCGATGCTCCAACCCCAACGGTGTCCCCTTGTCAGCCCCTTGTGGGAGAGGGGTAGATAACCACGCGCTTTCGACTAAACCAATCAAGCCTTGTACCCCCACAGGTGAATCACGATGACCGAATTACCGGCCAAAACACGTCTCTTCGCCAAGTCAAGCATTATTCACACGACGCTCGACGCCATCACCGACTTCCATAATGACCCGCGCGCCCTCGCCCGCCTCACGCCGCCGCCTGTCTTCATGCAGTTGCATCGCGATGACCGCCTCTCCCTGACCGAAGGCGATATCGAATTCACCCTGTGGTTCGGTCCGCTGCCCATCCGCTGGATCGCCCGCCACCTGCCCGGACCGACGCCGCATTCCTTCGAGGACCTGCAAATCAAGGGTCCAATGGCATACTGGCGTCACCAACATATCTTCACCGAAGTGAGCGGCGGTGTTGAACTGACCGATCGCATCACACTCGCCCATCGCCCCGGTCCTCTGGGCATCCTCACGCGCTTGGCCTTCGACGGCTTGCCTCTGCGCATACTTTTCGCCTTTCGCCATTGGCGCACGCGCCGCGCCTTGACAACCTGGCGCTAGCCTGTCCAAGATGATGACCTATGACAAAGGCGATGCCAGGAACCTTGCCCAATGAGTGACTCGCCAGTCGTTTTCTGGTTCCGCCGCGACCTGCGCCTGGACGACAATATCGGCTTGCATGAAGCCATTCGCGCCGGCTCGCGCGTTCTGCCAGTCTTCATCATCGACCCCAGGCTACAGCAAGGCGAGTGGTTCAGCCGCAATCGGACGGCTTTCTTGCTGAAAACGCTCGAGGCTCTTGCTGCCCGTCTGCGGCATCTTGACGCCGATTTGCTTGTTCTGGAAGGGGATCCGCATGAAGCGCTCAGAGCCTTGATCGATTCAACAGGCGCATCCGCTCTATTCTACAATCGTGATTACACGCCCTTCGCCAGCGAGCGGGATTCCGACATCGCGCGTTCCTTGCCAATTCCAGTACAGACCTTTCACGACAATCTGCTCATCCCGCCAGCGCAACTGTCCAAAGACGACGGCGGACCCTTCAAAGTCTACACGGCTTTTCGCCGTCGTTGGCAGGCATTGCCTAAGCCGCGGATCTCGAAACTCGATTTCCGCCCCCAATACTTCGCCGCTGCCGCGCGCTGGCAAAGCCAGGGTTTGCTTCGCCAGGCTCGTGATCGTATCATCCAGCATGTACCCCTCCCGCCCGCCGATGAAAGCAGCGCCAAATCGTGGCTGTCCAATTTCATGGCGCGACATATAACCGGCTACCATACCGCGCGGCACAGTCTCCTTATCGACCCCTTCGCCGAGGCTGAGGCCGGTCCCTCATTCTTGTCGCCCTACCTGCGCCTGGGCATTCTCTCGCCGCGTCAGGTCTATTGGGCTGCCCGCATGACTTTCGCCGAATCGATGGCCGAACCCGACCGCCAATCGATTGACGTCTTCTGCAATCAAATCGTCTGGCGCGAATTCTTCATGCACATCATGTTTCACTTTCCGCATGTGCGTCGCGGCAACTTCCGCCGCGAGTACGACGACCTGGCTTGGCGGAACGCCCCAGGCGACCTGGCAGCATGGCAAGAGGGGCGCACCGGCTATCCCATCGTCGATGCCGCCATGCGCCAGCTAAGCGCCATCGGCTGGATGCCCAACCGCGCCCGCATGATCACCGCCAGCTTCCTCAGCAAGCACCTGCTTATCAATTGGCGGGCTGGCGAAGCGCACTTCATGCGCTGCCTGCTCGACGGCGACCCGGCCGCCAATAACGGCGGCTGGCAATGGACTGCGGGCACGGGCACAGATGCCCAACCCTTCTTCCGCATCTTCAACCCCATCATTCAATCTCGCAAGTACGATAGCGATGGGCGCTATATACGACACTGGCTTCCCGAACTTCATGCCCTTCCCGACCGCTTCATCCATGAACCCTGGAAGCTGACATCAGCCGAGCTGGACTATCCGCCTCCACTGGTCGAGCATCGATTTGCGCGGGAGCGCGCTTTGGCGGCATTCCAGCGGGTCCGCGACGAGTCTCAGCCCGAATAGCGGCGCCTGATTCGCCAACTCAGCCTGCGCGGACCATGACAAAAAGCGTCAGGCGCATTTGCCTTGCCGCGCCGCATGCACTATCTTATCTTGACCGATATTGTCCATTCGCGGAGACCTTCACCTGAGCTGGCAAACCCTCGCAACATCTCGCCGCCGCGCCAACGAGCTTACGGGGCGAAGCCATGTCTAAGTCCGTCATCATCATCGGCGCAAGCCTGGGCGGGCTGACCGCTGCCATTCGCCTCGCGCGGCAGGGATTCAACGTGACCCTGCTCGAGAAGAACGCCCATGTCGGCGGCAAAACCTTCGAATATCGCGCCGCAGGCTTCCGCTGGGATATCGCGCCGACGCCCTTCGCGCCAAAGTCGGCTTTGCAGCGCCTCTTTGATGACCTCGATCTCGACTTGTCCGACGCGCTGCGCCTGCAACCTATCGACCCGGGGACGCGCTACTTCTTTCCCGATGGCGCAAGCTTTGACCTGCATCGCGATTGGGCGGCATTGACCGACGCGATCGCGGACCTGTCGCCCGACGACGCCGTCGGCTTTCTGGACTTCCTGGCCTACGCCGCTCGCCTCCATCGCGCGCGCAAGCGCTCAAGCGCCTATCGGCCGCCCGCCTTCACGCTGCCATTCGCCCGCCGCTCCATGCGCCAAGCCATCGCCAGTCGCATCACATCCGACAAGCTCGCCAGCATCCTCGGAAGCTTCGCCTCAGCCGTCGGCGGCAGCCCCTTCGGCCTCGCAGCCTCCTTCAATGCCCTGGCGCATCAAGCGCTCAGTGACGGACGCTGGCTTCCGCAAAACGGCATGACTGAACTGGCCGCAACGCTCAAGCGGCTGGCTCTCGAACAAGGCGCGTCCATCCAACTCAATTGTCCGGTCGAGCAAATCCGCATCGAGGGCAAGCTAGCGCGCGGCGTCGCTCTTGCAAACGGGCAATCGCTCGCAGCCGACGCCATCCTCTCCAGCCTCGATATCATCTCGACCTTGCGCTATCTATTGCCGGCCGGCCTTCTGCCTGCCCCCATCCAGCGCCGCCTCAACCGCGCCAAACTCTCCAGCGCCGCCTTCGTGATCCTGCTCGGCCTCCGCGGAACCTTCCCCCGGCTCGCCTATCACAACATATTCTTCGCCGACGACCAATCGCGCGAATACAAAGACCTCTTCCAAAGCGGCATCATGCCGTCCGAACCGACCATCTCGGTCACGATTTCCAGCAAAGCCGATCCCCTCAGCGCGCCAGTCAATCAAGCAAACTGGCTGATCAAAATCGCGGCGCCGCCGCTGTCGGAGAAGTTTGACTGGGCAGCGCAACGCGAAACCTGCCGCGACCAAGTGCTGGCGATCCTCGAGCAGCGCTACGGCTTCGCCCTTCGTGACCGCATCCGCATCGAGCGACATCTAACCCCAGCCGATTTTCAAGCGATGACCGGCGCCTGGCGCGGCGCTCTATTCGGCCGCTCCGCCCATGGACAACCCGCTTTGATGGCTTCCGCCGAGATACGAAGTTCCCTGCTCAATAGGCTCTATTTCGCCGGATCCACGACTCACCCCGGCGGCGATAACGCGCTCGGAATCGACTCGGGTCTGTTGGCGGCTCAAGCCATCAGCGAAGATCTCGCTTGAATCCTGCTCAGTCCGCCTCAAGGCTTGGACATCATCAACAGAGACAAGCTGCCCTTCTGCGCCACCTTGCCATCCTGTTTGAGGATACGGATATCCAGATTGACCACGCCGCCGCCCAATCGCCGCGCCGCTTTCGTCTCCGCGACTCGCAACTCAGCGTGAATCGTGTCGCCAATATATACCGGGCTGCTGAACTTCATATTGAAACCGCGGAAGCCCAGCACAGTCCGATCCAAAATGCCCAGCTGATAAGCCTGCCCGACGGCATAACTCACCGTCAGCATGCCATGCGCCACACGCTGCCCCATAAACGAGCCGCTGCTGTATTCGGCGTCCGTGTGCATCGGGTTGAAGTCACCCGTCAAAGCCGCGAATTGCACCAAGTCGGCTTCCGTGATCGTACGCCCCCGCGTGCGCATTCTCGCGCCGACCTCGAACTCTTCAAAATACAGCCCCCGCGGACCTTCAGCTTCAAACTTCACGACGGCTCCTGTCACATACCGATGCCACTTTGGAGTGCCGAAGCCTCGGTCAAGCGACTTCGGTCCCTTTCCCTCCTCGTGGGCTGACGAGCGGACATCTTATCTTACGCAATTCCCGTCCATTCCCGTCTCGCCATAGAAGCGCGATTCTACCAAAACTGGCGCATTGTCTCCTGAAGGACGCACAATTGCGCAAATGATTCCATCATCTTGCAGCGCGCTCCCACTCGCTGATGATACCTGAAGGCACGACTCCTTGCGTGTACGGATGCCACGCCCAAATGTGTCGCCCTGATTTGAAACCACTCGCCAATCTTCGTACCCCAAAATCTGTAGGATTCTGTAGGAGCTATGCTGTGAATCGCCCGCCAATCGCCAATTCTGCCGCCTGCAATCACAGTCCGACAAACTTGTCCTCAACCGATTATTCGGAGCGTCGCCGAGGGTGAGGTAGACCGCAACGACGCCCCAATCCCAAAGGTGTCCGCTCCTGCTCCCCGTGAGGCGGGGAATCGAAGGGGCACAGGCACGGGAGCGGGAGCGCCGCCAGACTAAAGCGCCAGCTTTAGACCGCCGGAAAGGCGCTGCCAATCAAGGGCGCGATCACTAGCGACACGATCGCCAACAGCTTCAGCAATATATTGAGCGACGGTCCCGACGTGTCCTTGAAGGGATCGCCAACCGTATCGCCGACAACCGCCGCCTTGTGCGCGTCCGAGCCTTTGCCGCCGTAGTTGCCCGCTTCAATGTTCTTCTTCGCATTATCCCAGGCGCCGCCCGCGTTTGCCATCATCACCGCCAGCATGAAAGCCGAAACCAGCGAACCCAGCAAGACGCCCACCAGCGAAATCGGCGCGATAAAGTCGCCCAATGCGTTGCCCCGCCCGATCACCGCCAGCAGCGCCATGCCCACCGGCACGCCCACCGCGATAACCCCGGGCAACAGCATCTGCCGGATAGCGCTGTCCGTGCTAATTGCCACGCAGCGCTCATAGTCCGGCTCCGCCTCGCCTTCCATAATCCCTTTGATTTCGCGGAATTGCCGCCGCACCTCTTCCACAATCTGCTGCGCCGCATCGCCAACCGCCACCATCGTCAACGCGCTGAATACATACGGCAGCAAGCCGCCGATGAAGAGACCGGTGACAAACTGCGGATTGAGCAGCAAGTCGGCCGGATTGACCGCCGCGCCCAGGGCCGAGCTGCCGCCAGCCGTTAACGCCGTAATAAACGCCGCCGTCAATGCCAGCGCCGTCATCGCCGCCGAACCGATCGCGAAGCCCTTCCCAGTCGCCGCGGTCGTATTGCCCAGGCTGTCCAGCGCATCCGTACGCTCGCGAACCTCCTCCGGCAAGTTCGACATTTCCGCGATACCGCCGGCATTATCCGCCACCGGTCCATAAGCGTCCGTCGCCAGCGTGATGCCCAAAGTCGAGAGCATGCCCACCGCCGCCACCGCCACCCCGTATAAATCCGCTTGCGAAGTCGCCAACAGCGTGACCACCACCACAATAATCACCGGCGCCAACGTGCTCATCATGCCCAGCGCCAAACCCCGTATCACCACGATGCCGGCGCCGCCCTCCGCGGAAGCCGACAGCGCCTTGGTTGGTCCGTATGTGTCAGCGGTGAAGAATTCGGTGAAATACCCGATGAGCACGCCGCCGACCAGACCGCTCAAGGTGGCGATGATGATGCCGCCGCTGTCGTCGCCGAAGGGCAAACCCAAGCCCAGCCCGATGACCACGATGCCGATGAGAACCGACGCGCCGTAAATGCCCCGCCTGATGCTGCCCAGCAGTTGCTCTTGATCGGCGCCCTCTTCCGTTTTGACCAGGAAACTGGCGATGATGCTGATGATCAAACCCGCCGCCGCCACCAGCAGCGGAAAGACCTGCGCCGCCAGCAAACCGTCGCCAGCGAAAGCGCCGCCGATGGTCGCCAGTGAAATCGCCGCGATGATCGAACTGGCGTAACTCTCAAACAGATCCGAGCCCATGCCGGCCACATCGCCGACATTGTCACCAACATTGTCCGCGATAGTCGCCGGATTGCGCGGGTCGTCTTCCGGGATGCCCGCTTCCGTCTTGCCCACCAAATCCGCGCCGACATCAGCCGCCTTGGTGTAAATGCCGCCGCCCACGCGCGCGAAGATCGCGATTGACGTGCCGCCGAAACCGAAACCAGCCAGCGCCGATGCCGCCTGCGCCGCGTCGCCCAATTGATTGACGAAAATGATGAACAGCAAACTGATGCCCAGCAGCGCCAGCGATACCACCATCGTGCTCATTACTGTGCCGCTGGCGAAAGCCACGCGCAAGCCCCGGTTGAGGCTCTGCGAAGCCGCCTGCGCCGTACGCACATTGGCGCGCACCGCGATATACATGCCGATATAACCCGACAGGCCAGACGCCAATGCGCCACAGACGAAAGCCACCGCCGTCAATATCGACATGCCCGAGCCCGGAACCTGACTCAAAATGATCAGCGCAATCGTCACGATCAGCACCAGAACCGCCACCGCGCGATACTCGCGGCTGAGGAAGGCTTGCGCCCCCCGCTGAATCGCCGTGGCGATCTGCCGCATCCGCTCGCTGCCCTCGTCCTGCGCCAGCACAAAGCTGCGCTGATAAAGCGCGAAAACCAGACCGATCGCAGCCGCAGCCACTGCCAGTACCACGGCGGTATTCATATCAATCATGAGCTAGGACTCCCTTGGCTAACTTCCACCGCGGCTTTGCATGCGCGCAGAAAAATAAGCGCCGCGCGCTCAGCCTGCATTCTATCAGCTTGACTACGTTTCGCTTGAGTGAGTTCAAGCAAAAGATGCTAACAGACAGCGACGAAAAATCAAGCGCCAGCCTGCCGCCGCCAAAGACCTCGAACGCTTACGAACACCTCGCCGCCATCTTCGCCAGTACGCGACCATTTAGTCGCCTTTCAACTGCCGTTTCCTGCTACACTGACATACATGCGCTCAAGACCGACCAGCAGAAGCCAAACCCAAATTCATGCCCAGCCTAACACGCTCCCAACCTTCAGCGCCTGTAAACGGAATCGACCTCCCCGCCGAACCCCTGTATCGATACTGTATCGACACAGCGCCCAAAAACCGCCGTCTGCACTCGCTTTTTTTCCGTCCTTTTCCATACGCTATGCACCTTTTTTCGTACTCTGTCCCTCCTTTTCCATTCTCCGTCCGCACTTTACTTGAATGGATTCTGCCGCCACTTGCAAATATCGACGGGCATAAATCGTAATATCAGAACAGAACCAGCGCCAACAAGATAATGAGGACGATTCCCGTGATAATGACAGCCACCCAAGACGATCCAATCCTTCTAGAGGCGCGCTACTGGACGCTGTTGAAAATCCTGTTTCACCCACTCCCCAAGCCCCTCCCGAAGGTCTATGTCTACCTGACCCCATAGTGGCGGAGGAGCCGACATGTCCTGTTATTCGATTCCCGGCCGCTCCCCGATGCTGAGAGGGGACCGGACAGTGATGTCGACGCAGCGACGCTCCAATCCCAAAGGCGTCCGCGCCTCAGCTCTTGTTGAGGGCCAGGGGCCGGAGATGGAGGTGTTCTTCAACGGAATCCAGCGGCTCGCCCGCTCTTGCCGTCCATGCATGCTCAGCTAGCGCGCCAACCGCTTCAGGCAACTATGCGTTTGCGGCGGCTATAATCTGGAAGGCGCACGGCGATGAAAGCGATAACTATGTCCCTACACAAGCGCACCGGCCTCGAAGGCGAAAAGCGCGCGCAAGCCTTCCTGCGCCGCCAGGGCTACACGATCCTCGAAACCAATTGGTCCAGCCTTTATGGCGAACTCGATATCATCGCCGAGAAAGCCGGGCAGCTCATCTTCGCCGAGGTCAAGGCTCGGCGCGGCGCCGACACGGAAGCGGCTTTAGCCAACATCACTGCCGCCAAACAAGAACGCATGCTCAAAGCTATCTACCACTATCTGGATCATCGCGGCTTGGATTGGGACTCGCCCTGGCGGATTGACGTCATCGCCGTCGCCCTCGACAGTAGTGGAGGGGCGCGCATAGCGCACGTGGAGGACGCCTTTGATTGGTGAGACGCGACCGCTGGTCATCATCCTGGGTCCCACCGGCGTCGGCAAAACGCGCCTGGCGCTTGAGCTGGCGCTGCGGCTCAATGGCGAGATCGTCGGCGCGGACAGCCGGCAGATCTATCGCGGCATGGATATCGGTACCGCCAAGCCAACGGCCGAGCAGCAGGCCCTCGTCCGCCATCATCTCATCGACATCGCCCCGCCCGATTACAAGCTCAGCCTGGCGGAGTATCAAGACGCCGCCTACCAAGCCATTGACGCCCTGCACCAACGCGGAAAGCTGCCCTTGCTGGTGGGCGGCAGCGGACAATACATCACCGCGGTCGAAGAGGGCTGGGGCATTCCCCGCGTGCCGCCCAATCCGGAACTGCGCGCCGAACTGGAGGAATATGCCGCGCGGAAATCTCCCCAAGCGCTGCATGACAAACTGCGCAAAGTCGATGCCGTTTCGGCCGCCCGAATCCACCCCAACAATACCCGCCGCTTGATAAGAGCGCTCGAAGTGCAGAATCTCACTGGAAGGGCGATAAGCGAGTTGCAAATAAAAGAGCCGCCGCCTTATCGCATCCTGCGCCTGGGGCTGATGCTGCCGCGCTCGCTCCTCTATCCGCGCGTCGACGCCCGCGTGGACGCCATGATCGCGGCCGGCTTCGTCGACGAAGTCCGGCAGTTGCTCGATATGGGCTACGCCCGCGACCTGCCATCGATGACCGGATTGGGTTATCTCGAAATCGCCGCGCATTTGCTTGACGGCGCATCGCTTGAGCTGGCGATCGAGCGCACGAAGTTCAATACGCACGAATTCATTCGCCGGCAAGATGTCTGGTTCCGCGGGCACGACAACGGCATTCTATGGCATAATGTCGCTGACTTGCATGTGGACGCGCTGGCGGACGAGCTACAGGCGTGGCTGGCAAAATCGACTGACGCCCAAGCGGGAGACCCAGGTCCCGGCGACATGACCGACAAACGACTGACTCATCTCGACGACCAGGGCGAAGCCGCCATGGTTGATGTCGGCGAGAAAGCCGAAACACGGCGACTGGCGCGGGCCGCGGGCCGCGTCATGATGAACGCCGACACCCTGCGACTGATACGCGCGGGCGAAATCAAGAAAGGCGATGTCCTCTCGATCGCCCGCATCGCCGGCATCATGGCGGCCAAGCGCGCGTCCGAGCTGATCCCCCTCTGTCACCCCTTGCCGCTGGACAAAATTCGGTTGGAAATCGAGTTGAACGAGGACGAGTCAGCGGTCGCAATCGAGGCGACCGTCAAGACGACGGGCAAGACCGGCGTCGAAATGGAAGCGCTGACGGCTGTTTCGGTGGCGGCGCTGACGATTTATGACATGGCGAAGGCGGTTGACCGCGGCATGCGCATCGGCGAGATTCGACTGCTGGAAAAGCGCGGCGGCGCCCGCGGCGACTATCTGACGAAGGAATAAACGACATGCGGATCACCGTGCTCTTCTTTGCCACGCTGCGCGATGTCATTGGCGTCCGCGAGCTCGCCATCGAAATCGATGACGCTGCTGGCACAATCAAGCGGCTGCGCGCCGAGCTCAGCCAGCGCTATCCGGCGGCGGCTGACAACCTCAAAGTGGCGCTGGCGGCTGTCAACGAAGAATTCGCCTTCGACCGCGACCGCATCGACGATGGCGACGAGGTGGCTTTCTTCCCGCCCGTCAGCGGAGGCGCGCCGGAAAAGCCCGAGCTCTTCCGCCTGCCCCGCGAGCCCTTCGACCACGACGAAATCATCGCCGCCCTCACCACCGAACGCACTGGCGCCGTCTGCCTGTTCACCGGCACAGTCCGCGGCAAGACCGCAAAAGAGGGGCATCTGCCGCAAACCGATCACCTGGAATACGAAGCCTACGAGCCGATGGCGCTGGCCAAGATGCGACAGGTGGCGGCCGAGATCCGCCAACGCTGGCAAAAGGTCGAGGGCATCGCTATCGTCCAGCGCATCGGCAGCTTGAAAGTGGGCGACAATACCGTGCTCTGCGCCTGTTCCGCGCCCCATCGCGATGACGGCTGCTTTGAAGCCGCGCGCTATGGCATTGACCGGCTGAAAGAAATCGTGCCGGTCTGGAAAAAAGAAGTGGGCGTCTCCGGCGAAACCTGGATCGAAGGCGATTATCAGCCGTCGGCGCTTGACCGAGATCAAAGCTGAGACAACCCTCCGATGAACGATGAAAGCAAGAACGCCGCGCAGTTTGCCGCGCATATCGGCATCGTATTCGCCGAGCCCAAACTGCTGCGACAGGCGCTGACCCACAGTTCCTATGTCAACGAATATGCCGGCGCCGCCGACCTGCGCGACAATGAGCGGCTGGAGTTCCTGGGCGATGCCGTGCTCGATGTGATCGTCGCCGACTTGCTTTACCGGCGCTTCCCGCACGTCAGCGAAGGCGATCTGACACAAATGCGCTCGGCGCTGGTCAAGGCGGAATCGCTGGCGCAGATCGCCGCGAACTTCGCTTTGGGCGACTTTCTGCTGGTGGGCCACGGCGAAGAACTCAGCGGCGGTCGCGAACGCCTGAGCACACTCTGCCGCGGCTTGGAAGCCGTGGTCGGGGCGATCTACCTGGATCAGGGACTGGGCGCCGCCGAGAATTTTATAGGTCCCGCATTGCTTGAATTGCTGGACGATGTGCTCGCAAACCGGCGGCATATCGACGCCCGCGGCGAACTGCAGGAACGCGTGCAGGCGCGCCTCAACATCACGCCAGATTATCGGGTGATTGGCGAAGACGGTCCCGAACACGCCAAGGTCTTCCGCGTCCAGGCGCTATTGGCAGACAACGTCATTGGCTGTGGGCGCGGACCAAGCAAGCGCGCCGCCGCCCAAGCGGCCGCCGCCGACGCCCTGCAGCGGCTCGACGCGGGCCGCGTCCCGGCATCGGTTTTCAGCGAGCGCGAGGGCTAATGGCGCCGGCGGGCGAAGCAGTTTTCGCAGATGCGATAGCGATGCCGCGACGGCAGCAACGCGCCGCAAGCTCGGCAGCGCCGGGCGGTATTGAGATTGCGCCGCAGCGCCTCGTCAATCGAAAGCGACCATTCGCGCCGTTCTTCGCGCACTTGGGCCCCCGCCTCGCAAAACTGCCCAAATTCGCGCCGCCGCGACAGCCAAAGGTAGATATCGGCGCAGGCGATAGAGAACTCGACCGCTTCCAGGTCGCCGCCATCGTTGATCGGCGCCGGCGCTTCAGCCGGCAGCGGTATCTGGTAGCCCTCGAGGATCATATGGGCGCAATCCAGCCAGTAGGCGCGCGTGCCCTTGCGGGTGGGCGCGTTGACAAGCTGCAGCGCGTTCGCCAAACCAAGCCGCTTGATGTCGTCGTCGGAAAGCATCTTCGCCAGCTCGATGCGTTCGTCCATATCGGCGGTGGTGATGACGGCGCGCAACTCCTGCGGGATGGACTTGAGCTCCGCCCATTGCGTGAGCTGCTCGGACAAACTGCCGGGGATGAGATTGAGGTCGTCGACGCTTGGCGCGACGCGGGCAAAGGTCAAGGTCGCCGGCGTTTGAGCGTAGAGCTGGCGAATGCGGTCCAGGTCGTCGCGATTGGTCGCGGCGATCAGACCGGTGGTCGACATGCCATAGCGCCCGGCGCGCCCGCCGATCTGCCGCACTTCGCTAGGGAAAAGCGGGCGGTCGTCTTTGCCGTCAAACTTCTCAACTTCGTAGAAGCAGACGACATCGGCCGGCAGATTCAAGCCCATGCCGACGGCGTCGGTGGCGACGCAAATTTCGGTTTCGCCAGCGGCGAAACGGTCGGCTTGCCTACGACGCACCTCCGGCGGCAGGCGACCATAGACCACGGACACAGCCCGGCCCAGCCTTTCGAGCTTCATCTTGAGATCGAGGACGGCGCGCCGGGAGAAGGCGACCAGGATGGTCGAGGCGGGCAGCGATTCCAGCGTGAAGTGGCGTTCGGCGACGGCGATTGGCGCCAGCCGCTGATGCTCAACCAGTTCACAAGGCAATTCGGCGGCTTCCGCCAGCACTTCGATCAGTTGGCGGGCCGTCGGCGGACCGATGATGTGCATTTCGGGCGCGGCCGACTCCATGAAGGCGCGCGTCCATGCCCAGCCGCGGTCAGCGTCAGCCAACATTTGGGCTTCGTCGATGATGACGCAAGCGCCGCTGTCAGCAGCGTTGAACATCTCGATGGTGGCGGCGGTGATCCGCGCGCCCTCGACCGGGATATACTCCTCGCCGGTCAGCAAGTTGCAGGCGACGCCTTCCTCATTGAGGCGGTCGTATATTTCGTATGCGAGCAGCCGCAGGGGCGCCAGATACCAGCCGGCGCCAGCCTCCTTCAGCGCTTGCAGGGCGTCATGCGTCTTGCCGCTGTTGGGTTCGCCGATATGCAGGTACAGCTGCTGCTGATCGCGCCAGTCGTTGCGCCATTTGGGAAAGGCGTCGATCAGACGGTTGCGCAGCTTCGATTGCGCCTCTTGCTTGCGCCGCCGCCGCGCGCGTCCGCCCCGCCGCTTGCGTTTGCCACGCCCGGCATCGTCTTCGCGAACATCCAGCAACTGCCGGTATTCGGCGAAAGTCTCGGGCAGCTCCCAAAGGCCGCGAAGATCGCGCCAGACAAGGCGCTTCGGCGACAAGCCGGCCTCGCGCAGGCGGCGATCCAGCCGGCGCTGATCAAGGGCAAGCGCCGTTCGCAACTCGCTGGGATGCAGGCGCTGATAGCCGGCGATCATCTCGCGCAAATCGGGGTCGGCGGCTGTCGGGCTGAAGGTATAGACGGGAAAGCGCAGCTTGCCGCGCGGATCCAGGAAGCTGTCCAGCGCCAGTTCCGCAGCGGCGATGCGCAAGGTGTCGGCGTTGACGCCAGCGCGTTTTGCCGCTTGTTTCAGCGTATAGCTCAGCGAGCATACGCGCTTTTCGACCGGATCGTCCTGTTTGGCGGCGGGGGCGCCCTCGCGCGTTTGTTCGCCGCAAAGTTCCAATACGCTCCGCCAGGCTTCGTGTTCGTTGAAGGACCTCAGCGCCTGGCGATCTTGCTCTTTTTCGATTGTCGTTTCCAAAGGCTTGCTCCAATGATGTTTGCAATAGGCAGGCGGCCTGCGCCGTCACCAGCGATAGCGCGGCTGATCGACCGTGCCGGGGGTCAGCGACTTCTCCGGCCTGAGTTTGCCGTCGGCGAACAAGGACCGCTGCTCGCGCGCCTCGATGGCGAAGTGGCTGAGGACTTTGTCGACCAGCGCAGTTCGCCGGCCCGACGCGCTGACGATTTCCGCGGCAAAACGCGCCGGGTGCTTCTGACCCTTGCGGCGATTGCAATCCGGGCAGGCGATGACGAGATTGCCGCGTGTATTGCTGCCGCCTTGCTTCAGGCTGACGATATGGTCCAGCTCGAATGGTCCGCGCACCAGGGATTCGCCGCACCATTCGCAGTTGCCGCCCGACGCCACGATACGATCGCGCAAATCGGCGACGCTTAACGAGCCTTGCGCGCCGGATTGCCTTGCCCTGGCGTTGAGATCGGCGGTGTATCGCGCCAGCGCGCGTCTATGCAATATGTCCTGGTAGATCATTCTGCGGGCTCATCCCGAGGGTTATCCAGCCGGAAGCCGTGGCCGCGCACGGTGACGATGTATCGATGGTCGGGGTCGACCTCCGCCAGACGGTCGCGCAAGCGGCGCACCAGCGCGTCAATCGCCTGTTCGCTGACGCCGATGCCCATGGCGTCGGGCCAGACGGCGTCGACCACATCGCTGCGACTGCAAACGCCGCCCTGGCTGGCGAACAGAATCTCCAGGAGGCGATATTGCGGCAGGCTCAGGGGCGGGTCCAGCAATTCTTCGCGTATCAGCACCTGGCGCGATTCGGGATCGAGGCGGAGGCGCAGGCCGGTCATGGCGCCAGAGGGAATGACATCGGGCAAGACGCGGGTCGTCGACGGGGCGGTCGCGCCGGAGCCGACGAAGCGCAGTCGAATGTCTTTCGCCACGCGAATTTCGTCGCCGTCTTCAAGCTGCCGCATGCCGGTCAAGCGGTAACCATTGACCCAGGTGCCATTCTTGCTGCGCATGTCTTCAATGATGCAAGCGCCGCCATCCATCATGATGCGCAGATGCTGGCGCGAGATTTGTCGCACCGGGATGACGATTTCGCAGCCATCGTCGCGCCCGAGCACCATCTCCGCCCGGTCGACCACCCAGTGGGGATTTGACAGCGAGCCATCCAGCCAAACGATGACCGGAAACTCGTCGGATGATTCAGCCATGTAGCCGCGCCCTCTCGCGAATTTGCGGGCGGATCAAGTCCGCCTCAAGGCTATCGCTATTATACAGCAAGTTCGCGTTTGACACGACCGCGCATTGTCCACGACGGCGGCGGGCTGTATAATCGCGCGTCGGGCAAAAGCCGGACAAGCGCACAGAGGCGCTCAACCGGGCGTCGGCGCGCAAGTCGATCAAACGCTTTTCGCGGCCGCGG
Organism: Anaerolineae bacterium; assembly: GCA_022824465.1. Taxonomy (GTDB): domain Bacteria; phylum Chloroflexota; class Anaerolineae; order Aggregatilineales; family Phototrophicaceae; genus UBA6055. The sequence continues at coordinate 41,424 of JAJDZV010000010.1, forward strand.
GCGGCGCTTCGTCACGCATAGGAGCACGATACCTTGGCTATTTTTCGCCGCGGACTCAGCAAGACGCGCCAGTCTTTCTTCGGGCGCATCTCGCAAATGCTCGGCAACACCGAGATCGCCGACGATACCTGGGACGATATGGAGACACTGCTGATACAGGCCGATGTCGGTTTTGATACGACGGTCAAGGTGATCGACCGTTTGCAGGCTCGCGTGCGGGCTGAAGGCATGACCAAAGCCGATCAATTGCAGGGGGCGTTGAAGGCGGCGCTTGCTGACCTGCTGGAGTTTCCGCCAACGCTCGATATCGCGGGGCGTGAATTATCGATTATTTTGGTGGTCGGCGTCAACGGCTCGGGCAAGACGACCTCCATCGCCAAGCTGGCGCACCGTTTGCATAACTTGTCGCGGCGCAAGGTGATGATCGCCGCTGGCGACACCTTTCGCGCGGCTGCGATTGAGCAATTGCAGACCTGGGGCGAGCGGATTGATGTGCCGGTGGTCGCCAATCGCCCCGGCTCCGACCCGGGCGCAGTCGTTTATGACGCCACGGTGGCGGCCAAGGCTCGCGGCTACGAGATACTCATTATCGACACGGCGGGCCGCCTGCAGAACAACACCAATTTAATGCGCGAGCTGACCAAGATCAGCGAAGTTTCGGGCAAGGTCGTGCCGGGCGCGCCGCATGAGGTCTTGCTGGTGCTGGACGGGACGACCGGCCAAAACGCGATCGAGCAGGCGAAGAAGTTTCAGGAAGCCTCGGGCGTCAGCGGCGTCATCGTGACCAAGCTCGACAGCACGGCCAAAGGCGGCATGGTCTTTTCGATCTTCAATGACTTGCGGCTGCCAGTGCATTATCTTGGCTTGGGCGAGAGCATCGACGACCTGGTGCTGTTCACGCCCGAGTTCTTCGTTGACAGTCTGTTTGACGAAGAGGACGAGGCTTGATCGTCGCCAGCGCGCATAACGCCAAGATCAAGCTGGTCAAGCGGTTGCGTGGCAAGCGCGGCCGGGAACAAGCGGCGCGTTTCGTGATTGATTATGAGCGCGATTTTCGGCGCGCCCTCCGTTGCGGATATGTCCCGGAATTCCTCTTGCACTGCCCGGATGTCGCCGAGCTGGATCTCCCCGCTGATGTCGAGGCGCATGCGGTGACGCCGCAATTGATGTCGCGTATCAGTTATCGCGAGAACCCCAGCGGGCTCATCGCGGTGATGCATAGCCAGCCCGCTCGTGGCGCGGCTGAGCTGGCGCGCGCGTCGATAGAGCGGGCTTTGGCGCTGGTCGACTTGCGCGTGCCGGGCAATATCGGCGCATTGCTGCGCACGGCTGACGCCGCCGGCATGGATGCGGTGGTGCTGGTCGATAGCGCGCTGGACCTTTATAATCCGAATGTCATTCGTAGCAGCACCGGCGCCTGCTTTCTGGACAGTATCTATCAGACCGACAGCGACGAAGCGCTAGCGGCGCTGCGGGGCAAGGGCTTCCAGATCATTTGCGCGGATGTCGACGGGGGCGCCAGCGTATTCGAGACTGATTTGCGCGGGAAGATCGCCATCGTTGTAGGCGCCGAGGACCGCGGCCTGAGCCAGTATTGGCTTGACCGCGCTGATCGCCGCGTGAAGATCCCGATGGGGGGCCGCCTGAGCGATTCGCTCAATGTTTCGGTAAGCGGCGCCGTGATTATGTATGAGTTGTATCGACAGGGTCATACCGGCTGACCGCTCGGCGGAAAGGAATGGCGGGCGGCAATCCGCCACGAGTATGGAAAACACAATCAACCAGTTGGGCGAGTACAAGCGGCAGATCGACGAGCTCATGGCGCGCATTGATATCGCGGGCAAGCGGGAGCTCATCAAGGCCTTGGAAGCGCGCGCCAGCGAAGCCGGATTCTGGGACCAGCCGGACGCAGCGCAGCGGACGATGCAGCAATTGGCCAAGCTGAAGGCGCTGGCTGACAAGTGGCGGTCGCTGGCTGAGCGCATCGCCGACGCCATCGAGCTGGCCGAGATAGCCGATGCCGATATGGAGGCGGAACTGGAGGCGGAGGCAGAAGCGCTGGGGGACCTGGTCGAAGCGATGTCGCTGCAGGCGATGCTCTCTGGCGATTATGACGGCGAAGACGCAATCGTCGCCATTCACGCTGGCGCCGGCGGCGTCGACGCGCAGGACTGGGCGGAGATCATGGAGCGAATGTACCTGCGCTGGATGGAGCAGAATGGCTACAAGGCGGAGATTCTCGATCGCAGCAATGGCGAAGAAGCCGGCTTGAAGAGCGTGACGATCAGCGTCAAGGGCGAGTATGCCTTCGGTTACCTCCAGAGCGAGGAGGGGGTGCATCGCTTGGTGCGGCTGAGCCCCTTTGACAGCGCCAACCGCCGCCACACCTCCTTCGCCAAGGTCGAGCTTTGGCCCGATATCCAGAGCGACATAGAGATTGAAGTTGACGAGAAAGACGTGCGAATCGATACCTATCGCGCGAGCGGCGCCGGCGGCCAGCATGTGCAGAAGAACGATACGGCGGTGCGCATCACGCATTTGCCGACCGGCGTCGTGGTGCAATGCCAAAACCAGCGCAGCCAGGCGCAGAATCGCGAGCGGGCGCTTCAGATCCTCAAGGCGCGCCTGTTTGAGATGGAGCGCGAGCGGCAGGAGGCGGAGATGGCGGCGCTGAAAGGCGAAAATGTCGAAGCCGGCTGGGGCAATCAGATACGATCGTATGTCTTGCACCCCTACCAGATGGTGAAAGATCACCGCACCAGCGTCGAGGTCGGCAATACGACCGCCGTCCTGGACGGGCGCTTGGGAGACTTCATCGAGGCGTACCTGCGGCAGAAGGTCAGCGGATAGCGCGCCTCTGGCTTGCCTGGCCGGGCGCGGGCAATTTGCGCGCTGGGCTTGGGCGAGGCAATCGCATAGAACTCTCGCCGCCCTTTTCGCCCCGAAGACCACTGATCTGCAAGGCTTGCGCGCGCGCGCCAATTGCAGTTAACCCTTTTTCGCAAGACTATCCAGGAACTCTTGAATGGCAACGACGGACGCCGCCGAATGGCAGATGTGTCTATACACTTGCCGATTTACGGCGCCAGGCGGGCAATCTTCAGGCGTTCTGGCGCCGGCTCGCGCGCAAACCAAAATCATACCGTCGGCATCCGGCCTTTTGTCCGATTCAGCCAGCAAACTACGACTAATGTCCGAAAAGAGTTTTTCATTGTCCGACAATGGACAATCTTGGACAATCTTGGACAATGATCAAACCAACATCTAACAAGCGCTCACCGGTTGCCGCTCGCTCTCATTTCGCCGCGGACCTCTATGCGAATACCAGCGCCGTCTCTACGGTTCGTTAATTCGTGGCGAATTGCCATGTGTCTTGGGACTTCAGTGTGAAGCGGTTGCCCGGACAGTTGTCGCTGGACTTGGCGACAGACGGGTCAGAATGTGCTAATCTAGGATGAAGCAAGCCTCGGCAGGTGACCGCCAAATGGCCGCTCCAACCAGTACTTATTCGCGCGATCTCGAATCCCTGTTGACGGCGCTGCCAGAGATCAGACCCGACGAAATTGATTTGATCGCCTCGGCTTATCAGCGTGCCGAAAGCGCGCATCTGGGCCAACGGCGAAAGTCCGGCGAGCCTTACGTCACGCATTGCGTCGCCGTGGCCAGCATCCTCGCGGACATGAAGCTGGATGCCGAGACCATCGCGGCCGGTTTGCTGCATGATGTTGTGGAAGACAGCGATGTCAGCCTTGAAAATCTGCGCAGCGAATTCGGCACGACGATCGCCAAGCTGGTGGATGGCGTCACCAAACTGAAGAACCTGCCGATCAAGAATGTGTCGCCGGCGGGCAATTCACGCCGGTCGAGCGCGATCAACCGCGAGATGGAGTACATCCGCAAGATGCTGCTGACGATGGGCGATGACGTGCGCGTTGTGCTGGTCAAGCTGGCCGACCGCCTGCACAATATGCGCACCTTGGGCTATATGCCGCGCGCCAAGCAGCGAGCGGTGGCGCAGGAGACGATGGATATCTTCGCGCCGCTGGCTAACCGGCTGGGCATCTGGCAGATGAAGTGGGAGCTGGAGGACTTGAGCTTTCGCTATCTGAATCCGCAGGCCTATCGTTCGATTGCGAAAGCGTTGGACGAGCGGCGCGATGAACGCGAGAGCTATGTCGCGCGCATCAAAGACCGGCTGACGGCGGAACTGCGAAAGGCGCACATCACCAAGGTGACCATTAGCGCCCGCCCGAAGCATATCTACAGCATATACAGCAAGATGACGCGAAAGGACCTGCCGCTGGAGCAGATCTATGACATTCGCGGCATGCGCGTGCTGGTTGAGACGCTGGCGGAGTGCTATCTGGCGCTGGGCATTGTGCACAACCTGTGGCGCCCCATACCGGGCGAGTTCGATGACTATGTCGCCAACCCCAAAGACAACTTCTACCGCAGCCTGCATACGGCCGTGCATGACTCCGAGGGCAAGACGGTCGAAGTGCAGATCCGCACCTGGGAGATGCATGAGGACGCTGAATACGGCATCGCCGCGCACTGGCGCTACAAGGAAGGCGATAACGGGCACGACCAGGCATTTGAGCAGCGGCTGGCTTATTTGCGCCGCTTGATGGAATTCGGTCCCGAGGTGAATGACGCCTCGCAGTTCGTCGACACGGTCAAGTCCGAGGTGTTTCAGGATCGCGTCTATAGCGTGACGCCAAACGGCGACATCATTGACTTGCCGGTGGGCGCGACGCCGATCGACTTCGCCTATCATATTCACACCGACATCGGCAATCGCTGCCGCGGCGCCAAGGTCAATGGCCGGCTGATGCCCTTGAATTACAAGCTGCGAATGGGCGACCAGGTTGAGATTCTTACGGCGAAGCGCGGCGGACCGAGCATGGATTGGCTGAACCCGGATCTTGATTACGCCGTCACGAGCCGCGCGCGCAGCAAGATCCGTCAATGGCTGCGCAAGCAGAATCGCGACAAACATATCGTCATGGGACGCGAAGTGCTCGAGCGCGAACTCAAGCGCCTGGGCGTGCTGGAAAAGGTGACCTTTGAATCGGTCGCGCGGTTGCTGAATATTGAGAAGCTCGACGACTTCCTGGCTGCGATCGGGGCGGGCGATGTCACCGGCTCCCAGATTACCAACCGCGTGCTGGAAGAGGAGCGCCGGAAGTCAGCCGAGAGCATCAGCGAAGAGGACTTGCTCAAGCCGCGCAAGAAGCCGCTGGGCGCCAAAGTGTCCAAGGGCGTCAGCATCATGGGCGCCGGCGGCCTGTTGGTCAACCTCGCCCGCTGCTGCGCGCCAATGCCGGGCGATGAAATCATCGGCTATATTACACGGGGTCGCGGCGTCACGGTGCATCAAACGGAGTGCCCCAACATCACCGCCATGCGCGAAACTGAACGGCTGATTGACGTCTCCTGGGGACCGGAACAAGACGAGCAGTATTACCTGGCGCCGGTGGAAGTGGTCGCTTATGACCGCGAGGGACTGCTGCGCGAAATCAGCACGATCATCGCCGACCAGCACGTGAATATCGCGTCGGTTGATGTCTCCACGCGCAATCACATCGCGACCTTGAATTTGCAGTTGGAGATCGCCAGCAACAAGCAACTGACGCGGATTCTGTCCAAGATTGATCTCATCCCAAGCGTTGTCGAGGCGCGCCGGCGCAACACGGGCTAGGTCGCCGGCGTCGTATGCGCATCGCCCTGCTTGAGTCTTATTACGGCGGCAGTCATCGCGCCTGGGCTGACGGCTACAAGCGATTCTCGCGCCATGACGTAGAGCTGCTCACCATGCCGGCGCAATATTGGAAGTGGCGCATGCAGGGCGCGGCGATCACCTTTGCGCGGCTGCTGGATACCAAGCCCGATCTTATCCTCGCCTCGAGCATGATCGACCTGTCGATTTTTCGCGCGCTGACCTTTCGGCGGCTTGGCGATGTGCCGCTCGCCTTGTATCTGCACGAAAACCAGCTTTCGTACCCGCAGAACAAGCGTCAGGGTCATGGCTGGCGTTATGGCTTCATCAACTTCGTCAGCGCGCTGACGGCGGACGCGGTTTACTTCAACAGCGAATATCACCGGCGGGACTTCATGGCGCAACTGCCGCGCATGCTCAAGAACTTCCGCGATTATTACGAGTTGCAGACGATTGACGAAGTCAGAGCGAAATCGCGCGTATTGCCGGTCGGCATTGATCTGCGGCGCTTCGATGCTCATCGCGTCAATCGCGTAAAGGGCGCGCCGCCACTGATCCTCTGGAATCACCGCTGGGAAGCGGACAAAGATCCGGCGAGCTTCGCAGATAGTCTGGTCCAACTGGCGGATGAAGGGCATGATTTCCAGGTGGCGATCACCGGCGAGCGCTTTGGCAGGATGCCGGTTGCCTTTGAAGAAGCCAGTAGCCTGTTGGGCAAGCGACTGGTTCAACTAGGATATCTCGAGTCGTTCGCCGACTACGCGCGCCTGCTGTGGCGCGCCGACTACGCCGTCAGCAGCGCCTGGCAGGAATTCTTCGGGATATCGGTCTGCGAGGCGATCTATTGCGGCTGCCTGCCGATCTTGCCCGATCGTCTGAATTATCCGGATTTGCTGACCGGCGCGCTCAAGCCTGTCTGTCTCTATCAGCGCGATCGCTTGACGGCGCAACTGCGCTTCCACCTGGAGAGCGGACTCGCGTTTGACACCAGCGCGCTGCGCGAGAAGATCGCTGGATACGACTGGCGGAGGATGGCGCCGAGGTATGACGCGGAGCTGGAGGCGTTGGTCAATCGTTGGCGCTAGCGTCGGGATCGGCGCCATTTGAGTTGGCGTCAGGTTCGGCGGGGTCGGCGCTTTCGGCTGGATTCAGGCGCAGGCCTATCTCTTCCCGGGACCGTGCGTCGTCAGCAGGTTGATCGAAGGCATCGCGGGCGTCAATCCGCTTGCGATAGGCAACAACACCCGCGACCCGCTCCTTGTCGCGCAGGGCGATGACTGGCTCGATGCCGCGCGGACCTAACTTGACCGTCTTCGCCAGACCGAGTCTCATGTATTTGGCTTTGCCTCGGCTAGTCAAAACCAAGAGCGAATCGTTAAGCCTGCCGGTGGCAATCGCCGCCAAGGGGCTATCCAGGATTTTCTGCTCGGGCAGCGGCTTGCCGGTGCCGCCTCGGCCTTGCGAGCGAATATTATCGAGAGCGACAGTCGAGGCAAAGCCGCGCTGATTGATAAACCACAGGTGCGTTGCCTTGGGCGCGACAAGGCAAGCCGCCACTACGCGGTCCGCCTTCACGTCCATGCCGCGAACGCCGCCGGAAGACGCGCCGGTCGCGCGAACATGCTTCTCATTGAAGCGAATGACAGAGCCGCTCGCGGTGGCCAGCAGGATTTCATCGTCGCCGCGGCTGTGGAGGACGTCGGCAATGCGGTCGCCTCTCGAAAGCTTCATCAGGCTGAAATCGTGCGACATGACGCCGGGCAAGTCGACCACGTGCATGCGCTTCACCTGGCCTTTTGCGGTGACAAAGCAAAGGAAACCGGCAGTCAGGTCCATTGGCAAGCACTGGAAGGCGATGATCTTTTGCTTGTCGGAGAGCGCGGTCAAGTCGGAATAATGCGCGCCGTCGGCCGCTTGCTCCACTTGAGGAATCTGTTGCGCTGGCAGCGTGGCGCAGGCGCCGTCATCGGCGAAAAGGTAGAGTATCTGCGCCGTAGTACTGTGCTGGAGAGAGCGTGGCGGATCTTTGGTGGCGACGGTCACCTTGGGCGGTTCGTCGAGTGGCGTCCGCCCAAGACGTCCCTTGGCGCTGAGCATGACGACGGTTTTCTCTTCGGGCATGAGGAAGTCGGCTTGGGTCACGCCGGTCGCTTCGCCCTCGGCGATGATGGTGCGCCGCGGATCGCCGTACTCGGCTTTCAGTTCGGTCAGTTCGTCGGCGATGCGGGCCCGCTGCTTAGACGGGCTGGCCAGCAGTTCCTCGAGCGAATTGATCAAGCGCTGCGTGTCTTTGTATTCGTTGCGAATACGACGGATCTCGAGCGATGCCAGGCGGCGCAGGGGCATATCCAGGATGGCCCCGGCTTGAATCTCGCTGACTTTGAAGTTCTTCATCAAATTGGCGCGAGCCGTCTCGGTCCTGCGCGATTTGCGAATTGTCTTGATGACGGCGTCGAGGTTGTCCAGGGCGATGATCAAGCCTTCGAGCACATGGGCGCGTTCCTGGGCGCGCGCCAATTCGAAGCGACTGCGGCGCAGCACGACATCCAAGCGGTGCTCGAGGTAGACTCGTAGCGCTTGCTTCAGGCTCAACAGCCGCGGCTGGCCATCGACTAGGGCGAGCATGATGATGCCGAAGGTCGACTGTAAGGGTGTCAGCTTGAATAGCCGTCCAAGCACGTCGGTGACATTGGCGTTTGACTTCAATTCGATGATGAGACGAACTGGATTTTGGCGATCGGACTCATCGCGGAGGTCAGCTAGTCCGTCAAGTTTGTCGGCGCGCGCCAGGCTGGCGATTCGTTCGATCAGCGTGGTTTTGTTCGATTGGTAGGGCAATTCGCTGACGATGATGCGAGACTTGCCCCGCCCCATATCTTCGATATGCACTTTTGCCCGCAGCGTGACTTTGCCGCGGCCGTGCGCCATCGCCTGGCGCAGCATGTCGTCTTCCCCGCGCATTTTGTAGACGACGCCTCCGGTGGGAAAATCGGGACCCTTGACAAAGCGCATCAAGTCGTCAACATCAATCTCGTCGAGACGCTCCCACTGCTCGAGCAGGTAGATCAGCGCGTCGCAGATTTCGCCGAGGTTGTGGGGCGGGATATTGGTCGACATGCCGACGGCGATACCGGACGCGCCGTTGACCAGGAGATTAGGCGCCAGCGCCGGCAGCACCGCTGGTTCGTTCAAGGTGCCGTCGAAGTTGTCGACGAAGTCCACCGTGTCTTTGTTGATATCGACCAGCAGTTCGCCGCCGATATTCGCCATACGCGCCTCGGTATAGCGCATTGCCGCTGCGCCGTCGCCGTCGATGCTGCCGAAGTTGCCTTGGCCGTCGATCAGCATATAGCGCATGGAAAAGTCCTGCGCCATCCGCACCATGGTTTCGTAGACGGCGCCATCGCCGTGGGGATGATATTTTCCCAGCACTTCGCCGACGATGCGGGCGCTCTTTTTGTGCATGCCGCCGGCGCCCATGCCCATGTCGTGCATGGCGTAGAGTATGCGGCGATGCACCGGTTTGAGGCCGTCGCGCGCATCGGGCAGCGCTCGCGAGACGATCACGCTCATGGCATAGCTGAGGTAAGCGTCGCGCATTTCGTTTTCGATGTTGATTTGATGAACCGATGAATCCTTCATCGCGGGACCTCGACGGACAATTAAGCGTTCGCGGGGCGCGCTGCCCGCTTCAGCCAGTCATGGCGCGGCGTATCGGCGCTGCGGTATGCCGCCCGGGCGCGGCCGGCGCAACCGAAGCGAACGGCTTAGTCTGAGCAAAGCAAGATGCCAAAGCGTACTGAAATCGTCAGGAGCGCTACGCCCGTTTCTAAGGCGAACTTCAATCTCCCATTGTAGAATGCGATTTCAAGGCGTGTCAAATGCCAAGGCGCGTTATCTTGCCTATTCGAGCGCCGGCCAGGAGACGCCGCCTATCAGCCCCAATTCATGCGAGGTTCGTCAAGTACAAGTACGATGTTTGCGAATATGCCTATGCCAGTCAAAGCCGCGCTGATGTTGATCGCTCTCGGCGCAGTGTTGGTCGCCTGCGCCGGCGAGTCCAGAGTGAGTGTTGCGCCGGAGGTCCAACTCACGGCTGAATTGCCAGCAGCCGCGTTGCCAGTGATCGAGGCGCTGCCGCCGGTCGCTGGCGAACCCCTGCCGACGGCCGACTCGGATGCGGGGACGGCTGCAGCGACGGCGCCCGGCAATCAAGGCTTTGGACCGGTAATCGAACCAGGATACACGCAGCCGCCAACCTCGACTTCGCGGCCGACGGCGGTCGTCACACAGCCGGGCAGCGCCTATACGACGCCGGTCGCTATCGACCAAACGCGTCTGGATCCGGCGCAAATGGGCATTCAGCTTCATTACAACTATGATGTTGATACCTTCGAATACCGAATGCAGCAGATCGTGCCATTGCGCGTCGGCTGGGTGAAGATCCAGGCGTCGTGGGAATGGCTGCAACCGGAGCGCGCCGGTCAATTCGAGCAAAACTTCCGGCTGTTTCAATTGCATGTGCAGAAGGCGGACAAGTATGGTTTCCAGGTCTTGATCAGCGTTGTCAAGGCGCCGGACTGGGCGCGGCATACGAACCGCGGCGAAGACGGTCCGCCGGACGATCTTAGCCAGCTGTCCCATTTCTTGAGGCTGCTCCTGGAAAAGGTCGGCCCCTACGTGGATGCGGTTGAAATCTGGAACGAGCCCAACCTGCGGCGAGAATGGACGGGCAGCCGTCCGATAAGCGGCGCGAGCTATATGGAGCTCTTCGGCGTCGCCTATGACACCGTGCGGGCTTATTCTCCGGCGATTACATTGGTCACGGCGGGTTTGGCGCCGACCGGCAACCACGGCGGCGTCTCGGTCGACGACCGCGCATTTCTGCGCCAGATGTATCACGCGGGTCTGGCGCGCTACAATGATGTGAAGATCGGCGTTCATCCCTATAGTTGGGGCAACCCGCCGGACTTTCTCTGCTGCGACAATGTCGAGGGGCAAGGCTGGGACGATCAGCCGCAGTTTTTCTTTCGGCAGACCATCAATGATTACGCCAGCGTCATCAGGTCCTTCGGAGACGGGGCGCAAATGTGGGTGACTGAATTCGGTTGGGCGACCTGGGAGGACTTCCCGTCTACCGCGCCTGATCCGTGGATGGCCTACAACTCGGCGCAAGACCAAATGGAATATACGCTGCGCGCCTTTCAGATCGGTCAGTCGCGCGCCGATGTCGGCCTCATGGTGCTCTGGAATCTCAGCTTTGCGGTCGAGCGAGCGGTGTATGAGCGCAGCGAATTGGCGGCTTACAGTCTGTTGTATCCATTCTTTGACGGCTCCGGCAATCAGCGCCGCCGTCCGCTGTACCGCGCCCTGGAGCGCCGCCCCTAGGTTCTGGGTGGACTCTATAAAATACGCGGGCGACAGAGATTGCCGCCCGCGTTGGCAAAGCTGTGACCCGTAGCCGCTAGAGCTCGCTGAGCATATTCTCGAAGTCGTCTTGGTCCCCGACTTCGTCGAAGTCGAGCGCGCCTTGCGCTTCCAGGGTGATGGCCGGCGCGATCGTTTCGCGATCCTGATAGGCGTGGAAACCGGTGCCAGCCGGGATCAACTTGCCGATAATCACGTTCTCTTTCAAGCCGTGCAGCGGGTCGACCTGGCCCTCAATCGCAGCGCCCGCCAGGACTTTGATGGTGTGCTGGAAGCTGGCGGCGGACAGGTAGCTCTCGGTGCTCAGCGCCGCCTTGGTGATGCCGAGCAGGACAGGCGAGCCTTTGCAGATTTGCTTGTCTTCGGCGAGAAGTTCCTGGTTGATCGTGCGCAATTCAAGCTGGTCGATCAGCTCACCGGGCAGCAATTCGCTGTCACCGCTCTCAGTGATTTGCACCTTGCATATCATCTTACGGATGACAGTTTCGAAGTGCTTGTCGGCGATGGGCACGCCCTGGCTGCGATAGACTTCCTGAATCTCGCTCAAGAGGTAGAGCTGGGTCGCCTCGGCGCCCAAGACACGCAGGATTTGATGCGGATTCTTCGAGCCTTCTGTGAGCTGCTCGCCCGGCTGCACCGTCATGCCGTCAAAGATATTCTTCCGCAGGCGGGCATTGGCCGGGATCTCGTGCTCTTCCGTGTTTGTTTCCTCAAAGCGGATGTAAATATCGCGCTCCTCGATATGCACCTTGCCGGAGAGCGACGCGACCAGATCATCGTCGCCGTTGCGAGCGATGACCGCGCCCTTCTTGACATCCTTGCCGTCAGCGATTTCGATCTCCCAATCTTCGGGCACGACGAACTTTTCGCTGTCTACTTTGCTGTCGATGATTGTGGCGATGCGGGCGCCGTCTTCGCGCTCGGTCAAACGCAGGACGCCGCCGATGCCTGTCATTTCCGCTTGGCCCTTGGGCACGCGCCGCGCTTCAAACAATTCTTCGACGCGCGGCAGACCGCTGGTGATATCGCGCACTTCGGCGGTGCCGCCGCTATGGAAAGTGCGCAGCGTCAACTGGGTGCCCGGCTCGCCGATAGACTGGGCGGCGATAATGCCGACAGCGGCGCCGATATTGACCATCTCGCCGGTGCCGAGGTCGCGCCCGTAGCAGAGCGCGCAGACCCCGTGAACCAAATCACATGTCAGCGGGCTGCGGACATCGACCGCCTCCAGGCTGGAATTCTGAATGCTCTCCGCGATCTCTTCATCGATCATTTCATTGCGCGCGACCAAAAGCGCGCCGCTATCGGGATCGACGATATCTTCCGCCGAGCAGCGCCCGACGATGCGCTCGTCAATGGTCTGTCCGGCGACATCATCCGACCGGCGAACTGTCAACCCGCGGTGGGTATTGCAGTCCCAGCGGTTGACGATCATGTCCTGGGCGACATCCACCAGGCGGCGCGTCAGATAGCCGGCGTCGGCGGTGCGTAAAGCGGTATCAGCCAAGCCTTTGCGCGCGCCATGAGTCGAGATGAAGTATTCCAGCGCGTTCAGCCCGCCGCGGAAGTGGCTGCGAATGGGCAAGTCGATGATGCGCCCGGAGGGGTCAGCCATCAGTCCGCGCATGCCTGCTAACTGCGTGATCGGTCCGAAGCCGCCTTTGGTCGAACCGGAAAGCGCCATAATCGCGATGGGTCCATAGGGATCAATCGTATCCTGAATGTGGTCCTGCAGGTCGTCCTTGGCGCGATTCCATTCGTCGATGGTGATTTGATAGCGCTCTTCCTCAGTCATCAAGCCGCGGCGAAAGTCCCGTTCGGCGCGTGTGACGACTTCTTCGGCTTGCCGCAGGATGTCGGCTCGTTCGTCCGGAATCTCAAGGTCGCTGACGGCGATTGTGGTGCCGGAAATGGTGGCGTAATGGAAGCCAAAGTTCTTGATGGCGTCAACCACTTCGGTCGTGCGTTCGCCGCCGATGACCTGGTAGCAGCGCGCCACGAGATCTTGCAGACCGCGCTTGCCAAGCGTCTCTTGCACAAAACGCATTTCATCGGGCAGGATGCGATTGAATATGGCGCGCCCGACGGTACAAATCTCCGGCTCGGCTTGCGGGCTGCGTTCGTCATAGACATTGCCGAGCAAAATCGGCGTATGCAAATTGACCAAGCCCATGCGATAGAGGTATTCGACCTCGTCCATATCGACCACGACGCGGCGCTCATGCAAGTTCGTGATCTCGAGCTGGTCATCCAGACCTTTGGCGCGCAGGTAGATCCGCGCCTCGTAGGCGTTCGCCAGCATACAATCGATTTCGCCAGCGAGGAGCGCCTCTACCGTGCGGTCCACTGCCGACTTGATCATCTGGGTTCGGCCGTTGTCATCGGGCGCAGTTTCATCCAGGTAGAGTTGGCTGTTGGGCACGTTGCGGAATTGGGCGTAGTAGTAGCCGTTGGAGCGGAAAGCGATGCCCACGCGATGGGCGCCGGAATAGAGCGCGCTTTCATTGCGGAATTCATCAGCGCGCGCGCTCAAGGCAATTATCTCGACTGTGGGGTCCATAGTGAGGTAGTAGTTGCCGAGCACCATGTCTTTGGAGGGTCCAACGATTGGCGCGCCGTCCGAAGGCTTGAGCAAGTTGCGCGTGCTGAGCATCAGTTCGCGCGCTTCGTTGACGGCTTGTTCGCTCAGTGGCACATGCACCGCCATCTGGTCGCCATCGAAGTCGGCGTTGAATGCCGAGCAGACCAGCGGGTGAATCTGAATCGCTTTGCCTTCGACCAGCAGCGGCTCGAAGGCTTGAATGCCCAGCCGGTGGAGGGTCGGCGCGCGATTCAACAGCACCGGACGCTCGCGAATGACCTCTTCGAGCACTTCCCAGACTTCGGGCCGCTCGCGCTCGATGATGCGTTTGGCGCCTTTGACGTTGCTGGCGTAGTTATATTCAACCAGCTTGCTGATGACGAAGGGACGATACAATTCCAGCGCCATCGTCTTCGGCAAGCCGCACTGGTGCAGCTTCAGTTTAGGCCCGATGACGATCACCGAGCGGCCCGAGTAATCGACGCGCTTGCCCAGAAGATTGCGGCGGAAGCGCCCCTTTTTGCCCTTGAGCATATCACTTAGGGATTTGAGTTCGCGCCGTCCGCGCCGGCTGAGCGCTTTGCCGCGCTGGCTGTTGTCGATGAGGCTGTCGACCGCTTCTTGCAGCATACGCTTTTCATTGCGCACGATGACATCGGGCGCGCCCAGATCGAGCAGATGCTTCAGGCGGTTGTTGCGATTGATCACCCGGCGGTAGAGGTCATTGAGGTCGCTGGTGGCGAAACGCCCGCCATCAAGCTGCACCATCGGGCGCAGATCCGGCGGGATCACCGGCAGCACGGTCAGAATCATCCATTCGGGACGATTGCCGTCGGGTTCGTTTTCTTGCTTGGTCTCGTCGCGGTCGATGACGGTGGCGCGGCTGCTGCGCAAGCTTTCGACGACGCGCAGGCGTTTGGTCGCCTTGCGGCGCACTTGTTTCGACTTTGCCGTGCGAACTTCCGACCAGAGGTTTTCGCCCATCTTCACCAGGCTAATGGCGCTAAGGATTTCGTGAAAGGCTTCGGCGCCCATGCTCGCCTGAAAGACATTGCCGAACTTGCCTTTCAGCTCGCGATACTTGCCTTCGGAAACAAAGGGCGTATCAAAGCCCTTTCGCTCCTCGTGCGTATTCTCGGCATAGGTCGTCAGACTTTGCAGCTTACGCAACTCTTGTATTTGCTTTTCGGCGCTGGCGCGCAAGTTCTTGACGCGCTCGTCAAGCTCATCCAGCTGCTCATCCATCGAGCTGTCAATATCGACATTTGCGGAATCGACATCGCCGCTGATCTTGGTGATCTCTTCTTGTGTCAGCGAATTTATCTCGCCTTGAAGCGCGCTAAGGTGCTCATTGACGATTTCCTGAATCTTGGAGATATGATCGTTGGCGATCAGCTCGCCTTTGGCGACCACGGTCGAGGACGTCGACTTGAGCGCGATTTCCTCGGCCGCGACTTCGCCCAGCATAGACTCCACCCGGGTTTGGGCGGTTTGGGCTTCGCTCATAATCTCATCGCTCATCCGCGCCAGTTCAGTGTCATAGTGGTCGCGGATAGCTTTGACCTTGTCGTCAAACTCTTTGGCACGCTGGTCGCGATTGGCGCGCAATTCGTTCATTTGCGCGTCGATGACGGCGGACAGCTCGTCCTCTTTTAGTTGGAGTTCCTTCTCGATTCGGGCGATCGCTTTGCCGCGCGCGTCTTCATCCACGGTCGTGATGACGTACTGCGCGAAGTAAAGCACGCGGTCGAGGTTTCGCCGACTGACATCCAGCAGCAAGCCCAAATAGCTGGGCACGCGTCGCGTGTACCAGACATGCGCGACCGGCGCCGCCAATTCGATATGCCCCATCCGCTCGCGCCGGACCGATGAGCGCGTGACTTCGACGCCGCATTTGTCGCAGATGATGCCGCGATAACGAATATTTTTATACTTGCCGCAGTAGCATTGCCAGTCTCGCGTCGGACCGAAAATGCGCTCACAGAACAACCCGTCCATTTCCGGACGGAGCCGCCGATAGTTGATCGTTTCCGGCTTGGTCACTTCGCCGTACGACCAGGAACGAATCTGTTCCGGAGAAGCAAGGCTAATGCGCAATGCGCTAAAGTCTTTCGCCTCCAAGGCGTAACCTCCTATGCGCTATGATGCTGTTGATTGAAGATTTATGACTGAATGATCCGTGAGCGATAAGTCCACCGTAAATGCAAATAAGGCAACAGCATAACCATACCTGCGCCTCACAGCTATCGTGACATCTCTTCACTTTTCATATGAGACGCATTGTACCGCGACCAAATGGTCGCTGTCAAGACATGAAAGCGTACCCTGGCGCGGTACAATGCGCTGTCGATTCAGCCTCCCCTATTCGTCCGCGGATCCTGCCATCATTTCCCGCATGGCGTTGATGACCGTCTCCGGCTCGGCGCGGAAAATGGCGTGCTGATTTGTCTCTGCCCAAATCACGCGCGGGCTGTTGGAATAGACAGTATTGGCGATCTGGCCGGTGCTAAACATCCACGAACGCGATTGCGCTACCGGTTCCGCGCTTGGGTCGTCCGCCGCAATGATGGCGGTAATCGGCATATCCGTCTGCGTGATTACCGCCTTAACCTGATCAGAATTCACGCCCATCACGCCGTACAGTGTTTCCCACATGTAGGTGTACCAATAGTGCGGATTATGCAAGATGAGGTTGTAATACAGTTCCCCGTAAAGCTCGGAAGAGGTCGCATTAAACCACCAGGATATATCGTCATACAGCAACTCGCCCGCCGCTGCCGCTTCCGCATAACCTCGCACCGTTTCCAGCCAGCTCACCTGCCCGGCCGGGCTTTGGCCTGTGCCAAAAGGATAA
>JAJDZV010000009.1 GCA_022824465.1 Anaerolineae bacterium
GATTAGCGTCTGATTTGGACTTATGAGGGCGGGGAAGATTCTCGCCCTCGCCAATTGCTCACAGGCAATCATGCAGCTATCGAGCCTTATCCCACCTGGAATGCGAGTTAACGGACGGCGCGGCGGCGCGGCGAGCTGGCATTTTGGCAATCGTCAGTTGGCGCAAGTCGTCAGTTTGGGCGTCGTGGCGGTTGTCATGATACCGGTTGTTTATCTTGCCGGCGGGGCGCTCGCGGCCGGTCAAGAAGGCATCGACTATTTGCTGCGAACGCGCACCCTGATGATTGTCGGCAACAGCATCGCCCTGGCGCTGGCGACCACTATCCTGGCGACGCTGATAGGCTTGCCCTTCGCCTGGCTGACGAGCCGCACTGATTTGCCCGCCGGGCGAATCATTTTGGCGCTGGGGCTGGCGGCGATGGTCATCCCGTCGTATCTCACGGCAGTTACCTACACCGAAGCCTTCGGACCGAAGGGCATCCTGCAGTCCTTACTCGAACCATTAGGCGTCGAACGGCTGCCTGGCATCAAAGGCTTCGCTGGCGCTGTGCTGACTATTACTTTTGTCACCTTTCCTTACGTGGTTCTGCCGGCGCGGGCGGCGCTTTTGCATTCGGATCGGTCGTTGGAAGAAGCGGGGCAAAGCCTGGGTTTGGGCCGCTGGCAAGTTTTCCGTCAGATTACTTTGCCCCAATTGCGCCCGGCATTGTCGGCCGGCATGCTTATGACCGCTCTCTACGCCTTGAGCGACTTCGGCGCCGTCGCAGTAATGCGCTTCAATGCCTTTACGCGGGCGATATTCATTCAGACCGAGTCATTTCGCATGGACAAGGCTTCGGTACTGGGCTTGGCGCTCGTTGCCATGACGCTGCTTTTGCTATTCCTGCAATCGCGGCTGCAGCGCGAGGGACCGCACTATCGTATCGGCGTCGGCGCCTCGCGGGAACTTGCGACACAGGCGCTTGGCAAATGGACGGTTCCGGCGCTCCTGTTTTGCGGGGCGGTGATAGCGGTCGGCGTGGGCATTCCTTTGCTGGTGCTTTTCAAGTGGCTAGCTGGACATACGCTGACGAATCCGATTCAGGTCCCGCTGTGGGAGTTAGTCTCCAATACCGTCAGCGTCAGCGCGGTTGCTGCTGTAGTCGCGGCCGTCGCAGCCTTTCCGCTGGCGCTGCTGGCGCTGCGATCGGCGTCGCGCTTCGACCGCTGGCTGGCGCATCTCGCCTACGCGGGCAACGTCCTGCCCGGCATCGTGATTGCGCTGGCGCTGGTGTATTTCGCGACTCAGCATGCGCTCAGCCTGTATCAGACCTTTCCCTTGCTGATATTGGGCTATTCGATCCGCTATCTGCCTTTCAGCATTGGCGCCACCGAGAGCGCTTTTGCCCAGATCAATCCCCGCTTTGAGGAGGCGGCGCGGAGCCTCGGCTTGACTGCGCGAGCGGCTCTGTTCCGCATAACCGTGCCATTGGCGCGCGGCGGCATCCTGGCTGGCTTGGCATTGGTATTCCTCAATGTCATGAAGGAGTTGCCGACCACGCTGATCCTGCGACCGATCGGATTTCGCACCTTTGCCACGCGAATCTGGAGCGACTATGACGAAGCCTTTCTCTCGTCGATCGCGCTGCCCGGTTTGGCCTTGATAGCGGTGTCAGCCGTCGCCCTGACGATAATACTCAGGCGAGAAAAAGCCGCGTAGCTGCTGCGCGGAGATTTCCCCTGTTACGCGTATGCTTTTTCACTATGCTTGAGCCAGGCAGCGAGCGACCTGAGCGAAGGCGCCTATGGAATTCCCCTTGCAAACGGATAGCCTCACTAAGTCATTTGACGGAGACGCGCCCGCCGTCGATGACATTTCCCTGAGCGTGCGTCCAGGCGAGTTCCTGACCTTGCTTGGTCCCAGCGGCGGCGGCAAAACTACGATGCTGCGGCTGCTGGCCGGCTTCGAAACACCGACCAGCGGACGCATTCAAATCGGCGAAAGAATCGTCGCGGACGACGCGCATTTCGTCCCGCCGGAGCAGCGCAAAGTCGGCATGGTTTTCCAGGACTACGCGCTCTTTCCGCATGTCGATGTGGCTGGCAATATCGGCTTTGGCTTGCGCGGCGCGCGGCGCGAACGGGACAAACGTGTGAAGGAGCTGCTTGCGCTTGTCGGGCTGGAGTCATTTGCGGCGCGGATGCCTCACGAATTGAGCGGCGGTCAGCAGCAGCGAGTGGCTTTGGCGCGGGCGCTGGCGCCGGGTCCTGACATCCTGCTCCTGGATGAACCTTTCTCCAATCTCGATACTGGCTTGCGCGCGCAGGTGCGGACGGATGTGCGCAACATCCTGATGCAGACGGAAACCACCGCGATATTCGTCACGCATGACCAGCAAGAGGCATTGAGCCTGTCCGATGAGATCGCGGTCATCTTCGAGGGCAAACTTGTGCAAGTCGCCACGCCTCACGCGATCTACAACCGCCCGGTCAACAGGCAGGTCGCGCAGTTCGTTGGCGAGGCGAACTTCTTGCCGGCGGTCGCGCAGGGCATGACCGCAGAGAGCCGGCTTGGCGAGGTGAAGCTATTTCTGCCAAAAGAGGGCAAGGCGCAGCTGATGATTCGCCCAGAAGCGCTAGCGGTGGGCTTCGGCGATGTGGGCAAGCCGGCGACGGTTCGCTGGCGCGAGTTCTACGGTCATTACCAGCGGCTGGGCTTGACGCTGGATGACGGGACGGAGCTGGTAGCGCGGACGGGCGTGGACCGGTACTTTGGACGGGGCGACAAAGTATGCGTGTCGGTGGCGATGCCGGCGCTGGCGTATGACGTGTCGGGCTAGGCTTTTGTGGCGAAAGACTATGACTGCGATGCCATTTGCAAACAGGCGGAAGAATCTGGCGCAAACCGGTTATTAAATCATGCCGCCGGCAGCCAAACGCGAAACACAGCGCCCTCGCCTCGGCCGCGGCTCTGCGCAGTGATGCGTCCGCCATGGGATTCGACGATTTCCTTTGCTATCGCCAAGCCCAAGCCCGTTCCTCGCTGGGGACCGCGCGCCTTGTCAACCTGATAGAAGCGCTCGAATATCCGCGGCAATTCGTCCGCCGGAATGCCTATGCCGCTGTCCTGAATAGATACCGTCACGCCATCCGGCGCTTGCTCGACGTCAACACGCACGGCGCCGCCGGCCGGCGTAAACTTGAGCGCGTTGCTGATCAGGTTCATCAGCGCCTGAGCCAGCCGATCGCCATCGCCGATTACGATGGGCGCGGGTGTAATCTTTGCTTCGAGACTCAAGTCCTTCTGTTCCGCAACGACCGCCAAGCTTTGCGCCACGTCTTGGCAGAGCTTTCTCATGTCAATTGGTTCCCGCCGCATTGATAGCTTGCCGGTTTGCAGCCGCTCCAGATCGGTCAATTCGACCACCATGCGGTTAAGGCGGCTGGCTTCGTCATATATCGTCTGCGCCGCGGCTTTCGTATCGTCGGCGGCGCCGTCTATTATCGCTTGAGCGTACCCCTGAATTGAAGTCAGCGGCGTCTTGAGATCGTGGGAGACGTTGCCGAGGAAGTCGCGCTGGGCGCTGTTCGCCGCGAGAACTTCCGCCGTCATGCGGTTGAAAGATTCCGCCACCGAGCGCACTTCGGCGGGGCCGCTCGCGGGAACGTTTACCGCGTAATTGCCGCGCGCCACAGCAATAGCGGCCTTTGCCAGCCGCTGCAAGGGCTGCGCGATGTTGCGGCTTATCAAGGCGGCAAGAACGATGGCAATCACTATGCCGACCACGCCGGCTTGGACGAGCGGCGGCGCAAGCGCGCTGCTGAACACCGCCAACGTAGCCTGGAGACTAATGGTGGGCTTAGGCTCGGCCAGGAGCCATAGGTCGTCAGGTCGCTGGCGATCCTGGAGGCGCTGCTGCCGATACATCACGCCACCGTATACCCACTCGTCGCCGCTGGGATCGGCAAATCCGCCGAAGAACTGTTCGCCGCCCCGCGTCAGCACCTTTGCTAGGCGATCATCCTGGTATCGCGCGCGCTGAAGTGTTATGCGCTGGCCGGATTGGAATACGCCGGCGCTGTCGTAGATGACATGCGTGCCTTGCGGCGCGACGCGGATCTGCAAGGTGCGAACACTGCGCGTCCGGGCAAAGATATCCAGTAGCTCGTCGATTCTGCCTTGCAGAAAGCGCGAATTGGAGTCGAACGGCATATCGGCGATGAAGTCAATGTAATTCAGCCCTTGCGTCAAAGCGGCCAGGCGCTCATAGGCCGGCTCGGGCGGCGCGGCCCGGTTGCCGATCAAGACAAAGAGCGCCAATGCGATCACGCCGAGCGTCACAATGAGGAGGAACAGGTATGAAGACAGGAGGCGGAGACGCAAGTCAAAAACCGGACGCGCGCGCTTAGCGGTCATCAAGTCTATACCCCACTCCCCAAACCGTTTCGATCGTGGGGCTCATCCCCTTCAGCTTGTGCCTGAGATGGGCGACATGCACATCGACGGTTCGCGTCTGCCCGGCGAAATCGTATCCCCAAACCACATTCAGCAATCTGTCGCGACTATAGACGACGCCCTTGTTCTGCGCCAGAACTTGCAGCAAATCGAATTCTTTCATACGCAAGTCCACTGGCTTGCCCTCTACCTCAACGCGGCGGCGCTGGGCGTCAATTATCAAGTTGCCAATGACAATTGGCGGCGGCGCTTCGTCCTGCCCTTGCCCACGATCCGTTCGGCGCAAAATAGCGCGGATTCGAGCAAGCAACTCGCGCGGGTTGAAGGGCTTGGTCAAATAGTCATCAGCGCCGAGCTCCAAGCCGACGATCTTGTCGATGTCTTCCGCGCGCGCCGTCAACATGATGATCGGGACGTCAGAGGCTTCTCGTACGCGCCGACATACCTCCAAACCGTCCATGCCCGGCAGCATGAGATCCAAAACCACCAGGCTCGGTTTGTCGCGCAAAATCATATCCTTGGCGGTTTGGCCGTTTGTCGCGCTGGTGACCTGGTATCCATCCGGTTCCAGGTACATCCGCGCCAGGTCTATTATTCGCTTTTCATCATCAACAACCAGTATGGTATCTGTCATAAATTCCGTCACTCGAAACTGATTACGGGCGCAGCAAGCGCTCTGTCCGCTCGCGCCTTCCGGCGCTGCAATTTCGCGACTACTTAGCGCCTGTCGACTTCACCTATTATCCTAGGCTGCCCTCTCGCTGTCGTGGTTCAGTCTGGCTTACATTTGTCACATCAAAGTAAGCTCAATGTAAATGTTTTGTAAACGCAGCCCCAGCGCCCCAAGAGAATGGACACCTGCTCACTCAATGATACGCGGTCGCCTCGCGATTGTTGTATAGGATTGCCCAGCGGCATCAGCTACAATCGCGGAAGTTGAAGCGATCGTGACGTGACGCGCGGGCTGGGCGCGCCAGGACGCATTGAGTCAGTTTACTCTCAGCGTCGGCGGCATTCGGCGAGCGGCTGGCAGGCGCGGTCTTTTCAGCACAAAATTGACCGCCTCTATGGCATTCTCACAATGTACATCGCAAAAGGCGCTTGGCGACCGGAAAACGAAGAAGCGGCTCTCCTCGTGATGAACGGCGGGTGATGAAGCCAGCGATCCGCCTTGCCGAGCCAGTTGACGCGGCCGCCATTCTGGAGATCTACGCGCCAATCGTCCGCGATACGCACATTTCATTCGAAATGACGGTCCCCGATGTCGCGGAGATTGAGATGCGCATCTCTAGTGCTTTGGCGATGTATCCGTGGCTGGTATGCACTATTGGGAGCCAGATAGCGGGTTATGCCTACGCCAGCGCCTTTCGCTCGCGCTACGCCTACCAATGGACGACCGAGACGACCGTGTACGTGCATCGCGATTTCCAGCGGCGCGGCATATCTACGGCGCTTTTTCGTTCGCTGATTGCGATCTTGCGCGCGCAAGGCTTCCGCACTGCGGTGGGGGTCATTGCCTTGCCCAATCCTGGCAGCATTCGCTCGCACGAAGCGGTCGGCTTCCGAAAGCTGGGTGTGTTTAAGCGCGTGGGCTTCAAAGCCGGGCGCTGGCGCGATACCGGCTGGTGGCAGCTTGAGCTGCAAGCCTTGCCAGACTCGCCGCAAACGCCGATACCGATCGGCGAGCTGGCGGCGGCGGCTGGAATCGCCAGTCTGCTTGCGACGGGCCTAAGATTCATCCGCAGTTAAGTAAAGGAGAAATCTAGTGGCAGACGAAAAGCGACCGATAACCGCTGAGGACCTCTATCGCATTCAATACCTGGAGGACCCGCAGATCAGCCCGGACGGGAAGCATGTCGCCTTTGTCAAGGTGACGCCCGATCCATTTGAAAAGACATACAAGCGCAACATCTGGTTATGCCGAGTCGACGATGGCGCTATGCGGCAGCTAACGCGCGGGGACAAAGACGTCAACCCGCGCTGGTCGCCGGGCGGCAAGCAACTGGCTTTCGTCTCAACACGCGGCGAAAAACCGCAGATCTATCTCTTGCCGACAGCCGACCTCGGCGGCGAAGCGCGACAACTAACCTCGCTGGATTATGGCGGCCACAGCCCCAGTTGGTCGCCCGACGGCGTACGAATCGCGTTCCTGGCGCCGATGAGCCGTGACGAGCGTGTGGCCGACGACGATGGTGATTCGCCGCCCGAGCCAGCCGACCAACTGGAGCGCAAGCATCTAAATGAGCGCAAGGCGGAAACCGAAGCGCTTCGCTGGGACCCGCGTCCGATGTGGCGTATTCCCTATCGACAAGACACATCATACGTCGACGAGCGCTACGCTCAGGTGATGGTGATCGACGCCGCCGAGGCAGACGATTCCAAGCCCAGACGGCTGACCGCGCTTGACGCCGATTACTCCGAGCCGCAGTGGTCCCCGGATGGGCGGTCGATTTTCACGTCGCGCACAACGACGCCGGAAGGCGACGAACCTTGGCGCGCCATGGGCGTCTACGCGCTGGATGCGGTTACCGGCGACGAAACAGCGCTGACCAGCGGCGACTTCAGTTTCTCGGCGCCAAAGCCGTCGCCCGACGGCAATTGGATTGCCTGCGCGCGCAGCCACATAGGCCTGACTGATATGCCCTCCCGCCTCGCTCTTTTGCCTGCCGACGGCGGCGAACCGCGCGTGATCAATGAGACGCTAGATCGTGAGATTCTTGACTGGGCTTGGGCGCCAGAAAGCCGGTTGGCGCTTTCAGTGGAGAGCGAAGGCAATGTGCTGCCTTGGCATTACGACCCGGCGGCCGACAGCCTCAGCCAAGCGCATAGCGGCGTCTACGAAATCGAGCAGTTGGACTTTGGCGCCGGCGGCTTGGCGGCGATGACCGTGTCGACGCCGCAAAACCCGCAGGAACTCTACTTGCTCCAAAACGGCGAATTCCGAGAGGTCACGAGCTGCAACCACGAGCTGCTAGACGAGGTCATCGTGCAGCCGATACAAGAATTGCGTTTTGAGACGCCGCACGGCGAGGCGCAAGGCTGGTATATCCTGCCTGTCGGATACGAAGCCGGCGCGAAACCGCCGCTCGCGCTGAATATGCATGGCGGTCCGCATATCGCCTGGGGCTTTTCGACCAAGACGATGTGGCATGAGTGCCAATTCCACGCGGCGCGCGGCTACACGGTTCTCTACTGTAATCCGCATGGCAGCGGTGGCTATGGAAAAGACTTTATGCGAAAGCTGCACGCCGCCTGGGGACCGGTCGCCATGGACGACATCATGGCTGGCGTCGACGCGCTGCTGGCGCTTGGATTCGCTGACGCCGAGCGCATGGCGATCACCGGCGGCTCTTACGGCGGTTATCTAACCGGCTGGATAATCTCGCACACTGACCGTTTCAAAGCGGCTGTGTCGCAGCGGGGCGTCTACAATCTCTCCAGCTTCTATGGAACAACCGATGTGCCCTTGCTGATTTCTAACGAGTTTGACGCCGAACCCTGGGAGAATCACGAAGTTTACTGGGACAATTCGCCGCTGAGATACGCCGCGGACATCAAAACGCCGCTGCTGCTGATCCACTCCGAATTAGACTTTCGCGTGCCGATAGAGCAGGCCGAGCAGCTCTTCGCCTGGGTGCGGCGCGCGACCGAAACGCCCGTCCGCATGTTGCGTTATCCGCGCGAGGGCCACAGTCTTTCGCGAATTGGTGAACCGGGTCATCGAGTCAGTCGCCTGACCGAGATGATTAACTGGTTTGATCGCTACACCGGCTGAAACCGGTGCGGATCAGGATCTGGTCGCCACCGGGAAACGCTGCGAGAAGAGGGTGAAATAGAGGCGCGCCTGGTCGATGATGTCACGCCGTTGCGCTTGCGGCAAAACACCGAAGACAGCGCGAAGTTGGTCAATTAAGCCGCGCTGCACCGCCAGGAAGCGCGCCGAACCCGCTTCCGTTAAGATGACGTCGACCGATCGGCCGTCGTCTTCATTGCGCCGCCGCCGCACCAGGGGCGGATCCATCGCTTCCAGACGCTTGACCAAGCCGGTCATGGTCGCGCTGGTCAGATGATGGTCGCGGGCAATCGCGCCGATGCGGCAAGCTCCCGCGTTTTCCGACAGGGTCTTGAGCACGTAAAACTGCGGCGGCGTCAATTGATGCGCCTCAAAGTGGCTGGCCAAGCGCTTTTCGCCATCGTTCACGATATCAAAGAGGACCGACCACAGCTCGGCGACATCACGATTCAGTTCGTCATCCACGCTGTTCCGCCTTTGCCCGCGCCCTCATTCGCCCAGGGCGTCCCACACTTCAAGTTTGCCGCGCGCCTCGCGTATGACTTCATCGGTAAATTCCGATGTGGATGCCTGGCCGCCGAGGTCCGGGGTTTTTATCCCGTTATAGACAGCCTCCAGCGCCGATTCATAGATCGCTCGGCTTGCCAGGGCGGCTTCATGTCCTTCGATGTAGCGAAGCAAGGCGCCGCATGCCAGAATCATCGCCATCGGGTTCGCGAGGTTCTTGCCCGTGAGGCTGGGGGCGGTGCCATGGGGCGCTTCGGTCACAGCCACTTTCACTTTGAATTCGTCATCAAATCCGATAATGACCGATTCGGCGCCGGCGATCGTGCCAAACATTTTGATTACCAGGTCGCTCAAGCTGTCGCCGTCGCGGTTTAGCGCCGGGATCACGAGGGACTCGCCGGAGGTCTCCAGAAGCAAGGCGTAGGTCGCGTCAATGAGTTGGGGATTGTAACGAACGCGCGGATGGAGGCTCGCGGCTCGGTCGAGTTCTTCTTTGAACAAGCCCTCATATACCGGGCTGACGGTATATTTAGGTCCGCCGAAGACGGCCGCCTTGTGCGCTTCGGCGTACTGAAATGTGAACTCAGCCACCGCGCGACATGTGCGCCGACTGATGTGGCGTTTGTTATAGGCAATCTCGTC
Source organism: Anaerolineae bacterium (assembly GCA_022824465.1). Classification (GTDB taxonomy): domain Bacteria; phylum Chloroflexota; class Anaerolineae; order Aggregatilineales; family Phototrophicaceae; genus UBA6055. The sequence goes on from JAJDZV010000009.1 coordinate 9,378, forward strand.
GAGCCCGTGTCCCTCGCGCCACTCCTCGGCTGCGTAAGCGCCCTCGACCGCCATCCGCACCACGGCGATCGGCGCGTGCACGCCGGCCAACGGCAGCACCGATGGTATCCGCCTTCCCGTCCGCAGGATGACGCTGCCATGGATCAGTTCGCGCAAGAGCGCGTTTGGGCTGCCAACATCGTCTGGATCGCCGGGTGTGATGGTCGCCGCCTTGATGCCCAAGCCCGTCTCGAGTATCCGCGCCGCCGCCTCGCGGACGACCTCGTTTTTCGTGCGCCGCCGATTCTCAAGCGACAAGTCGAAAGTCTCGAAGGCAAGATTGTCAAGCCGTATGACACTGGGGTCGAGCACGCGCAGCGCTTCGTCAAGCAGCTCCTGCCCGGTCTGGTCGCCCTTCAAAACGCAGATGGTATGTTTGCTCAACACTGCCTTGCCTTTCCGTGGAGATTCTAGTCGCTTGACCTTTATTTTACTTAAGGTCGTGAGCGCGCGTACTGTCGCAGGCGGCGCAGTTTTACAATTATTGGGCTGAGTTATTTGCCGAGTTGCGGTAAAATGAGCGCTGAAAGCAATCCAAGACCGACGAGACGGGGCGGCAATCTTATGCGCGCAATCAAGGCATTGCATATTCTTCTGATACCGTTCGCCATGCTGTTCAGCGTGCAGGCGCAAGACGAGACTACCTTCACATCGACTGTGAACTGGTTTTACTCCGCCTGCGAAGACCGCATGGTCATCGACTTGTCCGGTACGATGGAAGCTGGCTACGACCTGTATTACCAGGCATTCGACGCGTATGGCGGATTGGGCGCCGCCATCACCGGTCTGCGCCGGGTGAGCGTGGACGGCGATTACGCCGTCAGCCAGATCATATACTGGCTGGATGGCGCGACCCGCGCGCTCGGCACGCCAATTAGCGTAGACATCCGCATTGCAAGCGAGAATGATCCGGAAAGCACTATCTTTCAGGCGCCTTCGGACGATACATTGGGCGAATGCGCGGAGCCAGCCAGCACGCTTGTCGAAGGCATTGATACCTCAGACTTGCCGCGACTCGTCACCTCTTCTGGCGTATTCACGCCGGACGGCGGCCTGCTGAACCCGGTTTATTCGCGCCCGGCTGAACCGATCGTGCAGATTGGCGCGCGCCCCGCGCCAACGACCGAGCCCGGACGTACAGCGAACCCGGGATTGGTATTCGCCGAATGCGCCGACGTAGAAGGGGCAGATCCCGGCCTGCTATACGACACCGATACGATTCGCGTTTTCTGGTCCTGGTACGCCAAAACGCAAGAGCAAGTCCAGGCGCACATCGACAATGCGCAATACGCGATAACACTGCATGGGCTGTCCATTCCCAATGTCGAAGTGAGCGAAGTCAAGCAGATACCGGGCAGTCTCAATTGGTGGGTCTTCTATACCGTGAATTTCGGCGACAAGTGGGAACCAGGCATCTACGACATCAACTACGCCGTCGGTTGGGCCGAAGCCATCAGCGACGGTTACGCGAACTTCGGTCCGGGCACGGAGAACGAACGCCTCGGCAGCCGCTGCACGTTCATCATTCAGCAGAATCCCTACGGCGTCGACGTGTTGCACGAACAGCCGGCGATGCCGCTAAAGACCTACCCTTGGGGCGAATAGGCGCCTCGGTTCTAGGGTGACCATGTCGCAACCGGCTATCAGCGAAGCGCTCTTGAACGATTTGCGCGCGCATGCTGGTTCGATTCTCGCTCTCCAGTTGACAGATTCTCAACTGGAGCGATTCTCCCGCTTTGCTGACCTCTTGCTCTATTGGAACCAACGCATCAACTTGACCGGCATCACCGACCCCGGCGAAATCGCCATAAAGCACTTCTTGGATTCGCTGACGCTGACGAGCGTCCTCCCGCGCATTGACGGTCTGCGGCTGGTCGATGTCGGCGCCGGCGCCGGCTTTCCCGGGTTGGTTCTCGCGATCGCGTTTCCCGGCGCCAAAGTCACCTTGATGGATTCGACGCGCAAAAAACTGCGGTTCATCGAGCGCGTCTGTGGCGCGCTCGGCATCGCCAACGTCAGCGTCCTGCATGCCCGCGCGGAAGACGCCGGGCGCGACCCAAACCACCGTGAAGCCTACGATATCGTGACCGCGCGCGCTGTCGCCAGAATGCCCGCTCTCATGGAATACTTGCTGCCCCTGGCGAAGCTCGAGGGGCAAGTGGTCGCCATGCGCGGGGCTGAGGCTTACGACGATGCCTATTCAGCGGCGCGGGCGATATCTCAACTCGGCGGCGAGCTCTTCAGCATTGAAGAGATTACGCTGCCGACCTTATCCCATCCGCGCTATCTGGTCGTCATCGACAAAATCTCAGCGACGCCGCGGCGCTTTCCTCGCAGCGCTGGCATTCCCACCAGGCAGCCAATTCTCTAATCGGCCCTATGAATCCGCATCCGCGCTCACTCCAGCGGCGCTATCTACCCTTCAACATTGTGCGGCGCGTGCAAGGCGATACGATAGGGATACCACTCGGCGCGGAACAGTTTCTTCGCCACGCCGGGGTCGCCAGCGGTGATCTGGCGCATGTGGTCGTCGTCGCGCGCATTGAAGATGGCGATGCCAAAAGACGAGTAATCGCTATTTAGCGTGCGCCCTGCCAGAATGAGCGCGCCCTCGTTCATCAGCTTATCGAGATAAGCGAAGTGCTCGGCGGTAATGCCGGCTTCTTCTTCGGTTGCGCCTGAAGACAGCATTTCGGGCCGCACCGGCTGAATACGATAAATATATGTCGGCATGGCTGCCTCCTCCGGTTTGAAGACATTGCCTGTCGATAATTGGCAAATAGGTTTATACACGCATCATGACACGCGGCAAGCGCCAGCAGCCGCTCACCTGAAGTCGGAAACACAAACGCGCGCGCCGCCGGATTTGCGACGCTTCCAAGCGCATGTCGACATTCGTTATAATGGGACTCCAATCAGACTCGCGCGAGGCTCACATGGCGGATCCCAAAGCCACAAAACGCAAGGTCAAGGTGGAGTTGCCGCGAGACCCCAGCGCGACCTACGCCAATATGGTCATGATCACGCACAACGCCAACGAAGTCATATTCGACTTTATTCAGGTCTTGCCGAATGACGACAAGGCGCGTTTGCAGAAGCGCGTGATTATGACGCCGACGCACAGCAAACTCTTTCTGAACGCGCTGCAGGAGAACATCCAAAAGTATGAGGCCAATTACGGCGCCCTGAATCCGCCGTCGCGCCAGACCTTGGCCGACCAACTGTTTGGCGCGGTAAAGCCGGGCGACGACGATGATGAATGATCTCGAGCGCGTCTGCGGCGAGATCCGAAATGATCTCGAGCAACGCAACGCCGCGCGCGACGCCGCAATCGCGCAATCGCGACAGCTCATCCGCCACTGTTCAGCAAGCATCCGCGCGATCCATCGGCGCGATTGGGAAAGCGCCGAAGACAAACTGCAACTAGCGCAAACTGGCGCTGCCGAACTGAAGGCGACCGTCGCCGGCTACCCCGACCTGTACCATACCGGTTACACGCAAGACGCCATGAAAGAGGTGGCCGAGGCATTCATCACGCGCGCGATCATACGCGGAGAGGCGCTGCCAAAGCCATCAGAGCTCGGCGTCGAAAGCGCGACTTATCTCAAAGGCTTGGGCGAAGCGGCGACGGAACTGCGCCGATTCATTCTCGATATCATGCGGCGGCGCGAGAGCCACAGCGACGAAGCCGAGCGCCTGCTGGATGCCATGGACGCAATCTACGATCAGCTCGTTACTTTCGACTTTCCCGATGCGCTGACGCACGGGCTCCGCCGGCAGACTGACGTCGTGCGCGGCGTGCTGGAGCGGACGCGCGGCGACCTGACACAAAGCTTGCGCCAACAGCAACTTCAAAATGCGCTGATCAATCTTGAGTCCAAGCTGAATATCGACGGCGACTGAACGATCCACGTAAGCTGGCTCAGACCGTCAGCTGCCACTCGATCAAGGCGCCCGCCACCCAGGTCGGCTTCGGCTGGTCGTAAAGTTCGGACGAATCCGTATAGCTGAGGTCGAGCACAGCGCCGGACATCGGACCTCTCAGATAGTGGTAAACCTGACCAGTGTCGCGTGCGTCGCTCTTTGCCTCGACGCAGTGCCGTTCATAAGCCTTGTAGTCGCCGCGCTCAAGTATGCGGATGCCCGCTTCGATGGTCGCCTTTGCGTGCGCCAAGCCCGCGGCGTCATGGTCGTAGCTGTGTGCAGGCGCGTCGCCATAGCCGATGCCATGATGGAAAGGATCAGCCGTGCTGACCACCACCGCGTCTTCCATCAGACGAGCCAGTTCGTCGATTCCCGGCAGATTCTGGGGTTGCCCGCCGGCCAGATACGGATAACGCTCATAGACGCGCGGCGCTTTATGCTCCTGGATTCCGCGGCGCTTGAGTTCCGCCGTCCAGAAGTGCCGCCAGCTGATCAAGGCGTGATCGCCAGTCCACTCGGTTCGGCCATCAATGCCCGGTCCCTGAATGCCCCGATACTCGAATCGAGACGGGTCTTCACCAGCCGTAACTGCCACGCGCGCCGCTTCCATCTCGGCGGTGAAGGCATGAAGCACGCTGAGCACGACCACCTTGTCCGCGCCGCTATCCAGCGCGGCATGCACGCAAGCGGCGATCTGATAGCCGCAGTCATGAACGCCGGCATGAGGAAACACCAATACGCCGCCGGATTCCAGCGTGTCGGCGAGGCGCCATTGCCGTCCCTGTTCAAGCTGACGTAATGTGCCAGCCTCGCCCAATTCCGCGTGTTCGCGGGCGTAGAGCGCGTGTACATTCCTTTGCAGCGCGGCGCGATCCAATTCCATAAGCGCGGTCCCCGTCCTGGCGCATCCAAGACAGTTGTAACGCAGCCGATGCGCGCCGTCAACGCGCGAAAATGAGACTTGACCTTTCAGCCGCCGCCGATATAATTTGTAGCCGCTAACAATTGCATAGCGACGCCAACCATAGACAGCAGGCGGGCAAAGGCCCTTAATCTCCTGCCGAGGGACGCGCCGACAGACTCCCCTGCAGAAATGCGCAGTTGTATTTTGTCGCGACCCCAGATGGTAGGTCGCGTTTCTGTTTTGGTCGTGCCACGTGTAGAGACAAACGCGTTAGCCCCTCGACGATGAAAGGAGAGTCACTTGCCAATATCTAGAACACGCAAGCAGGAGCTTGTCGCGAGTTACGTCGACATGCTTAACGAGAGCGACGGCTTCGTTGTTGTACGGACGCAGGGTCTAGGCGTATCCCAGATTCAAGGGCTTCGCAACGCATTGCGCGAGCAGAACGGCCAATATCTAGTCGCCAAAAATACGCTAATGCGCAAGGCGCTGGAGGATGCGAACTGGATCGTGCCGGAAAACCTGTTGGTTGGTCCGGTAGCGATCATATTCGGGCGCGACAATATGCCCGGCGTATCCAAGGCTTTGCTCAAACACATGGCGGACGAAGCCTTCGAAGAGAAGATGACAGTGACGGGCGGCGTCATGAGCGGCGATGTCCTCGACGCGCGGCAGGTCGAAGCCGTTTCTCAGTTGCCGACTCTCGATGAACTGCGCGCGCAACTGGCTGGCATGGTCGTCGCGCCGGCGCAGGGCATCGTCAACGTACTGGATCAGGCGACCGCCGGGGTCGTCAACGTGTTGCAGGCATATCTCGACAAGCAAGAGCAAGACGCCGACGCCGCTTAAGAACCGCCGCCGACATGCCCGGCACGGCTCATCAGCCAAGAATAGTCACAAACACACAGCAAGTACCGGAAACGAGGGAGAACAATGGCAGACCTGGACAAGTTGGTAGAAGAACTCAGCGCGTTGACAATTCTGGAAGCCGCTGACCTGAAGACGAAGCTGGAAGAAGCTTGGGGCGTCGAGGCGGCCTCCGGCGGCGGCATGATGATGATGGCGCCGGGCATGGCAATGGCGGGCGCGGAAGCCGAGCCGGAAGAAGAAAAGACCGAATTCGATGTCGTCCTCAAAGAGATCGGTCCTAAGAAAATCAATGTGATCAAGGCGATCCGCGGCATCACGCCGCTAGGCTTGAAAGAAGCCAAAGAACTGGTCGAGTCGGCGCCGGCGACCGTGTTAGAGGAAGTGAGCAAGGACTTGGCCGAAGACGGCAAATCCAAACTCGAAGAAGCAGGCGCGGTCGTTGAACTGAAGTAAGCAACCACCATCAAGTCGCGAGCGCTTCCGCTCTCCAACAACCTGACGAGTATAAAACCGAAGCAGCAGGCGTCGCCCCGCCTGTTGTTTTCGTTCGCTCGCGCCTCAAGCCAATCGTTGGTCGCTTTCTGCCGGCACATGTCCGAGGCGCGTTGATTCATGAAGATACTAGCGCGCCCCTCCGGAGAATCTGATGCGGACGAGCCAGGGCTCGCGCTTACATTTATTGGTTGCCGAGTCCGGATGGCTGGTTGCCATGTCCGCGATGATCGCCGCTCACGAAATACGATCAATTGGGCTTCCAACACTTTCTTGGTTACAATATAAGCAGGGTGAGTGATTGCGCGTGTTCAAGTGGCAAACATTTCATATAGCAAGCTTCTCGATCCGGTCAGCGACATCATCTCGTCGATGGAGTCCCTGATTGGCGGCGCCTTTGGCTCCACGACGGGCGACCAACGTGAATGCTTTAAGCGCGTTCATGCCTACAGTTGGGGCTTGCATACCTTGGTCATGGACGTCATTACGGCGCTGGGCATCGAAAACGCCGCGACCCGTCCCGCCGTCCTGGAGCGATTCAATGTCTTGAAGCATCCCGCCTTGGCGGCGCTCGACAACCTGTCCGCTGGCTTCGATGGTCCGCTCAGCGAAGAACAGCGGTCTGTGGTCGATTACGCGCTCGAGTCCGTCTTTTCGATCGAACATATGATGAGCAATATCTGGCAGTATTCCTCGCTGCGTCATAACTTGCTTGACGATGCCGACGATGAATTTGCCGGCGCTGTTTTGATTGACAGACTGCGCGCCGAGCTCAAAGAAATCAGGCTCCCGGCAGTTGATGCCGACTTCTGCGTAATCGGCGACGAGACCCGCCTTGCCTACGCCTTTGGCGAACTCGCCCATAATATCCGACGTCATGCCGGCGTCGAACAGGTGAGCATCGCGGTACAAGACTATGGTTATCGCGTCGACATTACCATTTATGATAAGGGCGCAGGTTTTCTCAACAGCGACGACGAAGCCTTTCAGCCCTTTTGGCAGGGCGATGATCTCGCTCCCGGGCTTGGGCTGGGCTTATACATCGCTCGACGCCACATCGAAGCCAGCGGCGGCAAAATCACGCTCAGCAGCGAACCGAACCGTGGCGCCCTCGTGAGGATTTCCCTGCCCACGCTTCCCTAAGGCTCGACGCCACACCAGAGCTCAAGGTCAATTCAGTGCCGGCGCGCTCGCGTCTGCGCTATAATTCGCCGCGACACAATGAATCGGAGCGAACCGATGAGCAGAGACAAAGTATTTGTAACGCGTCAGCTTCCGCCGACGGCGCTGGAACGGTTGTCAGCCCACTGCGACTTTGAAGTCTGGCAAGAATTCATGCCGCCGCCATACGAAGTCATCCGCGAAAAGGTCGGAGATCAAAGCGGACTGATATGCCTGCTCACCGACCGGATAGACGGACCACTGATGGATGCCGGACCGGGCTTGAAAGTGATAAGCAATATGGCGGTTGGCTTCGACAATGTAGATGTTGCCGCCGCTAATGAACGGGGCATACCGGTTGGCAATACGCCGGGTGTCCTCACGGAGACGACCGCCGACTTCGCCTTCGCCCTGCTAATGGCGGTGGCGCGGCGCATCCCCGAAGCCACGCGCTACATCGCCGACGGCAAATGGCGCACCTGGCATCCCACTGTGCTCGCCGGGCAAGACATCTTTGGCGCGACGCTGGGCATCGTTGGCTTCGGGCGCATCGGTCAAGCGCTGGCGCGTCGCGCGGCCGGCTTCAATGTGCGTGTGCTGGTCGACACGCTGGAGCCAGAAGCTGAAGTAAGCGCTGCCGGAGGCGAAAAAGTAAGCTTGGACGAACTGCTGCGTGAGAGCGACTATGTCAGTTTGCACGTCCCGATGACGGATGATACGCATCACTTGATTGGCAAAGCGGAACTGACTGCCATGAAGCCTACCGCAATTTTGATCAATACCTCTCGCGGCGGCGTAATTGACCCATCGGCGCTCTATGAGGCCTTGCGCGATGGCGAGATCCTGGGGGCGGGCTTGGATGTCACTGAGCCCGAACCCATCGCGCTTGATGATCCGCTGCTGACGCTGGACAATTGCCTGATCGTGCCGCATATCGCCAGCGCCAGCGTCGCCACGCGAACGAAAATGGCGGAGATGGCTGTCGCCAACTTGATTGCCGGATTGCGCGGACTGCCGCTGCCAACCTGCGTGAATCCGGAAGTCCAGCCCGGTACCTAGACACGGCCATATAGGCGCCAGGTCGGGCAAGGCTCATTCGCGTATAAACGCTCGGCGCCGGCGACTACTCGGGACTGCCAAACGGGCGACTTGATTTTCTGACGAGAACCCGATACAATATCGTTTGATAAGCAATCAAACGAGTGCATAGGCGCGTCCTGTCCGGTGGGCAGGGCGTTTCGTCTACTTTAGCGCTTGCATGGTGATAGCAATCGGAACCTTCGATGCAAGCCGCCGTATAAACGGATGATTGCGACAGGAAAGGAATAAACCATGGCAGAACGACGCATCCTCCTGACACGTCAGGGCTTTCACAAGCTGCAGCGAGAACTCAACGTACTCACTAGCGTGGAGAATTCTAAAGTCGCGGAGATGCTGGCTGAAGCGCGTGAAGACGACCAAGGCGAGGAAGCGGTATTCTTCGACGCGATGGTCTCGAAGGAGCGGCTCGATGAGCGTGTTTCACACCTGCAGAATGTACTGGCGCGCGCCGAGATCATCGACGCGGACGAGGATCCGAACACCATTACGCCGGGCAATCGCGTGACCGTCTTTGACACGGTTGAGAAAGAAGAATTCGATATGGACCTGCTCGACAGCGAAGAGATTACGCACGGTCGCCGAGGCGTCTCCTTGGATTCGCCAGTGGGCAAAGCGCTGCTGGGCAAGAAGGTCGGCGATCGCGTCAAGGTAGAAGTGCCTGACGGCTTGGTTACCTACAAGGTGCGCAAGATCGATATGATTCCGGACGAAGACGCCTAGGGGCTCGCGCGCGCGGCCTTTCCGTCGTCGCGCCTCACTAATCCCGCGAAAGTACAGAGAATGACTGCCGTTTGAGCGCGATCTCCAAAATCATCGAGACGTTGTCGGGGCGGGCCAGCGCCTCGCCCGCGCTCGCTGAAGACTTCACATCACATCTCGCGCGACTCACTTAGACCTACTTTATAGTTAGTCTGCGCGAACATGAGACGGCGGATGACATGCTGCATCCTGCCGTGGTGCGCTACTTCGGCTGAGGCAATTCGCCCAGATAATCCAGCATGGTTGACAGCATGTAGGGCGTCAGCGCCAAGGTGGCGGCTGCGACTTCCGGTTCGCTGCGCGCGAGGTTCTCGGCGTCTTCCAGCAACTGGATCAAGGCGTTTGTCACCAAGGTCATCCAGCCGATCGTCTCGAGCATGACATCGCTGAGCAATTCCGGATCGCGCCGGGCATGGAGCACCAGCCAGGAGGCCGCTTCCATCATGGGCATCATCGCCATCATTGCCGCGGACAGGCTCAACATCATCACGCGCTGCATTTCCGGCGACATATCGGACATGGCGGTTTCGGCTTGCATTCGCTCCGCCACCCGCGCCATGATGGTCGCCGCGAGGCGCGCCGGCGCGCGTTTAGAAGGGGCTCGCTTCAACAGCGCGTCGATTTGCCGCAATTTCCCGAATTCTCTGGCGGCGGCTTGATCGCGGCTTATCATCTCCACCAGCTTCGCCGCCATGTCGTCGGAGAGCTGCCCATCGATTGCCGCTTGCATCATGTCTTGCTCTGGCAGACTTTGCTGGTCGGACATCTCAGATTCCTTTCGACAGCGTGTCGGCGAGTCGGCTTTCGGCGTCTTGCCCGGCCTCGGCGATTAGTTCGGCCAGCCGCTTGCGCGCGCGATGCAGACGGCTTTTGATCGCGCTTTCGCTCGTGTCCATTGCCCGGGCGATTTCCGCATACGAGAAGCCGTACCAATAGCGGTAGATGACAGCCAGACGATAATGGTCATCGAGTTGCTGCAGAAGCGCTTGAACGGCGTCGCTGCGTTCAAGCCGGATGGCCGCCTGTTCCGGCGTGGGATCGCTGCTCCTCAAAGCCAGCGCGGCCGCCGTTGGTTCGTCGTCGAGGGAGACGTATTGCATCCGGCGTTTGCGCAGACGGTCTATGCAGTGGTTCGACGCGATAGACAGCAGCCAGGTCTTGAAGGAACGCGCAATATCGTAGCGATGCAGATTCTTGTGGACGCGCAGAAACGTCTCCTGGGTCGCGTCTTCTGCCTCGCCGCTCTCACCAAGCATACGATAGCAGAAATTGAACACCGGGTCCTGGAACAAGTAGAGCAACTCGGCAAAGGCATCCTGATCGCCTTGCCGCGCCTTCACGACCCAATCAACGATGATCCGGTCTTGTTCCGCCAATAGTCAACCTTACTCAGCGCCCCGTAGCATCGCGCATATCATCACGTTCCCTGGCGCCGTGTCATTACGTACCGACAATTATGGTCTGCGCAGCGCCGGCGCAAAAGGAAGAATCGCGTAAGAAAGTCGCCGTTTCAAGCGTTGAGCAGCAGAACGGCGGTTGCGACGTTCGTCGCCAGCGGCACATTATGCACATTGCAGATTCGCAGCAGACCCTGTATGTCCGGGTCGTGCGGATGCTTGCCTAGCGGGTCGAGAAAAAAGATAACCGCGCGTATCCGCCCTTCCGCCACCATTGCCGCGATCTGCGCGTCGCCGCCATAAGGACCGGAAAGCAGCCGCCTCACCACCAGCCCCGCTTTTTCCTCAATGAGTTTGCCAGTCGTATTGGTGGCCACCAAATCGAATTCGCCCAGTCGCTCGTGATGGTCCTTCACGAAGGCGATCATGTCGGCCTTCATGCCATCGTGCGCGATGAGCGCCAAGACCTTGCGCGCGCTGTTCCCCGACAATTGATCACTGTTCCCTGTTAGCCCGATGAGCAAAACTGCTTGCCGCAAGCCCGCCAAGGGCGCCTTCTTGATCGCAGGCTGAACTGACGCCTAAGGCAGCAAAGACACGCTGCGCGGACGGCGTACCAGCCGCGCGGGGATCGATAGCGGACGGTGATAATTGGTGAATCCGAACAAGCTCGTGAAACGCTGATTCATGGTATACGCTTCGTCATAATATTCCTCGAGCTGCGCCATTAGCGCGGACCAAGGCCGCCGCTCAGCCAGGTTGCGCGCGCCCCGGCTCAGCTGCAGCCGCACAGCCGGATTATCGCGCAGATACTTGACCGCGCCGGCAATCGCCGCCTCGGTTGGTTCGGCGACCAAACCGCTGACGCCATCTTGTATAACATCTGGCGCGCCGCCGGCATTAACCACGACAGCCGGCAAACCCGATGCCATCGCTTCCATGATGACTTGACCGAAGGTCTCATAAGCGCCCGGAAAGACAAATACATCCGCGCTGGAAAAAGCCTGCGCCAGTTCATCGCCGATAAGATATCCGGTGAAGTACGCGTCGGTATCGGCGAAAGCCCGCTCCAGCTCTTCACGCAGCGCGCCGTCGCCGATGATCGTCAGCGAAATGCCCGGCGCGCGCGCTGTCCGCGCCAACAACTCCACGCGCTTTTCATTCGCAAGACGTCCGACAAATATACAAAGCAGCGAGTCGGGGTCGCGGCCGTTCAGCAGCCGCCTTCGCATCGCGGCGCGTGAATGCGCCGGATTGAATCGCTCCGTGTTTACGCCCCGCCCCCAATGGCGCACGCGGCGATAACCCTCGTCGCGCAGCCGGCTTATGATGGTCTTCGTTGGCGCAAGCGTCAAATGACAGCCGTTGTGGATATAGCGGAGCCAGCGATTGACCGGCCCCGACAACATGGGAAAACCATAGTGCTCGGTATAGCCGGGAAGGTCGGTCTGATAGTTGGCGATCACCGCGCGATTGAGGTGGCGGCCGACCGCCATGCCGTTGACTGACATCGCCGCCGGGCTAAACAGATGTATCAAATCCGGCTGAAAGTCTTCAATGTGGCGTGCGACGATCGGGTTCGGCAAGGCCAATCTCGTTTCCGGCGCCTGCGGCAACCCAATGGATGGCAAGGGCATAACCCGCGAATCGCCTACCTTGTCCACCGCAATATCAGGCGCGAAAATCAGGACTTCGCGCCCTGTCTCCTGCAAGTAGCGAATAGTAAGGTAGGAGGTCTTTGCCACGCCATCCACTTTGGGCAGGAAGGACTCCGTCAAAACCGCGACCTTTTTCACCGGCGTGAATGGCGCGACCGTAAACCTGTCGTCGATCAATCGCGGGTTGCCGAAGAATTCGTCGAGGTTCTTTTCTTGTTGCGCGTGAAGGTTATCCAGCAATCGATGCGCTTGCATAAGCAGCCTGCGGCGCCAATTTGGTCCTCAAAAACAGTGTAACACATACTGCGCGATAGAGAGACGTAACCGTGACAAATGCATAGCGGCGTCGTCGCCTAGCCTTGACGGCGGAATGCCCTTGCTTTCTTTACGAAACTCCGCCGGCAAGGTTACGCGCCGCCCAGGCGCTTAGGGCGGGTCCAAGCCGTAAAGCGCGCGGTAGATGTTGTAGTTGCGATAGATGAAACGCACATAGTGGCGCGTCGACTCAATGGTTATGGTGGTCATGAAGAGATCGGGATCGCCGCCGGACAGCGCGTTCCAGTCCAAGGCCCGGCCCGGACCGGCATTATATGCCGCCAGCGCCGCGATCGCGTTTTGATCGAACCGATCAAGCTGCTCATCAATATAATAGGCGCCAAAGGCGATGCCGGCGTATGGACGGAAAAGATCGCTGTGCTGATAATCAGCCCAGTTCAGTTGCTCGGCGATGTATTGCGCGGTTGATGGAATCACCTGCGTCAAGCCCTTCTCGCCGGCCGCCGCCGTGGCAAAGGTATTGAACAAACTCTCTTGCCGGATCAGCGACAGCAAAAGCGCCGGGTCGATCCTGCGCGCGGACGCCTCCGGCTCAATGACATCCATGTAGTAGGCGGGGAAGCGCATGCGCGCCACGTAGGCCGGCGCCTGCAGCGTGCCCGCGCCCGAGGCGATAATCACATCGGCCGCGGCAATGATGCTCTCGCGATAGCTGCCCAGATCCCGCAGGGCGACCGCCAGACGATAACTGCTGAGCGCATCGCCTTGGTCGCGCGCCGCATCAATCAGATCCTCGAATTCTCTCGCGGCTTCGTCAAAAGCGCTGACGGCGAACAGTTCCCGTCCGCGTACCATTCGCGGGTCGCTCTGCAATTCAGCCGTCAACGTCCAGAGCGCGCCCGGCGCTTCCACGGCGAAGACTTCGCGCAGCCACTGCTCAGCCGCGGCGCGTTCAACGTTTTCGTCGTAGTCGAACTGCCAGGCGGCCGGCGGCTGGAAAGGTTGAACGCCCAAACGAAAATCTGCCGATCGCGCGGCAAAATAACTGTCTGGCGCCGCCCTGACAGCCAGGTCAAAGGCTTCCGCAGCCAGCGCTTCATTGCCGGTCTCGAGCGCGATTCGTCCCATCGACAGATAGGCCGCGGCTTGGTCAACGCCGCGCGCCAGGCTGGCGATCCGCGCGTACAAGTTTTCAGCCACCGTCCATTCGCCGTCCTTTACAGCGGCGGACGCAGCATTGAATAAGCCGTTAGTCGTCAATTCGTGGGCGGGATAGCTGTCCGCCAGGCGCATGAATACTTGACGCGAGAGATGCGTCTCGCCGCTTGTGCCATACAAGTAACCGGCGCGCCATAGCGCCTCGCCAGCCGCCGCCTCCAGCAGAGGATAGGTATCGGCGACTGCCAGATATATCAAAATCGCCCCCGGACTGTCGCCCGCGAGAAAGCGCGTCCGGCCGCGCTCAAGCAAGGCTTCGCCAAAGAGCGGGCTCGTTGGATACTGATCAACCACCGTCTGGAAGGCGATGGTCGCCGCGTCCGAGTTGCCGATTTGCCGGTAGGCGCGCCCCAACGACAGAAACAAATCGGCCGGTATCACAGCCAATTCATGCGAAGTCGTAAAGTGATTGAAGGCTTGGATAGCCGCCTGATAATCGCCGGCGATATAAGCCGCCCGTCCGCGCTGCAATCCGTCAAACACGACGCCATGCTCGCCCAAGACGCCGTGCGCTTTCCAGGCTGTCGGCGTGCCGCTGTAAGTCTCAGCGACAGCGCGCATCCGCTCGACTCCAGCCGCCAGCGCACCGCTATCGAGAGTAGCCTGCGCGGCTGTGAAAGCGATGCTGGCGCGATAAGGCGCGTTGCGCGCGACTGCCAAAATCGCGTCGTATTGCGCGATGGCATCGGCATAGCGCCCAAGACTAAGATAAATCTGCGCCAGCTTCTCGCGCAGTATCAACAGCGGCACCAGGGAACGCTTGGCGTTTATGGCGCGCTCATAGCCCTCCAAAGCCGAAGCGGTCTGCCCCAAGGCGATCTGTGCATCCGCGATTCGCTCGTGCGCGTAGCTGTCGATCAAGCCGGGCCGCAACAGTAGGTATTGCTGCAAATCAGCGATTGCCGCTGCCCACTGACCCAGGCCGAGTCGGGCATCGCCACGCAGGAAAAAGACTTGCGCCACTTTCTCATGCTCGGGGAACTCCGCGATGAATAGCGTGAAGGCGTCGAGCGCCCGCTGGAAATAGCCGGCGCGAAGCGTCGACTGACCCAGGCGGAAGGCGGCCAGTGCCCGGTCGGAAGCCACCGCGGCGTCGCCATAATCGAGCACGACCTGGTAGATGTCGGCCGCCCCTTCCAAGTAGCCGTTTCTGACATGACTCTCGCCCGATCGCAGCAGCAGGGCCGGCACTATCGTCGGCGTCGGCGGCGGAAGCGTCGGCGTAGCGCTGGCAAGGGCTGTCGGCGCGACCTGCGCGTCGACCGGCAGCGGGGTGGCCGTCACGTAGATGATATTGTTCTCGTCCGGCGTCGGCAGCGAGCTGTCCGCCTGTCGGACGTTGCAGCCAGTAGTCGCAAGCAAACTCAAAATAGAAAACAGCAGGCAAACTCGCGACATTGACTTAGGTCCTGCGCGCAGGCGACAAGCAACATCGTAGAAATGCCCGAATGCCTTGTCAAGCAAGGTCGGTCGCCTCCTGATTCGGGGGGCTGAGCTCGCCAGCAAGCCAGGGGATGCCGTAGCCGACAACCAGGTGACCCGCTCCCGCCAACGCGTTGCCCAGCGACTCCGTATCGCGATACGTCCACCAGTGATCAGCCGAGGGCAATATTCTCACACCGAAGTCTTCGACCACCAGTCGGCTCAAGCTGCGCGACGCCTTGGCTGATTCGCCCATCGCCCCGGTTTTTGCCACTTGGCGCGTCAACTGCACGCGGAATCGTGATGGCGCGCCGACCGACCACATCGTGTCGCTTGTGACCAAAGCCTGAAAGTCGATCCAACCACACCCGCCATCAGCGAATATCTTCACGAAACGAAATCTTCCGCCCGCGGCTTGCAAGGGCGCGTCTTCAAAGTGGTAGCCAGCGGCGGCAAAGGCTTGCCCCACAACCGTGCGCAGCAAGGTCTTGAAGTATTCCTGGCTCGCTTGACGATCCTGCGCCTGGCTCATAGGCTAGCTAATCCAGCAGCCCGGTCAATGACGAGGCGAAACAACGTCATTGCCGGTCCCCCAACAGCTCAACCATTTCGTCCGCCGACGCTACCGGCGTCTGGCAGGCAAAATTGCGGCAGACATAGACAGTCGTCTGGTCCTGCAGCGCTTTACGCTGGCTGAGCAGCGGGATGCTCGCGTGCTCGCCGACGTCCGCCGGCGCCCAAGCCACAATCATATTTGGGCGGTACGGCTGGCGCAGCGCGTCCATGATTTCCATACCCGCTTCGCTGCTCAGCGCGCCAACTAACGCCACTTCGTCCAGGCCGCGGATTAACGTGTCCGCGGCGTTCAAGGACTCGGCGAAAGCCTGCGGGTACTGCCGCATCGCGTCGCATAATTTGCGCAGAATATCGCGAGCGGCGCCAGCGTAGGCCGCTTCACCGGTATATGCCGCCAAACGCTGCAGCTGCCGCGCCATCATGCCGTTGCCCGACGGTGTCACGTTGTCCTGCAGGTTGCGCGGCCTCACAATAAGCGCCTCGTGATCATCGCTCGTGTCATAGAAGCCGCCGTCCGCCGATCTAAAATGCTCGAGCGCAAAGTCCGCCAGCCGCCGCGCCGCCCTAAACCAGCTTTCGTCAAAAGTCGATTGATACAGCTCCAGCAAGGCGTCGATCATGTTGGCGTAGTCCTCCAAATAGCCGTTGATCTTGCTCCGCCCGTCGCGATGCGTCCGATACAGCCGCGCGTCAGCGTCCATCATTTGACCCAACAGAAACCGGCCCGCGCGGCCCGCGCCATCGAGATAATCGTCGCGCTTCAATATGCGCGCCGCTTCCGCCAAGCTCGCTGCCATCAGACCATTCCACGCGGTGAGCGTCTTGTCGTCCAAGAGCGGCGGGATCCGCTGCGTCCGCGCGGCATAAAGTCTGTCCTTGATTTGACCGACCGCCTCCTCCAGCTCCTCAAGGGGCAAGCCAAGATTCTCGGCAGTCTCCGCCGGCGGTCGCGGTAGATGCAGGATATTCGAGCCTTCAAAGTTGCCGCTCTCAGACAAGCCGAAATACTCAATCGCGATCTCCAGCGCGCGCGGCAACTCGTCGACTATCGGTTCGAGCGCTTCCCTGACTTCATCGATTGTCCAGACGAAAAACTTGCCTTCCACGCCCTCCGAATCGGCATCGGTCGCGCTATAGAATGCCCCGTCAGCCGCCGTCATTTCGCCTAAGATATAGTCGTAGATGTCTTCCGCGACCGCCCGATAGAATCCGTCGCCAGTGAGCTGCCAGGCGTGGAGATAGAGTCGGCTTAGCTGCGCATTGTCATACAGCATCTTTTCGAAATGCGGCACAAGCCAGTGGGCATCAACACTGTAGCGCGCGAAGCCGCCCCCGATCTGATCGTAAATGCCGCCCTGCGCCATCTTGCGCAAGCTGAGGCCGACCAGCTCCAGCGCCCCTTCATCGCCGGTTCGGTCCACATGCCGCAGTAAGAATTCCAAACTGATCGAATTAGGAAACTTCGGCTGCGCGCCAAAGCCGCCGTTGACGCGGTCCATTCTGTCGAGCAGCTTCCGCGCCGCTTCGTCAAGCAGATCAACCGTCAGTCCGCTGTCATCGGCGCGCCCGATGGCGATCACATCGCGTTTAAGCATTTGATGCAGATTGTCCGCCTGCGCCTCCAGTTGATCCCGCTTGTTGCGATAGGCGTCATGAATCGCAGCCATCAACTGAGTGAACGAAGGCCGCCCGTAAAGGCTCTCCTTGGGATAATACGTGCCGCCATAGAAGGGACGCCCGTCCGGCAGCAGGAAGACAGTCATCGGCCAGCCGCCCTGCCCGGCGATCGCCTGCACCGCTTGCATATAGATGTCGTCCACATCCGGGCGTTCTTCGCGATCGACTTTCACATTGACGAATAGCGCGTTCATCATTTCGGCGGTCGCTGCATCTTCAAAGCTCTCGTGCGCCATCACATGACACCAGTGACAAGCGCTGTAGCCCACGCTGAGCAAGATCGGCTTGTCCCGCTCGCGCGCGATGCGAAAGGCTTCGTCGTTCCAGGGATGCCAGTCGACCGGATTATCCGCGTGCTGCAGCAAATAGGGGCTGCTCTCGTCTTTCAGTCGATTCATCATCAGCCTCGCAACTTGCCGTCCGAATGGGTTGCTTCCGGGCTCGCCGTTCCAAATCTCCGCCAGCCGCCCCTGAATTAGAATAGCCGACAACAGCGAGAAGCGACACTGTTTTCCGCCAGCGCCTAGCGAATGCAGCCAGCCGCAACCGCGCCTCAAGCAGCCGCAGTCGATTTGCGCGCGTGCCGGCCAGTCGCATGTGTCTGCGGGGTTCTAAGACAATACTTGCGCAGCCGCCCGACTTCATACGTTATAATCAGACTGTACAAAAGACAATTTGCAGGTACTATCACGCTATGCAATTCTGGGACAACAACAGCGAGGAGCGAGACAACGACGACGGCAGCAGCCGCCGGCCGCCGCAACCGCCACCCAACTGGCGTCGGTGGGTGTCGCCGGGTTTGCTCGTGCTCGTTATGCTGCTCGCGCTCATTTCGTCGCCCGGGCTCCTCGGCGGCATCTCCTCCACGCCGGAGATCGCCTACTCTGACTTTTACGATCAGATGGCGCTCAACAACATCAGGACTTTCGAATACCAAGACTCTACCGAGGTCAACGGCGAGCTGATTGATAGCATCGTAGTCATGGCGCCCAACGGCAGAACACAAAACATCAGGCGCTTCACCGCCCAGATTCCCGTCTTCGCCGGACCGGAGATCGAACGTCTGCGCATTCAAAACGGCATCAAACCGGTCTCGCAAAAGTACACCAGCACCTCGCCCTGGCTCTCGATAATTCTCAACTTCCTGCCCCTCGTGCTCATCATCGGCTTTTTCGTCTGGATGGGTAGACGCGCTCAGGGACAGATGAATGGCATCTTCTCCTTCGGGCAATCGCAAGCGCGCGAAAAAACGCCCGAGATGCCCTCCATCAGATTTGAAGATGTCGCCGGCCAAGATGCCGCCAAGCTGGAACTCGAAGAAGTCGTCGATTTTCTCAAGCAGCCGGAGAAATACGTCAAAGTCGGCGCCAAGGTGCCGCGCGGCGTCCTGCTTATTGGTCCCCCCGGCACCGGCAAGACGCTGATGGCGCGCGCCGTCGCCGGCGAAGCCAACGTCGCCTTCTTCAGCATTGCCGCCTCCGAATTCGTCGAAATGTTCGTAGGCGTCGGCGCCTCGCGCGTGCGCGATCTTTTCAAGCGCGCCAAAGAAAACGCCCCCGCGATCATCTTCGTCGACGAAATAGACGCGGTGGGACGGCGGCGCGGCACCGGCTTGGGCGGCGGGCACGACGAGCGCGAACAGACCCTGAATCAGCTCCTTTCGGAAATGGACGGCTTCGACAACGACACCAATATTGTCATGATCGCCGCCACCAACCGACCTGATGTGCTCGACCCAGCCTTGCTGCGCCCGGGCCGCTTCGACCGGCAGATCACGGTCGACCTGCCCGACGTCAAGGGGCGTCACGAAATCCTCAAGATTCACACCAAGAACAAACCCCTGGCGAACAATGTCGAATTGCAGTCGCTGGCGCGCGCCACCATCGGCTTTTCTGGCGCAGACATCGCTAATCTCGCCAACGAAGCGGCCATGCACGCCGCTCGATACGACCGCCGCTTGATCACCATGTCGGACTTCACAACCGCCTACGAACGCATCCGCCTGGGCACCAAGCGACCTCCGCTCTCGAACGACAAGGACCGTAGCATCACCGCCTATCACGAAGCCGGGCACGCCCTGGTCTCCTTCTTGATCAAGGACGCCATGGCGCTGCTGAAGACCACAATTATCCCCCGCGGCCGCTCGCTCGGCGTCGCCTTCTACATGCCTAAAGATGACTCGCTGCATCAATCGCGCAAGCAGCTGGAAGCTTACATTCGCGTGGGCTTGGCGGGGCGCATCGCCGAAGAAATCGTCTTCGACGATGTCACCACCGGCGCCGCTAACGACATCCAGCAGGTCACGCAAATCGCGCGGCAGATGGTCAAGATGTTCGGCATGAGCGACTCGGTCGGCATGGTCAATTACGGCGACGATGGCGAGCAGCCCTTCCTCGGTTACGCCATCGCCAGCGGACGCGATTACAGCGACGACACCGCCTCCAAACTCGATGGCGAAATCAAGCGCATCATAGATGTCGCCTACCAGGAAACGCGAGAGCTCCTGGAAGCGCATCGCGCCGAACTCGACTTGTTGGCGGAAGCGCTTTTGAGCAAAGAGACAGTCGAGCGCGAAGAGATTCTCAATATCCTCGGCTTGGACGACGATACGGATGAATACGTGCCCAAGTCAGTCGCCAAGCATTTGCGCGAACCGGACGCCGCCGAGCACAATGGCTCGGACGCGAAGGAACCGGTTGAACTGGAAGACTGAAGCGGTAAATCCTAAAGAGTACAGACGCGCCGTTATTGCGCCGCCGCCAATTCCATTTCCTTGATGATATCGTCCTGCACATAAGACGGGACGCGGTCGTAGCGATTGAAATCCATCGTGTAAATCCCGCGTCCGCCCGTCATAGAACGCAAATCGTTGCCATATCGCAGCATCTCCGCCAGCGGCGCCTCCGCCGTAACCACGCTCTTGAAGCCAATGGTATCCATGCCCTGGACGCGACCGCGCCGCGTGTTCAGATCACTCATGATATCGCCCATCATGGACTCGGGCACCGTGATCCTCACATCCATTATCGGCTCAAGCAGCACTGGCTTCGCCTTGCGGAAGGCTTCGCGGAAAGCCTCGCGCCCGGCTATCTGAAAGGCGATGTCTTTGGAATCAACCGGATGCTCCTTGCCATCAAAGACGTTGACCTTGATTCGCTCGACCGGGAAACCTGCGATGACGCCGTCCGGCAGCACCGCGCGTATACCCTTCTCGGTCGACGCCACAAATTGCTGTGAGATCGCGCCGCCAAATACGCTGGATGCAAACTCGAAGCCTTCAAGCGCCGGCTCGACCTTGAGATCAACCCGACCATACTGCCCCGCGCCGCCGGTCTGTTTCTTGTGCGTGTAGCTGGATTCGGCATGGCTGGTGATCGTCTCGCGATATGGCACCTTCGGCATATCCGTGTCGATATTGACGCCGAGCGCCTCAGCCCGCTTCAGCGTGACATCCAGGTGAATCTGCCCCATGCCCTCTAACACCGTCTGGCGCGTATCGCCATCCTGCCGCCAACGCAGCGTCGGGTCGGCATCGCAAAGATTGCTGAGCGTGGGTCCCATCTTGGCGCTGTCAGCTTGCGCGCGCGGCGCCACCGCCAACATATACAGCGGCGCCGGGAAATCCGGCGCGACCACGCGAATGCTCGCATCGGAATCGACAAAGGTATCGCCGGTCTTGGTGTCGGTCAGCTTCGCCACTACGCCGATATCGCCCGCGTGCAATTTCGCCATGGGGAACTGCTCCTTGCCGCGCATGACAAACAGCGAATTGAAGCGTTCCTCCGCGCCGCTGTTTGCGTTCAGGTTGCGCCCATCGCTTGACAACGAGCCCGAGAATATGCGGAAGTAATTCAGCGTGCCGACAAAGCGGTCGTTCAGCGTCTTGAACACATAAGCCGCCAACGGGTTTTCATCGCTCTGCGGCGGCTGCAAAACATCGACCTCATCCCCCCGCCTAATGTTCACCCGTCGCTCGGCCGGCGACGCCGCATAGGCGACCAAAGCCTCCAGCAAGGGAATCGTGCCGATATTCTCGGTTGCGGAAGCGGCAAATACCGGCGCCGTCGTCAACACCGGCGACCGCGATGCCTTGCGCATGCCATCGCGCACCTCGTCGAAGCTCAGCGTCTCCTCTTCAAAATACTTCTCCAGCAGATCATCGTCAGCTTCGGCCGCGGCTTCCATCAATTCCATATTCGCTTCTTCAAGCGTATCCATGAGGTCTTCGGGCAAGTCCGTCGGCGCGGCGCCATCGCCCAGGTAAGCCTTCTGCGTCAAGGCGTTTGCCACACCGCGGAAATCCGTCCGCTCGCCCACTGGCAACATGACCGGAATGAACTTGTAGTCTTCGAATTGGCTGCGCAACTGTTCGAGGACCGCCTCGTAATTAGCGTTCTCGCGGTCCATCTTGTTGATGACCACCATGATCGGCTGCTCGCTGGCACGGGCATATTCCCAAGCCAGCTCGGTGCCGACTTCAACGCCAGAGACCGCATCAACCACAACCACGACGGAATCAGCCGCCAGCATCGCGTTCTTCAGCTCGCCCTGGAAATCACTGAAACCGGGCGTATCCAGCACATTGATCTTGACTTCGTTGAACTCCACCGGCGCCAACGATGTCGAGAGCGACAAGCCCCGCTCCCTCTCCTCATCGTCCCAGTCAGAGACCATATTCCGCTCGGAAATATGTCCCATGCGGGTGGTCGCCCCCGTGCTGAACAGCAGCGCTTCGACCAAGGAGGTCTTGCCACATCCTTGGTGCCCAACTAAAGCGACATTTCTGATGTTCTCGGTCTGATAATCCTTCATAACGGTGATCGCCTCCAAGTGAGCGCCACTAGGTCTACTTCCATCGACAGACAGCGACCCGAACCGAGCCGCGAATGCTCTGGATTTTATAGGCGCGCAACAAGATTGTCAAAGACGCATATTCGCCGGCTGCATACTTTTGCCTGGCGACAAAATGCCATTCTCCTCGCCCGAAGATGCTACAATCACATCTCAAGCGCTAACCTGCCTTCCAGTCGTCTCGGGAGTGAACCAGGAGTCCAATCTGCTCCGTCGAATCTTCACCAACGCCGTGATCATGGCCCTCAGCATCCTGTCCACCCTGCTTGCGCTGGAGGCGATAGTTCGCCTCGGCGGCGAGACCGATGCCGACGGACAGTTCTCCTTCGCCGGATACGCTCTGGAGCCTTACGCGCTAAGAGTCAGCGAATTGCGCGCCGGCGTCGAAGGCTACCTCGCCAACGAGTCCATCTCGGCCGTGATCTACGACGAGAAGCTCGGCTGGACATTCCGCCCCAACACCGTGAGACAGGGCGGGAGCTTCACGATAAATGGCGCTGGATTTCGCGCCACGCGGGATTACCCCCAGAAGCCGCCGCCAGACACGCTACGCATCGCCCTTTTCGGCGATTCCTTCACCGCGGGCGACGATGTCGCCGACGACGAGACCTGGGGCTACCATCTACAGCGCCTGCTCAATGACGCCGGGCTGCGAGCCGAGGCGCTGAATTTCGGCGTCGGCGCCTATGGCATGGACCAGGCCTTCCTCCGATGGCAAGAACTGGGCCGAGACTTCCAGCCCGATATCGTCGTCTTTGGCTTGCAGCCGGAGAACCTCGCGCGCAATCTCAACGTCTTCCGCCAGCTTTTGCACGGCAGCGGTCCGCCCTTCTCCAAACCGCGCTTCGTGATCGTCAACCAGGGGCTACACCTGATCAACTCCCCTGCGCTGCCGCCGCAGCGACTCATCGCCGCCTTTGAAGACTTTGGCAATCATCCCCTGGCGCGCTACGAATATCATTACGCCAGTCGCTACGCGGCAAGCAATTGGTGGGCGTCCAGCCGCCTCGCCAGCTTGCTCTACGCCACGCTCAAGAGCGACTTCGACGATCTAGACATATATGGTCGCGACACCGAGGGCGGGCGAATTGGCAACGCGATCCTTGACGCCTTCGCCCGCGACGCCGCCGATCATCACGCGAACTTTGTGGTCGTGCACTTGCCTCTACGCTGGCATCTAGAGCATTATCATCTTGCTTCGCCACAGAGCCAGCCGCCGTTCCAATTCCTGCTCGATTACACGCGCGCGAATTTCCGCTATGTCGCGACTGAAGAGCGCTTTACAGCCAAACATCTCGAAGATGGCTATTGGACGCCGACGCGGCACTACGGACCCTCCCTCCACTTGCTCGTGGCTGAAGCGGTTGCGCATGAATTGATTGACTGTCTGGATTCCGGCGCGTGCCATTAGTCGGGCGCAAAACGTCTGTCGAAATGATGCCAATCGCTTGCAGCATGATGTAATCTCACAGAGTCTGCCTGTATCTGGAGCTATACCTTATGCGCTTCTAATGCCGAATATGCAGCGCGCGTCTCTTGGCAAACAATCTATTTGAGTCGTCTGCGTAAGCTATGAGAGAAAGCGCCTTGTTCAACAGTGAACGCCTGCATCTGGCCTTGCTCGTGATTTGCGGGTTTCCTGCAGTTGTTTTGATCTTCGAAATTGTCGTCCGTGTGGCAGGAGAGGCCGACGCCGACGGGCAATTTACCTGCCTCGGCTATGAATTGCCGCCTTATGCCTTGCCCTTCAAAAGAATTCGTCCAATATTCGAGGCATACTTCAATAATCCGGATGAGACCGTATTCATTCCCGACCCCGCAACCGGCTGGATTCACAGGCCTGACACAATAAACCATGACGGAATGTTCACTGTAAATGGGATAAGCATACGCTCGCGCCGAGAATAAAGTCTGACGCCGGATGACGAAAAACTGCGCATCGCGATTTTCGGCGATTCATTTGTCGCTAGCGACGAAGTCAAGGACGACGAGGCTTGGGGCTACAACCTCGAATTACGGCCGAATGAAGACGGCGTCAATGCCGAAGTGCTGAACTTCGGCGTAGGCGGATATGGAATGGGACAAGCTTTTTTGCGCTGGCAAATGCAGGGCAAAGATTATTCGCCCGATATAGTGATATTTGTCTTCCAACCGGAGAATCTTGATCGCAATGTCAACGTATTTCGACCGCTCTATACGCAGGGCGGCGTTATCTTTTCCAAACCGCGTTTCATCTTAGATGACGACGGTTTAGCGCTGATTAACTCTCCAGCAATGCCGCCGGAAGAAATCATGGACGCTTTCGAATCTTTTGACAGCATCCCTTGTCAGCCTATGAGGACTATTGTCAGAGCAAGGGTCGTTCATATCCCCTGGCAAATATCAGCAGATTTGCCGGGCTGGTGTATGCAACGCTTGACAACCTGTCCTCGAATTCTCGTCCCGCGCAAATGTACGGGCCGGACAGTGAACGAGGCCGACTGGGAAAGGAAATTGTTCGTGCCTTTGCAAATAGTGTTGCCGCCGAAGGCGCGTCCTATGTAGTGATGCGCTTGCCGCGATATGATCATTTCCGCCAGTTTCTTGGTGGCCAGAAATTGCCGTGGCGCTTCCTGCTCGAAAGCTATGAGGACGCGTACCATTTCATAAACGCCGAGGACTTCTTGAGCGCAAAATACAGAGATGACTCA
This sequence comes from Anaerolineae bacterium, assembly GCA_022824465.1. Lineage (GTDB taxonomy): Bacteria > Chloroflexota > Anaerolineae > Aggregatilineales > Phototrophicaceae > UBA6055. The sequence continues at coordinate 34,393 of JAJDZV010000009.1, forward strand.
TATTATCAGCCGGGGTGGCATTACGGCCCCGAAATCAACCTGAGGATTGCAGAAGCTGTCGCCGCGGACTTGCTCGCCTGTATCGCGGACAGCACCTGCATATCTTCACGACTTCAAGGCCTCGCTGTCTCTCAGAGACCCTAAGAATTCTGCTCCTGACCTTTCACTTGTCAAAGGTAAGCAGTATACAATCGAATCCCGCGTCGTGATAAAATCGGCTGCCATACCGTAAACCGTAATCTACGGACCTATCCATGACTAACAGTGATTTCCTCTTCCGCGGCGGCATAGACAATCTTGACCCCGATGTCGCCGAGCTCATCCGCCAAGAGACCGCGCGCCAGCAACAGAAGCTAATTCTCATCCCCTCTGAAAGCACCGTTCCCTTCGCCGTGCGCAGCGCGCTTAGCTCGCCCTTTCACAACATCTACGCCGAAGGCTACCCGCTGGCGAATTCCCGCCGCATGTCTCAATCGGAAATCCTCGATTATGACCAGCGGCTGCCGGAGTTTCGCCGCAATGCCGACCAGCGCTACTACAAGGGCACGGAATACGCCAACATCCTCGAATCGCTGGCGCGGCGTCGAGCAGCGGAGATCTTCGCCGGCAATAGCTGCGCCGCCGACGACCTCTTCGTCAATGTGCAGCCGCTTTCCGGCGCGCCCGCCAATAACGCCGTCTACACCGCCCTGCTAGACGTCGGCGACACTGTCATGGGCATGGATCTCGTTATGGGCGGTCACCTCACACACGGCAGTCCCGTCAACCGCAGCGGCAAATTCTACAACATCGTTAGCTACGGCATCGATCCCAAAACCGAGAAGCTCGACTATGATCGCATGCGCGAGCTGGCGCTGGAGCACAAGCCCCGGCTAATCATCGGCGGTTTCAGCAGCTATCCCTTCGCCGCGGACTGGAATGCCTATCGCGAAATTGCCGATGAGGCGGGCGCATACCTGCTCGCTGACGTGGCGCACGTGGCCGGATTGATCGCCGCCGGCGTCTACCCCAACCCGGTCGGCATCGCCGATGTCGTCAGCTTCACCACACATAAGACCCTGAATGGACCGCGCGGCGCCGTCCTCATCACGCATCGGCGCGATCTCTCCACCAAGCTTGACCGCGCCGTCTTCCCTGGCGAGCAAGGCGGACCCCACATTAACGCTATGGCTGGCTTGGCTATTGCCCTGCGCTTGGCCGCGACCGACCAGTTCCGCCAACTCCAGACGCAGACTATCACCAACGCCATCCGCCTCTCCGACAGTCTTAATGCCCGCGGATATCGTACCCCCTGTGGCGGCACAGACACGCACTTGCTCCTGCTCGACTGCAAGTCCGTCACCGGCGCCGACAACACCGCGCTGAGTGGCGACATGGCCGCGCGCATCCTGGATCTCGCCGGCATCGTTGTCAACCGCCAGACCATTCCCGGCGATACATCCGCCCTGCGCCCGAGCGGCATCCGCCTGGGCACGACCTGGCTAACCCAGCGCGGCATCACGGCAGCCGACATCGACGCTCTCGGCGACATCATCGCCGATGTGCTGGACGCTTGCCTCCCCTTCAGTTTGACCGGGCGCGTCCGACCCCTGGCGCGCGCCAAAGTCGATTTCGACGCGCTGCAAACGGCCGGCGCGCGTGTCCATGATTTGGCGGCGCGGCTCGGCATCGATACAGACGCAAACGCCGACGGCTACCCGCACTTCTATCCTTATCGCCCCCTCGCCGACGAAGAAGAAAGCTGCCTCGAGATCAGCGTCAGCGGCGCAGCCGTCCGCGATTTCCTCCAGGTCGTGCTGACCAGCAACCTAGCAGCGCTGCAGTCCGGCGACAGCCAGCCCACCCGCTTGCTCGAAAAAGACGGCAGGGAGATGGCCAGCGGCGGCGTCACGCGCGTCTCGGCAACGGAGTTCCGCCTGAATATCGGCGGAAAGGCCAAGCGCGCGGTCGCTTGGCTGCGGGCGCTAAGCGACGGCTTCGCGCTATTTGACGACGCCGACCTGCACGCCAAGGCGAGAGGACCAGTCGCCGTGCGCGTCCTCGGCGAAGGCGAGCCGCAAATGCTCGCGCCGACAGCCGGTTACGACCGCAAAGCCTATCACATCGGCATGAACGGACCGAACTTCTACCAAAAGCGCGCCGCAAGCGAGACGAAGTCCCCCTCCATCCCGATGGGGGAAGAGTTAGCGGGGGATAAAACACCGCTACGCCAAACGCCCTTGCACAGCCTTCACCTCGAGCTTGGCGCGAAGACGGCGCCTTTCGCCGGCTACGACATGCCGCTTTGGTACCGCTCCGTCAGCGACGAGCACGCTGCCGTCCGTACAAGCGCGGGGGTCTTCGATGTCGCGCACATGGGCGTATATGACCTGAAAGGCGCCGGCGCCGAAGACTTCCTTGATCTCGTCGCCACCAACGATGTCAAGCGGCTCAAAGTCGGCAGCTCGCACTACACCTACTTCCTCGATACCGAAGGCATCCCGCTCGACGATCTGATGATCTATCGCCTGGCGCAGGAGCATTTCCTGGTCGTGGTCAACGCCTCGAACGACGCCAAGAATTGGCAATGGCTTAATGCGCTCATCGACGGCGCCGCCTTGATCGACCTAGATATGCCGAGCCGCCGCATTGAAGGATTCGCGGCAATGCGGCTGCGCGACCTGCGCCAGCCTCAGTGGGGCGCGGAACAACGCGTCGACATCGCCCTCCAGGGTCCAAACAGCCGCGACGTTCTGCTCGGGCTGGGCGGCAGCGAAGCCGACAAAGCCGCAGTCAGCCGTCTCAAATGGGCTGGCGTTACGCAAGCTGCGCTTGGCGGCTTCAACCTCATCGTCTCGCGCACCGGTTATACCGGCGAGCGCGTCGCCTATGAATTATTCGTCCATCCCGATCAGGCGGCGGACCTGTTTCAGGCGCTGATCTCAGCGGGCGCGCTGCCCTGCGGCTTGGCCGCGCGTGATAGCCTGCGCACAGAAGCCGGCTTGCCCCTCTACGGCTTAGAGCTGGCGGGCGAGCTAAACCTCAACCCCGCCGACGCCGGCTTCGGCAGCTATGTCAAGCTCTACAAACCCTACTTCATCGGAAAATCCGCCTTCATCAACCACGAAGCCGAGCGCAAGCACCAGGTCAGCCGCTTCCGCCTGGACAACAAAGGAGCGCGGCCCGCGCGATATGGCGATCCCGTGCTTAACGCGCGCGGACGAGTGGTCGGCAAGGTCACCAGCTGCAATATCGACTCGGAGGGCTTTCAAGTCGGGCAGGCGCTATTGGAGAAACCATCACGCAAGCCGGGCGCCAAGCTATCGATATTCGCCGGTTCCGCTCGCGCCAAAGCCACTGATTTCGGCGATCTGTCGCTGACACAACGCATCAGATTACCCGAGCCGGCGACTGTGCTAACGCGCTTTCCGCGCCGCAAGTGAGCCGCTGCCGCTTTCATTGCGGCCAATCAACTCCGTTATCTGGTCGTGTTGCGCAAATAGCACCAGCGTGTCCCCGCCGCGTACGTTGACGTCTCCGCGGGGATGCACATCGGGCGAGTCATATTCGGCGCGGTACAGCAGGACGATGTCGACGCCCTCGCTCTCCTGAATCGCGCTGACCGTCTGCCCGTCCAGGAAGGAGCCGCCCCGGACTACCATCCGGATCATGCTGTATTCCAGCCCGGCGACATGCAAGTTTTGCGTAATCTCCGCGCCGACCGCCGCCCCGGCAAAAGCAGGCGCCGCCAGATCAGACGCGCTCAAGACCTCGACATTGAAGAAACTCTCGATCTGCTGCGCCAGGCTGTTGTCCCACATGCGCGCCACAATGCGGACGCTGGGATTCATGTCGCGGATGCGCATCGTCACTTCCAAATTGGTGTAATCCTCAGACGTGCAAACGATGGCCGCCGCCGCATGCTCGAGCTGGGCGATTTCCAGCACGCGTTCTTGGCGCGCATCACCGGCGATCACCGGTACATCGGCTCGTTGCAGGCGTGCATGCGCGTCCTTGTCGATGCCCATATCCACCGCCACCACCTCAAATCCCATCTGCGTCAACTCACGCACGATGCGCATGCCCGTATGCCCAATGCCAACCACGATGATATGCCGCCGATATGTCGATGCCACCGCGACCTCCCAGGCGCTTCGCCTCTGTTCTCGGTCGATAAACAGCCGCAGAAAATCGGCCGCGCCGCGCCCCACCACATAGACCGCGACCAGCGGCAACGCGTACCAAAAGACAGCCAGGTAGGCTTCATCAGGCACATCGATCGGCGATTCCAATACCATGAGCGCAATCATGATATAGGGCATATCGACATAGTCGAGCGGCTTATTATCGGAAAGTCCGTTGTTGAGCCGCATGTACACGAAGCCGCCGAGGAACACCGCCAAACACAAAACCAACAGCGGTTTGCGAAACTCGTGAATCAGCGCACGCGTATCATGCCAGCCGACCCGCAGGATGCGCAAATGCCGTCTCGGCCGTCCAAGCCCAACCGTTTCAACCAGCCGGCTCCTTGTCACGCGCGCATTCTCCGCCCCAAATCTAGGCCGCTCATTCGCCCGCCTTGCACATCAACACAGCAACACATCGGCGCGGCGCCATCAGTCAGATTAATCCATTCCCAAGCAAATAGATGATTACCGACAGCGTTATCGGGCTGATGAAGGTCGTCGTCATGATGAGGCTCAGCGCCAGGTCGCTGTCCGTATCAAACTCGTAGGCGAGTATTATCGTCAACACCGCGGTCGGCATGCCCGCTTGCAGGATGAATGCCGAGCGCGCCGCGCCCTCCAGGCTGAACAGTGCGGCGACGAATATGCCGGCCAACGGCGCAATCAGCAGACGGATCGCCGTACCTGATAGCAACAATCGCAAACGATCCGGCTTGCGGAAGCCGCCAAGCTGCAAACCCAGAAGCACCAGCATCAGCGGAATCGACGCGTCAGCAAGCAACTGTGATGTCCGGTCCAAAGCCGGCGGCAATTCGTCGATCCCAGCCGCCTTTAGACCGAATGCCGCGACCAACGCATATACCACCGGCGTGCGCAACACGCTCTGAAACGACTCCAGCATCGATGCCGTCCCGTTGGAAGACACATACACACCCAAGGTCCAGGCTACCGTCGACCCGGCGATATAAATGATGACAGCGTAAGTCAGCGCCTCCGCGCCAAAAGCGAAGCTGACGATTGATATGCCGAAGTTGGCGCCATTGAAAACGAAAGTCGCGACCAACGTAGTGGCGAATTCGCCCGGCTTGACCTTCTGTGGGCGCAAGCAAATAAATGCGAATATGCCAACAGCGGCAAGTAGCGCCAGCGTGGCGAAGTACACGCGCAGAAATTCGCCGCCGCTGATTTCGCGCGTGTAAAGCGCGTTGAAAGCCAGCGCCGGCGAAAACACATAAAACATCATGCTGGAGATCTTCGCCGGACGAATGTCCAACCGCCGCCGCAAAACGACGCCCACCGCCGCAATCGCCAGCACCGGGATCATATTGTCGATGAAGATGTTGAGTAGGTCGTGCATGTTAAAGCTCTGACGGAGCGAAACGGCTTTTCAGCACACATGATAATGAGGGGCGTTAGTTTACTCAAGTGCGATAGAAAACAACGCCGACGACATCGTATTTCGACGCGGGCCATAGCGATTTGCCCATGCCGAAGCGACTTGTCCCCTCTGACAATTGTGTAACAATTCGAGAGGGTCACGTTATCCCGGTAATTGTGGCCAATTGAGCCTCAATTCTTCCTGAAATCTAATAAATCTTCCTGAAATTCCTACTTGTATCCTAATGAATGCTGTATTATTATAGGATAATGTATTAGGATGCTACTCCAGTGTCCGATAGTTAAAGGAGAATCGAAATGACGTACTATGATTTCTTTACGAGAAAACAGGAACGACTTGTGTCCGAGCTAGGTCGGCACCTAACTCCTGAAGAGTACGCCGACCTACTCAAGACAGCTGAAATTGAATGGAGACAGATCGAGAAGGAGCAGCGCGAACATCACTTGGCGGAGATGGAGGAACTGTCTGAGCGGCTTCTCGAATACGCGATTGACATGGAAGAGTGCGCTAACACTGATAACTTAGAAGGTTGTTACGAAGCCCTGAGGCAGGCTGGCACCGTGGTGATGTCGAATCTTACCGCTAAAGAACGAGAGGAAATCCTGGAAAATTTTAAGGTGGTGCGTCGGCGTTCCTCAAACAGTTCAGGGCTTGGCTATAAGACTGAAGAACGGAAGCGGGAGGAAGATCCAAACGTGTTAAAAGGTTCATCCAGTTTGTATGGTCTCACTAAGCGTAAGCGGAACAGTTCTGCTGATCCTGGCAATTATGCCGGAATGGTCAGCCTCATGACGAGGCATGGCTGGCGGCCAATTGTCGTTCCTGGTGGAGTGGAAAGTTTGCTCCGCGAAATGGGCATTTGGTACAAATACGAGGATGAATTCCCAATGAGAAAGAAACGCGTGCCTTTTGAAGTCAACGACCGAGATAGCTTTCTAGCAGAGTGGGAACGCCTCCAAAACGGTACACGCGTGCTATCCAAGATTCTGGACACCAAAACCGGTCAAAGTGTATGGTCCAAAGAATCCTGAAAACTGCTAAATGGGGCTATGCTTGTTGGTCACGTTTTCGTTAACAACTGCCTCAACTTAGTGCGCAGGCATAGCCGGCGCGCAACACAGCACCAGCTCCCTCGCCGCGCGCACCTCATCCAACCGCCGCACCGGCGCTGTATGCGGCGCGGTAAGCAGCGTCTCCGGCTCAGTCCGCGCTTCGTCGGCAATACTCTCCATTGCCTCGACGAAGGCGTCCAGATCCTCCTTGACCTCGGTCTCGGTCGGCTCGATCAGCAGCGCCTCCGGCACGATCAGCGGAAAATAGTTGGTTGGCGGGTGGAAGCCGTAATCCATCAGCCGCTTCGATATATCCAGCGCATGCACCTCGTCGGCGCCGTCAATATGCCCTTCCAGCACAAACTCATGCCCGCAATAACGCGGATAGGGCACGGGATAGGTCCGCATCAGCTTGGCGCGCAGATAGTTGGCGTTGAGCACGGCGTAGCGCGTCACATCACGGATGCCGCTGTCGCCATACACGCGGATATAAGCGTAGGCGCGCAGGTGCATGCCGAAATTCCCATGGAAGGCTTTCATGCGTCCGATGCTCTTCTGCGGCATCACGAAGCCGTAAAGCGGCGGGCTGTCGTCTGCTTCTTCTTCAACGATTGCCACAATCGGTCCCGGCAAATAAGGCGCCAGCTTGGCATTGACCCCGACCGCGCCGCTGCCCGGTCCGCCCCCGCCGTGCGGCGTCGAGAAAGTCTTGTGCAGGTTATAGTGCATCACATCGAAACCAAGCTCGCCCGGCTTGACCACGCCCATCAACGCGTTCATATTGGCGCCGTCCATATACATCATCCCGCCAGCGTCCTGCACCGTGTCGATGACCTCAAGGATGGTCGATTCAAACAACCCCAAGGTGCTGGGCACAGTGATCATCATCCCGGCAATGCGATCGCGAAGCTCGCCTTCGCAAGCGGCATGCAGCGCGTGCATATCAACATTGCCCTGCGAATCAGCCGGCAGCTCGCGCACTTCCATGCCCGCCATGGTGACGGTCGCTGGATTCGTACCGTGAGCGCTGTTCGGCACCAGGATGAAATCCCGCTGGCCCTCCCCGCGGTCAATGTGATATCGCCGGATCATCAAAATGCCCGCGAATTCGCCCTGAGCGCCGGCCGCCGGCGTCAAGCTGACGGCTTCAAAGCCGCTGATTTCGCCAAGCCAACGCTGCAGTTCGTGCATCAAAAACAGCGCCCCTTGACAGCCGTCTTCATCGGTCAGCGGGTGCAACTGCGCGAAGCCGGGCAGGCGCGCCGCGTCTTCATTCACCTTGGGATTGTATTTCATCGTGCAAGATCCGAGCGGATACAAACCCTCGTCAATGGAATAATTCAGTTTGCTTAACTTGACAAAATGGCGCACCACCTGCACTTCGCCGACTTCCGGCAAGGGCAGATCCGCGCGCATCAGGTCCGTCGGCAAGGGCGACAGCGGCACATCCGGCTCGGGCAGATTTACGCCGCTGCGTCCGGCCGCGCCGATGTCATAGATCAGTGGTTGAAGTTCCGCGCTCGCCATCAGCCCAATCCTCCCAGAACCTCGACCAGCCGGTCGATCTCGTCTTTGCCGTTCGTCTCTGTCGCGCAAACAAGCATGTGGCTGTCCAGATGATAATAGTGCTGTCCCAGGTCATAGCCGCCAATGATTCCCTCTTCAAGCAAAGCCGCGTTGATCTCGGCGACCGGGCGCGGACAAGCGACGACAAACTCGTTGAAGAATGGCTTGCTCGTATCGACGCTGAAGCCATCAAGCCGGTGGATGCGCTCGGCGGCGTAATGCGCCTTGTGATAGTTGAGCTCGCCGACTCTGCGCAGACCGTTCTTTCCCATGAGAGCCATGTAGACCGAAGCGGCCAACGCCATCAAGCCCTGGTTGGTGCAAATGTTGCTGCTGGCGCGCTCACGCTTGATATCCTGCTCGCGCGGGCGCAGCGTCATCACAAAAGCCCGTTTGCCATCCGCGTCCAGCGTTTCGCCGATGATGCGGCCCGCGATCCGGCGCACATAATTCTGCCGTATGGCGAAATAACCCAGATACGGTCCCCCAAAGCCCAGCGGCACACCCATTGGTTGCGCCTCGCCAACGACAATGTCCGCGCCAAGCTCGCCCGGGCTCTTGAAAAGCGAAAGCGCCATCGGGTTGGCGACAACAACAAACAGCGCGCCCGCCGCATGCGCCGCCTCGGCTACCGTCGCCAATTCGTCTATCTGCCCGAAAAAGTTGGGATACTGTACGGCGAGCATGGCGGTGTTGTCATCAAGCATTTCCAGCAGGTCAACGATTTCGCCGCGGCCCCGGTCGCCGATGATGCGAATATCGCGACCCTGATGATATGTGCGCGCGACTTCACGGTACTGCGGGTGGATCGCGTGGCTGAAGATCACCTTCCGGCGTCGATGTCGCGCCACTTCCAAAGCGACCGTGACCGCTTCCGCCAGGCTGGTCGCGCCGTCGTAATGGCTGGCGTTGGCGGCGTCCATGCCTGTCAACGCGCACATCATCGACTGATACTCGTAAGTCGCCTGCAATGTGCCCTGTGATATCTCCGGCTGATAAGGCGTATAAGCGGTGTAGAATTCGCCCCGCAGCAAGATATGATTGACCGCCGACGGTATGAAGTGATGATAAGCGCCAGCGCCGCGAAACATCGCGAAATCCTGCCCGTGATCGTTCGCCTCGCTGATGGCGAGCATCTCGGCGGCGACCTCCATCTCGCTCATCGGCGGCGGCAGATTCAGCCCAGGAAAACGGTGGGATGCCGGCACAGCTTCAAACAGCTCTTCGATTGATCCCGCGCCGATCTCCGCCAGCATCGCCTCAGCTTCGGAGTCTGTATGGGGTATATAACTCACGTCGGTTTATGCCTCTCCCTTCATCGAGCGAATGTAGCTTGCTGCAACCTCAGCGGCTGTCGCAGTAGGCGTCATAGGCGGCCGCCTCCATCAATCCATCCAAGCCCGCCAAATCCGCGGCGCGTATCTTCACCATCCAGCCGGCGCCAAATGGATCGGCATTGACCATCTCCGGCTCGTCCTCCAGCGCGCTGTTAACCTCGGCGATTTCCCCAGCCACAACCGTGTAAAGCTCGGCCGCCGCCTTGACCGACTCGACTTCGCCGAAGGATTCGCCAGCGTCAATCGCGTCGCCGGAGTCCCTGAATTCGACATATACGATGTCGTTCAACTGGTCTTGCGCGTAATCGGTAATGCCGATCGTCACCAGGTCGCCATCTACCGCGAACCACTCGTCCGATTCGGAATACTTTAGCCCGGCCGGCGTCTTCCATTCGCCCATGTCATGCTCCGTTTCACTCGCACTAAACAAAACGGGGCGCCTCTGCTCCCAGAATGCGCCCTGTCGGTTGGTGTGACCTTCAGAGAATCCCGCCGCAAGGGTCCTTTTGCCTGAGAGTTTCACGCAAGTTGGCACACTTGTCGCTTGCCCCTTCGGCGTCTCGCGCGGAAGCGAAATCTCTCTCCCTGCGGCCGCACCATTGTAGCTGCTTTGTCGTCAGCGCGCAATTACTGGGCTGATCATGTCGCGCGCGTCGCGCATTGCGTCTGTCTCTCGCGGCTCGATCTTGCTATCATCACATCATTGCCGGCGATGCTGTCGAAGCCCAATGCGACGCCAACCCGAAAAACCCCAATCCAGGCCGCCTGCTCTCCACCGGCTGCTCTATAGCCTGATCGCGGGCTTGCTCCTTGGGATTGCCGCTCTCGCCGTCGCCATCGCCTTGGATCGCCTCCCAGACCGAGACGGCATCCCAATAGACATTGCCCAAGACCAAGCCCTCATTGATTACGACGGCGCCATACCGGTTGACCCGCCGATTGCCGTTCCAGACATTGCGCTTACAAACATTGATAACGAGCGCCAAAGCCTTATGTCCCTGCGCGGTCGACCGGTGCTGCTGACCTTTGGCTTCACCCATTGCCCCGATATCTGCCCCTTGACACTGAACGATTTCCAGCGCATTCAAACACAACTGGGCGACCAGTCCGCCGACATCCACTTCGTCTTCGTCAGCGTCGACGGACCCCGCGATACGCCCGCGGCGCTGCGCCACTACTTCTCATTTCGCGGCTTACACAACATCATCGCGCTCACCGGCGCCGAAGACGACGTCCGCGCACTGGGCGCCCCGTTCGGCTTGGCATTCGAGGTCAGCCAGGAATCGACGCCCGGCCCCTACCTGATCAATCATACCGCCGGCGCCTTCCTGCTTGACGCTGACGGTCGTTGGATTATGCGCTATCACTTTGGCGTGCCGCCGACCACCATCGCCGCCGATCTCCGCCGCCTGCTCCAAATCTAGGAGTCGGCGCGTTCGCTCATTTCAACGTTCTTGGCGTCCGCGGCGCGATCGCTGTCACAACCTCGTAGTTGATACTGCCGATCCACTCCGCTATCTCATCAGCGCAGATTTCGTCATCACACTGCTTGCCTAGCAACACTACCTCATCGCCGATCCGCGCGCCCGGAATATGCGACACCCTTATCGTCGTCTTCTCCATGCTGACTCGGCCTACAAGCGGCGCCCGCCGGCCATGGACCAATACCTCGCGCCAGCTATAAGGCGACCGGCGCAAGCCAGCGGCATAGCCCACTGGCAAGACCGCAATCGTCTCTCGTCCGCGCGTCCGATACCCGTTGCCATAACCCACCGGCGAGCCATGCGGCAGCGTCTTGACTTGCGCGATGCGCGTCTTCCAGCTTAGAACAGGTCGCAGTCCGTGAAAGCTATCGCCATTCGCCAGCGGATTCAGCCCATAAAGCGCCAAACCGGCTCGCGCCAGATTGAAGCGGCTGCCCGGGCAGGTCAGCAGCGCCGCCGAATTGGCAGCATGCACATAGTCAAAGCGAATATCCGCCCGCGCCAACTCATCAAGCGCCGAGTTAAATCGCGCCAGTTGCTCCGCGGTATAATCCCGGTCGCAGTCCGCCGTGCTGAAGTGCGTATAGATGCCTTCCAACCGCAAGTGTGGCTGCGCGCGCGCGAGAAGACAGAACTCCCTGGCATCCTCCGCCAATACACCCAGGCGTCCCATGCCCGTGTCAACCTTGACGTGCGCCGTCAATCGCCCGCGCTCATAATCGGCGGCCGCCTGCAGCGCGCGTGTTTGCGCCGCATCATACAGCGTGACGCTCAAGTTGTGCCGCAGGGCTGCGGGAACCGCTTCGGCTGAGGTCGCGCTCAACAGCAGGATTGGCGCGTCGATACCCGCCTTGCGCAACTCAATCGCTTCGCCCAGATTGGCGACCGCGAGCCTGGACGCGCCCTGGCGCAACGCGATGTCGGCAACGGCAACCGCGCCATGGCCATACGCGTTAGCCTTGACCACCGCCATCAGCTCGACCCCGGCGCCAACTACGGACTTGACCAGGCGAACGTTCGCCGCCAAGGCGCTGCCGTCAATCGTGACTCGGCTCGGATACGCGCAGGACAATCGCTCGCCAGCGGCCTCTCGCAACATCAGCCCGCCCGCTCGCAACTGCAAATGTCAATCACGGTATTCCCATTACTTTCAGTCATCAAATACGCAGTATAGAGTCGCCCGCCGATGCCCGCCATTCGATGCCGCCGCATTCGCCCGAAGCCGTCAAACCGACAAACTTCAAGCCGCCTGTGTTAAACTATCGGCAGTCTCGTTCGCCCTTGAAGGAAGCCGTACGGGCGTCCGGCAAACACATAACAAAAACTGTCCCGCGATATTCAGGCAGCGATCGCGCCGCATCGGGATTCGTCATGTCATTCGAATTTGAAGTTGTCGCCACCGATGGCGACGCCCGCGCCGGCGTCTTGCACACGCCTCACGGACCTATACTCACCCCGACATTCGCCCCGGTCGGCACCGCCGGCGCCGTCAAGGCGGTCCCCCCGCGCGACCTGCAAGACCTCGATACCCAGCTCATCCTCGCCAACACCTATCATCTGTTTCTGCGGCCCGGCGACGAGCTGATCCGCGACCTCGGCGGTTTGCATGAATTCATGCGCTGGCAGGGACCTATCCTGACCGACTCCGGCGGCTTCCAGGTCTTTAGCCTGGCCGATATCAACATGATCGACGCTGACGGCGTGACCTTCCGCAGCCACATCGACGGCAGCCAGAAGCGTCTAACGCCCGAGCGCGCCATGCGCATTCAGCAGAATCTAGGCGCTGACATCATCATGGCTTTTGATCAATGCCCGCCCCCCAACGACCGCGCCGAAGTAGAGGCAGCGCTCGCCCGAACGCACAGCTGGTTGCAACGCTGTCGCCAAGCCCATCCCGACGACAGCGTCCAGGCCTTATTTGGCATTGTGCAAGGCGGCATATTCCGCGACTTGCGCCAAGCTTCGGCGCGCTTCGTCACCGACATGGATCTTAAGGGATTCGCCATCGGCGGCTTGGCTGTCGGCGAAAGCAAGCCGGAGATGTACCAAACGCTGGATCACACCGTGCCCTGCCTGCCGGCTGACAAACCGCGTTATCTGATGGGTGTTGGCGAACCCGATGATCTGGTCGAAGGCATCCTCCGCGGGATCGACATCTTCGACTGCGTGATTCCGACGCGTCTGGCTCGTCACGGCTCCGCCTTCACGCGCACAGGACGAATCAACCTGCGCAACGCCCGCTTCCGCGCCGACAAATACCCGATCGACAGCGCGCTATCAAACTACGCCAGCGGATTCTCGCGCGCCTATTTGCGCCACTTGCTCGCCGCCAAAGAATTGCTCGCCTATCACCTGATCAGCCTGCATAACATCGATTTCCTCATCAGCCATGTCCGCAATATGCGGCGCGCCATCATTGAGGGCTCGCTGCGTGAATACGCCGCCGCCTTCCTGCCGCGCTACTTGCAGTCCGACACGTCCGCCAAGGCCCGCTAAATGCGCGCGTCTTTGAACAAATCGTCTTCATCAACGCGATCGCGCGCAGGTTGCGGGTATGCGCGCGTGAATCCCTGTTTCTGGTAAAGCAGCCGGCGCAGCAATCGCGATGTCCGCGTGATCCGGCCGCCTCCCTGGCTGGCATGGCAGCGGCTCGCCCGCTCCCATACATCCAGGTAATCTCCAACCGGGATGCGCGCATGCACCGGCTCCATATTCTCGAGAATCTTGACGATATCGACATCGCCATTTCGTCCCATTCGCCGCGGGTCCCGCCCATTCAGCCGCGCGAGCAGAATCTGCAAGCGTACAGTGACCTTGGGGAAGGCGGCATAATACAGCTTCTGCGGGCGATAGCCATCGCGGGAAGCCTCAGCCCGCTGACACTCAAATGCCCGCGCCGTCGCTCGCTGTATCGCGATGTGATCGGGATGACCATAGCCGCCATAGCGATTGAAGGTCACCACGACTTGCGGCTGGACGCGCCGCATAATCTCCAAGACTTCCGCCGTGACCCGCTCCGGCTGATGTCGCCACAGGTACCACAGCGATTCCGGGTGGCGCGATGTCTCGCTGCCGGGCATGCCGCTGTCGCGATACCCCAGCAAAAAGACATCTTTGAACTTCAAATGCTGGCGGGCGCAAGCCAACTCGCTCAACCGCAATTCCGCCACCGTGGCAAATCGCCCCTGCAATTCCTCCGGAACCGTGCCGACATCGCCGTTGGTCGCGCAGATCAAATATACATCGACGCTATCGTCGTTCCACTTCGGTATCGCTGCGCCTAACCCAAAAGACTCATCGTCAGGATGGGCATAACAAATCAATAGCCGCTTGCGCCCCATGGCCGCTCCATCAATCCTTGACGATTTGTCTACGCTCGGCGGATTATACCGTCTGCGACTTGCCTTAGTAAGCGCCGCGTTCATATACTGGAGTCTGCGCTTTCATCTCAGCAAGAGAGTGAATCGTCATGCCCGCTTACTGCCGGATCTTGTTGCTCTGTCTCGCAATGACAATTCTCAGTCTGTCGCCCTTGGCTCATCCGGCTTTGGCGCAACGAGACAGCGGCGTCGACCAAGACAATCCGTCCGCCGTCATCATCCTTGAGTCCCCAGCGCTGGTCGCCGCGGCAATTGGCGATGTTTTCGCCGCCGGCGACAGCATCGAGGTCGGTCCCTGGGAATACCCGTATGGCATCAATCCCTTGACTGGCTTGCCCTACCCCAGCGAAGAAGCCCTGCAGCGTCGTAATCTCATCGTAAAGATCTCTAACTGGCCGCCCAAGGTCCGCCCCCAGCACGGCATTAACCAGGCGGATCTCGTCATCGAATACGAAGCCGAGGGCGGCGTCACCCGCTTTGCCGCAATCTTCCGCAATAACGCGCCCGCGCAAGTCGGCTCTATCCGCAGCGCGCGCCTGCTTGATATTGAATTGATCAACATGTACGCCGCCCTGCTCGCCTACTCCGGCACCAGCGCGCCAATCCACGAGATCTACATCAATGCGCCTTTTCGCCCGCTTCTGCTCTCGACATCGCTCGGCGACAACTGCGATCGCGGCGGCTTCTGTCGCGACGAGGCAGCCGCGGGCTTGGGCTATGAACACACTCTCTTCGGCAATACCAACAAGATGTGGGCGCTCGCCGACTTGCGCAACCAGAATGTCGGCTATCGCGCCAATGGCTTCGCCTTTGACTTGGACGCGCCTGCCGGCGGCGGCGCCGCGCGCGATGTCTACACCAATTGGTATAACCGCACCGATGTGCGCTGGCAGTATGACGTGGCAAGCCGGCGATACCTCCGATTCGCTGATGGCTTGCCGCATCTCGACGCCGCCGACGAGCGTCAGCTTTGGGCGGACAACCTGGTATTCCTCCAGGTCAAACACAATCGCCGGCCCGACCTTTTCACCATCGGCGCGATTGACGAATCCTACGAAGTGGCTCTTTGGGGCCAGGGCGCGGCATACGTATTGCGGGAGGGACGGATTTATCATGGCTTGTGGTGGCGGCGGAACCAGAGTCGCGGCGAGGCGCTGCGGCTGATCTTTCCGGACGGCGATCCCATACGGCTGAAACCGGGGCGGACCTGGGTGACCATCCTGCGCACGCTCGATTCGGCAATTGTCAGCGCCGAACTTGTCGAGAATCCCGCGGCCGCCAGCCTTCCCGCGCAGGGCTAAGCGAACTGTGAAGCTGGCCACGGGCGTTTCCCCCTCACTTCACTGCAGCCGCGCGGGCCGCAAAGGCGCAGATTGTGCAACGACTGATTGACGGCTTCTTCCTTGGCTTGATCATATTCGCCATTCTCGGCCTCCTGGTCGTCGGCGGATTGGTCGTCGTTACCGGCGGGCGCGTCGTCGAGGAGGCGCAGGTTTTTGTGCTGCGCCTGCAACTGGTCAGCCGCCAAGCCGAGCTCGATGCGCCCTTTGGCGGCGACGCCAGCCCCATTCGCTTCTTCATCCCGCCGGGCTCGGGCGCGTCGGCAATCGCCTCGGCTCTGCAGGAAGCAGCGCTGATTCGCGACAGGCAGCTCTTCATCGATTACGCCCGGGTCGAGGGCTACGATCGCCGCTTTGAAGCCGGCGTATACTTCCTCAACCAAGGTCAAACCATCAAGCAGATCGCCGAAACCTTGACCGACTCCAGCAAGAGCTTCATCCCTTTTCGCACGGTTGAAGGCGCGCGCATCGAAGAGCTGGCCGCGTCTATCGACCGGAACGGACTCTTTGATTTCACGGGCGCGGAATACCTCGCCCTGGTGGGCGAAGGCGCGGACTTGCCGGCGGAATTCGCGGCTTGGGCGGGCATACCGCCGGGCGCCTCGCTGGAGGGCTTTATGTTTCCCGATACCTATCAATTGCCGCCCGACATCACGGCGACCGCGCTGCGCGATACCCTCCTGCGCGCCTTCCGAGAACGCGTCGGCGAGCCGCTGCGAGAAGCGGCGCAAGCCCAAGGCTGGAGCCTGTTCCAAGCGGCGACCATGGCATCGATTATCGAGCGAGAAGCCGTCTGGCGCGACGAGCACGCTCTGATCGCCAGCGTCTATCGCAATCGCCTCGACATCAATATGGCGCTGGAAGCCGACCCGACCGTGCAGTACGGCATTCAAGGCGCGCGCGGCGCCTGGTGGCCCCAGATTTCGCAAGCCGACTACCGCGCAGTGGATTCGCCCTACAACACCTATCGTCACGCCGGCTTGCCGCCCGGCCCGATCGCCAGCGCGAGCCTGTCCGCCATCCGCGCCGCCATCGCGCCGGAAGAGTCGGGCTTCTTCTTCTTCCGCGCCGCTTGCGATGGATCGCATTATCACAATTTCGCCGTCACCTTTCAGGAGCACCTGGGCAACGCTTGTTGACGCTATGTCCAGCGAGCGTGGCAGCAGTCTACAAACGGCTCAATTGCCCGCGCCGTCGATCACGCCATGGAATAGGGGCAAGGGCGCAACCGGCTCAGCGCTGATTTCTACTGCCTCTTCCAGCCACGCCATAGCCGCCGCCAACCGCCCATCGTCATTGGCGTGAATCGTCATCACGGGGTCGCCTGTGGCGATGGCGTCGCCTACTTTTACATGCGCCTCAATGCCAACCGCGTGGTCGATGGCGTCCTCTTTAGTCTTGCGTCCCGCCCCCAAAGCCAGGCTCGCCCAGCCCACTTTATCAGCATGAACGGCGGCGACGTGTCCGCTTTCGCGCGCCGGCACATCGTGCCGCAATCTGGCTTTCGGCAGCAAACTCAAGTCGTCAATCTGCCTTAGATCTCCGCCATGCGCGGCGATCATGCGGCGGAAGAACTCAAAAGCCTTCCCGCTCCTCAATGCGCGATCAACCTCGCCGTGGGTCACAGCCAGGTCAGCCCAGCGCGCGCCGCGCCCCGCAAGCCGCAGCATTTGCGCCGCGACCTCGACGCAGTGATCGTGGATATGGCGGGGACCCTCGCCCTGCAGCGTCCGCACGGCTTCAGCCACTTCGAGCGCGTTGCCTACCGCCACGCCCAGCGGCTGATTCATGTCGGACAGCAGCGCGACCATATTGCGCCCGGCATCGACGCCGATCCGCACCATCGCTGTCGCCAGCGCGCGCGCTTCATCAAGCGTCTTCATATACGCGCCGCAGCCGGTCTTCACATCAAGCACAATCCCGCTCGTGCCGGCCGCCAGTTTCTTGCTCATGATGCTGCTGGCGATCAGCGGCAGGCTGGCGACCGTGCCGGTGACATCCCGGAGCACATAGAGCGCTCCATCAGCCGGCGCCAGCGACTGGCTCTGCCCGGCGAGCACGATGCCGGTCTCGCGCGCGATCCGCCGGAAATCGGCGTCCGACAAGTTGACATCGTAGCCGCTTATCGACTCCAGCTTGTCGAGCGTGCCGCCGCCGAATCCCAGACCGCGCCCGCTCATCTTGGCGATCGGCACGCCGAAAGAAGCCACCAAGGGCAGGACGATCAAGGTCGTCTTGTCGCCGACGCCGCCGGACGAATGCTTGTCGATGGCGTAGTCGGTGATGTCGCTCAAGTCGAGCATATCGCCCGATTCCGCCATCGCCATCGTCAACTGCACGGTCTCGGCGCGATCCATGCCTTGAAAGTATATCGCCATGAGCAGCGCCGACGCCTGATAATCGGGGATCACGCCGGCAGTGTATTGCTCGACGAAGTAGCGGATTTCGGCTTGGCTAAGCGCCTTGCCATCACGTTTATTCTCGATGATCTCAAGCATATTCATGAGACGACGCTCTCTTTCGCTTCGCGGCGGATTCACCACATTACTATACCGCAGGCGCGCGGGCCCCGGTCTTGACGAGAGCAGCGGGTAGCTTTTGGTCCGCCAATGCGAAGGTCAAAGCCGAGCCGATTGCCACATCTTCATAAAAGTTGAGGTTGGCTGGAGTATCCAAAAAGACGGACGCAGGCTGGAAAAAGAGCGATAGCGACTGGATTGCGTATGGAGATTTCGGCGCGATCGGCGGGAAAAACAGTGATGTATATCGATACAGTATTGATAGAGCCGCTCTGCGGGGCTGCGTCGGCGGTTTTACGGCGCTTAACGTTTGCGTGGCGTAAGGCGCAGCTTGTGTTCGGGTTAGACCGTGGGTATGCAAAAAGGCGTTCATGGAAGACAGGCTAGCACGAAACTGGCGCGTATAGGCGACTATATGTTCGCGTATGTCGGAAATATGGCGGATTCGTTCATGGTCGCGCGGGCACGCGCCGATGATGGGCAGGGCTGGAAGGGCGCGTGGTTTCGCGAGCGGCGCAATGGCAAATTGCGCGGGAAGAGATGGCGGTCGAGAATTGACGTCTCGCGAAATGATTTGTACGATTCTGTATGTATTTGGCTCTTATCGCGAGAATCGTCCGGATACGCAAGATCTACGAGGCAAACAGTCGTGACTCAGAAAACCAAGGGTTCGCCCCAACAAAGAAAACTAATCTTCGGCGGCATCGTCGCGGCAGCGGTCGTGGTCGCAGCGGCTTTCGTCGTCATTTCCAGCCGCAGCGCCTTCAGCGAATTGACTACCGACTACTCGGCGATAGCACAGAGCCGGCAGGCTGACGGCGGCTTCGTCCTCGGGGATCCGACTGCGCCGATCACGGTTGTCGCTTTTGAAGACTTCCTCTGCCCGGCCTGCCAGCGCTATAAGTCAACGGTCGAGAATTTTATTGAGAATCATGTCGCGACCGGCCGGGCGCGCTTCGAATATCGCATGATGCCGGTGGTGCATCCCGGCTATTCGCGGCTGGCGGCTCAGTTGGCTGAGTGCGCCGATACGCTGCGCCCGAACTCGTTCTGGGAGGCGCATGACGCCTTGTTCCAGATCGCCAGCGCCCGCGCCTTCAGCGACAACTCTTCGCGCAGCTTCGCCGATGTGATGGATATGTCCTATGCCGAATTGCTGGAATGCGCACAAGACGCCACACAGGTGAACACCGACATGGGCCTGGCGCAACAGAGCGGCGTGACAGGCACGCCTACGGTCTTCGTGCGCTATGGCGATGGTCCCTTGCAGGTCAGCCGCTTCGGACAGCATCCGACAGCCGAGCAGCTTGGATCGCTGGTGGCGGAAGCCGAGTTACTGCGGCGCTGATTGATTCAGTTACCCTAGAAGGCTCCGGCGAAATGCGCAGTGTGATTTGGGACGACGGCGCGGTCAAGATGATCGACCAGCGCGCCCTGCCCTGGAAGCTCGATTACGCGCGTCTGAATACGGTCGAAGCGGTCGCCGAGAGCATCGCCAATATGACTGTTCGCGGGGCGCCGGCAATCGGTGCGGCGGCGGCTTTTGGCATGGCGCTGGCGGCGCGGCAGAGTCCGGCGACGACAGTCGCTGGCCTGCTTGATGACTTGCGCCAATGTGGCGACTTGCTAAACGCGGCGCGTCCTACGGCGGTCAATTTGGCTTGGGCGGTGAACCAGCTACTGCAGATCGCGGCAAGCGGCGAGTTCAACAATGTTGACGATCTGCGCGCGGGTCTGCTGCTGGCGGCGCAGCAAATCGCCGATGACGATGTCGCTATCAACCGGCGCATGGGCGCGCAGGGCGCCGGCTTGATTCGCCCGGGCGCCAAGGTGCTGCACCACTGCAATACCGGCGCGCTGGCGACTGTCGATTATGGCACAGCGCTGGGCGTCGTGCGCGCGGCGCATGAAGCCGGGGTGGACTTCCACGTATTGCTGGATGAAACGCGCCCGCGCTTGCAGGGTTCGCGCCTGAGCGCATGGGAGCTGGAGCGGCTGGGCGTTAGCTACGACATCATCCCGGATACCGCCGCCGGCTATTTCATGCAGCAAAACGAGGTTGATGTGGTGCTGGTAGGCGCGGATCGCGTGGCTTCCAATGGCGACTTCGCCAACAAGATCGGCACCTATCAGCTGGCGATTATGGCGGCGGCGCACGGCATTCCCTTCTATTCGGTCGCGCCAACCTCGACGATTGATCTCAGCCTGGCGAGCGGCGCCGATATCCCAATCGAAGAGCGCGACTCTTCGGAGGTGACGACGCCCTATGGCAACCCAATCACGCCGGCGCATTTCAAGGCGCGGAATCCGGCTTTTGATGTTACGCCGAATCACTATTTGAGCGGCATCGTCACCGAAAACGGTATCGCCCGCGCGCCCTTCTCCGAGAGCCTTCGGCGCGCCGTCGCCGGCGAACAGGTTTAGTCGCGCTCCGAGACTTATCCGCATTCGCACAACGGACTTCAATTCATGGACACGCTCATAACCGGCTCAATCGCCTACGATTACCTGATGCGTTTTCCCGGTCGCTTCCAGCAGCATTTCATCCCCGACGAGCTGCACAACATGAGCCTCAGCTTCCTGGTCGACGACATGACCAAGCACTGGGGCGGGGTGGCCGCCAACATCGCCTTCACGATGGCGAAGTTTGGCTTGCGCCCCAAGCTGATGGGCACGGTCGGGCGCGACTTCGGCGATTACCGACGCTGGCTGGAGCGCGCTGGCGTCGATTGCAGCACCGTCATACAAATCGATGATGTCTTCACGGCGTCGTTCTTTGTCAATACCGATGACGACAATAATCAACTGGCGTTTTTCTATGGGGGCGCGATGAACCTAGCGCGCAACTATCGCATCGCCGATGTAGTCAGCGCCAAGCCCGCGCTGGTGGTGATCTCGCCGAACGATCCGGTCGCCATGCTCCAGCTTTGCGAGGAGTGCCGCGCGCAGAGCATCCCTTTCATCTATGACCCGGGCCAACAGATCGCGCGGCTCAACGGCGACGAACTGCGGCAAAGCCTTCGGGGCGCGAGTCTGCTGGTCGTCAACATTTACGAAGCGCGAATGATCTACGAAAAGAGCGGGATGAATCTTGAGGAACTGCGCGCAATCGTGGACATCGTTATCATTACCGCCAGCGAGAAGGGCTCGACAATCTATCGGGACGGCGAGATCATTGAAGTCGAAGCCTTCGCGCCCAGCGAGATCGCCGATCCGACCGGCGCTGGCGACGCCTATCGCGCCGGCTTGCTCCTGGGCATGAGCAAGAGTTTTCCGCTGGAGCTATCGGCGCAAATCGGGGCTCTGAGCGCGACTTTTGCGCTGGAAGTCGTCGGCACGCAGAATCACAATTTCACTGTCGCGGAGTTTGTCGGGCGCTTCCGCAGCCTGGCTGATGACGGCGGGCGCCTAGATTGCCTGCTCTAAGCCGGACGTCCCTCGCCGTTTTGACGACAGGCTAGCCCAATTATGCTAAAATGCCCCCGATTACTCGCGGCTGCCCGGCGCCGGGCGGAAACCCAGGAGATGAGATGACAATCGCACACGACATAAAGGACCTCGAGCTAGCCACCGGCGGACGCTACCGCATCGACTGGGCTGGGCAGGAGATGCCCGTGCTCAAACAGATCCGTGAACGCTTCGCCGCCGAGAAACCGCTGGAAGGCGCGCGGGTCTCGGCTTGTTTGCATGTAACCACCGAGACCGCCAACCTCATGCAGACGCTGCAAGCCGGCGGCGCCGATGTCGTGTTGACCGCTTCAAACCCGCTCTCGACGCAAGATGATGTAGCTGCATCCCTGGTGACGAACGACGAGATCCCGGTTTACGCCATCAAAGGCGAGGACAACGAGACTTATTATCGACATATTAACGCCGCTCTGGATCATCGCCCGCATATCACCATGGACGATGGCGCGGACCTGGTCGGCACGATCCACAAAGACCGGCGCGAGCTGCTTGATGAAATCGTCGGCGGCACGGAGGAGACCACCACCGGCGTCATCCGGCTGCGCGCGATGGCGAATGACGGCGCCTTGCGCTTTCCGGTCTTGGCGGTCAACGACAGCTCGACCAAGCATTTGTTCGACAACCGCTATGGCACGGGCCAGAGCACGATCGACGGCATCATCCGCGCGACGAATATATTGCTGGCCGGGCGCGTTGTCGTAGTGGCCGGTTATGGCTGGTGCAGCCGCGGTATCGCCATGCGCGCCGCCGGTTTGGGCGCCAATGTTATCGTCACTGAGGTCAATCCGCTGCGCGCGCTGGAGGCAGTCATGGATGGCTATCGCGTCATGCCCATGCTGGAAGCGGCGCAAGTCGGCGACCTCTTCGTCACCGCCACCGGCGATATCAGCGTTTTGGACGAGCCGCATTTTGCCGTGATGAAAGACGGCGCGATTATCTGCAACAGCGGGCATTTCAATGTGGAAATCAATCTTGAGGCGCTCGGCGCGATGGCCAGCGGCGAACCCAATCGTGTGCGCCCCTTTGTGGACGAGTATTGCCTGGGCGGCCGCTCGATCTATGTTTTGGGCGAGGGGCGCCTGATTAATCTTGCCGCGGCCGAGGGGCATCCGGCTTCGGTCATGGATATGAGCTTTGCCAATCAAGCGCTCGCGGCCGAGTATATGCTGCAAAATGTGGAAAAACTTGAGCCGCGGGTATATACTATCCCGGCTGACGTCGACATGGAAATCGCCCGGCTCAAGCTGCTGGCGATGGGCATCAGCATTGATCGACTGACAGACCAGCAGGAAGCCTACCTCAATCAGTGGCAGGAAGGGACTTAGGACGCCTTTCAGCCGGCGGCGCTCACCAGCAAATTACGCCGATCCCCCGCGCCAAAAGGGACCTGATGTGTAGGTCTTGGCGGATCAACGGGATGGGAAGGCATGACTCGAATCCGAATTATCGCGTCGTTGTTGCTTGTCGTCGCCGCGGCGGCGCTTGCGGCATCGCCCGCGTCCGCGCAAGAAACGGCGCTAATACGTTTCGTCCATCTTCATGACGACAGCCCGACAGTTGACATCAGCCTTAACGGAGAAGTCGCCGCCGCCGACTTGAGTTTCGGCGAGACGACGACGCGCGTCAATGTGCCGGCCGGTTTGGCTGAAATATCGGCTGAGCTGGCCGGCGCCGCGGTCTCACTATTCAGCGAAAGGACTACACTCGCGCCGGGACCGTCCACAATCATCTTTAGGGACGCTGGCGACTCGCAGTTTAGCGTCATCAGAGAAGACCTTTCCTCAATCGCATTTGGCGAGGCTCGTCTGACGGTTCTCAACGCGCTCGACGCCGACTTGCATGTGACGGCGCGACAGTCAGACGAGACCATGTTGCTTGAGCGCGTGCTTGCCGCGGGCGCAGCCAGCCGACCCATAGATACGGCGGCGGGCTTTGTTGACATCTGGGTCGAGTCGAGCGCGGGCGACACGGCCGAGCGCCAGTTTAGCCGGACCTTGGACGCTGGCACGGTCAATCTGGTGATCGCGCATGGCACGGCATCCCAGCCGCGGCTCTTCAAGGCCGAATCATCGGCGCAAGCCGACGACGCGACCGGACAGCTGCGATTTGTTCATGCGATTGAGGGCGCGGCGCCAGTCGAACTCCGCGTCAACGGCAAGTTGATAGTCCCGGCTCTGGAATTCGCCGTGCCCACGCCGCGCCTCGCGCTCCCCGGCGGATCCCATGCTATCACCGTCAATTTGGGCGCGGCTGAGATCATGTCGGAGCGCTTGAACATACGCGCCGGCGAAATGAGCACGGTTGTGCTGATGCGCACAAGCGTAGGCTTGGGAATATTCGATTTCGCCGATGCCACTGGCACTGTCGATGAGCGCTCGGCGGTCGTCAAGTTGATCAACGCGATACCCGACAGCGTCATCAACTATCTGCAATTTGCCGACGGCGCCATCACCGGGCTGAATGTGCCCTTAAATCACGCTGGCGACCCGGCGAAAATCGTCCCCGGTCAACAGGCGATGACGCTTCATCTAAGTATTGGCGGGGTTCGAGGCGAAATTGCGTTGCCGGCGCACTACTTCTCCAGCGGTTCCTTGTACACGCTGGTGGCTTTGCCTGGCGGCGTCTTCTCCGCGCCGCGCCTGCTAATCGCTGAGACCAGCGTGAAACGTCAAATTCGGGCAACAATGACGGACGAAAGCATTGTCAGCAGCCAGGACGAGCCGCCAGGATCGGAGCTGGACGCGCCTGCTGGCGAAACGGCGGTCGACGAGCCAAGCACTGAACTTGAAACTCAAGCGGAGGGGATTGAAGTTTCTTCAGACATGGTCGACGAGGCAGAAGCCGCTGAACCCGCCACCGAACAAGTCGCAGCAGCATCCGAGCGTGAGCCGGCGCCAAGCGCTACGCCCGCGTCAATGGAGCCGTCGCTGACGTCCTATGCCATCGTCAATGTAAACCCGGAGTCGGCCCTGCATATGCGCCAGTATCCATCCAGCGACGCCATGTCTCTGGGCCTCCTGCCGGCCGAAAGCAACTTGATGATTCTCGGTCGCCGAGGACCGTCGCAATTCGGCCAAGGCGAACCAGCCAGTTTGCCAGTCGACCTCAGCGAATACCGGCAAGACGCGGCGGCGCTGCTCCCGCTCCATCAAGACTTGCCCGCGGCCGATACCTGGCTGTACGCAATCTATACAACGCCCGAGGGAGGCGCCATTGTAGGCTGGACCAACGCCTACTATCTGAAGGTATATAACCGCGTTGGCGACCCGCAGCGTCTCGCCTTCTTGCCCCTCGTGCCACAGAATAGACCGGGCGGCAGCCATAGCACCGGCATTCAGCCTGCTGATCTCGACGAGTATGTCGCGGCTCGTGTAACGGGCTTGAACCCCGACGCCTTGCTCAACCTACGCCGGGGCAATGACGCCGAGGCTGATATCCTCGCGCTGCTCCCCGCCGATACGATTCTCCGCTTTCTCGGCTTGGACGCGGCCGCTGCTTGGGCGCTAGTCGAATATCAGCCGCTGGCCGGCAACCAAATGAGAGGTTGGGTTAGCATGAACTATATTCAGCTGCTGCTCAATGGCAAGCCAGTGCGCGTCGACGCCCTGCGCGCGCTTGATCCTTCGGCTGTCCCGATCATCGGCGGAGCAGTTTTGGGCGGCGTGATGCCATCCACGCCGTCAGCTCCAGACGCGCCGCTTGAAGGCGTTGTCGGGGAGGTTACCGTCAATATCGATTCCGCACTGCATCTGCGCCGTCATCCCGACGCGACTTCGGAATCGCTTGCGCTGATCCCGGCCGAAACCGTATTGCAAATGGAAGGCGTCACCGAGAATCGACGTTGGTACAAAGCGCGGTACGATGGCGAGTCCGGTTGGGTCGCCTCAGCGTACATCGTGCTGTCAAGGGACGGCCGAAGACTCGGGCGCGCATCCCTCGAAAACCAGCTGCCGCGATTCAATGACCTCGGCTTCTAGTTGCCGGTCTGAGGCCACCGTCTCTCTGCTGAACAACCAGGATCGCCAACGACCCGGACGGCTATCCCTTCCTGTTATGCCCGTCGCTGCAGATTGGCGCGCCAACGCCCATGAACTATAATTCGCTGTAGCCGGCAAGCATGAGCGAGAAGGGTATTGTCTAGAGCGCCAGGAATCGCAATCGCTTTCGCGAGGTCTCTGCTTTGCGCGCGTTGATTACCGGCGCCGGCGGATTTGTCGGCGTTCACCTCGCCGCTTGTCTGGAGCGCTGCGAGCGACCGGCACAGCTCTTTGGCACGACATATCTGCCAAGTGAGCGCGTTCATCCAGCAGTCGCGGAACAGCATCGGATCGATCTAAAGGACTATGGCGAAGTCCTGAAGCTCATCGCCCGCTGCAAGCCGGATGCCATTTATCATCTTGCCGCGCAGGCTTTTGTGCCCCGATCATTCGAGGACCCATGGGAGACCCTGGAGAACAATATCCGCGCGCAATTGAACATCTTCCAAGCCTGCCTGGAAATGAAGCTGAGGCCGCGGATCTTGATCGTGAGTTCAGCTGAGATCTACGGAGAGGTTTCGCCAGCGCAACTGCCGATGGGCGAAGACACGGAGATACGGCCGACCAACCCCTACAGCGTCAGCAAGGTGGCGCAAGATATGCTGGGCTTGCAGTATTATCTCAGCCACGACCTGCCAATCATGCGCGCCCGCCCGTTCAACCATATCGGACCGGGGCAGAACAACCGCTTCGTGGCGCCCGCCTTCGCCGCGCAAATTGCGCGCATTGAGGAAGGGCGGCAAGAAGCGGTTATATATGTCGGCAACCTGGCGGCAAAGCGTGATTTCACCGATGTTCGCGATATTGTCCGCGCCTACCGCATGATCGTCAATAGCGGGAAGCCCGGCGAAGCCTACAACGTCGCGTCCGGCTGCGCCTATAGCATCCAGGAATTGCTCGATAGTTTGCTGGCGCTCAGCCACGCGCGGATTGAAACACGCGTCGATCCGGCTCGCTTGCGCCCGGTGGATGTGCCGGAGATCCGCGGCGACGCCAGCAAACTGCGGCGCGATACCGGCTGGGCGCCAACATTCACTTTCGAAACGACGCTGCGCGATGTGCTGGCGGATTGCCGCGAGCGTCTGACACAGCAGCCATAGAGGAAAGCACTCGATGACCAAAAAAGCGCTGATCACCGGCATCACTGGCCAAGACGGCTCCTACCTGGCTGAATTCCTGCTGAGCAAGGGTTACGAGGTTTATGGCATGGTGCGGCGCACCAGCACGGTGCGTTACGAACGGATCCAGGAGATACAGCATCGGCTGCGACTCGTGCAAGGCGACATGGGCGATCTCAGCAGCCTGATCACGGCGATTTCGGCGGTTGAACCGGACGAAGTCTATAACCTGGCCGCGCAAAGCTTCGTGCCAACCTCTTGGAATCAGCCAGTTTTCACCGGCGACATCACCGGATTGGGTGTGACGCGCCTCCTGGATGCCGTCCGCACGGTCAATCCCGCCATTCGCTTCTATCAAGCCTCGAGCAGCGAGATGTTCGGCAAGGTGCGCGAGGTGCCGCAACGCGAGACCACGCCCTTCTATCCGCGCAGTCCCTATGGCGTCGCCAAAGTCTATGGTCACTGGATAACGATCAATTATCGCGAGAGTTATGACATATTCGCCT
Organism: Anaerolineae bacterium; assembly: GCA_022824465.1. GTDB lineage: Bacteria > Chloroflexota > Anaerolineae > Aggregatilineales > Phototrophicaceae > UBA6055. Next base: position 61,765 of record JAJDZV010000009.1, read on the forward strand.
GCAGCGGCATCCTCTTCAATCACGAATCGCCCCGCCGCGGCATGGAATTCGTCACCCGCAAGGTGACCTACCACGCCGCCAAAATCAAACTGGGATTGGAGGACGAGATACGCATCGGCAATCTCGATTCCAAACGCGATTGGGGCTACGCCGGCGATTATGTGGAAGCCATGTGGCTGATGTTGCAGCAGGACGAGCCGGAAGACTATGTCATCGCCACGGGACGGACGCATTCAGTCGAACGCCTGCTCGAGGTCGCCTTCGGGCATGCCGGTTTGAATTGGCGCGACCACGCCGTGCAAGACCCGCGCTTCATGCGGCCCGCCGAGGTCGATCTCCTCGTGGGCGATCCCAGCAAGGCGCATGCAAAGCTCGGCTGGGAACCGGCCGTCAGCTTTGAAGAGCTCATCGGCATGATGGTCGAATCCGATTTGAAGAAGCTGCGCGACAACCCGGATTTGGTCGTTTGATGTCCGCTCTCGAGCTGGTCGACACGCATTGTCATCTCAATTTCACGAGCTATGACCAAGACCGCGCGGAGGTGCTGGAGCGGGCGCGTTCAAGCGGCGTCCGGCGCATCATCGTGCCCGCCATCGATCTTGACAGCGCCCGGCAGGCGCTTGCATTGGCGGAACAGCATAAAGAAGTCTTTGCCGCGGTCGGCATTCACCCCAACAGCTGCAGCGACTTCCAGGCGACGCAGCTAGACGAACTGCGCGCGCTTGCCCAACATCGTTCAGTGGTCGCAATTGGCGAAATCGGGCTGGACTACTACTGGGACAAGTGCCCGAAGCCGATGCAGCATCGCGCCCTGGAAGCGCAGCTTGAACTTGCGGCAGCGCTGGAGCGGCCGGTCATCTTGCACAACCGCCAAGCCGCTGAAGTCCTGATAGCGACCCTGGAAGCCTGGTCGCCAAGCGCGCCAGTCAGCCTCCGAGACCGGCTCGGCGTGCTGCATTCTTTTTCCGCTTCGCCGGCTGTTGCGCTGCGCGCGGTCGAGCTCGGTTTCTACCTGGGCTTCACCGGACCAATCACCTATAAGAACGCCGATGAATTGCGCGACATCGCAGCGGGCGCGCCTATCGAGCGCCTCCTCATCGAGACAGACGCTCCCTTTCTTTCACCGCAGCCGCGACGTGGAAAACGCAACGAACCAGCCTACCTCGCTTACATCAACGAGCGGCTGGCGGCATTGCGCGGAATATCGGCCACGGCGATGGCGCGCCAGACCAGCGCAAACGCCAGGCGGCTCTTCGCCTCGCTTTGAACGATGGCGTTTCGCTCTCCTTAATCCATAAAGCCTGCTAAACTGCTTTCAGCCCGACAGTCCGCAAACAACCGGCGCGAGCCTCGTGGATCTTTCGATAATCATCGTCAATTGGAATGTGCGCGACCTGCTGGACGCCTGCCTCGCCAGCGTCTATTCCTCCGATCTTGATGCGGCCAGCTACGAGATCATCGTGGTCGACTCCTCCAGCGAAGACGGCAGCCTTGACATGCTTCGCGAGAAATATCCGGAGGCCGTCGTACTGCCGCAATCGGAAAACATCGGCTTCACGCGCGGAAACAATATCGGCTTGGCAGCGGCGCAGGGCGATTATCTGTTTTTGCTCAATCCCGACACAGAAGTCAGCCGGCAGGCGCTGGCGCAACTGCTTGATTACATGAAGGCGCATCCGGCAGTCGGCATAGTCGGTCCGCAGACCTTGAATACCGACCGCAGCCATCAGTCCACTCGCCGCCGCTTCCCGACGTTGATGACCGGCATCTTTGAAAGCACATGGCTTTCGGCATGGGCGCCAGCGTCATTGGAAGTCAGCTATCGCGTGTTGGAATCGAGTGACAACGACCTCATCGAGGCCGACTGGGTGCAAGGCTCGGCGCTGATGCTGCGGCGGGCGGTCTATGACGACATCGGCGGTCTGGACGAAGGCTTCACCATGTATTACGAAGAACTTGATTATTGCCGGCGCGCCAAGTCGGCCGGTTGGCGAGTCGTCTATCACGGCCGCGTCAAGATCACGCATCATGGCGGCAAGAGCAGCGAACAAGCCAGCGCCCTAAAACAGATTCACTTTCATACCAGCAAACTGCGCTACTTTCGCAAGCACCACGGATACGGCGCTTACGTCGTCCTGCGCGCGCTGCTATTGTTCCAGTTCGGCTGGCAGTTGACGCTTGAAGCTTTGAAAGCAGCCTTATTCCACAAGCGCGAAATGCGGGCCGAACGTGTGCGCAGCTACTGGCGCGTGTTGCGCAGCGGCTTAAAGGCAAGATTATGAAGATCGCCATGATCAGCGGCGAGTTCCCGCCAATGCCGGGCGGCGTCGGCGACTTCACGCGAATCTTGACCGACAAGCTGCGGGCGCTCGGGCACGAGGTAGTGATTCTCAGCAGCCTGGCCGCCGCCAACGCGATCAGCCCGGTCAGCCATGTCGGCGGCTGGGGATTATGGAGCCTGTGTCGAATTCGCGCCTGGTTGCGCTGCGCAGCCCCCGATATCGTAAACCTCCAGTTTCAGACGGCTGCCTACGACATGTCGCCGTTTATTCACTTTCTGCCGCGTATCGCCAGCGCGCCGGTGGTCACCACCTTTCACGACTTGCGCTTCCCGTATCTCTTTCCCAAAGCCGGACCGCTGCGCGATTGGATCGTGCTGCATCTCGCCCGCTCATCCGCTGGCGTGATCAGCGCCAATCACGCAGACGACATGCGCCTGTCCGCGCTGTCCAAGCGGCGCTTGATTCCCATCGGCAGCAGCATCCCACGCGCTGCGCTCAGCCGGCCGGAACGAGCCGCCCTGCGCCAAAGCATGGGCGCTGACGACGGCACGTTCCTGCTCGGGCATTTTGGCTTTGTAAATGCGATTAAAGGCGCGCGCCATATTGTCGAAGCCTTGGCGCAACTCCGCCAAGCAGGTCAAGACGCGCGCCTGGTCTTCATTGGCGGGCGCGGCAACACGGTCGACGGCGGCGAAGACACTCGCTACCTACGCGACCTAGACGCCCTCATCCAGCAGCTTGGTCTGGCGCACGCGGTGCGCTGGACCGGCTTTCTGCCTGATGTCGCGGTGGCGGCGCGCATGAATGCCATTGACCTGATGGTATTGCCATTCACCGACGGCGCCGCTTACAGCCGCAGCAGCCTCATCGCCGCGATTCACCAAGGCTGCGCCATCCTGACCACCGAGCCCGCGGTCGATATTGAAGCCTTCTGTCATAAGCGCAATCTCTGGCTCGTGCCGCGAAAATCTGCAGAGAGCCTGCAAATCGCGGTTGCGCGCCTGATGTCCAATCGGGAACAATTAAAGACCTTGCGCGCTGGCGCCGCCGAACTCAGCAAAGCCTTCGACTGGGACGCCATCGCGCGGGAAACCGCCGACTTTTATCAAGCCTGTCTTTAGGGGACGCGCCCAATGCCGCTGCTGAAAAAGATCGCCGCCGACACGGACGCCCTCGCAGTTGGTAGCTTGTGCTTGCTGTGGCTGCTCTTCTTCTGGCGCCTTTTCACGCCGGTCGCGGCCGACCAAGCCTCGCTCGCCAAAGGTGATTTCTCGGGGCAATTCGTCGCCTTCGCCGGCTACCAATACGAGCGCATGAGCCAGGGCGAGATCCCCCTATGGAATCCCTACAACAACGGCGGCTTGCCTTTCATCGGCGATACGCAAGCGGCCGTCTTATATCCGCCGCGCTGGCTGACGATCGCGCTTGGCAGCATCGCCGGCGGCTGGAGTTACAACGCGCTCCAGCTCGAGATGACGCTGCACGTCTTGCTCTATACGCTGCTGATGTATCTCTTCGTCCGGCGGCTGACCCTGGGCGACGCGCGCAGTCCGCTGGCGGCTTTCTGTTCGGCCGTCATCATCGGCTACGGCGGTTACGCGACCGGATATCCGCCGCTTCAGTTGGCGGTGCTGGAAGCGGCCGCCTGGTTCCCCGTGATCGCGCTTGGCATCCTGGAAGCGACGCGCGGACGCCAACTCGTCTATCGCGGGATCGCGCTGGCGGGCGCGGGATTGGGTCTTTCCTGGCTGGCGGGACATCCGCAGACCAGTTGGTTCCTCACCTACCTGGCGGTCGGCTACCTGGCATTCCGCTGCCTGCGCCTGAACCGCCGCTGGCGCTCTTTCGGCGCTGGCTTCGCGCTTATGGCTGTCCTGACATTCGGCGCCTGCGCCGTCAGCCTGCTGCCCGGCGTTGAGTACCTGCTGCTCAGCTCGCGTGAGGCTCTGGGCTACGCGGCCAAGGGCAATGGCTTCCCCTTCCGCGATGTCGCCCAATTCGTCTTTCCCGGTTCAGTCAGCCAATGGTCGCCCCTTTATGTGGGCTTGCCCGCGCTCTTCTTCGCCGCTGTCGCCAGCGTACGCGGCATGAGAGAATGCCGTTTTTGGCTTCTTGCGGCTTTCATCGGCTTGCTGCACAGTCTGGGCGACAACAGCGCCTTTTATCAAGTCACCTATAACTTCGTCCCGGGCTTGCGATTCTTCCGGGGCCAGGAACGCGCCGCCGTCGTCGTGGCTAATAGCCTGGCCGTCCTGGCAGGCTTGGGCATCGCCGCCGCCGCTGCCTGGCCCAACCACATCTACCGCAAGCGCGCGCTACATTACTGGGGCGTATTCGCGGCGCTGGTCGCCGGCTGTGCGCTCGCCGCCTTCTTCGCCTGGACGCGCGACCCGGCTGTTTGGGGCGGCCTCTTCAATATCGCCGCGCGCAGCGCAGTTATTGCCGTCCTGGCCTACTTCGTCCTAAGACACTTTCTCGCCGAGCCGCGGCGCATAGCGATGCAACTGGCGCTGAAGGCGCTGATCGTCTTCGAGCTCTTTTCCGTGAATCTCGACCATCCGGCCGTATACGACTCGAAGCCGCATTACGAACAACTCAGCATGATACCGCCGCCACTCGCGCGGCAAGTCCTGGATGATGACAGCCAGCAGCCCTTTAGAGTCGACGGCTTTCGCGGCTTGGAAGACAATTACGGCAGCCTCTACGGTCTCATGGACTTGCGCGGCATCAGCCCGCTCTGGCTCAAAGGACCGCGCGCGCTCGTGTATGCCGACTACGTGGATAATCCGCCGGCTTGGGAGCTCTTCGCGGTGAAATATGTCTTCAGCGGGCGCTCCAGTCTGTCCGTACCCTCTCAAGTGGTTGGCGTCGGCAGCGATAGCCGCGGCGATGTCTGGCTGCATCGTCTCAATGATCCGCGCCCCTTCGCTCGCCTGTATTACGCAGCCGATGTCGTCGACAGCGACGAATGGGCGCTGGAACTGATGGCTGACGCGCGCTACGACGAGCGGGAGAAACTCATCATCCAGACGCCGCCGACGCTGGAACTGCAGGGCGAGTCAGCCGCGGGAACCGCTACCGTCGCCGTCTTCGCGCCCGAAGAAATCGTAGTCGATATCGAGACTTCAGCGAATGCCATCCTGTCGCTATCGCTGCCGCACTATCCGGGTTGGAATGCGCGGCTGAACGGCGCGGCGACACCCGTCTTGCGCGCTTACGCCGGCTTGAGCGCAGTCGAGATTCCCGCCGGCGAACACCGCTTGACGCTGGCTTTCGCGCCGGCTAGTTATGCTGTCGGCGCCGCCATCAGCGCCATATCGTGGCTGGGACTGGCGCTAGCCGCTGTGTCCGCGCTGCGGCGGAGGCGATGATCCATGCGCTCGTCAAACGCGCTGACACTTTGGTTCAGCCAACTCGACCGGCGGCGGACCGCCATTGCCGTCGGCCTCGCGATCGGTTTGACCGGCGGCGGCATCGGCTTGCTCATCGCCGGCGTCGGTCCCCTGCTGGCGCTGGCGGTGATCCTGGGCGCGCTCGCCTGCCTGTACATCATCACCGATGTCAACATCGCCCTCTACGCGATCATCGGCACGGTCATTCTGCTGCCCTTCGGCATCTTCCCGGTCAAGATCGCGCTTACCCCCACGCTGCTCGATTTGGCGCTGGCCGGCTTTCTGCTGGTCTACCTCTTCCAGTGGATGACCGGGCGCCGCGGCCGCTCGCGCCTGACGCCGATCCACGCCCTGATCGCCGTCTACCTGATGTGGCTGGTCTTCGCCTTTGCCTTGGGTTTGCGCCACGCCGGACCGACCTCCACCACAATTAGACAGTTCGCGGAGACCTTGTTGAGCATCGGCATGGTTTTCGTGCTGGTCGATCTCCTGCGCGAATCAGCCAGGCTGCGCCGCCTGGTAACTGTCGTCTTCATTGCGATCGGCGCCCAAGCCTTCCTGGCGGCGGCGCTCTTCGTCGCGCCCGATTCGCTAGCGGAAAGCGTACTGGTCCGGCTTTCGCGCATCGGCTATCCCGCTGGCGGCGTCATCCGCTACATTGAAGACAATCCCGCCCTGGGCGAACGCGCGATCGGCACCTGGGTTGATCCCAACGCGCTCGGCGGCATTCTGGCCACCGCCGCCATCATCATCGCGCCTCAAGTCGCCGCGCGAGAACCAGTGATCCCATCGCGCTGGCTGACGCTGTCGATATTCCTGCTGGCCGCCCTCGCCCTATTCCTGACCGCGTCGCGCGCGTCCTTCCTCGCCTTTTCCGCCGGTTTGCTGCTGATCGCGCTCGTCCGTTATCGTCGCCTCCTGCCAGTACTGTTAGTGGCCGGGCTCCTTTTTCCCTTCCTGCCCCAGACGCAGAGTTATCTCCTGCGCCTGGCGCAAGCATTCCAGGGCGCTGACCTGGCGACGCAGATGCGCATCGGCGAATGGACTGACTCGCTCACCCTTATCAGCCGCTATCCGATATTCGGCGTTGGCTTTACGGGAACGCCCGAAATCGATATTTACGCCGATGTCGCCAATATGTACTTAATGATGGCCAGTCAGATCGGCATGGCCGGCCTTCTCATATTTTTGCTGTCCATAACCGGAGTCTTTGTCTATGGCGCGCGCGCCTGGCGCCTTGCACGGCGCGACCCAGCCTCAGCCGCAATCCATCTGGGCTTCCACGCCGCGCTTTTCACCGCAATGGTCAATGCCGTCGCCGACCTTTACTTCTTCCGCCTCGACTTTCAGGCGTCGATCACCTGGTTCTGGCTGATCGTGGCGCTCTGCCTGGCGAGCTCGCGGCTGGTTCTCGAGCGCGCGCCGCCAGCCAAAGACACCGTTGCAAAAGGGTCCCGCTTGCAGTAAGATTTGCCGCCTACAACTGAATCACAGCTTTCCGCTCCGCCAGTCACAAGCAGGCGGGGCTGTTACCCGAGGGAAGGAACGCTCATGAGAGACTATGAACTGACGTTCATTATCCGCATCTTGCCATCCGACGAAGAAGTCAATCAAGCGATTGACCAGGTCATCAGCTATATTGAGCTTGGCGACAACGGCGTCGTCAAAAGCGTCGACCGCAAGCTCTTCGGCCGCCGCCGCCTGGCATACGAAATTGACGGCCAGCGCGACGGGCATTACGTCTTCATCAAGGCGGCGATTGAACCAGAGCATATCAACGAGTTGGAAACCGAGTTAAAGCTCTTTGACGCCGTCTTGCGTTACCTGCTGGTGCGCGAAGAAGGCGAAGTCAAATCACCCATCTGAGCCGCTTCCGGCGCGACAGAATCTCGCAATGCCGTGGGCTTGTGACGCGCCCCAAAACAAGCAGAAGAATATTGATTGGAGAACAAATGCCGTGAGCGACAAGCCAGCAACCGCCAAAACAGAATCCAGCCCCAAGCCAAGACAATCACGCCAGAGCCGGCCGCGACGCCGTCCGGGCGGTTGGCGCAGGCGCGGACGTGGACGCCGCGGGCGCTCGACCTATTGCCCCAAGGGACGTTGCTTTGATTACAAGGACATTGACACCTTGTCCCGCTATATCAACGAAAGCGGCAAAATGAAGCCGCGACGCCAGACCGGCAACTGCTCCCGCTGTCAGCGCCAACTCTCGCGCGAAGTCAAACGCGCCCGCCATCTCGCGCTGCTGCCTTACGTCGTGGACTAGCGGTCTCCGCGCTCAGCCCCGGGTCAGTCCAGGGCGAGCGTCAACGCTTTATCTATTGAGGAGTGTGCGCATATATGTCGAAACGGGCACAGACGACCGGCGCCCCACGTCGCCGCCGACGCCGAAAGCAAGCGGCGATCGCCGAGGGCAGCGAGAACTTCGCAGCCGGCCAGGACGAATCGTCGTACAAGAGCCGCGCCGAAAGAGAAGAACAGCTGCAAAAGTGGGTGATCCGCGGCGTCGCCGCCGTCGTCGGCCTGCTTGTGCTCCTGGTCGCCATCGCCTTCGCCTTTGAGCAGCTGATTGTTCCCAACCAAGTCGTCGCCACCGTTCATGGCGAAGGCATCACCGTCCGCGAATTCCGCCAGGAGTATCTGCTCGAGCGCAACCGAATCCTCCTTCAACTCAACCAGGCGCAAAACGCCGGCTTCGATATTCAGCAGCTTTCGCAGCAGGAACCATACGCCTCCTGGATCAACGAGGTCAACGTGCCCGACCAACTCGGTCTGCGCGTGCTCAACGATATGGTCGATGACCGTTTGCTGGCGCGCGCGGCGGCCGACCGCGACCTGAGCATCGACGACGGCGCGGTGCAGCGGGCAATTGAAACTTACTTCGGCTTCGACCCCACCGAGGTCGCGTTGATCGGCGTCGCGCCGACCGACACGCCCGAACCGACCGTCACGCCGACGCCCTACGTTTCGCCGACGCCATCGCCAACGCCGCTGCCCACCGCAACACCGGACGCGAACGCGGCAACACCAACGGTGGACCAAATCTCCGACCCGACGATTACCCCGCAGCCGACCGTCGTCGAGCCGACCCTCAGCGCCGAAGAAAGGCGCGAGAACTTCGTACAGAGCGAACGCGACTATCGCGGCTATCTCGACCGCGCGGGAGTCGCGCCGGAAACGCTGGACAGCTTCTTTGAGCGCAACGCGCTGGAGACCGCGCTCGCCGACGCGCTCCTACCCGATGACGCCAGCCTGCTCTACGCTGATGTCCGCCATATCCTGGTCGCCGACGAAGACACAGCTCTTGCCGCCATCACCGCGCTGCAAGATGGCGAGTCTTTCGCTGCCCTGGCGCATGCCATCTCGACCGACCCCGGCAGCGCCTCTCGCGGCGGCGAGCTCGGCGAAGCCTACGTCGGCAACTATGTGACTGAGTTCCGCCGGGCGATTGAAAATGCCGAGATCGCCGAAATCGTCGGTCCAGTCGAGAGCGAGTTCGGCTTCCACGTCCTGCAAGTCCGCAGCAAAGAAGAACGAAGCGGCGCCGATGTGGCATTCCAGCGCGAACGTGCGCGGCAGCAAGAGTTGCAACTCCTGAAAGACAGCCTGCGCGACGACCAGAGCGAGAGCTACGAGATCTACGACAACTGGATCGATCACGTACCGCGCAGTTGAGCTTCCGCTTCAGAGCGAATTCATCGGCGGCGAATCCGAGGACCGATGCCCGACCTTCGCCGCCCGTGAAGCTCAATCCGCTCAGTCCCCTTTTCACTTTTCCGGCAATCCTGCCTCGTCTATAATGGCAGGCATGAGCGTTAATCCCATCGACACGCTGGAATCGCAACTGGAGTTGCTGACCGAGGGCGCCTTGGCCCGCCTCTTTCGCCGAGCCGTCAGCGCCAGAGATATTGCTGTGCTGCTGCTGCGGTCGATTGAGAACAACGCCGCCCCGCCCGCGCCCGGTCAATCGAAACCGGTCGCGCCCGACCTCTATCACATTCACTTGCACCCCGAAATCCGCGCCGGCTTTCTGGCGCAGCATGCTGACTTTCCGCTGCAGCTTGCGCGGCTAATCATAGACCTCTGTGAGGATTCGGGCTTTCAGCTCGCCGCCAAGCCGATGGCGCGTCTGCTCGAGAGCGATTCGCTGACCCCGCTCCAAGCCAGGATCACCGCCGAACACAGCGCGCTGCCGGCGGGCGAAACCGCCAGGATGCCAGCCGTCGATCTGGCGCCGCAGCCAACTGCGGAAGCGCCCGATCCCCTGCTGCACATAAATGGCGCTCGCGTCGTGCCCCTGGGCAAGTCCGTCATCAACATTGGCCGGGAAAGCAGCAACGATATCGTGATCGCCGACGCCTATATCTCGCGCCACCACCTGCAATTGCGCAAGCGCTTCGGCGCTTATACGCTATTCGATGTGAACAGCCGCGGCGGCGCCCGCGTCAACGAACGCGCCGTCGCCAATCATCGCCTTCGCCACGGCGATGTCATCCACATCGGCCGCACGACCCTGGTCTACGCCGACAGCAACGGCAGCGCCGCCCTCGGCGGGACGACTCAGCTTCTGTCGCCCGACTAGGCGCCGACCGTGAGCATCGAACATTCCATTTTACTCTTGCGGCTGCTGGCGGCTTTGAGCCTGCTCGCCTTTCTCCTGGCGCTATTTATCGTCATTTGGCGGGGATTCAAGGGCGTCGAAATGGGCGCGGCCTTTGGGACCGCAAAGCGCGGCTATCTTCTGCGCGAGCAAGCTGCACAGGACGACGAGGCTGAACGCTGGTCGCTCCGCCCGATTATGACCTTGGGCAGAGCCGGCAGCAATGCCATCATCGTCGACGATGATTACGCCAGCGCCGAGCACGCCCGCATATTGCTTGAGAACGGGAACTGGTGGCTGGAAGATCGGAAAAGTCGCAACGGCACGCGCCTGAACGATGAGCGGATAGCCGGGCGCGCCATCCTGGCTGATGGCGATGTGATCGGAATCGGCCAGGTCCGTTTCCGCGTCCAACTGGCGTCCTAATCAGCGCCGGCGCGCAGCTCAGCAAACTATGTCAGCCTTAGGTCATTTACGGAGGCAAGCGATGGAATCAATCAGAATTGCCGTCATCGGCGGCTCAGGTCTATACAATATGCCCGCGATTACGGCGGTCGACACGCTGGAGCTGGACACCGCCTTCGGCAAGCCCAGCGGCGCCATCCGCATCGGCAGCTTGAGCGGGAAACGCGTCGCCTTTGTCCCGCGGCACGGCGAAGGCCATGTCCTTTCGCCTTCGACCCTGCCCTACCGCGCCAACATCCTCGCGCTAAAATCTTTGGGCGTCCGCTTCATCATCGCCGTCAACGCCGTCGGCTCCCTGCGCCAAGACTTTGCGCCCGGGCATATCATCACCCCCGACCAGATCATTGATTACACCATCCACACTCGCGCGCGCTCCTTCTTCGAGGACGGCGTCGTGGCGCATGTATCGGTCGCCGATCCCTTCAGCCATTACTTGCGCGGCCTTATCGGCGACGCCGTCGAAGCGGTCGGCGGCATCGCGCATCGCCGCGGCCTTATCCTCGTCGAAGACGGACCGCGCTTTGCCACCCGCGCCGAGAGCCACCTCTTCCGCGCTTGGGGCTGCGATCTCATCGGCATGACCACCGCGCCGGAAGCCTTCCTCGCCCGCGAAGCCGAGATCGCCTATGCCTCCCTCGCCCACGTCACCGACTACGACAGCTGGCATTCCGACGAAGAAGCCGTCACCTCGGACATGGTCATCGAAACGCTGTCCAAGAATATACAAACGGTCGAAGCGGCGCTTGCCCTGGCAATTGCGCGGATTGATGAAGACAAGATAGTCCCGGCGCATACCGCCCTCGATACAGCGCTGGCGACATCGCGCGAATCTATGGACGCCGCGACCATCAACCAGCTCAAGCCCTTGCTCGCGCGAGCGCTCGACCTTGACTAGCACCGAGGTCGATAAGCCGCCAGTCTTGGCGCGCCTCGTGATCGGGGCTGCCGGCCAGGGCAATCGCTGGCTGCTGCTGGCGCTGGCTGCGATATTCGTCTTCGCCGGTATGGCATTAATCGTCTTGGCGCGGCCCGCGCAGACGGACGTCTGGCTGACCTTCGCCATCTGGCTGCTTTGCGCCGTCGCCGCCAACGCGATCTTGCAGCGCTTTCTGCCCGGGCATGACCCACTGCTTCTGGCGCTGCCCATCCTGCTCAGCGGCTGGGGACTGGTCGCGATCGAACGGCTCGCGCCATCATTCGCCGATCGTCAAGCGCTCTGGTTGATCATCAGCGCGCTGGCTATGCTGGGGACGGCCTGCTTCCCGCATCCGCTCCGCTGGCTGCGACGCTACCGCTACAGCCTGTTGGCGGCGACTCTGTTGCTCCTGTTGACGACAATCGCGCTAGGGCGGAATCCGTCCGGCTTTGAATTCGCGCCCCGCCTCTGGCTGAGTTTCGGCGCCTTCTACGTTCAACCCTCCGAACTGATGAAGGTCATTCTGGTGGCCTTCATGGCCACTTACCTGGCTGAGCAGAGCGCGTCGCGCCGCGCCCGGCAAAGCGGACCCGGCGGAGAACTGGCAGCCGCGCCGCGCCTCCTCGGTCCCATGCTACTGATGTGGCTGCTCTCCATGGTGATTCTCGTCTGGCAGCGCGATCTGGGCACAGCCATGCTCTTCTTCATCGTCTTCATCGTCCTGCTCTATCTCGCCAGCGACGACTGGAGAATAATCGCCGGCGGAGTCGCGCTTGTTTTGATCGCGGGACTGGTCGCTTATCAACTCTTTGACGTCGTCCAATTGCGCGTCGATATCTGGCTGAATCCCTGGCTGGAAGCCGATGGCCGCGCCTATCAGATTGTGCAGAGCCTGATGGCTTTCGGCGCCGGCGGCATCTTCGGCAGCGGCGTCGCCCAAGGCTTCCCCGGCTATATCCCGGTTGTCCACTCCGACTTTGTCTTCGCCGCCATCGCGGAGGAATGGGGCTTGCTCGGCGTCGTTGGCATTCTGAGTTGCCTCGGCGTCCTGGCTTGGCGCGGGCTCGTCATCGCCGTGACGCATCCCGGCGCAGCCTTTCACAAGCTGCTCGCCTCCGCCATTACGCTGACCTTGCTGACGCAAGCGCTGATGATCATGGCGGGCGTCTTGAAGCTGCTGCCGCTTACCGGCGTCACCCTGCCCTTCGTTAGCTACGGCGGCAGCTCCCTGCTCGCCTGCCACGTCATGACCGGCTTGTTGCTGCGTCTGTCGGCCGGAGCGCGATAAATGCTGCAAACGCGCCATATCCGCCGCGTCCTCGTCGGCGTCCTTACATGCCTGACGCTCATAGGAATATCCGCTGCCTACTGGGCGGTCTTCGCGAGCGAATCCCTGCTGCTGCGGGATGACAACCCGCGCCGCATCGAAGCCCTCGCCCGCATCCAACGCGGCGCAATCTACGACCGCCACAGCCGTTTGCTGGCGCAGACAGTTGCGTCCGATGCCGGCTTGCAACGGCGCTACCTGCAGCCCGCCACCTACAGCCTCACCGGCTACTACAGCCTGCGCTACGGCGTCGGCGGCGCGGAAGCAGCCTTCGATGGGACCCTCGCCGGCGCAAGCCCGCTGACATCCTTCAGCGACTACTTCAACCGCCACGCGCTGCGACTGCCACAAACCGGCGCTGACATCCGGCTCACCATCGACGCCCGCATTCACGCCGCAGTGGTCGGAGCGATGGAAAATCTCAGCGGAGCCGCCGTGGTCATCGACGCTAAATCAGGCGCCCTGCTCGCCCTTGTCAGCCAGCCCAGCTACGACCCCAACCGACTGGACGCCGACTGGAGCGCGCTGAGCGAAGCCGCCGACAATCCCTTCTTCAATCGCGCGCTGCAAGGCAATTATCAGCTTGGCGGCAATGTCTACGCGCTGTGGCTGGCGCGCGCAATCGACACCGGATTTGAGCTATCGTTGCGCTTTACTGGCGCGGCCGATGCAATCGCTTTAGACGACGGCACAATCGTGAACTGCCTCCTTCCGCCCGCTTCCGCCGACCTCAGCTTGCCACAGGCTTTCAGTTTTGGCTGTCCCGCTCCCTTCAAGAACTACCTGCAAACACAGCCGGCCAGCGCCTACGACAACGCAGTCGCGACCTTCCGCCTCGCAGAGCCTGCCACCCTGCCCGGCTTCCCGCAGCCAGCGGGACGGCCGCCGGATCTCGCAACCGCCGACCTTGAGCCGGGCGACCGGGCGCTGCGCAACATCCTCGGGCAAGGCGCCCTGACCACGACGCCTCTGCGCCTCGCCACCATCATCGCGGCTATCGCCAATGAGGGCGTCGCCATCACGCCTTGGATCCTTGAGAGCCAGCGCCAACCTGATTCCGACGAGTGGCGCTCCGTGTTCTCGCTGCCGGATGCAACGCGCCTCCTGGATGCCGCAACCGCCGCCGCCCTGCAAGCTTTCTTGCGCGACTCATGGCGCAATCTGCGCGGCGATAGCTCCCATCCTTCGGCCGAGGTCGGCGCATACGCGGCCATATCCCGCTCGGGCGAGGAATCGCAGTTATGGCTGAACGGCATCGTCGCGTACGAAAGCGATGAAATCGCCGCCTTTGTCATCCTGCTGGAAAACTCGACGGATCTGACTCTCCTGCTGTCCGTCGGCGACGCCCTGATCGAAGCTCGAAGCCAGTCCGCCACAGTCAACCGATAAAGTCGATGCCCGCTTCCGCCAGCGCCTGATTGAAGTCCGCAACCACCGTACGACGCCATTCGGCGAAGGCTTCCAACTGCGCCCCGATCTCGGCGGATAATTTGTCAAACACCTCATAGGACTGAACCGTCGGCGGAAACTCGCCCAAGCCCACAACCGACGGCAGCCCGCTCAAACGGCGCAAGGGGTCCGTCCCTTGGTTCACGCGCCCGGGCCAACCCTCGCGCAGATCAGGGATGAAGATACCCGCCTCGATCTGCCGCACCTGCTGCTTGAGCGCGGCCGCCCGACCCGCCAGGTCCGGATGCGCGCCATCTTGCGACAATCTCGCGTCCAAGTCGCCCAGTTGCGCGCGATAACGCCGCATCGTATTTACCGCCTCGGTCGCCTCCGAATAGCGGCGGTAAATCTGCATTAACAAGTCATATTGCGCTTGAGAATCCGCCTTGGAAGCGCCGGCGCGCGCGTCCTTGACCAGCTCGAATTCTTGGGTCTGCGTCTCACCGCCGGCTTCAAGCGTCAGCAGATACCTGCCTGGCGCAACCGTTGGTCCCGCCATGCGCTCAAACTGCGGATCCTTGCCCCGCAGCTTCGGCGACATCGGCAGGCGCATATCCCAGACGAAGCGATTCCAGCCGGCCTTCGCCGTCAGATAGACGATTGACTTGTCCGGCTTTTCCTTCTGTTTCTCGCGTTCGGTTTCATCCATGCTGCTGAATTCGCGCAGCCGATTGCCCCCGGCATCGCTGATGCGCAGGGTTATCTTATCCGCCGGCGCCTCACGCAGGTAATAGGTCAACAGCACGCCCCGCGGCAGGTTCTCGCCCGAATCCAGAAAGTTGCGCTCCACCACATTTTCCGGCGTCAGCGAATGCGTATAAGCCGCCATCACGCCGGTCGAACTCATATAGGTCTTGCCCGGCTGATCGACCAGCCGCCGCCCGTCGATGCTCTCCAGAATCCGCTGAGTCGCGCGCGGCTTCAGCAGTAGCGTCTCGCGTTCCTGCCATTCGTCGTCCAACTGCCGCAGGCGCGTCAAATCATCCAGTATCCAGAACGAGCGCCCATGCGTCGCCGCGATCAAGTCGCTTCCCTTCACCAGCAGGTCATGTATCGGCGCGACCGGCAAATTCAGCTGGAAGCGCCGCCAGCTTGCGCCATCGTCAAACGAAATGTAGACGCCGGTTTCAGTGCCGGCGTACAGCAGCCCGGGACGCTCCGGATCGCAGCGGATCACCCGCGTGAAATCGTCCGGCGCGATTCCTTTATCAATCCGCGCCCAGCTTGCGCCATAGTCCGTTGTCTTGTACAAGTACGGTGAATAATCATCGTGCTTGTAACGTATCGCCGCCAGGTAGCAAGTCGCCGGATCATGCGGCGAAAGCTCCAGCGTACTCACCAGCGACCATTCGGGCAGATCGCGCGGCGTAATCTCGGTCCAGGTCTCGCCATTGTCCTTCGTGATATGCGCCAAACCATCATCCGAACCCGCCCAAATGAGGCCCGGAATCTGCGCCGATTCCGCCAGCGAGAATACGGTGGCGTAAACTTCCGCGCTCGCCCCTTCCCGATTGATCGGGCCGCCCGAAACACCAAGCGTCGCCGGATCCGCACGCGTCAGATCCGGGCTTATCGCCTCCCAGCTGTGACCTTCATTCGTCGACTTGAAGACCCTATTCCCGCCGATGTAGAGCGTGTTGGAATGGTGCGGCGAAAACAGAATCGGATAGGTCCAGGCAAAGCGATACTTGGAATCCGCCGTCGCCTCGCCCGCGGTCGTCTCGGGCCAGGTCGTCACCAGGCGCAGCTGCTTGCTGGCATGGTCGTAGCGCTGCAAGCAGTTCCCGCCGCCGGGAGAGCTGCCAATCGCGCCGACAAAGATGATATTGTCGTCGTCCGGCTTCACCGCGATATAGCCGCTCTCTCCGCTAGCGGCGATGAAACCATCCATCCACATCAGAGACGACTTCTCGTTGCGGCTCGGCACAGCAATGCTGCTGTTGTCCTGCTGCGTCCCGTAAACAAAATACGGGTCGCGATTATCAGCCGCCACATGATAAAACTGCGCCGTCGGCTGGTTGAATATCGTCGACCAGGAGGCGCCGCCATTGAGCGAGACGCAGGCGCCGCCGTCATTGCCCTGCACCATACGTTGGGGATTCTTCGGGTCGATCCACAAGTCATGATTGTCGCCGTGCGGCGTGCCAATCATTTGGTACGTCTTGCCTCCGTCAATCGACTTCCAGAAACGCAAATTATTCACGTACACCGTATTGGCATCCTGCGGATCGGGCGTCAAGTGCATGTAATACCAGGCGCGCGAGATGATGTCATAATTGCGCGCGACAAAGTCCCAGCTGTCGCCATAGTCATCCGAGCGGTACATGCCGCCTTCTTCATGCTCGATCAAGGCGAACACCCGGCCCGACCGCGCCGGCGACGCCGCAATGCCGACTTTCCCAAGGGTACCCGCCGGCAGGCCCTTGTTCGCCGAGATATTCTCCCAGCTGTCTCCGCCATCCAGCGAGCGCCAGATGCCGCTGTCCTCGCCGCCGCTGCTCATCATGTGAAAACTGCGATAACACTCCCAAACGCTAGCGTAAATGATGCGCGGGTTGTTGACATCGATGCTGAGGTCCACCGCCCCGGCTTTGTCGCTGACGAAGAGGACCCGCTCCCAATTCTCGCCGCCGTCTGTCGAGCGAAAGACGCCGCGCTGCTGATTGCGCCCGAAGGCATGCCCCAGCGCCGCTACGAACACCGTATCCGGATCCTCAGGATGAATGCGAATCTTGCCGATATGCCGCGTGTCTTCCAAGCCAATATGCCGCCAGCTCCGCCCGCCATCGCTCGACTTGTAGACGCCATCGCCATGCGAGACATCGATGCGGATGGTCGCCTCGCCCGTCCCGGCGTAGATGACATTGGGGTCCGCTTCCGAAACCGCCAGCGCGCCGACAGAGGCCGTATTGAAGTAACCATCTGAGATGTTCTCCCAATACTGTCCGGCGTCTTCCGTCTTCCAGACCCCGCCCGCGCAGGCGCCAAAATAGAAAGTGCCCAGCTCGCTCGGGTGCCCGGCGACCGTGACGACCCGCCCGCCGCGGAAGGGTCCGATGCAGCGCCAGCGTCCAATGTTGTCGAGGGGAAGGTTCATTTGGTTTGTGCTTTCTCAAGTTGGTGGGTGTGAGATGGCGGGTATTGTAGCTTACGTGCGGAGACTCATGCTAATCTTGCTTCCATTGCATTCCTTGTCCAAATAGCCGACAATACCCGCAACGTGGTTGTTAACACTTTCAGAATGGAGGTGACAAATCATGTTAATTCGGTTCGTCGTCGAGAACTTCCTGTCATTCAAAGACGAAGTTGAGTTTTCGATGCTCGCGGGCGAGTCAGACGAGCATCCAGATCACGTTCATACCGTTCGCGATATGCGAATTCTAAAGACGGGCGTGATCTTTGGGGCAAACGCGTCAGGAAAGACCAATCTGATAAAGGCGATGAGCTTTGCCCAAAACTTCATTACCAGCGGAACTCTAAAAACCGAATATCTCGAGCTTACTCCGTTTTTGCTCGACGGTGAAAGTGCTGCGAAGCCGTCGGAATTCCTGTTTGAAATTCAATGTGGTATTGGGCAATGTTTCCAGTACTACTTCTCCGTAGATTCCCAACGAGTACACAAGGAATCTCTCTACGAGATTCTTCCTGCTACGGACCGCATGATTTTTGAGCGCACGACATCTGCCGGCGGAAAGACGGACATTGAGTTTGGAAAGATTCCCGTACTCGTCACAAATGATGACGATCCCACAGATATCCTACCCAAGTCCGGTGATCCGCGCGTACTGTTTCTGACCCAATATAAACGACTCGAACTGGAACTGGGCGAGCCGAGAATTCCATTTCTTGCGCACATTTACGATTGGTTTGATCAAATCCTTGTTCCGGTCTTTCCAGATTCGATTCCCGCTCAAGGCATTGGACTTGGATTGATGAAAGATGATGATTTGGAGCGCCGGCTAAAAGAGCTAATTGAAGTCTTCGATCTCGGGATAGATGGATTTGATCTTAGACCAATCGAATTTAACGCAGAACGAGACTTGCCGGATGATTTCGCGCAGCATATACATGAAGTCGTAAAGCAAATCCCCAAAGATACCGATCAGAGAGCTATATTTGGACGACACGGCAATGAACAATACCTTACAGTTGACGCGGCAAGCAATTTTTCAGCGTACAAGCTAGTAACACTTCATGAACTTCCTGAAGACGGGGGAGCCGTCCCCTTTGATCTACAAGCGGAATCGGACGGTACTAGGCGTCTGCTTGCACTCTTGCCTGCGCTATTTCGATTGCACAGTGGTCAATCAGATCACGTTTTCGTGATCGACGAACTTGATCGAAGTTTGCACACTCATTTGACTTACAACGTCTTGGACCAGTTCCTCACTAGCAGTGTCAAGGGTCGTAGTCAGTTGATAGTTACGACCCATGACACAGGTTTGCTTGACTTTGCTTTGTTAAGACGTGACGAGGTTTGGTTCATCGAAAAGGACCGCGATAATTCTTCGCTCTTGTTTTCGCTTGAAGAGTTCAAGCTCCCAGATAGCATGAATATCCAAAAGGGCTACTTAGGCGGACGATTCGGAGCCATCCCTATTCTATCCATCCTGCACGAACATGAGACTGCAGAATAACCATGGCCAGGAAACAGAACAAGCGCCGTACTGGTTTTCGAGAAGTTAACAAGCGCATCGTAGTTGCTACCGAAGGCACTACGGAAAGGAATTACATAAAGAGGTTTATCGGCAAGGACAGATTCAGCAACGTTACTTTTGCAAAGCAGGCTGGTGATAATTCTGATCCAGACAGCGTAATCAACGCGCTTGACATAGAGAAAGAAAGAATCGCAAAGAAATACGACCCAAACGATGAAGATGAATACTGGGCTGTAATTGACAAAGATCAGTGGGATCTTGAAAGCGCTGCTAAGCGAATACGCCAAAATAGATATCGCTTAGCTGAAAGCTATCCGTGTTTCGAACTCTGGCTATTGCTACATTTTAAGCAACTGAATGAACTGCGCGGACTTGCAGGAAGGACATCCGGTGGCAAATGTAAGCCCGTTACCGATGTTCTCAAAAGCGAAGATCCATCGTACGAGAAAGGAAAAGTGACAAACAAGCGCTACTTTGATGAAGAAGAAACCAGCAAAGCGATTACCAAGGCCAAGACATTTGACGAAACAAGAGCCAACCGTCCGCTGAAAAGATTTGGCACTCGCGTTTACAAACTCATTGAGTCGATCCGTAATCCCTCCACCTAACCCACAACCCCCTCGACTAACTCCGCCGCACGCTCAACTCCGCCCAACGCCGCCATCTCCCGCGCCAGCCCAAGCGCCTTCTCCTTCACCCAGTCCGCCGCCAACAGCGCCCGCGCGCCCTCGCGCAGTTGCCCCTGCCGCACATCATGCGCCGTCAAATGCAAGCCCACCTTCGCCTCAGCGACTCGCCGACCTTGAATCCGCTGATCGGCCGCGTGCGGCACGACAATCTGCCGCAAGCCATGCGTCACCGCGCAATGCGTCGTGCCCATGCCCCCATGATGAATCATCATCGCGCAGCGCGGCAAGACCTGCTCATATGGCGCCCAATTCAGCAGCCGCGTCCCCGCCGGCAGCGCCCGCTTCAATTCCGCCTTCTTCTCCACCGTGATCGGATTCCAGCCAAGCGTCACCACCGGTATCAAGCCCGCGCTCGCGACCGCCTGCGCCGCCCAACTGTAAAAGCCCAGATCGCCCGTGAAGATCGTGCCCAGCGTCACCAATCCCAAACCCCTCTCATGTGGAATCTCCCGCAGCCACTGAGGCTCGCGTACAAGGGGCGGGCTCGGCTTTCCGCCGACAAATTGCGTCTGCGGCAAAATCGTGGCCATTTCGGACTGATACCAGCCCGGCGTGAAGTAAGTGATATGCAGTCTTTCGCTGACAATCGACGGCGCAGACCCGCGCGAGAAATTGCGCCCGGCGACGCCGAACCGGTCGCAGAGCCGCTGAATCCGCCGCTGGCTGTCGCTGCTCAAGTCGCGCTGCACCGGAAAAAGCTGCTGCTCGTCCAGCGTCGCCTGCGCGGGCCAGCCACAGATGACCAAAGGCACATCCAACAATTCCGCCGCGATGGCTGACGCGCTCAGAAAGGGATCGGACACAATGGCGTCGGGCCGCCCGATTTCGTCTTCCAGGTCCAGCAAGGCGTCAACCGCGTCCCCGACCAATTCCTCGCTCAGCCAGGTATCCAGCGCCCGCCTGTAGCGCAGCGACACCGCCTCCTGTGGCGGAATCTTGCTGAAGTCCGGCGGCGGAGGCGGCGGCCACAGCCACCCCGTCTGACGGATGGCGCGAAAGGCGATCCCCCGCTGCGCAATCGCCCGCTCCAGCGGCGCTTCACTCAGCCACAGCACCTCATGGCTCCGCGCCTGAAGCGCCCGCGCCGTCTTGAGAAAACCGCCCCAATCCGTGTGACTATACAACGGCGCCGATATGAACCAGAACCTCGCCACAGATCACTATCCAGTTCCCGGCGCGACTAAACCGGCGCCGCCAGCTTCAGATAGGGCGCCAGATATTGACCGGTGTAGCTCAGGGCGTTGGCCGCCACTTCTTCGGGCGTGCCTTCCGCGATGACTTCGCCGCCACCGCCGCCGCCTTCCGGTCCCAGGTCAATGATATGGTCGGCAACCTTGATGATATCGAGATTGTGCTCGATGACGATTATGGTATTGCCGCTGTCCGCCAGTCGGTGCAAAACATTGATCAGCTTCTCCACATCGAAGGCGTGCAGCCCCGTCGAAGGCTCATCGAGAATATACAGCGTCTGGCCGGTCGCCCGCTTCGAAAGCTCCCGGCTGAGCTTGATGCGTTGCGCTTCGCCGCCGCTCAAGGTCGTCGCCGGCTGCCCGATGCGGATATAACCCAAGCCCACCGCGTCCAGCGTCGCCAATTTACGACGAATCCGCGGCAGATTCTCAAAGAAGTCCAGCCCTTCGCTGACCGTCATATTGAGCACATCGGCGATTGACTTGCCTTTGTAATGAACTTGCAGGGTCTCGCGGTTGTAACGCGTCCCGCGACAAACCTCGCACTGCACATAGACATCGGGCAGAAACTGCATCTCAATCTTGATCAGCCCCTGCCCCTCGCAATTCTCACAGCGCCCGCCCTTCACATTGAAGCTGAAGCGGCCCGCCCGGTAGCCGCGGATCTTGCTCTCCGGCAGCTCGGCGAACAAAGCGCGAATGTCGTCGAACATCTTGGTATAAGTGCCCGGATTGCTGCGCGGCGTCCGCCCGATCGGGCTTTGGTCGATATTGATGATTTTGTCGATTTTGTCCGCGCCGATGATCTCATCATGCGCGCCGGCTCGCTCGCGGCTGCGATTGATCAACTGGGCCAGACGCCGGTATAAAGTCTCGACCACTAACGATGACTTGCCGCTGCCGCTTACGCCGGTCACGCAGATCAGCTTGCGCAGGGGGAATGCCACATCAATGTTCTTGAGATTGTTCACGCGCGCGCCGCGCACACTAAGCATTTCGCCCGAGCCATTGCGCCGCCGCTCCGGCAGAGCGATCTGAAAGCGCCCCGACAGGAAGGCGCCAGTACAGCTCTTGTCGTCTAGCGCGACCGCATCCGGTGTGCCAGCCGCCACAACATGTCCGCCTCGCTCGCCCGCGCCCGGTCCCAGATCGATCAGCCAATCGGACGAGCGCATCGTGTCTTCGTCATGCTCTACCACCAGCACCGTATTGCCGATATCGCGCAAGCCCGTCAGCGTGCCTATCAAACGCTTGTTATCGCGCTGATGCAAGCCGATTGACGGCTCGTCCAGCACATACAACACACCCGTCAACTGACTACCCACTTGCGTCGCCAGCCGAATCCGCTGGGATTCGCCCCCGCTCAATGTCGCCGCGCTCCGCGAAAGCGACAGGTAATTCAAACCCACATTGCTCAAGAAGCCTACCCGCGCCGCCAGTTCGCGCAATATCTGACGCGCGATCTGCTGTTCGCGCTGCGTCAGTATCGCCCTTTCGCCCCGCAGCGCCTCGACCCATTGGTTGACTTCATCAATTGGCAGTTGCGTTATATCGTGTATCGTCCGCTCGCCGATTGTCACTGCCAGCGCCTCGGGCCGCAATCTCTGCCCGCCGCAGGAACGGCAGGGTATCTCCCGCATATAATCCTGAATCTTGTCGCGAATGTAGTCAGATGACGTCTGTCCGTAACGCCGTTGCAAATTGGGAATCACGCCCTCATGCCGCGTTGACCAGGTCCGTTCTCGCCCGCTCGAATGATAATAGGTCACGTCAAAGCGCTCATTGCCTGAACCATAAAGCACCAGTTCCTGATGCTCTTTCTTCAGCTTCTTCCAGGGCGTATCCAGCCGGAAGCCGAAGGTCCGGGCCATGCTCTGGAAGACGTTCCAATTCCAGCCTCTCCGGTCTTCCAAGCCGAAACCATTTGCGCTTATCGCGCCATCGGCGATCGACTTATCCGGATCCGGCACAACCAATTCCGGATCAATCTCCTGGCTGAATCCCAAGCCCTGACAGGTCCGGCAGGCGCCGCTTGGCGTATTGAAGCTGAACAAGCGCGGCTCCGGCGCCGGCACGCTGCCATGACCATTCGGGCAAGCCAAATCTTCGCTGAACAAGTGATCAACCGAGTTCTCCCGGTCGGTCACATCCTGGATGATGATGCGCCCGTCGCCCAGTTCCAGCGCTGTTTCCACCGCGTCGGTCAAGCGCGTCTCAAACGCCGT
Source organism: Anaerolineae bacterium (assembly GCA_022824465.1). GTDB lineage: Bacteria > Chloroflexota > Anaerolineae > Aggregatilineales > Phototrophicaceae > UBA6055. Next base: position 84,961 of record JAJDZV010000009.1, read on the forward strand.
CGCGTCTTCATGCTGGTCCGCCGTGAATCGGCGAATGATTAGCCGATCAACAACGATCTCAATGTCGTGTATGACATAGCGATCCAGCTCGATTTCTTCATCCAAATCGCGCACGACGCCATCCACCCGCACCCGCGCGAAACCTTGCTTGCCGATGTCCTCCAGTGCTTTCTTGTGGTTGCCCTTTTTGCGATGTATCACCGGCGCCAACACCTGAATGCGGTTGTCCGCCGGCATCGCCTGCACCTGATCGACTATCTGCTGCGCGCTCTGCGCCGAAACCTCGACGCCGCAGGTCGGGCAATGCGGGATGCCAACCCGCGCATAAAGCAAACGCAAGTAGTCGTAGATCTCCGTCACCGTGCCGACGGTCGAGCGCGGATTATGGCTGACGCTCTTCTGGTCGATTGAGACCGCCGGGCTCAAGCCTTCAATCTGGTCGACATCCGGCTTCTCCATAAGTCCCAGGAATTGCCGCGCATAACTGCTCAAGCTCTCGACATAACGCCGCTGCCCCTCGGCGAAGATGGTGTCAAAAGCCAGCGAAGACTTGCCCGAGCCGGACAAGCCGGTGATTACCACCAGTTGATTGCGCGGAATCTCGACATCAATGTTCTTGAGATTGTGCTCGCGCGCCCCGCGCACGATAATCTTGTCTTGCATTTGGCTCCGTACCCGCGAGCATCGACAGCTTGTGCCGTTCAGCTACGATTATGCCTAGCTGAACGGCGATAATCCGCCTCAGATTATACCCGCGCTCGCTACGCCGGAGAACCGACAATCCGCTGTCGTCCCCGCCATTCGCCCCGAATCTACATTCAAATTACGCCGCTAAAGCGCTATCATTAGCTAGTTCAATCCAAATGCCCAGACGCACAATATGCAAGCGCCAGTCCAGCGACACATCAAGAGCGGCAATCACATCAGATGCAGTCGGGGCGACTCTGTGATTCGCCCGAGAATCGCCCTGAATCCCATCTGCAGCCGCTCGCCCACTCAGTATCCTCCGCGATTCTCGGTGTCAACAGTGGCTGGTTTACGCGGTGACACTTGCTTGCGCTTGCTTCGGTGGTGAAACCATGACAAGAGACTTCCAATGGGACGATCCCTTTAAGCTCAATGACCAGCTGACCGACGAAGAGCGTATGGTCCGCGATGCCGCGCGCGATTATTGCCAGGGCAAGCTCATGCCCCGCATCCTGGAAGCCAACCGCCACGAAAGCTTCGACCGCGAAATCTACAGCGAGATGGCCGAGCTCGGCATGCTGGGCGCGACCCTGCCCGAAGAGCATGGCGGCGCCGGCTTGAACAGTGTCTGCTATGGCTTGATCGCCCGCGAGGTCGAACGCGTCGACAGCGGCTACCGCAGCGCCATGAGCGTGCAAAGTTCGCTCGTCATTTACCCCATCTACTCCTATGGCACAGACGCTCAGCGCGAGAAATATCTGCCGAAGCTCCTCAGCGGCGAGTGGATCGGCTGCTTCGGCTTGACCGAGCCCGATCACGGCAGCGACCCCGGCGCCATGGAAACGCGCGCGGCAAAAGTCGCTGGCGGTTGGAATCTGCGCGGCAGCAAAATGTGGATCACCAATTCGCCCATCGCTGATGTATTCATCGTCTGGGCGAAAACCTACAGCGGCGAAGACGTCGATGGCGCCATTCGCGGCTTCATCTTGGAGCGCGGCATGGATGGCTTGTCCGCGCCCGCGATCAACGGCAAATTCAGCCTCCGCGCCAGCAGCACCGGCGAGATCGTCTTGGATGATGTCTTCGTGCCGGAGGCAAATCTGCTGCCTGGCGCGCGCGGTTTGCGCGGCCCCTTCGGCTGTCTCAACCGCGCTCGCTATGGCATCGCCTGGGGCGCCTTGGGCGCGGCCGAATTCTGCTGGCACGCCGCCCGACAATATACGCTCGACCGCCATCAGTTCGGCCGCCCGCTCGCAGCCAATCAGCTGATTCAATTCAAGCTCGCCAATATGATGACCGCTATCACCCTCGGCTTGCAGGGCGCGTTGCGCGTGGGCCGCCTCATCGACCAAGGCGCGGCCGCTCCGGAAATGATTTCGCTCGTCAAGCGCAACTCCTGCGGCGTAGCGCTCGATATCGCCCGCGCGTCCCGCGATATGCACGGCGGCAACGGCATCGCCGACGAATTCCATGTCATCCGCCATGTCATGAACCTTGAAGCTGTCAATACTTACGAAGGCACCAGCGATATCCACGCCCTCATCCTCGGCCGCGCCCAAACCGGCATCCAGGCTTTCATGTGAAGTCATGTTATGCCCACGTTCGCACGGGTGAGCCGGCGGCCCGTCCCCACATCTCGCATCCGTCATGCGCGCGAATAACATGGCGAACTCAGCGGCCGCATTCACCTTTGCGCGCTTTGTTAGAATATCAGCATCATCTGTTCAAGAAGTGTCAGGAATGGCGCAATGACAAGCAAAACTTTCGAAGTGCCGAACATTGGTTGCGCCGGTTGCGTCGCCGCGATCCAGTTGGAGCTGGAAGAGCTCGCCGGCGTGCAGTCGGTAAGCGGCGACCTGCCGAGCAAAACGGTGCAGATCGACTTTGAGCCGCCCGCCACCTGGGAGGGAATCGTAAGCGCGCTGACAGCGATTGACTATCCGCCGGCGTCGAATTAATCCGGACGCGCGGCCGAGCCGTCGATTTCGCTGTCGCTGACTTATGCTCATGCCTCGCCCAGTCGACTTCGGCTTGACCGCCGACGACTATGGCAAACACCGCGCCGGCTTCCCCGAAGCCTTCTTTGAGCGGATTCAATCTCGCGGGCTCATCCCGCCGGGCGCGCGCCTGCTCGACCTCGGCAGCGGGACCGGCACGATCGCTCGCGGCATGGCGGCGCGCGGCTGCCGGGTTTTCGCGCTCGATATATCGGCCCCATTGCTCCGGCAAGCGCGCGTTATCAACAAGAATGACGCCTCCGGGATATCCGGCATTGTCGCCGCCGCGGAGCAGATCCCGGCTGCCGCGGACAGCTTTGATGTCGTGACCGCCGGTCAGTGCTGGCACTGGTTTGACGGCCTCCGCGCAGCTCGCGAAGCCAAACGCATCCTGGTTCCTGGCGGGACGCTCATCATCGCTCACTTCGACTGGCTGCCCTACGCGGGCAATGTAGTCGCGGCGACCGAAGCGCTCATCCTGCGCCACAATCCGGCCTGGGCTTTCGCGGGCGGGGACGGTTTTCATCTCACTTGGCTTGAGCATCTGCGCGCGACCGGGTTTATCCAGCCAGAGACCTTCTCATTCGACCTCAGCGTAGCCTATTCACACGCCGCCTGGCGCGGAAGGATACGAGCGAGCGCCGGCGTCGCCGCGTCGCTGAGCCGGGCGCAGGTCGACGCCTTCGACCGCGATTTGCGCCAGCTCCTGCGCAACGACTTCCCTGCCGACCCGCTTGAAATACCGCACCGCGTTTTCGCCGTCCTGGGCAAGGCAGCGGGTTGACGCGCCCTTGCGTTTAGCGATGCCGCAAGGAAGGGTCGGCGAGATTTGCTCCCGAAAACGGCTGTCGCCTGGAAACGGTTCCGCGCCTGGACGCTGACCGCAAGCCAGCAGGTCGCATACGTTATAATGGCGATGGCGGCGGTGGCTCGCAGCATTGGCGCGTCATTCATATCGATTCTCGCTCTACTCGGATCAACTCGGTGTACCCGGTGGTATTGAAACCAGACCAGATCATGTCAAGACCGCGCCGATGACCATCACGCTCGCGCGTATAAAGCGCAAGGCGGCCGCGCTCGGCTTCAATCTTTGCGGCGTGACGCCGGCGACGCCCTCGCCCACCCTGGCCGCCTACCTGCGCTGGATAGACCAGGGCATGCAGGGCGAGATGCGCTACCTGGCGCGCCCCGACCGCGTCCGCCGGCGGATGGACCTGCGCGAGATTATGCCCGGCGCCAAGACGCTGATCGTGGTCGGCCTGGACTACTACGCGCGCTACGCCAACGAAGCCACGCTGAACGACCCGGCTCGCGGGCGCATCGCCGCTTACGCCTGGGGCGTGGACTACCACCAGGTGCTGGCGCTGCGGCTGGAGGCGCTCGCCGAGTGGCTTGCCGACGCCAGCCGCGCCAAGCCAGCCCACCGGGTCTACGTTGACACCGGCGCCATCCTCGAGCGCAGCCACGGACAACAGGCGGGCTTGGGCTTCATCGGCAAGAACACGATGCTGATACATCCGCGGCGCGGCGGCAGCTTCTTCATCGGCGAGATCATCACCACACTCGAGTTCGACGCTTATGATGAGCCGCATCGCGAGACGATGTGCGGGACTTGCGCGCGCTGCCTGGCGGCTTGCCCCACCGATGCCTTCCCCAAGCCTTATGTGCTGGATTCGCGGCGCTGCATCAGCTACCACACGATAGAGAATCGGGGCTGGATCGACCGCGAGCTGCGCGCCGGCTTCGGCAACTGGATTTTCGGCTGCGATATCTGCCTGGACGCCTGCCCCTTCCAGCGCTTCGCCGAAGAGACGGACGAGGTCGCCTTCCTGCCCTTTGACCTTGACCGCGTCGCGCCGCTACTGACCGATATCCTGATGTCGAATGAGCCGTCGTTCCGGGCATTGTTCCGCCGCAGTCCGGTTGCGCGAGCCGGGCGCGAATTGATCGTGCGGAACGCTTGCGTCGCCGCCGGCAACTGGCGGGGCGAGGTCGCCATTCCGCATTTGATACAGTTGCTCTTTGACGAGAGCGCGCTGGTGCGGGGGCATGCGGCTTGGGCGCTGTGGCGGACGATGGGGCTGGATAGCAGCAAACTCTTGACTGATCTGCACCGGCGCGAGGCGGACGAGCGGGTGCGGGGCGAGGTGGAGGCGTTGCTGGCGTAGGCTGGCAGGCGCGGAATCCGACCGCATTCATCGTCAATTTGAGAGCCATTTTCCATACTCGCGCCACCTTTTTCCATACTCGCGCCACCTTTTCTCATACTTTGTCCCTCCTTTTCCGTTATGAAATCCCGGGCATTTTGAGCGGATAGCCGTCGCTATATCCGGCGCGAGATTGGTCGCTTGAATAACGATAACAGGTTTGCGCGGACGATAGGCGACTATATGGTCGCGCATTGACATTTTGCGACGGCGGACGGGCGGGCATGATCTTGCGCCTATTGGCGAAGCGCCGGCTCGTGCGTGTACATCAGATGTTCATTTGTGGGCGAGCCAAGGCTGGCCCCTACAGATTCGCGGTTAGAGCGGTTCCAGGTTGGGATATTGCCGATGCCAGTCGGTGGCGTCCTGGTAGGCTTTGGCGACGGCGAGGGTCGCGGCATCTTTATTCAGTCCGCCGACGAAGGAGATGCTGGTGGGCGTATGTTTCTCGGTGAAGCCGTTGGGCACGACCACCGTGGGGTGCCCGGTGAAGTTGGTGATGGGCAAGACGTTGGCGCCGTAGCTGGGCACGATGAAGACATCGACCTTTTGCATGACCTGCTCCATATCGCGCATGAGCAGGGCGCGTATGCGGTTGGCGTTGATGTATTCGACGGCGGGGATAAAACGGGCAGCGCGGAAGATATTGGGCCAAGCGTCGTCATCCTGGCGCGCCATCGCATCGACCGAGCCGGAACGGGTGATGGCATCGAAGGCGGCGGCGGCTTCGGCGGCGAGGATGAGCCAGAGGCCGCTGGCGTCGCGATCCGGGAGTTTGATCGGGATGAGCTCAAAGTCGGCAGCGCGCATCACATCAAGCGCGGCGATGCTATTTTCCAGCGTGCGGCGATTAAGCGCCTGCTTCGCCTCATCGTCGGTCTCGGCTGCTTCCGGCTCGAAGGCAGAGGCGACATAGCCGATGCGCAGCGACCGCGGATCGAGCGCGGGGTCCCAGATGAAAGGCTCGGGCGTGATCGTCCGGTCATGCCCATCGGGACCGTAGATGGCGCTGAAGACGAGGGCGCAATCCTCGACTGAGCGGCACATGGGCCCGATCTTGTCCATGCTCCAGCTGAGGGCCATGGCGCCGTAGCGGCTGACGCGGCCGAAGGTGGGGCGCAAGCCAGTGACGCCGCAGCGGGTAGAGGGCGAGACGATGCTGCCCAGGGTCTCGGTGCCGATGGAGAAGCCGACCAAGCCGGCGGAGGTCGCCGCGCCCGGACCAGCCGATGAGCCGCTGCTGCCCTCGGAGGTATCCCAGGGATTGCGGGTCATGCCGCCGTACCAGACATCGCCGTTGGCCAGCGCGCCCAAGGTGAGCTTGGCGATGAGGACGGCTCCGGCTTCTTCCAGGCGCTGAACGACAGTTGCATCGCGGTCGATGAGCTGGCCCTTGTAAGGCATGGCGCCCCACTGGGTGGGGTAGCCGCGCGTGGCGAGCAGGTCTTTGGCGCCCCAGGGGATGCCATGCAGGGGACCGCGATAGAGGCCGCGGGCGATCTCGCTGTCGGCGCGTTTGGCTTGGGCGATGGCGAGGTCGTCAGTGTAAGCGGCGACGCAGAGCAGCTTCTCGTCATAGCGCTTGAGGCGGCTCAGGTACATCTCGGTCAGCTCGAGGGAGGTGACTTGGCGGCTGCGTATGAGCTCGGCGAGTTGGGTCACGGTGAAGAAGGCGGCGTCTTCGAGATCGGCGGGGCGGGAGACGGGAGCTTGCGCGCTCATGGGGTACGTTCGCGGGACGGGCGCGGGATTGGGATCGGCGGCGTCGACCTTGAAGTGCAGCGAGAGCGGGACGCTGTTGTCGAGGTCGGCGTTGCGGATGCCTTGGTATTGCTCGCGGCGGCCGTTGACGATTTCGAGCATCTGCGCCTGTTGTTCGGGAGTGAAGCGCAGGTCGAGCAGGGATTGGGCGGCGGCGATGAGGTCAGGGCTGATGGCGGGTTGGGGGTCGGGCATGGCGTGGGTCCTTGCGGGCGGTGGATTTTGGCGGAGTGTACCACAGGAGGGCGCGGGGCTGGGCGAAGGCGAAGGTTTGTGTTCGGTTATAGATTTTGTCCGTTTTGTCCGTTTGTCGGACAAAGAAAATGTTTTTTCGGACATTAGACCCCTTTTCGGACAAAGTTTGGCGGTTTCGGCGGGGGTCGACGGTTTGCAAGAGGTTTGCGGACTTGGCAGCGGACGCGGGATATCGGGTTGTTAAAGTGCGGGTGTTGAGGTCATTGTAGCATGGGTCGGGTGGTGGTGTCTAGAGCAAATGTTCGGGTATTTTGGTTCTCTAGAAAAACTTCAATGATCAATTCATACGATACTTTTGTTGACGGTTTCTAAACGCCTCTTTTCCTCCTTCTAGAACTTCAATGGCTGAAGCTCTAATAGCGGGATTCTCTAGCGAGCCGGAAACATATGAAATGGTGTTGCTCTTGTGTTCCGCGATAATCACTTGCTCTGCGTCCGCATTTACAACTACATTTGCATTATTAGACACCAGAATTATTTGTCGACGCTTCTTTGCTTCGCACAGGGCTGGGATGAGCTCATCACAAATGAACTTGTTGTCGAGATAATCGTCATGCGAGTCAATGATTATTGGTCGCTTACCATCGGCCAAATATAGCTTGAGTAATACAGTAGATTTCTGTCCGATTGAAAGGTGTTCTATTGGTACGTTCTTATAGGCGACCTTAGGAGCAAGAGAAAAATGGTTGCCATATATGACTTCATAGCAATCAATCAAACTCTTACGAGACACGATACTACGCGCCAATCGGGGGTCATCGGCAAGGTTCTCAATATTTTGCGACAAGTCTGCAACCGCTTCTTCGCCATGCTGTTGTGCGAATTGAGCTAACAGTTGTATGGTAGTGTCGAAATACGATTCATCGTCCTTAAGAGTAATACTTCTCTCGTCGAAAACAGCTCTACAAGCACTCAGGAACGACAGCCTTGAAAACTGTATTTCTGCAGCAAAGCTCAGACCGGACAAGATGTTGATGGTTCGAGAACCCGACGCGTTGGAGTCTCGACCACGTTTAGTCAGATAGCTTGACATCATACCTTCAAATGTTTTCCGCCGCTCTTCTATTGTTTCCAGCAACTCGGAATAAAGCGAAGCACGCGATGCACGTAGATCTTTTATCGTCTTCTCCGTCTTATCGATCTGTCCCAACTGAATCTCTACCTTGCCCAACTCCTCATTTGCGACGCGTTGGTCGTCAATGAGTTTTGAATGACTAGCTACTCGCTTGTTCTCAACTTCTAGCGCTCGGTTACTTGCATCAATACGTTCAAGTGTATCCTTAACTTCTTTGTCGACTCTTTTGGCTAACTCGTCAAGTGACATAGATTTTGGATAGTCGATTACCGTAATAGCCTCGGCTTCCAAGTGAAGTTCTTGAACTATGCCATTTATTTTCGAAACTATGTCATTAAACTCCGGCAACTCTTTTGATAGGATCGCCTGAGCGCTCTCTATGTATGTCCGCAATTTCTCGAGTTTTTCAAACCTAGCGTTAAGTTTAGCTACTTGCTCGTTAGCCTTTTGAGCCAACTCTACTTCCTCGTCATCTAGCGAATGTTCAGCAATCTGTGTAGAAAGGTCTTCGATTTCGATTTTTAGTGCCTTCTTTCGTGTCTCTAGTTTGTCCTGTGCGTCTCTAGAAACCTTACTGGAGAGCAGTACAATTTGTTCCGATGTTTCCCGAATATTTTTATCAATTTCTGAAATCCGCTGACCCAATTTCTCGAAACTGTACTGGTCAGACTTTGAGGTTCGTGACAGAACCAGTTGCTCAATCTTCTCTGTCAGTTTGTACGTTTTAGAAACGTCTGCGTCGAGCTGGCCTTGCTCGATATATGCAACGTCTACTTGCTTCAGCAAGGTTGAGCTATCAAACACATCTTTTTCGAATGTTTCACCACCGGCAAAGTCAAGGCTAACGCGCAGTGGTGGCTTACGATCTTTGCATATTCTCCATGCAAACGAATTGTCATTGCGCTTACTGATGCGATCCAGAAAGCAGTTCGCAACGAGATCGACGAAGGCTGTTTTGCCTGTTCCCTTTCCGCCGGTGACTGCCACCAGGCTCTGATTGAGAGGAATTTCTGTCGCGCCTACTGTCAACTCACGATCTACGAAGGTCTCAGTGAATTTGATCCCGGTAATCGAATATCTACTCTTTGTCTGTTCCGGTGATTCTTGGCCTATAAAGACTCTTTCTTCAGGCTCGTACAGTACTTGCTTCAAACCTTCAAACGTGGGGTCGGCCTTTATCCAACAGAAGCGCTGATCGCACTTCTCCGGTTCGTCTTCACAGTTGTGCTGATGGCGGATCCCACATGGCTTGCCGATTCTTGCGAGCGAATGTGCGTCGCTACCGTGAATGCATGGCTTCAGGGAATCGAAGGATTCAATAAATTGTGATTCACCGTGCTCATACGGAACTTTTCCTAGACACCACAGCCGGTCTTTCTCTTTCGGTGAGAAGACCATATGCGACGCTTGCAACAAGGTCTTACGCTCGTTGGTATCAGAACTACCCCAAGCAATTAGATCGGTATAGCCTTTTTCCAATACAATAAGATACTTGTCTCGAAAGCTATAGGTATTCTGGAGTTCTTCAACTATTTGGTCCAAACTGACCGTCACATTTTCCGCACCAACAACCATGGGAGATTTACGTGCGTACTCCGTAGAGAAGTCGCAGATGAGTCTCTCGCCCAACTCTTTAATGTTTGCTGGCTTGAGTTTTTCTTTATATGTTGATCCTCCTACGTTTCTAGCAGAAACAAACTCTAAGTTGTGTAGAAACTTCTCTTCAATATGATTCTCTGGTACCTTGTCCGAAAATATCACATGCAGATTTAGTCTTCGGGGTTTCTTGCCATCCTTTTTGCTCGCAACAAACTTATCAAGTCGAAACTCTATGTTTGGAAGAATTAGGTCTATGTTGGTTAGACGCCCTTTACACTTCTGACGACGCAATTCCTTATATCCATCGATAGTAAAGTAATCCGTGATTCCAAGAACGGATACGTCGGTGAGTGCTTCCAAAACCTTCACATAGCTGTCCCAATCAGGTCCGTCACTCGTTTTTGGAAACTGATTATTCAGAATTGTAAGTGGGCTATGAACGTGTAAATCCCACTTGCGCCATTCTGAACCTCTGGTGAATTGCTGTTCAGGCATCAAAACAGAAACTCGCATACTATGAGTTAGACTACATAATTGTCGCCAATTGTAATCGATGTCGTAGATGTATCAACACAAAATGCTTGTCGAACGTGAAGTTTTTCGCCCCCGCAGCCGCAGCGAGTTGCTCACCACGAAGACGCTCGAAAAAGCCATGGCCGCGGCCGCGAACATGGGCAGGAGGCCGCCCAGCATGGCGACGGGGATCAGCACGATGTTGTAGATGAACGCCCAGAAGAGGTTCTGATGGATGGCGCGCAGGGTGGCTCGGCTCAGGGCGATTGCTTGACCGACCGCCCGCAAGTCGCCGCGGACCAGGGTGACGTCAGCCGCTTCGATGGCGATATCAGCGCCGCTGCCGATGGCGAAACCGACATCCGCTTGCGCCAGGGCGGGGGCGTCGTTGATGCCATCGCCGACCATGGCGACGCGCGCGCCTTCGGCTTGCAGCTGCTGCACCGCGCCGGCTTTATCGGCCGGCAGGACTTCGGCCAGGACGCGCTCGATGCCGGCTTCGCTGGCGATGGCGTCGGCGGTACCCTGATTGTCACCGGTGATGAGGGTGACGGAAAGTCCGTCCGCTTGCAGTGACTTGATGGCGGCGGCTGAGTTCGGTTTGAGTTGGTCGCCGATGGCGATGGCGCCGGCAAGAGTTTCATCCAGCGCTAGCAGGACGACAGTCTGTCCGCGGTTTTGCAGACGCTTGATATCGGCTTCGAGGGGGCTGAGGTCGATGGCTTGGGCGCGCAGGAAATTCGGGCTGCCGATGAGGACGGTGCGGTCGGCGACGGTGGCGCTGAGTCCGCGGCCGGGGTGTGCCTCAAAATCGTCCAGCGGCAGGGGCTGAATGCCACGCGCTTTGGCGGCGTTCACGACGGCTGAAGCCAGGGGATGCTCGCTGACGCTTTCGGCGGAGGCGCTGAATTGCAGCAGCGCATGTTCGTCGAAGTCGGGCGCGGGCAGGATTTCTGTCACGCTGGGTTTGCCTTGCGTGACGGTGCCGGTCTTGTCGAGCAGGACGTTGGTCAAGGCGCCAGCGCGTTCCAGGGCTTCGCTGTCGCGAAAGAGGATGCCGTTTTCAGCGCCGCGGCCGGTGCCGACCATGATGGCGGTGGGCGTGGCCAGACCCAGGGCGCAGGGGCAGGCGATGACGAGCACGGCGATCATGTTGAGGATGGCTTGCGGGAATGGCGCGCCTCCGATAGTGAGCCAGCCGAGAAGCGTGAGCAGCGCCAGGACGATGACTAGCGGCACAAAGTAGGCGGAGACGCGGTCGGCGACTGCCTGGATGGGCGCTTTGCTGGCTTGGGCGTTTTCGACCAGGCGGATGATCTGCGCCAGGACGGTGTCGCGGCCGACGCGCTGGGCTTCGATGATCAGTCGTCCTTGCTGATTGATGGTCCCGCCATAGACGTCGGCGGCGGCCGCTTTGTCGACGGGCAGACTTTCGCCGGTGAGCATGGATTCGTCGACGGCGGAGCGTCCGTCGGTCACGATGGCGTCGACTGGGATGCGCTCGCCCGGCTTGACCAGCAGCAGATCGCCCGGTGCTACTTCGTCGATCGGGATGGCTTTCTCTTTGCCATCGCTGAGGAGGGTGGCGGTTTTCGGCGCCAGGCTTATCAGTTTCTTGATGGCGGCGCTGGTTCTTCCTTTGGCGCGCGCTTCCAGCAGTTTGCCGAGGGTTATGAGGGTGAGGATAACGGCGGCGGATTCGAAGTAGTCGGATTTGCCGACCACGTCGGTGAAGCTGAAGACGATGCCGAGCAGCACGATGATGCCATAGACATAAGCGGCGATGGAGCCCATCGCGACCAGCACATCCATATTGGCGCTGCGGTTGCGCAGGGATTTGAGCGCGCCGCTGAGGTATTGCCGTCCAAGCAGGAGCATGACGGGGGTAGCGAGCGCGGCGAAGATGAAGAGCCAGATGTCATTCATCAGCCAGGCGAAGTTATCGGCGAGCAAGGGAATTCGGTGCATGAAGTGGCGCGTCATGCTGAGGATGGTGAGCGGGATGGTGAAGGCAGCGCCGATTTTGACGAGCCTTTCTTGGCGGACGATCTCGGCTTGGCGGGCGGCGGCTTCGGCGTCTTCGGGCGCATTGGAGTCTGATATGTCGATGACGCCATAGCCGGCGCGCTCGACGGCGTCGACCAGGTCATGGCGGCGGGTGACGCCGGGCAGGTAATTCACGCTGGCTTTTTCGCTGGCGAGGTTGACATTGGCGCTGATGACGCCATCGACTGTGCTCAAGGCGCGAGCGACGTTCTTTTGGCACATGGCGCAGGTCATGCCGGTGATGGGAAGATCAATGGTTGCGGCGGCGACGCCGTAGCCGGATTTCTCGAGGCGGTCGATGAGATCGCTAGCTTTTACGCGGGCGGCGTCGTAGTTGACGGCGGCTTTTTCGGTGGCGAGGTTGACGCTGACATCGGCGACGCCGTCGGCGCGTTTGAGGCTGCGCTCGACATTTTTGACGCACATGGCGCAGGTCATGCCAGTGACTGGCAGGGTAATCTGTTTTGTTGTCATGGTTTTCGCGTTCTGTTGGCGTGATTATGACGCATTCCAGTCCGGTTGCCTTACGAGATGGCGACGGCTGGGCGCGCGCTTCAAGCGTCGGCGGGGAGGAGCGGGATGGCGGCGCAGTCCCCGGCGAAGCTGGTCACGTTGATGCGTACCCAAACGCTATCGGCGAGCTTCCACCAGGGCAGTTGATCGGCGCCGATGCTGCGGGCGATGGGCTTGGCGCTATCGCGATTGGCCATGACGGCGATGAGCGAGGCAGCGGGATCGGGACGGGAGCGGAGGTTGGCGCCGTCGAGGCCGGCGGCGATGGCGCAGTCGTCGTTATCGCTCAAGCCTTCGAGGGGGCTGGCGCCGGGTGGCGCGGGCTGGGCGACGGCGTAGACAGCCAGGCGGACGCGGCCCGGATAGATCAGGCCGTCGACCGGCAGGCTTAGCAAGGCGTGATAGTCATAGGCGCGGGGTTCGCTCGGCGGGTCGGTCGGATTCAGCGCGCCGTCGGCCGCTATTTCGAGCGCCACGGAGGTCTTGAAGCCGCTGTTGACTTCGCGCTCGACGCCGGCGGCGCGGACGTAAGCCAAGCCGTCCAAGACGTGAATATGCGCGCCGCTGTTAACGGTCGTCTGGAGCCAGGCGGCGCCGCTGAGCCGCAGACGGATGCCGTTGATTGAGAATTGGCGGGGCGAAATGAAGCGCGGCGTTTGCAGCAGGAGGCCGCTCTCCGGGCTGGCAGGGCAGGGGGCGTCGTCGATGCCGCTGCGGAAGTCGAGGCTTTGCCAGGGCAGCCAGATTGGCGCGGGGTCGGCCTCGGCGGCGAATATGGGCAGGTGGTCGCCGATATCGCTGAGGACTTCGCGGCTCATCCAGCCGAGCATATCGGGTTGAGCGTAGACACGCAGCCAGTTGCGATTGGGGCTGGCGGCGATGGCTTTGACGGTGGTTCTGACGGCGACGGGTTTGACGATGTCCGCTTCTGTGCTGGGCTCGGCGCGCAGGTAGGCGCCACGCGCGGCGATGACGGCGGCATCGACCAGGGGGGATGGCCTTGGCTTTTGCCGGTGGAAGAAGAGAGCAGTATTGCCGAGCGCCAGCAGAGCGGTTGGTTCGGCTTCGAGACCGTCGTAGGGGTAAGCGGGAAAGACAGCGCGAGCGACGCCCCAGGTATTGTCTTCGCTGCTAACGCTCAGCCAGTCAATATCGTCAAGCGGGATGGCGTCGCCGGGGCGCTCCAGGCGAAGGGGATTCGTTGGCGGCCCCCGGAAGACGGGCGACACGGTGGAGCTTCCCAGGCAGAGCGTTCCCGAGTCTTGTTCGGCGCAGACGTCGGCGAGGTTTGCCAGCGCATCAAGCAGTCCAGCCGGGCATTCACGGCTTTGCGCCAGGGTTATGGCGCACATGAGCAATGCAAGGATTGGAGCGACGCATCGTCTCATTAGACGATCCCCCTGTCGTTCGCCACCAAGCCTTATGATACATGCCAAGCCAATATAGCGATAATCTAGCGGTCGCGACGTTGGTAATGCAGCAGGACATTGCCGCTATCGAAGGTCCAGGTTTTCAGCAGTTGCAGATTGGCGCGCGCGCCGCCGTCAAACATGGTCAAGCCGGCGCCGGCAATATATGGCGTGACGACGATGAGGTATTGATCAATCAAGTCGCGGGCGGCCAGTTGCTTGACGATGGAGCCGCTGCCGAAGATGGCGATGTCGCCGCCGTCGGCCGTTTTCAGCCGGCGCGCTTCAGCGATGAGGTCGCCCTTTATCAGGCTGGAATTGACCCAGGTGGTTTGGCTCAGCGTGCGGGAAGCCACGAGCTTGTTGAGACCGTTCAGTTCAGCGGAGACCTCGCGCAGCGCTGGGTCGGCGGCGGGGTCGTCGGCGATGTGGCTCCAGAAGCTCTCGAAGAGTTGGTATGTGACGCGACCGAAAAGTAGCGCATCGGATTTATAGATTTCATGCGCGATCACATCGATCGCGGGATCGTGGATAAACCAGTCCATTTCGCCATTGGGGCCGGCGATGAAGCCGTCGAGCGAGATGCGATTGTAGACCATTATGCGAGCCATCGTATGTTTCCCTTCCTTGGTGATTATCGCTTGCGTTCGTAGAGTTCGAGCAGGACGCCGCCGGCGCTCTTGGGATGGATGAAGGCGTAACGTTTGCCGTCGCGTTTGCGGGGCGTCTCGTTGATGAGTTCGCAGCCGCGGGCGCTAAGTTCCGCGAGTTTGGCGTCCAGGTCGGGCACTTCTAGGCAGAGATGGTGCAGGCCGGGTCCGCGCTGCGCCAGGAATTTGGCGACGCCGCTATCGGAGGATGTTGGTTTGAGCAGTTCAATATGGGCGTCGCCGAGTTCGAGAAAGGCGATATCGACCGCTTCATCCGGCACTGATTGGACGACGCTGGCCTTCAAGCCGAGTCCCTCGCGCCAGAAACGCAAGGCGGCGTCGAGGTCATCGACGACAATGGCGAGATGGTTGAGCCCAATGTCAGTCATGCGAATACGCGTTTCTACCCCATCCCCCAGCCCCTACCCCAGCAAGCTAGGGAAGGGGAGCACGGCTACGTCTGTTTGAATGTTATAATGAGAGACTGAATGCGGAAAGCGCATCGGCGGCGATTGCATGCGCGACTTATTCGTTCAATCGTCCATGACTTGGCCAGCGCCACTTCACGAATGGAGACGGAAAGAGTCGAATGGGAATCGATAAGCGCGTCATCGCAAATACAACCTTATCCCGGGAAGAGATCAAGGACAGAGCGCATAATCGCAGTTGATTGAAATCGAGACCCTGGAGAGCCAATATGGTCGTAAACGAAACGGAGCGTCCGCTGAGCCTCGAAATGACCGCGGAGCATGACATGCTGCTGACGGCGGTCCGCGACTTTGCCCAGAGAGAGATCGCGCCAGTGGCGGCGGAGTTTGATGAGTCGGGCGAGTTCCCGCTGGACACAGTCCGCAAGATGGGCGAGATGGGCTTGATGGGCATTGAGGTGCCGGAGGAATATGGCGGCGCGGGCATGGATACGCTGGCGCATGTCTTGACCATGATCGAGATCGCCAAAGCCGATGCCAGCCACAGCACGATCCTGAGCGTGAACAATTCGCTCTATTGCAATGGCATCCTCTGGTTCGGCACGGAAGCGCAGAAGCGGGAGTGGATCACGCCCGTTGCCAGCGGCGCGGAAGTCGGCGCCTACAGCCTGACTGAGCCGATGTCGGGCAGCGACGCCGGCAATATGGCGAGCCGCGCTATGCTCAACGAGGCCGGGACGCATTACATCATCAACGGGCGCAAGAGCTGGGTGACCAGCGCGCCGTTTGCCGATCGCATCGTGCTTTTCACCATGACGGCGGACCACCTCCCTCAATCCCCCAATCTGGATAGGGGGACGACTCACCGCAACATCACCGCGTTTCTAGTAGATACGAGCCAGCCGGGGTTTAGCCGGGGCAAAACCGAGCCCAAGCTGGGCATACGCGCCAGCGCGACCAGCGAGATCATCTTCGATGATTACGCTTGTCCGGTGGAGAATGTGCTGGGTGGCGTTGGGCAGGGTTTCAAGATTGCGATGACGGTGCTGGATGCCGGGCGCATCGGCATTGCGGCGCAGGCGCTTGGCATCGCCGAGGCGGCTTATGAGGCGGCTTTGATCTATGCGCGGGAACGGGAGGCTTTCGGCGCGCCAATCGGCTCGTATCAGATGATTCAGCAGAAGATCGCTGATATGAAGACGCGGATGGAAGCAGGACGGGCGCTGATTTACCAGGCGATCATCGCCAAGGAGCGGGCGTTGACGAGCGGCGGCCGCTATACCACCGAAGCGAGCATGGCGAAGCTCTTCTGCAGCGAGGCGGCGGCATACGTCACGGACGAGGCGCTGCAGATCCACGGAGGCATGGGTTATAGCAAGGAGATGCCGCTGGAGCGTTATTATCGCGATGCGCGCATCACACGCATCTACGAAGGCACGAGCGAGATTCAGCGCATGGTCATCGCTCGCAATGAATTGGGGTTGCGATGAGAGCAGCGGTCTTGACAGGACACGGCGGCGCAGAGGTCGTCAATTATCGGGAAGATATGCCGATCCCGGAGCCGGGCGCGGGGCAGGTACGAGTTGCCGTTCGCGCGGCGGCGGTAAACCGGCTGGACTTGTTTGTGCGGGTTGGCTGGCGTGGTTTGGAATTGGCGTTTCCGCATGTGATTTGCGCGGATGGCGCCGGCGTGGTGGACGCGGTTGGCGAAGGCGTGAGGCAAGTGGCGGCGGGCGACCATGTCTGCATTGATCCGACGATTGTGCCACCGGATGATCCGGCGCTGCAGACGGGCTTGGAGAATCAGACGCGCATCGCCATCCTGGGCGAGCATCACAGCGGGACGGCGGCGGAGTATGTCGTGCTGCCGCAGCGCAACTTGCTCAAGATGCCGGCGGACTTCGACTTCGGCGAGGCGGCCGCGGCGGGCCTGGTCGGGGTGACAGCCTGGCATTCGCTGATCACGCGGGGCGGCTTGACGGCGGGCGAGTCAGTGCTGATTGTAGGCGCGGGCGGCGGCGTCAACAGTATTAGCATTCAGATCGCCAAGCTGGCGGGCGCCAAAGTGTATGTCGTGGGCAGCAATGCCGAGAAATGCCGTCAAGCCGAGGCGATCGGCGCGGATGTGACGATCAATCGGCAGGAAGACGAGGCTTGGTCGCGGACGCTTTACAAGCTGACGAATCGGCGCGGGGTCGATGTGGTGGTGGACAATGTGGGCGCGGCGACCCTTGGGCAGAGTCTGCGGGCTTGTCGCATGGGCGGGCGGATTCTGATCGTCGGCGGGACGAGCGGTTATGACTATGGGTTGAATCTGGCGCAGCTTTTCACGCGGCATATCGCCTTGATCGGCAGCACGATGGGACCGCACCGCGACTATGCGGCTTTTATGGAGCAGGTCTTCGCCGGGCGGATCACGCCGGTTGTTGGGGCGCGTCTGCCCTTGCGCGAGGCGCGCGCCGCGCAAGAGATGCTGGCGGGGTATGAGGTGTTCGGGAAGATCGTGCTGGAGGTTTAGCCCCCACCCCAAACCGCTCCCCCAAAATGAGGGAGGGGCTTTCAAGAGTCTGCGTTGCGCGAATCAAGTAGATTTAATGAATACTGTTGCAAAGGTTCACCGGCAGACGTCACCGTAATTTAGCTCGCCTTTCCCTCTACGTGGAGGGTGGTGAAGGAAACCCAAAATGCCGTTTGACGGGTCGGATGTTTACCAGTTGGCGAGCCGCTTGGGTTTGCCCGATATTGAGCGCGTGGCGGCTCGGGCCGGCGTCGTGAGCGTTTTGCAGATCACGGCATATTATGCTGCGCGGCGCGTGCGGCATACGGTGGCGCGCGTGATTGAATATCAGTCGGGCGAGATTGAGATGAAACTGGTGTATGAAGGCGTGCGGCTGGAAAAGCCAATTCGACTGGCGATTTCAAGCGATGCCCTGGAAAAAGTGCAGTCGGTCTTGCTGAAGACGCGCTTCGGCCGGCTCGGCGACCAGGCCGATTTGTCGTATGAGGAGCGCGGTCTGTGGCTGGTGCAGCAGGCGGCGGGAACGCATACGCACGGCATACTGATGGCGCCGGATCGCGTTGAGCCGCCCTATTCCGCCATTGTCAATGCGATAGACGCCTACCTGCCGGAAGCGATTCGCGAGGCGCCCTTGAGGTCTTGAGCCAATGACGGACGACAAGTTGCAAGAGGTCGAGGTCAAGCTGCATACGCCGGATCTGGCGGCGGTTACGAAGGCGCTGGAAGAAGCGGGCGCGGTGCTGCTCAAGCCGCGCGTCTTTGAGCGGAATCTGCGCTACGACAGCGGCGATGGCTGGCTGATGGCGGCGGGCATCGTATTGCGCCTGCGGCGGGACGAGGCGGTCAAGCTGACGTATAAGGCCGGCGGGAGCATTGAGCGCGGCATCGTCAGTCGCTTTGAGGCGGAGGTGGCGGTGAGCGATTTCGATACGATGGATCTGATTCTGCGGCGGCTGGGTTATCGGGTCGGGCTGGTTTACGAGAAGTATCGGACGACATACGAGTTGCTTGGCGCCGAAGTGGTGCTGGACGAGTTGCCGTATGGGAATTTCACCGAGATCGAGGGGGATGCGGCGACGATTGAGCGGGTAGTGGCGATGTTGGGCTTGGGCAGGTGTAGAAGGATGACGGGGAGTTATACCGATATATTTTTGAGCTTGCGGGAGCGGCTGGAGTTGGATGTGGAAGATTGCACGTTTGATGAGTTTGTGGGCGTGGATGTTGCGAGAATTCGGTTACTGTAGGCAGGGTAGAGGAGAATTCAGTGGCCACTTTGAATGAGTTCATATCCGATCGTGAAGAGAACCATCGTATTCCAGAAACTCCCGTCGAACGAGTAATGCTACTTGCGAAGGAATTGGCGTTAGGCGTTCACAAAGGCTATTGGCAAAGACGACTGTCAACTGGAACGTTCGTCTTTATCTTCAGCAATGATCTAAAGCTCTTCCTGGAAAAGAGATGGGGCGGTGAGGATGAATTCGAGGAGCATTTGGAACGACTTTACGGTCACGGATATCTTGAAGAAGATTGGAGCCGGACTAGCAATACGAGGTACGAGAAACTATCACATGACGCATTTGCTCTACTCTCAGAAGCGCCGCCCTACAATGTCTTCATTTCATACACGCGCGAGGAAAGTAGTGCGTTTGCTTTGTTGCTGGTTACTAAGCTTCAGCAGTACGGAATACAGTCCTTCTGCGACATGTCTCTAGTACCGGGTGAAGATTGGCATCCTGAACTCGAGAAGCAAATCAAGAAATGTGAACACTTCATTGTCTTGATCGGTGAGGAGACAAGAAAATCAGGCCCCACACTCAAGGAAGTAACGTGGGCAATTGAGAACCACAAAATCGTCATTCCGATTTGGCACAATAATTTCGAGCTAAATGCCGACCAGTGGGAAGGCGTCGACGAGCGAATAGCTAATGCAATTCAAAGAAAGCACGCCGTTATTGTCCAAAAGGAGAGCGCCGCTGGATACAATTCAGCGATTGTTGAGTTGCTGACAAACCGCTTCGGCATCACGCCGTAGGCGAGGTCTGTACAGCGGGCGATTCACAGAATCGCCCCGACAGATTTCGAGGTTGAGTGCGCAAGCTTCGTCGACTGCAATCAGGGCTTTCTCTGTACCCTCTGTGTCTCTGTGGTGAAATCACCTGTGATGATTCCGTGGCCGGCGGAAGAGCCGCCATCGTCGAGCTGCTCAACCGCTTCGGCATCACGCCGTAGCCAACCGTCGAATCGCGGGCGACCCAATGGCTCGCCCCTACACATTTCCCTATTGATGGATTCATTAGACAAACACGGGATTGCTGCGAAGCTAATTCCCCTACATTTTCCGCTGCGCTGGCTCTATAATCGTGCGCTGTTTTGTCTGCGCCGCTGCGATGTATCGCCCAACATCGGTGTTACAATGAGCGGAGTGTCGCGCGATGCGGACGACGCCACCGCCGAAGGAGACAGCCGATGACCACCAGCCCCATGATTGAGCAGTTGCGCGCCAAACGTGCCCAGAGCCAGCAAGGCGGCGGCGAGGCGCGCGTCCAGCGCCAGCACGACAAGGGCAAGAAGACCGCCCGCGAACGGCTGGATATCCTGCTTGATCCGGGCACATTCCGCGAAGTGGACGCCTTCGTGCATCATCACAACAGCAAGTTTGGACTGGCGAACAATCGGCCTCTCAGCGACAGCGTGGTCACCGGCTGGGGCACGATTGA
The DNA here is from genome assembly GCA_022824465.1 of Anaerolineae bacterium. GTDB lineage: Bacteria > Chloroflexota > Anaerolineae > Aggregatilineales > Phototrophicaceae > UBA6055. Next base: position 105,336 of record JAJDZV010000009.1, read on the forward strand.
CGGGCGGCTGGTCTATGTCTATTCGCAGGATTTCACGGTGATGGGCGGCAGCTTGAGCGAGGCGCATGCTGCCAAGATCATCAAGATTATGGACATGGCGATGAAGGTGGGCGCCCCGGTCATTGGGCTGAACGACAGCGGCGGCGCGCGCATCCAGGAAGGCGTCGAGAGCCTGGGGGGGTATGCCGATATCTTCCTGCAGAACACCTTGGCGAGCGGCGTTATCCCGCAAATCAGCGTCATTATGGGACCCTGCGCCGGTGGCGCGGTGTATAGCCCGGCGCTGACTGACTTCATAATCATGGTCAAGCAGAGCAGTTATATGTTTATTACCGGTCCCGAAGTGGTGAAGCAGGTGCTCAACGAAGATGTGACATTCGAGGATCTGGGCGGGGCATCGGTGCATGGCAGCAGAAGCGGCGTCTGTCATTTTGTCGCCGATGACGAGACGCAGTCCTTGACGCTGGTGCGGGAGTTGCTGAGCTACTTGCCGCAGAACAATATGGAAGATCCGCCGCCGCACCCGACGACTGACGATTCGCTGCGAACGGAAGCGGCGCTGGACAGCATCGTGCCAGAGAATCCCAATCAGCCCTACGATATCAAGCGGGTCATCGAGTTGATTGTGGATGATGGACATTTCTTCGAGGTGCACGAAGACTACGCCGGCAATATCGTGGTCGGCTATGCGCGGCTGGGCGGCAACGCGGTCGGCATCGTGGCGAACCAGCCGACGGTCTTGGCTGGTGTGCTGGATATCAAAGCCAGCGAGAAAGCGGCGCGTTTTGTACGCACCTGCGACGCCTTCAATGTGCCGCTGGTCACCTTCGTCGATGTGCCCGGTTATCTGCCTGGCGCCGACCAGGAGCACAACGGCATCATCATGAGCGGGGCGAAGCTGCTCTACGCCTACTGCGAAGCGACCGTGCCCAAGCTGACAGTCACCACGCGCAAGTCTTATGGCGGGGCTTATTGCGTGATGAACAGCAAGCATATCCGCGCCGATCTCAATATCGCCTGGCCTACGGCCGAGATCGCCGTCATGGGACCGGAAGGCGCGGTCGAGATCATTTATCGGCGGGAGTTGGCGAAGGCGGCAGACCCGGTTGCGCGCAAGAAAAAACTGGCGGACGAATACCGCGAGACCTTTGCCAATCCCTATATCGCCGCCAGTCGGGGCTTCATTGACGACATCATTGAGCCACGCAATACGCGGGCGCGGCTCATTAACGCGCTGCAAGTCTTCCAGAACAAGCGGGATGAGAACCCGCCGAAGAAACACGGCAACATCCCGCTGTAGCCCGCGCGAACTACCCCTCCCCCCAACCCCCTCCCCGAAGCATCAGAGAGGGGGAGCGCTACGAAAGGAGTTGACAATTTGCAGACCGGACCGTTCAACAAAATCCTGATCGCTAACCGGGGCGAAATCGCGGTGCGCATCATCCGCGCCGCCCGCGACCTCGGCATACCGACGGTGGCGGTGTATTCCGATGTCGACCGCACGGCGCTGCACGTCCGCTACGCCGATGAAGCGGTGCACATTGGCGGTCCGCGCCCGGCGGAGAGCTACCTGCGCATGGACAAGCTCGTTGAAGTGGCGCGCCGGACGGGAGCCGATGCGATACATCCCGGTTATGGCTTTCTGGCGGAGAATGCCGAATTCGCCGGGCAGGTGATGGATGAGGGTTTGGTCTGGATTGGTCCATCGCCGAGCGCGATCGCGACCATGGGCGACAAGCAGGCGGCGCGGACCGCGGTCAAGCGCAACAATGTGCCGTTGATACCCGGCACCGAGCCTGGCATTCGCGACGAAGAACTGATTCACGCCGCATCTCGCATCGGCTTCCCGGTGGTGATCAAGGCGGTGGCCGGCGGCGGCGGCAAGGGAATGCGTCCGGTGCAGCGAGCAGAGGGCTTCGCTGAATCCCTGGCGACAGCACGGCGCGAGGCTGAGAGCGCCTTTGGCAACGGCGATGTATATGTGGAGAAGCTACTGATCGGCGCGCGCCACATTGAATTTCAGATTTTGGCCGACGCGCATGGCAATACAATTCATCTGGGCGAGCGCGAATGCTCGATACAGCGGCGGCATCAGAAGTTGGTGGAGGAGGCGCCAAGCGTTTTTGTCGACGCTGACCTGCGCGAACGGATGGGCAACATGTCGATCGCGGCGGCGGAATCGGTCGGTTATGTCAACGCCGGCACGATTGAGTGCATGGTCGACCGGGAAAAGAATTATTACTTTCTGGAGATGAATACGCGCTTGCAGGTGGAGCATCCGGTGACTGAGTTGGTGACCGGCGTGGATTTGGCGAAGGAACAGATTCGCATCGCGCGCGGTCGGCGGATGGGACCGACGGAGAGCCTGCTGGAGCCGAAGGGTTGGGCGATTGAATGCCGAATCAATGCCGAGGATCCCTATGCCAACTTCATGCCATCGACTGGGCAGATCTCGACGATGATCTTGCCGACAGGACCGGGCGTGCGCGTCGACAGCGGCGTATTCTCCGGGTCGGAGATTACGCCCTATTACGACAGTCTGATCGCCAAGCTCATCACCTGGGGCGAGACGCGTTCTGAGGCGATGCTGCGGATGCGGCGCGCGCTTTCGGAATACCGCATCATGGGTTTGAAGCACAATATCCCTTTCCATATCAACCTGCTGAACAGTATCAGTTTTATCGCCGGGCAGTTTGACACCACCTTCGTCGAGCGGCGCTTCAATATGAACACTTACGAGCAAGATCCCAGCGCGAGCGAGCTTGAGACGGTAGCGATCGCGGCGACCTTGTATGCGCATCGCAAGCGGCAGCTGGCGTCGCAGGTGGTGGCGCCAGCCAAGCGCGACGCCAGCAACTGGAAGTGGATGGGGCGCTTCGAGAGGATGCACCGATGAAGTACGTCGCCATCATCAACGAGCAGCGTTACGAGATTGAGATCGACAATGCCGGCGGCGTGTTGGTGAATGGCGAGCCGCGCGATGTCGACTTCCTGAATCTTGGCGGGTCGCTGTTTTCGGTCATCACTGAGAATCGCTCCTTCGAAGCGGTTATAGATGATGATGAAGACAAGATCGCGGTGATGATGACCGGTCGCCTGTTCGAGACGCAGGTGCTTGACGAACGGGCAATGCTGATGTTGCAGCGCCGCGGCGCCCTGCCCGTCAGTTCGGGCGAAGTGCATGCGCCGATGCCGGGGTTGATCGTCGATGTCACCACGCTGCCGGGCGCGGCGGTCGCACGGGGCGACACGGTGATAATCCTGGAATCAATGAAGATGCAGAACGAATTGAAGTCGCCGGCTGACGGCGTGGTGAGCGCGGTCTATGTCGAGGCCGGTCAGGCGGTGGACAAGAATGACCTGCTGGTAGAGATTAAGGCGTCGGACGCTGAAGCGTAGATTCTATCGGCGAACTGCTCGGCGCAAGACACTCTCAATCGTGAATTAGCTCTACAATTCTAAATGTATTGGCGTTTGCTGAGGACCAGCGGAGAGAGAATGCCGACGCTTAGAAGGCTGCCTGGCTGGGTGGATGCGCTGTGGCTGGTTTGCCTCGCGTTTTACATGTCGGCTGGCGCGGCGAGCGTACCGTTTCATGGCGATGAATCCACGCTGATGGTCATGGGGCGGGATTTCCACTATATCTTCGTCGAGGGCGACCTGGCAAAGGTCCTCTATGACGAGACGTGGCAGGTCAATCCCCATGAACAGCATTTACGGCTGCTGAATGGCACGGTTTCGAAGATGGTCTATGGCTGGCTGCAATGGCTGAAGGGCTTTGGCCCGCAGGACTTGAACCGAAACTGGAACTGGGGGCGGGGCTACGATGCCAACGCGGCGCGCGGGGCGCTGCCAGATGGCGAATTATTGCGGCGGACGCGCCTGGCTTCGACGCTGCAGTTGGCGCTGGCGGCGGCGGTTTTCTTTCAGTGCGTCAAGATGGCGCTTGATCGACCGACCGCTTTCCTGGCCAGCGGGCTGTTCGCGCTGCACCCGAACATGCTGATAAATGGGCGGCGGGCGATGATGGAAGGCAGCCATATCCTCGGCTTGATGCTGCTGCTCCTGGCGGCGATCTGGCTGCTGCGAGATCGACGCTGGGAGCGATATGTTCTGCTGGGGGTCTGCGCCGGGTTTGCTGTCGCGGCGAAGCATTCCAACCTAATCGTCTGCGCGCTGGTTTTCCTGGCTTGCGCGCGCGAGCCGATCTGGCGCCTGTTGCAGAGTCGGGGCCTGGCCTGGCGGGCGCCGGCAGCACAATTGGTGAAATGCGCTGCGGCCGGGGCGATCAGCGTATTTCTGTTTTTATTGCTGAATCCGGCCTGGTGGCGGGCGCCGCTGGAAACAGCGCAACTGACTGTCGAGTTGCGTCAAGGGCTGCTGCACGATCAGGTTGACATATTCGGCGGATACAACAGCTTCGCGGAGCAGGCGGCCGGTTTCTTCCAGTATGTTTTTGTCGGCGAGCGCCAATACTATGAAGCAAGCGATTGGGCGAGCTTCGACCCGGTCTCGGCACAGATTGCGGACTATGAAGGGTCCTGGCTGGCCGGGCTGACTATCATCGGCAACTCAGGCCGGTTAGGCTTGATTTACCTGCTCTTGACTTTCTTAGGCGGGCTGCGGTTGGCGCGCGACAAATCGGTATTGCCGGAGGCGCGTTGGCTGCTTTTGATCTGGGCGATTGGCGCGGCGCTGACGACCCTTTGGCTGACGCCTCTGCCCTGGGCGCGATATTATCTGCCGCTGCTCCCCGCATTGATTCTGTTCTTGTCGTATTCGCTGGTGAGGTTCGCCGGGGCGCTTATTCAGGACCCTTACGCCAAAGCTGATGGCTTCGCTCTACTGGATTGAGGAATCGCTGCCCGGGCTGTTGCCCTGCCTGTGGATGGCGGGCGCCGTGGGATTGCCCTGGGCGCTCGCCGCGATATCGCGCCGCGCGTGGCGATCCTACGCTATGGTCGGCGCGCTGGCGCTGGCATTTGGTCCGGCGTGGCTATGCGCCTGGATGCTGGTCCTGGGCGTAGTCGGCGCGCAACTGGAGCTGCGGCTATTGACGGCGGAATGGATCCTCGCAGGCAGCGGAGTCATAGGCTTGCTGGGCGCGGCGCTCGCCTGGCGCAAGCGGCATTTGCCAAGAGCCGTAGCCCACGAGACAACTCCCTTGGCTTCTGACGAGAAGCTCGTCATTGGGCTGATTGTCATCGCGGTTGCTCTCCGCTGGATCCACACCGCTTACTTTCCCTTCACCGCTTACGACGCGCTTTGGGTATACGGCTATCAGGGGCGGCTCTTCTTTCTGGAAGGCTTTATCCCGAATGAGATCGGCTATTATCCGCCATTCCTGTCGCTTCAGTTTGCCTTTGTGCAGACGCTCCTGGGCGAAGTCAACGATCATGCGGCGCGCATGGTCTTGCCGCTGATGCATATCGGCAGCATTCTGGCGGCTTATCTGCTCGGGAAGCGGCTGGCGAGCCGGCGGGTTGGTTTGATAAGCGCGGCTTTGTGGTGCCTGCATCCCCACGTCGGACAATGGGCCTTCCGCGGCGACCTGGAGATACCGCTGACGTTCAGCTTTACCTTGGCGGCGGTTTTTCTGTTGAGCGCCTGGCGCGAGCAAGACAACGGCGACCGGCGCCGCCAAGCGATTCTGGCGGGCGCAGTCTTGGGCATCGCCTTGTTCACGAAGCCGACAGCGGGCGCGTTCCTTTGGGGCGTGCTGCTGCTGCTAGCCATTGAGCTGGCGCGGAAGAGGTTGAGTATTCGGCGTTGTCTGCCGCAGTTCCGAATCGCACTTTGGGCGGGACTGACCTGTTTGCCGCTCGGCGCGGTTTGGTATGCGCGGAATCTGCTGCTGGGTCATGAGGCGGTGACGCTGCCCAAGGGGATCTGGCTGACGCGGGCATTGCGCACTGGCGATTACTTGGCGCCATTGATTCTCATTGCGGCGACGGGCGTCGTTGCGTTGGCGCTGCGGCGCCGGCTGAGTCGGTGGGAGGCGGCAATCAGCTCTGCGGGACTTGCCTTGCTTTTTGCTGGCGCCTTGGCGTCGAATGCAGCCCTGTTCCCGGCGCGGGTGGATCCGCCGGCGAGTTATGTCCAGCCGGCCGAGGCGCTGTTGATGCTCGCGGGTCTGGTTTTCGCTGGGTTGGGATTGCGGCGGGCGATCAGAAGTGAATTCGCCGCGCGCGTGACCAAAGGAACGCCGGCGAGCGTCCTTTGCCTTCTGTTGGCGCTGCCCTATTTTGTCACCTTGTTCTATTCATACAGCTATCACTATCGCCTGGGATTCGCGATTCTGCCGCTGCTTTGCCTGCCTAGCGCGATCGCTCTAGGAGAGGCGCTGGATCGCGCGCGTATGCGTTCCTGGCGCAAGGGCCGGCAGCGCGCGTATGGCCTTGTCTTGCTGCTGGCTTGCCTGCCCGGCGTAGCGGCGGTTGTGACCGATGTGCGCTGGTCCTCGATCTGGCTGTTGCGGTCTGACCTCGACAGCGACTTTGAAAAATATGAATACTACAATCCGTCGCTGATGCAAATAGTCGCCGGGCTGGAAGACTATAAACGAGACACGCAATCGGATGCGATGGTGTTGGCGCCCGGTGAAGAACGGCTGCCCTTCTTCTTCCCGCAAATGCCGATCCATGTCGCCGCGGCGACGACGCTCGACGAGCTGGAGGCGCTGGGCGCGACGCATGTCGTCTTTGGGGCGAAGGCGCGCGAAGCCTATCTGGATGCCGGGATTGACCCGGCAATGTCGCAACTCGTGGCGGCTTTGGGAAGGACTGGCCTTTTCGAGAAAGTTCGGTCGCATTATCACGGCGTGTTCAGCTATGAACTGTACGAAGTCGGCGACATTGCCGGGCGTTGGCGGCTGCCGGCGAAGTTCGCGGCGCGCGAAGACGAGCTCGATACCGTCGTCTTTGACGGTCGCCTGCAGCTTCATGCCTACGGCGTCTACCCGCCGGTCATCCATGAGGAGCTGCCGATTACATTTGAACCGACATGGAAGGCGCTGCGGACGCTGACGCAAGATTATGAGTTTCTCGTCCAGGTGCGGCATGCCAGCGGCGAGACCGGTTATGAATGGCGCTTGGCGGCGGCGCCGCATCGGCACGGCGCTTATCAAACGTCTTTGTGGCAGGCCGGCGAGTACGTCAACGATCTTCAGGTATTCGCATTGGACAAAAAAGCCAACCTCAACGACAAGGGTTTCAGCTTCTGGGTGGCGGTCTGGGATGGCGCGAATGAGCGTTATCTGCCGCTAGCGATCAACGGCGAGGCGGCCGGCGAGTTCTACCGATTGGCGGGCAGTTACCACTTGCGGTCGTGAGTCAGCGCAGCACCAGGAGCGAATCGGAGAAGAGGCGCTGGGTTGCGCGGTTGTTGAAGCGCGTCCAATGCTCGCCGAACTCTGCGCGCAGTCGCTCTTGTTCGGCCAGGCGCTGTACGCGATATTCTTGGAGGGCGGCGGCTTGTTCGGTGGTCAGCTTCTTCAGCTCGCCGACGGCAGCGACAAAGACGGAGATATCCTGCATCCGCCCCAGAAATTCCTGCATGCCCTTGACCACATCAAGGAATCGTCCGGCGGATGAGCCCAGCGCGGGTTGAAAGAACTCCACAGCGTAGCGCAATTGCTTGAAATCGACGCGCAGGGCATGATAGTCATCGATATCTGACGAGGGCAGGATGGTGTCGTAGGCTCTGACGCGCGCCATGCGTTGATGTAGAATTAGCGGCAGGACGTGCCGCAACTGATGGGGCGCGTGACGGCGTTTGATGCGGCGGGCGCCTCTGCCCGGCGTCTTGCCGAAGCGGTCGAGACGGCGGAGGACGCGCGCGTAGCCTTTGGAATCAAAGAGATCGTTGAGACGGGCACGACGGTTTGCCCGCCGCCGCTCGAGCCGATCGATCACCGCCCGCATGGCCAGCTGCTGGTCGGGCGGCAAGGTCCCGGCGTATGCTTCCAGGTCGAGGATGAGCACATCAAGATCGCGGACAGCGCCGAGCGCGCGGGCGATATCGCGCAGGTTTCGCTGGCGTTTGGCGAGCGTCCCGGCTTGGTAATGGTCGGCGATCAAGTTCAGCAGGCTGCGCATGCGACGGATGGCGACGCGCATACGGTGAACGGATTCGATGTCTTCGCCGGTTCGGCTGCCGGATTCCTGGCGTTTCATTCGGCGAAGCTGCCGCGCGAAGACCTTGCGACCGGCTTCGGCCACCGGTTGCGCAAGCAAGTCTGCTGAATTGTTTGCCGAGCCGTCTGCGGTGGACATTCGCTGATTGCCGCAACAAGTCGTAGAAAAGCGATTGGTCAAGCTGCCTGACCAACTATATGTTAGCGGATAGGCAAATGGCGGTCAATTCGGAGGCGGGATGTTCGCCAGTTGCGAGTCAGAGGCGGTGTGCGTCGCTGCTATATTTTGGCGGGCGTGGGCGGGGCGCCAGTTTGCCCCTACAACTTTCGCCAGGTATCAGCGGCCAGAATAGGCGATATTCCGCCAAATTCGGTTTGAAGCGCCTCGGAACAATACCTGTCCTTTGCTCAGCACAAGGGGAGACGGGGAGCCTCGCCGTGTGCGAATCTGAACGGAGTGTGTGATAATTCCTTAGTTCTGTGAGGCGTCGTGTATTCATTTCCATATATATGCGCCAGTTTTACAATACCAATCAAGCCTTACAAGGCGTCGATAGTTTTGAGGGAAGCGTCGACGCGGCAATCATGCACGTTGCCTTCCTGGAGTGGATCAGAACCAGTGAAAGGAGCGTCGAAGCGTCGGAGCGTCGGAGGCGCTTGGCAGACAGAAATGACGGCGATACTTAATCGTCAGACCTCCGCGTGATTCAGGCATGAGTACCAGGCGGGCGGTCTTCATCACGGGCGCGTCGAGCGGAATTGGCTGGGCAGCGGCGCTGGCATTCGCGCGGGCCGGCTATGATGTCTGCGGCATGGCGCGGCGGGCGGAGCGGCTGACGCGTCTCAAAGCCGAGATCGACGGCCTGCCCTCCCCGCACGGCGACTTCCTAGCGGCTGTGGGCGATGTTCGGCGGGCTGACGATGTGGCCGGCGCGGTCGAGCGGACGTTGGAGCGCTTTGGGCAGCTGGATGTGCTGGTCGCCAACGCCGGCATTGGTCAGCATGGCGCGCTGGTCGACGCTGACTGGGAACATTTGGAGACGGTGCTGCGGACCAATATCGATGGCGTTTTGCATTGCGCGCGCGCTTGCGCCCCGGCGATGCGTTCGGCTGGCGGCGGACAGATCATGGTCATCTCGTCGGTGGTCGCCGGCGTCCATACGCCATACACGGCGGTGTACGCAGCGAGCAAGGCTTTTGCGTCGAGCCTGGCCGGCTCCTTGCGACTGGAGCTGGAGGCGGACGGAATCAGCGTAACCAATGTCCTGGTCGGGCGGACGGCCACGGAGTTCAATCACAACCGGCTGGGCTCGAGCCAGGGGGTTCGCGGCCGATTGCCGACCAAATCCGCGGAAGAAGTGGCGTCGGCGCTGGTTAAGGCGGCTGAGCGGGAGCCGAGGCGGCTGGTGTTGAGCATCTTCGACCAACTAGTGCTACTTGCTGGCGCGCTGGCGCCCGGTGTGATGGCGCGCTTGGCGAAGCAGCAGTATAAACCAAGAAGCAGCGACTAGGCCAGGCGCAGCAACGGCAAGCGGACGAGTGTGCGGACGATGCCCAAAGCGAAGAAGTTGAACTCCATGCGCTTGCTTGAGGCACGGGGGATAGCCTACGAGACGCATCATTACGACCCGGGGATTCGCGATGCCAAGCAGGTGGCTGCAGCCGTGGGTCGGCCGGTGGAAGAGGTATTCAAGACGCTGGTGATGGAATGCCCGGCGCGCAAGAAGCCGATACTTGTCTTGCTGCGCTGCGACTGCACGCTGAACCTGAAGCGGCTGGCGAAGGCGCTGGGCGTGAAGAAGGTCGCGCTTGCGCCGCATGCCCGCGCCGAGCGGTTGACCGGCTTGCAGGTCGGGGGCATTAGCGCGCTCGCCTTAATGCACAAAGGCTGGGAAGTTTACCTCGACAAGCTGGGTTGCGAGGTCGCACGGATTGTCGTAAGCGGGGGCCAGCGCGGAATCCAATTGCGCCTGGAAAGATCCGCTCTGATAGAACTGCTTGGCTGCGAGATTGTCAATGTGGCGGACAGTAAGCGGGCTTAAGATGGCGCTGCTCAGCGGGAGAGAATGCGCGCCAGATCGAAGTATTCCGGCGTGATTTGCCTCGTCTGGGCGGTGGATTCGGAGAGGGGCACGGGCGTTTGTTCGCGGCCGACGCGGGCGACCATCTTGCCGGTTTCGCCCGCAAGGATCAATTCCATGGCGTAGACCCCCATGCGGGTCGCCAGCAGGCGATCGAAGGCGGTTGGGCTGCCGCCGCGCTGGGTATGCCCGAGGATGGTGAGGCGGATTTCGAAGCCGATGTGCTTCTGCTCGAGGAAGTCGGCCAACTCTGGCCCCTGGTAGGGCGCGCCTTCAGCCAGGACGGCGATGGCGTGTGATTTGCCACGGATGTAGGCGTCTTCGAGAGCTATGGCGATTTCGTTCATGCTGACGCCATTCTCGGGCGTGACGACGATTTCGGCGCCGCCGAGGATGCCGGCCATGACCGCCAGATAGCCGCAATCACGCCCCATCACTTCGACGACGAAAGCCCGATTGTGCGAGGTGGCGGTATCGCGCAAGCGGTCGACGGCATCAAGAATGGTATTGAGGGCGGTATCGACGCCGATGCTGGTATCGGTGCCCCAGATATCGTTGTCGATGCTGGCTGGGATGCCGATGACGGGCACGCCCATGCGGTGCAAGGCGAGCGCGCCGCGGAGGCTGCCGTCGCCGCCGATGACGATGACGCCGTCGATGTTGTATTCGTTTAGGCGGCGCTGCCCTTTCCGCTGGCCTTGCGGCGTCTTGAATTCTTCATTGCGGGCGGTCTGGAGGATGGTGCCGCCGCGCTGCAAGATGCCGCTGACCTCGCGGCTGCTGAGGAGCGCGATATCGCCAGCGAGCAGACCTTGATATGCTTGACGGATGCCATAGACCTCGACGTCGCGGTCCAACCCGGCGCGCACGACCGCGCGAACCGCAGCGTTCATGCCGGGCGCGTCGCCACCGCTTGTCATTACGGCGATGCGTTTCATGGCTGCCAACTCCGCCTCACAGTGCCAAGCCCAATCGCGGACTCAGGCATATTTTAGACCTTAAGGAAGCGGCTTTCCAATACTAAAGATTGAAGCCCCGGAAAAGCGACGAAGCTGGGCGCGTTTGCGGAAGGAGGCGAGGATTGCGCTGAGAAGCGGAAGGCTGGCGTTACGACTGATCGTCTTCGATGAGGAATTCTCGATCGCCGACGATTTCCGCCAGGTCGTCGCGGAGCGCGTCGCAGATGTCGGTGGTCTTGCCTGGAAACTTCATTGGCGTTGATTTGCCGCCGCGGCGAATGATGATGGAGAAGCGGTCGATGCCGGGATACTCGATCAGTTTGTTGTAGATGCGCTGCAATTTACGTCTGTCCTTGTCGTGATCGTCGCCAGCCGCGAGAACGACCGCTATGCTGCGCGGGGCGCGCTCAATTGGGGCGGCCTCGTCTGGCATGGTCAGATGGCTCTCACCGTTGACCCATTCTGGCTCATCTTCGGCTTCTGGTTCGGCTTCGGCGGCCCGGGGCGCGGCCTCGGCTTCTCTTTCGACGAAGGCGGCGGATTCTTCGACTGGCGGCGGCGGCTCGGACGGCTGATCATTTACCCAGCCGTCATCGTCGGGGGGCGGTTCCCAAGCCATAGCGGCATCATCGGCGGGCGCGGGGCGAGCATCGACAGCGGAAGCCGCGTTGACATCGGTGGTGACCGCGTCGGCAATAATCTGCGGGGCGCCGCGGCTCTCATCAAATCGGCCAGTGACGATTACGATATCGCCTTCAGCCAGTAGCTCTTTGCCCGGCGCGCCAGTCGACATGCCAGCCAGCATTGACACCGCTTTGTCGTAGGCGCGAGGGAAGAGGACGACCTCTATGCTGTCGGCGGCGTCGTGCCAATCTTCGAGCGTGAGAACAGCCATCATGTCGCCAGTACGCGTCGTCACCTTACGAAGCTCAGTGATTTCACCGGCGATGCGGACGGTCTCCGGTTTTGGCGCGGATGAGTCCTTTAGATTTGTGACCGACTGGAGGTTCTGACTGGCGAAGAGTTGGCGATGGCGATCGACTGGTCGCCCGGTGAGGTAGAGGCCGAGCAGCTCCTTCTCCCAGCGCAGCAATTCACGCGGGTTGTGCTCGGCGATGTTCTTTTTATCGGCAAGCAAGGCGTCATCGGTTGTTTCTGCTGCGCCGAACATCGCCATCTGGCCGACTTCCTGGTCGCGGTGGTAGTTGCTGCTGTAACTGAAGATGGCGTCGAGGGAAGCCATAAGCGCCGCGCGGCGGCCTAACTTGTCCAGAGCGCCGACTTTGATGAGGCTCTCCAAGGTGCGCTTGCCGAGGCTGCGCATGTCGACGCGCTGGCAGAAGTCGACCAGGCTGTCGAATGGCGCCTCGCCGCGCTGATCGATGAGCTGCCGCAAGGCGCGAGCGCCCGCGTTCTTGACCGCAGCCAAGCCGAAGCGAATCCCGCGCGCGCCGTCTGCCAAGGTTTCAATGTCGAAGTCCAGTTGGCTGTGGTTGACATCGGGTGGAAGAATCTTGATGTTGAGGCGGCGGCATTCTTCCAGGTAGGTCGAGATTTTGGAGTGATCGTCGCGCTGTACGCTGAGGATCGCGGTCATATATTCTTCAGGATAGTGGCATTTGAGGTAGGCGGTCTGCACGGTGATGACGGCGTAGTCGGCGGCGTGCGGTTTGTTGAAGCCGTAATCGGCGAAAAACTCGATCATATCGAAAATGTCTTCGGCGGTCTCTTCGGGGATGCCGTTCTGCGGTCCGCGCTCGCGGAAGATGGCGCGATGTTTGTTGAGGTCTTCCGGTTTTTTCTTGGAGACGGCGCGGCGCATGAGATCGGCTTCGCCAAGCTCGTAGCCGAAGAGCGCCCCGGCGATCTCCATGATCTGCTCCTGGTAAACGATTATGCCGTAGGTTTCGCCCAAGATAGGCTCGAGCCGCGGATGGAGATAGGAGATCTCTTCCACGCCGTGCATGCGGTCGCAATATTGGGCGATGAATTGCATTGGTCCGGGACGGAAGAGAGAGATGCCGGCGATGATGTTCTCGAAGACGCGGGGCCGCATCTGGCGCAGCATTTGTTTCATGCCGCCGGACTCGACCTGAAAGACGCCAACGGTCTCAGCCCGCCCCATCATGGCGAAAGCGTCGTCAAGCATGGCGCGCTGTTCGTCGCTGGCGGAGTCGTGGCGGTAGGGCAAGGTGTCGAAGGTGTAGCGGATGCCGCGGCGGCGCTCGATGAGTTCGCAGGTTTTGCGCATGATTGTGAGGGTGGACAAGCCGAGAAAGTCAACTTTGAGCAAGCCAATGGCTTCGGCGGTTTCCATGGGGAACTGGGTGACGGCTTTCAGCGCGCCGCCCGAGGGGTCCTTGCCGGTGATGCGGTGCAGGGGCACAAGCTCGACCAGCGGACGGTCGGCGACGATCACGCCGGCGGCATGGGTGGAGGCGTGGCGGGTCATGCCTTGTAATTCGCTGGCGGTGTCAATCACGCGTTGGAGTTCGGCATCGCTGTTGTAGAGATCAAGCAATTCGGCATTGCCCTCGACATATTCCTGGATTCTCTTTTGGCGCGCTTCTTGCGGGATCATGGCGGCTGCGCGGTTTATCTTGCCCAGGTCGACATTCAGAGCGCGCCCAACATCGCGGACGGCGGCTTTGGCGCCCATAGTGCCGAAGGTGATGATGGCGGCGACCTTGTCCTCGCCGTATTTCATAGCGGCGTAAGCGATCATTTCGCCGCGGCGGTCATCCGGATAATCGAGGTCGATATCGGGCATGCTTATGCGCCCGGGGTTGAGAAAACGCTCGAATAGCAGCCCGTTCTGAATGGGATCGATGTTGGTGATGCCGAGGCAGTAGGCGACCAAGCTGGCGGCGCCGGAACCGCGGACGTTCCACCAGATATCGGCATTGCGCGCGAATTCGCAGAGGTCCCAGACGATGAGGAAGTAGGTATCAAATCCCATGCTGTGGATGATGTTGAGTTCGCGCTCAATGCGCTCGCTGAATACTTCGTTCCGCTTCCAATCGGCGTCGTAGCGCCATTCCATACCGATGTCAATCAGGTGGCGCAGATAACTATGTTGATCAAAACCAGCCGGAACCGGGAAGGCCGGCAAGTGGTAACCTTTTGGCGCGAGATCAATGTCCGTCATCTCGGCGATTTTCAGCGAATTGGCGAAGGCTTCGCGAGTTAGGTCGGCGGGCAAGCTGGCGAAAGCGGCGCGCATTTCGTCAGCGGATTTCAGATAGTAGCTTTCGAAGGGCTCCATGCGCATGCGATCACGGTCAGATTTGAGGGCGCTGGTTTGGATGCAGAGGAGCGTATCGTGGGCGTCGGAGTCATCGCGATTGACATAATGCACATCGTTGGTGGCGAGCAGCTGCACTGGGCTGTGCCCGCTGCGACGGTAGTCGCAGAGCCAGCGGTTGAGGCCTTGCAATTCGGGAATGTCGTGGGCTTGCAGCTCGAGGAAGAAGTTATCGGCGCCGAAGACTTCCTGGTACCAGCCGATCTGCTCGCGGGCGGCTTGGTCATCGCCATTGGCGACCAGGCGCGGGATTTCCGCAGCGAGGCAGCCGCTGGAAGCGATGATGCCGTCAGCGTGCGCAGCCATGAAATCCTTGTCGATACGGGGCTTGTAGTAGTAGCCCTCAAGCTGAGCCGCAGACGCCATTTTGAGCAGGTTCTGGAAGCCAGTCATGTTCCTCGCGAGCAGCAGCATGTGGTGGGAATTGCGGTCGAGATGCGGGTCGCGATCGCTCATGCGTCGGCGCGCGAGATAGCCTTCCATGCCGATGACGGGTTTGATGCCGGCGTCGACGCAGGCGCGGTAAAAGTCTTGCACGCCGAACATGACGCCGTGATCGGTGATGCCAAGGGCGGGCATGTCCAGCGCTTGGGCGCGCGCCACCAGGTCTTTGATGCGGCTTTGGCCATCAAGCAGGGAAAACTCGCTATGGACGTGAAGATGGACGAACTCGCTGGTCATGGCGCCTGCTTCCGTGATGGCGGCTTCGGGTTTTAATCGGAGAAGGACAGCCGTATTATAGCACTCGGCGCTGCAAATCGTCCGACCGAATCGCGGCGCTTGACGCGGGTGAAAGCGCTCGAAGAGAACCGTTGCCGATGCCTGAATTGCCGGAAGTCGAGACTGTTGTAAGGGGTTTGCGCGGTCCGCTGATTGGGCGGCGGATCCTGTCGATGTGGCACGATTGGGAGGCTTCCATCCAGTCGCCAAGCCCGGCAGAATTCAAGGCGCGCATCGCCAACCAGACTGTCAAGAAAATCGGGCGTCGCGGCAAGTATATTCTGATCGCGCTGGATCACGACGTGCTTGTGATTCACCTCAAGATGTCCGGACGCTTGTACGTCGCCCATGCGGAATCTGAGCATGAGGCGGACCGCTGGGTGCATGTGCGCTTTGAACTGGAAAATGGCGAGCAGTTGCGTTTTTCCGATCTGCGGAAGTTTGGGCGCGTTTATCTGACGGATGATGTGGCCCGCTTGTTGGAGCATTTGGGACCGGAGCCGCTGAGCGACGACTTCACGCTGGCGCATTTTCGCGCGGGCATGCAGCGGCGGACGCGGGCGGTCAAGGCTTTGCTGCTGGCGCAGGAATTCGTGGCCGGCATCGGCAATATCTATGCCGACGAGGCGCTGTTCCGCGCCGGCATTCATCCCGCCACCGGGGTAGATCGGCTGGGGGACCGCGAGACAGCGCGGCTGCATCAGACCGTACGCGATGCGCTGGCGGCGGGCATCAAGCACGAGGGCGCGAGCGTCAACTGGTATCGCAAGCCGGATGGGCAAAAGGGCGAATCGCAGGATTACTTTTTTGTGTATGGGCGGACTGGCTTGCCATGCAGGCGATGCGGGACGGCGATCAATAAGATCCGCGTGGCGCAACGGGGCACGCATTTCTGCCCGGTGTGCCAGCCGGCGCGGGCCTAGGGTAAACCGCCACAGAGCGCGCAGAGACACGGTCCGTCGACAGAGATGTATTTCCAAGTCAGTTGCGCGAAAAAACGTGATTGGAAATCTTGAACGAAAGCGGACGAGCCACTGGCTCGCCCCTACAACGACTCGGATCTATTGAGAATTGCGGTGAACCGGCAGTCATTCTGGTTACAGTCACCGAATGGTTGAGAACATAGAGCAAACTGCCAAAAGAGACTCGTTTCTAGGCCTCCTAGGGATTGTCGTAGTCGACGTGCACCGGCTGGATTTTGGGGCGGCCGCGGTGGTCTAGCGTCAGGCGACCGGCTGGCTTTACAATGTCGTGCGGAAAGAAGAGCAGAGCGCCGGTTTCCAGCGCCCAAGTCTGCCAGTGACGCTTGGTCTCGAGTGTGATCAGCGGTTCGACATCATAGGCGGTCATCCAGGCGAGGCGCTCGAAGTGGATCGCCATCGACGCCAAATCGCAGAGGAAGGCGGCATGCTGGCCGGCGCTCTCGATGCGGACGCTCATGTGCGCCGGCGTGTGCCCGGGCGTGACGATCGCGGTGACTCCGGGGACGATCTCGCTGTCGCCGTCAAGCAGTTGGAGCTGCCCCGACTCGAACAGGGGAAGGAAGTTGGCGGGCAAGTAGGTGGCGCGCGTGCGCTCGTTGGGGCGGGCGGCGTCTTCATACTCGCGGCGCTGCACCAGGTAGGTTGCCTTCGGGAAGGCAGGTTCGCGAATGCCGTCAGCGTTCAAGCGAAAGTTGCCGCTGCAGTGGTCGTCGTGCAGGTGCGTGTCGATGACGATGTCGATGTCGGCGGATGAAGTGCCCAGCGCGGCCAAGCCAGTCTGCGTGCCGTCGAAGCGCGTGATATGACGGCGCGCTCGCTGTGTTTCGCTGAGGCAATTGCCGAAGCCGGCATCAATGATGATGTTCACGCCAGCGGCGCGGACGAGCAGGTTGTGATTGGCGGACTTGATCAGGTGGCGCTCGTCGGCGCTGTAATAACGCGACCATAGCGCGCGCGGAACCAAGCCAAATACTCCGCCCGGGTCCATATAACTGACGGCGTCGTTGAAGAGATAGATTTCAATGTCGCCGATGCGGAACATTGATCGCTGGGACCTCAACCGGCTTGCTGAAATTTGCCGGAGAGTTGATCTTCGCGCATGTGGCAGTGCTTGTATTTCTTGCCGCTGCCGCACCAGCAGGGTTTGTTGCGGCCCGGGCGCCGATTGTTGCGGCGGACGGTCTGCTGGACCGGGCGTTCGCCGCCGCTCATGGTCAACTCCGGTCGGTGCTCGCGCATTTGACGGTGGCGCTGCGGCGTCTGCACCACGGCGGGCTGAACCTGAAAGATGGCGCGAGAGGCGAATTGACGGTAAGTGTCTTCGACCACGCGAAACATCTGGAAGCCTTGCCGCTGATATTCGACGAGCGGGTCTTTCTGGGCGATGGCTTGCAATCCAATGCCCTCGCGCAGGATGTCGAGGTCGGTCAGATGGCGCTGCCAGAAGTGATCGAGAGCGCGAATTACCGTCTGGCGCTCGGCGATCTCCATGAGGCCTGCGCGCGCTTCTTCCAGTTGGGCGCGCTTCAATTCGAACAAATCGGCTGCATGCGCGCTGATGACCTGGGCCAAGTCTTCATGTTCATAGTCGTCGATGTTCTCTGCGGTCACGTCTTCAGGCAGGGGCAAGCCGATGCTGGCAAGCCGCTGGTACATCGCGAGGGCATCAAGCAGCTCGCCCTGGGAATCGGCGGCGAATACGTCGTCGACGGCGGCGGCGATCTGGTCCTGGATCATGGCGAGATAGTCGCGGTGCAGCTCGTCAGCGTCTTTCGTGATCCAGTCGAGGCGTTGGGCGTAGATGATCTCGCGCTGACGGTTGACGACGTCATCGTATTCGACGACGCGCTTGCGAATATCGAAATTGTGCCCCTCGACCCGCACCTGGGCTTGCTCAATGGACTTGCTGATCATGCCGTGCTCAATAGCTTCATCTTCAGGGAAGCCGGCGGTTTTCATCAGGCGCTTGACATTGTCGTTGGCGAAGCGGCGCATGAGGTCGTCATCGAGGCTAAGATAAAAGCGGGATTCACCGGGGTCTCCCTGGCGTCCGGAGCGGCCGCGCAACTGATTGTCAATGCGGCGGGCCTCATGGCGTTCGGTGCCGAGCACAAAGAGACCGCCGGCATCGAGGACAACCTCGCGATCGCGCTCGACGGCGCCTTCGGCATCGGCGAGCGCTTTTTGCCATTGAGCGGTGCTGGCGGCGGTTAGGTCGACGCCGCTTCGGCGCAAGGCGGCGCGCGCCAAGCCTTCGGGGTTGCCGCCGAGCAAGATATCGACGCCGCGCCCCGCCATGTTGGTGGCGATGGTGACGGCGGCCGGTCGCCCGGCTTGCGTGATGATCTCGGCCTCATTCTCGTGCTGCTTGGCGTTCAGCACTTCATGCTTGATGCCGGCCTTCTTGAGATAATTGCTGAGGCGCTCGGATGTCTCGACGGCGACCGTGCCGACGAGGATGGGCTGTTTGCGTTCGTTGCGCTCTTGAATTGTCTGGACGATGGCGTTCCACTTGGCGGTTTCGTTGACGTAGATCAGATCATTCTGGTCGTCGCGGACGACGGGCTGATGGGTGGGGATGGGCACGACCTCTAGTTCATAGGTCTTCTCGAATTCTTCCGCTTCGGTAAGCGCGGTGCCTGTCATGCCGGCGAGTTTGTCGTACATGCGGAAGAAGTTCTGAAAGGTGATGGTCGCCATGGTGATGTTTTCACGGCGGATTTGCACACCCTCCTTGGCTTCGATGGCTTGGTGCAAACCTTCGGAGAAGCGGCGCCCTGGCATGAGGCGCCCGGTGAAGTCATCAACGATGACGACTTCGCCGTTCTGAACGATGTATTCCTTGTCGTTCTGGAAGAGCGTTTGCGCGCGCAAGCAGTTGTCGAGGTAGGGCAGCATCTCGGCATTATCGGGGTGATAAAGCTGGGCAACGCCGAGCGCTTTCTCGACCTTTTCCACACCTTGCTCGGTGAGATAGACGATGCGGTCGGCGATATCGAGAACGTAGTCGCCATCGGGGGCTTCGGCTTCGACGCTGTCTTCGCTGCTTTTCTTGAGGCGCTTGACGATCGAGGCGAAACGGCGATAGAAGTCGGAGGGTTCGTCGGAGGGGCCGGAGATGATCAGCGGCGTGCGCGCTTCGTCGATGAGGATGTTGTCCACTTCGTCGACGATGGCATAGCGCAGTTCGCGCTGCACGAGGCGGTCGTGAGTCAGCACCATGTTATCGCGCAGGTAGTCGAAGCCAAATTCGTTATTGGTGCCATAAAGAATATCGGCGCGGTAGGCGTCTCGGCGGCTTATTGGGCGCAGGTTTTGATAGCGGGCGTCATCAGAGATGAAATCGGGATCGAAAAGGAAAGAGCCGCTATCGGGCTGACCGCCGGTATTCTGGATGACCGCGGCGGACAAGCCGACCAAGTGATAGATGGGACCCATGAATTGCAGGCCGTGCTTGCTCAAGTAGTCGTTGGGCGTGACGAGATGGGCGCCCTGCGCCAGCAGTGCGTTGAGATAAAGCGGCAGGGTGGCGACGAGGGTCTTGCCTTCGCCGGTTTTCATTTCGGCGATGCGGCCCTCGTGCAGAACGATGCCGCCGATAAGCTGGACATCATAGTGGCGCAAGCCGATGGTGCGGACGGAGGCTTCGCGCACGAGCGCAAAGGCTTCGGGCAGGATATCTTCCATGCTTGCGCCACTTTGCAGTTGCTGCTTGAAGCTGGCGGATTTGGCTCGCAATTGCTCATCGCTGAGCCGCTGCATGGCGGGCTCGAGGGCGTTGATCTCGTCTACCCGCGCCTGGTATGCGGAAAGCGCCTTCTCCATCGGATCGCCGAATACTCTTTTGACGATGTTGCGGAACATGGGTCCTCGCGCAATCTGGGTTGGCTGGCTAGGCTTGATTATATCATACGAGCGTTGACGAGCTTTCGACGCAGGCTTCCGCCCATCAGTGCCTCGATACGAGCATGCTTCGCAGGCGGACGATCAGTCCGGATATCTGGCGACGGAAAAGCAAATAGACGACGAAGGCTAGAGCCGTCCCGACATAAAGGAGCAGAAGAACATCCTGGCTTTGCGCCGCCCGGCTTCCGATGAGCACGAAGATGTATGTCGGGATCAAGCCGCCGATAAAGGAGACGGCGATATAGACCAAGAGCCGGATATGCCCGAAGCCGACGGCATAGCTGATGAAATCGTAGACAGAAAAGAGCAGCAGCCGCGCCGCCAAGAGCGACTTCCAATCATCGAGATAGCGTTCGTAGAAACGGTCAATGCGCAGCAGTGCCTCGGCGCCGACGAAGCGTCTGACGATGCGCCTTCCTAGCAGCCGGGCGATCAAGACATTGATGGCCCCGCCAATCACCTCGCCCACAACCGAATAAAGTGTGCCGGGAATCACGCCGAATACGACGCCGGAAGCGAACTGGATGGGACCGGCCGAGAGCGGGGCGAAGGTGAAGGTCAGCGCTTTGAGGCTGACGAACACCAACGGGCCCCAAAAGCCCGCATCGGCAATCATGAGCTGCAGCTGGTCGATGCCGACGGCGTTCACAAAGCCGTAGAGCAGCGTCAAGAGCCCGAGGAATCCAGCGCCGCTGACTAGCAAAACCGGCGTCGAAATCGGAGCGACTGAATCGCTTCCGGTGGTCGGTATGGCTGGTTCAGATTTACTCATTGAATAGGGCGCCGACGCTTCGGCCTTCGTGAGCGCGCAGGATGACCTCGCCGAGCAGGGGCGCCAATGAGAGCACGGTCATATTGGGCAGCCGCTTCTCTTCGGGCACAGGCAAGGTATTGGTGAAGATGATCTCGCGCAGGTCCAGAGAGGCGAAACGCTCGTAGGCTCTTTCGGAGAAGAAGGGATGCGTGAAGGCGAAGAGCACATCCTTGGCGCCATGATCGCGCACGACATTCACCGCTTCGACAACGCTGCCGGCGGTGTTGACTTCATCATCGACGAGGAGCACATTTTTGCCTTCGACGTTGCCGATTAGCGAGAGGGCGCTGGGGTTTTCGGCGTTGTCGACGCGGCGTTTCTCGACGAAAGCCAGCGGCACGCCCAGAATCTGCGCCCAGTTGCGCCCCTTCTTGGCGAAGCCCAGATCCGTCGCCACGACGACCAGGTCAGTTAATTCGCCCCGGCGCATCTTCTGCTGGACATAGTCGCTCATGAGGTGCATGGCGGTGAGGGCGTCGCCCGGGATATTGAAGAAGCCCTGGATTTGACCGGAGTGCAGATCGAAGGTCATATAACGATCGACGCCCGCGACCTCTATGATGTTCGCCACCAGGCGCGCCGAAATCGGCACGCGCGGCTGGTCTTTCTGGTCCGAGCGGGTATAGCTCATATATGGCACGACCAGATTGATGCGCCAGGCGGAGTCCCGTTTGAGCGCGTCTATCATGATCAGCATTTCCATGAAGTTGTCGTGCACGGGCGACGCCATCGTCTGCACCAAATAGACATCCTTGCCACGAACGCTCTCCTCGAGCTTGATGAAGATATTCTCGTTGGAGAAAACCGCGCGCGTGTATATGCCGGGCTTGATATTGTATTCGGAGATCCTACAGATGTAGTCGACTATCTCCTGACCCAAATCCTGCGATGCGCTGCCGCAGAATACTTTCATCGAGCCGAAACGCATGGTCGACGAGAGCTGCAATTCTTCCTGATCGTCGATGGCGGCGGGCTCGGGATGAAACTTCGCTCCGGGGACTTTCACCATGTCAGTCATTTGCATTTGTTTCACGACGGCTCCAGATTGCGGCAAATTACGGCGGAATTGGTAGTTAGCCTGCAGCGCGTGGACCGCGGCTTGCCCGTCAATCTTGCGCGCGGCTATGCCTCTGATGATACCAGCAAGTTAGACTTGGCACATAGAGTCAAGGGCGAGGCGGGAAAGGGGCTTATTCTTCGCCGGGTTTGGCGATCCAGAAGCCTTAAGACGTTGTTGCGCTGTCCGACCAATAGCAAATCAAGCGCAAGAGACGGGACCACCAAAATGAAAAACGCCCATCGCTTTGAGATGAGCGTTTCGCGTGACTGGCGGCAATGGGCTAAATATGCGCCGCCAGTTTGCTGACGATTGTGCCTTTTGGCTTGAAGCCAGTGATCCGCTCGACGGCGTCGCCGCCTTTGAACAAGATCAGCGTAGGGATGCTCATGACACCGTAATCCGACAAGATCTCGATGTTTTCGTCGGCATCGACTTTGGCGACGCGCAACTTGCCTTCATATTCGGTCGCAATTTCATCGACGATGGGCGCGATCATCTTGCAGGGACCACACCACTCCGCCCAGAAATCGACCAATACCGGCGTGCTGCTCTGGAGCACCTCGCTCTGGAATTCTTCTCCGCTGACTTCGATTGTCTTGGCGCCCATGTTGTATTCTCTCCTGGGTCTATTGGCAATGTTGACAGTTGTCTCTGATTGCCGTTGTCGCTTGTCTATGACACTGACGAACGGCGCTTTGAACATCTTACATCAGAACTTTGTCTGAGCGCGATACGGAGCATTTGGATCGCCTCGCGGGTGTGGCGCCTGGCTCGATCCTGGTTTGTGCATCGCTGTGGCGCGTGTTAGCATCTATTGCATCTACGCAGCGGATACCGCGCTTCAACATATGAACGATGAGCGCCAGTTGCCGGGCTTGAGCAGCCGCCAGGAAGACATCCTTACCTGTATCGTGCAGGCTTATTCGGAGAAACCCGAGCCAGTGGGTTCGCGCTATCTTGTGGAGAACTACCAGCTCAACATCAGTTCAGCGACCGTGCGCAACGAAATGGCGCAACTGGAGGACATGGGCTATATCGCCGCGCCGCATACTTCAGCCGGGCGCGTGCCGACGGCAGCCGGTTTCCGCTATTTTGTCCGGCGCCTGCTGCAAACGCGCAGCCTGACGCTTGGCGAGCAGAGCCATATATCCGAGCGGGTGGGAACGCTGCAGAGCGGGATGGAGCAATGGATGCGGCGGACGGCGGCCTTGCTGGCGCGCTCGGTGCAGACGGCCTCAATCGTGACCCCGCCGGTATCCCAGGCGAATTCTTTCAAGCACGTGGAGTTGATTGCCATACAGGGTCGGCTGGCGCTGATGGTGCTGGTGCTAAATAGCGGCAGCGTGCACCAGCGCATGCTCACCCTGGCTGAGCCAGTGCCACAAGCGCAATTGGGCGAAGCCGCCAAACGCATCAACGAGACCTGCGCCGACGTGGGCGCGCAGCAAGTGCGATTGCGCAGCATCAACCTGCCGATGCTCGAGCGCGAAGTGGCGGAATTGACGGCGGAACTAATCGAGAACGTCGACAATAATCGGGCGCGCTTCATCTATCGCGATGGGCTGAGCCGGCTGATGGGCAGCTTCGCCGATGAAGAAGGCGCCCAGCAGGCGATGCGCATCCTGGAAGAGCATACCGTGCTCAATGCACTGCTGACGGAACTGCTGGAGCGATTGCCCGCGGCTGACGGCAGCGATGAAGACGTGCGAGTGATGATCGCCGGCGACGGGCGCTACGAGAATCTAAGCCGAACGAGCATGGTGCTCAGCCGTTACGGCGATCCGGCGAAAATGAGCGGCGCGATCGGCGTGTTGGGTCCGACGCATATCAATTACGGGCATGCCATCAGTACGGTGCGGTACGTCTCCAACTTGATGACGAATGTGTTGGCAACGCTGTATCAAGACGGGGCGGAAGAGGCCGGCCCGCCCAGTATATAATCTTCGTAAGACTTCCGCCGGTTGCCTCGAAAAGCGCGTTTTTCCCGCCTATAATCGTGCCGATTCTGATATGAGTCATATAATTTCCTGCCATAATGACCGCAAGATTGAATTGCCCGGCGGAGAGGAAATCCATGAGCGATGTGAAGACGCCTGCAAACGATAAGGAGCGCGAGGACGAAACCCCCGCGGCAAACGCGGACGCCGACGAGGCCGCTGAGCCGGTTGCGGCGGTCGAGGCGGCGCCGGAAGCGGAACTGGAATTGCCGGAAGGCGCGAATCTGATTGCGATGTTGATTGAAGCGCAAACGGAAGCGCAGACCAACAAAGACGGCTGGCAGCGCGCCCGCGCCGAGTTCGCCAACTACAAGAAGCGCACCGACCGCGAACGCAGCGAGTTATTCCAGCGGGCGGCCCTCGATACTTTGAAGGGCCTACTGCCGATCATTGACGACTTCGACCGCGCCTTTGACAGCGTGCCGGAAGGCATCGGCGATGACCCCTGGCTCGGCGGCGTTTCGATGATTCAGCGCAAGTTTATGACCCTGCTGGAGCAGTATGCGGTCGAGGCGATCGATCCAACCGGCGAGCTCTTCGATCCGCAATGGCATCAAGCTATCGGCGCAGAGGCAAGCGACGAAGTCGAGAGCGGGCATGTGATCGAGACCCTGCAAAAAGGCTATCGCGCTGGCGACAGTGTGCTGCGGCTTGCCTTGGTCAAAGTGGCCAGTTGAGCGCGCCGGGATACGATAGACAGGCGAAGAACCTGACAAGGAGCAATGAACATGGGAAGAATAATCGGAATCGACCTGGGCACAACCAATTCGGTCGTCGCTGTGATGGAAGGCGGCGAACCCACCGTGATTCCATCGTCTGAGGGCGGCAATTTGATACCGTCGGTGGTCGCTATCAACACCAAAACCGGCGAGCGCCTGGTGGGCCGGGTGGCGCGCAACCAAGCAGTGGTCAACCCGGAGAACACCGTATTCTCGGTCAAGCGCTTCATCGGGCGCAAGTTCAGCGATGCGGAAGTGGCTGACGGCGCCAAGCTGGTGCCCTACGAGGTATCGGCGGCGTCAAACGGCGATGTGCGCATACGGCTGAACGACCGCGACTACAGCGCGCCGGAGATTTCGGCGATGGTATTGCAGAAGATCAAGGCGGACGCGGAATCCTATCTGGGCGAGACGGTCGATCAAGCGGTCATCACGGTACCCGCCTACTTTAACGACGCCCAACGCAACGCCACCAAGGACGCGGGCAAAATCGCCGGACTGGAAGTGTTGCGCATCATCAACGAACCGACAGCCTCGAGCCTGTCATTTGGCTTGGGCGACCGTAACGAAGGCATCATCGCCGTATATGACCTGGGCGGCGGCACCTTCGATATATCCATCCTTGAAGTGGCTGATGGCGTCTTCGAGGTGAAGTCAACAAACGGCGATACCTATCTGGGCGGCGATAACTTCGATGACCGCGTCATCACCTGGATCGCCGAGCAATTCCAGCAGGAGAACGGCATCGACTTGCGCAGTGACCGGCAGGCGCTGCAGCGCTTGAAGGAGGCGGCTGAGAAAGCCAAGATTGAACTGTCATCCACCTTGAGCGCCGAGATCAACCTGCCCTTCATCACCGCCGACGCCAGCGGACCGAAGCACCTGAACATGACCTTGACCCGCGCCAAGCTGGAAAGCCTGGTGGACGAGCTGGTTCAGCGCTCAATTGAGCCTTGTCGGCTGGCATTGAAGGACGCGGGACTGTCAACCAGTGATGTCGACGCCGTGCTGCTTGTCGGCGGCATGACGCGGATGCCAGCGATTCAGGAAGCGGTTCAGAAGTTCTTCGGCAAGGAGCCGACCAAGGGCGTCAATCCGGACGAGGTCGTGGCTTTGGGCGCGGCGATTCAAGCCGGCGTGCTCGGCGGCGATGTCAAGGATATCCTGCTGCTGGATGTGACGCCGCTGACACTCAGCGTCGAGACCTTGGGCGCGGTGGCCACGCCCATGATCGAGCGCAATACCACCATCCCGAGCAAGAAGTCGCAGATATACTCTACGGCGGCTGACAATCAGACGCAGGTGGAGATTCATATCGTGCAAGGCGAGCGGCCGATGGCGGCTGACAACAAGTCGCTCGGTCGCTTCATCCTGGATGGCATCCCGCCCGCCATGCGCGGCTTGCCGCAGATTGAAGTCACCTTTGATATCGACGCCAACGGCATCCTCAACGTCAGCGCCAAGGACAAGGCCACGGGACGCGAGCAGGCGATCACAATCACGGCGAGCAGCGGGCTTTCGGACGACGAGGTCGACCGGATGGTGGCTGAGGCCGAGAAATTCGCCAGCGAAGACTCCGAGCGTAAGGAGCAGGCCGAGGTCAAGAATCAAGCGGAAGGCGCGATCTTCCAAGCCGAGAAGCTGATCAGCGAGAATCGCGACAAGCTGCCGGCCGACGCTGTGACACAGACGGAAGAGAAGATTGCTGCGGTCAAGCAGGTCAACGACAGCGGCGGCGTCAGCGAGATCAAGGCGGCGACCGAGGCGCTGATGGCGCAATTGCAGACCCTGGGCGCTCAGATGCACCAAGCGGCGGCGCAAGACGAACAGCCGGCGCCGGAAGAGGAAGATGTCATCGACGCCGAGTTCAGCGAGACCTAAGCGGCAATGTGACGGAGCGATAGAACGGGGTATATTAACATATGCCCCGTTTCGCATAAGGCTAACTGAGCAGCGATATGTCGAGCGAGATATTACAGGGATTTCTTCATGCCTAGAGATTATTACGAGGTGCTCGGCGTATCGCGGGGCGCGGACGAGCGCGAGATTAAAGGCGCCTTCAGGCGGCTGGCGCGGCAGTATCACCCCGATGTCAGCAGCGAAGCCGGCGCCGAAGACAAGTTCAAAGAGATCAACGAAGCCTACGAAGTGCTTTCCGATGAAGACAAGCGGGCGCGTTATGACCGCTTTGGGCACGCCGGCGTCAATGGCGCGGGCGGCTTCAGCGGCGGCATGGGCGGATTCGGCTTCGACGACTTCGGCGATATCTTTGAGGTCTTCAACAGCGCGTTTGGCGGCAGCGGGGCATCGCGAAGGCGGAGCGCGACACGGGGACGCGACCGGCGCGTCGATGTGACGATTGACTTCGTCGAGGCGGTATTCGGCGTCGAGAAAGAGGTCGAGCTTCAGCGGTTGGAGACTTGCGACAGCTGCGATGGCGTCGGCGCCGCCGAGGGCAGCCGGCCGTCGACTTGCTCGCGCTGCAACGGGAGCGGCCAGACACGGGTTCGGCAGCAAACACTTTTGGGCGCTATGGAAATGGCGCGCCCCTGCCCCAACTGCGGCGGCCAGGGCCAGGTTATTTCCAATCCCTGCCGCAACTGCGATGGCTCGGGACGGAGGCGCAAGCGGGCGGTGCTGAACGTCAAGATTCCCGCCGGCGTCAGCGAAGGCATCCAGATTCAGGTGCGCGGCGACGGCGACGCGGGCGAGCGCGGGGCGCCGCCAGGCAACCTCTTCGTGGTAGTGCACGTCAGAGACCACGCGTATTTCAAGCGCCGAGAGCACGACATCATCCTTGATATCAGCATCAATATCGCGCAGGCCGCGCTTGGCGATCGGGTAACGGTGGAGTCTGTCGACGGTCCCCAGGAACTTTCGATTCCGCCGGGCACCCAGACGGGCAAGGTCTTCCGGCTCCGCGGCAAGGGCTTTCCGCGCCTGCGCTCGGATGGCAGCAGTTCGGGGCGCGGCGATCAAATGGTTTACGTGCAGGTGGCGACGCCCACCCGGCTGAGCGAGCAGCAGCGCGAATTGTTCGAGCGGCTGGCGGAGACATTTGGGCGCGAGCCCGCGCCACAGAGCGCCGGCCGCGGCTTCTTCGACAAAGTGATGGACTTCCTCGCCGGCGATGACGACTAGCGGCGATTGGATTGAGGTCCGCCTGCGGGTCGATGGCGAGTGCGCGGAAGCCGTCGCCGATGTGCTCAGCCGATTTGGTCATCAAGGCGTTTCGATCGAACAAGATGGCATTGTGCCCGACGTCTTTGATGAGACGGACTTGCCACCGGCATCCGATCTCGTCGTCCGCGCATACTTCCCGGCGGATGGCGCCCAGCATGACCGCAAGCTGGAGCTGGAGCGGGCGCTGGGGCATATGCGGCTGATGGTTCCGCTGCCGGCGCCGACATACCGGTCGCTGGCATCCCAAGACTGGGCGGAAGCCTGGAAGGCGCATTATCAACCGATCCGCATAGGTCGAAGGCTGGTCATACGTCCGCTGTGGATCGACGTGGAGCTTGCAAACGACGACATCGAGATTGCGCTCGATCCCGGCATGGCATTCGGCACCGGCGCCCACCCCACCACGCAGCTTTGCCTCGAATCGTTGGAGCGGCTGGCCGGGAGCGCGCTCGATATGCTGGACTTGGGAACGGGCAGCGGCATCCTGGCGATTGCTGCGGCGAAACTTGGCCTTGGGCGGGTTTTGGCTTTGGACAGCGACAAGCTGGCGGTAGAGGCGACGCGCGCCAACGCGGAAGCCAATGGCGTTGGCAGCCAGGTCCATGCCGTGCATGGCAGCCTGCCGTACGCGATTGGCGCGGGGAGGCGTTTTGATCTGGTCGTGGTCAATATTTTGGCGCGGATCATCCTAGAATTAGCGGGTAACGGACTGGGTCAGGTGGTGAAGCCGGGCGGCAAGGCGATTTTCAGCGGCATCATCGATACGCAAGCGGATGAAGTGAAAGCGGCGTTGCGTGCATGCGGCTTGGTGGTGGACCGCCAGCGGCAGATTGGCGACTGGCTGCTGCTTGAAGCCGACAAGCCCCTGGCGTAACGGCATGGCGCAACTCGATGGCGATCAGCGCTCGGCGTACGTTCAGGCCATGTTTGATCGTATCGCCGATCGTTATGACTTGATTAATCGGCTGATCAGCGGCGGGCAAGACCTCAAGTGGCGCCGGCTCGTGGTGGAAAAGGCCGCGCTACCGCCAGACGGGAGTCTGCTGGATATTGCGGCTGGCACGGGCGATATCGCATTCGAGGCATTGAAGCGAACGCCGACTGCGCAAGTGGTCTGCGCGGATTTCGCTCTGAAGATGATGCAAGTTGGCCGGCGGCGCGCTCCTTACGGACAGCAAGTGGCATGGATGGGCGCCGACGCCCTGCGGCTCCCCTACGCCGATGGCAGCTTTGACGCCGTAGTCTCGGGATACTTGATGCGGAATGTGGCGGATATTCCCGGCGCGCTGGCAGAGCAAGGGCGGGTGCTGAAGCCGGGCGGGCGCATCGTGATACTGGATACGTCGCCGCCGCCTGACAATCTGCTCAAGCCGCTGATCATGCTGCACCTGCGTTATGGCATTCCCCTCATCGGGCGCGTGGTCGGCGGAAAGGCGGCGGCCGAGGCCTATCGATACTTGCCGGAATCAACGGCAGCCTTCAAGACACCAACGGAATTGGCTCAGATGGTTGCGGCGGCTGGCTTCGCGGAGGCGCGCTTCAAGTCGCTGATGTTCGGCACGATGGCGGTGCATTGGGGCATCAAGCGCGGCTAGAGAGGCGCGACGAAGCGGCAATCAAAGATGACGCGAGCAACCAACTGATGGCCCGCTGCTCGCGCCATTTGCGGAAACATGCCTATTCGCCCGCTGATTGGACCTGCGGATACCAACGTCTGGGGCGGCGCGCGGTCAAGCGGCTAGGCGCGCACGTTGTCCTTGTGACGATAAATGATGCGGCCACGATTCATATCGTAGGCGCTCATTTCCACTTTTACGCGGTCTCCCAACAAAATACGAATGTAGAACTTGCGCATCTTGCCCGACAAATAGGACAAGACACGATGACCGTTATCCAACTCCACCATGAACTGCGTGTTCGGCAGCGCCTCGATAACCGTTCCCTCCACTTCGATCTTTTCTTCTTTCTTGGCCATATTCCTCCACGTATCGCCTAAGGGGACGCTAAGTATAACGCAAAGAGCCGTTGCGTGCCAGGCATGCAGCGGCTTTGCACAGTTTGGGTCTGAAGGGATTGCTGTTGGCTCAACGCAGTCGAACTGAGGGATCAGTATCTTCGTTGGCGCCGGCGGGAACGACGAATCGCCTTTTTCTTTTCGATCCGCCGCAGCTCGCTTTTGGAGATATGCCAGCGTTTGCGTCGAACAGTGCTCAAGATGCCGGCGTTTGTCACGCGCTTGCGAAACCGGCGCAAGAGCTGTTCTTGACTTTCGCCTGGCTTAAGTTTGACCGAAGCCATATTGCAGTCACCACCTTTTTTGGCTAATTCATACCCAGCCGGGCACGTATGCTGAAGAGAGTATACAGCATAACCGGCGCGAGCAACAGGCTAACTCGGGTGGCCAACTGGCTGATCCAGCGCGGGCTCGAGTTCGGCATCGTCTTCGGCGGCCTCGCGCTGAGCCAGCTCAGCTTGCTGCGCTTCCAGCTCCGCCGCTTCTGAAGCGGCAACGACCAACTCCAACTGTCTTTCATCCCACTGCGCTTTTTCGGCGGCTGTGACTTCGGTGAGGCTTAAGCCGAGGCGTTGGCGTTCGGACTCAATGCTGATGATTCGCATGAGCAGCTTCTGTCCTTCGTAAAGATGCCGCAAGGGATTCTCGTCAGGGTTATGAGACATTTGGCTGACGTGCAGCAAAGCCTCGATGCCGGGGTCCAGGCTGATGAAGGCGCCAAAGCTCTCCAAGCGGCTGATGACGCCCTCGACCAATTGCCCGATGTGGTACATATCATCGACCAAGGTCCAGGGATTCGGCTGCAGGCGCTTCAAGCTAAGACCGATGCGTTTGCCTTCGGCGTCCAGGTTAAGCACGTAGACCTCGACTTCATCGCCGACGGCGACAACCTGGCTGGGATGGCGCACGCGACGCCAAGCGAGTTCGGAAATATGAATCAAGCCATCGGCGCCGCCGAGATCGACGAAGGCGCCAAAGTCACACAAGCCGCTGACTATGCCCTTGCGCGACGTTCCCTCAGCGAGTTCCTTGAGCAAAGCCTCTTTGCGCGCGGAGCGGCTTTCTTGCTCGGCTTCCATTTGGCTGAAGACCAGGCGGCGGCGTTTGCGATTCACCTCGATGACTTTTACGGTGATCTCGCGTCCCACAAGCGTTTGCAGGCGCGCGATGCGCTCGTCTTCTTTTAAGCCGCGCGGCAAGTCCACGACGTGGCTGGCGGGCACGAATCCGCGCAAATGACCAAAAGCCACGATGACGCCGCCCTTGTTCGTATCGGTGATTTCGCCGCTCCAGAGTGTTTCGGCATTCATAAGTTCGTCGGCGCGCTTCCAGTCTTCATATTGGCGCGCTTGAGCGGCGGAAAGGACCAGGTTGCCGTCATGGTCGCTAAGATTGACGACCGCCACGGCGATTTCAGCGTTCACCTGGAAGTCCGCGGTGCTCATTCCCATGCGTTCGATATCGCCGCGCGTTACGATTCCGTCCTGTTTCCAACCGATATCGACGATCAAGCCTTGACCGTCTATAGACAGCACGGTTCCGTTTACGATATCGCCGCGCTCAAGCTGGCTCTCCGCGAGCGACTCTTCAAGAAGCGCCGCGAAATCCAACTCCTCAATAGTCTCCGGTACTACAGATTCTGTGTGCATAAGCAATTGCTCTCTCCTTACGAATGGGCTTCGCATTCTGACTGGCGGTTTCTCGAGCAGCTCTATTGGTCGCGGCGATTGCAGTTACACCGGACGATTGATGCCGCGGACGCCGAAACAGTCTCGGGGCAAAATAAAGCCCGGGTGCAAACGGCGCTGAGCGTCCAGGTTTGGTATTCCCGGCTCGCCTGCGATTGCAGCCCAGAGCGGACGAAATTGCCTCGCCAAAATACGCGCAGCATTATACAGACGCCCATTGGCGCTGTCAACATGGCTACGGCGGGAGAGGGAGCGCCCGCCACACTGGCGAGCGTCGTGGATTGCAGATTGGATGCGTTCGATTGCGACGCGGTCCGGTCTGAATTTCTCTCCGGCGTGTCAGCGAATGCGATCTAAGGGCCTGCGCCGTGATCAGCGTCTCCGGACGCATTGTCCGGAACCGAGCCGGGATTTGGCGTGGATTCGTCGGCAGTATCCTCCGCCACTTCGGTCCCCCAGCGCTGCGTGAAGCCGACGCGGCGTTTCTCCGGCTCCAGATGACTGATGCGCAGCGAGAGGTGGTCGCCCTTCTGCACATAAGAATAGGGTTCTTTCAAGGCGCCGTCGCCCATTTCGCTCAGATGCAGCAAGCCCTCGAGGCCATCTTCAAGGGCGACAAAAGCGCCAAAGTCAACGACGTTGGTGACGTAGCCTTCGATTAACTGGCCTTCGTGGTAGCGGAACTGGGCGTCGTCCCAAGGATCGCTAAGCAAGCGCTTGCGGCTCAGGGCAATGCGATTGGTTTGGCGATCAAGGTTTAGAACGTAGACTTCAATCTCTTCGCCAATATGCAGGATGTCGCGGGGATGATCGACGCGGTGCCAAGCCAATTCGCTGACGTGTATTAAGCCGTCGGCGCCGCCGATATTGACGAATGCGCCGAAGTCGCGCAAGCCGGTCACCACCCCGTTGACCACATCGCCGACATTGAGCTCAGCCAGCAGCTTGGCCTTGCGGCGGGCGCGCCATTCCTTTTGCGCTTCACGTTCGCTGAAGATCAGCCGCCGCCGATCCTGGTCAACCTCGATGACTTTGACGCCGAGGGTATTGCCAATGAGCTGGGTCATGGCTTCTTTCCGGTCCACAGAGAGGTTGGTGGAAACCAGGTGAGAGCTGGGTATGAAGCCTTCAAGCCGGTTCCAGCGGACGAGCGCGCCGCCTTTGTTGTAGCCGCTGACCTTGACATCGACGGCGTCCTGCGACGAGAGCAATTCGCGCGCCTTCTCCCAATCATAGCGCTGCAAACCCATGTTGATGGAAACGATGAGATTGTCGTTTTGATCGCGCGGATTGACGACGTAGACAGGAACGCTGGCGCCCGTGGACAAACTCTCGCGGAAGGCGGTGTCCATCCGTTCCAGGTCTTGCGAGGGAACAATGCCGTCCTGTTTCGCGCCGAGATCAACGATGATTTCGCGTTCGTCGATTTGAAGAATGGTGGCTTCACGGATTTCACCGCGGCGGGGCGGCGTATAGGAAAAGTCGAAAGACGAGGCGAGCATCTCCTCGAAATTCTCATCTTGCTGCGGGTTTTGTTCTTGCGCTTCACTCATGGGGATAGTTTTGCCTCCTGCTTAAGCAGGTCATAATCGTGTCGCGAGCGCGAGGTTCGTCGACACTATCGACTACAGTGTTTACGACTGGTAATGGCGCCAAAAAGAATCATCATTATATACACTAAATGCCTTCGGCCGGAGAAGCTGACGCGATTGCGCGCCTGCAAGACGCCCGTGACGGCGCTTTCCCGAAGTCTCGTCTCGAATCGGCCGGCAACGCAACGCCATTATAACCCAAAGTATTGAGAATGACACAAGCCACAAAAAAGCGAGGCTTGAAGCCCGACTAGATATCCGGCTGAGCGCTGCCGAAGCCATGACCTTGCAAACCACGGTCAATTTCCCAAGGATAAACGACGTAGGTATCGGTGACATCGCCGTATAAATCCGGCGTGATGTTAGAGAACATCGTGCGGTAAGGGTTGTAGTGAAGAACGCAATTGACCGGCGTGGCGCCCGCCGAGCTGACGCGTTCCCGCACCGAGATACTGGTCCGTCCGCTGCCCCAAACATCGTCGACGATTAACGTGCGGCGCCCGCGAAGCAGGTCAGGATCAGGGAACTGCAGGAACGTGGGCCAAGCCATCAAGCCCGACTGACGGGTCGAAACGAAGTCCACCGAGGCTGTCAACAGGTGCTGCATGCTCAGCGCCTCCGCCAAGAGCCCGCCAGGGATTATGCCGCCACGCGTGATCATCACCATCGCGCCGAAAGGTCCGAGGGATTGTATGCGCGGGACTAGCCCGTCGATAAGTTGATCGACCTCATCCCATGTTATGAGACGGGGCTGACGCGGTTCGTCAGGGCGCATCAGCATCGGGAACACCTCTTGCATTCGGTATCATTCAGGATTGCGGGTCAATTATAGAAGATTCGTTCATTTTGCCCAAATGGCGCATCTTCGCAGACGATGGCGACCGGTTTGCCCAAGTGCCGGGTTAATACCAGAACGCGCGATTCATCGCCGTTTGGGAGGCGCAGTCTGTTTATCAGTTCTTCCGGCGACATGGGGAAGCCACGCTTCTTGACGGTGACGCGGCCGACGCGCCGCTCCACCAGGTAGCGACGCAAGCGTTTGAGCTGGAAGGGCATCCAGTCGAGGATGCGCCAGGCGCGCGCCCATGGGGAATGGGCGAAGCTATTCGCCGTCAGATAGGCGATGGCAGGATCGAGCATGGCGGCATCGAGATCGTACGCAAGTTGCAGTACAAGGCGCGCGCGCAGGATTGCCGGGTCGGGTTCGATCAGCCAGGCGCCCGGCGGGGCGATCTCAACCGGCTCAAGGGCTTGGTGGATCATGTGATAGCGGCCGCGCGCGGTCAAGAGGGTCGCTTGAGGCGGCGACTGCGGGCGGCGCAGCCAGAGAATCGCCTCAACCAGACGTCCGGCTACCGATATGAATTCCACCTGTCCGCCATAGGCTGCGAGTTGTCGCAAATCGACGCCGGGCGCAAGCTTCAAGATGACTTCCTTTGCATTGCAGTCGGCGATGAGCGATAGCGGCGGCTGATAACGCTCGGTCTGACGTATGCGCCTGCCCTGCTCGTCACGGCGGCTGGGATCAAAGAAGACGCAGTCAAAACCAGCCGGATCATAGGCGCGGACGTCGGCAACCGCAAACGACGCGCGCCGCTTGGCGACAGCGCTGTTGTGGCGCGCGATGGCGACCGTCACAGGATCAATATCGAGTCCGAGGACTTCGCGTCCTGCCGTCGCGAACGCGAGGCTGTCGGCGCCGATGCCGCAGCAGAGGTCAAGCACCTTCTGCGACTCGATCAAGCCGGCGCGGTATCGTCGCGCCCAAGGATGGCTCGCCTGCTCCAGTCCGGACTTTGTGAAGAGCATGTCGGCGGCATGGCGCGGGAACTTGAGTCGTGCTTTGTGACGGAGGCGCAGGGTTGTCAATACAGCGCCCGCTTCGGACGGGCTTAGGGTTTTGCGCAGGCGAGTCAACAGCGGCAGCGTATTGGCTTCAGACAGGTCCGCGGCAGCAAAATCCGTGAGGAAGCGGCGGGCGCGTTCGCTGCGCAAGAACTCGACGTCAGCCAGGGTAAGCGCCATCAAGCTCGTCGCTATTCGTCCGGCGCCTCGGCCGACGCCGGATCAATGGCGACGGCGGTGAGCGTCTCCAGCGCGATGTCGTCAAGGACTGGGTTCAAGACGGCGTCCCACACCCAGTCGGCGGCGGTTGCCCGGCTGAACTTGCCGACCTTGTTGACATTTGCGATAAGCCCGGCGAGCACAGCCGGCTGCATAAATCCCACCGCTTTTGGCAGGCTGCTGAATGCGAGCAGAATTGGCTCAGCCGCGCGCTCAATCGCGAGGGCGCGCCAGGTAATCGTGTCCGACGCTGTCAGTTTCCAAACCGGTTTGTTGGGCTGCTGGTGAACGAGCAGATGCAGATAGGGACCGCGGAAGCGCGCCAGGTCAAGTAAGTCGGCGTCGGCTCGCGCTACCGATTGGATGCGATTCAGCGTGTCCGCGGTGGCCTGCGGTTTCTCGCCGCGCAGAAACACGCCCAAACCATCGAGCGCGGGCTCCACCAGGATCCGCGTGTAGCCATTTTCGCGGAGCAGGCGGGGATGGCGCTCGCTTACCGCACCGCGGGATTGCAGAGCGATCAAGCGGCCGCCGGGACGCAAGGCCGTCAGAACGCGCGCCAGGAGTTCGGGGGTTAAGTTGCAGTCGTAGGCCAAAGCGCCATCGGCGGAGTCAGGCGCGATCTTGGCAGCGGCGAAGTTGGCGGCGGGCACATGCCGGACTTGCAGGTCGGCGCGCCATGTTTTCATCATGGCGCCCGAGAAACCGTCGAGATCGAGCAAATTCAAGCTCGAGGCGCTGGGCGGCAGGTGCTTCGCCATTACGGCGACATAATGCCGCTGGACATCACGCGCTTGCATCAGCTGTTGCTGGCCGCCACCTTGATGAGCTGCAAGAATTCGTCCCATTCCTCGCGGAAGAAATGCAGCGTCACCGCGCCCAACTCGACGTGAAAGGTGACTTCGCCATCGGGCGCGCGAACTTCCCAGACGAGATAATTGTCCGTCTCGGCGATGGCATTGTCAGGCGCATCCGTCATTCGAGGACCTCCTCAAGCCGCGCCGGCGATCAAGCACAGGGCGCTCCGCAATTGGGGCGCAGCGCCTCCATAGACGATGCCGTCACGAATCTCGGCGCCGACGGTCGCGTTGGCCGCCGCCGCGCCGGTCACCGCCACGTCGATTGCCGTCACGCCGCGGTCCGCGCCGATCGCCGCCGCGACGTCCGCCAGCGGCATCACGGCGCATGGCTTCCTCGGCGTCCCAGCCTTCAAGCACAGCCTGCCGACTGAGGCGAACGCGACCGGTTCCGTCGATATTGATAACCATGACCATGATCTCGTCGCCGACGCTGACCTCTTCTTCGACGCTCTTGACATGATAGTCCGCCAGTTGCGACACGTGGACCATGCCCTCTGTGCCTGGAAGGAACTCGACGAAAGCGCCGTAATTCTCTGTGCGGGTGACGCGCCCGGTGTAAATCTGTCCGACTTCCGGTTCTTCGACCATCGCTTTGATTTTATCGAGGGCTTGCACAACTTCCGCGCCTGATTCGCCGGCGACATAAACCAAGCCGTCTTCCTGAATGTCGACTTTCACATTGTAGTCGTCTTGCAGCGCGCGGACGTTTTTGCCGCCTGGACCAATGACAGCGCCGATTTTGTCGACTGCGATTTTGAAGGACTCCATGCGCGGGGCAAAGTCGCTAAGCGTCTGGCGCGCCTGAGGCATGGCCGCGTTGATGACATCCAGTATCTGCAATCGGGCGTCTTTCGCCTGCGCCAGGGCTTGCCGCATGATGTCGCGCGTGACGCCAGCGATCTTAATATCCATTTGCAGAGCGGTAATGCCGTCAACCGTGCCGGCTACCTTGAAGTCCATGTCGCCGAGGTGGTCTTCCAAGCCTTGGATGTCGGTCAGCACGGCAACTTTGTCGCCATCCTTGATAAGCCCCATGGCGATGCCGCCGACCGGGTTCTTGATGGGCACGCCGGCATCCAGCAGGGCGAGCGTGCTGCCGCAGACGCTGGCCATAGATGTGCTGCCGTTGGAGCTCATCACTTCGCTGACCAGGCGCAGCACGTAGGGAAATTCTTCTTCCGAGGGAATCATCGACAGCAGCGCCTTCTCCGCCAGAGCGCCGTGGCCGACTTCGCGGCGGCGCGGACCGCGCAGAGGATAGGTCTCGCCAGTGCTATAGGGCGGGAAATTGTAATGGTGCATGTAGCGCTTGTCGTCTTCGGGGCCTAAGCCGTCGAGGAATTGAGAATCGCGGGGCGTGCCAAGGGTTGCGATGGTCAAGACTTGCGTTTCGCCGCGCAGGAACATGCCGGAGCCGTGGACGCGCGGCACCAAGCCAACATCGGCTGCCAAGGGCCGCATAGTGGCATAGGCTCTGCCGTCCGGGCGGATACCGTCATGCACGATGCGTCCGCGCACGACATTCTTCATCACCTGATCGTAGGCGCGTTCGACATGCGCCAGGCTGACAGGCTCCTCGCCATCAGCAAGCGCTTCATTGCGACTGGTGAAATCCGCCAGCAAGCCTTCCTTTATCGCTTGCAACGGGGCGCGGCGCGCGGCGCGGTCGTTGTGGGCGGTCATGATGTCGCGGATCGGCGACTCGACCACGGTGTTTACCGCGGCGAGCAATGCGTCGTCCAGATTATCGACGGCAGGTTCCTGTTTTTCTTTGCCGATCTCGTCGCGGATGCGATGCTGCAGCGCGATGATATCTTGCACGGAGTCATGCGCCATGAAAAGCGCCTCAAGCATCGTGGCTTCGTTCACTTGATCGGCGTTGCATTCGACCATGTTTATGGCCTCTGCCGTTCCGGAGACGCGCAGGTCAAGCTCGCTCGTTTGCATATCGCTATAGGTCGGGTTCACGCTGAGTTTTCCGTCCACCAAGCCGACGCGCGCCCCGGCTACCGGACCATTCCAGGGTATATCAGAAATCGTCAAGGCGGTGCTGGCGGCGATTATTCCCAGCATGTCCACATGATGCTCCCTGTCATGAGAGAGCGACATGAGGATAACTTGCACTTCGTTGCGCATATTCTTGGGAAACAGCGGGCGCAGGGTGCGATCAATGACGCGGGAGGTCAAGATCGCGCCTTCGGAGGGTCGGCCTTCGCGGCGGAAGAACCCGCCTGGCACGCGACCGCCGGCGTACATTTTCTCTTCGTAGTCGACGCTCAGCGGGAAGAAATCGAGGTGAGCGCGCGGAGAGCCCATAGTAGTCGAACAGAAGAGCATGGTGTCGCCCATGCGGACGGTTACGGCGCCGCCGGCTTGCTGCGCCAGGCGGCCGGTCTCGATGATAATTTCTTTGCCTGCGACCAGGCAGCGGTATTCGCGAATATCGAGTGTCATACAATTCTCCGTCTCATAGGATGGCGCCAGGAATTCCGGCGCTCAACAACAGTTCGCTGTCGTCATCGGTCATTGATGACGCAGCCTCAGTCGATAAAAGGATGGCGAGCAGCAAATGTCTGCGTTTGGGAAGCAGCCGGCTATCAGCAATCATAGCCGGGCAAACCAAGCCGGGCGCAAGCAATTAGCGGCGCAAGCCGAGGCGTTGAAGCAAGTCACGATAGACTTCCGGCTTCTTGCGTGAAATGTAGCGCAGGTGGCGGCGGCGCTGCCCAACCAACTTGAGCAACCCGCGGCGCGAATGTTCATCGTGATTGTGGACCTTCAGATGTTCGGTCAGCTGGCTGATGCGCGCGGTCAGCAAGGCGATTTGCACTTCGGGCGAGCCGGTGTCGCCTTCTTCGCGCGCGAAGTCTTTAATGATGCGGTCTTTCGTTGCTCTATCCAAGGGCACGGTCTCCGTCCTTTCGCTAGACACCGGACAGGCAGGAGCGGTTGCCTGTCGGTCAATATCACGGGCAAATTGTATCAGTACAATCACCGGCGGACAATAGCCAGCTAGTGGTTCGCCGCGGCTAATTCATCGACTTCGTCATTCGCGACCAACTTCACCGAGTGGTGGGTGCGGAATAGGCTGAACTGGTCGGTTCTGCCAGGCAGCGGATTGAGCACATTTTCGACGCGCATGGTAGATATCCAGAGCGGCACATCCCAGCCGCTGTTGAGGCGCTCTTCAATATTTGGCTGAGAGATTGTGACATTGTTGTGATACATCGCCAGCAAGACGCGAACGAATTCATCGCGCTCAGCCAGCAGAACGGCCACAAAAGGATGGCTCTCGTAAAGTTCAATGCCCTTGGTGTTATAGTCGCTGCGCGGATTGGCGTATTCATTGACCGTGACCATCTCGTTAACCAAGAGGTATTCCACGGCGTGCTGGAAGATTATGCCGCTGTCGAATTCACGCAGGCGGCGATGCAAGCTGCCCAATGGGCACCAGGCAAAGTTGCGGAAGCTGGTGAACTGCTGCACGCTGATGACAATCCGCGTGACCATGCGCGCCACCAGCGGCTCGACCTCGCTGAGTTTGTGCGGCGGCACGCCTTGCCAGTCCTGCGCCGCGACATCGGCAGCGCCCGCGTCGTCGTCCGCTTGAGGCAGGATCCGGTCGTCAACCGCGGCGGGAATTCGAATCACGGGCACGAGATCTTCCGGATTGTGTCGGTGCGGCACGAGATCCCGCTGCAGCACGCCTTCACGCACCAGGCAATCGATCCAGTGGGAACGCCACTGGTCGTTTTCGTTCATGCCCGGGCGGTCGAGATCGCGCTCCATCGCCAATCCTTTCAGCAGGAAACCGTAGTTTACGTATTCCCAACTGCGCGTGCTTAATGTGTTGGCGACGCGGCGCACGAGGCGATTGACGATGAGCAGGGTCTTTTCGACTATGTGATGCTGGAGGTTGAGTTGGATGACGCCGGCGCTTTGTTGCTGAAGAATGCCCAGGGACACAGCCTGCGAGACCAGATCGTCGCCGCGTTCCGGCGAAATCACATCGCCAGCGTCGATCAGTTGGCGGATGAGTCTCGCCTCGGTTACATTCTCGCTCGGCTGGGCGGACGCAAGGCGGAAGCATTGGATGATGACACTCGACCACTGCGAGGGGATGAAGCTCTCGGTGTCTTCGCGCGTCTCGACAGCGCTTAGCGATTGGTGCGTCTGCAGCTCGGTAAAATCATCGATGTATTCCAGTTGCAGGGACGGATGGCTCTGCAACAGGCGACCGGTGCTGCCGCGCACGCCCCAAACGATGACGGTTTTGTTGCGCTGCAAGAGCGGGTTGATGACGTCGTTGAAATCACGATCGCCGGTGGCCAGGATGATGACATCG
Organism: Anaerolineae bacterium; assembly: GCA_022824465.1. Classification (GTDB taxonomy): domain Bacteria; phylum Chloroflexota; class Anaerolineae; order Aggregatilineales; family Phototrophicaceae; genus UBA6055. The sequence continues at coordinate 145,759 of JAJDZV010000009.1, forward strand.
CCAGCTTCGGGGTGGCCCGCGTCGGTCAAGACATCACGAGCGATGCGAATGTCCGCGCTTTGCTTGCCGGGCAAGTGGAAGACTGGATCGATGTTCGCCATCATCAGGCGCGCGGGCGCGTCGCCGGCGATTTCCCGCCCGGACGAATCGACAAGCGGGGGCAAGGCGCCACGCTGGCCCCAGGGTGCGTAAGCCGCCATTTTGACCAGTTTGCCATGGGCTTGCGCCTGCGACACCATGCGTTCGATCAGGTGGTCCAGGTTTACGACGAAGCCTTGTTCGTTCAGGCTTATGGAGATGTTTTCGAAATCAATATAGACCCAGACATTCTTGATGCGGATGCCTGATAATGCCTCGAAGGGCTGGAAGATGATTTCGTCTTCGCATACGCTGCCGGCCAGGATGTTGTTGTCTGCGCCCCAAACGCGCAATCGCATCTCGCTTACTTCCCTTATTTGGCAGATCAAGGGCATCATGTCGGCATTTGTGGTTGCCAGGATAAGTTCGTCGCGGCGGCCCGGCGGCAGGCTGAAGTATTGTACGATCAGCCGCTGCGGCAGAGTCGCGCGGTCATCAACCTCGACGATTTCGTAGCCCGCGCTGCGGAATAGCGCTTCAGGCTCGACCTGATTCTCGTCGACTGTGTGCGAGCGCCAGTCGGCAAAGGCAATCGCGCTTAGGTTGCTGGTATCAAATAAGCCGGCGGCCAGCGCCGCATTGCCGCGCAAGGCAATCGCCAATTCATGCAGGTCGATACCGTTTTGTGACGTGAATCTGAGCAGGTCGTCAACGTCAACGATCAAGTAAGCAGCCATAATTTGTCCAATAGGGTTCTGCGTCTATCCGCGCAAACGCGGGCCGGCGCTTAACCAGATTCTTCCATGTATTCGCATGGGAAATCAGTTTACGAAATGTGCTGCGCTGGTAGGTCATATCATCTGGCAAGAACGAAAGAATAGGCAAGTATTCATTCGCGGGCTCGGCATACCGACACGTCACGTTGACAATTCTGCAAGCCTGCGCCGTCTAATTCCTACAGAAAATCACACCTTTACACAGTTATTCACTAGCACGGAACTATTCTACAGGAGACTTCCAATTGTGTCAATTTTCACAATGACTGAATTTTCTCACAGATTGCGCCTCTTTGGAAGCGTGAATTGCGCCGACGACCGGCATGCGCAGGCTGGCGCTGCCTGAAGACAAGCGGACTCAAGCAACATACAGAGGCTTATCTAATAGGCTTTGGCGAAAAGCGCCGCCTGGTCTGCTTTGCGGCCCGTGTACACGCATTCGCCCAACTCCGAATCCGGCTCGAAGGGGAAGCAGCGGATCGTGGCGCCGGTGTCGTCTTTCACCGCCAACTCGTCGGCGTCCGTGCCGCCCCAGCTCGCGCGCGCCCAATCTCCCGCTTCGATGACGCCGCGCAATTCGTCGTACGACGATACGTCCGTGATGTGGGCGTCGCGAAAGGCGGCGGCGTCATCCAGAAGACTCTGTTGGATATCGGCTAGCAGGGTCTGCACAGCTTCAAGCGCGCCAGCTTGCGAGATGAACTGCTTGCCTTGGCGTCCGAGCATATCCCGCCGCGCCAATACGGCATTGCTGTTTTCGACGTCCCGCGGTCCGATTTCCATGCGAACGGGCACGCCGCGCATTTCCCAGTCGTTGAATTTGAATCCGGGCGACTGCCCATCCCGCGTATCGACGTGGACGCGGATGCCGGCGCAATCGAGCAGTTGACGCAATCGCTCAACGTTGTCCATAACGGCGCTGCGCTGGGCGTCACTCTTATAGATCGGGACGATCACAACTTGATAGGGCGCCAGTGTCGGCGGCAGACGCAAACCTTTGTCGTCGCCGTGCGTCATGACAACTGCGCCGACCATGCGAGTGCTCAAACCCCAGGAAGTGGTCCAGCAGAATTCTTGATTGTTGTTTTCTGTCAGATAGCGAATGTCAAACGCTTTGGCGAAATTCTGGCCGAGATTGTGGCTGGTGCCGGATTGCAGCGCGCGCCGATCGCGCATCATGGCTTCGATCGTGTAGGTGCGCAGGGCGCCGGCGAAGCGCTCCAGGCGGCTCTTTTCGCCCTTGATGACGGGAATGGCGGCGTCGTTGACGGCGAAGTCAGCATAGATGTCGAGCATTTGCAGCGTTTCGGCTTCGGCTTCGTCATGGGTGGCGTGCGCCGTGTGCCCTTCTTGCCACAGGAATTCGGCAGTACGCAAGAAGGGGCGCGTGCGCAACTCCCAGCGCACCACGTTAGCCCATTGATTGATCAACAGCGGCAAGTCGCGATAGGATTGAATCCAGTCGCTGAAGGCTTCGCCGATAACTGTTTCCGATGTGGGACGGACGACCAGAGGCTCCTCAAGTTCTTTGCCGCCGGCGTGGGTGACGACCGCCAATTCAGGACTAAAGCCTTCGACGTGCTGCGCTTCGCGCCGGATGTAGCTCTCCGGAATGAAGAGCGGAAAGTAGGCGTTCTGATGACCAGTGGCTTTGAAGCGCCGATCCAACCCGGCTTTGATGCCTTCCCAGATCTCATAGCCATAAGGCCTAATGATGACACAGCCGCGCACCGGGCTCGGCGCCGCCAGATCAGCTCGGTAGACGATCTCGTTATACCAGCGCGAGAAGTCTTCGCTCTGGGCGGTGACAGCCTGTTCCGACATTGCTTCTTTCCTTTTTCCACGAATTGTTCCGCTAGCCTGGCCTGCTGCTCCGCAATTGCAGCGTTCGACGCTCCTCGCGAATAGCGGCAAGTATTATAGTGCCGGCTGCGGAGAATGATAGAGCGCAGAGGTCCAGGGAGGGCAATTCATCTGGGGGCGCGCGAACTACGGCTGCGGCTGCTCGCTCGCTTTGGATGACGCGGCCTCCGCCCAATCGCGCGTGTAGTTTTTCTCGAGCTTCGCCATGACGGCTCTGCCGAGATCAATGTCGCTGAGGCTGGCCAATTGCAAAAGATAGAGCATCACATCCGCCAGCTCATCCGCCAATTGGCTGTGATCGGCGACATCTTCGCGCCATTGGAACAACTCAAGCGCCTCGGATGCTTCCAGGACCAGCGATATGGCCAGATTCCTTGGCGTCTGCTGCTTGGGCGAGTTTTCATCGAGCCAGCCTTGGCTCTCCACAAAGTCATGCATGGCTTGCGTCAGCGTGTCGAGATTCATAGCGGTTCTTGCCTCAATAGGCATTGGGATTGGAGCGGGTAATCGACTGCCAAATCGTGCGTATGATGATGACGATATCAAGCCAAAGCGACCAGTTTTCGACATAGAAGCGATCGGCTTCGGTGCGTTGCGCTATGGAGGTGTCACCGCGCAGGCCGTTAATCTGCGCCCAGCCCGTCATGCCTGACTTCTCCCGGTGCCGCATCATATAGTCGGGGATTTGCCGCCTGAATTGTTGCACGTACATGGGACGCTCGGGACGCGGACCTACCAAGCTCATGTGTCCCAAGAGCACATTGATGAGTTGCGGAATCTCGTCCCAATTGCTCCGGCGCATGTAATGACCCAGCCGCGTAACCCGCTCGTCATTCTCAACTGTCCAGGTCCTTCCGCTGGATTCGGCGTCGGCGCGCATAGAGCGAAACTTGATCATTGGAAAGGGTCTTCCGTCCAAGCCCATGCGTGTCTGCCAATAAAAGGCCGAGCCGCTGGACTCCAGACGGATGAGCAACGCAGTGATCAACATAAAGGGCGAGAGCAACACCAAGCCGACCGTGGCGCCAAACAGGTCGAGAGCGCGTTTCAGGCTAAGTTTCCAGCCGCGCAAGGCGATATCGCGCACGGTCAAGAGGGGTGTGCCGCCCAAGTCGTCAACGTTAAGTTCGCCCGCCATATAGGAAAACAAGTCGGGATATACCTTGATATCGACTTTGCCGCGCTGGCACAGATTGATGAGATCGACCAGTTCGCCCCGCCGATAGTCGGAGAGGGCGACAATGACCTGCTCGACCTGCAAATCGTCGATGAGGCGCGGGATGTCGTAATAGGCGCCAATGTAAGGATAGCCAAGCATCTCGCCTTGCTTTTCTTCAGCGGTAACAATGCCGACGATATGATAGCCAAGTTCGGGGCTATTGCGGACGTGCTCTGTGATTTTGTGGGCGATATCGCCCTCGCCGACGATGAGCAGATTATCGCGTGTGACCCCGCGCCGGCGCATGAACGTCCAAAAGCGGCGATGCAGCTCCCGCCCGGCAACCATCAAGGTAAGGCTGAAGAACCATACGTAAAAGAGCAGGCTCCGCGGATAGAGCGTCTCCAGGGTGGTATTCTGCAACAGAAACTCTTGCGTGCCGCTGGCCAACAGCGTTCCCAAGGTGACAACCCCGACCACGCGGCGCAATTGGTCGATGCGACTGAAGGCGCGTTTCAGATGATAAAGCTGAGAGAAATAGAACATCAGAATCACGGTCGCGCTGTGAAGAACAATCGTCGGCAGATATGTCGCAAGCGGCGGCTGGTCCTCGGGACGCGGGAAAAACGGCAGGACCTCACGCGCTTTGTAGCTCAATGTGAAGGCGACTACCAGCATGACAAGATCTGAGAATAGAAGCGTGAGGCTGGAGATCGCCTTGAGATGGTCATTGCTCAGGCGGATTGACCGGGGTCTTATCGTGTAGGCGTCGGGTTGCGGATCTCCTGCCATAAGCCAGGACCTCCTTTGAGTAATAGCGCCGTCAGGATCATCAGGTGGACGGGCAAAAGCGTAGAGCGCCGAAAGTATTTGCGGTAGAAGATAAGCATGGCGCGCCAGAATTCAAATTGCGCTCGCGGGCTCATCCGGCTGGCCGCGCGTTTGACATGGCGCACCTCAACTTTCGGATAATACCAAACCTTGTAGCCGGCGCGCTTGATGCGGTAAGCCCAGTCGAGGTCTTCACCGTACATGAAGAAGGCTTCATCCAGGAGGCCCACTTGCTCAATGGCTGACTTTCGCACCTGCATAAAGGCGCCGACGACCGAATCAACCTCGAGCTCTTCGTTTTCGTCAGCAAATGACATATTGTAGCGCCCGAAACGCGGATTCCGCGGGAATGCTTTCGCCAAGCCGGAGAAGTGATAGAGGCTAACCATCGGTGTGGGAAAACCGCGGCGGCAGGCTTTGTCCAGGTTGCCGTCCTCCAGGACCAGCTTGGGACCGGCGACGCCTACATCGGGCCGGGAATCCATGAATCGTACCATGCTCGCCAAAGCGGTTTCGGGCAACTCCGTGTCCGGATTGAGCAGCAAGGCGTACCGCGGGGCGGCGGCCGCCACTTCACCAGGGGCATGATAGCCCAGATGACGCAAACCAACGTTATTTGCGCGGGGATAACCGATATTCTCACTGTTGATGATGACTTCAGCCTGCGGAAAGTGGCGCTTGACCATCGCGGCGCTGCCGTCTTCAGAAGCGTTGTCAACAACGACGGCGCGAAATGCGACCTCGCCTTGACTGGCGAAGACCGTCTCCAGGCAGCGCAAGAGTAGGTCGCGCGTATTCCAATTGACGATGACGATGCCCAGATCGCGCACGGGCGCCTCATGGCTACGCTTCGTAGCGATTTTACCATATTTGCGCAGAAGCAATGTCTAAGTTAATGGCCAAGCGCGCCGCCGTCAGGCCTCACAGCGCGCGGGATTGATACCGTACAGGATTGGCGTCGGGTGATGCCAACGCGCGGCCATGTTGACCAAGACTTCGGAACCGATCCCGGCCGGACGCTGGATTTCTGCGACGCGCCGAAAACTATGGAAGAGACCGCGTACGTAGTCGCGATTCTGGGCGACTACATCGGACGGCACGATAGACTGCGCGCGGAATCAGCGAGTCACTCCGCAGTCGAATTGTGCGCCGGGCGACCAGTGTGAAAGGCAGGATCGCGGCGCAGACGAGAGCTACGCTCAGGCTAAGCGCAATGCGGCTGCGGTAGTCACGTTGCGGCACTTCCTACCAGGCAGCCAACCCCGACGCCGCTGCCAAGACCAAAATCGCCGTGCCCAAGTACATCTGTCCGGCGAACAAATTTACATGCGCCAACCCACTCAGATGATCCACCTGCACGTAGTCGAGCCCGCCGTCAGCCGCGTTGGTATGCGAACCCTCTACATAGGTGAATTCTTGCAAGAAGCGCTCTACGTCACGCAAGACATAGGGACTGCCGATCGCGAAGACAATTGGCGCCAACAGCCAACTGAGTCTGACGCAGCGCGCGAACCGAACCGAGCGCTGGCCATAGGTTAGAAGCAAGCCCGCGCAAATGAGGAGCGGCGCGACGGCGGCGGCATTTTAGCGCGTGCTTGCCGCCAAGCCGTCGTAAAGCGCGGCAAAGCGATTCGCGGCCAACCTCGCCATTGCATAAGCTTGCGGCATGCCGCCGAAAACAGAATACATGCGCGAGAAAACCTAGCGCGGAATATCGGCAAAGGCGCGCAGAGACTCGCCTTCGCGGTCGGCAAGCGATTGACGGCGAGCGCCCCGGTGACTTGGAACATGACAAAATAAGTGTTCATTATGAACGTCGATTAGTAAAAGAATACTGGATTCAGGCGATTTCGCAGCGCCATATTTGCTGGCGCGCCAACATTGAAGAATTCATCGCGATGGATCGGAAGCTATTCGCGCGCCACACCAAAAGGCGCGTAAGAGGGAAAGTACACCGGATCCAGTTGACAGTGGCTGATGCCCCGAATGCGCATGGCGGCGGCGAACAACAGCAGCACAGACTCCGCCAGCCACTCAATCGGGCGCAAGCTTATGCTTCCTCGCTGTCGGCAAGGTCGCCAAAGGCGCGCCGCGCAAGGCCGAGCGCATCGCATCGCGATCATCCCAGGCGTACTCGGTCGTGCCGAAGCACATGCTTTGCTCATGGCCTTTGCCGCAAGCCATCACCAAATCACTCTGCTCCGCCATCTGGCAAGCCACATGAATTGCTTCGCCGCGGTCGGGTACAGCGATGAAGGTCTTGCCATCGACGCCGCCCCGCGCCAGACAGCCCGCCTTCATCATTGCCAGGATGTCTTTGAGCGACTCCGTCCGCGGATCTTCGGCCGTGAGAATCGTCATGTCGGCGAGTCGCGCCGAGGTTTCCGCCATGAGCCGGCGTTTTTCCACATCGCGCAATCCAGCGCTGCCGAATACGGCTATAAGTCGTTTGCCCGGCGGCAGCATCTGCCGCCCAGCCTTCAGCGCTCGCTTCAGGGCGTTCGGCGTATGCGCGAAATCGACTATGGCGATAAAGTCTTGTCCAAGGTCAATCCGCTCCATGCGCCCGGGAATGAGGTCAACCGCGGCAATACCCTCGCGGATCGCCGCCCAGGGCATATCGGCTTCCCGAGCCGCGCCAATTGCCGCCAGGGCGTTTGCGATATTAAACTCGCCAGCAAGTCGCAGGGATACCTGCTGGCTGTCTACGCTAAACTCGATTGTCGAAGGTCGATGAGCGATCTTGCAAGCGCGAAAATCCGCCTGATTCACGATGCCGTAAGTGACCCTTCGCTCCACCGGTATCGCGGCGAAGTATTCGGCGGACGGGTCGTCATTGTTGATCACGGCCGTCTTGACCAGATTCGGTTTGCGATAGGCACGACTCAGCATGTGGAACATAGTCGCTTTGGCAGCGCGATAGTCTTCCCAGCTGCCGTGAAAGTCGAGATGCTCGTGCGCGACATTGGTCAGGACCGCGACATCAATGTCAACGCCGTTCAGCCGGCCCTGCGCCAAGCCGTGGCTGGTCATCTCCAGGACACAATGCGTGATGCCAGCCTCGACCATTTTCGCCAGGTAAGCCTGGACGCGAGGCGCGCCCGGGGTCGTGACGTGCAGACCGGTGGCGGCGGACTCGTCGCCGAATTCAGCCGAGATCGTGCTGATGTAACCGGCGCGGACGCCCGGCGCGCGTTTCAGAATGCTGTGCAACAGATGGCAGGTCGTGGATTTGCCGTCGGTGCCGGTGACGCCGAAGACCGCGAGCTTCCGCGACGGGAAACCGTGCCAGGCGGCAGCCAGCGGTCCCAAGACATCCTGCGCACGCTTGACCTGCACACAGGGAACGGTCAAGCCTTCAATGCGCCTTTCGCCGACGATGGCGGCAGCGCCAGCTTCTATGGCTTGCGGGATGAAGCGGTGGCCATCGGCCGTCTGCCCGACGCGCGCGACGAACAGGCCGCCGGGTTGTACCTCCCCGCTCGACTCAACTACTTCAGCGCTGATACGCGTCGCCAAATCGCCGCATGATGACAGGACATATTCCGCGGGAATCTCAGCAAATAGCTGTTCCAAAGTCGCAGCCATGATGTCCTCGCACATTGCAGCCGTAATCCAATTCAAGCATGGTTGTGCGGCAATGACAAACGCAAACGCGCCGGGAACGAGCCGACGCGCTTGAAACTAAGTTGAAATGTAGTGCAGCGCTAGCTCAAGCCGCGCGCCAGTTCATTCAACTGCGAGCGGACGCTGCCGTCCACCATGCCGCCCGCCCAGCGCACAATCAGACCGCCGAGAATCGCGGGATCAACCGAGAATTCGGCTTCGTCGGCGCCAACTTCCGACTGGACTTTCTTCTGTTCGGCCGCGGTCAAGGGCATAGCGCTTACGACCTCGACGCTGCCGCCCAAGCCTTTGGCGCCATCCGGCAGGTCGGCGATAAAGCCGTTGACCAGGGCATTCTGTTTGGACTTATTGATGCTCTCGTCCAGGATGCGGCTGGCGACCGCCACCGAGATATTCAGCACCTGCTCGCGCAAGTTGCCCAGCTCCTGATTGCGAATCGCAACCGCCTCGTTCTGCGCGTCGTATTGGATCCTGGCTGCTTCCTGGCGGGCGTCTTGCTCGATGCTTGCGGCGACTTCCTCGCCTCGTCCGCGCGCGTCGTCAATCACCTTCTGCGCTTCGCTGCGGGCTTGCGCCAGGATCTTTTCCGCTTCCGCTTCAGCGCTTTCCCGGGCGCGCGCCGCCGCCGCCGCGTCTTCCAAGCCTTTGGCGATGCGATTGCGCCGTTCGTTGAGCACGTTCGTCAGCGGGTCATAGATAAAGCGGGTCAGCAGCACGTAGAGCATGATGAAGGCGATCAGCCAAATCAGCATCATCCCGGGGTTAATTCCCAATGCTTCCATAGTGTCCTCCTGTTGCGCCCGAGGCTTAACTAAGTACGAACAGGATAATGAGCGACACAACGAGCGCGTAGATGGCGACCGCTTCGGCGAAAGCGACGCCGAGGATCATGTTCGTCTGAATGGTCGGCGTGTGATCAGGGTTGCGTCCCATCGCCATTACCGCGCCGCCGACCGAGAGCCCGATGCCGATACCGCCGCCAGCCGCGCCGATCATCGCCAAGCCCGCGCCAACCGCTTTGCCCAAGACTATCGTTGATTGTGGATCCATCGATGTTTCCTCCAATTTGGTAATCGTTCTACGCGTGCAAGATTGTTAATGCGCGTCGGCGTGATCATGATCATCATCGTGATGATGGCTGATCGTCGCCAACTGCATGAATATCGCCGTCAACAGGGCAAAGACCAAAGCCTGAATGGCGCCGACGAAAAACTCCAGGATGAAGAAGGGCCATGGCAGAATCGGCACCAGGAAGCTCATCACGAAGAGCAGAATCGCCCCGGCGAACATCGCGCCCAGAAGACGGAAGCTAAACGAGAGAACTTTGGCGAAATCGCCGATCAATTCCAGCAAGCCCACGGCCACATCAATGCCGCCCAACGGCGATTTGAAGAGCGTGCTGAAGTTGAAGAACTTGGTGAAGTAGCCGATGCCCAGCGCTTTGACGCCGACGTATTGGACCATGACGACTGCGATAATCGCCAAAGTCAAGGTCATGTTCAAGTCGGTCGAGGCGACGCGCACCCAGGGCAGAACCACCCAAGGCACGCGTTTCGCGTCTTCGCTCTTCGGGTCTGGATGCAGCGGGATCGGCGCCTTCTTCCCGTCCTTCTCGGCTTGCTCGTAGCCGTCCTCCCAAGACGAGAGGCCGACGCCGGTATAGCAGCCGCGATCGCGCCGCGCCTGTTTCTCGGCTGTGCGCGCGTTTAGAACATCCTGCCGCGCCATAGCCATGGCGTCAGACGCGTCCGTTTCCGTCGCATGATCGTCGCCGTGGTCGTCGCTGGCTTCGTCGGCATGCGTTTCATCACCGTGCCCGCCGTGCGCCGCTTGATATCGCTGGTAAGCATCGGCTTCCAGCTGGCTTTGCTGCGCTGCAAGGGCGGCAGTCTCAGCCCGAGCCAGAGCCGTCGCGTCAGCCGCCGCTTCATCCTCCGGGCTGATCCAATCGCACTGTCCGTTGACGTACGAGATGCCGAGGAAGCCCTGATAGATCTCGAAACCGTCGGTCGTGATGACCTTGTACTCCTCAGTAGCGGGATCAAACTTCTCCTTGGTGTGAGCGTGGATGAAACCGACAGTGTCGATGCCGGGGACCAGCGACATCCAGTTCGACAGCAGCACGATCAGGAAGATGGTCATGAACATGTTGAAGATCAAACGGAAATGCGGACCGCCAGCGATGCCGCCGATGAACCCCATCAGGCCCTCATACAGCGCTTCGAACATATTGTAGAAACCGCCAGGCGGAACTTCGCTTCCGTCGCTCGGGCGCCGCCGCGCGATGTAAACCACAAATAGCAGCAGTAAGATCCAAACGATTACCGCCGCTACTAGCGTGTTGGTGATCCGTATATCCGTGAAGGGGATATCGTATCCCGCCGGAAGATTCTCGCCGGGAAGCTGGATGAACGGGATGACCGGAGGCACGACCAGCGCGACAAATACGCCAGCCAGGAATAACAGCAAAGCGACATAGCGGCGCTTTCCGTTCCAGAAACTATTCACGTAGCTCTTCCTCCTTCAGTTTTGCAGCCTTATGCATCTGCCTGGCTTTGTGACGCGTATAGACAAAAAGAGCCGCCAGATTCACCGGAACGCTAACCAGCAACATCACGAAGATGAAGGTTGGGCGCGTCCCGAAAGCTTCATCCAATGCCAAGCCCAGTAATATCGTTGCTAAAATGACAAGCAAGACTATACAGCCTACCTGTCCAACAACCCCCGCCACCAATCCGTATGTTGTCAGCGGGTTGTTGTCGCGCGCCATGACATGCGTATCTCATCATTGACTGACCCACCCGACCAGCGGACAGACTTCGAGAATTTTATCACAATCGAAATCCTATGGCTACAGCGACTATAATCCGAGCGCCCCCAATGCCGCCCAATCGTAAACCGGCGTGACGGCGATCGTCCCGAGCAGAATAACGACCAAGGCGGTTATGCCCAGGGACCAGGCATACGACCGCGGGATGGCGATCGGCACATCATCGTCCGGTCCTGAATCCACGTACATGACTTTGATGACCACGAGATAATAGTAGAGGGCGATGATGGCGTTGGTGACTGCGATTAGCGCCAAGCCGACGAGATTGGAATTGACTGCCGCCTGGAACAATAAGAACTTGCCGAAGAAGCCAGCCGCCGGCGGTATCCCGCCCAGCGAGAGCAAGCCGATCGTGATAAAGAGCGCCAACCAGGGACTGCGGCGATTCAAGCCAGCCATATCGCTGATCTCTTCAGAATCGGTCGCCGCGATGAATAGAATTACGCCGCCGAATACGAGCAGATTCGTGAAGATGTACATGAACATATAGAACGACACCGACGCCACTGCCAGGCTGTCGTTCGCGCCCTGCAATGCCGCCACCCCGATCAGCGTATAGCCGGCTTGCGCAATCGACGAATAAGCCAGCAAGCGCTTGATGTTGCTCTGGCGCAAGGCGACCACGTTGCCAAGCGTCATGCTCACAATTGAAATCACGATCAGCAGGTTGACCCAGAAATCCTGGATGATCACGCCGCCGATGACGAGATCGACCGGGAACGCGGCGGTAAGGAACCTCACCAGCAGTACGAAGCTGGCCGCCTTGCTGGATACGCTGACAAATGCTGTCACCGGCGTTGGCGCGCCTTCGTAGACATCGGGCGTCCAAAAGTGGAAGGGCACGGCGCTGATCTTGAAGCCAAAACCGACCACCACCATCACGAGCGCGGTCATGACGGCGACGACGCTGTCGCCGACGCTGCTGTTTATGGCGTCAGCGATGCCGCTCAGACCGGTCGTGCCGGTGAAGCCATAAAGCAGGCTGAAGCCGAATAGCATGATTGCCGAAGCGAAGGCGCCGTACAGGAAGTACTTCATGCCGCTCTCAGCCGAGCGCGCGTCGCCGCGGCGGAAGCTCGCCAGCATATAGAGCGGAATCGAGAGCGTCTCCAGCGCGACGAAAACCAGGATCAGGTCGCTGGCGCTCGACATCATCAAGCCGCCGAGAGTGGCGACGATAACAATGAGATAGAACTCGCCTTTATCGCCAACACCCTTATCGCCCGCCGCCATCAAACAGGTGACAGCCCCGGCAAGTAGGAGCATGACCTTGAAGATTTGCGAAAGCGGATCGTAATTGACCATGCCGCCCCAAAGCAGCGCGCCATTCTCGAAGAGCTTGGGATCGGGCAGCCAGATAAGCGGGACCAGCGCCAAAAGCGCCATGCCAACAGCGGAGATAAAGACAACGTTGCGCCGTGCGGCCGGCGACCCATAAATATCGGCGAACAGTACGAGGATCGCCAGCGCGGTCAGGCCGATCTCCGGCAAGACTGATGGAAGCTGCGCCCAGAGATCAAATTCCATCTAGCCACCTCCCAGCAAGGCGATTAAGGGACGGATACCGGACTCGATCATTGGCGCCATGATCGGCGGATACAAACCGAGGATGATCAACGGCGAGCCCAATATGATCAAGACGATGCGGTCGGTCATCTCGATATTGCCGACATCGTGGTAACGCGCGGCGTCAAACTCGCCGAAGAAGACTTGGCCCGCGACGCGCAGCACATATGCGGCGGTGATGACGATGCCCAGCGCCGCAATGATTACGATGACGCTGTAGTAGTTGCTGAGCTGGAAAGCGCCTAGCTGAAGCGTGATCTGCTCCGAGGCCGCCCACATGCCCTGGAATATCGGAAACTCCGCTATGAAGCCGCTCAAGCCGGGCATGCCCATGCTGGTCAAACCGCCGATGACAAAGGCGACGCCGACCCAGGGCATCACCTTGATGAAGCCGCCCAAGCTCGGGATATCGCGCGTGTGCGAACGGTCGTAAACCATGCCGACAACGCCGAAGAAAAGCGCCGTCATCGCGCCGTGGCTGAACATTTGGATGCCAGCGCCGGTCATGCCGGTCAAGTTCATCGTCGCCCAACCCATGCTGACCAGACCCATATGGCTGACTGAGGAGAAGCCGATGACATATTTGAAGTCCCGCTGACGGAACGCGATCAGCGCGCCGTAGACGACGTTGATAAGCGTCAGAAAGACGATCCAGGGCAGGTGCGTATCGGCGCCATCGGGCAGCAGTTGCATCCCCGAGCGCAAAGCGGCGAACGCGCCGACTTTCATCAAGACGCCAGCGTGAATCATGGAGACGGCCGTGGGCGCGGCCACATGGCCATCGGGCGACCAATTGTGGAAGGGGAAGACGCCAGCGAGAACGCCGAAGCCCATAAACATAAAGGGGAACCAGAAGCGCTCAAAATTCAAGCCATCGATGCCCAAGATCTCAATCGCGAAGGCGCCGTTTTCAGCAGCCAGGGTCAATTGCACGATGCTCCAACTGTAGGCTCCGCTGTCGGCCGGCAAGATGCCGCTGGCGACTGCTGCTTCAAAGACGTCGGCGCCGCTGCCAGTGAAGTAAGCGCCAGCGGCGAAGTACATCGCCACCGCGCCGACCAACGCGAATACCGAGCCGACCAAGATGTACAGCGTCAGCTTCATCGCAGCGTATTCGCGCAGCTTGACCCAGCCCCAACCAGCGATGAGCAAATACATCGGGAAGATCGCCAACTCGTAGAAGAAGAAGAGCATGAAGAGATCAACCGCGATGAAAACGCCGTAGACTCCGGCGACGAGAAACATGAAAAATGCCATGAATTCGCGTAGTCGATCTTCAATATTCCACGAAATCAAGACGCCAGCCACGGCGACCATGCCGGTGAGCAAAACCATCGGCGCGGAGACACCGTCAACACCGACGTGATAAGCGATCCCGAGCGACTCAACCCAGACTACGCGCTGTTCAAAGGCGAGCGCGTCCGCGAACATTTGCGCGCCGCTTAGTTCGGCCCCAGAGTCCAGAAGCGCCTGCTGACTCTCGATTAAGCCGCCGTCCGCCTTTACGAAGTTGTCGTAGCCGAAATAGACCGCGAGCGATAGCGCCAGGACAGCCGCGGCCGCGGTGACGCCGACGCCGCGAACCAGATCGCGATTCTTGCGATCGAGGAAGAGGATGACCACCCCCGCAATGATCGGGATGAAGATTATCGCAGTGAGGACGGAGAATCCCGTGGCTTCCATAGGGGCAATCCTAGCTCGCCAGGCCGGCGAAAATGGACGAAACCGTCGTGTTGATCAGCGGCAGTATCCAGTTGGGATAGACGCCGGTCAACAACATCAAAAGGATTAGAGGCGCCATCCCAAGCAGCTCTGCCGGCGTCAATTCCAGGCTATAGTCGCGCCAGCGCAAATTGAAAGGACCGTGCAAGACCGCGCGAATGCCCTTCAAGATATAGCCGCCGGTGAAGAGCAAGCCGATCATGGCGATCGCCGTTAGCGCGGTGAATACTGGCCACGCGCCGCGCACGATCAGGAACTCGCTTACGAAGCCGTTCAAGCCCGGCAATCCCAGACTGGCGAAACTGGTGAATAGCAAAATCGCGCCGAAGACAGGGGCTTTCACCCAGAGCCCGCCGTAATCGCTGAGCTCGCGGGTATGCGTCTTGTGATAGAGCGCGCCAGCCAACAAAAACATGCCAGCCGAGCTCAGCCCGTGATTAAACATCTGCAAGACCGTGCCGTTGCCCGCCAGGATCGCCGTCTGAATATCGGCGCCTAGATCCGCGCCCGTCCAGATTTGCGCGTAGGTCTGGGCGAAGACGGCGATGCCGATGCCGACGAAGCCCATATGGTTGACCGAGCTGTAGGCGACCAGTCGCTTTATGTCGGTCTGGCCAAATGCGGCGAAGGCGCCAAGCACGATGCCGACAACAGAGAGAATCGCGAAGAGCGTCGCCACATTCACGCCGATGATGACGACCTCGGTCAGCCAGACATCGGGGAAGAACGGAACGACCAATCGGATGAAACCATAAGCGCCGAGCTTCAACATGATGCCAGCCAGCAACATGGAACCGGCGGTTGGCGCTTCGCCATGGGCATCAGGCAGCCAGGTGTGGAAGGGCCAAATCGGCACTTTGATGCAAAAGGCGACGAAGAAGCCGGCGAAAGCCAGCGCCTTGACCGTGCTGACCTCTATGCCGAGCAGCGCCTCCCCCTGGCGGAAGTGGGGCCATATCTCGGTAAGATCGGCAATGTTGTAAGTGCCGGCTGACCAGCCGATGAGTTGGGTCGCCAGTAGCATGCCCAGCGTGCCGCCAAAAGAATAGATCATGAACTTCGTCGAGGCATAAAAACGACCGCTGAATCTGATGCCGGCTTTCGGCAGGCTGCCCCACTGATTGATGAGGAAGTACATCGGCACGAGCGTCAACTCATAGAATAGGAAGAAAACCATCAGGTCCATCGCCACGAAAACACCCATGCTGCCCGTTTCAAACAGGAGCAGCAGCGCCAGATGCATATTCGAGCGGTCTTCAATGTTCCAACTCGCCAAAACTGCCAATGGCGTCAAGATGCCAGTTAGCAAGACCATGACGACGCTGATGCCGTCGATGCCCAATGTCCAGCGAGCGCCGAGCGCCTCAAACCAGGGCGAGTCCTGCGTGACGATGAACTGCTCATCGCCGATGGCCAAACCAGCCGCCTGATAATCGAAGAAGACTTTGATCGACAGCAGCGCCAACAATAGCGACAGGATCAACGCCGTCCAACGCCCGAGCTGCTTGCTTGGCGCCAAAGAGGCGAGCGACGCCACGATGAATGCGCTCAATGCCGGACCGAAGACCAGAACGGAGAGCGCGTCTATCCCAAAGACATCGATCATGAATGCGTCTCCCTATTGCGCCAGCGCCGCGCCCGCCGATAGAACCAGGACGATGCCAATCACCGCCGCCGCCGCCAGCACCAGCAGCAAGTAAAGCTGCACGCGCCCGCTCTGCATCCGCCGCAGCCAGCCGCCCGCGTGGAATATCGCGATGGGGATGCCATCGCCGACGCCGTCAATCAGCCACAGGTTCAAGACCTTCGTCAGGTCGCCCAGCCAGGCGGCGATGCGCGCGATGATATGCAGCAGCGCGTCGATGATGCCGCGGTCGAGCAAGACGATCACTTGCCGCGCCAGCCATTGCGATGGCTGGACGAAAACCTCGCCATAAATGTCATCAAGATAGTAGCGATTCTGGAATAACGTATGCAGCGGACCCAGCGTCTTCACAAGCGGATCGGGCTGCCCAGCTCGCAATGGCCTCCGCCAATACATCATGTAGCCCAGCCACAAACCCAGCAGCGCGACGATGAAAGACGTCGCCACTGGCACGATGTTGAATGGCGGCGGCTTCGCGTGGTAATCGGGCAGAGAAGCGAAGGCGGCAGTCGCCTCGGGCAGCGGCAGCGATTCAATCATCAGATGCTTGAAATTGTTGTACTCCGGCGAAAATATCGGACCCAGAACCGGAAAATCGGTCGGCACGCCGACGAATCCAGCGCCGATGGCAAAGACAGCCAGAATCAATAGCGGCAAGGTCATCGTGAAGCTGATGAGGCCCTGCCCCAGGTTGGCGTGTTTCGCCGCTTCACTGCGTGGCTCGCCGCCAAAGGTCAGCGAGATTTGGCGCATGGTGTAAAAGGCGGTCATGAAAGCCGCCAGCGCCAGCAGCACAAACACCAGACCGTGCGCGCCGCTGCCATACTTGTCCAGCAACAGCCAGGCGTCAGCCAGAATTTCATCCTTGGACCAGAAACCGGCCGTGATGAGCGGCAAGCCAGAGAGCGACAATCCGCCGATCAGGAATGTCCAGAAGGTCACAGGCATAGTCTTGCGCAGCCCGCCCATATTCATCATGTCCTGAGCGTCGAAGTGATGATCATGGTCATCATGGCCGTGATCGCCGTGTTCATGCGCGTGATGCTCGCCGTGCTCCATGCCATGGATGACCGAGCCAGCCGCCATAAAGAGCAGCGCCTTGAAAAAGCCGTGCGTGATGAGATGGAACGCGGCCGCAATATAGGCGCCGATGCCCAAAGCCGCCATCATAAAGCCAAGCTGCGATATCGTCGAATAGGCAAGCACCGCTTTAACATCGTTCTGCGCCAAAGCCATCGTCGCCGCCAGCAATGCCGTGAAGGCGCCAACTACCGCCATGAAAGCCAGCGGCTCAGTCAATATCCCATGATGCGGATCGCCGCCGGCCGCAAACAGCGGATACAAGCGAACGAGCGAAAAGATGCCGGCCGAAACCATCGCCGCAGCGTGAATCATCGCGCTGACGGGCGTCGGACCTTCCATCGCGTCTGGCAGCCAGACATGCAGCGGGAATTGCGCTGACTTGCCGACCGTGCCGATGATGAGAAAAATGCCGATGATGCTCGCGGCGCTGACGGTCCAGCCGCCGAAGATGATCGGCGTGGTCGTCGCCAGCAAATCCAGCGCTTCCGGATTGTACATGATCTCGCGGAAGCTGAGCGTGCCAGTGATGCTGTAGAGATAAGCGATGCCCAATAGCATGACGACATCGGCGATGCGCGTCGTGGTGAAGGCTTTGATGGCGGCTTTGTAGGCGCTTTCTTTTTCGAACCAGAAACCGATGAGCATATAAGAACAGACACCCATGATCTCCCAGCCGACGAAGAGCAGCAGCACATTATCAGCCACCACCAGCGTCAGCATGGCGCCGGCAAAGAGCGAGATCAAGGCGAAGAAGCGCGCCTGCCGCGGGTCATGCGCCATATAACCGATGGAATATATGAAGATCATCAACACCGCGATCGGCACCATGACCAGCATGATGACCGTCGCCGGATCCACTAAGACGCCCATGTGAAAGGCCGTCGTGCCCGTGTCCATCCAGGCGATGCTGCTGGCGAGCGCATCCTGCCCCAAATGATGCAACAGCGACGCGTTGGCAAGGGTCTGCCAGCTTAACAATAGCGCGGCGAGTACGCCTGTCATGCCGACTATGACGCTGATGACGCGACTCCAGGGATGAACCACCGGCACCATCATGCCGTCATAATCCGGATGATGTCCGCCATATTCATGATGATCGGTCGCGGGAACCAGCTTCGACTTGTTGGTGACCAACGTGATGATGAGGAATGCCAGCAGCGGACCAGCCGGGATCAGCCAGGGCAGAGCGTTAGGATCGTTGAGGAAGTCCATGGCGGTCCTTATCCTTTGAGCGCGACGGCTTCTTCCGGTATCACCGAACGCCGATTGCGATACACCGTGATGATAATCGCCAAACCGACCGCCGCTTCCGCCGCCGCCACTATCAACACGAAAGCCGTGAAAGCATAGCCGTTAAGCAGCAAGTCGGTGCTCGTCTCGCTGTAGCGCCAAAAGGCGACCAGATTGATATTTACCGCGTTCAGCATCAACTCGACGCTCATCAATATCGCGACAGCGTTGCGGCGTGCCAAGACGCCAAAGACGCCAATCGAGAATAACGCGCCAGCGACCGCCAGATACATCCAGAGAGGCACGAGCATAAGCTTCCTCCCTAAGCCTTCTCGTCGCGGGCGATGAAGATCGCGCCGATCATCGCCGCCGTCAACAAGACCGACGCCAGCAGAAACGGCACGACATAGCCGTTCTCGTCAACCAGGGCGATACCGAGGTCTCGAGTCGAAGCCACGTACTCCGGCGCCGACTCCGGCAAATGGCCCCCGAAGATCGGCACGGTGATGCCAAAGAGCAAGACCAGAAACAGCAGCAGCGAGCCGACGAAACTCGGCACGACTCGGATATAGCGCGTTTTGATCCGCGTCACGCTGCGCGTCAGCATGACCGCGAAGGTGATCAGAATCGCGATGGCGCCGATGTAAACCAGAATCTGCACCGCCGCCAGGAAGGGCGCGCTCAACAGAATGAAGAATCCGGCCACGCCAAACAAACTCACCATAAGCCAAATCGTGCCCTGAAAAAGATTGCGCGTCGTGACAACGCCGATGCCGCCGCCCAGCGTCAGTATTGAAAAGACGACGAATCCGATTGTGACCGCGTTCAATGCCATCTCGCCGCTCTCCCTAGTCCGCCGCCTGCGCCAGCGCCGCTCGAGCCGCCATCGATTCGCGCCGCGCCTCTTGACCGCGCTTGCGCAAGAGGCCCAGCAAGTAGACGGTCATCGCGCCATTGATCAGCAGCAAAACCACCGTCGTCGGCAGTAGCTCGACGAAGCCGGCGCTGACCAGATCGCGCGGCGAAATGCCCAATTCCTGCATCACCTTTAGCGCCAGCGATATGAATATCAGATTCGCAATTGAAAGCGGCACCAGAAATTTCCAGTTGAATGCCATGATCTGATCGATGCGCAAACGCGGCACGGTATTGCGCAGCCACAATGTCGTGAAATAGATGAGACCGCCTTTCGCGCCCAACCAGGCGAAAGCGATCAGCGGCGATTCATAATAGAGCGGACCCATCCAGCCGCCGAAAAACAGCAGCGCCATCAGGATGCCGTTGGTGAAAACGTGCAGGAACTCGGCGGCGAAAAACATGCCGAATTTCATGCCCGAGTATTCGATGTTGAAGCCAGCCACCAGCTCGGACTCGGCTTCGATGAGGTCAAATGGCGCCCGTCCGGTCTCGGCCTGTGCCGACACGTAAAAGATCACGAAGGCCAAGGGCGACAACACCACAAACCACATGCCCGTCTGCGCATTGACGATATCGAGCAGGCTCATGCTGCCAGCCAGCATGACGGGCACGAGCAAGGCGAATACCAGCGGCACCTCATAGCTCACCAGCAGCGACACCACACGAAAGGCGCCGAGAAGCGCGTACTTGTTGTTGCTGGCCCAGCCGGCGACCATGATCGCCAGCGTGCCAAAAGAGGCGATCGCTACGAAGTACAGCGCGCCGATTTCCAAATCAACTCCGAAATGGAAGGGCGTGAAGGGAATGACCGCCCAGATTAGCACGACCGAGGCGAAGGACACCAGCGGCGCGGCGTTGTACAGCACACGATCGGCCGCGGTCGGCGTGATATCCTCCTTGCTCAAGAGCTTGATCATGTCGGCGATAGTTTGCAGTAAGCCAACCGGTCCAACGCGATTGGGTCCGATGCGGTCTTGAATGCGCGCCGCCACCTTGCGCTCGATCCAAATGAGCAAGATGACCGTTATCAAGGGAATGCCGCTGACCAGAAGGACGCCGACCAAAAGCGACAGGAACCGCGCCAGCCCGGCGTCAGCGCCCGACTCAACGAGCAGGTGGCATAAGCCCGTGCAAACTTCGTCCATGTCGTCTCCAGCCCGCCTCAGCTCGACCCTATTTCCAATCCAGCGCGTTCTTCTTCCAGGCGTAAAACAGCGCGTCCGTCAGCAGGAAGATAAACAGGAAACCAGCGACAAAACCGAACAAACTCATCTCGTTGTAGGCCACCGCCCACGGGAACAGGAACACCATCTCGACATCAAACACGAGAAAAATCAGACCATAAATGTAGTACTGCACTCTAAACTGCACCCAGGCGTCGCCGATGGTCTCGACGCCGCACTCGTAGGTGGAGCTCTTCAACACATTCGGTTTGCGCGGTCGGAAGAGCCAGGCGATGACTATCGGCAAGGCCGGGAACACCGGCGCCAGCACCGCAAACAAGCCTATAAATGCCCACTCGTTAAGTACGTTCATCGCGCCGAATCCTGTAAACAGCTATCCCCTCGCGCTGCTCGCCAATTCCGAAACCCGCGTCAAAGCCCGAGAGTTTGCGCCATTTATCACAAACGGGATAAGTATAGCAGTAGCGTTTTTGTTATGCAACGGACTTTTGGACTCGGCTTTTGCGATTGCCGCCGACAACTTGGCGCGCGTCGCACAGGAATCTCCGCCCTAAACTGTTACAATGAATCATCGCCAAGCTCAGCAGAGCCCAGCCTATGACCGCAACCAGAGAAATCGCGATGGCCTCCGATTCTAATTGCAGCGAGTCCGCCGACTGGGATGACTTTGTTCAGTCCCATCCGCGCGCGCATCTGCTGCAGCTATCTCGTTGGGGCATGCTGAAGCAGAAGTTCGGCTGGGACGCGCGCATTGTCACATTGAACGACAATGACCGCATCTGTGCCGGCGCCCTCGTCTTGCTGAAACAGCTGCCCATATTCGCCGGCAAAATGGCGTATGTGCCGATGGGCGGCTTCGCGTCCGCTCCCACCGAGTACGAGGCGCTGTGGTTCGCGATTCGCCGCGAGACCGGCGCCGCCTTTCTCAAGCTGGAACCGGGTTGCTTACCGTCCGGCGACGCGCCCGGCCTGGAGAGCATGGGCTTCAAACCGAGCCCGCAAACCATTCAGCCGGCGACGACTATCATCGTCGATATCGCCGCTGATGATGACGCGATACTAAGCCGAATGAACCAGGGCACGCGCCGCAAAATCCGCAAGAGCCTCGCTGGCGACATTATATATAAGGTTGGCGAACGCGCCGATCTCGCTGACTTTGTTGGGCTCGCCCAGCAAACCGGGGCGCGCAACGCATTCGGCGTGCACAGCGCCGCCTACTTCGAAACTGTTTACGATCTGTTCATGCCGCGATATGGCGCGCTTCTTCTGGCAGAGCACGACGGCGAACTTCTCGCGGCGATTATGGTCTTCGCGCTTGGCGATACCGCTTGGTATCTTTACGGTGCCTCGTCGCGCGCGCACAGCAAGCTCTACGCCACCTACGGCATTCAGTGGCGGGCAATGCAATGGGCGAAACAACGCGGCTGCCGCTACTATGACTTTTGGGGTGTGCCCGACTGCGACGAGTCGACGCTGGAAGCCCAATTCAAAACTCGCAGCGACGGCCTATGGGGCGTCTACGGCTTCAAGCGCGGCTGGGGCGGCATCGTCAGACGCTCGCTGGGCGCCTGGGATTTGGCTTGGAATCCCCTCGTCTACCAGGCATACCGCGCCGCTCTCAAGCTTCGAGGCTAGCCTGAATTGCAGCCGCCCGCTTGCCAGGGTCCTTCGCGCCATTGACGCGTCGAATCGCTCTATGCGCGACCAAATAGTCGCCTTCGGACGATGCTTTTGTGCTAGGCTAACTTGCATGCGTAATCTGTCCAATCCCCCCACCCTAGGCGAAAACCTTCGCCGCTACCGAGGCGGCCGAACCATTCGTCGCGCAAGGCTCAACTGTATCGTTACTGTATCGATACAGCTGCGAAATTCTATGTCCTCTTTCTATACGGCGCATATACCCGGAGTATCCATTGCCCCGCCTTTTATAGCCAATCGCCAGCCTCTGCTTCAGGCGCTGTCCTTCCGCTTCGTCCCGCTCCAGATTGCCAGATTGCCGAAAAAATATCTTTCTGCGGGAGGTATCTCGGCGCAAGGCAGCGCCATGGGCAAAACGACCGCTATCGGGGAGCGCGATTACATTCTTATAGCGTCCCTTGCCCGGCGCGACTCACCCGCTATTGAGGAAGGACAGCCAGCATTCTGAAAATTCGCGAAATGCACGAGCCCAGTCGCTGGAACAACGCGCTGCGAAGTCTGCCCTTCGCTCATATCCTGCAGACTTGGGAATGGGGCGAGTTCAAACGCGAGACCGGCGGCTGGAACATGGAGCGGCTGGCATTCGAGCGCCATGGGAAAGTCGTGGCGATGGCGAGCTTGGCGACGCGCGCCATCGGTCCGCTCAAGGTGATGATGGTCAGCAAAGGTCCCGCGCTCGACTACGCCGATACCGAGTTGGCGCTTGAGATTCTGCGCGAACTGGAGCGCCGAGCCAAACGCTTCGGCGTCGTCTGGCTGAAGCTCGACCCCGATGTCATCGCTGCCACCGGTTTGCCCGGCGCAGACGACGACAGACTTAATCCGCGCGGACTACAGGTCACGGACCTGCTGCGCGCGCGCGGCTGGCGCTTTTCCGCATCACAGGTGCAATTTCGCAACACGCTGACTATCGACCTCAAGCGCAGCGAAGACGAAATCCTGGCGACCATGAGCGGCAATACTCGGCGCAAAACTCGCGTCGCCTACAAAAAAGGCGTGCGCATCCGGGCCGCAAGCGTGGAAGACCTCCCCCTGCTCTATCAGCTGTACCGCGTCACTGGCGAGCGCGATAAGTTTCTGATACGTCCCTTGGAATACTATGAACGCGCCTGGCGCGAATTCATGACAGCCGGGCTGGCTCACGCCCTGATCGCAGAATATCAGGGCAAAGCCATCGCCCACGTCATCCTGTTTCACTTCGGGCGCAAGTGCTGGTATTTCTACGGCGCCTCCGCCAACGAGCAACGTGAACGCATGCCCAATGTCGCGCTGCAGTGGGAGGCGATCAAATGGGCGAAGGCGCAGGGCTATGCGGTCTACGATATGTGGGGCGCGCCTGATGTCTTTGACGAAAGCGACGCGCTTTGGGGCGTATATCAATTCAAGCGCGGCTTTCGCGGCCAGCTGGTCAGGCATATCGGCGCCTGGGACTTTGCGCCTCAGCCCTGGCTGTATCATACTTATGTCCGGTGTGCGCCCAGACTGCTAAACCTGTTGTGACCAAGGAGCTGCGATGGACGCCAATGCGCTGATCAGGCAGTACAATCAGGAAGGCTTTGTTGTCGTGCCGTCGCTGTTTTCGTCCGCGGAGATCGCATTCATCCGCGCTCATTATATGTCGCTGAACGCCGCCGGACATGGCTTCGCTGGCGACGATCGGCTGATGCTGGGCGACCACGATCCCCTCAAGCAATACCCGCGTATCGTCCACCCGCATCGCTTTGATCAGTTCTCGCGCGAATGGCTGCTGGACGACCGCCTGCGCCACTGGACCACCAATCTACTCGGCGCGGAGCCCTATGCCGCCCAGACCATGTTCTATTTCAAACCGCCGAGCGCGCGCGGACAAGCCCTGCATCAGGATCAGACGCCGCTGCGAGTGCGGCCCGGCGTCTGTCTGGCGGCCTGGTTGGCGGTCGACGACTGCGATGAAGAAAACGGCTGCCTGCAAATTGTGCCGCGCACACAGGCCTTGCCGCGTCTTTGCACAGTCGAAGCCGATACTTCGCAAAGCTTCAGCGCCTCAACCGTGCCGCTCCCGCCCGGCAGCGAAGCTGAACCGGTCCTCATGAAAGCCGGCGATGTCGTCTTCTTCAACGGGCAGGTCATACATGGCAGCTATCCCAACACCAGCGCGACCCGCTTCCGCCGCGCGCTAATTGGCCACTATGTCGCTGGCGAGGCGGAGAAAGTCGCCGCCTTTTATCATCCGCTGCTGACCTTCGACGGCGATGTCGCTGATTTGCAAGCGAGCGAATCGGGCGGACCCTGTGGCATCTTTGCCGACGATGACTCGTCAGCCGTCACAATGGTCAATTGGATCTAAGGTTCGGCGCCTCGACGATGCTAAAGCGCGCGCCGTCGCCGCGTCCGTAGACTTCCGGAAAGTAACGCGCCCGCGCCACCGGCGGGATGACCTTGAACTCGCCGGCGATGGATGGGCGGATCGCGTATACATATTCGTAAACGCCCGGCGGCAACACGCTGGCATAGATCACTGCGCGTTCGTCATGGAACTCAACACGGTCAAAGTACCACCAGCCCCAACCTTCATCGCGCGGGTCAATGAGCTCGCCGCCCGGCATGACGCCCAGCTGCGGACTAATCGCCAGATCAGGGTTCACCGCTTCGGCGCCAGCGGGGAAGAAGTCCTCGATTACCACGTAGCGCAAGGTATTCGGCACGCTTATTCGCAGCCTGACTTGAACCGTGTCGCCAATGGCGGCGCTATGCGCTTCCGCGCGCGCTTCATCCTCCAAAAGAGTATACGCGCGCGAAACCTCGATTCCCTTGCTGATGGCTTCGACCTGATCGACCGGCGTATTCACGTCAACGCGGGCGGTATAATAAAGCGCGCCAGCGCCTGCGCCCCGCTGGATTTCGATGATATTGCTCTCGCGCGGCTCCAGGGTCGCCAGGTCATAAATAAGGTCATGACTTTCCGGCGAATATTCGGGCTGCGGCGAGACCTGCAGGAGTTCAAGTCCATTCACAGAGACACTGTAGACGTAATCCGATTGGAGTTCACCGCTGAAGCGCATCCAGTTTGTCAAAGCCGTGATCGACCAGGCGTTCTCTTGCGGCGATCCCCAATAGCCGCGTCCTTCGCGGGCGGCGACCAAATGCCGGACGATATTCGGCAGTTGGTCGCTTTCGGGGCGAATCTTCAGCAACGCATTCAGCGCCAGCGCCGTCGAACGAATCTCGGTCGACCAACTCCTTGGGTCTTTTCGAGGTTCTTCAAAGAAGGCGACGCTCGCGCGCGCGACCGCCCGATTGAGCATGATCTGGGTCAGCGCGTCCAGCCGCGTGTAATCAGCCGAGTTTATGCGATGCAGCGTCATCGCCAGGAAGGCGATCGCGTCCAGGTTCAAGCGCGCGCGATGTTCATACAAGGTCGCGCTGCGGGCGATATCAGGCGCGCCGGATTCGGCTAATGCGAACAGAATGAAGGCTTGCCGGTTCAGTTGCCAAGGCTCGAATTCCAGCGTTGGCGCGATGAATTGCCGCCGCAGGAATCGCTGCGCCAGCCGGACGACATTGGCGTCTACCGGATAGACCTGGCGCTCGGCCTCAGCCAAACCGATCAGCGCAAAGGCCGTCGTCATGACGTCCGCCTCGGGATAGCCGCACCAACTCCAGCCGCCATTCGCCAGTTGCCGCGCGTACAGCGTCTGCAAGCCTTCCGAAACCAGCGCCTCCAATTTGCTTTTGAGTTCGGGTTTCGCCAGGCTCAAATCTTCCAGCGCGCGGTAAGAGACGATATTGGGCAAGAAGCGGCTGACGACTGCGGAGTTGCATTCGCTGAATCGCGTCGCGTCGTATTCCAGATAGGTCAAACTCTCGTTCGTCACGGCGGCGAGCGACTTGTCGAGGCTGATCCTGAGCTTGCCCTCGCCCAACCCAAAAGCGCGCGGCAGCAATACGGCTTCCGAGCGCGTCCCGGCTTGCAGGAGCGCGCCGGCCGTTCCGACCGTCTCCCGCGCCTCATAACGGTAGACCGGCAGCGTGCCGTCGGCATCCACGCTTACTGGCGAGATGCTGGCGTCCGCGTATTCGCCGTCCAGGCTTCGCACAAGGAAACGGGGCGCGACCCGTGACACATCGTCGACCGCTACATGCCAAGTCACTCGCTGCCTGCCCCCGGCCGGAATCATCAAGTCTTGGATCAAGCCACCTGCAGCCGACGCGTCCAGCCCGGCGAGATTCTCCAGCGAGACGAGCGCGGCGACAGTTCCCTCGGTATTGTTGTTGACCACTGCGGCCAATTGGACCTGGTCGCCGACAACAAAGAATCGCGGCGTCACGGGCCGAATCAGCAGCGGACGCGTGCTACGCAGGTCGAAGGTTTGCTCGCCTACGAGCAGCCGGCCAGCGCGTCCCTCGGTTAAGGCGCGCGCGTCCAGGCGCCAGGTCGTCAAGTTGTCCGGCAGCCGCAGGGATATTGTCGCTTCGCCCTGGGCATCCGTGATCACGCTTGGGTTCCAGTAGGCGGTGTCGATGAACTCGCCGCGCAGGTCAACAATGCCGGCCTCAAACAAGCCGCCGCCCCCGCCCTTCTCCGTCGACAGTCCGGCGCTGTATGCGTCGGCGTTCACAACCAGCGAGCTGGAAGTGCGGATGCTTAATTCCTGGGGACCGTAGAACGATTCCAACAGCGCCTGGCTGTTGCGCTCGGCAAGGGATAAGGCCGCCAAATCGGTGAGGCCGATCCCGACCTCGGCGACGACGGGATCGCCGCGATAGTCGGTGACGCGCAGGTGGTATTCGACTTCATCCTGCGGCGCCGCGACATCCCGATCAGCGCGGATGTCGATATGCAGCGCCTTTCGCTCAATATCCACCTGGAGCTGCGTCATGCCGACGCGCCAATCAGCCAAGTGGCCAGGGTCGTTCGCCGGCTTGACGAGAAAGACGTTCACGAAGATATTCGGCGCGTGTTGCGGGAGGATCTCGAATTCATAGATATGTGAATTGCTGCTCAAGCTGATGCGCTCAGCGCTGAGAACATCGCCGCGCTCGATAGTGACCAGCGCTTCGGCCTGCCCTTGAAATGGCGAGGCGATCAGGACTTTCGCGCGTTCGCCGACATTGTAATCGGTTTTGTCGGGCACGATGCGAATAGTGCTGTCGTTCTCCTGCCGCCAGCTCACATAGTCGGCGCTTGATACCCAGATATAGGTTGCCGAGCGCGCCAGATTGCCGGCCGAATCCCGCGCTGTGGCGCTGATCTTGAAGGCGCCGCCGTTCGGAGGCTGAAAGACGAATGCCGCCTCGCCGCCGGCGTCGGCCGTCACGGCGTCGGTTGTGATCGGTATTTCCTTTATATCCCAGGTCCACGCGACCGCGCCGGTAGCGGGGTCTTGCTCTTGCAAGCTAATCCAGCGGCGTTCGACCACTTCAATGTTGATGCGCTGATTCGCCAGGGGCTGGCTATCCCAATCGACGGCGATGAGATTGACGCGGCTGTCTTCTCCGGCGACGCTGACGGCGCGCTCCGGACTCAAGCCGACATAGAGCAGCGCTTGATGCACAACCACTTCGCTTCGGCCATAAATCGCTTGCCCGCCTTCCTCGCTCATGGCCGCCTCAACCCGCCATGTCTGGCTGCGCGGCTCGCCGGGCAAGTCGCCCGCAAGGACAAAGCTGGCGCTGCCGTCGGCGTCGGTCGCGGTCACGCCTTCGCTGATGACGCGATTGACGTGGAAGTCTTGTCCGGCTGAATCGTAAGCGCTGCTGTCGCCAAAGTCGTAGCGGCCGTCGCCGGTGTACTTGAAGTCATAAGGCGTCGAATACACACGATAGTCGACTTGAGCGTCGGAAACGGCGCCGCCGAAGAAGTAACGGCCTTCTACCTCGAACTCGGCTTCCGCGCCCTGAACAATTTGCGGAGTCTCGGTCGATAGCGTCGCTTGGTATTCCGGCAGACGGTATTCAGCTACCAGAAAGGCGATGCCACCGCCTTCCGCGCGAAACGCATCCTCGGCTGGCAAGTCTACAGACAGGCTGTACGCGCCCAGCGAGGCGTCGGGCGCAATGTCGAATCTGCCGCTGAACGTGCCGAAGTCATTCAGCGCCAGGTCGCGCTCATAGACGATTTCGCCTAGCGCATCGCGGATTGTCACCGGCATACGTTCGAAAGGCGCCGGCATGTAGACGACATCGTCTTTGCTGCGAACGATGCCGCGGAAGTATACCGGCTGCCCCGTGCGATAGACCGGGCGATCGGTGTAAAGATACGTCTGGTAAGCGCGGGGAAACCAGGAAAAACGGTAGCCGAAATTCCAGGGCTCGGCGCCATTTGACCAGTTGGTGTAGCCAATGCCAAAGCGCTCGCCTGTCGACAAGACGGCGACAAAAGGCGTGTAGAGATCACGGGTATAGGGAATGTCAACGCGAGCGATGCCGTTGTCGTCGGTGGCGGCAGCGCCGAGTCGCTTGCCGTCGGCGCCATAGACGACGATGTCTTCGCCGCTGATTGGCGCGCCGGAATCCACGTCGAGCGCCCATATCGTCAAGCGATCAGTCGCCTGTTTGACCGTGATAACGGCGGTTGCGACATTGAGAAAGTGCTTGTTCCGCCAGGCAAAGCGATCCATGCCGGGCGCTGTCGCTTCAAGAAAGTAAAGTCCCGGCTCAAGGCTGCCGTCGTCGCTTAGCGTAAGCAATTCGTAGCCCGCGACATTCTCGGGCGCTTCCGGCTGAATTCGCCAGCGCCGAATCAACTGATCGTCTCGTGGCGCGAAGCTCGACGCCGGGTCGTAATTCTCCTCGCTTGTGAGGCGCGCGACAAAGACCTCCAACGGTACTCGGCTCAGCGCGAGATCAATCGATTCCAATCCGCGATGATTGAGATACAGACTCGTTTGATCGCGATTTGCGTCGTAGAAGCCGACCGGTCCCGGCACATTCAGGCTGAGCTCTGGGGCGCGCGGCGCGGTCACGTAATGCAAGGTCAGCGCTTCAGCGATCGCGTTGCCGTAGATATCCTCCATTCCCGGCGCGATGCGAATCGTATAGGCGGTCGAAGGTTGCGCATCAAAGGAGACGGTATAGCGTTTGCTCCAATCGCTGTAGAAATAGCGCGGCGGCAACTCCGGCGCGGGCTCAATCGTGATCCGCTCCGGCAAGCTATTGATGTTCATCGCCGAGGCGAAAACCAGCGAGAAACCGCCCCGGTCGACGTTGTCGGCGCCGTCTCGCGGCTCGGTGGCGCTGATTGCCGGCGCCGGCACGGAGTGATAGCGCCACGAATTGCCGCCGGCCAGATCGCTCAGGCGCAGGTCCGGCGCCAGCTCCGCGGAGAATCCAGCTTCGTAGTCCGCGTCCAATTCCAATGGTTCGTCCGGCGAGAAAGCGAATCCCTGGCCGTCGTCCGCCCATTCGAAGGCGCCGCTTTCGCTATCATTGCCATCGTCTGGCACTTCGCGCAAGTAAAAGGCGCGTTCGACGACATCGCGATCAAGCGTCTGGTTGAAGCGGACTTGCAGCTTGGGCTTCAGCGGCAGGTCGGGAGCGCCGGGCGGCGGATCAATGGAGAGAACTGAAAGCGCCGCCGTCCTGAATGTCCAGCGGAAGGGGCGCTCGAAAACAGCGCCGTCCACAGCGGTCAAGCCGCGGTCGATAGTCGCCGTATACGCGGTATCGCTTCTCAGCGGCTCGGCCGGCGTGAAGACATACAGCGCGCTGTTGATCCATTCGCCGCTGCCGTCGACCGCCGGCGCAAGCGAGAGCGGCTGCGGCAAATCGACGGCGTCAAGCGACAAAGCCAAGGGGACGATCGGCCGATCGAAGACGATAGTGATGGCGGAATCCGCCGGGACCGGTCCGGCGTCCGCGCTGGGAAAAACCTCTGCGGCCTCCAGGTAACCGACGGTGACAAAGCTGGCCGAGTAATTCTCAAGTAATCTGGCGCCGTCCTTGGCGACCAGCGGCGGCTCAAAGGCGAATGTGTAGCTCGTCTCTCGACGATACGGCTCCTGGGGCGTGAAGGTCAGGCTGAATTCGTCGCAGCTTAGCTCGCCGGCAATCGCAGGCGTCCAGCGCAGCGCCGCTTCCGCATCCCGGCAGTCAACGCGCCGGTTGAAGAAGAAGGTGATCGGCTGGTCCAGCGCCAGCGGACTCACGGGCGCCGGCTGCAGGTCGAATACCGTCAGGAAGGCCGCGTCGGCGCTCTGCGCGACCAAGGGCGACCCGCCCGCCAACGCTAGCAAGGCTGACAGCATAAAAATCCCAATCAACTGGCGGGGCATGAGCTCTGCCTCCTGGCTCGCCGGTCACTCACTTTCAATTATAGAGCGTACTTATTGGAGACATGCCTGCCCTAGCCGACGCTTACGCTATGCCGCTCGCCGCGTCGGCGCATTGCTGGAGTATCGCATCTGCTTGACGCGCGCGGTCGATCACATCGTCGGGCTCGAATAAGCGCTCGAATCCTCTCAGGGAGGCGGCCAAGTCTTTTGCGCCGAGATCGGTTTTGAGAAAGACCCGTTCGCCATAATCGGCGAATTCCTGTATCACCCAGTCGTACTTGTAATAAGCCAGCGCCAAAGCGTTGATCTCAATGTCGCCGTAACCCAGGAAAAACGCGTGTTGGAAGGCCCGGCTGTGGCCGTCCAACACGAAGAACATCAGATCGCGTTCCTTTGGCGCGATCACCGTCTCGTCCCAGTCGACGATCCGAATGCGGTCGGCGCGATCTACGATGATGTTGGCGCTATGGATATCAGCGTGGCAGAGCACAAACTCCGGCGGTTGCGCCGTCAGCCGCGCTCCCAGAGTTTGATAGCGTTCGCGGCAGCGCTTGATTTCGGCCGCCATTTCCCGCCAGCAGCGCGCCATCGCCTCGGCAACTGCGCCGCGGTAGTCCGAGCGGGCGACAATCGCTTCCACCCGGTCGACGGCGGGCAGCCACTTGAGGCCAAAGACCTCGCGCGGTACCGCATCAGTCAGCGCCAGGCTGAGGGGCGCGTCGTGGATTCGGCGCATGATCTCGCCCCATTGCCGCGCCTGCGCCGCCGTCAAGGACATGCCCCAAGCCGATTCTCCCTCGATGAAGGGATACAGTATCAGGTCGAAGTCCTCGCCGGCGACCTGCAATTCGCCTGCGCTGGTCGCCAGCGGCGCCACCGGCTGTTCGATGCCGGCGCGTAGCAGCTCAGTCGGCGCGATGAGTGCAGCGCGAGACGTCCCACCGCGCCGCAATTTGAGAAAGCAGGCGCCATTCTCGGCGCGAACGCGATAGGACCAGGCGCGCTGGTCGTTGCCAACCGGCAGAAACTCGATCGCGTCGAACTTCAAGGCGTAATTGGCCGCAAGGCGCTCAAGGATCAATTCGTCCTCAATGTCTGGTTTTTCCAACATGCGCATCCCCGTGCGGATTACTTCTGCGATTTGGCGCCCCTTGGCAGAGGGGACCGCGAGGCGATGGTCTCGCTCGGAGCGCCGGTACGGTGACGGCCGCTTGCCGCTGGAGCGCGGCGAGCTTAGGCCCCAGCTGGGCTCCACACGCGATAACATTCGGCAAAGGCATCATTTCGTGGTATATAATAGGCGGTGCAAGTCAGCGAGGCTAGCCCTCCGAGTTGAAAGGTGCGGCGATCAGTGTCGAGCGTCAGCGTTCTGCAGCAGCGTGTTTTGCTGCTCAACGGCAGCACTTGGGAACCGCTTTCGGTGATCACGGTTCAGCGCGCTGTCAACCTCCTGCTTGGCGGCAAGGCGATCGCCGTTGAGATGACAGGCATGTACCTGAGGACGGTGCGCAACCGGTTCGAGGTACCGTCCGTCATTGCCTTGAAGTCTTACGTGAATGTGCCGCGCCGCAAGTCGCATTGGAGCCGCAAAGGCGTGCTGGTGCGCGACAACTACACCTGCGTCTACTGCGGCGTAAAGCTGGGCGCTCATGCGCGCGGCAAAGTCCTCAGCAAACGCGACTTCACCATCGACCATATCATTCCGCGCTGCCTGGGCGGCAAGGACACCTGGTCCAATACCGCCTGCGCCTGCGCCAAATGCAACCATCGCAAAGGCAACCGGCTGCATAATGTCGCCGGCATGCGCCTGCGGTGGGAGCCCAAGACTCCGCGCACAAGCTATCTCGTCATCGCCTTGGGATCGGGTCCGGAAATCTGGAAACGCTACGTCGAAATCTGACCGAACGCCGCATATGGCGATCGTTCGTATCCTCAGAGCTTGACATAGTAGAACGGATGAGCTATGCTTGCGTCGCTGATGCCGATCTGGGATCTTTCGCCAAACCGACTGGCGTCAACGTGATAACCACTTCAGCGGAGCGGCTGCATGACACACAGCGTCGAACTGGCGCGCGGTCAACTCGTCCGCCTGACCACGCCCTATTGGGATGCGAAGCGCGGGCTTTACATGGTGGAATATGTCTACCGCAATGGTTCCCTCGGTCTCGTGTCGCAGGCCGACGGTCGGCGACACGATGTGCCGGCGTATATTTGCCGACTGGTAAGCGTCAAGGTCGTGGCGGACGGGGGATCGAGCTAAAGCGCGCTGAGCGTCATGGAAGCGGTTTGCAGCAAGAGCGCAAGTCCCATATAGGCGAGAAAAACAGCGCAAGCCAGGTTAATCCAGCGGAAGAGCCGTTGGCTGAGGAGCCGTCTTCCAAATTCAACCAGGGTCGCGAAGAAGAAGCACCAGCAGATCTGCGCGATCATGAAGCCGCTGAAGAAGACCAGGATATGAAGCGGTTCCGGATCGAGAAAACCTAAGCCTACGATGAAGCCGCTCATGCCCAGCCAAGCGGTGATGTTTTGCGGATTGGACAGAGATAGCATGGCGCCAGCGACAAAATGACTGCCGCGTTTGTTATCCGTGACGGAAACTTCGACATCGGAGCGGGAAGCCCGCCAGGCGTCCCAAGCGAATCGCAGCAGCAGCCCGCAACCGAAATATCCCAGCAAGAGCGTCACTAGCGGATTCTGAAACAAGATGGCGGCGCCGACCAATGCGATCAGCGCCCAGAGGCCATCGCCAACCAGCGATCCCAACTCGACCCGCAACGCCGCGCCCCAACCATGCGAGATGCCGCGGCGCAATGCCTCGAAACCGATGGGACCGGGCTGAACAGCGAATGTGATCGCCATGGCAAATGCGGATATGAAAAGCACTTCCATCTGACGGTACTCGCGAGCGTATAACAACGATGCTAGCGATTCAATTGCTCGGCAACAGGGACAAATACGCCAAGTCCCCCAACAAGGAATTGTTAAAATGTGAAAAGGCTAAGGAAGTGTAACGGTAAATTCCGTCGGAACACCCCAAAGCGCGTAATCCACCCGTTTACCATTCCAGCAAGATGGCAGCTATCAGCGTGGCTTGACGGGGTAAGCTGTCGATGATTACGTGCTCATGCGCGGTGTGAGCGCCATCGCCGTGCGCGCCCAAGCCATCCAGCGTCGGGATTCCCATCGCGGCGGTGAAATTGCCGTCGGAGCCGCCGCCGGCGCCGTCTTCGTAAATGGTCAGGCCATAACGCTCGCCGATCGCGGCCGCCTTCTCGAACAGGTCCGGGCGCCTTTCCATCGGCGGGCGATGGTGCTTGCGCTGGCACGTGA
Organism: Anaerolineae bacterium; assembly: GCA_022824465.1. Lineage (GTDB taxonomy): Bacteria > Chloroflexota > Anaerolineae > Aggregatilineales > Phototrophicaceae > UBA6055. The sequence continues at coordinate 179,551 of JAJDZV010000009.1, forward strand.
CTATGGCGCCGGGCATCTTGGGATACAAATTGCCTAGCGCCGCGTGCAAGCCGTCCATCGCCTCAATAGTGAGCGCCCGCGTATCGATTTGCGCTGTTACGCGAGCGGGAATCACGTTGCCTGCCGAGCCGCCTTCGACCATCGTGACGGACACCGACGTGCCGTACTTGAGATCATTCAGCCGGTTGATTTCCAGCGCCTGCTGGGCGAATTCGATGATCGCGTTGATGCCTTCCTGCGGCGCGATGCCAGCATGCGATGCCCGGCCCTCGATGACAAGCTCATACTTGCCGCCGCCCTTGCGCCAGGTCTTTATAGCGCCTTCCTTGGTCGCCGGCTCTGGCACGAGCGCCAGCGCGCAATCGGCCGCCGTCGCCTTAATGAGCGCTTCGCTGCGCGGGCTGCCGATTTCTTCGTCGGTCGTCACGAGCAGATGAAGGGGCCGATTCGGCATCTGTCCGCGCTCACGCAGGGCCTGAATCGCCTCCAGCGCGCTGACCACGCCACCTTTCATGTCCAAGGCGCCGGGTCCATAGAAGCGTCCGTCCTCGCAGCGAATGGGCATCGACGACAAGGCGCCAATCGGGTGAACCGTGTCGATATGGACCAGAAACAGGTACGGCTTTCCCGGCGCGTTCGGGTTCCAGGTCGCATGCAGGATGTCGCCCACATCGGACTGCGGTATGCGCCGTATGGATTGCGCGCCCAGCGTACGGATCTTTGCCTCCAGGAAGTCCACCAACTGGTCCACCTTGCCTTTGTCGCGTGTGAAGCTTTCGCGCGCGACCATTTCGGTCAAGAGATCAAGCATCTGGCTCCGCCGGCTGCGGAAGTAATCAAGCAAATTGGACATCGTTGGTTTATCCTTTGGCTTATTCTCCAGCGCTGGTTTAGCCGGCGCCAAGCTGGCTATGAATCCACAGCAGCAACTCGTCTTCAAGGTCCGGCTGAACCTGCAGCAAGGCGGCGCCGCGCCCTGCCGACACGTGAACTACGCGCGTCTCGCCGCGGGCGGCTGCTGCCAGCGCCGCAACGGTATCGAGCGCTTCGGGATCATTTTCGCCGGCAGCCAGCCACAGAGGCCGCGCGCCATAAGACGGAAGCATGTTCAGCAGCGTACCGCGCGTAAGCGGGCTGAGCAGCGCCAGCGCATCACAAAGCGAATTAACAGCGCAACCAAGCAGCGCCAGATCCGCCGCCCGGCCTTCTGCGATAACACCGACTATGCCGGCATCGATGTTTGGCAAGGCAATCAGCGATTGCAGCATCGTCTCAATCTGCCGCGCTTGCGTCGTCGAGTCGATCTGGAGCGCCAGCGCGACATAGCCGTTGCTGGCTAGCTTCGCGGGCAAGCCGCCCCACGCGCTCACATTCTGGCTCAGGAGCAGCGCGCCGGGCCTGCGCAGCCCTTCGGTCTGATAAAGCTCGCCTCGTATGAAAGCGTCGGCATCGAGCAGAACGGTCACGCCGCGCTCTGACTCACCTGTCGGCGCGGGCGGCAGCACTGAGCCCGATGGCAAAGACGCCAGTACGGGGCTGGTCTCACCTATAGCGCGCCTGTCGCCGCTGTATAAATCTTCCGAGCTAAGGATCTCAATTGTCGGCGTCAAGTTCTCTCGCGGCGCGATCGTGACGCTTGGCGTCGAAGCAGGCTCAACGTCAACCAGCAGGCGGCAACCAGCCAACAGCATCATGGCGAGCGCTGCCAGGATGAAGATCCGCTGAGGACGCCACAACCATGCCCGCCAGCCCGAGCGCTCATTGAAGTCGTCAAATGCCGACCGCATGGACGATCATCCGCTCGCTTTCAGCGTCATAGGGGGCGCCCTCTGTATCACCCTGTACGGAACGCACGGCGAATCCGCAACGCTCCAGCAGGAGACGCAACTCCGGCAAGAAGAAATAACGCAATTGATGCGGCGCGATCAGTCGCTTGACCATGCCCTCGCCATCAATCTCATCGTATATCCATTCTACGTTGAGAACCTGGCGCGCGCGGTCGAGATAGCTGACCGATTGCAGCATGATCAAATGGCCCGTATCGGGATCGAGGAAGCTGCGCTCGAGATTCAGCGCGTCACTATCTTCGGCGGCAAAGGCGGGACCGGCGTTGGGCAAATCGATCACCAGCCGGCCCTCAGCCGCGAGGCACGCGCGCAGATTTCGCAGCAGCGCTATTTGCCCGTCCAACTCATGAAAATGCATCAATAAATTGTATGTCAGCAGGATCAAGCCGAATTCGCGCGACCAGATGTGCTTCGCGGCATCTGCGCGCAGGAAAGAAACTCGTTCTTGCAATGCTGGCAGCAGCTCAAGTTTGTCTTGCAGCCGGCTCAGCATCGCGTGGTCGTTATCAATGCCGTGCGCTTTATATCCGGCCTGCGCCAGATGAATCAGCACGCGCCCGGCGCCGCAGCCGATATCGAGAATGCCGCCGGTGGTTTCCGCCGCCAGCTTGCTGTACATAGCGAGATCATCAGTTTTGTCGCTGTTCTCAGCATCGTAGAAGCGCGCCACTGAAGAATAGAAGGCCGACATGCCGGCTCCCGCGGACTCGTTCGTCGGTCCGAGTCGTCAGTTCAGATTCTCAAGAATGCCAGCCGCGCCCATCCCGCCGCCGATGCACATGGTCACCATGCCATGCTTGCTGTCGCGGCGTTTCATCTCGTTGATGATTTGCACGGTCAGTTTGGCGCCGGTACAGCCCAGAGGATGACCGAGCGCGATGGCGCCGCCGTTGACGTTCACAATCTCCGGATTCAGCTCCAATTCGCGTATGACCGCCAGCGACTGCGAGGCGAATGCTTCGTTGAGTTCGATGAGGTCGATATCGTCCCAGCGCAGGCCGCAGCGCTCCAGCGCTTTTGGCGCCGCTTTGATCGGACCGACCCCCATAATTTCCGGACGGACGCCGGCCACGGCAAATCCGACAAAACGAGCCAGCGGCTGCAAGCCCAGACGCTCGGCATTCTCCCGCTCCATCACGATGACAGCCGCAGCGCCATCGCTCAAGGGGCTGGAGTTGCCGGCAGTCACTGAGCCGTTGGGCTTGAAGACCGGCTTCAAAGCGGCGAGCGCCTCCACGGTGGTTTCACGCCGCAAATGCTCATCCCGGTCGAGTATCTTGTTGACAACCACCGGTCTGCCATCGTCTCCCACCACCGTCTCCTCCCATTCAAACGGGACGATCTCTTGGGCGAAAAAGCCGGCATCGGTGGCTTCGGCCGCTTTGCGATGGCTGTTGCAGGCAAATTGGTCCATGTCTTCGCGACTGATGCCGAATTCGGAAACAACGCGTTCCGCCGTCAAGCCCATGCTCATATAGACCTTGGGATCGTTTTCCGCCATGTGTGGATTGGGGCTGAGGTGATGGCCCGTCATCGGCACGGAAGACATCGACTCGGCGCCGCCAGCGATCACGACATCAGCTTGGTCGGCGATGACACTGTTAGCCGCCAGCGCGATCGTTTGCAAGCCACTCGAGCAGAAGCGATTGACCGTCTGCCCGGGCGTATCCACGGGCAAGCCGGCGCGCAGAGCGATGACGCGAGCGAAATTCATGCCTTGCGAGCCCTCCGGCATAGCGCAGCCCATGATCACGTCGTCAATGTCTTGCGGGTCCAGTTTGCCAGCGGTCTTCTCCAGCAAGTCCTTGATGACGGTCGCCGCCATGTCATCCGAGCGCGCGTTTTTCGTGCTGCCGCGGACGGCCTTGCCGACGGCTGTGCGCGATGCCGCTACGATTACTGCTTGGCGCATTGTCTGCCCCTTTTGGTTTAGAGTCTTCGTATCTTAGCAATTATTCGCGCGCGGTCAATGTAGTGGGACGGCTGTGGTATTATGGTTGCTGATTGGGTTTGGAGCGATGCTATGGCGAAGAAGCTGCCGTTGAAGTCTTTTCGGCTGAAGAATTTCAAGGCAATCCGGGATAGCGGAGTGGTGAAGTTCACGCCGCTGACGGTACTGATTGGCGATAATGGCTCGGGCAAGAGCAGTCTTGTTGAGGGCTTGCAGACTTATCAGAGAATTGTCAAGGATGAGCTGGACGCGGCGATGGGAATGTGGCGTGGATTTGAATATGTTACCAACCCACCTATGAATCGTGGCACCAATTCAAATCCAGAGTCGCCAAAGATCAATCCAATTGAGTTTGAAGTGAGCGGGCTTAACCTCTTACCACCACACAGTAAAGGCGAGGCGGCAGACTTCAAGACCGCGATGAAAGTCAACAAAGAACCTACATCAGGACTGATGCGCATCGAAAAGGAAATAGTCCACTACAGGGACGAAAAGGTACTGGAGCGCGATTCAAAGGGGTTTATCCAGTACGTCAATGATGAGATGCTTTTTGGTATTCTCCCTGACAAATCGATCATATCAGAGGGGGGAATCTACTACTACGCCAGAGGGGCAGATGACGATGAACGCTTTAGGGATCTCATGGGCTATGGTATCAGATTCGACTGGCAATTTGTAACGCTCAATCCATGGTCAATGGGCGAGCCCAGACGGGTCAAAGATACGTGGGGGCAAGTTCGCTTGCGGAGCGACGGATATAACATTGCAGAGTATCTGCACGATATCCTTCAGCGGTATCCTGAAGTCTTACAAGGAGTATTGGAGACCTTGCAATACGTATTGCCGTACATGCGCGACTTGAAGCCAGTATTAACTGACGCCCTAGGTCGTCAGGCGCACTTGGAGATGTCCGAGAGAGATTTCAGTGTCATGGGCTGGCTATTGTCTACTGGGACGCTGCGGATTCTGGCGCTTCTTGCTCTCTTCCGTCATCCTGACACGCCGCGATTAATTGTCATTGAGGAAATCGAGAACGGTCTTGACCCGCGTTCAGTACAACTAATTGTTGAAGAGATACGCCGGGTCACGGAAAGCGGACAAAGGCAAGTTATATTGACATCGCATTCACCGTACTTGCTAGACCTGTTCGATCTGTCTCATATTGTGCTGGTCGAGCGACGGAATGGGGCGCCTACATTCACCAGACCAGATGAACGCCAAGACTTAGACAGCTGGAAGCAGCGGTTTGGTCCCGGACGTCTTCATGCCTCTGGCCGGCTACGCAATCGGGAACTGGCATGAAGGTCGGCATGATATTCGAATGCGTCGATGACGGCCCTGACTTAAAGGTATGCGCGCATCTGGCAAAGCGAATAGGACCTGACATTCAAATAGAGCCGGATCCACTGGGAAACAAACGTGAGCTGCTTAACTGCTGTGGTACGTCTGCGGCGGCGCTATTCGAAATTGGTTGTGAGAGAGTATTTGTAATTTGGGACCTCTATCCCAGCTTCAAGCGCAAAGAAGACCCGTGCCGGCACAATGACAAAGAACGGATATTGGAGTCTCTCATTATGGCCGGACTTGGTTCGGCCAATGTGGAACTCATTTGTATTGAGGCCGAACTCGAGTCTTGGCTGGTCGCGGACTACAGAGCCGTCCGCGATGTCATCCGAAAGTGGGCGCCCAAAGCCAACATTGGTAGATTGAAGAAAATGACTCAAGAGAAAGACCCAAAGGTTCAGTTGGAGCGGCTTTTCGAAAAGCATATCGGATGGCCATATGAGGCGCACAATCACGCCGAGCTAATTGTAAAAGCGATGCCAAATCTAAGTCGGCTGCGGAAAGTAGATTCGTTTCGCCGGTTCGAGACAAAGTTGACCAATTAATTCCGCAGCGGCTTATTCGTCTGCAGCATGTGCATGATGCGCTCCTGCGTTTTGGTCTCCATAATCAAGCTCAGGAATGCCTCGCGCTCGAGATTGAGCAGGAATTGCTGATCCACCCATTGCGGCTCAGCCAGCGCCGCGCCCGTCAAAATATACGCCAGCTTCCGCGCGATCAGCGCATCATGCTCGCTGGCGTAACCCGCTTCCACAAAACCGGCTACGCCGATCAGCAACGCGGCATAAGCATCGCGACCGGCCGCAAAGACCGGCTCCGGTTTCCGCGGGACATAGGTTTCGCTCATTGCCAGCGCCAGCTTCTTCGCCTCGCCCAGCAGATGGGCGCGATTCATCACGATCTTGTCCGACTCCGCCAGCAAGCCGAGCGCCTTCGCTTCCTTGGCGCTGCCGCTTACCTTGGCCATCGCTATCGCTTCGAATGCTCTCTGCAAGCCCGCCAGCACATCGTCCGAGCCGCCGCGAGCCAGTGGATTGACCAGCCGCCGCGCCATCTCTTTGCAGCCGCCGCCCGCCGGCACCAAGCCGACCCCGACCTCGACCAAGCCCATATATAACTCGGCATGGGCGACAACCGCCGCGCCCGACATGACCAACTCCGCGCCGCCGCCCAGCGCCATATTGTGCGCAGCTACTACGACGGGTTTAGGCGCGTATCGCAAAGCCTGGGTCAAATCTTGCAGGCTGACCAAGACCTTCTCAATGCCTTCCAGCCCCGCCATCAGCGCCGCTGGATCGAGATTCGCGCCGATGGAAAACCGCTCGCCATCGTTGCCAATCACAAGCGCCTTGTGTTCGTCCCGCGCCAGAATATCCAGCGCCTGCCAGCCCGATTCGACCAATCCTGGCGTGATGCTGTTCTGCTTGGTCTTGAATTCCCAGAGCAAGACGCCATCGCCCATACTGTAAATTGCGCCATCGCCATTGCTGTATACTTCGGCGCCGGAAGCGCGCAAATCGGCAATCGTGATCTCGCGCGGGTCGCGGACCAAGGGCAGGTAGGCGCCGTCTTGCGGACTATAGAAGCCAGTGACCTTGCCTTGCGCATCTCGCTGGTAGAAGGTCATATGTCCGGCGGCGATCATCGCTTTGACCCAGTCTGCCACCGGATAGCCATCGGCCTCAAAGCGGTCGATCGTCTCCGCCGGGCCGATTGCATCCCAAATCTCGAAGGGTCCCATTTGATGGGCGAAACCCCACTTTTGGGCCTTGTCGATGTTGACGATGGTATCCGTCACTTCCGGCACGCGGTTGGAGGCGTATGCCAGCAAGAAGGCATGCAAATGCCATAAATATCGACCGGCGCGGTCATCAGCGTTAATGAGCAGGCGGATGCGTTCGCCGAGGGGTTCAGCATTGCGGTATTGGCCCACGCTATCGAAACGCGGCTTGCTCGGCGGTTCGTACTTCAGCGTCTTCAGGTTGAGCGCCCAAAGTTCTTTTTTCCCGCCGTCGCGCCGCATGTGATAAAAGCCTCTGCCCGTCTTGCGCCCCAGCCAGGCGCGCTCCAGCAACTTATCGGAAAGCGCCGCGTTCTTTTCATGCAGCAGCAGCTCCCGCGCCGGGTCATCGGGAATCGCATGATAAAGATTGCGCGCCACTCCAACGGCGATATCGAAGCCGACCAGGTCGTTCAGGCTGAAAGTCGCCGTCTTGGGACGTCCGATCAGCGGACCGGTGAGGGCGTCGACTTCTTCGACGGTATAGCCATGATCCAGCGCGTAGTTGGTCGCTTGCATGCCCGACATCGACATGAAACGATTGCCGATGAAGTTGGGCCTGTCGTTGCAAAGCACCGTGCCCTTGCCCAATGTCTCGGCGCCGAAGCGCATCATAGTGTCCACGATTTCCCGATCGCAGCCGGCGTGCGGGATGATCTCGAGCAGGCGCAAATAGCGCGGCGGATTGAAGAAATGCGTGCCGAGGAAACGGCGCGTGAATTGCCGCGGCAAGCCCCCAGCGATGCTGGCTATGGGAATCCCGGAGGTATTCGTCGTCACGATAGCATCGTCGTGAACGACGTCAACCAGCCGCTTCATCAAGGCGCGCTTGACTTCAAGATTCTCCACGATGGCTTCGATGACCCAGTCGGCGTCAGACACCTGGTTCAAGTCGTCTTCGATATTGCCGATGTGAATTTTGTCCAGGTCATCGGCGCAGTACAATTGCGGCGGCCGGCTTCTACCCAACGCTTTGAGATTGCCGGCGACGACCGCGTTGCGCGCCTTCGGTCCATCTTCCGGCGCGCTATCCGGCGGCGGAATATCCAGCAGAAGCGTCTCTATACCGACGCCAGCCAAGAGCGCCGCGATGCCGCCGCCCATCGTGCCCGAGCCAATCACGGCCGCTTTCTTGATCTCGTAACCCATTTGCGCTATTGCCTTTCCCGATTGTCAATGCCAGCCAGCAAGAGCAGCCTCCCTCACCAATCCATTTCCGCACCATCGTAACGGTAGAACTTGCCATTGTCTGCGCCGCTCAGCCGGGAAAAAAGCGCAAGCATACTGCTCGCCGATTCCTTTGGCGAAAGACTGGCGGCCGCCCCGCCCATGTCCGTCCGCACCCAGCCAGGCGCCACCGTAACGGTCGTGATACCCGCCATCGCCCCATCAAAGGCGAGGACGCGCGCTGCCATATTCATCGCCGCCTTGCTCATACGATAAGCATAGGCGCTGCCGTCGGCGCGACTCAAAGAGCCCAAGCCAGAAGAGATCATGACCACGCGCGGATTGTCGCCTTTCTTCAGCAACTCGCGACAAGCTTGCGTCACGATTAGCGCGCTGACGGCGTTTGTACTAATCACATGGCTGACTTCAGTAGCCGTCAGCTTCCCCATGATTCGAGCGTGGTCGTCGCCACTGATGCCGGCATTGTTGATAAGCGCGTCCAAAGCGTCCGTGCTCGCTCTTAGCGCGTCGGCAGCCCGATTGATGGACGCCTCGTCTGTGACGTCCATTTGCAGGACGCGGAGTTGTTCGAAGTTTGTCTCAGCCAGAGCATTCAACTCCGCCGCGCCTGCCGGATTCCGACAAGATGCGAAAACGCGACTGTCGCCCTTGGCTAGGTATTCTTTAGTCAACGCGAGGCCGATTCCGCGGTTCGCGCCTGTGATGAGGATGTTTTGCATCAATTCTCCTTATGTGTATGCTGCGGCTTGAAGTCGGCTTCGTTTTCAAACTGCCGCAGTTGCTCTTCATTGAATTCCCATTTTTCAATCTGATTTTTCCGAATGCCGATATTGTTTTCGATCAGCAGGTCAAGCAGTTTCTCGCCGTCGATCAAGGTAATCGGCGTACCATTCGGCACAATTGCAATTTCAGTTGCTTGTTTAGTAAATCCACCAGTGGTGATGATCGAGCCCATATCAGCGTCAAATAAGGGCAGTGAACCGCGCAATTGACTGACAATCGGCTGGCCGATGTTGCTCTGTTGCCGCTTAACTTGAATGACTTCGCGCACCCTTGTAATGCCCAATTCGATTTCGCCAACGACGTCCACTCCCTTGTCTTTAGCGGGTGAAGTGACCACAACATTCTCATAGTCCATAGCTTCCAGCATGCGTTTAATAAGATGCTCGAACTGGTAGGGGTTCATCTTTGCAAGGTGCTCAGCTAGCCGCCTTTTTGCCGCAGTGTTGTTCTCGTTAACGAGCCGGTGGATTTCGAGTTCATAACGTCCGCCAAAACCATCTCTCTGCCGATAGCGCTGAAGATACTTAAGTCCTTCAGTGGTAACCTGATATGTGTGCCCGATCCTTTCGATGAGTTTTCGCTGGCGCAGGTGTCGAAAACGTGCGCTCAGAGCCGAGTCTATAGACGAATGCGCTTCCCACGTTGTTTGCTTGTGGCAGAACCTGATGAAAGAGTCGATCAAATCGAGGCGTTTGCAAGGACCTTTCACCATGATCTCGGAGAGTATGAAGAGGACGCCTTCGTACTCATCAATTTCTCTGACTATCGCTTTATCATTGTCGATGAATCGCTTGCCCTTGTCCGTGAGCTCAACGATATCGTCTGAAAAGACTGCAAGATCATGATGGCTGCTTAAGGTACGCATATCGTACGAATGGCGAGGATTGACAAGATTATCAGAATCAATCCACAGGCGCGACGCCAATTTTCGGCTCTCGCCATCTAGTCGCTCTTGGATCCACTCGTCCGGGTTCTTCCAGTTTACTTGGCTTTTCGGACTGCCGATATGAGCCCAGATATCGTTCATCATCCCAACGTAGTCTGAGTACCTTGTACCCGACAGAATCAGTAGGAAACGCTGTGCAGTCTCGTAGTCAGGGAGATTATCCGTAAGGGGATGCTTATTCATCCAACAAACTCCTTCAACAAGCTACCTTCCCAAAGCCGCCAGCCAGGTATCCACCATCACATCCGCCACCGCCTCGCCCGATAGCCGACCGCCTTCCTTGAACCACACGCCCACCCAGTTATGCGCGCCCAACATCGCCTTGGTCACGATCGCCGCGTCCACCTCGCGGAACTCGCCCGCCTCTATCCCGGCCCGCACAATATTGCGAAACAAACCCTCAAAATAATCGCGCCGGGCAAAGAACTGATTCCGCCGCGCCACAAATTCTCTCGTAAAGCTCTCGTCGCTATTCTTCGCGCCGACGCTCACATTGAGCAACGCGCGGATTTCGAAGACCATCGCCGCGCCCACCGCCACGTTGCCCGTCACGCTGACCACATGCGAGCGAATCATTGCGCTCAGCTTTTCGGCGCAGGACAGTTTGGAAGCGTCAATTCTTTCCAGTTTGTCGATGGTGAGGTCCAGCCCGACTTCAAGCACATTCAGCAAGAGAAAATCTTTATTCTTGAAATGATGATACAAACTGGCGGCAGTTAAGTTGACCTGCGCCGCAATGTCTTTCATCGTCGTCGCTTCATAGCCGTTGCGGTGCAGGACCTCCGCCGCCGCCCACAAGATGTCTTCGCGGTCGACAGATTGATCAGCCGGTTTTCGCGCCAAATTTGCCTTCCTTCACGCCGATGACGGCAACCAAGAATCAAATGACTGTTCGATTATAGGGGAGCGTCGCGCGGCATTCAAGCAGCTGAGATCCACGACTGTATGACCTCGCTGGTCGGCGAGTCGCCTGCGCCGGAAGCGTAATCTCGCGCGCCGGACCCGGCTTGCCGGCGCAAGCCGATCAGACGGGCCTGCGCTTTTGCGCTCAACGGACTATAATGGCCGCGCTCTGATTGAGCCGCAGGGAAGCTCCATGCAGCCGGCGAACTGGCAAACCTACGACCTCATCTTCTTCGATTGTGACAGCACGCTGTCCGCCATCGAAGGCATTGATGAGCTCGCTCGCCTCAAAGGCAAAGAAGGACGCGTCGGTCTGTTGACCAACAAAGCCATGGATGGCGAGCTTGACTTGGCCGATGTCTACGGCAAGCGCCTGCGAGCCATCAAACCGACCCTCGCTCAGCTCAAGGCGGTTGAAGAACGCTACTGGGAAACCGTGGTCGAAGACGCGCCCGAAGTCATCGCCGCCCTGCAATTCCTCGGCAAAGAAGTCTTCATCATCAGCGGCGGCTTGATCGATGCCGTCAAGGGATTCGGCCGCCGGCTGGGCCTTCAACCGGAGCGGATCCGCGCCGTGGAACTGGAATACAATGAGCTGTCCGGACGCTGGTGGGATTATCATGAGCCCGGCGCCCAGCAAGCCAAAACCTATCTCGATTACAGTGAGGGTCCTCTGACCATATCGAGCGGCAAATCGAAGATCATCAGCGAGCTCGCGGGGGACATGCCCGGCAAGCGCGTCATGGTGGGCGATGGCGCTTCCGACCTGGCGGCAAAGCCCCTGGTTGATCTCTTCGTCGGCTTTGGCGGCATTGCAACCCGCGAATCGGTCAAAGCGGAAGCCGATGTCTTTCTGCAAGACCCGTCGCTCGCCGCGATCCTTCCCCTCGTAAGCGGCCGGCGCGGTTGGGCGGCTCTGCGCGGCAGCGAGCATGAAGCTGTCTTCCGCCAGGGCATTTTGCTGGCTGCATCGCCCCAATCCACACTCTTCCAAGTTGAGAGGCAACGCGCAAGGTTCATCCGCGAATTTGAGGATTTTGTCTGACTATGAGTTTCTCCGCGATTATCTTTGATATGGACGGCTTGCTGGTCGATTCCGAGCCGGTCTGGCATGAAGTCGAAATCGACCTCATCGAGTCTTACGGCTACCGCTATACGGCTGAAGTGCGCGACCTGGGCATCGGAATGCGCGTTGACGAATTCGCCGCCATTCTGCAGCGGCACTATCCCAAACTCGGCGATTCGCCCGCCGCCATTGAAGCGGCTATCACCGGGCGATTGCTCGCCTTGCCGCCGGAGCGGATCTGCGCCAGGCCCGGCGCCCAGGAAATTGTGCGTTATGCCGCTGAGCTTGACATACCGCGAGCGATCGCTTCCAGCTCATCCCAAGTCGTTATCGAGCATTTTGTGCAGTTGATGGGCTGGCAGGAGCTCATTCCACAGCGTTATTCGGCCGAAGTAGTCGCGAGGGGCAAACCGTCACCGGACATTTACCTGCATGCGGCGGAGCAAATCGGTATCCGACCGGAGCGCTGCCTGGCGCTGGAGGACAGCCGCGCCGGCACCATGTCGGCGCAAGCCGCCGGGATGACATGCTTCACCGTGCCCGACCTGTCACACTCCAGCCTGGATGATTTTGCCGATGTGAACGACAAGGTCTTCCGCAGCCTGTTTGCGGTCATGGACGAAATCAAATCGGAAGGACTCTTCGCGTGAGCCAGCGCCATGTCGTAGTCGCAACCGACCTCACGCCGGAGAGTGTCGCGCTGCTCAAGGAGAGCGCTGAATACCGCGTGACCTGCGTGCCGCCGAAAACCGCAAACGTGCGCGCCTCGCTTGCGGAGGCCAATGCCATCATCACGCGTTCCGATTTCAAGCTGGATGCGCCGCTGCTGGACCACGCGCCCAAGCTCAAATTGGTCGCCAGAATGTCGGCCGGGCTGACTGGCATCGACATAGACGCCGCCACCGAGCGCGGCATCCTGGTGATGAACACGCCCGGTGTCAGCGCGATCGCCGCCGCCGAACATACGCTGACCTTGCTGCTGGCGCTCAGTCGGAATCTGCCGGCCATACACGAAAGCCTGCGCGAGGGCTGGTGGCTCTTCGACAGGCAACAGCAAGTTGGCACGCAGCTGCATGGCAAAACCATCGGCATCGTCGGCTTGGGCCGTGTCGGTCACCGCGTCGCCCGTCTCTGCCTGGCGCTCGGCATGACTGTCCTGGCACACGATCCGTACATCCGTGAAGAGCAGGTTGATGATAGACGCATCAGCCTGGTCGGCCTCCGCGAACTTCTATCGACCGCCGATTACGTCAGCATGCACGTTCCAGCCACGAAGGAAACGGTTAACTTATTTGATGAGGAGACGCTCCCGTTGATGAAGCCCGGCGCCTGCTTCATTAACACCGCGCATGGCGGCATCATCAAGGAAACGCTGCTGGCGGAGGCGCTTAAGGCCGGGCGCATGGGCGGCGTTGCCATCGATGTCTGGAACGAAGAGCCGCCCTTCAACAGCCCCTTAATTGGCTTGGACCGGGTCATTCACACGCCGCATATCGGCGACAACACGGCGGAGGCGCGGCAGGACCTATCGCTGCAAATCGTCAAGCAGGTCATGGACGCTCTTGCCGACCGCGACTATCGCAACGTCGTGAATCTGCCGCTGCTGCCGGGCCTCAAATACGACGAGATTCGCCCTTTTATGCAACTGGCTGAGTGCATCGGCGCATTGCAGCACATCCTGGCGCGCAGCCCAATCCGCCGTATCGCCATTGAAATCATCGGCGAAGATATGCATGGACTGATCAAGCCCATGACTGTCGGCATCCTCAAGGGTTTGCTTAGTCCGATACTCGGTGACAAGGTGAGCTTCGTCAACGCGCCCTTGCTGGCGGCTGAGCGCGGCTGGCAGATCACGCAGGCGAAGGGCATCAAGATCAGCGAATATCGCAACACTATCACCTGCCAGACGACGCTTGAGGATGGCGAAGAGATCAGCATCGCCGGCGCCTTGCTCGACCGGCAGAAACCGTATATTTTGCAGATCAACGACTACCGCATCCACTTTGAGCCGCGCGGACACCTGCTGATCATGGGCAGCTACGACAAGCCCGGGGTGATCGGCCGGGTCGGCAGTTTAATGGCGGAGAACGGCATCAATATCGCCAGTTGGCACACCGGGCGGGCAGAACCCGGCGGCAATACCTTGACCGTGCTGAATTTCGACGATCCCTTGCCGGAATCAGTGATGATGATTCTCAAGCAGCAGGATTTTATCCGCCACGTGCATCAACTGCGAATCTAGGCGAAATCTTCGCTATAATGAATGTGATGCTACCTGGAGGATTGCGTAGTGAGCAACGAAGCGACCCTCAACTTGCCGCTGGATGATATACGCGAGTATTGCGCGAGTCAGCCGATTCGACGTTTGTCGGTATTTGGTTCGGCGCTCCACGGCGAGCTGCGGGCCGACAGCGATATCGACTTGCTGGTCGAGTACAGAGCTGATGCGCGAGTCGGCTTGGAATTCTTCCAACACATGGTCGGCCTGGGCGAGATTATCGGCCGTGAAGTGGACTTGGGTACACCTGAGGATCTCAGTCGCTATTTCAGAGAAACGGTGTGCCGGGAGGCCAGACTCCTATTTGAAGTCCAGTCCGGAGAATGACCGCATACGACCGTGCCATGCGCTGGAAGCCGCGCAAAAGGTTCAGCGATTTGCGCAAGGACATACACGCGCTTCTCTTTCTTAAGACGAAGGGCTGCAATTGATCTTGGCCCGGTTGCTTGAAATCCTGGGCGAGGCCACCGGCTCAGCGTCGCCAGAGCAACGAACAAAGTATCCAGACCTGCCCTGGCAAGCATGAAGGCTATGCGCAACTGGCTGGCACACGCGTACTTCGACATGAATCTGGACATTCTATGAAATGTCGCGCACGACGAGATGGCCCCCGCTCATTGTCCAATTGGAAGCCATTATCGCGGCGGAATACGGAGACTGCACGGAGCGGGGCGAGAGCAGCGCTCAATCCAGGTGACTCTTGATATTCAGCGCCACCTCATTGCTGATGCCGTTCACCGCGGCCAGCTCGGCGACGCTGGCGCTGCGGATGGCGTCGATGGAGTTCTCAAAATGCTTGAGCAGGACCTTGCGCCGCTTGGGTCCCACGCCTGGGACAGTCTCTAATTTACTTGCCATGCCTCTTTTCTGGCGTTGCTTACGATGACTGGTGATGGCGAAGCGATGCGCCTCATCACGCGCGCGCTGCACCAGATAAAGCGCTTCGCTGCGGCGCGGCAGCAAGACTGGGTCCACCCGGTCGGGCAGGAAGATCTCTTCGATCCGCTTGGCCAGGGAGGCCAACGGCACGCGACCGGCCAAGCCGAATTCCTCCAGCACTGAGCGGGCCGAATTCAACTGCCCCTTGCCGCCATCGATCAGCAGCAGGTCCGGCAGAAGGCGCCAAGTCTCGTCTTTGTCGCGGCCGTCCGGCGTCGCTTCGCGTTCTTTCTCCACCGTATTCTTCCAGCGCAAGAAACGCCGGGTCAGCGCCTCGCTCAAGGAGAGATAGTCGTCCGAGCCGGCATGCGTCACGCTGCGGATATTGAAGCGGCGGTATTCGCTTTTGCGCGGCGCGCCTCGCACGAAAACAACGCGGCTTGCGACAATCGCCGTGCCTTGAGTCGTGCTGATATCAAAGCACTCGATGCGATTCGGAATGCGCGGCAGGCCCAGCTCCGCCTGCAACTCCGCCATCGCCTGCTCGTGTTTGGTGGTATCGGCTTCAAATTGCGCCCGCATCATCTGCAAGCTCTCCACGGCGTTCTCTTGCGCCAAGCCGACGAGCTTGCGCTTGTCGCCGCGCTGCGGCACGTGAATCGTCACGCGCGAGCCGGCCCGCTTGTCGCTGAGCCAGCGTTCGAGGATGCGCGCTTCTTCCACTTCGTTCGGCAGTATCAACTCGCGCGGAATGTTGGCGGAGCTGGCGTAGAATTGGCTGATGAATTGCTCCAGCACCACGCCGTCGCTTTCGCCCTCGGTATTGTCCATCGCGCGCGAGTCGCTGCCAATCAGCTTGCCATTGCGGATGAACATGATCTGCACGGTGGCGTCGCGGTCGTCGCGCGCCAGGGCGATCACATCATGGTCAGTCAGATTCTTTCCGACCGCCTTGTGCTTATTCGTGATGAAATCAATCGCCTTCAGTTGATCGCGAATGCCGGCCGCTTTCTCGAATTTGAGTTCGCCGGCGGCATGATTCATCTCGGCGACCAGGCGCCGCTGCACATCGCTGGCTCGACCGCTCAAGACATCCATCAGTTCCCGGATCATGAAGCGGTATTCATCACGATCAACCGCGCCGATGCAGGGCGCGTTGCAGAGCTGGATGTCGTGAAACAGGCAGGCGCGCTCGTCTTCGCCCGTGATATCTCGATCGCAGGTCAAGTACGGGAAGGCTCTGCGCAAGTCGCTCAAAGTCTTTTGCACCACCCACATCGCAGAGTAGGGACCAAAATAACGCGAACCGTCGTTGACGATGCGGCGCGTCGTTTCGACTTTGGGGAAGGCATCGCCCCAGCCGACGCGAATATAGGGATAGCGCTTGTCGTCCTTGAGTTCAATGTTGAAGCGCGGTTTGTGTTTCTTGATCAGCGTCTCTTCCAGGATAAGCGCCTTGACTTCGTTTTCGGTGATGAAGAAGTCGATATCGGCCACCTCCGCCCGCATGCGCAGCGTCTTGCTGTTGCCATCGGCTTGCGTTGTGAAGTAGCTGCGCACGCGATTGCGCAAGCGTTTCGCTTTCCCGACGTAGATGATCCTGCCGCGCCGGTTCTTTAGCAGATAGACGCCGGGCTTGGCGGGCAGGTTCTTCAGGATTGTCTCGATATGCTGCGGCTTCTGGTAAGCCATGTCCCCAGTCCGAATGGTGAGTCGCGCGCCGGTCTCCGCTCATTTTAGCATGATCAGCCGCGACGGCGAACTGAAGGGCCGCTGCCTTCGGACTCCCGCAATCCGCGCGCGTGGTCTATGCTTTCTCAGCCAAGGCAATTGACCGAGCGCGAGAGATGCGGCGACACATTCCCGTCCTGCTGTCAGCTGTCCTAGAAACGCTCCAACCGGGCGGCCCGTCGGTCGCGCGTCTGATCGACGGAACAGTCGGCGGCGGCGGCCACAGCCATGCTCTGCTTGAAGCCGGCGTCGACGAAGTCCTCGCCATGGACCTGGACGCGGCCGCAATTGCCTCGGCGCAAGCCAGCCTCGCGATATTCGGCAAGCGCGTCAGCTTCTTTCACGACAGCTACCTCAACATGCGCGCCGCGGCTTCGCACCTGGGCTGGGCGAAAGTCGATGCTGTCTTGCTCGATCTGGGCTTGTCCTCCATGCAGCTTGAAGACCCCGAACGCGGTTTCTCCTTTCGCCTCGACGCGCCGCTGGATATGCGCTTTGACGCCAGCGACGACGGCTTGACCGCCGAGACGCTGATCAATACGCTCTCCGGCGATAACCTGGCGGACATTCTCTTTCGCTACGGCGAAGAACGTCATGCGCGCCGGATCGCGCGGGCGATCGTCGACAAGCGGCCGATTTCATCCACTTTGCAATTGGCGGATGCGGTGGCTCGCGCACTGCCTCCGCAAGCGCGGCGGGTGTCAAAGAACCATCCGGCCACCCGCGCTTTCCAAGCGCTGCGCATCGCTGTCAACGGCGAGCTGGACGCGGTCGAGCGGGTCATACCTATCGCCCTTGATCTGCTGCGCCCTGGCGGACGCCTGGCTGTCATCACATTTCACAGCCTTGAAGACCGAATCGTAAAACAAGCGTTCAAACAGTTGTCGACGGATATCGTCTCGCCGCCTGGCATGGCGTCGATTGAGACCAGGCCGGCGCGCGCGCGGCTGATTACGCGGAAGCCAATCGCGCCGGACAGCGACGAACGCGCCGCCAATCCGCGCAGCCGCAGCGCCAAACTTCGCGCCATCGAGAAGCTGTAAGCCTTTTGTTTTGAGTTGCGCATTATCCAATTTCGAATACATTGGATGATGTAGTTTGGCAGCTTGGAAACAGTTGCCGCAAATCGTCTCTTTCCGGCAAACAAACGAATCTGCGGCATGTCACAAGCCTGGTTTCAGCATACTTTCAGCCGCAAACGCTTCCGCACGCGGAATCAAGCCACCGCCATCGCCATTCTGGGCGTCGCCATATTGCTGATTCTGGGCAGCCTGTATTTGTCGCAGGTGGCGTCCTTTGCGATTACCAACAGACAGATTGAAGACCTCATAAGCAGACGGGACCAACTCAAGCGGCAGAACGAGAAGCTGATTGGCGAAATCGCCAGTTTCCGCACAGTGCCGCGTTTGTTCGCGCGGGCCGTAGACATTGGTTTCCGTCCCGCGACCAATGCGGACATCGATTACGTGCTGATTGCCGGCTACAACCCCAATCGTGATCGCGCGCCGCTGGCGGCCGTGGACGAAAGCCGAGGCGATGCGGCCGCGCCCGTTTATGAAGAAACCTTCGGCGGCTGGCTGGAACAGCAACTGGCGCTTATGGGCGAACAGTTCAGATCCTTCGGCAACTAATAGAGACACAAGCCAATGCAAGCGCCGTCATCCCAACAATCCACTATTCAGGCGCGTTTGCCTTTCGTGGCGATATTCTTGATCATGCTGGCGGCTTATCTGATCATCAACCTCGCCAATTTCCAGTTCTTTCCCCGCTCTGTCCGGCAGGAGTTGGAAAAGATCGGAAGTTCGATAGCGAATACAACGCTGCGAATCCCGGCCGAGCGCGGACGAATATTCGATCGCGATGGCGAGCCCTTGGCTTTCAATTTGGTGCAGTATCGCCTCGGTATCAGCCCGGCGCTGGTCGCTGACGCCGATAGCCTAAGCGCGGAACTATCCGAAATACTTGATATCGCCGAATTCGAGATTTGGCGCAAAGCCACCAGCGACCGGGTCTGGGAGTTTCTGGCCGGACCTATATCGGCCGAGCAGGGGCAGGCTGTAGCCGCCTTGGATGACATTTCGCTCGGCTTGGAAGAGATTCCCAAACGCTTCTATCCGCAAGGCGAACTGGCCGCTCACGTTGTGGGCATCGTCGTTGATGACGGCTTGCGCGGCGCGCTTGGCGTCGAAGGCGCGTTTAACGATACCTTGTCGGGCCGCGTGCTCGACCTGTCAGTGAGCAATGTGCCATTCGGCTTGCCGGAGGATCGCCCGGCTGAACAACGCGGGCAGGATATCGTCTTGACCCTTGACCGCGATGTGCAATTCTGGGTCGAATTCGAACTCCAGGCCGCGGTTGAGGAATACAACGCCTTCCGCGGCGCAGTCATCGTCATGGACCCGCGCAACGGTGATGTGCTGGCGATGGCGAACTACCCCTCAATTGACCCGAACAACTTCCTTCAAATCGCCGACCCCAACCTGCGCGTCAATCCGGCAATCAACGAAACCTTCGAACCCGGCTCGCTTATGCAGGTCTTGACCGTCGCCGGCGCGCTGGAAAAAGGCGTCATCACGCCCTTTTGGACCTACAACGATACCGGTTACGTGGAAGTCGGCGGGCGAGACATCTACAACCCGACGTATCGTTCTTACGGGACGACTGATGTGACGAGCCTTCTGATCAGCTCGCTTGATGTCGGCGCGGCGACAATCGCGCTGGAAATGGGCACAACTGACTTCTACAGCATGATGCGCGCCTTCGGCTTGGGGCAAGCCACCGGCGTCGGGCTTTTCGCTGAAGAGCGCGGCGAGTTGCGCATACCGGGCGACACCGACTGGAATGAGAGTTACATCGGGCTTAACAGCTATGGGCAGAGCCTGCAAGTGACGCCTATGCAGATGATCACAGCCTACGCCGCCATTGCCAACGGCGGCATAATGCGGCAACCGCGGATCGTCCACCAGGTCATCGGCGAAAACGGCGTCGAAGAGGCGCGGCCTTCGACGATTCGCCGCGTCGTATCGGCTGAAGTCGCGTCCATTATGAACGACATGCTGATCCGCGTCGTGCAAGACGGCGCGCCGGCTGCGGAGCTGCCAGGCTATTCCATCGCCGGCATGCCCGGCACGGCCAGAATCTCCACCGCCGTCGCTTTTGAAGAAGGCCGAAACGCCAAGATCTTGTCCTTTATCGGTTACTTTCCGGCTGACGAACCGCAAGCCGTGGTTATGGTAAAGTTAGACCGGCCCGATGGAGACTTTGGCTATCAGGTGGCGGCGCCCTTGTTCAGGCGAATTGCCGACCGCCTTGTCATTTTGTTAGAGATACCGGATGATAGGGTCAGGAGTCGCCTGGCAGCCGCGGAAGCAGACCTTAACCGGAACAGCAGTTAGGCATTTCACTCGGATGGATGGTCAATTACCACTGGCGCTGAGCGTTGGCGGCGCTACCTTCCTTCTCGGCGTCATCTGGGGCGGGCCCTTCGTCGAGATCCTGCACCGGCTGCGGCTGGGCAAGCAGATACGCGCCGAGCTAATGGACAGCCATCATGCGCGCAAGATCGGCACGCCAACTATGGGCGGCATCATGATCATCCTGCCGACCATCGCGATTACGCTGGCTTTGAACATCTCGCGCATCGTTGAAGAAGGCGCCGGGCGCAGCATTCTTGTGCCACTGTTTGTGCTGGTCGGTTTCGCTTTCCTGGGCTTGATTGATGACTGGGAAGGCATTCAGACCTCGCGCGGCAATGTTGGCGAAGGGCTTTCCGGCACGATGAAATTCGCTTGTCAGATTCTCCTGGCGCTGACCGCCTCGACGATCATCTCGCATTTCCAATTCTCTTACGCGAACTCACTGATTCTGCCTCTGGTGCAGATCCGGATCCCAATGCACCCGGTTCTATTCGTTGGCGTCAGCACCTTCGTCATCGTCGCTAGTTCCAATGCCACAAACTTGACGGACGGCTTGGACGGCTTGGCCGGCATCATTACCGCCACCGCCTTTGGGGCTTACGGCGTCATCGCCGTTCTGCATGAGCAGATCTTTCTGGTCGAGCTGTGCTTCATTGTCGTTGGCGCTTGCTTCGCCTTCCTCTGGTACAACGCCCATCCAGCTCAGCTCTTTATGGGCGATACAGGCTCGCTCGCTCTGGGCGCCACCTTGGGCGCGGCCGCGGTGATGACCGGTCATTGGCTGCTGCTGCCGATTATTGCCATCGTGCCGGTTATGGAAATCCTCAGCGTTATTCTGCAGGTGGCTTCCGCCAAGCTGAGCCGCCGCTTCTACGGGGTCGACATTCGTCCGTTTCGCCGCACGCCAATTCACCATCACTTTGAGCTGGGCGGCTGGAGCGAGACGCAGATCGTCCAGCGTTTTTGGCTGATTGGCATCTTGAGCGCCTTTGTCGGCGTTGCTTTGGCGCTCCTTTGACGCAATCGGCGCGATCGCCGCCTCAATTCCTTAAACGCCTAAAGCCGAACCGATTCGCCATTCTTGACGCGGTCGCCGGCGCTGTTTCCACTATAATTCAGATGTTCATTGAAGAATCAGTTAGTCCAGGAACAGCATGTCGAGTCGCGATGAGTTGGCCGGCAAGCGGGTTGTCGTCTTCGGCTTCGGACGGCAAGGCGTCGCTTTGGCGCGCTGGCTGCCGAGCCTAGGCGCCGATGTGGTCGTAACCGACAGCCGCAGCGCCAAGCAACTACAGCTCCGCCGCCGCGACTATCCCGGCGTGCGCTTCTACCTCGGCGGTCACCCCGAAGATGTCTTGACTGGCGCCCGTTTGATATGCGTGTCGGGCGGCGTGCCGCTTGACTTGCCGGTTTTGAAAGCGGCTCGCGAACGCGGCATCCCCTTTAGTAACGACGCGCAGCTCTTCCTCGAGCGCTGCCCGGCGCCGGTCATAGGCATCACCGGCAGCGCGGGCAAGACGACAACCGCCGCGCTGGTTGCTGATATTGTCGCCAAAGCCGGCTACAAGGTCTGGCTGGGCGGCAATATCGGCAATCCCTTGATCGCAGACCTGCCGCGGATCAAAGCCGGTGACATCGTCGTTATGGAGCTCTCCAGCTTCCAGCTTGAGCTCATGACGCGCAGCCCGGCGGTTGCCGCGTTGCTGAATCTGACGCCGAATCATCTCGATCGGCACGGCACATTTGAGAATTACGCGGACGCCAAAGCCAACATCCTGCGTTATCAAGCGCCTAACGATGTGGCCGTTCTGGGCTGGGATAGCCCTGGCAGCAAAGCCTTCGAGCCGATCGTCGCGGGCGAGCTATTGGCTTTCAGCCTCTACGACATGGCGCCGCACGGCGCTTTCATGTTGGGCAATCGGCTGCTGGTTGCCGGTTCCGCCAGCTTCGACATGCATCCTCACGTGGTCTGCGAGCGCCAGGAAATTCCCTTGCGCGGCGATCACAATGTACTAAATGCGCTGGCGGCCTGCGCCATCACCGGCGGCATGGGCTTGGCGATCGATCGACCGGGCGTCATGCCCGATGTGATGCGCGCGTCGATCCGCGATTTCAAGCCGGTAGAGCATCGGCTGGAAACAGTAAGAGAGCTCAATGGCGTGACCTGGGTCAATGACAGCATCGCCACCGCGCCGGAGCGTCTTCTCGCCGCGCTCGACAGCTACGATGAGCCGCTGGTGTTGCTCGTCGGCGGCATGCACAAAGACCTGCCCTGGGAAGCGGCTCTGCATATTGCCTTGCGCAAGGCGAAGCATATCGTCATCTTCGGCGAAGACGGCGCCAAGCAAGTCGCGACCAAGGTGGCGAACCTGCTCGACAAACTGCGCGTCCCGGAAGACATGTTTTCCCGCGCGCGCAACTTGGAAGCGGCTGTCGTCCGCGCCGCTGAGGTCGCTGAGGCCGGCGATGTGGTCCTGCTTTCGCCCGGCGGCGCCAGCTACGATGCCTACCAGGATTTCGCCGAGCGCGGCATGCGCTTTCGTCAATTGGTATCTGAACTATAATGAATCGGGCTATAGAACGGTCCCCGAGGTAAGGCATGAGTGAAGAAGCCGCGCTTGACAGCAGACAACGCCGCCTGCGTCGTCGTCTTAGGCGGCGGCCCGGTTTCACCGTCATTAACGATGAGAGCGTCCGCCCGGTCCGGCGTCGCGAGCGTAGCTTTCTCCATTCTTTCGACAAGCCCATGCTCGGCATCGTGCTGCTTCTGCTCGTCATCGGCGCCTTGATGGTCTTCAGCGCAACCTGGGACTGGAGCAACCAGACCTATGGCAGCGCGGCTGGTTTCTTCGTCGAGGAGCATTTACGCAACGTGGCGATTGCAGTGGCCGCGCTCGTCGTATTCGCCATCGTTGATTACCGCTTCTGGAAACGCTTCGCAGTCTGGCTGCTTGTTTTCACCCTGATCGCTCTCATCGCCGTGCGCCTATTCGGCGAAGACATATTCGGCGCGCGTCGTTCCTTCACCGGCGGACGCTTGCAACCAGGCGAGTTGGCGGAGTTTACGGTTGTCTTCTATCTGGCGGCTTGGCTCGGCTCGCATAGCGCCCGGGTGCGCAGCTTCTTGTATGGTCTGGCGCCCTTTAGTCTGATTGTCGGCACGATCGCCTTTCTGATCATTTTGCAGCCGGACTTGAGTTCAGCCGCGATTGTGGCGCTTACGGCCGGCGTCATGTTTTTTGTCGCCGGCGCCAATATCATCCATATGGGGGCAGTCGCGGCGGCCGCGCTCGCGATTGGTCTCATCGTCGTGCAGTCCTGGCAATACGCCCAAGACCGCATCGCCAATTTCCTGGTCGGCTTGAGCGACATCACTCTGACCGATTACCACACGCTCCAGGCGATAACCGCCTTCGTCCGCGGCGGTTGGTTCGGCGTCGGCGTCGGTCAATCGCAGCAGAAGTTCGGCGCGCTGCCTGCGCCCCACACCGACAGCATCTTCGCCATCATCGGCGAAGAACTTGGTGTCATGGGCGCGGCTGTCGTAGTGGCGCTTTACATCGCCTTTGCCATTCGCGGCTTTCAGATGGCACGCCAGTCGAAAGACAATTTTGGCGCGCTGCTTTGCGTCGGCTTCACCTCCTGGGTGATCATCCAGGCGCTGCTCAACATCGCGGTCATGACGGGCGTAGTCCCCTCCACCGGCGTTCCCTTGCCCTTTATCAGCTTCGGCGGATCCTCTCTGCTTGTCGTCATGATCGGCGTAGGCTTGATGCTGAGCGTGCAACGCGTGGCGACGCGCCGCAAATCCGCCTCGGAACGGAGAAGCGATATTGCGAATTTTGATCGGAGCTGGCGGAACCGGCGGTCACGTTTATCCCGCGCTGGCAACCGCCCAGGCGCTGCTTCAAACGAAGGCTGAAACACCCCGGCTTTATTTCGTTGGCGCGGCGGGCGGCATGGAACGCGGTCTGGCGGCAAAGTCCGGCATCGCTTTCGCCGGCTACAAAGAAGTTCTTGCCGGACCGATACATGGCGTTAATCCCTTGCGCATGCTGACGAGCGCGCTGAAGTTGGCCTTCGGCAGTCTGCAAGCCCTGAGCGTCTTGAATGGCATTCGTCCGCAAGCGATTCTGTTGACCGGCGGCTGGGCGAATTTGCCGGTGGCATTTGCCGCGCGTCTTCTGCAGATACCCATCGTCATATTCCTGCCCGATATTGAGCCGGGCTTAACGATCAAGGCTTTGCAGCCCTTCTCCAGCCGCGTCGCCATCACGTTCGAGCCTTCCGCCCGCTTCTTTCCCAGCGGCAAATCGGTCGTGACCGGCTACCCGCTGCAAGGGAACCGGCTATGCGCTGAGCGATCGGACGGGCAACGGCGCTTCAATCTGGATCCCAAGCGCAAGACCCTGCTGGTTTTCGGCGGCAGCCGCGGCGCGCGCAACATCAACATAGCCCTCAGCCAGAATCTGCAGCCGCTGCTTGATGCCGGTTTTCAGATCATCCACATCACCGGCGAAATCGACAGGGAAGCCAATCAGGAGCGCGTCGGCGACTTGAGCGCGCATCCGCGCTATCATGCCTTCGACTATCTTCATGCCGAGATGGGCTTGGCGTTTGCCGCGGCCGACCTGGCTGTCTGCCGAGCTGGCGCCAGCGTCTTGGCCGAGCTGCCTCTCTTTGGCTTGCCCGCCATTCTTGTGCCCTACCCCTATGCCTGGCGCTATCAGAAGGTCAATGCCGATTACCTCGTTGAGCGCGGCGCGGCGATTCGACGGAATGACGAGGACTTGCCAGAGACGCTCTTCGCCACGGTCGATGCGCTGCTTGGTGATGAAGCGCGCTTGGAAGCGATGCGCCGCCGGTCGCGCGCCCTGGCGCATGCAGACGGCGCCGCTCGCCTGGCCGCGCTATTGCTGAAAGTTGGCGGAGGCTGAAATGCCGGAACTGTTGCCCGGGGCGCGAATACATTTCGTCGGCATTGGCGGCGCTGGCTTGTCCGCGATTGCGAGGGTCCTGCTGGAGCGCGGCTACGAAGTTAGCGGCTCAGATCAAAACGCAACGCCGACGACGGCTGCCTTGGAAGCGGCAGGCGCAACCGTCTTTCATGGCCACGCAGCGCGCAATGTCGATGGCGCCGATATGCTATTGGCGTCTTCCGCCGTCGATGACGGTCACCTTGAGCTGTTAGCCGCGCGAAAGCAACAGATTCCCGTCTACCGTCGGCGCGAATTCATGAATGCATTGCTGCGCGGGCATGACACGATCGCCGTCGCCGGCGCGCACGGAAAGACGACTACCACATCCATGCTGACTCATATTATGCAGCATGCCGGAAAAGACCCGAGCTACATCGTCGGCGGCGCTATGGGCAACACGGGCAGAAATGCCGGGGTCGGCTCGGGACGGTCATTTATCATCGAGGCGGACGAATACGGCAACATGTTTCATGGCCTGGCGCCGCAACTGGCGGTCCTGACCAGCGTGGAACACGACCATCCCGATTTTTTCACGACGCTGGAAGACTTGAAAGCCGCGTTTGAGGATTTCCTGGCGTCGATAAGGCCTGAGGGAATGCTCATCGTTTGCGCCGATGATCCGCTTGCGCTTGAGCTAGCCCTTAGCCGACAAAGCGCGCAGGCAGCGACGCGCGCCTACGCCATCGAAAACTCGCAAGCCGACTGGCACGCCACCGAAATAAGCTTTGCTGGCGAACAGACGACATTTGACGTGCTGCTGCGGGGCAAGCATCAAGGCAGCGTGAGCCTCAGTCTGCCCGGCGCCCACAACGTACTGAACGCGCTGGCGGCGTTGGCCGCGGCGCATGAACGCGGCGTCGCCTTCGAGACGAGCGCCCGCGCTCTCGCCAGTTTCAAGACGACGGAACGCCGCTTCCAGATTCGCGGCGTCCGCGATGGCGTCGTGGTCGTTGACGATTACGCGCACCACCCCACGGAAATCGAGGCGAACATTCGCGCCGCGCGCCTGCGCTACCCGGGCGCACGGATCTGGGCAGTTTGGCAGCCGCATACTTACTCGCGCGTCCAACGATTCTGGGCCGATTTCATCGCCGCCTTTGGCGAAGCCGATCGCGTCTTGGTTACACCAATATACGCCGCCCGCGAGGCGCCGCTCGAAGGGATTACCAGCCAGGCGCTGGTCGCGGAATTGCGAGGCAAACTGGACGCAAGGCGCGCGCCGACCTTTGAATGCGCGGCATCCATGCTGCGCCAATTCGCGGATGCGCCAGCGGTGCTGCTAATCTTCAGCGCCGGCGACGCCAACCGTATCGCGAATCTGTACCTCTGCGGAGAAGCGTGACTCGCATGAATGGGCCGCCTCCGTCCGCCATTGACGACCTGCCCAAGGGGCTATCGCTGGCTCGATACACGGCCGCTCGACTGGGAGGACCGGCCGATTACCTTTACATCGCCAAGGATCCCAGTTATCGCGACCTGCTTCCTCTGCTCGACCAAGCCTGGAAGCGCGAGATGCCAACAACGGTGATCGGCGGGGGGGCGAATATTCTCATCGCCGATGCCGGCGTCCGCGGCTTGACCATCATCAACCGCGCCACAGAAATCAAGCGCGTCGCCGAGGGCAATGAGACAATTATCGCCGCCAGCAGCGGAACCAATCTCATCCGTCTCGCGCGCTATTGCCAGGAGAACGGGCTTCGCGGCATGGAATGGGCAATTGCCGTGCCGGGCACAGTGGGCGGCGCGGTCGTCAATAATGCCGGCGCACATGGCGGCGATATCGCCGGGTCGCTGAGACGCGCCTTGATCCACGAAGCGGAAGGCGGTTCCCGTTGGGCAGCGGCGGGCAGCCTGGCCTACGCTTACCGCCAATCCGCGCTAAAGCTTCGCGGTAGCCCTCCGTCCTTTGTATTGCGCGCGGACTTCGCCTTCGCTCGGGATGATGCCGCGGCAATTCAACGACGAATGGACGAATTCAACGACTACCGACGGCGCACACAACCGCCGGGCGCCAGCCTCGGCAGCATCTTCAAAAACCCCCCGGGCGATTACGCGGGCCGCCTCATTGAAGCGGCGGGTCTAAAGGGGTTTAGCCTCGGCGCCGTGCAGGTTTCTCCCCTGCACGCCAACTTCATCGTGAACCGAAGCTCGGACGCCAGCGCAAGCGAATACCTCGCGCTAATCAACCTGGTTCGCAGGCGAGTTCAAGAGCGCTTCGACATTGAGTTGGAACTCGAAATTCAGACCCTCGGAGACTGGTAGCGGATTTCCGCCCCTAGCCGTTTGCGCCCAATTTTGAGCAATAGTAAACTGAATGACATATTGGCTGGAGGCATCACTCAAGTACTGGTGGACGACCATTGGCGGCAAGTCATGTCCAGACGCGCCGGCAGCAACCCGATCGCGCTCCCGGTGTTTTGCATCGGGCGACGCCGGGCGCTGTGCCCAAGTTCTCCGCGGCCGCGCGTCGAGACCGGCAGGGGGCATTCTCTCGCTGGCGGCTCATCAGCGCGGTTCTGCTCGCGCTCTTTGGTCTGACGCTTCTGGCATTCTTTACCAGCGATGTCTTTTTTGTACGAGCCATTCAAGTGCGCGGCAACACATTCATCACCCGTGAAGAGGTCTTCACGTATTCGGAGCTAGCGAACTATCACATGTTTTGGCTGGATCCTGACGAAATCCGCGACAAGCTGCTGCGTTCGCCGTCGGTCGCCGATCTTGATGTTGAAGTCGGTTGGCCGCCAGATCTGGTGACTCTATTGGTTCAGGAGCGTCAGCCCGCAATCGTATGGTCGGACGCGGGCGACGAAATCTGGATCGATATTCTCGGTCGGGTCATGCCCGCGCGCGCCGAGATGCCCGGGCTCCTCCACGTAAACCTGGTCAACGACGATTTTAGCCAGCCAAGCCCGCGCGTGGAAGATTTCTCGAAGGACATGGTGCTGGGAGCGCTTCGCCTCAGGCAGGCGCTGCCCGAGGGCGATCACCTGGATTATCATCCGATTCACGGATTGGGCTGGACCAATGAACAAGGCTGGCAAATCTGGATGGGAACGGACTCAGCCGCGGTGATGGACGAGAAAATCAAGATCTACGATGTGCTGGTGGAGAATTTGAACAGTCGCGCAATTGATGTTGCCGAACTGAATATAGCGAATCCCGATGCACCGTTCTACAGACTGTTGTGGGGGCTTTAGAACCGCATGGGCGACTTGGTAGTTGGACTGGACGTCGGCACGCACAAGATCTGCGCCATCGTCGGCGAAGTGCGTCCCGAGGATGTTTATGTTGTTGGCCTGGGCATTGAACCCAGCGACGGCATGAAAAAAGGCGTCGTGAACGACGTCGGCGCGCTGTCGTCGGCTATAGCCAAGGCGATCCGCAAGGCGGAAAAGTCAAGCGGCTACGACATAAACCGCGCCTTCGTCAGCGTCGCCGGCAGCCATATTTCCTCCCTGACCAGCCGCGGCCTCGCCACAATTGTCGGCTCGCGCAGCGTTCAAGCCGAGGACCTAGAGAAAGCCATGAGCGTGGCGCGCAACATTGCCATCCCGCATAACCGCGAGATTCTGCACGTTGTCCCCCGCAGCTATACGCTCGACAGTCAAGACGGCATCCGCAGCCCCATCGGCATGCACTGCTTCCGCCTGGAAGTCGACGCGCATATCATCACCGCTTCGACCACGAGTTTGGCGAATCTGGAAGACGCGGTCGAATCGGCTGGCGTCCTGGTCGATCGCTTCATTCTCAATCCTCTGGCGGCCGGCGACGCCGTGCTGACTGATCATGAGCGCGAGATGGGCGCGGTCGTCATTGATATCGGCGGCGGCACAACCGACCTGGCCATATTCATTGACGGCACCGTTTGGCACACCGCGATCATCCCGGTCGGCGGCAACCATGTCACACAAGACATCACCTATTGGATGCGTGTGCCTTTCGGTCTCGCGGAGCAAGTGAAGATTCAGCGCGGCCACGCCGATATGAATGCCGTCAGCGAATCCGAAGTATTCCCGGTCGAACCTTTCGGCGGCGAAATCTTGCCGGTCTCCCGCCGCGATCTAGCTATGGTGATCGAAGCGCGCTTTGAAGAAATCTTCGAGTTGGTCGAGAAGGAAGTCAAGCGTTCAGGCTATGCCGGGCTCCTGCGCGCCGGCGCGGTCATCACCGGCGGCAGTTCTCAGCTCCCCGGCTATCGAGATTTGGCTTCCCGCATTTTGAACCTGCCCGTTCGCCTGGCTCATCCCGAAAGGATCACCGGCATCGCCGATACTTTGAAGAATCCATCATACAGCACCAGCGTCGGCCTGCTGCGGCTCGGGCTGGAAATGGACACAGCGACTGAGCCGGAATTGGCGACCAATATGGGCTTGCCGGTCTCAAACTGGGGCCGCCGAATGAATGACTTCTTGCGGCGATTCTTGCCCCAGGACGAGTAACAAGCTAAGGGTTGGTTTTGCCTCGTATTTGATTTGCGGCGGTTTTGAATCCGCGTACAATGATTTCAGTAACTTGCGGTATGCGTTCAGCAACCTGCTGATTCACGAGGGTAATCATTATGGTCAATGATTTAATCACCGGGGAGAACTTCGCCCAAATCAAGGTCGTTGGTGTTGGCGGCGGCGGCGGCAACGCGGTCAACCGCATGATCAACGAAGGCTTGGGCGGCGTGGAGTTTATCGCGGTCAATACTGATAATCAGGCGCTCATGCTTTCCAAGGCAAAGACGCGCGTGCGCATCGGCGACAAGTTGACGCGCGGGCTTGGCGCCGGCGGCAATCCCGAAATCGGGCGGAAAGCGGCGGAAGAAAGCTCGGAAGACCTGCTCGAGGTGCTGCGCGGCTCCGATATGATCTTCGTCGCCTGTGGCATGGGCGGCGGCACCGGCACTGGCGCCTCGCCTGTCATCGCCCAGATCGCCAAAGAGCTTGGCGCGCTGACCATCGGCGTCGTCACTCGCCCCTTCACCTTTGAAGGCACGCGGCGCGCGCAGCTGGCGAAGACCGGCATTGAAGCGCTTAAGAGCCAGGTCGACACGCTTATCGTCATTCCCAATGACCGGCTGCTGCAAATGGCGGACAAGCGCTCAACCCTGCAGCAAGCCTTCTCGCTAGCGGACGATGTCTTGCGTCAAGGCATCCAAGGCATCTCCGAGTTGATAACCGTGCCAGGCTTGATCAACCTCGACTTTGCTGACGTGCGCACCGTAATGTCGGAAGGCGGCGCCGCTCTGATGGCGGTCGGACGCGCCGCCGGCGATGACCGCGCCCGCTCCGCCGCCGAACTGGCAATCACCAGCGGCTTGCTTGATGTCACCATTGACGGCGCCCGCGGCATTCTGTTCTCGATCACCGGTGGCGCGGACCTGACGCTCTTTGAAGTCAATGAAGCGGCCGCCATCATCAAGGACAGCGCGCATCCGGAGTGCAACTTGATCTTCGGCGCTCATATTGACGAGAGCATGGGCGATGAGGTCCATATCACCGTGATCGCCACCGGCTTTGAACGCAGCCGGCTGGAGACAACCATGAAAGAAGCCGGTACGCTGCCCATCCGCCAGACGACGCCGCTTCCGCAAGCGCCCTCGATTCAGCGTCCCGTTTATCAAGATGTCGAAGTGCAAGCGCCGGCTGAAAGCGCTTCCGCCAGCAGCGGCGGGTCCGCGCCCTTCCAGCGTAATCGCATGGCGCCCCCTTCGCCGCAGGAAGACGCGCGCACTTACGACAATATCGACCCCAAAAATACGGAACTGCCGGCTTTCCTGCGCAAACGCAATCGCCGTCAGTAAATCCGCGTCAAGTTTGAATTCGGTTAACAAGTGGCGGGCAATGCTCGCCTCTTTTCTTTTGCGCGAACGCAGCAACGACGCGGTCTGCACGACCACTCTTTCCGCCGCCTCTATACTGTGCTGATACAGTATCGCGACGAAATCCTTGCGTATTCAAACCTAAATTTCTGGATTTCGAGTAGGCGATTTGCCGATAAAGTGCTATAAGAATAGCTATCTCTTTCAACTCGCGTCAGTCCACAACGATCAGTTTGAGTTGATGCCCGCCGCGCCAATTTATGGCCAGGTGTAGGCGCCAATCTCTTTCGAAATCTTTAGTCAATGCAGCCAGCATACCCAACACAGGAAGTCCGTCATCATGATTGAGTCACAGACTACTACAAGCGAATTGCACGAACTCGGTTACAAGATCTTCCTTGATCGATACGCGCAAAAGGACATGACGCGCAGCAGTCTCGCTGTCGGTGATACGGTCATCGTCGTTGTGAACGCCAAGACCGGCCAGCGCGAGATCGGCGAGGCTGTCGCAATCGACCTGCCCAACGTCACGGTTCGGCTGCTCGACGGCGAGATAGTTGTCCGCGACCTGGAGCATGTGGACAAGCCGATCGAAACGCAGCCCTGGCAGATGATGGACCGGGTCGCGCGCGGCGTCGCCGCCGTCGAAACGACGCCGGCCAAGCAAGACGAATGGGCGCAGAAGTTCCGTTGGCTGCTTGATGATTGGAAGTTCGTTCCCGGCGGACGAATCCTCACCGCCGCCGGCACCGATCAGGATCTTACCTTCTACAACTGCTACGTCATCCCCTCCCCGGAAGACTCGCGCGAGGGGATCATGACCACCTTAACCCAGATGACCGAGATCATGTCGCGCGGCGGCGGCGTCGGCATCAATCTCTCGACCCTGCGCCCGCGCCACGCCTATGTAAAAGGCGTCAACGGCCGCTCAAGCGGGGCGGTATCCTGGGGCGGGCTCTACAGTTTCGTCACCGGTCTCATCGAACAGGGCGGCAGCCGGCGCGGCGCCTTGATGCTAATCCTGAACGATTGGCACCCCGACATCATCAATTTCATCAATAGCAAACGGCAGTCCGGCAAAATCACCAACGCCAATATCAGCGTCGGCGTCTCCGACACGCTGATGGAAGCGGTGGCCGCCGACAGCGATTGGGACCTGCTCTTTCCCGATACCCGCGATCAAGACTATGACGAGCTATGGGATGGCGACCTCGAGACCTGGATGGCTGCCGGCCGCCCAGTCGTCAATTACAAGACCGTCAAAGCGCGCGAACTCTGGGACGCCATCATCGAGAGCGCCTGGTCGAGCGCCGAGCCCGGCGTCTGGTTCCGCGAGCGCAGCAACAAGATGGCGAACAGTTGGTACTTCAATCCGCAAATCTGCACCAATCCATGCGGCGAACAGCCCCTCGGCGCCTTTTCCGTGTGCAACCTGGGCGCGATCAACCTTTCGCGCTTCTATGATGAATCAGCGCACGACGTCGCTTGGGACGCCTTGAGACAGACCGTGCAATACTCGACGCGCTTCCTTGACAATGTAATCGATACGACGCCCTACTTCTTTGAAGAGAATCGAGCGGTCCAAATGTCGGAGAGACGGGTCGGCTTGGGCACGATGGGCGTCGCCGAGCTGATGCTCAAGCTTGGCGTCCGTTACGGCAGCGATGAATCAGTCGCGCTGATAGACGAGCTCTACCGGACGATAGCCATTGCCGCCTACGAGACCTCAAGCGATCTGGCGCTTGAGAAGGGCGCCTTCCCGCAGTTCGACGCCGAGAAGTTCCTGGAGAGCGGCTTCATGCATGCCATGCCGGAATCCGCGCGCCAAAAGGTGCGCCGCGATGGCATCCGCAACGTCACGCTCTTGACGCAAGCGCCGACCGGCACGACCGGCACGATGGTCAACACCTCGACCGGCGTCGAGCCCTTCTACTCCTGGGTCTACTATCGCAAGAGTCGACTTGGCTTGCATGAAGAGCAGGCGCCGATCGTCAAAGAATGGTACGAAGCCCACCCCGACGCGACTGGATTGCCGCAGCATTTTGTCACCGCCATGGACCTGTCGCCGCAAGAACACGTCAAGGTGCAAGGCGCATTTCAACGCTGGATCGACAGCGCCATCTCCAAAACCTGCAACGTGCCGAACGACTACTCGGTCGAGCAAGTCAGCGAGCTATTCAAATACATGTATGAGCTTGGCTGCAAGGGCGGCACCATCTATCGCGATGGCAGCCGCGACGAACAAGTACTCATGCTCAAAGGCGACGAACGCGCCGAAAGCGAAATGGCCGAGCTTCATGCGGCGACCGAAAGCGCCGAGCCGGCGACGACGCCCCACCGCGTCTATCCGCGCCCGGAACGGCTGCAAGGCACTTCAGTGAAGACGCAAACTCCCTTCGGCAAAGCCTATATCACCATCAATCGTGATGACCAGGGCAATCCCTTCGAAGTATTTGTGGCGATAGGCAAAGCCGGCAGCGATATCCAAGCCGACGCTGAGAGCCTGGGACGGATGATTTCGCTGCAACTGCGCACCACAGCGCCGCATAATCGCCGCGACATGCTCAAGTTAATCATTGAGCAATTGCAGGATATTGGTGGCGCTCGCCCGATTGGTTTCGGCCCGAAGCGGGTCTTGTCCCTGCCCGATGCCGTGGCGCGCGTCTTGCAGGTCGAGTTCTTCCCCGAAGAGCAACCGCAGCAACTTAATCTGCCGATTCAAGGCGGAGACGCGTCCGCGACCGAAGCCGCTGGCGGCACAACCATTGACTCCTTGATCTCCGGCGCCGATATGTGCCCGTCTTGCGGCACAATTACCTTGATCCGCGCCGAGAATTGCCGCAAATGCCTCACCTGCGGTTATAGCGAGTGCTAGCAGTCGCCTGCGACCGAGCCGAGACACGCAGACGCTTAGACGGGCTCCCTGGCGGACGCTTTACTCGCTGCGTGAATCTGGGGACCGGCGCGCCCAGGCAACACCTGTCGACAGACTTCAGCGGAGAGTGCATGCCTTGAAGCAACCGAGACAATCCTCGCGTTTGAAGCGACTCCTGTTTGTCCTGGTCGGATCAATCCTTATCTATTTCGCGGCTTTCGTCGCCGTCATCCACCACACCGGCACAATCGATTCCGCCGCGGAATCGGACGTCATCATCGTGCTAGGCGCCGGTCTGCTGCGCGACGGACGTCCCGGCTGGGCGCTGACCCGCCGCAGCCTGCATGGCGCCGACCTGTGGCAAGCGGGCATGGCGCCATTTGTCTTGTGCGCGGGCGGCAAAGCCGACGACTACCCGCGCTCGGAAGCGGCCGCCTGCCGCGAAGTTCTGCTCCAACGCGGCCTCCCCTCCCGCGCGATCTTGCTTGAAGACCGCAGCCGCAGCACCGAAGAAAACGCCATTTTCAGTCGCCGCATCCTGGACGAACTGAGCTTCGCCGATGCGATTCTGGTCAGCGACAGCTACCACATGCTGCGCGCAAGTTGGCTATTCCAGATGCAAGGCATTGAATCGACCAGCAGCCCCGTGCCCGCCAGTCGAATTCGGCATCGCTTGTCATATCCCTATTCGCTGCTGCGCGAGATTCTCGCCTTTCACTGGCAATTCCTGAAAGAGGTCTTTCAGATTCCGCTGACACACCTCAATGGTGTATGAGCCAGGCAGCATGACGATGAGCGAATGCCGCCAAGCGCATCAAAACGCGCCGACCGCGCGCTGCAAAGGAGAAGGACATGCCTGATTACGTTTGCATCGGCGTACCCTATTACCTGGGCGAATCCCAGCCCGACCGCCGCGAAGTAGACGCGCTGCGCCGGAGCGGAATTGCCGGCGAACTCCAAGCGGAGTGGGTCGATATTCAGCCGGACTTCGACGCCGATAAGGATCCGGTCGTGGCGGTCAATCGCGCCCTTGCCGCCGCGCTCAAGGACAACTGCGACAAGCTTCCGGTCGTCTTCGCCAACGACTGCACCAGTTGCCTGGGCATGGTCAAAGGCTTGGAGCGCCAGGCGCCCGCCATCCTCTGGTACGACTCTCACGGCGACTTCAACACACCCGAAACCAGCCCAAGCGGCTTCCTCGGCGGCATGCCTTTGGCGGCGCTGGTCGGGCGCGGCAATCAGCATCTGATGCGCGGCATCGACCTGTCGCCAGTCGCCGAATCCAAGGTCATTGTTACTGACGTCCGCAATCTAGATCCCGAAGAAGGCACGATGCTTCGCGGCAGCGGCGTCGCCATCCACAAGACGCTTGATTCGCTTCGACAGTCGGGCTTGCCCGATCAACCGCTCTACATCCACTTTGATACCGATATCGTCGACTGTGCCGAGATGCCGGCAATGAGCTACCCCGAACCCAACGGACCGTCGCTGGACGAATGCATCCAGTCGCTTGAATTTGCTCTCTCGCAAGGTAATTTAGCCGGGATACTTTTCAGCTTGTGGAATCAAACGCTTGATGGCGGCGACCAAGCCTTGGCCGCAACGCGCAAACTCATCCTCGCGCTGCGATCAGTCTGACGGAATACCCGTCGGCTGACTTGCGCGCCCTTAGAAACGGACTTATCCTCTACTATTGTGACCTAAAGGAATTAGCCGTCTTGTATACAGACAACGAGATTCTCTTTCCGCATTACGCCATACCAGCGCTCCGCAACGCGCGCGGACCCAAATGGGCGCGGCTGATTGACCGCTTGTCCCAACTTGATGAAACCAGTGTGGATGTGATCGCCCTGATGATGCTGATGATCGAGTTGAACGGCTGCCTGGCGTGTGAAACCGATAGCTACCGCGCGATGCGGGGCTGCGCCGCTTGCGCTCAACAGACCTTGCGGCGCTTCAAAGGCAGCGATGAAGAACTGATTCGCGAATATGAATCTGCGCTCGCCAGGTTTCGCCAACTCGAATTGGCGGTGGAAGCCTGATATAGCGCGCTTCCCTACTCACAGTTGACAGAACTGGCGCGAACGTGTTAGACTCTACTCCCGCGCAGTCAGATGCGCTGCGCAAGTTTCACTTCGAAGAACATACTGAAGGGTAGTGCAGCGATAGCCAATTCACCGCACAGGATCAACGGGGATATACGCGGCGTCCGCGAAGTCCGTTTGATCGACGACGCCAATAACAATATCGGCGTCGTAAATATAGGGTTTGCCCAAGATCGCGCTGACGTTGCCGGCTTGGACTTAGTCGAAGTCGCGCCCAACGCGAACCCGCCCGTCTGCCGAATTATGGATTACGGCAAATTTCAATACGAACAGCGCCGAAAGGAACGCAAGTCGAAGAAAAACCAGGTCAAGGTGACGGTCAAAGAAATACAGTTGCGACCGAAGACCGATGAGTATCACCTGCAATTCGACATAAAGCGCGCCGAGAAATGGCTGCAAGAAGGCAAAAAAGTAAAATTCCGCGTGCGCTTCCGCGGTCGCGAAATCACGCATCAGCATATCGGACGGGATAGACTCGGCAGGATTGAAGAAGCGCTTAAGGAAGTAGGCGTCGTGGAGCAGCGCCCCAATATTGAAGGCAGAGACATGCTCATGATTTTGGCGCCAACCAAAGAAATCAGACAGAGCACGGAGAAACAGTAGTGCCGCGCAAGAAGAAATCGACCAAGTACAAGCTCAAGACGCATAAGGCGACTGCCAAACGCTTCCGCATGACGGGCACTGGCAAAATCGTCCGCACCAAAGGCGGCAAAAGCCACTTGCGCCGGCGTTCGGCGAAACGCGTGCGGCGGCAATGGGATAAAACCATGGAAGTTGGCGAGAAAGCCATGCAACGCCGCATTCGGCGCCTCGCCCCGTATCTGGGCAAATACAAAGCCAACCCGCCCGCGTAAGCCCAACCAAACGACCGCGATCAAAGGACCCGGCGCCAAACGATGCCGGGCGCTGCATGCACGGAGAATCAAGATGGCAAGAACAAAAACCGGCTTCGTCAGACGCCGCCGCCACAAAAAAGTCCTGAAACAGACCAAGGGCCAGTGGGGGACGCGTAGCAAAAACTTCAAACGCGCCAACGAGGCGATGATGCGCAGCCTTTGGTACGCCTACCGCGATCGCCGCCAGCGCCGCCGGCAACTGCGCCGCCTTTGGATTCAACGGATCAACGCAGCCGCGCGCATCAATGGCATGAAATACAGCCAACTCGTGTATGGCTTGAAACGCGCCGGCGTCGAACTGGACCGTAAGAGCTTGGCGAGCCTCGCTGTAACTGACGCCGCCACCTTTAGCAAGGTTGTGGACCTGGCGAAGCAAAGCCTCTAACTCCGCGTCTAATACAAGCCGCCGCGACAACCGGTCCGGACACAGACCGCGTCCGCATTCGTCGGGACTCGCCCATGGATGCCATCAGCAGCCCGCAAAACAAACGCGTGCGCTACCTCAAGTCGCTGCAGACCAAGTCGCGGTTCCGGCGCAGCGAGCGTAAGATTATTCTCGAAGGCGACCGTCTCATCGCCGACGCCCTTGCAAGCAACGGCAGGCCGCTTCTCGCCCTCTACTCGGCAGAACGCGCCGACTACCAAGTCATCGCTCAACTGCAAAGCCGGGGTTGCGAATTGCTCCGCGGTTCCGATGAAGTACTGCGCTATGTCAGCGATACGCAGCAACCGGCTGGCATCTCCGCCGTCTTTGCCTTGCCGCGGCCCCCGATTCCGAAACCGGCGACGCGCGTCCTGATCCTTGACACAATCCGCGAACCCGGTAACGTCGGCGCCATGCTCCGTACAGCGGCGGCCGCCGGCGTCCAGCTGGCGATTCTCTCGACAGGCTGCGTCGACCCCTACAATCCAAAAGTCATCCGCGCGGCCATGGGCGCGCATTTTCGCCTGGCGATCGTCGAAGCGTCCTGGACGGAGATCAGCGCATTTTGCCGCGACCTAACCGTCTACGCCGCGAGCGCCGCCGCCCTTCACGCGTATACCGAGACCGACTGGCTGACAGATTGGGCGCTGATTCTGGGCAACGAAGCGCATGGACTCAGTCGCGAGGCGCTCCGCCTGGCGCAACATGCGGTCTCGATTCCTATGGCGGCCGCGACAGAATCTCTCAACGTCGCAAGCGCAGCCGCGGTGTTTCTCTTTGAAGCGCAAAGGCAGCGGCTCCACGATGACGACGCCTGAGGCCCCAAGCCGCTAGCCCCACTTCACTTGCGCCCTGCGCTGCGGTAGACTTGCCGCAATAACGCAACGAACGCATTTCAGGAGAGCGCATTTCATGGCAAAAGAATATGATGTCGTCGTACTCGGCGCCGGACCCGGCGGTTATGTCAGCGCCATCCGCGCTAGCCAGCTTGGACTCAAGACGGCGATCATCGAAAAGAAATACTGGGGCGGCATCTGCCTCAATGTCGGCTGCATTCCCTCGAAAGCGCTCTTGCGCAACGCCGAGCTCGCCGACATCCTTCAGCACCAAGCGGCCGCGTTCGGCATCGACGGCGACTTCACCTTCGACTACGCCAAAGCCTTCAAACGGAGCCGGCGCGTCGCCAACGGTTTGACCAAAGGCGTGCAATTCCTGATGCGCAAGAACAAGATCGACGCCTATGAGGGCTGGGCGACCATCAACGACGCCAACAGCCTTGGCATTGACCTCAACGCTGGCGAACGTGAGACGCTGCGCTTCAAGAACCTGATCATCGCTACCGGCGCCAGAACGCGGCTCATACCGGGCACAGCCTTGAGCGAACGCATCGTCACCTACGAAGAACAAATCATGGAGGATAAGCTCCCGGCGAGCGTCATCATCGCTGGCGCCGGCGCCATCGGCGTCGAGTTCGCTTATATCATGGCCAACTACGGCGTTGACGTGACCCTGGTTGAGTACCTCGATCGCATCGTGCCCCTGGAAGACCCCGATGTCAGCGCCGAGCTAGCCAAGTCTTTCAAGAAGCTTGGCATCAAGATTATTACGAGCGCGCGCGTCGACGCAGTGGTAGAAGGCTCCGAGCAAGTGGAAGTCGCCATCACGGGCGCGGATGACGCGAAAATGACATTGAGCGCCGAACGCGTCTTGCAAGCGATCGGCTTCCAGCCGCGCGTCGAGGGATTCGGCTTGGAAACGCTCGCGGTCGCGCTAAACGACGCCGGCGGCATCGCCATCAATGAAAAGATGCAAACCAGCATCCCCCATATCTACGCCATCGGCGATGTCACCGCCAAGCTGATGCTCGCCCATGTGGCGGAGACGATGGGGGTGGTCGCTGCGGAGAACATCGCTGGCGCGCCAACGGTGACCCTGGACTTCGACATGATGCCGCGCGCGACCTACTGCCAGCCGCAAGTCGCCAGCTTCGGCTACACGGAAGCGCAGGCGAAAGACCGCGGCTACGATATCAATGTCGCCAGGTTTCCCTTCCAAGCCAACGGCAAGGCGCGCGGCATGGGCGACGCGACCGGCTTTGTCAAGGTCATCAGCGACAAGAAATATGGCGAGATCCTCGGCGCGCACATGATCGGACACGATGTCACCGAACTGCTGCCAGAGTTAACCTTGGCGCGCTCCGCCGAGCTGACGCCCGAAGATATCGCGCGCAATGTGCACGCGCACCCCACGCTCAGCGAGGCGCTGAAAGAAGCGGCGCACGGCCTCGAAGGCGGCTTCCTCAATATCTAGCGGCGCCAAAAATCGACTATCAGACTGGTGTAGTTGAGCTGACCGCCCTGGTTGCGCGCATCATGCGCAGCCGAACGAAGCACGAAGCCGTCTTCCGCGCTCCACGTCTGTCGCTGAAATCGTCCATCGCCATCGAAATACTCCAGCAGCTCGCAGCCGTAGCCCTGCTCAGCGAGCAGCTTGCGCACCATGCGGGCGGTGAAAAGCGATTTGTGGTCGTCAGCGCCGTCGCCAGTCCCGCCTGGGCGGACGCGCTCAATATACGCGCTATCGGGATGATTGCCATCGGGCACGGCGACGCGTATGCGCCCGCTTTCCGCGAGATACTCACGCGCGGTGGCCAGGAACAGGGAGAATTCTGAAGTCGTCAGATGCTCGAATACGTGCTCAGCCAGCATTCTGTCGATAGACGCCGGCGGGAAGAGACTCGCCCAGTGCTCGCGCCGCCTCACATCAAAGGCGGGCGCGTCAGTGGCGATCCAGCCATCGTAACGCGTCGGCCCCGCCCCAATCACGATCTTAACCGGCCGGCTCTCGCTGATAGCCCGCCGAACCTCCTCCAGGATCCGTTTCCGCTCGCGGCGCAACTCTCGCGCTTGGCGAAAGCGTCGCGCAATTGGCGCATACATCGGGCGCAGGAGTCGCTTGAGCCGCGTCATGGCCACCGTTAGTCGTCCACGCTGAAATGGTAAATCGGCAGAATCGTCCCCGCTTCGCCGCTAGTCAGGTCTCGGCCGCTTAGCTTGGCGCTGCTCTGATAACGATCGTAGACGATGACGACGACTCGATAATCGCCCGGCGGCAAGTCTGCCGACGAAAGCTGCACGACATGCCACTTGAGCACATCATCGTACAAATGTCTATCAAGCGCCTGGCCCACATTGCGCCAATCGGCCGAGATTATCTGTATCGACACGTTGAAGTCGTCAAGCAGATCCTTGTCGCTGACCTCCCAGCCGGTGACTACTCTAATGATGTCGCGCCCACGGTCATGCGCGGCGAACTTGTCGACGATTGTGATTCCGTTCTCGTATTCTATCGGCTGATAGTCGCGCCCGCAGGTCAGCGAACGATCGACGTAGCGCTGCGCCGCTAAGTCGGGCTCGCTCAACACGATGGCGCACGGCTGATAGTCATGCCCGAGAAGCGCTTCAACCTCCGCCAGGTTTGCCGGCGGCGCAACTGGATTGTAGGTGAACAACAGGTAGGGGTTGTCGTCAAGCCGCTGTCTGACATCCGCGGCCAATTCCTCGCCCTGCCGGCTTGCCAGCACGAATGTCCCGTCGATGCTGAGCAGGGTTTCCAGGTAGTAATCCGCCGTCGACTTGCCCCGTTTGCCGCGCGCATTGACAAAGTCGGTATCAGTGAAACCGATCAGATAGTCGTGCCGCTCAACCTTGCCTGTTAGCGCCTCAACGTATTGGTCCATCGGCGGATAAGCGTGGACTATGCCCACCGTGCCTTGATGCAGCAAGTAATCGTCAGCGCGTCGCAGGGCGAACCCGGACGCCAGGTGAAGCGCCAGGACAAATACAGGAATCCAGCGCCATTTGAACCAAGCCAGACCGCTGCCGAAAACCAGCGCCCACATGCCCCAGGACACAAAGAAATAACGCGACCGCCGTAAGGGTATTAGCCCAACCGCCTCATTTGCCGCAAGCAGAACCGCGAGAACGGCTGCCGACAGAATCCAAAACCGTAGAGTGCGCCGGCGCGCCTCGCCCTGACGCAAATGAACCAGCGAGGCTAACAGAATAGACGCCAGGATCACGGGATTGCCATTGCTGAACAAACGGATAAATATCCCCACCGCCTGCTCAAGCGTGATCGCATCAAAAGCGGTATCAAACTTTGTTGTAAGTCCTGTGATTGTAACCGGCAGCCAGGGCAGATACAGCAAGCCCGCAGCAAGCATCGCCAGCGCGACGTCAAACCATGCCCTTGAACGCCTGACAAACAGGAGATGGTAGATGCCAAGCGCGATGTGAAAGAAGATAGAAAACGGCTGCGTGTAGAGGCAAAGCGCCGCTGTAAGCGTTAGTCCCGCCCAATGATGCCCGCGCGCCGACCGCGCATTATTGACCAAGTACAAGTAGTGCCAAGCCAGCGCCATTATCAGCGCGAACTGCAGGCTGTACATGCGGACCTCGTGCAGATAGTCCAGCCAGAAAACATTTAAGCCCAAGAAGGCCGCCGCCCAAATGCCGCTCCAGCGGTCGATGAAATCCGCGCCGATGCGATAGGTCCACGCCAGCGCGACGATGCCAAAGTAAAGCGGCAGACAGCGCAACACCGCTTGATGCCAACCGACCAATGCCGCCCAAACGGCAACCAGCTCAAAAAACAGAGGCGTATGTTTGGGGCTGTGCTCGCGCACCGAGCCCAGCACATCCAGCGGCGAAAAAGGACCGCCAAAGCCGCCGGCATGACTGATGGTCGTCAGCTCATCGTACCAGATCAAATCGCCGTTCAAGCCCGGTGCCGCCAAGAACATCGCCAGCAGCAGCAAGGGCAGCATCAGAATCCAATGAGACGTTGCGCGCGGCAATCGACGCCGCTCTTCTGGCTTCGCGCTCGCCGTCATTTAATCGGCTACCGTAAACGACAGAAGCGAGAATATGTCGCCGACCCGACCCGTCGCATAATCCACGCCAGAAACCTTTTCGCTGGTGTAGCGGTCATAAAGGATAACCATCACCCGGTAATCGCCCGGCGCCAGGTCGCCTGCGGATAGCTCGACCACGTGCCAGGGCAGCACGCCGTCGTACAGGTGCCGGTCGGGCGCTTGCCGCGCGCGCTGCCAGTCCGCCGTGATAATCTGGACAGATACATTGTACTGCTCCAGTTGCGCGTCTTCCGCCACTTCCCAGCCAGTAAAGACTCGCACAGTCTCGGCCTCCGGATCAAGCTCGGCGAATCCGTCCAACATGACTATGCCGTTGTCATAGCGAATTTGCCGATAGTCTCGTTCGCAGCCGAACGCGCGGTACACGTAGCGTTGTACAAACATGGCATCGCTATCGACCACGACTTCACAGGCGACGTATTCCCGCTCCAACAACGCCTTTACGTCATGAATGTTCTCTGGCGACTCGCCCGGCTCATAAGTGAAGAGCAAATATGGATGGTTGCCCACCCGTCTGTCAAACTCTTCCTGGAGTTCACTTCCCGCGAGCTCGGTATAGACAAAGGCGCCATGTACGCCAAGCACCGCCTCCGAATAATACTCGACCGTGCTGAAACCGAAGCGCAAGCCGTTGTTCCATAGTGGGTATTCGATAAAGCTCAGGATGGCATCTTGCGGGCGAACGATGCCTTGCAGCGCATCGGCGAATCGATGGAACGGGGGATGCGGCAAGAGCAAGGAATGATGACCGGCGTACTCCCAGCGTTCCGCCTGCCGATAGATATGGTAACCGCCAACCAGCCAGACAAGCGCAAAGGCCGGGACCAAGACACGCCAGCGAGGCGCAGACGCGAGAACATGCGCGAACATGACCAGCGCCCAAGCCAATACGACCAGGAAATAGCGAAGCCGGCGCGAAGACAGATAGGGGAAGAATTCATGCAATAGAAACAGAGCCGCTATCATTGAAACGGCGATCAGGAAGAGCGGCAGCATCTGGCTTGCCCGCCTGCGCCAGATGGTCCAGCCAGCGAGCGCAAACACTGCAATCCACAATAGGTCGACGCCGTTCGCAAAGACGTTCGCCAGCATTGGGATAAGTTCAAGTGTGGCAGCCGCCTTGGACTGAACTACGCCGCTGTGCGCTTCTTCCCGGAAGTCGCTGACGAGGAGCGGCGCGTAAGGCAAGAAAGTCAAGAGTCCGGCTGCCCAAGCCATGACGACGCCGAACCAGCGCCGATTTCTGGCCACGAGAAAAATGTGGTGAGCGCCCAAGCCCAATAAAACAAAGGACGAAAACGGATGTGTGTAGAGCAAGGCGCTCGCCGAAACCACGAACACGATCCAACTCGCAACGCCAGCCTTGGCGCCCTGTGAGAGCCGCAAATAGTGCCACGCATGCGCGACGCTCAAGCATATCCACATCGTATAGAAGCGCATTTCATGAAAGTAGATAATGACGAATGCGTTTGTCGCGAATAAAAACGCCGCCAGCAGCGCCGAACGTCGATTGAGCGCATCAGCCGACAGACGGTAGAGCCAAGCTATAGAGAGCACGCCGAAAAGCAGGGACAAAAAGCGCAGCGGCACCTGTAGCCAACCCACCAAATACGCCCATACCGCCCCAATGAGATAGTACAGCGGCACATAAGTGTGATCGACGATAGCTTGGACTATGTCTGAAATGCTTTGCGGAGCATCCTGCACGCCAAAGGCGAACACAGAATGCATCTCGTCCA
The DNA here is from genome assembly GCA_022824465.1 of Anaerolineae bacterium. Classification (GTDB taxonomy): domain Bacteria; phylum Chloroflexota; class Anaerolineae; order Aggregatilineales; family Phototrophicaceae; genus UBA6055. Next base: position 223,423 of record JAJDZV010000009.1, read on the forward strand.
CCCATAAAATGTCCGCATTCAACTGCGCCGCGCCCAAAGCAAAACCCAGAAGCAGGACAAACACCATCGCCGCTAGCGAAGCTCTGTGGCTGATCACTAGGTGTTCCGCGCCTCGCGCCGCGCCTGATACTCCGGCGCCAGCATGCCAAACTGCCACATGCTGTGGTAGCGGTTTCTCCCGTATACGCGTTCGCGCCAGACGCCTTCGAGCGTGAAACCGGCTTTCCTCAGCAGCGCGGCCGAAGCGGCGTTGCCTTCTGTGACATCCGCTTCGACCCGATGCGCTTCAAGCGTTTCAAAGCAGAACTTCAAGACCGCGCCGACTGCTTCTGTCATGATGCCTCGACGCCAGAAATCCGAATGTAATTCGTAGCCGATTTCCGCGCGTCGCTGGCTGGAAACGTAGACATGGAAGCCGCACGAGCCGATCAGCCGAGCGTCCGGCTTCAGCGTGATCGCCCAACGGATGCCGGACTGCTCCGCGAAAATGCGATCCGCCCAGTCGAGAATCTCGCGCCCCAGTTCGTCGTCGGGCATTCCATCAAACTCGACCAGATAGTCCAGCACGCCAGGACTTTGCCATACCGTCATCCAATCCCGGAAATCATCCTCGGTGATGCGCCGCAAGACGAGGCGCTCCGTTTCCAGCCTCGGCACTACGGCAAAGTCAAAGGGCGCCACATTCGCCTCCGAAAACGACATCTGCCTTCAAGTCACGCCACCCCTCCGCCAATTGGCGCCTCGCCCGCGGACTTCAGCGCGCCTTAAAGCGCCTCCGCGATGACCTCGGCGATATCGGCAACCCGCGGACCCTCATCACTCTCGCTTCGCGCATCTTCAAACATGCGCGCGCAGAATGGGCAGCCAACCGCAAGCACATCGGCGCCAGTCGAGGCCGCTTCCTGAAATCGTTCCAGGTTGACCTTGCGCTCGCCGCGTTCTTCTTCCTTCCAAAACTGCGCGCCGCCAGCGCCACAGCAGAAGGCATTCGCCCGATTGCGCGGCATCTCGACCAGAGGCGCGCCCGACGCCTGCAGCACATTGCGCGGCGCGTCAAAACCATCATTGTGCCTTCCTAGATAGCAGGGATCGTGAAAGGTCACATTGCTCCAATTGGAAGGGCTCGCGCTCGTTGGCAGCTTGCCCGCGTCAATCAACTCTTCGATAAGCTCGCTATGATGAATGACTTCGTAGTCGCCGCCGAAGGCATGATATTCGTTGCCAATATTGTGATAGCAGTGCGGGCAAGTGACCACTATGCGCGTAGGCTTGACCTCGTTGAGCGCGGCCACATTCGCCGATGCCAACTCGAAGTACAAGTATTCATTGCCCGCCCGCCGCGCCACATCGCCCGTACAACTCTCAGCCTCACCCAAAATCGCAAAGTTAACGCCGGCCGCATCCAGCACCTTGACCAATGCCCGCGCAGTTTGCTGGGCTCGCGGATCATAACTGACGGCGCAGCCGGTCCAATACAGCACATCAAAGTCCGGATTTTCAGCGACAGTCGGCGCCGGGAAATCCAGCCCGACCGTCCAGTTGCTGCGCGGCTCCGCGATCTGCCAGGGATTCCCCTGGCGCTCCATGCCGTTGAAGGCGCCTTGCAGCTCGTTGGGAAACTCGCTCCGCATCAGAACGGCATCGCGCCGGATATCCAGGATGTCAAACATCGGCTCATTGCCCACCGGGCAGATATCAATGCAGGCGCCGCACGCCGTGCAAGCCCATAGCGCCGATTCGCTTAACAGTTTGCCCGCCAATGTCCACTCCGGTTTAGCTCCGCTTGCCAGAGTCTCCCAATGTTCTTTGATGAGAAAGCGTTTATTGACTTCCAGCGCAGCTGGCGAGAGCTCCTTGCCAGTCACATAGGCCGGGCAAACATCTTGGCATCGGTTGCACATAATGCAGGCGAAGCCGTCCAGGATCTGTGTCTTATGTAGATCTTCAAGCTTGCTCGCCCCGAATTGCTCGATCGCCTCATCCTCGAAATCCAGGGGCCGCAGTTCACCCATCGAGCGGCGCCGTGGACGCGTCAGGAAATTCAGCGGCGCCATAAACAAATGCGCATGCTTGCTCTGCGGAAAGTAGGGCAAGAACACCAGAATCCCGCCCAGAGCGATCCACCAGAACAAATGCCTCAGCACCGCCAGAGCATCCGCGCTCAGCCCAACCCATATTGCTGCAACCGATGTCGCAAAAGGCATGAAGATGTCATCACCGTGCTGCGCGACCGCCACCGACTCGCCCAGAAAACGCGCCCCAACGTGAAACAGGATGAAGACAGCCACTATCATCGAATCCAAAGTGACCGCGCCGGCGGCAACCTTGGGATGCAGCAGAATATTGTCATGAAAAGCCAGCGCTGCTCTGTTTGGCAAGATCAGCCGCCTCAAGACGAAATAGGCAATCCCGAACAAAACAACCATGCTCAAGACATCACTGAGCAAGCGAAAGCCGTCGGTGATTCCGCCGGCCGCCAGCAGCTTCCGCTCGAAGTCCGGCGCGAACCCCACCAGCAAGTCGATGGCATTCACCAGGAAATACCAGGTGAAGCCCAAAACCACGCCCCAATGAACCACGCTGGTCAAGCGGCGCGTCTTGAGCGTCGTCCGCTGTGTGATATACACAGCCAGCGCCGTCATTGCCCGACCAGTGATGCCGCCAACGCGCAGCCGCCCCTGGCCACGGCCGATTATCAAGAACATCTCCCTGAAGCCGGCGTAGCTCGCGCCCAAGGAAAACAGCGCAAGCAGCGCGAACATCATTTTCTCTACGTCAGTCAGCATCGGTCCCGGCTCGCGTCTCCAGCGCTTTTCGCGCTCTTCTTGCACCGCTTCAGTTTACCACTGGGCAGGGATTTCACGAAAGCGCCTGGAACTTGACCATCGCGCGTACAGCCGGGGCATGTAAGCTTGCAGTTGCGTCAGCCATCTGTAGAATGAGCTTCAATACGCAAATGACTGGAAGGAGTGACTTTCATGATAGACTTCTCACCAATGCGCGATGGCGAACTGAGCTATCTGGCATATGCCGAGCAAGAAAACATCGGACCTTCTGAGCTCCGAAGCCTCAGCGACGAAAGCCTTGACTATCTGCTGGGACTGCTGGACGACCTTACCGATGCCGATATCGTCTTTGATCCGGAAGACCCAGAGGCTAACGATCCCTTTGCGGTCGCGGGCGAAGAAGAAATAGGCTGGAACTTCGGCCACCTAATCGCGCATGTCACCGCCAGCTCCGAAGAAGGCGCCGCTCTAAGTTCACTCTTGGCTAGGGGAATCCCGGCGTCTGAACGCCCGCGCTATGAAACGCCCTGGCGCGATATCACCACCGTCGCCCAAGTGCGCCAACGTCTGGAAGAGAGCCGCCGCATGCGCAATGCCTACCTCGAAACCTGGCCCGACGCGCCCCTGCTGGATGTCGTCCGCGATGTCTCAGAACGCTTCACCGCCCGCTTCGGCGAGATGAACGCGCCGGCCGCCTTCCTCTTCGGCCTGTCGCACGAAGTCGGACACTACGATCAAATCGAAGAGGTCAAGCAGCAAGCCTTGGCTGCCCGCGCCGCCACCGCGTAACTGCGACCTGCGCATCAACTCCGGAGGCTTGATGAGCAAGTTCATCGCGCCGCGCGCGCCAAAGGGCTTTCGTGATTTTCTGCCCGATACGATGCTGCGCCGCACTTATGTCATTGACAACATCACCGAAGAGTTTCATCGCTTCGGCTTTGAACCCATCGACACGCCCATCCTCGAGCTCCACGAGACGCTATTCGGCAAATACGGGGAAGACGCCGAAAAGCTGATCTTCACCGCCCAGCATGGTCGCAGCGCGCGCGATCCGCTGGCGATGCGCTACGATCTCACAGTGCCGCTGGCGCGCGTCGTCGGGCAATACGAAAGTCAACTGAATCTGCCCTTCAAACGCTACCATATCGCGCCGGTATTCCGCGGCGAACGCCCCCAGCGCGGCCGTTACCGTGAGTTCTGGCAATGCGACGCCGATACCGTCGGCATCGCCAGCATCAGCGCCGACGCCGAAATCGTCAGCCTGATGCACCGAATCTTGCGCCGCCTCGGCTTCCCGCAATACGTCATAAAGATCAACCACCGGCAACTGCTCGTCGCCATCGGCGAGTTTTCCGGTGTCCCAGCCGCTCAATTGCCCGACCTCTATCGCAGCGTCGACAAATTTGACAAGATCGGCGCGGACGGCGTTCGCAGAGAATTGACCGAGCGGGGCATCGCCGCCGACTCCGTGGCGCGCATGATGGACCTGATCCAGGCGAAGGAACCGGGAACTAGCAATCTCGATCTCGTTGCCGATGCCATCGGCGCGAATGCCAGCGGTTTGGAAGACCTGCGGGAATTGGCGGACCTGCTGACCGACGCGGGCCTGCCGTCCGAACGCTACGATTTCGATTTCACCATGGTGCGCGGCCTCGGCTACTATACCGGTCCGATCTTCGAGACAGTCATCTCCCAGCCCAACCTGGGCAGCATCACCGGCGGCGGACGCTACGACAATCTCATCGGCATGTTTCGCCGCCAGAGCCTGCCCACCACCGGCGTCTCCTTCGGCATTGAGCGCATCATCGACCTGATGGACGAACTCGACCTGTATCCCGCCCGCCTCGGCGGTACGCTGGTGCAAGCGCTCGTGACCGTCTTCAGCGAAGAAACGCGCAGCGCCTCAATGCATATCGCCGACGCTTTGCGCCAGGCGGGCATCAATACCGAGCTTTATCTGGAAGCGCGCAAGCTGGGAAGACAATTCGCCTTCGCCGACAAGAAAGGCATACCCCTGGTCGCCATCGCCGGTCCCAATGAGATAAAGGCCGGGGTTGGCAAGCTGCGGCGTCTTGCGGATGGTCATGAAGTCACCGTTCCTTTACCGGATTTGGCCGCTGCCGCCCTGCACCTACTCGCTGAGGCAGGCGCGTCCGAATGATCTCTCTCCCGCGCTCCAGTGGCATCCTGCTCCACCCCACCTCGCTGCCCGGCGCCTACGGCATAGGCGATCTCGGCGCCGGCGCTTACCGATTCGTCGACTGGCTCGCGGCGCACGGACAATCCATCTGGCAGGTCCTGCCCCTCGGCCCAACCAGCTATGGCGATTCGCCCTATCAGACGCTCTCCGCCTTCGCTGGCAACAGCAACCTCATCAGCCTCGACCATCTCGTCGAAGACGGCTTGCTGCAACCGGGCGACCTCGCCGACGTCCCGCCCTTCCCTCGCGGCAAAGTCGATTTCGGCTGGATTATCCCCTACCACAATCAGAAGCTGGCGCTCGCCTGGCGCAACTTCAATATGCGACCGCCGAAAGGCCTGCAACTGGATTTCGAGAAATTCGTCGCCGAGCAGCGCTTCTGGCTGGACGATTATGCCCTCTTCATCGCCCTGAAACACAATCACCACTTGCGCCCTTGGGTGGAATGGGAAAGCGACCTGCGCCGCCGCGAGCCAACCGCCCTTACAAAGGCCGCCGCTCGATTAACGGAGCACATCGACGCCGAACGCTTCCGCCAATGGCTCTTTCATCGGCAATGGACGGACCTAAAGGCTTACGCAGGCAGCAAAGGCCTCCGCCTCATTGGCGATTTGCCCATCTTCGTCGCCCACGACAGCGCCGATGTCTGGGCGCATCAGCACGAGTACAATCTCGATACCGCTGGCAATCCCGCAGTAGTCGCCGGCGTGCCTCCCGATTATTTCAGCCCGACCGGGCAGCGCTGGGGCAACCCGCTCTATCGCTGGGATCTCCTGCGCGCCGACGGCTACCAGTGGTGGATCCAGCGCATCAGGAGCCTGCTGAACCTGGTCGATTACATCCGCATTGATCACTTCCGCGGCTTCGAAGCCTATTGGCAGATACCATCCGCCGAACCAACCGCCGTCAATGGCAAGTGGGTTGAGGGACCCGGCGCCGCCTTCTTCGACGCGATTCACCGCGCGCTGGGAGAGTTGCCCATCATCGCCGAAGATCTTGGCGTCATCACGCCCGGCGTGGAAAAGCTGCGCGATGACTTCGGCTTGCCCGGCATGAAAGTCTTGCAGTTCGCCTGGAGCGACCCGGCCAATCCCTTCCTGCCCCACAATCACAGCGAGAATTGCATCGTTTATACCGGCACGCACGACAACAATACCACGCGCGGCTGGTGGGAAAACGAAATCGACGAGAGGACGCGCAGCTTCGTCAAGGACTATCTCGGACACGCTGTCCAGGACATCGTCTGGACAATGGCGCGGGTCGGCATGCGCTCTACCGCCCGCGTATTCATCATGCCAATGCAAGACGTGCTGCGGCTGGGCGCCGACGCGCGCATGAATACGCCCGGCGCCCCTGCTGGCAATTGGACCTGGCGCTTCCGCGAGAGCGCGCTTACCCACATCGGCAAAGACTCCCTGCTGCATATCACGCGGCTATACCAACGGCATCCCGACCAACAGACCACAGCCCCCGGCGACGCTGCCCCAAGGGACTAAACTAACAAATCCTATTGATAGTGCGAGAGATAAGCATGTCACAACTGCCGCCCTGGGCGACATACATCCACCACGACAGTTCGGAAGTCTTTCTGAGCGAAATTGCGCCGCGCATCGGCGATGTCATCACTGTGAGCATTCGCCTGCCCAGCGACGCCGACCTGCGCGCGCTCTACCTCCGCAGCCGTCCCGATGGCGAATGGAAGCGCATCAGAATGGCGCTGGACTCGCGGCAAGGCTGGTATGACATCTGGTCCGCTGAGCTGCCGATCACGATGGTTCACAACAATTACTGCTTTCACTTCTTGACCGCCGACGGATCCTTCTATTTCAATCAAGGCGGCCTCAGTCCCATTGATAGCCCCGACTGGTTCAGCTTCACCGTCCTCGGCGATTATGATCCGCCCGCCTGGGTGCGCGAGCAGGTCTTCTATCAGATATTTCCCGAGCGCTTCGCCAATGGCGACCCAAGCAACGACCGGCGCGCCGGCGAACCTACGCTGATGGGCAAGCCTACGCTTAAGCGCGAGTGGGACGAGCGGCCCCAGCCCTACCCTGAATCGCGCACCGTCGAATTCTTCGGCGGCGACCTGCAAGGCATCACCCGCAATCTGGACTATTTGACCGACCTGGGGGTAACCGCGCTCTACATCTGCCCCATCTTCGACGCCGAGACCAACCATTTCTACGACATCCGCAACTTCGACCAGGTCGCCGCCTCCCTCGGCGGGAACAAGGCGCTGGCGGACCTGCGTCATGAACTCAGTCAGCGTGGTATGAAACTCATCCTGGATATCACGCCAAACCACATCGGCTTTCATCATCCCTGGTATGTCGATGCCCGCCAGAATCCCGCCGCCGATTCCGCTGATTTCTTCTTTCGCGATACGGACACCGGCGCTGTCGAATACTGGCTCGGCGTGCCCGTCATCGTCAAGCTCAACTACAACAGCCAGAAGCTCCGCGACCGCATGTATCGCGCCGACGACAGCGCGATGCGCAAGTGGCTGCGCCCACCCTACAGCATTGACGGCTATCGCCTCGATGTCGCCAACATGACCGGCAACTATCGCCGGACGCAATGCGGCAGCGATGTCTGGCGAGAGATGCGCGCCGCCATCAAAGCCGAAAATCCGGACGCCTACATGATGGGCGAATTCTTCCAGGACAGCTCACCCCACCTGCAAGGCGACCAACTCGACGCCTCGATGAATTATCAAGGTTTCAACACGCCCGTTCGCCGCTGGCTAGGCAAAGGCGATCTCGGAGTCGCCGACGAGCAGCCCTTTGGCGACCCGAACCCGCTGCCCACGGAATCACTGGCGCTGCAATGGCGTCAATACTTGACAGCCATTCCCTACATCATCGCCCTGCAGCAATTCAACCAAATCGGCAGCCACGACATCGACCGTATTCTGCGCGTCGTCGGCGGCGATACCGCCCTTGTCAAAGCGGGCTTGGCGCTGCTGATGGCTTTCCCCGGCGCGCCCTGCCTCTACTACGCTGACGAGGTCGGCTTGGACGGCGGACGCGATCCCGATAACCGCCGCCCCATGCCTTGGGATGCTGCCCTCTGGGATCACGACCTGCGCCGCTATCATCAGCGTCTAATCGCCATCCGCTGCAATTCTCACGCTTTACAGCATGGCGGCTTCCAAATCCTGCATGCCGCCGGCGATCTTGTCGCCTTTATGCGCCAATCGCGCCGAGAGCTCATTGTGATAGCTGTTTGGAGGGGAGCCGACAATATGGCTGAGACAGCCATTGACGCCAAGCTGGCTAATCTCCAGGACGGCGATTCGCTAACCGACCTGCTCATCGGCGAGCGCTACACAGTGTCCGCCGGCGCCCTTCCGCTTTCGGGTTTGGCTCACGGGCAAGCGCTCCTTCTGCGACTCGATGCGTGATAGAATCAGGTCGCTGACGATGTCTTCTCGGGATAAACTCAATGGATCAACGTAGCGTCTTCTTCGATGAATGGCTGCGTAGCTTGCGCGAGCAATACAAGCACGTGATCCGCAGCGGCGACAAAATCACGCTGCCCAGCCTGACAGCCGTCATGAACAATGTCGGCTTCGGCGAGGATGAACTGAAGCAGCTTCGGCTTGAAGCGACCATTCGCGCCGAGGATATGCCCGCGGATTACGTCCCCGATCTCAATACGCTCGACTCGCCACTAGCGGCATCCGCGCATCCAGCCGAATGCCTCTGCCCAAGTTGCGCCAGCCAAGACGACGGCGCCCACGACGCCGACGGACAACCCATGGAATCAGAGCCGGACGACGAGGACCGCCGCGTCTTTCCCGCAGCCGAAATCGCTCAGTTGGAACCGGAGGCGGAAAACGAGCCGGTCACTTTTGAGGATAGTCTCGAGCTCGAAGCCGAGGCGATCGCGGAAGACGATAGCCAACCCACCCTCGACGCTGAAATCGAGACGGACGTCGCCGACCCCGACGTCCCAGCGCAAAAGAGCCTCTTCTGACCATGCCGCTCAGCGATGACGACCGGCATTGGATGCGCCTCGCTCTCGCCGAAGCCGAGCAGGCGCTTATAAGCGGCGACGTGCCTATCGGCGCCATCGCCGTGCGCGCGGACGCAATCATCGGCCGCGGACGCAATCGGCGCGAAGCCGACAACGACCCCACCGCCCACGCCGAGATCATCGCCATTCGCGCCGCGGCCGCTGCCCTTGGCTCCTGGCGTTTGGACGACGTGACTCTGTACTGCACGCTTGAGCCCTGCGCCATGTGTGCCGGCGCCATGGTCCTGGCGCGCTTGCCTCGCCTGGTCTACGCTGCGACTGACCCCAAAGCGGGCGCCGCCGGCAGCATCTTCGATCTTACACGGCACCATCGGCTGAATCACCATATCCACGTGGAGCGCGGGCTGCTCGCTGACGAAGCCGCCGAACAGATCCGCGCCTTCTTCCGCCGCCTGCGCGCTAACAACTAAGCGACCCGCCCAAGGCAAGTCCGCATTTAATTCTGGCTGCGAATGTGTATACTGATGCCCGGTTTAGGAGAGGTGCCAGAGTGGACGATCGGGACTGTCTCGAAAACAGTTGTACCCTCCGGGGTACCGTGGGTTCGAATCCCACCCTCTCCGCTAGGTAAACGGCCGCGGGCAGGCTTGACCACCTGCCCGTTCCCTGTCGCGATGAGCGCTTACTGACTGCCCATCTGCATGATCATCATCAGCGGGAAGACAAAGGCATCCTCCGGAATCTCGACATCGACCGGCTCGTTGAAGTCGTACATCTCCACGGTCATGCCGATCTCAATTGACGAGTCGCCAACGTCGCCCGACAATTGCATTTCCATCGATAAATCGACCAGATAGGTGTAGCGATTATCCAAGCCGATATATTCGCGCATACTAAGGTCGCTATATTCCAGCGCCTCAATCATTGCGGCGATTTCTTCCGGATCTTCCTGACTGCTGGTCGCGGCGACCAGTTCTTCGGCGCTGAGCATCGAGAACAGCGTCTCCAGACTGATAATCGACTCAAAGACGGCGACGGCATCCCCGCGAATCTCCTCATCCGGCAAACGCGTAACGCTTATAGCCGCGATTTCCGCCTCGCTCGCGTCATCCACTCCTGAAAGATCGACGACGCCAACGTCAGCGAATATCTCATCGAGCCCCTCGTTAAGATCAATACCCAAGGCTTCCACGCCGCCCATGGGCTCGCCGGTTATCGCCTCAAGAGCGGTCGCGTCGAGCAGTACAACGCCGTCCTTCATCAATAGCGACAAAGCGACGTCAGTGGCTTCCCCGTCCATGTCGCCGCTGAACTCAAGCGTGATCTCGCCATTGACCCCCGTCAGCATCAATGTCAACAGCGCGCCCATATCAACCGCCGTCATGTCTTCGTTCGCGTCGATCAAGAATTGCATCAGCTCGCCAGAAATCTCGAACGCGCCGACGCCTTCGCCAACGAGTTGCATGCTCTCATCGGCGACCATGTCCATGTCTATCGAAAACGCGAATCCCGCTGAATCCAGCGTCATCCACGAGTCTTCGTTCTCCACCAGAATCTGACAATCCGTCTGCGGCAATTCCCCGCAGAGGTCGGGCCTGTCGTTCGTATCCGCTTGAACAAGGGACAGCGACAGAAGCGCGACAACCACCAACGTCAAAAGCAAACTTCTCTTCAACATTGTCTCTCCTCACGGTCACAACGTTTACAACACGAGTATATCGCATAATCGCGTGTCCAATATCCCCCAAAAACTGGCTGTCGCTGCACAAGTCACAGCTGGACTAGACGGCGGTAAGCGACCAACTGACCGACGCGCGGACTCCGCAACCAGCGCAACTCTGATATACTCAACTGCATTCCCGCAAAACGCCAGCGCGAGGCGACATGAAAACCATCACCGTTTTCGGCAGTTCACAAGTCCGACCAGGCAGCCCCGACTATCTAGCGGCTGAGCAAATCGGCAAGGACCTCGCGCGCGCCGGTTATGCCGTCATGAGCGGCGGATACCTCGGCGTCATGGAAGCCGTCAGTCGCGGCGCCCATGCGGCCGGCGGGCATGTCATCGGCGTCATCACTGACCAGATCGGGCTTCAATTCAACGTCAGCCCCAACCGCTACCTGGATGAAGTCGTCAACTTTGCCGACCTGCGCGACCGCCTCTACTACATGGTCCAGCACGGCGACGGCTATCTCGCCATGCCCGGCGGCATCGGCACGCTGCACGAGATAGCCGAGACCTGGGAGCTCATGCGCGTCGGCGGCATCCCGACCAAGCCCATCCTCTGTTACGGTCCGCTCTGGGCGGAATTGATTGGCAAGCTGCAAGACAGCGCCTATCTGAGCAATGGTTATCACGGCATGATCGACTTTGCGCATGATCCCGCTAGCGTAATCGAGTATTTCGCGCAGACCATGCCTGTCGCCGAAGCCTAATGCGCCGCGCCAGCCGAACAATCACATGCGAAACCTGATGCTTGAGACAATTCCACTGGCGCCGCTTCGCCCAAAACTTGCGGCAGTCACGCTTCTACTGTGCATCTGCCTCGTCTCGGCCGCACAAGAGGATCCCAGCGACAGAGAAACAGCGCCGCAATTGCTGAAGGTCTGGTTCCCGGCGACGCTCATCGCCGATGAATCCGATGCCGCTTTTCAGATGCTCGTCGACCACGCCCTCGCGTTTTCTGGCAATAGCCAAACCGCCGTCGATTTCAGAATCAAGGACGCCGACGGCGTCGGCGGCATCATGTCCACCATCCGCGCGGGCAAGGAGGTGGCGCCCGGCGCGCTGCCCGATCTGACGCTAATCAACCGTCGCAGCTTCACGCCGTCGCAAGCCAGCATATACCTCCAATCGCTAGAGACGCTCTTTTCTTCTTCGGTGCTCAATGATCTCGCTGGCGGCGTCGATTTCGGCCACATTTCCTTTGAAGGCGAGCAGACCCTCTTCGGCATGCCCTATCTCTTCGACATGCTTGTTTCGGTGCACGCCCAGCCGCTTTCAGCGTCCGGCTACAGCCTGACATTCGCCGATGTTCTGTCGAGCGAAGCCGAATTCCTCTTCCCAGCGGCGCGCGCCAATGGCTTGAACCAGACATTCTACCTTCAGTATTTGGCGGCGGGCGGCGCCTTGCCTGCCGACGGCGCAATGCCGATTGACGAAGAGCCGCTGCGTATCGTGCTTGGGTTCTACGAAGAACTCTCGCGATTGGGCTTGGTCTCGCCAGACGTGCTGACCTACCAATCGCCCGCTGCCTACCGCGCCGCCTTTGACAGCCGCGGCGACCGCCTGCAGCTGGGCATATTCTCCCTCAGCGGATATCTGGCGATGCTGCAGCGGCAAGAGCTCGCTCTTCTCGCAAGCAAAATCCCCACCGCCGACGGCAACGGCGCATCTATCCTGGATGGCTGGCTCTGGGTTATTGTCACACCCGACAGGAACCGTCAGGCTCTCGCGTCGCGCTTCATCGAATGGATGCTGGAGCCGACATTTCATGCGGGTTTCGCGCGCGCGCTGCATCACCTGCCGTCGCAGCCAGCCATCTTGACCGACAGCCTGCCGCCGGCGGCCGATGGCGACTTCTTCGCGCAGTTGCTTGCTGATTCCATTCTGCCCCTGCCCGAAGCCGAGGGCGGCGCGGCGCCGCGGCTCATGCAGGATGCGCTCAAACAAGTCTTGTATGCCGACGCCTCAGCCGAACATGCCGCGCGAGACGCGATTAACCAACTCGCGGATCGCTAGGCGCCCAAGGACCGCTGATAAAAGCGGTGCGTCTTGTAAACCTTGCCGCCCAAACTGACGCTGATCTTTATCAATGGATTGGTCTCGAGGATCCAGCCCGAATCCAAATAATCATATCGCGACGGCAGCAGCGCCTTCATCACCTCCAGCAGCATCGCCAGCTCGACGCCTTTGTTGCGGTGTTCCTTTTTGACGCCCATCAAGGGCATCCGCACGCCGCGAATCGACTTCCGCACCTTCCAATGCCAGGCGACCTGCGCCATCGTCCATAGCTCCGGCACACCCGGTCGCGGATACGCGCGGCTCAGCGCTTCATTGAAGTTCGGTATCGTCAAGGCGAAGCCGACCGGCTCGTCTCCAATCTCGGCGAAGAAAGCCAAATCCGCTTCCACCAGCATCCCCAGATCGGCCACAAGCGCTTGCAGCTCCTCATCATTCATCGGGATGAAGCCCCAGTTTTTCTCCCAGGCGGCGTTGTATATCTCTCTGAACCGCTCAAACTCGGACTTCTTGTCGCGCGCATTCATGCTGCGTACGGAGATGCCGCTGCGTTGCGCTGCCCGTCCCACGAGCCGTTCAAGCCGGGCAAGGGAGTCGCTGGCTTCAATTGTGGCGCGATCTTGATAAATGCAATGCACATCCATGACCTTCTCGAAGCCGGCGCCTTCGACCAGCGCCTGATACCAAGGCGGATTGTAGGGCATCATGATCACCGGCTGGCTGAAGTTATCGACCAGCAAGCCGCATTCCTCATTGGTGGTAAAACTCGCCGGACCGCGTATCGCTTCCACGCCCTGTTCCCGCAGCCAATCCGCCGCCGCATCAAGCAATCCGCTCGCAACTTCCTGATCATCAACCGTCTCGAACAAGCCGAAGAAGCCGATGTTTTCGTCCTGATAGCGATTGTGCTCATGATTGACAAAGGCCGCGACCGTGCCGACGATCTGCCCGTCGTTCCACGCGGCAAAATACGCGCCATCCATATACTTCCATGCAGGATGCTTCGTCTTGTCAAGCAGCTTGCGCCGCATTGAGACCAGGTTTGGCGCCCAGTTCGGGTCCTCAGCATAATGCCGCCAGGGAAACTCAAAGAAGGCGCTGAACTCGCCGCGGTTGGCTATAGGTCTTACCTCTATCACGCTTCAACCTCGCTATCAGCCGCCGGCCGTATCGGCGCGCCGGCGGCACAAACTCATCTTGACACTTGTCTAACGCGCTGTTAGTATACCAGCACTTCATTCCGTAGTAGCTCAATTGGCAGAGCGGGCGGCTGTTAACCGCTAGGTTCTTGGTTCAAGTCCAAGCTACGGAGTTCGTCACCCGCCCCGCAAGGGGCATTTTCGCTTGACGGCGGAACACATTTCCGAGTCGTCGCCAAAGTCTAGATGACCGAGTAAAGGACCTTTCACTACCGCCATGACTTCATTCGCGTCGCCCGCGCAAGCTATGTTGGACCGCGCCCAAGGCTGCCTGCTGGGGCAGTTGGCCGGCGACGCGCTCGGCAGCCTGGTTGAGTTTCGAACACCAGTCCAGATCCGACAGTCATATCCCGACGGCCTGCGCGAACTCGCCGACGGCGGAACCTGGAACACGATTGCGGGCCAGCCAACCGACGATTCGGAAATGGCGCTATCGCTAGCCCGCATGCTGGTTGACCGCGGGCACTATGATGGCGAGACGGCGAAGCAAGCATATATCTCCTGGCTGGAGTCCGATCCCTTCGACTGCGGCTATACTGTCGCTGCCGGCCTGCGCGGGCGTCACAATCCCGACAGCCAGGCGAATGGCGCGCTCATGCGCATCAGTCCGCTGGGCATATTCGGCGCCAACCATGAATTGGATCAAGTAGCGAAATGGGCGCGTCGAGACGCAGCGATCACACACGTGCATCCGGTCTGCCAGCAAACCAACGCGCTCTTCGCCGCGGCCATCTCCCATGCAGTCCACAGCGGTTGCGACGCCGATGCGCTCTACCGTAAAACACTCAAGCGCGCAAAAGACATGGCCGCCGAGGCGAGTCTTCTTGAGGCGATCGACGCGGCTGCCGTCTCGCCGCCTCCCGACTACCTTACCCAAGCCGGCTGGGTCTTGATTGCCTTCCAAAATGCTCTTTGGCAGCTGCTCCACGCCAACAGCCTGGAAGACGCGCTGATCGATACCGTCATGCGTGGCGGCGACGCCGACACCAACGCCGCCATCGCTGGCGCGCTCCTGGGCGCTGTCTGGGGCCGGCAAGCCATTCCAGACCAATGGGAAGCATGCGTTCTCAACTGCCGCCCGCAAGCGGGGCAACCGCGTGTGCATCGCCCTCGACCAGAGCGCTTCTGGCCAGTGGACGTGCTGGACCTGGCGGAACGCCTGGTCGGCATCGCCTAACTATTCAACTCATGAATCCAACGCAAGCCATCCAGCGTCAATTCCGGCGCCACAGCGTCAATCAGCCGGATATGCTCTTCAAAGACTCGCGCCAATCCGCCCGTGGCGATCACCGTGGTCGCGGCGGAATCCAACTGCGCCACAATGCGGAGCAAGAGCGCTTCGACCAAACCGACATAACCCCAGAATATGCCCGACTGCATCGCATGAATCGTGTTGCGTCCGATCGGCGCTGGCGGCGGCGCCAACTCCACCTTATGCAACTGCGCCGCGCGGCTGACCAACGCGTCATGCGCCAAGCCGATGCCCGGCGCGATGACCCCGCCAATGTAATCGTTTTCCGCCGATAACACATCGAAATTCGTCGACGTGCCGAAGTCAACACAGACCGCCGGCGCGCCAACCGTCCGCGAAAGCGCCACCGCATTGCACAACCGGTCGGCGCCCGCCTGCTCCGGCATGTCTATCGCGACGCCGATGCCCAGCTTCGTACGGCCGCTTACGTTGAGCGGCTCCAGACCCAGATATCGCCGCGCCAAGTCCTGAAACGTGGCGGTCAAAGCCGGCACGACGCTGCTCATGCAAACCGCCGTGACCGCGCCAAGCTCGACTTCGGCCGAGTTAAGAAAGTTGCGCAGCAGAACAGCGTATTCGTCGGTCATCTTCGCCGCGACCGTCCGCGCTCGCCAGGACAAGCGCCAGCCGCCGCCGTCCCAAAGTCCCAGGTGGATATTGGTATTGCCGATGTCAATCGCCAGCAGCATGTTACGCTCCGCGCTTTGCAGTCTCGACCGACCACCGGGGCGCAAACGCGCGCCCGTGGATGGTCTACGCTATACTATAGTAGATTTTGACCAATAACGACGCAACCGGGCAAGCGGGACGGCCGCCATGCAAGCGCGCCAGGCGACAATCGACGACACGCAGAAGATCGTACGTCTGCACACCGCGCGCGTGCCGATTTGGCAGCGTCTCAACGCCCAGAGCCAGGTCGAGAACCTGCCTTACGACCGCTTGACGATCTACGAACGCTGGCTACACGGCGGCGCCTGGATGTCATTGGAAACCGGCGCCATCTGGCTCAGCCATCTCCTCAGCGGCGCCGGCTTCGCCTACGTCGTCGCCGACCATGATCGCATCCTCGCCTACGCCGAAGCCTTCATCAACCGCGAGCTGACGCCGATGGGCACGCACCTGCATGTGGCGAATTGGCTGGTCGCCGAAGAATCCGGCGACGATGCGCGTCTCACGCTCGCCGACGCTATTCTGGCCGACGCGCGCGGTCCGGCGCGGCTCTCGGTCGACTATCCCGCCTATGACCAGGAACAAGCGACCGCCTTCCGCAAGTACTTCGGCGTCAGCGAAACCTTCCGGCTCACGCGCTACGCCTTGAACGCCCATATCGGCCAAAGCTTCTACAAAAGCCAGGACTACGACAAGGTCGACGCCAGCATCATCGACGGCTGGGCGCTGGCCGTGGGCCGCCTCTCCAGCCCCCGCGCCCTGTGGGAGACCGAATGGATTGAACATTGGCGCGGCATCCCCCAGATCATCGAACGCCAAAAACACCGGCACTACGTCAACGCCTCGGGCCACGAAGCCATCGTCTGTTTCCACCAACAGCTCTACAATGAGCGCAACGCCGATGTTTACTGCTGGTCCCCGCGTAACCTAAGCACGCAGCTTCTCGTCGCTATTCGCGACATGGGGCATCGTCTCGGCTTCCGCGCCTTGACCCTGGCTTTGCCCGACTTTTCCGCCAAGCTCTTGCCCGCCGATACCGCCGCCGATCCTAACGAGCAGATAATCGCCACCGTCAACGTCTGATCCATTGCCTCGCCTTGCAGGGTCACGGCGCTCGCGCGTCCAGCCCTATGCCCGCGCCGCGCTTCGGGCTATCATCGCGCCCGTCAACCACGCAATCGGACATACAACATGCAATCGAAACTAGAAATCGCCGACTGGCTCGATGAGCATCAGACGCGCTTCACCGCAATGTCAGATGAGATCTGGGACAATCCCGAACTGCAATTCGTCGAATTCAAAGCCTCCAAGCTGCAAGCTGATTTCCTCGAGGCCGAAGGCTTTCATATCACTTGGGACCTCGGCGGATGCAGCACCGC
Organism: Anaerolineae bacterium; assembly: GCA_022824465.1. Taxonomy (GTDB): domain Bacteria; phylum Chloroflexota; class Anaerolineae; order Aggregatilineales; family Phototrophicaceae; genus UBA6055. Next base: position 240,625 of record JAJDZV010000009.1, read on the forward strand.
TTTCGTCGCCGAGTGGGGCGCCGGCAAACCCGTCATCGCCTTCGCAGGCGAGTACGACGCCTTGCCCGGCTTGTCGCAGAAAAACCAAAACCTGCCCGAGCCGATAAGCGCCGGCGAAGCGGGCCACGGCTGCGGCCACAATCTGCTTGGCACTGGCTGTTTGGCGGCGGCAGTTGTCTTCAAAGTTTGGCTGGAGCGCAGCGGAAACGAAGGCACAGTCCGCTACTACGGCTGCCCGGCCGAAGAAGGCGGCAGCGGCAAAGTCTTCATGAGCCGCGCCGGCGCCTTTGATGATCTGGACGCCACCTTCAACTGGCACCCCTGGTATACCAACTCCGCTATGAAAGGAAGCCTGCTCAGCGTCAACCGCTACTACTTCCGCTTCAAGGGCAAATCCGCCCACGCAGCCGCCGATCCCTATTCCGGGCGCTCCGCCCTCGATGCCCTGGAACTGATGAACATCGGCGTCAACTACCTGCGCGAGCACGTCACCGATGATGTGCGCCTGCACTACATCATCCTCAATGGCGGGTTGGCGCCCAATGTCGTGCCCGATTTCGCCGAGAGCTACTACTACGTCCGCGCCTATGACCCGCAGAACCTGGAAGACGTCAGCCAGCGCGTCATCCGCATTGCCAAAGGCGCGGCTATGATGACCGACACCGCGGTCGATACCGTCTACAAATCCGGCTCGACTCGCGTCCTTTCCAACGAAACACTCGCCGATTTGCAATACGACATCATGCGCCAGCTTGGCGGCATCGACTTCAGCGCCGAAGAACAAGCCTATGCGGCGGAGATAAACCGGCGCTTTGGCGATGCCAACATCAAAACCCTCGTCGATCGTTATGGCGTCGCGCCCAATGTCGCCGAGCAGCCGCTAATCGGCGATGTCTTCCCCAGCGTCGACAAAGATCACGTCTCGCCGGGCTCGTCCGATATGGGCGATATGAGTTGGCGCGCGCCGTGCAGCATGCTGCATACCGCTGCGTGGGCCAGCCGGGCGGCGGCGCACTCCTGGGGCGTCGTCGCCACCGGGCGCACATCCATCGGACACAAGGGCATGATGTATGCCGCTAAGGTCATGGCGCTCTCTGCAGCCGAGTTGGTAGTTTCGCCCGATATTCTCGAAAAGGCGCAAACCGAGTTCCGCGCGGCGATAGAGCGAACGCCCTACATCTGCCCGATTCCGGATGATGTCGGCCCGCCGCAGCATGCCCATCCCTTGCGCTAACACACGGAGGCGTATCCGATGCGCATCCTGTTCTGGAATATCAAGCACGGCGGGGGCAGTCGCGCTGGCAGAATAGTCGAGCAGATTCTGGAGTGGAATCCGGACATCGTCGCTCTGGCCGAGTTCCGCGGTACACAACCTAGCAGATCAATCGCCAAGAGCTTGTATGACGAGGGCTACATACATCAACTGTCGACTGTCAATCCCGACGAGCCGACGTGGAATGCCCTGTGTCTCGCGAGTCGATATGAGTTGACGCAAGTCTCCGTCGAAGGCGCTCCTGAACCCGACCTTTATTGGCTACTAGCCCAAATAGAGTCAATATCTCACATTCACATCGGCGTCGTTCACGCGCCGTGGAGCATCTACCTTGGCAGGCTCGAATACTATGAGGCGCTTCTGAATGTCGCCCAGAATTGGCAATTGGGTCCCGGCGTCATCATTGGCGATTTGAACTCTGGTATCAATGGTATTGATGAAGAGACTGAAAACTCACTTGAGTACAATCACAGCGTCATGAAACCCCTAGACGTTGCTGGCTGGCGCGATCCTTTCCGCGTCTTGCATCCGGATGTCTGCGCTCCAACTTGGTTTTCGCCATACGGAAATGGCTATCGGCTTGATCAGACGTTCGTCAACGACGAATTAGGCCAGCGCGTTACAGTGTGTGATTATGATTGGGGACCGAGCGGCGAGGGCGGTAATCTCAGCGACCACGCGGCGATCCTGCTCGATTTTGAGCTGCAAGATTAGAGAGCTACGGCTCCACCAAACGCTCATCATAACCCAGCGCGACCAGCTGTTCAAACGCCTCCCAAGCCTCGGCCGGGATATCCTGCTGCGCTTGAAAGCCGTTCTCGCCATAGACCTTGACCCGCTGGAAATCGCCTACGATGTGCTGGATAACCGCCTCGCGCGGCAAGTCGCCATTGAGATACTCGGCGCATGAGAGCGGCGGCGACGTCACCACGTAATCCCCCTCGCCCCACTGCTTGAGCGCGGTCGCCCACACGCGCCGCTCCATGTAGGGTTTCTGCACCAAGATCAATGAGCGAAAGTCCATGCCCAGCGAATCAATTAGCTGGCGGCTGTAGCGCAGATTCTCGCCGGTATTGGTCGAGCGCTTCTCGATCAAGATACGGTCTTCCGGCGCCCCTTTCTCCATTGCCAAACGCGCGAAGACCTCCGCCTCGGTCCTATCCCAGCAGACATTTAGCGCGGCGTTCCGCTGCACGACGCCGCCGGAGAAAAGCAGATAAGGCGCGTAACCCGCCTGATGCAATTCGATAGCGTATTCGGCGACGCGAATGTCGTGGCTGCATAGCACAAGAATGCAGTCGGCCGGCCCTAGCTCTTGACCGACCAGCATGTAGTCCCAGAGCGCTTGAACATGTTCGTCAACACTGGACATTGAGACTTCGACAATCGAACTGTGTAAGCGATCTCCAACAGCTCAGATGTCGGCAAAAAATCTCGCTGACCGGAATCTCAAAGCCAGGCAAGATGGCTCCACCGGTGACCACGTCGTCCCCGGAAAGTGTGACCGACCCTTTACTGGTATGTACGACAACGCAGCGCAGTTCTGGGTACACAATCCAGATTAGCGAAGTGCCAGCATTGAGCAGTTGCTGGATTTCCTTCTTGATGTCATCCGCAGTGTTGCTCGGTGAAGTAATCTCAACAGCCAAGTCAGGCAAGAGCTCTAGAGGCTTTGGCGGCAACAATTCCGGTGACCTTTCCGAAGAAATGAACGCGATATCTATGCCGCGCAGCGTATCCTTGCCTCCAGGATTTCGCTCCAAGATAAATGGCGCGTCACCGCCCAGGACCCGACCGAGTTTATTCTCCTGCACAAAGACATTTATGGTCGTCGACAGTGAAATCAGTAGCGCCGCGTGTATCGGATTTGGCAAGGGCATTTCGACGATTTCTCCTTCAACGAGCTCGACGATGCGGTTTTCATATTCGGGGCGCTCGACGATTTCGAGAAACTCGTCCGCACTGATGATCTGTCGTTCAATAATCATAATGAGTTCCAGTCCTTCCACCTGTAAAGCGCTAGAGCAACCACATTGCACCCGGTTCTCCACATGGTCACTTGTCTGCCAATCGCTGGTAGACCATCCGTCATATACGCCAATAGCTTTCAGCAGCGAATCGACTGTGATGTAGAAAGTTGCGGACATCTGTACATTGCAGGCGGGAAACAACCGTTAACGCGGGAAAATATCGGAGACGGTTACTGAAAAGCCAGGCAAGATATCTCCGCCTGAAAGCGTGTCATCCTCCTTTAGCGCTGTAACGCCGCTTGCTGTATGCACATCCACAATGCGCATTTCCGGATATACAACCCAGATCATGCAGGCGCCAGCTTCAAGCAACTGGTGAATCTTCAAACGAAAATCCACTGTCTCGTTTCTGGGTGAAACAACCTCAACTGCCAGATCCGGCATTACTGTCATAGGTTGGCGAGGCAGAGGCTGTGGCGCCTTGGACTTGCTCAAAAACGACAAATCGAGACCTCGTACAGTGTCCTTGCCGTCACTATTTCGCTCTACTATGTACGGTGTATCGCCAACAGCAACTCGGCCCAGATCATTGTCATAAACGTGCATGGCAAGCCGTGCATGGCGATCGTGAGCGGATTTCCGCGTGTTACGGATTAGGCATCGACGTCTCAACGATTAGTCCTCTCACGAGTTCGACAGCGCGACCTTCATAGTCTGGCCGTTCAACGACTTCAATGAACTTATCCGCGCCGATATACTGGCCTTCCATAACCATGGCTACGTCACTTCCTTTTGCCCAACCGGTGTTAGAGCAACCTCATTGTACCCGGTTCTTCTTTAGACACGAACTGCTTCAAAACCTGGAAGTCCTTCTCCAGCGTCGCCCGTTGGCTGGCGTTGTACAGCGCCGCCGCCGGATGATACTGCGGCACGATCGACGCCTGTCCATAAGCGGTGCGAACCTTGATGATCTGCCCATGAAGCTGGCTAATCTTTTGATTGGCTTGGAAAGCGCCGAAGCGCCGCAAAATAAACTCCATCGAGAAGCGCCCGAGCGTAGCGATGACTTTGGGCTGGATGATGCCGATCTGCCGCTCGAGAAAAGGCGCGTATAAGTCGATCTCGGTCTTCAACGGATCGCGGTTGTTCGGCGGGCGATCCTTGACGATATTAGTCACATATACATCGTTGCGATCAAGGTCGATGGATTCCAGCAATTCGTCAAGCACGCGCCCCGACGCGCCGCAGAATGGGCGGCCTGTCTCCGCTTCATTCTTGCCCGGCGCTTCGCCAATGAACATAATGTCGGCATGATGGCTCCCCTGCCCGATCACCGGATAGTAGCCGTTGCGCTGGCGGTATTCGTAAAGCGGAGACTGCTTGAGGTTAACCAACTCATCCCTAATGGCGCGCAGCTTCTCGGTCCGGTCAGTCGACATGCCTGTCCCGCTTTCTCCCGTCAACGCTTCAAAGTGTAACACAGCCCATCGGCGGCGGCGAAGCTACTGGTCAGCCTGTTCAGAAGGCAGATAAGCGAATGCCTTGCGCAGCAGGCGGCGCAGCGAGTCGTCGATTGCTTCGCCCATGTCGAGGGCATCGGCGCAGCTGAGCCAGCGGAACCGCGCTGACTCGCCTTGCGCTGGCGCGAGCGCGTCCGGCTGACGCGTCATCAGGACATAGCGAAAGTCGAGGTGCAGATGCTCCGGTCTGTCGATGCTTTGCGGGATCGTGTGTATATCGTAGTCGATCGGAACCGGCGCGGCGCTCGACGGGAAGTGAATCAGGTCGGGCAAGCCGGTCTCCTCGCGCGCTTCCCGCAGCGCGACTCGGGCGAAGTCAGTCTCGTATTCGGCATGACCGCCCACCTGCAGCCAGCGTCCCAGGCGCTTGTGATAGTGTAGCAGCGTTCGCCGGGAGCGCGGCTCAATGACGGCGGCGGACGCGGTGATGTGCCCGACCTCGCAATTCATGCTGAAAATATTCGGATGCGCCGCGACCAGCGTCTTGATGCGCTGCACGTCAAGGGCTTCCTTCTCATCGGCGGGCGCATGAGCCGCCAATTGCGCCAGGACCTTCGTCCGCGCTTCACTGAACTGATAACCATAGAGATCGAGCAGGTGTTGGCGCAGCGTCTCCAGCTTTTGCGCCGGCGATTTGTCCTCCCAGAGCGGCAGGCGTGCGTGAACTGGCATGCGAGTCAACCACCGCCATTGACGACCGAGACGAGCGCTTCGCCGTAAGTCCGCCGGCGCCAGGGTCCCAAGCCGCGGATGCCGCCCAACTCAGCCAGCGAGCGTGGATTGCGGCGAGCAATCGCCCAGAGCGCGTCCCGGCTGATGATGACATCCGATTCGACGCCGCGCGCGACAGCGGTCCGCTTGCGCCAGCTGTGCAACGCGCTGTAGCGATCCACTATCGGCTGCGGGATCGGCTCTTGCGGCGGTGGTCTGCGCGTCACCCGGCTGGCCAGCCCGTGCTTCACCGCTTGGATAAACTCGTCGCCGCTCTGGCGGAGGAGCCAGGCGGGCAAGCCGCGGATAGCGCGCAACTGCTTCAGCGACCTCGGCTGCAACTTGGCGATTTGCAGCAAGGTGGATTTGCCGATGAGCCGCTGCGGCGGCTGATCAACCGACTGCGCCAGTTCATCGCGCAAGATGCAAAGCTCGCGCAGGACGGCGATTTGCCGCCTGTCGAGAGCATTGGGGCGGAAAAGACCCCAAAAGCCATCGGGGTCGAAGTCCTCCGACTTCAGTTCAAAGCGCGCCACATCATCGAAATACTCATAGGCTTCATCGAGGCGGTCGGCGGCGTCCAGTTCAGCGCGCAAGGCATCGTAAAGGCGCAGCAGATAATGCGTGTCCATCTGGGCGTAGCGACGATAACTGGCCGGCAGCGGGCGTCGCGCCCAATCGGCCTTCTGATGCTTCTTGCCGTGGCGGATGCCGAGCAAGTCTTCCAGCATGTTGCCCAAGCCGATGCGCCGGTAGCCGAGGACGCGGGCGGCCGCCATCGTGTCGAATACGCCATCCACATCAAAATCAAAGTCGCGCTTGAGGCAGATCAGGTCGTATTCGGCGGCGTGGAAGATCTTCTCGATGGCGGGGTCGGAGAAGACCGAGGCGAGCGGACTGAGATCAGCCAGGGCAAGCGGATCGATGAGCAGATCTTCCTCCGGCGTCGAGATCTGGATGAGGCATGTGGTTCCGCGATAAGCGTGCAGGCTGTTGGACTCGGTGTCGCAGGCGATGCGCGGCTGCGCGCTCAGGCGCTGGACGGCGGCGGCGAGGGCGCGGCTGTCGTCGATGGTCTTGGCGGCGGCGAGCATGGGACGAGTCAAAGCCAGTGGCGGCGGCGGAAATAGAGCAGCATGAGCAGGGCGATGATGACCATGATGGCGGCTGTCAGCATAAAGGCGCGCGGGTCATCGGCAAAGGGCAGCGCGATGTTCATACCGTAGATGCTGGAGATGAGCGTGAGCGGCAGCATGATGACGGAGATGACGGTGAGGATGCGCATGACCTCGTTGATGCGGTAGCTGGCGAGCGTGTCGGCGGTATCAGCGAAGCTGTTGATGACCTCGAAGTTCTCCTCGGCGATGTCGCGCAGCTTGAAGAGGTGGTCGACAATATCGCCAAAGTACTCCTCCATGCGCTCGTGCAGGATGGGATGCTCGCAGGTTTCGAGCTGCTGGACGATGGGGATTTGCTGACGGATGATGCGGCGTAGGGAGATGATATCGCGGCGCAGAAGGGCGATCTCCTGGATGACGCGCTTGGCGTCCGATTCAAAGAGCTTGTCTTCGATGGCGTGGACGCGGCGGTCGACCTTGTTGAGGATCGGGAAGATGTAGTCGACGAGTTGGTCGATGAGGCTGTAGAAGGCGTGGTTGGGGCCGCGGCCGAGCAGGCCATTGCGCTCGTTTTCATCGGCCTGACAGCGCTCGAAGGCGTTGACGAGGGGCTTCAAGCTGCCGTTGTGGACGGTGACGACGAAGTCGCGAGTGAGGAAGATATCAACTTCGCTGGCGCGGGAGAGCTCGGTACGGGGGTCCCAAAGCGGGAAGTGCAAGACGACGAAGAGATAGGCGTCGTCCTGGTCGAGCTTGGGGCGTTCGATGGGGCTGCGGATGTCTTCCAGGTTGAGGGGGTGGAAGAAGGGGAAGCGGTGATGGAGCGCTTCGACATCGGCGGCGCTGGGGTGGACGATATCGATCCAGGTGAGATTGTCGTGGGTGATGGCGCGGGTGGTCATAAGGCGATTCTACCCCCCTCAATCCCCGCGTCGCAATGGGGGAAGTTTAGCCGCAGGGGCGTGGAGACACGGCGCAGGCAAGATGTAACCAATCCGTAATTCTACCGTTCGGGCTGTCTGGTAAACTGCTTGGAGAATCCAGTGGTCGTGGAGAGCGGCGCATGGCGAAACGAGAAACACAGCGGCATAAGCGCGCCCGCGCCTTGAAGCGGCGACAGCATCTCATTGCCGCTGCGGTCCTGGGGCTGGCGGCGCTGGGATTTATCGCGCTGCTGGCTTACGCCAACCGGCCGGCGGACGAGGGGCAAGCGGTCACGGTCGCGGTGCAGCCGGCCGACTTGTCACAGGAAGCTGTCGCGGGCGAATCGCTGTTCAAAGCCAATTGCCAAGCTTGCCACGGCCCGAACGCCTCGGGCACGAAACTGGGGCCGCCCTTGATTCATGACATTTACAATCCGGGGCATCACTCGGACCTGGCCTTCTATCTGGCGGCGGCAAGCGGCGTGCGGCAGCATCACTGGCCTTACGGGGATATGCCACCCCAGCCGCAGGTATCGGAGGACGATGTTGGGCTGATTATTCGTTATATTCGGGAGTTGCAAGAGGCGAACGGGATTGTGTACAAGGCTTATTAGATGTGGCGGGGGCGCGGGGGTGGTATTTAGCGCAGAGACGCAGAGGGCGCAAAGGCAGGAGTTAGGATGTAAACACTCACCTTTAAGAAGCGACGATTTCTGATACACTCGGTTGCTGGTGAACAGGTTATCGGGAGTGTCGGATGGTACAGCTAGATGAATCACAGAGAGCTTTCATTCAGGCTCCGGTTGACCAAAATATTAGGTTGTTGGCACCGGCAGGTTGTGGGAAGACGCTTTGCCTGTTACACAGATGCAAGCATCTGGCAGAACATTCGGAAAGGCCGCAGCGCTTTCTGATCGTTACGTTTACACGTGCAGCACGCGATGAACTCCGCAGTAGGTTGAACGAGGACGCTGAGTTTGCCGAAATTCGCGATTATGTCGACATTAATACGCTTAATGCCTGGGGCTTCAGGCGAATAAAAAGCGCGACATTTAGTCCAAAGCTGATTACTACCAGGCAAGACTTTCATTTTACGATGCGCAACCAACTTCAGCCGGTATGGCGAAATCATGAGCACGTTAAGGGTGCAATTCAAAACAGTAATCGTTGGAAAAGCGCTAATGCGCCTCGTAATCTCATGAACATGATTGATTCGCTGAAGTCACTAGGATTCGACCATGTCAGACATACTACTAAAGAAGATTTCTTGCGCCATTGGACGGAACTCGAAAAACAAGGCCTTGCTTGGCGGTTGCAGGAGCAGATTGATCAACTCGTTAGATTTGACGTTCTCAGCGACTCGACGACAAATGCAGATGACTTCTATGACGCATTCTATCGTTTCTGGCTTGAGGCTACCGCCCGTCTTGTCGACGAGGCGACATTTACCTTAGAAGACCAGAAATACTTTGCGTTCCAAGACGAGCAGGCAAACGTTGACCTTAAAAGTTTCCTGTCAGGCGCAGCAGCTTACGACCACGTATTCGTTGACGAATTTCAGGACATCAATCCTCTCGATTTGGCTTTGGTGCGGGCCATTGTAGATCGCAGGCGCTCAACATTGACCATCGCTGGCGATGATGACCAGGCGATTTTTGAGTGGCGCGGCGCTACACCTGAATACATTCTGAAGCCGGCCGATTACTTTGCAATGCGATTTGTAACCCATCCATTAGCAATAAATTACCGCTCTCCCGCAAACATTGTTGACCGGTCACAGATGTTAATCAAGCACAATCAACGCCGTGTTCCAAAGGAGATTAGTGCATTTGCATCGAATTCCGCGCGGATTGACATTCTTAACCTTGAAACGCTTGCCGACGCGCTAAACTATGTACACGAGCTTTTGAATTCCTCTATTTCGCTAGGTACAAGCCCAAGCCGCTTAGCACTCATTAGCCGAAAACGCAGCCAAATCATCCCTTATCAGGTTTTTTTCGCTTCTAAAGATATTCCCTTTTGCGCCGCCGAAGACTTACTAGTTTTTTTGAGCGATACATTCGACAGACTAATTCGCCTTCTGACGATCAAAGAAGATACTGAGCGCCGCCGCAGTACATCCAATGTCCTGAACGATATCATGTTCTTTTGCGACTATGTCAAGCGTTATCCCCTCAACAAGAAGACCAAACTCGCTTTGCGAACATTCTTGCAGTCTTGCCGCCCCCGTACAATCAGAGACGGAATTGACGCATTGGCGATTTATCGCGGAGAATTAAAGGGCAAGAATGAAGACGGTGAAACCAGTCTCGATATGGCGGACGCCATTCTGCAATACCTAGATGCCGAGACTGTAACCGATGCCTTGCTCTCCCTGAGCACAAGATTCGAGGGGTTTCAGTTCGACTTCGGGAAAAGCGAAGAAGATATTTTCTTCGTTGACCCACCGTTTCTTCATTTAGCTGAGTTCGCCCGCCAGTACGAAGACGATTTTGCTTCCTTCGTTGACGACATTGAGGCTGCTAAAGATACCTTGGTCTACACACCGCCATTCGACGACGAAATCAGTGATGCAGACTTATCCAAGCACCCCATTCATCTAATGACAGCATTGCGCGCAAAAGGCAAAGAATTCGACAATGTCGTCCTCCTTGATGTTCAAGATCAGATTTGGCCGAATAGAAATGCCAGCACTGAGCAGCAATTAGAGGCCGAAAGACGCGTCTTCTACGTCGCATTTACGCGCGCAAAGGAGCAGGTCACAATGCTCTTGCGGAGTGGGAAAGTTCCATCTCCGTACATTGAAGAGCTTGGGCTAGCCCATTAGCCATTGCCCGAAGCAGTAGAGACGCATCAAGCGCCTTGTGGGCGACCTGGTAGGTCGCCCCTACATTTTCCGAATATGGCGCAGTACGCGGTAGAATCCCCAAAACATTTCACTTGTATCCCCCTGTTCGATTGTGATATATTTAACTATCGAAAAGTTGATGGCTCTGTTACGCTGAAAATCCGCTAGAATCACGCGGCAGTCCTGTTGGAATGGAAGGCTCTATGGCGACAGCAGAATCCACAAATCCAACCGCGCTGAGCGCCCCGGTGGCGCGCGCGGCGGCACGGCCCAGCATACAAGTCGCAGCCCCCAGCCGGCGCGAATTCCTCTACTACATCTGGGGCGCGTCCATGGCCCTGCTCCTGGGGCAGACCTCAGCCGGCTTGATCTGGTTCGCCTTCCCGCGCTTCAAGGAAGGCGAATTCGGCGGCACCTTCGCCTTCAATCCGGAGGAGTTGCCCGGCCCTGATTCGCCGCCGGTGACCGTCGCTTCGGGCCGCTTCCATATCTCCAACACCCAAGCCGGCATGCGCGCGCTGTACCAAGTGTGTACGCATCTGGGCTGTTTGCCCAAGTGGGTGCCGACCAACTTCCGCTTTGAGTGCCCCTGTCATGGCTCGAAGTTTGAGTTGAACGGCGATTGGATCGAGGGACCGGCGCCGCGCAACCTGGACCGATTCATCGCGACCGTGACTTACGCCGATGGCACGACGGTCGAGACGCCGGCCGACGGCGGGCCGATCCCGCTAGACCCGGAGCGAGAGATCACCAGCATTCAAATTGACACCGGCGCGCGCATCATAGGCGATTTGCACCCCTAGCGCGGATGAAATCTCACGAGGAGTTTCCATGAGCATCCTCCCCTTCCCGTCCTTCCTGGATGACGTCAAGGAAAAGGGTTTCAAGAAAGCGGTGTTTGAGGGCATCGATGATTCGGTCGAGCGCCTGACCGCCGGCTTGAATGTCCAGGACCTGCGCGAGGCTTTCCGCGGGGAAACGGCGAGCCGGCGCCCGAATCCGCGTTTGACGCCGCATGCTGACGGTTTCTGGCTTCACATGCGCCCGTCGTACTTCAACCGCGATGTGACTGGCATGTACCCCAGCTTCCGCTTGGGCTGGCTCTCGTCGTATTTCGTCTTCTTCGAGACGATCACCGGCATCTTGCTGATGCTCTGGTATACGCCGTCGCCGGAGATCGCTTATGGCGATATGCTGACGATTTTGAGCAATGTGCCCCTGGGCCAGTTGATGCGCGATATGCACCGTCTGGGCGCCGAGTTCATGGTGGCGGTCGTGGCGATGCACATGATGCGCACCTGGATCACCGGCAGTTACAAGAAGCCGCGCCAGTTCACCTGGTTCACCGGCTTGTTATTGTTGGTGATTACAGGCTTTTTGAGTTTTTCCGGTTATCTGCTGCCCTGGGACCAGTTGTCGTTATGGGCGGTGACGATCGGCGCGTCAATGGCTGAGGCGACGCCGGTGGTTGGCGATCAGGTCAACTTGCTTTTGCGCGGCGCGCCGGAGCTGGGCGCGAACGGTCTCTTAAGATTCTATTTGCTGCATGTCTTGCTGCTGCCGGCGCTGCTCTTCGTCTTCTTCGGCGTGCATTATTACAAAGTGGTCATCCACGGCCACAGCCTGCCGCCGCAGAAGGAGAACATCGGCGAAGACACGGCCAAGCGCGTGCCGCTGGACAAGCGCGTCTACTTCATCCCCGACATGCTGACTTACGAGATGTTCTGGCTGGGCGCGACCACCTTCATCATCACGGTGCTTTGCATCTGGTTCTATCACGCGCCGCTGGAGAATCACGCCGATCCGCAGGTGACGCCGCTGGGCACCACCGCGCCCTGGTATTTCCTTTGGATTCAGGGCGCGCTGAAGCTGGGCGACAAATTCATCTGGGGCGTGGCCTTCCCAACGGTCGCGCTGGGCGGCTTGGCGCTGCTGCCTTATCTCGATGTGACCCCGAGCCGGCGCTATGCGCATCGGCGCGTCATGCTGACGATCGCCTCGCTGCTGATCTCAGTGACCACCATATTGAGTTACATGGGTCTGGCGAAATTCGCCGTGGCGACCTCGGCTGAGACTGAGATCGTGCATGAGCTGACCTTCGAGCCAGCGCACAGCAAGGTCGGCATCGGGCGGACGATCCCCTTCGATCAGATGATAAGCGGCGCCTATACCACCGCGCAGATACACGGCCATGAAGGCATGTCGGCGAATGAGTTCATCGCGGCATTTAACGCCGAGACGCAGGCGAACGGGCAATTCGCCCAGATGATTAGTGAATTGCAGAGCCAGTATGTCAGTACGAATCAGGCGCCACAGCGCTTCCGCAGCATTCCGGCTGACGAGGCGCCCAAGCTGATGCAAGTGATGGAAGAGTTTGCGCATCTTCTGGACGCCGAGCCAGTCGAATTGCCCAACGTCTGGGGCGCCCTGGTGATCACGGATAATCAAGCCGGTTTGAAGCGTCTGGACTGGATTGTAAGCTGGGATGGCGTATTGATCGAAGGCGGCCAGGTGCAAGTGGACGAAGCTGGCGAACCGATGATCGTGATGGCGACCGAAGATGTCGCGATGCTTGATGAGGACGGCAACCCGATGATGAACGAAGACGGCGAGCCGATGATGGAAGCGGTTCCCAAGCTTGACGCCGACGGCAATCCGACGCCAGCCCGCCGGATTTACAGCGACCACTTGTTCATTCATGAGGCTTCAGCCTACTTCGCGCCCGGCGGCTGAGACTGGCGGCACGCGCGCAATCGAAGTTCGTTAGCGAATACAAGGACGATTCATGGGGCGACTACTCTTCATAAGGTCAATTGAGGGCAGAGTGCTAGCCGGCATCACCATGTTCGTCGGCATGATGATCCTGGTGGGCTGGGTGGCGATCAATGAAGAGGCGCGCATGCAAGCCTTCGTGCGGCAGCATACCGGCCGCGCGATTGAGCGTGGCGCGGAGTTGTACGCCTCCCTCTGCTCCGAATGCCACGGCGAAGAAGGCTATGGCAGCAAAGACCGGGCGCCGGGCTTGAACAACCCGCATTTGTTCGGCTATGACCCGGTAGGCGCGCAAACCGCCGCCATCACCAACGCCAATCGCGCCTTGGTGCGCTTGAACAAAGACATCGAAACCTTGCTGACCGAGCTGACCAACGCCCAGAACCCGCCGACCGACGAGCGGCAGAATGCGATCCTGGCGGAAATAGACGACCTGGAAGCGCAGTTAGAAGAACAGCACGCCTTGATAGACCAGGCCGTCGCTGAACGCGAGACCAAACTGAAATCGCTAAGCGCCGCCGTAAAGCGAGGCCTGTACCCGCTTTGGGATACGATTGAAGATATTCCCTCCACCGCCGAAAACGAAGTCGAAACCTTCTTCTTCATCAATGGGACGCGCCTGACGCAAGTGGGCTGGGCGGGCGACTTGCAGGGCTACGTCGTGACGACTTTGATCCACGGCCGGCCCGGTAGCGCCAACGTCTGGCTCAGCAGCGAGGGCATGGCGCCCTGGTCGCAATTGGCGGGCGCGCAACTGCGGCAAGACCAGATTGAAGACCTGGCGGCTTACGTGCTCAATTGGGACAAGGGCAACGCCTGGACCGACGACGACTTAATCGCCGTGCAGCAGTTTGGCAAGCCCCTGGCGGACGGCTCCTTGCCGCGCGAGCCGGGTCCGCCGCCAGCCGGTGACAACGTCAACGCGATTCTGACCTTCTGGGCTGAGAACGAAATCGTCGGCAGCGAAGCCACCGGCGGCGTGCTATATTCCGAGGACTTCGGCTGTACCGATTGCCACGGCAAGGGTTCGGCGCCAGATACAGTCGGCACCTTCGAGCGCGCCCTGAACGAACGCTTGGCGCTCCCGCAATTCGCCGGCTACACGGTCGAGCAATACCTGGTGGAGAGCATCACCAGACCGGGCGACTTCATTGTCGACGGCTTCAGTTCCGGTTTGATGCCGGCGAACTTCGGCACGCGAATGACGCACCAGCAATTGGCGGACATCGTCGCCTATCTGATGACGCAATAATGGATCGCCCGGCGTGACCAGCAAGCGAGCCCTCGATGTCGGGGGCTTTTCTGTTTTCGCAGGCTTGACCTTGAGGAGGACCTATGGCGCGAATTCTGCTGCTGATGAGTCTGCTCATGCTAACGATCCCGCTGCGGGCGCAAGGCGAGTTCGTGCCCGGTTGCAGCATCGATGAACTCGCGCAGCAACAGTCCACGCTTGCGGCTTTTCTGACGCTCGAATTCGCGGAAGATTTCGACGGCTCGCTGGCGAATATGTTCCGGCTCGGCGCGCTCTACAAGCGGATGGCGCTCCTTTGCGGCTACGCGCCCAACGACGTGGAAGTCAACCAACTGCTGGAGCAGGCCCTGATGTTCGTCTCGCTCGAAGACCTGATCGCGGCGCAATCGGTCGGCACAGACATTCAGGCGATTCTACTTGAGCTCGACGGGCTCTATGGCGATCCCTTGCGCGGCCAGTCGCTCTACAATGGCTTGGAGCCGGCGCTAGGCGGCACAGTGCTGGGTTGCTCCAGTTGCCATGAGAACGAAGCGGTCGCGCCGCTGACTGCCGGCACATGGACGCGCATCAATGACATACGCCTGGCACTGCCGCAATACGCCGACTACAGTCACCGGCAGTTTCTTATCGAGAGCATCGTGCAGCCGATGGCCTATATCACCCCGGATTACGCGGGCATGATGCCGGAATTCTACGGTGGGCAACTGACGCCGCAGCAGTTGGCGGATTTGGCCGCCTTCCTGGATAGTCAGGATCAGCTTCTGGATGGCGAATAGGCGCAAGCGCTTTGCCGACGAACATGCGGCGTCAAAGCACCGTGGCGAAATATAGCCTTAGTCGCGCTTAGAAGGAATCCAGAATCGTGTTAAAATGGCGCAGCGAAATCGAGTCGAATTGGCTCGAAGAGAGACTAGCAGCGTGAATGTAAGGGTAAGCCGAGCCGACAGCCTCATGGCGCAGTTGCTCTTGGTGAAGCCGGCGCCGATGGCTGCCCGCGGCCACGCAGGACCGGCGCGCAGTGCCGAAAACGCGCTGACTTTCTCGCTGATGTTCTCCGGCGCGCGCTGCATTCTGCAATACGTCCTGTTGCCTTTTCTGCTGCCGCTGGCCGGCATCGCCGCTGACGCGACCGTGCCGATTCTGCTTTTGATCAACATTCTGGCGATGGCGTCGATATTCTTCAGCCTGCGGCGCTTCTGGACGATACTCTACGCCCATCGCTGGCGTTACCTGGCGGTGGCGGCGACGGCGCTGGCGCTGCTGCTGGCGTTCACCGTCTATGATATTGCGCAGTTGGCGGCTTGAGCGAGTTCGCTGTTGCCAGCGCATCTCCAATCCAAGCGATCTGGCTAGCTATTATGGGGAGCAACCAATATGAAACTGAGGACATCACGCTTGGTGTCAAAAATCGCCATGTTGCTGGCGATTCTCTGCGGGCAACTCGTGCCAGTTGTGGCTCAAGACGCTGAGTCGCCCACCTCGCCCGCCGGGCTAGCGATGCTGGTGCTCTTTCTCGGCATTGCCGCCATGATCGGCGTATTGGTGATTCGCTGGAGCCAGACGTCCGGCGACGAGGAAGAATAACCCGGATTCAGGCGGCGATCTCGGTCGCGAACTCGTCCAGCCAATTATGCCACACGGATTCCCGCCCTCGGCTATTTTAACCATACCTAGCGGGCTCTTTCTTGTATAATCTGCACAAATCCATAAGTGTCTTGTCCAACGAAACAGTATAATCGCTGCGAGTTTACGCTTCGCTGATCATTGCTTGAGGACGCAGACCATGACAGAATCTTCCGACATGACCGGTTGGCTGGCTTCGGCGCGATTGGTGGTCTTGGGCATCGTAGTTGTCATCGTGGTGCCGGCGCTGGCTTTCATCATCGCGGCAATCGGGCAGAGCGTTTCGGGCGAAACAGAACAAACGGCGGCGGTCGCGCTGGAAAGCAGCGGCGCCTGTGTGACCTGCCATCAGCGGACGACGCCCGGCATCGTCGAGCAGTACAGCCGCAGCTCCATGGCGGCGGCCAATGTCACCTGTCAGAATTGCCACCAGGTCGCGGAAGGCTATCCGGGCTCCAAGGAACATCACGGCAGTCATATTTTGACCGTGCCGACAACCGCAAAGTGCGCCACCTGCCACGAAGACCAGGCGGCGCAGATGAATCAGAGCCGGCATGGCTTGCCCGCCTACATCGCCATGTGGGGAACGGAGGGCTTGACCGACGAGCATCTGGCGCTTTATCAATCCATTGAAGAAGGCGCCTACAATCCAGAGCGCATGCGCAACGCCCTCTTTGAAATCGAAGGTCCGGCGATCACGAAGTTCGCCTGCGCCGGTTGCCACGACATTGGCGCGCCGGCCGCCGACGGCTCAATCGGGCAATGCCAGGATTGCCACCTGCGGCATGAGTTCAGTTTGGAGCAGGCGCGCAAACCAGAGACCTGCAACCACTGCCATATCGGACCCGATCATCCGCAATACGAAATCTACATCGAGTCCTACCATGGCATCGCCTATCTGACCGGCGGCGATGACTGGCATTGGGAGGCTGAGCCCGGCACGCTGACTGTGAGCGACTTCCCGGCGCCGACTTGCGCAACCTGCCACATCAGCGGCTTCGGCGGCGCGCCGACGACCCACGATGTCGGCGATCGCTTGACCTGGTATCTCTTCGCGCCACAAAGCACTCGCCGTCCCAATTGGGAAGAAAACATGTCGCAGATGCAGGCGGTCTGCACCGAATGCCACAGCCGCGCCTTCATTGAAGAATTCTACGCGGACGCCGATGCCCTGGTCGAGGAGATCAATCGGCGCGTGCAACTGAGCAACGAGACGATCGCGCCGGCTCGTGAAGCGGGCTTGCTGACAGACGAGCCCTTTGACCAGCCGATTGATTTCATCCACTTTGATCTCTGGCATCACTGGGGGCGGACGGCGAAATTCGGCGCCTGGATGGGCGGTCCCGATTATGTGCAGTGGCATGGCGCTTACGAGATTCTGCGCGATCAAGCCGAATTGGAGGCGATCGTCGCCGAGCTGCTGGAAGACGCCGGCTCGGGCGATGCCTCCGAGACGAGCGGGAGCTAGCTATGTATCTTCTGGCGGAAGCCGCGCCGGGCTTGCGGCGACTTCGCCCGCCATTGAGCCGCGATCAGTTTTTCCTGCTGCTGGCGGCTTTCAATCAACTCTTCATCGCCGGTGACATTTATCTGGCGCATAGCATCAACGGCACGATCAAGCCGAACGAATGGATTCCGATTGTATACGGCGTCCTGGCAGGCATCGCGCTGCTTGCGGCGGGCGCCATAGCGCTGCGCAACCGTCCACGGGCGACGCGGCTGGCAAATCTGGTGTTCATCATCGGGATCGCGGTCGGCGTTTTAGGCGCCTGGCTCCATTTGAATCGCACCGTGCTGCTGGATAGCGGGCTTATTAGCCTGGAGGCGGTCAGCGCCTTAATCTGGGCGCCGCCCGTTATCGGACCGCTCTTCTTCATTTTGATCAGCATCCTGGGCATAAGCGCCGCCTGGGTGGAAGCGCCAGTCGATAGCGGCCGCCTGCGTTTGTATGGTGTGCGCACGGTGCAGATGCCATACAGCAAGACCCGCGCTTACATGCTGATCACAGCGATTTTCATCCTGGCGACATTAATCAGCAGCATCCTCGACCATGCTCGGATCCGTTTCGATAACGTCTGGGTCTGGCTGCCGGTGTCGGCGGCGCTGTTTGGATTCACGACGAGCTTGCTCTTGGGGATCTGGCGGACGCCGAACGCTGGCGACATCGCCGTTCACGCGGTCGCAATGCTGCTGCTGATCTTGGTCGGCATCCTTGGCTTCTTCTTGCATGGCGAATCGAGTTTGACGGCTTCCGGCGCGATCGTCGCCGAACGTTTTCTGCGCGGGTCGCCGATTCTGGCGCCGCTGTTATTCTGCAACGTCGGAGTGATGGGATTGCTAGCGCTGCTGGATCCGCGCGAGGCGCAATAATTGAATCGCAGCTTGGACGCAGAGGTTGCGGTCGTAAGCCAACGTCAAGCATTAACCTAGCGGCGGCCGAGAAGCGGATCGTGACAGAAATCACAATTCCATGATAATCTAAGCTATAAGGTCATAGACGCAATTGTAAAGCCCATGGCAGACATCAGTTGGCAAAAGCCAAAACACCAGGAAAAACCGAAGCGGACGGAGCGGCTCAAGTTCCTGACCGCGGGCCTGCTTATCTTGGCGGCTGTGCTCTATCTGTTGATTTCGGGCACGATGCAGGGCGCGCGCTATTTCATCACAGTGGAAGAACTTTTGCAAGACCATGCCTATCATGGCCAGACCCTGCGCATCTCCGGCGCGGTTGATGGCGATACGATCGACTACGACAGCGAGAACGCCGTCATTCAATTTGAGATAGTGAACATCCCAAGCGCCTATGACGACCTGGCGACCGCCTTGCGCGAGGCGCTGCGTGATGAAAGAGCGTCGCGCTTGAAAGTCACGGTCGAAGACGCCGCCATGCCCGACCTGCTCCAGCACGAAGCGCAGGCGATACTCACCGGCGCTTTGAGCGCGGACGGCGTATTCCAGGCGACCGAGCTGCTGCTGAAATGCCCGAGCCGCTTTGAAGAAAGCACCGGTCCCGAAGGCTTGAGCAAAATACCGGAACATCAATAATGTTGGCTGAGGCCGGGCTGGCGTCATTGACGATCGCCTTCTTGCTGGCGCTATACGCCTCGCTGGCATCGCTGGTTGGCGCGCGCAGCCATTCGTACGCCCTGCAGCGGAGCGGACGCAATGCCGCGCTGCTGACCTTCCCTGCCCTTCTGCTTTCGACCGGACTGCTCGTCACAGCGCTTCTGACCGAGCAATACCAGATCAGTTACGTTTACGAAGTCACCGATCCGCGGACGCCGGCGCTCTATCGCCTCACCGCGCTTTGGGGCTCGCAGCGGGGCTCGCTGCTCTTCTGGTCGCTGCTGATGAGCGTCTTCACCTTCGCTGCCATCTGGCGCAGTTGGCGCAGCGAGCGGCGTCTCATGCCCTACGCCATCGCCGCCATGATGGCGACCCTGGCATTCTTCCTGGGCTTGTCGCTGTTGATCGAGAATCCATTCGCGCGTTGGTGGCTGCTGCCCGATGCGCCTCCAGGACAGCAGGAGCTATCCAGCCCGTTGATACCGGCCGGGGCGGTCGCGCCATCACAAGCTGCGCTGCGGGCCGGCGCGCAAGGCTTGAATCCACTTCTGCGGCATTTCGGCATGATCATCCATCCTCCCATGCTCTATCTGGGCTTCGTCGGCTTCACCATTCCCTTTGCCTTTGCGCTGGCGGCGTTGGCCAGCGGCGAACTCTCGACCGGCTGGATCAAGGCGACGCGGCGTTGGTCATTAATCGCCTGGATCTTCCTCAGTCTCGGCCTGATATTGGGCGGGCGCTGGGCTTATGATGTCTTGGGCTGGGGCGGTTATTGGGGCTGGGACCCAGTCGAGAACGCGGCTTTCCTGCCCTGGCTGATGGGCACGGCTTTCATTCATAGCGTCATGATTCAGGAAAAACGCGGGATGCTGAAGCTGTGGAATATGCTGCTGGTTATCGCCACTTTCTCGGCGGTGATGTTTGGCACATTCGCCACGCGCAGCGGCGTCATCGAAAGCGTGCACAGTTTCGCTCGCAGCGAAGTCGGCTTCCCGATGCTGGCATTCTGGGCTGCCGTCACGCTGGTCGCGTTGACGACGCTTTTCCGGCGCTGGCGGCGAGGGGAATTGACCGACGAGCGCCAGTTCGCCAATCTGCTCAGCCGCGAATCTCTTTTCGTCTTGAACAATGTGGTCTTCATCGCCTTATTCATCGCGATATTCTGGGGCAGCTTCGGCCTGCCGATCATATCAGAGCTTTTCTTCGGCGTCGAAGTGACCATCGGCGCGGAGACCTTCGAGTTCTTCGTCGTGCCGCTCTTCATCGCCATGTACATCCTCATGGGCATAGCCCCGCTTTCCGCCTGGGGGGCGACCTCGCTGCCGCGTTTGGGCGGGGCGCTGAAGTTGCCGCTGGCATTGACCGGGCTCAGCATCCTGACGCTTTGGTCGAGCGGGACGAGCCTGCTTGTCGCGCTCTTGGGCTACGGCGTCGTGCTGTTCGCGGGCTTTGTCGCGCTCTACGAAATCTATCGCGGCGCTCTGGCTCGGCGGCGCTCGCTGAACGAGAGCTGGCTGCCGGCGACTCTGGCGCTTTTCCGGCGCAATCAGCGGCGCTACGGCGGTTACATCGTGCACCTCGGCGTCACTGTCATCGGCATCGGCGTTATCGCCAGCTCGGTCTTCCAGACCGAAGTTCAGCATACCCTGGCGCGCGGCGAAATGATTGCGGTGCGAGATTATGCCTTGCGCTATGATGACTTCATTCGGGCGCAGGCGGTAGACGGCCGCATGATGAATATCGCGCCGGTGACCCTGTTCCGCAATGGCGCTGAGATCGCGCAACTGCGGCCGCGCATCGACGATTACGAACAGATGCCGATGACCATCGCCGGGGCGCATAGCACCCTGGAGAACGACTTCTACGTGCTGCTGATCGGCGGCGACTACGAACGCGCCACCTTCCGCATCTACATCAATCCGCTGGTCAACCTGGTCTGGTGGGGCGGGCTCCTGCTGATCCTCGGCACGGCTGTCGCGGTCTATCCCAAGGCGCTGCCGACCGGGCAATGGCGCAAACGCGAGAGGGCGCGCCAATGAAAGCGACTTTCCGGCGACTCGCAAGGACGCCCAAACAAGGCTTGTCCGATACTCGCGCGTATTCGCGCCAGATCGGGTCTACCCCTCTTAATACCCTCGTATCAACGGGCGGAAACCAGCTTCAAAAAAAGCCTTTAGGCCGGGCGGCGCTCCCCTTCTCCGATGACTCGGCGAATCGGTCGGGAGATGGGATACGAACAGCGCGCAGAAACACCTGCGCCAGACAATCCCTGCGCATCTCAATCACTAACGAGTCCTATAGCGGTCAGCCACTGGCAGACCCGTTCAAGCTCGCGCGGCGAGCGATCCTGGTTCTCCTGCTGGCGATTCCTGCCGCTTTCGCCCTGGCGCAGGCCGACCCGGCGACCGACAACGATGTGATTCGCGTGGCCCAGCGTATGTATTGCCCGGTCTGTGAGAACATCCCGCTGGACGAATGCCAGACGCGCGCTTGCCTGGAGTGGAAAGACGAGATACGCAACCAGCTCGCGGCCGGCGCCAGCGACCAGGACGTCATCGACAGCTTCGTGGCGCGTTTTGGCGATCATGTCGTGGGCGTGCCGCAAGATCCGCTGCTGCGCGCGCTGACACTGATCATGCCGCTGCTGGCCACGGCGCTGGCGATCGCCGTCGGCTTTCATACCTTCCGTATTTTTGGGCGGCGGCAGACGCCTGGCGCTGCCTTGGAGACGGCATCAAGCGGCGAAGTCTCCGATGAGGCCTATCGCCAGCGACTGGAAGACGATGTTCGGGCGCGGCTCTAAGGCGAGCGCCTTCGCGGCGAGAATATGACACGAATCGACAAGTTCGCCTTCACGAATCAAAGCCAACTGGCCCGTGAACCGCGCGGTCTGGCATGTCCGGCTGTCTTGCTGGGCGTGATCGCATTTGCGTTGCTATTGGGCTGGCAACTTGCGGAGCGCAATCGCGGACGCCCCCTCAGCGGTCCCGCGCCCGATTTTCCCTTGAAGCTCTTTGACGGGGGAGATTTCAAGCTTTCAGACTATCGCGGGCAGGTGGCGCTAATCAACTTCTGGGCGAGTTGGTGCCCGCCCTGCCGCGACGAAGCGCCCGATTTGCAGGCGCTGCACCTCGACTATCACGAGCAAGGATTCACGCTTGTGGGTGTGAATATGCTGGAGAGTTCGCGCCGCAAAGCGCTCGACTTCATCGCCGAATTCGGCATCACATATCCCAATGGCGAGGACCTGGGGCAATACGTGACCAATCTGTATCGGGTGGAGGGTCCGCCGGAAAGTTTCCTCATCGACCGACAGGGCAATGTGCGCCGCTTCTATATCGGCAGCGTCAATTACGACCAGGTGAGCACCGCCATTGAAGCCTTGCTGGCGGAGGAATGATGAGCATCGCTGGTCTGCTTTTTTCAATGCTGCTCGCTATCATCGCCGTCGCGATTGTGGCGCGTCCGCTCATGCTGTCGCGCGGCGGCGCTCAAGGCGATGCGCGCCTGCAGCAACAGCGTGAACAACTGCGGACCGCCTACGAACGCGTGCTGACCAATATCCGCGATCTGGACGAAGACTGCGCCACCGGCAAGATCAGCGAGGAAGATCGCCGCCCCGAGCGCGAATTCTGGGCGCGGCGCGGAGTACAATTGCTGCGCGACCTGGACGAAATCGACCGGACCTCCAACGCGCTGGACGCCGACCGCGTCGACCGGGCAATTGAAGCTGCCGTCGCTGCCCGGCGCGGCGATGACACGACGGCTGGGGAGCGAGGCTGACCATGCGGATTCTGGTAATCGCGCTGCTCGCCATCGCCTTGACCGCCTGCGCTGGCTTGGGCGGCGAGCCGGAGATAATCGCGACGGTCGCGCCTTCCGTTGCCACCCTTGCCCCGCTGGCGAGCGCCTGGCAACCCAACCTGGAAAAGGGCGCCGCGATATTCGCCGATCGCTGCGTGGATTGCCACAGCCCGACCGGCGACGGCTTCGGCCAGTTGGTCGTTTCCGGCAGCGTCAGTCGACCGCTTGACATGACCGACCATGCGCTGGTCGCGCCAAAGTCGCCGCTGGAATGGTACGAAATCATTACTGACGGGCGCATCGACGCCTTGATGCCGCCTTGGGAAAACGCCTTGACCGAGGCAGAGCGTTGGGATGTCGCGCTCTACAGCTACAGCCTTAGCTACAACGACGCCTTGCTGGATGCGGGCGCAGCCATTTGGCGGGAGCGCTGCGGCGGCTGCGAAATGCCAACTCTGATCGCGCCTGTATACAGCGACTTGGCCTACGGCGAGCAATTGAACCGCGAACGCTTCAACGGCGCGCTTTCGCCGGACGAAACTGGCGCGGTCGTCGCCTTCTTGCGGACAGCATCACTGAATGTCGCCCCCGCCTCTGACAGCGAAGGCAGGGCCGCTCTCGGCAGCATCGCTGGACGCGTCGCGCATGGCACGGAAGGCGGCAGCGCCCCGCAAACCGACACAGTGCAATTGCATTACGGCAGCGCCGAGTCTGGTTTCCGCCTGGTCGAAACGGCGCTGGAACCCGATCTGACCTTCAGTTTCGACCGCATCCCCATCAGCGCCGATCTCAGCTATGTAGTCAGCATCGCATATCAGGGGCGTCTGTACAGCCAGCTTTGGCGAGCGGGCAGCGCCGACGAACTGACTATTGAAGTCTTCGATATCACCACCGACGCCAGCGTTCTAAGCATTTCTCATATCGAGCTTCTCGTCGACGCCGTAAAGCTGGCCGACTTGGGCCAAGGCTTGGTCATCACGCAATTGCTCGCCTTCCAAAACAGTTCAGACCGTATCTTCACCAGCGGGCGCAGCTTTGATGACGGGCGTGAAGCCGTTTTGCTGATTCAGCTACCCGCCGACGCCCGGCTGATGAGCGGCGACGAAGCCGGACGCTATGTCATCGTCGAAGACCTGGACAACATTCCCGACTCGGTGATCGATACGCGTCCCGTGCCGCCCGGCGATGCGCATCAAGTGCTGCTGGAGTACTTCCTGCCAACCGACGGCGCCGCCGCCATCGAGCAGAGCCTGAATTACCGGCTGGACGCCGACGTCAAGCTGACGCTCCGCGACGGTCTCGCTGTCGAAAGCGATTGGCTGCAACTCGAGCCAAGCGGCGCGGCCGGCGCGCAATTTCGCGTTTATGCCGGGCGGATACAACGCAACCAGAATGCCAGGCTCAGCCTCGACATTAGCGGCGATCCCTTCGCGACCAGCGGCGACGATCGCTCGGTCGTTACGCGCGAAGACTTGCCGGCTTTGGCTTTTGGCTCCAGCGCGATTATCGCCGCCCTGCTGGCCGCATTCGGCTTGGCGCGGCGCCGACGCCGACCCGCCGCTAGCGAAATCGATCGGCTGACGACCGACCTGGCGCGCCTGGACGCCGATCACGATCAAGGGCGCATCAATCACGATCTCTATCATCACAGACGGCGCGAGCTCAAAACGCGGTTGGCTGAACTCATGGCGGACCAGCCATGATCGACGAACGCGCCATCATCGAAGTCGAGCGGCTGAGCAAGGTCTTTGGCTTGCTGCCGGCTTTGCAGAATCTCGACTTTACGGTTGCCCGGGGCGAGTTCGTCCTGCTGCTCGGCGCCAACGGCAGCGGCAAATCGACGCTCCTGCGGCTGCTCAGCGGCTTGAGCAAGCCCACGGCCGGCGCAATTCGCATCGGCGGCTGGGAAATGCCGCGCGAGGCGATGGCAATACGCCCGCATATCGGCTTGGTCGCGCATCGTCCCCTGCTATACGAAAATCTGACCGCGCGCGAGAATCTCTCGTTTTTCGGCAAGCTCTACGGCATTGAGGCGAACGAATGCGACGCCCGCAGCCAAGCCTTGCTCCAGCAGGTCGGCTTGTCCCGCCGAGCCGATAGCCTGGCGCGCGCCTTTTCCCGCGGGATGAAGCAGCGTTTGAGCATCGCCCGCGCCCTGCTGCATCAGCCCGATATCTTGCTGCTGGACGAGCCGTACAGCGGCCTCGACCAAGCGGCGGCTGAAGCCCTGGACGGCGCCCTGGCGACCGCGCGGCGGGAAGCGCGCACGATCATTCTCAGCACGCATCAACTGCAGCGTTTGCCTCAAAACGCGCAGCGTGCGCTCATCTTGTCGCGGGGCAAAGTCGCCTACGACGGCGTCGCGCGAGCGGGTGAAATGACCGCGATCTATCAAGCCGCCAGCGCATGAAGACCTCGTACGTCGCGGCGGTCCTCGCCATCGCCGGCAAAGACCTGCGCGTTGAATTGCGCTCGCGCGAGCTGCTCAGCCTGATGCTGATATTCGCGCTTCTGAGCATCCTGGTCTTTAGCTTCGCGCTGGAGCTGGATCGCGTGGCGCGCGAAGAGGCGGTCAGCGGCGTGCTCTGGGTGACGCTGATCTTCGCCAGCCTGCTGGGCTTGAACCGCAGCCTGGCGCAAGAATACGACCAGGGCAACCTCGATGCTTTGCTGCTGGCGCCGCTTTCGCGCACGGCGATCTTCATCGGCAAGTTCGCCGGCAACGCGCTCTTCACCGGGCTGGTCGCCTTGCTCCTTCTCCCGCTGATGACCGCGCTCTACGGCAAGAACATGCTGGATCCGCGCCTGGTTCTCACGACCCTGGTCGGCATCGCCGGCTTCTGCGCGCTTGGCACGCTGATGGCCACGCTGACCGTGAAGACCCGGGCGCGCGAGGCGCTGCTGCCGGTCGCCATGATGCCCCTGGCGCTGCCCTTCCTGCTCACCGCCGTGCGCGCGACCAAGGGCATCCTGACAAACGCGACCGAATGGCAGGCGTGGTTTCAGTTGCTGGCCGGCGTCGCCCTCATCTATCTGGTCTTGTGCCTGCTGCTATTTAGATTCGTCGTCGAAGAATGAGATATCGCCGGCTCAGCGAGAGAAAACTACAAACTTTGAGAAGGTTCTTGTAGACTTTTATAGATTTCAAATCGGCGTAACTTTCGAACGAATGAGTGCGAGGAGACGAGATTGCCAGAAGCACACGAGTCGAAACCGATGCCGCGGCTCTTGCGCGCCTTGACTATCGCGACCGTCCTGGGCTTCGCCGCGACGCTCTACCTGGGCTTGTTCGCGGCCGGCACCGATATCCAGCAGGGCGCTGTGCAGCGGATATTCTACATTCACATGCCGGCCTTCTTCGGCGCCTTTACCGCCTTTGGCCTGTCTCTCTTCGGCGGCATTATGGTCTTGGCAGGCAAGAGCGCGGACTGGGACAAGCTCGCGCTGGCCGGCGTCGAAGTCGGACTGGCTTTCGCGCTCATTAATCTGCTGACCGGCGCAATTTGGGCGCGGCCTATCTGGAACACCTGGTGGACCTGGGACCCGCGCCTGACCTCGGCCGCCATCATGTGCCTGACATACGCCGCCTACTTAATGCTGCGCGCCGGCTTCGACGATACTGAGCGCCGTCGCACATTCATGTCCGTTTACAGCATTCTCGGATTCGTTACCGTGCTGATTACGCTATTCATCATTCGCATTGTGCCCGAGACGATTCACCCGGTCATCGTCGGCGCCAGCCCGCAAAACGCTCAAGGAAGCTTTGAAGCGACCAGCGGCGTCATGCTCGCGCTCGCGCCCAGCCTGTTGCTCTGGTTGACGCTGATGCCAATCACGCTTATGTGGCATCGCTATCGATTGGAGGACCGCCTCGAATCGCTGAATCGCGCCAAGCTGAAAGCGCTGAGTGAATAAATGACCGCGAGACTTCTCAAGGCATGCGCGCTAGTCTTTGTTTTACTGCTGGCGCTGGGCGGCGCAGCGGCGCAGGACTCTGTACAAACTGTGCCCTACCTGCAGACCAGCGGTTTCAACGTGCCCGTGCTCGCCGGCTGGGACAACCAGTCGACGGACGCGATAGCGCAGTTCTATTCGGCTGAATACAAGGCCACGATCCGCGCGCAGATTGTAGCGCTTGAAGATCCGCCGGCAGCCGCCCGAACGGTTCTAGCCAGTTGGCTTGACATCGAGACCGGACCGCCCGTCTACAATGGCAAAGTCAACCTGGCGGACGGGACCTGGCATGTGCTGGCATTCGACATCAACGCCGCGACCACGGCGTCGGTCATGGCGCGCCGGCACGGGCAAGGCTCGGTGGTCATCAGCTTTGTCGAGGCGGCGCCCGAGGCGCGCACGATGCTGCTGACCCTGGCGCAGACCGACGACGCCTTGAACACGGCCGCGCCCGAAATCGACCTCGCCCTGGACCCGTTCGCCGGTGTGGAACTGGCGCAACTGGATGACGCCGGCAACATCGACATGCCCAGCGGCCAATGGCAGGTCTACGAGCGCCCCCGGCTGCGCGCCCTGGGCATGGTCTTCGGCAACGACAGCTATATCGCGCTGCAAGAGGGCGAGCTTGGCAACCTCGCGGCGCTGGCGGATGCTTACAATCGCACCCTGCTCGGCTTCTTCGTCACGCCGGATAACTCGCTCTACCTGGCGCTGGGCTTGGCCGCCGCCTTCGCCGTCCTCGGTCTGCTTGTCCTCAGCTTCTTCTGGCGCTCGCGCGGTATCCAGCAGGAACTGGCGCTCATCGAGACGCTGACCAGCGACGAAGAGTGACGGCGCGCTGCCGGGCGCCTGCTCCTGCCGCTCCTGCCGCCATACGCGCAACCATCACGTCGCATAGGCGTATACGGTATTGATGCCTGAAAGCAGCTGAGGAGCGATGCCATGGCCGACGAGATGAATCCCCAACCGGATGCGCCGGATGACCACGCGGAGCAAACACCGTTGGAGCAATTCATTTTCCATCAGCGCCGCGGCCTGGAGGAATTCGGCAAGGCGATGGAGTCACTCTTGCCGCCCGGCTTTAAGGAACATACGCAGAAAGCCGGCAACGAATTCGCCACCGGTTTTCGTGTATTGATTGACGCCGCCATTGACGAGATCAAGAAAGCCAGCGAAATGGAAGACCCGGATGCCCAGCGCGCCGCCGAGCAAGAACGACAGGCGAGCGCCAACCTGGCCTCCGAAGACGATGAAGAGCGCGCCAGCAGCGGCAGCGGCAAAATCAGAGTCGAACTTGACGATTGATCGCCGCCGTACCGCGTCGGACGCGTGCGATCTGCCCGCCCCCAATATCCATCGCCGCAATCTTATTCAATGATGTACTTAACACCCGAAGTTATCTCATTGGTCCGTCTGGTTCGTCCAAGAGAACGATCCCGCTACCAATGAATTGCAATGCGTCAAGCGTGCCCAGCTACGCAGGCGGAATCGCCAATTCTCCCCCTTCAACTGCGAAACAGCCAACTCACAGCCAGAAGCCAGCGCCATTGCAACTTCGTGTCACCCCAGGCAACGCTTGTAGAGGCGAGTCAAGTCTCGTCCGCCAGCGCAATGCGCCTCACTATCCAGCGCTGTAATCCTAAGACGCCTCTTCCTCGAAACGGATGTTTAGAAACTTGTCCTCGAACTTCGCGCTGGTGATCTCAAGCGCCTGCAGCTCATTGGGCAAGACGATATTGCGCCGATACGGTCCCACGCTCAGGGTTATCTCTTCGCGCGACCGGTAGAGATCAAGCTGCTCCTTGCGCGCGAAACCGATGGGCACGCGCAGCATCCATTGCGAGGCGCCATCAAGTTTCTCGAGCTTATGCACCACGCCGTCAAACATGCGCTCGGCCGGGTTGCGATCGCCGTACAGCTCATCTGCCAGCCGCCGCAGCATCTCCAACCCGCCGACTTCCTCGCCAAAGAGCGGCGCCTTGAGCAGGGGCAGGCTGCCGAAGGCTTCACCAATGAAGTCTATGTTGCGCGCTTGCCGCCTCTTCCAGACATCGAAGAAGGGATCCTGAATCTCGTCAGGGAAGACGCGGTTCACCAGGATGGCGTCTGTGGCGTAATCGTAGAGATTGAGATAGGTATACGTGCGCTGCGTCTCGCGGATGACCATACGCTCGGGATTCACCACCAACCGGATGCTGGCGCGCTCCGGATCGGTCAGCAAGTCGCGCACGCCATCCAGCGTGTCAAACAGCAGCTGCACCTGGTCCCAGGCGTTCTCGGCGATATCAATGCCGAGGTCGTTCCGTTTGCCCCGCGTGAATAACTTCTGCACCGGGCGGATGACGCTATCCAGACCGCGAGCGATGCGCATCAGCCGCTCAACCCACCAGCGCGTCACATCCGGCAGACTAAGCAAGCGGATGGTCTCGGCCGTGGGCGCGGCGTCTACGATCAGCACATCATATTCGCCGGCTTGAAAGTACTCGCTGATCCAAAGCAGCTGCGCGCCCTCTTCCAAGCCCGGGATAATCGTGACCTCGGCCGCGTTGACCTTGGCGATGCCCTCGCGATTGAAAAACGCGCCCAGATACTCCTGAATCTTGCCCCAATACTTCTGCATCGAATATCGCGTGTCGAGCTCCTGCGCCCACAGATTCTCCGCTATCTGCTGCGCCTCCGGACCGACCTCGACATCGAGCGCGTCGCCCAAGCTGTGCGCCGTATCGGTGCTGACCACAATCGTCCTCAGCCCCATTTCAGCGCAGCGCAGCGCCGTCGCCGCCGAGATGCTGGTCTTGCCGACTCCGCCCTTGCCCGTATGCACTATTACGCGCATCTACTCACCTCTGATTGTCGTGTCGTGTTTGATTCGTTAAGCTTGCCTTTCCCATACCAGTATACGCAGGACGACGCTGAAAGGTGCGTGAGAATTGCCAGCTAGCGGGCGCGAATCATCAAAAGATGGGGCTTGACAAGACTAGAACAAACAATCTACCCTCCCAAGGTTGACAATATAACATCACAAAAAGGAGTGTAAACCATGCGTCCGATAGTGCATGTCGAGATTGCATCGGCGGATAATGATGCGCAGAAGGCTTTTTATAGCGCGCTGCTAGGTTGGCAGGTGAACGAAGTCCCGATGGGCGACGACTTCACCTACACCATGTTCAACACCGGCGTCGATATGGGCGTGGCGCTCTCCGAAATTGGCGAAGGGATGAATCCCGGCGATGTCATCCTCTATTTCCACAGCGACGACCTGGACGCCGATATGGCGCGCGTCGAGGAGCTCGGCGGGCAGGTGATTCTGCCCCGGCAGGAAGTGCCGGGCTTCGGCGCGCTAGGCATGTTCCGCGACCCGACCGGCAATCGCGTCGCCTTCTGGCAAAGCGTCAATCCCGAGCAATAAATGCGCGAGCGTCGCGTCCGCGCGGCAAGGCGCTGGCTACGACGGGCGACCTCCGCTGGTCGTCCGTCGCGCCTGTCCCGCTGGACCCGCGATGCGCTGAATGCATGCCCTCAGGCCGCCGACCAAAGTCTAATCAAACGCGACCATATAGTCGCCTGCTCTTGATCGATCTATGCTACCGTCAACAACATGAACCTTCGATCGCTCGCCTGTATTCTCATCGGCCGTCAAGCCGCGCATAAGTCCAAACGCCGCGTCTGCCGCTTATTCGCGCTTTTCCTGCCCGGGGGCCATCCCTCTCGATACTGTATCGATAGAGTAGCGCAATTCTGCCGCAATTTGCTCGTCCTTTTCCCTACGCCAGCCGGCCTTTTCCATGCTCTCTCCACCTTTTTCCATGCTCCGTCCGTCCTAAGCCATACGCGCCCGCTCCATTGCGATACCCATCCGGTCTATTATGGCGCCCGTTCAGTCTTTCTGGACCTTGGCTTCACTCCTGCCGGTCGGTAGATGAACCATGTCAGACTACCCTCGCTTGAAAGACATGATCAATCGCCAACTCGTCGAGCAGATCGCCGAACGCATTGCGCTCGTTCATCCGGCTTTCGGGCGCGACGGCTTTGTGAAAGCGGCCCTGGCGGATTTGGAAAGCCTGGAACTGAAGCAGCGCTTCGCCTGGATCGCTGACAAGCTGCGGGAACACTTGCCGGACGATTATCCGAAAGCGCTCGATATTCTGCTGCGGATTCTGGATGAGACCGACGGTCGCTTCGAGCCAATAGAAGACCCCGGCTTTCGCCTGCAGCCGATACCGACCTTCGTCTACCGGCATGGGCTGGAGCACCCGGAGGGGTCGCTGGACGCGATGGCGGTCATTACGCGGCATACATCCTGCGAGGGCGCGATTCGCCCCTATATCATCCGATATCCGGCGGCGACCAAGGCGCGACTGCACCAATGGGCGTTGGAGGACAATGAACACGTCCGCCGCCTGGCCAGCGAAGGCAGCCGCCCGCGTTTGCCCTGGTGGAACCAGTTAACCGACTTGATCGCCGACCCATCGCCGTCGCTGGCGCTGCTGGACCACTTGAAAGACGATCCATCGCTCTACGTCCGGCGCTCGGTCGCCAATCACCTCAACGATATCGGCAAAGATCATCCGGCGCTGCTGCTGGAACGCATGGAAGCCTGGTCGCGAGACGCCGGCAAAGAGCGCCTCTGGCTCATCAAGCATGCCTTGCGCAGCCTGGTCAAGCAGGGCGACTTGCGCGCGCTGGCGATCCTCGGTTATGGCGAAGCGCAGGTCAGCTTAAGCGGCCTCGAGTTAAGGCCAGATGTACTGCAATATGGCAACAATCTCGAGTTCTCGTTCGAGCTGAGCAGCGCCGCCGAATCGACGCAGAATCTGCTGGTCGATTTTGTGATGCATTTCCGCAAGGCGAACGGAACCACCGCGCCCAAAGTCTTCAAGCTCAAAACGCTAAGCCTGGCGCCGGGCGCGAACGCGACGATTTCCAAGAGCCTGGCGATTCGTCCGATCTCCACTCGCCGGTATTATCCCGGGCGGCAACGGCTGGAGATTCAAGTCAACGGACGAATACTTGGCGGGCGCGACTTTGAACTTGTGATGGACTAGGCGCGCCGTTACACTCCGACAAACCGACGAGCCGGAGATACCTCCAATGCGCGCGCCAGCCTCAGATCTCTTCATCCCCCTGCCCCTCGATGGAAGCTACAACTGCGACCATGCGACAGTCGACCTGCGCCTGAAGCTGCGCGCGGCCGACTGTGTCTATGGGCGGCAAGCGTTTCGCGGCATCCCCTTTGCGCTTGGCGCCGAGAAAGTGCCGAACGCGATCCTGCTGGATGGCAACGAGGTCAGAGTCGCGGTCGACGACAGACAGGCGACCTATGTGATTTTCGCGCATCTGGTTGAAGACAGGCCGCAAGAATTGCCGCGCGACATGCACGAGGCGCATGGACGCTTGCATGCCGAAGCTGGCGCGCCGGGCAACGCCCTGGGCAATCTGGTCGCGCAGTATCAGCTGATCTACAGCGATGGCGCGCAAGCGGCGATACCCATTCGGCGGCGCTTCGCCATTCAGCAGGCGCGCATCGACTGGGGCGCCAGCGCCTTTGCCGCCGTCCCGCATCTGCAAGACGAGGTGGTCAGAAACTCCGCGGAATCACAGGCTTTGGGGCGGAAGCCGCCCAAACGCTACGGCGACGGGGAGACCCGCCACGGCAGCGGCCGCGATGCCGCCCGCGAAATCATCTGGCTTTACGCCATGCCGAATCCGCGTCCGGAGAAACCGATTCGCGCGCTTCGCCTCTCCGGCAAAAACGAGCGCGCCCTGATCTTCGGCATCAGCACGACGCAAGTCGAGGCGCATCCGCTGCGGGCGCAGGTCCGGCGCAAACTGGCCTTGACCCTGCCAGATGACGTCCGCTTCAATGCGATTGGCGAGCTCGACGGCATCGATATCGACCTGGGCAGCGTGATATCGGCGCGTGCCCGGCTGGATTACACGCGCGAAACCTGGTTCAGCGATGCCACGAACGCGCAGCCGCAGCGCTCGGAAGCTGTCGCGATCATCGAGTACGCGGCGCATCCGCAGGCAAAGCTCGCCCTGCAAAGGGATGACGGCGAGCAGATTTCATACGACTTGAGCAAGCTAAATGGCGCGGCGCTGGAAGTGGCTGAGGCGCGGCAACTGCTTCGCGTCCGCGTGGTCGACGCCAGTGGGCGCGAGGTCGCAGTGAGGATTCACTTTCATGGCGCGCAAGGCGAATATCTGCCGCCGCGGGGCAACCACCGCAAAGTCAACGGCGCCTGGTTCGAGGACAATTATGGCGAGTTCGTCAATTCGCTGAATCAGTACGCCTATATCATTGGCAGTTGCGAACTGGAAGCGCCTCTGGGCGAAGTCTTCGTCGAGATCACGCGCGGCTATGAGATCAAGCCGATCCGCACCAGCTTTGAGGTCACGCCAGAGACGGACGAGGTCGTATTCACACTGGAGGAGCTGCTCGACTGGGGCGAGCGCGGCTGGGTCTCGGCCGATACCCATGTCCACTTCCTCAGCCCGCAGACGGCTTGGCTGGAAGGCGCCGCCGAAGGCGTCAACGTGGTCAATCTGCTGGCGAGCCAATGGGGCGAGATGTATAGCAACGTCAGCGATTTTGATGGCCGCACGACCTTTGGCGCGCGCGAGTTCGGCGGCGATGGCGAGTTTCTGGTGCGGGTCGGCACGGAAAACCGGATGCAGGTGCTGGGGCATATTTCGCTGCTGGGTTATTCGGGCGCGATGATTCATCCGCTCTGCAGCGGCGGGCCCAGCGAATCCGCGATTGGCGACGCGCTCGAGGTCAGCATGGCCGAATGGGCGCAGCGTTGCATTGACCAGGATGGTCTGGTCGTCCTGCCGCACGCGCCCAACCCGCAGCTCGAACGCGCGGCCGATATTGTGCTGGGCTTGGTTCATGCCGTGGAAATGATGACCTTCAATCCCTTCAACTGGCAAATCACGCCTTATGGTCTGCTTGACTGGTATCGCTATCTGAATCTGGGCTATCAACTGCCGATCGTCGGCGGCTCGGACAAGATGAACGCTGCGTCCCTGCTCGGGGGGATCCGCACCTACGCGCATCTGGGCGGGCGCGAATTCAGCTACGAAAACTGGATGGCGGCCGTCAAAGCCGGCAACACCTTCGTCACAGTCGGTCCGCTGCTGGAACTGGCGGTCGAGGGGCTGGCGCCGGGCGCGCAGCTTGACCTGCCGAAGGGCGGCGGCACAGTCAATGTCCGTTGGCGCGTCGCGTCGGCGGCGCTGCCCATCGAAAAAGCGGACGTGGTGGTCGGCGGTTTCGCCGTCGAGGAGCAGTCTATCGATGGCGAATTATCAGCCGAGGGCAGTTGCGACCTGACCATAAGCGAATCGACCTGGATCGCGCTGCGCGTGCGCGGCAGTTATGGCGACAACCCGGGCGAGATCGCGGCGCACAGCAGTTGCGTGCAAGTCCGCGTCGATGGGCGGCGGCCCTTCAAGCGGGAAGACGCGATGGCGGTTCTGGAGCAGATCGAGGGCGCGCTGGCTTATGTCGATACGCTGGCGCCGAGACCGGCCGCGAGACGCTACAAGCAGGTCCGCGCCACAATTGAAGCGGCGCACAACCGCCTGCATCAACGTATGCACCGGCAGGGGATTTACCACGAGCACAATCCGCTGCATGAGCATGGGGAGCACTAAGGATCTTCACCACTGAGACGCCGTTGTTATTGATTGAAAAAATTCGCCGCAAACCAGGAGCGCCTAAATCAGCGAGCGCGTACAGGGGCGAGCCTTGGCGGCGGTCAGTGTCTACGCGACCTTGCCCACAAATCATAAAAGGCAACAACCATGATATGCGCGACTTGCTGGGGGCGACGGACGATGCAGAGAATAGCGCCTCTTAGTCTTATCTATGATTGTCGGGCGTGGGTTCGACGATGACGTTGACGAACTCGAAGTTCTGCTTGTTGCGAACCTGGTCATTGGCGGCGTGATTGACTTCGACCAGGGTTACTTGCGCTCCCAGGCTTTCTAGGACGTACTTTGTATGCCATTCGCCGGATTGCTGCGCATTGCGCAGGTAAACCAGGCGCGCCTTGGGGTCCATCAGCCGCAGCTTGAATTTGGCGCGCCACAGACGCATGCCGCTGAGTTCATCAAGTAATGATTTGCGCTCGGCTTGATTGAGGTAGGCCATGTCCAATCCTCGTTCGCCCGTTAAGGATAATTCAACGATAATTGTAGCGGTCGAGTCGATTCGTCACAACGCTCACCCACAGGATGGCTGATGCAGACCTACTCGGTTGGCGAACTCACGCGTTACATTCACGTCATGTTCGACGCTGACGCGAAATTGGCGGATATCTGGGCGCGCGGCGAAGTCTCCAACTTGACCAAAGCGCGCTCGGGTCATTGGTACTTCACCATTAAAGACGCCGAGGCGCAAATGCGTTGCGTGATGTTCCGCGGGGCGGCGCGCTCGGTTCGCGTCGATGTGCGGGCGGGCGACGAGATTCTGGTGCACGGCCGCGTGAGCGTATACGACGCGCGCGGCGAATATCAACTGTATGCCGATCATATCGAGTCGGCGGGCGGCCTTGGCGACTTGCACCGGCAGTTCGAGGCGCTTAAAGCCAGGCTGGACGCCGAAGGGCTGTTTGACCCGGCGCGGAAAAAGCCAATTCCGGCGTTTCCGCGGCGGATCGGCGTGGTGACCTCGCCGACGGCGGCCGCCTGGCACGATATGCAGAATGTGCTCCGGCGGCGTTTCCCGTTGCTCGAACTGATACTCAGCCCAACCTTGGTGCAAGGGGCGGAGGCGCCCACGCAAATCGTCCGGGCGCTGCACCGGCTCAATAGAGAGACGGAGGTTGATCTTATGTTGGTGGCGCGCGGCGGCGGCTCGCTGGAGGATCTGTGGTGTTTCAACGATGAAGCGGTGGCGCGGGCGGTGGCGGCAAGTCGCATCCCGGTGATCACTGGCGTCGGTCATGAAATCGACTTCACGATCGTCGACTTCGTGGCCGACTTGCGCGCGCCTACGCCCTCAGCCGCGGCCGAATTGGCGACGCCCAATCGCGAAGACCTGCTGCTGGATTTGGACCGGTTGCGGAACGGCTTCAGCGCCATGCTGACGGACGCGATTCAAGCGCGGACTAACGACTTGGGTCGCATGCGTAACGCGCTGCAATTTGTCACGCCGCAAAAGGCGGTTCAGCAGGCGGAACGCGCGCTAACGGATAATCGGCGGCGGCTGCGGCAGGCGGCTATCCGGCGGCTTGAGCAGCTAAGCGAGCGGCTCTCCAACCGGCGGGGCGCGCTGGACTCCGCCAGCCCGGCGCATATCCTGGCGCGCGGCTATGCGCTGGTTAGCGATGAGGCGGGCAACATCGTGCGCGCGGCCGGGCAGGTCAGCAAAGATCAACGATTGAACGTACAATTGGCAAGAGATGAGATCAGCGTCAGGGTCGAGGACTGATGGACGATATTGCAAGTCTGAGCTATGAGAGCGCGTATCAAGAGTTGGAGGCCTTGGTGGCGCAGCTCGAGAGCGGCGCGCTGCCACTGGAAGACTCGGTGAAGCTGTACGAGCGCGGTCAACGGTTGGCGAGCCACTGCCAGACCTTGCTGGAAGAGGCCGAACTCAAGATCAAGCTGGTGGATGAGGCGGGACTGAATAACTAGATGGCGCGGATTCCGCGAACGCAAGCGATGATGGACCTGGACAAACTCCCGCATCGGGCAGAGAAGAATATCGCCATGCGCGTCAAACCGGCGGCTGAGCGGGCTTTGCGGCAAGGGCATCCCTGGGTCTTTGAAGACGCGATCGTCAAGCAGAGCCACCTGGGCAGCTCCGGCGATCTGGCGGTCATCTACGATCGCGAGAAGAACAATTTCCTGGCGGTGGGTTTGTACGACCCGCTGTCGCCAATACGCGTCAAAGTGCTGCATGCGCTGCAGCCGATGCGGATCAATCAAGGCTTCTTCGCCGAGAAGCTGCGAGCGGCGCAGGCGAAGCGTCAGCCATTGATCGGCAAGGAGACAACCGGCTTTCGGCTGGTCTATGGCGAGAGCGACGGCTTTCCCGCGCTCGTGCTCGATCGTTATGGCGATACGCTGGCGCTCAAACTGTATACAAGCGCCTGGATACCGCACTTGCGGGCGCTGATACCGGCGCTGCAAGAATCCATCATCTTCGACGAGCTTGTGCTGCGACTGAGCCGGACGCTGCAGAAGGACCAGCTCAACGTGGCGACATTGTACGGCTTGCGCGATGGTCAGTGGCTGATCGGCGATGGCGAGTCAGGGAAAACGCAATTCGTCGAGAATGGCTTGCTCTTCGAAGCGGATGTCGTGAAGGGGCATAAGACCGGCTTCTTCTTCGACCAGCGCGATAACCGCCAGCGAGTGCGCGAGTTGGCCGAGGGGCGGCGCGTGCTCGATGTCTTCTGTTATACGGGCGGCTTTACCGTCTATGCGCTGGCTGGCGGCGCGCGCTCGGTAACGGCTCTGGACGCAAGCGAGCCGGCATTGGAAACGCTGAAAGTCAACGTGACAAACAACGGCTTCACTGCGGACAAGGTCGATGTCAGCGCCTCGGACGCCTTCGCCGGTATGCGACAGTTGATCGCATCGAAGCGCAAGTTCAATATGGTCGTCGTGGATCCGCCAGCTTTCGCCAACAGTCGCGCCAGCATGAGAAACGCGGTATTGGCTTATCGACGGCTGGTCGAGATGGCACTGCGTTTGCTGACGGATGAGGGCCTGCTGGTGATGGCGTCGTGCTCCAGCCGCATCAGCGCCGATATGTTCTTCCAATTGGTGACGCGCTCGGCGACGGTCGCTGGTTATAAGCTGGACGAGATTGAGCGCAGCGGGCACGCGCTCGATCACCCCGTTGGTTTCCCGGAAGCGGAGTATCTCAAGGCGCTGTTTGCGCGCGTGCGGCAGCAGTGAGGCTATTGCGCGTCACGGCGCATCAGGCTGAAGCTCTGGCTGGTGGGACCAGTCTTGGGTTGGGACGCCAGGAAGAGCGCCAGCGGCAGGACATCTTTCGGTTGCTTGAACCACTCGAGGCTTAGAGCGGGATCGGCCGGGCCTTCGCCCTTGGTCAAGATAGCGGTATTGACCACGCCGGGGATCAGTTCGTTGACGCAGATGCCGTAGGGTCGCAATTCCTCCGCCAGGACGCGGACGAACATCCAGACGCCGGCTTTGGAGGCGCTATAGGCTGAGCCGGACTTGCCCGCGCGATGCCCCATGCCGGAGCCGATGACGATGATGTGGCCGCCCTTGACCTTGAGGTCGGGGATGGCGTATTTGCAAGTATAGTAGACGCCGGTCAGGTTGACGCGCAGGGTGTATTCCCAGGCGTCATTCGCGCTTTCTTCGACCGGACGCCGCTCGAAATTGCCGCCGGCGTTGGCGACCACGATATCGACGCCGCCGAATCGCTTGCGGGTCTGCGCGTAGAGATTTTGCAGATCGGACGCTTCGGTCACGTCACAGCGGACTGCGATGGCCTCGCCGCCGGCTTGCCCAATGAGAGCGGCGCTCTCGTCAATTTGCGCTTGCGTGCGCGCGGCGCAGACGACCTTGGCGCCGTGCTCGGCGAAACCTAGGGCAAGCGCGCGTCCGATGCCGCGCCCAGCGCCGGTGATGACGGCGACCTTCGAACCCAGTTGTCGGCTCATATCCGGTTCTCCTTAGCGCCCCAGCAACTTCACGCCGCGATTGATGAAGGGCGCGAGCAGGGTCCGTGTCTCGCTAATGTTGAGCAGGTAGCCGCCGCCAAAGAAGATGAGCCCGCCGGCGAACATGCCCACGGCTGCGGCGATCCAGCCATCGGCAGCCAGGGCGCTGATCAGCAGCGACAGAGCCGCCGCCATGACCGCGGCGAGCAGCAGACTGCCGGCGGCGCTAGCGAGGATCTCGCGGTCGTGACTACCGGCGGTCGCGTCAAGCTCCGTCAAGCGGCGGCGCAGAAGCCACCACAGGGCGAGCGCTTCGACGACGGTGGTGAGCGCGTTTGCCAGCGCCAAGCCGGCGAAGGGACCGCGCGCCAGGCTGCCGGGATCGCCGATGAATTGAATGAAGACGACATTTAGCGCAATGTTGCTTACCATGGCGCAGGCGCCGGCGACGACCGGCGTCACGGTGTCTTCCAGGGCATAGAAGGCGCGCGACAGCACCTCGAGCAGGGCGAAGCCGCCGATGCCCAGCGCATAGAAACTCAAGGCCCAGGCGACCGCTTGCGTGCTTTCGCTGGTCCAGGCGCCGCGCTGTATGCTGCTGACTAGTGGCTCGCCAAGGACAATCAGCAGGGCGGCGGCCGGAAATGACAGGCAGAGCACGTTGCGCATGGCGGCGGCCAGACGGTCGCGGAAGCCGACAAAGTCGCCTTTGGCGCGCAGGGCGGCCAGGGTGGGAAAGACGGCTGAGGCTTGGCTCTGCCCGATTACGCCGAGGACAAAGAAGCAGAGCATAAAGGCGTATCGGAGGGCGACGACGCTGCCATCGACCATGCCGCTGGCGAAACGGATATTGACGTAGAAGTTTATCTGCACGACCGCCAAGCCCAAGACGCGCGGACCCATCAGGCGCAGGACATCCATAACGCCGGGCGCGCGCGCCGAAAGCAAGGGGCGCAGCCGGGCGCGAAGCTTGAACAAACCGGGCAGCTGCACGAGCAGATGCAGCACGGCGCTCAGGACGGCGCCATAAGCCAGGCCCATGACGTTGAGATCGCCGACCTGCCCCACGCTGGGATGGGCTGGCAAGCTCGGCGCAATGATCAAGGCGCCAATGATAATGCCGATGTTGTTCATGCTGATGGCGATCGCCGGCAGCCAGAATGCGGCATAGGCTTGCAGGATGCCCATGATCAAGCCGCTGACGCTGAAGACGACGGGCGTGATCATCATCAGACGGATCATATCGACCATGAGTTGCTGCTGTTCCGACTGCCGTTCGGCGAAGAGCAGATGGCTGACCAGTTGCGGGGCAAAGAGGGCGACAAGCAAGCCGAAGACTGCGGCGCTGGCGGCGGAGAGGGTCATCACGGCGCTGGCCAGTCGCCAGGCTTGCGCCGGGTCTTGCTCGCGAATGCGGGCGAAAACCGGGATGAATGACGAGCCGAGCGCACCGCCAGCCACGAGGACAAAAACGGTTTCCGGCAATTGCTGGGCGGCGGCGAAGGCATCGTTGGCGGCGCCGGTGCCGAACTGCGCGCCGACGACCGCGATTCGCGCCAAGCCAAGGACACCGCTGGCGAGAAAGCCGACCAGGACGATCAGCGCTTTCTCGATGACCTGGGCATTGTCCAGCGTTCTATTGGCGTTCGCGGTCATGATGGCTCTCGTTTGCCGGCGGGTTGGATTGCCACTTGGCAGCACAGGCGACATCTCTATAATATACGGGTTCAGTCAAGGGAAATCGTTCTCCGTTGCGCAGTTGCAGCGAATGACGCGAGGAAGAAGAGATGCAGGTTATTTTGCTTCAGGACTTGTACAAGCACGGCGTGGTCGGCGAGGTGGTCAAGGTCGCGGATGGTTTTGCGCGCAACTACTTGATCCCGAACAAGATGGCGATCCAGGCGACGCCTGGCGCGCTCAAGCAGACGGAGACCGTTCGCCAAAATGTCGAGGCGCGCAAAGCGCAATATAACAATATGCTCAACGAGTTGGCGCGGCAGATAGATGGCGTCGAATTGATCTTCGGGCGGCGCGCGGCATCGACGGGCAAGCTCTTCGGTTCGGTGACGACGCAGGAGATCGCCGACGAGCTGGACCGGGCGACCGGCGCCGACATCAACCGGCGGCGCATCAGCCAGCAGTCTTTGCGCGAGGTGGGGACGCACCAGGTGCCAGTGCGCCTGGGCAATGAGACGCCGCCAATGCTGACCGTCACGATCGTGCCGGAAGACGACTTGCTGGAATTCCTGGCGGCGCGCGAACGCGGCGAGCAAGTCAGCGCGGAAGACTTGATGACGGAAGGCTTTCGCTACCAGACATCAGCGGAGGACGCCGTTGAATCGGAAACGGCGGAAGACATCGATGGCGAAGACGCGGCCGATGAAGCGCCGGCAGCCCTTGAGGAAGCCGAGCTCAAAGCCGTCGTTGAATAAAGCCCCTCGACAAGCCGTTAAGAGTTACCCCTGCAGCGCATATATCATAACTCCTTGAGTCGCAGGTTGTGCTGGCGTCTTGGAGTTATTGCCTTTGTCTTGGCTCGTTTTGCGGTAGCCGAGCGAGTCTGATATTCTGTGTCAACGCGGCGGCGCTTGATGCTGCTCGCGAGCGGCTAGACCAAGGTCTTCATTGCGGATGGATGCATTCTCCCTCGGGCAGTTCCTGCAGGAAGCGCGCGAAACCAAAGAACTTGAAATTGCGGATGTGGTCGCCAAGCTGCGCATCCGGCAGCCGATTCTGGAAAGCTTTGAGGCGGGCGAGTTTGAGATCAGCGGCGTGCCGGAGATCCAGGTGCGCGGCTTGCTGCGGATTTACGCGCGCCATCTGGAGTTGGACGAGGATGAGGTTCTGCAGTTATATACGCAGATGCGTCTGGCGCTGGAAAAAGGGCGGCGCGGACGGCGCGGACGGCGGCGCCAGCGACAGTCGGAAGCGCGCGAAGAGCCATTCAGTTCCACGCAGCCGCTGCAAGAATTCGAACAGGCGGACAGGCGCGCGTCAGGCTGCCGGCGGTTGATTCGACTGCTGCTGCTGCTTGTCTTTACGGCGGTCGCCCTCGCCGTCATCGCCTTCGTCACGGTGGAGTTGGTCGGCATTGAGGCGTTTCTGCCGCCAAGCCCGTCGCCGGAAGAAGCCCACGTCGAGCCATCAGCAACGGATCCCGCGGCCGCCAGCGCGACGCCCTTTTTGAGCAGTCCGACTCTGCCGGCGGGACGGGCGCAATACACCGGCGCGGGCATATTGGTGAGCGTGCTGGTGACGCAGCGGAGCTGGATCAACATTCAGGGCGACGGCATCAGCGTCTATGAAGGCATCGCCGAAGCCGATACACTGCTGGAGCACACCGCCGAGAGCGAGGTGACCTTGAGCGCGGCCAATGCCTTGGCGCTGGATGTGATTTGGAATGGACAGCGCCAGGGCGTACTCGGCGAGCGGGGTCAGCGCGTCGATATTCGCTTCACGGTTGATCAAGCCACCATCACCTTGGGACCGGGCGGGGCGCCGACAAACGTTCCGCCGACGGCGATCGTAGAAGCAGTCGAGGTCGAGCCGGTCGCCACGCTATCCGAGGCGGTCGCCACGCTACCCGAGGCGGTCGCCACGCAATCCGAGCCGGTCGCGCCAAGTCCGCTGCCGGTGGAGACGTCGGTTCCGACTCGTTTGCCAACGGCAATACCGACGTTGACGCCGCTGCCGACGGACAGGCCGCGACCGACGGATGCGCCGCCGGCCGATCCAACTGCGATTTTGCCGCCGCGGGTGACGCAGGTCGGTTTGCCGCCGACGAAACCGGGCGCTTAGCAGCCCGGCTTTTGATACGGATATGGACTCGCGGAATACTGGAAGCTTGCGTATCCAGACGCTGTCCGTTGGAGAGGAATCAGGAAAAACGCGTAATGGATTTTGACCTGCAGGTTGAGTTCGACTATGACGCTTTCGAACAAGAGACGTATGAGGCGGCGCGCGTAATCTTCCCAATGTTGCAGCGGGAAAGGAGTGACGAAACGTTCTACACATTCAACTTCGACACGGGCCAGCTAATCCAATAAGTCACCATACTCGTGAACACCGAAGAGGAACTGGAACGCCAAACCCGAAGCGAACTACAGAAAGACGACAAATACCTTGACGTGCCTTATGCCGATTTGAAGACATTCTGGCGCCACCAGTGGTTTGATTTCATTCTGGTGCATTCGCGGAAGAGCGAAGAGTTTGCAAAGCGTTTTAAGGTGACTAACGACATGTTATGGTCGCTCGCAACCCAGCTTGACGAACTGGAGGATGAGCTATTGGAAGACGAGGACGTAGACGAAGATGATCTTGAGGAGTATACTCTCGACGAGATCCACGACCCGATAAAGGACAGGCTAACGCAAGTGCTGCAGCGGCTAGACCGGGAAGGCATTTTTGAGTTGACGAACAAGCGCGAGTATATCCACCTGGGGCTGCATGATTCTAACTGGCCCCGCGATACGCTGCCTGGACCATTCGCCGATCTCAACCCGCCGGAATCATGCCGCCGCTACGAACAAGATAACCTGGTATTCGACCGCGTGCAAGCAACGCTATTCGGCTCACTGTATTGATGGCTGTATTCAAGGTTTAATACAAGAACCTAGCGAGCGACAATGGTCAAGAAAGTTGCAGGTTTTCGCAAAGACAAGTATTTCCTAGTCAGCTTGGGCTGCGCCAAGAACACGGTCGACAGCGAGAGCATGGCGCAGATCCTCAACACGAGCGGCATGCGCGGCGTGGGCGATCCCGAATCAGCCGAAGTGCTGATCGTCAATACCTGCGGCTTCATCGACGCCGCCAAGCAGGAGTCGATAGACGCGCTGCGAGAATTGGCGGCGACCAAGCGCGGCGACCAAATGGTGATCGCGGCTGGCTGCCTGTCGCAGCGTTACGGCGACGCGCTGGTGCAGGAAGTTCCGGGCTTGGACGGCGTCATCGGCACGCGCCGCTGGATGGACATCTTTGATCTGATCACGCGCCTGCGAAAGCGCAAGCATCCCGCCCCGCTCTATCACCTGCCGGACGAAGCCAAAGTTGTCGGGCTGGATGAGCGCGGCGTATTGCGGGCGAGTGTGCAAGGCGCGTCAGCCTATCTCAAGATCGCCGATGGCTGTCGCCGTCCCTGCGCTTTCTGCGCCATTCCGCGGATCAAGGGCACGGCGGTGAGCAGGCCGCCCGATGCGATTGTGGCTGAAGCCCTGCGTTTGCAAGCTATGGGCGTCAAGGAAGTGATGCTAATCGCGCAGGACAGCACCGATTACGGCTACGACCTGGGCATGAGAGATGGCTTGGCGCAATTGCTGGACGCCATCGTCGAGGCGGCGCCCGCTATCCCTTGGCTGCGCGTCATGTACGCCTATCCGGGTTACGTCACGCCGCGGCTGATGGAGGCGATGGCGCGGCATCGGCAGGTGTTGCCCTATCTCGATATTCCGCTGCAGCATGGCCACCGCGAGACGCTGAAGCGGATGAAACGCCCGGCCAAAGTCGAATGGGTATACCAGACAA
The DNA here is from genome assembly GCA_022824465.1 of Anaerolineae bacterium. Taxonomy (GTDB): domain Bacteria; phylum Chloroflexota; class Anaerolineae; order Aggregatilineales; family Phototrophicaceae; genus UBA6055. The sequence goes on from JAJDZV010000009.1 coordinate 284,633, forward strand.
TCGGCAAGCTGCGCGAGTTGATGCCGGAGCTGGCGGTGCGTACGACCTTTATCGTCGGCTACCCGGGCGAGACCGAAGACGAATTTCAAGGTCTGCTGCAGATGGTACGCGACCTGGAGTTTGACCGCGTGGGCGCCTTCCAATACAGCTATGAGCTGGGCACGCCGAGCGCGACCCTGCCCCACCAGGTCGACGATGCCGTCAAAGCGGAGCGCTACCAGCGGCTGATGGAATTGCAGAGCGCGATCAGCCTCAAGAAGAATCAAGCGCTGTCTGGCAAGACGCTTGAGATCCTGGTCGAAGGGCATGGCATGGGCGAGGACGAGACAGGCGCGGAGACCGGCGATGTCATCAGCCTGGGCCGCAGCTACCGCGACGCGCCTGAGATCGACGGCTATGTGTTGGTCGAGGGCGACCTGCCGATCGGCGAGATCGTGCCCGTGCGCGTGACCGGGGCGACTACTTACGATTTGCTGGCGACGGTCGAGGCGCAGGCGCCGGTCGTGATCGAAGCGGGACGCTTCTATGGCGAGGGGATGATTGAAATTGCGAACATCGACTGAACGCGTCAGTCGCTCTTCACACCCAGCGCCATGCCATCGCCGACTTCGATGATTGTGCTTTCAAACTGCGGATGGTCGGCGAGCATCTGATTGAATTGCGCCACGCCGCGCCCGTCGGCGGTGTCGGGCTGAAAGATGCCGCCGCCCCAGAAGGCGTTGTCAGCCACGACCAAGCCGCCGACGCGCAAATTGGCGGCCGCCCATTCAAGGTAACCGGGATAGCTGACCTTGTCGGCATCGATAAACATAAAATCGTAGGGCGAATCGGCAGCCAGCTTCGGCAGGACGTCCAAGCCGGCGCCGTGCAAGACGGTCACCTTGTCGGCGAGCCCGGCTCGCTCGATATGCGTCCGCGCCAGGTCGGCGTGTTTGCGGCTGTATTCGATGGTGATCAGGCGTCCGCTTGCCGGCAGGGCGCGGGCGATCCAGATGGCGCTGTAGCCGGCGAGCGTGCCCACTTCGACGCCGCGCCGCGCGCCACACATTTTGACCAGCAAGTGCAGCAGCCGGGCTTCATTCCGTTGCAGATTGATGACAGGCAGACCATGCGCCTCGGTCTGCTGGCGAACGTAGCGCAAGATTTCGTCTTCGCGCGCGAACAGGTCCTGGACGTATTGGTTGAGACGTTGCGCCAACTCTTGAGTCATCATCATTCTCCATTTTCGGGCAAGTAGTCTTCGGCCGCGGCGACAGCATCGCGCCGGACCTTTTGCGGGCGTCGGTCGCGAAAGACGGCGAAGTGATCGAGGTCGCGGGGGACGTAGGAATTGGGGAAGTGATTGCGGGCTTCGCTGATGACTTCGAATTCGCGATAGCGGCGCGAGACATGCGTCAGGAAGAGATACTTCACGTCGCATTCGCGCGCGAGCTCGGCGGCTTGGCGCGCGGTGATGTGGCCGACCTGGCGCGCAATCTCGGCATCGCGATCGAGATAGGTAGCCTCGATGACGAGGGCGTCAGCGCCTTGGACCGCGTCGCGGATATTATTCGTTCTTGCGAGGTCGCCGGTGACGACGATTTTGACGCCGCGGACAAGGTCGCCCAAGACGTCGTCGGGATGCACGATGCGGCCGTCTGCGAGCGCGATAGATTCGCCGGCGACCAGTCGGCCGCGTTCCGGTCCGAAGGGCACGCCAAGCGCCTCGGCTTTTTGCGCCAGGAATGGGCGGCGCGACGCTTCCTCGAAGATATAGCCGTAGCATTCGCGTCCGCGGTGGGCGACCGGGAAAGCGCGCACCGTGAAGTCGCGCCCGGCGAAGAGGGTCTCGTCGGGCATGGTTCGGTAGAAATAGATGGGCACGGGCGGGGTCTCGCGGCGGAAGATGACTTGATAGACCAGGTTCTGCACGCGTTCGATGGCGGGCAAGCCACCCCAAATATGGATTTCATCGAGGGCTTCCCAGCGGCCGTAAGTCGATAGCAAGCCGCCCAAACCGAGGATATGATCCAGGTGGGCGTGGGTGAGGAAGATGCGATTCAGGCGTTTGAAGCCGATGCCGCTGCGCAGGATTTGCCTTTGCGTTCCTTCGCCGCAGTCCACAAGAAAGCGCTGCTCGCCGGCAAGAAGCGCCAAGGCGGGCAATCCGCGGTAGATCGAGGGCGCGGAGGCCGATGTGCCCAGGAAGACGAGCTCGAACATCATCCGCCGCCTTGCTGCTGTTCCGGCGGTGGCAAAACCTCGATGGTGTAGAGGAAGATGCGGTCGCCGCGCGTCTCATCGCCAAGCAGGACGGGCAGGCGAAGGCTGTCACGCTCGCGGTAGGCGCCGACCGACACGATGCGTTCCCCGGGCAGGGCATTGGATGGCAGCGTCACTTCGGTGATCTGGATGAAGACATCGCGCCCGCGCATCAGGGCGGGATTGACCAGGATGGTGTCATGGATGGCGATGGGCGTGACTGGGCTGGACAGAATATGGGTCAGCAAGGTCAAATCGGGCAGCAGGTCGCCTTCTGCGCGCCAATACGTGATCACGTCAACCGTGTCGCCCGGCAGGAATTCGCGCTGCACATCCGGTTCGTAGCCAAGGAAGGTCAGGTCGCCGCCGAAGCGGATTGGCGGCGCGATTGGTTTCGGCTCGCTGGCTTCGGGCGCATAGGAAACTGGCGCGGTGGTGGTGAATGCGCCCGCGCGATCGGCGAGGAGCCGGGCGGTTTCCAATTCGACGACGCTACCGCGCGGGAGTTCTCCGGTCGCTGGCTGGGCCTGCGAGAGCCATTCTTGCACATAGGGATGAGCCGCGTCGCGCGCGCGCTCGTCGAAGAAGACGATTCGTTGGCGTTCGCCGCCGTTGGTCAAGAGCAAGCCGCGGGAACAGTCAACTTCGCGATAGTGGAATTTGGAGCGGTTCATCATGAGCAGCGTCGTAGTCGCGGGGTCGAGCGCGGGCGTCGGTTGTGTCGCGCGCCAATTCTCATTGCAGAAGACAACCGGCAGATCATTGCCGACGGCGTCGAGGTACTGCGCGATTTGTCCCAACTCGGCATTAACCAGGGGGGCGACCGCGTCGTTATCCCGCCAGTCGACGAAGTAATCCTGCCAGGTCCAGATCAAGTTAAGCGCCGCCAGCGCGAAAACGCCGGCGACGGCCAGACGGCGGAATACGACATCAGCGAAAATGGGCAAACGAATCAGAGAATAAAAGCCCATGCCGAAGAAGAGCGCGAGCTGGGGAAAGATGACGATCATGCGGGAGAAGTTCGGGCTGCCTTCGACGAGGAAGGCCGCTGGCAGCGCCAGGGCGAACATGAGCAGGATGAGCATGAAGCGCGGTCGATGCCGGCGCCGCAGACATATAATGACGCCGACGACCATGAATAAGCCGCTGAAAATATCGACCAGCGGGCGCCCGGGCAGGTTGTGCAAGGGATTGAGATCGCCCGCGTGAATAATGGCGATGAAACCGTCGACGATGGAGCGCAGCAGACCGTCGGTGTAGTGCGACAGGATGCGCTGTCCGGCGGAAAACTGCGGCAGGTTGATGCTCGAAATGAGGTAAGGCATGCTGATGATAAGCATCAACAAGATAGCGAAGCCGGTATAACTGCGGCGCTGGCGAAACAAGACATTGCGCACGAAGACCAGGTGCGCGATATATGACATCGCGCCAAGCACGATGAACAAGCTGGATGGATGCAAATAAAAGCCGATGCCTAGCAGCGCGCCCAGAGCGGCAAACGAGACCACGTTGGATGTGACGACCCGCGTTCGGCGATAAACGGGCAGGGAGCGCGCCAATGCCAACATGCTGGCCGACACCAGGAAAATCACGGCGGCATCGCTCGAGATTGCGCGCGAGAGCATTATGGCGCTCATATTGAACGTCACCAGACCAGCAGCCAGCACGCCCACGATCGGATTGAAGAGGTGGTTTCCAAGGGTATAGACGATCGCGATGGAGAGGATGCCCAACCAAACGGAAAACATGCGAAAGCCAAGCGCGCCCTCGCCGACGAAGGCGGTAACGAAGGTGACGAATAGATGGTACATACCCTCCCTTCCGCCGTCTTCGCCGGGGAAGAAGACGTAGATTTCGCCCTGCCGGACGTTTTCCACCAGCCGCGCGTTTGTGATTTCATCGTCGCTGAACCCTTGCGGCAAGGCGCCGAGGTCGTAAATACGCAGAAAAGCGCCAAGCAGGAGCAGGCAAATGGCGAAGAAGTAACTCATGCGGCTCGTCATAAGGGCGCGGCCGCTGACGAGGTTGATCAGTGTAGATGGCGTTGTCATGGCTTCAACGAGCAACCATTAGATCAGGACCGGAGCGGGATTATTTTGCCGCCTGCGTGATTGAACAGGAGCAAAAGCAGACAAGGATATTCTAGTACATCCGTTGGCATCGCAGGGCGTCAATCATGGGCAGATCGGCGCTTGAACTTTGCCGAGCGCGACGGGCCCATCCGGCGGCCGCGCGGGTATGACGACATCATCACAGACTTTGCGCATGTTCGCGACGTCAATAAACGCCTTGCGGGGCATGCCCGAATCGGGTTCGACTATGGACCACCAGTATTGCTCGTCTTCGGGTCTCCAGGCTGGGTCTGGCAAGAAGATGAGGCTCATGAGTCCAATCCAGGGGCGCCAGTTGGCGATGGCGTATTCGTAGGCGCGCCGAATCAAGTCAGCCTGCTCGCTTTCGGTCACGCTGAACCACTGGTACTCGGGATTGAGCTGGTCGGTGGTATAGCCGAATTCCATGATCGCCATTTGTCGCGCCTGGTCATGATAGTTTAGCATGATTTTTCGCAGGTCTTCGATGCGGCGGAAGGTAAACCAGCGGTGCAGCGCCGCTTCGTCGTCCGGTCCGATTTCCGGCGGCGCATAGCCGGGCGCATGGACTCCGACCACGTCAATGAATTGCTGGAAGCGGTTGCGGTACATGTGGTCAAGATAGACGTCGTCCGGCAGGGCGGTTTCATCATGTGTGCCGGTCGGCGCCAAGCCGGCGGAAATGAGAATTGCCGCTGGATCGGCCGCGCGGATTGCCTCGCTGCAAGCCGCTAGAAGCGCGACGTAGGCGGCTGGATCGGGCCTTTGCCCGCCCCATTCGCGACTGAGATTCGGTTCGTTCCAGATCTGGTATGCGGCAACTCGGCCGGCATAGCGCCGGGCGAGTGACCAGCAGTATTGGCGCCAGGCGGCGAGATCGGCGGGCGGCGCATCCTTGGCGTCGCGCTGGCTTGGCGCGCGGGCCCAGGCCGGCGTCTGCCCAAGCCGAACAATGAGCCGCAAGCCGCGGCGCTCAACCTCGCGCAGAATGCGATCCGCTTGCGTCCAATCCCATCGACCTGGCTCCGGCTCGACATCGCGCCAGGCGAAGACTTGCTTGACATGGCTGAATGAGAGCAGGCGGACCCAATCCAGATGCTTGCCGGCATCGCCATTGTCCCACCACAGAAAAGTCTGGATGCCGTAGGTCAGGGAGGGAAAGGGCGGGTTCTCAATAGCGGAGGCCATGAATGGGTCAAGCAGCGAGCGGCGGTGGCTTTCGACGCCAAGACCGAGTGCGGCGACGGCTATCAGAGCCGCGAGCGCCGCGAGCACGCGTCGGCGAAACGAGCCTGGCATTTCAGCTTCCCGCTCGCGCCAGGTGACTTTTCCGCCAATCCCTGATGGCGTCGTATGCGGGCCGGAAGTCAAATGGCGGTCCGATCAGCGAATAGGGCACGTTGTCGTTTGTAACGGAGAAACCGGCCTGCGGGCCGTAGTTGAAGTTCCAGATGAACGCCAGCCAGACGAAGCCCCATTCCTCCATATTGCTCAGCGCTCGGGGGATCCATTCCGCCTGTTCCGCCAGGCTGTTATCGTGCGCGAACTCGAAGCCGGGGCGCACGCCTTCCAAGCCCTCGGCGGAGGGCCAGCCGAACTCTGTGACACAGAGCTTGGTATTATAACCGGCCATTCTAATGCGATTGGCGTATCCCTCCAGGGTGCTGCGGAAACTCCAACTGTGATGCGGGTTTTCGAAGGGACCGCGGAAAATGGCGCTGCGGTCGTCAGGAATATTGTCGTATTGATACTCGGGGCTGACGTTGTAGCCATTGTGATGCGCGCCGACGCAGTCAGCCCAATCGAGCATGCCGGCTTCGATTTGCGAATCCATAAAACGGAAATCGTCAATGGCGCCGACGCCGTCGTCAATACCGGTCGGCGAGAGCGCGCCGCTGACGACGATGATGCCGGGGTCAATAGCCTTGATGACTTGATAGCTTGCGCGCAGAAGCGCAACATAGTTGGCTGCGTTTAAGCCGCCGGCGGAGGTCCATTCGCGGTCAATGTTCTGCTCGTTCCAGACTTCTATGGCGTGAATGCCGCCGGGATAGCGCTCGACAATTTCGGCGATGAAACGCGCATAGGCATCAGGATCGGCAGGCGGGCCATGCTGGTCGAGATTAACGCCGGCTTCGCGCGCCCAGTCTGGCGCGGTCACGATAGACAGCAGCAGCTTGATATCAAAGCGGCGCGCGCTCGGCATGATGAAGTCGAGCAGGGTCCAGTCGATGAGCCCGGGTTCAGTTTCCATCTCATCCCAGCGGACCTGCTGCTTGACCCAACGCAGACCAAGATCGCGCGAGACTGAGCGGTAGTAGTTGTCTTGATTCACCGGATTCATATCTAGCGCATGCTGCACTTGAATACCGACGTCAAAGGTTTTCACGTCCACGGGAAGAGCGGTAGGCGGCGGCGTGACGGTCGGCGTATCAGTGGGCGGCGGCGCGTCGGTTGCTTCCTCTTCGAAGACGGGGACGGTCGGGCTGGGCGATGGCTCAGTGGGCGTGGATGTGGGCGCCGGCGTTGCGCTTGGCACGACGTCCTGGACTACTTCCAGTACAAATTCAGTCTTGGGGGATGCTAGCGGGAGCCGATTGCTGGCGGCGTCGTTTAACGGTTGCGGATTGTAGGTGAAATAGATGGCGAGAAAAGTCGCCATGCACACCAATGCGGTGATAATCAACCAGGCGATGATGAAGCCGCGAATCTGCTTGAATACGGTTCTGGTTACCACGAAGGCGCCTGTCGGAGGAAATGCGACTTATGCCGAGAGTACACCATTTTAGCATACGGCGGGAGACTCAGCCGGCGCATTAACGGGCGGCCGCCAACGCGGCGCATGCCGGGCAGGCGCCATCCGGGCGGACGATGGCATAGCCAGCCTGCGGGTCGCTGCCGTAGTGCGTAAAGTCGATATTCCAGACGATGAAGAGAGGCACTTGCCCGCTGCGAGAAGCAAGCGCGGCGGCTTGCGCCAGCCAGGTCGCTTGCTGCTGCAAGGTGACGTTCTGCGCCCAGCTGAAATAGGAGGGCAGATTGGGCAAGCCCTCGGAGGTGAGATAACCGATCTCAGTAAAGCAGATCGGCTTGCGGGTGATGCTGATGTAGCCGTTCAGCATGCCATAAAAGTAGCGCGTGTAGTAGTTGTCGCCGCGGGGATCGCCGCTGGTTTGGCTCGGCGGCACGATGCCTTCGTTGTAATGCGCGCCGACGCAGTCGAGGTGATTCAAGCCGCCGCCTTCCACCATCTGCCGCAGCCAGCGATTATCCGGCATCACTTGGTCGGGAATGTGCGAAACGCCGGTGGGAGCGGGCGCGGCGCTGATGACCATGGTATTGGGGTTGACCTGTTTGATCTTGCGGTAGGCGATGGCGAGGAGCTCGGCATAGGCGATGCCGCTGATCTGCCCGCGGGGCCATTCGCGGTCGAGATTCGGTTCATTCCAGACTTCGATGGCGTCAGCGCCTTGGCTGGCGATCCGCTGCAGCCAGGATGTGTAGGAATCAATATAGCTCTGCCCGCCGGCCGCCATCTCGTCGGGGCTGCCGACCGTGCCGATAAGCACTTTGAAGCCGTTATTGTGCGCCGCGCCAATGATCGGACCAACATCCTGGGGACCATGCCAACTAAAGCGCGCCTGTTTTTTCATCCAGGTCATGCCGGCGGCGCGCATCGCCCCGATCGCTCGCCCGCTGTGTGTTTCGGTGACGTGGCCGCCGATGGCGATCCTTATGCTGCCGGCTGGCGGGGGACCGGCGGCAAAATCTGCTGCCGGCGCGCGAACCGGCGCGACTACTGCGGGACGAGGCACGGGAGTCGGCGTCGGGGTGGGCGTGGGTGTCGGCGTCGGCGCGAATATGGGCAGAACGGCGCCCTGCCGCGCGCTTTGAACGCCATCCGCGGCGATGACAGACCAATTGACGGCGTAATTGCCGTCAGGCGCTTCCAGCGTCATGACCAGCTCCGCGCCGATGCGGGCGTCCACGCGGTCAATGGGACCGGCGTCGCCGTCAATCGACCAGCGCGCCCCGAGTTGATTAGGCGGCGCATTTGTATTTTGCTGCGAGCGGAAGCGCATGATGACGGGCAGGACGCCGGCAAAGACATCGCGGGCCAGCAGATCGTCCAAGGCGATGCCGCCCAGGGCGTATGGACGAAGGCGCTCCAGCCGAGCGCTAAGCGCGGCGGCATCAGTCAGCCATATCCGCGCGATGGCTTCGCCCGCGTCGTCAAGGTAATCGAGATAGAGGAGCTGCAAGTCGCTGTCGATTCCCACTTGCGCGGCGTAACCGCTGAGCGCGGCAGTAATGACAGTTCCGGGCTCAATTGTACCGGTTTCGCTCAAAGTTTCCGCGTCCAGTTGCACATCGCCCAGGGCGGAGAAGGCTTCGTGCCAGCCGATGGGCCTAACCGCGCCGTCGACTTCGCGTTGGGAGCGAACGCTCAGCGCGAGCAAGATCTTACGGCGATCAACCTCGGCGCTAGCGCGTCGCAGAAGCTTCGCCAGCGCGGCATCGGTCGCGGTCGCGAAATCCAGCGGATGCAGCGGCGCGCGCAATACGAAGTAATCGGCCGCGGCCCCAAGTCGCGCCCAGTCGTAGGCCGGGCTTCGCCAGAGGCCAGCTTCATCGCGTGTCTCCGTGACGACGATTCCCAAACGCAAATCGCTTTGAGACAGGCTGACCGCCAACTCAGTAATGAAATCGGTGAAGTTATCGCGAAAGGCGGCGTCGAAACCGCGATAATCGATGAAGACGCCAGCGAAGCGATTGTGCCTGGCCAAGTTGGTAATCTGATAGATATGCTCCTGGCGCCGGGCGGGAGCGCTGATGATTCGCTCGACAGTCGCCCGGTCGAGCGCTTGGGCATCGCTGAAGTTGCGAATCACGGGCATGTAGCGGTATCCTGACGCGTTATCGCCGCCGGGCGCAAGACTGCCGACCAAGCCGCCGCGCCATGTCGGCCGCAAGCCCGCTGGGCTCAGGATTGTCGTCAGGTTAAGGACGTCGGCGTTCAGGTCCTGCTTTACGTCTTGCCCGACGAGAATGACGGGCGCCGTGGCCTGATGTTCGAAAAGCGCGATGGCTAGGGGTACATATGACGAATGCGCCACGAACTTGTCGCCGTCGGCTGTCCCGGGCGCGAAAAGCCAAGATTCGCCATCCCAGCCATGCAGGGCTAGGCGATCGCGGCTGGTCACTGCTAGGGGAATGTCAAGCTCGAATCCCAGGCTAGCGGGCGCTTCGCCGCGCGTTTGAATCGTGTATAGCGGGCTGCGGCGGGTGAGTTCCGCGGGCAAACTGTCGAGAGCGCTCACGAGCCATTGTTGGTCAGCCTCAGGCGCGGCGAGTTCGTCTTGGGTCAACCGCGCCGCTTTGAGGCCGAATCCGTCGTTTGGGGCGTCGGCTGGCAGGCTGATTGTGAGCTCGTCATGGAAGGTATGGGCGGGGGACGCGGCGTTGAGCGGCGTATAGGACAGGGAGAGCAGACGCTCTGGCAGGCTGAATGGGGGGAGGAAGAGGGCGATGATCGTGAGGATGGCGGCGAGCAAGACGGAGGCGGCGGCGACATGCCAACAGCCGGAGGGGCGGCGAGGCGGAGTTGGGGGAGTGTCAGCGATGCGGAACTCAGCTGTCAATGGTCAGCGCCTCCATCCCGCTCCGGGCGCTTTGCACGGCGTTGACGAGAATCCGCGCCCGGCTGCGCAGCCTGGATTTCGACCAGGTCCCGTCGCCGACCAGCCAGCCGCCCATCCCGCAGGCGACCGCGCCCGCTTGCAAAAAGGCGCGCGCGTTTTGGTCATTCATGGCGCCGTTGCACATGAAGCTCATGTGAGACAGCGGTCCGAAGACCGCATCAAAGTAGTCGATTCCCAGCGCGCCGACAGGAAAGAGCTTGAGCAGCGGCACGCCGGTCTCCCAGGCAGCCACGGCTTCCGATGGGGTGGCGACGCCCGGTCCCATCAAGATTCCGCGCTCCATGACCGCCTCCACCACATCGGGCTGAAACGCGGGCGAGACCACAAAGTCTGCGCCGGCATCCATCACAGTGATGGCAGTTTCAGCATCAAGCACGGTGCCCATGCCGACGCATGCCTCCGCGCCATATTCGGCTTTGACCGCCTGCATCGCCGCGATTGGCTGCGCCGAATTCATCATCATCTCAAAGACGGTGATGCCTTCGTTCATCAGCACATCGCTGACGCGCAGGGCGACCTCGGGCGGAAAGGCGCCGCGCATTCCCGCGACAATGCCGCTGGCTGTGATCGCCTTCAGTGACTCTTCACTGTCCATTATCATTCTCTCACCCGGATTCTGACCTAGCAATTATAATATGTTTCAAATTCAATCACGCCAGTACGATCTGCGACAGGGAGTTCAATTTGGGTTTGGAGCGTCGCTTTGGTCTGCCTCGCGCCCCGGCTCCCTCTCCGAATCATCTGCTGAGGACAGGACAGGTTAGTCGCACAGTCATTGTTGGCGGTAGAGAAGGCAGTTTGCGGGCGAGCCAGTGGCTCGCCCCTACAGAATTCGTCAGATTTTGGCGTACGAACTTTGGCGCGTTGCGTCAAATCCGGTCGACGCATTTGCGCGCGGCATCCATTCTCGCTAGGTGTCCTGTCCTCAGGAAGCATCAGAGACGGGGAGAGCGCTTCAAGCAGATGGAATCATTAGGGCATATGCGCGTCTTGCAAGTGATAATGCGCGAATTCTTGGTCGAATCACGCTTCTCTGTTGGTAGGGGGATCGGCGGAGACTCGGGTACAAAAACATTTCAGCTCCTCCGCTCGTTCTGGGGGATGGGGCGGGGGGATGGGGGAAGCCTATGAATATCCTGATCGCCGCTGGCGCTTTCAAGCAAAGCCTGTCCGCCGCTCAAGCCTGCGCCGCTATCGCCCGTGGCTTGCGCGATTCCGGGCTCAGCGCCCAGTTGGAAGAACTGCCGATAGCGGATGGCGGCAACGGCACCCTGGACGCCTTACTCGCAAATGGAGGCCAACGATTGAGCATACCAGTTTTCGACCCCTTGGGGCGACCGATGGAAGCGGAATACGGGCTGGTGGACGCGGGCAAGACGGCGGTGATAGAAATGGCGCTGGCTTCGGGCTTGGAGCTTTTGTCGCGGTCGGCGTTGGATCCGCTGCGGGCGTCGACCTATGGCACGGGTCAACTAATGGCTGACGCCTTGGCGCGCGGCGTCGAAGGGATCATCATCGGTATGGGCGGCAGCGCGACCGTGGATGGCGGCATGGGCTGCCTGCAAGCGCTGGGCTTGAAACTGCTGGATGGAAGTGGACAGCCGATTCCAAGTGGCGGCGGCGGTCTGGCGGATATCGCTTCGATTGACGACAGCGGTCTTGACATAGGCTGGAACGAAATAGACATCCTCATCGCCTCGGATGTTGAGAATCCGACGCTGGGCGAAAAAGGCGCAGCGCGCGTCTTCGGACCGCAGAAAGGCGCCGATGCCACCACCGTTGAGCTTCTCGAACGCAACCTGGCGCATTGCTTTACGACCATCAATGAGCAGCGCGGCGTCGATGTCCGGCAGGTGAAAGGCGGCGGAGCGGCCGGCGCATTCGCGGCGGGCTTGATGGCATTCTTCAATTGCGAGATCGTCTCCGGCATTGATCTGGTGCTGGCGCGGAATCGTTTTGCGGAGAAACTCGGCGAGGCTGACCTGGTGATCACTGGCGAGGGACAGATCGACGCGCAAACGCTGGATGGTAAAGGACCGCTGGGCGTGACGAAACTGGCGGGGGGGCATGGCGTGCCGACCATCGCCCTTGCAGGCGGGCTGAATATCGACGATGCCCGGCTGCATGAGGCCGGTGTGCAAGCCGCGTTTTCCATCGTTGACCAGCCGATGTCGCTGGAGGCGGCGCTGGCAGATGCGGATGATCTGCTGCGGCGGGCGGCCATGCGCTTGGGTTATGTGCTGCAATTGCCGCTCAGGCATAGCGAAACGCGCTGAATCAGCGTCTTTCGCCTGTAATCTCCGTCCGCATTGCCTTAGAATGCCCGCTGAAAGGGGCGGTGGATGCAACGGATCGTACTGAAACTTGGCACGAGCGTGCTGACCAAGGGCACGGCGCATCTCAACCGGCAGCGAATGCTTGAGCTGGTGCAACAGGTGGCGGCGCTGCACAGCGAGGGGCGCGAACTCATCGTCGTCACGTCGGGCGCGCAAACCGCCGGGCGCGAACGCCTCGACTTTCCCGATTTGGGCAAGTCAGTGCCGGCCAAGCAGATGCTTAGCGCTGTCGGCCAGAGCCGCTTGATGCACGTTTATCAAGATCTCTTCGATATCTTCGCCATCAACGTGGCGCAGATCCTGCTGACGCGTGACGATCTCAGTCATCGCGTGCGCTATCTGAATGCCCGCGACACGCTGGATACCTTGATTGAGCAGAGAATTATCCCAATCGTCAACGAAAACGACACCATCGCCACCGAAGAAATCCGCGTCGGCGACAACGACAATCTTTCCGCTTTGGTCGCCAGCGTAGTCGATGCCGATCTGTTGATCATCCTCACCGACCAGCCCGGCATCTTCACCGACGATCCGCGCAAGAACCCGGAGGCGGCGCTGATTCAAAACGTCAGGCAAATCTCCGACAACTTGTTCAAGCTGGCTGGCGGCGCCGGCAGCAGCATCGGCACCGGCGGCATGGCGACCAAGGTCCAGGCGGCGCAGATAGCCAGCCGCAGCGGCATCGAAACTATTATCGCCAGCGGCAGCGAACCTCAAGTCCTCAGCCGCATCGCATCGGGCGAAAAGATCGGCACACATATTGAAGCCGAGCGCAACCGCTCGGACAGTCGCAAGCGCTGGCTGCTTACTGATCGCGCGCAAGGCTCGCTGGTGGTTGACGCCGGGGCGGCGCGCATGCTGCTGAAGGGCGGCGCGAGCCTGCTGCCGGTGGGAATACGCGAAGTGCGCGGCGACTTTGAACGTGGCGCGATGCTGGCTGCGCTATCGCCGGACGGCAGCGAGATCGCCCATGGATTGAGCAACTACGGCAGTGACGACCTGCGCAAGATCTGCGGGCAGAAGTCGCAAAGGATCGTCGACATCCTCGGCTACAGCTATGGCGATGCCGTGCTGCATCGCAACAATCTGGTGCTGCTTTAACTTCGCCCCGCGTTCGCGAAATCCGAATATCGGGCGAAATATGTTAGACTCGTGGCAGAAGAGATGAGGACGAACAGCGCTGTGGAAGTGAAAAAACGCCTCTACACCGTAGACGATGTCTGGGAAATGCAGAGCCAGCCCGGCGGCGCGGAGTACAACTACGAACTGGTCGCCGGAGAACTTATCGAAATGTCGCCGGTCAATCTGTTGCACTATTGGCTCGCATCCGAGATATCAGGCGAGATTCGAGACTACTTGAAACAGCATGACTTAGGATATGTTGGCGCCGAAGGCGGCTTTTCTCCGCCACAGGATCGATACACACTCCTTGCGCCTGATGTCGCATTCGTCAGCAAAGACAGAATGCCTCAGCCATTGCCGCAGACTCTCGCCGGTTTCATGCCCGATCTCGCTGTGGAAATCATGTCGCCAAGCAACACGCTTAGGCAACTGCGGGAGAAAGCGGCGATTTATCTACGGAACGGTACGCAACTGGTTTGGATTGTGATTCCTGATCAAAAGGGAATCGAAGTCTGCCGCCTGACTGAAGACGGCGCAATCAAAGTCGAAGTCATCGGCATCGATGGCGCATTATCCGGCGAAGACATCCTGCCCGGCTTTAAGCTGCCGGTGCGCGAATTATTCCCGCCCATGACGAGCTAGCCGCCTGCCAAGCTCAACTGACGAAAACGGCTGCTGAGCCAGGCGCCGGCGAGGTAGATCCAGTACATAAGAAAGAGAACCAGGTACTCGATAAGCGGTATGCGCAGAACTTCATTCACTTGATAGGGCTCGCGCATTACCAGGTAAACATATAGCGCCAAAAGCAGAAAGGAGCTATAGAAAACCTGCCGGACCCAGGGTCGCAGCCCCAAGCCGTGCATCTGCGTAACCAGGAAGATCGCCGCGAAACCAAAAAAGAACATGGGCCAGATGTTGCTGCTCTGGTTAAGCGCGACCTGAAATGCGTGGGGCAATACCAGTATTTCCAGCAGAAACATCCAGCGCTTGTTCAGGTGGACGCGCGTGAACATCAATGAGCCTTGCGCCATCACCAGAATGACATGGATGAAGCCAATCAAATGTCCCCAGGTGGGAATCATCGGGTGAAACCAGAATGTGTAGATCACGGCAAAGCTGAAGAAATAGCCATGATATCTACGCAACCCATCGGTGAACGCCCGGCGGAACTTCACCTTTCTGCCAAAGAACAATCCGCGGCGTTGGTTTTCCATGCCCAGGATAACTATCAGCATCAGCGCAACCGCGAACTGCGCTGTCCAACTCGGAAGGTCTTGCGCGATGGCGTCGTAAAATAGCATCGTCTGCAGATAATGCAGAAGGATAAAGACCAGATTGATGGCCAGCGCCCACACATTGACCGGACGCAAAGCATGGCGGTAATCTCGTTTGCTGTAACGCCTCTGGGCGTAGAGGATCGTCGCCAAAATGAAGAGCTGATGCAGCGCGAATCCCAGCCAGGCGGTGAGCTGCCCCCAAGCGGTTTGCTCGGCTAACTGCCACTCGTAGACCAGCGGATCTTCCGGATGCGGGATAATTTCGAACTGGCTTAGCACGCCACCCAGCGCGACTATCGCGGCGCAAAGCGAGATCGAAAAGACCAGACTGAAATTCACGATTTGCCTGGAATCAGTAAACTTTGGCAGCATCGCGGCAACTCCAAACAAGCTATGCTCGTTCGCTTGCGATCAGTTTACCACCACCGCGGTAAAGTATTGATACGAGGCAGAAAGCTAAAAACGCCTTCGATTTCGGCGCAGCCGTTGCTTTTTTGCGGCAGCTATAGTATCTCATTAGCAATCAGCGAGCCGAAGGAAGGCCAGAGGATGGAACTTGTAGCGGAAGCAATCAACCTGCGGCAGATGGGCGTCCGCGCCCGGGCCGCCGCTGCCAGCCTCGCGCGGAAATCCACCGCCGAAAAGAACGCGGTGATAAACGCAATTGCGGATGCGCTTGAGGCGCGCAGTGGCGAGATCCTGGCGGCAAACCAGCGCGACCTCGATCTTGCGGCGGAGAGCGGCATCGACCCGATCTGGATCCGCGACCGCATCGCCCTCGAGCAGCGCATGCCGGGCATCATCGTCGATGTGCGGAAAGTGGCGGAATTGCCCGATCCGGTCGGTGAAGTCTTGCTGGACACTGCCCTCGAGAACGGCTTGCAACTCATCAAACGGCGCACCCCGCTGGGCGTACTCGGCACGATCTACGAATCGCGCCCGAATGTCACGGTGGATATCTCGACCTTGGCGCTGAAGACAAGCAACGCCGTCATCTTGCGCGGCGGCTCGGATGTGCTACACAGCAATGTGCAACTTACCGAAGTCTTGCGAGACGTCCTTATGCAGCAGGGCTTTCCCGCGGATGCTATTCAAACCATCAGCAGCACCGACCGCCGCTATGTCAGCGAGATGCTGCGCCTGTACGAATTCATCGACATGATCATCCCGCGCGGCGGCAACGGGCTGCATACCTTCTGCCGCGAGAATAGCAGCATTCCGGTCATCACTGGCGGCATAGGCGTTTGCCATATATTCGTCGACGCCAATGCCCGCTTGGATAAGGCGCTGCCAGTTCTGGATAATGCCAAGACGCAGCGCCCGGCCGTCTGCAACTCGATGGAAACCTTGCTCGTACACGAAACGATCGCCGCGGATTTGCTGCCGCAAGTGGTCGATGTCCTGGGGCGAGCCGGCGTCGCATTCCGCGCTGAGGGGCGCGCCTACGCCATCGTCGGCGACGACGAGCGGGTCCAACAAGCGACGGACGCTGACTTCGACACCGAATGGTACAACCTGACGCTTAACCTGAAGGTGGTGGACGATGTTGAGGAGGCGATCGCCCATATCGCGCGGCACGGCACCCAACATTCGGACAGCATCTTGACCGAGACCGAGGCGAATGCCGAACGCTTCCTCAACGAGGTGGATTCCGCCGCCGTCTATTGGAACGCCAGCACGCGCTTCACCGACGGCAGCGCTATGGGCATGGGCGCCGAAGTGGCGATAAGCACACAGAAGCTGCACGCGCGCGGACCGATGGCGCTGGAAGAACTGACGACTTACAAGTGGATCGTCAAAGGCGACTATACCTCGCGGGCATGACGAATTCGGGCGCAAGCGCAAAGCCGAGCGTCTTCAGCCATTGGGCGTGTGCGGCCGCTGTATTGCTCGTCGTTTCGTCACTGACGATTTATCAAATCGATCTGGTCCCGCCATCGTTTGATGAGTGGCTGACCATAAGCAGCACAGCTATTGCCGAGCCGGGAAGTCTTGCCGATTTTCTGACTTGGCATCAGCTGGCGCACCCGTCCAATATGCCCGGCTATTACATTCTATTGACCGTATGGAGCAAACTGACGTCGCCTGACGTTGCCATATTGCGTACGCTTGGCGTATTCCTTTCGCTGCTGCACGCTGCGCTTGTCTATCGCATGGCGCGGGACTTTATAGCTCCGGTCGCTGGCTTGTTCGCAGTGGTCATTGTAGTGAGCAATGCGTTTTTCAATTTCTACATTGCCCACGCACGGCCTTACGCCTTGTTCGCGCTGCTATCCTGCGTGACGATTTGGCTTTATCTCCGCATAATTCATGGAAGACGGTCTCCTGGCGCAAGAGAGCTCGTTTCTCTCGGCCTGGCGGTGTTCGCGCTTGTGATGACGCATTTATTCTGCGCCACGCTACTGTTTTCGCTAGGTCTATATCATCTGTTTATTGTCCCCAAGAGCCGCCGCTGGCTAGCTGTAGGGCTGGTCATTGGGATAGCCGTGCTCCTCTGTTTGCCGATGGCGGCGTTTGTCTTGTCTGGCTACAGCACTTCAATCAGCCATTTGCAGGACAGCGCGAACAACGGATTTGAAGCAGTCGAGCTCTGGCTAAGCGTCGTGTTGAACGGTCAGACCTGGCCGCTACTGCTTCTGACCGTCGCCGGTTTAGTGTTGGGCATACGACAGGGACTTATCGGCTACCAGGCATGGTTCGCTCTGCCCGCGTTATTCTTGGTCACAATCGCATTCTTGGGCCAGTTCTCCGATCTGATTACGCCGACTACGATGAGGCATCAACTGGATGGGTGGGTGCTTTTCGTCCTCTGCGCTGCCGCGAGTTTATACGCGTTTTTCAGGTGGAAGCGTTGGCTGGGCTTTTTGGCGCTGCTCTGGTTGATTTCGGGTTATACCTTCCAGCATTCGGCGAACTGGTGGAATATCATTGCGTATCGCGCCGCATCATTTTGGCTTCCGCCTACCCAGGTATTGGCGCGCTCAGCCCATGACCATGCGCCGACGCCCTATATTCTGAGCTACCCCACTTTTGAACTTTACCATCAGTCGCTTATACAGACGGCGATATCAGGCCTCCATGCGACTGCCTCGCCACGCGATTACTATTTCTCTCGAGGCGGGGTCGCAATTGGGCTAGCAAAGAACATTGACGAGTTTGACAAACTGCTTCAAGAATATGCGCTAAACTCACCGACCGTCTGGCACATATACCAGAAGCCATTTGCGCATGCCGAAGAATTGTCCGCGGCTGCCGAGGCAATGCGCAGACGACATTATCAGCTTTGCGGAGTTGAGAACATTGGCTTGGCTACCGTTCTCAACTACTATGCTTGGGAGTTGTTCGATTGCCAGCCTCCAACCAATCCCGCGCTCAATCACACCGAGCTCATCGACTTTGAGTTCTACAAGGCGGCCAGTGGCTCGGAAGCGGAAAATGTCGTCTTTATCAGCCGATGGACGCCCAGGCGGGACTTCGACCGACGAGATTACAATCTGTCGTTTCAATTGATCAGCGAAGGCTGGAACAACGTCGCGCAATTGGACCTGCCGCTAGTGGCTGAAGGGCAATTGCGTCAATATACGATAGAAGTCTCACGAATACCGTCCGGAACATATCGACTGATGCTGATCTTGTACCGCGCGAGCACCGGTGACCGGCTTCCCTGGGATGGCAATTCCGGCTATGTGCCCGAAATGCTGGAGCTTGCCGAAATTGAATTGGATGCCTCATGAATGCGCGTTGGAGAAAATGTGGCGTCAGCGAACTGAGGGCGTCTGGATTGCGTCGCAAAAGGTCCTGTCAAAAGACGGCGGCAGATGAAGATGAAAACCGTCCATAAGCAGCGATTTGGGTGGCGCCTATTGCGGAGTATTCTTGCGGGAGAGGTAGCGCCGGGCGCGACAGCGCGTGATAGCCATAGGATCCTAAACCATTGGCTTTGGGTGATCGCGTTTCTGTTGACGGCGGCTGCTTTTACGCTCTACCAAACCGACGCCTTTCCTCCAACCGTCGACGAATTCGCGACCATGTACAGCGCGGGATGGCTGGGGAGCGATGTGACGACCCTCAGCGAATTCCTCGACTGGCTTTTGCGGACCAATGTAGGGACTGTGCCCGGCTTTAACCTTCTCTTGAGCGCATGGGGCGGCTTAATTGCCTACGATATCGCGGTAGCGCGCATTCTGTGTGTCTTCTTATACTTGCTCTATCTGGCGCAAGTCTATCGCCTGGCCCGGGACTTTATAGCCCCAGTCGCGGGCTTGTTTGCAGTAGTCATCGCGATGAGCAACGCGTTCTTCAACTTCTATATCGCGGACGCGCGCCCCTACACCTTGTTCGTTCTGTTGTCCGGCACGACAATTTGGATGTACCTCCGCCTGGCAACTCGCGTCGCTCGTCCAAAAGCAAGCGACTATGCTGCGCTCGGTATGGCCGTCATTGCGCTTGTGATTACGCATCTCTTTAGCGCAACCTTGCTCCTAGCACTGGGAATCTATCATCTGCTGTTTGCGCCTAAAGATCGGCGTTGGCTGCTGGTTGGTCTGGCGATGGCGATGGGCGTATTGCTCTGTCTGCCTGTGATCGCCTTGTTTTTGTCTCGATACAGCACGGCACTGCGCCACTTGGGCGACCTGCCGCTCAATAGCATAGAGGCCATTGGTTTGTGGCTGCGGCTCATGCTTAACAATCAACCGCTGCTGCTTCTGCTGATTACAACCGCGGGTTTGATCGCCGGCGCTCGGAGGGGACCTTACCGGGAAAGACCGCTACTCATTCTCTCAGTGTTATTCTTGATCGCTTTGGCGCTGGCGAGCGATATCGCTTTGCTTGTAAGACCCTTCACCATGCGACATCAACTGGATGGTTTCGCGCTTATCGTTCTTGCTGCTGCCGCCGGTCATTACCGCTTGTATCGCTGGAAGCCATTCTTGGTTCTGTTGCTCGCGACATGGGTTGTCGCTGGTCTCGCGTTTCAGCGGTCCGCCAATTGGTGGCATCATATCAATATCCGAGCCGTGGTGTTTACTCAGCCGCCGATTCAGGAGTTGTCTCGGTTGGCGATGGAAGCGGCGCCCGCGCCAAACCTGGTTGGCTTCCCATACGGCGACTTCATTTCGCTCACATTGCACCACATTAGCGACACCATCGGATTTGTACCGTTTTCACAAAGCCAACACTATTTCTCTCAATACGGAATGGAGATCGACGCTACTGATGCCAAGGACGAGCTTGCGGACATTGTCGCGCGATTTGCTCTCTATTCGCCAACCATCTGGTTGTTTCACCAGCGCGCCACGAGCGATGAGCAAGTGGCCGCGGGCGCCGAAATTATGCGCGACTTCGACTACCAAAAGTGCGGCGAAATGCCGACCGGTTTGAACACCGTCATCAATCAATATATGTGGGTATTGCTCGATTGCCAGCCGCCCGCCAATCCGGCTCAATATCACAACGAGCTCATCAAATACGATTTCTTCAAAACAGGCCTTAACCCAGACGCCGACGCGGTGTACTTCATCGGGCGCTGGGAGGCTCAAAACGACCTCGACCAGCGCGAATACCGCATGTCGTATCAGCTCTTGGACGACGACTGGACCAACGTGGCGCAACTGGACTTGCCTCTGGTCGCG
>JAJDZV010000003.1 GCA_022824465.1 Anaerolineae bacterium
CATCGACAACAAAGGGCATCGTTTCGCTTCGGCCGGTTTCGCGCTGGGCATCGAACTCTTTGATGAAGACGGCAACTTTGCCCTGGAAGACGACGCCGGCTATCGCGCTTTTGCCGAATGGATGAAAGCCTGGTTCGACAACGGCATGACGCCCGCTGAAGTATGGCTCGGCGGCGGGCAGTATTCGTCGGCTCGCGATTATTTCGTCAATGCCGAAGTCGTCATGCTCTATTCCGGCAGCTGGCAGATCAATGGTTTTGGCAGCGAAATTGGCGATGCCTTTGACTGGGTGCTGGCGCCGAATCCGGTGGGCCCGGGCGGCAGCGCTGGCGCATCTGGCGGCGCGTCAATCGTCGGCTACGCCCAGACCGAGCATCCCGAGGCTGTGGCGCGGGTGATGGAATATCTCCTGCAGCCCGAGGTCGGGCAAGAGTTTGCTTCGCGTACACTCTTGATTCCGCCCAATCCGCCAGTGGTGGCTTTGGGCGTGGAATTTGATACCGACAACGCGGCCATATCGGCGGCGCTGAATCAGGCCGGCATAGACGGCACCAAGGTTACCGAAAACGGCGTGGCGATGAACTTGCATCCGCTGGCGTTCGCTTACTACGACGCCTCGAATACCCGTCTGGCGCAGTACTTCGCCGGCGAGTTGACGCTGGACGAGGCCATGTCGCGCCTTCAAGCTGATCTCGACGAAGCCGCGGCAAACATGGCGGCGGAGTAAGGCCGAGGTAAGGCAACAACAGTCAGGGAGCGGGCGACATGTCTGCTCCTTTGTGTTTGCGCCATTTTGGTGGCGCGCTTTTGTCAATCGAAAGAAAAGGAGCAGAAGAGATGAAACGCTTGGCAACTTTCTTGTTGTTGGTAGCGCTGATTCTGTCGCTGGGGACAGCGGCGCTGGCGCAGGATGCGGTTGAGTTGGACTTCATGTGCTATCAAGATGGCAGTGAATGCGCCGTGCTTGAAGATCTGCTCGGTCGCTTCAGCGACGAGAGTCCGGATATCAGCGTCTCGGTTAATGTCGTGCCCTATACCACCGTGCGCGATCAATTGCGCGTACAAGTGGAGGCCGGGCAGGCGCCGGATATGGCGCGCATCACTGACTTTGCCGGCATGGCGGGTTTCTATTTGGATGTCCGTCCGCTGATGGAAGATCCGTCGCTGTTTGAAGACAACTTCAATCCGGCGATCGTGGGCGCTTTCCGCGCGGGCGCCGATGACAACGGGCTCTACGGTTTCGCCGACCAACTGAGCGTCACCGGCCCCTATGTCAACGCCACGCTCTTTGAGCAAGCCGGCGTCGACTTGCCCAGCGAAGTCTTGGACGCACCTACCTGGGACGATTGGTTGACGGCTTTGGACGAGGTCGCGACCGCGACTGGCGTGCAATACTCGATGGCGATCGACAACAAGGGACATCGCTTCGCTGGTCCGGCCATGAGCCTGGGCGCGAACTTCTTTGATGAAGACGGCAACTTCGATCTGGCGGACGACGAGGGCTTCCGCGCTTTCGCCACGATCCTCAAAGACCTGATCGACGCCGGCAAGTCTCCGGCTGAGACCTGGCTGGGCACGAGCCAATACACCGGCGCGCAAGATTACTTCATCAATGTCGAGACCGTGATGTACTTCAGCGGCAGTTGGCAAATCGGGCGCTTCGCGGCGGATATCGGCGACGCCTTTGACTGGGTTGTCGTTCCGAATCCCTATGGACCTGGCGGCAGCACTGGCGTCGCCGGCGGCGCGGCCATCGTCGGCTACGCGCAGACCGAGCACCCCGAAGCGGTCGGCAAAGTGATGGAATACCTCTTGCAACCGGAGGTCTACGGCGAGTATGTGGCGCGGGCGCTATTCATCCCGGCGCATCAAGCCGTGATTGAAGCCGGCGTGGAATTCCAGACCGATAGCCCGGCGGTGGCCGCGGCTCTGACTGGCTACGCCAACGAAGTGCCGAAGTTCCATCCGCAGGCGGTGGCGCTGAATCCGCACCCGCTGGCTTTCGCCTACTACGATGCCTCTAACACGCGCCTGGCGCAGTACTTCGCCGGCGAGTTGACGCTGGACGAGGCGATGTCGCGCTTGCAGGAACAACTCGACGAAGCGGCGGCTAATATGGCGGCCGGCGGCTAGCCCCCACCCCCAAACCCCCTCGCCCAAAGTGGGAGAGGGGGCTTTCGAATGCCGTTGTTCGCCAGCGCACGCAACGTAGGGGCGACCCATTGGCTCGCCCTCCCGCCCATCATTATTTTGCCCATCCATCCGGCAATTCGGGGTAAATGATGCGTAAATCACTGCTCGCCATTCTGTCGATGATCGCTCTACTGTCCGCAAGTGGCTTGACCGCTTCGCAAGAGGCGGCGCCACTGCGCTTTCTCTGTTTTCAGGACCGCAATGAATGCGAGGTGTACGCCGACTTGCTGGACCGTTTCTCGCAAGAGAATCCTGATATCAGCGTCGCGGTGGAAGTGGTCGCAGAGGCGGTGATTCATGAGCGGTTGTCCGCTGACGTGGAAGCGGGGGCGCCGCCGGATTTCGCGCGAGTAAGTGACCTGGATGTCTTGGAAGGGCACTATCTCAATCTGCGCCCGCTGCTGGCTGATCCGGGATACTTGTACAAGAGCTTTCCCGAATTCATCTTCCGTTCCATGAGCAGCTATTTCCAGGATATTGGCCTCTACGGCTTTCCTGATACGGCAAAGGTCGTCGCGCCCTTCGTCAATCTATCACGATTTGAAGAGGCGGGCGTACCTGTCCCCGGCGCTGGCGGCGAAGTTGCCAGTTGGGATGATTGGCTGGCCGCGCTAGGCAAGGTCGTCGCAGCGACCGACGCTTCTTACGCGCTGTCGGTGGATAACAAGGATCATCGCCTGGTGGGTCCAGCCATGAGCTTGGGCGCTGATTACTACCACAATTTGAAATTGAGCTCGGCGGATCTTGACGGCTTGCGTGAATTTCTAATGATCCTCACAGATCTCTTGGAAGACGGCAAGACGCCGAGCGACACCTTGCTCGGTACAGGAAAGTCTCAGGAGTATTTTGTCCGCGGCGAAGCCCTAATGTATATTTGCGGCAGTTGGAAAGTAGAAGAAGTGGCCGCCCAAATCGGCGATGAGTTTGACTGGGCAATCGTACCCAATCCGTCTGGCGAAGGCGGCAGCACGGGTGTCGCCCAATTAACCGGACTTGTCGCTTTTGCCGCGACTGCGCAGCCTGAGGCTGTCGCCAGAGTCTTTGAATATCTCTTGCAACCGGCCATAACCACTGAGTTTGCGGCGCGCACGCTAAACATCCCTATTAGCGAGAGGGTGGTCCGGCGCGATATCGACTATGCTACGGATGATCCGGTTGTCTCGGCGGCCCTGAGCAGCTTCGCGCGGGAAGTGCCCCGGCTGCAATTTCAGGGGATTGCGCTTGATCTGCATCCCTTGACTCCCGTCTACTATGAAGCATCAAATATTTATCTGCGGCGGTATTTCGCCGGCGAGTTGACGCTGGACGAGGCGCTTTCGCTACTGCGGGAAACAGTTGCCGAGGCGGAAGAAGATCGGTATGCCGAGGGATAGTTCTTCCATCGCTAAAGGCGCTTCCTTGTGCCGGCGAGCCGGTTTTGCGCCTCGGTCGACGCGTGTCTTTTGGCGGCGGTGGTGAGTCTTGCGCTTAGTTCGGTAGTGCCATGAATCGATTCGTTGACAGTTTCGTCAGCCTTTTTGACGGCTTCTTCAATCGCATACAAAAGTTCACCGGCGTGACCGGCATGGCGTATGTCTTCGTCGCGCCGAATATGCTTGTTTTTTCTGTTTTTGTGCTTTTCCCCATGCTCTTCAACTTCGTCTATACCTTCACCGGCAGCGACAAGCTCTTTCTCAATCAGCGCCCGTATGTCGGCGCTGCTAATCTGGAACGGCTCTTCGATTGCGGCGACTTCCTGCGCCCGGCCACTTGCGATGAAGATCTGTTCGCGGCAGCGGTGCTGAACACAGCCGGCTTCGTCGTCACGCAGGTGGCGGTGATGATCGGCGTTTCGCTGCTGACGGCCGTTGTGCTCAACGGGCGGATTCGGGCGCGCGGCTTCTTCCGCAGCGTTTTCTTTTACCCGGTGCTGCTGTCGCCGATCGTGGTCGCGCTGATATGGCGCTGGATGCTGCAAGAGAACGGCTTGTTCAATGCCGTCATTGTCAGCTTGGGCGGGGAGAAACTACGCTTCCTCACCGACCGCAATTGGGCGCGCTTCTGGGTGGTGATGGTCAGCGTCTGGTCGCTAATGGGTTTTTACACGCTGATCCTGCTGGCGGGTTTGCAAGCCATCCCGGCCGACCTGTACGAAGCGGCGGCGATTGACGGGGCGAGCAGTTGGCGCGCCTTTCGCTCGATTACCTTGCCACTGCTGGCGCCAACGATGCTGGTGGTCATCGTCCTCTCCACCATCCGGGCGGTGCAGATATTCGATGTGGTCTTCGCCTTCACCGGCGGCGGACCGGGCTCGGCGACGCTCTACATCGTGCATTACATCTACAATAACGGCTTCGCCAGCCCCTTCCGCGAGTTTGGCTTGGCCGCGGCCACCTCGCTTGTGATGGCCAGCGTGCTCATCGTCTTGACGATCATTCAGATTCGTGTGCAGGGCACCGGCCTGGAAGCGGAAGAGGCGAGCAAAGCCACGGGCTTGCCGCTTCCCGACGCCGCCGGTTTACGCGCTGGCTTGGCGCGGACATTCGCCCCGGTCCTGGCGCTTCTTCAGGTCGCGGTCGATTCGCTTGGCGACGCGCTCGGCTGGCTCTTCAGCACGGACCGGCGGCGCGGCTTCTTCACCTATGGCTACCTGCTTCTCGGCGTCATCGTCATGTTTGGTCCGGTGCTCTGGCTGGTGATGTCTTCGTTCAAGAGCTCGGGCGATATCAAGCGCTTTCCGCCGCGCTTCCTGCCATATCATCAGGAGTTGGTGGCGGTCGAGGGCTATGACGAGCCGCTGCCGCTTTACCGAGTGAGGCTGGAGGACGGCTCGAGCGCGCAACTGGTTCAGATCCGCCGCGTGGGCTTGGAGGCGCAGATGATCGACCCGGCCGATCCCGAAGCCGGCATCATCAAGGTCAAGCTGAATGACCGCGAGCCGGTCGAGAGCGTGCGCTTCAGCTTCGACAACTACACCCGCGGCGTCGAGAGTTTCAACTTCTGGCGCTACCTGGCCAACAGCGTCACGGTGACGGCGGCGGCGACCGTTCTGACGCTCTTTGTCAACAGCATGGCGGCTTTCGCGCTGAGCAAGTATCGCTTTCGCGGGCGTGGCGTCATCTTCATGCTGATCATCAGCACGTTGATGGTGCCGCTCTCGGTGATCCTTGTGCCGGCCTTCCTGCTAATCACGGCGCTGGGCTGGAACAACCAGTTAATCGGCATCATCATCCCGACCATCGGCACGCCGACGGGCGTCTTCCTGCTGCGGCAATATATGCTGACGATCCCGGACGAATTGCTGGATTCGGCGCGGATAGACGGGGCGAGCGAGTGGCGGATTTATTGGCAAGTGATTCTGCCCTTGGCGGCGCCGGCGTTGGCCGTGCTGGCGATATTTTCGACCATCTGGCGCTGGAATGATTTTCTCTGGCCCAAGATCGTCATGACCACCGATGAGATGTTCACCCTGCAAGTCGGGCTGGAGACCTTCCAGGGCGACCTGACCATACAGTGGGACTTAATCCTGGCGATGACGGTGCTGACGGCGCTGCCGATCACTTTCGTCTTCGGCTTTTTGCAGAAGTACATCACGACTGGGATTGCGACAACGGGGATGAAGTAACTGCCGGGGGATTGACCTCAAAGATACAGAGACTTTTGCTGAGAGCGGTCTGGGAGGCCGCTTGCAGTTTTTGCAGGAATTATTGAGTTGCGGCAAGATACCGTTTCAGGCAACAGGCGCGCTATTGCGCCACCCAAAATCGTCGTCATCGGCGCGGGCAGCGCGGTTTTCGGCTTGGGCGCGCTATCCGCCATCATTCAGCATCCCGCCATGAAAGGCGCGGAACTCGCGCTCTGCGACATCAACGCCGAAGGACTGACGATCATCCATCAACTGGCTGATATCATGAACCGCGCTTGGGATGCCGAGATGACCATCAGCAGCTCGACCGAGCGGCGCGAACTGCTGCCCGGCGCCGACTTCGTGCTGGTCTCGATTCAAGTAGGCCAGCGCGAGACAGTCTGGGAGCAGGATTGGCGCATCCCGATGAAGCATGGCCTGCGGCAGCCTTATGCCGAGAATGGCGGACCGGGCGCCTTCGCCCATACCGCGCGCAACCTGCCGCTCATCATGGCGATCGCGCGGGATATGGAGGAACTCTGCCCCGATGCCTGGTACTTGAATCTGGTCAATCCGCTGATTCGCCTCACGACTGCCATTCATCGCTACAGCAAGATCAAAGTCGTCGGCTTGTGCCATCAACTGCTCTGGGGCTACACGATGGCGGCGACCGTGCTGGCCGATCGCTGGGGCATCGCCGTGCCGGCTGGCTTCCATGTGCATACGGATGCCGACAATATGCCGGCATTCTTGTCGGTGGCGGGGGAGGCGGTGAAGCATCTCGAAATCAAGGCGGCCGGCATCAATCATTTCTCCTGGGTATACGAGATCCGCGACAAACATACGGGCGAAGACCTCTACCCGGAGCTGCGCGATCGCTGGCTGAATCATTTCCGCCGCGACTTCGAGCCGCTTAGCCGCGACGTCTTTGAGATTTATGGCTTAATGCCCACCGCCGGCGACAGCCATCTCTGCGAATATCTGACCTGGGTCAGCGATTCCGCTACGCAGCCCTGGCTTAAGTACGATCTGAAGTTGCAGAGTTGGGCGGGCAATCGCAAACGCCGCGCCTATCGGGACAAGCTGGCGCGAGACATCGTGGCGGGTCGGGTTGATGTCAATGACCTGCGCGATCTTTCGCGGCACGGGATGCTGGACGAGGGCATCCCGGAGTTGGTGGAAGCGGCGCATTACGACCGCCCGTATCAGCATCCGCAGCTCAATATCCCGAATCGGGGGTATATTCCGAACTTGCCGGACGGCGCCATCATCGAGACGCCGGGCGTCGTGAGCGGGGCGGGCTTTGTGGGCGAGCGCTTCCCGCCTTTGCCAGCGCCGATCGCCGAGTTGTGCCGGCGGGAGCTGGCTTTGAGCGAGCTGGTGGCCGAGGCGGCGCTGACGGGCGATCGCGAGTTGGCTTTGCAGGCGCTGCTGCTTGATCCGATGTTGACGGATATTGACAGCGGGCGCGCCATCCTTGATGATTTGTTGGCGGCGAATGCGGAGTATCTGCCGCAGTTTGGGTGAGGGGGCATTCTGAAGAAAAAGCTGCATTTTACCGGCACTGTCAAACGCATTGATTATGATCCGCAACTGCGCACTGGCCTGCTGCCAAAGCTGGACTTTGATACGATAGACATTAACGACGCGCCACCATGCGGCATGCTCGTGTTTGATGAAGAAACGATGTTTCCCTACTGCAAATGGCTATCCCCGAAGCCCAGCCGCTCCTATGGCCCTGCGCGCACATACAAGACCTACCACCTGTCCAAAATGGTGACGGTGATCCCGGTGCTGAAAGATGAAGGCGGCGGCTCGCAGAATAACGACCGGGTGACCTTCACTACTTTATCGCGCATGAATCTCATGAATGTGCATATTGCCTTGGCCTGGTACGAACGCGCGCAGCCACATAAAAGGCTGCCGAATCGCATTACGGATCAGCGGTTAAACCAGCAATTCGTCATTGCTCGACTCCACGAGATAAAACGCTACAAATTGTCGGCGCATCACTGGAATGAGATGCACTTCGAGCGTGACTATGAACGGGTGTATCGCCGCGCGGTGGAGTGCTACCAAGAGATCGGGCAAAGGTATGATCTGGTCATGCATCGAGCAGAAAATCACTTGCGGCTGCTGGAGCAGGCTATGGTTGACGGCCGCTTCAGTATCGCCGCCTTTGCCGAGCAGTCGTCGAAGCGCTCATCTCGTTCCTCAAGGAGCGAAGCAGCGACCCTGCATGAACTTGAATTTCTGCGTGATGGTCGAAAGGCGTCGATAGACCTCAACAATTTTCTGGGTGGCAGGTATCATCTGACGGCGGATGAAGTCTTTTGGGAAGGCGACCGGCTAATCGTTCAGGAATCGAAGAACAGCGGCAAGGGACGCTTGCCCAGCCTAGACGCAACACGGGATGCCTTATTCAAGAATATACTGTTTATGAGTATCGGGAATTTGTATCTTGATGGCCACGAGATACCATTTGAGACGAGGGTAAAGCTCACCGGTAACTTGCAGGGCAGGCTCAGACTGCCGGCAGATGACAGGCGTGACATCACGGTGTTCGCTGAACAAAATCAGTTGTCGCAGGACCATGTTAATTTGCTCAACGCGCTCCAGAATGAGGTTCTAGTTAATCCCGGCTTTACTATCGAAATCGCGCCGAACAAATGAATGCTGTAAAGAGTCCTTTACGCTACCCCGGCGGCAAGTCGCGCGCTATCAAGCAAATCCTCCAACATGTGCCGGCGCACATTGAGGAATACCGCGAGCCATTCGTCGGCGGCGGCTCGGTCTTCCTGGCGATCAAGTGTCTCTTTGGACGGCGAATCCAGCGCTATGTAATTAACGATCTCAACGATGACTTGATTCACTTTTGGCAGGCCGCGCAACAGAATATCGACGAACTCGCGCATTGTGTACAGTCATTTAGGGACGGTTATAACGATGGGCGCGAGCTATGGCGCTTTCTACACACGCCCGGAACAATGTGTACGGAAATGGAACGGGCGGTACGTTATTTTGTCTTGAACCGCATCACCTTTTCCGGCGTGGTGGATTCAGGCGGATATTCGCAATACGCCTACGAGCGTCGCTTCACACAGTCCTCAATTGGCAGATTGTGGCGACTTGAGCCGCTGCTTAGGGAAGTGGATATATGCCATGGCGATTACGAGGCCTTGCTGCACAGCGAAGGTGAAAACGTCTTCGTCTTCCTCGATCCGCCTTATTGGAAAGCGACGCAGTCGAGACTCTATGGTGTAAACGGCGAGCTTCATACCAGTTTCGACCACGAGCGATTTGCAGAGAACATGCGCCGCTGTCCACACAAGTGGCTGATAACTTATGATGATTCGCCGCGAATCCGCGACCTATTCAGCTTCGCGAATATCAGCGAGTGGACGCTGCAATATGGTATGAACAATTACATGCAGGGCAAAGCGGAAAAGGGAAAAGAGCTTTTCATCAAGAACTATTGATTATCCGCAGAAGCTGTGGCCATGTTGACACCAAAGGTAGCGCGGAGGTGACAACATGTATTCCATCTATCACTTTTTTGCTTATCTCGTGCATGTACGCGGACGTTTTCAGTTCGTGCCGAATTTGACGAGATATCCGTTTCCTTCGCAGCCCATGTCCTATCAAGGCAAAGGTGACTTCCCATCGCTCGCGCTTCGCATGAATCCCGGTGGCGACCCGCCGGGCGGCGAGTTGATCGGACTAAAAAACAGTAGATCGTATTCTATACCGCTTTTCCGATCGCATGTCCCCTCTGGCGCGATGTCCATTGATTCATTAGGGCATGACAAGGCAAATGAGATTTACAAGTCCATGAAAGCGGCTGGCGAAGAGGCGGAGTCAATGTTGGTTCGCGAAGTCTATTACTTGATTCGAGGCAAGCGTCTATGTTACACGAAGGTTTGTCTCGTGCACGGCAGCTTCTTTGAGACGGTCAAGACAGAGCAAGTCGTTCGGCTGGCGCTTGTTCAGGCCTTATCCGACTGTATGGGTGAAGACAAGCGGGCAATAAGTCCCGAACTAAT
Source organism: Anaerolineae bacterium (assembly GCA_022824465.1). Lineage (GTDB taxonomy): Bacteria > Chloroflexota > Anaerolineae > Aggregatilineales > Phototrophicaceae > UBA6055. The sequence continues at coordinate 9,841 of JAJDZV010000003.1, forward strand.
GGATTTGCTTTCACGCGCGATGGCGCAAGAGGTCATTTCCCAACAGTTTCGCCGTGTCAAGAATGCATCAGTGGCCTTCAGGCTTGAAGTTGATACCGATGTCATCAAGAAAGCGAATATCTTGGATCCGGATTACTTTCCAGCGATAAGGGATGACACAATCAATTTAATAATCCCATATGGTATGGATGAGGAGTTCCGTGAACGAAGACGGCATTTGAAGAGCGTGTTAACGAAAGAAGAATGGGCAGCGGCCCGAAAGCTGATCATAAAGCATCCGATGAATGGGGACTTCTTCGTCCTGAGCTACGCCTTGTAAGACCCGCCCCATCGTTGGACAATACAGCCTAATCAGACCGCAGAAAGGTGCCCAAATGAAAAAAGTATTCGTCGTCTACGCCACCGACAACGTCGGCACCGCCGTCCTCGAACCCATCCAAACCGGCGACCATGTCGGCTGCAACGGCGAGCGCAGCGACCTCGAAGTCATCGCCCAGGCTGACATCGCCTACGGGCACAAGATCGCGCTGATGGACATCGCCGCCGGCGACACCGTGCTCAAGTACGGCTTGAGCATCGGCTCGGCCAGTTGCGACATCAAAGCCGGCGACCACGTCCACACGCATAATGTCGAGAGCAATCGCGGCCGCGGCGATCTGGCTGAGCGCGTAACTGTGTCCGCCGAATGAAGGCGCGCTGTAGGGGCGACTTATCAAGTCGCCTGCCGCGTATAGGGATTCACTGGCGCCACCCACCGGGTCGCCCGCAAACACCACAAGGAGAACATCAAAATGTCACAATTCATGGGTTTCCACCGCCCCAACGGCGATGTCGGGATACGCAATCATGTATTGATTCTTTCGGGCACGGTTTATGCCAACACTGTCTGCGAGCGCGTCGCCGATACCATCCACGGCGCTGTGCCCATCGTGCATGCCAACGGCCGCTGTCAGGTGGCGCCCGACTTGCGCGTGACGCGGCGATTTCTGGCGGGCACGGCGATGAACCCGAATGTGGGCGCGGTGGTCATCATCGATCATTTCAAAGAAGAGGGCATGACCGCCGAAGACCTGGCCGATGATATCGCGCCGACGGGAAAGCTAATCGCCACCGTGAACATCCGCGGCGAGGGCGGTTTCATCAGCGCGGTGGAGAAAGCCACCCGCTATGCCCAGGATTTCGCGCGACGGATCAGTCTCTATCAACGCGACTTGGCGCCGATGAGCAAGATCCTATTCGGGACCGAATGCGGCACCTCCGATACCACGTCTGGCTTGGCCAGCAACCCGGCTAACGGTCTCGCCGGCGAGCTACTGATCGCGCAGGGCGGGCGCATGTTGATGGCGGAATGCACCGAGTGGATGGGCTGCGAGAATTGGCTGACCGAGAAAGCCGCCAGCCCAGCGGTGGCGGAAGCGATCCTGGCTGGCGTGCGGCACATGGAAGCGCGGGCGCTTGCCAGCGGCGAGGACATCCGCGGCTCCCAGCCCACCGGCGACAATATGGCGGGCGGGCTGACCACCATCGAAGAGAAATCCATGGGCGCGGTCAAGAAAATCGGCGACAGCCCTATCATCGAATACCTCGAGATCGCCGAAGCGCCGACCAAGACCGAAGCAGGCAACTACGTCATGTACGGGCCGGGCATGGGCGCGGAGAGCATCAGCAGCATGGCGGCGGCCGGCTGCCAGGTGCTGACCTTCTGCACCGGCGGCGGCCACACCTCCAACCATCCCATCATGCCGACCATCAAAGTGACGGGCAATCGCGGCTCCTTCGAGCTGATGCGCGACACGGTCGATGTTGATGTCAGCGGCGTCTTCACCGATGAGATTACGCTGGCGGAAGCCGGGCGGATCGTCTACGACGAAGTGGCGCGGGTCTGCAGTGGCTATCTGACCAAATCCGAGGCGCTGCGCGACAACAACAGCTTCGCCATCCATCGTGTCGGTCCGAGCATTTAACTTCCCATTCCCCACCAGATTGCGAACCGTCGGGGCGAGACACTGGCTCGCCCGCTTGCGCTCGAGAATCTCACTAGCTTATACGCGAACATTTGGTCGCCCATTCCCTATCGTTTTCTGCTACCCTCGATATCATGAACACCGAGTCGCCTGTCCCGCAGGCAAGACCAAATCCGCGCTGCCTGACCTCTAATGCAGACTCTATCCCGCTCCCCCCCCTGTAGATACAGTATCTATATAGTTATGATTTTGCGCGCATTTCCGGGAGGCTTTAGCGAAGTTGACGGAACAGTGATCCGCTAGCTGCATTGTGCTCGATCGCGACCGAAAAAGGATGGACGAGATGCAAGTCGAGATTCCCTACGGAATGAATCATCTGAGAGCTGAATTGCCGGGCGGCTATGCGCTTGAGTTTGTTCTGCCCCGCGAGCAAGCGTCCGCGGAAGACCCGGCGACCTTGGCGCTGCAAGCCGTTTACAATCCGCTCGGCGAAGTCAAGCCGCCGCGCGCCGGACAGACCGTCGCCATCGCCATCAACGACAAGACGCGCCCCGTGCCGCATGAGCATTTGTTGCCGCCGGTGCTGAATGGCATGCGCCATGCCGGCGTCCGCGCTGAGGATGTGCTCTTCATCATCGCGACCGGCACGCATCCGCGCATGGCGCCGGCCGAGTTCGGAAGCATTTTGCCCGAGGAGATTCTCAATACGTATCGCGTCGTCTGCCATGACGCGATTGACGAGGCGAATCTGACTCACCTGGGAGAAACGGCGCGCGGTACGCCGGTCTTCATCAACAGCGACTACATGGCGGCCGATTATCGCATCGTCATCGGCAATATCGAGCCGCATCAGTTTCAGGGTTTCTCCGGCGGGGTCAAGAGCGCCGCGATTGGTTTGGCCGGCGAGCGCACGATCAATCACAATCACGCGATGATGCAAGAGGCTGGCGCTCGTCTGGGCGAATATCAGCGGAATCCGGCGCGGCAGGATGTGGAAGACATCGGGCGTCTGATCGGCATTGATTTCTGTGTGAACGCTATCTTGAACCGCGAAAAGCAGATCATCCGCGCTTTTGCCGGCGATGCCTATGCCGTAATGCAGGCGGGCATACCCGAGGCGCGGGCTTTGTTTGAAGTCCCGGTGGCGGCGCCATTCGACCTGATGATCGCCTCGCCGGGCGGGCATCCCAAAGACATCAACCTCTATCAGGCGCAGAAGGGCATGGCGCATGCCGCGCTGGCGACGCGCGCTGGCGGGCGGTTGATACTCTGCGCCGCCTGCCCCGAAGGCAGCGGCAACCGGGAATACGAATACTGGATGCGCCATCCGCGAATCCGCAACCACGATGACGTATTCGAGCGCTTCGCCCGCGACGGCTTCAAGGTGGGGCGGCACAAGGCTTTTCAGGTCTCGCGCGATGCTTCCCGGGTGAGTGTGAGCCTGGTATCCGAGTTGGATGATGACCTGGCGCGGGACTTGCTGCTGCATCCACAGCCGGACTTGCAGGCGGCGATTGAGCGGGCGCTGAGCGAACTGCCTGGCGATGCGCGGGTTGGGGTGATGCCGGCGGCGAATTCGACGATGCCGGTGATAGCGCAGAAAGCAAGTGACTAATGGCTGATGCGGATTTGACGCAGGCCGAAGCTGACGAGCTAATGCGAATGGAGAAGCATCGTTTGGCCACCGATGCTGTTCCGTTTCCTGCACCGGGACTGAGTTTAACCATTGCATTGCGGTCGACGGACGGTCGCGAAGAGTTTCTGCTTGATGTGTGGCGCAGCGCCAAAAACGCGCGCAGGGCCAGGTTTCAGCTGCGGGCCAGACGGACGGTGATACTTGCTCGCATTGATCTCGGTGGGCAGCCTCATCACAACGAGAAAGACGAAACAGATTTTCCGGCGCTGCACCTCCACCTATATCGGGAAGGGTGGGGCAGTGACTGGGCGAGACCCGTGCCATCCGAGCACTTCACGACTTTGGACGACCATCATAGGACGTTGGAGGAATTTATGATTTACTGTAACATAACTGCACCGCCCAAATTTCAGTGGGACTTGCTGTAATGATTGCTGAGTTTCATGAGCTGAAGGAACTATACTTTTCCTGGCTCAAAGAAAAGACCACGTTGGAAGCGATTGACGATTGGGTTGAGGTAACAACGCCCTTCCTTGATCGACACAATGACTATATGCAAATCTACGTCAGACGCGAAGCAATGGGATACCGGCTGACGGACGACGGCTATACCATTAGCGACCTGGAAATGTCCGGCTGTCAGTTGGACACGCCTAAGCGGAAGAATCTCCTAGCAATGACGCTGCGGGGTTTTGGCGTGCAAAAGGACGCGAAGACTAACGAACTCTTTGTGACGGCCAGCAGTGGAGATTACCCCGCGCGAAAACACAATCTGATTCAAGCAATGCTTGCAGTCAATGACATGTTTTACTTGGCTTCGCCCCACATGGTTAGCTTCTTTCTGGATGATGTCGAGACTTGGCTCGAGTCTCACAACATTCGGTATTTTCCGGGCGTGAAATTGACTGGAGCCAGCGGGTTTGACCATCACTACGATTATGTTATACCGAAGTCAAGGTCGCGGCCTGAACGCGTGCTGCTAGGTATTAATCGCCCGGATCGCGCCAGCGTCGAGAGAACGGTCTTTGCATGGGAAGACACAAAGAGGGCGCGACGTACCGAAACGAGCGCGTTTGTACTCTTGAATGATGTAGAGCAGACTATCTCTGATAATGCCTTGTCCGCATTGCGAGCTTATCAAGTGACGCCAGTCCCCTGGTCCGACCGCGAATCGGTGCGCGAAGAACTCGCCGCCTGATTCATGACAGAACCCGCCGACAGCCACCTGCGCCCCGCCGCGCGGATTGTAGTTGTCTGCTCGCTCTCGCTCTTCATCATCTTCGGCATTCGCCTGTCCTTCTCGGTCTTCTTCGCCGAATTCGTCCTGACTGAAGGCTGGAGCAACGAAGCCTCGGCGGCGATCTTCAGTCTGAATATGCTCTTCTTCGCCTTGACTGCTCCGCTGGCCGGGCTGGCGCTCGATCATTATGGTCCGCGCCCGGTCTTCGGTCTGGGCGTCTGTTTGATGGCGGCCGGTCTGTGGCTGAGCAGCCGGGCGACCTCGCTGACTGATCTGATGCTGTCTTATGGCGTCATCGAAGGTTGTGGGCTGGGCATCACCGGTTTGGGTCCGGTGGCGTCGGTGGTGGCGGGCTGGACGACGCCGGCCCAGCGTGGACGGGCAATTGGCATCGCTTTCGCCGGCACGGGCTTGGGCTCCTTGGTCTTCGTGCCGCTGACGAACTGGCTCATCACATTCTTCGACTGGCGCGGCGCTTATTTGGTTTTGTCGCTGATCTGCCTCATTGTGCTCATGCCGCTGATGGTGCTGGGATTGGAAAGACCCCCGTCGGAACGGAGCTTTCATGGTCGCTCGCTCCAACCGAAGACGCCCTGGCGCAGTTTGCTGCGGCAGCCGACTTTCTGGGCGCTGCTGCTCGTGGGCTTGACGGCGCTGGGTCCGGTGCGGAGCTTGACCGTGCATCAGATCGCGGTTATGGAATCGGCGGGCATTGATCGGGCGACGGCGGCGAATGTGGTGGGCTTGGCTGGCTTGCTGACGAGCGGCAGTTTCATCGCTCTGGGCTGGGTGTCAGATCGCTTTGGGCGCGTGACTGCCTTCACCATTGGCGCGGCGGGTTTGCTCGGCGCGGTGGCTATGTTGCAATGGCTGCCCGCTGCGGATAGCGTTGTTCTCCTCATGTTTTATGCCTTGTTTTTCGCGCTTGGCGAAGGGACGCGCAGCAGTCAATCGACGGCGCTGGCCAGCGATGCCTTTCAGGGACAGGGCTTGGGCTTCATCAACGGGCTGATGGGCGGCATGTTCGGCATCGGCGCGGCGCTGGGTCCCTGGCTGGTCGGCCGCCTGCGCGATGAGAGCGGCAGTTATGACAGCGGCTTGCTTGTGATTGTCGCGATGGTGCTGGCGTCGGTCCTCGCGTTTTGGTACGTGGCGCGTCGAGAAGTAGGCAAACGGGTAAGCTACCAGGTCGCATCTACAAATATCGGTAAGCCGGCAGAGTGAGAAACTCGCTGAATTCGTCGGCGCGGATCATCTCGTCAAAAAGCTGCATCGCCAGTTGGAAGCGGCCGCTATCGAAGCGGTCAGCGCCGACTTCGCCGCGTATGGCGTCCATTTCTTCTTCCAGCAGCTTGCTATAGAGCGCGAGCGTAAGCGGACGGCCGTCAGCCAGTGTCGCGCTGTTGTGCAACCACTGCCAGACCTGGGCGCGGCTTATCTCGGCGGTGGCGGCGTCCTCCATCAAGTGATAGAGCGGCACGCAACCGTTGCCGCCGAGCCAGGCTTCCAGGTATTGGATGCCGACCTTCAGATTCAGACGGACGCCGTCTTCGGTGATATCGCCATCGCTGGGCTGCAGCAGGTCGGCGGCGGCGACGTTCACATCATCGCGCTGCCTCTCGACTTGATTGGCTGCCGGCATGTACTCGTCGAAGACCTCGGTCGCGATTTGGACCAAGCCCGGGTGAGCGACCCAGGTGCCATCGTGCCCTTCTTTCGCCTCGCGCAGTTTGTCGGCGCGGACTTTGTCCAGCGCGGCATGATTGCGTTCGGGGTCGTTGCGGATGGGGATTTGCGCTGCCATGCCGCCCATGGCGTGAGCGCCGCGGCGATGACAGACTTTGATGACATGCAGCGTATAGTTGCGCATGAAGGGGACGGTCATGGTGACCTCTGCGCGATCGGGAAGCAGATAATCTGCGTGATTGCGCAACTTCTTGATGTAGCTGAAGATATAATCCCAGCGGCCGCAATTCAAGCCGGCGGAGTGCTCGCGCAATTCGTAGAGGATCTCTTCCGCCTCGAAGACAGCGAGGATTGTCTCGATGAGCACGGTCGCTTTGATCGTGCCTTGGGGAATGCCGAGGGTGTTTTGTGCGTAAACAAAGACATCGTTCCAGAGGCGCGCTTCCAGGCGGCTCTCGAGTTTTGGCAGATAGAAATAAGGACCGGCGTCTCGCTCCAGAGCGGTATGAGCGTTGTGGAAGAAGTAAAGTCCGAAATCGAAGAGTCCGCCGGGGATGGGCGCGCCGTCGACGACGAAGTTGCGTTCGTCCAGGTGCCAGCCGCGCGGCCGCGCCATCAAAGTGGCTGTCGTTTCGTTGAGTTGATAGAAGCGGCCGTCGGGATTGGTGAAGGTGATGGAGCCGTCGACGGCGTCACGCAGGTTGATCTGCCCTTGGAGCATATTGTCCCAGGAAGGCGCGTTGGCGTCTTCGAAATCCGCCATGAAAACTTTGGCGCCGCAGTTGAGGGCGTTGATGACCATTTTGCGGTCGGTGGGACCGGTGATTTCGACGCGGCGGTCTTGCAGGCCTGCGGGAACGGGGGCGACCCGCCAGCTAGGGTCGTCGCGGATGGTGGCGGTTTCGGGCAGGAAATCAGGCAGTTCCCCGCTGTCGATGGCGGCTTGACGAGCTTCGCGAGCGCGCAGCAGTTGGTCGCGGCGGTTTGTATAGCGGCGAGCCAGGTCGGCAAGGAAGGCGCAGGCGTCCGCGCTGAGTATGGATTCGTATTCGGGTCGGATTTCGCCGCGGATGTCGATGTTGGCGGGGAGGTCGGGTTGGGTCATCGGGAGATCTGCCTTGCTCAGCTAGTTACGGTTTTGAATACAACTATAAGTGAAAAGCAGACGGGCGAATAGAGAATGTTGATTCTTATACCTGCAGAAAGTAAACGCTATTTTGACGGACAAGGCACTACATCGGGTTTTGCTGTTTTATCTGATCTAGCGAGATTACACGTCGAGTATATTGGCGTACTCGCGTAAACTAGTGGCTGTAGCTACAAGCTCTATTTCGGTTAGACTGTCAAGATATTCGCTGATGGTGCCCTTCATTCTTACGTGTCGTCCCCGGATCTTGCGTACAGCGGCACAGAATTTGCCTGGAAAGAGATCAAGGTGATTTGCCAGGAAGACATCGGGATGTTGCGCCTCTAAATCAAACTTGCTCATTATCTCTTTGGGAAAATCTTTCAAGTTGTACGTGACAATTACATCGCAGCCGCCGACAATTGCTGCGGCCAAAACGTGGCGATCGTTATTGTCGGGCAATTGCAACGAATCGATCATCATCTCGTAGCCGTCTATGAGCGCGTCTCTAGTCTTGGCATTCATTTGATCGCGTCTCTTTACCAAGCTTTCTAGCTGAATATCCGGGTGAATTCTCTGCACTGCTCTCATCCACTCGTCGTGTATATCTTGTGTCCATTTTGCGCGAAATAGGTCATCTACTGCAAGCTGGACGAATAAGTCTGTCAACCGAATAGGAACTAGGACGTTGGCGTCGAGCAGAGCAGTGTATCGACGCCGGCTAGTCATAGAGTCCTAGTTCCTCAGCTTCCCGAACCATCTGATCAAGAATCGCTTCGCGTGCTCGGTCAATTCGTCGCTTGTAATCCAAAAGGTCATCCAAGCGAATACGACGATGCCTTCCAACTTTATGGAATGGAATCTCGTTCGCGTCGAGCAGCTTGACAAGATACGGTCGTGAAACATTTAGAATGTCCGCGGCCTCCATTGTAGTAAGTTCGGCGTGTCGAGGAATAATCGTCACCCCGTGCCCGGCAGCTAATGCCTCCATAACCCGTTGAATTAACGGGACGGCGATGGTAGGCACCTTGATCAATTGCTCTTCCGCCTTTTCGCTAACTAGGAACTCCAAAGGTTTGTGATCGCGAAGAAATGGAATAATCTTCGCACTTGCTTCGCGAGCCAGATCTGAGTCCTCTGCAGTTGGCAGATCATAATTGTAGGCTACCACTTTCGTCTCCCTTCTATTACAACTAGAACGTACCACACAAACGCAACAAACGCAATAAGTGAAATAAACGCAACGATCCTAGCGCTACTTGGATTGCAGAACCGTATCGCCCAGCGCCTCGGCGAATACATCCATGAACAGATCCACATGCTCGCGCCGGAAGATGATGGGCGGCTTGAGCTTGAGCACATTGTGATGCGGTCCTTCAGTGCTCAGCAGGACTCCGCGCCCCTTCATGCGCTCGACGATGTAGCTCGCTTCCCAATCGGCTGGTTCGCGCGTGGCGCCATCGCGAATCAGGTCGATGCCGAGGAAAAGCCCCGAACCGCGGACCTGCCCAATGATAGGGAAGTCGGCTTTCAGCGAGTTCAGGCGCTTTACCCAGTAGACGCCGATATCAAGCGCGTTCCGCTGCAAGCCCTCGTCTTGGATGACGCGCAGCGCCTCCCTGCCGATGGCGCAAGATACCGGATTGCCGCCGAAGGTGTTGAAGTATTCCATGCCGGTGTTGAAGGCGGCCGCAATTTCCGGGGTCGTAACGACAGCGCCCAGCGGATGACCATTGCCCATCGGCTTGCCCATGGTCACGATATCGGGCAGGACGCCGCTCAACTCGAAGGACCAGAAGTGGCTGCCGACGCGACCAAAGCCAGTCTGCGCCTCATCGGCGATACAAAGGCCTCCCGCTTCTCGCGCCATGGCATAGGCATGACGAAGGTAGTCGACTGGCATAGGCATTTGCCCGCCGCAGCCCATGATGCCCTCGGCGAAGAAGGCGGATAGCTGCGCTCCTCGCGCTTTAATCGCGGCGATATTTTTCGCGACTGAGCGAGCGTAGAATTCGCCGGCTTGCGCATCAAACCCGCGGCAGGCGCCCCGGTAGCCATCGGGCATCGCGGCGACATGAACGTGTTCGCGTTTGCCGCGCCCGCCGGGTCCCTTGAATTTGTAGGGGCTGATGTCGATCAGCGCGTTAGTGTGGCCATGATAGGCGTGGTCGATGACGATGACATCGCGGCCGCCGGTGGTTGCCTGCGCCAGGCGGAGCGCCAGTTCGTTCGCTTCGCTGCCGCTGTTGACGAAGAAACAGACCGAGAGCCGATCGGGCAGCGTCGCGGTCAAGGCTTCGGCGTATTCGACGATGGTATCGTGCAGGTAGCGCGTGTTGGTGTTGAGCAGCGCCAATTGGTCTTGGGCGGCGCGGACGATGCGCGGATGACTGTGCCCGATGTGAGCCACATTGTTGACGCAGTCGAGGTAGGGCAGCCCATCCTCGTCATAGAGATGATGCAGATAAGCGCGGACGATCTTGAGCGGCTGCCGATAGGACAGGCTGAGGGCGGGATTTAGCGCCGCTTTCCGCCTCGCTGTGAGTTCGGCGGGAGTCGATTTTGGCGCCGGTTGCAGGGAGTAGGGCAGGCGTAAGATCAGATTGGGATCGGGCGAAAGCGATGTCCAGAGCGCGCGCCCTCGCGGTGAACAGACGCCGGGGAAGCTGTGCTTGAAAGCGAGCATATCGCTGATGATTTGGAAGTGCAGATGCGGTGTCCAATTGCCGTTGCGCGGGAAGTCGCCGATATGCGCGATGAGATCGCCAGCGGAGACTGCCTGCCCGACTTGCCAGCGCTCGAGCGTCTCCGGCGAAAGGTGGCCATAGAGCGTATAAAAGCGGATGTCCGGACGCGGCTGATGTTTGAGGATCAAGACCGGACCGTAATCTTGTTCGTCGATCTGATCGGCCAGGCTATGGATTTCGCCATCCAGAGGCGCATGAATCGCGGCGCCCGCCGGCGCGAAGAGGTCGACGCCGATATGCACTGTCCGCCGTTCCTGATGGTCGATGGCGAACATGTCGGCCAGGTAGATTGGGCGGACTTCATTGTAGAAGCCGATTCCGACCGTGCCATCGCCGAGATGATCGCGCAAAGGCTGCTCATATCGGCGGGGATCCGATAGATCGTCGACGCGCGCCAGGATTCGGCTGGTCAGGCCGAGGTCGATCAGCTTGCTGTTTTCCGCGGTTAAGGGAAAGCCGAGGATCGGCAATGATGCTGTTGATTTCAGCCAGTTGACGATGGCGGCTGTTCGAGGGCAGGGGGACCGGCCGCAGGCGGCGCGGAAGCTGTAGTGGGCGTAGCGTGGATGAGTCGCCCGCAGTGTTGCCAGTAATTCCCAGGCGCCGCGTTCGCTGATGCTGAGGTGGCGATTGTCCGGCTCCTGCCGTTGCTGATGCCAGGAGATGCAGACGCTGAGGCAGAGGCGGGCGGCGATCAGCGGATAGAGCAGGCGAATTTCCTGGTCGGTCAGCGGAAAATCCTCGTCATAAGCGCGAATGACGGGGGCGGCTTTGTCCAGCGGCTGGTCGCCGTCCATCATGATATAGGCGAGGGCGATGGCCAGATCGGCGATTGTGGGAGCGTGGACCATATCGCCGAAGTCGATCATGCCGGCGACGCGCGGCGCTGCGGGACCGCTGGCGCGAATGAGGATATTGCTGTCGTTGGGGTCGTTGTAGATATGGCTGTGGCGCAGTTCTGGCAGGGCGGGCAGGAGCTCCTGGTCGTAGAGGCGCAGGAAATGGTCCAGAAGCGACTTTTTCTCCGGCGGCAGGTCGGCAGCGTATTGCGCTACCTCTTTAAGATTGAGGATGTTCCAGCGGTAGGTTGGCCGCTTTTCGTCGTGGCGGAAGCTCTGCATGCGCGCGCTGAGCTGGCCAAGCTGTCGCCCGATATCGGCGAGCAGGTCGTCCGAGAGCGGACGGAAATCACTGAGCGGGCAGCCCTCGATATAGCGCAGCAGGCGGGCGCGGTAAGGTTCGCCATTAGACCCGCTGACATGAATCGTTTCGGCGCCGTCCTTTGCCGGCATCACTTCGGGGATGATATCCAGCGTGACGCGCAGGTGGCGCAGCGTGCGGTTCTGCAAGTCGAGGACCTCATCGCTGACGCTGCTGTGGGCGATCTTAAGCACGCATTCCCCGCTCGCTTTTGTACGCAGGAGGAAGTTCCGGTCCAGCTCGGCGGGCAACTCCTGAATGGAAGCGGGCTGGATGCCGTAACGCTCTTCCGCGATGGACCGCGCCTGGTCAAGCGAGATGGGCGGGCGGATATTGTCTTCCATCAATGGCATGGGTCGGCTCAGTCGGCTGCGCTTTTCTTTCGTTCATCATAAGTCGACGTGTATGGCGCGTGAAGGGTGGGCGGGACGCCCTGGTCGTATAGACCCGGCCCGCAATCCAGCGATATCACGTCGTGCCTGCGGGCAGCCGCCGGCTCGCCCCTATACAATTCGCTTTGCGCAAACACCTTGACAAAATAGTACAAATGTTCTAAGCTCTCCATACACTGTATTGACACGGTGAAAGGCAGGGAAACAGATGTCCCTTGAATTGCTCGTGGCCGATATACAACAGCGCTTCGGTTATCAGACGCTGCGGCCGGCGGTTGAGCTGGCGCCTTTGCGCGAGACCTTGAGCACCGGCATGGCGGCGGCCGATGAACTGCTCGATGGCGGCTTGCTGCGCGGCGCGACGCATTGCCTCAGCGGGCAGCCGACATCGGGCGCGACCAGCTTGCTTTACAGTGCGGTGGCCTGCGCGCAGGCGGAGGGTTTGACGGTGGTCTACCTGGATATGGGGCGGCTTTTCGACCCGCCCAACGCGGCGGCGGCCGGCGTCGCGGTCGAGCGCTTGCTGCTGCTCAGCGGGACGTCGTTGAAGCGCGCGCTTTTTTTGCTCCGCGCGCTGGCGCAGCGGCAACTGCCTTGCCTGGCGGTCGTCGATCAGCCGAGCGCCTTGCCGCTGACCCAGATCAAAGCCGTCTTGCGCGATGCCCCCTTGACCCTGCTGACTCTGTCGCCGGTGCCCCTGCCCGGCATGCAAGTGGCGCTGGAATGTCGGCGGCAGGATTGGCGGCTGGACCGCGGGGACATCATCGGCTTCAACAGCGAATTGCGCCTGACTGCCCACCCTTTCCTGCCCTACCGACAAGTTCGCGCCACCTTCGCCATCCCGCGGGAGGAAGCATGTTCAGCGCTCTGGTGATTTGGGATTTGGCGGCGACCATCGAGCGCTTGCAGCAGCCAGGGCTGGGCGAAGGTCCGCTGATCCTGCTCTGCGGCGAGCATCATCTGAAGGTGCTGGCGACCGATGCGCTGGCGCGCGACGCCGGCGTCCGCCCGGGCGACAGCCGCAAACAAGCCGAATTGCTCTGCCCGCACGCGGCGCTTGTTCAGGCGCGCGACGAGGTTTATCGCCGCCTCTTCGCCGAAGTCACCGCTGACCTGGCGGGGCATATCGACAAGGTTGAGCCCATGTATCAGCCCGGCAAGGCTTGGTTTTTCGTGCCGACCGATCATCCGGGTGAACTCGAGATCCTGCGCGGGCGGGTTGAATGCCTGCTGGGCGGCAAAGTCACGATTGGCACAGCCAGCGGCAAGTTCGTGGCGCAGGTCGCCGGGACGAGCGGGGCGGCGCATTGCCGGGTGGCGCCGGGCGAAGAAGCGGCTTTTCTGGCGCCATTTCCCGCCGCGCTGCTGCCGCTGAACGCCGATATGCAGCGGCGCTTGCCGATGATGGGCATCCGCAGCATCGGCGACTTCGCGGCGCTTTCGCGGGCGGCCGTCTTCGAGCAATGGGAGCGCGCGGGCTGCTTTTGTCATGACCTGGCGCTGGGCGTCGATACGCGTCCGCTGCAAGCCTGTCAGCCGCCGGCCCTGCTCGCGGGTTCGCTATCTTTTGATGAGTCGATTGCCGATCGCGAAAGCCTGCTGGCCGCTTGCCTGCGCCTGGCGCCGGCCCTGCTCGCTCAACTGGGGGCGCGCGAAGCCGGACGGCTGGTCGTTCTGCTGGAGGATGAAAACCGCGGCAAGCATGAACTGCACTTGCAGCCCAGCGCGCCGCTGCGCCGCCTCGGGCAGTTTGAAAAGCAACTGCCACTCCTGCTGGAAAGCTTGACGGCCCAGGCCGGCATCAGCGAGCTGAGCCTGCAGCTCAGCGAATTGGCGCCCCTGCAGCCGCAGCAGCTCTCGCTCTTTGAGGTCGCGCGCGAGGGGCGCTCGCTGCGGGGCGCGGTCAATGCCTGGGGGCGGCGTTTTCATGAGACGGTTTACCAACTGAGCTTGACCGATGCGCCGCGCCACTTCCCGCCGGCGCTGCAATACGAAAGCGAGGCGCTGAGCGCGTGAGCCGGCTGTGGGGTCGCGGTGACACTGACCCGTCGAGTCGCGCAGACACGGACCCGACGGAAGCGGATGGCGAAGCGCTAGAGGTGCGGACGCGCGACGCGCTGCCGACGGCGATTCGCTGGCGCGGCGCATGGCACAGGATAGAGCATATCGCTTTGAGCTGGCAGCTGGACCTGTGTTGGTGGCGCGCGCGCATCTACCGCGATTATTACAAGGTGCTGGCCGGCGGCATGGCCCTGGTGATCTATCACGACCTGCTGACGGACCGCTGGGCGCTGCAGCGGCTTTATGACTAAACCAACCCCTCCCACAAGGGGGGAGGGACTTTGCCTGCACATATCAGTGTCTGCTTTATTTTCAAACGCCTGCATCGCGCGAACATCATGTCCAATACCAACTTCGCGAGTAGAGTCACCCCTCTCCCTTTATGGGGGAGGGGTCGGGGGTGGGGGTGAATAACTACATCGAACTGCGCGCCCACTCCGCCTACAGCCTGCTCCGCGGCACAGCGCCGCCGGAGAGCCTGGTCGCCGAAGCCGCCCGCCTGGGCCTGCCCGGCCTGGCGCTGACCGACCACAACAATGTCTACGGCGCGGTCAGCTTCCAGAAAACAGCGCAGGCCCTGGACATCCAAGCCATCCTCGGCGCCGAACTCACCATCGCACCCCCCTCCGCCAACGTCGAAGCCCCCCTCTCTGACGCTTCGGAGAGGGGGGGTGGGGGGAGGGGTAAAGCCCCCCTCTCTATTTCAATGGAGAGGGAGGTTGGGGGGACAGGCAAAAGACTCCCCCTCTCCCCTCGTGGGAGAGGGGGCCGGGGGGTGAGGGGGCCGGAGGACGCCGCACTCACCCTCCTCGTCGCTGACGAAACCGGCTGGGAGAACCTCTGCTGGCTGATCACGCAAGCCCAGCACCAGGCGCCAAAGGGCGAAGGCTTGCTGCATTTCGAGCAGCTTGAAGGGCGCGCGGCCGGGCTGATCGCTTTGTCCGGCGGGCGCGAAGGCGCGGTGGCGCGGACGCTGGAAAGCGCCGGCATGGAGGTGGCTCAGCAGGTCGCGCGGTCTTATGCGGCGCTCTTTGACGATGGCGCTTTCTTCATAGAGCTGCACCATCACCGCCGACCCTATGACGAGCAGCGCGTCGCCGCCCTGGTCGAGTTGGCCGAGTCGCTCAAGCTGGAGGTCGTCGCGACCAACCATGTCCACTATCCCACGCCGGCGGAGAAACCTTTGAGCGATGTCGTGACCGCCATCCGCCACAATTGCTCGCTGAACGCGGCACGGGCGCAGCTCTTCCCCAACGGCCAGCACCACCTGAAATCAACTGAATCGATGGCGGCGCTCTTCTCGCGTTATCCGCGCGCCTTGAGCAATACCCGGCGCATCGCGGAAGCCTGCCGCTATCAACTGCCCTCCGAATTGCAGGCCCTGCCACAACATCCCGTGCCGGCTGGCATGAGTGCGCAGGGCTATCTGACCGGGCTTTGCCGCCGCTCGGACCGCTATCGCCCGCATATGGAAGCGCGCTTGCAACACGAATTGCACATCATCGAAACGACCGGCTTGGCGAATTACTTTTTGGTGGTCTGGGATATCGTGCGCTTCGCCTGGGACAAGGGCATCCGCTGCCAGGGACGCGGCTCGGCCGCCAATTCGGTCGTCGCTTACTTGCTCAAGATCGCGCCCATCGACCCCATCGAGCACCGCCTCGTCTTCGAGCGTTTCCTCTCGGAAGAGCGGCAGATGACGCCCGATATCGACATGGACTTCGATGCCGAAACCCGCGAAGAAGTCATCCAGTACCTCTACGAAAAATATGGGCGCACGCACGCCGCCATGGCTTGCACCTTCGTCACCTACCGCCATCGCAGCGTCCTGCGCGATGTCGCCAAAGCCTGGGGTTTTGCGCCCGCCATGCAGCCGGTTCTGCGCGACCATTGGGAAGAGCGCGGCCAGCATACCCCGCCGCATCTGGGGCAATTCTTTGATATCTGCGAGCAGCTGCTGGGCAATGTGCGCCATATCGGCATCCACAACGGCGGCGAGATCATCTCCGATGTGCCGCTCTCGCGCCGCCTGCCCACCGAGCCGGCGACAATGCCCGACCGCACGGTGGTGCAATGGGACAAAGAAGCGCTGGAAGACGCCGGCATCATCAAAATCGATGTGCTGGGTTTGCGCATGCTGGCGGCCATCAGCGAAATGGTCGAGCGTACCGGCATCGACGCCGAGAGCATCCCCTTTGACGACCCGCGCGTCTACCAGATGATCACCGAAGCCAAGACTTTTGGCGTCTTCCAATGCGAAAGCCGGGCGCAGATGAACACCCTGCCGCGCCTGAAACCGCGCGAGTTCATCGACCTCGTCATCGCCATCAGCTTGATCCGCCCCGGTCCCATCATGGGCAATATGGTCCATCCCTACCTGCGGAGGCGGCGCGGCGCCGAAGAAGTGACCTACCTCGATGAGCGCCTCAAACCGGCGCTGGAAGAGACCCTCGGCGTCATCCTCTGGCAAGAGCAGGTGCTCAAAGTGGCGCACGATATAGCAGGATTCAGCCACGGCCAAGGCGAGATGCTGCGCCGCGCCCTGGGCAGCAAATACTCCTTTCAACTGCTCGACCAACTGGAAGTCGTCTTTATGGAGGGCGCGCTCAAAAACGGCGTGGACGAAGATGTCGCGCGGACGATATTCGAGCAACTGCGCGGCTTCGGCGCTTATTCCTTCGCCAAGAGCCACGCCGCCAGCTTCGCCGTGCTGACTTACCAGTCGGCTTGGTTCAAGCTGCATCACCCGGCGGTATTCTACGCCGCCATCCTCAATCATCAGCCCATGGGTTTCTGGTCGCCCAGCACCCTGGTCTACGACGCCATGCGGGGGGGCATCAGCGTGCTGCCGCCGGATATCAACGACAGCGCCGCCGATTGCGCGGTCCAGGACGGCGCTATCCGCATCGGGCTGGGGTATGTCAAGGGCTTGAAGAGCCACCGGCTGGACCCGCTGCTGGCCGAGCGCGCGCGCGGTGAATTCGCCGATCTGGCTGATTTCATCGGGCGGGTCAAGCTGCCCCTGCGCTTAATCGAGCGCCTGATTCAAGCCGGCGCGCTCGACCGCTGGCATAAGTCGCGCCATCAGTTGCTTTGGGATGCCGGCGTTCTCTACAAAACGCGCGGACGCCTGCCCCTGCGGCTGGAGGCGCCGGCCGCGCAGTTGTCCGAGCCGACGGCGATGGAGCGCCTGAATATGGAGTTCGCCGCGACCGGTTTATCCACCCAGCACCATCCCATGCAGTACTTCCGAAAATGGTGCGCCCAGCGGCGTATCCTGCACAGCAAGCAGATGATGCGCGCGCGCAAAGGGGCAGTGGTCGAGACGGCCGGCATGGTCGTCATCATCCAAGCGCCGGAGACCGCCAAAGAAATCCGCTTCATCACGCTGGAAGATGAGTTCGAATTGATCAATGTGGTGGTCTTCCCCGACCTCTACCAGCGGACGCGCAAGGTCATTCGGGGCGAGCGCTTCTTGTGGTTCAAAGGCGTGGTCGAGCGCGACGAGACGGTGACCACCCTGCGGGCGACTGGCGTGCGCGCCTTGCCACTGGACGCGCCCAGCCTGCCCAGCCTGCCCCGCTGGCGCAGCCACATGAGTATGCCGCAGCCACGCGATAGCGGCTTGCCCTTCACGGCTGGGTTGTAGACGCGAAGGCAGCGACAATGAACCGGCAGCAGACCAGATTCGCGCTAAGCCCCGAAGAGCGGCGTCGGCAGCCCCTTCACCCCCGGCTGGTAGCTGAACAAGCTGCCCGCCAAGGGATACTGTTTCAACTGCTCGTCCGACATGGCCGTGCTCGCTGTGACGATATAAAGCGTGTCCAAATCAGCGCCGGCGAAAGTACAACTGGTGATATTCAGCGCCGGCATCGGCACGACTTGCAGGATCTCGCCCGCCGGCGAATAACGCGTGAGGCGCGCGCCGCCGAAATGCGCCACCCAAATGCAATCCTCGCTGTCAGTCGTCATGCCATCGGGCACGCCTTCATCATCCTGCGTGAATTGGGTGAAGACGCGCTTGTTGCTCAGCTCGCCGTCCGGTGCCATGTCCAGGGCGTAAATCGTCCGCTTGATGCTGTCGGTGTGGTAGATGACGCTGTTGTCTCGGTTAAACGTGGGGCCGTTGCAGATGATGTAATCGCTGTCGCATTGCCGCACGCTCAGGTCAGGATCGAGCCGATACAGCGCGCCGCTCTCCTCGGTTTGGCCGATGTCCATCGTGCCCGCCCAGTAGCGTCCGCTCTTGTCGACCTTGCCATCGTTGAAGCGGTTGCCGGGCATATCGGCTTCCGGCAGGACGATCGGCTGGGCGGAGAGCACATCAAAGTCGAGCCAGACGTAGCCATCGTTGATCGTGCCGATGAAGCCGCCGCCTGCGCGCGGACTCAAGCTGGTGACTGCAAAGTCGAATGTCCAGGTCGTCTTGCCGCCATCGGCCAGAGCATAGCGGTGGACCTTGTTCTTAAAGATGTCGACCCAATAGACCGCGTTCTCCGCCTCGACCCACAGCGGCCCCTCGCCCAGGATCGCGGGAATCTCCCATACCAACTGTACTTCACTCATATTCGCCTTCCTGTATACACGGAGTGCTGTATTTTAACCACAGCCGTTCGCAAGTCACAATTTAGCCCACAGGATTTTGAAACCACAAACAGTGTGCGTACGGGCGAGCCGGTGGCTCGCCCCTACAGAATTCGACGTGAGCGTGATTGGCAATCCGCCGGGTTTCATAAGCAAGTGAACACAAAGGGCACAGAGAAAGACGCTGCGGTTTTGGCTACCATAACCAAAAACGTCACGACTGAACTCGGTGATCTCGGTGTCCTCGGTGGTAAGGAAACTTTACCATACTTGCCCATTCTACCAATTCGTGAACGAGCCGTCCGCCCGGCGCAGATGCGTTCGCTCGCCCAGACTGTAGGGATACTTGCCGATTGCCTCAGCGTTGAACTCGATGCCCAGGCCCGGCGCAGTCGGCGGCAGCAGGTAGCCGTCCACCCATTCCGGCTGGTTCAGCACCAGATCGGGCATGCTTTCTCCCGGGCGCTTCGGCAATTCCTGCACAACGCAATTCGGCGTCGACAAACACAAATGCAGAAAGGCCGAGCCGGCGACCGGACCGATGGGATTATGCACGGCCAGGTCGATATAATGCGTCTCGCACATGGCGGCGATCTTCTTGGCTTCGGTCAGCCCGGCGCAAATGCACAGATCGACGCGCGCGTAGTCGATCAGCTCTTCTTCGATGATTTGGCGGAACTCCCACTTGGAACTGTATTGCTCGCCCGCGGCCAGCGGCACAGTCGTTCGGGCGCGCAGTTGCCGGTAAGATTGCGAATTCTCGACGCGTAGCGGGTCTTCAACGAAATAGGGGCGATATTGTTCAACTTCCTGGCACAGCCATAGCGAGTCCGCCATATTCAGGCGCGTATGCACATCAATGACGAGCTTGACCTCGTCGCCCAGTGCCAGTCGCAGCGCCTCAAACTCCCTGATCGCCCGCCGTACGGCCTCGTCAGGTTCCAGGATTTCGCTCTGCTGATGCGCCAGACCCCAGCGCAACATCTTCCAGCCCTCGGCCACCGACTGCTGGCAGCACTCGACCAGCTCCTCGACTGTCTCGCCATTGTTGTGGTTGTAAGTCAGCACCCGGTCGCGGACGCGCCCGCCCAGCAGCTCATACACCGGCACGCCCAGCGCCTTGCCTTTGATGTCCCACAGGGCGATGTCGATGGCGGCGATGGCGGACGTCAGAATGCGCTGCGCCGGGAAGAAACCGCCGCGGAAGAGCAGCTGCCAGATATGCTCGGTTTGGAAGGGATCCTGGCCGATCAGCAGGGGTCTGAAATGCTCAATGGCGCCAGCCACCGCCAGTTCGCGGCCGGTAAGGCCGGATTCGCCGATGCCGCTGATGCCCTCGTCGGTTTCGACCACGACGAAGCAGAAGGTGCGCCACTCCCGCGCCAGATGAACTTTGACGTCTGTGATTTTCATGTAGACTCCATTCCTTGCCGGATTCGTTGAAGGCTTATTCTAACCATAGAGACACTGAGGGCATAGTGAAATAGCTTGGCAGCCTTGTCGTTAAGCCAGCGGCAGGCTTGCTTCGTAGAGATAGTAGCGCGCCCGGTGATTACCGCGTAAAGCAGACCGCCCCGCAGCTGATCCCAGCGGGGCGGCAAAGTGTCCGTTGAAGTTGACCGTAGAACGCCTACTCTGTCTTCAGTTGATATACGCGAACGTAATCCACCAGCATTTTTTGCGGGAAGATCGTTGTCTCATCGGGCACACCGGGCCAGTATCCACCAACCGCGACGTTCAACAGCAAGAAGAAATCGTGATCGTAGACCCATTGCTTGCCTTCGAGGTCGTTGACGCTGATCAAGTTGACCAGCTCGCCATCAACGTACCAGCGAATGACATACTCGTCCCAGTCAATAGCGTAGACATGGAAGCCCTCGTCGAAGTTGACATCGGCGCGATAGGCATGGCCAAGGTTGCCGGCGCCGCTGTAGCCGGGGCCGTGCAATGCGCCGTAAACCACGTTCTTCTCGCCCACATTCTCCAAAATGTCAATCTCGCCGCTCTGGGGCCAACTGACTTCGGGGAAGTTCGCGCCCAGCATCCAGAAGGCGGGCCAAATGCCCTGCCCGTTGGGGATGTCGATGCGGGCTTCCACGCGCCCGTAGGTGAACTCGACCTTGTTCTGCGTGATGCAGCGCGCCGATGTGTAGAGGCATTCGCCGTAGTGGCAGCTTGCCCCGTCCAGCGTCTCCTCGCGCGCCGTGATTACCAGATTGCCCGCGCCGTCATGGGCGACATTCTCGACGCGCTCGGTGTAGTATTCCAATTCGTTGTTGCCCCAGCCATGCCCGCCGACTTCGCAGGTCCAGGATTCGCCGTTGATTGGAGCGCCGGCTTCCGCGTCAAACTCATCCGACCAGAGCAGGTCCCACTCGCGCGTATCCCAGCCGATGCTTTCGTCAATCTCGACTGCGGCAAGGGTCGCAGGCGCAACGATGCTTACCATGCTGGCGTCCTCAACGACAACGACTTCCACCTGATCGAGATAGGCGGTTCGCGCTCCGACATTGGCTGGGAAGCCAAAGGCGAAGCCATGGACTGCGTCCAGGTTGAAGCCGTCGTCCGGCGCCCCGCCCGGCTGCCAGTCGCTGCGCCGCTGGAAATAGGCGAAGGGGATGGTGAATTGCTGCCAGCCGGCATAATCGTCGAGCAGGTGGTAGAAGAAGCGCTCGGCGGTATCGGCCCTGTTGCCGGGCGCGCGATTGTCGAAGATTTCGATTTGGATGATTTGCCCGGTGTCGTTGCCATGGAGCCAGAAGCGCAGGGCGTTGTGCCCGGTCCAGTCCTGGCTCGCCCAGCCCGCGCCGTCAGTGAAGGCGTAGGTGAAGCCGCCCCAAGCGCCAATTTCGTAGTCGACGCGCAAGACCTGGTCGTGCGCCGTGGCTTCGGGGCGCGCCAGCCACGTGAAGGGAATCGCTTGCGCAATGCCGATGACGGCGTTGCCGGTCGAATCACCCCAGGGCACAAAGCCGATATCGGCGCCATCCTCCTGCTTGACCAACTTGACGCCGTCTTCAAAGTCGGCGATCAGCAGCGGCTCGGCATAGGCTATCGGCGCCAGCAAAGCTTGGTTGAGCGCGACCGCGGCCAATTGCGCCGGCTCGGGAGCGTCTTCCGCCGCTGCTTCAGGGGGCGCGTCCGCTTCCGGCAGGCTGTAGCCCGCCAGGAAGACCAATTGCACATCGTCAATGACGGCGAAGGCTTTCCCCGTACCCGTTGGGAAGCCGAAGGCATAGCCAGATACCGCATTCAGATTGAAGCCGTCATCGGGCGCGCCGCCCGGCTGCCAGTCACTGCGCCGCTGAAACTCGCTGAAAGGAAGCTCAAGCTGTTTCCAGCCGAAAGAATCGTCAGTGAAGCGGATGAACCAGCGCTCGGCAGTATCGCCATCCAGCTCCGGATTGCGGTTGTCGAATATCTCGAACTGGACTTCTGCGCCCGTGTTGAAGCCGAGGAACCACAAGGCAATGGCATTGTACTCGCGCCAATTCTGGCTCGTCCAGTTTTCGCCGTCGTTCAAGAGGTAGCTGAAGCCGCCCCAAGCGCTGATGTCGTAATTGACCGTCAGCGCGGTCGAAGGCTGGCCGCTGCGGACTGCTTCCGTCAGGCTCAATGTGACATTGTCCGGCGTATCGCCCCAGGGCGCGAAGCCGATATCGTTGCCGAAGCTGTCTTGCGCCAGGAAGAGTTCGTCCATTTCAAAGTCGTTGAGGATCAGCGGGTCGACGCCTAAAGTCGTTAATGCCACGTCGTCCAGATAGGCGGTTTGGGGACCGGTTCCGGCCGGGAAGCCGAAGGCATAGCCCGAGACCTGGTTCAAGCCCAAGCCGTCGTCCGGCGCGCCGCCCGGCTGCCAGTCGGTTCGCCTTTGGAAGCTGCGGAAAGCGATGGCGAATTCCTGCCAGCCGGCGTAGTCGTCGGCGATGCGATAGAACCAGCGCTCGGCGCTATCGCTGTTCAGGTTGGGGTTGCGGTTGTCAAAGATCTCAACCTGCACCATCCCGCCGGTATTGTTGCCATAGAGCCAGAAGCGCAGGGCGTTGTGCCCGGTCCAGTCATCGCTGATCCAATTGCCGCCGTCGGTGAGCGCATGCGTGAAGCCGCCCCAGGCGCCGATATCATAGTTGATCTCCAGCACTGATGTGGCGGACCCGTCCCGTTCCATTTCGGCGAGACTGAGCGCGACATTGCCAGCGACATCGCCCCAGGGCGCGTGGCCAATCGCGTTATTGTATTCGTCGCGCCCGGCGAAGACGTCGCTTGTTTCAAAGTCGTCTATGGTCCGCGTCGCCGAGTCTTGCGCCAGCGCCAGCCCGGGCAGAAAAGTCGCCAGCGCTACAAGTATCAGGCTTCTAATCATCATTGAGCTTTCTCCTTTTCGAATGCTAGTGTCTGACGATGTCATTCCGTTTTCGCCGTCTTACTTGTCTACGCCCGTGACCACAATCCCCTGGATGAAGACGCGCTGCGCCAGGAAGAATATCGCCAGCGGAGGGATCATTGATATCACGGCGGCTGCCAAAATCAGTTGCGTCTCTGAGCTGTAGAGGCCGTTGAATTCGGTCAAGCCAACTGTGATGGGGTTGGCTTCGCGATTGCCCGCCAGGTAGATCAGCGGACCGAAGAAATCGTTCCAGGCGAAGAAGAAATGGAATAGCGAGACAGCGGTCAAGGCAGGTACCGCTTGCGGCAGAATCACCGAAACGAAGGTGCGGACGCGCCCGGCGCCATCGATTTGCGCCGCTTCTTCCATTTCACGCGGAATCGTCAGGAAATATTGGCGCAGCAGGAAGATATTGTAGGCATTGCCGAACATCGCCGGCACGATTAGCGGCAACCACGTCCCGCCCCAACCGAGGACGTTGACGAAGAAGGCGTAGGTCGGCACAAGCGTTACCGCCGGCGGCAGGACGATTGTGCCGATCATGATCATGAAGAGCACATTCTTGAAGGGAAAGTTGAAACGCGCGAAACCGTAGGCGGCGCAAGACGACGCGGCCACCGTGCCAATCATGGTCACGAAGGCGTACATCAGCGTATTTGCCAGGAGCCGCGCGAAATCGATCGTTTGCCAGGCGCGCGGATAATTGTCCCACTGCACCGCGAATTCGCGCACCGGCTCAAGCTGACGCCAGTTGCCCTCCCATTGGATCAAGCCGCCAGCCGGATTCGCGGGATCGACGAATTCGCTCGCGCGGCGTCCTTTCTTGACCAGCGCCCAATGGCGGATGCCCGACTCGGTCGGCACTTGCAGCACATCATAGTCGTCGCCTTCATAGGCGTAGCTGACCGCTTCCGCGGGCCAGACCGGCGCGCCCGGGTCGGAGGTTTGCGCCTTGCTCTTCAGCGAGGTGATGACGCCGTATGCCATCGGCATCAAATAGACGGCCAGAATGACCAGCGCGCCTAACGTCACCGCCGCTTGCAGCAGCAGGTCGCGGCGTCTTCTCGACAATTCGTATTCCGTGGAGTTCACGTTTGTCGCTGCCATCATTTGCTCTCCCCGGCGTAATAGACCCAGAAGCGTCCGGACCAAAAGAGAAAGATGGTGATGCCCAACCCGATGATGAACATAAACCAGGCAAGCGTCGCGCCGTAGCCCATGTTCTGGAAGGGGAAGGCTTGCTTATAGAAATAGATCATGTAAAAGTTTGTTGTGCCTTCGGGGTAACCGTTGCCGCCGTTGAGCACGTAGGGCACGATGAAATACTGCAGCAGACCGACCACGCTAAGCACCAGGTTATAGAAGATGACCGGTGTGACCATCGGAACGGTGATCGACCAAAGCTGCCGCAGCCAACCAGCGCCGTCAATTGAGGCCGCTTCATACATCTCCGTCGGCACGCCCTGCAAACTGGCCAAATTGATCAAAATCGCGTTGCCGATGCCCCAAAGCCCGATAAAGGTATAGGCGACGTAGATCAGGTTCGGGTCGTCCAGCCAGCGCAAGCCGTCCATGCCGACGGCGTCGATGCCGGTCAGCGCGATCATTTGGTTGAGCCAGCCCGTCTGCGGATTAAGCACCCGCGACCAGATCAGAATCGCCGCGATCAGCGGAACCATCGTCGGCGCGTAAAAGAGGGTACGCAGCACATTCCGCCCCAGCAGATGCTTCGAGTTGAGCAAGACCGCCAGCAAGAATGCCGACACCATGCCGATCGGCAGCGAAATCAAGGCGAACTTGAAGGTGACGAATAGCGCCTCCCAGGTATTGGGGTCTTCCGCGAGCATTCGACGCCAGTTTTCCAAGCCCACGAAGCGGGCTTCATCCGGCGCCGTAAGCACGAAATCGTAAAGTGAAAACAGGAACGAAACGATCATCGGCGCGAAGTAGAAGAGGGCGAAGCCGATCAGCCAGGGGCTCAGGAAGAGCAAGCCCCACTTGGCTTCGTCCCGTTGCGCTCCCGTTAGCCGAAACGCCGCTCTCAGGCTCCATTTCGCCTGACCGCGCGCGGCGCCAAATTCAGTAAGCATATCCATGACGATTACCCTTGCGCTAGAGATTTCGGGTTGAGCCCGGCGGCGAGCGTATTACCTTCTCCGCCGGGCACGAAATTGTCGTCAGGATGCGCTACATATCGGCGTCGAAGATGGCTTGCAGGTCGTCCCGCAGCGCATCGAGCGCCGCATCCACGTCTTCATCGCCGTTGTTATCGACGAGTTGGCCGTATTCGCCGTAGCGCGCGCTCGCTTCCAGGAAGCTCGGCATGCCCTCCTCGTGATTGGGGTTATCCGGATACTGCAAACCAGCCAGTACCGCATCCCAATTCAAGTTGGCCCAGTCGATATTCGGGTAGGCTTCGCTCTGCGCCGCAACCGTGCGCTCGATGAAGTCGCCTTGCAGGCTCAAGCGCGCCGGCATGCCGCCATAGAGGCTCGTCAGATCCGCCGCGCGTTCGCCCAGCAGATAGGTCAAGACTTCAAAAGCCGCTTCCGGGTTGTCGCTGCTGTTCATCACGCCGAAGGTATCGGCATGCAGTTTGGCGGTGGTGACGCCGTTATGCGAAGGCACGGGAGCGAAGTCCCAAGCCGCGTCCAGATTGGCGGTGCCCCAGCCGAGGAACCACAAGTGAATCGTGATCATGCCCATATTGCCGGTATCGAACCAGTTGGCGCTGCCGCCACCCATGATCTCGCTGCCGCTGTATACCGCGTTCGGCATGAAGTAGTCTTCCCACATCGCGTTGTGGTACCAGTGCTCGGCTTCGCGCCAGACATCGGGAATGACCGCGTTGCCCTCGGCATCCACGAAGTTGGCGGAGCCAAAGAGCGTCGCGCGGCCGCGGACATCGGTGAACTGGCTGCCGTAGCCGAATTGCACGATATTGCCCGTGTCGAACTCGTCCATGGAGGCGTCGTTGCCGTTGATATCGACCGAAAGCAGTTTGGCTACCTCGGACAGGGTATCGATATTCCACTCATGCTCGTTGCCTTCCCAGTCCGTGTACATCTCGCCATAGGCGCTCGGCGGATAGGGAATGCCGCCCTCGTCAAACAGGTCGATGTTGTACATCAGGAATGAGGGGAAGACGGCGAAGGGGATACCCAGCTGCCCCTCGCCCTCGACGCGATAGAAATCAATCAGCGCCGGGTCGAAGTCGCTAAGGTCATAGTCATTGGCCTCGATCAGCGAGGTCAGATCCAGCCAGGCGCCGGGGAAGGACGCCCGCCCGCGAATGCCCATCGGACCGACGATATCGGGCGCGTTGCCGGCGGCGATCTGGGTGCTGAGGACATCGTACGCTTGCGCGTTGTCTACGATCTCCAGCACCAGCTCAATGCTGTCTTGCGAGGCGTTGAAGTCGGCGACAATCTCTTCTTGCGCCGCCACCAGGGGCGCGTCTGTGCCCGCGCCCAAGCCGACATACCAGCGGACGCGAACCCGATCTTGCGCTTGCGCCAGGCCAACCGCCAATACAAGCAGCAGCAGGGCGCATAGGGTGATCTGTTTGGTTGAACGCATTTCTCTCTCCTACATTTATTCACTATCCGGCGTGGAACCCTGTGCTTGAAACCGGCTGCAAAATAGGCGAGTGCCCAGCGAAACCGATTTCAACCTGGATAAGAATTCTGTCAATAAGCCGCCTCCTGACTCTACCTTTACCTATGACTCCTAGCTGACCGCGCCGCTGCTGGCGCGGATGACTAACTCGACCGGCAAGACAATATGCCGCGCTGGCTTGGGCGATGTCTTCACGATATCAATCAAGGTCTCGACCGCCAGCACGCCGGTGCGGTTGATCGGTTGGCGCACGGTGGTCAAGGGCGGGTCAGCGCTGGATGCCAGCGGCATATCGTCAAAGCCGACCACGGCGATATCGTCCGGCACGGTCAAGCCGCGATCGCGGATGGCGCGGATGGCGCCCAGGGCGATGGCGTCGGACTGGGCGAAGACCGCGTCCGGCTCGCGATCCAATAATGCCTGCATGGCGCCGTAACCGCCGGCTTCGCTGAAGTCGCTTACTTCGATCAGCGACTTGTCGAAGGGCAGGCCGCGGTCGCTTAGCGCCTGACGATAACCGGCGTCACGATCAGCGCCGGCGGTGTTATGCGCGGTCGCCAATTGACCGATGCGCCGGTAACCAAGCTGCATCAAGTGGCTCGTGGCCAGATAAGCGCCCGCTTCATTGTCGACATCGACATAACTGACATCGGCGAGGCTGGAGCGGGGCGGGCGGCCGATCTGCACGAAGGGGATATCGTATTGCTGAATCTTGTTGACGAAGGTGCTTTCGATGGTGTCGGCAGTGACGATGATGCCGTCGATCAAGCCGCTGGCGACAATGCGCTGGCTTACCTTCTCCTCTTCTTCCACCGTTTGAAAGAGGAAGAGCGCCGGGGTGTAATCGTTCCGATTGCAGGCGTGGGAGATGGCTTGGATGACGAGCGGATAATAGGGATCGGCAAAAGCCGATTGCAGGATGCTGGGCATAACCAAGCCGAAGACGCGCGACTGGCTGGAGGCGAGGGAGCGAGCGGCGGAATTGGGCTGATAACCGGTCTGGCGGATGACATCCTCGACGCGCTGGCGGACGGGCGCGCTAATGTTGGGATGACCATTGATCACGCGCGACACGGTTGAGCGGGATACGCCGGCGAGCTCTCCGATTTCTTCCAGGGTCAAGCGTTTCATAAAAACTGTCTCAATTCTGGGAGCGCTCTACGCATTGCTGGCTATGGCGAGAGGTTGAACATCGCGAATTGTTGGTCTGAATTAGGTCAGGGCGTTTCAAGAGAATTGAGAGCGCTCTCAACTTTTGCACATAGTATAAGCGCGAGTTTCAAGGCTGTCAACCAGGAAATTGAAATCAAATCAAAAGAGCCCGGTTGCGGCGCCGGGCTCGAGTGCGATTGCAAGCTTGGCAGGTCGGCTAGTAGGTCAAGCCGAAGCCGTATTTGAAGAGCGGATCGTCTGAGTCGTGCGGCACATCGGGCGCTTGAGCGCGGACTGCTTCCATCGACGACGGCAGCTCAAAGGGCAGCGTTGCCGATGGCTGGAAGCGGCCGAAGATGACATCAAGCGCGGCGGCGTCGCTGGCGCCAAAGCTGGCGATTAGGCCGGCGCTGGCTTCAGCGATCTCTGGGATGACGGCGGCGCGTTCCAGATAGATATCGACGATGGTCGGCGCTTTCGCCATGAGGCGGCGTATGCGGCTAAGCTCCGGTTCTTTGAAGTCCAGGTCGCCTTGATGGAAGAAATTCTCCAGGAAGGTGTTTGACCGCGGCTCGAAGGGCGTGCGCAGGCGGAGGATGTTGAAGTCGGCGTCGGCGGGATCGTCGACAATATCGCCGTATTGCGCCGCGACTTCCGGTTTGATGTTTTCAACGTAGATTCTCGGTCGGCCCACAAGCGGCATCTCCCCGTCATTTTTGAGCAGGACGATGGACTTGCGCTGCGCCAGATCGCCGGCGGCGCGGAAAGCCGGCTTGCCCGCGATGTTGGCGGCGTCTGTCTCATCGACATAACGATTCTCGAACAAGCCCAGTCGGAATTTGTCCCGCAGCAGACGGCGCACGCTGATATCGAGTCGCGCTTCGCTTACCTGGCCCGTCTGCACGAGTTCAACCAGGGCTTCGGCGCAGGATTCGCCGCCGAATTGATCGACGCCAGCCTGCAAGGACTTGATGATGCGTTCGCCCAGGCTGAGATTTTCGACTCCCCAGGCGCGGGCGGGAAAGTGTGTGCCCATGATTTCGTCATCGGTCAGCGTGCCCCAGTCGGTGCAGACGACGCCATCGAATCCGTAATGATCGCGCAGCAGCCCAGTGATGATGCCCTTGTTGAAGGCGAAGCCGACTTCTTCGTGCTCCGTGCCGACCGGCATACTGTAGTAGGGCATGATCATTGCCGTGCCGGCTTCGAAAGCGGCTTCAAAGGGCAGCAGGTGATAATCGAAATTGTCGCCTGGATAGACCTGCTCGCGCCCATAGTCGAAGTGCGAGTCTTCTCCGTCCTTCTGCGGTCCGCCACCGGGGAAGTGCTTGGTCATGCAGGCGACGCTGTCCGGGCCGATTGTCTCGCCCTGGAAGCCGCGCAGATAGGCTTTCGTAAGCTCGGCGGCTAGGATATTGTCCTCGCCGAATGTGCCATTGACGCGCGCCCAACGCGGCTCGGTGGCCAGGTCTGCCATTGGGTGCAGAGCGGCGCGCAAGCCGACGGCGATATACTCCTGGCGGGCGATATCGGCGAATTCCTCGACCAATTCTTCATCGCCTATGGCTGCCAGCCCCGGTGGCTCGGGCCATTGCGAGAAGGCCATCGTGGCATTGAAGGCGCCGGGGTTGTCAGTGAAGCTGTGGCGCGGATCGGAGGATAGCGTCACCGGGATGCCCAGCCGACGTTCTTCGGCGAGTTTCTGCAGTTGATTGGTCCAGGCCGCCATCTTCTCCGCGGGCGCCGAGCCAACCAGGTTGAAGTGTGTCAGATGCTTATCCAGCGATTCGCTCAGCGTGGGCATATTCATCGGGTTGAAGTCGGGCATGAAAGCGCCGTCGGGCGGGATCATCATCATCGCCTGGAACATCATGCCCGCTTTTTCTTCCAGCGACATGCGCGCGAGCAGGTCTTCAAGGCGTTCGTCGATTGGGCGGCTGGCGTCTTGGTAGGGTAGGTGATCCGACATTTTAGATCCTTTGATGATCAGCTGAGTCCGTAGAGGTCGCTGTATTTTCGCTCAAGATAGTTCAATAGCGGCGCCGGATTCAGTCCCTCGCCCGAGACGCGCTTAAGCAGCTCGTCGGGGCTGTAAGCGCGTCCATGCCGGTAGATATTCTCGCTCAGCCAATAAAGCAGCGCCTGATAATCGCCATTCGCCAGACTCGCGACCAGATCGGGCAACTGCGCGTGAGCGGCCGCCAAGACTTGCGCCGCCATGATATTGCCGATGGTATAGGTGGGGAAGACGCCAAAGCCGCCGAATGACCAATGCACATCTTGCAAGACGCCGCGCCGATCGTCCGGCGGCGTCAACCCGAGATATTCTTGCATTTTCGCGTTCCAGACTTCCGGAAGATCGTCGACCGCGATCGCGCCTTCCAGCAGCGCCATTTCTATCTCCGTGCGCAGCATGATATGCAGGTTGTAAGTGACCTCGTCGGCTTCCACCCGTATCAAACTCGGACGCACGCGATTGACCGCCCGATATAAGAGTTCCGCATCGGCCTCCGCCAGCTGCTGTGGGAATGCCGCCTGCAAGCGCGCGAAATGACGCTCCCAGAATGCATGGCTGCGACCGATCTGATTCTCCCACAAACGCGACGAGAATTCGTGCGCGCCAACGCTCGCGCCGCCGATCGCGTACTGCCCGAGGAAATCGGCTGTCAGCGCCGTACGGGTCAGCTCCCTTGCGATGTTCTGCTCGTAGAGTCCATGACCCGCTTCGTGCAGCGCGGCGAAAAGCGACATCGGCAGATAATTGGCGTCGTAGCGCGTCGTGATGCGCACATCGTCGCGTGTGAACGAGATCGCGAAGGGGTGCGGCGCGCTGTCGAGCCGGCCCCGGTCATAGTCAAATCCGATCAGCTCGGTCAGCTTGTGGCAAAGTCTCTTCTGTGCGGCGAGATCGTATTCCGCCTTCCAGAGGTCGATGGCTAGCGGCTCGTCGACGGCGACGATTCGCGCCAAGAGCGGTGAGATGCTGGCTCTTAATTCGGCGAAGATCTGATGCAGGCGAGCGGCGGTCATGCCCGGTTCGAATTGCAGGATCAGCGCGTCGAACGGGTGGTCATCATAGCCAATTGCCTCCGCCAATTCGATGTTGAGCGCCAGCATACCCTTTAGGAAAGGCTTGAAGCTGGGGAAGTCGTTTTCGGCTCTCGCCTTCGCCCAAACCGCTTCCGACTCGGCGCCAAGCGCCGCCATGCGAGCGACAAGCTCAGCCGGAATCCGCTTCTGAATCTCATAGGCGTCGCGGGTTTGTCGCAGGGCGCGCGCTTGATACGAATCGCAGTCGGCGCCAGCGATCTCGGCTTCGACGGCATCCAGCAGGCGTGCCGTTGCATCGCTGACGAAGATCGACTTCGCGAGTTTGCTCAGGGTCGACAGTTGCTTCCCGCGGCTGCGCGCCCCGCCGGCGGGCATCATCGCGCGCATATCCCACCTCAGCGTGTTGAGTATGCAAAGCAGGTCGTTGTACTCGGCGATATGCGCCGCCAGCGCCTCATAGGCTGTCATAGGATCCTCGTTATGTACCTGAATGTTGCTACCGCCGCCGTGTCGGTCTTCTGGTCGTTGCCGCGGGCCAGCTTGCCCGCCACAGCCGCCCACGCTACACTGGACGTGAGCGGCTACGGTAAATGAAAGCTTCGGCAATGCTGACAGACGACATTCGACTGGAACGGATAGAAAGCGAATACCAGGCGACGCGACGCGCCCAGGACCGCGCCTTTGACAGCATGAACGGCTTGGGCGAGCAGATTGACCGGCTGAAAGAGGCGGTCGAGACCAACCGCAAAGGCATCGAAGCCAACAGCGAGGGCATCGCCGCCAACCGCGAAGAACTCTTGCTGCTGCGCCAGGCTGTCGCTGAAAATAGCCGCATGCTCTCCGCGATAATCGAACACCTTGATGTGCCATACCGCCCCATAGGCTTCGACCATGGCAACTAGCTGCCGCTAAATCGCGCGCGCGGCGCCGCCATCGACGCGCAGCGTGGCGCCGGTGATATAGCTGGCCGCTGGCGAGAGCAGGAAAGCGCCGGCGCGTCCGAAGTCGTCGATCGTGCCATAACGCCCCAGCGGGATCCCGGCCAGGCTGCGCTTCTGCACCTCTTCAATGCTGATTCCCAGCTTCTGCGAACTGACGGCGTCGAGTTGGGCGACGCGGTCGGTGTCGATCCGCCCGGGCACGAGATTATTCACGCGGATGCCATCGCCAGCCAGTTCATCCGCCAAGGTCTTGACCAAGCCCGCCACGCCGGCGCGCATCACCGTCGATAGCGCCAGCCGCGGGATCGGCTCGCGGACGGAACCAGAGGTGACCGTCAGGATAGAGCCGCCGTCCGTCATGTGCGGGATAGCCAGCCGAATCATGCGGACGCTGCTGAGCAAGGTCAACTCAAAGGCCGCCTGCCAGTCTGCATCATCCAGTTCCTTCACGGTCTTGGCGGGCGGTCCGCCAGCGTTGACCAGCAGGCAGTCGATCGCTCCCCAAGCGGCGATGGTCTTATCGACCCAAGCCTGGATATCGCCGAGCACGGTGACATCGCAGGCGGTCGCCAGAGTTTCGACGCCGGTGTCGTCCGCGAGCCTCCGGGCGGCGGCGGTCACGTCGTCCTCACTGCGGCTGCAGAGCGAGACCTTTGCGCCTTCCGCGGCCAATGCCTTTGCCACGCCGTATCCCAAACCCTTGCTCGAAGCCGCGACCAGGGCGACCTTGTCTTTCAATCCCAAATCCATGTGTCATTTCCCTTTTCTAGTTGATCAGTTGCGCCAGCAATCCTTGAACCGCGTAAATATCTACGCTCTTGTTGAACTTCTTTTCTATCGGCTGTGGGTTGCTGCCAATCCAAAGTTTTAACTCCGCGTCCAAATCAAAGGTCCCGGTCGTTTCCACGCTGAACATCGTGATCTTGCCATAAGGAATCGACAGGTATTCCTTTTTTCGCCCGGTCATGCCTTGCACATCCACTAAAATCAGACGTTTGGCGGTGAATATCCAGGTGTCGCGGAAGACCTTGAACCCCGCATGAATGGCTTCTCCTTCGCCTAGCAGTATCCCAAAGTCGCGCTGTAAGTTATCGACGCTCACAGCGCCAGCGTTACCTAGCAGTCGGCCGAACATGCGCCAGAATTCCCTTGATTTGGATATGTTCAGGGGATTATAGCGCTTGCGGTTGAATTGTTCAGCGGGGAATGCGCCGGGACTCGGGGCAATCGCTCCAAAATGGAGGCGCATCGGAATACAGAGAACTAGCTGCAATTCCGCCGCCGAGTACGCCGAGCGAAAATGAGGCCACAGTGACGCTTTTATCCTTTTGCCAATTTACAGCAATTGTGGCGGAAAGAGGGCGGAGCCTGCTAGTGCCGCTCAACTGTATTGATTGCTTTTCTCTGTGTACTCGAATTTACTTGGTGTACTCGGTGGCAAGTCTTTGTTCATTTCGTATGTGCGCCGGTTATTGCGGCAGGGTGAAGCTGAAGGTGGTGCCGTCGGACTCGACGCTGGTCGCCCAAATGGCGCCGCCATGCGCTTCGATGAATCCGCGCGCGATCGCCAAGCCCAGCCCGGTGCCTCGCGCGCCATCGTCGGCGCGGACGCGGGAGCCCTCTCCGCGATAGAAGCTCTCGAAAAGCCGCGGCAGGACGTCTTGCGGGATGAAAGAGCCGCTGTTGTGGATATCGATGCGGACTTCGCCGTCGATGGGCCAGGCGCGCAGGGTCACGCGGACACCGCGATTGGCGTATTTGATAGCGTTATCCAGCAGGTTGGTCAAGACGCGCTGGATTTTGTCCGGCGCCATGACGATCATGTCGACTTCGTCCGATACCTCGCCAATGAGTTCAATGCCGCGCTGAGCCGCCTTGGCTTCCATGCTGCCGATCGTATCGGATATGAGATCGCGAATGGAGGCGCGCTGCATGTCCAGCTGGAGGTGACCGACGTCCAATTGCGCCAGTTCAAAGAGGTCGTCGATTAGATAACTGAGATGCTCGATTTCGGCTTTGCTGCTTACGAGATAGCGCTGCACGGTCTCGTCGTCGGCAACCACGCCATCGAGGATCGCTTCTATCATGACCCGCATCGATGTCAGTGGTGTCCGCAAGTCGTGGGATACCCAGGCGGTGAGGTCGCGGCGCGTCTGTTCCAATTGGCGCTTCTGCTCTTCGACTTCTTGCAGATTGCCCGCCATAGTGTTGAAGGTATCCGCCAGTTGGGCGATTTCGTCGTTGCCGGATATTTTCAACCGGACGGTGAAGTCGCGGCGCGCCAGGGCCTGCGTCGCCTGGTGCAATTTGCTCAGGCGGTCGGTCATGGTCTTGGAGGCGAAGAAACCAATGGTCAGCGCGGACAAGCCAGCGAAGACCAGCAAGACCGATGTCAGCGTGAGGTAGTGGCTCTGGATGAAGGTAAAGCGCGCGATCACCCAGACGTTGAGGAAGATCATCAGCACGAGCAGCGCGATAACCATCCAGATCGCCCAGCGTAAACTGCGAAACCACTCTAGGATGCCCAGGCGGTAAAAGGCGAAAGACAGCAGCGAGCTCATGATGCCGGTCATCGTCATGAAGGCCACCAGTTGCTGCACTTCGCCGCCAGGCAGATCGAACATGATCAGTTCGCTGAAAAGCGTGCCCGCGATGGGTATGACCAGCACGACAAGGAAAATTAGTATAGGATTCTGGAACAGGCGGCGGGGCATACGCGCCATACTCGACCCTTTCTAACTGTCAGACGGGACCTCGAACTTGTAGCCGACGCCCCAGACGGTCTGTACATAAATCGGCTTGCTCGGATTAGGCTCCAGTTTCTCCCGCAGGCGGCGGACGTGCACCGTTACCGTGCTCTCATCGCCGTAGAATTCGTAACCCCAAACGTTGTTGAGCAATTGCTCCCGTTTGAAGACCTGGCGCGGATGCCGCAGCAGGAACCAGAGCAGGTCGAATTCCTTGGCTGTCAGCGAAACGGCTTTGCCATGCACGCTGACCGAGCGGCTGCGGGGATCGACGAGCAAGCCGGCGTATTCCAATGGGTTCTCGCTTTCGTTTTCCTGCGGCGACGTGCGGCGCAAGACGGTCTTCACGCGGGCGACCAACTCGCGCGGGCTAAAGGGTTTGGTCACGTAGTCGTCGGCGCCGAGCTCCAAGCCGGCTACGCGATCGACCTCGTTGCCGCGGGCAGTCAGCAAGATAATTGGGATGTCGTCGTCGGCGCGCAGCGAATAGTCGTCAGATGCGCCGCGCAACCGTCGGGTGATGGAGAAGCCATCCACGCCCGGCAGCATGATATCAAGCACGATCAAATCAGGCTGGCTCTGCTGCAAGAGCGACAGCGCCTGCGGTCCGGTCTCGGCTTCGGTGACGCGGAAGCCCTCCAACTCAAGATAACGGCGCACGACTTCTCGTATGGTCCGCTCGTCATCGACCACCAGAATGTTGCGTTTCTTTGACATATCCGTCCGCCTGTACGTGATTCGGCATCTTAGACTATTCTAGCCTACACCGGATTTCTGTCCGAAGTGTTACTCGGCGAGGGCCGAAAGCGTCCACCGGGCAGGTTCGAGGCGGACAAACAGCCGGCCTTGCGCTACTATGGCGGCGCGCCAATTGCGGAAAGACGAGGGAAAACGATGACCGATGCAATCAGAAACGCCATTGAATATCTGCAGGAGTCACGGGACAAGATCATGGAGGACTACACGGAGCTACTGCGCTTCCCCTCCATCGGCGCGGACCCCGCCCATGCCGACGATGTGCGCGCCTGCGCCGACTGGATCGTGAGCCAGTTGGAGGCGCTTGGCTTTGAGAACTGTGAATCGATCGCCACCGATGGCTTGCCAGTGGTCTACGGCGAATGGCTGAAAGCCGGCGCCGACAAACCGACCGTGCTGGTATATGCCCACTATGACGTGCAGCCGGTGGATCCTCTGCCGCTCTGGCATTCGGAACCATTTGAAGCCGTCATCCGCGACGGGAAGATCTTCGCTCGCGGCGCCAGCGACAATAAAGCCGGTGTTTGGGGAAATCTCAAGCTTTTTGAGGCGCTGCTGCAGGCGAATGGCGCGCTGCCGGTCAATGTCAAGATCATGTTTGAAGGCGAAGAAGAATCCGGCTCGCCGAGCATTGAAGCCTTCG
This sequence comes from Anaerolineae bacterium, assembly GCA_022824465.1. Taxonomy (GTDB): domain Bacteria; phylum Chloroflexota; class Anaerolineae; order Aggregatilineales; family Phototrophicaceae; genus UBA6055. The sequence goes on from JAJDZV010000003.1 coordinate 45,772, forward strand.
TCGAAGCCAACAAAGAGCGACTGGCGGCCGATGTATTGTTGAACTGTGATGGCGACTTCGAGCCCGATAGCCCGCAACTGGTCTATGCCGGGCGCGGCATCGTCAGCGCCGAAGTCCGGGTCAGCGGGCCCCAAGCCGATATTCACTCGGGCCTTTACGGCGGATTGGTGCAGAATCCCTTGCACGTCGCGGGCAAGATTATCGGCTCCTTCCATGACGAGAGCGGGCGCGTGCTCTTGCCGGGCTACTACGACAGCCTCAACGAAATCAGCGCGACTGAGAAAGAGCGGGTTGAAGCCGGCTTTCAAGCGGAGGAGATGCGGGAAGGCGCCGGCGTCGCCGCTTTTTGGGGCGAGACGATCGCGCCAGCCTCGGAGCGCGCCACCGTATATCCGACGCTGGATGTCAATGGCATGTGGGGCGGCTACCAGGGTCCGGGCAACAAGACCATCATTCCGGCCGAAGCCGGCTTCAAGATCACCATGCGCATCGCCCCTGATCAGGATCCGCGCGTCGTCTCGCAGCTGCTTAAAGCGCATGTGGAGAGTTTCGCGACCGAGACGGTCAGCGTGGCTTGCAGCATCGGCGAGGAAGCATGGTACTTCCAGCTTGATACCGATGGACCGTGGCTGGAAGCGGTGCAATCGGCGATAGAGGAAACCGTTGGCGCGCGCGCCAAACTCGTGCGGACTGGCGGGTCGATTCCCATCCTCGGCGTATTCAACCGGCTGATCGGCGTCCCCATCACGGCATTCGGTTACGGGCATGGCGAGGGCATCCACTCGCCGAACGAAAGCCTGGATATCGACGCCTTCTTCATTTCGCTGGAGGCGGCTGTGCGGCTGTATCAGAATTTGGGCGCAGTTGAAAAGTGAGGCGCGATTGACAGGCTGATGTTTCTTACACGTTTCTGACGGCGGTCTGCGTTACGGCCGCGCTTTCATGGCGTTGTATGCCATGAAAGAGGGAAAGGAAAAACTCAATGTTTAAGAAAACGTCAGCTTCAGCACAAGGTCCTGATAATCGAGACTTGGTGTACGGATTGGCGACGCCGTTCTCGTTTATGGATATCTTTGCTTATCTTCGCCTTAACGCGACATCGGAGGAAGAGACCTCAACTTCTCAACGCGAAGATATGGTCTTCTACAGCTATCGCAAATGGCGCGCGCGTTGCTCTTGATCCAATTTCGACTAGCTGAGGCAGTTGGCGCATGGCTGCGCCTTTGCCGTGCGGGGTCTGCCGGCTAAATCAGCAGCCCGAAAGCCACGAAGATAAGCCCAAGCAGCACGAATATCAGCGCGGAGCGGCGTGTCTTGATGTCCCAGGCGTCGGTGCGCTCCGGGTTATCAGCCCGCCAGCGCGGCTCAAGCGAGTAGAGACGCCAGACGATATCGCGCCGAAACAGGCATAAGCCAGCCAATAGCCAGAAGGCGAATCCGCCGAGAATCAGAATCCAATCGCCCATCAATCGACCTCTGCGCGTTTGTCGCGCTCTGCGGGCGAGCCAGCGGGTCGCGTAGACACTGACCGGCGCTTGCCCCTACGATTTTTGCAGGTAAACCTAATTTGGCTGCAAGATGATCTTGGCGTCCTCGCGGCTCTCCAGACGCTTGAATGCCGCGATTGCGTCATCCAGCGGCAGGCGCGCGCTGACCATCTTACGCATATCAATCCGCCCGGCCGCCATCATGCGGATCACCTGCTGGAAGGGTCCGCCGGCATGGCCCAGGGAACCGGCATATTGGACGCCCATGCGCTTGTAAGCCACGATGGGCACAGTGGGATTGGCTTCTCCCATGCCGATATCAATGATAGACGCGTTCACCGCCAGGCAGCGGTCGAGCCGCTCGATAGTCTGTTTGGCGAAGCCAGCGCATTCCACCACGAAGTCGACCCCGCGCCCCAGGGTCTGCTCCATGATGGCTTCATCCAGATCGATGCCAAGTGGGTTCAGCGCGACAGACGCGCCCATGCGCATGGCGGTATCGCAGCGACTCTCGGAGGGGTCGTAGACGATGACGCGCCCGGCGCCAGCGGCAATGACAAGCGCTTGCGCCGCCAAGCCGATGGGACCAGCGCCGAAGATGACGACATTGTTGCCCGGCTGCCAATTCTGCAGGCGATAGAACAGACCCTGATAGGAGACGCCGGTCGGCTCGACCATGGCGCCCATGACCAGCGCTTCTTCTTCGCCATAATGCTCGGCGATCTCATCCAGCTTCCAGCAATACTTCGCTCGTACTGGCAGATATTGCGCCATTGCGCCCGGGATGGTGAAGCCGGTTTCTTCAATATCCAGGCAATGGTTGACGAAACCACGGCGGCAGGCGATGCATTCGCCGCACCACTGAATCTCTTCCACGGCCACCAGATCGCCGACCTTCAAGCCCTTCACCTCGGGTCCGACTTCAACGATGCGCCCGGAATACTCATGTCCGATGATGTTCGGCGTATGCACCAGGCCGGGATAGACCATATAGTCGTCCGCGCCCGCTTCGTACATGTGCATGTCCGAGCCGCAGATCCCCACCGCCGCGACTTCCAGAAGCGCCTGATCAGGCCTTAGCGTCGGGTCGGGTACATCGCCGAGCGCAATCCTCGGTTGCTTCCAGGTCATGTTGGCGTTGCGCGGACGGCGCCGCTCGCGCTCGCTGTCGGTGAGATCATAGCCGGGCTTGGGCGCCCATTCCGCCGTCAATGTCAGCGCTCTCATCTGGTAGTCTCTCCCCTTTGCGTTTATTCGCTGGTCATACGCTGGCGCCATGAAAGGCGTCCCACTGCGCTTTGTAATCGCGCATGCCGTCGAGGACTTTGTACGTGCTTCGTCCCAAGGCTTTGGATGTCTTTTCGTTGCTGCTGACGGTGCGGAAGGGGATGCGGATATGCCGGTAGCGATCCAGTACCTGCGGATCGGTCGGCACGGGCGCAATCAGGGTCCGGTCGACCTGGAAGGCGTCGGCGAAGTGAAAAGCGAATTGCAGACGCCCCACCGCCTCGCTGCCCCAGCAATGGAAGATGCCGTTCTCATCGTGTTCCGCCAGGCGCAGCAGCATCTCCGCGCCGTCTGAGGCCAGCGTGGGATGCGCCACATCGTTGACCTTGGGTCCGGTCCAGATCTCGGCGACAAGACCCCGCGAAAGCTGATCGACGACATAGTTGCCCAGATCGAAGCCGACATCGTTTTGCTTTCGCAGCAGCGACGGACTGCTGTAGTTGATGCCATAGACGCCGGCCAGCCGGCCGATGCCGTAGCTCAAGCCGGCGACGCCCATGATGTCGCGCTCGCAGACGGCTTTCATGAATCCATAGTAGAGCACCGGCATCGGTGGCGAATCCTCATCGACCAGCGCTTCCTGTCCGTCGAAGACCCAGTCCGACGAGACGAAGACATAACGCGCCCCTACCTCAGCGCAGCTTTGTGCGAATGCCTGGTTGCCGTCGACAGTCGCGCGCCAGGCGGCCGCTCGGTTTTCATGCATCCAAACATGATCGAGGATAGCGGCGCAATGGATCACGGCATTCGGCTGGTAACGCTGGATTGATGCGCGCACGGCCGCCGTATCCGCCATGTCCAGCGGATCCAATATGTAGTCGACATCCCATTCCGGCGGCGGACCGTACTGCGCCGCGATGATTTCGATATCGCCGCGTCTCCGCGCAAGGCGGATGATATTGCCGCCGACCAATCCTGTTCCCCCGGTGATATAGAGTCGCATTGAGTTCCTTTCGCGGGCTGCAATCCTCGAACGTGACGCGCGTTGCGGCAAGCGCGCTAAACATATATGATAGTCTGCGCAATGTCAATCAGACGCGTCCCCAGTTGAGCGCCGGGCGCTGATGGATACTTCTATGCTCTCAGGCATCGCCCCGATTCTATTCACCCCCTTCGATGCAAATGGCGACATCGACGCCGACGGCTTGCGCAATGTCCTGCGCTTTGAAGTGGAGGGCGGCGTCCACGCGATCGGCATCAACGGTTTCGCCAGCGAAGCCTACAAGATGACTGACGACGAGCGCCTGGAAAATGTCCAGATTGTCGCGAGCGAATTGGCAAAGGCTGTACCGCTTGTCATTGGTATGGCTCCGACCAGCCTGGAAACCGCCATCAAGCAGGCGCGCCAGCTTGCGCCATATCATCCGGCCGCGTTGATGACGCTGCCGCCGCCGACGATGGACAACGGTCCGCAGTCCCTGGTGGATTTCTATGTCGCGTTGGGCAATGCCAGCGATGCGCCGATCATGATTCAGCAGGCGCCGCATATCCCCATGTACCGCCATACTGAATTGCCAGCGGACTCTCTCGCCGAAATCACTCAGCGCGCGCCCAATGTGAGATATTACAAGATCGAAGGTCCCGGTTCAGCGGCAACAATGAAGGAACTTGCGCCTCTGCTCCCGGATGGCGCGCGGATGTTCGGCGGTGGCGGCGGCATCACCGTGCTCGACGAGTTGCGCAGCGGCGCGGCTGGCTTGATCCCCGGCGTCGGCTTCAACGAGATCTTCCTGGCCGCCTGGCGCCAGTGGACGCGCGCTGAAACCGACGCGGTCATCAGAATCATCAACGAGGGCGATGCGTTGATCAAGGCGGTCTCCGGGCTCGGGCACGAATACTCGTTGCACATCCGCAAACATCTGATGAAACGATACGGCGCCATCCGCAGCGCCTATGTTCGACAGCCGACTGTCGCCTTCGACGAATGTGATTTACCGGAGTTCTTTGCTATAGTTGACCGGCTTGACATGCGTGTCTCACGCTGAGATCTCTGTTTTCGACGGACGGCAAACTACTTGAAATGCAGGGGTGAGCCATTAGGTCGCCTCTCGGGTGAAGACTAGCGCGTTGGGAGGCTACGTTATGCCATTGACAGGCAAAAACATCATCGCCGGCGAGGCTTCGGCCGAGGGCGCCGAAGTATTTTACAGCGTCGATCCACGCAGCAAAACAACCGGCGACTTGCCATTCCACAGCGCCACGCGCAACGAGGTCGACCGCGCCGTAGTCGCTGCTGTCGCCGCTTTCGAGGAGATCCGGAGTTATCCGTCCAGCAATATCGCTGACTTCCTCGCTGAAGTCGCGGCGCAGATCGAAGCGCTCGGTGATGATTTGCTCCTAACTGCCGATCGCGAAACCGGCTTGGGATTGCCGCGCTTGACCGGCGAACGGGCGCGCACGACCGGGCAGATCCGCGCATTCGCCGATCTGCTGCGCGAGGGCGCCTACCTGCGCGCCATCATCAACACCGAGCGACCCGGGCAGCCCGCTATCAAGCAGATGCAATTCCCGGTCGGACCGGTGGCGGTTTTCGCGGCGAGCAACTTCCCCTTCGCCTTTGCCGTCGCTGGCGGCGACTCGGCGTCGGCGCTGGCGGCCGGTTGCCCCATCGTCGTCAAGGCGCATCCGGGGCATCCCGCCACGTCTGAGCTGTTTGCCAGGGCGATAAATGCCGCCGTGGCTGCCAAGGGCTTCCCCGCTGGGACCTTCTCGCTGCTGCAAGGCAATGGCATTGACGTCGGGCAGTGGCTGGTCGCGCATGATGGCATCGAAGCGGTCGGATTCACCGGCAGCTTGCGCGGCGGACGCGCCATTTATGACGCGGCTGCGCAACGCCCGCGTCCAATTCCGGTCTACGCCGAGATGGGCAGCGTCAACCCGGTGGTCATCACCCAAGCGGCTCTCGCCAAACGCTCGGACGAGATCGCCGATGGCTTGGTCGCCTCGGTCACGATGGGCACGGGACAGTTCTGCACCAATCCCGGTTTGATCCTGCTGGAAGACAGCGCAGCGACGCGGGACTTTATCGCCTCGGTCAGTCAGAAGATGGACGCGGCGCCGGCCGGCGTCCTGCTCAACGAAGCGATTGCGGCGGGCTTGCAAAGCGCGGTCAGCGAAACGGCGAGGCATCGGCAAATCGAAATCTTGACCGGCGCTGAAGCCATCGCCGACAGCGACTTCTTCTGTTATCGCAATACGGTCATGCAGACGACCGCTGCCGCCATCCGCGCCGATGATCGCCTGCAAGTGGAGCATTTCGGTCCGGTCACGCTCTTCGCGCTCTGCGCTGACATTGAGGAGCTGCGCGCCACCGTCGATGCGCTCGAGGGCAACCTGACCAGCACGGTGCATGCCGAAGAAACTGAACTGGCGGATATCGGCGACCTGCTGCATCAGCTGCGCGAGAAAGCCGGGCGGGTGATCTGGAACGGCTTCCCCACCGGCGTCGCCGTCGTGCACGCCATGCAGCATGGCGGACCCTATCCCGCGACGACTGCGCCGGGCACGACCTCGGTCGGCATGAACGCGATTTACCGCTTCATGCGTCCCATCGCCTTCCAGAATGTGCCGGAGGCGCTGCTGCCGCCTGCTTTGCAAGACGCCAATCCGCTGGGGATATTGCGCTTGGTGGATGATGTGTATACGGACGACGGGGTTTAGCCCGAAAAGAAACAGCCCCATCGCTTGATGAGGCAGTAAGTTCTATCGTCAAGTACCGGACGGACTAACCCATGGCTATTCCTCTTGTGGCGGCGCTTCTGAATAGCCCATCCGTCCGCGCATCCACGCCAGTGCTTCGCGTATTGTAGCGACTTCGTTTCGGAGTGAAGTCACGTCCTCGCGAATCGAGTTAATCTCCGATCGGAGCGAGCCGATTTCTCGATCCAGCCGATTGATGTCATTACGCAGCCACAAGAACACGCCGATCACTGTGCTCACGATTATTACGAACTGCACATTTTGGTCCATTGATTGCTCTGTGCTCCTCCGCGTAACTGCACCCTCATTATGCTCTAGTTTCGCGAATTCTTCAACCATGCCGGCATTGTCCGAATCGGAGACCAGGCTCCGTGGATAACAGGTATACTGAAGCCCGACTTTATCATGTCTCGTGCCAGTCGCGGTGATGCCCTTGCCCCAACTCCTGTACGCCCACAACATCCGCTTGGATGACATTGCCGACGGCGATTACGAAGCGTTATACGCCAGCAGACGCCGCGATTCCAACTTCGCAGCCGGCATTGAGGTCGGCGACAAAATCCACGCCTTTCGCGATCAACTAGGCATCGCGCCTCTGTACTTTCGCTTCATTGATGGCGGAGTCCAATTCTCCAATCATTTAAGCGATCTCGTTCAGTCAGGCGATACATTGAGCGAAGCTGGCGTACGCGCGCTGGTCAAGCTGGGCACCCCGCGTCTGCTGCCGCTCTTTGACGAGATACACATTGCGCCGCCCGCTGCAGTCATCGAGATAGACCCTGCGCGCCGCAGCGTCAAAGCGATTCACGTCTATTCCCTGCAGCCGCGAGAGATCTCCTGGCGTCGGCCCTGGCGGGAACTGGTCGATGAGTTCGAGAGCTTGATGACGCGCGCAATCAAGCGGCGCCTGCGAAGCGATGAAGTCGGCTTGTATCTCAGCGGCGGCATCGACTCGGCGATGATCGGCATCATCCTCAAGCGGCTTGGCGCGAAGATACGCGCGTATACCTCCGGTCCCTGGGGCGAAAGCAGTTCCGATGTCATCTATGCGAAGCGAAACGCGGAGCTCATAGGCGTCGACAGCCACGAGATTCATTACCTGGGCACGGATGATTATGAGTCGGCTATGACTTCTCTGCCCGCGGCTTACGGCATTCCGCATGGCACATCAACAGCGCTCGGCGTCATCAAGCTGCGGGAGAACAGCTCGGTTGGCGATCAAGCGCAGCTCTTCTACGGGCAGAACAGCGACACCGTCATGGCCGCTATGCGCGGACAGTACTTGAGCTATTTGCTGAATCCACTGCCGATATCGATAAGACGCCGCTTGCATCCGGCAATGGCGCATCGTACAGCCAGCGAAGACTACGTTCATCTTTCGCGCAACTACATGGGCAATCTCGATGCGCTTGCGTTGCCCAGGATGCCGGCGCGCTTTACCAAGCTGCAAGAGATCACTGCGACCGGCATGTATATCGCGCAAACACCGCACGACAGCGAAGTCTACGCGCAGCCGTCTTTTCTTGACGGTCAAGACATCGTCAGCCCCTATCATGACATGGATGTCGTCGAGTTTGCCATGGGGCTGCCGCTGAACCGCCGGCTGGCGCTGGGCGACAAGAAGCTGCCCATTTTGGAGAAACACCTCATTCAAAAGCTGGCTTTGCGCCACCTGCCGCGCGACATCGTCACCCGCAAGAAAGCCTTCGTCGTCTCGTTCGAGCGCGACGAACGCACGCAAGCCCTTTACAGCAAATTGCCGCGCGAGATTTGCGGGGTTGCGCTGCAGCAGCCGCATGAACGTTTCGGCGCCGAGATGCTCCTGCGCTGGCTGGAGCGCTGCGGCTATTCGACAGATGGTCTGCGCTGATGCAGCGAAGTTGATGAAAAGGGGGAGCCAAGGCTCGCCCCTAGAGTTTGCTAGTTCTGTTATTCGAGCAGGTCGCCCGTGATCAGGTTCACGCCGGTCTCGATGTTGCCGGCGATAAGCTCGGCATTGACCGCGTCCACCTTCTCCCAGACCGAATCCGGGATATCGGCTTCATGCGGCGGCGCCAAGCCCACGCCGTTCATCGCCGCGTCCATGAGGAAGACGCCGCCGCCCGGGAAGGCTTCCATGTCGCTTTCCGCCAGCATGGCGACCGTGTCATAGACGCCTTGGTCCACCCGCTTCATCGCGCTGGAAATGATGAATTCTGATCCTGGCGTTTCCCCATTACCGAAGGTCGTCAGGTACTCATCTTTATCGACGCCGATGACGTAGACGCCCTCTTGGGCGCCGGCCAGTATCGCGCCACTGCCAGTGGGACCGCCGCCGCCGAAGAGCACGGTAGCGCCTTCGCCGATGAATTGCAGCGCCGCCGACGCGCCGCGATCAGGCGCCACGAAGCTGTCAATGTAAACACCGAGGATGGTCAAGTCCGGATTGACGTAATGCGCGCCCCGCTCATAGCCGTTGCGGAAGCGCTTGACCGGCGGGATATCAATGCCGTAGACGCCGGCGATCATATCCGAGCCTTGCCACTCAGCCACGAAAGCGGCCAGCACACCAGTCATGAAGCCGGATTGATCCTCGCGGAACTGGATGCCGACGTAATTGCCTGGTCCGTCGATCACAAACTGGTCGACGCCGAGGAAATAGACATCCGGATTGGCTTCAGCAGCGGCATAAGTGGCGTCAGCGATCAGGAAGCCGACGGTTATGATGACCTCGAAGCCTTCGTCAACGCATGTCTGAATATTGGCTTCGTAGTCGGTCTCGGCTTGGGTCTCGATGAATTTGTATTCCAGGTCATATTCATCGGCCGCGGCTTCCGCGCCTTCGTGCGCCGACTGATTGAAGGTGCCGTCATTGACGCGCCCCAGGTCGGTGACCAGGCAGACGGTCTCGACGCCCATCATCATGTCGGCGGCTTGGTCTGCCATCATGTCGTCGGCTGCCAGGTCGCCGGTAACTGGATCAATGCCCGTGCTGATGGTTCCAGCGATCATCATTTGAACGACTTCGGCCGCGACATCGAAGAAAGCGTCATCGACATCGGCTTCGTGCTTTTCCGCCAGTCCAACGCCATTCAAAGCCACATCCAATAGGTAGACGCCGCCGCCCGGGAAGTCGTCCATCGCGCCGTCGGCGATCGCGGCGACCATGTCATATACGCCCTGATCGACGCGCTTGACCGCGCTTGAAATGATGAATTCGGAGCCGTCGGTCTCGCCCGCGCCGAAACTGGTCACCCATTCATCCTGATCGACGCCAATGACGTAAACGCCTTCCTGCGCCGCCGCCAGGATGCCGCCGGTGCCGGTGGGCCCACCCGCGCCGAAGATAACCGAAGCGCCTTCGCCGATGAATTGCATGGCTACCGACGCGCCGCGGTCGGGGGCGATGAAGCTGTCGATGTAGACGCCGAGCAAGTTCAGATCGGCATTGATGTAGCGCGCGCCTTGCTCAAAGCCGTTGCGGAGTTTCTTGACCGGCGGTATATCGATGCCATAGACGCCGGCGATCGTGTCCGAGCCGATCGAATCGGCGACTTGCGCCGCCAAGACGCCAGCCAGGAAGCCCGATTGATCATCGCGGAATTGAATCCCAACATAATTGGTAGGACCGTCCACAACAAACTGGTCGACGCCCAGGAAATAAACATCCGGATTATTTTCCGCCGCCGCCCGGGTGGCATCCGCGATTAGGAAACCCACGGTGACGATGATTTCGAACCCTTCATCTATGCAGGTCTGGATGTTGGCGTCGTAGTCGGTCTCGGCTTGGGTTTCGATGAACTTGTATTCCAGGTCGTATACGTCGGCCGCCTCCAGCGCGCCCTCATGCGCGGACTGATTGAAGGTGCCATCGTTGACGCGCCCGATGTCCGTCACCAGGCACAAGGTCTCCACGCCAGCTTGGGCTGTGGCGAGAGGCGCGAGGCCCAGCAGCAGCGCAATCAGGCTGAGCAATATAATGAACTTTTTCATTTGATATTCTCCCGAAATAGCTTAGATGGAAGCTAGATTGCCAAAGCTTACTCTACCGTTTTGAGATGAGTTTTTCAATACGCCGGCCTTGGGGAGACGGACGTTAGATTTCTCTTTTTTTGCCCCAGAGGGCACTGAGGGATGACAAGCGTCGTAAACGCAATGAGCAACGCCGATGCGCAGGGGCGGGGCAATATTGAATTGGAGTCGGAAGTTTTTGTTGGAGAGAGAAATGTTTTTGTCCAATAGCCTCCAACGATCCAGTGGCCATTGCCGCCGGAAAAACTTTTTTTGGCAATCTGGCAATCTGACAGTTGTCGAGGCGGATTTGCCGCAGTTGGTAGTGAGACGGGCGCAGGTGTTCATGAGATCAGGGTAGCATACATTGGCGCGGAAAAGTGAACACATGTTCTCAGGTTGGAAAACTCATACCATCGGGCGCGGGCGGCGATTCCGGCTTGGCTTCGCTAAGACATATTCGGCGTCTCTAGCGCTTTCGCTGCCATCATCGCGGCGCCTCGATCGTAGGGGATGGTGTGCTCTCGCTCATCTGGCGCCGAACGGGCGATAAGGGCCACAGAAGGCTCGCTATCGCTTAGATTGAATACCTCGTGCGGCAGGCCCGGCTGGATGAAGAGAAAATCGTCCGCTTGGTTCTCCATGACCAGTTTGCATCCATCGCCAAGCTCATGTCGCACGCGCCCTTCGAGGATATAGATCATTGTCTCTAAATCGATGTGGAGATGGGCGGGAAGAACGGCGCCGGGCGGGATCACCGCGAGTTTCATCGAGAGTTCTTTTGCGTCGACGTTGCTGTTTGAAAGCGCCGAGCCGCCGCGCAACATGCTGATGCCGCCTCTGCCAACTACCTGGGGATTCGAATGGTCATTCATCGTGACCTGTCCCGGTCTCCAAGGATCGAATTTGCATGCTGTCGCCGTATCCTGGCGACGGGCTTGCGCGCTCGATGAAACCAGCCGGCCTTTGATGTCGGCGTCGGCTATTCGGGCGGAATCTCAAAATATTCCGTATGGCTTGATACAACAATGCTGAAGTCTCGGCTATCGAAAGTCGCAATTTTCGCAATCTGCAAGCGCTCTGCCATTGCCATAATGCAACAATCGACCACATCGAAACGCGAGTCCGCGTATTGCTGCGCATTCTCGTAAATCCGGCTTAAGTCTTCCTGCATCATCGGTGCTATACGCGCTTGCGTATACCTGAATTGCTCAAGCCACTGTATTACCCCTGCATAACCATGGTCGCGTCTGACAGGAATCCCAGCTCCGGCAGAATGACAGCCGGCAACAACATTGGCTCAGAGTTGACCTCCTAAAAGGCTGTTGCTCGCTCATGATGAGGGTCAGCCGGCTGGAATAGCGCATAGACAGAGCCGGTATCGACCAGGATGCTCACTTGTCCCAATTCCGCGTGATATAGTCAGCGAATTCCGCATTCAAGATTTCGCGGCTGCGGGCCGATGCGTCGACCTTTTTGCTGCTGAGCGCGCCAAGGTTTGCTTTACGAGCGAGTTGCGCGAGTTCAGCCAGCGAGCCAGGCGGGGGCCAGCCCTCATCACCAGGCTTGAGATCACATTTGGCTCTTGCCTCCGCCTCCGCCGCTGCCTTTTCCTCCGTCTGCCGAAACAACTCAGCGTTTTCCCTGCGGTTGCGTTCAGCGGCTATATGGTCGCGTATTATCAGAATATCGACCATCTCACCGACGGTAAGGCGGCGATCGTCCGCCACTTTCTGCAAGCGCGCGGCGACTTCATCCGGCACTTCTTTCAGCATCTTGCGTATGTCCTTTCCCAGTACAGCCCAATAGTACCACAGGGGCGATCCATCCGAGCGCCGCTCACTCCTTCACATAAGGCTGGCCCACGGCTTTCGGCGGGCTTGCGCGCCCGATGAAACCAGCCAGCACCACCAGCGTCACGGCGTAAGGGACCATCTGGAGAAACTGCACCGGGAAGCCGACGCCGACCATCTGCAGGCGGATGCCCAGCGAGTCGCTGAAGCCGAAGAGCAGCGCTGCGCCAAAAGCCCCGATGGGCGTCCATTTGCCGAAGATCATGGCTGCCAGCGCGATGAAACCGGCGCCGCGCGTCATGCCGTCATTGAAGCTGCCGGTCGCTTCCAGCGAGAACCAGGCGCCGGCCAGACCAGCGATCATGCCGCTGATGCAGACGTTGATCCAGCGCGTCCGATTGACGTTGATGCCCAGTGTGTCGGCCGCGTGCGGATGTTCGCCGACGGCGCGCGTCCGCAAGCCCCAGCGCGTGTAGAACATCACGATATGCGTGAAGGCGAGCATGACAAACATCAAGAAGAAGATGGGCTGATTGGTGAAGATCGCTTCGCCGATGACGGGCAGGTCGCTCAATATCGGGATGGCGAAATTGCCCAGCTTGGCCGCGCCCGCTTCGGTGGATAGCAGGTATTCGCGCCGCACGAAGCTGGTCACGCCGACCGCCAAGATGTTGATGACCGTGCCGCTGACGATCTGATCGGTGCGGAAGGTGATGGACAGCCAGCCGTGCAGAAGGGCGATCAAACCGCCGGCCAGCACGGCGATGATGACCGCCAGCAACTGCGCTGTCTCCAGCGGCAGCGCAGTCCCACGCAGAAAGAACAAGGTGGTGAAGCCAAAACAGGCGGCGAAAAGCATCATGCCTTCAATGGCGATATTGACTACGCCGGCCCGCTCGCACCAGATGCCGGCGAAGGCGCCGATGGCCAGGGGCGTCGCCAGGCGCAGGCTCTCGGCGACGATTGTGGTCAGGTTCGTTTCATTGCCGGCCGCCGCCGCGATGATGACCGTTGGGATAAAGAGGACGCCACAGAGCGCCAGCAGCGCCAGGCTGACCCGCCGGGGGCGCGCGTCTCGGAGGTCAAGCAGGTTCAGCCCGCCACTCACGATGAATAGTAGGCCGATGAGCAGCAGATAAGCCGATGTCGGCACGGGGATATTGCCGACGGTCGGCTCTTGACCCAAGGAGGTCGATTCAAATGTCAAAGTGGTGATCAATTCGCTGTCAAGCCCGCCGGCTTCCACGAAGATGAATATGCCGAGGACGAGCAGCAGCAGCGCGATGATGCGTTTCCGCGTCACTTTGAAGGCGGGGCGGCGCGTCGATTTGGGTTTGATCGCAGCGGCCATCGTTAGCCTCCCCAGCCGGTCGAGAAGACCAGTTCGCCCTCTTCTTCGGCGCTGCGCTTGGGCGCCCGCCAGAGGAAGCGAATGATTTGGTCGGCCGCCACAAACATGATGATGAGCGCTTGCACGATCTTGACCAGGTCGATGGAAATATCGGCGCGTATCTGCATCAGCGCCGCGCCGCTCAACAAGCCGCCCCAGAGCAAGCCCGCCCAGACCATGCCTTTGGGATTATTGCGCGCCAGCAGCGCCACGGCGATGGCGTCAAAGCCGACGCCGGCGAAGAAGCGCGGGTGCATGACGTGTTCGACGCCGCTAATCTCGATCGCGCCGGCTAGCCCTGCCAGCATGCCGCTAAGCGCCATCGCCAGCACGACATTGCGCGGCACGCTCATGCCGGCGTATTTTGCCGCGTTTTGATTCGCGCCCACGGTCCGCAGCTCGAAGCCGAGCGTCGTGCGCGTCAAAAACCAGTCTGTCAGCCAGACCGCTGCGATCATCAGCCAGAAGCCGAAATGCAGTTTGGATTGTTCGCCGACAGCGATCAGCACCAGGAATAGCTGCAGCGCGCTCATGACAAGCGCCCAGATGATGCCGCTGCGCATTGCCGCTCGGGGATTGTCGCGGCGCAAAGGCAGATAGTTGAGGAGGAAAGCGACGATGGCGACAGCCGCCATCATCAATATCAGCGCGAGCGGGGAAGTGATCGCGTCCATCGTCGGCAGCGTCGCCGCCGGCAGGATCACCGGCGTCTTGGGCACGCTGGCGTTGATATCGCCGAGGATGATCGGATCTACCGACTTGATTAGCCAGTCGACGATGAGAATGGCGATGAAGTTGAGCATGATGGTCGTGATGACTTCATGGGCGCCGGTAAACGCTTTGAGCGCGCCGGGCAGGGCGCCCCAGAGGAAGCCGCCCAATATGCCGAAGAGCAGCACGGCCGGCAGCAAGATCAGCGGCGATGTCGCCGGCGCTGCGAAAGCGCCCAATGCCGCCACCGCAATCGCCCCGGCATAGAGTTGCCCCTCGGCGCCGATGTTGAAAAGCCCGGCTTTGAAGCCCAGCCCCACCGCCAAGCCGGCGATGATGAAAGGTATCGCCCTTACGATGGTCTTCTCCAGATTCGAGGGGATGAAGAGCAAGATCTGGTCGCCCAGTCGCAAGAAGAGCACTTCGAGATCCTGCTCGTTTTTCAAGATGCCAAAGGTCAGGCTCCCAAAATTATCGGCGCTCAGGACGCGGTTGCCCGGACGGCGTATGACCAAGTGCTGGCGCAAAGCCGCATCCAATTGTTCGTCCAGAGCCGTGTTTACGGAAGCGCCGGTCAAGTAGCCTGCTTCATACATTCTTCCGACGACGCGGAATTGCGCGCCTAGCCCGGCTGGATCGTCAATGCCCAATGCGTCCAAGGCCGCCAGCGTCTCAATCGCTTCCCGCACATCGTCATAGTCCGCCGCCACAAGCGCGGCCAGCGTCTCCGCTTCCGCGCTGCCCGCCGCTATGCCCAAACGGTCCATTTGCGCCAAGGCAATTTGACTGCGTTGAAGAGTGACTAGCCCATAGTCGTCGACCAGAGCCAGCCTTGTGCGCGCCGCGTCAAGCTCAGCCGCCGCCATGTCCGCCAGCGGCGGATAGAGCACGCTCGCCTGCGCCAGCGCATCGCCGCTCAACTCATTTGCGTCCGCCGCCATCTCGGCCAAGTCGCGCACATCGGAGCGCTTCAAGTCGGCCAGGTCATTGAGCAGCGGCTCAAGCCCGCGTAAGGTCTCCGCGCCGACGGCCGCTATCGTGTCGAGGCGTTCGGTGATGGCGACAGCTGTGTCTTCGTCAATCTCGTAAAGCGTGAAGAATGCGCCGAATTCGCGCGTTTCTTCCATGCCCACTTCGAGCACCCGCTCAAAGGGGCGCGCCTGCCGCGACAGGCTGCGCCGCGTAGTGATTTCATGGCTGGCGGCATAAGCGCGCATTTCGCCGAAATCGTCGACGCCGGCGACATCATTGATCGTCAAACCGGTGATCGACTCGACCAGCGCCACGTAGGCTGTTGAGGAGACGCGCAAGCCTTCTTGGATATTCGGCTGCAGCGCGTTGTCGCTGACCGTTATCGTGATAAGCGGGATGCCAGCCAGGAAGGCTGTGATCACGGCGAATACCGGCACCAGACTCGGTGAGATTCTCAGCCAGAAGCCGAAGAGACCGCGCCGCTGTCGTCGTTCTGTCGCTGCGCTCATGCCTCGACCGCCATTTGACTACCCTCGCGCACACCGGCCATCCGCAAGCCGACCGTATCGCGATAGGCTGCTTCAATCGGCATGATGTCGATGATCTCGCCCTCGAACATCACGGCCACGCGATCAGCCAAGCTCAGCACCTCGTCCAACTCGGATGAGACCAGCAGAATGCCGGCGCCGGCATCGCGCATGCGGATGATCTGCCGGTGGATGAATTCTATTGAGCCGACATCCAGTCCGCGCGTCGGCTGGGAGGCGATCAGCAATTCGACATCGCGGGAGAACTCGCGCGCCACGATTACTTTCTGCTGATTGCCGCCGGAAAGTCCGCTGGCGATATTGTTGATGATCGGCGGCCGCACGTCATATCGCTCGACCAATGCCCGCGCATTTTCGGCGATGGCGCGGTCATCCACCACGATGGCTTTGGAAAAGGCGTCTTTATAATAGGTAGACAGGACCAGATTGTGCATCACCGTGAAGCTGGCCACCAAACCATCGCGCTGCCGGTCTTCCGGCACATGTCCGACGCCGCTCTCGGTAACTTTGCGGGTGGAGGCGCCGGTCATGTCCTGCCCCTTGATGAAGAAGCGTCCGCTAAGGACAGGGCGCATGCCCGTCAGCGCTTCGACCAGTTCGGTCTGCCCATTGCCCTGCACGCCGGCGATACCGAGGATTTCGCCCCGCTGCAAACCGAAGCTGACGCCTTCCACCGCTGGCAAGCCTCTGTCGTCGTGCGCATGCAGATTCACGACATTCAGTATTTCGTCGCCGGGCGTCGCAGCGGCCTTGTCGACTTCCAGGATGACATCGCGCCCGACCATCAGCGAGGCCAGCGATTGCTCGGTAGATTGCTTGGGATCGGCATGACCGGCGACCGCGCCGCGCCGCAGCACCACCACCTCATCGCAGATTTCCAGCACTTCTTTTAGCTTGTGGCTGATGAAGATGATGCTGACGCCTTTGTCGAGCAGCGTGCGCATAATCTTGAAGAGACCGCGCGTCTCCTGCGGCGTCAAGACCGCCGTCGGCTCGTCGAGGATCAGGATATCGGCGTGACGATACAGCGCTTTGATGATCTCCACGCGCTGCTGAATGCCCACCGGCAGGTCGGAAATCAGCGCGTCGGGATTCACATCCAAGCCATACTCGCGCGACAAGTCTTGGATATCCCGCCGGGCCCGATCTCGGCGCAGGAAGGGACCGCTGACGCTTTCATTGCCCAGCATGACGTTTTCGGTCACAGTCAGCACGTCGACCAGTTGAAAATGCTGATGCACCATGCCGATGCCGAGTTCGATGGCGTCCTTCGAGCCGGAAATCTCGACCGGCTCGCCATTGACGAGGATTTCGCCTTCATCCGGTTTGTAGAGCCCGTAGATCATATTCATCAGGGTGGATTTACCGGCGCCGTTCTCGCCCAGGAGCCCGAGGACCTGGCCCTGGCGCAGGGTCAGGTTGATGTTGTCATTGGCGAGCACGCCGGGGAAGCGTTTGGTGATGCCGCGGACTTCAAGCACGGGCGGGGCGGTGGTCATGGGCGAGCCTTGTGGTGATGCGCTTGGATGGGATTATAGCGCAGAAATGGCAGCATTAAAGCGCAGTTCAAACATTCCAATCGTTGCAACATGTTGATGATAGCCACATATTTGGCTATTATTTCGCGAGTTGTGAATGCTCTCGCAACTCGATATTCAACTGTGCAACTGTTACGAGTGAAGATATGACGCGCGAAAACAAAAGTCTATGCCTTAGTCTGCTAACGTCTGAATCTGAGGACGCAGCAATTAGACTTCTAAAGCATTATGGATATTGGTCTGACGCCCCCTTATGGCGATCTTATGGTGATAAAGAGAACAACTTTGGGCAGATTGGAAGCCAGCAAGGGCAACCAGCCGGCGCAATGGTCGAGAAGCTTGTCAATTCCATCGACGCTGTGTTGATGCGCGAGTGTCTGGCGCGTGGTATGCCGTTAGAAGGCCCCGACGCGCCGCAATCAATGGCCGAAGCGCTTGAGAGTTTCTTTGGCGTAAGATACGGAAACTTGGCGAACCTAAGCGCATCGGAGCGCGCGGTACTTGCTCGCAACATAGGCTTGGTTGCTACAGGTAGTAAAAGCAAGCCAAACTATACGGTATTTGATCGCGGCGAAGGACAGACTCCGCTAAGCATGCCGAAGACAATACTGTCCCTTTCCGAATCGAATAAACTCCGCATCCCGTTTGTACAGGGTGAGTTCAATATGGGTGGTAGCGGCGCTCTGCCGTTTTGTGGTGGCGAACACAATCTGCAACTCGTCATTTCGCGTCGCTGTCCAAGTATCGCAAATGGTGGAGATCCCACTTCTACGTCCTGGGGATTTACGATTGTCCGCCGCCAAGACCCGACATATGGTGAGAGCCATTCCATATACAAATATCTAGCCCCTAATGGCGAGATTCTGACATTCGAAAGTGACTCATTGATTCTGCCGCATGGCTATGCCGACGCATCTCTCGCGCCTCGCCTGGAGTGGGGCACTGTTATTAAGATGTTTGAATACGAGATGACCGGTTTGAAACCGCTGATAACTCAGCGACTGTATTACGTCATTTCTCTATTGCTGCCGCGCCCTGGCTTGCCGGTCCGCTTTTACGAATTCCGGGATTACGCGGGGGATCACCCTGAGTCAACTATGCACGGATTGCATGTCCGACTGGAAGAAGACAAAAGAGACAACGTGGAAAGTGGCTTTCCTGTGGCCTATCAGATGAAAGTACTGGGCGAATCCATGAGTCTCATGATTTACGCATTTAAGAAGGGACGTGACAAGTCCTATCGACGCAATGAAGGAATTATCTTTACCATAAATGGACAAACACACCATGCGATTTCGCAGGATTTCTTTTCGCGCCGCAACGTGAATATGAGCTATATTGATGACTCCATTCTTGTAATCGTCGACGCGAGTATTGTATCCAAACGCGCGCGCGAAAAGTTATTCATGACCAGCCGCGACCGTACACGCCGCGGCGAACTCTACACGGCAATTGAGCGCCGACTGCAAGAGATAATCCGGAACGATTCGAAACTAAAGGAGCTGCGTGACCGCCGCCGCCGTGAAGCGCTCGAAGACAAGCTTTCAGATTCCAAGCCGCTCAAGGAAGTGCTGAAAAAGATCATCAGAAAATCGCCATCTTTGGCGGCTTTATTCGTCACTGGCAAAGACCTGAGCAATCCCTTTAAACCAAAGCGAGTCGGAAAGAAAGAAACATTCACCGGCAAAGAACGTCCGGAATACTTTCGACTATTCAAGAGACATCGGAAGCCACGTGTGAACGAACGTCCCGTCAATCGGCATCGTTTCCGTATTCAATTTGAAACCGATGCCGTAGACGATTATTTTGACCGTGAGCTTGACCCAGGTGTCTTTGCCTTGTATTGCAACGGCGCCGAGGTCAGCGATTCTGATCTGAACCTTCGCGATGGCGTGGCAACGCTGAATATCAGCTTGCCTAATGACGCCGCAGCGGGCGATCGCTTGAGCTATTTTGCCCTTGTCAGCGACGATCTTCTTTTCTCACCAATTGAAAACGAATTTGAGGTTGTAGTCACAGAAGCCGATAATAGCAGTTCTGCTGGTAATGGAATTCGAAAACCACCAGTCGGCGATGATGACGGTGACCGTGAAACTCCAGATTACATGGCTATGCCGCAAGTATTAGAGGTCCGTGAAGAAGAATGGGAGAAATACGATTTTAGTGTCGAAACTGCTTTAGCAGTTAAGAATGCGGGGAATGATAGCTATGATTTCTTTATCAACATGGACAACCGGCATTTGAATTGGGAATTGAAAGAATGGCTTGCACAAAGCAGAGAGCCGGAACTGCTGCAATCGAGATTCAAGTATTCAATGGTATTGATAGGCATGGCGATTCTAAAGGAAGCTACGAAGGATCAAGATTCGTACTTCGCCGCCCATAACATGATTCCAGAAAAACTGGTCGCCGATTTAACCGCGATGATGGCGCCAGTCATTCTGCCCATGATTCATACGCTTGGCGAATTGGAAGTGGAATAGAGACGACCTACACCGAGACATCGTGCACCTTAGAATCGCCTGCAACTTCGATAATCGCCGTATGATCTTGCAGGTGCGGATATCGGCCGCGGCGCACATGGTCTCTCGCTGCCGACGGACGCGAATCTAGCGTAGCACAGTGTCCATCAACAGGTCCGCCACCTGCGCCTGCAACCTCGTCAAGATCTTCTGATGATCCCGATCATCAATCCGATTGACGAACTCATAGGGATCGTCTTCCTGGTCGATCAACTCGGTGTGTTGACGCTCCCCCTGCGCGACGCGCGCCAGCTTGTAGCGCCCGTCGCTGACCGCCAGAAAGCCCTCGCCCTCGGCAAAGACGAATTCAGCGCCGCCCAGCGATTCGCGCTGCCGCAGGGGCAGCCCGTCGCAAAAGCTGTGGTCGAGGCTTAGCGCAGCCAGGCAAGTCGGCAGAACATCAACCAGCATGACCAGCGCGTCGCTGGTCCGTCCCGTCCCCCCGCCCGGCTCCCGGACGATCAACGGCACATTCCAGACGTCTTCGTAGGCGCAGTTGTTCTTGCCCCATAATCCGTGATTGCCGAGCATCTCGCCATGATCGGCGGTGAATATGACCAAGGGTTCGAGGCCGAAGCGCGCCTCGACCGCAGATAGAATCTGCCCGATCATGTCGTCGATCTGCGCCACGTTGGCGAAGTAGTTGCGCCGCAAGTCGCGCCAGTAGTGTTCGCTGAAATTCTTTGTCGCGCGGCCGGGCGCTTGTGCCAGGCCATCAATCGCGCCGGTCGGACCGCCGTGATACGCAGCGCTGTGAATGCGCGAGGGATCGTCGAACTCGGCGGGATCGTGGCGGCGCGCGTCGGCGGACATGTCGACGCGGTCGTAGTATACGGCAGGCGCGTCGAAGGGATAGTGGGGCCCGCTGAATGACACCCAGAGAAAGAGTGGCTGATCCGAGGCATAGTCTCTGATATACGCGGCGGATTTGCGCCCGACCCAGCTATCCGGATGCCACTCCGCTGGACCCGGGAAGGGGAAAACCTTGGCATTGTCTCGATTCCAGGTGGCGTCGCGGTAGGCGGACAGGTGACCGGCGTCTTCGAGTTCGCGCGCGTAGTCGTCCATGAACCAGACGGATACTTGCTTGTCGTCTTGCAGCGCCAGATGATCGATGCCGAGCCCCCGGTAGTAGGCGTGAAAGTCGTCATAGGGCAAGCTCTGGTCCGGGCGCGTCCGGCTATAGGGCACGGGCGCGTAGTGACATTTGCCGATATGCGCTGTGTGATAGCCCGCGCCTCGCAGCAGGCTATAGACGTTTGGCAAATCGGCATTCAGCGGGACATCGCGGAAATTGCTGTAAGCGCCGTTGCGATGGGGGAACAAGCCCGTCGCCAAGGAACAGCGGCTGGGCAAGCACCAGGGGCTGTTGCAGTAGGCGCGGTCATAACGCGCGCCGCCGGCAGCGAGCGCGTCCAAATGGGGCGTGTCGATGACGCGGCTGCCGTAACAGCTGAGCGCGTCGGCTCGCAGTTCGTCGCAGGTGATGAGAATAATGGGCGGCGCGTCAGGCATTGGGCTAGCCTTTGGACCCGGTGAAGACGACGCCTTGGATGAAGTAGCGCTGCATAAAGAAAAACAGGATCAAGATGGGCAGGATGACGAATACCGAAGCCGCCATCAGCAGATGCGTCTGCGAGTAGTATTGTTCGTTGAAGAGCCGCAAGCCCAGCGCCAGCGTGTATTTGGCGCGGTCGGTCAAATAGATCATCGGCAGCAGGAAGGAGTTCCAGTTGTTCTGAATGATGAAGATGGCGACCACGGCGAAGACCGGTTTGGCGTTGGGGACGATGATGCGCCAGAACAAGCCGATGAAGCTGCAACCGTCGATGCGGGCGGCGTCAATCAAGTCTTGCCCCATGGTCATGAAAAACTGACGAAACAAGAAGACGAAGAAGGCGTTTTCGGCGAAGAAGCCCGGCACCAGCAGCGGCGCGAAAGAATCAATCCAGCCCAGCTTGGCGAAGAGGATATAACGCGGGATCAGCGTGACCTCGACCGGGATCATCAGCGTGAGCAGGACGATGAAGAAGATAGTGTTGCGCCCTTTCCAGCGCAGCTTGGCGAAGGCGAAACCAGCCAGTGAGCAGCTAAGGGTCAAGCCGATGATGCGCCCGACCGCCAGCAGAATCGTATTGAGGAAGAAACGATCGAAGGGCATGGCGGTGAGCGCGTCGGGATAATTCTCCCAGGCGATGGGGTCGGGGATGAACTCTGGCGGGAAGGTGTAGACGTCAGCGGCTGTCTTCAGCGAGGTCGAGACGACGTAGATAAAGGGCATCAAGAACATGATGGAGCCGGCGATCAGCACTACATGCGCCAGCACCTTGACCCAGTCTAACGGGCGGCGCTTTGACCGTTTGCCGCGGAAGGCGGAATGTTGGGCTATGGCGGCCATGGCGATGTCACTCGTTCCTGATCTCGCCTTCATAGAAGACCCAGGCGGCTGAGAAGCGGAAGATGAGCAGCGTCAAGACGGCGATGTACATGAAGAGCACCCAGGACAGCGCCGAGGCGTAACCCATGCGGAAGAACTCGAAGGCGTTGCGGAACAAGTGCAGCAGATAAAACAGGGTCGCGTTTTGCGGGCCGCCCTCCGTCATGATGAAGGGCTGGGCGAAGACCTGGAAAGCGGCGATCAGACCGACCACCAACTGGAATAGGATGACGGGCGAAATCATGGGCAGGGTGACGTAGACGAATGAGGCCCAGGGTCCGGCGCCATCGACCTTGGCGGCTTCGTAGAGATCCGTTGGGATGCCCTGCAAGCCGGCCAGGTAGATGAGCATGCCCGCGCCCACGCCCCACAGGCTCATCAGAATGAGCGCCGGCAGCGCCCATTCCGGCTCGGACAGCCAGCCGGGTCCATAGACGCCGAAGAGGGAGAGGAACCAGTTGATCAAGCCCCAGTCGCGCGAAAGGATCCAGCGCCACATCACGGCAACGGACACGATGGGCAGGACGGCGGGCAAGTAGAAAAGCGTGCGGTATAGACCAATGAGACGGATTTTGGTGTTGAGCAGCAGCGCGATGAACAAGCCGACGATGATCTGCAGCGGCACCGCCACCAGCGCATAGATCGTCGTCACCTTGAGCGACTGAAAAAAGAGCGGGTCGCCAAACATCATTTCGTAGTTGGCAAAGCCAGCCCATTGCGGCGGATTGACGATATCCCAGTTGGTGAAGGAGATGAGCAGCGAGGCGAGGATGGGACCCCCGGTGAAGAGAATGAAACCAAGCACCCAGGGCAAGACAAATAGCCAGGCGTTCAGCGATTCCCAGAAGCTGAGGCGTTTGGGTTGGAATATGTTTTGGATGTGCATCAGGCAATCAGCGGGCGCATTGAACACCACGCCAAATCTCCCCCGGCGCGCCACGTAGACAAAGAGCTTCGAGAGGGGCCGGGGGAGGGGTCGATTGTCGGGCAAACCAAGCTATTCGGCGCTCAGTATGGCGTTGACCTGAGCGGCGATCTCGCCGCCGACGGTTTCGGGCGTCGCATCGCCACTGTACAGCGCGTCCAATTGGGTATTGATCACGGTGCTGATCTCGGGCCACTGCGGATGCTTGGGCCAGGTGCGCGCCCAGCCGTTCTCCATGATGTCATTAAAGACGGTGTTGAGACCGGTGCCAATGGCTTGGCCGCAATTGAAGTTCACGTACCAGTCCTCCTGCACCACCGAGCGGCGGGAGGGATAGGCGTAACCGGTGCTGATCTTCAGCGTTTGGCCGCGGCTGCTGTTGATGAACTTGAGCAATTCCCAAGCCGCGTTCTTGTCCGGCGTCTCCGCCGACATGACTGTGGGACCCACATTTGTCCGTCCCACACGGATAGCTCCCGCCGGCGGCAGCGCGGCATCGAAACGGAAGGGCGTATTGCAGACAGCGCCCAGGAATCCACGCGCCGCGGTGAAGCTGGCCATACGGCCGGAGGTGAAGAGCGCGCCCTCATTCTGATCCGCCAGGTCCGACGCCGAGGGAGAGCATTGATGATCAACCACCAGGCTCTGCGCGAAACGCAAGCCGTCGATGGCTTCGGGCTCGCCCATCAGGCATTCCGTGCCGTCTTCGTTGAGCACCTCGCCGCCGGCTTGCCAGATCCAGTCGATCCAGGCGCCGCGGCCAGCGCCGATGACGCTCGCGCGTCCGCGGTCATCGCGTTCGGTCAGGGCGACGGCTTGCTCGACGAATTCTTCCCAGCTCAAGCCTTCGGGATAGGGTATGCCGGCTTCGTCATAGATATCGGCGTTATACCAGGTGGCGTAGGGCGCGCCGTCGCGGGGCAAGCCCCAGAGCTGATCTTGCCAGCGATGCGCCTCGATATGGCCCGAATAATTGTCTTCCAGGTCGACATCCGGGTGCGCTTCAACGAAGCTGTCGATAGGCACGAGGACGCCGCGGGCCGCGAAGCCGACCATGAAGCCGTCCATCACAAAGAAGACATCCGGTCCCGTGCCAGCCGCGAGCCGCGCTTGCAGCAGCTGCAAGTATTGCGGACCGTAACCGCCGCCGACTGCGAGATAGTTGGCTTGGATGTCGTCATTCTCTTCGTTGAAGGCTTCCCAGACTGGTTCCCAGGCAGCGTCTTCGACGACCCCGCCGGGCGTGGCGTAGGTTACTTGGGCGACATCCTGCGCGGAGGCTATGGGCAGGCGGGTGAGCATGCCGGTAGCCTGGGCGCCGACTGCGGCGCCGGTGGTCGCCAAGCCCTTCAAAAAATCTCTTCGACTTAACTTGGCCATGAGACTGTTCCTTTCAAGTACCATACTTTAATGAAATGGCGTCACGTCCAAATGCGGAAGCTGAACGCACAGCGAGGATTATAGCACAAAGCCGACGACTTGGCGGCAATCTTGGCCGACTGGGGATTGGCAACATCGGGGACAAATCCCCGTACGCGTATCCGGCGCAGGTTTTTTTGATTACAGAGCACGCAGAAGTAATTCGGACAAAGTAATGCGCATTAATGCCTTTCCAGAAGAAAATCGCATCAACATCGAAATCCTGTAGGGGCGAGCCACTGGCTCGCCCGCGCTTTCGTAAATCCTCATTCACATTGTTGCATGACGTACTTGGTGCTACTGAAAATCACTTGCGCTGCGGCGATTTCACGGCATGGTCATTTGCCACTTCGCCTAGTGGTCTGCCAATAGCCGGTCGGGATTCCAGATCTGCTCGCAGATTTGGCGGTAGAGTTGCTGGCGTTCCATGAGGTCGGCGCGTTTGAATTGGGCGTGGGGTTTGAAGGGGAGGCCCGTGCGCTCGATGAAGTCTTTGAAACCGGTTTTGCCTTCGTACTTTTGCGCATGAAGCGAGCCGGCCAATAGGTTGGCACTGTGGTAAGTCATGAGTTTTCGCTCGTAGGTCGCTGCGCCAAGCGGCTTATGTTCGTCTTTGCGCAGCAGCACTAACCCACCAAAGTAGTTGCGCTCCCGCTGGAAGTCATGCTCCTGCGGGAATTCATCTTTATGGCGCTCATACTTGTACGCCCAGATATGTTCGATTTCGAGCGGCCTGCCTTTGGAATCCCATAGGAAGTTGCAGTAGGTGACATTGTTGCCACATTCCCGCTCCACCCATGCTGTCATGCGCGCCAGCAGATAGCGTATGGACTTGCCGGAAAACTTGTTGAGCGAGTACGGAGGCAACCAGTCTTTATCGCCGATGACCCCGCCCATACCTTCCCACATGTGTTTCAGTTCTTTGTGAAGCTCTTCGCGTAAGCCATCGGCGGATAAACCACGAATCCTCTTGGCTAGGTTAAACATGGTGTATTGCAATGTGCTGTACCCAGTGCGTTTGAAATTCACCTTGCGCCGCGCCAGGTAGATGTCGGCGAAGGTCGTCACCAGGCGGATTTTGCACCATGCTACGTCATCATCGGCCGGTTTGAGCGGCGCCAAGGCCAGCATATATTGCAGGGTGAAGTTGTTGTGCGCGTTGTAGTGGATGGCTTCACGGTCCTTGGTGAGCTGCTGCGCCGCCTTGCGCATGCCAAGGTAGTATTTCTTGTAGAAGCAGAAGTCGCGCACGATGAAATCGTAGAAGTCGTCTGGCTTGTGCAAGCCAATGCGCTGGTGATGATCGCGCACCCAGCGGTGGAACTTGTCGATGTTCTCGAAGTCTTCGTTTGATGCGCCCTTCTTTCTATCCCGCGTCCGATCCGCATATTGCGCGCGCAGCCAGGTCTTGATGAAATCTTCGTCCGCACCCGGTTCGATTTCCACCAAGTGTTGGATCATGTGCCTCCAGAGAGCATTGGCCTTTGTTTTCTTATCGGGCATGGTCATGTGCGACAGCAAATGGCCCTTCAACATATCGGCTTGGCTCAGGTTGACGCCGCGGTCGTTCATAGTCTCGAAGATGGTGAAGGCATCGTCATCGGCCGAGGCCTCGATTTCGACAATGTTGACCTTCTCTACCAGCCAATACACAAACAAGGTAAAGGCATGATCTTCTAGCGTATCGGGGAAAATCTCGTCAAAGTCGGAAAAACGCTCGGCCAGGTGGCGTACGGACAAATCGGAGCTGTCGCTCGCATCATACTCACCGTACTTGTACAGCGCTTCCATGCAAGGTTTCCGCTCAGATATTTCGAGATTGAAGGATTGCTCGCCAAAGACATCGGAATAAATCAGTGGGGCCACATCAAATATGCCTTGAGCGAACTTTACGCCTTCCTCCTTCAAGCGATAAAAGTACATCAGCAGCAGCGTGAGCGTGGTCAAGCGCTGTTGACCATCGACAATATAGCGCTTGCCATCACGGGCTACCGTGATGATCGTTCCCAGGAAGTAGTGCGGATATTGGGCGACCGCGCTGGGTGCATGTGCTTCGTCATAGGCTTCAAGAAACTTGTTCTCAAAGTCGCTGAGCAAGTCCTCGACTTGCCGCCGTCCCCAGTCGTATTCCCTCTGAAAGACGTCAATGCCATATTTGACGCCCTGCAGCAATTCCTTGACCGATTTTGTCTGTGCTTGAACCTTGTTCATTTGCGCTCCTAACGGCGGGCGGACCAGCGAGCCGCCCCGGGCGCTCCATTGGGGCGGACTGCGCTGCTAATCCTCCAGCGTGCTCAAATCCCCCAGCGGCTGACCCAGAGCCTGCGCCTTCAGCACCCGCCGCATGATCTTGCCGCTGCGCGTCTTGGGCAGGTTGTCCACGAATTCGATCTGCGCCGGCACCGCGATCGGACCGACCTCATGCCGCACATGCGCCTTTAGCTCCGCCTCCAGCCCATCCGAGCCATCGACGCCCTCGACCAGAATGCAATAGGCGTAAATCTTGTTGCCGCGCAGCTCGTCCGGCACGCCGATCACGGCCGACTCGGCCACCGCGCTGTGGCTGACTAGACCCGACTCGACTTCGGCTGTTCCCAGCCGGTAGCCGCTGACCTTGAGCACATCGTCATTGCGGCCGATGACCCAGAGGTAGCCGTCTTCATCGCGGCGCGCGGTGTCGCCAGCCAAATACCAGCCTTGCTTGCGGTATTTCTCCCAATACTGGCTGAGGAAGCGCTCATCATCGCCGTAGACGGTGCGGATCATGCTGGGCCAGGGAGTCTTGATGACTAGATTGCCGTCTTCATTTGTGCCCACCGGCTGCCCATCGTCGTCGACGATATCGACCTCAATGCCGGGGAAGGGGCGGGTGGCGCTGCCGGGTTTCAAGCCCACCGATGGCAGCGGCGTGATCATGAAGCCGCCGGTCTCCGTCTGCCACCAGGTGTCGATGATCGGGCATTGCTCGCGGCCGATGACGCGGTGATACCAGCGCCAGGCTTCCGGGTTGATCGGCTCGCCTACCGTGCCCAGGAGGCGCAGGCTGCTCAAGTCGTGCCGGCGGGGCCAGGCTTCTCCGAAGCGCATCAAGCCGCGGATGGCTGTCGGCGCTGTATACAGAATGGTCACGCCGTAATTCGCGATGATCTGCCACCAGCGGTCGGGGTAGGGGTAGGTCGGCGCGCCTTCGTAGATGATGCTGGTCGCGCCCAGGATCAACGGGGCGTAGACGATATAGCTGTGCCCGGTGATCCAGCCTGGATCGGCCGCGCACCACCAGCGGTCGTCTTCCTTGAGGTCAAAAGCCCAGGACAGCGTGGTCGAGGTGTAGACTTGATAACCGCCGTGGGTGTGCAGGACGCCCTTGGGCTTGCCGGTCGTGCCGCTGGTATAAAGGATGAAGAGCGGATCTTCCGCGTCCATGACCTCGGTCTCGGCGCGCGTGCCGGCGATGGGCAGCGCCATGAGGTCGTGATACCAATAGTCGCGGCCCTGCTCCATGTTGATCTCGTGCCCGGTGCGCTTGACGACGATGACTGTCTCGGCAACCGGCGAGCGCTGCACCGCCTCATCGACCGTATCTTTCAACGGCACGATCTTGCCGCGCAGCCAGGCGCCATCGCAGGTGATCAAGACCTTGCTCTGGGCGTCCTCGATGCGGCTGGCCAAGGCTTGCTCGGAGAATCCGCCGTACACGACGCTGTGGGGCGCGCCGATTTTAGCGCAAGCCAGCATGGCAATCGCGATCTCCGGCACGCGGCCCATATAGATGGTGACGCGGTCGCCTTTCTTCACGCCCATACTCCGCAAGACATTGGCGAACTTGTTCGTTTCCTGCCAGAGCCGCCAATAAGAAAGCGTGACTTTGTCGCCGTCTTCGCCTTCCCAGATGATCGCCAGCTTGTTGCGCCGCCAGGTTTTCACGTGGCGGTCGAGGGCGTTGAGGACCATATTGGTCTTGCCGCCGACGAACCACTTGTAGAAGGGCTTGCCGCTATCGTCGAGGACCTTGTCCCACTTTTGGTACCACTCCAAATCTTCGGCGCGCCGCGCCCAAAAGGCATCCGGGTCCTGCTGCGCCAGGCTATAGACGGCCTCATAGTCGGGCACATTTGCCCCCTGGATGACGTCCGGGTCCGGGTGATACCATTCGCTGGTCGGCGGGGTGAATCCTTGTTCAGCCATCACTAGCTCCTTCAAGTCACAAGTTCGGTCGGCGCCGGTCCGCGCCAGCGCCATTCAACCAGGCTATTATAGACTATGCGCGCCTTATGTCGAATGCGGCTAACGGTGTATAATGAGGAGGTAATGTCTCAACTAGAATTCCAGCCGCCCGATGCCATGCCAGCCGCTAAGAATTTGCAGGGCTATCCGCGCTTGCATTGAGCGCGATGGAGCGTAGACTATGTCGCATTCTCGCGCTTTTTCTGTGTTCGCAATCTTGCCTTTGCTCGCATTGCTGACAGGACTACTGATGATGACTGCCGCGGACGAAAGCGCTTGGGGCTATACCGGCGACCAAGGTCCCGCCAATTGGGGCGAAATCGCGCCCGAATACGTCCTTTGCGCCGAGGGCAACGCGCAATCACCGATCGATATTCGCGACGCCGTTGAAGCCGACTTGGTCGATATCGAATTCCACTACGGCGAAACCGCCAACAAGATCTTCAACAACGGGCATACGATTCAGGTGGATATCGACCCTGGCAGCCATATCGTCTACAACGGCATCACCTACGATCTGCTGCAATTCCACTTCCATGCGCCCAGCGAGCACAAGATCGACGGCGAAGCGGCGCCGATGGAAATCCACTTTGTGCATCAAGACCAGAATTCAAACAACCTGGCAGTCGTCGGCGTATTGCTGATTGAAGGCGATGCTCAGCGGGAGGCCTACGCCCCAGTCTTCGGGCACATGCCGGCGCAAATTGGCGCGCCCGAACCAGCGGGGGATCCCCTCGATCTCGCCGCGCTCGTGCCGCAAGAATCGGGCTACTACACCTATACTGGCTCCTTAACCACGCCGCCGTGTAGTGAAGTCGTGCGCTGGCTGTTGCTCGATGCGCCGGTAGCAGTCTCGGCGGAGCAGATCGCCGCCTATCGAGCGCTGTATGACGGAAACGCCCGCCCGATTCAGCCGCTTGGCAATCGCGACCTGCTGTATACGCGCCCTTAATCCGTCGTTTGCGGCGCGGCGCTGCTATCCCGCGCGACCAGCTTGCAAGGCATCACAATCTGGACTGGCGTGGCATGCGGCGTTTGGATGATGCTGTGCAACCTTTGCATGGCGATATGCCCCATCGCCAGGCGCTCATTGGACACCGTCGTCAAAGTCGGCGTCGGATACACCTCGGGCGGCATGTCATCGAAACCGACAATGCTGATGTCCTGCGGCACGCGCAGCCCAGCTTCAATTATCGCCGGAATGGCGCCAAGCGCCGTCCTGTCGCTAACCGCGAAGACGGCCGTCCGCGGCTTGCCCTGCGCCAGCAGCGCTTTCATTTCGCGGTAGCCTTTGTTGGGGATGCCGCTGGACAAGGGACGCTGAACCAGCGCCAATTCAATGCCGAGCCCAGCGTCCATCATGGCGTTGAGGTAGCCGTGATAGCGCTCGGTCAGGCTCTTATATTTCCGCGGTCCCTGGATGATGGCGATCCGCCTATGGCCCTGTTCGATCAAATGCCGGGTCGCCAGATAGGCGCCGCGATAATTGTCGACGACAACGCTATTCAAGGCTTGCAGATCGCTCTGATTGTCGACTGTGACCAAGGGCATGCCGCTGCTGATGGCGACTTATCCGCGCGGTCGGCGTCCGGCGCGTCCCTTTCCTTATTACAACGAGGTGATGACCGGCTTTGAATATACCGCCGCCGTAGGCATGCTCTACGAAGGCGATATCGAAAACGGCTTGCGCTGCATTGCCGCCATCCGCGATCGCTACGACGGACAGAAGCGCAATCCCTTCGACGAAGCCGAATGCGGTCATCACTACGCCCGCGCCATGGCCAGCTGGGCGGCCATCCTGGCGCTGACCGGCTTTGGTTATTCGGCCGTGCAGGGGACGATTCGCTTCGCCGCGCCAGAAGCGCCGCGCCGGAATTTCTGGTCGACCGGCTACGCCTGGGGCACTTGCGCGCTAAGCCCCAACGGCAATAGTTGCGAAGTCGAGTTCAGCGTCCTCGGCGGCGAAGTCAGCGTCGCGGCATTGGAGTTGACTGGGCTCGGCGAAGCTCAATTCGACGAGCCGAAAACGCTTGTAAGAGGCGACGCGCTGCGCTGCGCCGTGACCGGCTAAGACGACCGCGCTGCCGACCGTCATCGGTCGCGAAACGCGTAACACAAAGGGGCCGGTGATGCGCGCAATCGCACGGATTGCCCGTTGGCAAAGGGCTATCCGTCCCTGTTTGGCAGTCGTAAGTCTCGAAGATAAAATCACGCCCGTTCGGGGAATCTGATGCGGACGAGCAAAGGCTCGCCCCTACATCTAATGGTTTCTGAGACAGGCATACTGGTTGACATATCCTCGATTTGCCCCGCGCCCCCATTTTGGCATTCGTGACCTGGCATCAAGAGTGTGCTATTATCTTGGGGACTTCGATCATCTAGCTAGAACGGGAGACAAGAATATGAAACGCCAAGTATTTGTGTTGCTTTTGCTTGCGATTATGGCGCTGGGATTGGCAGGTCCGGCGGCTGTCGCCCAAGATACGCAAACTCTGACGGTCTCAATCTGGGGCTTCAATTTGGATGTTCTCGAAGAGAATGTCTTCGCGCCCTTCGAGGAAATGCACAACGTCGACATCGTGCTGGATACTGGCAACAATTCCGATCGCCTGGCGCGACTGCAAGCCGAGGGCGAAAACACCGATATTGATGTGGTTCACTTTGCCACGCAGTTCACGCATATCGCCAGTGAAGCAGGTTTGCTGCAGCCCTATGACCCCGACATGTTGGAGAATCTGGACGAAGTCTATGATTGGGCGCAGGACCCGCTGGGCAATCAGGCGGGGGTCGGCTATACGGTAAACAGCCTCGGTTTGATTTACCGCTCTGATCTGATTGAAGCGGGCATTACGTCCTGGGCTGACCTGCTGCGTGATGATGTGGCTGGCTTCGTCAGCATTCCCGAGATGTCCACCACCTTTGGTCCTGCCGCGCTGATTATGATTGACCGCGCGCTGGCGATGGGCGCCATGGACGAGGGCGACGAGCCGATGGGAATCAATTATGATGCGGATTTGGCTTGGGAAGCCTTGCCTCAGCTGGCGGATAATCTGGTGACTACCTACATCCGCAGTTCAGAATTGACGACGCTGGTGCAGGAAGAAGAGGTGTGGGTCGCGCCTTATGCCAGTTTCGCTATTGGCAATCTGATGAATACCGGGCATGACCTGAGCACGGTCGTACCGGCAGAAGGCGTCGTGGGCCAGACGAATATGATCAGCATTACCGCGGCTAGCGAGCAGGCGGAATTGGCGCATGCCTATATCGACTGGTTCATTTCGCATGATGTCCAGCTAGCCGAAGCGCTTGACCTGATTGATTCGCCCGTCAACGCAACGGTTGAGCTTCCGGATGAAATTTGCGCGCTGCTCACCTGCGGCGAAATGCTTGACACGATGATCGTGCTGGATCAAGCTGAAGTGTCGGATCGACTGGAAGATTGGCTCGAGCGTTGGAATGAAGTCATGGTGCGCTGACGCCACCGGACGGAGGCTTGACGATTTTGTGGTAGGGGGCCTTCGCGCCCCCTATTTTGAATTATGATTCGACGACACAATCAGAACCGTACTATCGTCTTGCTGGTCGCGCCAGCATTTGTTTTTGTACTGGTTTTCTTTATCTTGCCGTTGTTGTTCCTGCTCTCGCAAAGCGTGCTGCCAGAAGACGGCGGCTTCACGCTAACTGGCTACGCCGACTTCTTTGAAAGTCGCGTGTCGCGGATCGTCTACCAGCGCACACTCAAGCTCGGGCTGATCGTCACGGGCATCTGCGTGCTGATGAGCTACCCGGCCGCGTTTGTGCTGGCGCGGATGCCCGCCCGCCGCCGTTCGTTTTTGATGTTGCTGGTGATCCTGCCGCTGATGACCAATGCGGTAGCGCGGACATTCGCCTGGCTGATTATCCTGGGACAGCGCGGCATGATCAACCAGACGCTCCTCGCGCTGGAATTGGTCGAGCGTCCCGTGCGCTTTATGTACACTGAAACCGCGATCGTGTTGGGCTTGACGCAATTGTTTCTGCCGCTGATGGTATTGCCGCTGGTAAGCGCGATGGAGAACATCCCGGATGACGTGCTGGAAGCGGCGCGCAGCCTCGGCGCCAACCGGCTCACGACATTCTTGCGAATCATCGTGCCCTTGTCTTCGGATGGCCTCGTCCTGGGCGCGACGCTGGTATTCACCGGTTCGGTCACGGCTTTTGTGACCCCGGCGATACTAGGCGGGTCGCGTTTGTTGCTAATGTCGACGCTTTTGCGGCAAGAGGCGGTGATACTCTTCGACCTGCACGCGGCCTCTGTGGTCGCGGTCGTGATGATTCTCACGACTCTAGCGGTCAATCTGCTGCTGCGCGTCCTGCGCGTACAGCAGGTTTAGGAGCGCGACGAATGGTTTCACGCTGGATGTATGTCAGTCTGGTCATTCTGTACAGCTTCTTGCTAGGTCCCTTCGTCATCATCTTCATGGCGAGCTTCGGCGCGAATGCCAACCTGGCCTTTCCACCGCAGGGTTTCACGCTGGATTGGTTCGCGAATGTATTCGAGACTTCGCAATTTGTTGACAGCTTCTGGATCAGCCTGCAACTCGGTCTGTCATCCACGATCGTCTCGCTGGTCATGGGCATGCCGGTCGCCTATGCGCTGGTGCGATTTCAGTTTTCCGGGTCGGGCATGGTGGAAACCGTATTTTCAGCGCCGATTCTCGTGCCGGGCCTGGTTATGGGCTTCGCCATGCTCAACTTTTTCGTCCTCCTGGGCGATATGCACGTCATGACGACCTTGTTCATTGGTCATACCGCGATACTGTTTCCTTACAGCGTGCGCGTCATTTCCGCCAGCCTGCGCAATTTGGATCCCTATGTCGAAGACGCCGCGGTCAGCCTGGGCGCCAACCGCCTGCGCGGTTTTTTGCTGGTCGTGCTGCCCAATATGCAGGCTGGCATCGCTGCCGCATTTGTCTTGGGCTTCATCACATCCTTCAACAATGTGCCGGTTTCGCTATTTCTGAGCGGACCCGGCGTGACCACGTTGCCCGTTTCCATGCTCAGTTATCTCGAATACTATTTTGACCCGACCATTGCCGCCCTCTCGACGCTGCTCGTCATCTTCACCGTTGTGCTGGTGCAGACGGCGGAACGTTTACTCGGCGTATCACAGTTTGTGTAGCCTATGCCTCATTTAGAAATCGATGACTTGACCGTTTCCTACGAAAAGGACAAGCCAGCGCTGGCGCGGTTCAGCCTGGATGTCGGGCAAGGGGAATTGGTATCGCTGCTGGGTCCGAGCGGCTGTGGCAAGACGACGACCCTGCGCAGCGTGGCCGGGTTCATTCAGCCGGATGCCGGTCGGATAGTTATTGATGGCCGGGATTATACGCGCTTGCCCCCCAATCAGCGCGATATTGGTCTGGTATTCCAGAGCTACGCGCTCTTCCCGCATCTGACGGTATTCAACAACGTCGCCTTTGGCTTGCGGATGCGGCGCGCGCCAAGGAAAGTCGTTCACGCCCGCGTCACCTATGCTTTGAGAATGGTGGGATTGGAAGCCTTTGCCGACCGCCGTCCGGCGCAGCTTTCGGGCGGGCAACAGCAGCGCGTCGCCTTGGCCCGCGCCACCGTCATTGAGCCGCAAGTGCTGCTCTTGGACGAGCCCCTGAGCAATCTGGATGCGCGGCTGCGCGTGGATATGCGGCAGGAGATTCGACGCTTGCAGCAGCAACTCGGCATCACAACCCTCTATGTGACCCACGATCAGGTGGAGGCGATGAGCATCTCCGACCGTGTGGTGGTGATGAATGAAGGCAAGATTGAGCAGATCGGCGCGCCGGAGAGTATTTTCGCGGCGCCCGAAACGGTCTTTGTCGCTGATTTCATGGGTTTCGACAATCACTTCAGCGCGGCGGTGGAATCGGCGCAGGCTGACAAGTTGACGGTGAATTGGGGCGGCGTCCCCATCGAGCTGCACTGGCATTCCAAGGTTGGCGCGCCCCACCGCGGCGCCAGGGCTGAGGTCTTTTTCCGCGCGGATAACGCCAGTCTGTCAGCGGCGGCGGACGCGAAGGGCTTGTCGGGGCAAGTCATCCTGCATACTTTTCACGGCAATGAGGTGCGCTACCTGGTAGAAACTGAGGTCGGCGAATTCGGCATTTTGCAAGACAGCGCGGGCCAGCGCTTTGAAAACGGCGCCGAGGTGAGCGTGCAAGCGCAGACGCAAAAGTGGATCGCCATCATTGAATAGCGAGGGCATTAGGCATGACCGGCTCCGAAAAAGTTGAAGTCCAAAAGCATATTCGTTGTGTGCCGGGAGACGTCGCCCGCTGCGTGCTTTTGCCGGGCGACCCGGCGCGCGCGCATCGCATCGCCGAGCAGCTTGACGAAGCCCGCTTGATCGCTGAAAACCGGGAATATGTGGTGATCACCGGGAAGACCGAGGGCGTCCCTGTCAGCGTCTGTTCGACCGGGATCGGCGGTTCATCGGCCGCTATAGCGCTGGAGGAATTGCGCAATGTCGGCGCCGAGGTCTTCATTCGCGTGGGCTCGGCCGGCGGGCGGCGGGAAGACATTCCGATTGGCTCGTTGGTGGTGATGACGGCGGCTTATCGCGGCGACGGCGTATCGGACGAGTATTTGCCGCTGGGCTTTCCGGCGGTGGCTGACCTTGATGTGAATAACGCTTTGATCCAGGCGGCAAAGGAATTAGGCTATAGCGCCTTCAAGGGTATCGGGACAACGCGCAGCGCCTTTTATGCGCGCCATCCGGAGCTCAACGAAGTTTTGCGGCAGGCAGGCGTGGTCGCGGCGGAGATGGAAGCGTCAACGCTGTTCATTGTCGGGGCGCTCCGCGGGGCAAAGGTCGGCTGCGTGGTCGCCACCGATTCCAATATAACCCTGGAAGAGCAACCAACGCTGGCGGAGAAAGAGGCGCTTTATATGCAGGGCGAAAAGATGACCATACGCGCGGCGCTGCGGGCCGTGCAAATGCTGGAGGCAAGACAGTAATGGAATTCGACGTGCAGCTGGTCAATGCGCGGATTGCCGATGTCTTCCGTTACCGGCTGTTCGAAGGCTGGATTGGCATCCGCGACGGGCGCTTTGTCGCGGTGGAAGCGGGGGACGCGCCGGGCGGCATTGTCGCCGCGGAGACACGCGACCTGGCTGGGCGCATCGTCATGCCCGGCTTGATCGATTCTCATTTACACATAGAGTCCAGCTTGTTGACGCCGCGCCGCTTTGCCGAAGCAGTGCTGCCCTTCGGCACGACGACCGTCCTCAGCGACCCGCATGAAGTCGGCAATGTCGCCGGCGAGGAGGGCGTACGCTGGATGATCGCGGCGTCTCAGGATTTGCCGCTGAGGATATATCATTCGATACCGAGTTGCGTTCCCGCCACGGCGCCGGAGATTGAATGGACGCATGAGGTCTTTGATGCCACGACGATTCGGCGTCTGGCGCGGCAGTCGTCGGTCATCGCATTGGGCGAGGTCATGGATTATCGCGGTTTGCTGGGACCGAACGAGCGCCTGCGAGGGATTGTGGGGGCGGCACGAGAAAACAATCTGCTGATCGAAGGGCATATCCCCACGCTGGCTGGCACTGAACTCTCGCAATATCTGGCGCATGGGATCAGTTCCGACCACACCCTGACCTTCCCCGCCAAGATTCAGGAGCAGATCTCGAAGGGGCTGGCGGTGATGCTGCAGACCAAGTCGGTGACGCGGGAGAATATGGCGGCGGTCGCGCAGTTGCCGGATCGTTCGCGGATCATTCTCATCACCGATGATATCGAACCGTCACTGCTTGGGGGTGGGCATTTGTCGCGGATTGTGGCGTTGGCAATCGAATGTGGCATGCCGCCGCTGGAAGCGATCGCCGCGGCGACCATTCGCCCGGCGCGCTACCTTGGTTTACGCGATCACGGCGCCATTGCCCCCGGTTTTCTGGCGGATTTCCTGGTGATGGATGACATCACCGCCTTCCCGCCGGCGCAGGTCTATGTCGGTGGTCAAGCGGTGGCGAGCGCGGGCGCGATGGAGCAGGCTATTACACAAGACAATCCCGCGCAGCCGGAGTATCCGTGTATACCCGGTGCTTTCGACCCTGATGATTTCAAGCTGGATAATAATGGCGGGGACGGTCGTGTGCAGGCGCAGGTCGTTGCGCTGCAGGACAGGCATTTGACCCTGACAAAGCTGGAGCACAGGGCAGTGCGATTGCGGGATGGGCATGCGCAATTTGAGGCGGATGATCGCTTGGCGCTGGCTTCGGTAATAGCGCGCGACGAGTCATCGCGGACGGTGGGTCTCATCGCCAATACGGGCCTGCGACAGGGCGCTTGGGCCAGCAGCGTCGCGCATGATTGCCATAATCTGCTCGTGATTGGCCGCTGTCCGGAAGCGATGGCGATCGCCGCCAATGCGGTGCAGGCGATGGGCGGCGGCGTCGCCGTGGCGACAGATGAAGCCGTTGCCGCCTCTTTGCAGCTGCCATATTTCGGCTTGCTGAGCGATGAGCCGGTCGCAGCAGTCGCGGACGGGTTGGCGGCGGTGGAAGACGCGATGCGCCTTCTCGGAGCGGAGCAGACGCGCCCCTTCCTGACGTTTTCAATCATGAGTTTGAGCGTCAGCCCCTACGCGAAGTTTACCGACAGAGGCATTGTGGATACCGAGTCACGGCAGTTGATTCGACCATTTTATGTGGCGGACGAGTCGGTCGAGTAGGGCGGGCGCGATCTCCAGATGATTATTGGCAGCTAGCGATTGCGGCTCTCGTGACACGACGGACTGGCAGCAATAGGCGACAGCGCGAGAGTGGTTTGCTAGTCGCAAGCGTGGGGATATGGTAGAATATTTGCCGTCGTAAATCGCGTGAGGTAGTGGCGCTTCAGAAAGGAGGCGAACGATAACGAGGCGCGTAATGCACGGATGATTATCGCAAGAAGTCTTCTAAGGAGAAATGGTATGCTTCGGATCAGACTCGTTCATGTGGTAGTTGTAGTTTCGTTGCTCCTGTTGCTTGTCGCAGGCGCAATCACCGCGCAAGAGCCGCGAGACGGCGGCGTGCTGAACTATGCCTACAGTCAGACGCCGCGCAGCATGGACCCGCTCAATGGCGTCCAGGGCGTTCAGTCCGACATCATGCGTTTCATTTACAATAGTCTGATATCCTACGATGTCGGATTCTTCACCGACCAGATCCCGGTCTTGGCGGAGAGTTGGGATATCTCTGACGATGCCCTGACCTTCACTTTCCATCTGCGAGATGATGTCGTTTGGCATGATGGCGAGCCATTCACCGCCGAGGATGTCGTCTTCACCTTGACCATCGCGGTGCATCCCGACAAT
The DNA here is from genome assembly GCA_022824465.1 of Anaerolineae bacterium. Classification (GTDB taxonomy): domain Bacteria; phylum Chloroflexota; class Anaerolineae; order Aggregatilineales; family Phototrophicaceae; genus UBA6055. The sequence continues at coordinate 84,049 of JAJDZV010000003.1, forward strand.
ACGACATTCTGGGGCAATTCGCTGCAGGACCTGGCGGGCCTTGAGGCCTTCGTTGCGGGCGAAGCCGACAGCATTGCCGGCTTGGAAGCGGTCGACGAGCATACCGTACGCATCAGCGTCAATCAGCCGGCGGTGACCTTGCTGGATACCCTGAGCTATATCGGCATCTTGCCGGAGCATGTCCTTGGCGATGTCGCCTATGCTGATTTATCCGGTCACAGATTCTTCATCGAGAGTCCCATCGGCACGGGTCCATTTAAGGTGGCGGAAGCGAACCTCGACCAGCTCATTCGCTTTGAGCGCAACGAGGACTACTTCCGCGGCGCGCCACATATCGCAGGCATTAATATGTTCTTCCCCGACGGGTCGACGATTCCGGCGGGCTTGGAAACCGGCGACATTGATATGTCGTCGAATGTCGGCGCGGATGACCTGCCGCGCTTCCTGGACAATCCCGACTTCCAGATCTTCTGGCAGCCGAGCAATGTCTTCTGCAATGTATCGGCCAACACGACTCGCATTCCCAAGAAGGTGCGTCAAGCCATCTCGTTCGCCATTGATCGCCAGACGATCACGGATGAACTCTTCCTGGACAGTCAACTCGCTGTGCCCTTCTATCACCATCTGGGCCAGGAATTCCTGAAGCCCAATCCGCATGAGCTCGACTACTCGTACAATCCCGACAAGTCGCGCGAGTTGATCGCGGAAGCGATTGCCGATGGCGACTGGGAAGCTGATCGCGTTATCGACTATGTATTCGGTGGCGAAGAGCCGGCCAATGACCTGCTCTTCATCGTGCAGTTCTTGACGGATGTTGGCTTGAATATCGAGTTGCGCGGCGCGGGCGATCGCACCAACTACAACGATATCGTGCTCACGCAGATGGACTTCGATCTGGTGGCGATCTGCAACGCCTTTGGTCCCGACCCCGATTCGGTCACGATCTACTACAAGTCGGGCTACACGCTGGCTGAGGGTGGTTTCAACTTCACTCAGCTCAGCAACGAGCGCGTTGATGAGATCCTGGCGCAAGGACGCATCGAGCCCGACCGGGCAACGCGCGTCGCGCTCTATCAGGAGCTTCAGGGCATCCTCGATAATGAAGCCGCGATGATTCCGATTCGCTTGGGCAACCGCGGTTGGGTTTTGACCTCCAAGCTGCGCAATGCGACGCCGCAGTATTTTGGCCACTTGCCGAATTACAACGCGATTGAGACCTGGTGGCTGGAAGAGTAAGGCGCTGGGGTAGACATCGGGCGGATTGGCAGCCGCGCGTAGACACAGCGGTTTAATTGCGCTTACCGATTGTCGTCGTAGTGGGCGAGCCAAGCCTCGCCCCTACATCGCGTATATTTGGCCGGTGACTGACTGACGCGCCGCGAAGTCGTAGCCGGTTAATCGCCCGTGGCGAGCCCGATACACATCTGCAATGTCGAAATACATTCTCCGTCGACTTGTGCTGGCGATTCCGATCCTCTTCGGAATAACGCTGATCGACTTTGTGCTGATCAACCTCGCGCCCGGCGATCCCATCATCGCCATGATCGATCCGGCGGCGCCAATCGCTCCCGGCGAGCTCGAGGTTCTGCGCGAGAATTTGGGCTTGAATCAGCCGTTTTTCGTTCGCTACACCATTTGGCTGACCGAGGCGCTGAAGGGCAATATGGGCTATTCCTATGTCCACAGCGTCCCGGTCAGTCAGCGAATCCAGGAGCGTTTGGGTCCCACGCTTATCCTGACCGTGACCTCCCTCCTGATTTCGGTGGTTGTGGGGATTCCGCTGGGCTTATTGTCGGCGCTCAAGCAATACTCAAAACTCGACTATAGCCTGACGTTTGCAGCATTCGCCGGGATTTCGGTGCCGAATTTCTTTCTGGCGCTGGCGGGGATTTACATATTTGCCTTGAAGCTCGATGTCTTGCCGCCCTTTGGGATGATCAGTCTGCGCACGGAACTGCCGTACACAATCGATCTCCTTCACCATTTGCTGCTGCCGGCGACCGTGCTCGGTTTCGCCAGCATGGCGTCTTTAATGCGCTTCGCTCGCACCAGCTTGCTTGAGGTGCTGGACCAGGATTATGTCACCACCGCGCGCGCCAAAGGCTTGCAACAGCGCCGCATCTTATCGGCTCATGCCTTGCGCAACGCGCTCATCCCACTCATTACGGTGCTGGGCCTCCGGCTCCCCGGGCTCTTCGGCGGTTCCGTCATCATCGAAACGGTCTTCAGTTGGCCCGGCATCGGCAAGCTGGCGATAGACTCGATCACCGACCGCGACTATCCGCAGATCATGAGCTTGCTGCTGATCACCGCCGTGCTCGTCCTCTTGGCCAACCTCATCACCGATATTGTCTACGCGTATGCCGATCCACGAATCCGTTATGCGGACTGAGCGCGAATCCGGGTACAGATTATGAATCAGCAAGAGTCCGCGCCGCGCGAAATATCGAAAAGCCTGGAAGCGGAGCAGAAGCAATCGCACTTCTTCCAATCGCGCTTCTGGCGGCGTTATCGGCGGCATCGTCTGGCGCTCATAGGCACGTTTATACTCTTGGTGCTGGTCGGCATCGCCGTCTTCGCGCCCCTGATCACCACGCACGACCCGCTGAAGGTCAATATGCGGGATACTAAGGAGCCGCCGAATGAGATCTACGTCCTCGGCACGGACAAAGCGGGCCGCGACATTTGGGCGCGACTCGCTTTCGCCAGCCGCATTTCGCTGTCAGTTGGCGTCGTGTCGGTGTCGATATATATCGTTATCGGGACGCTCCTGGGCGCGATCGCTGGCTATTACGGCGGGCTGACCGACTCGCTCATCATGCGCTTCACCGATACTGTCATGAGTTTCCCCGGCCTCATCATCATCATCACGGTGGTGTCCTTTGTGGGACCGAGCATATACAACACCATGCTGGTTATCGGCCTGCTCGGATGGCCTGGCACCTGTCGATTGGTGCGCGGGCAAGTCTTGCAGCTGCGGGAGATGGAATTCATAGAGGCCGCCCGCAGCATCGGCTCGCCCGGACCGCGCATCATCCTGCGTCATATTCTTCCCAATGTCGTACCCTACCTGATCGTTGTAGCGACACTGGGCACCGCCAGCGCTATCTTGATCGAAGCCGGCTTGAGCTTCCTAGGATTGGGCGTGCAGCCGCCGACGCCCAGTTGGGGCAACATGCTCAATAGCGCGCGTCAGTTGACCTTGCTGGAACAATTCCCGCACCTTTGGCTGCCGCCCGGCTTCATGATTGCGGTTACCGTTCTGAGCATCAACTTCATCGGCGATGGCTTGCGCGACGCCCTCGATCCGCGGATGACGCTGTAGGTCAGCGAACTCACAATTGAGGCTAGAGGCAGATGAGCGGTTGGTCTTCGTCACCGGTGAGCCCTCTCCGCATCATCAGACAGGGGTGACTCTTTGGCGTAGGGCGGATGTCTTGCGCAGTTCTCATGACAAGCTGGGATCGACGTCTTTAGATTGGCGGATTCAGAATTGAGGATAGAGGCAGATGAGCATTCCCTTGATTGACCTGGCCTACGAGTCGCAGCGTCAGGTCGTGGTTGACAGACATCCGGAACAATACCTCGGACATGTGACCACGGTCCTGCTTGAGGACAAGCGGACGATGTATGCCGCTTATCCCATCGGGCACGGCAAAGGACCGATAGTTCTCAAGCGCAGCGATGACGCCGGGCTTAGCTGGAGCGAGCGCTTGCCCGTGCCGGACAACTGGTCGACCTCATTGGAAGTGCCCACGATTCATCGCGTGGTCGACAGGCTAGGCGTGAAGCGGTTGATTCTGTTCTCGGGCTTGTATCCGATTCGAATGGCTGTCTCTGAAGACGACGGTCAAACCTGGTCGCCGCTGGCGCCGATTGGCGACTTCGGCGGAATTGTCGCGATGTCATGTCTGGGCCGGCTGAAGAATGGCGACTACCTGGCGATGTTTCACGACGATGGCCGCTTCTTGCGGAATGGTGGAGAACGGAAGCGGCCAATCACGCTCTACCAGACCCGGTCTCGCGATGGCGGCCTCACCTGGAGCGAACCCGAAGCTGTGGCGCGCCATGCCGAAGCCGACCTCTGCGAACCGGGTTGGATTCGCTCGCTGGACGGCAAGCGAATTGCGGTGCTGCTGCGTGAAAACAGTCGGCGGTTTAACTCCTTCGTGATATTCTCCGATGACGAGGGCGAAACCTGGACCGAGCCGGCGCAGTTGCCCGCGACGCTCACCGGCGACCGGCATGTCGGCAAATACGCGCCGGACGGACGCCTGTTCATCACCTTCCGCGATGAATCCAAGGTCAGCCCGACGATGGCGGACTGGGTCGCCTGGGTTGGTACATTTGACGATATTGTTCAGGGGCGCGAGGGGCAATATCGTATTCGCCTCATGCACAATCATGGACGCTCGCAACGGGGCGACTTTATCTTCGGCGATTGCGCCTACCCGGGGCTGGAAGTACTGCCAGATGGCGCCTTCGTGGCCACGACCTATGGACACTGGAGGCCGGACCAACTGCCCTATATCGTCAGCGTCCGCCTCGCGCTGGAAGAAATGGATGCCCGGCTGAAAGCGGCGCTGGAAGGGAATTGAGTCATGCCCAAAGCAAACAACTGTGAGGACTTTTCAATCCACCCGGTTTTCGTCAACGGCAGCGAGGGCTACGCCTGCTACCGCATTCCCAGCTTGCTGCGCCTGGGGAATGGCGATCTGCTGGCGGTTGCGGAGGGGCGTCTGGCAAATTGCGGCGATCACAACGGCATCATCCGCGTCGTAGGCAAGATCAGCCAAGACCGCGGCGAAACCTGGGGCGAGGTCTTCACTATAGCGCGCAACATTCTGCCGGACGGCACGGAGCACGTCGCGCAGAACCCGTCGCCGGTTCTGGACGCGATGGACCCGGACAATCCGCAAGGGCGCGCGATCATCATCTACAACAAGACTGAATTCGGCGAGCAGTTCATTACCGGTGGCAGTGGCGTTCGGCGCGTTTATTCCAGCGAGAGTTTTGATCACGGTCGCGCTTGGGTGAACGAGACCGACATCACCGCCCAGGTCCACAAGCCCTTGAAGCCGGCGTACACCGCCGTATATGCTGACGCGGCGAATCGCTACAACCACCAGGAAGATTGGCGCATGAATTTCCCGGCGACCGGTCACGGCAATCAACTGCGCGGCGGCTTAGGCAACAATCCGGCGACGCGCGGTCGACTGCTCTTCTGCGCAAAGCTGACGCAAGGGAGACAATCCGTAAGGCGCGGGCAGTCTTATGTCTATTGGAGCGAGGATCACGGGCGGAGTTGGACCATCGGCGGCGTCAGCGATGTGCTTGGCAGCAGCGAGGCGATGGCGGTCGAGCTCGAAAGCGGCGATATCATGGTCAACTTCCGCAATAATACCGGTCCTAACGGCGCGCCCGTCAACTATCGCGGTGTGATGATTCACGAATTCGACGAGGCCGGCGAGATGTCGATGGCGCGGACGCATCGCGACGATACGGGGCTGCCTGATCCCATCGTGCAAGGGAGCATCCAGCGCTACACGTGGAGCGACGAAGCCGAATTCGGCGGGGTGAGCCGCATCTTGTTCTCCAACCCGAACAGCCAATCCGCGCGCGAGAATATGACCGTCCGCCTGAGCTATGATGAGGGTGCCACCTGGGCAGTGGCAAAGCGCATTGACGGCGGACCGTCGGCTTACGGCGATCTAAGTGTTTTGGACGATATGCGCATCGGCCTGCTTTATGAGCGAGGAAATAGCGGCGGCATCGTCTTCGCGCGCTTCAGCCTGGATTGGCTTAGCGACGGACGAGACTCGCTTGGCGCTTAGATTTGGCGCTTGGTTGATAGAGCCGGTCCGGCAAGACCCTGCGGTACATTCGGCGTAATCAGAGGATGCGCCATGACAAAGAATACAGCCATGCGCATCATCGCCAGCCAGAACGGCGTCCGCGGCATCGCTGACGCCATGCGCGCTCTCAAGAATGGCGCCAGCGCCTTGGATGCGGTTGAGATCGGCATACGCGCGATTGAAGCCGATCCCAGCGACCACACTGTCGGCTACAACGGCTATCCCAATATCGTGGGCGAGCTCGAGCTTGACGCCAGCATCATGGATGGCAAGACGCTGAATTCGGGCGCAGTCGCTTTGATGCGCGGCTTCCCATTCGCCATTTCGGTGGCGCGCCAGGTCATGGAGCGCAAGCTGCCGCATGTGTTGTTGGCTGGGGCCGGCGCGGAACGCTTCGCCCGGGAAATCGACGCCGAAGCCTGGGACGATATGTTGACTGACGAGGTACGCGAGGTTTGGCGGAGGCGCCTGACCGCGAGCGCAGCCACGGGCGCATTTCCGACGCTCTCAGACGGCAGTCCGTTGCTCGACTGGGTCAAGCTGGCGACCGATCCGGAGCGCGTGGAGGGCACGGTCAATTTCATCGCCGTAGACGGGCAGGGCGATATCGCTAGCGGCGTCAGCACGAGCGGATGGGCTTGGAAGTATCCGGGGCGCATCGGCGATTCGCCAATCATTGGCGCGGGCAATTATGCGGATAATCGCTATGGCGCCTGCGCCTGCACCGGCATGGGAGAGATGGCGATCAACGCGGGCACGGCGCGCAGCCTCGTGCTCTATCTCAAACTGGGCATGTCGCTGGCCGAAGCCGCGGGAGAGGCGATGCGGGACCTGCGCGACCTGGGCAGCGATTATATTGGCGGCATGAACTTGATCGCGCTGGACAGAGACGGCGCGCATATCGGCATGTCGTCGGAGACAGGGCGGACGTACATTTACCAGCAAGCCGATATGATGGAGCATGAAGAAGTTGAGCGGGAGATAGTGGAGATACCGGCGCGTTGGGGTTAGGCGAGGGCGCGGTGATAATCTTATGCTTAGTTCTCAGTTTGAGTGATATTGCGATATGACGATGCGACGCTACCGACATTCAAGCCTGAAGGTCGTCAAGCAGCAGTATCGGGAGCTCCCGCACGCGCTTCATATCTCTGTCATTGGTAAGCATGGCATCACAATGTGTGGCGACTGCGCTGGCGACATGAAGTGAGTCTGGCGTGCCTAAACCATATCGGGCTCGAATATCGGCTGCGGAAACCGCAATCTCGGGCGCCCAGACGACCAACTCATAGTCATCGCCTTCCACCAGAATCTCCTTATATGCGCGAACCAGTCGTTGGGCGCCTTGTCGAAGCGGCATCACCAAGACTTCCGCAAGAGTAAGTACGGAACTGTTTGCAACAAGATCAGTCTCGTCGATTTTTCTTACGATCTGACGCATCTTTTCCAGATACACCGAGTTCTCTTCGACAAAGTAAATTAAGGGCGACGAATCAACGTATAACCGTTGTACGTTTAGGAGTTCCATATGAATTTGATTCAACGCCGCGTAACCTACTTACCGCGCAATTCGTTAATGTATTCTTGCGCATCGACGCCTTCCCAAATTTCTTTTCCTAATCCTTGCAACTCTTTTAGGCTGCGCTTGGGCTTTGGCGGCTGGCTTGCCAGATGGTCGACCAAGAGCATGATCAACTCTTTCTGCTGCCACTGTTCCAGCGCCTTGGCATGCTCAAGCAAGTGGTTTACGGTCATGCTAATCTTCTCCGTCGACATGTTCGACGAGATTATACCATGTCGTGTTAGCTTGAACTTAGATGGTTGCGCCGGCTCGGCTGGCCGACGCGCGCTTGCTGGCGTCTCATCAATTCGACCGACGAATTTCCAATGTGTCGTTGCAATCGCGAATATACGCTAGAATACCGCCACTCACTTGGAGAACAGGATCGGCGATGACAGACCGACCAACTGTGATAGCCATCTTCGGCGTGACCGGCGATCTTGCGCGCCGCAAGCTCATCCCCTCGCTTTTCAGCAATTTCATCAAGGGACGCTTGCCCGATTGCCTGCGGATCGTCGGCGTGGGCCGGCGCGAGTGGACCGACGCTACCCTGGTTGACCACGCCCGCCAATCCCTGCTCAACTACGCTGCGCCGATCTATAACGAACGCGCCTGGAAATGCTTCCGCGAGACGCTCTCGTACAGCAAGGTCAATCTGCCGCAGCCGGAGACCTACCGCAACCTTAAAGACGACCTGGAGGCATTGGATGGCGACGCCAGCAATCGGCTGTATTACCTGTCGATCGCGCCGGAGTTCTACGCCGATGTTATCCGCAACCTCGGCGCGCTGGATATGGCGCGGGAAAACGGCGGTTGGCGGCGCATCGTTATCGAAAAACCTTTTGGCTACGACTTGAAAACGGCGCATTCGCTAAATCGCGAATTGCACAAGGTCTTTAATGAATCGCAGGTCTACCGCATCGATCATTACCTGGGCAAAGAAACGGCGCAGAATATCCTCTTCATGCGCTTCGCCAATAACATCTTCGAGCCGGTCTGGAATCGCAGTCATATCAGCAATGTACAGGTAACGGTGGCTGAGACGGTCGATGTCGGCACACGGGCTGGCTATTACGACGGCTCTGGCGTCATGCGCGACATGGTGCAGAATCACATGCTGCAATTGCTGTCGTTAATCGCGATGGAGCCGCCATCGGCTTTTGACGCTGTCGCCCTGCGCAACGAGAAAGTCAAGGTGCTGCAAGCGGCCCGCGCCATCAAGCTGGAGGACACCGTCCGCGCCCAATACGATGGCTACCGCCGCGCTGAGGGCGTCGCGCCCGATTCATCCACGCCGACTTACGCCGCGCTCAAGCTCTTCATCGATAATTGGCGTTGGAAAGATATCCCCTTTTACCTGCGCTCGGGCAAAGCCATGCGGCAAAAGACGACCCAGGTCAATATCCAATTCAAGCGCCCGCCGAACAGCATCTTTGAGCTGACAGAGCGCGACGACTACGCGCGGAATGTGCTTTCAATCTGCATCCAGCCGGACGAAGGCATCCACTTGACAATCAAAGCCAAAATCCCCGACCAGCAGATTGCGAAGTCAGTCGATATGGAGCTGCACTATAAAAACGCCTTCATCGCCGATAACTTGCCGGATGCTTACGAGCGCCTGATTCTCGATGCCATCAACGGCGATGCCCAACTCTTCATCCGCAGCGACGAGATCGAGAGCGCCTGGAAGATTGTCGATCCCGTTATTGAAGGCTGGCGCGCTGATCCGGCCGCGCCGCCAATGCAATGTTACCGTCCCGGCACATGGGGACCGGCTGCTGCCGACGTGCTGCTCGAGCGGGACGAGCATGTCTGGCGTATCAGTTGCCTGCACGAAAACGGCTCGGATTGCGGCGATATGTAGAAAAGTCTAGCTCACCCCCGGCCGCCTCTCCGAAGCATCGGAGAGAGGGAGCGTCGCGGTCGGGTTGGCCTGCGGCACAGCCTGGCCCGCCTATCACTTGCGATTCCAGCTACTCGATCCAGGGGTCTGCCGTAACCAACTCCATGATGTAGAAGAGGGCGCCGGCCGGGTCGGCGACGACCGACCAACGCTTGCCGTCAGCATCTACGTGCATATCGATTTCGATCGCGCCGCCGAGTTCGTTGACGCGGCTGATGGCGGCGTCGACATCGGCAATGTGGAAGTGCGGCACCCAGATTGGCGCGACATCGTCGAGTTGGAGCATGCCGCCATTGGCACGTCCGCGATTGAAAATGCAGGTGAAGATGCCATCGAACTCGTATTCCCAGCCGAAGAGGGCATGGTAGAAATCTTTCGCCCGGGCGACATCGGGGGTCCAGAGCTCATTGAAGCTCATGGCGCCGATGGTGTTGACGATGCCCGCGCCGATGCTGTTGTATGGCTGCCAAAGGTTCAGCGCCGCGCCGGTCGGATCCTGAATATGCAGCATGCGCCCGTCATTGAAGACATCCTCCGCGCCATAAATGACTTCCCCGCCATTCGCCTTCACCACATCAACGAAGGCATCAATGTCATCCACCGTCACGAAATTGTTCCAATGCGACTGGAAGCCGGCCCCTAGTTGATCCGGCATCATGCCGCTCAGCGCCGCGCAGTCTTCTCCCTCCAACTGGGACACGGTATAGGTCATGCCTTCGCCGATGGGGATCTCGTTCTTGCTCCAGTCGAAGAGCGCCATTATAGAAGGCTTTAGCCGCTTCCGGGTCGCTCGAGCTGTTATCGGCCCAGCTGAATGTCCCATGCGGATATTTGCTGACCGTGTACATTCACACCTCTTTTTGATAAACCGGCCGAATATCATCCGCAATCATATCGAAAACCGTGGGGCTTGTCCGCTACAGATAGATCTGCGGCAATTTGGAGTCTATTTCCAGTGGGCGATTCACAGAATCGTCCCTACAGCCGACTTAATGGATGGGAATTACCGGTACGGGCGGAGTGATTTCCTGGGATGTCTCGCCCTTGCATCTTGAGAAGGATGAGAATTGGCGATTTGCCTCACTATCGGACAAGCCTTACAGTCGTTTTTCTGGCGCGATCTATTCTTCCCAGGTGTCAGCTATTTCAAACTGCTTGATGTAGAAGACGGCGCCGGCCGGGTCTTGCACAATGGAGAACCAGCCCGTATTCAGCGCTTTCATCTTCTGCGTAATCAGTCGGCCGCCCAATTCTTCGACCCGGTTCATTGCCGCGCCGATGTCCGCGACGCGGAAATAAACCATCCACATTGGCGGCATCTCGCCAAAACACTCATCCATTTGCAATATGTCGCCGTTGCTGCGGCCACGGTTTATGATGTCAATGTAATTCTCATCGCCATCAAACTCCCAGCCCAGCACGGCGCTGTAGAAGGCTTTGGCTCTTTCGGCATCGCGCGTGAGCAGCTCGTTCCAGCACATGGCGCCGACGGTGTTGACGATACTGGCGCCGATGTGTTGCTTGGGCTGCCACAAACCGAGATGCGCCCCCTCCGGATCCTGAATATGCAGCATGCGCCCGCTATCGAAGACATCCATCGGACCAAAGATGATCGCGCCGCCATTTTCGGTGACGACATCGGCCAGCGCATCGACATCCTGCACCGTCACGTAGTTGAACCAAAATGACGGGACGCCCTCCGGTATCATTCCGCTCAAGGCGGCGGCGTTTTCGCCCTGATGCTGGAACATGGTATAGGTGTTTCTTTCGTCGATAGGGGTCTCGTACTTCCCCCAGCCGAACAAGTCCTGGTAAAAGGCGATTGCTGTCTCGGGATCGGTCGAGCTGTTTTCCGCCCAGGAAAATGTCCCGTGTGGGTATTTCGTCACTTTGTACAATTTGTGCGCCCCTATTCACATACTACAAAGACGGTCTCTCGTTCTTACGCGACGGACCGTCTGGTATTCAGGCAAGGGTATGCGTTGCGACAGCTAAGATCCGCTTGCCGCCGCAAGTTATCGCCAGCGGAGCGGCTACTCTTCCCAGGGATCGGATTTGGAAAGCTGGATGATGTAGAAACTGGCGCCGGCCGGGTCCGCCACAACTGACCAAACGCTGCCACCGGGCACGACCTGTTTGGGCACGATGACGCTGCCGCCCAATTCTTGTACGCGGGCCGTGCCCGCGTCAATATCGGCGACGGTGAAATAGGGCATCCAGCAGGGCGGCATGCCGGTGTCCATTTGCAGCATGCCGCCATTGAAGCGCCCGCGATTAATGATTTCGGTATAATGCTCGTCTCCGCCATATTCCCAGCCTAGCACGGCGCTATAGAAGGCTTTGGCAGCCTCGACATCAGTCGTGTTTAGCTCGTTCCAGCACATGGCGCCGACGGTGTTGACGATACCAGCGCCGATGTGTTGCTTGGGCTGCCACAAACCGAGATGCGCCCCCAACGGATCCTGAATATGCAGCATGCGTCCGCTATCGAAGACATCCATGGGACCAAAGATGATCGTGCCTCCATTTTCGGTGACGACATCGGCCAGCGCATCGACATCCTGCACTGTCACGTAGTTGAACCAAAACGACGGGACGCCCTCCGGTATCATTCCGCTCAAGGCGGCGGCGTTTGCGCCCTGATGCTGGAACATGGTATAGGTGTTGTTTTCGTCGATGGGGATCTCATATTTTCCCCAGCCGAACAAGTCCATATAGAAGGCGATTGCCGTCTCCGGATCGGTCGAGCTGTTTTCCGCCCAGGAAAAAGTCCCGTGCGGGTATTTTGTGACTGTGTACATGATGCTTTCTCCTGTCAATGGGGGCGACTCACAGGGTCGCGTAGACAGCCACTATGCCGCCGACGCCGCCCGCCTGTCGCCCCTGCAAGGATGTAGTTTTACCGATGTCCGGTCTATTCTTCCCAGGGGTCGGCCTTTGCCAATTGCATGATGTAGAAAACGGCGCCGGCCGGGTCTTCAATGACGGTGAACCAGCCGGTGTCGGGCGCTTCCATCTTCTGCGTAACGACTTTGCCGCCCAACGCTTCCACCTGTTTCATCGCGGCGTCGATGTCCTCGACATGGAAATAGACCATCCACATCGGCGGCAGTTCGCCGTGTCGCTCGTCTATTTGCAGGATGCCGCCGTTGTTGCGGCCCCGGTTCGTGATATGGATGTAATGCTCATCGCCGTAGTATTCCCAGCCGAGAATGGCGGAGTAAAAGGCTTTGGCTGATTCGGCATCGCGCGTGAGCAGCTCGTTCCAGCACATGGCGCCGACGGTGTTGACGATGCCCGCGCCGATGTGGCTCTTCGGCTGCCATAGACCCAGCTGCGCGCCGGTCGGGTCGGATAGTATCAGCATGCGCCCGCTGTCGAAGATGTCCATGGGCTCGACAAGAATTGTCCCGCCGTTGGCTTTGATCGGCTCGATCATGGCGTCCACATCGTCAACGGATACGTAGTTGCTCCAATGAGAGGGGATGCCCTGCGCTTGCATGTCGGGCATCATGGCGGCGAAACCGGCGGCGTGTTCGCCTTGATGCTGGAACATGGTGTAAAACATGCCGCCACCGAGGGGCTCGTCGATCTTGCCCCAGCCGAAGAGGTCTGTGTAGAAGGTTCTGGCCGCGTCGGCATTGGTCGAGGTATTGTCCGCCCAGCTGAATGTGCCGTGCGGGTATTTTGTGACTCTGTACATGTGCTGGTCTCCTGCAGATGGGGGCGAGTTACAGCCGAGCGTAGACACTACGGTTCAGTCGCCCCGGCAAAGTTCTGTCTTTTTCAGACGCCGATTATTCTTCCCAAGGCTCGGCCTGGATCAACTGGATGATATAGAAGTAAGCGCCAGCCGGGTCGTTAAGATAGGCGAAGTGGCCCGCGCCGGGCGCTTCGGTCTTGGGAATGTGGATTGTTCCGCCCAATTCGGAGGCTTTGCTGATCGACTGGTCGATATCGGCGACGGTGAAGTAGGGCTGCCAGACGGAGGGCATTTCGCCCATGTTCTCGTCGATCTGCATCATAGCGCCGTTGTTGCGCCCTCGGTTCTGGATCAGGATGTAGCCGTTCTCATCGGCGAAGAATTGCCAATCAAAGAGCGCGCCGTAAAAGGTTTTGGCCGCTTCGACGTCGCGGCTGAGCAGTTCGTTCCAGCACATGGCGCCGACGGTGTTGACGATGCCCGCGCCGATGTGGTTGCGCGCCTGCCACAAGCCCAGCGCCGCGCCGGTCGGGTCCATGATAAAAGCCATGCGCCCGCTGTCGAAGACGTCCATGGGACCATAGATGATCTGCGCGCCGTTGGCTGTGGCTACCGGCAAAATCGCGTCGACATCATCGACCGTCACATAGCAGGACCAGTGCGACGGGATACCTTGCTCCAGAGCCTCTTGCGTGGCGCCGCTGAGCGCGGCGACATTCTGGCCCTCGAGCTGGAACATCGTGTAGGTCATGCCGTCGCCGATCGGGATATCGAATGTGCCCCAGCCGAAGAGGCCGGCATAGAATCGCCGCGACGCCGCCGGGTCGGTCGAGCTGGTATCGGCCCAGCTGAAGGCGCCGTGTGGGTATTTCGTCACTGTGTACATCGATTGTCTCCGTTTACAGGGCTTAAACTGGCGGCTTATCGTAATACAGTGCCGCCAGCGCGTCAACATAGCCGAGAGAATATCAACATCAAGAAATGCTTGGGCGTGCAGCGGATGGCGCGCGATAATCCCGCTTTGGTCATTCGATCCAAGGATCGAGCGCTAGTTTTTGCATCAGGTAAAACTGCGCGCCTGCAGGATCGCTCACAAAGGCAAAGTGGCCCTCGCCAGGGATTTCGAGCTTGGGGATGTGTATCTCGCCGCCGAGGTCGCGAATCAGCCCAATGGCGCGATCAATGTCGTCGCTATGAAAGTAAGTCCGCCAGTGCGTCTTTAGGTCGCCGAAGCTGTCGTCCAACTGGAGGAAGCCGCCGTTGTTCCGGCCCCGGTTGCGGATAAACGCGTAACCATTGTCGGCTGTGAAAAACTCCCAGCCGAGGAGCCTGCTGTAAAAGGCCATGCTGGCATGGGCGTCCCAGGTGAGCAGTTCGTTCCAAATCATGGCGCCCGGCACATTCACGATGCCAGCGCCGACATGCGTGCCCGGCTGCCACAGGCTGAGTTGCGCGCCGGCCTCGTCGGCAATGTAGAGCATGCGCCCGCTGTCGCCGACATCAGCAGGTCCGAACAAGATAGTCCCGCCTTCTGACGTAACCATAGGGGCCAAGGCGTCCACATCGTCGACGCTCACATAATTGGCCCAGAATGACGAAGCGCCGGCCGCTTGCATTTCGGCGGGCATGGGAATCAATGCGGCGACCTTGTCCGCGCCGAGCTGAAACATGATGTAATGCTGGTCTTCGCCCATGGGCAGGTCGTAGTCGCACCAGCCAAACAGTTGTTGATAGAAGGTTACGACCTGGCCGGCATCGTTCGAAATATTCTCCGCCCAGCAAAATGTGCCGGGCGGATAATCCTTGACCTGGTACATGCCATACTGTCCTTGCGTTCGCCTTAAAGTGTTCTGACGTCGTCCTGAATTCTCGACGGTTGGAGACGCGTTTTGCGCCTGTCAGCGTTGCCGGCGCCCGGGTAACTACTGTCGCGCCATTTCCTTGTGCCGCAGCGCTTCTTGTATTTCGAAGATTGAGCCGGCGTTTTTAGGCTTGGGCAAGGGGATTATGACGGGCGCAACGCTGACGCGCGGCCGCAGGCTCGGCTCGCCGCGCAGCACGGAGGCGCAGTAGTCGTCATAAGAAGCGCCGAGCAGGGGCCAGGAATCGAGCGAGCAGTATTCGAAGAGCAGCAGGCGCCGCGGGTTGGCTGAGTGATTGGGCGTCGAGGCGTGCAGGGTGCGGGCATGATGGATGGTGATGCCGCCGGCTCTGACCAGGCATTTGGCGGTTTCGGCCGGCCGGAAGTCGGGATCGCTGACCGCGCCGACGAAGACGCCGTTTTCATGATGGCTGTAGAGGTCGCCTTTGTGTGAGCCGGGAACCATCAGCATGCAGCCGTTTTCCTCGGTCATGTCATCAATGCAGACGCCGACCGCCAGGACATCGTCGTTAGTATGCGGATAGAAGGCCCAATCCTGATGCCATTCTACCGCGCTGCCGTGATCCGGTTCTTTCATATTGAGCTTGGTGTTTTGCCGCCGGAGGCCTGGGCCGATCAACTGCTCAACCCGATCCAGTATGCCCGGGTGGCGCAGGGTCTGGTCGTAGACTTCGTGCTGTATGATCGGGTTCTTGATGCGGCGCAGACGGGGCCATTCCGGACTGTGATTAGCCTCGAGGTCATAGACATCATTGTGTTCGCTGACGGAACGCGAGCGCTCGACGAATTCGTCGGTCACGCGCCGAAGCGCCGCCAGTTCGTCTGCGCTCAGCACGTCTTCAACGACCAGGTAGCCGTTTTGGTGATAAAAGGAAATCTCTTCCCGGCTCAGCATACTATAACACTCCGCGGTAGCTTGTCGCGCAGAGTATGGAACATCGGCTCGCGGCTGTCAACGCATGCGCAGGGTTACCACATCCACTCAGCGCCGCGCTTGCGCGCTTCAATCTGCTCGCGCAGGCGCGCCATCAGGTCGACATCCAGCTGCCGCATCAGGTCGATCATGTCTATCGGGACCCAGTTCTCGATCAGGAAGTCGCCTTCGCGTTTCCACCAGTCGAAGTCGCGCATGGTCATCAGTTTGCCAGTGGCGGGGACACCGGCGTATTCGCCGTGATTGTAAGAGAAGGCGCCGTCCCAGATGCCGCCGCAGCAATATGCGCCTTCGCCGATCCAGCCCATGGCGCGTCCACGCGGTTCCGCGTCGATATCGCGATCGCCGAAACCATGCAGCCAGTTGCGCTGATGAAAGTCTTCGTATTCCTCGAGCGTAAAACAGCCGCCGATGCCGCTGGGACCGTACCATTTCATGTCCTGATGCCAATACTTGTTCTGCTCCATCGAGCGCAGATCGCCGCCATCGCGCGCGCGGACATAGCGCCTCATGCCGCCGGCCATCGCCCCCACCAATTGCGCTGATTTACGCGATTCGAGCGGGTCCTGCTCGGTCAGCAGGATGCCGTCCTTGGCGAGCGGACCGGGGATCTTGCCGCCTTCAAAGCCGGGCGCGGGCGGCATGAGCTGATAGCCCGCCTGCCGAATCACCGATAGCACATCGACTTGCAGATAGGCCTCGGCGATTTTGCCTTCGCGCATGACATAGAATACGCCGAACCAGATATTTGTCTTTTTTCCGGTCGCCGGGATACCGAGCCAATCGGCGACGAAGGTACCGGTCATATATCCGCAGCCGCTGACCCATTCTTCGCCGGCGGTTGAGCCATAGCGCGTCGAGCCGTCGTCTATGCCGCCCATGAAGACGTAGGGCGCGCGCTTGAGATCGGGAAAGGCTTGCCGCAGCGGCCGCCAGAAATCGGCGATGACAGCGTCGACGCCGAGAACCTGGTCGACCGGCGCCGACACATTCCAGTTCACATCGTCGTGAAGGGCGGCGCGCGCCAGATCGGGCAAGGCGTCGATTTCGACATAATCCAGCCGTTGCCAGAAATCCCAGACGGCTGCTTTATTGGCTTGATTGAGTTGTGCGGTCATAACGATTCCCTTTCTCTTTGAGGTAGGCGGGCGAGCCACGGCTGGCCCCTACATAATGTCTCTTGTTGGAGACTGCGTGTTGCCGTTATTGTATTGCTTCTCCCTCAGGTCGCTCCGTGACAAGCTGCAAGCCTGCTTGCAAGACCTCTGTGATCTTGTCGACATCGTAGACGCTGCCGGCCCAGACGCCACCGCTGGCGGCCTGCAGCGCCGCCCAGAGACGCGTATCCGCCGGCAAGTCGGGATGAGGATTCAGGTCGGGATGGGGCTCGCGCGAATCAAGCAGCGCTTGCGCCTCGACCGGCGATAAGCCGCCAGCCGCCGTGCCCACTAAATCGACCGAGCCCGTCAAGCTCTCTCGGTTGATCGCGATATCGATCATGTCGCCATCGCGCAGCTTGCCGATGGGTCCGCCGGCCAGCCCTTCCGGACCGACGTGGCCGATACAAGCGCCGGTAGAAACGCCGGAGAAGCGCGCGTCGGTGATGATCGGCACGTCTTTGCCCCAGGGGATGAACTTCAGCGCCGAGGTCAGTTGATAGGTCTCTTCCATGCCTGTGCCCATGGGACCGACGCCGGCCAGCACGAGCACATCGCCCGGCTGAATCTTCTCGCCTTCCATGCCTTTGAGCGCGCGTATCGCCGCCCGTTCCGACGTGAAGACGCGTGCCAGTCCGCGATGTCGATAGACGCCGTCAGCGCCGACGACAGATGGGTCGATAGCGGTGGCTTTGATGACTGAACCTTCCGGCGCGATATTGCCAACCGGGAAGACGACAGTGCTGGTCAAGCCGCGTTGTCGCGCCCGGTCCGGCGACATGATGACATCATCGGGGTCTATCCCGTCGTTTTCGCGCAATCGCTCGCGAGCCAGACGCCGGCGGTCGCTATCTTCCCACCAGTCCAACACGACACCCAGCGTATCGCCGGTGACGGTGCGCGCATCGGTATTGAGCAGACCCTGCCGGCGCAGGTGCAGCATGACTTCCGGCACGCCGCCCGCCATGTAGACCTGCACGGTGGGATGGTTGCGCGGCCCATTGGGCAGGGCATCGACCAGACGGGCTGTGCTGCGGTTGACATGAATCCAGTCGTCCACGCTTGGCGGCTTGAGCCCGGCGGCATGGGCGATCGCCGGGATGTGCAGCAGCAGATTGGTCGAACCGCCAAAGGCCGAATGCGCGAGCATGGCATTCTCCAGCGCTGCTGGCGTCAGGATATCGGCCAGCGTTGCGCCAGCCGCTTTCAAGTTAAGCAGCGCCAGCGCCGAGCGCCGGGCGTTATCCAGCCAGATAGCTTCGCCGGAGGGCACGAGCGCGCAGTGCGGCAGGCTCATGCCCAGCGCCTCCGCCACCACCTGCGAGGTGGCGGCCGTGCCCAGAAATTGGCAGCCGCCGCCAGAGGAGCCGCAGGCTTTGCACCCCATTTCAGCGGCGTAATCCAAGCTGATCAGGCCATGGGCGAAGCGCGCGCCGATGGTCTGCACCGTGCCGGCGTCTTCCGCGCCTTCGGCGGGCAGGGTCACGCCACCGGGCACGATGATACCGGGCAGATCGCCACAACCAGCCAGCGCGATCATCGCCGCCGGCAATCCCTTGTCACAGGTGGCGACGCCCATGACGCCATCGCGGGTCGGCAAGGAACGGATCATGCGGCGCATCACCAGGGCGGCATCGTTGCGATAGGCGAGGCTATCCATCATGCCGGTCGTGCCTTGGGAGCGGCCGTCGCAGGGGTCGGAGCAGTATATCGCAAAGGGAATGGCGTCGCGCGCGCGGATCGTCTCTGCCGCTTCTTTGACCAGCAGGCTTATCTCCCAGTGCCCGGTGTGATAACCGAGGGCGACCGGGCTGCCGTCTTCAGCGCGCAAGCCGCCCTTGGTGCTGACGATGATGTACTGCTCGCGATTGACCTCTTCGGGATGCCAGCCCATAGCGACGTTTTGTGTCATCGCGAAGAGGTTGCCGCTGGGTTCATTGAGCAGCATGTCTTCGTCCAGCGGTAGCGCTCCCTCGCGTCCCTGCCCGCGGGTTCGAGTGGTCGGCAGCAACTCTGCGCCGCCGTATATTTCGCTTTGCATGGAATTGCCTCCGGTCTCTTTTGCCACCGAGCGCACTGAGTCAATACGAGAACACTGGGTTTTTCATAGTCCGCGGAGGATGTGGTGAATGACTGCCCTAACTGTCGGCGGGTAGTCGTCTTGCCCTTCGTTCCGCTAGACGTGACGCGATTATCTGGCCTCGGTATTCTCTGTATCCCCGGTGCACTCGGTGGTAAAAATAGATTGACTAGATACATCAGAGTGAGCGGATTATGACACAGATGCGATTTGCAAATCAAACTGTCATCGTCACGGGCGCGGGCGAAGGCATCGGCTACGAAGTGGCGCGTCAATTCTGCGCCGAAGGGGCGGAACTGCTCTTGAATGACATCGCGCCGGAGCGGGCGAATGCCGCTGCCAAGCGCATCAGCGCTGAGACCGGCGCGCGCTGCATCGCCACGCCCGGCGATGTCGCCGAGGTGGATACTGTGCGCGGTTTGGTGGACGCTGCGGTGAAAGCTTTCGGCCGACTCGATGTCTGCGTCTGCAACGCCGGGCTGACCTCCTGGGGCGACTTCTTCCACTATGCGCCGGCTGATTTCGAGCGGGTGATGAGCGTCAACTTGCGCGGGACATACTTCTTGGCGCAGGCGGCCGCGCGCCGTTTCCGCGAGCAGGGCGGTGGCGGCCGCATCGTGCTGATGTCTTCCGTGACCGGGCGCCAAGCCGTGCCTTACCTCAGCGCCTATGGTATGACCAAGGCGGCTTTGGAGATGTTGGCGCGCAACCTGGTGCTTGAGTTGAGTCCGCATGGCATCACCATCAACTGCGTCGCGCCGGGCGCAGTCATCACGCCGCGCAACTTGAACGACGACCCGAACTACGAAAAAACCTGGGCAGAGCTGACGCCGGTGGGGCAGGCGATCCAGGTCGAGGATATCGCCAAAGCCGCGCTATTCCTGGCTGCGCCGGAGTCAGGCAAGATTACGGGGCAGACGATTGTGGTGGATGGCGGTTGGACCTGCACCAGCCCGATACCGGATATGGAATATGGGCGAGAGTATCAGAATTGACGACGACCGGACTAGCCGCTCAAATTCTTGCCGAGACGACGGCTCTCTGCCTTGCGCCGCCGACCGCGCAGGATGTCGTAACCCAACCAGCCCAAGCCCAGCAGCGCCAGCCCGATGCCGCCGATGATCATCATGTTAAACTGCTCGGACACCAATCGCCGCCGCTGGATATCGGATGCCATCAAGCCTTGCGCCTGCGCCTGGCTCTCCAGCGCGACCTCGCCGCCGTCTTGGTGTATCTGTGCCGCCATATTGCCCGAAAGCTGACTCGATAGCTCAAGGTAGCGCCATGCTCCGTAGCCGACCAGCAGGATGCCGATAACGATGGAAGTGAAGAGAAGCCTTTCGATGAAATCTGTGTTCAGCAATCCGCGCATAATCTCCGCTCATAATATGCTTTGTTGCCTAAAGGGCGTCGTAAATCTACAATAGGCGCTGTTATTCGCGCTCATTGTACGGAAGAGGACCATGACAGACAAGTTGGTATCGGTCGGCGTGGTGGGCACGAGTTGGTGGGCGGACGCCATGCACCTGCCCGCGCTCGACAGCCACCCGGGCGCGCGCACGCTCGCCATCTGCGGCCGCAACCGTGCCAACGCCCAAAAGATGGCGGATACCTGGGGCATCCCCAAAGTCTATACCGACTACGCCGAGATGATCGAGAGCGCCGAGCTTGACGCCATTGTTATCTCGACGCCCAACGATTCGCATTACCCGATCACGATGAAAGCCTTCGAGCGCGACTTGCACGTCCTCTGCGAGAAGCCAATCGCCATGACTTACGCGCAGGCGCGGGAGATGGCCGATGTAGCGATGGCGAAGGGGCTCAAGACCCTCGTGCCCTTCACATATAGCTTCATGCCCACGGCGCGTACCCTGAAAGAAATGATTGACAGCGGTTATCTCGGGACGCCTTACCACCTCAATATGCGCTATTACACCGGCTATGCGCGGGCGGGCGACTATATTTGGCGTCTGGATCGTAGGATCGCCGGCGCCGGCGTGGTTGGCGATCTCGGCACGCACTTTCTCTATATCGCGGAGTGGCTTTACGGCGATATCAGCGCGGTGACTTGCCGCCTCGGTTTCTCCGTGCCGCGTCCGCCGCTGGACCCGCAGGGAGACGCTTATGAACTGGGCGATGATTCCTGCATGCTCACGCTGGAATTCGCCAATGGCGCCTTGGGCATGATTCATTGCACCGCCGTCTGCTACGAAGATAGTCCTTTTGGGCAGACGCATCACATGGAGTTTCACGGCTCGGAGGGCACGCTGTATAGTTTCACCGATTGGGATTCGACGCAGCAGGTCAAAGGCGCGCGGGTGGGCGAGGGCATGGTCCGCGAGTTGCCAATCCCCGATCATATCTGGGGGGCTGCCCGCCGCGACACGGTGCATAATACCTATCGCGATATGTTCCGCTCGGAAGATTTCATGATCCGTGGCTTCATCAACGGCATTTTGAACGATAGCGCGCTCGCCCCGAATTTTGAGCATGGCGCGCGCATGCAGCGTCTGGTGAGCGCGGCGGTACAGAGCCACGAGACGGGCCGGCGGGTCGAAGTAGGGTCAATAAGGGAGTGATGGGAGGCGGATAGAGGATGCGTCTAAAAGGCAAAGTCGCGCTGGTCACGGGCGCGGCGCGTGGTATCGGCAGAGGTATAGCTGAGCGATTCGCCGCGGAAGGGGCGAGCGTCGGCATTCTGGATTTGGATTCGGAGTCCTGCCAGTTGGTTGTGGACGAGATACATGCGGCGGGCGGTTCCGCGCTGGAAGTCGCCGCCGATATCAGCGATTTGCCCCAGGTTGACGCGGCACATAGCAAGCTCCGCGACCGCTTCGGCACGGTCAATGTACTCGTCAACAACGCTGCGGTGATGCCGGTCGGGACAATTCACGAAACATCGCTCGCTGACTTTGATCGCGTGCTCGCCGTCAATTTGCGCGGGACCTATCTGGTATGCTGCGCTATCATCCCGGGTATGCTCGCGGCTGGGGGCGGCAGCATCATCCACATCGCGAGCGTGACGGGCATGATCGGCTTGCCGGGTCTCGCCGCCTATTCGATGACAAAAGGCGGCATGATTACGTTGGCGCGCTCTATGTCCACCGATTACGCCGCGCGCGGCATCCGCAGCAACAGCGTCTCGCCGGGCACGATTGATTCGCCGATGCTGCATGAGTTTCTGTCGCATCAGAGCGATCCAGAGGCGTACCGGCAGCAATATGACGATATGCACGCTGTGGGACGCGTGGGGCGAATAGACGAGGTGGCTAATGTCTGCCTGTTCCTGGCATCGGATGAAGCGAGCTTCGTCACCGGCGCCAACTATACGGTGGACGGCGGCTACAGCGTCAAAGGCGATCAGCCGCAAGACTAGCGAAAACTTTGGAGCGAGATATGAATGCTGCACCGCTTGTAGTCCGGTACTTTCAGCCGGGGGACGGTCCGCGTCTTGGCGTGCTGCGTGGCGAGACCGTGCATGACATCAGTCATTGCTTTCCGGCGCTGGTGAATGTTTTCCGCGACTCTGTCGGCGATGTCGCCGGCTTGATCGCGGCGGTTTCGCGCGCCGGCGATGACGCCACTCGTCGCTTCCCGGCTAGCGACCTGGACAACGCGCCCGCCGCCGATGTCGCCCATTGGCTGCCGCCGGTGGACGAGCAGGAGGTCTGGGCGGCCGGCGTCACCTATCTGGACAGCCGCAGAGCGCGTCAGGAAGAAGCGGCGGATGGCGGCGATGTCTACGCCCGCGTCTACACCGCCGAGCGTCCGGAGATCTTCTTCAAAGCCTCGGCGAAGAATACGGTCGGTCCGCTAGCAGCAGTGGGCATACGGGAAGATTCGCGCTGGAATGTGCCCGAGCCGGAATTGGGCTTGGTGGTCAATCCGGCCATGGAGATGCTCGGCTTCACCATCGGCAACGACATGAGCAGCCGCGATATCGAAGGCGCCAACCCGCTTTACTTGCCGCAAGCCAAGGTCTACACCGCCTCCTGCGCGGTTGGACCCGGCATCTTGCTCGCGCCCTCGAATGAATGGCTGGATACCACGATTCGTCTCGTCATCAGCCGTGCCGGCGCTGAGGTCTACAGTGGCTCGGTCTCCACCAGCCAGATCAAGCGCACTATCCCCGAGCTGCTCGACTATCTGGGGCGCAGCAATACCTACCCGGGCGGCGCCATCTTGCTGACCGGCGCCGGCATTGTGCCGCCCGCCGAGTTCACCCTGCAGCCTGACGATGTGGTCGAAATTACGATTGACGGCATTGGCGCGCTGAAGAATCACGTTATCGAGGTCTGATGTGAGCCGCCGCGTCGAACTGGCGGAAGTCAGCCTGCCGCAATTTACGCCTCCGTCGGTGCTGCCGGCGATTCCTGCGGCGACTTATCAGACGCGAATCAATGCTGCGCTGGAGCGCGCCGCCCGCGCCGGCTATGATGCCTTAATCGTCTATGGCGATCGCGAACACTGCGCCAATGTCGCTTATCTGACTGGCTACGATCCGCGTTTTGAAGAGACCCTGCTTATCCTTCAAGCTGGCAGCAAGCCCATTCTTTTGCTCGGCAACGAAGGCATGAGCTACAGCGCCGTAGCGCCGGTTGATCTGGAGCGGGCGCTCTATCAGACTTTCAGCTTGCCGGGCCAGCCGCGCGGCGAAAGCCCCATGCTGCGGGATATACTTGTTGCGGGAGGCTTGCGCCGCGGGCAGCGGTTGGGACTTGTCGGCTGGAAGAGTTTCGACGCCCGCGAAGCGGCCGACCCAGCTCGCGCGCTGGAACTCCCGGCCTTCATCGTCGATGCGCTGGCGGAAGTAGTCGGCGCGCGCGACCGGCTGCACAACGCCAACGATCTCTTTATGAACCCGGCTGATGGCCTGCGCGCCATCAACGATGTCGATCAACTGGCTTATTTTGAATTCGCAGCTTCCTACAGTTCGGGAGCAGTGCGGGATCTGATCTTTGGCTTGCAAGCCGGGATGAGCGAGTTTGAAGCGGTCGCATTGATGCGGATGACCGGCTTGCCGCAATCTTGCCATGTAATGTTTTCCAGCGGCGAACGAGCGAGCTTGGGTTTGGCTAGTCCGTCATTGAGACGCATGCATATTGGCGACCCGACCTTCGTCGCCTACGGCATTTGGGGCGCGCTGAACGCTCGCGGCGGCTGGCTGGCGCGAGACCGGAACGATTTGCCGGATGGCGTAAGGGATTATGTCGATGTGCTGGTCGCGCCTTATTTCCGCGCCATCGTCGACTGGTACGAAACGGTCGGCATCGGTGTGACGGGCGGCGAACTGCACTCGATCATCGAGCGCCGTCTGGGCGATCCTTTCTTCGGTATCGGGCTGAACCCGGGCCACCTCATCCACCTGGACGAATGGCTGCATTCGCCGATTTATGCCGGCTCGGAGATTGAACTGCGCTCCGGCATGGCGCTGCAAGTCGATGTCATCCCGGCCACCCACTCGCCCTATCATACGACCAATATCGAAGACGGCATCGCGCTGGCTGATGAGGACTTGCGCCGAGCGTTCTGGCAGAAATATCCAGCCGCCTGGGACCGCATCCAAAAGCGCCGCAACTTCATGCGCAACACGCTTGGCATCAAGCTCAAGCCGGAGGTGCTGCCCTTGTCAAATATCCCCGCTTACCTGCCGCCCTTCTGGCTGTCGCCGGAGCGCGCCATGCGGGTAGTTCATTAGACCAAGTCTGACGGAGCGCATCCATGAAGATCACTCGGATCGAGAGCCTGCAATGGAAAGCCTATCCGCGCTTGCTCACCGTGCGCGTGCATACCGATAGCGGCATCGTTGGCTTGGGCGAAACGGTCGACAAGATCCCGGGCGCAAAAGCGGCGCTGCATGGCACGATCGCGCCGCTCGTGCTGGGGCAGGACCCGCTGGATATTGAAGGGCTCTGGCGCTTCGTGATGGACAATATCATGTACCACGGTTACGCCGGGGCCGAGACGCGGGCGCTCTCAGCCTTCGAGGTAGCGCTCTGGGACATCATGGGCAAGCATTACGATGCCCCGCTCTATCATCTGCTCGGCGGAAAGACGCGCGGCGAAATTCCCACCTACAACACCTGCCTCAGCTTCGGCGCAATCCGCGACTACCAAGCCTGGCACGAGGACGCCGGCGCGCTGGCGCGGAGCTTGCTCGACGACGAAATCTATGCGATGAAGATCTGGCCCTTCGACCAATTCAGCGAGGGCAGCTTCGGCCAGCGCATCTCAAGAGCGGACATTGAAGCGGGGCTGGTTCCGATCCGACAGATTCGCGACACCGTCGGCGGGCGCATGGACATCGGCATCGAGTGCCACTTCCGCTGGAATCGCGTCAGTATGGAGCGCATCGCTCGCGCGCTTGAGCCTTACGACATCCTCTTTCTGGAAGATATCATGCCGCCTGTTTACCCGGACGAAATCAAGGCGCTGGCGCAAAAGACCACCATACCCATCATCGGGTCGGAACTGCTGCTGACGCGTTGGCAATACCGCGAATGGCTGGAGAAGCAGGTCTCACAGATTATCATGACCGATGCCGTCTGGAATGGCGGTATCGCCGAGACGCGCAAGATCGCAAATCTGGCGGAGACTTATGGCGTGCCCATCGTGCTGCACAATGTCGCCGGCGCCATCTGCCACGCCGCTTGCATGCACTTGGGCGCCCATATTCCCAATCTGTATTATGTCGAATCCTGCCGCGCGTTTTACAAGGAGTACTACGGTGTGCTGACGGATTACGAGCCGAGGGTGTCGGATGGGCATTTCGCGCTGCCGACGGGAGCGGGCCTGGGCGTCAACCTGCGCGAATCAGCCTTGCAACGGGAGGACTTGATCCGTGAAGTCACCAAAGGCGCGGGGCTGGCAGGCGGACGGCGGGCTATGGGCGATCACTGGGCGGTCGAGGAGATACGTTGAATGGCGTCATCCGACATGTCCAGCGCGGGCAGCTTTTGTGACGCGATTTGAAACTCAAGCGGTCTGTGTTATAATCTCGCCACTCAACTGACAGCCGCTGGCGGCAGCGAGAGCCGCATCTATTATTAATGACCCGTGACGAAGATGACTTGGCGACGGAAGCGCGCAATCCTCCTTTGGCTGTCATTGCGTTCAGGAGTTCGTGTTTGCGGCATTGCTTATGGTATTTCTTCGTATGATGGTTTATGATGCTGTCGGCGCTCTGGGAGCGCTCTCAACATCGGATCTGGTCTCGACAGGCGACTTGCCTGAGACATCGTATACTCAATAGTGGAGGAATCACGAAATGAGAAAGTTGCTTCGTTCAATCCCGGTTCTGCTTCTGGCGCTAGGCATCATGCTTGCGGGCATCGGCGGCGTTGGCGCGCAGGACCAACTCGTTTTCAGTATTGTGTCGCACGGCGGCGTCGGCAATCCCTTCTGGATCGTCGTGATCAAAGGTATGGAAGATGCCTGCACGCTGCTGAACGCCGACTGCGCCTGGCTGTCGGACCCGGTTGACAATATCGACGATATGGCTGGCTATTGGGACGATGCCTTGGCCCGCAACAATGACGGTATTGGCACCACGGTTCCGAATCCCGAAGTGATTCGCGATGGCGTCAACCGCGCTAACGAAGCCGGCATTCCGGTCATTGTACTGAATACCGCTGATCCGAATGCGGGTACGCCGGATGCGCTGCCGACGCTCTTCTACATCGGCGCCAACGAATTCCTCGGCGGCCGTTCCAACGCCAACGCGGTTCTCGATGCGGCTGATGCCGCTGGCGTCGAGATTACTGGGGGCGTCTGCCCGATTCAGGAAGTTGGGCACAGCGGCTTGGAAGCCCGTTGCGCCGGCGTCCGCTCGGTCTTTGAAGAAGCGGGCATCCCGCTTGACGGCTTGACCATCAACAACGATGTTACGGCATCGGCTGGTATCCTGGCCAATTACTTCAGCGCCAATCCGGACACCAACGCCGCCTTCATGCTTGGTCCCAATCCTTCAAGCTCTTTGAATCTCTATATCCAGGAAGCTGGCGTCATGGCGGGCGATCTGTTCGCCACCACGCACGATACCAGCGCCGAAATCTATGAGATGATCCAAAGCGGTTACCTGGTCCAGGCGATCGACCAGCAGCCATACTTGCAGGGCTTTGAGACGATCATGTGGCTCTACCTGAACAGCCAGTTCGCGCTGGCGCCGGGCGGAGACATTTTGACCGGTCCCGGCGTGATCGATGGCAGCAATGTCGATGCCATCATTGAGCTGACCGCTCAGGGCTATCGCTAAGCCGTATTCGGCAATTGTACTGGGTGGGGAAAAACTCCCCACCCTCGTATGTTTGTAACGCGCCGCTGCACGGAGGCTCTAGCTATTTCAGTTGCCTAAGCCGGATATATTTCTATTCTCCAATTAGTCATATTCGAGAGATTGCTTATGATGCAAGCATACTTTGAAGGCAAACGCGAAGCTTCGGCCATCGGCAGTCTCGTTACTTTTTTGGCGTTTGGCTTCGGGCTGCTCGGTCTCGCGATTGCTTACGGCGTCGCTTTAGGCTGGATTCCGCTGGGCGAACGCGCGCAAATCCTCCGCAGCAACCTCAACACCTTTGAGATTATTGTCGTCGTCGCCAGTCTGATTTATGCGGCCTGCTGCCTGCGAACGGCGTATGGGCTCTATACACGCGAGGGCGCCAGCCTGCGTTGGGCGCAATGGATGATGTTCGTCACCGTCATGATCGGCGGCACGATCCTCCTTAGCGTGGCGATTCCCGTTGGTCTAAAGTTTTCGCTTTTGCTTAGCCAGGTGGCTGATCTTCGAGACGTAATCAACGACGAGCCGGGCGCTTTTGTCTCAGTCGCGTTATCGACTGGCGAGGCGCTGATAAGCATCAGCCTGTTCATCATTGCCGTGATCGCGCTTTTGGCTCTGCTCGTTTTCCTCATTCCGTTCCTTGAATCCTGGCGGGACCGTCCCGGCATTCGCTTGATCGTCGCCCCGCCGCGCAAGTTTATCCAGGCGATTCTGGTTGTGCTGTCCCTTGGCATCATCTGTTTCCTGGTCGCTGGCGCCGCTGTCGTTCCAGATTACCCGGGCCAGACGACCATTCGCGATTCGGAGAACCATCGTCTGCTGGCGGGCCTGCTGTTCTTCTTGCCAGCCTTCTTCGCTTACCGTGTCGTTCGGCAGGTGGAAGAGCAATCGGATGAGTTGCGGCGCGCGCTCGCGCTGACGCCCGGTAAGTTCATCCGCGCCGAATTGGCCAAGTCGCCCAGCGCTGGCGCCATTATCGGTTTCATCGCTATCTTTCTGGGCTTCACCATGGCAACCGACCTCTTCCTCGAGCCAAGTTCGGTCGCGTCTTTTTTGAGCAATGTGGCGACCAAAGGCGTCATTGCCATCGGCGTCACCTATCTGATGATCTCTGGCGAGTTTGACTTGTCGGTTGGCTCGATCCTGGGCGTCACCGCGCTGTCCTTCATGAACTTCATGACGCACGGCGCGCCGGTGTTCGGCGTCGTTGGACCTATTCCCGCCGCCTTGCTCGCCATCTTCGTCGCTTTCATTCTGGGCGCGATAAATGGCGTCTTGCTAATATCGACGCGAATACCGTCCTTCATTGTCACATTGGGCACGATGCTCGCCTTCCGCGCGATTACGCTGGTGGCGATTGCGGGCGGCCGTATCCTGCGCTACAGCGACCACCACACGGAGCTTCCGATAATCGGCATCAGCAATCTCGTATTCATCGCGCTGGCAGTAATTGGCTTGGCGGTGATCGCCTTCACCGCATATCGGGTCTTGCCCGTGTTGTACCGGGGCGCGCTTCAGGCCTGGTCGATCCGCGCGGACAACGGCGATTTTGGCACGAGCGGCGCGATTGTGCGGTCGGTGGCGCTTGTGCTGGTGGCGCTTATACTGCTGGCGATCATCGTGTGGTTGGCGGCAGTCCTGGCCTATCATGGCAGCGCCTCGGGTGGGCAGATCGTCGAGGTTGGTTACTTCGACCTGTTTAACGGGCGCGTGCTTGCGATTGGCGAGGATGGCGATTTCTTCCACATGCAAATCCCGCGCAACGCCAACGTGCGCTTGGCGATCGTCTGGTGGTTCATCTTTGTGGTGATCTTCCATGTAGTCTTGACCAGCACCTCATTTGGCAACAGCATATTCGCGACCGGCGGCAATGAAGGCGCGGCGCGCGCGCAAGGCGTCAATGTCGATCGCGTCAAACTGCAGAACTTCGTCATCGTCGCGCTATTGACCGGCATCGCCGCCATCTACGAGACGGCGCGGAATCCGGGCGTCGATCCGCTCAAGGGCACCGGCTGGGAGCTCGAGGTCATCGCCATGACCGTCATCGGCGGCGCTTTGCTAACCGGCGGCTATGGCAGCGTCGTCGGCTCCTTGCTTGGCGCGCTGATCTTCGGCATGCTGCAGACGGGTCTGGTCCTGGTCGGGATTGAATCGCGACTATTCGCCGGGACAATCGGCGTGATCATCATCGCCGCGGTGGTGATGAATACCCTGGTTCGTGGCGCGCGGCAGAATTAGGGAGCGGCAACTATGGAATATAAACAGAAGAATGATAACGCCTTGGTGGATATGATCGATATCCACAAATACTTTGGCAGCGTGCAGGTGCTGCGCGGCATAGATTTCCACGTCGACCGGCAAGAGATCGTCGGCTTGCTCGGCGATAACGGCGCCGGCAAATCGACCTTGATCAAGGTGTTGACAGGTTATCACTCGCTGACGCGGGGCCAGATTTATTTTGACAACGAGGCTGTAAGGATCCATTCGCCGCACGACGCCCGCGAGTTGGGGATCGAGACGGTACACCAGGATCTGGCCTTGGTGCCGCTGATGAGTATCGCGCGCAACTTTTGGCTGGGGCAGGAGCCGACGTATGAAGTCGGACCCTTCCGCTTCCTCGACAAGAAAATGATGGCGCGTGAATCGATACAGGCGCTGGCCGATGTCGGCATTCACATTCGCGACTCGGAAGAGACTGTGGGCAATATGTCCGGCGGCGAGCGGCAGTCGGTGGCGATCGGCCGCGCGGTCTATTTCGGCAAGAAACTGCTCATACTTGACGAGCCCACCTCGGCTCTTTCCGTCGGCGAGACGCAGAAGGTGCTCGATTACACCATCGCCGCCAAAGAAAAAGGCATGAGCGTCATCTTCATCACGCACAATATCCGTCACGTCTATGAAGTGGCTGACCGCTTCACGATAATCGAACGCGGGCACAAACTTGGCGATTTCTACAAGAGCGAAGTGAGCGAAAACGAAGTCGCTGACATGATCGTCACCGGGCAGATTCCAGAGCGCTTGCGTCTCTACGATGAAGAAAATGGAGATGTCGCATGAAGGAGACTTCGTTTCGACACAGACGCTTGCTGCTGCTAGCGCTTATCGCCGCTGTGATGGTCAGCGCTTGCCGCCCCGACGACACGCTTGATATCACGCCATCGCCGACGCCCACGCCGGAGCCAACGGCGACGCCCACGCCGACGCCTGTTCCAGCTGATTTTGTAGATCCCTATGAAGTCAACTTAGGCGTCATGGAACGTCTGATTGAGATGCTTCCCGACCCCCTGCCGGCGGGCGAAGAAGAATGGAAGCGAAACTTCGAAGAGGGCAACGAGGGTGTGAAGAACATACGCGGCATCCGTAGGCCCGCTGTCGGAAGGGAAATCTATTATTACACGCAGCAAGGCAGCAAGATGAGCCTGAACTTCGCTGTCTTCCCGGATGAAGAAGGGGCGATTGCCGAATTCGACCGCAAGCAAGGCCTCCGCTCGTCCCTGGTTAACCTGGCGGAGGACGACGCTTTCCGGAAACCGAATCTCCTTGGCGCTGGTTTGTATGGTTCATTTGCGCTTTTCCAGATCGACAATTATTTCGTCGAAGTGTTGGTCGAGATCTTCACCACGTCAACCAGCCCCTTGACGCCGCTCGCTAACGAAACTCTCAAGTTCTTCGAGCGCAGCCGCGCGGAATTCGAAGCAGTCGCGGGCGATCCGGCCGAAGAGGACGGTTGAAGAGATGTCTTGCAGGCCGTCCTCGACAGCCTGCCAAACCAAATCGTGACCTCGACGCAGTGGCGGCGGGATTACTCTCGCTTTGATAACGGCGTCGATACGCCGCGCAACATCACCAACGGCCGCGCGGTACGCGTTGCTTATGTGGATCAAATGGCGAACAACTTTCAGATGACCTTCGGCCAGTTTGACTCATCCGCCGACTCGCTGGCGCATTTCGAAAGAATGAAGGGCATCCGCGAAGGCATTGAAGACGAGAACTCAATCGAAGATTTCCCGATACCGCACGTGCTTGGCCGCGGCCTCTATGGCTCGGTCGCTCTCTTTGCCGTGGACGAGTTTTTCCTCGAAGTCTTGATGGAGCGCGCCCCGGGCACCAGCGCAAACCCGACGGAGTCCATCGCCCGCAGAGCGCTCGCCATCCTGGAAGCCGCCCGCAGCGGATAGCCCGTCTACATTCGCGCGTTCCTCGTGTTATAATCCGCGCCACCTTTATCACAGCACAATCGAGGAGCGAATGATGTCACTGATGGCGATGTACCGCCGTTGGCAATTCCGGGCGATTGATAGAAACCTGCTGACCCTGACGCATATTGTTGAGACCATCAGCGATGACGGCGCCTTCAACAAGCGCGACGGCGGCGACGGCTGGACAATTTCGGAGGTTCTGGGCCACCTGGGGGATTTCGAAAGCTACATGCTGGCGCGCGCGCGTTACATTTGCGGCGAAACGAGCGACGAACCGCCGCAGCCGGCCGGACCAGAGGCGCTTGTTATTGAAATGGGCTACGCCGAGCAAGACGCCAGCGAACTGCTAGCCCGCTGGCAGGCGCGCCGTCGGGAGAGCACCGCGTTTTTCAACGGGCTGGACAACGATGATGATGCCTTGTGGGAGCGTGGCGCGCCCTTCGCCGGCGGTCCTTTCACGCTGAACAATCAACTGATCTTGACGCCGATGCACGACGACGATCACATGAACCAGATCGTGAAGATCATTCGTTCTTGACCGGGAGTTCTGGCGCGGCGACATTGAGATGGTGGAGGGTGCTGCTGTGAAATCAAAACGGAATAGCGAAGCCAAACCTAAGGGGCAACCTATGCATGGCGGTCGGCGCTGGGCAATTCTCTTCTTGCTGTCTGGCCTGCTCTTGATTGGCGCGATCAAGTACTCCGATTCCTTGACTACCTCGGTCCGCGACCGGAGTGGAACGCCCGAGGCGCTGATTGCCAGTTTTCCCGAGCGGTACGCCATGCTGATGCACAATGACTTCATCCTGAGTTCCATAGAATACCGGGGTCCCGAAGTCTACCATCAGGAACCACTGCCTGATTTGGACGCGCATCTGTACTTGTTCGAGTGGCGCTCAAGAAGCGACAATCACGCTGAGCTCTGCATTACCGCGGCTATCTTGGCTGAATCGAGAGATGTCGTTGGGGGCTGGTACGTAGTCGAAGAAGTTTTCCCGATTTGCGAATACCAGGTGGTGGACGCCAAGCCTCCCAGCGTCGCCTTTTGGGAGGAGCGATCGAGCGGACAGACGATCCACTATGCGCTGGTAGCCGGCCCAGCCTACGGCTTGGCAGATTTTGTGGAGTTAGAGCTGGCGGATGGGAGTGTCAGCCGCAGCGAATCACATCGGATCGCCTACGCCCAGGTGATCAGCCGCGACGAACCCATTGAAATCGAAGGTGTGCGCTTCCTGAACAGCGAGGGTCAAGCTTTCTCGTCCTTCGTCTACCCGTTATGGATGGAGAACTAGGCAATTGCCCCGCCGCCGATGGTTGTAGTTGCGGAAAGCTGATTCATGCAGCGCTCCCCAAAACCCCTGGCCGAACGCATCCGTCCGCGCGACCTGAGCGGATTCATCGGCCAGTCCCACCTGGTCGGCGCCGGCAAGCCCCTCAACCGCGCCCTGCAGCAGCGGACTGTGCCCAGCATGATCTTCTGGGGTCCGCCTGGCGTCGGCAAGACCACGCTGGCGCGCATGATCGCCGCCGTCACAGCGAAACCTTTCTACAACTTGTCAGCCGTCTCCGCGGGCAAGGCGGAACTGCGGCAAATCGTCCAGTCAGTAAAGCCGGCGCCCGTCAGCAAGCCTGGTCAAAGAGGCCTCTTCGCCGCCTCCGAACCGGCGGAAACCCCCGATAGCGTCATCCTCTTCCTGGACGAGATTCACCGCTTCAATAAAGCCCAACAAGATTTCCTGCTGCCCTATGTCGAAGACGGCACGATTACACTCATCGGCGCGACCACCGAGAATCCCAGCTTTGAAGTCATCTCGGCGCTGCTCTCGCGTATGCAGGTTTTCACGCTGAATCCGCTGACTATCGCCGAGATTCAGCAGATAATCGCCCGCGGAGCCGCTGCGCTTGAAGTCGAGATCGAGGCTGACGGCGTCGGCTTCCTGGCCAACTATGCCAATGGCGATGCCCGCGCCGCCCTCAATTTGCTGGAGAATGCCGCGCGGCTCTATCGCAGCGCCGCGATTACCGCCGATCACCTGCGCGAGACCTTGCAATCCAAGCACCTGCGCTACGACAAAAGCGGCGAGGAGCACTACAATACCATTAGCGCCTTCATCAAAAGTATGAGAGCCAGCGATGTTGACGCCGCGCTCTATTATTGCGCGCGTATGATCGACAGCGGCGCGGACCCCAAATTCATCGCCCGCCGCATGGTCATTTTCGCCAGCGAAGATATCGGCTTGGCTGATTCCAGCGCGCTTATGGTCGCGAATCATGTTTTCCGCGCGGTGGAGACGATCGGCTTGCCCGAATGCCAGTTCAACCTGGCGCACGGCGTCGCCTATCTGGCCACAGCCCGGAAGAACCGCGACGCCGGCAATGCTTACTTCCGGGCGCTGGACGATGCGCGCGAGCTGGGCAACCTGTCGATCCCACTGCATATCCGCAACGCCCCGACGCAACTGATGCGCGAGCTGGGTTACGGTGACGGCTACCACGCATATACCGACGAGAGCTTGCTGCCTGACGAGATCAAGGGCAGGCGGTACTTTCGCGCTCCCGAGTAATTATCTTTGCCGCGCCCAAATTGGAAGGCGACCAATGTCCAAACTCAACATCCTGCTTATCACATCCGACCAACAGCATTGGAACACGCTCGGACAATTCAACCCCGAGATTCAAACTCCCGCGCTGGACAAGCTCGCAGCCGAAGGCACAACTTTCACCCGCGCCTATTGCCCCAACCCCACCTGCACGCCCACGCGGGGGAGCATGATCACGGGCAAGTACCCGTCGCAGCACGGCGCCTACTCGCTCGGAACCAAGCTGCCGGAAAGCGAAAGAACCATCGGCGAGATCTTTAGCGCCGCCGGATATCGCACGGCGCTGGTCGGCAAAGCCCATTTCCAGCCTTTGCACTCAACCGAGGAGTATTCGTCGCTGGAAGCATATCCGATCCTGCAAGACCTTGAATTCTGGGCGGATTTCGAGGGACCCTTCTACGGTTTTGATCATGTCGAGCTGGCGCGCAACCATACCGATGAAGCGCATGTAGGGCAGCATTACGCCCTCTGGATGGAAGAGAAGGACTTGAGCAACTGGCGCGATTATTTCCTGACGCCGACGGGAAATGTGGAAGCGCAGCGCCGCAACTGGTTGATACCCGAGCAGTACCACTACAATGCCTGGATCGCTGAGCGCAGCCAGGCGCTCATCTCACAATATCAGGCTTCCAATGAACCCTTCTTTCTTTGGGCGAGCTTCTTTGATCCCCATCCCAAATATCTCGTACCCGAGCCCTGGGACACAATGTATGATCCGAACCAGATTACCGTCCCGGCCGTCAGTCCCGGCGAGCACGACAACAACCCGCCGCACTTCCAGCTGACGCAGCAGCGTGATCCCGATTTCTCCGCCTGGCAGGAGCCCAACGGCAGCGGCTGCCACGGCTTTCATTCGCATCTTCATGACCGCGACGAACTGGCGAAGGACATCGCCTGCTACTACGGCATGGTCAGTTGCATGGACAACTACATCGGGCGCATCATCAACCACCTCGATGCGCTGGGCATGGCGGATAATACCCTGGTCGTCTTCACCAGCGACCACGGGCATTACTTCGGTCAGCACGGTTTGATCGCCAAAGGCGCCTTTCACTTTGACGACGGCGTCCGCGTGCCCATGATCGCGCGCTTGCCCGGCCGCATCGCCGCCAATGAGCGTAGCCAAAGCTTGCAGTCGTTGGTCGATTACGCGCCGACCTTCCTCGAATACTGCGGCTTGGATGTGCCGGCTGATATGACGGGCTTGCCGCAGGCTGACGTTTGGAACGGCGACGAATCGGCCGCCCGCGAGCACGTCATCATCGAGAATCGCCATCAGCCGACGACCCTGCACCTCAAGACCTATATTGATGAGCGCTACAAAATCACCCTGTATTTCAATCGCGACTTCGGCGAAATCTTCGATCTGCGAGATGACCCGGACGAGGTGAACAACCTCTGGTCGGACCTCGATCTCCGCGCCGCGCTTACCGAGGCTTGCTTGCGCGCCGAAATGCTGAAGGAAGAGCCGTTGTCCAATGCGCGCCTGCGATTACCCAACAAGTCGGCTGCGATGTACCTCAAAAGCTGTAACATGAGATTCAGGCAGATCGGTTTCGATCCGGCGACTGATCGCTACGAGTTGTTCGACTTAGCGGTCGATCCCGCTCGCCAGAACAACCTGTGGGACGATCCCGCCTATCACCAGCAACGCGCCGAGATGACGCGCGCGCTGCTGTTCAGCCGTTGGGGCTTGGAACCGCTGTGGATGCCGCGGGTGTCGGGGGCGTAGCTCAACCCCGCCGCACGACAAAAAATCCAATCACGAGAGAAATCACCGTCGCCAGCTCAATCGGCAGCGCCGGCTCCATGAATCGCAGCCAAAGCAGATGAATCGCTATGAGAATTACAGCGGCGATGAAGACGCGGTCGAAGGCGTTTGTGTAAAAGGGCAGGAAGCCTTCAAACTCCTTCTTGCTGTTATCGCGCTTTTGCTCTTCCATGCCGCTATTCCTTCACCGCGCCGAAGGTCAAGCCCATGACGATATAGCGCTGCGCCACGATGACGATGACTGCCGAGGGAATCAGCGTGATCATCGACATAGCCGCCAGCTCGCCCCAATTGGTGCCGGTCACCGTCACGAACTCGGCCAGTCCGGTCGTGATTGTGCGCGCGTTCACGCTGGTGAGATTCGCCGCGAAAAGATACTCATTCCAGGCGAAGACCCAGCTCAAGATGCCGGTAACCGCCAAGCCCGGCGCCGCCAGCGGAACGATGACATGACGCAGCACACCCCACAGTCCAGCGCCATCGATCATAGCGGCGTCGTCCAACTCTATCGGGATGCCATCGACAACGCCCTTTAGCAGCCAGATCGCGAAGGGCAGATTGAAGACGCAGTAAAGCAGAATCAATCCGATCTGCGTGTCGTAGAGTGTCCAACCGCCAATGCGAAACGTCCGCGTGAACATGATAAACAGCGGCAGCAGAAAGGCGGCCGGCGGCGCCATTCGGTTGGTGATCAACCAGAAGAATATATTGTCTCGTCCCGTTAGCTTGTATCGCGACAGCGCATAAGTCGCCAGCAGCGCCAGCACCATCACCAGCACTGCGTTGCTCGTCGAGACGACGATCGAATTGGTCATATAGCGTTGAAAGGCGCTATCGGTCAGCACGTTGGTGTAATTCTCGGTGAAGAAGCGGCTGAGCATGAGATTCGGTCGGCCGAACAGCTCAACGCGGCTGCGCATGGAGACGACGAACATCCACCAGATGGGTATCAGCGTCACCAGCGTGCCGAAGATCCAGAAGGCATAAGTGCCGGCGAGACGCAAGACGCGCTGACGGAGCGACGTGGTCATTCGGTCTCGCCTTTTCGCCGGCCAGAGATAGCGATGAACAACAGCCAACAGAGCACGATGGTCAAATACAACGTGATGATGGAAATGGACGAGCCGTACCCGTAATCCGTCCGCGGGAAAACAACCCGCCAAATGTAGATTCCGGTGAAGCGCGTGCCCGGTCCGCCGCCTGCAAGCATCCAGACCTCATCAACCGTGCGAATCGCGTCCATGATGCGGATGAATACAGTCGTCAGCAACACGGGACGCAAGAAGGGCAGGGTGACGTACCAGAATACCTGGAAGCGGCTGGCGCCGTCGACCTTGGCTTGTTCAACTGGCTCCTTGGGAATCGCTGTCAGACCCGCCAGCATCGTCAGGGTGACGAAGGGCGTCCAATGCCAGACGTCCATGATGACCGATGTCCACAATGCTTGGTCGGGGTATGTGCCGATCTGATATTGAAGGTCGAACCAGCGATCGAGGAAAAACGGCACTGGACCAAAACCGGGGATCACCAGCAGCCGCCATATCGCGCCAACCGCTATCGGCGCCACCATCAGCGGAAGTGTATGAATGATCCGGAATAAGGACTTGCCGGGGAAATTCCGCGTTAACATCTGCGCCAATACGAAGCCGAGCACGACCTCGCTGCCGATTGCGAAGATGGCGAAACGCGCCGTCAAACCAACCGAATGCAGAAAGTCGGCGTCGAAGACCAAGCGGCGAAAGTTATCGAGCCCGTTGAAGATCAAACCGTCTTCAGCGGAAAACACATTCCATTGATTGAAGCCGACAAACAAGACATAAAGAAATGGCGCGAAGCCGAATATGAGCAGAATTATCAATGTCGGGCTGAGCAAGAGCCAGCCGGTGCGCGAGTTCCGCATGCTAACCTGTTTCCAGTTAGGTCCCTATAGCGTAGCGGGCGACCCGGCCGGTCGCCCCTACATGTTTTGACTCACAGAAATGCGTACAGGGGTCAGCCATTGGCTGACCCGCTCGCATCTTTTTGGACGCGGATTGATGTATCCCTCTACATCCCGTAGCCCAAACGGTCGAGTTCCTCGTCCACAGCCATTGCCGCCTGCGACAAACCTTCGGCGGCCGTCAACTCGCCAAGGATGACGCGATGGATGAAGGGATCGATGATCTCACGCACTTGCGCGTGGAAGGGGAAGGGCGGCGCGCCAGCAAAGAGCGGACCCTGCTCCTCCAGCAGTGTGTAATAGCCATCGACCTTGGTGTCCTGCTCAGCAATCAGCGGATCATCGAAAGTGGCGGTGTGGGTGATGCGGGCGCCCGCGGCTGCCCATTCCGCTTGCACCGACGGCTGACCAATGAACTGCAGCCAGAGCAAGGTGGCTTCTTTGTTGCGCGAGGAGTGCGGAATGCCAAAAGCGCCGCCATCGTAGTAGCCGATGTAGCCATCGCCCATCTCAGCCGCTTCAATCACGCCTTCAGCCGTGACCGGAAGGCGCACGCCAACATTGCCGGTGATAGCCGAGCGGCTGTCGTCCGTGGCGATCCAGGCGGCGTTCTCGCCATAGACCCAACCCTGCGCGGCACGGCCAGCGGCGAAGCTGGAGGCAACCTCGTCCCAGGTGCTCGAAGTCGCTTCGGGCGGGGCGAATGGCAGCAAGCCAACCCAGTAGTCCAGCGCCGCAACAGCGGTGTCACCATCAAGCGCGCCGCCGTTAGCGCTTTGCGCCGAGCCGGTCTCCAGGTTGATGCCCCAGTTGTAAAGACCGAAGGAGGGACCAATGCTCTCGAGGAATTCATAGGTCGAGGCGGGATGGCCCGTCGAGCCCTGAACCGTCGTGCCCCAAAGATCCATATCCATGCTCTCGCCGTAAGCAGTGAAGAATTCGGCATTGTCACGATACTGCTCAAAGGTCTCGGCAGGCGCCAGCGCGTAGCCGTAGTCGGCTTCAAATGCCGCCATAATGTCGGCGTCTTCAAAGAGATCCTTGCGATACAGGTAGACCTTGACAAAGGCTTCCATCGGCACGCCGAAGAGATCGCCGTCGGCGTTCTTGAAATAATCGGCGAAGCTGGTGAAGGCGCTCTCGTCATAACTGGCATAAGCCAGATCCGGGTTGTCGCCGGCGAACTGCGTCAAGTTGACGAGGTAATCCTGCGCCAGATAGGAGTAGATGATGTCCTGCTCGATGTACACGAAGTCGTAGATGCCGGTGTTGGCTTCCATGTCGTTGATGGCTTTGGAATACATCTGGTCCCAGGACGTGGTCTCAAACTCGACATTGATGCCGGTGAGTTCGGTGAATTGAGCGGCCAAGACATCAGCCACGTAATTCGAAGGCGGCGTGCTCTCGGATACGCCGCGGATGGTCGTGCCGGCGTATGGCGCGGCCGCTTCCACCCACCAGCCGTGATGGTCCGCCGTGACCAAGCTCATGTTGGCCAGCAGCGCGAAGGCGAGCAGCAGAACGAGGGTGAAGATTTTCTTCATGATTCGTCTCCCTGGACTAAATCGAAGTGTGGATACAAAACACATCTGGAGTAAGGCTCCAAGTGTGGGCGGATTGTATCAGATTAGTACGAAAATGTAAGACTTTGTTCGCAGCGTCAAATGCAAATTGTTTTTGGAAAGCATAAAACATTTGTGCTCAGGACTACTCTCTGGCATAATTGTAGAGGATTTGTACATAGGCGCTTTGCGTGACTGACACCATTAGCCCGGAAAAACGAAGCCAAGTGATGGCGAGGGTCAGAAGCAGGGATACTAAACCCGAGCTTCTGATACGAAAGGGTCTGCATGCAAGAGGTTTCCGCTACCGTCTGCATGTCAAAGAGCTTCCTGGCAAGCCCGACCTTGTATTTCCTCGTTATGAGGCAATCATTCAGATAAATGGGTGTTTCTGGCATGGTCATTCCTGCCCGCAGTGTAGAATGCCAAGTTCCAACGCTGAGTATTGGAACCGAAAAATCGCAAGAAATGTGGAACGCGATATTTCAAATCGTCAGTCACTTCTTGACGCAGGATGGCGTGTGCTGACAATATGGGAATGCGCGCTGACCGGCAAATCGAAGCTGGAGTTTAATCAAGTAGTTGCATTGGCGTCCGAGTGGCTGCTTTCGACAATCTTATTTAGCGAGATTGAAGGCAAAGCAACACATACTAAGAACCGAGCTTCAGTATCATGATTCGCGCTGTTGAATTCTTTGCTGGAATAGGGCTCATGAGGGCCGGGTTAGAGTGCGTCGGGATTAAAACTGTCTTCGCCAACGACATCGACAAAACGAAAGCGAAGCTCTATGCCGATAATTGGGGACGCGAAGAATTGCACGTCGGCGATATCCGCGCCTTGCATGGCGACTGTATCCCGGATGCTGACCTTGTTACTGCATCCTTTCCTTGTACGGACATGTCGCTTGCTGGACACTACAAAGGGTTAAACGGCGCGCAATCCAGCCTTGTCTTGGATTTCCTGCGGATTCTCGATGAGATGGGGGCGCGCGCGCCGCGAACGATCATGATCGAGAATGTTATGGGCTTTCTCACGGCAAACGGCGGCCGGGATTGGGAAACAGTTGTCGACGGCATTAACAAACTCGGTTATCAATCCGCGCATATTGTCGTAAACGCCAGCGCGTTTGTCCCGCAGAGTCGCGCTAGAGTTTTCTTGTTCGGTCACAAGGGAGCCATTGAATTGCCCGAGCCGCCGGAAATGCGTAAAGATCTCCGACTAGAAAGCATTGCGGAAGCGGATGGAGATTGGTGGCCTCCCGACCGTCTTCACGCTTTTCTGCAAACTCTGTCGCCCATACAATCCAAGCGTGTTTCCGGCTATCAGCGTCGATTCTGGCCTGGATACTACGGCGCGTTTCGACGCACTCGAAGAGGGCGGGCCGTCTGGGAAGTGCGCGCTGACGAGATCGCCGGGACCTTGCGCACGACGCGCGGCGGCTCGGCGAAGCAAGCTATCGTTCGCGCTGGGAGAGGCGATATAGCGGTGCGCTGGATGAGCTTGACCGAGTATGCTCGGCTTCAAGGCGCTGAGCATTTGCGCTACGATTCCGTAACTCCATCGCAGGCGATGTTCGCTCTTGGCGACGCCGTTTGTGTCCCGGTCATCGAGTGGTTGGCAGAGCATTGCCTAATGCCGCTGTTGAGTCGCTAATGCCGAAGAAACTGCCGGAAGATGTAAAAGCGCTGTATGACGGCGTCGCGTCGGCGATGAACGCTGACTATGGCGACGGTCGCAAAGTCGGCGATTGCCAATACGGCGTTTATCTCTTCTACGACTATGATGGCGAACCGATTTATGTCGGCCGAACAAAGGAGAAGCTGCGGGGCCGAATCCGCCGTCACTTGACCAATCAGAGAACCGACGCCGTTGCCATGAGTGTGCTTGATCCTTTTGAGGTTGCTGAAATTGAGATGTGGCCGTTTTGGGATATGAAGCGGTCCCAAGCTGATGACACGCTGGATCGCGCCGAATATACAGTTTATCAGAAGGCCCTGCGCGAATCGAAATTCTCTGTTGTTTTGAACGAGAAAGACATAAAACCTGCCGAAGGGATTCACCTGCCCAGGTCGGTGCGTGTATCCGTCTTGCCAGCGGAACTGCGAGAAAAGCGCGAGCATCCTGATATCAGGTTGGCGCGGCGAGCGCGTACCATTGCAAATCTCGCGCGGGTTATCAGTGAGCGTAGCGTAAGACCGGGCATTAGGCGTACCCTGTGGGCGCAGGCTCGGCGACTCGAACACCTAGCCAAGACCAGGCTGGAAGAGTTTGAGGAAAAAGACGAGGGGTGAGCGTCCAATTAGCTAGATCTAGGCACTCGTCCGC
This sequence comes from Anaerolineae bacterium, assembly GCA_022824465.1. Lineage (GTDB taxonomy): Bacteria > Chloroflexota > Anaerolineae > Aggregatilineales > Phototrophicaceae > UBA6055. The sequence continues at coordinate 125,796 of JAJDZV010000003.1, forward strand.
GTGATCGCGTCGCCCATCGTATTGACGATGATATCGACCTCGTCGGCGCTAATGCAAAGCGGCGGCGCAAAGGCGATCGCCGGTCCAATCGGCCGCGCCCGCAAGCCCATCTCCAAAGCAGCAGCGCTGATCTCCTCCGCCAGGTCCGCATCGCCTTCGCGGCTCTCCTTGCTCTTCACCACATCAATCCCCGCCATCAAGCCCAGTCCGCGCGCGTTGTCGATAGTGGGGAATTCGTCAGCCAGCGCGTTTAGGCCCTCCAGCAAACGCTCGCCCATGACCCGGCTATTCTCCAGCAAGCCATCGCGCTCAATGATGTCGATATTGGCGCTGGCAACCGCGCAGGCCGCTGCATGACCGGAATAGGTGTAGCCGTGCATCCAGCTCTGATCATCCGGCGCGCTATTGATCACATCGCGGATCTCATCAGTCACCTGGATCCCGCCGAGCGGCATATACCCGCTCGTCACGCCCTTGGCGAATTGCATGATATCGGGATTGATCCCGAAAGCGTCGCAGCCGAACCAATGGCCGGTGCGCCCGAATCCGCAGATGACCTCATCGGCGATGAACAAGACCTCGTACTTCTTGCAGATCGCCTGCGCCAAATCAAAGTAACCATCATCGGCAATCATCACGCCGCCCGCGCCCTGAATCGGCTCGCTGATAAAGGCCGCCACCGTGTCCGGTCCTTCGCGCAGGATCGCCTCTTCCAATTCCCGCGCCGCCGCCTGCGCCACCGTCTCGCCGTCCCGAAGCTCGCCAGTGTAGCGATACGGGTCCGGATTCCGCACATGAAAAAAGCCCTCCAGCACGCCGCCAAACATGGTGTGAAACTTGCTCATGCCCGTCGCGCTGGTGGCTGCCAGCGTCATGCCGTGATAACCGGTCAAGCGCGAAATGATCTTGGTCTTCTTCACCTGGCCCAGCTGCTGCCAATAGAAACGCGCCGTCTTGAATGAGGTGTCGCTGGATTCGGAACCGCCGGAGGTAAAATTGGTGAAGTTCATATTAGGACGAAAGAAGCCCGCCAGCTTGTCCGCCAATTGCGCCGAGGGCGGATTGGTCATGCCGGCGAAACCGGAACTATAAGCGATTTCGAGCATCTGCTCATAGGCGACCCGCGCCAACTCGCGGTTGCCGTAACCTACGTTCACATTCCACAGGCTGGCCATCGAATCCAAAATCTTGCGGCCGTCGGTGGTATACAGCCAGACGCCATCGCCCTTCTCCACCATGACGGCGTTCTCCGTGCGCGAGGGATGGTACATCGGATGCAGTTGCCGTCGGTCTTGCTCGATCAAACGCGCGTGGTTGATTTCGCTCATCTTTGTCTGCTCTTTTCCAACCTGATCCTGCGGCGAATCATAGCCGATTCCGCGCGCTTTTTCGACCTCGCGCTACCTGCCTTTGACGGCGTCCTTCAGCCAACGCGGCAACAGGCGCGCGACCATGCCCATTGCGCGAAATCGCGCCTGTTTCAGCCACAGCGACGGCATATTCGCCCGCATCACCATAAAACGGCCGACTTGGTAGCGTCGCGAATTTAGCAGCGCTTCAATATCATCGTTCATCCGAATCTCGCAATTGGAACCGGGCTTGCTGATGTCCCGCCACATCTGCTGGACTTGCGGCGGATGCGCGCCGGCGAAACGATACAAACAGCCCGGATAGTCGTAGACGTTGTGTACATGATAAGGACGCCGTAGCGATAGGTAGGCGTCGTTCGCCCACTCGACTGCGCCAGCCCGCTTCGCCCAATCCGCTCGGCTGTAGTATTCGCATTTTTCCCGCACCTGCTTCGGCAGCAGTAATGAATAGTGATACATCCGGATGCCCCGCGCCACTAGGTCATCGCCGCAAATCCAATTGGCGCTGCGCAGGTCTCGTCCTCGCTCATCCACCACCGTCGGCGGCCGATGACTGATATAGCGGTAGCCGGATCCCCACTTGAATAACCGGTGAAATTGTCGGTCGCCACGCCGCAAATACCAGCTATCCACGACATAGTTCGGCGCTCCCCAGAACGTGGCCGTGTCAAAGGAAAGGGCTGTGATGCTCGGGTCCGACTTCAGCATGGCGCAGACCGCTTCGATGTCGGCCGGCAGATAAAACTCATCAATGTCAACCTGCCAAAGGTAGTCGCCGGTCGCGCGCTCGGCATAAGCTTGCGACATCTCGTCTTTTTCGCTCCAGAAGCCAGCGCGCGTCACGATGACGAGCTTGTCCTCCGGGTCTTCGCGCGCCTTGAATTCGCGCAAGGTTTCCAGCGTGCTGTCAAGCGAATGCCCGTCTGCGGTGGCGATGTTTGCCGCGCCCGGCGCCGCGCCCTCGACCACGATGATCTCATGGGCGTAGGGATACAGCGCCCGCAACGTATAACGCGTGAACGGCTCGCCATTGAGTACGATGATGCCAAAGCTGATGAGCGGGAGCTCGCTCACGGTGATCGGCCGATTAGCGACTGGTACAGATCGATATATTGCCGCGCCACCTGCTTATCGCCAAAACGCGCTACGATGTCTTCGTGCAGCGTCTCACGCGACCAGGGTTGCGCCAGCGTCCACTCGATGCCGCGCAGCAGATCGGCGCTGTCTCTCAGCTTAGCCACATAGCCATTCTGCCGATGACGCACGATATCAACCGCGCCGGAGCCGTCAAAAGTGACGCACGGCGTACCGCTCGCGAGCGCCTCCGCCAGGGTATTGCCGAAAGCCTCCTGCAACGTCGGCAGAACGTATACATCACTTGCGCCATAGAGCAGGTTCAAGCTCATCTCGTCCTGCAGCCTGCCGACTTGATGCACAGCCAGCGGCAGTTCAAGTTCGACCGGATTCTCTCCGCCAAATATGACAAGTTCCGTGTCATTGCCAGCTTCCAGTCCAGTTAGCGCCTGGCGCAAATAAGCGAAGCCCTTACGCCGGTCGCTCGTGCCGCCGATAGCCCCAAACAACATCAGTTTCTTGTCGCAGGGCAAATTGAAGGCTTTTCGGGCGACGGTCTTGTCCAGCGGCTTGAACACACTTGGATCGACGAGATTTCCGATGACTTCGATCCGTTTGCTCCCAAGAGCTGAACTGCTATGCGCGCACTCCGCCAGCCAGCGGCTTATGCAGACGACCGCCATGGGCGCATCCCTCCAGTTGCGCTGCTTCAACCGGCTGACGCGAGAGCTGACATCATTTGCCGCCGGCGCCATCAATTGCGGACAGTTCCCGCAGGCGTCGCGATACCTCGCGCAGTTGCCCACATAATGGCAGCCGCCGGTAAAAGCCCACATATCGTTCAGCGTCCACACTAGCGGCGCGTCTATTTTGGCGACCTCGCCAATCGGCAGGAAGTTGTCCCCTACCCAGTTCAGGTGCACAATATCCGCTCCAAACCGATTGATGGCATCCGCTATGGGGTAACCAAAGAGATTGAAACTCCAGTATTCGCTGTCGTTTGTCCGCGGGTTGCTCTTGAGCGCTGCGCGATGACGGTATTCACCCAGTCGGCGCTGCACCCGCCGCCAGCGGTTGAGATGAGACGCGAGTCGATACACAGCCGGGTCGGAAGTAACCTTGCGCAATACCAGCATTTCACTCTCGATGCCGGCCCGCTGCAACGCCTTATGCAAGCGGTGCGTGGCTATGGCTGCGCCGCCGATTCGGTCGCTCGCCGATACTGACAACACTTTCAAGATCTGTGCCTCCGAGCCATGGCTTCTTGTGATTATACACGGACAGCCCTACGCTGAATTTCAGCCGGCGCCGAATCAGCTTATAATGGTTGTGGCTTGCGCAAATTCCGGTTCGACCGTAAAGCGAAGGCGATGGAGAATAACCAGCGGCTGAGCAAGATAAACGCCTGGCGCCAGGCCTTAAGACCGCGCGTCTTCACCGCCACTTATGTGCCGATGGGTCTGGCTGGCATTGCCGCAATTGACGACGGCATTTTCAACGCGCCGACTTTTCTGCTTGCGCTCGTCGGCACGCTGCTGCTGCAAAGCGCGGCCAACCTCATCAATGAATATGCCGATTATCGGCGTGGCGCTGACCGCCTCAAAGAAGCCGGGCAAGGCATGACCATCAAGCAGAAAATCCTCAGCCCTCGCAGCGTCCTCTACGGCGCAGTTTTCACCACGGTTTCAGGCTGTCTCATCGGCTTGTACTTGCTCTCTCAGAGCGGGCCTCTCCTCTGGCTCATCGGCATCGGCGGCGTATTCGTGGCGATTGCCTATACCGCTGGTCCTTTCCCGCTGGCTTACAACGGTCTGGGCGAGATCGCCGTCGCCATTTTCATGGGACCAGCCATCATCGTCGGCGCATACTACGTGATGGCGCCCGCTGTCAGCCAGGCGCGCATCGTCGAGCTCTGCCTGATCTCCCTGCCCATCGCCCTCATGGTCGCCGCGATTCTCCACGCCAATAATATCCGCGATATGGAGGCTGATCGCGCCGTGAACAAACGCACGCTGGCTGTGATCTTCGGCATCCGCTTTGCCCGCGCCGAATTTATGTTCCTCGTCATCGGCGCTTACCTCGTCCAACTGCTTGTCATAGCTGCCGGCTATCTGCCCGCCGCCACCTTGCTGACGCTGATCACGCTGCCCGAGGCGCTGCGCCTCATCAAGATTTTCAATACCAGTCGTGCCGTGCCGCTGATGCACCAGGCGCAGGGTCACACCGCCAAACTGCACGGTCAGTTCGGCTTGCTCATCGTCGTCGCGTGGGCGCTAACGCTGCTGCTGCCGCTCTGAGAATCGCGCGCTCACCAAGGCCAAATCTGGTTCCAGGCCGTCATCCAATCCGCCGCCCGGCTGAAAACTCGCTGCCTGTCCTTATCCAGCTCGACGCCCGCTCGGCCCATGAAATCCGCCATCTTCTCCACCTTGTCGACTTCGACCGTGATTGTCACCGGCGGCGCGGGCGAATAAGGCGATACGGCGTCCAAGGATTGCAGCGCTTGGTAGGCGCCCGCTTCAATCATCTCGCGCGCGCGGGTGGGCGGAATCTGCCGGGCGGAATAGCGCGTCAATCCCCGCTTGACCGCCACCGTCGATAGCCCTTTGCCCAAGAGCGCCTTGGATTCGCGGCAGACGGCTTCATCGCCCGTGACCAGGAGCACCGGGCAGCCGTAATGTCCGCAGAGCGCCGCGTTCACGCCGACTTCGCCGACCAGGTCGTCGTTGAACCACAGGTTGTGCCACTTGACGGTCGAAATCGTATGGCAAAGTACGCCGTCTTCGGTGTTGTTCCGCGCGTGCATGCCGACCAGCAGGCAGGCATCCGCCCCTTGCTCCAGCAACTCGGTATAACGCGACCAGGGATGATGCGCCACCCAGGTGCAATCAGGCTCGAGCGTCTCCGGTATCAAAGAGTTGAAGCTCCAATCGCCGCCGGCGCCGTGGCAATCGACCACCACGATCTCTTCCGCGCCCGCTCGTCGCGCCCCGCGCACCGCCGCATTAATCTCCTCGGTGTAGAGTTTGCGGCCTTCTTCATACATTGGCGCGCCGCCAGTCACCTGATCCCAAGTGACGATGCCGCTGACGCCTTCCATATCGCACATGATTAGTATTTTCATGGTCTTCCTCCCAGCCCGCCAAACGAGCTCGCTTTCAAGTGAGCCGCGCCAATATCGTCTGCATTTGGCTTATGGCATCGTCGGCGGCGTCAAGCGCCATATAGCCATCAACGATTGGCGGCGCCACAGTCAAATCGGCTTCCGTCTTCAGGTAGAAGCTGCATTCGCTTGGGCACTTGACGGTCTCATGCCCGGCGAACAGCGCCGCCTGCAAGCAGCCTAGCAGCGAGCTTGCCTGCGAGCCCACCATAATGTCTTTGCCCGCCCGCGCCGCCAGGTCCAGCATCCGCCGCGATTCGGAGAAGCCTGTCCGCGCCGTCTTGATGTTGAGGATGTCAAACGTCTCAAAGGCAATTTCCCGCTCAAGTTCGCGCAGTGTGAAAACCGAGTCATCAGCAATTATTGGCATCTTGCAATTGCGCCGCAAATCGCTCCGCTGGCGCAACTGGTGGACCGGCAGCGGCTCCTCGCAATAGGCCACGCCCATCTCGCGCAACCGATCCAAAACGCCCGTCGCATCCGCGCTCGTCAGTGTCTCATTGGCGTCCACGTAGAATTGCGCCGTCGGATAGTTTTCGATCAAGCGCTGAATCGTCTCGGTTTCCGCCTCGTGGCTCCTGCCGACTTTGACCTTGAAGACGCGCAAACCGGCGCGAAATGCATCATCTACGTCGGCCACGACCGCCTCGGCCGTCCCAGTGCTTACGATTGTACTGAGCAGAATCCGCCTGCGGGTAACGTCCAGGTATGTCGCAAGGCTCTCGCCCCGGCTCTGCGCCAGTGCCTGATGCAGCGCCACATCCAGCGCGCCTCTCGCCGTGTTGTTGTTCTTGATATGCGCCAGTTTTGCGCTCAATGCCGCCACCGACTCGAAATCGTCAACCCAGCGTCCAAGCAGCAGCGGCGTCAAATGCCCGGCGACAACAGCGGCGACCGACGCCGGCGTCTCGCCATAAATGCTAGGGCGTGGCGTTGCTTCGGCGATGCCGACCGCTCCGTCCGCAAGCTCAACGCGAATCAGCACATGCTCGAGTTGCGGCAACTCGTGCCCGCTGCCCCAACGCAGCGTCGCCTTCAGCGGAACTGTATACGGTATAGTGCTTATCCGTCTGACGCTTGGCATGGCTCGGATCTTGGTCCCTTTGCAAGATTTCAGCGCTGCATAATGCGCAGCCGCGCCTGCTAGTGGCGTGTTATAAGGTCGGAAACGGCCACCGCCACCGCCTCTGGCGAGCATCCGTCGACAGCCAGCCGGTGATAGTTTGCCGGTCCGTCTTCCGCAACGAAGGGCTGCGGACCGTAATTGGCTGCCTCCGCCCGACAGATAGAAAGCGCCCTTTGGCTGATTTCTCCGTTTCGCATCAGCGCCCGCGCTTTCGCCCGCATGGTTCGCGGCAAAAACGAAACGTCAGCCGTTCCCTCGGCGCGATCGAAGCGGTCATCGCGGCCGCTCAATCGACGCAGACGCGTCAAGGGATGCAAGGTCAACTCGATGATCTGCCAGCGGGGGCAACGCCGCAAGGCATAGCCAACCTCGTTTGGTCCGCGAATCCCGTCAGACAGCAGCGGACCCGGCATGTCATCAGCCAAGTAGAGCCAGGACAAAATCGCCGCCATGCCGCCTTCAACCAGCCGCGCAAAGCGCCTCGTGATAGCGAAGCGCTCGACCCGATCGGTCACCGCTTCTGCTTCTTCGTCCGCCAGAGCCTGCGCCAATGGTATCAGAATCCAATCTGTGAGCTCGCGCCGGGAAGGGATGACGTCGGCTCGACCGTGCCCCAAGCGGCGTCGCAGGCGCTCCAGCGCGGTTGATTTACCCGTGCCAGTCAATGCGACCAGCAATATCAACCGATGTTCACTAAGCGAATGCCAGCCGGTCCCGCCCGTCAAGCGCGCCAGCGGATACTTCTCCGCCAGCGGCAGCGACAGCGTTGGATAAACCGTATGCAGGTAATAGTCGCGCACGCTCATGACGCTCCCTCGCGCCTTGACATCGCTCCCATCTTACCTGCTCCTTCGTCCGCCAAGAACGGAGAAAGACCGTCTGCAGCTGCCGTCATTATCCGGGCAATTGCCAAGGCGCCAGGGCAAGAGGCCGCCTCAGCGGTGATCCTGGAAGAGGTCGCGCGTCTGCTCCGTGCTTTCCACGCGCCAATTCAGCAGCGCCAGCAACAGCTCCTGCTTCACGTCCGCCAGCGCCTCGTCGTCCCAGCGGTTGTCTTCTTCGCCCGGGTCGGCCTCCAGGTCAAAGAGCTGGCCGTAGTCCGCGCCTAGGAAGTGCGCCAGCTTGTAACGCTCGCTGCGAACCATGCTCATCAAGGGACCCTCGTAGACCGTATCGGCCGGATGCTCGGCGAAGACAAGCTCGCGCCCGCTCCAGGCCTCTCCCTTGAGCGCCGGCGCAAGCGAACGCGCTTGCATGCTCTGGGGCCGCTCCACGCCCGCCAACTGGAGAATCGTGGGGCCGATATCCATCCACTGGCATAACTCGCTGAAGCGCCGCCCGCCGCCGAATCGCCCCGGCGCCCAAAAGATGGTCGGCACGCGCGTGATGATGTCGTACATCGTCCACTTCTGAATATGCCCATGGTCGCCCAGGCAATCGCCGTGGTCGCTGGTGAAGATGACGATGCTGTTCTCCAGGTAGCCTCGCTGCTCCAGCGCGTCCATGATCTGCCCGACCTGCCGGTCGATCATGCTGACGTTGGCGGCGTAATAGGCGCGCAGGCGTTGCAGCTGGGTGCGCGATGGCTCAAGCAGATGCACAATCGAGTCGTGATCAACTTCGGTGTTGTGCTGGCGCAGTTGCTGGAAGGGCGGCGGCTGCCCGTCAAGATCGGCTTGGCTGACTTCGGGCAGCGGCAAATCGCGGTCGATGTATTGGGCGGCGGCTTCGGGCGTGGGGTCGTATGGCGGATGCGGACCGGGGAAGCCGATCTGCAGGAAAAGCGGCTGATTCACCGGCCGGTTGCGCAGCCAGCTACAAGCCAGCCCGCCGACGAAGTTGTCCGAATGCGTCTCCGGCGGAAGGTCCCAACTGAAGGCGCCCATACGCTCCTGGTAGTCCTCGCGCTGGCGATAGAGCACCCGCTGCTGCTTGACCAAGCCGCGAGCTTCCAGCGCCTTGTCCCATTGGTCCATATAGTCGCGCCCTTGCAGATAGCGGTCTTTATTCTCAACTACGAAACGCTCGTGGAAGCCCAGCGGCGTCTCGAAGGGCTGGGTGTGCATCTTGCCGATGTTGACGCAGTGATAGCCAGCCTCCGCCAGATCCTCGACCCAGGAGCGGCGCCACAGGTCGCCGTTGCGCATGATGCCAGTGACGTGGGCATAGTAGCCGGTGAAGAGGCTGGCGCGGGCAGGCGCGCAGGAGGGCGCGGTGATATGGCAGTTGTCGAAGCTGACGCCTTCGTGGACCAGGCGGTCGAGGTTGGGCGTGTCCATGTACGGGTAGCCGAGCGCGTTGATGGTGTCGTAGCGCTGCTGGTCGGTGATGATGAGGACGATATTGGGTGGGGTCATGTCGCTATCCGATCTGGCGATTCAGCGGCCTACAATTGGCAGTCCGCCCGTCAATTTACCGCGTCGGCGCTCCGCAGGCAACACGCCAAACGAATCCGTGAATTATGGATAGCCGGTTTCGCCAGCGTTCGGTCGCCGCTGGCGCTCATGGCGCTTCGCACAAACCGCAAGCGACGCCAGGCTCGACGCCTTGACACGACGGTCGCGGCTCGCTAGAATCATAGGAATCCGCACGCTGGGCTGAAGTCACTCATAGCGAAACCCGGGCTTCTTCCGCCGGGCAAGTAGCGGACCCGTCGTCGATTGAATATAGGAGGCTCAAAGGCGCAAATACGGAGGTCTTGTCCGTGCATAATTCAAATATAGTTTCAAATAGGAAAAAGACATGAGAACAGCACTTCTACTCGTGATCTGTAGTATGCTTTTGACGCTAGGCGCTCCCGCAGCAATCGCCCAAGACGGCGTGACGCTTCAATTCTGGACGCGCATCGGCGGCAACGAGACAGCCAACAACCTGGTAACGTCATTAGTTGACGAATGGAACGAGGCGAATCCCGATATTCAAATCGACTATCTAGGCATACCTGGCGGCGAATACCGCACGAAGCTTCTTACTTCTATCGCGGGCGGGACAGCGCCGGATATCGTCGGCATGGATGTTGCCATCATGCCGCAATACATGGGGCTGGAGGCGCTCTACGCCGTGGATGACTTGATTTCGCAGGAGATGCGCGCCGACTTCGGCGAAGGACTTTGGTTCAGCAATACCGCCAACGGCCAGACCTTCGGTGTACCGTGGTGGTCGGATCCGTCGGCGATTTTCTACAATAAATCCTTGCTCGAAGGGGCTGGCGTTGAACCGCCTGAAACCTGGGAAGACCTGCGAAATGTTGTAGAAGCCGTCACGCAATTGACGGACGATCCCGAAACCGAAGTCTATGGCGTGGTCCTGCCTGTTGTTGGTCCTTGGGTGATGTTTATATGGCTGCCCTATCTTTGGGGCAATGGCGCCGATCTGGTCGACGCATACGACTGCGCCGCCTTCAACAACGACGCTGGCATCGAAGCGATGCAGTTATGGGTCGATATTTTCCAGGCTGGTCAAATGCCGCGCAGCGCCGTCTTCGGCGATGGCACAGCCGCCATCACCTCGCTGTTCTACAGCGATCGCGTCGGCATGTATACATCGGGGCCCGGCATGTATCGCCGCGCTCTGGAGATCAATCCCGAGCTTGATCTGGGCACGATTGTCATGCCGCGCCCAGAAGACGGCAATCACTCGGCTTACCTCGGTGGCGACAATCTGGTAATCCTCAAGGGTTCGGAACATCCGGAAGAAGCCTGGCAATTCATCGAGTGGCTGGTCGACGCGCAGCGCATGACGGAATTGGCTGAAGCCAATAACGGCTTGTACATCGCCGGTTTGATCACTCGCGAATCGGCGTTTACGGACGACCATTTTGAACGCTACGCCTATCAGCAGGCTTTCGCGCAAGCCCAAGCAGTGGGCCGGGCGCCGAATACGGTGCACTTGAGTGAAGCGCGCATGCCAGTTTGGGAGAACTTCCAAGCCGCCCTTGATGGCCAAATGTCGGTCGAAGACGCCATGTCGGACGCCGAACTCCGGGTCAACGAGATCACGGGCTGCGACGCCTAGACTCCGTGTGGAGGGGCGCTCGCTGGCGGGCGCCCCCAACTCATTGCCCACAAAATCAGGAGTAAGTGATGTCCCGCGCGCGGCGGTTTGTCGCTGGTTCTGGAAGTTTCGGTCGGCTGAACCGGCTCGAGCGGCGCCGCGCGCTCTGGGCTTACCTTTTCCTGTCGCCCAACCTGATCTTCGTCTTCGTCTTCTCGTTCATCCCAATGCTCATCGCCTTTTACTTTGCGTTGACCAAGTATTCTATGCTGCAGCCGCCGGAATGGGTCGGGCTCGACAATTTCGAGCGGCTCCTGCGCGACCGCAAGTTCATGATCTCCGTCCGCAATACCTTGCATTTCCTCGGCATAATCACGCCGCTGCGATTAATCCTTGGTTTAGCGATTGCGATTCTGCTGGACCAGCGTTTGCGTTTTCGGGCCTTTTTTCGCACGGTGGTGTTCTTGCCCTGGATTACCTCCGGCGTGGTCGTGGCCAGCATCTGGAGCTGGTTGTATAACGTCGACGCGGGCTTGTTAAACTACATCCTCAGGGTGCTTGGATTGCCCACAAGTTATTGGCTCACGCATCAAGCGAGCGCGATGCCGTCGATCATCATTGCCGCCCTGTGGCGCAGCGTCGGCTGGGTCGTCGTGCTTTATCTCGCTGGCTTGCAAGGGATTCCCACCGTCTACTACGAAGCAGCCAATATTGATGGCGCCAACGCCTGGCAACGCTTTCGTTACGTCACCTGGCCGCTCTTGCGCCCGACCACCTTGCTGATCCTCGTCACCACCATGATCGGCAGCTTTCAGATGTTCGATCTCGTTTATGTGATGACAAGCGGCGGACCACTAAACGCAACTACGGTAATGGCGCACCAAATCTACGAGAATGCCTTCACCTTCCTCAAGATGGGCTACGCATCGGCACAAGCTTTGGTGCTGTTTGCTGTGGTGGCGAGTTTGTCGGTTGTCAGTTTTCGCTGGATACGTTCAGATGTCGGCTGAGAGCGTTGGAGAGCGTGCATGGCGGTGAACACGCGCGTCCACAGGTCGGGCAGGCCGCGATCCGAGCTGCTTTTCAAGGCGCTGAATTATGCCGTCCTCGTGGCGATTGCTATCGTCATGGGGTTTCCGGTGTTTTGGATGATGTCGACCGCCCTGAAGACGGAATCGCAAGCTAATCAGTTTCCGCCGGTGTTCATTCCTAATCCGGTGGTGATTGAGAACTTCGAGGAAGCGTTGGGACGCGCGAACTTCGCCCGCTATCTCTTTAACAGCACCTTTGTCGCCGTCTCGACAGTCGCCTTTCTACTCTTCTTCAGTTCGCTGGCCGGTTATACCTTTGGCCGGTTGCGCTTCCCGGGGCGGAATGCGCTCTTCGCGATCGTTATTGCCACGATGATCATCCCGGGCCAGGTCACGATGATACCGGTATTCGTTATCATGGCGCGCTTCCCGCTAATGGGCGGCAACGACATATTGGGTCAGGGCGGCGCGGGCTTGCTGAATACCTATCCGGCGCTGATCATCCCGCAGATTTCGGGCGCATTCTCGATTTTCATGATGCGGCAGTTCATGATGACGCTGCCGGAGGAGCTTTCCGATGCGGCGCGGATCGATGGCGCGTCGGAATTTGGCATTTACTGGCGGATCATGCTGCCCCTGACAACGCCCGCTTTGATCACGCTGGGATTGTTCACCTTTGCCGGTTCCTGGAATGATTTCATTTGGCCGCTGGTCGTGACCAACAGCGAGGAGATGCGCACGGTTCAGTTGGGCTTGTCGGTTTTCCGCGGCGTCAATTTTACCGAGCAGGCGCTATTCATGGCTGGCACGACGCTGGCGACATTGCCGGTGATGGCTTTGTTCTTGGTGGGGCAACGCTACTTCATCCGCGGCATCGCTTTGAGCGGGTTGAAGGGTTGAGTGGTGAGCGTTTGGGCGCGATGGTGCGCGACACCGAAACACCAGATCATTCAGGCTTTCAAAGGCGCCTTCCTCGACGGCTACTTTCAGGCGATCCCACTGATTCAACTGAATGTCGTCTGCGCGGCGCTGTGCATCCCCGTGTTTACGATTCCGCCGGCGCTGGCTGGTTTGACTTATGCGACCAGCCGCCTCTACCGCGATGGTTCAGCCGCGCCCCGGCGGCTGCTCAGGGGATTTGGTCCTTACCTTTGGGCGAGTTGGCGCTGGGCAATTGTCGCGCTCGGTGGTTACGCTCTGCTCGCGCTGAACCTCCCTTTCTACCAGAATTGGGACGGACCACTGGCGGCCGGGCTCAGTGGCGTCACCGTCGCCGCCGCCTTGTGGTGGAGCATGCTGCAACTGCATGCGCTGCCCTTGTTGATTGAGCAGCGCGAGCCATCGTTGCGCCTGGCGCTGAGAAACGCGGTCGTACTGTCAACGCGGTCGACGTTCCGGAGCGTGCGGCTGCTGACGGCGGCGCTGCTGTTAAGCGTTGCCACTTCGATTCTGATGCCGCCCGCCTGGCTGCTTATCACGGCGAGCGTAATCGCCTACCTCGCCAACCGTGAGACGCTGCGAGCGGTCAGCGCGCTGCAGGCGCAGGCTGTCGCCCAGGCCGACCGGGCTTAGCCGGCGGCCTTGGGATTATCCACCACAACCGCCCAGCCATCGCGCAGCATCACCAGCTTGCGGAAGCCGTCGCGTTCAATCGTGCCGTAGTCATGTCCCGCGCGCGCTTCCCAGACGCTGAAGAAAACGAAGTCCTCGGCGCCGATGTTGACCGTGCGGTGCGCCCAGAAGGGTGGCACATAAGCGGCGCTGCCGGCGACCATCTCCAGCTCGCTTGTCTTGCCGTCGACCGTCTCCAATAGCAGCATACCCCGCCCGGACAAGCCGAAGTAGACCTCGCCTTGTTCGCGGCGAGCGTGGTAATGCCCCTTTGTCATGTGGAACTCGCCGCCGATATTGCCCGCCAGGATGCGCGTGGCGCCATGCGGGATCTGCCCTTCTTCAGCGGGCAGCTGCACAATATGCACTTCGTAGATGAGGCGGTCGCCCTCTTCCGCCAGGATGCGCGCGGCTTCCTCGCGGTCAGCGTACATCCCGGCCATATCGCTGAGCCGGCGCTGATAGACGCCGCGGCGGGGCGTGAAGACGCCGCTTTCGAAATTCACTTCGGTGACAAAGGGCTGAATAAGTTTCATGGACGTTCCTGTTTGCTGAGCTTCTCTTGCTGTCTTTACCACTTGGTGCACCGAGCTGTAGCGAATCAAATGAGTCCAAGCATCATGGTCGGAATTCGGCCGCGACGGCGCTTAAGTCGCTGAACACGCTATCGTCAAGTTCAAGAGCAAAGATCTCGGCAATGACTTCCGTCCAACCGTGCAAAAAATACATCCAGCCGTCTTCAATCGTCAAGCCGAGGGCCGCCGCCTGCGCCAAAGCCCCCCGCATGAAGTCGCGATCGCCGCGATAATTCAGCTCCCAGATCAAGCCCTGCTCCGGAAAGCGAGCCGCCGGCGTCAGTGGCGAGCCGGGTTTGTCCTTGCCCATGCCCGTAGCGTTGATGACCAGCGAACCGGCCGGCAGTCCGTGAAGCAGAACGTCATTATCCGCCGCGCTTCGGCTGAGATGGTACTCGAACTGAACTGGCGTATCCAGTCGCTCGTGAATGCGGCCGATTGACCTTATCCGTTCAGGCAAGACATCAGCCAGCAGAAAGCGACGCGGATTGCCATCGCCCGGATGTGCCTCCGCCATGCAGACGCTGATACCGACAGCGGCCCCGCCCGCGCCCAGACAGAGGACATCGCGCCGGGATTCATTCCAGTGATTCGGCGGGACGAAGCGCTCCAGCGCCTGTGCCGACGAAATCGGATCTTTGGCGAGGCCCTGCACCCGCCCGTCTCGCTTGATTATGCAGGAAACTTCAGCGCAGATCCTGGCGTAGTGATCGAATTCGTTAAACATATCGCGGCAGGCTCGCAGCAGGTCGATCTTGTGCGCCGTTATCAGCGCGCCTTTCACCGCCGGGTCGTCGATGATAGCGCGCAGGACGCGGCGATAGCTCTCAGCCGGCGCGCGCAGCGGCAGGTCAACGCCGACGAGCTCGCAGTTAAGTCCCAGCGTATCCGACCAGCGAGGGAAGATCTTCATGATGGAGGAGCCGCCAGTGGAGACGCCGATGAAGACGAGTTTGGCTTTGCGAGACACGACTCAACTATTCTCTCAGAACCTAGAAAGTTGACAAATCAGCTGGTATTGCGGACAATTAATGAGGAATAGCATACTCAGTAAGAGTCTTATGGCAGAATCCACACTCGACAACCGCGTAACACAAATCGAAACACGAGCCGAAGAGTACGTCAAACGGAGCGATATATCGGCGACGCTTTCTCGCATTGAAACCGCGTTGGATTATCACAAGTGGATACTCGGCTTGCTGGTCTTGGGACAGATTTTCACGCTTGGACGGCTGTTTGAGATCTTCTAGGCTCGCAGCAGCACTTTCCTTTTCGGATTCTCACAGCGCGGCGATGTCATCATAAACCGGCTCAAGCGCCTCGTACAGGCGGTTGAAAACGGGCATCATGCGCTCGTAAGTCGCTTTGGCAGGCTGGTCCGGCATGATGGTTGCGGCGACCGCATTCATCTGGTGGATCATGTCGAAGCTGGGGTAAAGCCCGACGCCGACGCCGCCAACTAGCGCCGCGCCCATCGAGGTCGCCTCTTCGAGGATGGCCAGCCGCTGCACCGGCATGCCATAAATATCCGCCATGATCTGGTTCCAGACGCGACCGCTGGCGCCGCCGCCGATGAGACGCATGGCATCAATATCAGTGCCCTGGGCGCGGAAAGCATCGAGGATTTCGCGCAGATTCATTGTCACGCCTTCCAGCACGGCGCGGTACATGTGCGCGCGGCTGTGGCGGATGGTCAAGCCGATGAAAGCGCCGCGAGCGTGAGGATTCCAGCGGGGACTGCGCTCGCCCAACAGATACGGCAGGAAGAAAAGCCCGTCAGCGCCCGGCGTGACCTGGGCGATTTCCAGGTTGATAAGTTCGTAAGGGCTGATTCCGAGCCGCTCGGCGGTCTCTTTCTCGAAGAGCGAGAGCTGATCGCGCGTCCACTGGTAGGAGGCGCCGGCCGCTTGCATGGTGCCAGTTGGCATGAACATATCGGGAATGACGTGGCCGAAAGTGAAAGTGCGGTAAGCGGGATCATAGATCGGTTCCGGCGTGGAGAGGGCGATCCAGGACGATGAGCCGACATAGTTATACGCCGAGCCAGCCTCGATCACGCCAGCGCCAGCCGCGGCACAGGCGCCATCGCCGCCGCCGATGACCACCTTGGTGCCCGCCGCCACGCCGACTTCCTCAGCCACCGCCGCACGCACTTCGCCAACGACATCGGTGGAGAGGCGGATTTCCGGCAGCTTCTCGACGGGCAGCTCAACCGCATCCAGTATCGCGTCTGACCATTCGCCGGATTTCAAATCGTAGAGATTCATGCTGGAGGCATCGGAGGGGTCGGTGACGAAAGCGCCGGTCAAGCGGGCGACGATGGCGTCTTTGGCGTGAAGGAATTTGTAGGTATCGCGGTAGATATCTGGCTGATTATCGCGGATCCACAGGATCTTCGCCAAGGAATAGGAGGCGCTGAGGCGATGCCCGGTAACTCGGTAGACGTCTTCAAAAGTGAGGCGCGCGCCGATCCAGCTTTCCTGCTCCAGCGCCCGCTGATCAGCCCAGATGATGGCGCTGCGCAAGGGGCGGGCATTGCGGTCCAGCGGCACTGCCCCCATCATTTGCCCGCTGAAAGTGATGCAGGCGATGTCATCCGGGCGAACGCCGGTCTGGCTGAGCAGACGCCGGGTGGAATGGCATACCGCCTCCCACCAAGCATCGGGGTCTTGCTCCGCCCAGCCAATATGGGCGTATTCGGTGTCGTATGCCCGAAAGGCAGCGCCGACCAGCGCCCCGTCACGATCATACAACGTGGCTTTGTTGCCGGTCGTGCCCAGGTCATGCGCGATGACGTAGTTTGCCATTTCCTGCCCGTCCAATTGATTGGCGCAAGTCAGGCAAGCATACAGAATTCATCCCCGCAATACAAGCAACCTATGAGATCACCGTGATTCGCGTTAAAATGCCTTGACGCGCTGGCGGGTCAATCAACCGGCAGTCGCATGAACCACCGGGTTCACTTCCGTTCACACAAGCTATGGAGTGTAACAATGCGTAAACTTACTCTCTTCGCACTGCTTGCTTTGCTGACAGTCGTCATCGCGGCGCCGGTCAGCGCGCAAGATTTCTCGGGCCAGACGGTCGTCGTCGTCACGCAGACTGGCTCGGCCATCGGCGGTCCTGTGCTCGAAAAAGGTCCGATCTGGGAAGAAGCGACCGGCGGCGATATCGTCTTGCAGACTTTCGCCTTTGGCGAGCTCTTCGAGAAGATTGTCACCGCGCTTTCGACCGGCTCGGGCGATTATGATGTCTTGATCTACGCCGCCGATTGGGCGGGAGACATCATGGCGCCGGGCTACGTCATGGAGATCCCGCAGGAGACCTTGGACGCCATCGAATCCGATGATGTCATCCCGCTCTATGCCGACCGCATCACCACCTGGGGCGGCGTGCCCTATGCCTTGCCCTACGACGGCGATGCCCACATGCTCTACTACCGCAAAGACCTGGTCGATAACGAAATGTACGCGGCCGACTTCGAGGCGCAGTATGGCTATGCCTTGGGCGAGCCGACCACCTGGACGCAGTACCGCGATATCGCCGAGTTCTTCAACGGCATGGAAGTCGATACGGCCGGCTCGATGGCGCCGATCTATGGCGCTCTGGAAGCGCAGCGCCGCAACGCGCAGTCCTACTGGGTTTACCTCTCCCGCGCCGCTGGCTATGGCAAGGTGCCGGGCAATCCCTGCTTCTTCTTCAGCTGCGATGACATGACCCCGCAAGTCAACAACCCGGGCTGGGTCCGCGCGCTTGAAGAATACATTGACATCCGCAACGTCGGCGATCCGGAAATGATTAACTACGATGTGGCTGATACCCGCACGCTGATGGCGACAGGCACCGCCGTACTGAACCTGGACTGGGGCGATGTCGGCACGATCTCGGTGGATGAGAATGTCTCCCTGGTCAAAGGCGCTGTCGGTTTCGGCGTGCTGCCAGGTGGCGATTCCTACTGGGATTACGAAGCCGGCGAATGGGTGATGGAAGAGAATCCGGCGCCCTTCATCGCCTTCGGCGGTTGGATCATCTCCATCGCGGCTGATAGCGATGTCACCGAAGCCGCGCTTGATTTCGCTTCCTTCCTGGCGAGCAAGGACGTGGTGAACGAGTTGGCCGTCACCGGCGGCACCGGCATCAACCCGAGCCGCTTCAGCCAGTTAGCCGATACGGCCCCCTGGGTCGCGGCTGGCTTTGACGAGGATAGCGCCGCCGACTACCTGGACGCGATCCAGAACACCATCAACCATCCCAACGCCGTGCTCGATATTCGCATCACCGGCTCGGCGGAATATCTGTCCACGCTGGATGCCGAAATCGCCCGCGCTCTCGCTGGCGAGATCAGCGCCCAGGAAGCGCTCGATAATGTCGCCGAGCTGTGGAACGCCATCACTGACCGCCTCGGCCGCGACGCGCAACTTGAGCAGTACAAGGCAGCCGTCGGCTACATGGGTGATATGTAGGTGTTTTCACCCCCACCCCAAACCCCTACCCCATAAAGAGGGAGGGGCTTTCGTCGCTATTCAGTAGCTCGACAGATCCAAGCTCCCCTTCCCTCATTTTGGGGGAAGGGGCTACGCTAAGTCGTTCATTAAGAAAGGCTATACGAAATGGCAATGAGAGATATCGATGATGTTGTCCGCGAGTTGGAAGGGATTAGCGAAAAGCTAGATTCCAGTAAGTACGGGGAAAACATTGCCGATAAGTTGGACAAAGTGAATGACAAGCTGGATAGAATGATTCGAATATTTGAGTCCATCGAGCGTAAACTCGGAGGATCTTCTTATTAAGTAGGTGTCAGCAAGGCGATAGAGACTTCTTGTGGCAATTGCTTCCGGCAGCATGAGCACGGTGCGCGAAGACAGGATCATGAAACGGGTCTTCCTCAGCCCGGCGGTCATCATCCTGCTCGCCCTGTCGATATTCCCCCTGCTTTGGTCCCTCGGCATCAGCTTCACCGATATGCAGCGCGGCGGCTCGACGATTGCCAGGCAAGCGGCTTCTCAAGGCATCACCGAAGGCGTCGGCTTCCTGGGCATGGGCTTCGAGCTGACCGGGCGCAACTATCAGCGCTTGCTGGTCGATGGCCGCCTGCACAGCACCGTGCGCAACACGATGTTCTATGTCTTCCTCGGCGTGGCGATTCAATATGTTATCGGCTTGGGCTTGGCGACGGTCTTGAACCAGCCTTTTCGCGGACGAAACATCGTGCGGGTCATCTTCTTGATGCCCATGATGATGACGCCGGTCGCCGCCGCCTACACCGGGCGCATGTTCTTCGATTCCAATCCGCTGCGCTCGCCCCTGGCCGACTTTCTGCGCGACTTTGGCAAGCTGCTCGGCCTGGAACGCGGCATCAGCGTGCCCTGGTTCACCGATACCGGCTGGGCGCCGATCGCGATAATAATTATCGACGCCTGGCAGTGGATCCCCTTCATGACGCTGATTCTGCTCGCCGGCATGCAAGCCATCCCCGATGACATCTACGAAGCGGCGCGGGTGGATGGCGCTAACATCTTGCAGATCTTCTGGCGCGTCACCGTCCCGATCCTTCTGCCGATATCACTGACAGTGATACTCATTCGCGGCTTGGAGATCTTCAAGATCATCGACGTGGTCGTGGTGACGACCGGCGGCGGACCGGGCTCGGCCACCGAATCCCTGACGCTGTACATATTTGAGCAGGCGCTAAGCAACGGCAACTATGGCTACGCCAGCGCGATCGCTTATGTTCTGCTGGTATTGGTCATCATTTTCGCCACGATATTTCTGGCGCTGGGCCGGCGCTGGATTCGCGGCAGCGTCGAGCGAGGTGAGTGATGCGGACGACAGGCAAAGGACTCTTCCGCCGCAGGAGCCGGCGCCCGCTCTGGGGTTCAGCCCTTCTCTACGCGATTGTCGTCTTCTGGTGTTTCATTGTGCTCTTTCCCTTCTACTGGCTGGTGACCACCTCGGTGAAACGCCCGATTGACGTCAGCCGGGGGCCCAATTACATCCCCTACGTCGACTTCCAGCCCATACCGGACCATTGGGAGGAGATGTTTGGGACACAGCGGGAATCGACGGAGCGGCATTTCCGCAACAGCCTCGTCTCCGCCATCGGCAGCACAATTCTATCAGTCGTCATCGGCGCGATGGCGGGCTATGGCTTGTCACGCTTCCGGTACTACTGGGGGCGGCTGGGCTGGGATAATGACAATATCGCCTTTTGGATCATCTCGCAGCGCTTCCTGCCGCCGGCGATATTCATCGTGCCCTTCGTCCTGCTGTATAACTTCTTCAGCCTGATCGACACCTACGGCGGTCTCATCATCGCCTACACGATGTTCAATATCCCCTTCGCCGTCTGGATCATGCGCGATTTCTTCAACGGCTTGCCCGTCGACCTGGAAGAGAGCGCCCGCGTCGACGGCGCGACCCGCTGGGGGGCTTTCATCCGTATCGTCCTGCCGCTTAGCGCGCCCGGTCTCGTGGCGGTGGCGATCTTCTCTTTCATCTTCGCCTGGAACGAATACCTCTTCGCCTTGATGCTCACGAACTTCAACGCCATCACTATGCCCGTGCTGATCGCCGGACAGAATAACACGCGCGGGATCGAGTGGTGGTTCATCAGCGCCCTGACCTTGATGGCGGTGGTGCCCGTGATCATCATGGGCTTGCTGCTCGAGCGCTTCATCACCCGCGGCTTGACGGCTGGCGCGGTAAAAGGGTAGGCGGCATTCGTCAAATCACCAGCAGCTCGCGGGGGAAGGTCGTCAGGCTTTCCGCGCCGTCTTCCGTAATCAGGATATCGTCCTCGATGCGCACGCCGATTTCACCCGTGCGGTAAATGCCCGGCTCCACTGTGAATACCATGCCGGGCGCGAGTATTCGCTCGTTCCCGCGCACGATGTAGGGCGGCTCGTGCGCTTCCAAGCCGATGCCGTGCCCGGTACGATGACGTATCAAGTCGCCGTAGCCGGCCTCGATGACGACTTGCCGCGCGGCGATATCAACTGATTCGGCTGTGGCGCCGGGTTTCGCCGCCAGCCGGCCTGCGTCATTCGCCGCCTGGACGACCGCATAATAGTCCCGCTGCTCGTCGCTGACCGCGCTGACGAAGACTGTGCGCGTGATATCGGCGCAGTAGCCCTTGAATTTGGCGCCGAAGTCAACGATGAGCGGGTCGCCCGCTTGAATACGATAAGCCAGCGGTCCGGAGTGCGGCAGCGCGCTGTTGCCGCCGGCATGCAGTATCGTGCCGAAGGACAGCCCTTCGCCACCCAATTCGCGGAGTTGTCCCTCAAGAATAGCGGCGGCTTCAATCTCGGTCATGCCGATCGTGATCTCGGCGAACATTGCTTCCAAGGCGCGCTCGGAGATTTCGATCGCGCGGCGCAGGCAGGCGATCTCCTCTTCATCCTTGATCAGCCGGAGTTCCGCCAGGGGCGCGCTGGCATCGACGACATTGGCTTCGGGCGCCGCTTGGCGGATGCTTTCGCCTTCGAAGAAGCGCATCTGAAGACCGTCGACGCCGATAGTCTTATCGCATGATCCAATCGCATGCAGCGCCGCGCGGAAAGCGGCTTCGTAACCCTCAGCATCAGTATAGGAGATGATCCGGGGCGGTTCGGCATGGCGCTGGAATAGCGGGATCTCCAACTCGGGAACGACTGCGACCGGTTCTTGATTGAGCGAGTAGAAGCTGACGATGGGACGTTCCAACACGTAGTGTTCGGCGCCAGTGAGATAGCGGTGGTTGGATCCGGGGATAAGCGCTGTGACATCCAGCCCGGCGCCGCGCATGATGCCATATAACTTGTCCCGGCGTGCCGCGTATTTCATAGTGTCCTCACGCTTAGTCTTCTCGTTTCAATTCGCGCTCGGCGGATAGCGTCATTCCAGATTGGCGTGGCGGGCATTCATCTCGGCTTCAGACACAGCCAGGTCCGCCTTCAAGCGAATGATGAGCAAGTCGCAGATCAAGCCCAGGCAATGCTCAAACAGCGAGCCCATGACCAGCACCGAGTCATTGCCGCCCCGGCTGTCCGCTTTGAAGTTGGTGGCCGGTAAGTAAACGAGGGTGTCGGCGGCCGCCGCAATTGGCGAGTTGAGATTGCCGGTCAGAACAGCCAGGCGCGCGTCTTGCGCCGCGACCGTGTCAACAAAGCGCAGCAGCGAGCCGGTGCGCCCGGAGGAAGAGCCGATGAGAAGCAGATCGCCAGTGCCAATCGCCGGGGTGGTGACATCATCGACGACGTGAACTCGCACGCCGAGGTGCATCAGGCGCATGGCGAAGGCGCGCATCTGCAAACCCGTGCGCCCCTTGCCAGCGATGAATATGCGCTCCGCCGCCAAAATCGCCTCATGCAGCGACGCGACCTGCGTCGGTTCGACTTGCCGCAGCGTCTTGCCGATGTCGCTGACGATTACTTCGATGAGTTCAGCGTACTCCATCTCGATGTATCCTCTCGTGGAATTGGCGCGCGGCTTGGCGCGGATCTTCAGCAGCCGTGATGGCGGAGCCCACGACAATGACCTGAGGCGCGAGCGGCAAGATCTGTTCCAGCGCGGGGAGCTTGAGGCCCCCTGCAATCGCCAGCTGTGCCTCTGGCAAGGCAGCGCGCAGATGCGCCAACTGGGAATAAGGAGGGACCTGGTCAGACTGCAAGTCATGGGCGGTATGCAAGCAGAGCAGATGGCAGCCTAGCCCGAGCAATTCACGCGCGCGTTGCAGCGGATCCGCGACTTGCATCATATCAACCATCACGTGTTTCTGATGTCTCGCCGCGCTGCGCAAGGCGCCCGAAATCGTCGCATCGCTGGCGAGCGCCATAACGGTCACCCGGTCCGCCCCGGCTGCAAAGGCGATTTCCGCTTCCGCTTCGCCGGCGTCCATGATTTTCAGGTCGGCGACTAAGGTGAGTCGCGTATAGGCGGCGCGGAGCTTGCGGACGGCGCTCACGCCATCGCGGAAGACCAGCGGCGTGCCCACTTCGGCGATGTCAATGTGCGGGCGAACCTGGGCGAGGATATCCAGCGCGGCTGATAGTTCGCCGTCAAAAGCAATCTGCAACTCCGCCATGTCGTTTCGCTCGCTAGTCGGATAGCCTAATATCCACCACAATAGGGTATCGGCATTTCCGGCGACAAGAAAGAGGCAGCAGGCATGGCGGCGAAGATCGTAGTGGTGGGCAGCTTCAACGCGGACTTGATATCCTATATGGCGCGGATGCCGAGACCAGGCGAGACCGTGCCAGGCGACCGCTTCGTGACCGGCGCTGGCGGCAAAGGCTCGAACCAGGCGGTGGCGGCGGCGCGTCTGGGCGCGGAGGTCACTTTCATCGGGCGCGTCGGCAATGATGTCTTCGCGGAGCTTGCCTACGAGATCTGGGACGCCGAGGGGGTCAACCGCGATTTCGTGAGCCGGGACGTCGAGCAGGCCACCGGCGTCGCGCCCATCATGGTCGATAGCAGAGGCGAGAATATGATCGTGGTCGTGCTCGGCGCCAACTTGCGCGTCCAGCCTGGCGACATTGACGCCGCCCGAGACAAAATCGCGGCGGCGGATGTATTGATCGCGCAACTGGAGATCAACCTGGATATGGTGGCTTACGCGCTGGAGACAGCGAAGAAATTGGGCGTCACGACCATCCTTAATCCGGCGCCCGCGGCTGCCATCCCCGCCGATACGATTGAACTCGCCGATTATCTGACGCCAAATGAAACCGAGCTTGAAACTTTGAGCGGCGGTCACGGCGGCGATATCAAGGCGGCGGCGCGCGGGCTCTTGACCCGAGCCGATCAGACGGCGGTGGTGACGCTTGGTTCGCGGGGCGCCCAGATCGTCACAGGGACGGAGACTGCCAGCGTGCCGACCTATGCGGTCGACGTTGTCGATACGACCGGCGCCGGCGATGCTTTTAACGCGGGCTTGGCCGTGGCGCTGGCGGAAGGGCTGGCGCTGGCCGATGCCGTTCGCTTCGCCAATGCGACGGCGGCTCTATGTGTGACGAAACCTGGCACAGCGCGCAGCACGCCCTATCGCGGCGAGGTGGATGAACTGCTCAGGAAATGATAAGCCATCATTAAGGTAAGACCAAGAAGAGGCTGGTGAACTCAAGTGAAGCTTGAGTCCCAACGATATTGATGCTATAGTTATGTTGCATTTGTTGAAATCAGTCGACTCAAGGTCGACAATTCGCCTTTCTAGCCAACAGTATACTCCCGCGTTGGTTGAGCAGTCGGCGGACTTCCCAATTGTTTTGGCTTTGCAGTCGATTGGTATTAGGAAATGCCTCAAGGCAGTTTTGTCGCTTGTATCGTAAACCATGCCTAAAGGAGGTGTAGTGTGAAGAAGGTAGGATTATGGCTCTTGATCGCTGTCTTGCTGGTCAGCGCCTTTGGAGTCGTCAGCGCGCAGGATAGCCCGATCCGCGTCGGCTCGAAGCAATTCACCGAGCAAATCGTGTTGGGGCAGATAATCGTAGCGGCGCTGGATGACGCCGGGCTGGATGTGGTCGACCGCACGAATCTCGGCGGTACGCAAGTCAATCGCGATGCGCTGGTTAATGGCGAGATCGACATCTACGCCGAATACACCGGCACGGCGTTGTACAACTATTTCAACGACGTCCCCTGGACCGACATTCCGCATGAAGCTTATGGTCATCGCGTGCTGGGGTATTCGCTGGTGAGCTCGCTGGACGCGGCCATCAATGATCTGGTGTGGCTGGCGCCGACGCCCGCCAACAATACGTACGCCTTCGCCGTGACGGCGGCCTTCGCCGAAGAGAACGGGGTCTACTCCGTGATTGACATGGCCGATTATGTCAACGATGGCGGCTTCGTCTATTTGGCGACCGGCGATGAATTCGCGCAGCGTCCCGATGGCATCGCCTCGTTCGAGGAGACATACGGCTTCGACCTCACCGATGATCAGTTGCTGATCATCTCGAATGCCACGCCGGCCCAGACGGAGCAAGCGCTGAACGAAGGCGCCAACAACGTCAACTTCGCCATGGCCTACGCCACTGACGGCGCCTTGATGGCTTACAACTTCGTCGTGCTGGACGATCCCTTCGGCGCGCAGCCGATCTATGCGCCGACGCCGGTCATTCGCGGCGAAGTCATCCGCGCCAATCCGGAGATCGCCGGCATCTTGAACCCGATCTTCCGCGCGCTCGACAATGTGACATTGCAGACGCTGAACGCCGAAGTCGAAGTCGAGGGCTTGAACCCGGCCGACGCTGTCCGCGCCTGGCTGCAGGCAAGCGGATTCATCGGCAACTAGCCACCGCGCAGTGTGTTATATCGGCTTCGGGGAAATTAGCCTTGGTTCTCCCGAAGCCATCCGTCTAACGTCCCCCTTTCTGTGCTGGACGAGAGGAGAACAGCGATTCACAATAGTAACTTGATTGCATTCCTGGGCGGGTCCTTTGCCAGCTTTGGCTTCTTTTTCCTGCCCGTTATCGAGATAAAACCAAATAGACTCGCGTCCGGATTGCCGGTAAGCTTGCTGGAGATACCGGGCGATATGCGTTATCTCCTGCTGTTTTTGCTGGCGTTGACCCCGGTCCTGCTGGCCTTTGTCGGCGACCGCAATCGACGCGGCTGGGCGCTGGTGGCGGTAGGCAACTTGATTGTCGTTCTTACCTTGTATTTGCCGGCGCTGGCGGGAAGCGCCTATCTGAGCGGCGCGGAAGCGCTGTTTGAAGCCGGGACGCGCATCAGCAATCCACGGATATTGACCTCGGCCGGCATCGCCACCGGCTTGGCGGGCGGCGCCATCACGCTCTTCGCCGGCTTGCTGGATTTGGAACGGAGCGGCGCGTCGCGGCTGGCGCGCGGCTTGGCGGGCGCGGTCGGCGCGCTCGTCGTAATTGTGATGCTGGCGGGCGGAAGACTGGACGTTTATTCGATCATGGTGGAGTATCATGCGCGGGGAGAGGCTCTCGCGCTTCGTTTTTTGGAACATATCGTTTTTGTCTTGGTGGCGCTGGCCGCCGGTCTGATCGTCGGCATTGCGCTGGGCTTATGGGCGAGCCGCGATGCAAGGGCGGAAGACGCGATACTGTATGCCGTCGGCATCATACAGACTGTACCGAGCCTGGCGCTATTTGGCATCTTGCTGGTGCCTTTGGCGCGGCTTGGCGATGCCCACTTCCTTTCGCTGGCGCGCGATTGGCTTCTGTTGGCCGGGCTGGCCCTGGCGGCGGCGCTGGTCTTGCGGCGGTTTCATGCGCGCTTGCCAGAGAGAACGCGCCAATTCTCATTGGTAACGGTCATCTTTTTGGCTCTGATCCCGCTGGCGCTTCTGGCTGTCCTCATCATCGCCTTCGGGTTTGAAGTTGTGTTGACCATTTTGACGATGGCGGAGTTGGCTTTGTTGCGCAGTCTGACGGGCTTGGCGATCTTCGTATTTCCTATCTTTATGTCGGCGGGCAAGCGCTACGACCTCGAACGCAAGCTGCCGCACTATCAGCGCTTGCGTTTTCTGCCTTTGCTGGCGGCGGCCCTGGGCGGATTGACGCTGTTGGCGCAGGGCGCGGGCGAGCTGCTCGGCACGAACGAACTGGCGGAGTTGACCATCCGCGACTTCGGCGTATCGGGCATCGGCACGGCGCCGGCGATCATCGCCCTGACCTTGTATTCCTTGCTGCCGCTGGTGCGGAATACCTACGCCGGGCTAAAGAATATCGACCCGGCCATCATCGACTCCGGCAAGGGCATGGGTTTTACGGCGGCGCAATCATTCTTTCGTATAGAGTTGCCGCTGGCTTTCCCGGTGATCATGGCGGGCGTGCGCAATGCCGCGATTTCACTGGTGGGCATCGCCGCGGTGGCCTCCATCATCGGCGCCGGGGCGCTGGGCGACTTCATATTGCTGGGCGTGAACTCGACCTCGATTGATCAGATCTTGCTGGGCGCCGTGCCGGCGGTGCTCTTAGCGGTCATTCTCGATGCGGCATTGAAGGTCCTCGAAGGCTTGTTGACATCGCCGGGCATAAGGCAGGCTTGAGGGCGCGACATGGCAGCGAGCGAAGAAAGGCAGCGAGCGCGTGATCGAATTTAAAGATGTCATCAAAGAGTATCCCAACGGCTTTCGTGCGGTGGACGATCTCAATCTGACCGTGCGCGACGGCGAGATCTGTGTGCTCATCGGGCCCTCCGGTTGCGGCAAGACGACGGCGCTGCGCATGGTCAACCGCCTGATTGATGTGACACGCGGCGAGATCCTCATTGATGGACAGCCAAACGACGAATTCGAACCCGAGGTCCTGCGGCGGCAGATCGGTTATGCGATTCAGCAAATCGGCTTGCTGCCGCATATGACAATTCGCGACAACGTGGCGATCGTGCCGCGCTTGCTGGATTGGGATGAAGAGCGCATTCGGCAAAGGGTGGATCTGCTGCTGGATATGGTCGGGATTGACCCGAGCATTCACGGCGACAAATATCCGCGGCAGCTATCGGGCGGGCAGCAGCAGCGCGTCGGCGTCGCGCGGGCATTGGGCGCCGATCCGCCGATCATGCTGATGGATGAGCCTTTCGGCGCCGTTGATCCCATCACGCGGGCGATTCTGCAGGAAGAATTCCTGCAAATTCAGCAAGAGGTCAGCAAAACGATCATCTTCGTGACGCACGATATTGACGAAGCGATATACATGGGCGACCGCATCGCCTTGCTGCGCGCAGGCCGGCTGGTGCAATACGATACGCCGGACGATCTGCTGGCAATGCCGCGCGATGATTTTGTGCGCGAGTTCGTTGGCGCGGACCGGTCGCTGAAACGGCTGCATCTGATCTCGGTCAAGGATTCGATGATGAATAATGTGCCCTGCTGCGACCACGATGCCTCGCTGGAAGAGGTGGCGGCTTGCCTGCAGCGGCGCCAAAGCGACAGCGCCTTTGTCGTTGACGCCAGCAGTGGCGTGCTCTTGGGCTGGGTCGAACGGGCGGATTTGGCGGAGAGCCGGTCGCTGGCGGAAGCGATGCATCATGCGCCGGCGGGGAGCATCGCCGTGCCCGAAGACGCCACCGCGCGCGAAGCCTTGAGCGTGCTGCTCTCGCATTCCTTCGATCTGACGCCGGTGATAGATGCCGAGGGCGTATTGACCGGCGGTGTCAGCATTCAGCGCCTGCAGGACCTGGTCGAGGCGCCGGGCATACACGCGGCGGCTCAACCGGAACGTAGACGATGAGCGAAGCGAAAACAATGCCGGCCGCGGACGCCGGGAGGCGCCTGCCCTATGGAGCGCTGTTCTGGCTGCTCGCCACACTTCTGATCTTCGTCGTCGGTCAGCAGACGGTGACCCTCCACGATCAAGAGAAGTTCATCGGCGACTTTGATTTCTCGGTCGAGCATGTCGAAGGCGAAAACCGCCTTATCCTCAACTTGACGGCGGGTACATTCGCTTATGGTGTGACGCCCGAGGTTATTCTGCCAACGCCGACCGGCAGCTTCAGCCGTGGCGATGTGGACGCGCCGCAAGTGGCGGATGTCTTATTCGACGCACTGGAAAGCATCACGGACATCTCGATTGAGGCGCAGACGATTACGGTCGTCTATGACAACGATATGGAGGCGGAGCAAATTCGCAGCCGATTGCGGCGCCCGGTAAACAACTCTGTCGTCAACGACCGTAACACGATCACGGCAGAAGTCTCGCAAAGCGCTGAAAAGACGATCCTATTCAGCACGAGCGAAGATCACTTCCTATACGCGCAGTATCAGCCGGCGCTGGTCGACAGCATTGAAGATTACGACAGCCGCGCTGCCGCTGAGGCCGGCTCGGACCTGGCCCGCTTCATCGTGGGCGAAGCGCGGGCGGTGCAATCCTTGCGGCTGGAGCCGACGCGGCTGGTGGTTGGCTACGCGGAGGGCGCGGCGCTCGAGCCCTTGGCGCGCAATCTGCGCGAAATTCTGAACGACTTTCATCCGCGGGCATCGCTCGCGCCGAAATTGTGGTTGCTGACGATCGCGCCGGAGATCGTTCCGCCGATGCTGGCGATCGCTGTGGAACCGCTGGAAACGGGCCTGCCGCTCTTCCTGTTTACACTGCTGATGGTGGCGGTGGAAGGCGGCATCTACTTCGTGGCGCGCGAAGGCAAGAAGAATCTTCTGATCCACCTGGTGCATATCTTATCGGTGTTTCTGCTCTTCTGGTCCATATTCGGGCACGAGCCGCTTTGGGATGCCATCCTGCACGCGATATTCCCGACGAGCGCGCCACTGGTGCATCCACAGGGCCCGGTGATCGACTTCTCGGCGCAGCATCTTGAGTTGGTCTTTACCTCATCGATTTACATTATTTCAGCCGGATTGTTCCTCGGCGTGATGGTCACGCGGGAAAACTTCCGCGAGTTCCTGCCCCTCGTGAACAACCTGGTCAACGGCGGGCAGACGGTGCCGACACTGGCGATCGTGGCGATAATGGCGCCGATCATCGGATTAGGATTCTTGCCGGCCTTGGTCGCTTTGATCGCCTATGGCTTGCTGCCGGTGGTGCGCAATACAATCGCCGGAATCGAGTCAGTCAGCGTTTCCATCGTGGATTCGGCGCGGGGCATGGGCATGACATCGCAGCAGATACTGCTGCGGACCGAGATGCCGATCGCGAGCCGAATCATCATGGCCGGGATCCGGACCAGCATGGTGATCAATATCGGGACAGCAACCTTGGGCGCTTTTGTGGGCTCGGGCGGTTTGGGCATCCCGATCGCCAGCGGCTTGTCGATGACGGTGGATGCTTTCATTCTCTTGGGCGCGATCCCGGCAGCGCTGCTGGCGATATTGACTGACTATGTTCTGGGGCGTCTGGAAGTCGTGCTGACGCCGCGTGGCTTGCTGATCGAGACTTAGCCCCGGCCCGCAACCGCTTTAAGGTGGTCGGCCAGGCGCAGCGCCAGCGCGACGATGGTCAGCGTCGGATTGACATAGCCGCCGGTCGGGAAGACAGCGGAACCGGCAATGTAGAGATTTTCAACCGCATGCAGGCGCGAGTTGATGTCGACGATGCCCTCATCGGGCGACGCGGACATGCGCAGGGCGCCTATATGATGATCGCCTGCTTCCAGCGCGCCTTCGCCCGGCGGGAAGGTCCAATCTTCTGCGCCTCCGCCCACATCGGCAATCATCACCCGACGGCTCGCGCCGCGGTCGCGTAAGTAATCCAAGGTGATTTCCAATGCCCGGACGGCGCTACGCTTGTCGGTCTCGTTGAGACGCCAATCGACATGGGCGACCGGCTGACCGAATATGGGATCGCGCTGCTCGTGATTGAGTGTGATGCGGCTGTCCTCGTTCGGCGTCTGCTCCCAGTTCAGGTTTACAACCGCCGACGCCGCGTCCGCGCCGAAGTAGAGGATGATGCGGAAATTGCCAATCCGCTCCTCAAGCAGGGTCAGATACGTCGGCGCTAAGATCCCCCAGGCGTTGAACACAAGATAATCGAAGACCAACTCCGGGTGGACCAGCGGTTCGACCATATGCCGGTAATCGCCGCCGGCTGTCTCGGGCGCTTTGAGACGGATCTGCTGTTCGCGGAAGAAGTTGCGGATATCGCTGGGCACGGGCTGATCGAAGGTGACCCGCGCCGCGTTCGTCAGAAGCGGATGCACCATGAATCCGCGCCCGAGCTGGTCGCGCCGGTTGTTGCCCAAGTCGCCTGAGAGTTGCAGCAGCCGCACATTCTCGATGCCGCCGCAAGCCAGTACATAATTCCGCGCCCGAACCTTGAAGCCTTTGCCGGCATTGCTCTCGCCCGAGGACGAGCGGTCTATGGTCGCGCAGTTCAGTTCGATGACGCAATGCTGATCATCATCGGTCGAGATCCTCAGCAAGTGCGCGTTGAATAGCACGGTGATGTTCTCGGCGCTCTTGAGCTGATCGCGGAATTGCACCTGAAAATCGTGCAGGTTCTCTTCGTATTGGGCGCGCATGATGGCGCCGCTCAGCTTGTCGCCTGGCAGCGGATTGAAGCAACGGGCGAAGAGCACGCGCTCCCAGAATGCCATGTCGTCGTAATTGAAGGGACCAAATCGCCCGAAGTCGTGGGCGTCAATGTAATAGGGCCTCAGCGCTTGCTCATCAAAAAGCCAGCCCGCATCGCGATACCCCGGCCGCGGCACGGTGTCGGCGTGGTCGAGCGGGCGCGCCCAAAAGCCGAAGTGATTGGTCGTGCCGCCATACATATTCAGGCGCGATCGATGCAGGAAGACCGGATCAACCTTCTGCAGGAAGTCGCCGGCGCTGCCATGGTAGAGCGCTTGCCGAGCCTCGTCCGGGGCGCCGCGATCGGAGGGGCCGCCGCTGACGAGCAGGATGACCTTCAGCGACGACTTTGCCAGCCGCTGCGCCATGGCGATGCCGGCCGCGCCCGCCCCGACAATGCAGATATCGAAGCCGGTCAAGATCGTATCAGCGGGCAAGCTGTCGGCTTGGACGTACATATCGAAATCCTTTAGGCAATGCTTCGGGTTGCTTAAGGCAGGCGGAATACCTCCGCGAAAGCCCCACAAAGCCGCGAAATATTGGGCAGATCTGGCGTACTATATAGATACAGTCTAGATACAGGAGGGTGGGGGGTGGGGGTATTTCTCCAGTCGGCGCCCGGCTCGCCGGTGGCGGCGACAGACAGTAAGGCAAGGTGAAGGTTGTCATAGAGCAATGGTAACAGAGGCCGCGGATTTATAGGCGACTATATGTTCACGCATAGACACCGATGGACATCAACTGGCTGTGTCATGCGGATTAGCGTCTCCCACGCTCGAATAGCCTTAAGGATGCAGCAACCCCCGCGCCATGTGAGCGGCGCCAAGGATGGGCGCATCCTCGCCCAAGACCGAAGCGACTGCCTTGACCCGCGCCGAGACCGCCTTGAAGGAATAGCCCTTTAGCGACTCGCGGGCGGGCGCCAAAAGCAGATCGCCGGCTTTGGCGACCCCCCCGCCGATGACAAATGTTTCTATATTCAGCGTCATTGCCAGCGACGCGATCGCGATGCCGAGCGCCCTGCCAGCGTCGTCGAAAACTCGCAGCGCCATCTCGTCGCCGTTTAGCGCGCGGCCTGCGATTTCGGCGCCGCTGATGACTTCGCCAGAAGCAGCGGCATAATGCTTCGAGAGCGCCGGTCCGCCGATATAAGTTTCGAGGCAGCCGCGCGAACCGCAATGGCAAAGATGCCCCTTGGGGTCGACAGTCATGTGCCCGGATTCGCCGGCGCTGTTGCTTTCGCCATAGAGCAGCGCCCCCTCGTAAATGATCGCTGCGCCCACGCCGGTGCCAATGACGATATAGATCATACTGTCGCGGTCAGCCCCGGCGCCCAAATGAAATTCGCCCAGCGCGGCGACTTTGGCATCGTGATCGAGACGGACCGGCAGAGACAGACGCTCGCTCAAAGCGCGGCGGAAGGGCGTATTGGAGATGCCGGGCAGATTGACCAGCGTGAGCAAGTCGCCGCTGACATGATCGAGTGGTCCGGGCGCGCCCACCCCAACCGCCGAAACCGAAGCATCCGCGGGCAACTCGGCATTGAGGGCAGCCACTTCGCGGGCGATGCGATCAAGCACGCTTGCCAAACCGGCGTCAGCATCGGTTGCGATACGGCGGCGGGCGACGATCTCATCGCGCGAGTCCACCAAGCCGAGGGCGACCTTGCTGCCGCCGACGTCGATGCCGATGGTGTAGGTCATGCCCGCAACTCCGATTGCAGAAGCGGCTTGCCCTGCAAGCAATCAGCCACACGCAAGGCCTGAGCGCAGATGGTCAGCGCCGGATTCATCGCCGTGGACGACGGGAAGAAAGAGGAATCGACGACATAGAGATTGTCGATATCGTGCGCCTTGCAGAAGGGATCGAGCACGGAGGTCGCCGGATCGTCCCCGAACCGGGCGGTGCCGCATTGATGCGAATTGGTCTCGATGCCCAGCGTTTCGGTAAAGACAAAGGGGTAGCCGGCGGCGCGCATCATATGGACGGCCCGTCTGATGAGCCGCCGATGGGCGACGCGATTATTCGGCTTCCAATGCACGCGCACGCTACCGTCGCTCCCGAGCATGACCCGATTCTCCGAGTCGGGCAAATCTTCCGACATCACCCACCAATCGATGCTGCGCCGCGCCATCGCGGTCAGCAGCGGCTTGGGCAGGTAGGGCTTCGCGGCCGAGAGCATGCCCGCTTGCAGCTTCCCCAGCGCCTGGATGTTGCCCATGGGCCAGGCGAAATCTTCATCGCCGAAGTAATAATCGTTGATTGCTGTGGTCTTCTGGAAGACGGTCGGGTTGGTTTTGAGCGGCGCCACGGCGGTAAGAGCCGTGTTGTTGTGCATCATGTAGTTGCGGCCCAGCAAGCCGGAAAAATTCGCCAAGCCGTCCGGATGCGCGCTGTTGGCTGAGCGGAGCAGGAGAATCGCTGAGTTCACAGCGCCGCAAGCGACGATGATCATGTCGGCTGCTACGGACATGGACTGGCCCGCTCGCTCGACTTCGACGGCGGTCGCGACTCTGCCGGTTTCATCAGTGAGGATGCGACGCGCCCGGGTATTCGTCCAGAGTTCGATATTGCTCGACGCCAGCGCGGGCCGCAGGCAACAGATTTCGGCATCGCCCTTGGCATGGACCTTGCAAGGAAAGCCATCGCAGGTCATGCAGCGGATGCAGCGCCCGCCTTCGCGCAAGTCCACCGCCATCGGCAGGCAGTAGGGATGCAGACCTTGAGCGCGCAGCCTTTCTATCAGCGCGGCAATTGTCGGCTCGTGCGGCACTTCGGGGAAGGGATAGGGGCGCGTCCGCGGCGGTTCGGTCGGGTCATCGCCGGCTCTGCCATGCACAAAGAAAAGGTCCTCAGCGAGGTTGTAATAGGGTTCAAGATCCTCATAGCTGATGGGCCAGGCGAGCGATGTGCCGCCCTCGTGCTCCAGCGCCTCGAAATCTTCGCGGCGAAAGCGCGGCAATGCGGCGCCATAAACTTTGGTGTTGCCGCCGACGAAGTAATGTACACCCGGCTTGAAGCGCCCGCCGTCGCTCGCGTCAATCCAGGTTTCAGCCGGCTTGTAGCGATTCTCGCCGAAGACTGCCGCGACCTGCCAGTTCTGCGCCTCCTGCGGCAGGAAGTCGCCGCGCTCAATCAGCAGGATTCGCGCGCCGCTATCGCGCAAGGCGTAAGCGAGCGTCCCACCGCCCATGCCCGTGCCGATGATGATGATGTCGTAGTGATGCGCCGCCACGAAGGCTGATCCTTACGTGTTCACAAACCAGCGGAAATTCGGATTGCTAGGCCCGCGCCAGCAACTTGTTGATGATGTGAAGTAGCGGTGGGACGACTACGGCCGCCAAAGCAATGCCTGCGCCGATCAGCCACAAGAGAAACTGACGCGACTGCTTTTCTATAGTCGCTTTCAAATCTGCAACATCCGCCTTGGTCGCCAGGCGCCGTCGCTCTGTCGAGATGGTGGTTTCAATCCTTGCCATCCGTTCACTGAACTGTGTTGCCTGATTTGCTTCTGCTGTAGCGATTGCATGCCTCTTCGTGCTCAATGGCTGTCCTGTGCGTCAATCTGCCGATCTTCTGCAACTATATCACCGAGTCATCCCTATATCAATTCACTCCAAGGTCACCCAACGTCCGTTCACCGATGAGCGCTCAGCCGCTTCCATGATGCGCTGGATATGCAAGCCGTCGGCGAAAGAAGGCGAAGGGGGTTCGTCCTTCCATACCGCGCGGATGAACTGATATTGGCACTCGGCGTGGACGCGCATGAAATCGGGACTCATCGTCCAATCCGGGGCGCGCTGCCCGGCGTAGCGTCCGGCCGCTTCAATCTTGCGGAAGCCGCGCTCGCCCCCCAGCGGGCTATCAGCATCGCGCGTATCATAAACATGCAGCCAGGCCGGCTCGCCCAGGTCGAAGCGGAGCGCGCCCTTGTCGCCGAAGATCTCGAAGCTCAGGTCATTGGTGGCGCCGGTGCCCATGCGCGAGATCTCGACCGTGCCCAAGGTCCCGTCCGGCAAGCGAGCGTGCATGAATGCGATGTCATCGACATCGACAGGCGCAGTCTCGGACGAACCAGGAGCCACCGGGCGCCGCTCGATCAGCGTATCCAGCGTGGCGTTCACGGCGGAGAAGTCGCCCAGCAGATAATAGAGCAGGTCGAGGATATGCGAGCCGAGGTCGAAGAGTGCGCCGCCGCCAGTCGCCTCCCGCTTGAGTCGCCAGGACATGGGCTTGTCGCTGCTGATGTAGCTCGCGCGGTGATAACGTCCGCGGAAAGAGAAGACACGCCCGACGAAGCCGGCCTTGAGCAATTGCTTGGCGCGCGCGATGGCCGGGAAGAAGCGAAAGTTGAAGGTCAACTGCGCTTTAACATCGGCGTCTTTGACCGCCTGCGCCATTGCCTCGGCTTCCGCCACGTTCATCGCCAACGGCTTTTCGCAATAGATGTGCTTTCCCGCAGCCGCGGCGGCCAGGACAATCTCATGGTGCGAATTATTCGGCGTGCAGATATCGACCGCGTCAATGTCGTCGCGCGCCAGCAACGCTCGGTAATCATCGCTGCTGAAGTCGCAGCCGATCTCTCTTGACGCTTGGTCCGCTGTTTCCCGTCGGGTTGTGGCGACGCCGGCGATGGCGATGCTGTCGGCCGGCAGACCATAGTGGAAGGGGATGGCGCGATAAGCGGCCGCGTGCACCCGCCCGATGCCGCCATACCCGATAAGTCCAATTCTGATTTTTGGCATAATTCTCCGCTATCTTCTATCGTGCCCGACCTGATGTGAGGCCTTCGCAAGCGCCGGAAGGGGCTGCATCATTCAGCCTTCAGAATCGCCGAAAGGCTTCCCAAATACAAGATGTCATCAGTCAATCGCGCTCCATTCTGTTCTACTTTCAGCCGATCGAAATCCGGCTGCGTATACATGCCGATATAGAGTCGTACGCCATCGGTCTGCTTCAGGTCAAGGAGGTGTTGAATCACCACAGTTTCGCCGCTATCCCAAATGAAGGTCGGGTATTGCCCGCCCCAGGGCTGTCTGTCGCTTTGCGCCAAAAGCGTCGCGCTTTCATCAAAGGCGTGCATGAAACTCGTCGCGTCGATGCCAACACGTTCCTGTGGCGCGATCCAATAGCTTACAACCGCGACGCTGTCTTGTGTCTCAACGTGGGCGTCAACGCGGCTAAGCGTAAAGCTGTCCGCAAAAGTTGCGTTCACAACTGTCGCCTCCGCCGGTATTGCGGGCTGTTCTGCCTGGGGCGCCTTGACCCAACCAATGGTTGCTGCGGTCGAGATTGAGTCGTCAACGAAACCCTGAGCTGGCATCAATCCGCCGTTGACGTACCAAGCGCCCGCAGCCAGTCGATAGGCGCCGGGCATCAAGGGTTGCTCGATATTCAATGTGAAGGCAAAAGGCACGCGATCGGTCGTATCCCAGGCGGTCGTCGGGTAGAGCCAGCGATACAAAAGGCTCTCGTCGCCGGCGACCCGCTCCCAATCTGCCGCAAGCAATTGGAGAAAAACGCCATAATTGTGTCCAACACGACGGAACACCGACCAATCCAGAGAGAACTCGTAGTTGCCCGGCGCCGAGATTGTGGCGGGCCCATGCCAGCCGACGATATCAAAGTCGCTGTTGAAGCGCGCAAGCGGGTTTCCCGAGCCGGCTGCCGCTTGATAGCGCGGTTGAGTCGCCGAGCCGATAGAGAAGTATTCGGCCACTATCGGGATGTTGCTGCCTTCAAATTCCAATATGGCTGAATTTGCGCGCTCGTTCATTAGCCTT
Organism: Anaerolineae bacterium; assembly: GCA_022824465.1. Taxonomy (GTDB): domain Bacteria; phylum Chloroflexota; class Anaerolineae; order Aggregatilineales; family Phototrophicaceae; genus UBA6055. Next base: position 162,497 of record JAJDZV010000003.1, read on the forward strand.
TGAAAAAACTCGCGGTCAAGCGGCGGGATGATTGAAATCGTATCACCGTCCAGAAGAGCGAAGTGAAAGGAGTCGTCAATAAACTGGCCTCGTTCCAGCGACCAGGGCAAAACAACTATGCTGTCTTCCGGGAATATTTCCGGTCCCGCCGCGCCTTCGACGAATGGAAAACGAGACATCAAATGCGCCCGCGTCGAACGTCCATTCAATTCTTCCAGCGGTACCAGCAATGGCGCGTTCTGCGCCTTCATCCAGTTGGCGAGGAATAGACGGTCGGAGCGGAAAAACGCCTCGCCATAACTCAATGAGCGGTCGTATATGAAATGCGTCGGTCCTTGACGCGCCGCGGTCTCCCAGAATGACGTATAGGTCTGGCCGGATTTGCTCAAAAGAGTGACGAATACCGCCAAAACCGCTGATAACAACAGAAAAGCTGTCAACCTGGCGGAGCGAGTCAGCCATGCCAGGATATGATACGCGGGTATCAATCCGCTGGCGGCGACCAGGGGAATCACCGCGAATTCGGCGTAAATGCGCAGTCCATGCGTACTTTCGTTTGTCACGAGGGCCGGCGCCATAAGCAATATCAGCGATCCCAAAAGCAGCACCGAGTTCGTCCGCCGGATTCGGACAAGAAGATAAAGGCAACCGATACAAAAGAGAGGCGCGACCAGCGGGTCGATGAGGGGCGCTGTCGCGACGTTGTATTGGGGATTCTCGTCTCCGCGGACGAAAAACTGCTGAACCATTATCTCCAGACTTCTGGCCAGGCTGATCCCCTCGCTGGCAGCCACATCCTGGAAGCGGCCTATGATTGCGCTTGGTTGCGCCAGTAGGAGAAAGACCACCGGCGCGGTCAGCGCGAGCAATACCGCAGCGGTGGTCGCGAGGCCTGGCAGCCATCGTCGCCAGGCGCTTCGATAAAACACGACCAACTGCAGAAATATGGGGATGAAGATGAATGGGACCGCGAGCGCGCTGGAATAACAATGCACCCCCAAAGCGATAAAGACCGCCGTCAAAATGTAGTCGGCGCGCGTATGTCGCCGGAGCGCCCTAGCCGCAAAGCCAAGCGCAAATGCCAAGAACAGCGTCAATGGCGCCGCCCGGTAAAGGCTACGGCTGATCGTGATATGCCCGAGCGCAGTCGCCGCCACGATCACAGCCACCAAGCCCAGAAGCGCGCGCAAGGCCTTCGGCTGCTCGGCGAAGCACTGTCGGCTGGCCCAGAAGACCGCCGGCAATGTCAATAAACCCCAGAGCGCGGCTTCTAAACGGAATACCCAGACAGAATTACCGAACAGCAGCGATGTTATGCCGCCCAAGAATTGGTGGAGCGGCTCGGGTCGGCCTCTATCTTGGTATAGAATGATAGTGCCGGTCTGGGCGATGTGCGCTGAGTCAATGACTCTCTTCGCCTCGTCCCCGCTCAAGCCCGGCGGCATTGCGTCCAGTTGCTGTACTCGCAGCCAGAAACCCGACAGAACTACCACGACAGCCGCGCAAAAGACTAGCGGTTCCAGTTTGGCCGCGCGCAGCACTATTTCAGCCCACGGTCGTCACGATACTTGTCGCTCGCCCCGCGCATGACCGCCCGTAGCTTCTGCACCGCCGCCCCGATCTCGCCTGTGCCCGGCTGCAGCTTGCCAGCTGGACCCTTCAGCAGCGGCGACGAGAATTCGCCGACCGTCATGCCCGCTGCGATGAATTGCGTCACATTGCCCGCGTTTAGGCCGCCATCTTCCATCAGTTCGATACGGTCCTGCAAGCCGGCGGCCGCGATCATCTTGTGCAATTTGCGTATCGTGTCGACCACGATCGGGTCGATGGTATGCGGGCTTTTCGCGCCGGCTGTTTGCTTCCAGAAGGGCGCGCGGCTCTCATACTCGATGATGTCGATATAGGGATGGATAAATTGCTCGAAGGCGATAGCCGGCACGCCCTGCCACGCCCAGACGCCCGCTTTCAGCCCGAGCTTCTCTTTAATGTAGGTGATGTTCTGGAAGATCATCTCGTCGGTCGTCTCCAGTGGCAAGCTGATGAGGCTGACGCCGAGATCCGCCAGCTGATCCAAGACGCTGAAATTGGGGCGCAGCATCTGCAGTTGCGCTTCGACTTCCAGGCGCGTGCTGTTGCAGGTCGCTTCGATGATATCGTAACCGCCGCGCGGCATGGCGAAATCCATATACTTGCCATCCCGCACTTCAATGTGCAGCCAGTCGACGCCCGCCGCCTCCAGCTCGCGGACCTGGGCGCCGAGTACGGCATAATCCGCCCAGAACAGACCGGCGGCGATTTTGACCTGCTGTGTGACTTCTCCGATTGGCATATTATCCTTTCCTCGAGCGGGCGCGCCGATGTCTGCCCCTACACATTTGCGCAAGTAAGAGTTTATCATTTTGTGCGCGACCGGACACGGGGCGCGCCGGGCAGAAGCAAGAATCGAGAGGTTGCCGAATGAAAATCACCGACGTCCAAGCCTGCGTCATCGGCCGGCAAGAACCCGACAGCGGCGGCAGCGTCTGGACCTTCGTTCGTGTCTACACCGACGAAGGCATCACCGGCACTGGCGAATGCAACTCCGGCGGTCCCGGCTTCTCCGGCTTCGCCACCAAAGCCGCCATCCTGGCACTGCGCCAATCGCTCATCGGCGAAGACCCCTTCAACATCAACCTCATATACGAGAAGCTGCGCCGAGCCGGGCGTTACGGCGGCGCCGGGAACGCGCCTCTGATCTTCGCGCTGACCGGCATCGACAACGCCCTGCACGACATCGTCGGCAAAGCGCTGGGCGTACCCGTGTACAAGCTGCTAGGCGGCAAGTTCCGCGACCGCATCCGCCTCTATGCCGATTGCCATTTCGGCGAGGAAGACAGCCCCGACTCCTTTGGCGAGAAGGCGCTGGAAGCAGTGGCTGAGGGTTATGGCGCGGTCAAGTTTGATGTCGATTACACCGGGCGCGGCAAGCTCGATGCCTACAACTGGACCGTCGGCGCCGAAGAGATGACGCATATCATCAGGCTCGTCGAAGGCGTCCGCGAAGCCATCGGTTTTGAGATTGACCTGGCTGTCGACTGCCACGGTCACTTCGACCTGCCGTCCGCCATTACGCTGGCGCGCGCGCTTGAGCCGCTGCGCCTGCTCTGGCTGGAAGAGCCGCTGCCCGCCGAAAACGTGGACGCGCTCGCGCAGGTCCGCGCTTCCACCTCGACCGTCATCTGCACCGGCGAAAATCAGTACACCCGCTTTGAATTTCTGGAGCTTTTCGCCAAGGGCGCTTGCGATGTCATCATGCCCGACCTGGCGAAAGCTGGCGGCATCGCCGAAGGCAAACGCATCGCCGACCTGGCAGACGCGCATTACATCCCCATCGCGCCGCACAACGTCTCATCGCCCCTGGGCATGATGGCTGCCTGCCACGTCCTCGCCGCCGTGCCCAACTTCCTATTCCTGGAGTTCCACGCCCGCTCGATTCCCTGGTGGAGCGACCTCTGTGACGGCGATAAGCCTTTCGTGCAAGACGGCTTCATGACCGTGTCCGAGGCGCCCGGCATCGGCGTCGAACTGAATGACGCGGTAGCGAAGTCGCTGCTTTGGAACGGCGACAGCTATTTTGATTGAACTAAAGCGGCGTTTGGCGGCGCTTAAACTAGGCGCTATGCTTAGAGTCAGCGTAATAAGTACGCGGAGTCGGGACGAGATATGGATTGGGCTAATGCGCTGGAAAATGCGTTGCCGGTTTTCACAATTTGCGGCGTCTCTTTCTTGTGGCTGCGCCAGGACAACAAAAGGCTCGAAGACAAGATTGACGGGGATGTCACAAAGCTGCGCAATGACATGACCTAACAGAACGAGCAGCTGCGAAACGATTTGAAAACACGCTTTGATGCGGTCGAAGCTCGTCTGCGCGGGGTCGAAACTGAACAAGCGCGTTTGGTCGGCTTATTGGAAGGCTTGGCGCTGACGGACCGCCTTCCAGTACGAGAGGACGCGCTCGATTAGGCTGGTTGCTTCTATTGTCAGCTATAGGGTGATCGGCTCACCGCTGTCGCAGGCGCGCACGATGCCGAATACCAACTCCATGGTCTTGATATTGTCCTGCGCCGATGTGCCTGTCGACCTTCCTCGCGTCACAGCGTCATAGAATTCAGCCAGCAGATAATCCTGCGCCATGCGCTCCATGTGAACCAGCGGCGCCTCCCGCCGGTCGTCATGCACATTGACCAACGCGCCGGGTCCCTCGCCGACGCGCAGCAGCTTCTGCACATACGCTCTATCATCCTCGACCAACAGTACCCCGCGCTCGCATTCAAATCGCCAATTCCCGTTCCAGGTGGTCTCCTGCGCCTGCGAACACCAGGAACCGGTGTAACTGGCTTGCGCGCCATTGGCGAAGCCGATATGAACTGCGGCGCTGGCATCGCCGGCGTACCAGCTCCAGGGGGGGTTCCAACTTCGCGCGCTAATCGTCGCCGCGTCGCTGCCCAGGAAATAGCGCATCGCATCGAAATGATGGATAGCCATATCGACGATCAGGGGATGCGCCATCGCTTCGCGGAAGCCGCCGAAATGCGGTCCCTTGAAGAAGGCGACGTTCAACGCCGCCACCGCGCCCAGTTCGCCGCTATCAAGGATGTTCTTTATCGTCTGCGAAAGCGGGAGATAACGATAATTCTGCCCCACGCTGCAGAGCACGCCCGTCGCTTCGGCCGCGGCGGCAATCGCTCGCGCATCCTCAAGGTTGCCTGCCAGCGGCTTCTCCTGCATCACGGGCAAGCCGGCTTCCAGGGCGCAGACCGTCACTTCGCGATGAAATTGCGGCGGCGTCACATTGATCACCGCATCGGCAGCGACCGCTTCCAGCGCCGTTGGCAGCGAGGGGTATATTTGCGCTGCATCCAATCCGTATGCTTCGGCTTGTCGGCGGGCGATATCTTTGTTGATCTCGACGAAACCGGCGAAGTCGACAACTTCTGACTTCTGCACGGCATGCAGCCAGGCATTGCCCATCCCGCCGATGCCGACTTGGATAACCTTCATGGCGCCGCCTTTCCGGAGCAAGAATCTCGGACGGGAATCTAACGCACGCGCCCGCCATTAAAGCGCTGGAAGATCAACGAGAGGATGATAATCAAGCCATAGAAGAACTGCGTAAAGAAGCCGGTCAAACCGGCTGCGATCACGCCCGTCTCGATGAAGGCGACAATGGTTGTGCCGATAGCGCCGCCAAAGACCGTTCCGATCCCGCCCCATGTCGGGGTGCCGCCGACGAAAATTCCCGCCAGCACCGGCAGCAGCAAGCCATCCCCCGTCGTGGGCCACCAGACAAAATTGATCATCACCGAGAAGACGCCCGCCAGCGCCGCGCCGATGCCTGTGAAGACGAAGACCAAAATGCGCGTGCGATCGACATCAATGCCCATCTCGGCCGCGCTCTCGGGATTGTCGCCGACGCAATGCACCCGCACGCCGAAGCTGTGCCGATTATATAGGAAGACGCCCAGCGCCGTGAATGCTAGCGCCCACAGCATCTGATTGGGGATGCCCTGATTGCCCGCGATGATTATCGTGTCGTCAGCCAATAAGGTATGAATGAATGTGCCGCGGACTTCGGGGATTGCGATTGAGAAGCCCTCGACCAGGATATTGATAAAGCCGCGCAAGAAGAAGTTCATGCCGAGCGTCGCCACCAGCGCGGATAGACCGATGCGCACGACCAGCAAGCCATTGACGACGCCAAGCAAGGCGCCTACTAACAGCGCCGCCCCGATCCCGATCAGCGGGTCTCCGCCTTGGTCAACGATGGATACAAAAGCATAGGAGGCCAGCCCAACAACCGACGGGAACGACAGGTCTATCTCACCCGCGGTAACAACAAAGACCAACGGCACCACCAAAAACATCGATACCGGCAGCGCGATCATCACCGATCGATAGGTCTTGAATTGAGAAAACACATCGGGATTCGCCATCGTGAAGCCGATTAGCATCACAATAAGAAACAGTGTCGATGTCAACGCCCGGCGGTTGTTGCGCGCCCACTTGACGAGCGGGCTCACGTCCTCGCGCGCCGTTTGCTGTTGCCCGCCAGGTCTAGCGCCAAATCCCATAGAAGTCTGCTCCTTAGCTTGCGCTCAAGCCGGCGTCGGCGTGCGCCATCTCGGCGATTTCCTGCATGTGCTTCATCAGCACATCGGCCGATGCGATCTCCGATCGAGCCGTCTTCATCACGACTTTGCCGCGGTCCAGCACTACGAAGCGATCGGCGACATCGTAGACATGATAAATGTTGTGCCCGATGAAAATAATCGATCGGCCACGCGACCGTACATTTTCGATAAAGCCGAAGACCTTCGCTGTTTCGACCAGCGAAAGCGCGGTCGTCGGCTCGTCCAGGACGATGAGATCGGCATCAAAATACAGCGCCCTCGCGATCGCTACGCCTTGCCGCTCGCCGCCGGAGAGGGTCGCCACTGGCGAATCGGGATCGAACACTTTGGAAGTGAAGCCGATCTCGCGCATGAGACGGTTGGCTTCTTCGTACTGTGTCTTGACTTTGATGACGCCAAAACTATTCTTAATCTCCCGCCCCATGAAGATATTGCGCGTGATGGTCTGCTGCGGCGCCAGCGCGCGGTCTTGGTAGACTGTCTCAATGCCGGCGTCACGTGAGCGAGCGGCGTTCCAATTCCGTACCTCGCGACCGCGGACGATAATCTGCCCGCTGTCCGGCTGATGCACACCCGATAGGATCTTGATCAGGGTGGACTTGCCGGCGCCGTTGTCGCCGATGAGCCCAACCACCTCTCCGGGTCGCACGCCAAAACTGATGCCGTCTACCGCGTTGACGTTGCCGAAGGACTTGGTGACATCCCGCAATTCAATGAGGTACTTCTGTTTCATATCTTCTCCCCCATCCCTCGACCCCTTCCCCCATCAAGAGGGAAGGGGAACTTTCGCTCGGGGTGACGATTGAGTCTTGTCGGGACGGCGGGGGATTAGCGATAACCCGCAATGGCCAGTTCTTTGACCTGCTCGTAGTTGCTGACATCAATGAATCCCGCGCCGGTATCAGCATTCAACGGCGCCAAGCCGAACTTGGCCGTCTGGCAAATGCTGAGGACGGGCAGATAGCCTTGCAGGAAGGGCTGCTGATCGGCAGTCAGGTGAATCCAGTCTTCAGCGAAACCTTGCATGATGAACTCGTTGGTATCAAACCCAATGGCTTTGACCTGACCGGCTTCCAACCCGGCGGCTTCAAAGTAGGTCTGGGTGTTGCCGAGCGTCTGTCCGCCGGAGAAGACCACCATCTTCGTGTCCGGATTGTCGGTGAGCGCCGCGACCATAGACGGGATGCCCAGATTAGGATCGGCGGCCCAGGTCGGTCCCGAGTCGACATGAATGATTTCCATTCCGGCCGCTTCCAGCGCTTCCCAGGTTCCCAATTCGCGCAGCGCGCGTTCACGCTGTGCTAGGTTTGCGAGGACAATCGCCTTGTCGCCTTCGCCGAAGCCAAACTGGCGCAGGGCCTCTTCGCCCAGGGCGATGCCCTGTGAATGCAACTGCGCGCCGACATATCCGCCGCCATAACGCGCGCGGACCTGATCAACATCGACATTCTGGTACATCATGATGATGCCGGCTTCGGCCGCTTCCGCCGCCAGCGGCATGATCGCTTCATTACCCGGGTGCCCCATCATAGCGATGCCATCCGGCGCCTGCGCCACCGCTTCGCGCAACTGCTGCGTCATCAATTCGCTGTCCCAACCGGAAAATACATACTCGACATTGGCGCCCAGATCTCGCTCGGCCGCCAGCGCGCCGCGATACACGATGCCAGCGAAGGCGTCGCCCTCGGTGCCGCCGGCGAAGAAGCGGATCGTCACGCCCTCGCACCAGTGCGCCCGATCAAGGTCATCTTGCGCGAGCGCCGGCGCCGCCAAAGCGAATACCATCACTATGACCAGCAGAAGACTTGCGATGCTGTGTTTGTTTGACATTCTTGCCTCCAAAGACATACGAGTGTATACGAAAGTCAGCTTCTCAGACTGCCATGCCCGCTTGCAAAGCCGGATCTGCAAATCTGACCGGGCGCAGTCTACCATCATTTGCCGCGGACTGCCAATGCCCGCCGCGCCTGTGGCGGTTTCCCAGACACATACGCTACAATTGCGCAATCTGTGGGCATCCAATAGAATGCCGCAACAGATTGTCACATTCTGTTCGCTTCTGCAAACTTTTCTGCACGGAGGAAAACATGTTCAAACGTATCTTGCTTGTATCGCTTGTGGCGAGCCTCATGCTCCTCACATCAATAGTCGTCACCGCCCAAGATGACATCCTGCTCTACGGTGGCAACCAGGATATCGACAATATCGACCCGGCCACCGGTGAAAACTATTCGATCAATGCCGCCTTGCGCAGCCTCTACGACGCGCTCTTTCTCGCCCGAGGCAGCGACATTGAACCGCATTTAGTGGAGAGTTTTGAAGTCAGCGATGATGCCACCGTCTGGACTTTCACCCTGCACGATCATGCTGTTTTCCAAGATGGCAGCCCGGTAACCGCCGACGCCGTCGTTTACAGCTTCAACCGCATGATGGCGATTTCCGGTCCGCCGACCTGGCGATGGGAAACGATCACCGACGAAAATTCGGCGCAAGCGCTTGATGAGCACACCGTTCAATTCACGCTGACCCAGCCCTACGCGCCCTTCATCGGTACGCTAACGCAGCTCTTCGTCGTCAATCCCGCCATTGTCGAAGCGAACATAGTGGAAATTGCTTGTCCCGAACCCGAGGAAGGCGAAGAAGCGATTGAAGGTCCCTGCTACGATCATGGGCAAACCTTCTTGCGAGAGAACGCCGCCGGCTCCGGTCCCTTCACGCAAGGACGCTGGGAAATCGGCAATATCTACGAGTTCATCGCCGTTGAAGATTACTGGGCGGGCTGGCGCGGCGAAGACCATTTGGATGGTTTCGTGTGGATCATCCAGCGCGATGGCGCCACGCAATTGAACTCCTTGCTCGCTGGCGAAACTCACATCGCCGATCAAGCGACTCCAAGCAAAAAAGACCAAATCATCGATTCGCCGGATCATGTTTGGGAAGAGCATCCCGGCACCTACGTCAACACGCTGAAGATGAATAACCTCGGCGAATACACCAGCAATGTCAATCTGCGCAAAGCGATCGCCCACGCCATGAACTATGAAGCCATGGTGCAGGCGCAGGAAGAAGCTGTCAGCCTGATGTTTGGGCCAACGCCCGATTACATGCCGGGTTACGTCGGAACGCTGGACTACCCGACCTATGATTTGGACAAAGCGCGGGAATACATGGCGATGACGCCTTGGCCCGATGGCGGCATCTCGCTGGACTATATCTATGTCACGGAACTCTCGCACGAAATAGTCCCAGGGCTGATCCTGCTGGAAGGACTGGCGGAGATCGGCATCGAGATGAACATGGTTCCCATGCTATGGCCCGACATGGTCGCCAGTTGCGGCTCGCCGGAGACAGGTCCGGACATCATCAACATTTACACGGTGCCATCCTTCCTGGATCTCGATGCCCACCTATACAATCAGTATCACTCAGATCAATGGGGCAGCTTCAATTCCTGCAGTTTCTACCAGAACGAGCGGGTTGATGAACTGCTGGACACCGCGCGCGTCACTGGCGACGCCGAAATGCGCGAGGAAATGTACGTCGAAGCCCAGGAAATCATCAATGAGGACCAGCCTTCGGTTTGGATGTATACCCTAAGCAGTGGCACGGGGATGCACAAATGCGTGAAGGGCTATCGCTACTCGCCGTATTATCAGGTCACAGTCCTATTCCAGGATCTGTGGATGGAGGATTGCTAGCCCCTATCCCCGGTCCCCAAATAAGGCAAGGGGAGTCATTCCCTCCCTCTTCATGGGGGAGGGACTTAGGTTGGGGGAAGATTTGTAAACCCGATGAACATCCGTTTCTACATCCTCCGGCGCATCGCCCTCCTCATACCGACCCTCATCGGCTTGAGCATCCTGACCTTTTCCATCGCCCGCATCGTTCCCGGCGACCCGGTCGGCTTGGCGGCCGGTCCCCAAGCGACCGAAGAAATCAAGGCGGCCTTGCGGCGCGAACTGGGCTTGGACCAGCCCTTGCCCATCCAATACATCAACTACATGACCGGGCTCTTCCGCGGCGATTGGGGGGAATCGCTCTACACCCGCCGCTCCGTCATCGGCGACCTGCGTACCTTCTGGCCCGCCACGCTCGAACTTACCACCGCCGCTGTCATCATCGCTACGGTCTTGGGCGTCCCGGCCGGCGTCATTTCGGCTATGTATCGCAACCGCCTGCCCGACCACGTCGCCCGCGTTCTGTCGCTCTTCTTCGTCAGCTTTCCCTCATTTTGGCTGGCGATGATCTTTCAGACCTGGTTCGGGCTCGATTTGGGCTGGTTCCCGATCAGCAAGCGATTGCCGGTGCTGGTCGCGCCGCCACCCGCCACCACCGGTTTGTTCTTGGTCGACAGCCTCATCCAACTCGACTTCGAGACCTTTCTGGTTTCCTTCCGACATCTCTTCATTCCCGCGCTTGTATTATCATTCGGCGCCTTCGCCAGCATCACCCGCATCACCCGCGCCAGCATGGTCGAAGCGCTGGAGAAAGACTTCGTGCGCATGGAACGCGCCATCGGCATCCCCTACCGCGTCATCATCTTCAAATATGTGCTGCGCAACGCCCTCATCGCCACCATCACCGTCATCTCGCTCAACTTCGGCTGGCTTATGGCTGGCGCCATCCTCATCGAGACCATCTTCGATTGGCCCGGGCTCGGTTTATACGCCGTCAAAGCATCGCTCAGCCTTGATTTCCAGCCCATCATGGGCATCGCCATCCTCTACGGCATCGTCTTCAGCATCGTGAATATCCTGACCGATGTCGTCTACGGCATCCTGGACCCGAGGATTCGCTATGGCTGAGTTGGGCCAACCGCCCTCTAAATCTCCCCCCGACGCATCAGGCGGAGACTTGTACGCGTCGCCTGATGCCGATCATTCTCCCCTCCCGAATGCCTTGGGGAGGGGCAGAAAGAAGAGAACCGCGCGCTCGGCCCGCTGGGAAAATATCGCCCGCGGCCTATACCGCTTCCGCTCCAATACCCTGTCGATGGTGGGCCTGACGATGCTGATCTTCATCTTGCTGGTGGCCATCTTCGCGCCTGTCATCGCCCCCTTTCCCGAAGACGCTACTGGCAAGACCCGCGTCATCGCCCGCCTGCAGCCGCCCAGCGACGAATTCGCCTTCGGCACGGATAAGGTCGGGCGCGACATCTTCAGCCGCGTAGTCATGGGTACGGGTCTGGCGCTGCAAGTCGGCACGGTTATCATCCTGCTGGCGACCACCATCGGCGTCACAATCGGCGCCATCTCCGGTTATGCCGGCGGCTGGCTTGACGATTTCCTCATGCGCATCACCGATATCTTTCTCACCGTGCCGGCGCTCGTCCTCGCCATCGCCATCTCGGCTGCTCTAGGCAAAGGCATCATCAACGCCATGATCGGCATATCGCTGGTCTGGTGGCCCGGCTTCGCCCGCCTGACGCGCAGTCTTGTGCTGTCCCTGCGCGAGGAACCCTTCGTGGAAGCAGCCTATGGCATCGGCGCCGGCCACATGCGCATCATATTCCGCCACATCCTGCCCAACGCCGTCTCGCCGATAATCATCAAGATGACTACCGACTTCGGTTTCGCGGTGCTCACGGCGGCCGCCCTCGGTTTCATCGGCTTGGGCGCGCAGCCGCCGACGCCGGAATGGGGCGCCATGATCAACGACGGGCGCCGCTTCTTCCCCGATGAATGGTGGATCGCCACCTTCCCCGGCATGGCCATCTGGCTGATGGTCTTCAGCTGGAACCTCATCGGCGATGGCTTGCGCGATGTTCTGGATCCCCGCTCGCGGCGTTAGTGGTGACATGACCGACCTGCTCAACATAGAAAACCTCCACCTCGAATTCGACACCTACGATGGCGTCGTCAAGGTACTGGCCGGCGTCGATCTGCAAATGCGGCGCGGTGATGTGCTCGGCTTGGTCGGCGAGACCGGCTGCGGCAAATCCATGACCGCTCTCTCCGTTCCCCGCCTCATCCCCATGCCGCCGGGCCGCATCACCGCCGGGCGCGTCAGCTTCAAAGGCGAGGACATCCTGAGCAAATCCGAAAGCGAGATGGAAGCTTTCCGCGCGCGCCATGTCGGCATGATTTTCCAGGACCCGGTCACCAACCTCAACCCGCTATTCACCATCCGCGAGCAACTCGTCGACGCCGTGCTATATCAGCGCGCCCAAGGCCAGAAAGTGCCCGGGCGCTGGCGCGGCTTCCTGCCATCTGTCCGCCAAATTCGCCAGGAAGCCCACGAACGCGCCGTCGAGCTGATGCGACTGACCGGCATCCCCGATGGCGACAAACGCATCTTCGATTACCCGCATCAATTCAGCGGCGGCATGCGGCAGCGCGTCTTGATCGCCATGGCGCTGGCCGGCGACCCCGACCTGCTCATCGCCGACGAACCTACCACCGCCCTAGATGTCACCATCCAGGCGCAAATCCTGCGCTTGATTCGCTCGCTAGTGGCGCAGCTCGGCTTGACCGTCCTGCTCATCACGCATAACCTCGGCGTTGTCGCCCGTAGTTGCGAGCGCGTCGCCGTCATGTATTCGGGCCGCGTCATCGAAGAATCCCCCGTGCGCGAGTTGTTCAACAATCCCAAACATCCTTATACCCGCGGTCTCATCGCCGCCGTGCCACAGAAAGACATCAGCCGAGGCGGCTTGGAAGGCATCCCGGGCATGATTCCCAACTTGATCAATCCGCCGGCCGGCTGCCGATTCCACCCCCGCTGCGGGGCGGTCATGGATATCTGCCGGGCCGCTGTGCCGCCAACTGTCGCCGTCGGGTCGGAGCACACCGCCTCCTGCTTCCTGTATCCGGAGGATCCATGAGCCGCCTGCTGGCAGTCAACAACCTACGTAAGTATTTCCCGGTGCGCGGGGGTTTGCTTAACCGCGTCATCAGCGACTTCCGCGCCGTCGATGATGTCAGCTTCGCGCTGCAAGAAGGCAAAACCCTGGGCTTGGTCGGCGAATCCGGCTCGGGCAAAACCACCATCGGCAAATGTATCCTGCGCCTGCTGGAACCGACCGCCGGGCAGATCCTCTACGACGGGCAGGACATTACTCATCTCAAACAGCGCGAATTGCGCCGCCTGCGCAGCGAAATCCAGATGATCTATCAAGCGCCAGCCGCCTCCCTCAACGGCCGCATGACCGTCGGGCAGATCATCGGCGAGCCGCTCTGGATCCACGAAAGCCTCAAAGGCGATGCCGCCCGCGATCGCGTCTTGGAATTGATGAACGTGGTCGGCTTGAAAGAAGAACACTACTACCGTTATCCGCATGAATTCAGCGGCGGCCAGCAGCAGCGCATCGGCATCGCCCGCGCCCTAGCCGTGCAGCCCCGCCTGATCGTCCTTGACGAACCGACCTCCGCCCTTGATGTCTCAGTCCAGGCGCAAATCCTCAACCTGTTGCAAGACCTGCAAGACCAATTCGACCTGACTTATCTCTTCATCTCGCACGACCTCGGCGTCGTCCGCTACATGTGCGACCAAGTGGCGCTGCTCTATCTCGGCAAGATCGTCGAAGTCGCTGCGACCGAAGTCATCTTCGAAGCGCCAAAACATCCTTACACCCAGGCGCTGATCTCCGCTATTCCCGAGCCCGATCCCGATATGCAGCGCGAGGAAATCATTCTGCGAGGCGAGTTATCGTCGGCGTATTCCCCCCTGACTCGTCGGGGGGGATTACGGGTGGGTGGCTGCCCCTTCGCGCCCCGCTGCCATGCCGATAAACTGGCTGACTGCGATACAATCCCGCCGCCCCTGATCGAAGTCGAGCGCCGTCACGAAGTCGCCTGTCATCTGCATCCAGCCATGCCTATCGCCACGCCGGAGCCTGCTTGATGCTGCGCCAGGTCACGTTGGCAGACATCCGCCCCATCGCGATCGGCGCCGGCATCCTCGGCACGGGCGGCGGCGGAAATCCCTACCTCGGCGGCTTGCACCTCGCCTCCATCATCCGCCAGCGCGGTCCACAAACCATCATCGACCCCTTCGACCTGGCGGATGACGATTTGTGCTGCGTAGTCGGCAGCATCGGCGCGCCAACCGTCAGCATCGAAAAGCTGCCCGAAGGCACGGAGATGATGCGGGCGCTGCGCCTGCTGGAAGAACATATCGGCCGCCGCTTTGATGCTGTCGCCATCGCCGAAATCGGCGGCGCCAACTCCATGCAGCCCTTGATCGGCGGCTTGCAAGCGGGCATCCCCACGGTGGACAGCGACAGCATGGGGCGCGCTTTCCCCGAGATTCAGATGTCCTCCTTCCTCTTTGACACCAGCGCGGCAGCCGCGCCCCTGGCTATGGTCGACGCCGCTGATAAAGCCGCCGTCGTCCCAGCCGCCGTCAGCGATGTCTGGGCGGAGAAAATCGCCCGCAATATCGCCGTCAGCATGGGCGCGCGCGCTGGCTTGGCTGGCACGATCATGTCCGGCTCCCAGGTCAAAGCCGCCGGCGTCCACTACACCCTGAGCCTGGCGCATCATCTAGGCGCGCAAGTCATCGAAGCGCAAGCGCAAAAGTCTGATGTGCCGCCCGTCATCGCCGATGTGCTGGACGGGCGGGTCATCTTCCGCGGCAAAATCATCGATGTCGAACGCCGCACCACCAAAGGCTTCGCCCGCGGAAAGGTGATCATCCGCGGAATTGCTCGCGATCAGCCTGCCTCCAACTTGATGGGGGGACCGAGGGGGGTGTTGGAAATCGAATTCCAAAACGAGTTCCTGATCGCGTATATCAATGGCGAAGCAATGGCGACCACGCCCGACCTGATCTGCATCGTCACCGAAGAAGAAGGCGAACCGGTCACCACCGAAGTCCTGCGCTACGGCACGCGCGTCGCCGTGATCACCGTGCCCGCCCCGCCGCAGCTAAAGAGCGATGCCGCGCTGGAAGTCGTCGGACCCGGCGCATTCGGTTACGATGTTGCGTTCCGTCCGCTGCCGGGCGGGGTAATTGGGTTGCGGCCGGTGACTGGCTGATACCGAACATATTTGCTATTATTTGCAGTGAATTCAGCCTTGGAGTTCAGGGAAATGGCTAAGGAAAATCAGATACTGCTCTACGAGACGGCAGACGGGGAAACGCGCCTAGAAGTATTGTTCCAGGATGAAAGTGTCTGGCTAAGTCAGCGAGATATGGCGGAGCTGTTTCAAGTAACCGCGCAGAACATTACATTGCATATCGGCAACATTTATGAAACTGGCGAATTGGAGGCCGACCCAACTTGTAAGTATTTCTTACAAGTTCGACGCGAGGGTTCACGCA
>JAJDZV010000004.1 GCA_022824465.1 Anaerolineae bacterium
CCGTAATGAGCTTCCCGTTCGACTTGCATGTATTAGGCACGCCGCCAACGTTCATCCTGAGCCAGGATCAAACTCTCCGTATTCACAGGGTTTGATTTCGCTCTGTCTTAACCTGCTATTCTGATGTTAACCAGCACTCACGACTAACTAACGCCGCGATATCAAAAAGCGAGAGCTCCCCTCTCACCATTCAAACGTAGCTTAGCAATCAGTATGGCCGCTGTCAAGGATGCGATTGCCTAGTTTTCGAAACGTGTTCAAACCGCCGAGACGATTCACTCCAAAGACCACGCTTATGGCCCATTTCAGCTAAACGTCCCGCGAACCTTTGCTCTTCTTTACTTTGTGCGTCCGGTTGTAACGCATCGCCTCGCGCAGCAACTGCTTTAACGCGATGACATCAATCTCGTCGTCCTTGAAAATATCAATCGCGCGCGACTGATTCGCGCTTAAGCTCGCGTTAAACAGATTGGCCGGGTCCGGAAGGCTGGCGCCGTGATGCAGCGTCAGCTTCACTTTGGCTTTGAAGATATTGCCGTGGGCGAACATCCCCTCGTATGACCAAAATGGCGACCCCATATACTTCCAGTCTTCGACCACATCCGGAACAACCTCGCGGATGATACGACGCAGCTGCGCCATGGTCGCCCCTCGCCAATCATCATGATCGCCGATGAATTGGTCAATACGCTTGGATGCTTCTTCACGGCTCAACGATTTGGCATCAGCCATACGCTCCATCCCTTTGCGCCCCGACTTCGGCATAAACCCGCGCCGCGGAATTCTGCGCGCTCCATTTCAACATCATGGCTCTACACAAGCGCCCTGCATTCAAGAAAACTGATAGCCTTAAGAAGGCTCCGGCAGCATCTCCTCCTGCAAAGCCTCTGCCGACGCGTCCGCTTCAGCCTTGGACTTCTCACGATCCCCAAGCACGTCTTTGACATACATCTCATCCACAAGCACCGCCATGCACGCACTGAGAGGCACAGCCAGCATCAATCCCAGAAAGCCAAAGAAGAAACCAAATATAATCTGGCCCAGCAAGATGAGTATCGCCGGCATATTCATTCGTTCGCTAGCCAACACCGGGCTGACCACTTGACTCTGTAAGAACGAAACTCCATAGATGATGACCACAGTCCAAACTACATTCTGAGGCGCCTGCACCAAGGCCACCGCCACGGACGGAACCAGAGCCACCACCGGACCAAAGTTCGGAATAAAAGAAAGCACGCCCGCCAATACGCCGAGCGCAACCCACTCGCGGATGCCCAGGAGCGCCAAACCAAGCCCGGTCAGCACCGCAACCACAACCATTGACACGCCAGTGACGCTAAGCCAGGCGCGCAAGGTCGAATCGATGCGAGCAAGGATTTCTTTCATGCGGTCGCGATACCATACGGGCGTCAACTTTACTATGCCGCTAACGTATTGTTCCGGTTCCGCCAGCAAATACATGCTTAGGAAAAAGATTATCAAGGCGCTCAAAATAGTATTGGCCACTCCGCCAACCACTGGCAAAACCGTACCGCCGAGCCGGCCCAAGGCATCAGTAACTTGAGAAATGAATTGGTTTACCAAATCCTCATTCTCGCCCGAGAGGACGGGCTCCAGAAAATGAAATTGCTCGATTAGCGCCTCGCGGGTAATCGCTTCGCTCGCCACCGTCAAGCCGCGAGGAATGACGTTATTCGCCAGTTCATTGAATTGGTTGACGATAATAGGAAGAATCGACCAGCCGATCAGCGCAAGCACCACAAAGAAACCGCATACGCTAACCACGATCGCCACCAGCCGGTTCATCTCGAAGTTATTCATCAGCACGCGCACCGGCATGGTAAAAAGAATGACCAGCACTACCGCGGCAAACGTGAGCATAAGCGTACCGCGGATCTCCCAAACAAAAACCAGCCCCAAGGCAATGAGAATGGTCGCTACGACGTTCCTTAACCCTATATTTATGGAACGCGTATTGCGCGCGCTCATCTCCACTCCGCTCCGCGCCTGCTCAATTCGGTCCGCCGCCTCGTTCCCCGGCGCGATCCTTCTAACGCGTCGGCGACCATTGTAACATCCATAACCCAGCAATCCCAGTTTGGTTGTGCCATCGCTCGCGAGCAGGTCATCCGCAAGGTACAATTCTTCGCAGCGTAAAGGATGCGCCATGAAGTTTGATGTCACCGTTTTCGCAGACGACCTTAACCAGGCTTCGCGCTTGGCAAACGCGGTTGAAGCGCAGGGTTTCGATGGCTTATGGGTGGCGGAAGCAGCGCACAATCCTTTCTTGCCGCTGGCGCACGCCGCACTGGCGACCGAACGCATCAGTCTGGGCACGGCGATTGCGGTCGCCTTTCCGCGCGATCCTCTGCTCATGGCGCGGACGGCTTGGGACCTCGCCCAACAGTCCGACGGTCGCTTCATACTTGGCTTAGGCACCCAAATCAAGCCGCATATTACCAAGCGGTTCAGCGCAGCCTGGGGCAAGCCGGTTCTACAACTCCGTGAATACATCCAGGTTTTGCGCGCAGCTTGGAATGGCTTTCATACTGGCGATTCTTTGGAATACCGGGGCGAATACTACCGCCTTGCACCGGTTGAGCCATACTGTTCGCCTGCGCCCATGCCGCGCGCCGAGATTCCCATATACATTGCCGGCGTCAATACCGGACTGGCGCGACTTGCCGGCGAATGCTGCGCTGGCTTCCACGTGCATTCGTTTCACACGCCGCGGTACTTGCGGGAAGTACTCTTGCCAGCTTTTCGAGAAGGACGCGCCAAGAGCGATCTCCGCGAACCGCTGCGTCTTTCGTCCGCCATTTTCGTCGTCACCGGCGCCGACGCAAGCCAGATTCAAGCGAGCAAATCTCTAACGAAATCGCAAATCGCATTTTACGCCAGCACACCCAGTTACCGGCCTGTGCTCGAGCTGCACGGATGGGCCGACCTCATTCCCCAGTTAAATGCCATGTTGCGGCGCAATCGCTGGCGCGAAATGCACACGCTGATCAGCGATGAGATGCTGGAAGAATTCGCCGTGATCGCCTCGCCAGCGGATCTGGCTTATCGGCTGCGAGAACGCTATCATGGACTGCTGGATCGCGCCGGGTTCTACTTTCCCTATGAACCAACCGATCCGGCCAAGCGCCTGATCTGGCGTCACGCGGCGGAAGCCATGGAGCGCTGATGCCCACCATCGAACTCAAAGGCCAGACGATCACTTACTCTGTTCGTCAAAGCAGGCGGGCAAAACGTGTGTTCATCAAGCTCAGCCTCAATGGCGGACTTGAGGTCGTCTACCCAGCGGGAATGCGGAATCCAGCGCCTGATGACCTGCTTCAAGCGCAATCCGCCTGGGTCCTAGGGAACATGCGCCGCCTCCAAAGCTCCAGGCGCTCTAACTTCAGCCGCCAATACCAAGACGGCGAGCTCTTCTTCGTGACCGGACAACAGTACCGGCTTGCATGGCGCGAGTCTGACCGCCAGACCTGCGGTACCGCGCGCCCTCGCGGACGATTGCTGGAGGTGAGTCTGTCTTCGTGCGCGCGGACTGAGGTTCATGAGCGGCTGAGGGACGTCATCGTGGAATTCTATCGCCAACTCGCCCGCGATCACCTGCCGCGGCGCGTCGCGGAACTCGCGGCCGAGCATGGCTTCGTCTACAACCGACTTCGGATTAAGCATCAGAAGACTCGTTGGGGCAGTTGCTCGGCAAAAGGCAATCTCAATCTGAATCTCCGCCTGATGATGGCGCCGCTGGACGTTATCGACTACGTCATCATTCACGAGCTTTGTCACTTGCGACATCTTGACCACAGCCACGCGTTCTGGTCCCTCGTGGAGTCCTTGTGTCCGGACTACGCCAAGCGGAAAGCCTGGTTCGCCGAGCATAAATCTCAGCTTGTCTTGTAATGCTAGGTCAAGGCTACCAACGCAATGAAGCTCGATATTCTGCTGCAACCCTCCAATGACATGCGCGCCGACGCCGCCATGATTCAGCGGGCTGAAGACTTGGGCTACGATGCGGTCTGGAGCACGGAGCGCCATAGAAACCCGTTCTTCGCCCTAACTATTGCCGCCGCCGCGACCGAGCGAATCCAGCTCGGTGTCTACAGCGCCGCCGCATTCCCGCGCAGCCCGATGGTCACTGCGCAAATCGCGTGGGACCTGGCGAGTCAGTCTGGCGGCCGCTTCATCCTGGGTTTGGAGGCGGCAGCGTCAAGCCATTCCGAAGCGACCGCCGAACGAGATCCCTTAGGACGCATGCGCGAGTACATCGAAAGCCTGCGCGCCATCTGGCGCGCTTTTCAGACCGATGCCCGACTGCGCTACCGCGGCGAACATTATACCTTCAGACTAATGGCGCCCTTCTTTAATCCGGGTCCCATCCCTTTTCCCAATGTTCCAGTCTTTCTGGCCGGCGGCGATCGCGCCTCAATTGCGCTTGCTGGCCAACTATGCCAAGGCCTTCACGCGCCCGCCTTGCACACTGTGGACTATCTTCGCCATACGCTCGCCCCAGCGTTGGCTGATGGCCTGGCGACAGCGGGCAAAGATAGATCATACCTTGAAGTCGCCGTGCCAGTCTTCGTTGTCAGCGGCGTCAACGAGGCAGAACGCGCGCGCGCGAAGCAAGAGACGAAACGTCGGATAGCGCTGCTTGCGCGGTCGCCGGTGTATCGCAGCATTATCGCGCCTCTATCTTGGAAAGACATGATCTCTGAACTCGATCGCCTTGCCGCCGCGAGTCATTGGGAGAAGCTCCCGAACGCTGTCACTGACGACGCCTTGGAGCAGGCTGCCATTGTGGCCGAGCCGGGGGACGTATTGAAGTGTGTCCGGGACCGATACCTGTCTATTGCCGATCGCGTATGTCTGCGGATGAGCCGAATCGACGGCAAGCTGCTAGAGCTTATTCAGCGGGAATGACAGGCGAACTCTGTCGCGACCGCTACGTGTAGCGTTCTGGCATCGGTTCCTCGACTACATCAAATATGCGGAACCCGCGCTTCTGATAGTTTGCCAGGGCGTGCGGTCCATCGAGATTGCAGGTGTGCAGCCACACGCGCGTCGCGTCCATTTCCCATGCGCGCGCTACCCCAAAGCTCAGCAAATGCTTGCCCAATCCCCGACCCATATAATCGCGCCGCAAACCAAAATAGGCGATTTCGACGGCGCCATCATCGTGCTGATAGAGCTCCACGTAGCCAGCCGGCGAGCCGCTCACATACATGACATATACTTGCGTTCGCGGCGACGTCAGTATCCGGCGCAACTCAGCGTTTGGGATCTGCAATCGGTCGCGCCAAGCCCACTCCTCGCCGACCGACTGGTACAGGAACTTGTAAAAGCCGAGGTCAGGCATCTCCATTCTGACGATTTCAACATCGCGCGCTTGAACATAGGCTGGAGCAAAGTCGTCTGGACTCGGCATCTCCAGATATGTTGTAATCAGCATGCCAGCGTGCCGCGTCGCGATTGCCATCGGCGCACCACTTCGCATTTTGAGATTCGGACCGCAGGACCTTAGCATAGCCAATCTTTCGAGCAACGCTATGGCACTATGACACAAAAAACCGCTTGCCGTCCTAAACAATCTAACTAAGGCTGTTGATGCCAGACGCGTCTTGTATGCCTGTCGTCCAGCGGCTACTATGCGTTCAGCCGAACACGGCGCTAATGTGGCGCAATCCTTTGGAGACCGCCTTGATAAATCGCATGCGCACCCGGATAACGAGGCTGCGATTCAGATTCACGTCGACTGATGAGTTGATCGCGCGCGTCGCAGATAACCACGATGTTGCCGTGGTCCATGCCGTGATTGACGTCTTGAAAGAGCGGCTCGCGCATCAGGATGGCAGTCTCGAGTCCGTCGATTGGTCGGGCGCGCCATTGAACGATGTTCTGTTGGCTTCATGCCGACTGGCGGGCGCTCGCTTCCACGGCGCATCGTTGCGCGGCGCCTATTTCGGCTACTCCGACCTAAAAAGGGCTGACTTCACCGGGGCCGACCTTCGCGACGCGCACTTCCGCGAAGCGCAGCTCGCTAGCGCGGAATTCACCGGCGCAAACCTGCAGGGCGTGAACTTCGCCCGCGCCAATCTGAGAGACGCTTCGCTCGCCCAGGCCGACCTGACGGGCGCAAACTTCTGGGAAGCCGACCTGCGCGGCATGAATCTTGACGGCGCGCTCATGCCCGAGGCCTGCTTCCATTCCGCCCGCATGGACCGCGTCGATGAGTCATCATCAAATGACGGACCCCTTGGCGCTTTGCGCGCGCGCAAGGGGCGACGGCGCATCGGGATTAAGCTTTCGAATACTTCCGTGTAGAATACCATTGGCAGAGTGGGCAGGATCGTCATGGCGCATATCGCAACTTTCACGCGCAGCACACCGGATACAGCCGCCAGAGTCTGGGTAGACGACAATGGCGAGGTCACCTGGGGCGATGTCGCCACTGTAGTCAATCCCTGGGATGAGTATTCGCTCGAAGAGACTATCGTTCAGGCCAAGAGCTGCGGCGGCGATTCAACCGTCATTGCCATCGGCGGGGCCATCAACGACGACGCGCTGAAACACAGCATCGCGATGGGCTTGCAGAATGCGCTGCGGATAGACGAACCCGGCGCCGACATGCACGACAGCCTCGTCTGGTCCGCGCTGGCGGCCGGCGCGATCCGAAAACTGGATGATGTCGACTTGATCATCTTCGGCAAAGAGAGCGTTGATGTCGCCACCGACCAACATACCTTCCAACTGGCGCGGCGCCTGGGCTGGACCATGCTGAGCTACGTCGCCGCCATCATTGACATCGATTTTGAGGCGCGCGCGATCACCGTGGAAAAGACATTGGAACAAGGCAAGCAAACCGTCGCCGCCCGCCTGCCCGCAGTCATCTCCGTGATGAAAGGCATAAATGATCCGCGCTACCCGAACTTTCTTGGGATCCGCAAGGCAGCCAAGGCGCGGATTCCGGTCTGGTCAGCCGACGATCTTGGCCTTACCTTGCCCCGCCCGGCGACCGCTGTCCTCCGCTACATGAATCCGCCAGCGCGTGACGTTAGTACGGAGATCGTTCACGGCGAAAATGTTGACGCAAAAGCCGAATCCCTGGTGGCGCGTTTGCTGGAGGAGAAAGTCCTTTGAGCGTATTCGTCTGGATTGAAACTTTTTCGGGCCAGGTAGTTCCAGGCAGTTGGGAAGCGCTAAGCGCTGCCAGGATCCTCGCCAAGGGGGATGACCTTGACGTCGTGGCGCTGCTCTTTGGCACGGATGACCACGCCATCATCGAAGACAGCCACCAACGCGGAGCCGCCACATGCCTGGTTTGTTCGGACGAGACGCTGCTTGACTATCGTCTCGAAACCTATTCCACCCTGCTGGGCGAGTTGGTAAAGTCCCGTCGGCCTCGCGCAGTGGTATCCGCTGCGACAAATCGCGGTCGCGAGCTGCTCGCCAGCGCCGCCGGCGACACCGAAAGCGGACTGCTCTCTGATGTTATTGATCTGCGAGTAGAAGAGGGCATGATCATCGGCGCGCGCGCCGCCTACGCGGGCAAGGTTTTGATGGAAATGACCGCTAATACCAACACCGCCTTTGTCACCGTCCGCGGTCGCGCTTTTCCTGCTGCGCCACGAGATGACCAAAGGCAGGGGACCATCGAGCGCGTCGCCCCTGCGCCTTCATCCGACGCCATGCCGACCGAAGTCCTCGACTTCAAGTCAGAATCGGGTACCATCAGCCTTGCCGATGCCGCCATAATCGTTAGCGGCGGCCGTGGCATGGCAAGCAATCCCGCCGAGGCGCCGGAGAACCTGGATGGAGAAGAAGCGACTATATGGAAAGCCAAGCACGGCTTCGCCAATACCTTGTCGCCCCTGGCGGAGATTCTTGGCGCTGCAATCGGCGCGAGCCGGGCGGCTGTTGACGCCGGCTACATTCCCTATGAGCACCAGGTCGGGCAAACCGGCAAGGTCGTCACGCCCGATCTCTACATCGCGTGCGGCATCAGCGGCGCAATCCAGCATCAAGCCGGCATGCGCAACAGCAAGATCATCGTGGCGATAAACAAAGACGCCGATGCGCCGATTTTCAAACTCGCTCGCTACGGCATTGTCGGCGACCTCTATGAAATCGTACCGGCATTGACCGCTGCGCTCAACAAGCAACTCAGGTAGCGCTTTCGGGGCATCCAGTCGTAATCCACAACACCGCTGCCAAAGCCGAAGCCAGGCATTTGACCATTGCTTATAAGTTGGTAACGGGTAAGCTAACCTTGCGACGCATTGCGGCTCGCGTCACATGCGGCTAAAGTTTTGGTTCTAGCCAAGCGCCGTTCATTGTCCTATGGAATTACTTTTCATAACCGCGGTCCCGTTCCTGCTGGCAATTCTGCTGACGCTGCCTTTTATCCGCGCTTTGCTCGACAAATCCGCCCTGACTTTGCTGTCTTCCCTGGCGATGGCGGCGCTTTTCTGCTGGCTGCTGACCTACATACCGCTCCTGCAGGTTGAATCGGCTATCGAGCAGTCATTTGCCTGGGTCCCCTCTCTCGGGATTTCTCTGTCTTTCTATCTCGATGGCTTGTCGCTCCTGTTCTCGCTAATCATCACCGGCGTTGGCGCGCTAATCTTCTTCTACGCTGGCTACTATTTCGACGACTCATCCGAGCACAATCGCTTCATGATATGGCTCTCGAGCTTCGCCGGTTCCATGCTGGCGGTCGTCCTCTCGGGCAATCTGCTCATGCTGTTCGTCGCCTGGGAATTGACCAGCATCACGTCATTCGCGCTAATCGGCTTCAAGGGCGCCAAAGATCCCGCTTCGCGCGACGGCGCTTTCAAAGCGCTTTTTGTCACCAGCGCCGGCGCCCTCGCGCTCATAATCGGCATCGTGATGCTGTGCGTCGCTGCTGGGCAGATACTCTATCCAGATGCCAGCATCACGCTCGTTGGCGACATCAGCATGATTCTTCAGGCGGACGCGCTAGCGCAACACGACTGGTACCTGCTCTTCACTGTATTGATTTTGCTGGGCGGTTTCACAAAAAGCGCGCAGTTTCCTTTTCATTTCTGGTTGCCCGGCGCCATGACCGCTCCCACGCCGGCGAGCGCGTATCTGCACAGCGCCACCATGGTCAAGGCGGGCATCTATCTGTTCGCGCGTCTTTCGCCCGTGATGCACCAGAACGAACTATGGACAAGCGCGCTGCTGGCGGTCGGCCTCGCGACCATGCTTGTGGGCGCCTGCTTCGCCGTTAAGCAGACCGATCTCAAGGGCTTGCTCGCCTACTCTACGGTAAGCAAGCTTGGCGCGATCGTCGCCATGATCGGCTTGCCCGACCAGAACGGCTTGAAGGCCGCTTTCGTCGGCATCATCGCCCATGCGCTATACAAGTCGGCTCTATTCCTGGTCGCCGGTACCATTGATCATGCGACCGGCACGCGCGAAATCAATCAACTAGGCGGCTTGCGCGAGAAAATGCCGGCGATGTTCTTGGTCACGGTTGTTTCGGCGCTGTCTATGGCCGGCCTGCCTTTCCTCCTCGGCTTTTTGGCGAAGGAAGTACTGCTTGACGCCATGCTGCACTACACCGCGCCGTGGACACCCTTGGTGATGCTTGTTATTCTTGTCAGCACCGCCTTTACCGCGATGGCCGGCTACATGCTGATTTATGATGTATTCTTGCGCCGGCCGCGCAAACGGCTCCATATTCACCATCCGCCCGCACTGATTCGCCTAAGCCCCGTTCTGCTCTCCCTGCTGTCCTTAAGCCTCGGTTTCCTGCTCGAGCCCGTCCTGCTTCCCCTTCTCCATCTCGCAGTACCCAAAGCCTTCAAACTCTACCTCTTCGCAGGATTCAACGAGGTCTTTGCGCTAAGCCTGATGATCCTTGTCGCTGGTTTCATTCTCTTTCTGGCGCGGAAACCTATCATTGCGCGCATCACATTTCCCATTTCGTGCGACCAGATCTATCGCGAGCTCCTCGCTTATATCCGTTGGGCTGGCGCCACCGTCTTGCATACCCAATCCGGCTTCGTGCGCTACTATCTTGCGATCATTCTTGGCGCCGCCGCGGCCGTGTTGATTTTGTCGGGCACCTTGTCTACGGTGATCGCCGACCAAAACCTCCTGCCGACCGACTTATCGCTTACAATCACTGACCTCGCCAAGATGTCCATGCTTTTCCTGACGGTCGCCGCCGGCATCCTGACCGTCGTCGTTCGCGAACACGTGAAAGCGGCGATCGCTTACGGCGTCATCGGCTACGCCATCGGAGTCATCTTCTTGATCGACCATGCGCCGGATGTCGCCCTGGTTCAGTTGCTGGTGGAGACGATGGCCACCGTCCTTATAATCGTCATGCTCGGGCGTATCCGCGCCGGCATCCGCCTTAAGATGATCACAGGGTTATGGACGGGCCGCCACGACTACAATCTGGGCATCCTGCGCGACCTTGGCATTTCCGTTCTCATTGGCGGCGCGGTCTTTGTCTTCGCGCTTATCGCCCTCCAAAACCGACACGACCGTGATAGCATCGCGCACTGGCACTTGGAAAACACGCGCTCGGTGAACACCGACGACGTCGTTGGCGCGATCGTGGCTGACTTCCGCGGAACCGATACCTTGCTGGAAATCGCCGTGTTCACCACAGCCGCTTTGGGCGTGTTGACCTTGCTCGCGCGCGGACGGCGCAGCGGCGGCGTCTTCGTACCGCAGACGGTCCAACCTACCGTGTTGCACGAATTCGACGAAGGCGTCGTCGAAGAAATCCAGGACGCGACCAGCCTGTCCACGCCCTTTACGCGAACGATTTCTCGGCTCGTGCTGCCAATAGCCTTCCTCATCGGCATTTCGCAGATTCTTTACGGCGGCTTGGGTCCGGGCGACGGCTTTACGGCAGGCGTCACCATCGGTCTGGCGGTATCGCTCTGGTACATCGTCTTCGGTTACTCCGAGGCGAAGCGTCTCTTGCCCTGGTTCCGCCCCGAGGTCATTACGCGCATGGGTTTGGTCATCGCGATTGTCAACGCCTTGTTTCCCATCCTTATCGGCCGAGGCTTCATGGGGCATGTAGAATTTGATATGGCGCTCGGTATATACGACATTGTTGGTTCCTTTGGCCTTCATATTACCTCGTCGCTCATCTTCGAGATCGCAATCGCCATTACCGTCATGGGCGGCTTGGGCATCATCATTGAAGCGATCGCTTATCCAACGGCGCGCGCAAACGGGCTGCGCGGTGAAACAGAAGCCACAGCCGAGCCAGACAAGAGGGAGTGAACCGCCATGACTGAGATCATGTTCGCGCTGACAATCGGCATCCTCTTCGGCATCGGCGTGTTTCAACTCTTGCGCCGCGACCTGATAAAAGCGGCTATCGGCTTCGCGATCCTGTTTTCGGCAATCAACCTCTTCTTTGTCGCCGCTGGCGCGTTTGAAGGCAACTACGCGCCATACGTCAGCAACGTTGAAGCTGATCGCCAAACAAGCGACCCGCTTGTTCAAGCGTTGATTCTCACCGCGATTGTAGTCAGCTTCGGCAGCTTCTCACTGGTCCTGGGTTTCGTTAACATTATCTCGCGCCGATACGACACGATCGACTCCAACGAAATTACGAAGCTCAAGCACTGATGCGCAGGCTCTTAGGCTCGGCTCAGCAAGAGGCATAGCAGTTGACCGTCATGGCAAACAACACGCTCCTGCTCGGAACCCTGGTCACGCCGCTTATCGGCGCGATCGTCGCCTTGATCTTCGCCAAGTCCAATCGGCTGCAACGCTCGCTGGCAGTTTTGACTGGCTTGGTGTCCTGGGTCTTCAGCATCGCGCTGCTCGTGCAAGTCCACGACATCGGCATCCAGACGTATGCCCTCGGCAACTGGGCGCCACCCTATGGCATCATTCTCGTGGCTGACAACCTTGGGGCGCTTTTCGCCTTCATGGTGACGACCATCATGATCGGCGGCTTGCTCTACACTTATCATAGCCAAGACAGATGCATGACCTACCCCGCCTTTGTTCCGCTCTTCCTGCTGATGGAAGTCGGCTTGATCGGCGCCATGTTGACTGGCGACCTTTTCACCTTGTTCGTGTTTATGGAACTCATGGTGCTGGCGTCGGTATCGCTCACGGCGATCTCCGATGACCAGTATGGTCTTGAAGCGGCGCTGAAGTATATCTTGATCAGTTCGATGGGCACGCTCTTCCTGCTGCTGGGGATCGCAGCGATGTACGCCACCTTCGGCACGCTCAATATGGCGCAGATCGCCCAAATCCTGCAATCGGGAGATCGCTCCTTCCTGGCGCCGGCCTCCGCCATTATGCTCTTCTGCGCCTTCCTGTTGAAAAGCGCCGTCTTCCCGTTTCACTTCTGGCAACCCGACTTTCACACAACCGCGCCCACGCCGGTCAGCGCCATGCTGTCGTCGATCGTCGTCAAAGTGGGCGTCTATGGTATTTTGCGTGTGGTAACGCTGTTGTTCACCGAAGAAGCGCTCTGGATCGAGCCCTGGCTTTCCGTCCTGGGCATCATCGGAATCCTGTTCGGCAGCCTCGGCGCGCTCCGCACTTACAACGCCAAGCGCATGCTCGCCTATTCGACCTTCGCCCAGATAGGTTTTATTCTCGTCGGCATCGGCTGGGGCGGACCCCTGGCGCTTATCGGCGCGATCGTTTACGCCTTCAACCATGCTTTCATAAAGTCTTCGCTGCTCATGCTCATTGGCGTCGTCGCCAGTTACACCAAGATAAAAACCGCGAACTTCGCCGATATAAACGGCATCGGTCACCGCTTGCCCCCGGCGCTCGGCTGGCTGGTGCTCCTGGGCGGGCTGTCGCTGGCTGGCGTGCCGCCATTCAACGGCTTCATCAGCAAGCTGGCGCTGATCCAGGGCGGGGTCGAAAGCGGCGACTGGCGCAACTTGATTATCATGGTCGGCGCAGGCATCCTCACGCTGATGTACATGGTGCGCGCCTGGCAACGCATCTTCCAGCAGCAACCGCTCGGCAGCACCGCCGAAACCAAGCCCGTAGGCGACAGCTACTTCGCGCCAATGATGATGATTATCGTCTGTCTGCTATTGGGCACGCTGCTGGCTGAGCCTCTTATACAATTGGCAAGCGTCACCGTGGAACAAATCAGTGACCCCAGTCTATACATTGCAGCGGTCTATCCAAATGGCATCGGACAGTAAAAGGAAGCGCACTGGCATGAGAGCGAGCAAGCCATCGACGCCGCGACGAGCCGCATTCGCGCGGGAGCAAGTCGCATGACAGCGCGAATCCGCCTTATCATGAAGACCGCTACCTTGGCCCTGCCCTTGGCTTTTGCCTGGACTATTTACACGGCGCAGCCGACGCCGGGAAACTTCCTGCTCGGCTACCTCTTCAGCATCGCCGGCATTTCCGCGACCGGATTGACAGGTGAAAGCCTAAAGATTCGCAACGCCCCCCGGCAGATCTACAACCTAATCGTCTATGTTCTATTCATGGCGAAGGAAGTACTGGTCGCGGGCTTGGATGTCGCCCGCATCGTGCTTGCGCGCACTATGCCAATCAATCCTGGCTTTACAAATGTGAATACCGGCGATAAGAGTGAAGATGACCTGATCGCAGCCATTAGCGCGCACGGGATTACCATCACACCCGGCGAACTCGTCGTCGATTTCCAGGAGACTAACCAAAACGGCGTCTTGATGATTGTGCACAGCCTGAACATGGACGATACGGGCAAGCGACTCGATCGCGATCAGCAGACGCGCCTGAAGCGAATCAAAGGAATCCTCGGACATGATTGAGAATGAAATTGCGCAGACCGCTATTCAGTTGATTCTGCTGGCGCTTGTCATCTTGCTTATACCCGCTTCCTGGCGTGTCGTCGCCGGTCCGACCCTGCCCGATCGACTGGCAGCGGTGGACCTCATTACAACCCTACTGATCGGCGTCATTGTCATGCTCGCCCTAGTCGAACGCACGCAGGTCTTCGTCGACATGGCGATTGCTTTGGCTGCCTTCTCCTTTGTCGGTACGATCAGCATCGCTCGCTATATTTCGGAAGGCCGGGTTTATTGATCATGCTTGACTTTCTGGGCGTCATCGCCTTGCTATTCGGCCTCTTCTTCAGCGCCGTCGGCGTGATCGGCGTCATCCGGTTGCCGGACGCGCTCGCGCGCTTGCACGCCTCGGGCAAAGTAGCGATTCTGGGTTTGTTCGGCCTGCTGCTCGGAGCCTCATTGCTAATGCCGTCGTCGGCTCTGCGTCTCTTGACCCTCGGCTTGTTCGTGCTGTTGACCAGCCCGGTCGCCACCCATGCCATCGCCGCGTCGGTCTACCGCCGCCAGGAAATAGCCAAAGAGTTGACCCAGGAACTGGCGCAAGATTCCGCCTCACCCGAGGCGCCGCCATTTGCCGGCGTCGATGTCACCGGCGTCATCACGCGCTCGCGGATCCAAGACATCCTGGACGCTCAAGAGCGCGCCACGCGACAGCGCCGAGTCGACTCCGACAAGCGCAAAAGTTGACGGAATAGGCCAAAAACCTGGCTCGTCAAGGCAAGAGGCGTCTGAAGATGGGATTCTCTCGCGCCTGCAAATGGTCAAGCAGGTTCACCAGCAAAAATCCCAGCAGCAGCAAAACAACCGCCGGAACAAATACCTCGGATTCCGCCACAGGCGCGATATTCTGTTCCAACAGGCAGCGTTCGTGCCCATGACGATCCAAGTCGCGTTCGAGGCAAACCTTCCACGGGTAAATCTTCCAAAGCGAACCCGCCATGAAACCGACCAGGAGCGCAACCGTCAGATTATAATAGCGCTCGAGCAAATAACTCAATATGCGCGAAAATGCGATGATGCCCACTACAGCGCCCAACCCCACCACGACTATCGGCGGCAAGTCGCGATTGCTCACCGCCGTCAGTATGTAGTCATATTGGCCCAGAATCAGAAGCATAAAGGAACCCGAGATCCCCGGCAGAATCATCGCTGTGATCGCGATCATGCCGCTGACGAAGAGCGCCGGCGCCGTATGCTCGGCTTCGGCCGGCACAATATTGACGATGACAAAAGCCGCGGCCGCCCCCAACGCGAAGACCGCCGCCGTAGCCCGACCCCATCGCGCTTTGCCGCCAACGGTCAGAATGGAAGCCAACACCAGACCAAAGAAAAACGCGAAGAGCATGACCCGTCCATCGGCATCGTCCATGGTCGCGCTGAGGAAGCTCGAAAGCGCCACGATCGCCGTCGCCAGGCCTAAACCCAATGCCAGCAGGAAGTTCAAGGAAACCTGCTCCGCCAACGCGCCGATCTTCAGTCGCAATGCCAAGCGAATGGCTTGCAGATTGAAGGACTTGATCGCCTGGATGAGGAATTCGTAAACGCCTAATATAAAGGCCATCGTGCCGCCGCTCACGCCCGGCACAATATCGGCCGCGCCCATGGCGAACCCGGTGAGAAATAATCTAAGGTATTGCCCAGGCGTCCGCGGTCTAGATAGGTCGGCATCGTGCGATTTCACGGCGTCTCTCCTTTGGAAATGCGCGGCAATTTCAATTTGGTCAATCACATCGCGACGCTATCCATTGTATGCCCTTTGCGCATTTCAGCCAGCGGATAGCTCCGTCTTGCTGAGCAAGACCGCAAACTACCTCGTCGTCCGATTGGTCTATGCGCCAGCCTTGCTATCGCCAGGAGTCAGTCATATCATGCCTGCGTCTGCCGCGAACGCGTCAAACAGCCGCCGTCTTTTCGCGAACGATTCCGTCAATTCACTGATCGCCAGCGACAGCGACTTGCGATATGACAGGATTCGCCAACCCGAAGGTAATCGCAGCGCCGGCTCTTGCGCAGCCGTTTTCGGACGGCTCTGAGCGCCAAAGCGCATGCCAACTCGCTCAACGCGACAGCGAATAGGGTCCTTGGCTACTCGTCGAATCATAGCTCTGAGGCAAGCGTGTCATGCCAACCATCGAAACGTCTCGCGGCAAGATCTGGGCAGCCATTCACCACCGCGCGAGCAACGCGCCCAGCGCGATTCTCATCCACGGCGCCGGCGGCGCTCATCTGAACTTCCCGGCTAGCTTGCGGCGGCTGCCATCGATCCGGCCGATCGTCATAGACCTGCCCGGGCATGGCGCCAGCCGCGGCGCAGGCCGATCCTCAATCGCCGAATACACCCTCGATGTACTGGCGCTGATGGATTCGCTGGCGCTCCAATCAGCCATCATCATCGGGCACAGCATGGGGGGAGCGATCGCGCAATTCCTCGCGCTAGAACACTCCTCGCGCGTGCTCGCGTTGGCGCTGATCGGCACAGGCGCTCGTCTGCCGGTCAATCCCGCCTTGATCCAGGGCATCATGTCCGATACCGAAACTACTCTGGGCAACCTGGCTCGCTGGATGTGGTCCAAGAACGCGCCGACCGACGTCAAGCGCCAGACAGCCGAAATCATGAACGCGACGGCGCCCGCGGTCATACGCAACGACCTCATTGCTTGCGACAACTTTGACCTCCTGAACCAACTGCCGCGCATCTCCGCGCCGACATTACTCGTCGCCGGCGCGCAGGACAAGATGACGCCGGTAGCGCTCAGCGAACAGCTTCATGCTGGCATCCCAAATTCGAGCCTGGAGGTTATCCCCGCCACAGGCCACCTGCCCCATCTCGAGCAGCCCGAACATACAGCCGCAGTCATCGACAAGTGGCTCAGAAGCAACGCGCCTTCAGCCAGCGTCTCCTAAGTCAATGGCTGACGCAAATCATAGACGCCCTGCTTGATTCCCCAGCGCGCGCCGTCTTCGCTAACCAAGACGTCGCCCACACGACGAAGATCGGATCCTGTCCGCGGACATTCCAGAATTGAGACTGGATCGCGGGTTGATTCCGCTTCGTTAACGCTCTTGCTTTCGCTCAGCCGCAAATCCAGAAAGATGCTCGGCGCGACAGTCCAGGTAGTTCGCTGCAGGGCTGCATCCAGCCGCACGAGCAAGCCGGTCGGCGCCAAGCGTTTGAGCGGGCCGAGCCGCAGCCACGACACCGGAACCGTCCGCCGCAAATCAAAGCCGCATTCCGTCACTTGGCGCTCGATATAGTCGGGATGGAAGTTGAAGTTCAAATCGACGAACTCAACCGGCTCTGGCGCATATGGATCCCACTCGTTGGCGCCCACAAGATGACGCAGCATTGCCTTCAGATTGCGCTTGTTGGCGTATTCCAGAATAAAGGCGCCGCCACCGCTCAACACCTTTGCCGCTTGAGCCAGAACGGCGCCCGCGTCTTCAAAATGATGCAGCGCGCGCACCATTGTCGCCGCGTCAAACACCCCGGAGCGAAACGGCATCCGATAGGCGTCGGCGGCCACGTAAACGTATCCCGCATCGCCATAACGACCACGCGCGTATTGCAGCTGCTCCAACGAGTAATCCAGCAAGACCACCTGGCGAAACATCCGATACTCGCTAGTGATTCGCCCAAAGCCAGCGCCGATCTCCAGCAGCCTCTCGCCGGATTTCGGCAACATCTGCGCCAGAACGCGGCGCTCGACCGCATCTTCATAATCGCGACCCTGCCCTTCCCAG
Source organism: Anaerolineae bacterium (assembly GCA_022824465.1). GTDB lineage: Bacteria > Chloroflexota > Anaerolineae > Aggregatilineales > Phototrophicaceae > UBA6055. The sequence continues at coordinate 17,574 of JAJDZV010000004.1, forward strand.
AAGTCCTGCCGATAGGTCGAATCGCCGTAGTCGCAGATGCGCGGTCCGTCTGTCATGCGCCGTCTCCGCCGCCTATGCCAGTCCCGCCTCCCGGCGCAGCACGTCGGCTTTGTCCGTCTTCTCCCAGGGGACAGCGATGTCTTCGCGGCCGAAGTGCCCGTAGGCCGCCACTTGCCGGTAGATTGGCTGCCGCAAGTTCAAGTCGCGAATGATAGCGGCCGGGCGCATATCGAAATGCTTCCGAATCAACGTTTCAATCTCCGCATCGCCGATGCGGCCCGTTCCGAAGGTCTCCACCGCAAAGGAAGTCGGCTCGGCTTTGCCAATCGCATACGAGACCTGCAATTCAAAGCGATCGGCCAAGCCGGCTTTGACCACGTTCTTGGCGACATAGCGCGCCATATACGCCGCGCTGCGATCGACTTTTGTGGCGTCTTTCCCCGAAAAAGCGCCGCCGCCATGTCGCGCGACCCCGCCGTAGGTGTCAACTATAATCTTGCGGCCCGTCAAACCGGCGTCGCCCAGCGGACCGCCCGTGACAAAGCGACCGGTTGGGTTGATGAAGAAGCGCGTGTCGCCGTCCAAATAGTCCGATGGGATGACATCCCTAACGATACGCGCCACAACTTGCCGCTGGATTTCCTCGTTGCTGATCTCTGGCGCGTGTTGCGTCGAAATCACTACCGTGTCTACGCGGCGCGGTTTGCCCTGGCAGTACTCGACTGTGACCTGGCTCTTGGAATCCGGGCGCAGCCACGGCAACTCCCCGCATTTGCGCGCTGTCGCCAGCCGCCGCATCAAACCATGCGCTAGAGAAACCGTAAGCGGCATCATTTCCTCAGTTTCGTTGCAGGCGAATCCTATCATCATGCCCTGATCGCCGGCGCCGGTAGCCTCAATGCTGGCCTCCGTATGCGCTCCTTCGCGCGCCTCCAGCGCCGTATCGACGCCCTGCTTGATATCCGCCGATTGCTCCTTTACCGAAATCAACACGCCGCAGGTCTCCGCGTCAAAACCATAGTCGCCATGAGTGTAGCCGATCTGGCCGATGGTCCGGCGCACGATCTTTTCGATATCAACATAGGCCGTCGTGGTGATCTCGCCAAACACAACCACCAGCCCCGTGTTCGTCGCCACTTCGCAAGCCACCCGCGCCATCGGATCCTCACGCAATATCGCATCCAGTATTGCATCGCTGATCTGATCGCACATCTTGTCCGGATGGCCCTCGGAAACGGACTCGGATGTGAATAAGTACTTCGGCGAAGTCATGAATGTCGTCGACATGTTTACCCTTTCCCAGACAACAAAAAACGCCTTGCTAGGCAGCGGGCGTGGAAACAGCCTATTCCCTTACGCTCATCTGCCAGAGTCTGAACCCTGCCGGATTTAGCACCGTCCCGCTGCTGCGGGGGTTGCCGCGAGATCTCTGAGCCGGTTCTCTCACTCGCTCTTGATGAGTGTCGCGGTCCAACCGCCCCGCGACAAACGCATTATAGCATAACCCGATTCTGTCGCAAGCAAAAGAAAAGCCGAGGCAACATCGCCAGCCGCCAATAATCGCCACGCGCGCCAGGCTATTCGTGCTTGGACCGCTGTATATGCATGAGGAATTCGTTGCGCGTGTCTTGCTTGTGCCGGAAGTCGCCGAGCATGGCGCTGGTCGTCATATGCGAATCATGTTTCATCACGCCGCGTATCATCGAACACATATGCCGCGCCGTCATTACGACCGCCACGCCCTTTGGATCCAGCACCTCCACCATGAACTCCGCGATCTGTCGCGTGAGCCGCTCTTGAACCTGCAAACGCCGCGCGAACATATCCACGATTCGCGGAATCTTGCTCAACCCGACGACTTTGCGGTGTGGCATGTAGGCGACATGAGCGTGACCTACAAACGGCAGCAAGTGATGCTCGCAAAGGCTATAGAACTCAATATCGCCGACAATCACCATATCGTCATACTCGATATCAAATACGGCATTGTTTAGCAATTCGACCGGGTCTGTCGTATAGCCGCTGGCCAGTTCATGATAAGCTCTTGCCACGCGCCTCGGCGTGTCCACTAACCCCTGCCGGCCGGGGTCTTCCCCGATTGCATGAAGCAAGGCCGCAACCGAGCGCTCCACGGCGGCGTCATCCACCGGCGCAGCGTTCAACCCATAACGCGAAAGCAGGTCCTTCGATTCGAGTCGGCGCTGCAGACCATTCTCGTCTAGGCGCGCAACTTGCGATTCCTGTATATCCATGGGGAGCCGACCTCTTCTGCTGGCGCAAAGCTCAAATCAAGCGGCAATGACTTCGGCGCGCTTCTTGTCTTAGTCAAACCTCTTGCGCAGATTATAAGTGACAAAACAGGTCAAGCGCAATACCGGCCCGTTTGATGAATCCAACCTGAAACGCAAAGCCTATGCTCCCCCTACAGCCGCCGATCAACACTTTGCAGCGTCCAACCCCTGAGATTCAGTTCCATGCTAAACTGCTGGCATAAAACGAATTGCAACCGGGCAAATGGACACCATCGAAATCACTAACATGCGCTTGCGCGCGGTCATCGGCTTCAGCCCGCACGAGTTGCGGCAGCCGCAAGATGTAGTGATTAGTCTGCGTTTCGGCGCTGACCGCCGTCTGGCCGGCGAAAGCGATAATCCGGCCGATGCTCTCAACTACAAGTCCATCTCCAAGCGCCTTATTCAGCTTGTCGAAACATCGCGCTTCTCACTGGTAGAGAAACTCGCCGAAGAAATCGCGCGGCTGGTTACGCTTGGCTTCGACGCGCCTTGGGTGGAAGTGACAGTCCGCAAACCGGGCGCGCTTCGTCGCTCAGACTCGGTCGGCATCCGCATCAAACGCGGGCCAGCCGACTACGCGCGAAACATAGTCTTCATTGCCATTGGCTCAAACATCGCGCCGGAGCAAAACCTGGTCGCGGCAATACACCGCCTGCGCCGCTACACGACCTTGCTGGACCTGTCGCCCGTCTATCGCACCGCCCCGCAAGGGTTTCGCTTGCAAGCGCCCTTCCTCAATATGGCGGCCAAAGCGCATACTTTACGAGCGCCTGCCGATTTTAAGACCGCCGTCAACGACCGCATCGAGTCCGAACTCAAACGCGAGCGCGACCCAGACAACATCAACGCGCCGCGAACCATTGATCTCGATATCGCCCTCTGGAACGATGCCGTGCTGGAATTCGGCGACAAGCCCTGGCGCATTCCCGATCCGGACATCCTGCGCTACGCCCACGTCGCCCATCCCTTGGCCGACATCGCGCCTGACTATCTTCATCCCGTGACCGGCCTCACGCTGCGCAGCATCGCCGACTCGCTTGTCACGACCGAGCTGCAGCGCGTCGAATTGGACTTCGGTCCTTCCGTCTACTAAGACGCCTCGCGCCTGGTCGTGTACCTATGCAGAAGATGGTCATTCGTTCCGACGGCAATTCAACAGATGGGCTAAAATATCATCAACCGTCCGCGCGTCCATCCGAGGAGCAAACATGGCGACCGTGAATCTCGTTACGCTGCAGCAACCGCGATCGGCAGCCGCGGAAGCCTACCGCAGCCTGCGCACAAATCTGATGTTCAGCAGCGTCGAAGACCCGATTCGTACCTTGCTAGTGACCTCTGCCGCGCGCGACGACCAGAAGAGCGCCACCCTCGCCAATCTCGCTGTCACCTTCGCGCAGAGCGGCAATCGCACCATCTTGGTGGATGCCGACTTGCGCCAGCCAAAACAGCACGAGATTTGGGATATCGACAACGCCAACGGGCTGAGCGCCATGATGCTCAAAGACAGCGCCATCGCCGACCCGCCGCTGCACAGGACCGAAGTCGACCATCTGCAAATTATCACCTCCGGCGACCTGCCCCCCAACCCGGCCGACCTTCTCAGCGGCAAACGCATGGACAAGATCATCAGCGCTCTGCGCGACCACGCCGACTACGTGCTCTTCGATAGCCCGCCGGTTCTGGCGGCCACCGACGCCGCTCTGCTTGGAATCAAGCTTGACGGCGCCTTGCTGGCAATACGCGCCGGCGACACCCGCCGTGACCACACAGCCCAAGCGCGGCAAGCCCTGGAACGCGTGCATGTGCGCATTGTCGGCGCTGTGCTCACCAACGCCCCGCGCGAAAACCGAGTCCAGTATTGATGTCTGACATACAATCCACCTTGCGCCACCACTCGAAAGGAACTCGAGAGCAAGTATGAAGGGACTTATCCTAAGCGGCGGCAAAGGGACGCGACTTTATCCCCTTACCTACACGCGCGCCAAACAACTCATCCCGGTCGCGAATAAACCAGTGCTTGTGCGCGTCATTGAAGCCATTCGCGAGGCTGGCGTTCGCGAAGTGGGCATCGTCGTGGGACCAACCGCCGCCGAAATCAAAGACGCGCTCGGCGACGGCATTGCCTGGGATGTAAAGCTCTCGTACATTCATCAAGCCAGCCCCGACGGACTCGCGCACGCCGTTAAAGTTTCGCGCGACTTCCTTGGCGACGATCCCTTTGTCATGTTCCTCGGCGATAATGTCATCGAAGGCGGCATCAGCAGCCTCATCCGCGACTTTGCCGATAACGCCTGGAACAGCCAAATCGTCCTCAAAGAAGTCGACAACCCCTCTGCTTACGGCGTCGCCCTTATGCGCCCGGACGGCAGCATCCAACAGCTCATCGAGAAGCCGCCGGTCCCGCCGAGCAATCTGGCGCTGGTCGGCATATATATGTTTGACCGGCATATCTTCCAAGCGGTGGACGCCATCAAACCTTCGGCGCGCGGCGAATACGAAATCACTGACGCCATTCAATGGCTTATCGACCATGACTTCAGTGTTTTCCCGCATATTCACCGCGGCTGGTGGATCGACACCGGCAAGCCCACCGACATGCTCGACGCCAACAGTTACGTGCTGGAAGAGATTACGCCCGATATTCACCCGGCCGCCCAAGTCGATTGCGCTTCGACCGTCGATTCCCGCGTCACCTTGCAAGCCGGCGCCAAGGTCATCAACAGCATCATCCGCGGACCAACCATCATCGGCAAGAACACCCTGATCGAGAATAGCTATGTCGGCCCCTTCACCAGCATCTATCACGGCTGCCAGATACGCGGCTGCGAGATCGAGCGCAGCATTGTCCTGGAAAACAGCCGCATCATCGATATCGATGGCGCGCTCCGCGACAGCCTCATCGGACGCAACGCCTCGGTCAAGCGCAGCCGCGGCAAACCGAGCGGCATCAAGATGAACCTGGGCGATCACAGCACACTTTGGGTATGAAGAGTCAACGCTGGACAAAGGCGGAAACCCTATGAATAACATTCTCGTCACTGGCGGCGCCGGCTTCATTGGCAGCGCCTTTGTGCGGCACATGGTGGTAGCCTACCCCGACTGCAACATTATCTGCTTTGACAAGCTCACCTACGCCGGCAACCTGGATAATCTCCTGCCTGTGAGCGACGAAGAAAACTATCGCTTTGAACGCGGCGACATCGCCGACCGCCGCGCTGTACAGCGGGCGCTGGACGATTACGCCATCGACGCTATTGTGAACTTCGCCGCCGAGAGCCATGTCGACCGCAGCATCCTCGACCCCGACGCCTTCATCCATACCGATGTCGTCGGCGTCTACATCCTGCTCGACGAAGGCAAAAAACACGGCATCGAACGCTTCTGCCAAGTCTCCACCGACGAAGTCTACGGCGATATCCACGTCGGACGCTCCATCGAAGACGACCGCTTCCTGCCCAACAGCCCCTATGCCGCCAGCAAAGCGGGCGGAGAACTGATGGTGCGCGCCTACCACGTCACATACGGCATGGACACCGTCGTCACCCGCGGCAGCAACACCTACGGTCCCTACCAGTATCCGGAGAAACTTGTCCCCTTCTTCACCACCGAAGCCATGGACGAACGCATGCTGCCCGTCTATGGCGATGGCAAGCAAATCCGCGACTGGCTGCACGTCGATGACCACGCCCGCGGCGTCGACCGCATTCTGCGCTTTGGCAAGCCCGGCGAAGCCTACAACCTCGCCGGCGAGAATCAGCGCCTCAATATCGACGTCACGCGTCGCATCCTCGAACTGCTAGGGAAACCGCAATCGCTGATCCGCCACGTGCCCGACCGCGAAGGCCACGACCGACGCTACGCCATGACGGCAGAGAAAGCGCGCAGCCTTGGCTGGAACCGACAATTCGACTTTGACCAAGGGCTGGAAGCCACCGTCCGCTGGTATCAGGAGAATGAATGGTGGTGGCGAAAGCTCAAAACGGGCGACTATCTCGAATTCTACAGGCAACAATACGCCGACCGCCTGGAGTCTGTAAGCTAATGACTATGATCGCAGCGCATCCGTATCCTTTCCACGCGAAGGCAGTTTCTTCGGCAACCATCGCATGAGAATCCTGCTTACCGGCGCCGCTGGCAATCTCGGCGCCCAGCTCGCGCGACAACTCGCCGACAGGCACGATGTCATCGGCGTCGATATCCTTGGCGAAGTCGACCGCCGCGTGGATCTGACCGACTACGAGTCGACCCGCGCCTTGGTGAATCAGGTCTCGCCCGATATCGTCCTGCACCCCGCGGCCTGGACCGACGTCAACGGCTGCGCTCTCGATCCGCAGCGGGCGCTGCTCGTCAACGGCGTCGCCACGGGCCATCTCGCTGCGATCACATCCCGGCTCGCCATTCCCCTGCTGTACATCAGCAGCAACGAAGTCTTCGACGGCGCCCTGCATCGCCCCTATACCGAAGTCGACCAGCCCAACCCCATCAATCCCTATGGCTACAGCAAATGGTACGGCGAGCGCGCTATCAGGCAAGTCAACCCTAATCACTACATCGTCCGATCCGCCTGGCTCTTCGCGCATGGCGGCGGAAACTTCGTCCATGCGATTCGCAACGCAGCCAGCGCCGGAAAGAAACTGCGCGTCGTCGTCAATGAAGTCGCCAACCCCACCTACACCAACGACCTGGCCGCGGCCATCACGCGCCTTATCAGGACCGAGCGCTTCGGCATCTATCACCTCGTCAATCAAGGCGCCGTCAGCCGTTGGCGCTTCGCCCGCGATATCCTCGACCTTACCGGCTATGCCGAGACCCCGATCGTCCGCATCAGCCGCCACGAATGGCGCCGCCCGTCGTTGCCGCCCGAATACACGCCCCTGGCAAACTACGCCGGCGCCAGCATCGGCATTCAGCTTCGCCCCTGGGGTGACGCCTTGCGCGCCTTCCTCGCCGCCGAGAACACCGCCTGATGCCAGAAGCGCGTCTCAGCATCGTCATCCCCAACTGGAATGGCAAACGCTTTCTGAAAACCTGCCTTGACTCGCTGCGCAACCAGACCGCGCCCCACATCGAGGTCATTATCGTAGACAATAACTCCTCCGACGGTTCGCAAGTCTTGATAAAGTCGCATTACCCCGAAGTGAGGTTGATTGAACTGGCGACCAACCGCGGCTTCACCGGCGCCTGCAATACCGGCATCGACGCCGCCTGCGGCGAATTCGTAGCGCTGCTCAACAATGACACCGAAGCCGACGAGCGTTGGGCGGAGGAGCTCATCGCCGCCTTCGACGCGCGCCCGGAGGCCGGCATTGTCGCCAGCAAGATGCTGCTCTTCGACCAGCGCGATCGCCTTCATACCGCCGGCGACTTCTTCACAACCGATGGACGCGCCGGCAATCGCGGCGCCTGGCAAACCGACAGCGGGCAGTATGACAAGGCTCAATTTGTCTTCTCCGCCTGCGGTGGCTCCGCCGCCTACCGCCGCGCCATGCTGGACGAAATTGGCGCCCTGGACGACGATTTTTTCTTCCTGCTGGAAGATGTCGATATCGCTTGGCGCGCCCAGCTTGCTGGCTACAAGGTCTGGTACGCCCCCAGCGCAGTCGTCCACCATCACCTGTCGGCCACCGGCGGCGGCGTCACCGCCAGCTATTACGACGGGCGCAACGGCATTTGGATTATCGTAAAGAATATGCCGTCGAGCCTGCTGTGGAAATACCGGCGCCCCATCGTGCGCCGGCAGCTTTCGCTCGCCTGGCAAGCCCTCAAAGCCTGGCGCGGAAAGGAAGCGCGCGCTCGACTCCGCGGCATGGCTGTCGGGCTCTTCACGCTTGGCGCCAGCCTGTCAAAGCGCCGGCGCATACAGGCGCGCAAGCGCGTCGCCGACGACTATATCGACGACATGCTGATTCGTCCCTAGGCTTGAAACTCAACGCGCGCTCTACGCCATTTGAACAATGCGCAAGTGTACATTAGCGCAATTTGACTTATCATACAGATTGTAACCATCGGCAGGCGCCAAACCCTCGCGCGGAGACTTTACCTTGAGCAACCCCTTTCTGAGCATCATCATTCCGGCGCATAACGAAGCGGAACGCCTGCCGCCCAGCCTCGAGCGGATTGATGAATTCTTGCAGGCGCAAAGCATCCGCGCCGAGGTCATCGTCGTCGAAAACGGCAGCCATGATCAAACCTACGACGTCGCGCTCGAATGCGGCCGCGCTTACCCCTACTTGTCTGTGCTCCGGTCCCCCGATAATCTCCGCGGCAAAGGAAGAGCCGTCAAGCAGGGCATGCTGGCGGCCTCCGGTAAATGGCGCTTCATCTGCGATGCCGACTTGTCCATGCGAATTGACGACATCGTACAATTCCTGCCGCCCGCCGCGGACGGCTACGATATCGTCATCGCCAGCCGGGAAGCGCCGGGCGCCAATCGCGTTGGCGAGCCGGAATACCGCCATGTCATGGGGAGGGTCTGCACTTTCATTGTCAAGTTCGCAGCCATCAAGGATTACGAAGATACCCAATGCGGCTTTAAAATGTTCAGCGGCGCCGCCGCCCAGGACTTATTCCAGGTACAACGGATGAATGGCATCGGCTTTGACGTTGAATTGCTCTATATTGCCAAGAGGCGCGGCTACAGAGTCAAGGAAGTGCCGATCACCTGGTACTACGATCCCTATTCCACCATGCGCCTCTGGGACGACTCCATTCATTTGCTTCGCGAGATTTGGGAAATCCGCCGCAATTGGCGCCGAGGCTTGTATGCCAGGCTCGCGACGAGCGATCAAGACCGCTAGCCTGCGCCACGAACGCCACTACTATCGCGCCGGCTGCCGCCTCATATTTGGCTTGGACGAGGCCGGCCGCGGTCCCCTGGCTGGTCCGGTCGCCGCTGCCGCCGTCGCCCTGCCCCTGGAACGCAGCGATCTCAGCCAGGCTCTGCGCGGCGTCCGCGACAGCAAGGACATGACTCCGCTGCAACGAAGCGCGCTCGACGCGACGATAAAGCAAGTGGCTCTGGCTTGGGGCATCGGCCAGCAGAGCCCCGCCGACATCGACCGCCTCGGCATCGTCAAGGCAACAGAGTCCGCCATGCAACAAGCATTGGACCAGGCGCTTGCGGGCACAAGTCGCGAACCCGACTGCCTCTTCCTGGACTATATGCTCTTGCCCCAACGCCGCGACATCCCGCAAGTCAGCATCGTCAACGGCGACCGACACTCGCTCAGCATCGCCTGCGCCAGCGTCATCGCCAAAGTCTGGCGCGACCAACGCATGCTCGAATTGGACGCGCTTTTCCCGCAATACGGCTTCGCGCGGCACAAGGGTTACGCCGCGGCCGAGCACCGACGCGCGCTTGAACGCCACGGACCCTGCATTGAGCACCGCCGGTCCTTCGCGCCGGTCAGCGGCCTCAGCGCCGGCTAAGCCTAAACAGCGTTCGTGGTAGAATCGAACAGATTCAAGCGCAATCCGCGATAGTTCATGAGGCAGACACTTGAAGCTCGCGCTGGCGCATGACTGGCTCAACCAAATCGGCGGCGCCGAAGACGTCCTTGACGCGCTCGCCAGGCAGTTTCCAGAAAGCCCGATCTACACCAGCCTCTATGCGCCCGACCGCCTGCCCGCCCATTACCGCGAATGGGATATCCGCGCGTCCTGGATGAACAACCTGCCTGCCATCCACCGTCGGCATCAGTTCTACCTGCCGCTCTATCCGCTCGCTTGGAATCGTCTGCGCCTCGCCGACTATGACGTGATCCTCAGCAACAAGAGCGGCTTCTGTCACGGTCTGCGCTTTGACCAGCGCGCCCTGCACATTTGTTATTGCCTCGCGCCGACCCGCTATGTCTGGCAATTGGATGACTATCTCGACGGAGAAGAATTGGGCGCCGCCGCCCGCTGGCTGCTGAAGCCCTTGATCGCCTCGCTGCGCGCTTGGGATTACGCCGCGGCTCAACGCGTCTCCCATTTCATCGCTATCAGCAGCGCCATCCAGGATCGCATCCGCCGCTTCTACAACCGCGAAAGCCGCATTATCTTCCCGCCCGTCGATACTGCCCGCTTTCAGCCCGCGCCCACAGCTGATATCGAAGACTACTACCTGGTCGTTTCACGATTGGTTCCCTACAAACGCATCGACCTGGCTGTCAGCGCCGCTACCGAACTGCGCCTGCCGCTCAAGGTCGCCGGGCGCGGGCGAGATTCTGAACGGCTGCGCGCGCTGGCCGGCGACACGGTGGAATTCCTCGGCTTCGTGCCCAACGAACACCTGCCGCGGCTCATGGCCCGCTGCAAAGCGCTTGTCTTCCCGGGCTTGGAAGATTTCGGCATCACACCCGTGCAGGCGCAGGCGGCCGGAAGACCCGTCATCGCCTTCCGCGGCGGCGGCGCGCTGGATACCGTCATACCTGCGCTCACCGGCGAGTTCTTCGATGCCGCGACCGTCGACAGCCTGAAAGCAGTCTGGCGCAACTTTGACCCCGACGCGTACAATCCTGATGCCATTCGCAAACACGCTCGACGCTTCGACGCGTCTATCTTCGACCAGCGCATCACCGCCTACGTCGAGCAAGCTTGGTGTGCGCATCAAGCCGAGCGAACGTTTCAATTCGAAGATCCCGTCGTCGCAACCGAAGGATAAATCATGCAACTCGTCGAACTCAGTCGCATCCTCATTCGCCGCTGGTGGCTGATAGCGCTTCCCGTCGTACTGGGCGCGGTCATCGCCATTCCCGAATTGATCAATACCACGGCCAGCAGCGCCGGCGGCTACACCGCGCAACTTCGCTACAGCGCCGCGCAGAACTTCAATCTGCCGGAGCGCGATGGCGACTACACCGATATCTGGCAAGCCTCCGAGCATACGGTCGACGCCTTGACCGAGTGGGCTCGCAGCGCCAGCTTCCGCGAAGAAATCCAAACGCAACTCGCCGCGGAAGAAATGCCGCTGGATTCCCTGGGCATCGCCGCCGATAACGTCCGCAATGTCGGCGTCATCTATTTCAGCCACCCCAACAGCGACGCCCTGCGCGCGATAGTCGATGCCTCGCTTATCGTCTTGACAAGCCGCAGCCAATCTTACTTTCCGCAGTTGGGCGGCGATGCAGCGCTGGTGACCATACTCGATCCAGCGTCTGTAACCGCAGCCCCGCCGGCGCTGACATCTGGCCTGGCGCCGCTGATTCGTCTCGGCATCGCCTTCTTTATCGGTCTTGCGCTGGCATTCTTCGCCGAATATGTCGATCCTACAATCTATCATCAAGACGACCTGCGCCGCCTGGGGGTGACGCTCCTCGGCAGCATTCCCGGCGAACGAACCTGATACGCAAACCGCATCCGGAGTCAAGCCGTGACCAATCCATTCGATCTGTCAGGACGCGTAGCCATCGTCACCGGCGCCTCGCGCGGCATCGGCGAAGCCATCGCGCGGCAATATGTCGCCGCCGGCGCGAAAGTCGCGCTTTCCAGCCGCAAGCAAGATGCGCTCGACGCGGTCGCCGACGAACTCCGCGCTGCCGGCGGGCAGGCCATCGCAATTGCCGCGCATAACGGCGACAAAGCCGCCCTCCAATCCCTAGTCAAACAGACACTGACTCACTTCGGAAAGCTCGACATCCTGGTCAACAACGCCGCGACCAATCCGCACTTCGGCACAATCCTCGAGGCTGACGACAGCTATTGGCGCAAGACCCTGGATGTCAATCTGATGGGCAACGTCTGGCTGACGCAAGCCGCTGTCAATGCCATGCGCGCGGACGGCGGCGGCAAAATCATCAATGTCGCGTCAATCGTTGGTCTGGATCCGGGCCGCTGGCAAGGCATCTACAGCATTACGAAATCCGCCGTCATCAGCCTGACCAAGACCTTGGCGGTCGAATTGGGCGCGGACAATATTCAGGTGAACGCCATCGCCCCGGGATTGGTGAAGACCAAATTCGCCCAAGCGCTATGGACGCATGAAGACCTGCTCCATGAGATTCTGGCGCGAACGCCGGCCGGGCGTATCGGCCGCCCGGACGATATGACAGGTATCGCGCAATTCCTCGCCTCGTCTGCTTCCGACTTCACCACTGGCGCCGTATTCGTTCTCGACGGCGGCTTAAGCCTGGGATCGATTTAGACCAGCGCCTCGGCTCCCATATGCAGCCGACCTACTCCTTGATCCGCAACTCCGATGCCGCATCCGCGTCCTCGACGCTATCCGCGTCCTCGGGACCCAAGTCGCCGTCATCAATGCTCTCGCCGTCCATTTCATTCAACGCCTGCTCCCGCGCGATGACCTCATCGTCGGTCGGCGGGCGAGTCGCCGAATGACCGACCATGGTGATCTTGCCATCAATGAAGGCGCCTTCTTCCGTCGTCAATGCCGATGCGCTGATATCGCCCCAGATGCGACCGGTGCGCAGCAGCTGCACCTTGTTGCCCGTGACATTTCCCCGGACCGTGCCGCCGATGGAGATATTCCTGGCGTTGATATCGGCGCGAATCTCCGCCGATTCCCCAACCAAAATATTCCCGCTGATCTCAAGCGAACCAGCGAATTTGCCGTCCATCCGCACATTGCCCGAACTTGTGAACGTGCCTTCAAATTGTGTATTCGAACCAATGACTGTGTCAAAGCCCACCGGACGCCCGGCCGGCATGACCGTCACGGTCTCCTCCGGCTCAGCTTCCGATTGACCGCGGCGGTTGGCAAAAAACGCGCTCATGTCTTCCCCTCTTTACTCGACGCCACTTGCGCATCGTCTAGCTTCGGCTTTTCCGGCCCGGCGAGAATCGGCGACAGCAGCTAGCCAAGCCGCGCGTCATGCAGGCGAAAGTAATCCAAGGCGGATAGGGCGCGGACTTGCTCCGCCGCCCGATAACTGCTGCGCACCAGCGGACCGCTCTCCACCCACTTGAAGCCCATCGCCAAGCCCTGCTGACGCAACTCGTCGAATTCCGCCGGCGTATAATAGCGTTCGATTGGCAGATGCCGCTTGCTCGGCTGCAAATATTGCCCTACCGTGAGGATGTCGACGCCAATTTCAACGAGGTCTGCCATCGTCTCGACGACTTCCTCCAACGTCTCGCCCAATCCGAGCATGATGCCACTCTTGGTCAACACCAGCGGGTCCGTCCGCTTGGCATTGCGCAGCGTCGCCAGCGCCCACTCATAACGGTCTTGCGGCTGAACGCGCTTGAACAGACGTGGCACAGTCTCCACATTGTGGTTCAGTATCTCCGGCTGCGCATCCATAACGATCTTTAGCGCCAGCTCGCTGCCTTTGAAATCGGGAATCAATACCTCGACCGAACAGCCGGGCTGCAACTGTCGGATACGGCGGATGACCATCGCGAAGAGCGGCGCGCCGCCATCGGCTCGATCATCGCGATTGACGCTGGTGATGACGACATGGCTCAAGCCCATCGCCCGCACGCTCTCGGCTATGCGATTTGGCTCGCGCCAATCCAGCGGATTCGGACGCCCGGTCCTGATGTCACAGAAGCCGCAACTGCGCGTGCAGGTATCACCCATCATCAGGAACGTGGCGGTGCCCTTGCCCCAACACTCGCCCAGATTCGGGCATTGCGCCTCTTCACAGACCGTGTGCAAGGTCTTGCTGCGCATCAGATCGCGCACTTGCTCGTAGGTCTCTCCGCTTGGCGCCCGCACGCGGATCCAGGGCGGACGCCGGCGCGGCGTCTTCGGGTCGGGCTGCCAATCCGCCGCGGTCGTGATTGGGATCAACTCCGGCTCAATTTTCTGCGTCAACGTCAAACTCCGTAATTGCTCCTGCTGCAATAGCAACTCTCAGTATACATCAGCCGCCGCCGGGATTTCCATATCGCCGCCGCCCAGAGTGGTGAATTGTGGATATGTCGATCAATTGCCCAGTCTCAGGCAAACCTGAATGTAGGCGCGACGCTGCAAGTCGTCCGCATTGGCAAACACAGGCTGCGGTCAATCCGGGGCTCGCCCTGGCAATCTCAGGGCGAGCAAGGGTTGCATCAATGACTTCACCACTCCCCGCCGCCAAATTCGCCCTCGCGATTTTCGGCAGTCTACGCTGATGAAAAACGTTAAGCGCGGTTCCAACTCGGACCAACAGAATCCGAATAACTGCCGGCGCAGTCGAACGCGCCACAAGCAATGGACACCGCGCTGGAGCAGCGGACAAGTTGCGCGGAAGCTAGCTCTAGCTCAACCTTTCCAGCAAGCGAGCGGGAAAGCCGCCAACTGTGTTATGCTTGGTCGCACAGCCACGGTCAGGACGCGCGATCATGCGCACAATCACCCTCAAGGATGTCAGCAAGACTTTCTACGACAAGAGTAGAAAGCTGACGCCCGTTCTGGCGATAAAGGACTTCAATCTGCGCATCGAAAACGGCGAGGCGGTCGTGCTGCTGGGACCATCCGGCTGCGGCAAGACCACCCTGCTCCGCCTCATCGCCGGCTTGGAACAGCCAGACAGCGGCCTCATCCTGTACAATGATATTCCCCTCGACGAGATCCGGGTTGAAGACCGCGGCATCGGCATGGTCTTCCAGAATTACGTGCTCATACCGCATTGGGAAAGCCGCAAGACTGTCGGCTTCTTCTTGCGGCTGCGCGACCGCGAAGACGAGGTGCCAGCCCACGTGCAGACTGTCGCCAAAATCACCGGCGTCGATATCGAAAGCCTGATGGGACGCTTCCCGCGTCATCTCTCCGGCGGCGAGAAGCAACGCGTATCGATCGCCCGCGCATTCGCCCGCGACCTGGAACTGCTGCTCTTCGACGAGCCCTTCGCCAACCTCGACGCCAAGTTCCGCGCCAAGGCACGCGTCGAACTCAAACGCCTGATTCAAGAATTCAACGTGACCTTGATCTATGTCACGCATGACCAGGTCGAAGCCATGAGCGTCGCTGACCGTATCGTGGTCATCAACGCCGGGCGCATCATACAAGCGGGCGCATATGCGGCGCTGCATGACGACCCCGACAGCCTTTTCGTCGCCGAGTTTCTCGGCACGCCGACCATAAACTCCTTTTGGGGCCGCGTCAGCAATGGCGAATGGGATGGCAGCTATATGGGACGGGCGCCCCTGCCCCGCTATCGACCCGACGGCGCCGAAGTTATTGTCGGTTTGCGCCCGGAGCATATCCGCCTATGCGATGATGACTCCGGGATCCCGGCCGCTGTCGAGCGCGTAACTCCCTATTACGCCGAGAAGTTTCTGCTCCTGGAAGTCTGGCTGCGCAAGCGGCGCTGGCGCATTCAGGCGCCCCTGGACGCGCCGTTTGAACCGGGCTACACAGTCTATTGCAAGCTCGACTGGTCCCGAGCATTCTTCTTTGATGCTAGCACCGGCGAACGCATTCGCTAATCGAATGCCACCAGGTCTTTCAGTTCTGCCAGCGTCGCCTGTCCGATGCCAGATACCTTGTCCAGGTCCTCCAGGCTTTCGAACGCGCTGACCAGCTCGCGGTACTCGATGATCCGCCGCGCAGTCGCCGGTCCAATATTGGGCAGCGTTTCAAGCTCTGCTTGAGTCGCCGTGTTGACATAGACTCGCCCGCCGCCGGACGGGGTTGGCAGGCCGATTGCGCTTTCGGCGCCTATGGCCGGCACATGAATTTGATCGCCGTCCCGCGCGAATGCCGCCAGGTTCACGCGCGTCTCATCCGCGCCAGCAAGCATACCGCCTGCCGCTTCCACCGCGTCGGAAACGCGGCTGCCTTGTGGGAGCTGAAGAAGCTGCTCGGGCTCGGCGACCGCGCCAGTAACGTAAACCGTGATCGGGGCAAACGTGGCCGTCGGCAGCGGCGTGGCGGTGGGCAGCGGCGGCTTGATCGTAATGCTTACTCGAGCGGGACGCGCGAGCAAAAGCACCGCGCCACTCGCGGCGATTAGCGCGATCAAGGTCAACAGAGCAAGCAGGGTCAATCGCGTCTGGCGTGCAACGGACATGCTGGCGAATCCCGGCTATGGCTTGGGCATCGGCCAAACTGACGTCGATGAGACTTAGTTGTCAACCCAAACGGGCAAGTGTCCCAAGGCGACAATGTCATACCACTGCGCGCGATCGCCCTCGGTGAAAATGGCCGCTTCGGCGACGATTTCCGCGCCCGCCTTATCCATAATGAGGCGCATGCCTTGCAGGGTGCTGCCGGTGGAGATGACATCGTCGATGATGGCGATGCGTTTGCCCGCGACCAAGCGCCGGTCCTTCTCGTCCAGAAATAAAGTCTGCGGCTTGCCTGTCGTGATGCTAAGCGTCTCGCTTTGCAGTGCATCGCCCATATAGGGCTTGTGCGACTTGCGCAAGACAACGTAAGGCAGCGCCATCGACGAACTCAAGGCGTGCGCCAGCGGGATGGATTTCGCTTCAGCTGTCACCAACACGTCAATGTCGCGGTCTTGTAGCAAGATAGCGAGTTCGGCGCTGGCGGCATTCACAAACTCATAATCGCCGAGGATGTTTAGGATGGCGATCTTCACGCCAGGCTTGATTTCCATAAGCGGCAGATCGCGCTTGATGCCAGCAACTTCAACGGAAAAGGTGTCTTCAGCCATGGCTAGTCCTCAGCGAAGCTCTACATGCGACCGAGCAAGTATAGCGCGGCTTCGCGACAGGCGAAACCCGGCGCCCGGCTGCCTGCCCTGGGCGAACGGATGCCGCCGACCAATCATCAATCCCTCATTTGCCCGTCTTTGGTCGTGGCGCCCCCGGAGCCCTTCGCCGGCTCGATTCGGCCGTCCACGAGGGTCAGTACGCGGTCCATGCGCTCAGCCAGCGACTGATCATGCGTGACCAGGACGACCGTGGTGCCCTGCTCGTCGCGAATTGCGGAAAGCGCCTCAAGCACGTTTTCGCCAGAGCGGGAATCGAGATTGCCCGTCGGCTCGTCAGCGAGCAAAATCGGCGGATCATTGGCGAGCGCGCGCGCGATGGCGACGCGCTGCTGCTGGCCGCCGCTGAGTTCGTTGGGGCGATGATGAAAGCGCCCGCCGAGACCAAGCTGGTCCAGCAATTCCTTGGCCCGCTCAAAAGGCTTGCGCCGGCGCTGCTGGGCAAATTCGATCGGCAGTGCCACGTTTTCCAGCGCGGTCAAGGTAGGAATGAGATTGAAAAACTGGAAGACGAAACCGATCTTCCGGTTGCGAATATCGGTGAGCTGGCCTTCCTTCATGCGCGTGATGTCGACGCCGTCAATGGCTATTGTGCCCTCGGTTGGGCTGTCCAAGCCGCCAATGATGCCGAGAAGCGTGCTCTTGCCGCTGCCGGACGGACCGATGATGCCGACCATTTCATTCGGATAGATGTCGAGGTTGACGCCGCGCAAGGCGCGCACGATGTGGCTGCCCACCTTCAGCTCGCGCGTGACCTTGCTAGCGTGTATGACTGGCGGCTTTTCGATCTCGAGTTTAGATGACATACGCTGGCAATCTCGCGTGTCCGTAGCGAGCGAATGCGGACGCGTGCCAATCACTCGCGGAAACGCGCCCAGGACTTCTGCGCTGCTTATATCTCATTGACGATGCTGAATATCATTGGGCGCCGCTTGGTCTCGCTGTAGATGAGCTTGCCCAG
Organism: Anaerolineae bacterium; assembly: GCA_022824465.1. GTDB lineage: Bacteria > Chloroflexota > Anaerolineae > Aggregatilineales > Phototrophicaceae > UBA6055. The sequence goes on from JAJDZV010000004.1 coordinate 35,429, forward strand.
GCTCTCTTCGACCAAGCTCTGACGACTGCCGTTGAGCCGGGCGCCATTGCGATTTACCGCTTTCGTCACGTTGTCGCGAATCTGATCCAGGAAGTCTTCAGCGTCCCTTAGATAGACGAAACCGCGCGACACAATGCGAGGCTCTTCGACCAGTCTGCCACTCTTCCGGTCGACATTGACGCTCACCAGCACGAATCCGTCTTTCGCCAGGATCTCGCGGTCGCGGATGACTGCGCGCCCGACATCGCCAACGCCGCTGCCATCAACGAAAACGTAGCCGCCTGGCTGGCGCTCGCCGACGGTGACGCCGCGGCCATCGAGCTCGACCGTGGCGCCATTGCCGATCACGGTGACATTCTCGGCCGGGATGCCGTTATCAATAGCGAGCTTGGCATGTTGATGCAAGTGACGAATTTCGCCGTGCACGGGTATCAAATTCCGAGGTTGCGTCAGGTTGAGCATTAGCCGCATTTCTTCCTGGCAGGCGTGCCCGGAGACGTGAACGGCTTCTACAGCGTCGTAAATGACATCGGCGCCGCGCTCAATCAAGCGATTGATCGTGCGGTAGACCATCTCTTCGTTGCCCGGGATGGGATGCGACGAGAGGATGATGGTATCGCCCTCGCGCACATCAAGCTGTCGATGGCGGCCGCTGGCGAGCTTGCCCAACACCGCTGCCGGCTCGCCCTGGGAGCCCGTCACCATGAATACGACCTTGTGCGGCGGCAACGCCTGCGCCTGGCCGATGTTTACCAGCATGCCGTCATCGATATTTAGATAGCCGAGCTTTCTCGCGATCTTGGCGTATTCCGACATGGTGTAGCCCGTGATGCAGACTTTGCGCTTGTGATTGCGGGCGGCGTTCACAACTTGCTGCACGCGCGATATCAGCGAGGCAAAGGTGGCGACCATGATACGCCCCCTGGCTTTACGAAAAACGCGATCGAGCGCGCCGTCAATCACCGCTTCGGATTCGGTCCAGCCAGCCTTGTCCGAGTTGGTGCTGTCTGCCAACAGCAAAGCGACGCCCCGTTGCGCGAAGCCAGCCAGGCGCGCATAGTCTGTTTTGCGGCCGTGAACCGGCGTGTTGTCGAATTTGTAGTCGCCCGTATGCACAACGACGCCATACGGCGTGTTGATGCCGAAGCCGACACAGTCCGGGATGCTGTGGCAGACGTGGAAGCTCTCCAGTTTGAATGGTCCCACTTGAATGCGGTCGCCGGCCTTGAATGTGTGAACCACAGTTGATTTCAGCAGGCGGGCGTTCTTCAGCTTCACTTGCAGCAGGCCCGCGGTCAGCGGCGTCGCGTAAAGCGGCAGCTTGGGAAAGGCTTTGACCACATGCGAAATCGCGCCGATATGGTCTTCATGCCCGTGAGTGAAGCAGATGCCGTGCAGCTTGATGTCGTCCCGTTCCTCTAGCCAACGGAAATCCGGAATGATGTAATCGACGCCGTGCATGTCGTTGGCGGGGAACATGATGCCGCAATCGATCAGGAAGCCATCGCCCCCCAACTCGAACAGGGTCATGTTCTTGCCAATTTCGCCCAAACCGCCTATGGGCGTGATTTTGAATTTAGGTTTCTTCGCCATTGAGTATATGCTCCAAACTACAAACGCCCGTCGACTAAGGCGGCGACAGGCTTGTTTTCGTTTACGAATTAATGATGACCGATGACGATGTATGTTCTCCGTGGACGACCAGTCTATAAGGTCTACTACGCGCCTTCGCCCGGCGCGGCAAATTCAGGTTTTCCCGCTTTTGCAAGCGACTCCGCTGCTATTATATCATAGACTAAGATGCTGGTTAGTCCCACTCTTCAAAGTCGCAAAGAGCGCTGATGACTTCGTCTTGTTCACTTTGCGTCAGATGATAATAGAAGGGCAAACGCAAGAGCCGGTCCGACAGATCTTCTGTGACCGGGCAGTCGCCCGCTTTGCCGCCAAAACGCTGCCCCATTGCCGACAGATGCAGCGGCAAATAATGGAAAACGCTCAGGATGCCGCGTTGCTTGAGGCGCTTGATCAAGGCTGTGCGAACGCTCAGTGACGGCAGAAGCAGATAGAACATGTGGTAGGACTGCTCCACGTCGGCGGGAACAGTCGGCAAACCCACATCATGCTTCGCCGCCCAAGCTTCCAGGCGCTCAAAATAGCATTGCCAAACCTCGCGGCGCCGCGCTTGTATTAATGACGCCTTTTCGAACTGAGCCCAGAGATAGGCCGCCAGCATATCCGATGGCAGGTAACTCGAGCCCAAATCAACCCAGGTGTACTTGTCGACCTGGCCGCGGAAGAAGCGACTGCGATTGGTGCCCTTTTCGCGGATGATCTCGGCGCGCTCAATATGGGCTTCGTCGTTGACGAGCAAGGCGCCGCCCTCGCCGCAAGTGAAATTCTTGGTCTCGTGAAAACTGAGCGTGGCGAATTCGCCATACGTGCCCAGGCAGCGGCCCTTGTAGCGAGAGAAGAGCGCGTGCGCCGCGTCTTCGACGACGGCGATGCCGTGCTTCCGCGCGATAGCCATGATGGCCTCCATCTCGCAAGCGACGCCCGCATAATGCACGAGGACAATCGCCTTGGTTCTCTCGGTGATTAGATCGGCCAACTGCCCTTCGTCAAGGTTCAAGGTGTCGGGATGAATATCGGCGAATACTGGCTTTGCCCCGCGCAATACGAAGGCGTTTATGCTGGTGACGAAAGTGAATGAAGGCACGATAACCTCATCGCCTGGCTGGATATCGAGCAACAGCGCTGCCATCTCCAAGGCATGCGTGCAAGATGTGGTCAGCAGCGCCTTGGACACGCCGAGACGCGCCTCAAGGAATCGGCTGCACTTCTCGGTGAAGACGCCATCGCCGGAGATATGCGAGTTAGCGATGCTCTCCCTGACAAAGTCAAGTTCGGTACCCAAGAAAGTAGGCTTGTTGAATGGAATGCGAAGTTGTGTCATGAACCCCTCGAAAGCTTCGCGAGTGTCAAACAGGCGCCGTCGCTCATGCGAACCATTTGTGGAACCACAGTTCTACCGCGCCGGTTACAAAACCGCAGCGCTGAAAAAGCCTTTGCGCCGGGACATTCCGCCCCTGTGTAACTACGCTAATCCTGGACGCGTCCTGCTCGCGCATCCAGCGAATCGCGTAATGAGTCATGCCGGTGGCGACGCCCAAGCCCCGTCCGGATTCCGCCACGCCCACCAAACCGATACCGCCTTCCCCAGTGGCGCTGTCCACTCGACAGGTCACGTAGCCAATCGGACTGCCCTGCAGCTCGGCGACTACGACGGCCTGCGCGCGATCGGGCGTCAGGCATTTACGCAACCAAATCTCATACATCTCCGAGGCTTTTTCGCTGCCGAAGCGCCGATCGACGTAAAACCGCGATTGACGGTAGCTTGAAGCGGCGATAGGCAAGAGCGCGCTGATATCCCCGGCATCGCCCAATCGAAACTGGATGTCGTCGACAGGGGTATATTTTGGCATCGAATTGACATTGCCGACCAGCGTCAGGCGGATATCAACAAAGTCAAAGCCGTTTTGCTGCAACAAGGATACGGTGTCTTGGTCCGCGGCGTCGGCGAGGAAATAGAGGCAGTCTATCGATTGATCCTCGCACGCTTGCAGCAGCCGACGGCACAGCGTCGCGTCAAGTTGGGGCGCCGACGCCCGCGCAATCCGCCTGTCGAAGTGGTCCGAGTCCCAGGGCAGAAACGTCAGCACTTGACTAATCACGCCGGCTTGGCTGCCTTTTCATCAGTCCCCTCTTTGATCAAATAAGCCGGACGGTCCATCGTGTGCAGGTGTATACGCGCCACGTATTCGCCGATGATGCCCAATGCAAACATCTGCGCTCCGGCAAAAATGGAGATTAGCGAAACAGTGAAGGTGAAGCCCGGCACTTCAAAGCCAAACGCGAAGACTTGACTCAAAACAATGTACATCAAGGTAAGGAAGCCAAATGCTGTCATTATCAAGCCAAGCATGCTGGCAAAGCGCAGCGGAAGCGTCGTGAAGCCGGTGATCATGTTGAAGGCATGATTGACCAATTTGCCAAAGGTGTAGTTTGACTTGCCGATTGTTCTTGGCGCATGCGGCACGCTTATGGCGACGAAGCTCGTCGTGGACCAGGTTAGAAGGACATCAATGTTGACCAGCGGACCGCGAAAGTGCGCAAACGACTCGCGCAAGTCCCTGCGAAACGCGCGGAAGGCGCTAACTTTGCGCGCTGTCTGCGCCCCCATCGCGCCCTGCAAGACCAGTTTGGTCGTCAACGACGCGATATTGCGGAGCGCGCTGTGCCGCTCGACGTCCGGCGTGCCATAGACGACGTCATGACCTTCATCCAATTTGTCCAGCAGGTCTTTGATGTTTTGGACCGGATGCTGCAAGTCATCATCCATCGTCACAATGGTGGCATTGCGCGCCGCGCGGATGCCGCACAAAACGGCGTTGTGTTGGCCGTAGTTTCGCATCAGTCGATAGCCTCGCACAAAGGCATGCTTTGCCGCCATAGCTTGTATGACGGACCAACTGCCGTCGCCGCCCTGATCCTCGACCAGTATCACTTCGAAGCTTTCAGCGAGCGTTGGCAATTCTTGCGCCAGTCTCTCGACAAGCAAACCGATGCTTTTCTCGCTGCGGAATACCGGGATGACGATAGACACGCTCGACATCAGGACAACCGCGTTCGCAATGTTTGCGACGGCGAATTCAAGACCTGCGCGGCGCCCGCAATTGGCTGTCCTTCGCGCTGAACGGTCTTCAGTTTCAGCATATCACCGCCCGTCAAGACAACCGCGCCTTCTTCGGGATGCGACTCCACCGCGCCTACGGGAACACCCGCTATGCATCTTCGCGGATGGAGGCGCGGATTGAACTCGGACTGGACGAAAATTCGCCAACTCGCCATCAGCATGAGATCAACCGCGCACTCATTCCAAAAGTCGCGCGCCCGTCGCCCCGGCAGACTTCACGAACTTCGATGATTCGATGTCCGCGCCCCAGCGTAGCGGAGCGTATGTCATCGAGGAATGGCGGTTCACAAGCTGTCTCACTGAAACTGAACACCGTAAAGTCGTGCTCATGCCCACGCCTCAATGGCATTTGGGCGAGCCGAAGGCCCCGCTTGGTCGCGCAAATCAGCGCAATGCGCATCATGCATCCAAAATCATCAGCCGATGGTCTTTATCCTGTAGATTATGGAGCATGACCGTCAAAGCGCAAGAGCAAGTGGCGGCTACATGTCCTATTTCGCCAATTCTCACAAGTTCAATCTATGCTATAATGCCGCGGATTGACGCAACATGGCGACATAAAGGAGCGCAGCGAGTAATGGCGTACGACAAAATCAAGGCGCCCGCTACCGGCGAGAAGATCAGCTTCAAACAGGGCAAAATGCAGGTGCCGGACAATCCCATCCTGTTGTTTATCGAGGGAGACGGCATCGGCTACGACATCATGACCGCAAGCAAAAGGATCTGGGACGCGGCCGTCGCCCATGCTTACGGCGACCAGCGTCAAATCTCCTGGATGGAAGTATACGCAGGTGAGAAGGCTGCCGGTGTTTATGATGGCGACTATATGCCGGAGGAAACTTTCGCCGCATTCCGCGAATTCAAGGTGGGGATCAAGGGACCGTTGACAACGCCGGTCGGCGGCGGATTCCGCAGCTTGAACGTGACCTTGCGTCAGGTGCTTGACTTATACAGCTGTGTGCGTCCGGTGCGCTGGTATGCCGGCGTGCCCAGCCCCTTGAAGCAGCCGGAAGATGTGGACGTCGTCATCTTCCGCGAAAACACGGAAGACACCTACGCGGGCATCGAATACGAATCCGGCACGGCGGAGAACCGGAAGCTGGCCGCTTTCTTACGGGAGGAGATGGGCGCGGAAAACTTCTTTGAGGATGCCGGCTTGGGCATCAAGCCGATCAGCCCCTTCGGCAGCAAGCGTCTGATACGCGCCGCAATTCAATACGCCATCGATCGCGGACGCAAGAGCGTCACTCTGGTGCATAAAGGCAATATCCAGAAGTTCACTGAAGGCGCCTTCCAACGATGGGGCTATGAGCTGGCGCGCGAGGAATTCCCCGAGCAGACGATCTCCTGGGAAGAGGCCGCGGCCGCGCACAATGGCAGCGTGCCCAATGGCAAGATTCTCATCCAGGACACCATCGCCGATATTATGTTCCAGAAAATGCTGTTGCGGCCCCGCGAACATGACGTGATTGCCACGACCAATCTCAATGGAGACTACCTCAGCGACGCGCTGGCGGCTGAGGTCGGCGGGGTTGGCATCGCGCCCGGCGCCAACATCGGCGACGAAGTCGCGCTATTCGAGGCGACCCACGGCACCGCGCCGAAATACACCAATCTGGATATGGTCAATCCCGGATCCCTGCTCTTCAGCGGCGTGATGATGCTTGAGCACCTGAACTGGTTCGAGGCGGCCGACATGATCACCCGAGCCTATGAGAAAACGATCGACCAGCGCTACGTCACCTACGATTTCGCGCGGCAAATGGAGAATGCGACAAAAGTGTCGACAAGCGAATTTGCCACACGCATCATCGACAACATGGACATCGTTTAGTCCGATTGAGGATAGGGTGATAACGAAAGAGCGGTCCGGCGGATCGCTCTTTTTTTGTGACAGGACAAGCGAACCTGCGACTGTCCGTACAGGCTGGCAAAACTGCATGGGGATTTCGCGCTAGAAGGTCAGCTCAAGCCCGCCAGCCAATCGCTGAGTTTCGCTTCCAGGCCATTGCGCACATCAATGAATGAGCGCAGCACGGCGGCGTCATCGCCATCGACAGCCGCCGGATCAGGGAAGCTCCAGTGGATGCGCCGGGCGGGACCGGGAAAGACCGGGCAATTCTCGGCGGCATTGTCGCAGACCGTTATGACATAGTCGAAAGCGGCGCCCAGATACTGGTTGATGTGATCCGAACTGTGGCGCGAGATGTCGATGCCGCGCTCGTTCATCGCTTCGATGGCGAAAGGATTGACATGAGAGGGCTTGGCGCCGGCGCTGTAGACGTCGACGGCGCCGCCGGCAAGGTGACGCAACAAGCCTTCGCCCATTTGAGAGCGGGCAGAATTGGCGGTGCAGAGTATGAGAACTTTCATTTTCTCTTTCAGCTTGGTCTCTTTTTCGTGGAGCATTCTTTTGCTTATCAGCCGCTAGTTAGCGTGAGAGCCGGTCTTGGGCGCGGGCAAGTCCCTGGGAGAGAAAGAGCGCGACCATCGCCAGCACGATCAGGATCAGGCCCGTCCAAATCGCGGCGTCAATGTCCCGCTCGAAGATGCTGTATACCAGTAGCGGCATCGTCTGCGTCTTGCCCTGCAAATTGCCGGCGAAGAGAATCGTGGCGCCGAACTCGCCGAGCGCCCGCGCCCAACTCAGAATCATGCCGGAGATTAACGCGCGCCAGGCGATCGGCAGAATGATATACCAAAACATCAGCCAGCCGTGCGCGCCATCGACGCGGGCGGCGTCTTCCACTTCCGTCGCGATGCCAGCGAAGCCGACTTGCGCCGAGCGAATGTAAAAAGGCGCGGAGATAAAGAACTGCGCGATGATCACCGCAAATATTGAAAACGGAATGACGAGGCCCGCGTCAGCCAGGTAAGAACCAATGGCGCCGGCGCGGCCGAATGTGAGCAAAAGCGCCAGGCCCGCGACCGCTGGCGGCATGACTATTGGCAATTCGATAAAGAGACTGACGAAACGCTTGCCGCGGAAGTTGTACCGCGATAAAGCATACGCTAAGGGTGTGCCCAGGACCGCAGTCAAGCATACAACCGCGGCCGTGGATGCGAAACTCAAGAGCGCGGCCGAGAAGATGACAGCCGAATCAGGCAAGCCCTCCCAAGCGCGTGAACTCACGCCGCGTCCGAGCAAGACCAGTACCGGGACAGCCAATAGCAGAAAACCGAACGCGCTCGCCGCAAAGACGAGCAGTCTATCCGCCGACAGCTTCCGGCTGTGGACAGCTTGCGCGCGAATCTTCATCAGCGGCATCGGCTTCAAGGGTTGGCTCCAAACCTGGACCCGTGATTGAAACTTCGCTAAGTATAGCAGGTGGGCAGAAGCCGTATGCTTCCAATAAAAGTCCGGCGGCTTCCGAAACTACAAACTCTATAAAGCTCATCGCCAGCGTCATATTCGCCGTGTCGACGAGCGGCGCAATTGGGTAAGAGGCCAGTTGATTGTGCGCCCGATCTATGTCGATCGCTCGCAGCCGCTCAGCCGCATCGCCAATCGTATCGGACTTGTACACGATACCGGCGTCAGCCTCGCCCAGAGCGACCCGCGCCACCACTTGGCGAACATTGCTCTCTTCCGATACCAGATTCCGCCGGACGCGCTCGGCGTAGTCGGGTGCATAATCCTCATTGAGCGAGGCGAGCATGGCGTCGGTATAGGCGCGGATGGGCGTGCCTTCCGCCGCCAAAACCAGCAACACAGACTCGCCCGCCAGCTCGCGCATCGACTCGATGCCCGCCGGATTGTCCGCCGGCGTAATCAGCGCGAGCTGATTGTGCGCGAAGATTTCAACAGCGTCGGCGGCGATCAAGCCCATCTCTACTACCAAGTCCATCTGCAGCTCGTTGGCGCTGGCAAAGACATCGGCGGGCGCGCCCTGAATCAACTGAGCCGCCAGGGTTGACGAGCTCGAGAAATTCAAGAGGATCTCCGCATTTGGATGAGCCTCAGTATAAGCGGCGCGCAGACTCTCGAAGACGTCCGTCAATGACGTCGCTGCAAATACGGTCAGCTCTTGGCGCGCGCTGTCTTGGGCGGACGCGCCCGCGAACGGAACAACCATTAGCATCAGCGCGATAACTAGCCAGCGGCGCAATTTGACCTCCCGACATCAAAGAGACTGACAAGGCGCCGAATCATAATATGGCATGGCGGGCAATTTGCAAGCGTCACGCGACCGCGCCCAGCCGCGCTGCCGGACTACGACTTGCCAACGCCTTTCCAACGCTCGCTTGAACCAAGCCAGGAATCGATTATGTTTAACACTATCAAGCGCGTGAGGTCATCATGGGAGTTGGCCGGCGGTCGGGACCGCCATCCTGGTTCGTCATACTGATCGGCATCGCCATCGTCTTCGGCGTCTACTATCTTTGGCTCGGCCTGCGCAGCTTCATGGCGTCGGGCGTCGGCGTGACCGAATCCACCCAACAGGCGATCGAGCGCAACACCGCCACCGCCGTCCGAATCCAGGAAATCGTGCTCAACGCCCCCACGCCGCTGCCCAGCTTCACGCCGGTCCCGCCCTGCCAGGAATTTGTCGTGCGCGTCCCAATCGCTATCGTCCGATCTCAGCCAAGCACCAGCAGCCAAATTGTCGAAGGCTTGAAAGAAGGCGAGACCGTCTGCGTCATCACCATGCTGCCCGATTCAGAATGGTATCTCATCGACCAGAATATGCTCACGCGGCGCATCGAAAGCGTCTATATGCACCGTGACATTGTCCGCGCCCTCAGTCCGACTCCGCGTCCCACAGCAACACCCATTCCGACTGCCACGCCAACGCCTACTATAACGCCGACCTCCACCGATACCCGCGCCCCTCCTCAAGCGCCAGCGCTCATCGAGCATGCCACCGCCAGCCCGCAGCGTCCCTCCCCCGTCCTGGTCGCCAGCGCCACGCCGACGCCGCCCAGCATCAGCCTCTAGCTTGCGGGAAAAGTCGCTTCGACTATACTGATTGCAGTTTGCTTCGCTTGTCGTTGCGCGGCACAGAAAGGAACCGAGCTTGGCTGCGGTTTTGCAAGTGGTTGCCGGCGTCGTGTTTGTCTTCACGCTGCTCAGCATCGTGGTGACCGAGATCAATTCGCTGATCGCCCGGGCGACCGGTTTGCGCGCCAAGAACCTGCGCAAAGCCGTCGACCAGATCATCGAAGACCCCATCGTACGCGCCAAAGTATATACGCACCCGCTGATTCAGTTGGTCAAAGCCGACCCGATCGCGCCGAGCCAGCGCCTTGCGCCGGACGAAGCGGTCAAGATCGCCAATAGCGCCATCGGCAAAGTTGACTGGATTGATCCCCGGACCTTCGTCGATGTCGTCCTGAATACCATCAAGGCGGAAGCCGACCAACAGCTCTTCGGCTCGCTCCTCAATGTGATTGACGCCATGCCAGCCGGTCCGGAGCGGCGCGGTCTCCGCGTGATGGTCAACCGGATTGTCACGACCGGTCAAGGCATGAAGGAGCTGCGACACTCGCTCCAATTCGTCCACGACCGCCGCTATCGAAACGCGCTGACGGAAATCGTCAACCAGATTGATGAAGACGTGAGCTTGCTCGGCTTGGAGCCGACGAACAACATCGCGCTCATGGCCGGCATCAAGCAGATAGACAGCCCCAACCTGCGCAATGCCTTGTCCACCGTCATGTATAGCGCTGACAGCATGGAAGCCGCGCGCGGCAATCTGGAGACCTGGTTCAACACATCCATGCAAAGCGCCAGCGCGGCCTATGCCTCGCGGATGAAAGCCCTGTCGGTCGTAGTCGCGCTCGCCTTCGCGCTGGTCTTGAACATCGACACGGTTAATATCGCACGCTCGCTTTGGGAAAATCCAGCGCAGAGACAGGCCCTCTCGAGCGAACTGACTTACTCCGTGCAGAGCGGCGATTTGCAGAGCCAGGTGGACGAAGCGTCCGGCGCGGATGCTGATGAATTCCGAGCGAATCAGGTAGATCCCGCCAATTCAATAGAGGATGCCGTCGGGACCGGCGCCGAGATCGCTCATCAACTGCAAGACATTCAGGACTTGAGCTTGCCCCTCGGCTGGACCTTCCAAAACGTCGCGAACCAGCCAGCGGCTCTGAGCAACCCGAACAATCTCTGGAATTACTTCCCCGACAACAATCCCGACGGCTGGCTCCGCTTAGTGGCGGGCAAGTTTCTCGGCATAGCAATCTCCGTAATCGCCGCGGCGCAAGGCGCGCCCTTCTGGTTCGGGATTGTCAACCGCATCCTGCGGCGATAATACCCTTCGCCCATTCGTTTCCTCGCGAGATTCGCAGCAATTGCGGATAACCTGTGCAACTCCAGATAACAAGTCGACTGCAAGGCTTGTCTGCGACCCTGATTCTCAATTCAAACGAACTGGAAAACTACCAAAACAATACAAGGGTCCCCGCGTTCGCAGGCAAGGCTCCCTGAAAACCGCCTGATCCCGCCTCGTTTGCTCCCCCCTCCGATGATTCGGAGACAGGGCCGGGGGCGAGGTAGACCGCGGCGACGCTCCAATCCCTAAGGCCTCCGCTCCTCAGCCCCTTGTGGCGCCTGCTTCCTTTCCTCTGCCAGGCGCCGGACCTATGGCGCGCCCGGTCGCGGCTGCCCGCAATCGCGCGAGCGACTCACGCATTCGCTGCCGGAGAGCTGTATGAGCCACTCCTGCTTGTTGAGACTCTAGCCGCCTGTTTTGATTCATTTTATCTGTTGACAAGGGCGCAACAATTGGCGCAAAATAGACTTCACATAGGCGAATAGCATCGGCGAACAATTCCACTTATTCTTATTCATCCAATAACCAGAGGGAAGCCGTGATACAAGTACTTGTAGAGCTGGCAGAAAAACGCGGTTATGTAACTTATGAACAGATTGTTGAAGCGCTAGACGATGACGGGGACGACCGCGCCGCCTTGCGCAACCTGCTGTACGAGCTGAACGAGCTCGGCATTGAATTGCGCCGCGACGGCGACAGTTCGTCTTCCAAATCCGCTGGCGACGCGGTCGAGACCGAGCTTGAAAACCGCGACTCCATTCCAAGCCGCATCGTAGCGGATCTGAGCGCCATATCGTCCGACGACCCCGTCGGACTTTATTTTCGGCAGATGGCGCAAGAACCGCTGCTGACAGCCACCGACGAAATCGACCTGGCAAAGCGCATCGAGCGCGGCTTGAAAGCGCGCATTCGCTTGGATAACCCCGACGTCTTGCAGAAAAGCGCGCGATGGCGGCGGCATCTGCGGCGGCTGGTCTTTGACGGCCAGTGCGCCAGAGAACATTTGGGGCGGGCCAATACCCGCCTCGTCGTCAGCATCGCCAAACGCTATATGGGGCAGGGCTTGCCCTTCCCCGACCTCATACAAGAAGGCAATGTCGGCTTGATGCGGGCCGTCGACAAATACGACTACTCCCGCGGCAACCGCTTCAGCACCTACGCCACCTGGTGGATCCGACAAGCCATCACCCGAGCGCTGGCCCAGAAGACCCGCACCATACGCATTCCGCTGCACATGACCGAGCGCATTCGACAGATGTACCGCGCAGCCCAAGACCTCGAGCAAACGCTGGGGCGCCGGCCGACGGCTGAAGAGATTGCCTCTGCCATGGAAGTGGCCGCCGACGCCGTGCGCGCAATGATGGACGCCAGCCAACACGCCATCGCCCTCGAACGGCCCGTCGGCGACGACGGCGATAGCGAATTCGGCGACTTCATCGAAGATCAGGACTCGGTCAGCCCGGTCGAATCAGCGACCCAAAACCTGCTTGAAGAAGCCATCGAAGAAGTCTTGGCTGAGCTTACCCCGCGCCAGAGCCACATCCTGCGTCTGCGCTTTGGCTTGGGCGGCGGCGAACCGCATACGCTTGAAGAGATCGCCAACAAGTTTGGCTTGAGCCGAGAGCGTATTCGCCAATTGGAAAAAGAAGCGCTCAGGCGCCTGCGGCATCCGCAATTGGCGCACAATTTGCGCGACTATCTCGCATAGTTTAGAATCTGATCTTGATCGGTTGCAAGCGGCCGAAACCGACGTGGTTTCGGCGGCTTTTTTGTATAGGAAGGGCGAACCTTGACAGACACTTTTCGCGAGCTCCTCAGCCAGCGCACGCGCGACATGCACCGAAATCCCATCCGGGAAATCTTGAAGGTTGTTTCACAGCCAGGCATGATCTCGCTGGCCGGCGGCATACCAGCGCCCGAGACCTTCCCCATCGAAGAGCTGTACCAAATCAACGAACGCGTTCTCGACCGCTATGGCGCGGCCGCCCTGCAATACGACCTTACCGAAGGCTTCGCGCCCTTTCGCGAGGCGCTGGTCAGCTATCTGGCGACTAAGCAGGTTCATTCCGAGGCCGAGCGGCTCCTCGTATTCAACGGCTCGCAGAGCGTCCTGGACACCATTGGCAAAATACTCCTGTCGCCTGGTGATATCGTCGCCCTGGAATCGCCCAGTTATCTGGGCGCCATATCGGCTTTCAGCAGTTACGAGCCGCGTTACGTCAGCATCGACACAGACGACTACGGCATCATCCCAGCCTCTCTCGAGCGCGCGCTGGATCAACACAGCGTGAAATTCATCTATCTGGTGACAACCTTCCAGAATCCAACCGGTCGCACGCTAAGCATTGAAAGACGGCGGCAAATCGCCGAGATCATCAAAGCGAAAAACGCGCTGGTGGTTGAAGACGATCCCTATAGCGATCTGCGCTATCGCGGTGTTTTCGTGCCGCCGCTCCACAGCTTCGCGCCCGAAAATACCGTCTACGCCAGCACCTTGTCGAAGATATTCGCGCCGGGCTTGCGCCTGGGCTTCTGCGTCGCGCCGCCGCTGATACGCGACTGGCTGTATACCGCCAAGCAAAGCGCCGACCTGCACAGCAACACCTACGCCCAGGCGCTGGCAACCGAGTACATCTGCGGCGGAACCATCGAGCGGCAAGTGCCCAAGATTATCGATCTCTATCGACCGCGACAGGAAACCATGCTCCAGGCGATGAAGCAGCGCTTTCCCAATTCCTACCGCTGGACCGAGCCGGAAGGGGGCATGTTCATCTGGGTCGAAGGACCGCCCGGTGTCGATGCCGAGAAGATCTACTGGAAGGCGGTCGAAAACAAAGTCGCCTACGTGCCCGGCAAGCACTTCTATATCCATCCACGCGACGGCTTGGCGACCATGCGACTGAACTTCACGCGCGTCGACGAACCCGCCATCGAAAGAGCGATTGCCGTCTTGGGCAATGTGCTGCGAGATTTCGGCTGAGCGCTGACCGAAAGCCATTGAATCCCAAGTCCAAAGCCATGACGGAATTGAAGCGAAATCGAAAATCAAGCGGCGCCGCGGCCGGCTTGCGTAGCTTGATCCTGTCCTTCTATTTGCCCGCCTTGATGGCGACCGTCGGGCAAGGCTTGCTCGTGCCAATTCTGCCGCTCTACGCGACCGACTTTGAAGTCGGCTACTTACTCATTGGCTTGGTGCTCGCCGGCGAAGGTCTCGGCACGCTGATCGCCGATCTGCCGACCGGCATGATCCAACGGCGCTTTGGCAACAAACAGGTCATGATGATGGGCTTGCTCGTCAAAGCCCTGTCGATATTGCTGCTATTCTTCGCGCAAACCATTTGGATTGTGCTGCTCCTGCGCCTGATCGCCGGCTTCGGCCGCTCAATGTACACAGTTTCCGCCCACGTCTACGTAACCAATCAGGTCGAGCTCAGCCAGCGCGGCAAGGCGATATCCCTGTTCGGCGGAACCTATCGACTGGGCGGCTTCATCGGACCAGCCATCGGCGGCATCGTCGCCGGACTCCTCGGGCTGCGTGCCGCCTTCATCGGCGTCGCCCTCGTGACAGCCATCGGCTTCGCCCTGGTCGCCATGTTCACGCGCGGCCGCCGCCAAAACAAAGGCGCCCCCGGCAGCGCGGCGCGGCACTCCTTGCGCCTGCTCGCCGTGCTCAAAGCCAATCATCGCGTGCTGGCTTCCGCCGGCATGGCGCAGCTCTTCGGACAAACCGTGCGCGCCGGCAGAATCGTGGTGATTCCCCTCTTCGCCGCCGACGTGCTCGGGCTCAGCGTCGACCAGATCGGATTCATCGTCAGCATATCCATGGCGGTCGATTTCAGCCTGTTCCTCGTGGCCGGCTGGCTGATGGACCGCTTCGGGCGCAAATTCGCCATCGTGCCCTGCTTCGCGATTCAAGCGCTAGGCATGGCCTTCGTGCCCTTCGCGGCCTCCGGCGCCGGCTTGCTCCTCGCGGCGGCGCTCATCGGCTTCGGCAATGGCTTGGGCGCCGGCACGATGATGACCCTGGGCTCAGACCTCTCGCCAGCTCGGACGCGTGGCGAATTCCTGGGAATCTGGCGCTTGATTGGCGATGTCGGGCATACCGGCGCGCCCTTGGTCGTCGGCGTCGTCGCCGATATCCTCGTCTTGAGCTCGGCGATCTTCCTCATCGCAGGCGCGGGCGTGGCCGCCGCCGGCATCTTCCTCTTCATGGTGCCGGAAACGCTGAAACCAGAAGTTCCCCCGCCCCCGACTCCCTCCCGCAGGTCCGTGTCGACGCGTCCCGCGGGCTAAACCAATATCTCAAGCGCTGCAAACCGTGACGCCTCCGCGCAAACTCAACGTCTTGACCGTCGACTGGCCCCTGAGTCAGGAACAGCTCTTCCCCCGCCCCGCGCCCCTGATCGTCGAAATCGGCTTCGGCAATGGCGATTTCCTGCTGCGCCTCGCCCAGACGCATCCCGACTGCAATATCCTCGGGCTCGAGATATCCAGCCAGTCAATGGACAAAGCCGAAGCCAAAATCGAAGCGCGCGGCTTGCCTAATGTCCGCCCCATACACGCGCGCGCCGAAACCGCTCTGGCGCACCTGCTCGAACCCCAATCCGTGCAAGCCTTTCACATCAACAATCCCGACCCCTGGTTCAAGAAGCGCCACCACCGCCGCCGCCTGATCCAACGCCACACAGTCGACCTGCTGACCAGCCGACTATGCCCGGGCGGCGCTTTGCATCTGGCCACCGATGTGCGAGACTATGCCGAAACGGCGCATGCCCTCTTATCACAAACGCCCGGCTTGACCAACCGCTTCGACGCCCCCTGGCTCGACCAAATCGCCGGACGCCTCCCGACCAAATACGAACTCAAGGGCTACCGCGAAGGCCGCTCGGCCCACTTCTTCTGCTACCAGCGCAACGCCACACCGGTGGCGCATCCCGCAATCATCAAGGAGCTGGACATGCCGCATCTATTCTTGCAGTCGCCCCTGTCCGCCGCCGAGATCGTCGACCGCTTCAAGGCGACGCGGCATCACGCAGGCGGCGCCCACATCGCCGTTCTGCGAGCCTACGCCGATCCCAAGCGCGATACCGCCGTCTTTGAAGTCGTGGTCGAGGAGCCGACTATCGAGCAGCACGCCCTGCTGCTGCTGTCGCCGCGGACGGGCGCGGGCGAGTACATGGTCAGGCTGAGCGCGGTGGGACATGCGCGGTCGACGGCGGGCATGCACCGGGCGGTGGCGGCGGTGGGCGAGTGGGTGGCGGGCCTGGATGCGCGGGCGCGCGTGCTGGAGCGGAAGCTGCGGGGGTGATGTGTGCCGCAGAGAAAAAGTACGATGGCGCGGCTTAACCTAGAAAATGAATCAGCAGCCCGGCAATTACTGTGAAGCCGATGCCGGTGATCCACTGCAGCAGTTGCACTCTGGCCGCCAAAGTCGCAATATCGGTTTTTACATCCGCGAGGTCGGCCCTAGTCGCGACGTGTTCATAGGCGCCTTCAAGGCGCGTGACTGACCTCTCGAGCGATGGTATCCGGCTTTCAAAGCTCTGTGCTGCCATAATGCCTCCTGTTCACACTGAAACCTTAACACCGGCGCTCGAAAGTGTCAATCTCTGCAAATCCGGGCAAGCGGCGGGCGAGTGGGTAGCGAGCCTGGATGAGCGCGGGCGCGTGCTGGAGCGGAAGCTGCGCGGGTGACTATTGCCACTTTGCCGCCGGGTGAAACATTTTTTCGGCAATTTGGCAATTTGACGCCGGCGGATGTTCAGTTGTTAAGGCGCACGATGCGGTCAGGGTAGCATGGGCGCGCTGGGGGTGGGCGACTGTATGGTCGCGATTCGATTTCAGCGTAGCGACGACGGAACTTTTGTGCTAACATACGGCGCTGTATGGAGTAAGCACAATACCGAGCAATTCGAGATTTTAGATATGGATAGACCGCTCATAAAGGAATTGTCTGGCAGGCAAAGTAGATTCTGGCTCAATGGCAGAGAGATTTATGCACGATTAACTTTTCGGCGTAGATGCTCGGAATAATAAAAGTCCTTTGATTGATGAACACAAAGAATACAGAACGAGCGATGGTCCTATGGTGTCACTATGAGGTAAACGGGACAATAGGGACTTTTCCATACAGGAAAATATCGGATGAGATACAGCGGCTTGTGCAAGTTCACGCGATAGACGATGTGAAAGTCTACCGCCTTATGCAATCAAAGATATCGAAAGCCGGTAATCGGAGGCGTTTACCAAACGGGAATGTTGTTTGGCTCAATAAAGTAGCCCCTGAACCTTGGAAGCCAACGGACAAACTGTTTTCACTTAACTTTGTACATGATTTCGGTAAGGCGTTGTTTACGGACATCTGTGGCTATTTCGCGTCCATTCCGGGGATGGATGGCAGGTGGGAAGTGAAAATCGTTGATAACGACACTCGAACAAAATGGAGAATATCTGCCAACGAAGAAACATACGAGTTCGTATCAGAACATTGGGAGAAAATCCCTAATTCTGATCCTATGAGATTATCTATTCGCACTGCCGAGCAAGTTAAAGAATGGATACTCGACTTTTACAAATGGGAACAACGAGATCAGAAAAGCGTAAAGAAGATGTACAGTCCGCCGCGAGAAAAATGGCTGTACATTGAGGAACGCAGCGTTGTCCAAGAATTCTATGAAGAAAGCGAACTGGCTCAATATATTTACACATCAGATTCGCCTAAAGACGGATTCGTCAAATTAATGTATGAGGACGATTTCCATAGAAAAGACTTCTCCACTGCTGTTGATGAAACAGCCGAGCAATTCCTTGCTCGATATGAACAATTTCACCCGCTCTTCCCTCCAAGAGATAAAGAAATCCCCAAGAGGCTTCGAGAGACACGATACATTTTAGGTGGGGAAAAATGTACAGCGAAGGACATGTGGGAAAGATGCTATAGATCGCAAATTGACAGTCTTATACGTGGCGGGAGCGAAAATCACATTGCGGCACTTGTCCTAATGATGCCTTGTATGGAATTAGTGTATAAGCTGAAGACAGGGTGGCCCAAACAAAATTGGAGCGAAACAATGAAAATGTTCTTTCCAGCCATTGGCTTTGATGAGGATACATATCGTCAGTTGCGTGACCTGGTACGTAACGGATTTGCCCATGACGGATTTGCTAAAGGATACGTCGGTATAAGCTCCAGACACCATACGCCGGATGAGTATATGGACAGTCAACAGGTTTTTGAGGGAATGCGTTCCGAGGCCGGACAATTTAACCTGCTAATCATTCCCGCTTTTTTCTGGGCCAGAGTCAGAGATAGGATTGACAGCTTTTACAATTACGAACAGTGGATACCGGGATGGGAAATGCACCGAGTATTATCAATAGACCATTATGTTGAACCTCTAACTTGTGAAGAGATAACTTCGAAGGCATAAACTGATGCGGCGGCATGCTAGACATCCACCCCCCCTTCCAGCGCGGGAAATCTTTGAAGTATGACACAATTATGGTAGCATAGTGATATATTCAATCAGCGTCGAGGCGACAGGCAGTGGAAGCTACACACTTAGTTATTAGTATCGAGGGGGCGCTAGCGATTGCCGCGGCAATTGCAGGCGGCGCTTTTGGCATCTACAGAGCGTCCGCTAACGCACATGCTGAAATCAGAGAAATCCTTGCTACTCACTCGGAGAAGTTCAACACCATAAACGAACGATTCAACTCCGTAAACGAGCGGTTCAACTCTATGAACGAGCGGTTCAACTCCTCGGACGAACGACTGAAGTCCATTGACATGAGACTAAACTCTATGGACGAGCGATTCAACTCCGTTCAAGCGCAGATAAAGGATGTTGACGACAAGGTGGACAAGCTAGGAAAATGACGACAAACGACCAGACGCTGACTGAACGCATGGCTTGTGTTGAATCTTCCATCGAATCTGAGGGTCCGCATTTGGCAACGAAAGCTGATTTGGAAAAGCTGAAAAGCGATCTGACATTTAGAATCATCGTCATTTGTGGCGCCTTGCTTGGCCTCATCAAGATTATCCCGCCCTTTCAAGTCTAGTCGCTTTGGACGTGACTCCGCTTCACGCAGGCGCTCAAGCGCAACGATGCGGCGCCGGGCTTGCCGCTCTTATCCTGAATTAGCCAACGCATTCACCGCCTTGTAATACCCTGCCAAAAGCTGTCGCCATGAAGTTCGACCTTATTGACATCAGAGTCGGCGACCTGGCAGGCGAATTCCATGACGACCGCGAGAAATCAGCGAAGTAAGGCAAAGGACGCCCATGCCCAACCTCACCCACCACACCCTCCCCAACGGCCTCACCATCCTCCTCCGCGAAGCCCACAGCGCCCCCGTTATCAGCTTCTGGCTCGCCTACCGCGTCGGCAGCCGCAACGAACCCACCGGCCGAACCGGCATCTCCCACTGGGTCGAGCACATGATGTTCAAGGGCACCGAGCAATTCCCGGCCGGCCTGCTCGACCGCGAAATCGACCGCGCCGGCGGCCAGTGGAACGCCTTCACCTCCATGGACGCCACCAAGTATTTCGAGACCCTGCCCGCCGACAAGATCGATATCGCTATGCGCGCCGAAGCCGACCGCATGGTCAACGCCATCTTCGATCCCGACGAGACCGAATCCGAGCGCACGGTCATCATCTCCGAACGACAAGGCGCCGAGAACCAGCCGACATTCTGGCTGCAGGAGGGCGTCCGAGGCAGCGCCTTCCGCGTGCACGGTTATCATCACGAAATCATCGGCGATGAAACCGACTTGCGCGCCATGACCCGCGACGATCTCTACCAGCACTATCGCGCCCATTACTGCCCCGCCAACGCCGCTGTCATCGCCGTCGGCGCCTTTGATACGGATGACATGCTGGCGAGAATCGAGCGATTGTACGGCGCAATTCCCGCGAGCAATACGCCTGACCTCTTCGTCCGCGCCGAACCAGCGCAGCAAGGCGAGCGCCGCATAAATGTCGAGCGCCCTGGAAAAACCGCCTTCCTCGAGCTCTCCCACCACGCCCCCGCCGCGGCACACGAAGACTGGCTGAAGCTCAAGGTGCTGGACGCCGTGCTCAGCGGCTCGAGCGGCGCTTCCGACAACAAGACCAGCCGCCTCTATCAAGCCTTGGTCAAGACCGAGATCGCCGCCGGCGTCGGCGCCTGGCTCACGCCCACCATCGACCCCTATCTCTATAGCATCCTCGTGACCCTGCGCGAAGGCCGCGCGCCCGCCGAAGCCGAAACCGTCCTGCTCGCCGAAATCGAGCGTCTGCAAACCAACGGCATCAGCGACGACGAATTGCGAAAAGCGCGCAAGCAGACCCGCGCCGCCTTCGCCTACAGCACCGAGAGCGTCACCGAACAAGCCTATTGGCTGGCGCAATCCTTCATCTTGGGCGAGGTCGATTGGTTCGACAACTACGCCGATCGCCTGATGCGCGTCACCGCCGATGATGTGCTCGATGTGGCGCGGCGCTATCTGGTGGCGCGGCAACGCGTGGTCGGCGTCTTGCAGCCCATCGACGCGCAAGAGGAGACGACGTCCGCATGACAACCCGACGAGCGAGCATCCCAAACGCAAGCAACATTCGGCGCGAGGCGCTTGACAACGGCCTCATCATCTTGGTCTACGAAAATCCGGCCGTGCAATCCGTCAATCTGATGGGCTCGCTGCACGCCGGCGGCATCTACGAAGCGCCCGAACAAAGCGGACTATCCTCGCTAGCGGCCGGCGCCTTGATGACCGGCACTGCCAGCCGCGACTTCGACGCCATTCACGGCGCGCTCGAGGATATCGGCGCTGAGCTCAGCCTCCGCGGCCACCGCCACAAGGTCGGCTTTTCCGGCAAGGCGCTCGCGGAAGACCTGCCGACCTTGATCGACGTCGCCAACGATGCGCTGCGCAACCCGGTCTTCCCCGCCGAGCATATTGAACGGCTGCGCGGCGAACGCCTGACCTGGCTGCAATACAGCAGCTTCGACACCCGTTACCGCGCCGCCAAAGCCATGCGTGAGGCGCTCTATCCCGCTTGCCATCCCTACCACTACAGTACCTATGGCAGCGAAGACAGCATCTCCAATATCACAGTCGCCGACCTGGAAGCATTCCATCACCGCCATTACGGACCGCGCGGCATGATCCTGGTCATTGTCGGCGCTGTCGACGCCGAAGCCGCCATTGAGCTGGCTGGCGCTGCCTTCGGCGGCTGGCGCGCGGCTGATCAGCCCGCAGTCTTGAGCGTCGAGGCGCCTGGCGACCGCGACAACCAACAGCGGCATTCGATCACTGTGCCCGGCAAGACCCAATCCGACATCAGCCTGGGCATCATCGGTCCCGCGCGCGCCGCCGACGACTTCCTGCCGGCCCAATTGGCGAACAGCATCCTGGGCGAATTCGGCATGATGGGGCGCATCGGCAAGAGCGTGCGCGAAGACAAAGGCTTGGCATACTACGCCTACAGCCGGCTCGGCGGCGGGCATGGACCCGAACCCTGGACAGCCAGCGCCGGCGTCAATCCGGAGAATGTCGACCGCGCGATCACGGCAATCCTCGAAGAGATCGAGCGGCTCGCGACAGAATTGGTCTCGGATGACGACCTTGCGGATAACCAGAGCTACTTCACCGGGCGCATGCCCTTGCGCCTTGAAAGCAACGAAGGCATCGCCTCCCATATCCACAGCATGGAGAGCTTCGGGCTCGGGCTGGACTTCCTTCTCGACTATGACGGCTTGATCCGCCGAATTACGCGCGACCAGATCTTGGCGGCCGCGCGGCGCTACCTCAACGCCAAAGATATGGTCATCGCCGTCGCCGGTCCGCCGCACGACGACGGCGCCCACTAGGCTAAGGTCCCCATGCCAGGCGACCTGATCAAGCTGCGCAACATCGGCGCGAAAACCGCAGCCAAGCTGTCTGGCATCGGCATCACATCGGCAGCGCAGCTGGAGGCCGTCGGCGCGCTGGAAGCCTACCGGCGCCTGCGCGCGCAGCGTGACGTGAATATCGCCATGCTATGGGCATTGCAAGGCGCGCTGCTTGGCTTGCCCTGGTATGACCTGCCGCCCGATATCAAGCAGGCGCTGCTGGACAATCTCGCGCGTGAGCCCGATGCGCCGGACGAACAATTCTAATCTCGCGCCGCCGACGTTATAATGGGCGGCGCTGATACGCGGCGCGCATTCAATTCGGGACGAAACAAGCAAGAGAGCTGGCTAATGGGGGAAAAGCGCGTAGTCATCACCGGCATGGGGCTGGTGTGCCCGGTAGGCAACACCGTTGACGAGTCCTGGGCGAACATCCGCGCCGGCCAGTCCGGCATCGACTGGATCAGCCTGTTTGACGCTGACCTGGTCGAGAATCGGGTCGCCGGCGAGGTCAAGAACATCGACCTCGAAGGCAAGTTCGGGCGGCGCCAGATGCGGCGCATGGACCGCGCCCAGATGCTGGCGCTGATTGCAGCCGAAGAAGCGCTGAACGATGCCGAAATCGAAATCGGCGACGACAACAAATACGATGTCGGCGTCGTCGTCGGCTCCGGCATCGGCGGGATCGTTACGGTCGTGCAAGCGCTGCAAGGCTTCCAGGCGCGCGGACACAAGGGCGTCAGCCCGGTCATCGTGCCCGCCCTGCTGCACGACGGCATCAGCTCGCGCGTATCCATGCGCTTCGGCTTGAAGGGTCCCAACTACAACATCACCTCGGCTTGCGCCACGAGCAACAACTCCCTGGGCGACGCCGCCGATCTCATTCGCATGGGGCGCGCCAAAGTCATGGTCGCCGGCGGCAGCGAAGCTTGTATCATGCCGATGGTGATCAGCGGCTTCAACAATATGAAAGTGCTGACCAACACCGAAGACGTGCCGGTGAAAGCCTCCCGCCCCTTTGACGCGTCTCGCGACGGCTTCGTGGCGGCCGAAGGCGCGGCGCTGATGATCCTCGAAGACCTCGAGCACGCCTTGGCGCGCGGCGTTAGAATCTACGCCGAGTTCACCGGCTATGGGCACACCTCCGACGCCTTCCACGTCACTGCGCCCAATCCCGATGGCCTCGACGCCGCCGAAGCCATGCGGCGCGCGCTGAAAGAAGCGGGCATCTGCGCCCGGGACATCAGCTATATCAACGCGCACGGCACGGCGACGCAGCTGAACGACAAGAGCGAGACCCTCGCCATCAAGCAGGCGCTTGGCGAAGACGCATACAGAATCCCCATCAGTTCCACCAAGTCGATGACGGGGCATATCCTGGGCGCGACCGCCGCGGCCGAGGCGATCTTCTCGGTGAAGGCGCTGCTCGACAATTTCATCCCGCCGACCATCAATCTCGACACCGCCGATCCGGAATGCGACCTGGATTACACGCCGAATGTCGGCGCGCCCGCCCAAATGCGGCACGTGCTCAGCAACTCTTTCGGTTTCGGCGGCCACAATACCGCGGTGGTCATCAGCCGTTACCAGTGAGCATCGCCGGCTAGGGCGCGAGCAATTCCGCCAGGATGTCCTCAAAGGCGGAGGCAGCCAGTTGGCGCACTTCCTCATCGCTGCGGTCCTGGATAGGGTGCGGCACATAACACGCGGCCGGGTGAAAACCGAGCGACGCGCCTTGCGCCGCCGCCGCCTCGACAAATTCGTCAGATGCGATGAACATGCCCGGAATCCCGCGCGCCTCCAAATCCGTGATGTCGTGCACACTGCACGACGTGCAAGAGCCTCAATCGGCTAGCGCCTCAATGACCAGGTCGCATTCGCTGACGATCTGATGCTTGAGGTCGACCGGGGCGACGCGCGTGAAGGTCGGCTTCTGGTAGCGCCGCGTTTGAATGCCCAGGTCATCCAGCTGACCGGCGAGGCAGTCGAGAAAGATATCGCCTTTCGGCTTGGAAATATCGAGCAGGGCGACGCGCTTGTTAGCCAGCGACCGGGGACGCGGCAGGCGCTCACGCTTGCCTGGCTGACGTTCGGATGTTGGGTCGAGCAATTTCATCAGGTCTGTCTCCTTCGACTTCCGGTTTTCGTCTCATGGTTTTATCGCAATCGTCACCGGTAGGCTGCCGTGTTTTCCGCTGGCAGCCCAGCCGCTGATCACCGCTGACCACATGCCAGCCGCGCCGCCGGCATGGATGATCAACAAGCCGCCGGCGCCGAACTTCGACAAGCGGTTGTCCGCCAAGCGAGCGGGCATCCCTTCGGCAACGCCATCCGCGCCCGTCATAACCTCGCGACCGGCAACGGTCAGATGCTGCGAGAGTTCGTCGCGAAAACGCGCCTTGCTCCAGCCGGCCTCGCGGAAGACGCGCATGTGCTCGGGCGAGATGACCAGCAGGGCGCTTGCCCCGCCGTAGCTCTTCGCGTGCATCACGGTGCGCAAGCTGAGCGCCAGGCTGCGGGTCAGCGATTCCGGCGCGCGTGATTTCTGGTCGGCGATGGGATGAACGCCGCCGCCAGCGAAAAGCGTGACCGTCGATTCATCGGGGCTGAATCCGCGTTCGACCGACAGAGGCTCCCAGAACGAATCATGCTCGCGCTCGGCGATGCAGAAACCGACTTTGCCCGGTTGCCCAAGCGTGGCGCGATCGACGCCGCCCGGACGACCGCCGCCGACATTGCGGATGACCAATTGCAGCGCGCGGCCGATGGTGGAATTGGCGCGATTGCCCTGCCCCAAAGCGTTATGCGCCCAGTTCATGCCGATCGTGTCGCGGATGGGACCGTTGACGATAATGATGGGAGCGGCAAAGTAGGTGGTGGCGAGCACGCCGTGCATGCAGAATTCATCACGGCAAGCGGCCTCGACCGCCGCCAGCGCGACCGGCAGATACTCGGGCTTGCAGCCAGCCATGACCGCGTTAATGGCGACCTTCTCGACGCTGCAAGGCACGTTGTCGGGCGGGACGATGCCGATGATTTCGTCAGGCGCGCGCCTTGCGCCGGCCAACATTCGCAGGACGCGCGCTTCGGTGGGCGGCACAACTGGCAAGCCATCCGACCAGCCGCGCTCGAAGGCCAGTTCGTGCTCATCCTCTAATCCAGCGACCTCAATCCGGCGGGCTTTCAAGGGCGTGTCGCCGAATTTGTAGGCCAGCTTTTCGGGCATGCCTGGATCGACCGACTTTGAGCCGCAGCCGGGACTGAAGTCGATCAAACCTTTGCCCAGCGCCGGCAACCCGGTCATGCGCCGCCAATCAGCGCGCTTCCAGCCGACCAGCCGCTCTGTCTCGCGTCCGCCGTCAATGCGCAATAGCGTCGGCACGACTTCAATCTCCAGGCGATATGACAGCTCGAGCGCCGAGTCATCGCGGACCTGCGGGATGGTTTCCGGGAATTCGGGATCATCCTGCGAATAAATCAGCAGTCCAAGGCTGCCGTTCAACTCGCGCAGCGCCGGTTCGATCAGCCGGCACGTTTCGCAATCCCGCTTGACAACGGCGATATAGCCGTGGAAGTCAGCCGGCAATAGCGAGCGCAGTTCAGACGAGATGCTAGGCATAAGGCGATTGTATCCCTTGCCCGATGACATTGCACGCGCTTGGCATCGGGCGCGGTTCAGACTATGCTATGTTGGCGACGACAGCCCAGATGACAGGCGAGAGCCTTGAAACTGTCGGAAATCTTCAAGGAAGGTTCGGACGCGCGCGCGCTTTTTGGCCGCGTATACGCGCTGGCGGCAATCGGCGTCATATTGGCGGTGCTGGTATTGCTGGCTTTAGCGACGCGCGGCGGATAGTCATTCGGCATACTCTTCTCTCCCCTCGGACCAGTATGGCTCAAGCGCAACGCCCAGCCCATCGGCGATGCGATTGACATAAGCGTAGTAGGCGACGACCTGCGCGATATCAAGGATGGCCCGGTCGCCAAAGCCGGCGTCGCGCAGAGCGTCGACGTCCTGCGGCTGCATATCCCCGGGCGACCGCGTGAGTTTGGCGGCATAATCCAACATCGCCCGGTCGGCGGCGGGCAGATCCGCCGCGCGGTAATCGCGCTCGATGGCGGCTGTGAAGCGTTGGTCTCCGGTCAACTGACGGAGGTTGCGCGCGTGATGGCGCAGTCAGTATTCGCAGCGGTTGATGGCGGATACGACCACGCCGATCATCTCTCGCTGGGCGCGCGACAAGGGCGAATCGCCATGCATCAAGGTCTTGTAGAGATGCTGGTGGTCGATCAGCGAGGCCGGGTTAAGGCTGTGGATCTTCATGATGTGGTCGACATTGCCGGTCTTGGGGTCGGCAGCTCGGCGATAGGCGCGCCGCAATTCGCCGGAGGCATTTGCTTCGGAAACAGTGTCGATGTAGGCGATACGGGCGCTGTCGTTCTGCATTGGTTGAGCAGTCTCCCATAGTGATGCGGTCAGGGGTCGATGAAGAGCGGCTGACGCAGGGTCCAGGCGGTGTAAAGCGAGCGAAAGAAAGCGATGAACTCGCGGATGCAGGCGTCATCGTCGGCGGATTCGCGCATCGAAAAGGCGACCTGATCGCGGATGGACCCGTCAGCCGAGGAGATGTCCTGAATGTCTTTCGCTTCGATATCGCGGTCAATGGCGTTGAAGAAAAGCAGGAGAATGCCGGCGTGGTTAGGGATGATTCGCTCGCCGACCCCGAAAATCATCTCGAGGGCTTGATCGGAGGCGACGCGCAATTCTCCAAGACGCCGGTTGGGCGCATTGGGCAATTCGAAATAGGCGCGCTGGTTGGCTTCGTCCGGTTTGTCGGCTTCGCGCAGCGCTTTGATCGACGCGCCATCGTAGCCCAGGCGCTGGATGCCTTGCTTCAGCAGCAGCCAGACCAGCGGCTCGTCCGGCGGCGGCAGCCGTTCCAGGAGCCAGACTTCAGCGCGCGCGGTGATGGGATAATTGATGAAGCCGACGCAGCCATAGGGACTTCGGTTAGGGCTGGCTGGGCAGCGGCGGCAAAACGCGGCGTATTCGTCGAGAATAGCGGCGTGGTCAAGCAGGTCTTGCACGACGACCAGTTGCTTCTCGCCGGTTTCGCCCGGCGCGCTCTGGCTGAACTCAAAACCCATCTGATCGGGAGGGCGTTCGTCGCCGGCGGCGCGAAACCACTCGATGACTTCGTTGGCGCGTTGGCGTTCCTTCAGGCGATCGAGGATGCCGCCCGCGGACATGACCTGCTTGGGCTGGCAATCGTATTCGATGATGGCATCAATCGCCATTACAGCTGCTCCGATTGATTAGAGAGGCGGTCGTCCCAGGCGAGTATAGCACGGCGGCGGACATATCGCGCGTGTGTCACCAGTGGCCGTAGCGGCGGAGCGCCAGCAAGACATTGATGGTCGTCATCGGATACCATTGCGGCAGGTTGTGCTGGTCTAGCCAGTGACCCTCCGTTTGCTGACCGCGCGCCAGGACGTCCAGGCAGCGGTCGATGAAACCGGTCGGCAGCGCGTTGGCGACGAGTGAGTCGGGCGCGGGCGCGAAGGCGAAGACGGTGTCGAGTTGGTTTTCGGGCGCGGCGGTTGCGCAGGCGACGATATTGTCAAGCGTCGCCTGACGGTATTGTTCCAGATTTGGCATAGCCTCCACGGCGAAGAAGAAGTCGTTGGCGTGGTATGCCATGAATAGCCATTCGTTCGCCATGATTTTTTCGGGCGAGTTGTTGGCGAGGACCCAGCCGATGGTTCGATCGACCAGCGTTGGCGTGGCACAGCCGAAATGGATGAGATTGCCGACGATGGAGTCGGGCATGGTCTGGCCGCCCCATTCTTGCCACCAAGGCGCCAGGGGATAGTCGCGGATTTCGGCGGGATTGCGCAGCGAGCCGTCGGCTGCCATCCGGTATTCGACCCAGGCGGCTGTGCCTTGGAGGAGGTCGCCTGGCGGAATCTCGGCGTGTTTCATTACGGCGAGAAGGTATTCAAGCGCGAGCGGATTGGATTGAGGCGCTTTGAGGTCGTGTTCGAAGCCGTGGCCGAAGCCGTTGTCCGGGTTCTTGTAGCAGCGGATGATCTGTCGCAAGCGCTCTAGGCTGCCGCCGTCGAAGAGCCAGGCGAATAAGGCGCGTTCAAAGAGCGTGCCCTGGCGATGAACAAAGTCGCGCGCTTTGCCGAGGTCTATGGGCATGTTCGATTCTCCCGCGTCATGTCGCGCCAGCGGTCACGACGCTTACAGTACGTGGTGGACGGAGTAGGGAAAAAGACGGATGGAGCAGGGAAAAGGAGGGATGGAGTAGGGAAAAACGATAGCCGGGCGCGCTGAATTCGCCGTACTCTATCGATACTGTATCGACACAGACGGTCTGCGGCGGCTGTGCAACCGGGTAATGGGCGCTGAGTGTTGTGATTGGGTTTGCGCGCGGCATGGTTGCGGTTTAGGCCCCGGGACGGATAACTATTCATAGGGAATAGACTAGCATAGTTCATAGGCGAATAGGCGACTAAATGGTCGCGTTTGAGAGGCGCGGATTACGACTGCCGTCTGGCGGATACGGCGGCGTATTCGCGCGTGAAGGAGCGGGCTGAGCGCGTGTCAGGGCGCGCATGAGCGTTCAGAGGTATTGCTTGATGATAGCTATTAGTTCGGCCGCGCGGCGGCGGAATGTATGCTGCTTCAACAGGCGTTCGCGGGCGGCTGCGCCTATCGCTTGGCGTTTGCCGTCATGCGCCAGCAGGTCGCGATAGGTTTCGCGGGCTTCGTCGGCGGAGCGCACGATGACCAGTTCTTTGTCGGGCTCGAACCATTCTTCAATGCCGGCATAGGGATTGGCGACGATGCATGCGCCGAGGGCTGCGAGCTCGAAGGGGCGCGACGAAGACGAGGCGTAGACGCTGGCGTGGGCGCCGCGGGTGATGCATAGATTGAGCTTGCTGCGGCAGACGTATTCGCGCAGCTTGCTGAAGCTCAAGTATGGCAGGGTTCGCGCCTTGCCCAGCGCGCCAAGGTTCGTGCCGCGGACGGCGAAGCGCGCCTCGGGCAGAGCCAGGGAGGGTTGCGTGATCATGTTGTCGATCCACTGGGCGCGGTATTCGGCGCCGTGCCCGTAGAAGAGGATATCAATGTCCTGGTCTTTGACCGCGACGGGGCGGAAGAGGTCGGGGTCGGCGCCGTACCAGACTGTATGGGCGCGCTTGACGCCGAGCTGGCGAAGGAGGTCTTCGCCGCCGCTGCTGTTGCTGATAAAGGCGGAGTATTCGCTGAGGTCAGCGCCTTGATAGATGCGGAAACCGGAGGCAAAGCCCTGCATAGTCGGCAGGCTGGCGGGCATATCGCCGTCAAAGTAGAGGACGGGGATATCGAATCGCTCGACGATTGAGCGCGGGACGCCATTAAGGTGATTGAGCGGCGCGGAGAGAAAGAGGACGGCGTTGATGTCCGGCTCGCGCGCGAGGATGCGCTTGAGATGGCGTTCCCAAAGCGGGGCGATGAGGGCTTGGGCGGTTTTGCGTATGGCGCGGTCGGAAAGGGAGTCGCGCGAGACGGCAGTGGATTGGCGCGCGGAAATGCGAGGCAGCCGGGACCGGGCGTGATCGCGCAGCGCTTTGAAGAGGTCGCCTTGCCAGCGCGCTGGATTCGGCAGGGCGCGCCACCACAGGCTCTCGACAGGCAGGCCTTGATAGGGGACGGCGATTAGTTCGACGCCGTTTTCGTATAAGCCTTTCATCAGCTGCCACCAGGCGGGCGTGGCGCTATAGGGCTGGGTAAGATCCAGAGATGAGACGACGATTAGAATCTTCACGGCATTGGCTGCAATTGGCGACGGCTGGATTGTACAGCAAGGCGGCAATTATTGAATGTAGAGACAAGGCGAGGGTCGCGGCGGTAGCTTCGGAGGCGCGATTGGGGCGAATTGCGCGTGAGTAACGAGGCAATATCACATGCTAGCAATCCAAATTGGCAGAAATCTGTTACAATGCTTAGTATCGTGCTTGGCACGAATTCGCCAATTACATAGGAGACAAAGAGCCATGAAACGTCTATTCCTTATTCTGATGCTGTTGAGCCTGCTCATCGGCTTTGGCGCGCCGGCGCTCGCCGACTCGCATTGTATGGATTCGCTAGGCTGCGTCGAGGTGGGACCAGATGACCCGGTAGTGATCGCGTCAATCCTGGCGATGTCTGGACCGGCGTCGTTCTATGGCGCGGATTCCCTCGGGGGCATTGAGTTAGCGGTGCTTGGCCGCGACGGCATGTTGCTGGGCCGGGACATTGAGTTGGTTGAAGAGGACAGCTTCTGCGCGGCTGAAGGCGGACAGGCAGCGGCGCAACGCGTGGCCGCTGACGAGACGATTGTCGGCGTCATCGGCACGACCTGCTCGGGCGCTGCGCAGGGCGCTATGCCAATCATCAGCGAAGCGGGCATGGTGATGATTTCGTCGTCGAACACATCGCCGGCCTTGACCAACGACGACAGCGACGCCGGCGGCACCTACCAGCCCGGTTATTTCCGCACGGCGCACAACGACCTCTTCCAGGGCGCGATGGGCGCGCGGTATGCGACTGACGTGTTGATGGCGGGCGCGGTCGCGACGATCCACGATGGCGATCCCTACACCGAGGGTCTGGCGGTAGTGATGGCCGATACCTTTGCCGACATGGGCGGCGATGTTGTATTCCAGGGCGCGGTCAGCAAGGGCGACACGGATATGAGCGCGATCCTCACCGAGATTGCGGCGAGCGGTCCCGATGTTGTTTATCTGCCGGTATTCGTGCCTGAATCGGAGTTTCTTGTTTCGCAGGCGGCGAATACGCCTGGATTGGAAGACACGGTGATGATGACGGCTGATGGCAGCTTCTCGGTTACCTTCGCCCAGAATACGGGCGAAGCGGCAGTCGGCGTCTATATGACCGGTCCGCATGTAGCCGGCGAGGCTTACGATGCGTTTCTGGCGCTTTGGGCGGAGGAGCAGCCTGGCGGGACGGATGCGCCGCCGAGCGGATTCCACGCGCACGCCTACGACGCGACCAACTTGTTGATGGACGCGGTAGAGGCGGTGGCCGCGGAGATGGATGACGGCACGCTGGTGATAGGGCGTCAGGCGCTACGGGATGCCTTGGGCGCGGTCGAGAATTATGACGGCTTGACGGGATCGCTGACCTGCCAGGAAGAATCGCCGTATGCTGGCGACTGCGCGACTGGCACGGCGCTGGCGATTTTCGAGATAACCGAAGCCCAGGTCAACGAGGGCGCTTGGCCGCCGCCGATCGTCTGGGATTTGTCAATGTCGATGGAAGCCGACGGCTAGAGCGTCGAGACGAATCGACAGGTTAGCGAGACACAAGGACAAGCTGCGCGGTTGTCGCTGTGGCTTGTCCTTCACGTATCCGCCGCCAGTCGCGCCGGCGGGCCGACGCTTGCAGAGAATCGATGGTTAGCGCTGCAACAGAACTGCAAGTCCATTTGTTCCGTACTGCAAACAAGGTTGATATCGTGGCAAAACGAGGCGTAATTCCGCTGATCGGGCTCTTCTTGCTGGCAAGTTTGCTAATTCCCGCAGGCGCCCAAGAAGCTTGCAATGATGAATTTGGCTGCATCGTATTGGGACCTGACGAGCCCATATCTGTGGGCGCTATGCTGGTTGTTTCCGGCGCCGTCTCGTATCTCGGGGAAGATTCGCATGGAGGGATCGAACTGGCGATATTGAGCCGCGACGGCGAGCTGCTGGGGCGCGAGATTGAGTTGATTGTAGAAGACAGCCTGTGCACGGCCGAGGGGGGGCAGACGGCGGCGCAGCGGCTTTCGGCGAACGAGACTATTGTCGGCGTCATCGGCACGAACTGTTCCAGCGCGGCGCAGGGGGCGATGCCAATAATCAGTTCGGCGGGCATGGTAATGATTGCGCCGTCGAATACATCGCCGAGTTTGACCAACGAAGATATTAATGCTGGCGGATCTCACTTGCCGGGATATTACCGCACCAGCCATAATGGCTTGATGGAAGGGATGCGCAACGCCGAGTTCGCGACGAATGTACTGGGCGCGGCGACGATCGCCACGGTACATGACGGCGACCCGTATACTGAAGGCTTGGCGCGCGTGGTCGCGGATACCTTTGCGGGCTTGGGGGGAACGGTCGTATTCGAGGGCGCGGTCAACAAGGGCGATACGGACATGGCGTCAATACTGACCGAGATCGCCGTGAACAGTCCGGATGCCATCTACCTGCCGCTGTTTGAGCCGGAAGCGAATTTCTTTATCGCGCAAATGTCGCATATTGCCGGGCTGGAAGAGGCGAATGTCATCGGGGGCGGCGCCAGCTTTGTGGCCGGCTTTCCCGAAAACACCGGCGAATCGGCGATTGGCGTTTATATCTCCGGACCTTTGGTAAGCGGGACGGCTTATGATGAATTGCTGGCGACATGGGATGAGATCATCGGCGGATCGCCGCCGGCCGGTTATCATGCGCATGCTTATGATGCGACGAATATACTGCTGAATGCGGTCGAATCAGTCGCGGTGGCGCAGGACGATGGCGGACTAATCATCGGTCGGGGCGCTATCCGCGCGGCTTTGGAGGCGACCGAGGATTATCCTGGCTTGACTGGCGACTTGACTTGTCAAGAGGAGTCGCCCTTCGCTGGCGACTGCGCGACCGGCACGGCTTTGGCGATGTTTGTGGTGACGGAGGCGGAGGTGTTCGATGACAATTGGCCGCCGCCAGTGGCGTGGAACTTCGCGGCGGAAGCCAGCAGTTAGGCGCTTGGCAGACAGAATTCGCCAAGTTTAGCGGAGACATGCCCACAGGGGACGATTGCGCTCTTTCAAGGATTGGGAGTCGACAATGTTAAAGTGGGGATCTGAGGACTTTTCCTGGGTTGACTTCACAATTGACGTATTGCGGGTCCTGATTGTCCTGGGTGTGGTGGTAGGCGCCTGGAACACCTTGTCGTCGGGGCGGATTTCATTTGCGCAGTGGGTGAATCTCTTCGCGGCCGGGCTGTCTCAGGGAAGCATCTACGCTTTGATCGCTTTGGGATATACGCTGGTATACGGCATCTTGTTGATGATCAACTTCGCCCATGGCGAGGTGTTCATGGCGGGGGCGTTTTCGACGGTATTTCTGGCTGAGGCGTTGAACCGCACGGGCTTTCTGAATGCGCAGCCGCTGCTGGCGATTCTGCTGATGATTGTCTTCGCGGGACTTGTGTCGATGACGGTGGCGATTTTGCTGGAGCGCATCGCTTATCGTCCCTTGCGCGGCAGCCCGCGGCTGGTGCCGCTGATAACGGCGATCGGCGCGTCGTTCTTTCTGCAATATACATTTCGCGGGTTGTACGGTTCCGGCTTCAAAGCGTATCCGGGCGTCAAGGCGCTTCAGGGCGTCATCCAGATTGGCGGCATCAACATCCCGGTGGTGCAGGTATTCGTCTTCTGCGCGGCGCTGGTCTTGATGCTTTGCCTGTATTGGCTGGTGGAGCGGACGCGCGTTGGCAAAGCGATGCGGGCGGTGTCTGAGAACAAGGAAGTCGCGCGATTGATGGGCATCGACATCGACTGGGTGATCATGTTCACCTTCGGCGTCGGGGGATTTTTGGCTGGATCAGCCGGCGTGATCAACGGCTTGTTTCGTCCGCAGGGCGTCAACTTTTATATGGGATTCATTCCGGGCATCAAGGCTTTTACGGCGGCGGTTCTTGGCGGCATCGGCAATATCCCCGGGGCAATGCTTGGCGGGCTGTTCCTGGGTGTGATTGAAGCGATAGGTCCGAATCTGGTGCTGGCCGGGCTGGGGATCCCTGGCGCGAATCAACTCAAGGATGTGATCGCCTTCACGATGCTGGTATTGGTGCTGATCTTCCGCCCGCAAGGCATTTTGGGCGAGCGGCTGGCGGAGACGAAGGCCTAGGAGGGCGTCATGGAGTTGCTGAGATCGCAGAATCTGCGAACGGCCGTCAGCCTCGGTCTTTTGTCAGGCGCCTTTCTGCTATTCATCGGCGCCGTGGGCATGATAGAAGCGTTTCACGATCGAGAAGTGGTGAACGATGTCTTCAGCCTGGGTCAACTGCTGCTGGTTCTGGCGCCGTTCGCGGCCGGTTATATAGCGGCGGAGCGGACAGGTCGGACGAGAGCCGACATCATGTCGTTGCTGGCGGATGGTCTTCTCGTCGGCTTGCTTACCGCGCTGCCGACGGTCGTGCTGCTGCTGTTCAATTCGGATGAGTATCGCGGGCTGCTGTTTCTAAGCTTGCGCGGGATTCCGTTTGTCGTGGCGACGATCATCGCCTGGCAGCTGCAGCGCCAGGGCAAGGAGAGGCAGTTGGTCATAGGCAGTTGGCTGGCTATCGCTGCGCTCGTAGGGATTGTTACGTTCTCATTTGCGTTGATCTTTGAAATCAAAGGCGATCTGCGGACCGTGCTGGTGAACATTAATCGCGATTGGGTCGATGTGGTCACTTTCGACAATCGGAACGAATTGATCACGGGCATATTGACCTTTACCTTCGCCACGGTTGCGGCTGGCATAGTTGGGAGCGTATTCCGCATCCTGCCGCCAATTCCGCGGCGCGCGCTGATGTACGGGCTGGCGGTCACCTTGCTGGCGGGCGCATTCGGCGAGACTGTTCGTTTGATTTTGCAGGAGAATCTGGATCGGGCGACGATGCGAGAGTTATTCCAGCGCGACACGATGCGGCAGCGGCCGGCGCTGGCGCTCTTGGTCGTCAGCATCGCAGTCGGTTATCTGTGGGCGCGCTTTGGTCAGGAGGCACGAACGGGATTCACGCAGCTGGAGGCGCCGCGTAAACGGGTGGTGAATGGGGTCGGCATGCTGCTGTTCGCCGGCGTTCTGTTGATGCTGCCCTGGTTGATCGGTCGGACGCTCAGCGATGTGGCGGTGACTATCGGCATATTTGTGCTGATGGGCCTGGGCTTGAACATCGCGATTGGCTTGGCCGGCTTGCTTGATTTGGGCTACGTGACCAATTATGCGGTGGGCGCCTATATACTGGCGGTGCTGACATCGATTGGTCCGCTGGGCCGTTTGGATGGCTTTTTCACGTTCTGGATGGTGATTCCGGTGGCCTTGCTGGCGGCGATGTTTGCCGGCTTCGTGTTTGCCGTGCCGGTGTTGCGAATGCGCGGCGATTACCTGGCGATCGCGACCTTGGGATTCGGCGAGATCATCGGCAAGCTGGCGATATCCGACTGGCTGAAGCCGCTGATTGGCGGGGCGCAGGGCGTGCAGGCGATACCGAAGCCGATCTTCCTGGGCACGGAGCTAAAGAATCCGGAACAGTTGTATTATATTGTGCTGGCGGCCAGCTTGGTCACGCTGTTTGTTTCAATACGATTGAACAATTCGCGCACCGGGCGGCAATGGATGGCGATCCGCGAGGATGAAGACGTGGCAACTGCGATGGGCATTGACACTGCGCGCGCGAAGCTGCTGGCCTTCACCTTGAGCGCGGCGACGGGCGGCGTGGCGGGCGCGATATTCGCGGCGAAGGTCGGGACCGTCTTCCCCAATAGTTTCACCGTTTTCATTTCAATTAATGTATTGAGCCTGATTATTGTGGGCGGCATAGCCAGCAATCCGGGCATCGTCGTGGGCGCGGTGGTATTGATCGGCATGCCGGAGCTTTTGCGCGAATTTTCGGACTTCAGGTTCTTGATGTACGGGGCGCTGCTCATCATCATGATGATCAACCGTCCGCAGGGTTTCATCCCGTCGAAGCTTGTGACTCACGAGGTGCGCGCGGCGGTCAAAGCGAAAGTCGCGCCGGCGAAATAGCGGACGGAGGGCGCCAACATGGCTGAGAACGGTCGCAAGGGACTCAAGCGAATCCTGGAAGCCAAGGGCATGACCAAGCGCTTTAGCGGTTTGGTGGCGGTTGATGATTTGGATTTTTATATTCCGGAAGGCGCAATCGCCAGCATCATCGGACCGAATGGCGCGGGCAAAACGACGTTTTTCAACTGCATCACCGGCTTCTATCAGATTGACGATGGCGAGATACTGTTTGACGGGGCGCGGCTCAATGGCAAGTCGCCGGACCTGATCACGCGCTCGGGCATTTCGCGGACGTACCAGAATATCCGCCTGTTCAACAATATGTCGGCGATCGAGAACATCATGGTCGGTCAGGAGCCGCATTTGAGGTCGAGCTGGATCGGCGCGATCTTGGGTTTGCCGGCGACGCGAGAAGAGGATGAGAGCAGCGAAGAACGCGCGCGCGAACTGCTGCGCTTCGTCGGATTGGGGGGCAAGGGCGATATGCTCGCCAAGAACCTGTCTTATGGCGACCAGCGACGACTTGAAATAGGGCGCGCGTTGGGGAGCAAACCCAGGCTGATACTGCTGGACGAGCCGACGGCGGGCATGAATCCGCGAGAAACGATCGAGACGACTGGATTCATCCGCCGCTTGCGCGATGAGCTTGACATCACGGTCGTGTTAATTGAGCACGATATGCGCGTGGTCATGGATATTTCGGAGCACATCACCGTGCTGGACTACGGGCGCAAGATCGCGGAAGGATTGCCGGCGGAGATACAGACCAATCCTGATGTCATCGAAGCCTACCTGGGGCGGGGCGCGGCCGCAGCAAGCGGTAAGAACTAGCGAGTTATTCAGAATTCGGAAGGCGGCGATGGCGCTTCTGGAAGTTCACGACATCCACACCTATTACGGAAACATCCATGCGTTGAAGGGCGTGTCTTTCGCGGTCGACAGCGGTGAGATCATCGCGTTGATCGGCTCCAACGGCGCGGGCAAGACGACGACCTTGCGGACTATCTCGGGCTTGATGGAGCCGCGCGAGGGAAGCGTCGTCTATGACGGCGAGGACATATCGGGGGCGCGAGCCGACACTTTGGTCGCCAAGGGCATATCAATGGTGCCGGAGGGTCGCGGCGTATTCGCCAAACTGACGGTCGAAGAGAATCTAGACATGGGCGCTTATACGCGGCGGGACAGCGGAGTGAAGGACGACTTGAAGGGGGCGTACGAGCTCTTCCCGCGATTGGAGGAGCGCCGCAAACAGGTTGCGGGGACGCTCAGCGGCGGCGAGCAGCAGATGCTGGCAATCGCACGGGCGCTGATGTCGGGACCGCGTTTGCTGCTGTTGGATGAGCCGTCGATGGGCCTGGCGCCGGTTTTGGTTGACGGGGTATTTGATACGGTGCAGCGCATCGCGAACGAAGGCGTGACGATATTGCTGGTGGAGCAAAACGCGCATATGGCGCTGCAGATCGCTGACCGGGGCTACGTGCTGCAAAGCGGCGAGGTGGCGATAAGCGATACCGCCGCCAACTTGCAGCAGAATGCCACCGTGCAGAAGACCTACCTGGGCATAGATTGACGATTATGCCGCTTCAAGCAGACACAAACGGACGGCGGGACGACACATCCAGAATATCCAAGGCGACCCTGTCGGAGCTGGCGCGGATTGTCACGGGCGACGGCTCAGCTGTGGTTTCGTCGTGGAAATGCGCGCCGGTGCGGGGCGGCTTTGGCGGCGCGATCGGTGGCACGGCGCTCTATCGCTATGCCTTGGCGCTGGAGCGGGGCGGCGCAGCGACGCTGATTTTGAAGGTGCTGCATCCGCACCCGGGCGAGACGGAGCGTTCGCCATACTATTGGAAGCGCGAATACGAGATCGCCCGAGCGGGCTTGCTGGCGGATTTACCGGCGGGTTCCTTTCTGATGCCGAGAATCTACATGGTTGAAGATTACGGCGAGTCTTGCTGGATCTGGATGGAAGACATCGCGGATGGCAAAGGCGACTGGCATCTCGAAGTATTTGCCGATGTCGCCGAGCGACTGGGGCGATTCAACGGGGCCTGGCTCTGTGGCGCGGACTTGCCGCGCGCGGCCTGGCTGTCGCAAAGTTGGCACGCGGCGATTGCGCCAGCGCTGGCGGATTGCTTCAAGCGGCTGGATGAACTTCTGGAGCGCCCGCTGGTCCAGCTCGCCCTGCCCTGTGAAGCGGCGGAGGAGATCAAAGCCATTTGGCGCGAGCGGGAGATCTTTCGGCGAGCCTTGGCGCAGCTCCCGCGGACATTCTGCCATTTCGACGCCTTCCGCCGCAACGTGCTCTATCGCGGGCAGGCGGCCTATCTGATCGACTGGGCGCTGGCCGGCATCGGCGGACCGGGGGAAGACCTGGTGTCGCTGGTCGCGGTCAGCTTGTATTACGCCGGGTACACGCAAGCCTACGCGCGCGAACTCGATGATGTGGTGTTCGCGGCCTATTTGCGCGGCTTGCGCGACGCTGGCTGGCGCGGAGACCGGCGTCTGGCGCGGATTGGTTATGCCTGCGGCATGACGCTGCGCGGCTTGGCTGGCGTCAAGCAGGATATCGGACAATTGTTGCGGGATTCCGATCACGATGAGGTCCGCGCGACTCACGATATGGATAGCATAGAAGACATCGCCCGGCTATTCGCGGATATTCGCCGTTTCCGACTGCTGGAGATGGCGCGCGAAGCTAGGTCGCTGCTTGGCCTTTAGCATTGGGGGCCGGCGGGCGGATGAGCGCGAGCAGGACGGCAACGGCGATTAGTATGCCGCCGAGCCACAGGGAAGC
Source organism: Anaerolineae bacterium (assembly GCA_022824465.1). Lineage (GTDB taxonomy): Bacteria > Chloroflexota > Anaerolineae > Aggregatilineales > Phototrophicaceae > UBA6055. Next base: position 73,944 of record JAJDZV010000004.1, read on the forward strand.
CGTCATACGCTGGTCGAGGAAGATCGCCGCAAGCACAGCGCCAGCGAGCGGCTGCGCAAAGAAGAATAGCGACGCGACGGTTGCCGGGACGAGGGCGAAGGCGCGATTCCACAGGCGCAGGGCAAATGCGGTGCAGATTATGCCGAGGTATACGACGCCGAGAGCGACGCCGCCGTCGATGTCGCCGACCGCGCCCTGAGCCAGCTCGAGCAGGCTGCCAGGCAAGGAGACTATGAGCCCGCCGATGAGCGCGTAGACGGTTAGCGTATGTGTGGGCGCCGCCAATCTCACGGAGACATGCCGGACGAGCACCGAGTAGAGCCCCCAGGTGACCGCTGCCAGCGCCAGGAAGACATCGCCGATGAAGGTCTGCGAGCTGAAGTCGGCAGAGGCGGGATCGACGATAATGAGCACGCCCAGTGTGGCCAGCGCGATCGCCGAGAGATTCGCCAGCGTCAGCCGTTCGCGCAGGATTATCATGGCAAAGAGCAAGACAAAAGCCGGCGAGGCGCTGGTGACGAGCGCTCCGTTGACGGCGGTGGACAGATCGGTGCCGATGAATTGGGCGCCGAGGCTGATGCCGATGCCGACGACGCCAAGGGCAAGCAGGGCGGGCAGCGAGCGCCGGGGCGTCGTGGCAAGCCCGTGGCGTCGGCTTAGCGGCAGCAGCGCCAGAAGCGCCAAAACGACACGGGCGCTGAGCAAGGTGAAGGGCGGCACGATCTCTAGGACCAGGTCGGAGACGACATACATGCTGCCCCAGATGCTCGCTGCGGTAATGCCATAGACTGCGCCCCGCCAGAATTGAGGATTCGCCACCGCCGTTGCCGCCTCGCGCCTTTAGCTCGACGACGAATCTTAATGGAATTCCGGCGATGGCGACAGGTTGCGGCGACGGGCTGGCAAGCGGAATTGCGCCCTTCCGGGACAACATGCCGCGGGCGCAATAGTATAATTGAAGTCAGCATGAGCGCAGTGGGGAGTTCCGTCATCAGCGAGAGCTTGATTTTTGTTTCCTACCACAACCGTGATATCGCGTACGCGTTTCAGCTGGCGAATCTGCTTATCCGCTGCTATCGGAATGCTTGGCTGGACCGTTTTGAAATCGAGCTGGCTGCTGATTGGCAGGACGAGATTCGCGCTGCTCGCGCGCGGGCGACGGCCGCGGTTGCCATTGTGTCCGATGACTACTTGCAATCGAAGCATTGCCGGGCCGAATTCCAGCGGTTTCAGGAGCGCGGAATCCCGGTGGTCGCGGTGATAGCGCGCGATTTCTCAACGGATGAGATCAGCAACTTTAGCTTCAACGACTGGGTTGATTTTCGCCGCTGGTTTGACGATCCCAATGACGTGAGCGTAGAGAATTTACTAGGTCTATTTCCCGAATCGGAGTCGGTCGGGCAGACCGGCGAGCGCCTGGATTATCTGCGCCAGTTCATGCAAGCGACTGAGGCGGCTTGCTCCAGGATGCCGACATCGTGGGCTGCGATCCGCAATGGCGAGGCGCCGGGCGCAGGCGATATCCGGCCGCGGATGCTGCAAACCGGCTTGCTGCGCGAGTGGGAATTCACCGCCACGAAGGCGAACCATTCGGCGCCGCAGCAAGATCTGCTCGCGTGGGCGCAAAGCGAGCCGCAATTCGCGATCGTGGGCGAAGCCGGCAGCGGAAAGACATTTTTCACGCGACTGCTGGCGCTCGAGGCGGCGCATTCCGCGCTCCGAGACGAGAAGGCGCCGGCGCCAGTCTGGTTGGACCTGGCGCGTTGGGACACGAGCGCGAGATCGCTCGATGACTACATGGAAGCGAACTGGCCCCTGCTGACCTATTGGCGGCACTGGATTAGCACCAAGCCGACCTTACTCATATTCGACAATTGGAGCGACTTTTGCGGCCGCGCTCCCTCACAGGCGGCGGAGCTAATGGATTGGATAGAATCAAACCCGGAGCTACGCTGCGTCCTGTTGATGCGCCCTGGGAGCCCTGCGGGGAAGCGCTTGCCGGAGATTCACCTTGGTCGCATGAAGGCTCAACTGGCGCAGAGAATGGCGAGCGGTGTATTGACGCTTGAGCAGCAGAACAGCTTCCGACATATTTTGCGGCATAAGGAAGCGCTGATAGAAGATGGCTCGCTGGCCTATCTGGCGATGGGCTTGGAGCTGCTTTCGGCGGATCGCGCGCTCGCCAACAATCAGTGGCAGCGGGATCCGGCGCCGGCGCTGCTCCGCCTTCGCGGACAGGATAAATCGGCGTCTAGATTTGGACTGCGTTTTGGCGATGCGCTGGCCGGGCTTGAAGAACTCGCGTGGTCAATGATGCAGCAAGACCGGCATCGGTTCGTGACGGAAGCAACGGCGCGCGAGATTGTGGGCGATGTCCGCATCATCGAGTATGCGCTGGAGATTGGCTTTCTTAGCGCCACTGGTCCGTGGCTTAGATTCGAGTCCGAGTTGCTCCAGCAGCGCCTTGCCGCCGAGAGCCTCAAGCGAGACGGGCTGACAAAATACCTTTCGCGCCCGACATTTGCTGCGGATACGGGCAGATTGCCGCGAAAATGGGACAAGCTCATGTTGCTTGTGGTGGACTCGCTTGGCGCGGAAAACCGCTTGCGCGCAATCGACCAGATCGCGGAGATAGATCCTTTCCTGGCTGGCATGTGTTTGCGGCGGCATCCGGAGTTGCATTCCGCATTCCGGGACACCTTTATCGCGAAGCTGATTGACTTATGCGCTGCCAACGCGGCCGCGCGAGGCGCCTTCCGCAGCGCGCTGGCTGATTTGCCCGAGCAGGGGGAGATTGCCGACGCGCTCATGGGTCAGATGGGCCGGCTCAACAACAAGCTGCAGCTGTGGCTTTGGCGCGAGATCGCGGCGCTGCCGCTTGACCTGCCGGTAGATTTCATCGAGCGCGTCGGCTTAGTTGATGGTAGCGGCGCGAAATCAGCCGTTGACTTGTTCGCGCCTTATCCCTTGTCTCGCTCAGTCGCTTATCTGGTCGCGCTTTCGCAGCAAGATGACGCGGGGTTGCGGCGCAACGCGATTTGGCTTTTGGGCGAACTGAAATACCTGCCGTCGGCGATATTGCTCCTTGATTTCCTCGACACGGCGAAGCGCGACGACCTCGACACCGTGCTGCGCTCGTTGATGAAGTTCGCTTATTCTGAAATATTATTACGGGTGCTCCGTTGGTCGGAAGATCATCCCGAGCATCGGGCGGCGGTGTTGTCCGCGCTATCGGCTCGCAAGCGACGGGTGACCAGTCGCCTGCTCATGCTTTCCGACGCCAAGCGGCTGGCGCTGAGGCCGGACTTTCACGAAATGGTTGTGGATACAGCTGAGCATGAGCTCGCGATTGGCTTGGCGCAGCTTGCGTCCGAGCATATTGAATTGCCCGAGACGGTGGAAACGGCGGTTGCAGCGGCTGTCAACGCTTCAAGTCTCAAGCAGCGCGTTGCCAGCGGAATAAAGGATCTTCCGAATCGTGATGGGTTCGGACAACTGCTCGCCGCCATTGTAGCTGTGCTGCGCGATCCGCCCGAGGCGACCGTCATCGCTGGCAGCAATATTGACGCGCTGCTCTTCGGCGAGCCGGTCTTCGACGAGCTCAAGGCGCAGGGGACGGCGCCGGACGTCGGCAGCGTGCCGGCTGAGATCGCCGGAATGCTGCGCCATAACGATTGGCGGCAGCGGCATCAGGCGGTGAATCAGTTGGTCAGTTATCCGGCGGAAGCGTCGTTGCCGCTGCTGTTGGAGGCGACTGCGGACACAGACAAGCGTGTGCGGCTGGCGGCCTTCGAAAGCTTGTCTCGATTTGACGGCGAAATCTCAGCGCAGAAAGCGGTGGTCGCTGCTCTCTCGGATCCGGATATTGAGATTGTCAAAGCGGCAACTGAACACCTGTGCGGCGTTGTGCTGATTGACTATGATTCATTGGTCGATTTATTGGATAGCGCGAATGAGGCGACGGTCGCCGCCGCGATAGAGGTATTGGATGCAGCGGGAAACCGAGCGGCGATTGTTGCGCTGGAGCGCTTGGTTGGCGACGCGCGTCTTTCGCCGCAGGATGGCGTCTCAATTGGACAGCTGGCGCGGAGATCAATCGCCAGCTTGGAGGCGGCGACGATCGACGGCGACGACTCGCGCCACGCGGCGACTGGACTTGGCGAGGACAAGCCAGGCGATTTCAGCGACGAAGAGAAGATAAGGCGCACGCTGCAAGTGCTGCGCGATGATGATTGGGGCCGGACGCAAAAGGCGGCGAAATTCTTGCGCAAGTTCGCGCGACATCTACGCGGACGCGGCAAGAGCGATATTACGCATATGCTCTGCGATGCCTTGGGCGATGATAATTGGAGCGTGCGTTGGGCGGCGGTCGAGGCCTTGGCTGTCTTGGGAGATGGCGCGGCGATTCCGTCCATCAAGGACTGCTTGCAGGACCCCCACTGGATTGTGCAAGTGGCGGCGGTTCGCGCCCTGGTAGAGTTGGGGGCGGCTGATTCGGCGGCGGCGCTGCTGCCACTGCTACAGAGTCGCCAAACGCAAGTGCGTGAAACCGCGGCGGAAGCGCTCGGCGAATTCAAGGACGCGCGGACGGCGCCTCATTTGGGGGCGGCGCTGAAGGATGATCCGGATGACTTCGTCCGGCTGGCCGCGTTGAAGTCCCTCTGCGCTATCGACGCGGAGGGAATGCGATCATGGCTGGAAATGGCATTGAGCGACCGCTACTTGTCTGTGCGTTTGTATTCGATGCGGCAACTGGGACCGGCAATGGACGAGAGCGATTTGCCAATCTTGCGGAAGCTGCTTGAAGACGACGAGGCGCCCGCTTATGAGACGGCAACCCTGCGCGAGTTGGCGGTGGACGCGCTCCGGCGGATTGACAGCGCCGCAAGTCGTTCGCTTCTGGATTCGGCGGTATACGCGGCCGAAGAACGGACGCAAGCATGAAGATATTCGTCAGTTACGCGCGTGTGGACAAGCCCTACTGCATTCGTATTATCGAGACCTTGCATGCGCATGAAGTCTGGTACGATCAGCGTCTTTACGCCGGGCAAGATTGGTGGAAAGAGATTCTGCGCCGCCTCGACTGGTGTGAAGTATTGGTGTATTTGCTTTCGCCGGATTCGGTGGCGTCGCTCTATTGCCGCCGTGAATTGGAGCTCGCGATGCGGCTTAAGCGAGAGATCATCCCGGTTTTGATCAGCCCCGAGACCGTTCTGCCCGAGAAAATGAGAGATTGGCAATATGTCGACCTGTGCGACAAGCTGACGGTGGAAAACGTATCGCAGTTGTTGAACGCGATTCTGGTTGTGGAGCGTAAGACTTTGGCGGCGCCGGTGAATCCTGTCGCGAATGAACCCGGCAGGAGCGAATCAGTGACGACTGAAAACCCGCCTGGGCTCATCAGCGATGGCGTTCGCGCGCTGGAAAACGGCGAGTACGACAGGGCGTTGACGCTTTTCAGGCGGGCGAAAGCCAGCGGTTATGAGTCGCGCTTCGTGCGTTTGGACAAGTTGCTGCACATGGCGGAGTCGGCATTAAAGGAGCGCAGACAATCGCGCGAAATAGAGCGCGAATACCAGGACATAGTCGCGCTGTTTTCCTTCGAAAGCACGCGCCAATTGGCTTGCGAGGCGCTGGCGGAGTTCAGGCGGGAATTCGGCGACTATGACCCGCAGGGACTTCGGCGCCATTGCAAGCAAGGCGCGGCCGGAAATGACGGGGGGCAAGCTGAGTTGAGCGCTCGTCCGGTCTCGCGCCGGCGCGAATCGGGAACTGCGAGCCGCGACACGGGTCCTGCGCCGAGGACGATCGCGGTGAGCCAGGCGACGCCGTCGCAGCGCGTTGCAGAGCGTGGCCCGGATTCGGCGCAACTGGCGGTCGCGCAGTCTGCCGCGCCGAGCTTGCCGAGGGCGTTGCTCAATGCCGATGCGCCGCTTACGGTCAAGGAAGTCCTGCCAATGCTAGAATGGCAAGACATTCCGCATGGCACGGTGACGATCGCCGGCATCGTCGGCGCGGATGAAGATTTTGGCGAAAAGACGACATCGGTCGACAGTTTTGTCATGAGCAAGTATCCGGTGACCAACGCGCAATTCGACATATTCGCGCGGGCGGCGGATGGTTACCAGAACGCGCGCTGGTGGAGTTTCTCGCGGCATGCGGAGCGCTGGTTTCGTTTGGGCAAGGGCGCTGCGCAATCGCGCTTCACCGGCGACAAGCTACCGCGCGAAAACGTCAACTGGTATGAAGCGATGGCATTTGCGAACTGGCTCGGCAGCTTGCTGAAGATGAAGGTGTCCTTGCCCACGCTGGCGCAGTGGCAACGAGCGGCAAAGGGCGATGACGAGCGTTACTATCCCTGGGGCGATGAGTACGATGAAGAGCGCTGCAATACGCTGGAAACCGGCTTGAAAAGGACCACGCCGGTCGATCGGTATCAAGCCGGCGCCAGCCCATACGGCGTATGCGACCTGGCGGGCAACATTTGGGAGTGGACGGCGCATACGGCAGCGGCGGCGGAAGCGGGACGCGACCATCGACGAGCGGTGGCAGGCGGCAGCTTTGTCAGTCCCTGCGACCGCGCGCAGACGGGCTATCGCCATTATTTGGATCCGCGCGTTCGCTATTCGTCAATTGGCATCCGACTGGTCGGCTTAACCTAGACACAGTCGCAGGCGGCGACAGGACAATAGAAGGGACAGCAATGATGGAATCAAGCGACAAGAGCCTGACAACGACGAACGGTATCCGGCCGGATATCAACATTGAAATCGACCACTTGTCCGCCACCGGACATGTCGTGTTCGCGGGCCGCGATGGTCAGATCAAGGTGCAGACGGGCGGCGACGTGGCGCAGCACACCAATCAGACGGTCACGGTGGGCGGCGTCGAGACCACGCCGCAAGAATTCGATATGATGCTGCAGTGCATTCGCAATGTGGAAGATACGATCAAGAACGAAGCGCGGCTCGCGCCGGACAAGCGCGATGAAGCGCGGCATGACTTACAAACGCTTGAAGCGCAGCTCACGACTTCCAAGAAGCCGAATCCGCGGATATTGCTGCGGGCGGCAAAGTCGCTTTTGCGCTTCTCCCCCGCTCTGACGGCGGCCGCGCTCACCTTGTTCGATCAGCCGCTGGTTGGCGCGATCTTGGCCAGCGCCGGGGAAGTCGCCATCAACTTTCACGAAGCGATCATGCGGCATCGTCCTGGAAAGAAGATTTGAGAAGGTCGTAAGCCAGGCAGGGCGGCGCCAGCGGCACATTCCGAGAGCAGCCCCGCGGCGACAGAGCGCGGCGCGGTTATGCGCCTCGGTTATAAGGAAATCATTAGCGAGCGCGAAAAGTGAAGCAAGAGCAACCAAGTGAAACAACTGGCGGCATGGTCAGAGCGGCGCCGAGGAGCTCGAGCCAGATAATGATCGCTACGCCGGGCGCCTGGCGCAAGTTTGTCCAGAGCAACTGGGCGCAGCTCAAGCGATTGGCCGATCAGTCGACGCTGGATTCGCCCTATCAGAAGTTGATCATGATGGTGTTCACGCCAGTGATGCCCAACCCGACCACCAAGCTGACCTTGCTGCGGCGTTTGCTGAAGAAGTTTCGCTATTGCGGCGGCTTGAGCAAGCGCATGACCGAGATTTACCGCGATCGCAATTATCAGCGAAGCGCGGAAGAACTGGCTAGAGACGAGCTGCTGCCGGAGAAGCTCAGCCGAGACGAGATTACGGGCCTCGATTGGCTGATCGTGGCGACGGGCGGGCTTGACGGCTCGGCAACTCAAGGCGCGCAAGCGATTCAATTCGCGCGGAACTTGTTGGAGGCGATGCGCGACTATCGCGATTATCCGTCGGCGGTTCGCGTGCAGGCGGGCAGCATCTCGGCTGGCGGGCACGTCATATTCGCGGGCCAGGATGTGAATATCGTCGCGGAGCATTACCACGGCAGCAAGTCGGCTTTGAAGTCTTATCTGGCGGCGGTGCGCACGGAGTGGGATATCCCGACGACGACGATACATCCGGCGTCGCAGCATCACACAACGGCGGCGCTGCATCAGCTATATACGCCGGGCGATATCTGGACCGACCAGCGCCAATTCCACAATGTGGGTATTGAGGAACTGAACGCGCGGCGCTTCCAGGCGATTGAGAAAGACATGGGTTTCGTGCGTGAGTCGGTCTTTGAAGTGATCGCAGCGCATCCCCTGATTGTCATTACGGGCGCGGCGGGCACAGGCAAGAGCTCGCTTTGCCGCTATATTGTGACGGCGCTCGCGTTTGCTTGCGATCCGCGTTCGGAGCGGCAGAGCAAGGTGAAGGGTCTGGAGATGCTGGGACCGTCCTGGATTCACGGTCCTATCCTGCCGATCTATGTTAGTTTGCGCGACTTCGCCAATTCGTCCGAACTCTTTCCCAAGACATTGAGCCGGGCGTCGGCCAATCACTTGCTGGATTATGTCAAGCGGGCGACCGGCAATTTGGCGCCTCACCTTGAAGCCTATTTGACGCAGAGCGATGTGCCCACGCACGGCAGCCTGCTCGCGCTGGACGGGCTGGACGAGGTCTACGCGGATGAGGATCGCATCATCTTGCAGCGGATCATTGAGAACTGGGCGGACCGCTTTCCCAGTTGCCGCATAATCGTCACCAGCCGCACTTATGCCTACCGCTATGACTCGCGCTGGCGGCTTTCGGATCGTTTCGCGTCGGCTGAGTTGGCGCCATTCACCTGGAAGCAAGTGCAAACGTATATTGAGCGCTGGTACGCCAATGTCGCTGAGAATCGTCCAAGCGTCCTGGGCGGGCGAGCGGTGGCTGGCAGGCAGGCGGCGCTCATGGCAGCCGACCTCAACAAGACGGTGCGCGAAACGCGGGCGCTTTGGCCCCTGGCGCGGCAACCGCTAATGCTTACGCTCTTGACCCTCATCCACGAAGACTACCGGCAATTGCCCAATAAACGGGCGGAGTTGTACGAGCACACGGTGGAGCTGCTTGACCGCTGGAACATCCCATCGCCGGCGGACACGCTGCACGAGAAGCTGGCAGATATCGATCTGGACCGGATGCGGGCGGCCTTGAAGCTGATCGCCTTTGAATTGCATTCGGAGCAGCGCAGCGCGCAACGCTATCCCACCATCATTCAGCGGGCGCGGCTACTGGAAAAGCTGATAGAACAGCAGTCCCTGGGCGGCGGCTTGGGGGCGGGCATTGAAGACGTCCTGGAATATCTGGCGACGCGCAACGGCATCCTGGTCTCGGACGGACCGAATCTTTATCGCTTCCCGCATCTGTCGATTCAAGAGTATCTGGCGGCCTGCGCCCTGCTTGAGTTCTATGATGAGTGCAAGATGCCGGCCGAGCTGCGCGCGGCGGGCGGCGAGGGCTGGTCGTTTCCGGAGAATGTCGTCGCGCTGCTTTGTCATGATTATGCGCGTTGGCGGAATGTCGCGCTCTTCGCCGGCGCCATCATCGCAGCCGGCAAGTGGCAGGATATGCGCTGGCAGCTCATCGACGAGCTTTTGCCGCGGAGCCACGATGCGACGCTTTCCGAGCAGGATTTGCACTGCATCAGCGTGGCAGCGGAAATATGGGGTGAGAGCTGGTTGAAGTCTCGCACAAGGAGTCAGCTCGTCATCGAGGCGCATCTGGCGCGCTGCCTGCGCCAGATCCATGGCGACGAACGGATTGACGCGCCGGAACGAGCCAACAACTACTCCATCCTCTCCCGTATGCTCAAGAACCAGCCCGCGCGCGCTTGACAGAGTCGTCAAGCGACACTAGGTTTTCAGGCGCTTGGCCGCCAAAGCCGCGTGGCGCCGGCAGGAAGCGTATGCAGGCGTTTGCGACCGATCAGAAATGTTCATGCGAATTCGCTTGTACTGCGAGTGAGTCACGGTAGGCGAATCGCCGATGAGGAGGCAGGCAATGTTCAGCATACGAATCGTCGTCGTCTTGTGGATTGCGCTGACGGCTTTGGCAGTGGCGAATAGCCAGGAAACGGACGTCATCATCGCTCGCGAGAGCGGGCCGGCGGCGGACAGCTTTCAACTGACGGAGGTCGCCAGCGGATTCAACCGTCCGCTCTATGTTACACATGCCGGCGATGGAAGCTATCGCTTGTTCCTCGTCGAGCAGAGCGGCAAGATCTGGATCCTCAACGATGGCGCGCGCTCGGCGCAGCCGTTTCTCGATATATCGGCGATCATTTCCCCGTCCGCGCTTGGCGCTGGTTTCACGGAGCAAGGCTTGCTGGGCTTGGCATTCCATCCGGATTTCGCGTCCAACGAGACCTTCTTCGTCAACTTCACTGATCGCCGGAATGAAACCGTCGTCGCCAAGTACCGCGTCTCGGCCGACAATCCGTTCGTGGCTGAGGTCAATAGCGCGCAAGTAATCTTTCGTTTGGCGCAGCCCTACAACAATCACAACGGCGGGCATATTGATTTTGGTCCGGACGGTTATCTGTATATCGCGCTGGGCGATGGCGGTTGGGCGAACGATCCGCTCGGCGCCGGGCAGAATCGCGGGCTGCTGCTGGGGACGATCTTGAGAATCGATGTCGACAGCGCCCTGCCCTATGCCATACCGCCCGACAACCCCTATGTTGAGGAGGTTGGCGCGCGCGACGAAATCTGGGCTTATGGCTTGCGCAACGTTTGGCGCTTCAGTTTTGATCAGCACACGGGTGATATGTACTTCGCCGATGTCGGGCAGAATCAATGGGAGGAGATCAACTTTCAGCCGGCGGACAGCCCGGGCGGCGAAAACTACGGCTGGAATGTCTGGGAGGGAAGGCAAGTCTTCGCGGGCGGCAATGCGCCGAGTCATGTGCCGCCCATATTTGCATACACAAGGAATATGGGCTGTTCCGTAACTGGCGGCTATGTCTATCGCGGCGAGGCTGTGCCGGATTTGCAGGCCAGGTATATCTTCGGCGACTTTTGCTCGGGCCGGATCTGGGCCGCCTGGCGCGACCTGGATTTGAACTGGCAGACGGCTCAGATAATGAATACGGACATGGCGATCAGCAGTTTCGGCGAGGACGAAGCCGGCGAACTTTACGTGATTGATTATGCCGGCGGACTCTATCGCTTTGATCCGCCGGAGGCTTAAACGATGGATTCTGGCTCGGCGGTCGTCGTGATGCCGGCGCGGGTCCGCTTGTATTGCGCGATAAGCGTCTTGATTTGCAGTTCGACTGGGTGGTAGCGCTTCATGACTTGCTTGCCTTCCGTCTGCAACTGACGCATGCGGGTTTCGACCTGGCGCAATCTGGATTCGAGCTTGCCGTCGTAGTTCTTCCAGTCGATATATGCCAAGGGCACGAGCAAAATACAGAATGCGCCAAGTCCGTACATCACGGAAGCGTAATCTTGCCGGAGCGTGTATTCAAAGTAGAAACCGAGCGCGCCGCTGGCGATGACAAGCATGAGGTGCAAGAACATTCGCCGGGCGAAGGCGCCGCGTTTCTGGCGCCGGTCCAGCTTCTTCTGCAGATTCTCGCGTTGCTTCGCCAGGTCGTCGAGTTCGCCGCGGATGCCATGAACGCGGTCTCGCAGCGGCTGCCCCTCTTCGATGAAGGTGTCCAAGCGTTTCTTGACCAGGCGCGCCTCTTCCCAGGTGTCCATCATGCGGCTGTAATGCACTTCCAGCGCTTTTATCTGCAACTCAAGCGGCTGATAGCTTTGCCGAAATTGCGTGCCTTGCTGCTTGAGCTGGAGCATCTGCTGTTCGAGTTTGCGCTGTTTGCGGGCGGTGCGTGTGCGGGGGTCCTTCCAGTTGACGATCACGACTGGAATCAAGACGCCGCATACCAGCGCCAAGCCAAAGGCAAGCACGCTAAGATCGCGCAGGGAAATCCAGTAATGAACGCCCACGACGCCGCAGACGACGATCAAGACCACCAGCATGCCGAGGCGCCGCAGCACGAAACTGCGCTTCTGACGGCTTTCGATCTTTTGTTGCCGTTTTTCGTGCGTGGCGGCCAGCGCCGTCAACTCGCCGAACACGCCGTTGAGCTGTTCGCGCGCCGGCTGGCCTTTGGCTTTTAGCGCGTCGAGACGCTGCTTGAACTGCTGAATCTGTAGCCAGTCGTCGTATTGGTCTTGCCCGCCGATGAACCATTCGCCGGAATTCTCGTCGCCGAAGATGAATCTTCCGAAGTCGAAGCTGTAAGGCAAGGGCTTGCCATTGCTTAGGCTGCGCTCCAGGTCGTTGACCTCTTCAACCAGTTGTTCATGCAAGAGCAGGAGCAGATTGAAGGGCGCGGCACGGCGCTTGAGCTGTTCTGTGGATGCGGCGCCGTTCGCGTCCGCAGCGGCATCGCGCTGGGTCGAGAGTTCGCTCCGCAGCCGCCCCAGCTCCTGGCGCACCCGACGGATGCCGGCAGCCCGTTCGCCCGAATCCAGATGCGGCTGAAAGAGTCGCGTGACGCCGGTCGCGTGCAAATCGTCAAGGTAATCTTGGGCGCTGGGTTGTCGAATCATCGCGACGGCTCACAACCAATCACGGAATACCAACATGAACCTAACCGACAGGCAACATTTGTTGAGTCAAGGTCATTATAGCATATCCGTGTAATGACATTAGATAATCATGAGCGAGAGCGCCAGGCGCAGTTAGCCATCGCGGAGGCACATCATGCCCGACAATTCGCTGTATCCCTTAAAGCTGCAAGCGGCTCTGCATGTCAAAGTGTGGGGCGGTCGAAAGCTTGCAGAGCGTCTGCATAAGGTCTTGCCCACCGATGAGCCTTATGGCGAGTCGTGGGAATTGCATGACAGCGCGCGCGCGCTCAACGGGGAACAGCGCGGCAGAAGCCTGGCGGAGCTGACGCGAGCGTTCGGCGCCGATCTCATAGGCGCGGCAAACGATCCAGCGGAAGGCTTCCCGCTGTTGGCGAAGTTTATCGATGCCAGCGACTGGCTATCGGTTCAGGTTCACCCCAACGACGCGCAAGCCCGAGCGCTTGAAGGCGAAGCGCGCGGCAAGACTGAGGCGTGGATCGTTTTGCAGGCAGATCCAGCCGCCAGGCTCGTCGCGGGTATTAGGTCCGGCACGAGTCGCAGCGAACTGAAAGCCTCCATCCAGCAATCGACGCTGGAAAGGCTGCTGGAATTTACCGACGTGAGGTCCGGCGATGTGCTCACTGTTCCGGCGAACACGGTTCACGCGCTTGGACCGGGAATCCTGATATATGAGATTCAGCAGGCTAGCGATGTCACTTACCGGCTCTACGATTGGGGGCGCCTGGGGCTGGACGGCCAGCCGCGCCAGCTGCATATCGATAAAGGATTGCGGGTCGCGAGCCTGGCGGAGGCGCCAGAAGTCCGGCAGCCGGGCAATGACCTGTTGGTCGACGGCGAGTATTTTCAAACCTGGCGGCATGCGCTTTCGGACGGAGAGATTCACCTGCAGACTGAGGGACATTTTCAGGCGCTGACGTGCATCGCTGGAATCGCCCGCGCGCAAGCAAAGGGGCATCCTCCGATTTCGCTTTCAGTCGGCGAGACGGGTCTGATTCCGGCGAGTATTGATGCCTTTAGACTTAGCGGCAGCGGCGTCATCCTGCGTTCGCGCCAACCCTGAGCCGCGCCCGCAACGCGACAACAGGGATTTTACATTTCATTAACGCCTTTCAAACACCACGGGCGCACAATACGGTTGGATGAACAGAGTCAAAGGAAGGGCTATGGACTTCAGTCGTTATACCAACAAGGCGCAAGAGGCCGTCCTGAAGGCGCAAAGCATCGCGGGCGAGTTTCATCACACCGCGATTGAGCCGGCGCATATCTTTCTCGGTTTGATGCAGCAAGAGGAGGGCTTGGCGCCGCGGATCTTGCAGAAGATCGGGACGCATCCCGCCGCTGTGCAAACCGAGCTTGAAGCCGCCTTGGCGCAACTGCCGCGAACAGCGCAGCCGGCTTCGGGAGTGCCGATCGCGCGCGCGAGCCTGGATATCTTCGCGCAAGCCGAAAAAGAAGCGAAGACGATGCGCGATGAATACACGAGCACCGAGCACCTGCTGTTGGCGCTGGCGAAAGACGGGCGCATGGGCGCGATATTGGCGCGGCATAGCAGCAGTTATGACGATATTCTGCAAGCGCTGCAGTCGATCAGAGGGCGCCAGCGAATCACCAGCCAGGACCCGGAAGCGACCTATGAGAGCCTGGCGAAGTATGGGCGCGATCTGACCGCCGACGCGCGTCAGGGACGGCTGGACCCGGTGATAGGGCGGGACGAAGAAATCAGGCGTTTGATTCATGTGATCAGCCGGCGCACCAAGAACAATCCGGTGCTCATCGGCGAGGCCGGCGTCGGCAAGACTGCAATCGCCGAAGGTTTGGCGCAACGACTAGTCAATGGCGATGTGCCGGACAGCTTGAAGGACAAGACCATCATCGCGCTGGACATGGCGGCGCTGGTCGCCGGGAGCAAATTCCGCGGCGAATTTGAAGAGCGCTTGCAGGCGGTGCTCAAAGAAATCGCCGACAGCGACGGACAGATCATCCTGTTCATCGACGAGTTGCATAACATCGTTGGCGCTGGCAAAGCGGAAGGCTCCATGGACGCCGGCAACATGCTCAAGCCGATGCTCGCGCGCGGCGAACTGCGGTTGATCGGCGCGACCACCCTGGACGAATATCGCCAGCACATCGAGAAGGACGCGGCTTTGGAACGGCGCTTTCAACCGATTTTCGTCGACGAGCCGAGCGTCGAGGATACGATCAGCATCTTGCGCGGTTTGAAGGAACGGTACGAAGTGCATCACGGCGTGCGCATTCAAGACAGCGCTGTGATCGCCGCGGCATCCTTGAGCGCGCGCTATCTGAGCGATCGGCAGTTGCCGGACAAAGCGATCGACCTCATCGACGAAGCGGCGGCCCATTTGAAAATGGAGATCGACAGCAAGCCGGAGCAACTGGACAAGATTGAACGGCAGATCATGCAGCTCGAGATTGAACGCGCCGCGCTCGATAAGGAAAAGGACGCGGCCTCGAAACGGCGGCTGGAGGATCTCGAGAGCGAATTGGCTGATTCGCAAGAATCGCTGAGCAGCCTGCTTGCGGTCTGGCAGAACGAAAAAGACGTGATCCAAGGCATGTCCGCGATCAAGGCGCAGATTGATGAGGCGCGGATCCAGTTGGAGCGAGCCGAACGGCACAGCAACCTGGAAGAGGCGGCGCGCTTGCGCTACGGCGTTCTGCCCGCCTTGGAAAAGTCGCTGAGGGAGCAAGAGGCAGCGATAGAAGCGATGCGCGAGAATGGCGCGCTTATGCTCAAGGAAGAGGTCGACGCCGACGAAATCGCCGCCATTGTCAGCCGTTGGACGGGCATTCCGGTGGCGCGCATGCTGGAGGGCGAGATCGAGAAACTGTTGCAGATGGAGGCGCGCTTGCATCAACGCGTGGTCGGTCAAGACGACGCGATTGCGGCGGTGTCGGCAGCTGTTCGGCGCAGCCGGGCGGGCTTGCAAGACCCGAATCGGCCGGTTGGCGCGTTTCTATTCCTGGGTCCTACCGGCGTCGGCAAAACCGAAATGGCGCGTTCGCTGGCGAAGTTTCTCTTTGATGACGACGCCGCCATGGTGCGGATCGACATGAGCGAATACGGCGAGAAGCACAGTATCGCGCGCTTGATCGGCGCGCCGCCCGGTTATGTCGGCTACGAAGAAGGCGGTCAGCTGACGGAAGCGGTGAGACGCCGCCCGTATAGCGTGTTGCTCTTCGACGAGATCGAGAAGGCGCACCCGGATGTCTTCCATATTTTCCTGCAAGTGTTCGATGAGGGCCGGCTCACCGACGGACAGGGCCGCACGGTCAATTTCACCAACTGCGTGATCATCTTGACCAGCAACGTGGGCAGCGCTTTGCTGAAGCAAATGGACGAGAAATTCGACCGGGGCGCACAGCACAGCGCCATGATGCAAGAATTGGACCGGTATTTCCGGCCGGAGTTTCTCAATCGGCTCGACGAGATCATCATCTTCCACCGCTTGACGCGCGATCATATCATTCGCATTGTTGATCTGCAGCTCGAAAAGTTGCGGTGCTTGCTTGCGGAGCGCGATGTCGCCATTGATCTCACCGAAGCCGCCAAAGGGCGCCTGGCGGAACTGGGCTGGGATCCTGTCTTCGGCGCGCGTCCGTTGAAACGCGCAGTACAGAAGCATTTGCAAGATCCGCTGGCGGTAGCGCTGCTGGACGGGCGCATCACCGAGGGCGAGAGCGTGCTCGTAGACGTCGATGAGAGCGGAACCGCGCTGAGCTTCGAGAGCGCGCAGGCTGAACCGGCTGTAGCCTAGCGGTCGTTATCAGGTGGGGAAAGGGGCGAATCGCTTGGCCCTGGTCTAGTTATCCGGCGGCGGCGTCGGCAGCTCGGCTTCGGGGGTGTCTTTCCATTTTTCGCCTTCGTCGACCAACATCACGGGTATGCCATCGCGGATGGGGTATTTGTAGCCGCTGTCGTCACAAACCAGCCAGCAGTCTTTGACGATGCGCAGGCGCCCGGGATCGTCTCCCTTGTCGGTGTAATGCACCGCCACCGGGCAGCGCAGAATACTCATGAGCTCGTCGGAGACAACCGCCATATGACACCCTTTCAGCCCCTGGAGACGTCCGCCCGTAGTATAGCTGCCGTCGGGCAAGGCGTCAATTCAAGCGCCATCGCCGCTGTTGAATCCGGACCATGCCACTATAATCAAGGCGTTGCCGAGCGACATCGCTATTCAGCCTTCGGACGAAGCGACAAGCATGCAAAGCGGATTTCGCCGTTTCATAGACATCAACCCAGCGGCAGCAACTTTGCGCCTGTTGAAGCGCATGGCTCTTGTGTGTTTGCTTGGCGCAGTTCTTGCCGGTTGGGGAAACTTGCAGGGCGCGCGGGCGCAGGTGCCGGTCGTGCCGACAACGGCGCCGGGCGCGCTGGTTGGCAGCGACGAATACCGACGCGCCGATCGCCTCGGCATCACCTTCATCAGCTTCATTGACGACCTGGGGGCGGAACGCTATCGCAATGCGCTGATTTTGGGCGCTGGTTGGAATCGCTGGCCGCTGTACTGGGATCGCGTAGAAACGCGCCCGGGCGTATATGATTGGCTGGCTTACGACAAACTGGTCGCCAGCGACATCCGCAACGGTTTGCAGACCAATGCGATCCTGCTGGGGCGCCCGGGATTTTGGCAGGACGGCGGCAGCGTGACGAACCTTTACGCGCCGATATACGCCAACGGCGCCGACAGCGCTGAAACTGACGCGCCGATCAATCAGGAGAATCCCTGGGCGCAATTCGTCCATTATGCGGTCACACGCTACCGACCGGGCGGCGTCCTGGCGCAACACAACGGTTTCAATGATGGTCAAGGCATACGCGTCTGGGAAATCTGGAATGAGCCCGATATACCTCAATTTTGGAATGGCGGGCGAGAAGCCTACGCGCGCATGCTGAAGGTGGCGGCAATCGTGATCAAGACAGTCGATCCGCAGGCGCAAATTGTCTTTGGCGGCTTGCTCTTCGCCAACGATGAGGGCTTCCTCGCTCATGTGCTGCGACTCATTCGCAATGACCCCTTGCGTGACCGTTACAATTGGTTCTTCGATATTGTCGCGGTACATAGTTATGATGATCCCTGGCGGAGCGGCTGGTTGACCAAGGTGGTTCAAGACACGCTCGCTACGCTGCAAATTTCGCGTCCGGTCTGGGTGAATGAAACGGGCATATCGGTATGGAACGACTACCCGGGTCCGGTCTGGGCCTACGCGCCCGAACAACGGATTCGGCTCGCCACGCTGGAACAGCAGGCGCACTTTTTGATAATGAGCGCCGCCTTTGCCTGGGCGAAGGGCGCGGACGTTGTCATGTATCATCAATTGTTTGACGACTGCGGCAATTATCCCGCCGGCACGGATTTCCCGCCGCACAATGGCGCGCTCTGCGCACATGGAACCTGCTATGGCGATGCCTTCGGCTTGTACCGCAATCAGGTGGATTCGCATTGCTTCAGTCAGCATCCGCTCGCCAATTCGCCTCGCCCGGCCGCGCTCGCTTTTCAAGTGCTTGCGGAGGTATTTGGCGCGCTGCCCTTTGAGCCCGTCAGTCTATTGGGATTGACCGAAGATGTGACGATGATCACCTTCAAACGCTCGAACGGCGAGCGGATTATCGTCGTCTGGAACAATACGCATGAGACGCGCCTATACACATTTCTGGCCGCTGGCGACAGCGCGACGATGTATCATTTGAACGGTCAGACGACTCAGTTGCCAGCCACTGGCAACAGCTACACGATCGAGCTGCAACCGGCCCGCGACTATAGCTTCCCTGACCTGGAGAGCGCGCGACGCAGCGCAATCGGCGGTCAGCCTGTGATACTGGTGGAATCATCAAGCCTGTGAAGCAACCAATCCTGATGCCGTTGGCGCCGGTGGGCTGCCGAGCGGCGACACGTGCGCTACGGGTCCGCTGATATGTCGCCGAGACGCGTCGCCTTTGTGCTGGCTAGCGCTGCCGTTAGCGCCCTGCTTCTATACTTTATCCTGCGCGACGCGCCGCTAAGCGAGGTCATGGAGAGCCTTCGCGCGGCCGATCTTGGCTTGGCGCTAGTCTCCTTTGTGATGGTGGCTTGCGGATTGCTCGTTCGCGGAATCCGCTGGTCGATTCTGCTGGGGCGGCGCATCGGATTCGCGCATGCCACGCACCTGGTGAATATCATGTTTCTGGGCAATCAATTGCCGCTGCGGCTGGGGGAGGTGGCGCGCGGGGTCCTGGCGACGCGGGCGGGCGTTCCGCTGGCGACTTCAGCAAGCAGCATCGTGGCTGAGCGTCTCATTGATACCTTGGCGGTCGTCTTGGCAATCGCCTTGACCGTCAGCCACCTGCCGGGGATTGAGCCAGCCGTCACGAGCCGCGCAACGCTGCTTGGTTTGGCGGCGCTGGTTGGCTTCGTGGTATTGCTCGGGCTGGCGCGATATCCCGGAATCGCTCACAGCGCCCTGGACCGCGCCGTTGCGGTGATTCCAGCTTTGCGCCGCCTGCCGCTGGAGTCCATTCTGGTCGACTTGCTCAAGGGCGTCGAGCCGCTGGCGGAAGCGCGCGCGTTGGCTGTCGTCGGCTTTTGGACCGTTGTCAGCTGGCTGTTTTCGCTGGTCACCTATTACTGCCTTCACCTGGCTTTGGACATCGAGACCGCCTATGCGATCAGCGTCCCGCTCGGCATAGCCCTGACGGCGCTCGCCATCGCCGTGCCCGTGAGCATAGCCGGGCTGGGCGCAATTCAGGGCGCCATCGCGCTCGCCGGGCAGATGGTCGGCATGGACCTGGTGCAAGCTATTTCACTGGGCTTTCTTTTTCACGGTGTGACCCTGCTGAGTTATGCGCTCTGGGGCACGGTAGGACTCCTGGCGCTGGGAGCGTCGCCCGTGTCAGCCTTTGCCTCCGCGAGCGAGTCAGAACCAGAGGCGGTTAATCCCGCTTGAAGAACTCGCGCGCGAGCGACTGAATGTGATGGACGCCATTCTCGCGCAAGACCGAGAATCGTCCGCTTGTGTAGGCATTTGAGCGCAGTCCGCGCTGAACCCATTCGCAGAGTTCAATATCCTCTTGCTGAATCTCGTCGCTGAAGGCGTTTATCTGTTGCATGCTCTCCCAACCTTCGCCAGTGCCCGGCGCCTCAAAATACCACTCAAAGATGGTGAGGGTCTTGTCGTGCCTGACGGCGATCACGATATTGATCGAGGTGCTGTCGAGATAGACGTTGAGCATGACGTTGGGGAAGATCCAATAGTACAGGGCATCGTCTTCGGCCGCGCCGCTGCGCGGGTAACGGCGGTCGCGCGTTTCACACGGGGCTACATCTAGGTCCAGCGCCAAACATCACGCGACAGATGATGTTACACGGATTTTACAAATGTAAGAACGGTCGTGGAGGCTTTTGCGTATAATATTATGTGAGCGGTGGAGAGACGACGCTTGCGTTCCCGCCGCCGAAAATGTCATAATTCAGTTGGGACTGCGCGACAAGCAGGAGACAATCAACATTGCGAACACTGTCGAAGTCACTCTGGGTATTGATTCTGCTGGCGAGCGTCTTATGGATGATAGGCGGCGCCTTCCTTACATCAGACGCCTATCGCGGCGGTGAGGTGGGCAGCGAGGTCGCGGCCGGCATCGCGTCATTGGCGAGTGATGCAAACGTAAGCGTTCCGGCATCGGTTCCGCCGCCGCTGTTGTTCGTGCTGACGGGCTTGCCGCTGGCGGGAATCTCGTTGCTGCTTTTGCGGCGCAATCGAAACTCGGCAGCCGCCAGCGCCGCGCAGGCATCCTCCCCGAATCTCCGGCGACAGACGATTATCGTCACGGTGCTAGCGCTGATTGTCGCCTTGCTCATCTGGAACATTCAGGATGTCGAGCGCGCTTTGAGGCGGTCGGGCCTGCCCGGAGTCGACGTGGTGGACGACTTGACGATGTCCGTGGTCGGCTACCCTGTGCGTCTGTTTGTCACCTTCGTGCATGAAGCCGGGCATTCGCTTGCGGCTCTTCTGAGCGGCGGCCAAGTCTTGGGATTCACTGTGTCGCCCGATGGCTCCGGTTTGGCTGCAACGCAAGGCGGCAACCCGGCGCTGGTCATTCCGGCTGGATATCTGGGCGCGGCGCTGTTTGGTTCGTCGCTGTTTTTCCTGACGAACCGGATCCCGGAATGGACGCGCGGTTTGGCCTTCTTGCTGGGATTGGCGATCGTCGTTTTGACGCTCAGCTACGCCAGGCCCGACGCCGCCGGGCATGCCACGGCGCTGGTCATCGGCATAGGCTTTGGCATTGCCATGATCGCATTGGGTCTGCAAGCGCCGCGGATCGTCAATGTCTTCTTGCTCAATACCTTGGCGATTCTGACCGGCTTAAACGCCGTCTTCGACCTGTGGTACGTTGTGCGCAATCCCGGCGCCGGCGACGAAGGAATTGTGAACGACGCGGCCGCTTTTTCGCAGGAGGTAACGCCCTTGCTGCCGACGGCGGTGATCGCATTTATGTGGGCGGCCATCGCCGTCGCCATGTGCGCTTTCGCTGTGTATGTCGGCTTGATAAAGCAAGTGACGGGCGAGCTCGCCGAAGCCGTCAACGGCAAGGCCAAGTAATCGCAAGAAGCATGGATTGGCAGAGTTAGCAATTTCGACATCCGATCAACCCGCCTGCAAGTTTAGATTCAGGAGACAAGTCATGTTGAGAGAATTTGTGGAACGCAAGGTGCGCCGGCAGATCGTTCGCAGAAGCCTGATCATCTCGGCAGCGTCTTTCGCGGCTATCCTGGCGCTATGGTTTAGCGAGTCGATGGCGACGCTCGTCCATCCGCTGCGGATGTTCATCAACAACATTCATGGCGGTTTGAGCGCCTTTGCGATTCAAATCACCGGCGGCGCCGTCGAGAGCTTCACGCTGTCTCCCGCCGGCTCTTACGTCATTGAGTTCACCGGCGGCTCGGACGCCCTGACCATGTCGGCCGGTTATCTGGGTTCGGCGCTGCTGGGTTCGGTTCTGTTCTTCCTGGTGAACCGCGCGCCGCATTTAATTCGCCTTCTGTCCGTGGTCACGGGCGCATTCACGGTTGGATTCATGGCGCTGTTCATTCGGCCTGACGCCGCCGGGGACTGGATCTCGATGTTCATCTGCATCGGCGTCGGCGTCGTGCTCATGTTGCTGGGATGGAAGGGGCGCGGTGATATCAATCAGTTGGGGTCGCGGAAGTCTTTGGCGCAAATCGTAATGACGATAGTGGCGCTGATGACCGCCTGCCACATCCTGCTTGATCTGCCGTCGGTGCTGAATACCCCGGCTTATACCGACGACATGATCACAAATCCGGTCGCATACTTCTCTGAGTTCGTGACACCCGGCGTATCCGTGGACGTGATCGCCATAAGCTGGTCGCTGATCGCGGTTCTGCTCTTGGGCATCGCCTTCTACGTCAGCATCCCTCGCCAGTTGAAACAGATTCCGAGCAACGACGACATCGTATAGCCGTATCCGGCAAGATCAAACACGAAGAGTGAGCCGCAGGGCTCGCTCTTTTTTGTCTGACCCAAGAAGCGGTCGCGCCAGCGGCGTTTCCGTGCTGCGCGCTTGCGGATGCCAAAAGCGCTCTTCAACGCGCCGTGAATCAATGAGATGTAATCGCGCCCGTTCGGGGATTACGATGCGGGCGAGTCAAGGCTCGCCACAGCATGTATTACTCTCTGATACAGGATTATTGGTTGACTTATCCTTGATATTCACCACTCCCTTGCAAATGGAATTAACTTGTGTTAAATTGGGATTGGCATCAATGACTTCACTCATTTAACGTAGACTAAGCGATGAACGCGGCGCCAGCAGATTCCCCCGATCAAGCACAGAAAACCGCCTTGCGGCCGGGCTTGCCAAGCCTTGAGCAGTTGGCGCCGTATTTGGTGGCAGTGACATTGCTCGCCCTCATACTGAGCTTGCTTGTCGGGCGCGCGGACGCCGATCCCAGGCTCGCGCATGCCTTGAATATCATTTCGTATCTTGCTGGCGGCGCGATAGGTCTCAAGACCGCCTTGGAAAGCCTGCGCGAAGGCAAGATTGATGTCGATCTGCTGATGATTCTGGCGGCGCTGGGCGCAGCATTTATCGACCAGTGGCATGAAGGCGCGATCTTGCTTTTCTTGTTTTCACTGAGCAACGTCCTGCAAGACTATGCCATCGGTCGCAGCCGTAACGCGATCCGCAGCCTCTTCGCGTTGTATCCGCAGACAGCCAAGATCAGACGCGGGGATGATGTGATCGACGTGGAAATCGACGCCATTCGCGTTGGCGACATTGTCTTGATCGAACCGGGCGAACGCGTCCCGGTGGATGGCGACGTTATCAGAGGCGATTCCTCGGTTGACGAAAGCCCGATCACAGGCGAATCCCTGCCTGCGGACAAGAGCGCTGGCGATCGCGTCTTCGCCGGCAGCTTGAACAAGCAAGGAATACTCGATGTGCGCGCCACGCGCTTGGCTGCCAATTCCACGCTTTCGCGGATTATCGAATTGGTAGAGGAGGCGCAAGACAGCAAGGCGCCGACCGAGCGCAGTCTCGAGCGATTTGAGCAGCGCTACGCCACTTTGATAATACTATCGGTGGCGCTTTTCATCGTGCTGCCGCCGCTGCTCGGCCTGGCTGAATTCGAGAGCAATTTCTATCGGGCAATGGTATTGATGACGGTCGCCTCGCCCTGCGCGCTTGTGATTAGCGTTCCTTCCGCCATCATCTCCGCCATCGCGTCAGCCGCGCGCATTGGCGTACTCTTCAAAGGGGGCGCGAGCCTGGAGCAGCTCGCAACGGTCAAAGCCTTTGCCTTCGACAAGACGGGAACGCTCACGCTGGGCGAGCCGCGGGTGACCGATATCACATGCGCCGCGGGCGTCTCAAGGCATAGTCTCGTCGTGGCGGCGGCCTCAGCCGAAGCGCGTTCGGAGCATCCCCTGGCGAAGGCCATCGTGGCGTACAGCGTCGACGCCGGCATGCCGCTGTCGGAGCCGGACAATTTCACCGCCATCCCGGGAAAAGGCGTTCGCGCGACGCTGGACGGCTGTGTAGTCCAAGTCGGTCGGGTTTCGCAACTTGCGCGGACCGCTGAGCTGCCTCATGCCTTGCGGCAAGCGCATGTGGAATTGGAGCGCGCTGGCAAGACGGTGGTAGCGGTATTGCGCGACGGGGTTTGGCTTGGTTTGATCGCGCTGGCTGATGAGAGCCGAGCGGACGCTTCCGCGCTGATGACGGCTCTCAAGGCAGTTGGGGTCCACCCCTTTATGCTCACCGGCGACAACAAACTGGTTGCCGCATCAATCGCCGCCGAGATTGGCATTGAGCGCGTTTATGCCGGTCTGTTGCCGGAGGACAAAGTCGAAGTTGTGCGCCAAATGCAGCAAGAGTTCGGCGCCGTAGCGATGGTCGGCGATGGCATTAATGACGCGCCGGCTATGGCGCAGGCGGATATCAGCATCGCAATGGGCGGCGCCGGCGCGGATGTCGCGCTGGAAACAGCCGACGCCGTGCTCATGAGCGACCAACTGGGGCGCATTCTCGACGCGCAGAGACTGAGCGCGCGCGCCCGCCAAGTTGTTCGGCAGAATATCGGCTTCTCGCTGGCGGTCATCGCCATGCTGACCATTGGCGTGTTCGCGGTGGAGCTTCCCCTGCCCTTGGGCGTGCTGGGCCACGAAGGCAGCACAGTCATCGTCGTGCTCAACGGATTGCTCAGTTTGCTCGTACTGCCCGAGATCCGCCGACGCCGTTCATCGAGAAACAATGCTAGCGACGGAATTGCGTCCCTTCCCAATCCGCGAACAGATACCGCAGCTTTAGACGCTGGTATTTCCCGGTCGAGGTAACCGGGATCTCCGCGCCGAACACGACGATTTTGGGCGACTTTTCGAAGGTCATCCGCTCTCGGCATCTGGCGATAATCAAGTCGGCGTCGACCTTCGCGCCCGCATCCAAGACGACATAAGCGCCGACCTCTTCGCCATAATAGAGGTTGTCGAAACCGACCGCCAAACCGACATGGACGCCGTCGATGCCGAGCAAGACTTCTTCTATATCAAAGGGACTGAATTTGACGCCGCCGCGATTGATCAACTCCTTGATGCGGCCCGTGATGAAGAAGAAGGGGCGGCCGCTTTCGTCGCGCAGGAAGAAGCCTTCGTCGCCGCTGCGAAACCACTGGAACTTGAAGGTCTCGGCGTTGGCGTCGGGACGTTTGAAGTAGCCCTGCATGACGTTGTGTCCACGGATGCAGATCTCCCCGCGTTTGCCCTCCCCCAGCCGTTCGCCGCTGCCGTCGGCGCTGAATATCGCCATTTCGTTGGGCTCAATCGGACAGCCAATACTCGGGTAATCGTGGTCCAACAGCCAATGCTGATTGGCTTGCCAGGACAAGTTGATCGGCAAGAAGCAAGAGTAACAGGTCGTCTCGCTTAGACCGTATCCGTGCAGAATGGTTATCCCGAACATCTCGCTGAAAGCGCGAGCGAGCGCCACCGATAGCGTGCCAGCGCCGCAGATCAGATGGCGAAAATGCGCCAGATCCCGGCGGCTGATGTCGTCGCCGAAAATCGTATTGCCCGCTTCCCGCTCGCGCTGACCGTATTCAATCAAGAACTGCAACAAGGTCGGCACGACGCTGACCACGTTGACGCCTTCACGGACGATTCGCTCCCAAAAGCGCGACACACTGAAGCGGCGATTGAGCACCGTCGAGCCGCCGACATAGAGCGGCGCGACAAGCGTCACCACGATGCCGTTGACATGGTGGATCGGCAATACGCACATCATTCGCTGGTTGCCGGTGATCGCCTGCCACTGGCTGATTCCTTGCGCGTCGATAAGCAAATTGTATTGCGTGAGAATCACGCCCTTGGGTGTGCCGGTCGTGCCGCTCGTGTAAACCAGCAGTGCTTCGTCGGCCAGGCTGGCGGTGGCGTCGTTCCCTTCGCTAAGCGGCGTGTCCGCGGATTTCGCGCCGGAATCATCTGCGAGATAGGTCCTTGGGCGGTCGGCAATGGCCCCGTGGAAATCGACATACTCGCCGCCGCCGGTCTCGCCGACCGAGACAATTCGGCGGATGTTTGGCGCGCCTTCATCCCCGTTAACACCAGCGATAATATTCTCGGCGCGTTCCAGATACTCGCTGCGGACGAAGCAGACCTTGGCTTCGCTATTGCGCAATATGAAGGCGATGCGGCGATCGTCTTCGGCGACATTCTGGGGCGCAACCGCCGCCCCGATCACCCAGCAGGCAAAATAAATCAGCACCGTATCGACATGATTGTAGGCGATAGTGGCGACGCGGTCGCCCCGGCGGACGCCGAGATCGTCCGCCATGAAGTTCGCGGCTTGATGCGCGCGCGCGCTGATTTCTGCGTAGCTTAATTCATGACGCGACCCATCTTCATCGTAGGCGATCAGATAGGTCTTCGCGCCTGATGTCTTGCTGTGCAGCGAGAGCAGATCGCGAAAATTGCGAAACGGCGCCTTGCGCGTCTCTTGCGGAATCCCGTCTTTGTGATGCGCCTGATATATGTTGGCGGCCGTCCGCGCGTCCATTTCACTCGACATCGTGGCTTGCTCCAGCCTTGCCTTGGATTTTGCCGCATCAGTATAGCAAGCGCACAGGCGAAATGTAAAACTGAACTAACGCGGAGCCGGTTAATCCAAGGCTCGATTCGCTGTCGCGGCTATGATTTGAGCTTATACTTAGAGCGTCATTCCCGCCACATACGCGCGACGCAATAGCGGACATTGCAGCGCGGCGGTGTATTCGGTGTGAGCGCCCAGGCGCGTGAACCAACGAATTGAGAGCGAGCGGACATGAGACAACTTTGTGTAGTAGGGTCCGGTTATGTCGGCCTGATCACCGGCGCCTGTTTCGCCGACATGGGCAGCAACGTCACCTTCGTCGATATCGACGAGGGCAAGATCGAGATGCTGCAAGCCGGCGAGATGCCGATCTATGAACCGGGCTTGGCAGAGTTGGCGCGGCGCAATGCCGACGCCGGCCGCATGCGCTTCACCACCTCGTACGCAGAGGGATTGGAGCACGCTGAATTTGTCTTTGTCTGCGTCGGCACGCCATCGGGCGTCGACGGCGAGGCCGATCTGCAATACGTGCGCGCCGCCGCCCAGACTATCGCCAAAACCATGCAACAGCCGCTCATCATCATCAACAAGTCTACCGTGCCCGTCGGCACAGGCGACTGGACGACCGAGATCATCAGCAGCAATCAACCGCAGCCCATCGACTTCGCGGTGGTGTCCTGCCCGGAATTCTTGCGGGAGGGTTCCGCCATTGCCGACTTCATGCAGCCCGATCGCACCGTCCTCGGTTCGACGTCTCCGTCAGCCGCCAAGAAGGTGGCTGAGCTTTACGCGCCTCTCGCCGCGCCAACAGTAATCACCGACCTGCGCACGGCGGAGATGATCAAGTACGCCTCCAATGCTTTCCTCGCCACACGTATCAGCTTTATTAACGAGATCAGCATTATCTGTGAGCGGCTGGGCGCCGATGTTACCGAAGTTGCGCGCGGCATGGGATTTGACAAACGGATCGGACCGCACTTCCTGCAAGCGGGCGTCGGGTTCGGCGGATCATGCTTCCCCAAGGACGTCAAAGCCTTGGCCAACATGGCGCAGACCCACGGCATGCACCCGCAGTTGCTCAACGCGGTCATGGAGATCAACGCCTTTCAACGACGCCAGATCACGCTCAAGACGCGGGAATTGCTCGATGGCAGCCTCAACGGCAATACGGTCGCGCTGCTGGGCTTGGCTTTCAAGCAGGATACGGACGACACCCGCGAGTCGCCATCGCTCGCTGTGGCGCGGTCTCTACTGAACCAAGGCGCCAACGTCAAAGCCTATGACCCGGTAGCGATGGCAAACGCCAGCCGCGATGTGCCGGGCATCATGCTCTGCGACAATCCCTACAGCGCAGCCGCCGACAGCGACGCCCTGCTGGTCCTCACGCCCTGGAACGAATTCAAGCAGTTGGACATGAAGCGCGTCCTGTGCTCGATGAATCAGCCCAACATTATCGACGGCCGCAACATGTACAACCCCGAAGAACTGAAGGCGCTCGGATTCAGGTATCGCGGCGTCGGACGCGGCTTCAACGGCGAAGGGACGCTTGCCAACGGCGACGAGTGAGTCGAAGGCCCGCTACCAATGGTCTTAATAGGCCTCAAGCTCCGGTACTTGCGACTTCCAAAGTTGACCGCGCAGCCCGCCCGCACGTCCCGCCACCGCCCGGCCGCAGCGGCAGGCGATTTCGAGGCAAGTTTCCAGCGGCAACCCGTTCAGCCAGCCTGCCAAGAAACCGGCGTCAAAGCTGTCGCCAGCGCCGATACCGTCCCCGCCGCTGGGAGCGGAGACAACCGACTCCCGCCGTGATTCTCCCTGATGCCAAATGGAGGCTCCGGCTGCCCCCTGCTTGACGACCAGAATCGCTACTCTCGCCTGGAGAAAGGCCGCAGCCGCCGCCAAATCAACCTGGCCGCTGAGATGGAGCGCTTCCTGCTCATTTGGCAGCAGCGCATCAACGTAATCGAGCGCCGAGATGAATCCACCGTCCCAGACGCCGTGTGGATCCCAATTGGTGTCGAGCGAAACGGTGCAGCCCAATCTTTTGGCGCGTTTCAGTATTTCCACCCAGTGCGGAAGCAATCCCGTCTGCAGAAACAAACTGCCGTAATGCAGATGACGCGCGGATGCCAAAATCTCGTCGGCGATATCGTCAAGGGTGAGAGCCGCCAAGGAACCTGGATAGGTCAGCATTGCCCGGTCATCAGCCTGAACTAGGTGAACCGTAGCGCCGGTCTTCAGCCCCGGCTCGACGAATACCGCTTCGGTATCGACGCCGGCATCGTCGAGCGCGTCGATAATCATCTGACCGAAGGCATCGTCGCCAACCTTGCCCAAGAGCCGCGCCTTCAGGCCGAGCTTGGCGGCTTGCGCGGCGAAAATGCAGCAGGAGCCTCCCATTTCCAGGCTATAGCCGGCAACGGTCTTCTCCACTTGTCCGAACTGCGGCGCGATGTCTTCATCGTGAAGAATCAAGTCGACGCAAGTATCCCCAAATACGACAATGTCGTATGCTTTCTCCATGAGGCCTGTCTCAATTCATTGCGCAACCATGTCAGTCAGTTTTGATGTTGGCGGCTGACAGCCGACCAGCGGCAATAGGTCAGCCTAGGGCGCCTAGCCGGGCGGGTCCTTTTGTGAACGCTCAATCGCGCTCAACGCTAATTCTTCGGCGTAGCCGATATAGCTAGCCGGCCTCAATTGCAGAAGCCGCTTCTTGTCCTCGGACGAAATCGCCAACTCGCGAATGAAGGCATGCAACTCTTCTCGCGTAGTCGAGGTCCCCCGCGTTAGCGCCTTAAGCTGCTCATATGCGTCAGGCGAATGGTATTTGCGCAAGACCGTCTGCGCCGCCTCCGCCAGCAGCTCCCATCGATCCTCCAATTCGCGCGCCAGGACTGCGCGATCGGCTTCGATTCGCCGCAGACCGCGCTGGACCGATAGCAGCGCCAGGTAACTATGGGCGATTGCCACGCCGTAATTGCGCATGGCTGACGAATCGCTGAGATCCCGTTGCAGCCGTGACACGGGCAGCTTTGCCGCCAGGTGCGAGAACGCGCTGTTGCTGAGGCCGGCGTTGGCTTCCGCGTTTTCAAAGTCGATGGGATTGACCTTGTGCGGCATCGTGGAGGACCCGACTTCGTCGGCGCGGGCCGCCTGGCGGAAGACACCCAGGGAAATATAACTCCACATATCCTGGCAGAGGTCCAGTAGCACGGTGTTGAAGCGCAAGAGTGAATGCGCCAATTCCGCCAGGTAATCATGCGCTTCGATTTGTGTCGTCAGCGGGCTGAAGGTTAAACCCAGCGACTCGACGAACCGCCGCGCGAAGGCCCGCCAGTCAACCTCCGGGTAAGCGAATCGGTGCGCATTATAGGCGCCGACCGCGCCATTGAATTTGCCGAGGTACTCCTGAGACTCTATCGCGCGCAGTTGCCGCCGGAGCCGATATACAAATACAGCGATTTCCTTTCCCAGCGTGGTAGGCGTCGCCGCTTGTCCATGCGTCCGCGCCAGCATAGGGAGTGCAGCCGAGTCGCGCGCGAAGGTCTCCAGTTGCGCAACCAGCGCGTCGGCCGCCGGCTGCCAAACAGTGGTTACTGCGTCGCGAAACATCAGCGCATAAGCCAGGTTGTTGATATCGTCCGAGGTGCAGGCGAAATGCGCCGACGCTGACGCATCGTGCAGACCAGCGCGGTTGAGTCTTTCGCGAATGAAGTATTCGACCGCCTTCACGTCATGCTTCGTCTCTGCCTCAATCGCTTTGATCCGCCCTGCCGCTTCGTCATCAAAGTCGCTAAGCAATTGCTCGACAATCTCGCGTTCCGACTTGGCGAAGGGCCGGAGGTGCGAAATCGCTTCATGCTCCGAGAGCGCGATAAGCCAGGCGATTTCGACGCGCAGACGATATTTCATAAGCGCCCATTCCGAAAGATACGACCTCAGCGGTGCTGTTTGCCCGGCATAACGACCGTCTAACGGCGAAATGGCTTGCAGACTGGATGTCATCGGCGCAGCGCTTTCTGATTTCTGAGCGCCAGTATTGTACACCGAAAAAGCCGAAGTTACTTGCCGGCCTACTGCCTAGCGCCCAAGGCCAGACAGGCGTCCAGCTCAGTTCCCCGACTTTGCGCATACGCGACCATATAGTCGCCTATTGCCGCCGCAAACCTGATACCATCAGTCCATGATGTCCCGCGCCAATTGTGCAACAAGCTGCTATCCGTCGCCGGCCGGCGGTATCGGTTGCCAGATTGCCAGATTGCCGAAAAATATATTCTTCGCCGGCGCCATGCCGCCTGGCGACGTTTCTGTAAGTTTGCGCCGCCCGCCAAATGAAAAGGGCGATCCTTGCGAATCTCAATCAAGAATTGGCGCATTATCTCTTACAGGACGCACAAATGCCCTAGTGATTGCATTTTTTTGTAGCGCGCTCCCCCTCTCTGATGATACGGAGAGGGGGCCGGGCGGTGAGGTAGACCGCAGCGGCGCTCCAATCCCAAAGGTGTCAGCCGCTCCTCGCGTACCTATACTGTTTCGAACCACTTGCCGATTTTCCGTGCCAGGCGGGATACGGCCGTGGCTCTCTGGCGCCGTCTCACATGCAAAGAAATATCATTCTTGCGGCGCCTGTAGCTTTGTCCGATTCGAACGGAAAACTATGCCCTTTGTCCGAAAAAGTCTTTTCACTGTCCGACAAAGCAAAATGTTGGACAAAGCGCAAACGAAAAGCAAACTGTCGCCCCGCCAGACGATACTCGCTCGCGAATCGCCATCGGGCGGGGATGCAACCGGAAAAGATCAAGGCGAATCGCGGAAGCGGGCTGGTATCAAAAGCCAGGCATCCAGTAGCAAACAAGCCTTGCATTTCGACCGGCTGATAAGGTTCGCATGTTACACTTGGAACTGCTTCGTATGTGGAATGACGGTGAATAGACTGAAGCGCTATATATGTCGAAATTGATCGCTTCGACGCCGCGCGCGGATGGCTTCCGCATGCCGGCGGAATGGGCGCCGCACGCCGGCTGCTGGATGCTGTGGCCGCAGCGGCGCGATACTTGGCGCAATGGCGGCAAACCGGCGCAACGCGCCTTTGTCGAAGCGGCCGCGCAGATATCACGCTTCGAGCGCGTGACGATGGGCGTCAATCCGGACCAATTCGAGAATGCTCGCGCGATGCTGCCCGCGCGGGTCCGCGTGGTGGAACTATCGAACAACGACGCCTGGATGCGCGACACCGGTCCCACCTTTGTGGCCAATGATGCGGGCGTCGTTCGCGCAGTCGACTGGCAATTCAACGCCTGGGGCGGCTTGCAGAAGATGGTGTATTTTCCCTGGGATCTTGACGAACTGGTCCCGGCGAAAGTCGCGGAAATCGAATCGCTTGATCGGTATCAGGCGCCCTTGGTCTTGGAAGGCGGCTCGATCCATGTCGATGGGCGGGGAACCTTGCTCGCCACCGAGCAGTGCCTGTTGCATCCCAATCGCAATCCCGAGCGATCCAAGGCGGATATCGAGCAGCGCCTCGCCGATTATCTTGGCGTCTCGCATATCATTTGGCTGCCGCGCGGCGTCTATGCCGACGAAACGGACGGTCACATCGATAACCTTTGCTGTTTCACTGGTCCGGGCGTGGTCGCGCTCACCTGGACCGACGACCGGGGCGACCCGCAATATGAGCGGTCGGCGGAAGCTTTCGATCGGCTAAGCGCGGCCGCCGATGCCGCAGGCAAGCCCATGCAAGTGCATAAGATCCACCAGCCCGATCCGATGACAATGACGGAAGACGAGGCGGCGGGGCTGGATGTCGTCGACCGCGCAAAACACCGGCCCTGCGGCAAACGTTTGGCCGGCTCCTACATCAATTTCTATATCGCCAACGGCGCGATTATCATGCCCCGGTTTGGCGATCGGCGCGATGAGGCGGCCGCCCGCAAGCTGGCGCAGCTCTTCCCCGACCGCGAAGTCATCGGTATTGATTCGCGCGAGATTCTTCTCGGCGGCGGCAACCTTCACTGCATCACGCAGCAACAGCCCGCCGGCGCAGTCCCTTAGCGAGCGGTGGCTGCTGTCGTGTCCGAATACGTAACCGTCGAGGTGGAATTCAGTGATGACCCCGATGTCGTCGACTTGTATGTCAATCAGACCTTGACGGACCACGACGAGGAACACTATCGCAACCCAGCCGCCGGTGATCTTGGCTCGCCCCTCGCGCAGATGCTCTTTGCCGCCGTTGATGGCATAGAGCGCCTGACGATTGCGCCCGACTGCCTCACAATCGCGCGAGTTTCGGGCTATCCTTGGGAAGCCATCCTGGACGAAGTGCGCGACGCCCTGCGAGATTGGTACCTGTGAGGCCGCTATCCTTCGCGTTTGGACGAGCGCTTGTCTGCCGCGCCCGGCGCAGCGCCCTCACCGCCAACCTGCCGGAACATGTCGTCAACCTGCGCGCGGTCGCCAGATTCCAGCACCGACAGCATCTCGCCGCTGGACATATTGCGATAGTCCCGCTTCAAACCGGCGATCGCCACCTGGGAGATCAGCCGAGTCAGTTCAGCGCTTCCGCAATGCGGACAAATCGGCGATGCGCGGTCATACTCCTCGTAAGCGCGGAAGCTGACGTCGAATCGTTTCTGGCAGCGCTTGCAGCGGAAATCGTAGCGTGGCATGGCGCTGGTCACTTCCCAAGGTCGTTTGCTCGGGGCGCCGGCGCCCGGCGTTGCAGCGCTTCGGTATGACCCATGTCCGGATTCCATTCGTCGAGCAGCGCGTCTTTGCGCCGCGTGGCGATCCAACCGCCAAGATCTCTAGAGATGCGTTCCAGCATCTTCGGCTGCGCCCAGGTCGCCGTATCCACCTGTACAGCGATCGCGCCGGCGTCAATGTAGTCGCGCGCGTCCTGCGGCGAATGTATGCCGCCACAGCCGATAATGGGGACCTCAGCGGCTACCTCGCGCCGCAACCGACCGACCAGGCGCAGAATCATGGGCTTTATCAAAGGACCGTAGATACGGCCGCTGACAAGGCGTCCGCTGTGGGCATCGCGCGCGGTGCCTCTCGGCGCGGCGGTGAGCACAAGAGCGTCGGCGCCCGCCTCCGCTGCCGGCAGCGCCAATTGATAACACTCGTAGAACGGCAAGCGGACGAGCAGGGGCTTCTCGAGCTTGGATGCCGCGCACACCAGCGCAAGCGCTTCTCCTTCGGTCAGATCGTCGCTCAAACCCAGCTCCACCGCTGCGACCTCGTCGACCTCGTCCAGGAGGTTTACCGCTTGTGAGACATGCTGGACCGACGTGCCCGCCAGATGCAGAATCACCGGAATCGGCAAGTTCGACCAGGTCTTGCGATAGCGTCGTATCACTTTGCGCAAGCCAGGGTTAGGCAAGCCCGTATGCAAGAGCAAGCCAGCGTCCAGCGGTACCGTTCGTGTGCCGGCGGCGGGATTCCAGGCATCAATCGTCACCGGATTCGTCACCAGCGCGCCGAGCTTCTCGTAGTCGATCATCGCCCGGTAACTGTCGGCGAAACCGAAGGCGCCGGCCGCGGGCATAACAGGCGTGGACACGACCAGGCTGTACTTCCGGGACCGCGTGATTTCTATCGCCATACGCGCGCCAAGCCTAATTCATACGCAGCGTGGTCAGATCGAAGGCGAGTCCGTCAACGCACTGCAGTTTCTGCGCGCCGCGCAAATTCAGCACGCAAGCATGGCAGGCGCCCACTCCACATGGCAGCGTTCGTTGGAAGACGCCAAAGGCATAATTCAGCGGGACATCGTTGCGCCGTTCTCTCATGAGACGCAGGATATCGGCGAAATGTCGCAGCTCATCACCGGGGTCGCAAGCGGCGAACACTTGATCAGCCCAGCCCAGCGTCATGACCATATCGTTCCAACTCAAATCGTCCTCAGCGTGGATAATCTCGACTTCGCCGGGCAGGTGGCTCGTGTCGTAGGCTCTCGCCTCGCCCATGAGCACCATGGTTACGCTCACCTGTCGCTTAAGGAGCGACGGCAGCATCATCAGCAGCGGCGCCGGCGTCGTTTGATTGGCGATGAGAAGGATATTGCGCAGCTTCTGTCGAAAACGAAATGGCTGCCCAATCGGACCAATGATGCTCAGAAGCTCCCCGGGCGAAAACTGCTCGTGCGCTGATAGTTCAATTGTTAGCAGGTTGCCAGCGTGTAAGTCAACCGGAAACCAGAGTTTGCGCAGGTAAGGATCCCACCGTTCGGATTCAAAGTCCTTTTCAATGCGCCGCGCCAAAAGCGCTTGACCCGCCAGCACAGAAGTCAGCGACTGATGAACCGCCAATTCCAGACGCTGATATTGGCGGTTGACCCGCTTGATTCGCTCTATGTAGGCTTGCGATTCTCTCATCCCGACCTGCCCATTCGTCAAGCATTATAGTCGGATTGGATAACTCGGACAAAGTGGCGGATATGCCGTCCGCTTGAGATCCATTGTAGTCGCGCTTATGATTCGGCGTCGTGAACGAAGCCATATAACTCAAAGGGTACCTCACCGGCATCGTCGAGGCGCGCCGCCAGTTGAAATCGAGGGTCGCTCTCGACGCCCAAATACAGCGGGTCAAGCGCTGGACGATCCGCCGGCATCTGCAAGTAGTCGATCGCGTACAGCCTGGCCAATGCCAGCGTATCTTCGCGCGAGGCGACAGGCGTCACCACAGACGAATAGCCGAAAAAGCTCAAGACGTAGGGGTTTTGCGACATCAGGCGCAGTTCGCCGTCCCCAGTTCTGTCCGGAAGCGTTTCCAGCTCGTCCACCAACACTTGTATGCTGGCGTAAAACGTATCAGCAAAGGCTGTATCGCGCCTTACCAGATCGTAACTGCTCCAAGCCAACCAGCACAGGGATAGCGCCAGAAATGAATAACGCCAATGTCTCTGACGAAAGACGTTCTCTAGAGCAAACGCGCCCAGTGGCAGCAGCAGCGGCATTATCGCGAGGAAGATTTTTTTGAAGCTGCCGCCTTGGTTGTGCACCGGCATCAACACCGGATAAACGACCAGGAGGCCCAAGAGCCAAATCGCAAGCGGCAGAAGGAGCCTGATCTGACGGCTATTGGCTTTCGCGCGAAGAAAGTAGGCGCCGGCCGGGACCAACACGACTAGCGGAAGCTGCAGCGAATACGCCATCTGCTTGATCGCCGCCCCGAATTCAAATATCCGCTTGCCGACAATGTCGACGAGACTCTGCCTTGCCAGCATGGACTCGAAAGTTATCGGCATGCCGTATGCATAGAGATCGCGCGGCTCGACCATGAAGGGCATTCGGCTCATCTGCGGGCTGCCTAGTGTTCCGATCTCTACGAGGTTGCGCGCATGCCAGGGGGCGATGACAGCTACAAAGGCAACTATCAGAAGCGCAATACGGGAGCGCCGCGCAATGGCGGACCCGCTGGCGTCTGCAAGCAGGAAACAGGCAATCAGCAGCGCAAAGAGAATGATGGCGTCGTTGCGCGTCAGGTGCGCCAAGCCAAACAGGACGCCGCAAAACAAGAATCCGCGTCGTTGGCCAGACCGCATGGCGCCATAGAGCGCAATGACGGCGGCTACAACCAGAAACTGGTTGATGATCGTCGTATCGGTGCGCAAGGAGTTCAGTACGAATTCGGGCATGACGGCGGCAAAAGCGGCGCCAATCAATGCGCAGGAAGTCGACTGGCCGAGCAGCTTGGACGCTGCGAACACCAGGGCCGTCATCAACGAACCAGCCAATACAAAGAGCGTGACTGCAGCGTGTATATTTGTGCCGCCAGCCACCAGGCCCAGCGCTGCCGCCACGCCGGGCAAAGGCATCCAGTGATCGGTGGCATGTACCAGATCAACCGGCATCCGGGCATAGTGCCAGACGTAATCGATCGTGATACCGCTGCCTTCCGCCAGCCGGCGACCCAAGTTGTAATAGTGCGCCGGATCGCTAATCCCGGGGTTTTGAACCAGCGAAAGAAGAGCCAAGCGGAAGACGAGGGCCGCCGCGGTGATCAGCAGCAACTTGACGATGGGCGCATTCATGCCGCTCTCAGTCATCCTTGAGTTTTACCAATCCCGATACTACCATTCTGCAATCACTTGCCCTATAGCAAGAATTGATCCTGATGCAAGCGGACATCCGCCTATCTCGATCGCTTTGGTTAATCATGCTGGCTGGTCTGGCATTGCGCCTGGCGTTTGCGCTTGCTGAGCCGACGGTCAGCCGGTTTGACCTCGCCCGCGGCGGGGACACCGGCTGGTATCTGGTCAACGGCTACGGCTTCTTCAGCGGCGAACCGCACGGCTGGGTCGAGAACATGCCATTCTATATCGCGGTGATACCGACGCCGCCGCTGTATATTCTCTACGCGGGTCTATTTCAGCAAATATTTGACACGGCCGGGACGCTTGTCGCCATGCGCCTGTTACAGTGTCTGGCGTCTGCGGCCACGGTATATCTCGCATGCCGCATATCGCTGCTGATCACATTCGATCAGCGCGTAGCGACTATCGTGACATTAGCGCTCGCCTTTCACCCGGTCTTCGTGGTCGAATCGGCGACAATCGCCACTGAAACTCTGTACATTTTCTTCCTCGCCACGGGATTCTGGATAATTATGGAATATGTGGCAATCGCCGGAGTCCGGCAGCGGGTCGGCTGGCTCAGCGCCGATGCAGCCGTGATATTAGCGGCGCTGGCTTTTGCGCTGGCGACGCTGACACGCGCGGTTGCGGTCTTGTTTCCATTCGTCCTCGCGCTTTATCTATTTGGCCTTTGGCGCCGCCGCAGCGAGATCAAATGGCGGCGACTTTGCTTCCTGCTGCTTATGACATACGCGGCGCTCGTTTCGACTTGGACAATCTACAATGTGGCGCTCTGGAATCGCGTCGTGATTGTCAGCGACCAATTACTTCCGGCGCTGTGGCGGGGCGCCGAAACGCGCGATGGGTCACCGGAAGTGAATGATGCGATTCTCCTGCAGGGCAGGGACATCAAAACTAACGACGACTGCGAGCCCGACTGCAAGTATCAGCATCCGCCTGAACTCTTTGTCGAGCGAATCGGGGCAATCGTTGAGGCCGATTTTGCGGGCTTCCTCGTGCGTCGTGTTCGCGAACTAGCGCTTTCACTGCTTCAGCCGCACGGAACTGCTGCATTCGGGCAAGTAAGCGTCCGTGGCGCGATCGACGAGATCCTGGCAGCCAATGCTTCGCCCGAGGGATTGCTTGCGCTTTTCCGACTGGAAGGTTTCGTCCTGAAAGCGCTTGTCTGGACGCTTCACTTAGGCGGCATGGGGCTGGGGCTCGTCGGCATTTGGATGTCGCGTGATAAGTGGTGGCTGACGATGGCGCTGATTGGCTATGTCATGTACACGGTTGCGGCGCACTTATTCTTGCTGGCATTGCCGCGTTATCTGTTTCCGCTCGAGTTCATTTGGCTCATCTTCGCCGGAATTGGAATGGTCAAGCTCTTCGATCGATTTCGGCGGCATAGAGTCGGCGCGCCGCTTGCGCAATGAAC
This sequence comes from Anaerolineae bacterium, assembly GCA_022824465.1. Classification (GTDB taxonomy): domain Bacteria; phylum Chloroflexota; class Anaerolineae; order Aggregatilineales; family Phototrophicaceae; genus UBA6055. Next base: position 111,588 of record JAJDZV010000004.1, read on the forward strand.
AGACTGGACGAAATAGAAGCGCAACTAGAATAAATCTGGAGCGAATTCGCCGTGAAGATCTATACCAGGACGGGCGACCGGGGCGAGACTGCGCTCTTCGGCGGTGGGCGCGTGCCAAAAACGCACCTGCGCATGGAAGCCTGCGGCACAATTGACGAGTTGAACTCGGTGTTGGGCGTCGCGCGGGCGGCCGACTTGAGCGAACTCGCTGAGGGTCTGTTGCAGGAAGTGCAGACTCAGCTCTTTCACTTGGGAGCGGATCTGGCGACACCGCTGGCAGCCAAGGCGGACTGGATCGTCAGGATCGGGGAAAGCGAAGTCCGCTGGCTGGAGAGCGCGATCGACGACATGACAGCCGAATTGGCGCCGTTACAGAACTTCATCCTCCCCGGCGGCACTACAGCCGCGGCGAATCTGCAGTTGGCGCGAGCGGTATGCCGGCGGGCGGAACGCATTCTGGTCGCTTTGGCGCAAGGCGAAGAGCTCGGCGACTATGCGCTCGCATATACAAACCGCTTATCAGACTGGCTGTTCACCCTAGCGCGCTATGAGAACATGCAAGCGGACGAGAGCGAAGCAAAATGGAGCGTTCGAGGATGAGTCATTGCCGCGAAGGGACGGCGCCTGCGCTGATGCCGGAGGTGGGAGTCGAACCCACACACCCGAAGGTACACGAGTTTGAGTCGTGCGCGTCTGCCAATTCCGCCACTCCGGCTCGCGGATGCAAAGTCTACGCTGTCGCCGGCCGAAAGTCAATGCCAAAGCGGCATCCGGCGGCGCCTCGATGACGCGCATTGCGAAGTTTTGCGCGCTCTGCGGCGGACCACTGGTTATGTTGCGGCACAGCGGTCGAGTCCGCCCCTATTGCAGCGCTTGCGACACGCCGGTATTCTTCGACCCCAAAGTCGCCGTCGTCGTGTTCATGGAACGCGGCGATCGGGTTTTGCTAATCCAACGCGCGATCGAACCGGGCAAGGGCAAGTGGGCGCTGCCGGCCGGCTTCGTCGACCATGACGAGGCGCCGGAAGCGGCTGCCATCCGCGAGGTCTTTGAAGAGACGCGACTTACTGCGCGCATCGGTCGGCTGCTGGCCGTGTATCCGAACCGCGACGAAGGCTTGGCGGATATCGTCATCGCCTATAGCGCGACTGTGATCGACGGCGAGGCAAAAGCTGGCGATGATGCGGCGGACGTGGGCTGGTTCAAACGCGAGGCTTTGCCGCCGCTGGTATTCTACCCGTCAATCACGTTGATAAACGCCTGGCGCGCTGGCGCGTTAGTTCGGTAGGCGCCAGCAAGGTGACTCCTACTTTCCCGTGGGCTGAATGCCAAGGAGCCGCAGGATCCCGGTTGTGAAGGCGAGCAAGTAGGTATAGACAATCGAGGCGCGGACCCGTGTGGTGTTTCTGCTGTCATCCAAAGCCCGGTAAATCAGTTGGGCTTCCTTGTATTTTCGGCGAGCGCTTGCGAAATCCCACTGCGTCTGATGCACCGAGCCGAGGGCATAAAGATAACGGGCTTCGCTCGCGGGATTGCTTACGGCGCGCGCCATCTCCACCGCACGCTGATAATAGGCGATGGCGCTTTCGGGGTTGTCGCGCAGCTCCTGCCAGCGTCCCAACAAGCCCAAGGCGTACATTTCGTAGGGCGGGTGCTGGATATCTTGCGATAGCGCCAGCATCTGGTCAAAGTAGTTGCGGGCGTCTGACAGGTCTTGCGCCGCCAGCAAGGTCATGGCGAGGGTGTAAAGGCGCATAAACTCGTGAAACACCGCTTCCATGCCGCGCGCGACTTCAAGCGCCGTCAGTTGCTGCTGGATGCCGCGTTCAAAGCTGTCACTGTCTTGAGCCAGGACCAAGCCTTGCTGCCCGATGATAACGCTTTCAAGCAGCCGGTCATTGACCGATTGCGCCTTGCGCAGCGCCACAAGCAGACCATTGTTGGCCTTGCTGAAGTCCTGTTTGCGTATGAAGGCGTTTGACAGAAGCAGGATAGCGCGCGCTTCCATCTGGTCGTCATTGAGCTCGCGCGCGATATCAATCGCTTTCCAGGCGTGCTTGCTAGAATCGTCCGGGCTGGATGCAATCTCGCCCAAGCCCAGAAGCGACTTGCCATAGCGCCGCATATCGCCCGCTTCAAAGGCGTAGTCCACGGCTTGGCGATAATCTTCGTAGGCCTCGGCCGTCTGCAAGTAACCTTCCCGCGCGACTCGGGCTCGAACAGTCAGCGCGTCAATCGTCAAGCTCTTCGCGTTGGCCGCTCGCGCGCAGTCCAGCGCTTGGCTGACATAGTCGCGCGCGAAATCAAAGCGCCCCAGGGAACATTGCGCTTGCGCCAAGCCTAGCAGGGCGATGACCTCGACGCTCGGGTTGTCCTCCCGCCGCGCCAGCGTCAACTCCACATGACAGCGATCCACAATCTCGTTGAATCCGCCTGATTTCATCAGTTCCCTGATATCGTATTGAAGGCTGTCTATCTTGGCTGGCATTACACATCCATTCTCGAGGCGAGCCGGCATATCTTAGTATACGCGATCAAGATCATTTCGATTCAAGAGCTTGAGGAATCGAGACGGCTTTGGCAAGACGATCAAAGTTTACGCATGTTTCTGAGCCGCCGCGCCAGGGCAATCGTCCAGTCGACGGATGCGGGCGGCAGGAAAATGGTGAATAGGGCGTACAATCGACGCTGGAAAGCTACCGGCTTGTAAAGCGACGCCGCCGCCAAGAAGTGGGCGCGAGCCGCTTTTCGTTCGCCTTCCGCCCATAGATAGAGCGCGTAGACATGATGCCGAGCCGCCTCCTTCCGGTCAAATTCTTGCGCTTCCATGCAGCGCCGCCAGCCGTATTGGCGGGCGTTTTGCACGGTCTTGAGACGCCCCAGCGCGCCATAGAGACGGTCATCGGACATCATGTTGGCGTGCATGCGACGAAAAACCAGGCGCTGATCAATCGCGTGAAATTTGTATTTTGCCGCCAGCCGCAGGAGCAAATCCCAATCTTCGGCGCTGCGGAAGTCCGGGTCGTTGGCGAAGCCGCCGATCTCGCGCAAAGCCGCAATGCGATACATAGTCGAGCTGATAAGAATATGGCAGCCGGCTTGACGGAGGAGCTCACAGAATACATCGTCGGAAAAGCGTTCAAAGGGCGGTGTTTCAATTGGTGTTGCGCCATCGCTGGCGACGAATTGATAGTGCGTGTAAATCACGGCGACATCGGGCAGTCGGCTGAATAACTCAAGGCCGATGGCTATTTTGTCGCGGCGCAAGCGATCATCGGCATCGAGGAAATGGATGAAGTCGCCGGACGCTTGGGCGATGCCGCGATTGCGAGCGACGCCTGGACCCTGATTGACCTGCTCTATAAGCTGAACCGCTTCGCCGTAATTCTCTCGGATGAATTCCGCCGTGCCGTCGGCGCTGCCGTCGTCCACCACGATAATCTCAAGATTGTCATAAGATTGCCCCAGACAACTGTCGATAGCGTCCGCGACAAAGTGCTTGCGGTTGTACGTGGGGATTATGATGCTGACTAAGGGTTTAGTGTCCATACGCGCGCCGGATGACGCAATCCGTCTTCTCGCTCCCTGTCAGGCGGTCGGCTTCACGGTCGCGCGATCGTCGGCGCGCCGCGTATGGCGCCGGCAAGCCAGCCAAAGGCGCCATTGGCAGTTTGCACCCGCCACCAACGGTAGTCTTCATTGTCGTATGGTCCGGCGAAAATCGCTACGTAGTCTCCATACCCCAATCGGCCGACAATACCGCTGGAAGTAGAGGGCGTCTGGCGAAGGTTCAATCCTTGATTGACAACGCGAAGCTGCTCGCCGGGCGCGTATTCGGATCCGCGGATGACGGCCTCGGGTATCTGCGGCGCAGAGGCGACTGCGCGCGCGCCGAATTGCGGGTTGCTGACGAGCGCGGTCTCATTGCTTGTGGCGCCGTCGCCCGCTTGCACGGTATATTGCTGGCCTTGGACAGTGACGACGACCGCACTGCGATCGGGGAACCAGCGAACCGCTTCCGGCGGCGCGTTCCCGATGAAACCGGATAGCTGATTGCCGGCGCCGTCGTAGAGAGCGACCGGTCCGCTTTCGGGCCCGCCCGGGCGTCCCAGCGCCACAACCTGGCCGTTGGGGCGGCGAACGGCGTCGCGCAGCCATAGACCGCGCGCCGACCCGTCCAGGATTACTTGCTCGCCCTGCAGATTTCGATTTACCTGGCCGATGATTACCCGGCCATCCGGGCGGCGGCCGCTTACGGTTATGCTCTGACCGCCGGAATCCCAGTAGCCGTAATCATAGCGGACGACGGTCTGCTGGGTCTCGGCATAGTAGGGATCGCGCAGCGCACGCGCGATTGTCAAGCCATTGCGTCGCTCATCCGGCAAGTGAAGCGTCAGAAGCAAGGTATTATCGCCGACGACCGGCGACCACTCCACAGAGACAGTCTTCCAATGCCAGGGTCCCTGGCGCTGCACAAGGTCGCAGGGCTGGTAACCCTCATGCACGCAATCGCGAATGATCTCGTACGATGAGCCATGCGTCGGATCATTGATCGGCTGCCAGAAATAGACGCCCGCGTGACTGGTATCCATGCCCGGCGGCGGATCAACGCGATAGCTGAATTGCCTGCCGTCGGCCGACCAATCCAATTCCACGATTCGGTTTTTGTTTTGATTGTAGCTGCCTATCTGGCTCGAGAAGCCCGGGTGGAAGGGTTTATGAATCATCTCGCCCTCCTGCGCCGCGCCGACGGGTCGGTAGCGAAGGATGCCCTTTTCGTCTGTGCGCAAGAAGCTGTTGGGATCGACCGGATTCCGCAAGAAAAGTCTCACGCCGCCACTCACTTGGATATTGTCCAGACTGAAGATCTGCCCCGCCCCAACGCTGTATTCATAGGCCGACGCGCCGGTGATTTCAAACGCGGTCGGCTGTGATATCGGCGGCTGGATGGCCGGTTGCAGCAGATCGCTGCGGACAGCGACGGTCGGCTGGATTGGCGTTGACGTAGGCGATGGCGTCAGAGTGGGTCCCTCTAGCTGCGGAAGAGGCGTCGAGATGATAGGAGTCGAGAAGACTATACGTTCGTCCAAATGCGCAGCAATATCAACCGGCGCGGCAGTTTCCGGTGGGTCAGCCACCGGGCTGATTGGCGGCAAGGTTGGCGCTGCTGTCCAGGTCGGCGGCGCGGTCGGACGTGGCGGCGGCGTCGCCAATAGCGCGGCCACCTCGGTCTCATTGAGAGTTGGCGCGGGCAAGGGCGTCGGAAGCGTCGGGAGCGGAGCTTCGCGATCGCCGGTCGCTGCGGCAGTCGCTGTCGCAGTCACCGCAACTTGCGGCAGGCTGACCAAGGGCGTGTCGGTCGCGAAGGGCGTGAAGCTCGGCGTCGGCGTCTCGAATACGATGCGCGTCGGCGTCGGCGGAGCAGTTTCCGTTGGCGTTTCTGTGGGTTGCGGCGTGCGGGTGACGGTGGGCCGAGGCCTTGGGGTTGCGGTCGGCACGAGCGTGTCCGTAGCCGTGGCTGTGACTGTCGGCGCACTGGTCGCGGTTGGCGCAGGCGTCGCCGTATCCGTCGGACGCTCGGTGGGCGTTGCCGTCGGCGCGTTCGTATCGGTAGGTATTGGCGACAACGTGTCGGTTGACGTCGGCCTGCGTGTTGAGGTCCGCGCCTCGGTGGCTGTTGGGGAAGATGTCGGCGTCCGCGTGTCTGTGGCTGTGGGGCTGTCAGTGATAGAAGGGGCAGCCGTTTCGGTAGCCGTCGCCGTCGACGTGAGCGAGTCCGTCGCTGTGACCGTGCTGGTTGGCGACTCGCTCGCCGTTGGCGTGTAAGTCTCGGTCTCGGTCGCCGTCGGCGTATGGCTGGGCGTCGCCGTCAGCGTGAGCGTTGCTGTCGCCGTCAGCGTAGCGGTCGCGATTGCATTGTGAGTCGGGACTTGTTTGGCATCGGTCGCTACCGGGGTTCGCGTGTCGATTGGCGCCAAGGTCAAGGTTACATCCGGGCGGCGCAAATTGCAGGCGCTCAGGGTCACGATCAACGTGAGCGCGGCGACCACCCGGCGAATCAGCACGGAATGCTCCAGTAGTCCCGATACCAGCGTTCTTCTAGCAAGGCTGATTATATCAGGCGAAGCGTGATTTACTTTGCGACAATTATACGACAGTGATGCGCGATGAAGGCTTCATAGGCGGAGGCGCGCCCCCGCCACTAAAGGCTAGCTTTGCAGTAGGGATTCCAATTCTGCCGTGATCTGGGATTCATTGAGTATCCCGAACCAACGACCAACGATTTCTTCATCCGAGTTGACAAGCAAATACTGCGCTTGCGCGGTGATCCCTAGCTGTCTGCGGATGTCATTGAGCGACCGGTCGTCAAGGTCAAGGACGACAAACTCGATGCGGCCCGCAAATGTCTCGTGTAGCCCGCTCACGGCGGGCGCATTAGCGCGGCAGGTCGGTCACCACGAAGCCCAGGAATCGTAGAAAGTGAATCGTGGCGCGCTCGGCGCCGCCGCCACATCCTCAGATGACGCTTCAGTCGGCGCGTCGCCGCTTCCAGAGCCGCTGGACAGAATGCTGCGAACAGCGGCGCATCCGCTGAGCGCAATCAATCCGACCAAGAGCAGTGCGATTAATCTTGCAGGTGATTTCATACGGATGATCCTATCCTGATGAGCCAATGCCAGTAAGCATAGCACGAAGCGCTAACGAAAGTCTTAAGACTGGTGATGGTTTTGCGTCGCCGCGGCTCTGCGCGAGATCAAGGCTGTCGACGCAAAGGGCGGCATATACATCGGCAGCGATCGGCGGCCTTATGTCAGGCTCTCGGCAAATTGCCGTTCCGCGCGCCGTCTGCGGTAGGCCAAGGGCGGCGTCATGACATGGGAGTCGAAGTATGCGACTAATTCCCTTAGGTAATCCTCTAGCGGCGTATAAGTGATGCCAAGCTCCGTTTTGCTCAGGCTGTTGTCCAGCGCGCTCATCCAGCGCTCGCTGAAGGGCGCGCAATCGGGAAGGAAGCCGTTTGACACCAAACGGCCGCGGTCCGCGCTAACGCGGTTCGCTTGCGCGCCCATAATATCCGCCAGGATTTCCAGGAACTGGTCATGGCTGACGTGCTCGTCCTGCGCGATGTTATAGGCTTTGCGCTTGCCCGCGCCGCTGTTGATTAACTGCAGAATGATGTCAACGGCATCCAGGGCATAAAGGTGATTCAATGCGTAGTTCGGTGTATCGGGAACCAGTATCGGCCCGCCGTCGCGCAGTCTAAGATAGTAGTTGTAGAGCCGGTTGTACGGGTCGCGCGCGCTGTTGACCATGGGCAGCCGAAGTATCGTATACGGGAAACCGGAGCGCTCGCCTTCCGCGCGTATCTCATCTTCGACATCGCGCTTGGTCACGCCATAGCGCCATTCTTCATAATGATACGAGACCCGCTCCGGCGCCGGCATCAGCGCGCCTTCATAGTCGCTTTCGCGAAAGGGACGGGTCAAGTCTTCGCGCACGAGATAAACCTGACCGCTGCTAAGCGCAATGTAGTGGTCGAGGCTGTCGCGGAAGAGATCAATGACCGTCTGCGCTTCTTCTCGCTGATAGACAACGAAGTCGACAACGACATCAAAGGACTTCGCCAGCAGCGCCCGGCGCATCTGCCGGTGATTCGTGCGATCAACGCTCAGCCGATGTATGGAGCGCGGCAGGTCTTCCTTCGTAATTCCACGATTGAGCAGGGTCAGGTCGCAGTCGGATTGAGCCAAACGCTGCGACAGGTAATACCCCATATTCCGCGTGCCGCCGATAACGAGAATGCGCTTTGCCATGCAAATTGCTTTCTAAGCGACCCCGGACCAACTGTCGCGGACTCGCGCGCTTCCGATCTCATTGTAGCAGCTAAAGCATTAGACTAGCGCAAATCAAACGTAATAAGTACCTAGTCTTACGATTGGATACGCGCGCGGCGGCGTACATCTCACCCTTGCCCCAAATCGTCGGCAGTCACTATAATTCGCGGGCAAATCGCCGGCGGCGGTAGGGGCCCTGTAGCTCAATTTGGCAGAGCAAGCGACTCTTAATCGTTAGGTTGAAGGTTCGAGTCCTTCCAGGGTCACTGCATCCCAAGCCGGCGCTGGCGCACAGAGCTGGCGTTATCCTCACATCACGAAACCAATCAGCCGATCGCGCGCTTTAGGGCGTCGCGGTAGGCCCTGCGCATCCGACGGCTAATTTCGGCGTCCATCAGCGAAATTTCCGCGCCGTGAAACATGCCGGCATAGACCTGCAAGTCAGTTGGCACGCCCGCTTCCATCAGCCGCTGCGCGTAGGCGATGTTTTCGTCGCGGAACAGGTCCAGCGCTCCGACGGTGACCAAGGCCGGCGGCAATCCCTTGAAGTTAGTGGCGCGCGCGGCCGCCGCATAAGGCGAAACATGGTCGCCGCCGAACTCGTCACCGAGGTACATCTTCCAGGCTTTCAGCGACACCTCTCGATTCCAGACGGTTGGATGCGTAATCTCGTGACCGGAGGGCGTATCGTGCCTGTCGTCAATCATGGGATAGATCAATAGCTGGAACGCGAGATCTGGTCCGCCGCAGTCGCGATTGTAATGCGACAAGCCAGCAGTCAGCCCGCCGCCCGCGCTCGCCCCGCCGATGGCGATTCGCTCCGGATCGACGCCCAAATGTTCAGCGTTTTCGGCAAGCCAGCACAGAGCGCCAAAGCAATCCGCGATCGCTTCGCGGTAGGTATGTTCCGGCGCCAGGCGATAATCCACCGAGACAACCGAGCAACCGGCGCGCTCGGCGAAGCCAACGCCGTGCGGGTCATTACGCCCGGTGCCGACAATGTAGCCGCCGCCGTGGATCCAGAGCAATCCGCCGCGGGGCGCCGGCGTCGGCGGTTGATAGATGACGACGCCGATATCGCCGTCCGCGCCGACAATCGTCCGTTCTTCTATCGTAACTTTTGTCTTTAGCAACTCTTCTGACTGCGCGTTCCAGATCGGCTGGAACATTTCGCGCGCCTTGGGCGGGTCATCGCCAATGGCGGTCAAGAGTTCAGCCGGGAAGAAGTCAAGTGCGTCGACTAGCTCAGGGTCAACTTGATCAACGAAGGGCATCGGTCTTCTCCATTGCGGTTCGCTACGAGCGCGAGACCGGGCCGGATCTTTCGCAGTTCGCTAGTCAGCTCAACCAATCGCCCGTTTGAGCGCGTCAAGATAGCCCAGGCGCATCCGCTGGCTCACCGCGGCCGTCGGCACAAAGCCTTCCCCGCCATGAAACATGCCTGGTATCACCTGCAGCTCTGTCGGGATACCGGCCGCCATCAGCCGCTGCGCGTAGTCAATGTCTTCATCGCGGAAGAGATCTTCTGTGCCGACGGTGACAAAAGCCGGCGGCAGGCCGTTCAGATCGGTCGCTCGCGCCGCCGCGGCGTATGGCGACACATTGTCCGTTCCGTATTCATCGCCGAGGTACATCTTCCAGGCTTTCAGCGAGACATCGCGGTTCCAGACATTGGGATGCGTGACTTCGTAGCCGGAGGGCGTCTCGTGGGTATCGTCCAGCATGGGATACACCAGCAGCTGAAAGGCGACATCGGGACCATTGTTATCGCGATTGTAAAGCGCAAGCCCCGCGGTCAAGCCGCCGCCCGCGCTGCCGCCGCCGATGGCGATGCGACTTGTGTCTACGCCGAGCTCGGCGGCATTGTCAAACATCCAGTTCAAGCCGGCGAAGCAATCGGCGACGCTGGCTTTGTAGGTGTATTCCGGCGCCATGCGATAGTCGACCGATACGACGGTGCAGCCGACATGGTCGGCGTAACCGATGCCATTCATGTCTTCGCGGGCCGTGCCGACGATGTAACCGCCGCCATGGATCATCAAGAGTCCGGGACGGGGCGCGGGAGTCGGCGGCTGATAGATCGCGATCGGAATGTCGCCGTCGGGACCGGGAATGACGCGTTCTTCTATCGTGACGTCGGTTGGCGGCAGCATCTCCGCCATAGCGGCCATAAGCGGTTCGAGCATGGCGCGGGCGGCTGGCGGGTCGTCGCCGATGGCGGTGACGAGTTCGGCCGGGAAGAGGTCGAGCGCCGGTACGAGTTCTGGGTCTACACGGTCGATGAACGACATTGCGTACTCCTCATGGTTTTGCAGTCGTTAGGGATTCTGTATTGGTTGAAGATTATCGCAGTTGGCATATTGCGGCAACTTTGTGAAAATGATGTGGAATCGAAGGGAGATAGCGATGCCAGTAATTGAGGTACTGTTGAAGGTTGCTCCAGATATTGCCTTGGGCTTGGCGAGCGGGCAACTTGAGCGGGTCGGTGGTGTCATTCGCGATTCCGCGAGCAAACAGATCGTAGCGTGGCTGCGCGAAGGCGGGCGGATACAAAATAACCCCGACCCTGCCAGCGCATTGCCGCGGTTTCTGTTTCAGAGCCTCCTGCAATCTGCAAAACTGGCGAATGTCGGCGATGTTGCTCAACAAGTCACGGCGCTGTCCAAATTAGCCGGTTCGTTAGGCGTCGCCGGCAATGTGCTTGGTTTGGTGAATGTCGCGGCGACGGCGCGTTCTCATCATCTTATCACTTTGCGCCTGCAAGCGATTCAAAACATGCTCGCTTTTTCTACTAGGCTGGGCATGCTGAATTTCACGTTATCCGGCTTCGGACTGTTAATGATGCTCAAGCGATTCTCAGACATTGAAAGGCTGCTCGGAAAGGTGTATGAACAAGTTTCCCAAGCCGTATCGGAGCAGCATCAGCACGACCGACAAATCAATTTGAGAGCCGCCCTTGAAAGCGCCCAAGTTGTGATGGAAGCAAAAGATGGCAACCTCAAAGAATCTATGGCTGCCAGCCTAGACTTTCTGCTAATTAACGCCCGCGAGCATTGCTTGAGCGATTACCACGACAAGCGCTACAATAAAATGGAAAAGGACATTGAGTTGGCGCAAGAGCGGCTTTCACAGGCCATGCACTTAGACGAAACAAGGATACGATCCTTCCTGGAAGTCGGACAAAACGATCTGGCGAACTCCGTCATGCAGTCGCGGCTGAAGCAATATAGGAAGGAAACGCGGAATTACATCGGCATTCTGCTAGGACGTCAACATAAGCGTGCGGTCTACTTCAATAGAAAAGTGAAGGATCGCGATCTGCGGCGTTACCTACTGATCGAACAGTGGCTGCGCGGCGAGGAAGACATACTTTGGGACATTGTGTTGGAGCAACGCAAACAGTTTTGGGATAACGAAGTGAAGAGCGCAATTGAACCCGATAGTGGAATCATCCTGCCAGGGAAACCGGCGCCGAAACCGCCCACTCAACATTTGGATGCTCTGGAGCAAGCTGAAACCGCTATCGAGAATTTTCAGCGCTTTGAAGGCTTTGGCTTGGAATTAGAATCCATATCGCGGCTAGGCATTTCTCTGAGAGAATGGGAGGCGCTGGAAAACACAGACAATACTGTCTTCGTCAATGAAGCGAATGTGAACTTGGGCGAGCACGACGACTACGTACTTTTAGTCGAGCGCGATTATTTCGAAAGCGTCAAACGCCTAAGTGATTGAGGTAGTTCATGAAAATCACACGCATCGCGGCATACCAGGTCGACCTGCCCTTGCACGAAGGCAGCTACAAGTGGTCCGGCGGCAAATCGGTCGAAGTCTTCGACAGCACCATCGTCCGCGTCGACACCGACAGCGGCATCAGCGGCTACGGCGAAGTCTGCCCGCTTGGACCCTTCTATCTCCCGGCTTACGCCGCGGGCGTGCGCGCCGGCATCAAGGAGCTCGCGCCGCACCTGATCGGTTATGACCCGACCGAACTTTCGCTCTTGAATCAGCGCATGGACGCGGCCATGAAAGGCCATCCCTACGTCAAGACGGGCATCGACATGGCTTGTTGGGACATCCTTGGCAAGGTCGCTGGCTTGCCTGTCTGTACGCTCTTGGGCGGGCGCTATGGCGCTGATTTCGTCCTGTACCGCGCCATTTCCCAAGAGACGCCCGAAGCCATGGCGGAGAAAGTCGCAGGTTATCGCGCGGAGGGTTACCGCCGTTTCCAGCTGAAGGTCGGCGCCGATCCACAAATGGATATCGAGCGCATACGGCAGGTCGCCGAGTTGCTTTCGCCGAGCGACAAGCTGATCGCTGACGCCAACACCGGCTGGCTCATGCACGAGGCGGCGCGGGTCGTAAGAGCGGTTGACGATGTGGATGTCTACATTGAGCAGCCCTGCGCAAGTTACGACGAGTGTCTTTCGATCCGCCGGCGAACGAGCCATCCTTTTGTGCTGGACGAAACCGTAGACGGACTGGATATGCTCATGCGCGGTCATGCCGATCAGGCGATGGATGTCGTCAATATCAAGATCAGCAAGTTTGGCGGCTTGACCAAAGCCAGCCTGGCGCGCGACCTCTGCGTCTCGCTGGGCATCGCGATGACGATTGAAGACAGCTGGGGCGGCGATATTACGACCGCGGCTATCGCGCATCTGGCGCATAGCACACCGACCGACTTTCTCTTCACCGCCACGGATTTCAATAGCTACGTCACAGTCAGCAGCGCCCGGGGCGCGCCGCAGCGTCATCAGGGGCGAATGGCCGCTTCTGCCGCGCCGGGGCTTGGCGTAACGCCGAAACGAGATGTCATCGGCGACGCGGTTGTCGATGTGCGCTGAGTCCGGCTGATGACAGGGACCGTAAGCGAAGTCAACATAGAAGACCCCAAATCATTGCTGACTTACCTGCGTGAGCGTCGCTTCATCGCTGGTGATGAGTGTCCGCGCTTCGAGGTCTTGTCTGGCGGAGTATCCAATCGAACCGTGCTGGTGCAACGCGCGCCTGGCGAAGACTGGGTGCTGAAGCAGGCGCTGGCGAAGCTGCGCGTTCAAGTCGACTGGTACAGCAGTCCCGAGCGCATTCATATTGAAGCGAAAGGTCTGCGCTGGCTGGGCAAAGTCTTGGGGAGCGCTGTGCCACGCTTCGTCTTTGAAGACAAGGATCATCACGTTCTCTGCATGACCGCCGCGCCAGGGCCGCATGAGAATTGGAAGGTCGCGCTGCTGCAAGGCAAGACCAGCGTCCGCCACGCGCGATTGTTCGGAAGGCTGCTGGCGCGGATCCACAACGCCATCGCCGAATTCTCCGAACTGCGCGCCGAATTTGCCGAGCGGCGCTACTTTGAGGAGCTGCGACTTGAGCCCTATTACGGCTTCACGGCGAGCCAGGTCCCAGCGGCGGCGGCATTCTTGCGCGCGCTGATCCACGAGACACGCGAACGCAAATACGCGCTGACGCATGGCGATTACAGCCCCAAGAACATCCTGCTGCACAACGACCGCCTGATCCTGCTTGATCACGAGGTTGTCCATTTCGGCGATCCGGCATTCGATATCGGTTTCTCGCTGGCGCACTTTCTGGGCAAGGCCTTGTATCTGCCAGCGCATCGGACCAACTTCCTGCGTATGGCGCGCGCCTACTGGCAAACGTACCTTGGAGACTTGTCGCCGCAACTGGTCGCAACGGTCCGCGAGCCGGCCGTGAAGCATACGCTGGCCTGTACGCTGGCGCGGGCTGCCGGACGCTCGCCGCTGGAATACCTGGACGCGGCTGAACGCCAAGAGCTGCAGGCGCTTGCGCTGACGCTGGTTGACAAACCCCCGGCGGAACTCGACGAGCTTATTGACCAGGCCGAACGCTTCCTGGAGGGCGTCCATGACCAGGATTAGCAAGGTCTCAGCCGTGGAGATTCTGGATAGCCGCGGTCGCCCGACCGTGTATGCCGTCTGCCAGCTAGATTCCGGGCATAGCGGATCGGCGTCGGCGCCAGCGGGCGCGTCTACCGGAATCGCGGAAGCCCTGGAGTTGCGCGACAAGGACGGGACGCGATACGCAGGGCTCGGCTGCCTCAAAGCGGTCGCTAACATCAATTCCGAAATCAATCAGGCGCTCGCTGGCAAGCGTTTTGCGGACCAAACGGCGCTGGATCGATTTCTGCTTACGCTCGACGACGCTCCAGACAAGTCGCGGCTGGGGGCAAACGCGATTATCGCCGTTTCGTTGGCATTCTGTCGCGCCCAAGCCAATGAGCGCGCTTTACCGCTCTACGAACACCTGGCTCAGTTCGCGCAGCAGCGGCCCCGACTGCCGCGCCCGATGATCAATCTCTTCAGCGGCGGCGCCCATGCCGGCGGCCAGACCGCGATACAAGACCTGCAAATCGTCGTCCCGTGCGCCCGGAGCATCCGGCAATGCCTGGAGATTGCGTCAGACGTTTTTCGCGCGGCCGCCGGTATCGTGGCGGAACAATATGGCATGAGGCTGCTAACAGCCGACGAAGGCGGCCTTGCGCCGGACTTCGCTTCATCCGATGCGATGCTGTCGTGCGCTGTCGAAGCAATCGAGCGCGCTGGCTATAGACCGGGCGAAGATGTCGTGCTGACATTGGATGTCGCGGCGTCGCAGTTTTACTCGGACGGCTTCTACCATATCGACGGCGCGCGCCTTGACCGCGACGGCATGATTGATCTCATCGACAAATGGCGCGCGGCCTACCCGATTCTAAGCATTGAAGACGGTCTGCAGGAAGGGGACTGGGATGGCTGGCGGCAGCTCAATCAGCATTTGACGGGCGTCGCCATGAACTTGGGCGACGACTTGCTGTGCACCAGCCCGGCGCGCATCCAACGCGCCATCGCCGAGAATGCCTGCGATAGTTTGCTGCTCAAGGTCAATCAGGTCGGCACGTTGACCGAAGCGCTCGAATCGCTCCGCCTGGCGCGAGACGGCGGCTGGAAGGTGGTCGTCAGCGCTCGCAGCGGGGAAACCGAAGACAACTGGCTGGCTGATCTGGCGACCGGGTGGGCTGGCGACTACATCAAGGTCGGCTCGATCACGCAATCTGACCGCCTGGCAAAGTACAATCGCTTGCTCATCCTCGAAGCTTTGCACGGTTTGAAGCTAGCGCATTGACCCAGCGTCCGGCGACATGCCAGCAGCATTGGATTCAATGAAACGCTAGCTCGGGTTCGCCCGGCTTAGAGGCGAATCGTCAGACCGCCATCGGCGACAATTGACGCGCCGGTGACAAATGACGCTTCATCGCTGCACAAGAATAGCGCCACCTTGGCCATCTCTTCCGGCTGCGCGATACGTCCCAAGGTGTGCAAGCCGCCCCATTCTCGCAAGGCGCTCTCCGGATCAGCCTCGTTAAAGAGCATGGCGGAAGCGCGCAGCATCGGCGTATCGACGGACCCCGGGCAAAGACTGTTGGCGCGGATATTGTCGCCGGCGTGATCGATCGCCATCGTACGGGTCATGGCGATGACCGCGCCTTTCGACGCCGCGTATGCCGCCACGTTCGGCTGGCTGAACAAACCCTGCACCGAAGCGACCGTGACGATAGCGCCGCCGCCGCGCTTGACCATCTCCGGAATGCAATGCTTCGCCGCAAGGTAAACTCCTTTGGCGTTTACCGCAAGCGTGCGATCCCAGGTGTCTTCGCTCGTATCGACGACGGTCCCGTAGGTCTGGATGCCGGCGCTGGCGACCAGATAATCAATGCCGCCGAAGTTCGCCACCGCCTCGTTCGCGGACCGCAGCGCCTCAGATTCAAGGGATGCGTCGGCAACTACCGCGAGGCCGCGGCCGCCCGCCGCCTTGATCTCCTCCAGTCGCTCGGCAAGCGCCGCCTCGTTGACATCGGTCAGCACAACAGCCGCGCCCTCCTTGCCAAAAGCCAATGCCGTCGCCCCGCCGATGCCTGTCGCCGCGCCAGTCACTACCGCCACCTTGCCCTGGAATCGCATGTTCGCCTCCATTGCTCTCGAATTTACGGACGCCTGCGCATCGGAGCGCAACCGTCAATTGCGATGATTCTGACACAACAGCGCGTCATTGTCTAATACGTCTCGCTGCCTGAAGTCATAGCGCCCGGCAAGGTCCGCATCGCGCGACAGGCTTCAGGCGCGCAGCGACGGATAATGCCGCTTTCGACATTTGGCGGAATCCACTACATTAGCGGCGAAGACCGGGACGAAGGGCATTCGCGCAATGGTAAAGACGGAGCAAGGCAGCAGAAATGCCTTCAATATCACTGATCCAAAGCGCTATCGCTGCCAGGTGCATCACTATCATCGTAAGCTCTCGCGTCTTTATCTAAGCGTTTACAAGGGCGCGCGCAACGAGCCAGCCTTCTATTTGCTTTTCTCGGATGTCGCTTATATTGATGCGCCGATGAGTTGGTCGAGCGCCGAATTCGACATCGCTGAACACGGAGCCTGCATCGATCTTCTTTTGAACCTCGGGCTGGTGGGTGAAGCCATTCGTCAGTTCCCCGATGCCTATGCCGCCATCACCGATTACGCGCGGCTCTATCAGGCGCGTTCGGCAAACAACATAATCCGCATTGTCGCCAGCAGCGCCGCAATCCTGCAAGACATTCCCGCCGGGATTAAGTGATTCGGCACAGTCCGGCGTATAAGTCGCTGGAACACGGCTATGCTATAATCCAGCCGTAGTGTAATCGCCTTTCGCTGAATGTCCGCCTGACAGGTAAGATATGAGACACCCGCCATCGCGATCGCCGGATCCAAATGCGCCAAAGCCGACGTTGAGCGTGGTTGTCCCCTGCTACAACGAAGTCAACACGGTGCGTGACCTTGTCCTGCGCGTGCTGGATGAAGAACTGGTTGACGAAGCAATAGTCGTGGATGATGGCTCCACCGACGGCTCGCGCGAAGTCCTGAAAGAACTCGAATCAGAACAGAATGATCGCCTTGTCTGTCTGTTTCACGAACGCAATCAAGGCAAGGGCGCCGCGCTAGTAACCGGATTCAAGCGGGCGACCGGGGATGTGTTCGTAATTCAAGATGCAGATTTTGAATACGATCCCAGGGAATACGCCCTGCTCTTGAAGCCGATTCAGGAAGGCGTTGCTCAAGTCGTCTATGGATCGCGCTTTCTAGGCGGACCACGCAAGGCGATGAACTTCTGGAATATGGTGGCGAACAAATGCCTGACGCTCTTCACCAATATCCTCTTCAACGCCATCCTCAGCGATATGGAAACCTGTTACAAGTGCTTCCGCCGCGAAGTCATTGACGACATGAAAATCAACGCCCGCGGCTTTGAGTTTGAGCCTGAGTTCACCGCCAAGGTCCTGCGGCAGGGCATCCGCATCGTCGAAGTGCCGATTTCTTACTACGGTCGCGAATACGAAGAAGGCAAGAAGATCAAATGGACCGACGCGCTCATCGCCGCCTGGACACTCCTGCGCTATCGCTTGTTCCGGTAGACGCCTTCGGTTGTGATCACAAGCCTATGCGGCCTACATCGGTCCAATGCGCGCCGGTCCGGCATACAGCGTGGTCATGTGCGCGCTGAAACTTCGCGCCAGCAAGTCCGCTCGTAAGTCGAGTTGAGCCGGGCTGTCCCAGAGATCGTCGAATTCTCCCGGATCCGCCTCCAAATCGTAGAGTTCGCCCAAGCCGTGATTATGGTAGCAAATGAGCTTGTATTTGCCGTCGTAGTACATGCTGGCGACTGAAGCATCGGGCAAGTCGATCGCGTCAATATATTCGCAGCGCACAAAGTCGCGATGATGTCCCGGCGGCTTCTGTCCGGTCAATATCGGCGCCAGCGATTTGCCGGTTAGATATTCGGGCAGCGGCAATTGGCACAGCTCCAACAGGCTGGGCGCTATGTCGGTTAACTCGACCAAGGCGCGACTGCGGACGCCTTCGCGCATGACGCCGGGAAATGACCAGATGAGCGGCACGCGTACCAGACCCTCATAGAAACGGCAGCCCTTTTGGATCAAGCCGTGATCGCCCAAAGACTCGCCGTGGTCGCTGGTGAAGATGACAATTGTGTCGTCGCGCTGACCGCTTCGCTCCAAGGCCTCGATGATCCGCCCTACTTGATCGTCTATCAGCTTGATCATGGCGAAATAGGCTGCGATTAGTGTTTGCGCGTCGCGCGCACCGGGCGTTTGCGGCTCGACCAGCGACGACACCGGCGACTGCGGCAGAATCGGGCTGCTGATATCGAGCGCGTCCGGGCGACGGGCTTCGGATTGGAAATCGATCGCCGCCAGTTTGGCTTGCTGCGCCAGATCGCTCTCGCGGAACAAGGGGCGTCTAACCTCTGCCGGATCATACTGGTCGCGATAGGCTCGGGGCGGATTGAACGGCGGATGCGGGTCATAAATGTTGACCGACGCGAAGAAAGGACTTGAACGCTCCGCCTGGATGAACTCGATTGCCTTTTCGGCGCACCAGGTCGTCTGATGCAGTTCCGGCGGCACACCGTCCGCGTCCTTGATCAGCTCGGATAGGAGCGCTCCCTTCGCCCGCACCCAGTCGGCATAATCATGTCCGGTCGCCCAGTCGTCGCGCGCGGCGTGGCTGTACTGCCAGGTGGAATAGCCATCGTCGGCGCGCCTTTCAATCCGGCCGTAAGCGCTGGTGAGATGCAATTTGCCTATCAGCCCGCATTCGTAGCCGGCATCGGACAAAGTCTTGCTTATCAAGGGCGGGAATTCGGGGAAGACCGGATTGCCGTTGCGAGTGACGCGGATAGAGCTGGGATACATGCCGGTCAGGAAGCTGGCGCGGCTGGGGGTGCATATCGGACTTTGGCAATAGGCGCGCTCAAAGGCGACGCCTTCATGCGCCAGCGCGTCCAGGTTCGGCGTGGAGACGCCGGGATGGCCCAGAGCGCCGATCGTGTCGTAGCGTTGCTGGTCAGCGCATATCCACAGGATGTTGGGGCGTGTCATGGAATTGCTCACGTATCTCTCCGTAGTTCCTATACTTGCGAGGCAGCGCCGCTTGCGCAGTGACGTAGACATAGCAAAGCGCCCCTCTGAATTGCGAGGGGCGCCCGTCGCCGGGTCAACCTCATAAGCCGCATTCTGTCGTGGGGAATCATCTATCTGGGACCGGCGTCGCCGCCAGCCTCTAGCGGTGTACCCGGCGCTTGCTGCGGAGGGGGTCCCTCCCCGGCGCCTGCTTCACCTTGCTCCCGATGGGGTTTGCCTGGCCAGCCACATTGCTGCCGCTGCCGGTGCGCTCTTACCGCACCCTTTCACCCTCGCACCTCGCGATGCAATCTGCTCTCTGTTGCACTTGCCGTCAGGTCTCCCCGCCCGGCCGTTAACCGGCATCGTCACCCTGTGGAGTGCGGACTTTCCTCGACTGGCGCAGTGCCTGCCGCGATTCCCTCGGTTAACCCGGCGCTTCTATTCTACCATGAAACGCGCTCTTGCAGCGTTCGAGCGTTGGCGCATCATCGCGCGGTAATGCTTGTCAGCCGACACGACATGGCATAAGCTACTCAAGACCGTGCCCGAGACGCAAGGCGGCGGATGACATCAACGAGCATGAGCGCAAGGCGCCCAAGACGAAGGCGATCGCGCTGGCGCAGCCCCGTATCGCTTGACACAATTGCGACTCTTGTCGTCGTCAGCCTCCTGCTGCTGATGCCCCTGCTGGCGAGCGACATCGCTGGCTGGGCGATCGATATGGATGTCGTCCTGCCAGCCACGCTTGGGAGTGTGCTGCTGAGCCTGGTGCTGGCGCGCAGCCGCTTTGGCGAACTCGCCTCGCTGGTAGTCAGCCTGCTTTACGGCGCGATCGTCGTTGCGCTGCTGGCTGCCGCCACGCTGAACTTGCCTTTCCGCGATGCGCTGTATTCAGTCTTGAGCCGCGCCTACGAATGGGGGACGGACGTCGTCAGCGGCGGCGTCAACACCGATGATCTCATTCTGACAATGCTAGTGTCCGCCTTGTTCTGGTTCCTGGCGTTTAATGCGAACTGGCACATATTCCGCCTCGATCGCGTCTGGCGCGTGGTATTGCCTCCGGGCTTGATCCTCCTGGTCAATATCATTTTCTTCAGCGGCGACGATCCAATAGACCGCTACCTCTTCGGTTTCCTGCTCCTGTCCCTGGCGCTGATTGTCCGTTCTCATCTGGACGCGCGCCAATGGGAGTGGGCGATTCGCGGCGTTTCTGTCCCGACGATGGTTCGGCGTCAATTCGCTACGATTGGCTTGCTTCTATCCCTGGTCGCGTTGGCATTTGCCTGGAGCGTGCCGAGCAGCGCCCTAGACGAACGTCTGCAGAGCTTCCAGCGCTTCCTCGCCTCCGACCCGATTGAACAGCTGGCGGAAGTTTGGAACAGATTATTTGCGCCGATCGAAGGCGAAGGACCGGCTACCTCCGACTTTTACGGCGCCGACCTGCTTAATCTCAGCGGCGCGATCAGCTTGGGCGATGACATTGTGTTCACCGTGGACGCACCGCCGGACGGCTTTCGCTACTATTGGCGCTCGCGGGTCTTTGAGCGCTACAGCAACGGCCAATGGTCGCCATCGGCTGACCTGCGCATTACCGATCGCTCGCCGCCAATCCAGGTGCGCATGTCCAGCGAAGTGATCGGTACGAGCCGGCGCCGGGTCGAGCAACGATTCACCGTTGGCGCAGCCAGTTCCCGCATCTTTTACGCAGCGCCCCAGCCGGAAGCGGTCGATCAAAGCGGGCGCATCGACCTGATTTACACCGACGGACCCGATAACACCTCGATGAACGTCTCGGTGATCAGGCCGCTGAAGGTCTTGCGCCGCGGCGAGTCTTACCTGGCAACCAGCATGATGAGCACCGCCTCCGCCACACAGCTGAGAAGCGCCGGAACCGATTATCCGTCTTGGGTTAGCAGCGCAAATCTCTTTGTCGGCTTTCCTAGCGCGCGCGTATTTGAGCAGGCGCGCTCCATAGTCGTCGAAGCCGGCGCCGAGAATCCTTACGATCGCGCCAAAGCCATCGAGTCCTGGCTGCGAAAGAACATCAGCTACAACGAAACCATAAGCGCGCCGCCCCCAGGCGTCGATACCGTTGAATGGGTTCTTTTTGACGCGCGCGAGGGCTATTGCACCTACTACGCGACATCCATGATCGTGATGCTGCGGCATCTCGGCATTCCAGCGCGTCTGGCGGCCGGCTTCTCTCAAGGAGAATATGACTCAGACGCCGAGCAGTTTGTCGTCCGCGAACGCGAAGCGCATACCTGGGTGGAGGTGTACTTTCCCGGCTTCGGCTGGATTGAATTCGAGCCGACCGCCGCCCAGGCCCCTATCCACCGCGACGGCGATGAGCTGGCTCAAGATCAGGAGCAGCCGCAGAGTCCCGATCCGACCGCGACCCCCACACCAACGCCGTTGCCAACCTCCGCGCCAAGCCCGACTTCGGTGCCGACCGAAGCGGCGCAAGCGCGCAATCAGGAAGCGCCGACCGCAACGCCAACACCGACCGCCCTTCCGCCGCCGTCGCCAACGCCATTCATCCTGCCAACAGTGCAGCCGCCAATCTCGCCGGACAATCCGCCGCCGCTAAGCTTGCTGCAGCCGATCATAGTTTTCGCGTTGGTGGCGATGCTGCTGCTGATTATCCTCGCCATAATCGCGCTGCTTCTTTTCTGGTGGTGGGAGTGGCGGGGGATGGGCGGCCTAAGCCCGGTGTCGCGCGCTTACGCTCGTTTGGAACGCTATATTCGACTTATCGGCATCAACATCGGCAGCGCCATGACCACCCTTGAGAAGCGTCGAGAGCTGCAGCGGCGAATCCCGGCGGCGCGCGAGTCAATCGGCGCCATCAGCGACCTCTACACCAGAGAACGCTACAGCGGCAATCGAGACGCGGCCGCGGACAGCCGCTATTCCGAGAGCGCGGAACAAGCCTGGTATCGCACGCGCGCCAACATCCTCCGCCGCTGGCTAAGACGGCGTATTCCCTTCTTGCGCCGCGATGAGTGACGACTTCTCTATCACCACGAAGTGGGACAGCGCCCATGTATCCAGCGCAGTCCCCTCGAGCCGATGGAGCCGATCGCGCAAGAAGACAGCCGGCGCGCCGAACCGCGCGATCAGGTTGTCGTAGCCGCCGTAGATTCGCGCATGATGTATCACTTCCGCGCCTTCGGGGGGCAGCAAGCGCAGGATGTCAGCGGCGGTATAGGCGCGCACGTGCGGCGCCAATCGCTCGCGAAGCGGCGCCGGCAGGTAGTTGATCAGCGGCGTATTGCCAAAATGATATTCGCCTCGCCAATGGTGCCCGTGCGTTTCGAAGGGATACCAGCGGTTCGGGCAAAACAGCAGAATCCGGCCGCCGGGCTTGGCGACGCGCAGCATCTCCTGCAGCGACAGCCGGTCATCGGCGACATGTTCGATCACCTCATGCGACAGCACCGTGTCAAATGTGCCCGCGGAAAACGGAATAGACTCGCCGGCCGCGGCCAGCGCAGGCACACCATAGGCACGCGCGCTCTTTACTCGCGACATCTCAATATCGAAAGCGGCGACGGCGGCGGTGAAGCGCGTTTGTATTTGCCGGGCGTACATGCCCACCCCGCAACCCGCCACCAGCACGCGCGCATCGTTCAAGCGCGCCCAACGCGCCATCATCTGCAAGCGCCGCTCTTGACCAGCGCGCCAGACATAACTTGGCTCACCGCGTAGCGAGGCCAGATTCGAGCGACTCATGCCCTTGCCGGAAGATGGGGTCAATCGGCTTGCGCAATTGAAACCAGATACTGATAGAGATTGCGCGAGCCGCTGTTGCTTAGCCGGTCGGTGGAAAACTGATGTCGCGTGCCTAGCACGCCGCCGGAGCGAACAAAAGTAATGAAGTCATCTTCGGACAGATCGAAATCAAGCAGTCCCTTAGCCTGCTCCGCGCCTTCTCCGTTTTCTCCGTGGCAATTGCCGCATTCAAGCGCCACATACCGGCCCCGGCCGCGCTCGACCAACTTGGGATCCAGTTCAAGCGCGTCTTCCGCGCCCGCATCCGGCGCCGTCGCATCCTCGCCCGTTTGCTCGAAGACCGGCGCCTTGGTCGGCTCGACGAAAGCAAAGGTGGGAAAGGGCGTGACTGTTGGCGGCGGATCAGTCGGCGCGGAGGTTGGCTGGCTGGCGCCGCAGCCTGATGTGAGCAGCGCCAACAGTGTCAGCAACAGTATCGCGAAAGGGCAACCAGTCCTCGTCATGTCCATCTCCCATTCAGTCGCCCCGTGACGGGTCAAGCGCCTCCTGCAAACCGTCGCCCACAAACGAGAAACTGAGCATGGTTAGCGCGACCAATACCGTCGGGAAGAGCGCCAGATGATAATCCACAATCACCGTCGACGACTTCACGCTCGCCCCCACCATTTTACCCCAACTTGCTGTCGGTTCAGTGATGCCGATGCCCAAAAAGCTCAAGCCGGCTTCGGCGAAGATCGCCAGCGGCACGGCGAAAGTGAAGGATACCAGCAGCGGCGTCAGCGCGTTGGGCAGGATATGGCGCGTGATGATCTGCCGCTCGGAAGCGCCAAGCGCGCGCGCCGCCAAGACGAACTCGGTCTCGCGGTACTTGAGAAACTGCGCGCGAGCGATGCGCGCCGGCTCAATCCAGGAGGTCACCGCCAGCACGAAGATCACATTGCCCAAGCCGGCGCCGGTCACGCTGATGAGAAACATCGCGAATAAGAGCGGCGGAATGGCCGTGGCTATCTCAATGACGCGCAGAATGGCGAAGTCCCAGATTTCCCCGCGATACCCGGCGATCGCGCCAAGCGGCACCGAGAAGCCAAACGATATCAAAGGCGCCAGCATGCCAACGAAGAGCGATGTACGCGCCCCGTATATGAGCCGCGTGAGAAAGTCTCGCCCGACGCCATCGCCGCCGAGTATATGGCTGGGATCGGTGAACGGACGCAAGCGCACGATGGAGAAGTCCACTTCGTTCAAGCCATAAGGCGCGACCACATCGGCCAGCGCCGCGACAGACACCAGCAGCGTCAACAGCACGGCGCCCAGCATCGCCAGGCGGTTCTGCAGGAAGCGGCGCAGGGCGTCGCGCGCGAGCGACCGCTGCTCCATCAGTTTTGCCCCTTCCTTTGAACCGGCCGATTGCCCGGCGCCCATTGTGTTCAGGCTCCCTTCGTCTCGCCCAGACGAATGCGCGGATCAATGACCGTGTAAAGTATGTCCGTGATCAAGTAAGTCAATCCCCACAACAGCGCAATAAGCAGGACCAGCCCCATGATCATAGGATAATCGCGATTGAATATGCTGGTTACAAAGAACTTGCCCAAGCCAGGAACGCCATACACTACTTCAATGAAGAGCGAACCTGTCAGCAAGTTCGGCACTTGCGGCAGGAGCACGGTTATCATCGGGATCAGCGCATTCCGCAAAACATGGCGCAGCATGATGAAGCGTTCGGACAAGCCCTTTGACCGCGCCGTGCGAATGAAATCGGCGGTGAGCACATCGGCGAAGCTTGACCGCGTATAACGCGACACCAAGGCCAGCGGCGCCAAAGCATAAGTCAACACCGGCAAGACGTAATCCCAGGAGAGCAGCGCCGAGCCGTTGGGCGTAATCGGTCCGATGATCCATTTGCTCTCGACCCCCCAGCCGTTCTGGAAACCAAATATCAAAAGAAACCAGGTGGCAATGATGAAGTTGGGAACCGCAATCCCCGCCGTCGCGACAAATGTGACGAAGTTGTCCACCGGTCCATTGCGGTAATAGGCGGCGATGATGCCCAGAGCGATGCCCAAGCCGAAGGAGATTATGATTGTGTACAAGCCCAGTTGAAAGGTGACAGGCCAAATTCGCGCGATCAATTCCGTGACCGGCGGATTCCCCGCCACCGAGAAGGAATTGCCAAAGTCCAGTTGCAGCGCGCTCGTGAGGTAATTGATGTAGCGGACGTGTACGGGCTTGTCCAAGCCGTATTTGCGCTCAAGGTTTTCCAGGGCTGCGCCGCTGTAACCGCGCTCCGCCAAGGTGAACGGTCCGCCCGGGACCAGGTTCATCAGGATAAAGACCAGTAGCGATACTACGAGGAGAACAAAGCAGAGCGATAGCAAGCGGCGAAAAACATAAGCGATCATCGAAGGCGCGTCGCCTCTTGCTCAGATTCCGCCGCCCTCCGGCCGGTGGACGGGCGCGCCCGTCCCAGTCGGATGGCTTGCGCGCCGCGCAACTGGGCTCAGGCGGAAGGCGGCGAAGTACACGTAAGGAGGATCATCTTTCGGCTTGGCGAAACAAGGGCGGGCTATCGATTCAACCCGCCCTTGTCGTAAAGTCTTGCGCCATGAACGGCGACTGGGCATTACTCGCTGCGGTGCGTGTCGTAGTCGGCTACCGCGTCGGTGATGTAGTAATCGCCCCAGCAATGCTCATTGCCCCAGTGAGTGGTCGCCAAGCCCTGCCGATCAGGTTCCCAGCAGTTGCCGGTCGCGCCCATGTAGGGCTGCCACAGGTCGCCCTGTATACGATGCACCAGGAAGATGCCGCCGACGTCCTCAACCATGATGCGCTCAGCTTCTTGGTACATGGCGATGCGCTCGGCGGGATCGCCAGTGAAGGAATTCGCCTCGCGCACCAGATTGTCGAATTCTTCGTTGCGCCAGGAGTGACGACCGGTCGAGACCCAGACGCCCATCATGTTCGCTGGATCCAGGTAGTCCATGCCATAGGAGACGCCGCCAAATGTAAGCGTCGTCGGGCGTTCCAGCAGGCGGGTCATGTAATCCTGGAATTCAAGATTGTTGACGGTGATTTCCACGCCCAGGCATTGGCTGATTGAGGCCGCCGCGGCGATGAACCAATCCTGGATGAAGGCGGATTCGCCACGCAGCGCCAACTCAACCGCCGGGAAGCCTTCGCCGCCGGGATAACCAGCCTCAGCCAGCAAACCCTGCGCCGCTTCACAGTCGTAGTCCTGGATGTCCTGCAAGCCAGCGCTATTGGATGCCGGGAAGCCGGGCGCCAGGAAGGAATATGCCGGGATGCCAACCGTCGTGCCGACCACATTCTCGACGATCGACTCGCGATCAAGCGCCTTGGCGAATGCCAGACGGACATTCACATCGCTGAAAGGCTCGGTGTAGGTGTCCATCAACAGATAGTCTGTGCGGAAGTCGCCCGCGTGCTGACGGTAATTCTGCGACATGACCTCATCGGCGAAGATCACGTCGAAGTCGGCCGGGCTCAGCAAGGACTGGTGAACCTGGTCGATTTCGTGATCCTGGAATGCCAGGAAGCTGCTGTTCAGCATATCGCCATAGACGAATTCCATGCGGCGCAGCCAGGGCGCGCGGGGGCCAACATATTCGGGGTTGGCTTCCAAGACAGCGTGGCTGCCCGGCTCAAACTCGCGCAAAATGAAAGGTCCAGCCGAAACGTGGGTCTCGGGATCCAGAATATAGTCAGGACCAATCTCGGTCAGCGCCTTGGCTTGCATCGGCGGCCAGAAGAAGAATGTCGCCGGCAAGGGCGGGAACGGCGCCTGCGTGGTCACAGCCAAGGTATTGTCGTCGATGGCTTCCAAGCCAATTTCGCTCGGATCAATCTCGCCGGCGACCGCTTCGTCCCAGCCGTCGATGATGCCCAGCCACAGCCAGACAAAATCGTATGCGTGCTCGGGGTCGGCCATATAACGCCAGCTCTCGACCCAGTCATGCGCGGTGACGGGCGTGCCATCGCTCCACATCTGGTCGCCGCGCAAGTTAAAGGTCCAGGTCATGCCGTCTTCCGAGACTGACCAATCCGTCGCGGCTGAGGGGATGATTTCCATGTTGTTGTTGAGCACGACCAGGGAATCAGAGAACTTGTCGAATGCGCCCGTGCTGCAAATGCGTGAATACACAGTGACGATTGACGACAGCGATGTCTCCTGGCGCGCCGAGTCGCAAAGGTTGCGATACACCTGCATTTCGTAGGGCGCGGCATCGGCCGGCAACTCTCGTCCATAAATGTCCACATTATCCTGGGCAAACACCGCCGACGCCGTCAACAGCAGCGCAAGCAGCGTCAGCGCCGATAAAACTCGCAAACTCTTTGACATGGGTGATCCTTTCCTGCAACTTATCGATTGAACGGTAACACAAATGCGAACGCGCCGAATTATAGCAATCTACGTCAAAGCCGCAATACATGTTTTCCGCGCGGCAACATCGTCCGACCCTTTCACGACGATGCCAACAGGGCTACACTGCACGCGACAAGTCCAGACCACGCTTAACGCTCATGAGGTCAAGCAATGCCAAAACCCACGCTATTGGCGAACAAGATTTCGAAGTCGCCCACGATTGCGATGAACGACAAGGCGAAACAGCTTGCCGCCGAAGGAAAACCCGTCATCGGCCTCGCCGGCGGCGAACCGGATTTCGATACGCCGCCGCATATCGTCGAAGCCGCGGTCAAGGCGCTGCGCGATGGCGAAACCCGCTATGCCGCGCCATCCAAAGGGATTCGCCCCCTGCTCGAGGCGATCGCCGCGAAAGAGGAACGAGACAATAACGTCCGCCTCGATCCCGTGACGGATATCATCGTGACCCCCGGCGGCAAGCTGGCGCTCTTCCTGGCGCTCAAAGCCATGCTCGACCCCGGCGACGAAGTCCTGATTCCGGCGCCTTACTGGGTCAGTTATCCCTCCGTCACAACCATGGTCGGCGGCCTGCCCGTCTCCATCGAGACCAGCAGCGACGACAAATTCCGCTTGCGCCTGGATCAGCTGCGCCAATTCGTCACGCCAAAGTCCAAAGCGATCATTATCAACTCGCCCGGCAATCCCACCGGGCACATGCTGTCTTCCGCCGAAATAGAAGCGGTCGCGACCCTGGCGCTGGAGCACGATCTCTATGTCATCTCCGACGACATCTACGAAAAGCTCAACTTTGACGGACGCCCGGCGATATCGCTCGCATCTATACCGGAGATTTCCGATCGCGTGGTCGTCATCAATGGCATGTCGAAAGCCTACGCTATGACCGGCTGGCGCCTGGGCTGGCTGGCGGGATCCTCGCCGCTGATGAGCGTCGCCGGCATGTTCAATTCGCAGACCGCCACCTCGGCCGCCACCTTCACGCAGCATGCCGCGGTCGCCGCGCTCAACGGTCCGCAAGACTGCGTCGAGACGATGCGGCAGTCTTATGAAGAACGGCGCGACTTCATCGTCAGCGCTTTCAATAGCATTCCCAACATGTCCAGCCCCGATATTGAAGGCGCATTCTACGCTTTCCCCAAGGTGAATGAAACCAGCAAGACCAGCGAGGAAGTCGCCAACATCATCCTGGACGAAGCCCTTGTCGTGGGCGTGCCCGGCAGCGCGTTCGGCGCCAGAGACGCGCATGTTCGCTTCTCCTTCGCCGAAGACCTGGGCAAACTGAAAGAAGCGGTCGAACGCATCAGCGCAATTGCGCGCCTGCTCGCATAGCCGCCGGCAGTTTCTTGACTTCGACCCGTGAGCAAACGTTATCGGCTCGGTCACGCCTTTGTCTGCGCCCTGCTGACGATGACGCTTTGCGCTTGCTCGCTTTCCAAGGGATTGAGCCCTGCCTTGACCGCCCGGCCGACGTCAACTTCGGCGCGGACCACCGCCTGGCAAGAGACTGAAGACGGCTTGGAGCTTCGCGCGCTCTACCCCGGCGGCGAAGCGTCGCAGTTGATCGTCCTGCGTATTGACCCGCGCAAATTCCAGTTTCGCGCTCACTACCAGGCCGGCGCTCCTCTGAGCCTGGACGGTTGGCGCGCGCTGGAAGCCGATGCCAGCGTCATCATCAACGCCAACTTCTTCGACGAGTCCGATCGCGTTCTCGGCGCGGTCGTGAGCGACGGCCTCAGGAGCGGTTATGCCTACCAAAGCCGCGGCGGAACCTTCCTCGTGCGCAATGGCGCGCCGGAGGTTGTCGCTTTTAGATCCGGTCCGCCGTCGCTAGACGACAAGGTTGAGCAAGCGATTCAAGGCTTTCCGCTGCTGGTTAACGACGGCGCCCAAGCATTTACTGACGCCAATAACGGCGAACGCAACCGGCGCACAGTCATCGCCGAAGACGAGCAAGGCAATATCCTCATCATGGTCGCCCCCTATGTCGGCCTCTCGCTCGCCGAATTGAGCGCCTACCTGCCGGCCGCCGACCTGGACATTGTGACCGCGATAAATCTGGACGGCGGACGATCGACCATGCTCGCCGCGCCGGCAGCCGACATCGCCTTGCCATCCTTTGACGCCGTCCCAACGATCCTGGCGGTCTATCGGCGCTGAACCAGCCCGCCGGTCTATCGCGCAGGCTCGTTATCCTGTAAGCTCGCCACCGTGCTTAGGTTGTGGGAGTTAACATGCCGAGACTGGCTCAAGTGGCCACCGCCAGGCAAGCGCAGTTGCAAGATGGCCGGCGGCTGGGATTCGCGGAATTCGGCGCGCCTGGCGGACGACCGGTCATCTTGTTTCACGACCTCTGGGGCAATCGCAGCGTCCGCCATCCCGACGACTCCATCTTGAAGCGCCTTGATATCCGTCTGATCGGGGTCGACCGGCCCGGCTACGGCTCTTCAACGCGCAAGCCGGGCCGCGGGCTTATGGATGTCGTGGATGATGTGATGCTGCTCGGCAAGGCGCTGAAGTTGGAGCGATTCGCCGTTCTGGGCTTCTCAGCCGGCGGACCCTATGCCCTCGCCTGCGCCTGGAGATTCCCGCAAATCGTAACGCGCGCCTCGGTCGTCGCTTGTTGGCCGCCGCTGGATCACCCCCGAGGCTTCCGCGCCATGCACCCGCTTTACGGCCGTATCTTCCAACTGGCAGCCGGCAATGAAGCGCTGTTTCGCTTGATTCTGCGCGGCTTTCTCACTTTTGACGGCCAGCGCCCGGCCGAGCAGTATATCCGCGAACTCGGCAGTTCATTGGCGCGCTCCGACCAGGCGGCGCTCAGCAATATCGATCTCTTCGTCAGCCGACGCAATATGTGGGAGGAGCTGCGCAGCGCCGGCAGCGAGCCGCTGGCGGACGAGATCATCTCGCTCACACGCCCATGGGGGTATCATCTGCAATCTATCCGCGCGCCAGTTGACATCTGGTGGGGCGAAGACGACCGCTTCTGCTCGCCGGTCATCGGCGCGCGCATGGCGCAGATGATCTCCAAGGCGACTCCCCATTGCGAAAGCCAAGCCGGGCATCTCCTGCTCTACTCCCATTGGGAAGCGATACTTCGCGCGCTCATTGCTCAATAGCGCGCGGGCTCAGTACGGGCTGCCCACGGCGGTTATACGATCATTTTCAACCGTCTCCAGCGCGAGGTTATGCAGCTCTCGCACCGCTCGTTCCAAGTCGCTTTCGGCCACGATGAAAGATATGCTGCACTCGGACGAACCCTGAGCGATCGCCAACACATTGATGCGATGTTCTCCAAGCAGCGAGAATACGCGCCCCGCCACGCCGGGCGTTCCGCGCATGCCAGAGCCAACGACAGTGATGATCACAATATCGCTGAGCAGATCGACGCTGTCCACGTGACGATGCTGGATTTCCCGCTGGAGTTCCGCCTCAACCGCCTGCTTGACGGCCCGCGCCATTGGATCGATGACCGTGAAGCAGAAGCTCTGCTCGGACGACGACTGCGAGATCATCAGGATATTGGCGCCCGCTCCAGCAGAGGCCAGGAAAGTCCGCCCGGCGATTCCCGGCACGCCCAGCATGCCGCGGCCGCTTACAGTCAGCATCGAGACGTCTCTGATTCCGGTGATAGCCTTGATGACCGTCGCGCTCGGCTGCGTCCTGGCGCCAACCGAGGTGCCGCTGTGATCGGGATTGAATGTATTGCGCACGCGAAGCGGTATGCCACGGTTGATGATGGGCTGCACGGTCTTGGGGTGCAGCACCTTGGCGCCATAAAACGCGAGCTCGCCGATCTCCTGATACGACACGTACGGCAAGACGCGCGCCCGTTCATCCAGACGCGGGTCCGTGGTCATCACGCCGTCCACATCCGTCCAAATGATTAACTCGTCACAATCGAGATAGGCGGCAAAGATCGCCGCCGCGAAATCGCTGCCGCCACGCCCAAGCGTCGTAATCGCGCCATCCGGCGTCGCCCCAAAGAAGCCGGTGATAATTGGCGTTACCCCGGCGCCAAGCGCCGCGCCCAGACCGCCGACGATACGCGCCTCCGTCTCCGGCCAAATTGGATCGGCGTCGCCGTATTGATTGTCGGTGATAATGTAGGCGTCCGAGTCCAGCTGAGTCACCGACGTCGCCTGCGCCCGCAACACCGCCGCGATTACGCGACTGCTGAGGCGTTCGCCGAATGAAGCCAGCGCGTCCGAGATCCGCGGCGTGACTTCGCCCAAAATGGTTATCGCTTCGCAGAGCTCAAGGCAGCTTCCGACCAGCTCGTCAACCTCGCCGCCGATGACCGACCGGTCGTCTTCGCCGGCGATCAGCGCATCAATCACGCCTGTATGCTTCGCGCGCAGAACATCGCTGATTGCCAGGAACGATTCGCGATCTCCGTTGGCAGCGGCGGCGGCGCAGTCAAGCAGCATGTCGGTGACACCCGACATCGCCGACACAATAACCGCCAACTCGTGCCCCTCCGCTATGAATCGCCGGATAATTTCAACCACTTGGGCAATCGCCTCGGGCGAGCCCACCGACGTGCCGCCGAATTTCATCGCGTATCGCGCCATAGGTCAATCCTTTCTCGCGCTAGATGCTTGCCTTCGTTTTCGCGCTCGCCTGCGCCAGCGCCCCAATTAATCGCCTTCAACCGGCGCCCCTGCGCCCCGCAAAAACAAAAAAGGCGCGTGGAGGTTTTCCACACGCCCGTTTGCTGCTCGTTAACTTCCGACTACAACAAACCAAAACCCCCACATTGCGCGCTATTGCGCATCATAGTAGTGGTGGTCATAGCCATGCTGGCGCCGATGTTGCCAACTGTCGCCATCGTATATCCCGTGTCGCAGTTCGGCGCGCACTCTAGCAGGCGCCGTCTTCTTTGTCAAGGATGACTATCACTTGGGCCGCATTCTCCAACGTAAGCCGTTCCTTATGGACCCCGCTCCAGTCATCCGCTCATCGTTTACCCCGCCGCATGCCTATGCTAGAATCGCACGGTCAGTATACCTTGTGTCGCCCGGTCTGAGGTGATGGAAGCCAGCGAGTCAAACCATTCGGAACCGCGACGCCCGCTGTCGATTGCGCGTATCCTTGCGCTTTGCCTCTGGCTTTCGCTCGCGCTGATCGCCGCCAACGTGACATACAGCGCATTGCAGCCGCCGCCGGATACGCTCCAGGCACGCGCGGGCGACCTGCTCTTCGTGTCAACATTTGCCGTACCAACCGACGACTGGGATCTGTATGAAGGACGGCAGCGCGCCCTAATCGTGGAGGAACAATTGGAGATTGCCGTGGACACGCCGCAGACGGCCGCCTGGTCCCTCGCCAATCCGCGCTTCGCTGATTTCGACGCCTCCCTCGTCGCGATCGCCCAAAGCGGCCCGCTTGACAACGCCTTTGGCTTGGTATTCCATGCCGACCTCCCGGATGACCATGAGTGCGCCTTCCCGGCTGTCCTGCTCTGCGGCATCAGCGAGGCCTTGCCCTTGCTCGGCGCGGCTATGCGGCAAGTCCTCGACCAGCCTGATGCGACCCGATACCACGCATTCATGATCAGCAGCGACGGCTACTACTCGCTGTGGCAGACGAAAGCCGGCGCAGCCAAAGCGCTCAGCGCCTGGATTCCCTCGGACGAGATCACACAGGGCATCGGCGCGCGCAACACGATCCGAATCGTCGCCATCGGCGGCCGCTACCAATTCTTCATCAATGAAGTCCGCGTGCCGCTCTGCATCCCCGCTGACGAGTCCGCTTCCAGCACCTTTGCCGGCGGCGAATGCATTGACGGAAGTTTGAAATACGAATACATCGCCAGCGACGACCGCGGCGGACAACTCGGGTTGATCGCGCAGTCGACCGCGACCGGCGGCGGTGGCGTCGTCGTAACCTTTGATAATCTGATCGTCTACAGCCCGGCGCAATCAACCAGCGAGGAGGCCAGGCTATGAAGGTTCATCTGCGCATGGTCGGCTGCCGCCTCAACCAGAGCGAAATCGACGCCATGGCTCGCCAGTTCATCGCCTCCGGGCACGAGGTCGTCTCCGCGCCCGAAGATGCCGATCACTTTGTCCTCAACACCTGCGCCGTGACCAACGAAGCGACCAAAACCAGCCGCAAGCTGCTGCGCGATTTTCAGCGCGCCAACCCCAATGCCGCCGCCACCGTCACCGGCTGCTATGCCCAGATTGCGCCAGAAGAAATCCGCCGCCTCCCGGGCGCGCCGCGCGTCATCGGCAATCAGGGCAAGTCTCGACTGGTGACGCTAATCACCGGCGAATCCGTCGACGAATTCAGCGTCGAACCCATCGAAAGGCAGACGCCCGCTGGTCTTCTCGGTAAGACACGCGCCTTCGTCAAAGTGCAAGATGGCTGCGACAACGCTTGCACATTCTGCGTCACCACGATTGCCCGCGGCGCCGGGCGCAGCCGCCCCACGGCCGATGTTGTCCGTGAAGTTAGATACCTGCATCGCAGCGGCTATCAGGAAGCGGTTCTAACCGGCGTGCACCTGGGCAGCTACGGGCACGACTTCGACGATTGCGACGGGCTGCGGCGCCTGGTGGAAACGCTTCTGGCGGAGACTGCGATGCCGAGAATCCGCCTGTCTTCGCTCGAGCCCTGGGACCTTTCGCCGGCCTTCTTCGATCTCTGGCAAGATCCGCGCCTGTGTCGTCATCTGCATCTTCCCCTGCAAAGCGGCTGCGACGCCACGCTCAAGCGCATGCGCCGCCACACGAATCAGAAGCAGTTTCGCAAATTGATCGCCGCCGCTCGCGACCGCATTCCGGATCTGCGCGTCACCACTGACGTCATCGTTGGTTTTCCCGGCGAGAGCGATCGCGAATTCGCCGAATCGAAGCGATTTGTCAGCGAAATGGACTTTGGCGGACTTCATGTCTTTCGCTACAGCTCCAGACCCGGCACGCCAGCCAGCCGCATGCGCAATCAGGTAGGCAATCGCGTCAAGAAGGCGCGCGCTTCCAGGCTGCTCGCTTTATCCGAAGAGCAAGAGCATCGCTTCGCCCGGCGGCTGCTGGGCACACGGCAGTCCGTTCTCTGGGAGCAAGTGATCGGCGCCGCGCCCGACGGCTTTGTGAACACCGGCTACACCGACAATTACATGCGCGTGCGGGCGGTACACCCGCGCGACCTGAGCAACCTCATTACCGCCGTCAAACTCAAATCATACACTGACGGTCAGATTCATGGTAAAGTTGAAGAAATCGACATGCCGCCCGTTACCTTCGTGGGCTCTGTGCCCGCCATTGGCGCCGGCGCGCCTAGTTAGTCTGTCTCGGCTGTTGCGATGTCCAACTCGAAAAACCAGCTGCAGGACGCGCTTGTCCAGGCGATGAAGTCCAAGAACCGCGAGCGCCGCGACGCTATTCGGCTGCTGCAAAGCGCGATCAAACAAGTTGAGATCGACCAGCAGACCTCCCTCGACGATGACGCCGTCATTGACATTCTTCGCCGAGAAGCCAAGAAACGCCGCGAAACCATTGCCGAACTCGAGCGCGCCGGACGTGAGGCTGACGCCGCTGCCGAACGCTTCGCCCTAGGCCTCACCGAGGAATTCCTGCCGCGCCAATTGACAGACGACGAGTTGCGACCAATCGTGCGACAGGCAATTGACGAAAGCGGCGCCGCCTCCGCAAAAGACATTGGCAAGGTAATGAGCCGCGTCATGCCGCAAGTGCGCGGCTTGGCCGACGGCAAAACCATAAACGCGCTGGCAAGAGAGATGCTGAGTTAACCCGTGGTTTCCCGCCTCGCCGATCTATTCGAAGATCGCTTCAGCGTTCGTCCCGAAACGACCGAGGCGGCCGCGCGTTATCTGCGCTTGCTATTGGCGGCGATCGCGTTCGCCCTCTGCTGCACCGTAATCATCGCCCTGGACGACATCTTCCTGCGTTTCAACAGCACCACCAATTTGGGAATCGGCCGCGTGCCGACCGAGGACATAATCGCGCGCGAAGAAGGCTCCTTCCTCAGCGCGATTCTCACCGCGCAAGAACGGACAAATGTGCTGGCGCAGGTGCCCACCGTTTACACGCCTGCAGACCCCAGCGTCGCCCGCAGACAGCGCGATCTTTCCGAGAAGATTCTCAACTTCATCGACAACGCGCGCGCCGATTCATTCGCATCGCTGGACCAGCAAGTCGCCGATATTCAGGCGATAACATCGCTGCAACTGGACGACAACAGATCTGTCATCGAAGCGATTCTGCAGATGCCCGACGATAGATGGACGCAAGTTCGCAACGAAATCGGACTCGTCCTGGAACGCATGATGAGCGACGAAATCCGCGCGTCCGACCTTGAACGAGCGCGCGAGCAGCTGCCCAATCAGGTGAGCCTGCGTCTGACAGAACAAGAAAGCCAGATCGTTACCGAAATCACTTCCGACTTGCTCCGCGCCAACACCTTCGAAAACCCCGATCAGACGGCGATAAACCAAGCCGAAGCGCTCGCGCTAGTCGAGGACCAGCAGCGCCAGTTCGTAACGGGACAGATCGTCGCCCCGGCGGGCCAACGCATCGACGCGCTTTCCTTTGAAGCGCTCCAGGAACTGGGGCTCTTGGCGCAGACGAGCAATCGAGGACCGCGCGTTTTGCGCGCCTTGGCGGCCAGCGCGCTGGTCACCCTAATGCTCGGCTTATACATCAGTCGCTTTCAACCCCATATGCTGACCGACAAAAGCCAGAATCTGCTCTTGGTCGCCATTCTCTTCCTGGTGGCGCTTGCGATGATGAGAGCCTTCGGCAGCGCCAACATCTACTTGATGCCGGCGGCCGCTTTGGGCATCATATATGTCGCCATCAGCACACCCAATCTCGCCATTATCGCCGCTATCGGCTTTGCCTTTCTCAGCAGTCTTCTCAGCCGCAGCCCGTCGCTCGAGATCGCCGCCTTGGTCGCCGCTGGCAATATTAGCGCCATTCTGACCTTGAAGAACGCGGGCCGCCTCAATAACTACTTCCTTGCCGGTCTCTTCGTCGGCATGGCAAACACAGCCGTCGTCTCGATTTTCGCGCTCCAGATCGGCTTCCAAGCCAGCGACGCCTCCAACATGCTGCAAGCCTTATTCAGCGGTCTGCTCATTGTGCCCACCGCCGCTTTTGGCTTGATGTACGTCCTTACCATCGCCCTCAATCTCGCGACGCCCTTCCGCCTCATGGACCTCAGCCAGCCGAACAAGCCGCTCTTGCAGCGCCTGCTGCGCGAAGCCCCCGGCACTTATCAGCACTCTCTGCAAGTCGCAAACCTTGCCGAACAAGCCGCCGAGGCCATTGGCGCGGACACGCAAATGACACATGTCGCCGCCCTTTATCACGACATCGGCAAAATGAGCAATCCGTTCTTCTTCACCGAAAACCAACAGCATATTCCTAACCCGCACGACGCGTTGGACGATCCCTATCGCAGCGCCGACATCATCATTAACCATGTCGTCGAAGGCGACCAGATCGCCAGAAAATTCAACCTGCCGAACCGGATTCGCGAATTCATCCGCGAGCATCACGGCACGACGCAGGTCTACGTCTTCTATCAGCGCGCCCTAAAAGCCAATGGCGATGAAAACGGCGTCGATCCAACCGACTTCAGCTATCCCGGTCCAATCCCGCAGAGCCGCGAAACTGCCATTCTAATGATGGCCGACAGTTGCGAGTCAGCCGCGCGCGCAGTCAAACCCCAGACGAATCAAGAGATCTCTGCACTGGTGCGCAACATCATCGAAGGCAAGCGCAAATCCGGTCAACTGGATAACTCAAATCTCACACTCAACGAACTGCGCAAAATCGAAGAAACCTTCATTGACATCTTCCGCGGTCTCTTCCACCCGCGCTTGGACTACGACCAAGCCGCGCAGCGAGCGCCGCGACCGCGTCCGCGCGGCGAAAATGGCGCGCCGAAAGGCAAGGCCGCCGCCACTGAGCCCTTCAAGCCGCCCTCGCGCCCAACCACCCGCGAACATCCCGCAGTGGCAAGCCCGCCGCCCGTCGAAAGAGCAAATGCCGCAAGCGCAACCGGGGCAGGCAATGCCCATCTGACTGAGCCGCAACCATCCCCGCCGGAAACGACCGCGGAGCCCATCCTCATTGAGGACGATGAACCCTTGGCCGACGTGCCAGTCTTGCCCAAGCGCAACGGGAATAAGTCCCCATCCAAGGCGCCGGTCAAGCGTGCCGGCAATTCGGAATAGCCGACGCCCATGCCTATCCATATTCAATTGCGCTGCGCCCTGGATTATCGCGTGGACGAAAGTCGCCTGACGGCAGCCGCCATGGCGGTCCTGGACCAACACCCTTCCTTTCGCGACGCCAGCTTGACAATCGTCATCGCCAGCGCCGATGTCTTGCGCCGACTCAATCTGCGTCATCGCAAGGTCGACGCCGCCACCGACGTTCTGGCATTCAAAGCGCCGCCTCTGCCAGACGGCATCGACCAGGCTGAACAGTATCTCGGCGACATCCTGATCGCCTACGAGCTCGCCGCGGCGCAAGCCCAAAAGCGAGACGCGCCCCTCGCCGAAACACTCTGTCTCCTCGTCGTTCACGCCACCTTGCACTTGCTGGGATACCAACACGACACCGAGGAAGAATGCGATCACATGTGGGGCGCCCAGGCGCGCGCTCTCGATAGCATAGGCATTTGCAGCGCCATCGTCGCGAAATATGAGACTGCCAAACTGGCTTAATCAACTGCGTCAAGAACTGCGGCGCGCGTCCGATGCCGATCCCCGCCGCCACAGTTGCGCCACCAGCGCAAATCGACTGCAAAGCCTCGCCTTCGCTCTGGCCGGATGCGCCTACATGCTACGCCATCAGAAGAATGTGCGTATTATCCTAATCGCGACTCTCGCAGTGCTGGCAGCCGCTCTTTGGCTGAATATTGACTCCCAGAGCTGGCCCGCGCTGGTCCTCGCCATCGCCCTTGTATGGATCGCCGAATTCCTCAACGGCGCTATAGAAGCGACCGTCGATCTCGTATCGCAGTCCCGTCATCCGCTTGCGCGGACGGCCAAAGACACGGCAGCAGCCGCCGTTCTGCTGTCATCTCTGGCGGCGGCGCTGGTCGGAGCGCTGCTGCTAGGTCCTCCGCTCATCAAGAAACTCGACGCCGTCGTCGTCTGGCTCGCATTCTGAAGCCAAGCCGCGCGATACGGCGCGCCAATTGAATTGTGCTACAATGGGCATTAATCGAATGTGAAGCGGACCTTCGGATGTCTCCATGTCCATGACCCGTGACCCAGCACCCGAAAATCCACCTTCCGGGCGCGGACTCCGAGCAATCCTTGTTTCTGTCGCTTCTTTCGCCTCAAGTTTCTTGTCCCAAGCCGGCGGCGAAAGCGCCGAAAGACACGGCAGCGGCCATCTCGGGCCGCAGCGCGCCCTGCGGCTGTCCGCCATGCTCGCTCCACGCAATCGCCTACGCGTCGGCGCGTTGGCTGGCGCGGTTCTGGCCGCCGGCCTGATTATCGGCGCGCTGACGAACCGCGACACCAAACAGTTGCCGCTCAACAACGCTATCTGGCTCGATCGCGCCTGGGTCTACGGCGACCTGGACGACGCCCGTCTGGACGCCCTCATATCGCAATTGACCGATCATCGCATTGGCAAAGCCTACACCTATGTCAGCTCGCTTGGCATCGACGGACGCTGGTCCGGCAGCGCGCAAGGGGCGACCGGCTTCATGAATTCGCGCGCGACAGTCTCCGCATTCGTCGAATCCTTCAAGCAACGCAACGACCAAATGCAGTTGCTCGCCTGGATCGAAATCTGGACCCACCTCGACAATGTGGACGGCTATCGCCTGGACGATAACAATCTGCACCAAAACATCGCCGATTTCGCGCGACTGCTGGTTGACCAATTGGGCTTTGACGGCGTATTGCTCGATGTAAAACCCATGT
Organism: Anaerolineae bacterium; assembly: GCA_022824465.1. Lineage (GTDB taxonomy): Bacteria > Chloroflexota > Anaerolineae > Aggregatilineales > Phototrophicaceae > UBA6055. The sequence continues at coordinate 150,443 of JAJDZV010000004.1, forward strand.
TTGCGGGCAACGACGACTTCATCCGCTTGATTCGCCGGATACGCGCCGCCATCGGCGTCGAGAAGTCCATCGCCGTCGCCGTCACCGCGGATCTCACCCCCAACGATATCAGGCTGCAGGACATACCTGCCATCGCCCCGGGCACCATGTGGTCGTCTAACTTCAAACAGCGTGTGCTCGTCTCGGCTGACGAAGTCGTCTTGCTCATGTATCAAAGTTACCGCCAGGATACCCTTGACTACATTAACTGGATCGCCTATCACGTTGAAACCTACGTGAATCTGCTGGAGACAAACACTGAGATTCTCGTCAGCATCCCCAATTACGGTGGCGCCAGCAATGCCCACAACCCCGATATCGAGACCATGACCAACGCCCTGGCCGGCGTCAACGAAGGCCTGCGCCGCCTGGATGAGGAGTCGCGCCCCCTGGTGACTGGCATCGCCATCTACTCTGACGAGCCGCTGAGCCAAGCCGATTGGACTGTCTTCCGCGAACTGTGGCTGCAGCGGTAGTTCGCGCCGCTTGCCATGCCCGCCCTCGTTAAACGTCTGACAGCCGCCGGCCTGAGCGACATCGCCTGCTCCGCGGACAGCCTTAGCGACGCCGCCACGCTCGAACCGACCGACGGCGTCTATACCGTCAGCAATACGTACAACGCCACACAAACGCTCTTGCTCGACGCCCACCTTGATCGGCTGGAGGATTCCGCCTCCCGGGCTGGTTTCCCCTTGTCCCTGGACCGCGCGCGTCTACGCCAAGCGCTGCGGAAAACGATTATCGACTCCGGCTACGGCGACGTCCGCTTTCGCATTACCGCGCCTGCAAACGCGCCCGATGCCCTGACCTTTTCGCTGGAGCCCTGTGCGCCGCCCTCGCCCGATCAAATCTGCAATGGCGTCCGCTGCGTCACCACTTCAGCCGCCGCCAGACTCAATCCCGAAGCCAAGTCGAGCAGTTGGATCCAAATCCGCGAATCGCTAATGTCGCGCCAGCCCGCGGACATTTACGAAGTCTTCCTGGTCGATTCCCGCGGCCGAATCCTCGAAGGCTTGTCCTCCAACTTCTACGCCGTCATCGATGGCGAATTGCTCACCGCCAGCGCCGGCGTCCTGGCGGGCATCGCGCGCCAAGTCGTGTTCGAGATATGCGCGGACATCGTCGCGCTGCAACCCCGCGCCCCGCGGCTGGATCAACTGCCCCGCTTCGACGAAGCCTTCCTCACCAGCAGCAGCCGCGGCATCATCCCCGTTGTAGCAATCGACGACATTATCATCGGAACCGGTCGAGCCGGCGTCGCGACGAAAGCGCTGCGCCAATCGTATGACCGCTGGGTCGCCGACAATCTGGAAGAACTCTAATGCGCCGCCTCGGCCGCATCTGGAACGCCCTCCGTCTGCTCAATTCGGCGCGCGAGCTGGCGGTCGAGACCCGTCGCTGCGTCTGGAATGTTTCCCCGCCCGTCACTCTCTTCCTCCAGGCGGAACATTGCGACGTTGTCTTGTCCTGGCGCGATCAAGCCCGGATCCGCGCCACACTTGAGCTTCAAGCCGGCTTCGGCTGGCAATGGACAAGCGATCAAGACGACGCCGGCGTTTACATGGTTGTCCGGCGCAAACCCCTCATCGGCGGACTCGGCCGCGGACGCGTCGCCTTCACTCTGCCGCCCGGCATCCATATCTCCCTAGAGCTTGAAGACTGCCAGCTCATCTGCCGGGACCTCCGCGCGTCGCTCGAGCTGCCGCCTTTTCAGCAGCCCCTTGGCAAGGTCGCAGAAAATCCAGGAGAGCAATGAGAATGACTGCCAATTCAACGCGATCGCCAAAATCAGCGAATCCTTGCAGGGGCGAGACAGCCACTCGCCCGCGCTCGCTAAGGGCTTCTCGTACATTTCGCATCGTAAACCCGGAACTACTATTGACCAATCTTGAATTCTTCTATCGCCTGTGATACTGTAATCGCATGAGCAAACAGAAAACCCGCGGCGCGCTGCAATCCTGTTGTTGTATGGCTTCCGACTTCTAGGCGGGTGTCTTGAGTTTGCCAGCGACCAGGCTGTTCGCAACAAACAGGTCAACCCGAAACGGTTGACTTTTTTGATTCGCCAGCCCAATCGCCAAGCCGGTCGCGTTAATCTTACAGACGTAAACCAAAGGAGAAACAATCATGAGTGATATCGCCAGCCGCGGCTATGCGAATCCAGACAAGCTCGTCTCGACAGACTGGGTCGCCGACCGCCTGAATGACAACAGCCTGCGCATCGTCGAATCCAACGAAGACCCGCTGCTCTACCCAAGCGGGCACATCCCCGGCGCCGTCGAGGTCGATTGGGTCAATGACCTCAACGACCCGCTCCGCCGCGATTACCTCGATAAATCCGGTTTCGCAGCCTTGGCGAGCCGCATCGGCATCACGCCGGACACGACCGTCGTCTTCTACGGCGACAAGAGCAACTGGTGGGCGACCTACGCTCTCTGGGTCTTTGAGCTCTTCAACCATACCAACGCTGTGATCATGGATGGCGGACGCCTCAAGTGGGCGGAAGAAGGCCGTGAACTCACCCGCGAGAAGCCGGTGATCAGCCCGACAACCTACAGCGCGCCCGAACGCGACGACAGCCGGATTCGCGCCTTCCGCGACGGCGTCTTGAAGCATACGCAAGCGGATGGTCAGCTGGTTGACGTGCGCAGCCCGGCCGAGTTCAGCGGCGAGAAACTGCACATGGAAGGCTACCCCCAGGAAGGCGCCGTCCGCGGCGGCCACATTCCCGGCGCCTCCAGCGTGCCTTGGTCGCGCGCCGCCAATGACGACGGCACCTTCAAGAATGCCGCCGAACTCAGCGCCATTTATCACGACGAGATCGGCTTGAACCCCGCTGATCCCACCATCGCCTACTGCCGCATTGGCGAGCGCAGCAGCCACACCTGGTTCGTCCTGACCAACCTGCTCGGCTTTGCCGATGTGCGCAACTACGACGGCTCCTGGACCGAATGGGGCAACAGCGTCGGCCTCCCAATCGAGAAATAACTTGCCTGCGATGAGCCGGGGCGAATGCGTGTTCCGCCCCGGTCCGTATGTCCTCCAAGAGGCGCCATGGCGGATTATCCCGCAAAACTGCAAGAATACCTCGACGACTTCAGCTTCATCACCACGCGGGAAGAGCGCGTCGACTATCTCATCGCCATCGCTGACGAATTCCAACCCGTGCCCGCCTCGATCGCTGTCAAACCCTACGACGAAGCCCACCGCGTGATCGGCTGCGAATCTGAAGCCTTTGTCTGGGCGCTTGACCGCGCCGACGGCACGCTTGACTTCTACTTCGATGTGCTCAATCCCCAAGGCTTGTCAGCGATGGCGATGAGCGCCATACTCGATCAAGCATGCAGCGGCGCGCCCCTGGATCAAGTCGCCGCCATCAACGGCGAAGTCGTATTCACTTTCTTCGGGCGGGACATCTCAATGGGCAAGGGCCGCGGCTTGACCGAACTAATCAACGCCGTCGTCTATCAGGCGAACCAACGCCTGAAGTCCGCCTGACTCAGCGCGCCTCCAGAAATGAATCGGCCCGCTCGCCTTCCGTGAATATGGCATGCGTGCCTAACATGCCGCGGTAGCTGCCCGGCGGTTCAGACCCGGCGATAACCTCCGCCCCGACCGCCTTCGTGTAGTAAGCAACCGGTCCAGCCCAGCCGATGATGCCGTACATATAACCGGCTTCGCGCATGGCGTGCAGCGACGCCAACAGCAGCGCCGTCCCAATGCCGCGGCCGCGCTCGGCCTCGTCCACGCCGGTCGGACCAAAGAAATTCTTGTGCGCCGTATCGTAACAGGCGAATCCCAGGATCTGCTCCCCGCGATGCGCCAGGAAAACGCTTGGCGGTCGCGCCGCAAACCCAACATCGGCTTCGCTGACCCAGTACTCGCTGAAACGCTCGCCTATCCACTTGAGCGCCCGATGCTTCTCCGGCGCCATGCCCCGTCTGATCGTAACACCCTCCGCCCGCTGCCGAGCCAACGCCGGCGCCAACTCCGGAATGTCGTAGAGCTTGACTAGCATATCAGGCATAGGCACCTCTCCATCTCAGCGCGGAAGCCGACCGTCGACTCGTCTCCGGATCTCTGCTGGCTGAACCGCTGCAACTTCATTCTACATCGTTTGCATCGCATCGCGCCCCATTCTTGTCACAATCCTGCCGGTAACGATTGTCCGCGATTTGGCCTCCGCCCCGCAAACGCGACCATTTAGTCGCCTTTGACGACCTGATCCATGCTAGCATCATCATCATGAACGCTCCCGCCATCAGAAACATTCAAACCGGAAAACACGCCGCTCCTAACTTCGCGGCAACTTTGAGCGCAGCCTTGCCCTCGATTCGGCCCGCTGACCGCCCATATATGGATACTGTATCGATACTGCATGACGAGAATCTCGCTAGCTGCTGCCAATGTCGCGCACATTCTCCATACTCTATCCCTCCTTTTGTAGACTCGCGCCAGCTTTTTGCATACTCCGTCCGTCCCATGCTTACACGGAGCCGGCAGTTTGACTCGCCGGCAAAAGGACTACCATCGCCCGCGCCAGCCAATCCGGCTTCCCTCGCTGAATACGCCGCCAGCCTGTATCATTTCCGTCAAGCAAACGACCTGGGACAAGGACCATGAACCTGCGACCGGAAACAGAAGCCGTTCACAACGCAAACATCGACCCTTCGAGCGGCGCCATCGTGCCGCCAATCGTCTTGAGCACAACTTTCGAGTACGAAACGACGGGCAACGAGCATGCGCCCGACGAACTCATTTACACCCGCTATCAGAATCCCAACCGTGCCGCGCTGGAGAATTCGTTGGCGAAGCTTGAAGGCGGCGCCGTCGCGCATGCCATTGCCAGCGGTTCAGCCGCCATGCTCACCATCTTTCAGGCGCTGGAATCCGGCTGCCACATCGTATCAAGCGATGACATGTACTTCGGCATCCGCGTGCAGCTCAACGAATTCTTTGCGCCCTGGGGCTTGGAAACCAGCTACGTCGATATGAGCGACTTGGACGCCCTGCGCGCCGCCGTGCGTCCCCAGACAAAACTGGTCATCTTCGAATCGCCGACGAATCCGATGATCCGGCTGGCGGATATCGCCGCAATTGCCGAAATCGCGCATGCGTCCGGCGCGCTGCTGCTGGTCGATAACACCGTGGCCACGCCGGTCGCGCAGAATCCAATCGCCCTCGGCGCCGATATCGTGGTCATGTCCCTCACCAAGTACATCGCGGGTCACCACGATGTCCTCGGCGGCGTCATCATCTTCGCCGAGGAAGACGGCTTCGCCGAGCGCGTCATGCGCCTCGTGCGGATCGGCGGCAGCGTCCTCTCGCCGATGAACTGCTGGCTGGCGGCTCGCGGCTTGCAGAGCCTCGCTTACCGCGTGCGCGCCCACAGCGAAAACGCCCGGCAAGTCGCCTGCTTCCTGGCGGAGCATCCCGGCATTGAACGCGTGCTCTATCCACATCATCCCAGCCACCCGCAATACGAGCTGGCGCGGCGGCAGATGCGCGTCGGCAGCGGCTTGATGTCCATCCTGGTCAAGGGCGGACGCCAGCCAGCCATTGACCTCGTCAACCGACTGAAACTATTCACCAGCGCGACCAGCTTCGGCGGCACGCACAGCCTCATCGAACATCGCGAATCCATCGAAGAAAGCTCCAACACGCCCGCCAACCTCCTGCGCGTCTCCATCGGGCTGGAACACCCGGCCGACCTGATCGCCGATCTGCGGCAGGCGCTGGCATGATCTATCACATCACCAGCCGGAAAGCCTGGCGCGCGGCGCAAGAACATGGCTGGTACAGCGCGCCGTCATTGCAGTCCGAGGGCTTCGTCCACTGCTCGGCGCGTCAACAGATTCTGCCCGTCGCCAACGATTTCTACCGAAACAGGCGCGATCTGATCTTGCTCTGCATTGACGAAAACCGCATTATCGCCGAAGTGAAATGGGAAGCGCCGGCTCATCCCGTGGCCAGCCAGGCTAGCCAAACGCAAAACGAAAGGACATTTCCTCACATCTATGGTCGGCTGAATCTCGATGCGGTCGTCGGCGCGCTCGCATTCGAGGAAACGGCAAATGGCTTCGCCCTGCCGCCCGACCTGCCCTGATGACGCTATTCCAAGCCCGTCACCTCCGCGCTGTAGTCCCAAAGCGCCTTCTGCTGCTCGCGGTCATAGGAGATATCGCTCGAACGCTTCTGCCTTTTCTCATTCCAGTACTTGCCGCTGACCCCGGCCACGGCGGGAGATGAGGCGAGGTGGACCAGCGTCTCCGCGCCCTTTTTGGGCGATATCGCAAACAGCTTCTGCAAGACTTTGATGATAGACGACCAAAGGCGCCCGGTATTATGACCGAAGCCGGTATTCACCAAACCAGGATGCACCGCGTTTATCGTGACGGCGGTATCTTCCAGGCGCCGCGCCAACTCGTAAGTGAAGAGAACATTCATCAGTTTGCTGGCGCCATAGCTGTTCATGAAACTGTAGCCGCTCGGGTCGCGCAGGTTATCCAGCCGCATGGTCGCATTTCTGTGGGCGCTCGACGAGACGTTGATGATGCGGGCTTCGCCATGATCCTTTGCCGTGAACTTGACGATATCAAGCAAGAGGTTGGTGAGCAGGAAATAGCTGAGGTGATTCAGGGCGAAAGTCATTTCATAGCCATCAGCCGACTCTTGGTATTGAGAAAAGACGGCGCCGGCATTGTTCAGCAAGACATCCAGCCGCTGATATTTGTCGCGGAACTCGGCGGCGATGCGGCGGATATCGTCCATCGACGACAAGTCCGCAAGCAGGAGGTCAATCTTGGGATTCCCGCTCGCCCGTTTGATGTCGATCGAGACTTTGCGCGTCTTAAGCTCATCGCGGCCAACGATGACGATTTCGGCGCCCATCATCGCCAACTCAAGCGCCGCCTGCTTGCCGATGCCATTGGTCGCGCCGGTGATGAGAATTCGTTTGCCTATCATAGTGAAGTACCCTGCTACTGTTTCCGGCCAACCCATTGTACATCATTCGCGCCGACCAAAAGACATGGCATCTCATGCGCCAAGGGCGCGCTCAAACCCCGGCTCGCGGTGGCGGCGGCGGTACAGCGGGATGACCGGCAGCAACGCCAGGCTCGCGGCGGACAAGGCGATGCGCAGCGAAGTCAGCGCGCCAAGACCGCCGAGCAAGGGCGCGAAAGCAATTTGCCCGAGGGCGTTGGATTGCCAGTACAGCGATATGACTGTCGCGCGCGCGTCCGACGGCGCATGATGATTGATCCAGATCATCCAGAGCGGTTTGGTCGCCGTACGCAGTACCTGGCTCAGGCAGAACGCAAAGGCTGCGACATAAAACGATGGCAACCATACAAAGACCAGGTTGCCCAAGACTGTACCGCAGGCGAAGGCGGCGAGCACGCGCGAGATTCTCGATTGCCGCTCTTGCCGGAGCCAACGCTTCGCCAATTCAAGCGCCGGCAAGGTCAACAAGGTCACGGCGGCGAGGAGCAGCCCGAACCAGATTTCCGGCTCAAACAGCGGCAGCGCGAAATTCTGCACGATATGGGGCGCGTACATGGCGTCAAAGCCGCCGACCGAACTGCCGATGACCAAGCCTATCAGGACAATCGTCCGCAGAGCTTGCCGCTTCTTCACCATGTCAAGCGTGAAGGCGAAAGTATGCCACAGTTGAGCGACGGACAATCCCTTGACGGCAGACCGCTGGAAACCCGTTTCCGGCATGACGGCCGCGAGAATCAGCGCCAGCAGGATTGTCGCCGCGCCGCCAAGCGCGATTGGCAGGGCGCGATGCGCGGTCGCGAGCGCGGTCCCGGCGGCGATGCCAAACAGTGTGGCAACCTGGCCGATCTGCGCGCCGCGAATGAACAGGGAAGCCGCTTCATCCTGCCCCAGTTCATCGACCAGCCAGGCTTCCGGAGCGCCGCTCACGAAGGTGAAACCCAATCCCCAGATCGCCTGCGACAGCAGAGTCACTTCGTAAATCGGCACAAGCGCCTGCAAGAGAAAGCCGCCGCCCCAAATGATATAGCCGATGACGATCGACCATTTGCGACTGAAACTATCAGCGACGAGTCCGGTGGGTACCTCAAAGACGAAGGTGGCGGATTCCAAGACGACAAGGAGAAGCGCCAATCGAAAGGGATCGTTCGTGATGACGGTCGCGAAGTAGAGATTGGATATCGTCAGCCACATGGCGAAGACAAAGGGCGCCAGCAGACGGAAGATATAATAGGCTCGCCGCGCGCGCTGTCGGGAGGCGTTCACGAGGGCTGGCCTGTGGGATCGCAGGCGAGTTCAGGCCTTACTCGTCGTTGCTGGCGTAAGCATGCCCGCCGAATATCGCGCGAATCTCGGCGGCGGAGCGCGCCTTTTGCAGCGCTTGCATCCGCGCGGCTTCTTCCTGCTGCAGAGCGCGCGCGTTGGTCAACACGGCTTCCAACTGATCCGCCGGGAACTTGCAGGCGCCGTTCTCGTCCATGTGAATCAGCTCGCCGGGGGCGACATCCATGCCGCCGACGGAGACCGGCGCATTCACCGCTTGCACCGCCATTGCGCCGTGCCCGGCAGTGACGCCGCTAAGAAGATACTGGAAGTCCAGCTCGCGGACTTCATCCAGGTCGCGGGAGGGACCATTGGACAGCATGCCAACGCAGCCGAGCGCTCGCATCGCCGACACCATATTGCCGCCAGCCAAGCCCACCTTGCCAGCGAGCGCCGGCGGGAACTTCTGCTCGAGGACCAAGACGGTCGGCTGGGACGAGGCTTCCAGCGCGTCCAGCACATCCATAAAGCTGAGGCGCGAAAAGTTGGGATCAGGCAAGCCATAGACGCAGGTGACGGCGTAGCCGACCCGCCGACCCAGGGCTGGATACATGCAGCGAATCGTTTGGTCGGTATACCAGTTCTCGCTCCAGGGATTATAGAGTCCCAGACATAGCGGGGAATCGGGATAGGTCGCGACGACATTGGTAATCGAGGGCGTATCGAAGTCTTTGAGCGCTTCCAGCATCTGTTGGGTGTTCATGTTCCGCCTATGTGCTTACGGTCGAGTGCGTGTGATTCTACAAGGCATCGCGGCATAAGTCGAAAGCCGAAACCAGGCAATGTCAGGCGGATTCGCGCAGGTTTCGATCAGCGGCATCGAGCGTTCGACGAAAGACCGGGAGAATCGGCAGGAGCATCAAGGCGGAGAACGAAATGGCGGCGCGCACAGTGCTCCATAGACCGATGGCGCCGACGACCGGTCCGCCGGCAATCTGCCCGAAGGCGTCGGCCTGCCCTTGAAACGAAAGCACGGTTGCGCGCACATCGGACTCGACGTACAGATTTATCCAGGCTTCCATCAAGGGATTGCGCACGCCGCGCGCCGCTTGCGTCAGCCAGAAGCCGATCAGAATCAACGCGAAGGACTCGCCCAGGGTGAAGAGCAAAACGCTCGCGATCATAACGACGTAGACGATGAGCAAAGTCTGCGCCACTCGCCGACCGTCGCTCATATCCAGCCGCCGGCGAATGAGTTCGACCGCCGCCAGGGTCAAGGGCATGGAAACGGCGCTGATGATCCCGAACCAGACGATTTCGTTGAGCTGGCCCAAAGGCGGCAAATCGAAACTCTGCAATATATGGGCGGTGGAGAGGCGGTCGAAACCCTCGCTGAAGGCGCCGTGTATAATGGTGGCCAGCATGATGAGCAGCAGGATTTGGCGCGCGCGTATCAGTTGAGTCCCGTCGCGCAAGGCAGCGAGAAATGTCGTCCAGGTCTCGCGTTCTCCTGGCGACCGGTGCTTGAAGCCGCGCTCGGGCATGATCAGGGCGAGCAAGGCGGCCAGCGCCAGCAGCAGCACTCCGCCAGTTATGATCGCAAGCTGCAGGCTGACGCTCGCCAGGAAGACGCTCAGGAATATCGCCAGGAAGCTCGTCACTTGCGCGATCTGCGTCGATCGCATGAAGGCGCCCGCCGCGCGTTCGTGCCCGATTTCGTCTACGATCCAGGCTGATGTCGCGCCGCTGAGGAAGGTATAGCCCAAGCCCATGATGCCCTGCGCCACCAGCAGCGCCTCAAACACGGGCAGGCTGCCTTCAACAATGAAACCGACGCCGAGCAAACAGAAGCCGGCGATTACTGACAGGCGGCGGCTGTAAACATCGGCGACGACTCCGGTCGGGATTTCCATCAGAAAGGCGGTCAACTCGAGGGTGGTGCCTACGAGGACAAGCTGCAGGGCGTTTAGCCCAACCTGCTGCACTTGGTAGACCATATTGACGGTGAACACCGTGGTCAGGGCGACCGCCTGCACGGCGGTCATCAGAAGAAACAGCTTGTAGACATCCGGCTGACGCAATCGGGCGCTGGTTAGCATTGGAGGGCTTTCATTTCGCCTACAGGGTGGCCGAGCGGCGCTGCAGGAAGCCGGTGGACAAGAAGCGCCGCAACTCTTCCGCGCGCGCGTTCAGAAGCGCCGGCGCAAGCTCCCGCAGGTCAGGATGTCGCATATTCTGCAGCAGCCAGCGGCAGGACAATAACTGTCTGGCAGCCAGGAAGGTCTCCAAGTATTGGCGCTCGCGGGCGGCGCCTGGGCGAATGCGCAGGTAACTGGACCAGAGGGCCGCTTCAAGCGGCGGGTAATCGGCGGCGCGCTCGCCTTTCAACTGCCAGAGCAAAGGCGCTAAATCATAGAGGAAATAGCCCCAACCGCAATACTCGAAGTCCAGAGCGACGACGCGTTCACCGGCGAATAGCAGGTTCTTGGCTAGCAAATCGGCATGAATCAAACCGAAGCCGCCCTCGGCGCTGTCCAGGCTCGCCATTGCATCGTCAACGCATGCGATAACATCGTCAAAGGTGCGACGCTGCTCGCGAGTGAGAGCATCGTGTTCGTTGGGCGCATGGTACGGCGAGTCGGCGCTGCGTAGCCCGGCGCTGTCCAGTCGGAAGCGCTGAAACTCGGCTGGCATCTCAATCTGGGCGTCGCGATGAAGTTTGCCCAAGTAGGCGCCAACTCGCTCAAGGTCCGTTACCGTCAAGACTTGCGCCGGCTTTGTCTCGCCGGCAAGTCTTTCGAAGACGACTGCGCGGATTGGGTCCGATTTCGGCGTCTCCGGCGCAAATGTGGCGAAGGGCTGGTCGTCGGCAGTGGCAATAGGCAGGGGCGCAAGAAGCATCGTGTGCTTGCGAATCGCGCGCAGCCATAGCAGCTCGGATCGCAGCCGAGGCGCGGAGACTGAGCCCGGCGGGTGCAAGCGAACGACATAGCGAGCGGCGTCGGTCTTGAGATCGAAGACGGCGTTCGCGCTGTAGCTGATCCAGGAAAGGCGGCAATTGTCGAAATGCCATAAGGGCAAGACAGCGGAGGCGGCGCGTTCAAACAGTTTCCGCTGCTCTGCGGCGCTCAAGGCAGCGAATTGGCGTGATTCAGACATGGCGCGTCCCACAATTGCTTCTCAGGCGGACGTAGTTCCGAGCTAGCTATGCGACTTGCGATGAGATCTCTGTCGCGAACGCGGGCGAGCCACTCGCTCGGCCCTACAAGGTCTCGATGATTCTGGAGAATGCGCAAAGATGGCAGCCTCTTTTCATGACTGTCTTGGATTTACTGAGAGCGGGAAGCGCCGCGACTGTTCAGAGCACAGGCTGCTAGAATATGATTGTGGTCGCCGGTCAAGATTGGAATGCCCAATGCGCAAGTGGATCATCCTCGCCAGTACGCTCGCTCTATCGGCCGCCGTCGATCAGGCGAGCAAGCGCTGGATCGCGGCTCAGCTCGACTTGTACGAGAGCGTGACGCCGATCCCGCAGTTGGCGCCTTTTTTCCAGTTCACGCGCAGCAGCAACAGCGGCGCCGCTTTTGGCATCCTGCCCATGGCGGGAGACGCTTTCTTGCTAATCGCCGGGCTGATTATCGCCGGGCTGCTCTGGTATATGCGCGAGACGCCCGCCGAAGCGCGGATGGCGCCATTCGCCATCGGGTTAGTCATCGGCGGCGCGGTTGGCAATGCGCTCGACCGCTTGCAATTTGGGCACGTCATAGATTTCATTCACTATCAGATTCCCGGCGTCATTTCCAATGTATCTAATCTGGCGGACCATGCGATTGTATTCGGCGCGTTTGTGATCATAGCCGAGAGCGTCTGGCGCGACTATCGCGAACGACGCCTTGCGGCCAGGGCGAAGAGCTCGCAGTAGGCGGTCGCGGACAAGTTGAGGTTGTCAGAAGCGCTTTTCCAACTCGATTTCATCGCGAATCGTGATGCCGTGCAAGCCGGTGATAGGAATCTGCGGCTTGATGCGGCGGGCGTCGGCAATCGCGTTTCTGTGTACGGTGACCAGTTCGTAGCCGCGCTTTTGCCAGAATTTCAGCGCCGCCAGATTGTCGTTGGTGGTCACCAGCCAGAGCCGTTCCAAGCCCGCCTCTTGCGCCCAGGTCTCGACCGCTTCAACCAATGCCGAGCCGACGCCGACGCATTCAGTCAGGCTGTTGAGCGTCGTGATCTCGCAATCGGTTTCTCCGATGTGTACGGTGACCAAGCCTATGTTTTCCGTCTCCGGGGGCGCCTCCGGGTCGTCATCGTCTAGCGGGCCGGTCGCCCGCTCCGCCATGAAGCCGGGCAAGAGATGCCCGTAGACAGATTTGCCGCGCGAGACGATTTGGGTTGTTCCCCAACGCTCATCCAAGAAATGCGCTACCCATTCGCGGTCGGAGCGCTCTAGCGGACGGATGTTGAAATCGGCCATTGCCAAGACCTTCGCATATTCGACCATAACCAGAGACTATTATAGCCAGTTTGAACGGACAAGAAAAACCGACTCCGGTGAATGATGGCAGCGGGCGGCGTATTTATTGCGCTCTGCAAGCCGGACGAAGCCGGTCCGCATTATGCGGCAATTATCAGCGCCACCCCGGCCAGGGCAATGCAGATTTCAACGCAGGCGCGCGTGGCGACGCGCTCGCCATTGACGACAGCCGAGATCGGAATCAAGCGGATTGGGCGCGCGCCGGTCAGGATCGACGAAATGCCAAGGCCGGGGTATTGGGGCGAGAGCAGTGCCAGAGTCGCGCGAAGGTCAGCCGCGGCCGTTTCCGTCGGTTGCGCCTGGTCAATTGTCAGAAGCTGATGACTGCCAGACTGAAGGCGTCAAGCTCCGCCAGTGGTTTGTAGTCATCAAAGCCGCCGCTTGGGTTCACTCGCGGCGCAGCGAGATCGCCGGCGCCATAGATCAGGGCGGGCGCGCCAAACACAAGGTCGCTCGCTTCAAGCGCCAAGGCGTAATCCGAGATGTGGTCGTCCGAGAGGTTGATTATGATCAGCAGCGTCTGGTCGGAATCGTGGCGGAGAAAGGCATAGATATTGCGCGCGGAGCTTTCTACAGCGGCATACTGGCCGCGCCGCAAGGCTGAATTGCGGTTGCGCAGATGGATCAAGTCGCGGTAGTGGCTCAGAAGGGAATCGGGTTCGGCGATTTGAGCGGCGACATTGGCGCTGGCGACGATGTCCGGACTCTGCAGCTGCGTCCAAACCGAGTCGCCCTGGGTGAAGCCGGCGAAGGGCGAATCGTCCCAGTGCATCGGCGTGCGCAGGCGCTCGTCGGGCTTGACGCCAGTCATGCCGATTTCTTCGCCGTAGTACAGAAAAGGCAAGCCGGGTCCGGTTAACAAAAGCGAAGCCGCGACTTTGTTCTTGTCCAGGTCAAAGAGCAGTTTATTTGCAAGCCGGTCTTGATCGTGGTTGGTCAAAAAGGTCGCGAATTGATTCTCGGGATAGTCGCGAACGGCGTTGCGGTGGGCGCGGGCAATATCGCGGTTTACGCCGCGTTGCGCTGCCGAGATCATTTTGTCCGCCAGGTTGAAGTCAAAGCCGACGTCAATGGCGCCTTCGTCAACATAGCGCGAGACAATGAAGGAGGGACCATTGAAGATCTCGCCGACGGTGAAGCTGTGGGGCTTGGTGGCATCGAGATGCGCTTCGTAGTCAGCCAGCCAGGCGCGGCCTTCAGGCGTGTTTTCTTGTATCTCGCCGTTTTCGATGATGTGTTTGATGGCGTCGAGACGGAAGCCGTCGACGCCGATATCCGTCAGCCAGAATGCCGCGATATCGTAGATCGCCCGGGTGACACTGGGGTTGCGGAGGTTTAGATCTGGCATGCCATCCCAGAAGACGCCGTAGTAGTAGCGTCCGCCGGCTTGATGCCAGGCAGGCGCGCCCCAGGGACCGCGATAGCCGGGGTCCTCATCCGCCCAAATATACCAATCGGCGTATGCTTCCTCGCCCAGCCGCGACGCCATGAACCAGGGGTGGCGGCTTGAAGTATGATTGACGACCATGTCGACGATGACGGCGATGCCACGCTCGCGCGCCTCGGCGATGAGACGACGCATATCGGCTTCGCTGCCGTAATCGGACTCGACCGCGTAGTAGTCGGTCACATCGTAGCCGTGATAGCTGTGCGCCTCGAAGGGCGGCATCAGCCAGATTCCGGTGATGCCCAGATCCTGGTCGGTGGTCGGATCGCCATCGTTAAGGTAATCGAGGCGGTCGATGAGCCCCTGGACGTCGCCGATGCCGTCGCCGTCGCTGTCTTGGAAGCTGCGGATGAATATCTCGTAGAAGACACGATCATTCCACCAGCCGTCCGCCAACCCGCCTTGCGCCAAACGCAGCGATTCCGTGGGAGAAGCGCCTTGGGCCAGAAGAACGATAAGCAGCGCGATCGCCGCGAAGAGCGCAAAGGCTGGCGCTGCGACAACATCGTTTTCATCCCGCTGATGTCTGGAGCTCATAGAGCGTTCATGATGAATGGACTAAATTTCGCAGTGAAGGGCTCTAGCGGAAGGATCCGTCATTTGCCGGCGAGCAGCCTTTGAAACTCGCGCTGCCAGGCTTGACACTGCGATTCGCGCCGGTCGCCAGCATGGTGGAATTCGCTGGCAGCGCGTTCCATCCAGCCCGCGGCCTCTTCGTTTCGTCCCAGTCGATGACAAGCCATCGCCAAATAGTACATGGTTTCGGCGCGGTTCGGTTGGGCGGCATGGGCGACAGTGAAGCGGCGCAAGGCGTCGAGCCACCGTTTGGAACGGTAATCGATGATGCCCAGACCGTAACTCGCCAGCATCTCGTAGGGATTCAAGCCAAGGGCGCGCTCGAAGGACTCGCTTGCCTCGCGCTGCCGCTTGTCATTGAGCAGCAGAAAACCCAGGGCGGCATGGTATTCGGCGTGCTTTGGCAGGAGCTCAAGCGCTGCGCGAAGTTCTTGAATCGCCTTCTCGGCATCGCGCGCGGCAAAGGCGGCGAGCCCGGCGCGGTAGCGTTCGTCCGCCGGCACGCGGGTCAAGCCAAAGCGCTGAGCGACTGAGAACTTTGTCATTGCGGCGATGCTTGCACAAGCGGGTCCGCGAAACAGCAGACACCTGTCAATGAGCTGGCTAGACCCGGACGGTGTGGCTCGCGCTGTCTTTGCGCACGACATAGGTACGCGCCAGCTTGTCGTGCCAGGACTGATTGTTCTGGTCGAAGATTGCCCAGATGTAGCCGAGACAGAAGACCAGCGAGCTGACTTGATAACCGATCGCGCGGATGATGGCGTCGACGTCGCTGATTTCGGTGCCGTCAGCTTTGACAACCTGGATACCCAGCGCGGATTTGCCGGGCGTCTGGCCGTCGCGGCGCGTCCAAAAGTACCAGTAGTATCCGACGTAAATCACCAATGCCAGGAATTGCATCAGGAATCCGGTGGAAGTTCCAAAGACCAGCATGAGAAGCATCAGCGCGGCGATGGCGACGACGCCGAGCAGAATGCCATCGATGAAGTAGGCGGCGAAGCGCGTCCCTATGCCCGCCAGTTCCATGGCGCTTTCAGAGTAAGCGCCTCCGATTTTGCTTTTCTCAACCATAAGCGCCATTTCTCCTTGCACGGCTAAAGGTTATAGATTTGGCAGACAATTGTTGCTGCCTCATTAGTGTACTAGGAACCGGCTAGCTAGCGCAATGATGGCGTTGTCCCGTGAGCCGCTCACTGATTCAACTGGTAAAGGATCGCCGGGTTCGGTTCGGCCTCGAATTCTCTGAGATTCGCGATCGCCAGGTGGCCGTGCTGATACAGATACTCGACATGCGCGCCGGCTTCTTCAATCGCCAGCAAGACATGATAACCCTCGACGTCGGGATACATCGCCGCTGAAATCTGGCTGACATTCATGGGCGCGCCATTTTCACGCATGATTCGGCGGATGCGGTCGAGCTTGCGATTATGGCTGGCGCGAATGGCGTGGATGCGGCCATAGAGATCGTGGATGGCGTCTTCGTGGCTGCCCAATGCCAGGCGAATGCCGTCAAAGCGTAAGAGTTTGCGCAGCGAGTCGGCGTAGTGATCCAGCCCCATGTAATGCGTGATGCTTTCCGGCGATTGGTGCGGCGTCGTGCGCGAGAGCACATGATCGGCGCTGAGCAAAATGTCGCCGAGCCGAATGCAGACCTGGCCCGGGCAGTGCCCGGGAGTGTGAATAAATTCCATGCCGTCCAGGATCTGTTCATCGGCGATGCTGAAATCGACGTCAATCGAGGTGACATGACGCTTGGCGAAACCGTACATGGAGAACAGCGAATCTCGCTGCGGGTTCGGAATGCCAGCGCGGTCGAAGAATATACCCAGCGCCTTGGTCGCCACAATGACGCGTTCTTCATAGTTGGTCAGCACGCGCCGATCCAGCTCGTGAATCCCGACCGGGGCCTCAGTATGCGTCTTCACAAAGGGCAAGCCGCCGAAGTGGTCGATGTGCCCGTGCGTGATGATGATGCGTTCGATGTCACTCAGGGCGATGGACTTGCCAAAGCGCTCGCCGATTTGCGCGAAGCCAGCTGCCAGGTCGTCATTGCTGCGCCCGATGCCCGACCCGGTATCCACCAGCGTGAGGGGACCAGCGCCATCCAAAACGAAGGCGTGCCCGCTGAAGTCGTTGGGGAAGAGCAGCATGGGCAGGCGGTAGATGTCGACTCCGCTGCTACTGGTGAAGCGTTCTACCGGCGGTATTGGATTCATTGATTCACACTTTCCGTTTCCAACTCAGCTCCGCTGCGCCCACGAAGTCAGCGTCATTGACGACGATTGAATCATTGTATCAGATTAGCAAATGGCGCGGCGCCACCGCCGAATATGCTGTAGGCGATAAACGCGCAGTAGGCGACCAGGAAGAGCGCCGACCGTTTGCGCCCGAACCGCAGCCTACCCATGAACGGGATCAATAGGACGGCAAATGCGATCATGACCAAGAACTCGAATTGCACTTCGGAGCGCGCCACCGGGATCGGCTGCAGGAAGGCGGTCGCGCCCAGAATCAGCATGAGATTGGCGATATTGGAGCCGACTACGTTGCCGATGGCGAGGTCCGTCTCCTTATGCCAGGCGGCTGAAAGCGAGGCGGCGAGCTCGGGCAGGGATGTGCCAAAGGCGACCAGGGTGATAGCAATAATCAACTCGCTGATGCCAGCCATGCGGGCGAGGAATACGGCGCTTTCGACCATCATGCGCGAGCCAAGCGCCAAGGCGATAAGCCCGGCGACCAGGTAGGTGACTTCGCGACCGCGCCCCGGCGCCGTCGTTGGGGTCTCTTCAAGATCGGCGAGCAAGCGCGCGCGTGTATCGGCCTCGCGCTTTGCCAAGAAGTAGAAGACGGCATTAAATACGAGAAAGGCGAGGAGAAGTATCGTGCCATCGGCGCGGCCAATTTGCCCGTCGAGGGTCAAGGCATAGGCGAAGACGGAAGCCAATACCATGATCGGAATTTCGCGGCGCAGCAAGATCGCCTTGACGCGCAGGGGCGAAATCAAGCCGGTCGCGCCCAAAATCAACCCGATGTTGGCGATGTTGGAGCCGATGACATTGCCGACCGCCAGATCGCTCTTGCCGCTGAGCGCGGCTTGCACGCTGACGAGAAGCTCGGGCATGGATGTGCCAAGCGCGACAAAGGTGAGGGCGATGATGAGCACCGAGACGCCAAATGACAAGGCGAGATTGGAAGCGCCGCGCACAAGCCAATTGCCGCCGTAAAATAACGCTACGAGCCCGCCGATGAGCATCAAGACTTGGGGCAGCAAATGTTCAGACCCTCGAACTCAACCATGGCGACGAGCGTTCCGGAAGCGCGGAGTTATCATCGCCAGGTGTCTTGCGCGGTCAGGCATAGATGACGTGCTGAAGCAGGAAGCGCTCGATAGAGTTGTAATAGGCCTCGATGGTCTCCGGTTTGCGCCAGCCATGCCCTTCCCCTTCAAAGACATGGTATTCGTGGGGAACGCCGCGACGCTTCAGCGAAGCGACGATGCTATCGGACTGGTCCCGCGGCACTACTTCATCCTCCGTGCCCTGGAAGATGATAATGGGATCGACGAGCTTTTCGGCATGGAAGAGCGGCGAGCGCTCGCGATAGAGCTCAGCCGCGCCCGGTAATTCGCCAAGCAGCCAGTAGGGATAGCGCTCCTCGAATTTGTGCGTGTCCATAAGCAAGCCAAACTGGTTGGACACGCCGTAGGAGCATAGGCCCGCGCGGTAGAAGCCGGGATGCTCGACCAGGGATTGCAGGACGGTGAAGCCGCCGGCGCTGCCGCCCATGATCACGGCTTTGGCGCCGTCGACCAAGCCTTCGTTTGCCAGGAATTCGACGCCCGCGATTGAGTCCGTCACATCGTAGACGCCCCATTTTCCGCGGTGCATTTCCATATAGGCTTTTCCGTAGCCGGTGCTGCCGCGATGATTGACCTGCAGCACGGCATAACCGCGCGTCGTGAAGAATTGCACTTCGCTGGCAAAGCCGGCAAAACGCTGTGATGTCGGTCCGCCGTGGACGTTGACGATGAGAGGCGGCTTGCCGGGCGGCATCGCCTCTTGCGGCGCTGGGGGGTAGTACAAGCCGTGAGCCAGGTCGCCGTCGGCGCAGCGCCAGGTTATGGCCTGCGCGTCGGATAGCTGACTGGCTTGCAGGTTTTCCGCCCCTCGCCGTCGATGAACTGTGACTTCGCCGTTATTGGTCAACGAGATTACGCGCGGCGGAATGAGGGAAGACGAAGCGATCAGGGCGATGACGCCGCTCTCGGGCGATACGTCAATCTGCTCCAGCTCCGTGTACGTCTCCAAGCCGGCTACTGACTCATTCGTCGCCGAATTCAGGTCATGGCGCCTAAGCGCAACGAATCCTTCGCTGTTCTCCAGGTAGAATATCGAGCGTCCGTCGCCGCTCCAACAGAATGTGCGCAGACCCTGCACCCAGGCGGGCGCGCCATGTTCGGCTGCGTTCGTTGTGAGTTGGCGATGCTGCGATGATTCAAGGTCGTAGATGTAGAGCTGGCCCCAACCGCTGGCGTCGCTGATGTAGGCGAGGCAGGTTCCGTCGGGTGAGAAGGCCGGTTGGAAGATGGAAGTTTCTTTGTTGCCGGCCAACGTGACGATGTCGCTGCCGCTTGGCAGGTCGCCGCCGAAGCTGTTGAGCCGTAGCAAGCGCAATTCGCTGCCGTTCCAGGGCATCTGCGGATGATTCCAGGCGACATAGGCGAGCAGCTCGCCCGACGGGTTCCAGGTTGGCTGCATCACGAAGTCGGCGCCATAGGCGACTTTACGCGGGAACTCTTCGCCATCGGCGTCCACAAGGCAAATGCCATCGACATGCTCGTAGCTATGTACAAACGCCAGCCAGCGAGCGTCGGGCGAAAGCGCTGGAGCCGCAAAGCTGCCAAAAGCAGGCGTGATTGCGACCGCTTCACCGCCCGCCAGCGACTGTTTGAAGAGTCTGCCGTTCGCGGCGAAGTAAACGCAGCCCGCGCCTAGCGTGAATGCGCCGCCGCCATAGCCGACGCGCCCGGCCACGTTCAGCCGCCGGTCGGTGAGATCGCGGGGGGCCTGCGCGCCAGTCTGCGCCACCAGCACGCCCGTCTTGCCGCGACTCTCCCACCAGACCAGGGTATCGCCGGTTGGGTTCCATTGGACATCACGCAAGGAGACGCCGCTGGCTATCGACGCGCCGTCGATGGGGCTCTTCCAGGCGCCAAAGGGAAGGCTCATATAGTTTCGCCCTGAGATCAGATTCTAGTTACGACCGATTGTACTTAAGGCCAAACAAAACTAAATGCCCACTTTTGGGGGCTCGCGCGATAGAAGCCCGCAACCGCGGCTGAGGCCGGCGCCAGGGGGCGGCCTCACGCCGAGATCGGCCGGAAGTTGGTATCAACAGTGGCGATGTATTCCTTGGCGTAACGCGCCAGGTCGCTTTCCGGGGCGAATTCGTCCGAGATGATTTCGACCATAGTGCCTTGTTCCGCCCAGTCAAATAGCTCGCTCGCGCGCGCATCCACCGACATAATGCAACCGAAAGTCGAGGGTTCATAGACGCCGCCGCCGCCGAGGTAGTTGCCATTAGGCAGCAGCACGGCGCCATGAAAGCCGTTCATCAAGCCGGGTACTACCTCGTAGATGCCCATGAACCAGGCCATCTCCCACTGGTTGCAGTTGGTGCCGGCTTCGTTGCAGAGCGCGAAACTGCCCCCGAATGCTTTTTCGTTATGCGTCAGTATTTGGAAGATGCCGGGGTAGGTCGGCGCTTCCTCGCGGCCGGACGAGATGCCCCAATCGAAGATCAGCTCGCCATTCTCGAAGCCGACCAGCCACTGCGCTTCAAGGTCGACGATGATGCGCTTGTGCGGCACAGGATCTTCCGGAATCATGACATCGCGCGAAGGGATCTGCACTCGCTGGCCGACGACCAGGCTGTTCCAATTCACGGTCGGGTTGGCGTCGCGAATGAGCTCATAGGGGATGCCGCGCTTGCGTCCGATGCGGTAGCCGGTGTCTTGGCGGATCACCTCGTATTCGTCCGGCAGGTAGTTGAGTCTTAAGATGACATTGGGCTCGCCGCGAATGAGCGCTTCTTGCAGCTTTTCGGTCGCTAGCAGTTCGTCGATATAGCGTCCGCCGCGCACCAGCTTGAGGTTTTCCTGGGCGATGAACGCGCCAAAGGTTTCGACGCGGACAGCCAAGCCGTTGACACCGGCGATGAGCCACTCCGCCGCCAACTGCTGATCAATGTTGTAGGTGACCGTGTCGTTCTTGAAGGGATCATAAGCCTGCAGGCGGATGCCGCCGCCCAGGAATATCAGCGCCTCATCCAGGAAGGGCGAGCTATCGGCCACCGTTGGGTTAAGCGAAATCGTCTGCAATTCAAAGCGGCCTTCGGTTGCCACCGTCGTCGCGTCAGCTTTGAGCCGGTCGATGCTGGTTTTGATATCCAAGTGGCGTCCACGGCGTCCGGGCACGGTTATCAGCCGTCCGCCCGACCACTTGTAACCGGCTTCATACTGCTGCACATAGATGGACTCGGTCAAGTCGAGCAGGAGGGTCTGGGCGCGACTATGCGAGACGGTGACAACGGGCGCGATGTTGTAACCGAAGGGAAGGCCAGCGAGCCCGACGGATTTGGCCGCCTCCGCCATTGCGCTGGCGTTAATCGTGAGCCCGAGCGTCTCCGGGCTGACGTTTTCGATGTCCACGCCATCCACCGCAATCGCGATCGAGAGATTGGCGTTCCAGTGGTCATTGATCATTGCTTCGGCTTCGGCTGGCGTCAACTCGCCGACTGGCAGTCCCATCGCGTAGACATTGGGGAAGATGCGCTCCGACAGCACATAGCTGCCGGTGATGAACAGAATGACGGCGACAGCGACAACAGTTGTCAGCTTGGCGACCGGGGATCGGCTGGAGAACAGCCAAGCCAGGGCGCGGTGCGCGGCTTTATCCTCGTCGTATGAGGGGAAGTAGCGGCGGAAGAAGGCGTGGTCATCGCCGCTGTTCAGTCTGCCTTCCATCATGGCGAGCCGCCGCTGCCGACGCTCCTGCACACGGTCGCGGGCGCGATTGGCTTTTCGTTTACGCGGTCGGCCAAGGTTATCGGTCATGGTCAGTCATCCCCGGTGAATCGGCAACTCAAGCTGTCTTTATTGTATTCAGGCTTGCGAAACTGGCAAATCGTCTGCCCGAGCGACGGCGAGCGGCCGCGTCACGCTCGTCAAAGTCTTAGAAACGTATCAAAATGCTCGCCTTGTGGTGAACTCTGATACCAATTTTGCCTGTCTAACTGTAGAGTAAGGTTATGGGGACGGCATGAAGGCGCGCGCGATTCAGCGCCCAATCGTGGGAAACAAAAGCCCGTTCATTCGATGAACCCATTGTTTGCCGAGCCCTGAACGATACGCAAACTGCAAGGACTGCCATTGATGACCACCTGGGAAGTCATATTCGACGATGCGGAACAGCCGCCAACCGCCGTGGACGTCGTGCTGAGCGATGAACTGGAAGAGGATGGCAAAGCCATTGACCTGCCGGAAGAATTGCCCATACTGCCATTGCGCGGCATGGTCGTTTATCCGCAGACAGCGATTCCCCTCACAGTTGGTCAGGAACGCAGCATCCAATTGGTCGACGATGTCGTCGCCGGCGATCGGCTGGTCGGCTTGGTGGCCTCCAAAGACCCCAGCCTGGGCACGCCTGGACCGGACCAAATCCACATGGTCGGCGCCTTGGCGGCGATTCATCGGCTCTTCCGCGCCTCTGACGGCACCGTTCGCCTTTTGATTCAGGGACTCCAGCGGATCAAGATAGAAGAATTCGTGGAGACCGCTCCTTATCTTAAGGCGCGCGTCACGCGGATCCCGGAAGATGAAGTCGTCTTCGCCGATGACATTGAGATGGAAGCGATGGTCCGCAGCGTGGTCGATCGTTTCCGCGCGCTCGCCGAACTGGTGCAAAGCATCCCGCAGGAGCTGGTGAGCAACGCCGTAAACGTGGAAGACCCGATGCAGTTGGTCTACTCTATCGCGACTTACGTCCGCATCGAACTCGATGACGCGCAGCTTCTGCTGGAAATGAACAGCGTGGCCGACAAGATTCGCCACCTGCTCAGCTTGCTCAGCAAGGAATACGATGTCATGTCGCTGGGCCGCAAGATCCAGGAAGACGCGCAACAAGAAATGGAGAAGACGCAGCGCGATTATTTCCTGCGTGAACAGATGAAGGCGATTCAGCGCGAATTGGAAGAAGACGAAGATCAGCATGAGATCGAGAAGTTTCGCGAATTGATCGAAGAAGCCAATATGCCGGAGGAAGCGCGAAAGGAAGCCGAGCGCGAATTGAACCGCTTGTCAAAGCTCTCGGTCGCTGCCGCGGAATATGGGGTCATCCGCACCTATCTCGATTGGATCTGCAGCCTGCCTTGGGACCAGCGCACCGAAGACAAGCTGGATATCGCCAATGCGCGCGAAATCCTTGACGAGGATCATTACGGCTTGAAGGATGTCAAGGAGCGCATTCTGGAATTCCTTGCCGTACGCAAGTTGCGCGCCGAGCGCTCCGAGGAGTTTGCTGAGCACAATCGCTTCGATCCGGTGCGGCGGGATCGCGCCGGGGCGATTCTGTTGTTTGTCGGTCCGCCTGGCGTGGGCAAGACATCGCTTGGCGCCTCGATCGCGCGGGCGATGGGTCGCGAGTTCATTCGCATGAGCCTGGGCGGCATCCGCGATGAAGCCGAGATTCGGGGTTTCCGCCGCACCTACATCGGCGCCATGCCCGGGCGGATCATCCAGGCGATTCGCCGAGCCAAGTCGCGCAATCCGCTGATCATGCTGGACGAGATCGATAAGCTGGGACGCGACTTCCGTGGTGATCCGGGCTCAGCGCTGCTCGAAGTGCTTGATCCGGAACAGAATGCCGAGTTCCGTGATCATTATCTCGATGTCGCCTTTGACCTTAGCGATGTGATGTTTATCACGACGGCAAACACGCTTGATACCATCCCGGGTCCCTTGCGCGACCGCATGGAGATTATTCAGTTGAGCGGCTATACCGAGCTGGAGAAACGCGCCATCGCCGCGCAGTACCTCGTGCCGCGGCAGAGGCGGGAGAATGGATTGCGCGCTGACGAGCTGGCGTTCAGCGATGAAGCTATTCTGCAGATTATCCGCGATTACACCCGCGAGGCCGGCGTGCGCAATCTGGAACGCGAGATCGGCAAGGCAGCGCGCAAGATCGTCACGCGTATCGCCGAGGACGCCCTTGACAAGGCGATTGTGACCACAGACCAGGTGAAGGATTTGCTGGGCAAGGCGCGCTTCGGCTATCGCAGCGAACTGAAGGAACGCACGGAAATACCCGGAGTCGCTACCGGGCTGGCTTGGACGCCGGTCGGCGGCGATGCCCTGTTCATTGAAGCCACCAAGATGCGCGGCGGCAAAGGCTTCGAATATACCGGGCAACTGGGCGAAGTGATGCAGGAAAGCGCAAAAATCGCCTACAGCTTCGCGCGCTCCCGCGCTGAGCAACTGGGCGTCGATCCCGCCTTCTACGACGATTTTGACATTCACCTGCACGTGCCCTCGGGCGCTGTGCCCAAAGACGGACCAAGCGCTGGCGTGACGATGGCGACCGCGTTGGCGTCCTTGCTAACCGGACGAACCGCCAAGAGCAACATCGCCATGACGGGCGAGCTAACACTCAGCGGCCAGGTGCTGGCTGTCGGCGGCATCAAAGACAAGGTGCTTGCCGCCCATCGCCTGGGCGCGGACACGGTCATCTTGCCACGCAAGAATGAAAACGATATCGACGATGTGCCCGATGATGTCCGCGCCGAACTGAACTTTGTGCTGGTGGAGCATCTGGACGAGGTCCTTGATATAGCCTTGGCTGACGGAACCGAGGCGCTTCAATCGCATTAGCTGCCGCCAGCCAGTTGGCGCGGCACAAGCGGCTGTCACTCGGGCGCCCGCCATGGAATCCCTACCTGGCGATGGCAGTCAATTCGTCGATGCGTGAACAAACAGTCGCCTGTTCTCCTCGCCTTTCTGCTACACTGCAAAGTATGAACACGCCAAGGCCTGCCACGTGGACATACCTAGAGTTTACGCGCTTCTATCCAACTCACAACGCGCGGCGCTCAGAAGGCCTGATATTAGCCCGAGAGCGACGCTCTATTGATACTGTATCGCTAGAGATTATCGAATCCGCCCGGATGTCTACAGGATTTTCCATACTCGCTCCAACCTTAGTCGGCACTTTTTCATACTCGCGCCATCCTCTGCTCGCCTATTTTGTGGATCCGAGCGCGCTATGAAAAACGGAGTCCTGCAATCCGCCAGATTTTGGCGAGGCGTTCTCGCGGGGACCGGCGTCTGCGTTCTGCTTTGGTCGGGGCTGGAGGATACGGATGCAGTGGCGGCGGCCGGCTTGGGCGCGTTCGCCTCGATTGCCGTGACCATGTGGCTGCTGTGCCAGCGAGCGGATGTCACGCGCGGCGGAATCTTGCTTGCGTCGTTGGCGGGCGCGTTGACGGGCGCGCTTGCCAGTCTCGTCACTGCGGCGCTGATGCTCTTTAAGGATCTTCTGCACGCGCACCCTTTTCCCGACTTCCCGGCATCCATGATCCTGGGCATATTGGAGCGCTTGCCGCCTTGGACGGTCGCCGGCGCGCTCGCTGGCATCGGCATTGGTCTGTTGCAGCGGCTGCGTCAGCTTCCGCGACAAAGGCGACCATACGACTGACAGTCAGCGATGCGCTACAATGTTTACATAAGCAGTCCGTTGTAATTCCAAGGATTTATCTGGCAATGTCCAATCTCATCCTGGCTCTTGATCAAGGCACGACCTCGTCTCGCGCGATTCTGTTTGACCGCGGGGGCCGCGCTATTCGCAGCGCGCTACAGGAATTCCGGCAGATCTATCCGCAGCCCGGCTGGGTCGAGCATGATCCGGCCGATATATGGTCATCGCAGCTGGAGGTGGCGCAATCTATCGTCGACGCGCCGGGCGATATCGCCGCCATCGGCATCAGCAACCAGCGCGAGACCACGCTTATCTGGGACCGATCAACGGGCGAGCCGATCCACAACGCGATTGTCTGGCAGGATCGGCGCACGGCGGCGTTCTGCGATGAGCTCAAAGCAGAAGGCTTCGACCGGGTCATCTTGCAGAAGACCGGCTTGGTCACCGATGCCTACTTTTCCGGAACAAAGGTCGCCTGGTTGCTGGACAATGTGAATGGCGCGCGCGCAAAAGCGGAAGCGGGCGAGCTGGCCTTTGGCACGGTCGACAGCTATCTCGTTTGGAAGCTGACCGGCGGGCGGCTGCATATCACCGATGTCAGCAACGCGGCGCGCACGATGCTTTTCGATATCCACCGGGTAGCATGGTCGGATGCGATAATTGAGCGCCTGCGGATTCCACGCGCTATTCTGCCCGAGGTTCTCCCGTGCAGCGAAATCTATGGCGAGACCGACCCGGCGGTATTCGGCGCGGCGATACCGATCGCGGGCATCGCGGGCGATCAGCAGGCGGCGACGTTCGGCCAGGCGGCTTACAAAGCGGGCATGGCGAAGAACACTTATGGCACTGGCTGCTTCGTGCTTATGAACACGGGCGATAAGCCGCAGCGCTCGCTGAACAACCTCTTGACGACCATCGCCTGGCATGTCGGCGACGGCGCCGTCCAATATGCGCTGGAGGGCAGCATCTTTATGGCGGGGGCGGCTGTGCAATGGCTCCGCGATGAAATGAAACTGCTCAAAGACGCGGCCGAAAGCGAGGGGCTGGCGAAGGGAATCGCCAGCACGGACGGAGTGTATGTCGTGCCGGCTTTTGTCGGCTTGGGCGCGCCCTATTGGGATCAGTACGCGCGCGGCACGATCGTTGGGCTAACGCGCGGCAGCGGACGCGCTCAGGTTGTGCGCGCGACGCTTGAGTCGATTGCTTATCAGACACGCGATGTCGTCGACGCCATGTCGGCCGATTCCGGCTTGGCTTTGGATAGGCTGCGCGTTGACGGCGGCGCCGTGGCGAACAACTTCCTCATGCAGTTTCAAGCCGATATTCTAGGCGTGCCGGTTCAGCGACCGGCGGTGACTGAGACGACCGCCCTTGGCGCAGCATACTTGGCCGGGCTGGCGGCTGGATTCTGGGTCTCGCAGGAGGAAATCGCCGGGCAGTGGCGGGTTGAACGCGCGTTTGAGCCGGCTATGTCCGCGGATGAGCGCGACGGCTTATACGCTGGCTGGCGTAAAGCGGTCGAGCGGGCGCGCAATTGGGCGGAGAGTTGAGGCGCGCCCGGTTTGCGGCCTTCGCTATACTTGTGTCAGTTAGATCGCCGGGACTGCGACGATGTTGAAGTTTGTCATCCGCCGGTTGACCTTTTCCATTCCGGTATTGATCGGCATCTTGCTCGTGACCTTTACCTTAGCGCGGGCGATCCCGGGCGACCCGTGTTTGGCTGTCCTGGGCGAGCGCGCCACGGAAGACATTTGCGAGGCATTCTTCCGGCGAAATGGACTGAACGAGCCGCTGCCGGTTCAGTTGCTGATATATATGCGCAACATCGCCCAAGGCGACCTCGGCGATTCGTTGCGTTTTCATCGGCCCGTGATGGACTTGCTGGTGGAGCGCCTGCCTACCACCGTCGAGCTGGGTACATTCGCGCTGCTGTTCGCGATCAGCGTCGGCGTGCCGCTGGGCGTTCTCAGCGCCTATCGCCACAAGTCGGCCGTGGATGTCGGCACGATGATCGGCGCGAACATTGGCGTATCGATGCCGGTGTTCTGGCTGGGCTTGATGCTCGCCTACCTGTTTGCGGTGCTGCTAAAGGACACGCCATTCGCGCTGCCGCCATCGGGCAGATTGACGCCGGGCGCTTCGCCCGTTCCGTTCTACATTGTTCACGGGATGGTCGCCGAGGGCGAAGAAGCGCTGGGCATACTGTTCTTTCTATCGCGCATTAATACGCTGAACGCCGTGCTCACGCTTAATGGCGGGTTGCTGGTTGATGCCCTGCGGCATCTGATACTGCCGGCGGTGGCGGTCGGCACGATACCGCTGGCCATCATCGCGCGCATGAGCCGCTCGAGTGTGCTGGAAGTGCTGAATCAAGATTATGTGCGGACGGCGAGAGCCAAGGGATTGCGCGAGCGCGCGGTTGTCGGCAGGCACGCTTTGAAGAACGCCATGCTTCCGGTAATCACGGTTATCGGTTTGAATTTCGGTTTGGTTATCAGCGGCGCGGTGCTCACCGAGACGATCTTCAGCTTGACCGGCGTGGGCCGAACGTTAGTCGATAGCATCACGTCGCGGGATTATACGCTGGTGCAGGGCTTCACCGTGGTCATCGCCGCTGGATTCGTACTCATCAATATGGTGGTCGATATCATGTATGGTTATCTCGACCCGCGCATCCGTTTCAACTAGCGGACGAAGAAAGACGAGACAATGGCGACCAAGGCAACCGCGACGCTGCCGCCCGAAGCCGCTTACCGATCGCCCAACTTGTGGCTGGAGGCGCTGCGCAATCTGCGGCACAGTCCGTCGGCGCTGCTGGGCATGACGATCATCGGCGCCTTAGTGGTCATCGCGATCGCGGCGCCGGTCTTCGCCACGCATGATCCCATCAAGACGATGATTGGCGTGCCGGGGGAGACTGGCCGTCTGCCGAGCAAGCCGCCGTGCCTCCCGATCCTGGGTTGCGAAGAACCGCTGCATATACTTGGTTTGGATCTTAACGCGCGCGACCTGTACAGCCGCATCATCTTCGGCACGCGGACATCGCTCTCAGTCGGCGTCATTACGATCAGTCTGTCGATTATTGCGGGCACCGCTTTGGGCGTGACGGCCGGCTTCCTCGGCGGGACGGTCGACAACGTGATCATGCGGCTGATGGATGTGGTGCTGGCATTTCCGGCGCTGCTGCTGGCGATATCGATCGTGACGATATTGGGTCCCGGGCTCACAAACGCCCTGCTGGGCATAACGATCACATTCATACCACAATACGCGCGGCTGTCACGCGCCAGCGTACTGTCGATCAAGGAGCAGGAATTCGTGGCGGCCGAGCGGGCGCTTGGCGCGGGTCCGCTGCGGATTGTCGTGGCGCATATCTTGCCAAACGCGATCACGCCGATCATCGTGCAAGGAACGCTGGGTGTGGGCACGGCCATTTTGGATGCGGCGGCGCTGTCGTTTCTGGGCTTGGGGGCACAGCCGCCGACGCCGGAATGGGGTCAGATTTTGAGCGAGTCGCGCAATTATCTATTCACGTCGCCGCATCTGGTGTTCTTCCCCGGCTTCGCCATCATGGTCACGGTGTTGGGTTTCAACTTGCTGGGCGATGGCATGCGGGACGCGCTGGACCCGCGATTGAATCGTGTGTAAAGCCGCGTATATTGAGGCGGGCGACTCACAGCCGCCCCTACAGACTCGCGTTGGTTGATGAGGTGGGCGACTCAATGAGCCGCCCATACAGATTCGCGCGGTGCGTGTGACTAGCACTGATCGGCGTTGATGAACTGCTGGAAAATGGACAGATAGATGGCGAAGCCTTCGCCGCGTCCGGTGTGGTTGGGGCTGGCGCAGTCGGCGGAAGCGTGCCAAGTGGCGACTACATCGTTGGAGTCCAGCGCGGAGCCGTCGTGGAAGAGCACACCTTCGCGCAGATTAAATGTCCAGACAGTACCGTCTTCGGAGACATCCCAGCTTTCGGCCAGACCGGGGATCACGGCGACGCCGCCCTTCTCGAAGTCAAGCAGCGACTCCTGGACTTGATGGCAGGCGCGGAAGGTCTCGCCGTCCCAGGTGTCGTTGCAGTAGATGGAGATTGGCTCGGCGTTCTGCATGTAGATGATGTTGTCGTCGTCGGGGTCTTCGAGGCGCGAGAATTCTTCGGTGCCATCGAGGACGCCGGGGTGGACGCCGACGATATCGGCTTGCCAGACGTCAGCAGACCCGGCGTGGCCGAAGGGGACCCAGGGCACGGCGGAGGCCATGCCTTCCGCGACTTGCTGGAAGTATTCCATGCGGGTATCGGGGTCGAGGACTTGACCGGCGGCGATCAGGGGTTCGTAGATTTCCGGATAGGGCTCGCCCATCTGGGATAAATTGGGGCCGTGGCAGCAGGTCAAGAAGTTGGAAGCATCGGGGAAGTCGGCATGCCAGCCGAGGATATGCAGGGGTTCATTGCCGGAAAGCGCCGAGGCGATAAAGGCGCCGGATTCGACCACTTGCACGTCGGCATTTATGCCAATATCAGCGAGTTGGGCGGCGACGTCGTTGGCGATGATGCCCGGATTGGGAAGATAGCCGCGGACGACATCGCGCCAGGTTAGCGTCAGGGCGCGTTCTTCGCCGGTGCGGGTATCAACGACGGAGTCCAGCGGGAGCCCAAAGCCGAGATCGGCAGCGGCTTCTTCCAGCAAGGCTTTGGCGGCGGCTTGGTCGAAGCCGGGCACGCCACCCTCGCCGATATGACCGAAGACCGCTGGCGGCACAAAGTCAGGCGTCAGAGGAGAACCGGGCGGGAAGAAGTTGTCGACGATGCGCTGCCGGTCAATGCCCATGGCGATCGCCGTGCGGACGCGGAGGTCGTTGAGCGGCTCGAAGAAGTTGCTCATGGCGACGTAGACGCCGGTCAGCGGCGGGATATCGATGAGGTTGAAGTTGGGATCAGCGCGGAAGACGGGAATGTCGTCGGGGTTGGCGAACTTCATGCCGTCGATGGTTCCTGCGCGCAGTTCGGTGGCGCGGGCGGCGGCTTCCGAGTTCCAGCGCAGAATCACGGTGTCTTCAATGGACGGCTCGCCCCAGTAGTCATCGAAGCGTTTGAAGACCATTTCATTGCCTTGGTCCCAATTGACTAGGCGCAGCGGACCCGTGCCGATGGCGCTTGTCAGGATATCGCCGGTGCCGCCGGTGGCATCCATCC
Organism: Anaerolineae bacterium; assembly: GCA_022824465.1. Lineage (GTDB taxonomy): Bacteria > Chloroflexota > Anaerolineae > Aggregatilineales > Phototrophicaceae > UBA6055. Next base: position 181,243 of record JAJDZV010000004.1, read on the forward strand.
ATTCGCGGGGGTGGATGGACAAGCCGAGGCTGGCCATTTCTTGATCAAAGATGGCATCGGGATTGCAAAGTGTGACGCGGACGGTGAGCGCGTCGAGGGCTTCGACAGACTTGAGGTTGCCGCCATAGTCACAATCGGCGGCGGCGAAGCTGAGCAAATCGTCCTGGCTGGCGCCCGGCGCGATGATCAGGCCCAGCGCCAGCGCGAGCAAGGCGAGTAGCGGCAATACACGTTGATTGGCAAACATTTGACATCCTCCATAATTGTACGAATTTGCATTGGCGCGGAGCAGCTCGCTCCGGCAAGGCAAAGCAGATTGTAAACTATCTTTACGGGAATCCCAAAACCGCGCCGGCCGCCCTGAGATACCGGGTGTTGGCGAAGGGCGCGAGAGTTGAGTTTGGCGATCCTTGGGGGCCTTTGCATATGCGCAACGGTTCAGCGCGCGCAATTCGCATGCTGGCGGCGAACTTGCTGGCGCTAGAATTCGAATTCGTCGAAGTCTCGGCAGAGATGGACGGGACCGTCGAAGACGGCGGCTGCTTGCTGCACAAGCGGTTCGGGGTTCTGGTTCCAGACTTGATAGTGGATCAAGCGCAGTTCTTTGGCGCCGGCTTCGGCGGCGGCTTCACCCGCCATGCGCGCGGTGCTGTGGCCCGGTGGCGGACCGCCGGCTTCATGGATGAAGATGTCGGCGTCCTTGCCGATCTTCAGCGCGTTGGGGCAAGGTTCGGTATCGCAGCTATATGCAAGCACATTGCCATTGTGTTTGTTGGTGATCCGCATGCCGATGGTGGGGATGAAATGCACGACGGGAAAGGAACGGATCGCGAAGTCCTTGTTTTCAAAAAGCAGGGTGTTGTCTTGCAAGCCGATACGAGCAAAGGACACCGGGAAGAAGTTAGGCCAGAATTCCCAGCCGTACATATCCATTGTTTCTTCGATTCGGTTGATGCAATGGGGAATGCCATAGAAGCGCATCGGCGTTTTCCGCCCCATTTGCCACATGTGCATCAGCATGTTGGGGACGCCGGCGACGTGATCGGAGTGGAAGTGAGTGAGGATGATGTCTTGCAGCTTGCGGTCATCAATACCTAACGCTCGAATCTTGTCAAGCGGATTTGAGCCGGCGTCGACGAGCACAGGCGTATCTTTTTCGCCGATCAGCAGAAAGTGCGTGTAGTCGTGTTGGGCGCTGTTAACGGCGCCGGCTGTTCCCAAGATTACGACGCGAGCCATCGGTTCGCCTTTTTCCCGCCTGGCGGACGTGTCACAAGTATAACAGAATCGGACAGCGCCAACTTTGCCAGACTGACAATACCACATTTGATTCGATGCCGATACTTTGTAATGGTCGGCGATACTAGTCGCGCAGGGATTAGCGCGCGGCGACGCCGGTCAAAAGCGCACAAGTCAATTCAATGCGGCGCTCCGGTCAGGCGCTGCTTGTGACAGGCGGTCTCGCGTTGATATGGCGCGAGCTCCAGCAGTCGCATTTTGCGGCGCGGCTAGGAAGCCGCCTCTTGGGCGGGAGTGTTTTCGGATGGCGCGGGGGAACCGTTTCTGTGTCGGTAGAGCAGCAAGCCCACGGCCGCAATAAAGGCGATGAGTGTGAATGTCTGTGAGCTATTGATTCCAGTCGCGCCGATTTGGGCGATTTCCACGCGCAGGAATTCGAGCAGGAAGCGGACGAACGAGTATTGAGCGATGTAGAGCAAGAAAATGTCGCCGCTGAACAGGCGATCGCGATAGTGATGGAAGATCCGCCAAAGCACAAAAAACGCGACCAAGCTCCAGAGCGCCTCGTAGGCCCAGATCGGGTGGAAGAGCGAGTCCAGTGGAAAGTCTATGAGGCTCTCGTAGGGCGCCACCCGCGCGTCGCGGGGGATCTGTATGCCCCAGGGCAGGTTTGTGGGACTGCCGTAGAGTTCCTGGTTGACGTAATTGGCGAAGCGGCCGATCGCTTGTCCGAGGGGGATAGCGACGCCGGCGATGTCTATCCAGGGACCGAAGGGCAGGCCCGCGTCCGGGAAATCGCTCTTGGGGCGTTGATAGCGGAAGGCATTGACGTCCTTGCCTTGCACGCGCTGAATAGCGGCGTTAACAAGCCACTCGAGTAATTGATACAGCCAGATCAGTGGCGTCAGAATAGTTGTGAGCAAGCCGACTATGCGGTTATGCCAGGCGCCGAGATAGAGCCAGGCGCCAAATGCCGCGCCGAGCATGCCGCCGAAAATGCTCAAGCCGCCGCTCCAGATGGCGATGGCGCCGTTTTGCGCGTCGAAGAAATTCGCCAAGAACCAGGCGGTATCGTGACATACTTCGCCTTCAATGCCGCAGCCAGCGATCAAAGACACGGGCGGGAAGAGCACGAACCAAAGTCGGGCGCCGATGATACCGGGAATTATCGCCCAAGTTAGACCGCCCCAGATGTGATCGCTATCGCGTCCGGTGCGGCTGGCGAGCAGCGAGGCGACATAAGCGCCGGCGAGCAGCGCGACGACGATGATGATGCCGTAATAGCGAATCTGCAGATTGCCAATGACGATGTAGGCGTTTTCGAATTCCATTTAGTCACCTCGGTCTTTCAGTGTCGCATTTACGTAGCGCAGCCGCTGGAGGGCAGTGATGTTAGTTCCCAGCGCCAAGACGAAGATACCGATCTCGAGCGGCAATATTGACGAAAGCAATCCGCTTCCCAGAGTCATCGCCAGAACAACGATAACCCGCTCCAGACGCGAGAACAGGCCCACCGTCGTGCTGACAGCCACATTTGGATCGTCAGCGCGCGCGCGGATGTAACTGACGATGAAGCTGCCAACAAGCGCGGCGAGCGTCAGCGCCAGCATGTCCAAGCGCTCATTTGCGGCAAAATAATAGCTGAAACCGAAGAAAATTAAACCGTCAGCGTAGCGGTCGAGGGTGGAATCGAGGACCATGCCAAAAGCGCTGCTGCGATCGCGCGCCCGGGCGACCGCGCCGTCAAGGGCATCAAGGGGCAGACTCAGCAACAGGATTATGCCGCCGGCGAGGAATTCGCCATGCGCAAGAATGAGAGCGGCGGCCGCCACGAGAATCAAGCCGGCTAGCGTAATCGAGTCAGGATGTACGCCGAGCTTCGCCAGCGCCGCGCCGCAGCGGTCAAGCGGCGGTTGTGACAGTTTTCTCAGGCGGTCGGTCAAGGTCTGTGGTGAGTTGTCTGGCGTCATTTTGCCTTGTCATTCAATTTCAAGTTTGCTAAGCTAGCGGCGGTATCGTCGGGGCGTGGCGCAGCCCGGTAGCGCGCACCGTTCGGGTCGGTGAGGTCGTGGGTTCAAATCCCGCCGCCCCGACTAAATTCCTGCAATTGCCGAGATTATGTCGGCAGTTTTGTTTTATGTCGACGCGAGCCATGCTTTCCCTTTGTTCGCGCGCAATCCGCGGACCCATTGCCACAGATAGAGCGCGGGCGCCAGCGACAGCAGATAGAGCAGACCGCCGATCCAGTTTGGCACGACTGGGTCTAGCGTGAAGAGCGCGCCCGATACACCCGTCGAAATGATAACGCCCAGGCTCATAACTGACTGTTGAACGCCGAGAATTGCGCCGCGCAGGGCAGGCGGCACGGTCTTGGTCACGAGGGATTGCAGGGCGGGCAGGAGCAAGCCGCTGCCGACGGCGATGAAAATCATGCTGAGCGAGCCGAGCGTTGGCTCGGTGGCGAGAGCGAAGATAAACATGCCCAAGGCGCGCGAGCCGGCGCCAAGCATGACGATGAGCGGATCGCTTATCCGCTTGAGCGCCGCTGGCAGGATGACGATTTGGGTGAAGAACTGACCGACGCCGACGAACATCAGCATCAAGCCAACGCCCAAGCTTACCGCCGCAAAATCGGCGCTGGCGAAGATGACTTTCTCGGCGAAGAGAGCGAAGGTGGCGATCAGCAATCCGAAGGCAAATCGTCCGACGAAGGATACGGCCAAGACAGCCATCAAGGGCGAATTCCGCAGCAACTGTAGCGGATTAAGGCTCGCCTGATTGCTTTCGCGATTGCGCGCCTGCTCGGATTGGCTTAGAGTCTCTTCGAGGGTGAACCAGGTTAGGATCACGGTGACCAAGGCGGCGAGCGCGGCGAAGAGGAAGGGGACGCTAGGTCCAAGTTGGCTGGCAAGCAGGCCGCCGACCGCTGGTCCGACGACAAAGCCCAAGCCGAAGGCCGCCATCACATATCCGAGCGCTTGCGTGCGCCGGTTTTCGGGCATAATGTCGGTGACGTAGGCTTGAGCCACAATGATGTTGCCGCCGGTGACGCCGTCGAGTACGCGGGCGATGAAGAGAACGGCGGTCGATTGGGCAAAGCCGATCATGAGGAAGGCAATTACGGTGCCAAGCTGGCTAATGAGCAGCACAGGAATCCTACCGTGTCGGTCTGACCAACGACCGATGAATGGACCGGCGATGAACTGCGCGGTGAAAAACGCGGTGAGCAGCAAGGTGATCACATCCGGCGTCATGTCAAATTCGCTTTGGGCGTAAAGCGGAAGGATCGGATTGACCATGGATGTGCCGACCATTTGCACCAAGACGATCAAGAGGATGGTGAGGAGGCGGCGGTCCAGAGCCCAGTGCTTGACATTCAAATGATAGACGCCTCGGGATTTGGTCGGCGGACTAGCGGTAAATGTTAGGTCAACGCGAGCCAGAATTTAAGCCACAATCTTGACACAGGCGCGCTTTTGCCAGCGCGAGGCTTTGGCGCTAAACTGCTGGTCAGGCGCAAGGCGAGCGAGAATAGGCCTCGATGACATCAACCACGCTTTACTTAATGCGGCACGGGCAGGTGCACAATCCGGACGATATATTGTATGGCCGATTGCCTGGGTACTATCTTAGCGAGGAAGGCGTCCGGCAGGCGCGGGCCGCGGGCGCCTGGCTTGCGGACAAGGGCATAGACGCGATCTACTGCAGCCCGATGGAGCGCGCAGTGCAGACCGCCGAGATCGTATCCGAGTTTACCGGCGCGTTGACGCCTAGAATCGATGAGCGCATCATCGAGGTTAGCACGCCCTACGAGGGACGGCCGACATCCGAGTTGGCCGCCACAGGCTGGGATTTGTATACTGGCAATGAGCCGCCGCATGAGCTACCGACAACCGTCCTGCGGAGGGTATTGGATTTCTTTGAGTACTTGCAGGATCGGCATAAGGGCGGGTCTGCGTTGGCGGTGGGTCACGGCGACATTTTGGTATTCCCTTGGCTGCACGTTCAAGGCGTGGAGCCCGAGGCGCTGATGAAAGATCGATTGCTGGAATACGCTCTGCCGGTCGAGTATCCGGCGACAGCTTCCATCATGACCTTCGAGTTACATGGTTCGCCGCGTGAAGTGTTGCCTATGGCGCGGTATCACCGGCCCTATTAGGTGGCAATTGGTGCAGGCGCGGCGGCGCGATTCTGGCGGCGCCGGGCGGTTTGGAATCCGGTATAACTTCACTGCAACAAGTAAGACCACTTACGCAAACAGCTTCTACTGTCGGGGCGGAGTCGTTGTGATAGACGGATACGCGCTACCGCCAGAGCGGTCCGCTTTATATAAATTGCATAAGTCTATTGCTTGCAGCCTTGTGCAGGGTATCCGAAGATGATATGATTATGGTTGAATGGTTCAGCCTCAAGGGAGTATCAAGATGCAAGACTTGGCAATGCTCGCGTCGCAAGCTTACCGGCAGCGTACAGATGAGCTAATGGAAGAAGCGCGGATCGATCGGTTTCTTGCCGAGAAGAAGAATCGCGATGCCATCGCCTGGCAACAGCGGCGGCTTCAACGGCAGCGCAGACTGCGATAGGACGGTTGTCTTCGACCGTCGGGAGCCTCGCCAACGCGGGGCTCTTTTGTATTTTGAATGCCGGCTGCTTCAATTGCCGTCGGTCCAACTCGACCGTATAATGCCAGTGAACTGAAGCATCGCCGTCAGATCGCCAATGAAACACACTATCCTGGCACTATTGCTGTTGTTGTGGTCTGCCACAGTGCACGGGCAAGACCCGCTGAGTCCTGGGATCTCGAGCGCGAGCTGGGATGTTTTTCTGCGTTTGGGTCCGGACAATGCGAAGGAAACCCGGATTGTCTTCGTGGATTTGCTGACGGGAGAGGCGACGGAAACTGTTGCCAGCGGCGAAGGTCACACCTTGATTGATGCCGCAGTGCTATATTTTGATACGGCCGAGCGAAAGGTCAGGCTGGTTAAGCCGGACGGCGTCATTCGCGATCATCCTTTTATAGCGGTGAACGCGAGCGACAGCCGTATTGATTGGGTGGTGGATGATTATGGCGGCAAGGTCGCTTGGTCAATCAGCCGAACGAATGACACAGGCGCGCTAACGACTAACTTGATGGTCGCCGATGCGGCGGGCGCGGAGATACGCGAATTGCTGGTATACGGGCCGCGGCCGGGGATACGGCTGATACCGTTGGCTTTCGATAGTTCCGGCAGCGCGCTTTATGTGGAGGTGCACGCCGATGGCACGGAAGACGTCAATGCCTACACGCGTCGATCGGGTCTCTTCGCGCTGGACTTTGGCGGACAGAATGTGGCGACGCGTCCGCTCTCGGGTGAAAGGGCTTGCTTCTGCGCGGTGGGATTCGGCGGCGCTCGCTGGCTCCAGCTTGTGGCGAGAGAGGGCACTGGGGGGGGAGAGCTCGAGATTCATGATATTAGCAACGGCACTACCCGACGTATCCCGCCAGTTTCTTTGGGCGAGTACAAGGAAGCAGGCAATATATTGACAAGCCCCGATGGCAAGCTGGCGGTTTACGCGCTGTCCCGAGTCACAGGATTCGCTGGCGGACAGCAAGAGATCAACACCGTTATGGTGTTGGCGGATCTTGAGAGTGCCAGGCAAATGGTCGTCAACTATCCGATGACCGCTTTGGCGCAGCCGCTGCGTTGGACCGAGGACAACAGCGCGGTTTTGTTCACGCAAGTTGGATCGGGCGCCACCTGGAAGATGCAAATCAGCGACGGGTCGACGGTCAAGGTCGCTGATGGCGTTTATCTGGGCACGATCGGCGGGGTATCCGGGCGGCGCTAGTTTCCATTTTTGCGGGGGAATTTCGGGCGATTTGCCCAATCCCATACGGCATCGGCGATTTCCCAGACGGCATTGGGACGGGCGATTCGCCTGGCGTTTTCGGCACGCTGTTTGAGGCGCTCGGGACCTTCGCGCAGCCATTCGACGATCAGATCAGCGACTTTATCGGGTTTTGGCAGATAGACGCCGGCGTCGTTTTCCGTGACGAGGCGGACGTTGCCAGATTCTTGCCCGGGGATTCGGTCGCTGATAATCATCGGCAGGCCGGCGATGGCGGCTTCACTGATGGTAGAGGGACCGGCTTTGGTCACAATTATATCGGAGGCGGCCATAATTCGCGGCATTTCGTGATAGTTGGTGACATAGCCGTAGATGTGGCGCGGGTTTTTCCAGCTTCGATTGTCCAATTGCTCTTTTAGGGCGTCATTTCGTCCACAAACGACGACCAATTGCGCGCCTAAACGCTGCGCGTCCAGCGCCTTCACCAACTTCGAAATCGTGCCCATGCCTTCGCTGCCGGCGACAATGAGCAGGGCTGGCAATTTCGGATCGAAGTCCAATTCGGAGCGAGCCTTTTCCTTGGTGGTCATTGAGTTGATAAAGTGGGGATTGACAGGCAAGCCCGTGATTTGCATCTGCGACGGCGACATGCCCAAGCGCAATCCGCGGCGATAAGCGGACTCGGTCGGCACAAAGCAATGATCGACGCGGGGGTCATACCAAAACGATGGCGTAGTGACCAGGTCGGTGACGACGGTGAGGAAAGGCGGGCGTTCCGAGAGCGTGAGGAAAGCGCGGAAGGTGGGATTGCCGATTACGGAATGCGTGCAGACGACGACGTCAGCCGGATGTTCGGCAACGATGCGGCGCAAGATATGACGATTGTTGCGGTAGATCAAGTGACGCGCCAGACGTGTCTGATGCTTGCCGTCAAAGCTGTGATACATCAGCGCCCAAAGCAGCTTTGAAGTATTCACGACGCGCGGATAGAGTTCGGGCTGTTTGTTCAGGGGCCATTTGCATTCGCGCAGGACGTCGACAGCGTCAAAGGCGACAGCGTCGCCAAAACGCATTTCCATCGCGTCTTGAATCGCCTGAAAGGCAGAGCGGTGTCCGCCGCCGGTATCAGAGAAAAGGAAGAGTACGCGTTTAGCCAGAGAACTAGACCTTTTGAATTGGCTAGTCGGGAAGACGGTCGCCCCAATTGTACATCGGCGGCGCGCATCATGACAGGTGGTCGGTATTCTGCAGCCGAGGGCGCGGGAGCCGGCGCGAAGTTCTGGTTGACTGTTCTCAAGTCGCGGGGAAATAGAGTATATTGGGAAGAGAAGGGTCTAATGAAAGACATCGACATGCTGCTTAATCTGCATCCAATAACGATTGTGATCAATTTGCTGGTTCTGGGCGCAGCCATGACGGCGCATGAGTTCGCGCACAACTTTGTCGCCTGGAAGATGGGCGATGAGACGCCAAAGTTACAGGGCCGATTGACGTTAAATCCCCTAGTTCACATCAATTGGCTGGGCTGGTTGATGTTCGCGATAATTGGCTTTGGCATCCTGGGCAGCGCGCCGATATCGGCTGGCCGCATGCGCGACCCGCGACGGGGATTTCTGGCGGCGGTGGCGGCGGGTCCCTTGTCGAATTTGGCGCTTGCGGTAGTATTCGCGTTGATGCTGCGCTTGAGCGGCCTCGGCGTCGAGGGCTTTTACGCGTACAGCGCGCCTGAGCTTGTCACGGGGCCGGTCGCCCTATTGGCGTCATTGCTCTACGCCATGGTGTTTTGGAATGTGCTGCTATTCGTCTTCAACCTGATTCCGCTTTTCCCGATTGACGGCTGGCATATTGTGTTGAGCCTGTTGCCGGGCTCCTGGTTGACGCAGATGCAGATTCCGGTAGTCATCCAGCGCAACCTGCGCCCACTATCGGAGTTTCTGATGCGGCCGGCATTCAAGTGGCGCGATTGGCAGATGATAAGCTATTACGTCTTTATCGCGTTGATATTCCTTTCGGTCTTGCCGCTCGGCGGCGTCAGTCCGTTTGGTTTATTTGTCGGGCAGCCGACGGGCGCGCTTTTGCGATTCCTGCTGTTTTAGCCGGATGAACGCCGTGTTGCACCGTCTGGGGCAAGGCGCGTCTGCCGTGCTGGCTTTTGCCACGCCGCTGGATCTGAGCCTGGCGCAACGCTATTTGACGCGACGCGAGTTGGCGGCATTCAAGCGAATGTCGCGGGCTGACCAACTGCATAGTTTGAAGGTGCTGCGGGCGACGCTTCGAGTTGAGCCGATGGCGTCGCCGACGCTTTGCGCAGCGGCGCTGTTGCACGATGTTGGCAAGTCGCGCATTCACTTGGCGGTTTGGCAAAAGACCTTGGCGGTATTGATGCTGAGATTTGCCGCGGGTTTCTGTGGCAAACTCAGTACTGAAGAATCAACCGGCCTGTTGCGCGCGCCATTCGTCGTGCGTCAACATCATGCCAGGTGGAGCGGCGAGATACTGCGAGATTGCGCGTCGGCAGAGGCGGTTATTTGGCTGGCGGAGAAGCATCATGACGACGCGGCGCTTCAGGCAGAGCACGAACATGTTTCGCTCCTGAAGGCATTGCAAGCGGCGGACAGCCGGGCTTGACCCGCCTATTGTTCGGCGGATGTTCGCTGCGCTATAGCAAGGTTCATTCTCGTCAGAGGCGGCGGGACGGCAGTGCAGGTTGAATACCGTACTGGCGAGCGTTTGAGAGGCAAGCGGCGCTCATAGATGGCAAGGGAATGTTAGGGGAAATGGGCATGGCAAATTTAACTATCGCCATATTGGGTCTGGATCGCCTGGGCGTTTCGATTGCCATGCGGCTGCGGGCTTATGTCGAGAAGGGCGGCCGCCATCGTTTTGAAACGATCGGCTACGACAGTCGCGACGATTACGAAAAGCCGGCGCGGAAGCAGAAAGCGCTGGACAAGGTAGAGCGCAGAGCGTACACGGCGGTCGAGCGCGCCGATTTGGTCGTGATGAACCTGCCGTATGAAGAACTGCGCGCTGGTTATGAGTTGATCGCGCCATCCTTGCGGGACGGCGCGGTCTTGCTGGATACAGCTGTGATCAAGCGTCCTTCTTTGGAATGGTCGGAGCAGTATTTGAGTTCTGATCAGCATTGGATTGGCTTCACGCCCGTGGTTAGCTCGGCATATATGTTTGAGCACGCGGCGACGCCAGAACATGCCAGCGACGATTACTTGCACGAAAGCGCGATTTATCTGACGCCGTCGGTAAGGTGCCTGCCCGAGGCAATCGATCTCGCCGTGAATTTCTCGATCATATTGGGCGGGAAGCCGGGCTTTCTGGACCCTTCCGAGCATGACAGCCTGACGACGATCACGGAGGAGATCCCGCAGTTGCTCAGCATCGCCGCTTATGCCGCGGCTATGAAGCACAGCGCCTGGGGCGATGCGCAGCGTCTCACCAACCCGCCCTTCAACGTGCTCACGCGCTATCTGCTCACGCACCATCCTGACGCATTGCGCGATGAATGGCTGGCGAACAGCGATCGACTGGCACGCGGCATAGACGATCTGGCGCGGATTTTGACAGATGTGCGCGATCGGCTGGCGGAGAAGGACGAAGGCGCAATCGAGGCTTTTCTAATCGAGGCTGCCGATGAATATCAGGCGTGGATTAATCGGCGACACAAGGGCGAATGGGACGAGCATAGCGAGCCGCGCGCGCAAGTAGACCATTCGATAGCGGGCGCGATTTTTGGCGGCGCCATCAGCCGGAGGTTGTTCGGCGACAAGGACGGCAGAGATTAATCGGAACCGTTGCCTGTTTTATGACAGAGCAGCACTGGCGGACTCTTGACCGGCTGATCGAGGGCGAGCATATATAGATTCGAATCGGTCAATTCTGGATGGCGTAGGGCAATTGTTTGACGTCAGGCGGCAAATCGTATAGAGTATGCCCAAGTGAGTTTCTGTTGGCATTTGGCATCAGGATGTTTTACTTGTCAGAGGAAAGGGGCTGCCCGATATGAAAGACAAGATGAGCAAGATTATTCGCATTTTCGCCCTATTTGCGCTTATGTTCAGCACGGCGGCGGTGTTCGCACAGGACGATTCCGACGTTGACGTCAGCGCGATTCCTTTTATGGGCATCCGCTACTGGGGCGTAGATGAAGGGCTGTTGGTCACGGGCGTCATCGCCAATACGCCGGCGGAAGCGGCCGAGTTGCGGGCGGGCGATGTGGTCATGTCTGTTGAAGGCGAGGCCATACAAGTCGACACTGTTCGTGAAGTCGTTTGGAAATTCGATCCGGGCACAACCGTAACGTTGCGTATGGATCGTGACGGCGACAACATTGAGCGGGACCTGACGCTAATGGCGCGGCCGGAAGACCTGTTTGAGAACGAGACATACGCGATTCCGCTTGACTTGGGGTCAGTTGGACTGTTCGTCGGCGAGTGCAATGGCCAGTTGCTGGTTTTGGGCGCATTGGCTGGTTCCGAAGTGTCGACTGCCGGATTCCAATTGTACGACCGGATTGTCGAGATTGATGGCGACGCGGTCGAGACGATCGGCGAGGCTGACATTGCGGTATCAGACTTGTCGGAGGGCGACGTGCTGAGTTTCGTCATCCTGCGCGATGAGCGTGAAATGACGATCAAGGTCATCACTGAGGATCACCGCCGGCGGCGGCCGCCGCGGCATCGTCCGAGTCCGCGTCCGCGAACGGAACTGACAAGCGCCTACGTCAGCGAGAGCATTGGCTTGGGTTATGGCGAAGGCTTCATTGAAGTTCAGTCGATTAGTCCGGCGCACGAACTGTATGCCGCTGGCATCCGCCGCTACGATGTGATCACGGCCGCCAACGGCGCTCCGCTGGAAGAAGCCAAGGACTACTTTTCCGGCGACGACATCGCGCTGACGGTAGCGCGGCAGAGCGGCACGTTTGAGTTTGAGGCGCGCTCATCGGTCGCGCCGCTGCTGCTATACGGGCTGGATGCGCCGGTTGAGCAAGATCGCTCGCAATGGCTTGGTTTGCATGAGAAGCAAGTCACACTGGGCGTGCGCTACATCCAGCTGGAGCCGGACAATCCCTACTTTGAAGGCGCCTCGGTGAATCACGGCGCGTATGTGGCTGAAGTGATTGAGGGATTGCCCGCGGCGAAGGCTGGGATTAAGGTCGGCGATGTGATTGTGGCGGTGGCGGGTGAAGCTGTCACGATGGAGTTGGATTTGCGCAATCGCATCTATTTCCACAAGCCGGGCGACCAGGTGACGCTGGATGTCTTGCGTGAAGGCGAGATGATCCAGATTGAGGTGACGCTGCGCGTGGCGAGTTAACGCGCAGATCAACGCAGAACCGTCAAGCCCCTGTCAAAAGGCAGGGGCTTTTGTATTACAGTCTTTGCCGCCTTTCAAATGAGCATTCAAAGGTATTGAATTGATGTATCAACTACGACAATCGCGACAGTTCATTAGGGATTTGGAAAGTCTGGACAAGGTGATTCAAAAACAAGCAAATAAGGCGCTTAACCTCTTGGAGCGCGATCCATATTATCGCGGTCTGGACTCACACCAACAGGCATCAATTCATCGGCGGAAGGCAATGCGATCACGCGTCAATGAGAACTTTCGCGTCTTATGGGAGTGGGGCGAAGGTGGCGCGATAAACTTGTGGCGTGTAGCCAAACACGACGTGATTGATGACATTTACAGACTGCCAACCGAAGCTGGCGCAAATTGGGGATTCTACACACGCAATTCAGATGACGGTTCAGCGGAAGAGGTTCATGACTGGCGTCGCGATCTGCGCGATCCGAAGCCCTTCCGTAACGTGCCAGTTACTCACCTTCAGCTGTTTGGAGTTCCATATGACCTGCTGGATGCTACCAAGGCAATCGGCGACCCAGAAGAGATCTGGCAGTTGCCGCTCACTGAAAATGTTCAGTACACGCTTTACCATGTGCTCGAAATGGCTGAAGACTGGACCGCTGAGAAACTGTTGGACACGAGCCAGTTACTTTACCGTGCCTCCGCTGACCAACTTGAGGGCTATTGCGAAGGCAGAATCAAGCAGCTTCTGCTCAACTTGAATGAGGATCAGCAAAGTTATGTACAGATTCGTGCTAACGGGCCAGTGCTCATTAAGGGAGTGGCCGGATCCGGCAAGACAACAATTGGTTTATATCGTGCGAACTACCTTGCCAGTCAAATCGAGCTCAGTCGACAGATGTTCGACGAAGACAGCTCAATTCTGTTACTGACATATACCGAAACATTGACCAGAGCGCTTCACCAGCTTTATCTCGAGCTGTATGGCGCACTTCCTCGCTCAATCTCTGTACGGAGTTACAAACACTGGATGCTTGAGCAACTGAAAAAGAATGGGATTTGGCTCACCGAGGCAGAAAGGGAAACAAGAAGCAAGATAGTAAGCCAAGCGCAAATTGAGGTTGCGCAGCTACATCCACATGACAGGGTCGTCGCTGAACGTCCGCCCGCTTATCTGCTGGATGAAATTGATCAAGTTATTCGCGCAAGGTCTCTGACCACTTTGCAGAAGTATCAGGCAATTGAACGAGTTGGGCGAGGCATAGGCTTGGATCGCATGCGGCACCGACCATTGGTTTGGGATATCTACGAGCGCTATCAGAAGGCGTTGGATGAGCGAAATCTATTTGACTGGGCAGATTTGGCTCGCCTGACGCTGAAGCACTGCAAACCCCTACCGGAGTACGACGTCATTATTGTAGATGAAGCTCAAGATTTGCCGCCATGTGACTTGAGTTTAGTAACCCGACTACTCCCAGACTATTCCGAGCATCGCAGCTTAACGCTGCTTGCCGACCCCGCCCAGAGCATCTACTATCGGGGAATACCGTGGAAAGAGGCGAACATCAACATTCAAGGCCGGACGCGTATTCTTGCCATGAACTTCCGTAATTCAAAGCAAATCCTTGAAGCTGCGCGGCACATCGTCGACGGCTGTGAAGACTTGAAAGAAGAGGACGAGCTTATTCTGTCCAATAGTTCAGAGCGGCCTGGACCCAAGCCTATCGTTGCAAGCTATACCTCTGCAACTCAAAGTAACGTATTCCTTGGCGATGAGATAATCAGGTTGTGTCAAGCTGGTCAGTATCGTCCAGGTGACATTGCGGTTATAGCGCGCAGCAAGAACCTGTTGACCAAATACATTCAGAGATTCCTGGATAAGCAATCTATCCTGTGTCGTTTTCACCGTGAAGAGGATTTCCATGTATTGGAAAACGAAGTCAAGTTGATAACAATGCACTCGGCCAAGGGGCTTGAGTTTCCGGTCGTATTCCTGATTGGACTTTCGGACCAGTATATGCCCTACATTAATCAGGACTCAGATACAAAGTTGGGAGACGAACTGCAAGAACGCAGACTCTTCTACGTCAGCATGACACGGGCAGCAGAGCGGCTGTACTTACTGCATCCCCAGCGTAACCGCTGTCGCTTCCTTTATGACCTGGATCCCGCAACAGTGCGGCAGATTCAGTGCTAGACGCCTACTTGGCGTACTCCACCCGCCGCGTCTCGCGGATGACGTTGACCTTGATCTGGCCTGGATATTGCATATCGCTTTCGATTTGCTTGGCGATATCGCGCGCCAGCTGAATCGAGGAGTAGTCGTCGACCACTTCGGGCCTGACGATGATGCGAATCTCGCGACCGGCTTGCAGGGCATAGCTTTGCTCAACGCCATCGAATCCATTGGCGATATCCTCGAGCTGTTTGACGCGTCGAATATATGAGTCGAGGCTTTCGCGCCGGGCGCCGGGGCGCGCGCCGGAGATGGCATCGGCCGCTTCGACAATGAAGGCTTCGACGCATTCTTTTTCGACTTCATGATGGTGCGCGGCGATGCAATTGACGACGGCGTCGGAGCCGCCGTAGCGCTTGACAAATTCGGCGCCGATTTGGGCGTGCGTGCCTTCAATGTTGTGGTCAATGGCTTTGCCGATGTCGTGGAGCAAGCCGCCGGTTTTTGCGATATTCACATCGGCGCCGAGTTCCATGGCGATCATGCCTGCGATATGGGCGGTTTCGATTGCGTGCGCGTGCTGGTTCTGGCCGTAGCTGGTGCGGAATTTCAGTTGACCGAGCAAGTTTAGAATCTCGACATGCAAGCCGTGTATGCCAGATTCGTAGGCGGCGCGCTCGCCTTCCTCGCGGACGATCTGCTCAACCTCGGTTCGGGTGTCCTCCACCAGTTTTTCGATTCGCGCTGGGTGGATGCGTCCGTCGACGACAAGTTTCGCCATGGTGCGCTTGGCGACTTCCCGCCGTACAGGATCGAAGCTGCTGATGGTGACGGATTCGGGCGAGTCGTCGACGACGACATCGACGCCGGTCGCCAGCTCAAAGGAGCGGATATTGCGTCCGTTTCGTCCGATTATGCGCCCTTTCATATCGTCGCTGGGAAGATGGACGACGCTCACGGAGATTTCGTTGACTTGCTCTGAGGCGAGACGCTGAATCGCCATGGCTATAAGGCTGCGCGCGCGTTGGTCGGCAGTCTCGCGAGCTTCGGCCTCGACTTGGCGGATGATGCGCGCCATGTCGTTGCGGGCGTCCAGCTCAATTGAGTCGAGAAGTTGCTGCCGCGCTTCGTCGACGGTCATTTGCGCGATGACTT
Organism: Anaerolineae bacterium; assembly: GCA_022824465.1. Lineage (GTDB taxonomy): Bacteria > Chloroflexota > Anaerolineae > Aggregatilineales > Phototrophicaceae > UBA6055. The sequence goes on from JAJDZV010000004.1 coordinate 196,964, forward strand.
CGAGCTTATCAATCATGACGGACTCTGATTTTTTGAGTTCGTTTTCTTTCTTGTCGAGCCGGCTTTGGCGTCGGTTCAGTTGCTGATCGCGCTGTTCGACCCGCTCCATGCGCTTATCCAGCTCATTGCGGCGGCGCTGGATACGTTCGTCTTCTTCGCCGAGGTCGCGACGGCGGCGGGCGATTTTGGCATCGGCTTCACTGATACGCTGGCGCGCATCGCCCTCGGCTTCGGCGATGATCTTCGCTTTTTCTATGTCGGCGGTCTTGAGGATTTCCTTTGCATCCTCGGAGGCTTTAATGAGCGCGCTCTGGCCCTCGTCTTCCTGCTGCCTTAGCAGCGCCTGCACCGCGCGGCGGCTGCCGATCCAGTAGCCGGCGCCGATGCCCAAAACTGTCGTTATAATTGCGACTGCAAGTCCAATGAGTTCCATAGTTGTCCGACGGTATCCAGCGGATACATCCGTCCTTGCTCCTTTCTTGACTGTTCACGGACCTTGGCCGGCTCGGTTATTCTTCCGCGCCGGCGCCAAAGTAGCCGTTTTCCGATTCATCAAGCTCCTGCTGCAGCCGGAGAATGACATCATTGATCGTCTCGCTGTCGAAACCGCGGCGATACAGCATTCCGCTCAATTTGCGCCTGAATGCCAGGCGCGTGTTTCCCCTATATCGTTGCAACCGGCTTTGCGCCGCGCGATAAGCAGCGTCTTCCGCATCACAGACCGACATCCCCGCTTCAATCGTGTCATCATCAACGCCCTTCCGCCGCAATTCATCACGGAGCGCCCGCGGACCCATTGGTTTGAAGCGATTACGACTCTCAAGCCAAAACCTGACAAATGCCTGGTCGTCGAGATAGCCGCGTTCACATAGCTGTTCAATGACAGAAGCGACGGTGGATTCTGCGATGCCTTTCCCGACAAGATGGCGACGGACTTCAACGGCGCTGCGCGGACGGTAGGACAGAAAGCGAAGGGCGCGATCGTAGGCGCTTTGGAAATGGCGCGCCGCCCGCAGCGCATCGACTTCCATCGGGCTGAGCAATTGGCCGGTCCGCAAGCGAGCTGCCTGGTGTAGCGGCAACTTCATCGCGAACTCGCCGTCGAGGTAGAGCCTGGCAAGTGTCGTGCTTCGTTGGTCTATTTCCACAGCAGTAACGACCGGCATGCCCCACGTCCAACACTAAGAACCGCAGTTGTAACAAGTATGCGGTCATACTCAACACAGATACGCAGAGACTACCGATGGCGCTCAAGCTTGGTGGGCGCGGCAAGCGCCTTGACTCACTTGAATTATAAGTTCCGGCAGATTGGCAAAGCGCAAGCGTTCTTTATCAATCGTAATGCAATTACTCGCAGGACTGATCGCACGAGTCTGATCGAACCCTTGTTAAAGCCGGTAAAACGCGCTGTATCGGTGCAGCGTACACCGCAATGACAGACACGACTCGCTCAGTTAAATCAAGCCACCGTCGTATCCGCGCCACAATCCGCCACTGTTCCAGGACTCCTTTTACGATAATCGCGGCATGGAGACGAGAACAGCGGTCTTCTTTTGAAACAAACGTGCGGCGGAGCAAAGGAACCATCCACCAGTCCGCCACGACACCATTATACAGCAAAACTCTGCTTGGCAACTATCGCGTTGTCGTTGCGCAACCGAAAGGCTAAAATCGATGTATCGAGTGTGGGCAGACCTGATGAATTCATGGGCAAATGCCGGGCGCGCCGCGGCTTGCTGGAGAACGCAGGCACGTCATTGCGGGCGCATCCGACGCGTCAATGCGCGTCGCAATTCGAGGTCGATGTCAACAAGGTGATTTTGACACAGTCAGGCTGAAGGTGAGAAAGTCGCGCGGCGTACTGGTTACTGGCGGCGGAACGTTCCTGGGCGACAACATTGCCGCCGCCCTGCTATCGGAAGGCAGCGAGGTGAGCCTGCTGGTGCGTCCGGGGGGTGAAGACAGGCTGGGACCTTTAGGGCAGCAAACGCGCTGGTCCGCCGCCGATGTCTGGAGCCCGGCGAGTTTACGCGGCAAAGCGCGCAATCACTCCGCGGTTATTCACACGGTCGGCAGCCTGGTTGACGAGCCAAGCCGCGGACTGTCATTCGAACGGCTGAATTTCGTTTCCGCCCGCAACGTGGCGAATATGTGCGTCAGCGATGGCGTCGCGCGGATGATACTGATCAGTGGCGCCAGCGCGCCCTGGATCAGTCGAGCTTATATTCGCTCCAAGCGGATGGCTGAGGAATTCATGCTGCGCGTTGGATTAGAGGCATTGGTCGTGCGCGCGCCGCTGTTGTACGTGCCGGGTCAGCGGCGCCCGGTATTCTACCGCGCTGTATCGCTGGCGGGCGGTTTGCCGCCGCTTTGCTGGCTATATCCCGGGCGCGTCGCACCGCTGTCGATTGATGTATTTGCCCGCGGCGTTGCAGGAATCGCGGTTGACGCGTCGGCGCCAGCGAGAGTCTACTATGCGCGCGACCTGCGTCGTTGGGCGGGGCAGGGCGCGGCCCAGTCGGCGTCTGTCCGGCTGAACCGTCTACACTCAGGAGATGCTGCCGAAAACAGCCCGTACGACAGCCTGGAAGAAGAATTGCCGTTTGGCTGGTCGCCGAGGGACGAGCCACAGTAACTCGTCCTTGAATCGGCTTTGCCGCGCAGTATAATATGCGACGCTCCTGGCGACGTAGCCAAGTGGTAAGGCAGAGGTTTGCAAAACCTTCATTCGTGGGTTCGAATCCCACCGTCGCCTATTCTGCGGTATGCCTAATTTCGCGCAAACACGTTCCAATTCCAGCCGCCTAGAGCTTGTCGCTGAAGCGCCCGTTTGTGAATATCGCAGTCATTGCGAGTCGCGAAAATAGCGGTGCTTCGACGGAACGCAGCTACCGCAAAGCGCCCCATTTGGATTTGTTTTAGACCTCTTCAAAGCGCCAAAGGCGTTCGACGAATTGCCCGGTCGCGCGGTCGGTGAAGGCGTGGCGGACGTCAGCCTCCATCTCCTCCAAGCTAGCCCAGAAGGTGCTGATTTGCGACTGGTAACAGGCGATTGCTTGAAGCTTCGCGCGCATGTCCGCTTCGGTAAGGATCGCGTCAGCCGGCGCGAGGGGCGTTCCGAAGTCTTGCAAGGCGATTTCGGTTGAGCGATCGGCGCTTGAATAAGGGAATTCCGCATAGAAGCGCAGCGCCATTTTATCGGGAATATCGCGCGCCTGCGTCATTCCCCAGTCACGCGCGATTTGGTGGTCGACGTGATGCCCTACGCCGAGTGGCAGACAGACGGTTGTGGCGGATTCAAGCTCCGGAATCTGTATGCCTTGCAGGAGACGCGGCGCGAAATCGGCCGGATGGACATCGGCGAAAAGCGACTCTTCCGAGGGATACAGCGCTTCGTCGCCGACGATGCGATAAACGCAATCCGGCAGCGGCACGTGCATGAAGTCCACACCGATAGACTTCGACGCGCGTTCGTCTTCAAGCTGGCGTTGGCGAAGCGGATTTACGCCCGCTTCCCAGCGTCGATGCAGGTCGGCAAGAATCGGGGTATTGGGCAGCGCGCCATCGAAGAGGCCGCCCATGATCGTCATGATCGTCACGCGGTCGCCAGCGGCGCTGAGTTGATGCGCCAAACCGCCGCAACTGAAGATGCCGTCGTCAAAGTGCGGCGAGATGATCACATGGCTGCGGCTGGGCGATCGCTCAGTCAAGCTTTCCTCGCTCCCTCAGATTGAGACTAGTTGGCATTCGCATTTGCCGCGTAGTAGTCGCAGTGCTTATGGACTGCGCAGCGCTCGCAGGCTGGTTTTCGGGCGTGACAGGTATCGCGACCGTGCTGAATCAAGTGGATATGGAACTGATAGTAGAGGTCTGGCGGCGCGATCGCTTCCATGACCGGATGGGCGTCGTCGGCGGAGAGTTTCTCCGGAATGAAGCCGATTCTCTTGCAGACGCGATAGATATGGGTGTCGACGGGAAAAGCCGGTCGGTTATAGGCGAAACACAAGACGATGGCGGCGGTTTTGGGTCCAACGCCGCGCAGGGAGCAGAGCCAGGCTTTGGCGTCCTCGATGCTGAGATCGTTCAGAAAGTCGATGCTGTATTCACCGGCGCGCTCGAAGACGACCGCCAAGACATTTTGGATCCGGGGCGCCTTTTGGTTTGCGAGACCAGCCGGGCGGATAACGTCAATAAGCTCGTCCAATTCAGCGAAGCGGACGGCTTCCCAATCCGCGTACATCGTTTGCAGACGGGCAAAGGCGCGGTCGCGATTGACGTCGTTGGTGCTTTGGCTGAGGATGCAGCTGATAAGCTCGTCCATGCCATCTTGTTGGCGCGACCAATCGAGCGAGCCGTAGACCTTAGACAGCGCCGCGGCGACGGGCAGATACTTCGCTTTGCGCGCGGCGAAATTGTCGACTTTCTCGAGTGGGTCTTTGCGTCTAGCCATAGGGCAATTGTAGCTGTCAAGCGGGACATGACAAGCGTGGAGCGGAGGCTTATGCGGACCTGAGTATTCTTGCCGCCTAGCCACCTCCCGCGAGCAGAAGACGAAAGCGCTTGCGTTTCTTGGCGGGCAAGAAATGCGCGCCGATGAGAAGAATCGACAGATAATAGATGGCGACTGCCGCGAATACCGCTCGCAAGCCAAAGACCGCGGCAATGACCGACGCCGTCATCGGCGCCATCCCGTTGGCGAATGACGACACGGAAGCATCCAGCCCATAAACGGAGCCTTCGTTGCCGCTGTCAATGAACTGAGCCAGCATCGCGGCCGGCGCCGATAAAACGCCGCCCGCAGCGAAACCGGCCAAGCCCTGAAGCAAGAGCAACTGGGAGACATCGCTGACAAAGGCTTGTGGAATGTAGAAAATGACGGCGGCAAAGGCTGCGCCCAGAAGGATGTTGCGATAGCCCCAGTGGTCGCTGAGCCAGCCAAGCGCCAAGGAGCCGGCTGTGGTTGCGATAGCGGAAACGGTCAGGACTAAACCGGCGTAGCTGCTTGCGCCGGTGGCAAGCGCGCTTGGCATCAGCGCAAGGACAAAAAGCGGCGCAATGGGCATGACGGACCGCTGGGCGAAACCGTTCAAAAATCGCAGGGAGTACACTGTTTTGACACCGCGGGTTAGCAGGATGCCCTTCCAAGCGCGGAGCAACCTTTGGGGATTTAGCGTCGGGCGGGCATCGGCGGGTGGCTTATAGGTCTCTCGCACGCCGACGGTCACAAGCAAGCCTGCGACGATGAGCAGCGCGGACGTAAAGAAGAATGGCAATTGAAAGCCGTGGCGATCCGCAAGTACACCGCCAATCATTGGACCAATCGCCACGCCGCCGAACAAGCCAACTTGCAGGGAGCCGAGGGCGAACCCGATCCGATCCCGCGGTGTTTCGCCTGCCACCAGCGCCATATTCGCCGCGATGATCCCGCTCGTCAAACCTTGGAGAGCGCGCAGGGCAATGAGGGCGAATGCGGTCTGCGCCGTGCCCATAAGCGCGAGGATGATTGAAGCGGCAAACAGCGCGCGCATCACCATCTTCTTGCGCCCGAATTGATCAGCCAGACGCCCCCAAAACGGCGTTGCAATCGACGCGACCAGGGGCGGCGCGCCGATGACTATGCCGGCCAGCAGCTCGGAGCTTATGAATTGAGCATCGTTCAAGGTCTGAATGTAGAGGGGCAAGAAGGGATAGACGAGCGAAATGCCGGCGGCGCCGAGGCCTTGCGCGAAGGCAACAACAACCAAGGTAATGAGCCAGCGATTGGGGGGTTGTGAATCATCAGAAACTTGCACGACTGCTAGTATCCGGCAATATATTATGCAGAATCCCTTTAGCCTATACACATTGATGCAAATTGCAAGCAAGAGTTTGAGCGATCCCGATGGTTCAACTAGACCTGTATTTTCGCGGCGGACCATTGTAGTCTTTTGTAGACAGCAAGCGGCAAGACGTAGCGAGAGCGGGCGAACCCCGCTTTTGTCGCATAGGGGCGGCAGCGTCCGCGGAGACCGATAGAACTATGTGGCAGCCAAGCAAGCTGGAGCTTGAGCGGCTGGACAAAGCTCAACGATTGCGGGACAAGGGCGTCGAGATGTATCCGGCGCGCGTGTGTCGCAGTCATCGCATCGCCGAAGCGGTGGAGGCATTCACTGTGATGGAGGCGGACTCGCCGGACGCGCGGGATCCGATTCAAGTAACGCTGACCGGACGCATACGGCGCTTGAATACCAAGGGCAAGGCGTCGTTCGCGCATATTGAAGACGAGAGCGGCCGCGTGCAACTCTTCCTCCGTCTGAACAGCTTGGGCGAGGCGGCGTATGAGCTCGTGCGGCGCAAACTGATCGATGTCGATGACTTCGTGCAGGCGCGGGGCGTCATGATGCGGACGCGAGCTGGCGAAATCAGCGTCGCTGTGGAAGGGCTGCGGTTGATCAGCAAGGCGCTTAGCCCGCTGCCGGTGGTCAAGGAGCAACGCCGCGACGATGGCCATGTGGTCGAATATGGCGAATTCAAGGACGTGGAGACGCGCTATCGTCGACGTTATGCTGACTTGGCGGTCAATCGGTCAGTGCGCGAGGTCTTTGTCAAGCGGGCGCGGACGATCAAGGCGCTGCGAGATTTCTTGGACAGCGAAGGCATGTTGGAGGTAGAGACGCCGATCCTGCAACCGCTCTATGGCGGCGCGGCGGCGCGCCCTTTCGTCACGCATCACAATCAATTGCATCAGGATCTTTATCTTCGCATCAGTTTCGAGTTGTATCTCAAGCGTCTGCTAGTCGGCGGCTATGACGCGGTATATGAGATGGGCCGCGACTTCCGCAACGAAGGCGTCAGCTACAAGCACAATACAGAATTCACCATGCTTGAGTTTTACAAGTCTTATATTGACTACGCTGGCGTGATGGACATAACCGAGCGAATGTTCGCCTACGCCGCGCTAGAAGTGACCGGATCGACGAACATCGTCTATCAGGGTCAGGCAATTGATCTGAAACCACCCTGGAAGCGCCTAAGCATCCGCGAAGCGGTACAGTCGTTTCTTGGTTTTGACTATATGGATTATCCTGACGCCGAATCGCTCTACGCTCATCTGCGCGCGCGTGGGCTGGCGGAGGGATTGAAGCAGTCCGATACCTGGGGAAGAATGATAGTCGAGCATCTGCTTGGGGATCACATCGAAAAGGAGTTGATCCAGCCGACAATCATCAGGGACTATCCGCGCGACATGTCTCCATTTGCCAAGCGACTGCAGGGCGGCGCGAGTCCGGACACAGCCAAGGAGAGACGCTACGTTGAAACGCACACCGAACGTTTCGAGTTTTTCATCGCGGGCATGGAGATGGGCAACGCCTTTACCGAGTTGAATGATCCGCGCGATCAGCAGGATCGCTTTGTGGAGATGAAGCGGCTTTATGCCGACGAAGCGGATGAGACCACGCCGCTCGACCAAGATTATCTGATTGCCATGCGTTATGGCATGCCGCCAAACGGTGGATTCGGTTGCGGTGTTGACCGGCTGGTCATGCTGTTGACCGACCAAGTGAGCATCCGCGATGTGCTGCTTTACCCGCATTTGCGTTTGCCAGCGCCGACGGACCGGGATTTGCGCGGGCAATTCATGCTCGAGGCCGCGGTTCGCGAGTGCGAATACCGGCTTGATTATGCGCTGGAAGGCACAAAGCACCGGCTGGCGCTGTATCTGCCGGCGAGAGGCATCGGCGTTGAGTTTCGGCTGGCGAACGCGCTTGATGGCGCCCGGCGGCAATTGCAACACTTGCGAAAGCTCGTTGGCGGTCAACTGTACGTTATGACGGACGAGGGCTTCTATCGCGTCGAGGATGAATTCGTGGAGATGGATTTGGCGGACTTCTGGCGAACAGCCGGTATGTGATCGATAAGCCTGCCAAGTAGACAAAGTAATGGAATTACTCACGCCTCAGGTATTTGACGCAGTAGTCGCTATCAACATTGTGATCGGCGCGCTGATTGCCTACCGGCGCTTCGTACGTGATTTGCGGCGGCCCTTGCCCGACGATGCTCCCGCATGGGCTCGCCAGCGGTATGCCGGCGAAAGCGCAAGCCGCTCTTCCGACGTCTCTCAAACCCATGCGCCGCCGTAGACGGGCATAGGCTACTATTGCTTGCGGCGCATGGCAGCGGCAGAATACCCGACAATTCAAGCGGACATCAGAATCTCATGGAGAGGGACGACCAATGCTGGATATTGCGCTGATCCGCGAAAAGCCGGATTGGGTGAAAGCACAGATGGAGAAGCTCAACGACGACGCGGCGCTGCAGCGCATCGATCGTATCTTGGAACTTGACGGGCAGCGGCGGACAAGGCGCACGCGGATCGAAACGGCGCAGGCGGCACGCAACAAGCTCAACCGAGCAATGGGCAAACTGCGCGGCGACAAGACCATGCCGGATGCGGAGAAGGCGGCGCGAGCCAAAGGAGCGGGCGCCGCTGTTAGCGCCTCCGATTATGACAAAGCCAGGGACCTGCTGGATGGTTCAATTGCGCTAGAGATAGGCGACGACGCCGACTTCAATGCGAGCTTTGGCGAACTCATTAAGGAACTGCGGCTGATGGGGGACAAGATCGCCGATGGTTTCGATCGCGTCGAGGCCATTGAGAAGGAGCTGCGGGAGCTTATGCTCTGGCTGCCAAACCTGCCCCACCCTAGCGTGCCCGTCTTTGCTGGCGAAGAACACAATCTCGCGGGCGAGATGCGCGGCGCCTTGCGCGAAATCGACTTCGAGCCGAAGCCGCATTGGGAGCTGGGACCGGCGCTGGGCATTATTGACTTTGAGCGCGGCGTCAAGCTAGCGGGCAGCCGCTATTATGTGCTCAAAGGCTGGGGCGCGCGATTGCAGCGAGCATTAATCAGCTTCTTCCTCGATCAAGCGCGAGCTAACGGTTATAGCGAGCTTTATACGCCCTACATCGTCCACAGCGAAATGCTCTATGGCTCGGCGCAATTCCCCAAGTTTCAGGACACGGTTTACGGCGTGGCGGAGGAAGACAAGTACCTGCTGCCTACGGCCGAGGTGGCGATCACGAATTTGCATCGCGACGAGATCCTTGAGGAAGCCGACTTGCCGCTGAATTATGTCGCGCATACGCCTTGCTTCCGCAGCGAAAAAGCCAGCGCCGGACGCGATGTCCGCGGCATCAAGCGCGTGCACCAATTTGAAAAGGTGGAAATGTACAAGTTCACCACGCCTGAAACCAGCTATGCCGAGTTGGAGATTATGACGCAGCAAGCGGAGGACATTTGCGCCTTGCTGGAGATACCATATCGCCGGTTGGAGATTGTGACGGGCGACTTGGGCTTCAGCGCGGCCAAGAAATACGATATTGAGATGTGGTCGCCGGGTTGCGCTGAGTGGCTCGAGGTCAGCTCCTGCAGCAATACTGAGGCGTTTCAGGCGCGCCGGGCGATGCTGCGCTACTATCCTAGCGGCAGCCGGAAAACGCGATACCCGCATACGCTGAATGGCAGCGGCTTGGCGACGCCGCGAGTCATGATCGCCATCATGGAGAATTACCAGCGGGCTGATGGAAGCATTGTCATTCCCGAGGTCCTCCGCTCCTACCTGGGTGGCGCGGATGTTATTGACGCGGGCTAGCGTGGCCGCGGGCAGATGGCGGCGCCGGCGCGCACGGATATGGCGGCGCTCTGACCCCCAAAATCTGGGGGCGGAATCGATTCTCGTTGACAGCGATTTGCAGCGAAGTCTATAATTGTTGGTGGAGTATGGGCGATGCTGCGCCGCAATGCGTCACAAGAGTCCGGGAGCGAGGAGAGCAACATGGCGTCAGGATCCGTCATTGCAACGACGGGGCTTACGAAAGCGTACGGTTCTGGATCGCAAATCACCTTGGCGCTCGATAAGCTTGATTTGCGGGTGAACCAGGGCGAGATATTCGGTTACCTGGGTCCGAATGGCGCGGGCAAGACTACGACTATTCGGCTGCTGCTGGACTTGATCCGCCCAAGCAGCGGCTCTGCGACCATCTTTGATATGGATGTGCGCGCCCAGAGCGTGGAGATTCACAGTCGCATCGGTTTTATGCCCGGCGAGCTTAGCTTGTGGGAGGGGCGCACTGGCCTACAGATTATCAACTACATCGCCAGCGTTCGCGGGGACGCCAAAGGCATCGCCAAGAATGCTGACGAAATCGCTGAGCGGCTGCAACTCGATACCAGCAAGCGAGTACGCGACCTTTCTTCCGGCAACAAACGCAAGCTCGGACTGGTACTGGCGCTGATGCACGAACCGGAACTGCTCATCCTTGACGAGCCTACCGGCGGCTTGGACCCGCTGGTGCAGCAGACTTTTCACGAGATGATGAATGAATATCGAGAGAAGGGCAAGACAGTGTTCCTGTCCTCGCACGTCTTGAGCGAGGTGCAGGCGATCTGCGACCGCGTTGGCATCCTGCGGGATGGCGATTTGAAGGCGGTGGAAAGCGTCGAGCGCTTGACGCATGTCGAGTTTCATCACATAGAAGTGGATTTCCGCGATGCGATACCGGCGGGTCTGCAGGAGCAGTTGGCTAACATGCCGCAGGTGAGCCAGCTTAGCGCCAATGGCAATAGAATCAGCATGCGGCTTGTCGGCGATTTCGATCCGCTATTGCGCGCCATCGGCGCAGGCTATGTCGAGCTGCTGCGCGTCGAAGAACCGACCTTGGAGGATATCTTCCTCGCCTTCTATAGTGACAAGGAGAAGGCCTCATGACCGGAATCGTTGTCGGCAACACCATTCGCAACGCGTGGAAGCAGGTCCTGTATTGGGGATTGGGCTTGGGCGTATTGGGGGTCTACATCGTCTTCATTGGTTCCGATTCCGACATTGTCAAAGGTTACGCCAGCTTGTTCGAGTCGATGCCGCCCGCCATGCTGCAGGCGTTCGGCGCCAGCTCGCTTGAGATGTTTTCGTCTACCGAGGGCTGGATCGTCACAATTTTCGTCTCGGAAGCGGCGATATTCCTGTCGGTCTTCGCGGTGTTGGCGGGCATGAACATCACGGCAAATGAAGAGAATTCCGGCATTATGGACGTGGCGCTGTCGCTGCCGATCTCGCGGACGGTTTACCTGGCGGAACGGTGGCTCGGTTACGCTGCGCTGGGCTTGGGCATATTGGTATTGACCGGGGCGATAACGCTGGTTTCGACGGCGATGTTCAGCCCGGGCGCTGACGGCGGCAAAGTCCTGCTGACTATCCTCAACTTGTATCCCGGGACACTGCTGGTGATGACCGTGACCTGCTTGCTGGGCGCCGTGTTGCGGCGGCGGGCTGCGGCAGTTGGCGCGGCGGCGGTATTTGTTGTCGCCAGCTTCATTTTCAACATCATTGGGGCGGCCGCCAGCGGCGTCATTGCCGATCTAATGCAGGCGCTTTCGTATTTCAGCCACGCGCAGGGCGAAGGCATTGTGCAAGGATCGTATGACATGGCCGGCACAGTCGCCGTGCTTGTCGTAGTCGCGGTCGGCTTCAGCCTGTCGGTGAAGCAGTTCGAGAGCCGCGATATAGGCTTGTAGGAGCAAGTGCGATGATTGGATCTGTTTTTTTGGAAACGTACAGACAGACCTGGAAGCAGATGCTGTACTGGGGTTTGGGTTTATCGGCTTTGGGCATGCTGGTAGTGGTCATGGTGCCGCTCTTTGATATGCAGCAGATGCGGGACCTGCTGGAGAGCTTCCCGGCCTTTGTTCTGGCGCTTGTGGGCGTTGGCGATGAGTTGGAAATTTTCGCCACCAACGAGGGCTTCGTCGCTATCGGCTTCTTTGGCAAGTCGGCGCTGATCTTCGCCGTCTATCCGGTCGTGATGGGCATGCGAATCACGGCTAACGACGAGGACTCGGGGATCATGGATGTGGTGCTGAGCTTGCCGGTGGAGCGGGCGCGCGTGATTATCGAGAAGTTCCTGGCCTACGCCGTGAGCATCATCGGCGTCGTACTGTTGATTTACCTGGGCTTGCACCTGGGCGCCTTGCTGGGCGGCGTAGAGCTTGATGTCGGTCGGTTGGCGGAGGTGACCTTCTATCTTGTGCCGCTGATGATATTCGTGATGGCGGTTACTATGTTCATAGGTGTTGTCATACGCCGGAGGCAGGTGGCGCTGGGATTGATCACCGCCTTCGTGATCATGAGTTATATGCTGCAGACCATCGGCACAGCGGGCGAGGGCACGGTGGCGGAGACGATCGGCATCGTCTCGTTTCTGACCTATTATAATGCTGGCGATATATTGAGCCAGGGATTCATCTGGCCGCATATCGCCGGTTACGCGCTGTTGTCAGTCGTGCTTCTGTTGGCGTCAATGCATCAATACGAAAGACGCGATATTGCAGTTTGAAGCTGGCCATTGGTTTGTGTCGCGGCTGACGCCCTCGCCTATGCGGGGGTGTTTCTTTTTGGTATTATCTATGGCTGCGCGTTACATGAATTGGCAATGGGACAAAGGAGAAACCCGCATGGCGCTTCGACGAGTGATTTATGTTTTGCTAGCTGCAGCACTGTTGATGACATTCGGGGTGACCTACGCTCAAGACGACATCGTCATCGATTTCTATTTCCCCTCGGCAACAGCCAATGACGCCGAAGGCATCTTCGAGCGTTATGCCGGCCTCTTTGAGGAGGAAAACCCCGGAGTCGTAGTAAACCCGATCTTCACCGGCAGTTACACGGATACCCGCAATACTATCCTGACGGAGCTTCAAGGCGGCGGCGCAGGACCGGACGTGGCGGTCATGCTGTCGATTGATCTCTACAGCTTCGCTGAGGAAGGCTATATCATACCGGCGCAGGGATTCATTGACGCGATGGACAATGGCGCTGATTATGTCAACGACTTCTTCCCGGCTCTCATGGCAAACGGCGTCGACGAGATGGGCAATGTCTGGGCGATCCCTTTCCAGCGCAGCACGCCGATTCTCTATTACAACGCGGATCTGCTCACGGAAGCCGGCTACGATTCGCCGCCGACGAACAATGCCGAGTTGGTCGAGATTGCGCAGGCGCTGACGACTGATGAGCGCGATGGCTTGCTGGTGCCGGTTGCTGGCGGTTTCCCCATCTGGATGTATCAGAGTTTTGCAATCGCGTATGGGCAGAATATCGTCAGCGATGATCCGACCGAGGTGTACTTCAATACGCCGGAAGCGGTGGCGGCGGTTGAGTTTGTAAGGTCGCTGGGCACGGACTTGGGCGTAGGACCGGCTGGCGGCGCGGCCTGGGGCGATACGCCTGTGGCATTCCTTGCGGGGCAAGCCGCAATGATTTACCACACCACGGGCAATCTGACGCGCATTCTGAACGACGCGGACTTTGAAGTTGGCGTCTGGTATTTGCCCAGCGGACCAGCCGGAGACGATGGCGCCGGATATGGCGCGCCCACCGGCGGCGGCAATCTCTATATCTTTGACGACGGCAGCAAATCCGCAGAAGAGTTGGATGCGATTTGGCGTTGGGTCATGTTCTTGTCTTCGCCGGAGATTCAGGCGGACTGGGGCGCGACGACCGGCTATATCGCGGCAAACGCAAGCGCCTGGGAAACCGAGCCGCTGGCATCGCTTGCGCAAGAGCATCCGCAATACGGGATTGCGCGCGATCAATTGCAGCACGTAGGCAAGGAGTTTTCCAGTTACGCGACCATTACTATACAGGGCATCATCAACGGAACGCTTGAGAGCATTTTGACAGGCGAATCCGAAGACGCGCAGGCAGCGATGGACGCGGCTCAAGAACAGATTGACGGCATCCTCGCCGAATATCGTTAACATACGCGGAGGGCGTGCTAGACCGCGCGCCCTCTACCCCACTTTCCTCTATCGGGCAGGGGACCACGGCGGCTCACATGCGATTAAGCGCCCGGCAACGATCTTTGGTCGGTCTTCTTCAACCCTATTTGTTGATCGCGCCGACACTGGTCCTCGTGCTGATATTCAATGTAGCGCCGGCCTTCAGAACAGTTAATGACAGCCTGTACAAGCCGGCTCGCGGGCTAAACGCAGCCGGGCGCCCGCCTGAGTTTGTAGGGCTGCAGAATTTCCGCGACATCTTTGACGACACGCATTACATGGGCGGGCGCTTTCTGCGTACGCTGCGCAACACCGTCATCTTTGCCGCGGCAACGGTGGGCATCGGCGTCCCCCTTGGTTTGATGACGGCGCTGCTGCTCAATCGAGGCCAGCCGCTACTAGGGCTTTGGCGTTTCGCCGTGTTCTATCCATCGCTGCTTCCGTTGATCGGCGCGGCGAGCATTTGGTCGTTCGTTTTTTCCGACAGCATCGGCTTGGCGAACGCCTTGCTGCGCACAGTTGGCCACCCCGGATTGAATTGGCTTGGCGACCGGAATCTGGTCCTGTTCTCGGTAGTCATCGTGAATATCTGGAAGCAAGCGGGATATTTTATGATTTTCTTTCTGGCTGGTTTGCAGAATATTTCGCGCGATATCTACGAAGCATCAAGCCTGGACGGCGCTGGTCCAATGCAGCAGTTTGTGTATCTCACCATGCCTCTGCTGCGCCGGACGCTGCTATTTGTGGTGGTGATAGCCTTTACTTTCGCATTTCAGACCGTTGAGCAATTGCAGGCTTTGGGGGAAGGCGGTCCGGCTGATAGCGCGAATCTGCTGCTATATCTTGTATTTCAGAATATATCTGAGCGGCGCAACTGGGGCTACGTGAACGCGATGACCATTGTTCTCATCGGACTTGTGCTGGTATTCACGCTGAGCAATTTCCTGCTTTTTGAGCGCGACGAGCCAACCTGATGAAAGACGCGAATCTTCTGCTGCGCCGTTTTGGCGCGGCTCTAAAGGCAGCGCTCGCCATTGCTTTTCTGATTCCGCTATTCTTCACGGTGCTGGTAAGCGTCCGTCCCGAAGCGGAACCGGTGACAAACGGCAACATATTCTTCGGCAGTGAAGTCACGCTTGACAATTATCAGCGGGCATTGGACATCGCGCCCTGGAGCCTTCACTACTTGAACAGCATCGTCTTCGTGGCGGGAACCTTGCTCGTACAATTGCTTACGGTGACGGCCGCCGCCTACGCCTTCGCGCGTATGAAGTTCTTCGGGCGGAACATCCTGCTTCTCATCATCTTGCTGCAGTTGATGATTCCCTCGGGCGTGTTGCTGGTGCAAAACTTTCGCACGATCCAATTGCTCGGGCTCTTCGACACAAGAGTCGCGCTGATGATTCCCTACTGGGGTTCAGCCTTCGGAGTACTGCTTTTGCGGCAGA
This sequence comes from Anaerolineae bacterium, assembly GCA_022824465.1. GTDB lineage: Bacteria > Chloroflexota > Anaerolineae > Aggregatilineales > Phototrophicaceae > UBA6055. The sequence continues at coordinate 212,226 of JAJDZV010000004.1, forward strand.
CCTTTCGCGAAGTGCCTCTTGAATTGGAGGAGGCGGCGCGAATCGATGGCGCGAACTTGTATCAGGTGATCCGCCACGTTTACATTACCAACGCCATACCGGCATACCTCGCCTTCGCCCTGGTATCTGTCAGCTCGCATTGGAATGAGTTCCTTTGGCCCTTCATCATCACGCGCTCGGAAGAAATTCGTCCGCTGACAGTGGGCTTGAACAAGCTAATCAAGACGACCGATCAAGGCGCGTTTTACGGGCAGTTGATGGCGGGCACGCTGATCGTCATCATGCCGCTCGTCATCCTCTTTCTGGTCTTTCAGCGGCAATTTGTAGAAAGCTTCGCGCGCAGCGGCATTCGCTGACTTTGGACTATAGTCAGCGGAAGGCGCGTACTATAATCCTCGATGTATGCTAGCTTGCGCCAGGTGACGATGAAGCACAAAGTGGCGTTGCTCGAACGAATCGAAAGCCGAAGCGCCAAGATCGCGGTGGCTGGTCTCGGCTACGTCGGGTTGCCGCTCGCCGTCGAATTCGCCGAGGCGGGTTTCAAGGTCTTGGGCTTGGACGTCGACTGCGAGAAGATTGCGCAGATCAAAGCCGGGGCTAGCTATATCAATGAGATTTCAAGCGAACGCATCGGCCGCCTTACTCAATCGGGGATGCTCCGCGTGACCAGCGACTACGAAGACTTGCGCGGAGTCGATGCCATCAGCATTTGTGTGCCCACGCCCTTGCGCAAGACACGCGATCCCGATATGTCGTATATCATTCAGGCGACAAAATCGATCGCGCGGATTCGCCAGCCAGGTATGCTCATCGTTCTCGAGAGCACAACCTACCCCGGCACCACTGAGGAAATAATCGTGCCGGAAATCGCCGGCGATGATCTGACGGTCGGCGAAGATGTTTTCGTCGCTTATTCGCCGGAGCGGATAGATCCGGGCAATCAGACCTACGCAGTCCGCAACACCCCGAAAGTAGTTGGCGGGATCACGCCGAGTTGCGCGGAAGCGGCGACGGCCTTGTACAGCGCGGCTGTGGACACCATCATTGAAGTCAGCTCGCCGACGGCGGCCGAGATGGTCAAGCTGCTCGAGAATACTTTCCGCGCGGTCAATATCGGCTTGGTCAACGAAATGGCGCTCATGTGCGACAAGCTGGATGTTGACGTATGGGAAGTAATTGAGGCGGCCGCCACAAAGCCCTTTGGCTATATGCCTTTCTTTCCGGGTCCGGGGCTCGGCGGGCACTGCATACCGGTTGATCCGCATTATCTTAGTTGGAAGCTGAAGACTCTCAATTACAACGCGCGCTTCATTGAACTCGCCAGCGAGATCAACACTTCCATGCCCTATTTCGTGGTCGAGAAAGTCACGGAGGCGCTCAATAACCAGCAGCGATCGGTACGCGGCTCCCAAATCGTCATTCTCGGCGTCGCCTATAAGCGAGATGTTGATGACGTCCGCGAGAGTCCGGCGCTGGATATCATCAGCTTGCTGCGTCAACGGGGCGCATTAGTCCGCTACCACGATCCTCACGTGCCCGTGATAGGCTTGAAGAATGAACAGCAGATGCGGTCCGAAAACTATAGCGTGAGCCTGTTGCAAACGGCTGATTGCGTAGTTGTGGTCACTGATCATACGGCATTTGACTGGCGTGAGATCGCTGTGGTCAGCCGGTCCATCGTCGATACGCGGCATGTGATTGACGGTCACGACGGCGAACGCATCATCGGTCTATAAGTTCACTTGCGCCGGCGCCCGATGCTTCCGCGACGATTCAGACGCAGGTCCGCGACCGCCCGTATTCAACGAAGATAGTCAGACGATAGGCTAATCTGGCGAGTAAGATGGCGCCTAGTGACGAGCCTGAGCGATGAGTCAAAAGCCAGTTAGAGTCGCAATTGACGCCAGCCGCAGCACACGCTCGCAATTAACCGGCACCGAGACCTATTCCCTGCGCCTAATCCAGTCACTAATCGCGGCGAACGAAAGCGCCAAGCCTCCGCTGATGATGTCGCTGTATTTTCGCGACAGGCCGCCGGCAAATCTATTCGAGCGTTCCGACTATGTCGCAGAAGCGGTGGTTCCCTTTCCGAAGGTATGGACGCATTTGCGCTTCGCCGCCGAACTCTGGAAGTCGAGGCCCGATACTGTTTTTGTGCCGTCTCATAGCTTGCCCGTAGTCTTTCCCGGGCGTGCCGCCGTGACTATTCATGATCTGGGCTTCAAGCGGTTCCCTGGCGCGCATCCGCTGGCACAACGCGCCTACCTGGACGCCACCACGCGATTCAGCCAGGCGCGCGCAGATCTCGTCTTTGCCGACAGCCGGGCGACGGCCTCAGACCTCGCGCGCTTCTATGGGACGCCGGAAAACAAGATTCGCGTCATCTATCCCGGCGTCGATTCCGCGACTTCAGGCGCTTCGGGCGCAGAGAAGGAAGCTGTGCGGGCAAAGCACCGGTTGCCGCGGCGCTATTTCCTCTTCCTGGGCACCCTGCAGCCGCGAAAGAACATTAAGCGGCTTGTGGACGCGTTCGCGCGTTGGCAGGCGAGCAGTGAAGACCAGCAGACAGCGCTGGTTTTGGCGGGCGCGAAAGGCTGGCTATTTGAAGATGCTTGGCTGAAGAGCGCGCGAAATGTGCGCGTCACCGGTTATGTGGACGAGGCTGACAAAGGCGCCTTGTTGGCCGGCGCGATCGCCTTGGTCTTCCCCAGCTTACACGAGGGATTCGGCTTTCCAGCAGTTGAAGCTATGCAGGCCGGCGCGCCTGTCATCGCAAGCAACACTTCAAGCCTGGCTGAGATAATCGGCGATAGTGGTCTTCTGGTGGATCCGCTGGACATTGACGCGATCGCCTCAGCCATGGCAAGAATCAGCGATGATGAGCAATTGCGGCGCGATCTGACGCAAAGAGGCCGTCGACGCGCCAAGCGCTTCACCTGGGAGTCCGCGGCCGAACAAGTCTTGACCGCCCTGCGCGAGATTTCCGCGAAGAACTGAAACTGTCGACTGCCAATCTGATAAAATGGCAATGGACGAGTGGCGCGCGAGATCATGGCGAGCGAGCGAATTCTTCTCATTCAATTGGCTGACATAGGCGACCTGGTCTTGACCACGCCAGCGATAGCCGCCTTGCGCGAGGCGCGTCCACAGGCGCGGATTGATCTATTCGCTTCGGAGCGCGCGTTGCCCTGCATGCCGGAGGCGCTGGTCGACCAAGTCATACCATTTAAGGGCGGCGGGAACGCCAGCCGCGCCACTCTCTCGCCTTCGAACCTTGGGCGTTTGCTTGCGCTTAGACGCGCCAGATATGATGCGGTCGTCTATTTTCACCATTTCAGCAAACGGGCCGGCGCGCTGAAATTCTGGCTCATCGCGAGGGCGAGCGGCGCCGGGCGCGTCATAGGCTTGCAGAACGACAATATCGGCTTTTTGACTGAGGCCGTGGCTGATCGCGGGTTCGGCGCGGCACATCAAGCGCAGTATTGGCTTGACCTGGTCGCGCTTTTGGGCGCCAGCAAGGCAGCGAGGCCCGCACAGGTCCGCCGGGAGCCGTATGCGCATCAAACCCTGAACGAGACCGCGCCGGCAACAATCGTCATTCATGCAGGCAGCGGAGGCTATAGCAGAGCCAGACGATGGCTGCCGGACCGCTTCGCTGCGGTCGCGCAATCGCTGCAAGATTCTCACAGTGCCCAGATCATCCTGGTGGGGACAGCCGATGACGATGGCGCTGCAGTCGCGCAACTTGCGAACGAAGATATAGTAAATCTGGCGGGCGCGACAACCTTGCCGCAATTGGCTGACGTCATCGCGCGGGCGGATCTCTTCATTGGCGCTGACAGCGGCGTAATGCATATAGCGGCCGCGACTGGCACACCGGTCATCAGTATCTTTGGTCCCAGCAACAGCGAAGCCTGGGGACCGTGGGCGCCGGGCGCAGCGCCGACTGTTCTGCGGAGCGGCGTTGAATGCAGTCCCTGCAGCTATGTCGCGCACCGCATTGGCGCGCGAGAAGGCTGCGCCGCGCGCACTTGCATGAAGCTCGTCACGGTCAGCCAGGTTGTACAGGCGGCCCGCGATCTACTCGACGGGAAGCGCGCTGCGCCAGAGGCACAGGGCCAGCAGTCGCCGTCCGCGGGAGCAATTCAGCGAATTGAAGTACTGGGAGTGCCCGTCCACGCAGTCACTTATGAATGCTGGCTGCGGCAAATCGACCGCTGGGTGCGGAGCGATTTCAGCGCGCAGCATGTTTGCACGGTCAATCCAGAGTTCATAATGATTGCCAAGGGCGATCCGATCTTCTTCAATATTTTGCAGCGTGCGGCGATATGCGTTCCCGATGGCGTCGGCCTGCTTTGGGCTAGCCGGCGCCTGCGAACGCCGCTGCCCGAGCGCGTTACCGGGTCGGATGGCGTCCCGTTGATCGCGCGTCAAGCAGCCGAACGCGGTTGGCGCATCTTCTTCCTGGGCGCGGCCGACGGGGTCGCCCAGCGGGCAGCCGAGGTTCTACAGTCAGGATTACCGCGCTTGCAGATCGCGGGAACTTATGGCGGCAGCCCGGCGGAGGCGGAAGAAGACGCGATAGTCGAGCGAATAAACGCCAGCAGCGCCGACATCCTATTTGTAGCCTACGGCGCGCCAGTGCAAGACAAGTGGATCGCGCGCAACCTGCCGCGCCTGGATGTTTCGATGGCGATGGGCGTTGGTGGGTCATTTGATTTTATCGCCGGGATCGTGCCGCGCGCGCCAGACTGGATGCGAAAGCGCGGACTCGAATGGCTGTATCGCTTGATCCGGCAGCCATGGCGGCTCCGACGCATGATGCGCCTGCCGCGCTTTGCCCTCGCCGTACTGCGGCAAACGTGGCGTTAAGCGCGAGCGGGCAAACGCATCTTTAGCGTAACCGCTAATATGGTGTAAACTGCAATCGTCCGTCTATTGCAGAAGCGGGTGAAGGCGCGTGCCTAAGGAGCTTCGATCGCTGGTCGCCAGTCTGGCAAACAAGACCGTTCTCGTCATTGGCGATGTGATGCTTGATGAGTACATCACCGGCAAGCCAACGCGGATGAGTCGCGAGGCGCCTGTGCCGGTGCTGGAGCTTGAATCCAAGCGTTACATTGCTGGCGGCTCAGCCAATCCATCGGCGACTATCGTCTCGCTGGGCAGCCAGGCCATACAGGTCGGCATCATTGGCTGCGACGAGCCGGGCAGTCGCCTGAAGCAGATCCTGCGCGAACAAAGCATTGACGCGAGCGGGATCACCGGCTGCGCGGACCGTCCGACGACGGTAAAGACGAGAATCCTGGCGCAAATGGGCTTGCGCTTTCCGCAGCAAGTCACGCGAATCGACACCGTTTCCCGGCGGCCAATTGACGGCGAAGCTGAAGCGGCGATCATGAGCTTCGTCAGGGGCAATATGGACGATGTTGACGCCGTCCTGCTATCGCATTATCACGGCGGATTGTTGACGCCGTCATTGGTCCGCGGGCTCAGGCAGATTTGCTGTCGTAGAAACGTGCTGATTACGGCGGACGTTCAAGGTGAATTCGAGACTTTTCGCGCGGTTGATGTGCTCAAATGCAACGCCGAAGATGCTCAGCGCTTTCTCAATTGCCCGCTCCAAACCGACGATGAAATGGCAGGCGCCGCCCAGCACATCAGCGAAACTCTGGGCATCGCGCGGGCGACGATCATCACCCGGGGCAGCCGTGGCGCCACACTCTATCATGACCATGTATGCAGCCATTGCCCGGCGCCCAAGATCAGCGATGTATTTGACACCGTCGGCGCGGGCGACACCGCGATCGCCACGACTACGCTTGCGCTTGCGGCGGGCCTGGCGGCGCCAGACGCAGTTATGCTGGCAAACCATGCCAGCGGTATCGTGGTGCGCCACTTGGGCAATTATGCGCCAAGCCCGGCGGAACTCATCAGAAGCATAGATGGTGACTTATGAGATCAACTCGACAAACTCGATTGTATTGCCGTCCGGGTCCGCCAGCGACCCGACCTTTGCGCCCTTGTATTCGTCAACCGGGTTTATTTCGCTGCCATGATTAGCCAATCCACGCGCCATCACCGCGTAAATATCATATACTTCAAAGCGAAATTGCTGTCGATTCTGTTCGGCGACGACGCCAGCGATCGCATTGGGACAGAGCGTCAGTTCGAAGCCGGCCATGCGGCCGCCGTAGAATTGCTCGGCGCCAATATGCACGGTCTCCTTGAGATTTGCATCAAACACGGCGTTGTAGAAAGCAACCATCCGCTTCATATTCACCGCCGCGATCGTCAGCCCGGTAATTTTCATGTGCGTCTCCCGCCATGTTGCTTATTGGCTGATTGACAGCAAGTTTGATCACATTCATTACATTCTATTCCGATACCAAATGTTCTATCCACCAAATGCCAAATCATTCTTTGAGAAGGTCTGGGACATCGTTTTGCAGATCCCGGCTGGGCGCGTGAGCAGCTACGGACAGATTGCCTCGATGATCCCGCCGGACGAAGCGATGGATCCGGCGCAGATGCGCAGGCTGGCGCCACGCTGGGTTGGGACTGCTATGCGCAAGACGCCGCGCGGCAAGTCGATTCCCTGGCACCGGGTCATCAACAGTCAAGGCAGAATCAGCTTTCCAGCTGGCAGCGCACAGGCCGACTGTCAACGCCGGCTGTTGGAGCAAGAAGGCATCGCTTTTGATGATAGCGGCAAAGTCAATCTGCGGCTTCACGCCTGGGCCGGACCCGACTAGCGAGTACTCTTGACGCCGCAGCTTGCTGACGTCCAAGGTTCTGAAGTAAACGCTAGAATTGTACGTAGCTATTCTCAGCCAAAACAAAGCGATGCGCATCGGGCATGTGCGTGGCTGATGTGACGCGAGCGTTGTCCGCCAGGAGACTGCGGTCAATGCGCCCCATGATATTGCGAATCTCACAATTCCTCATGACGATGCTGGCTTCGATTTCGCTGCCTTCCACGGTAACGTTGTCGCCAATGGATGTGTAAGGACCGACGTAGCTGTTGCGAATGACCGTGTTCTCCCCGATGATTACTGGTCCGCGAATGACGCTGTCGATGACGCGGCTTCTGCGCCCAATGATCACGCGATGGGAGATTTCACTTTCGCCCTCGATCTGTTCGCTTTGTTCCGGCGCCGGCGTATAGGGCAACTCCTCAAGCACCAGTTGATTGGCCATGACAATCGCATCCGGTTTGCCAGCATCAATCCACCAGCCATTAAGGTTATAGGAGGCGACTGAAAAGCCGTCGTCGATCAGCACTTGTATGGCGTCCGTGATCTCCAACTCGTTACGACCCGACGGCGTAATCCGCTGAATCGCGTCAAAGATGGACGCGCGGAAGAGATAGACGCCGGCGATCGCCATATTCGACGGGGGCTCTTTCGGCTTCTCCACGACGCGGAGGATACGTCCGTTGTCGATTTCGGCGATGCCAAACCGGGTGGGATCTGCAACTGCGCCAAGGACCACCGCCGCTTCTTTTTCGGAGTCGGCAAACGAGGTAAGCAAGTCAGTCATTTTGTCTTGGAAGATATTATCGCCCAAGAATACGGTGAAGGGCTCGCCGCCCACAAATTCGCGGCAGAGCGCGGTGGCATGCGCCAGCCCAAGCTGCTCGTCCTGGATGATGTATTCGATCTTAACGCCATGCGCGCGACCGTTTTTGAGATTGCTGACGATCGGCGAATCCAGGCTGTTGACGACGATGCCGATATCGGTCAAGCCAGCTTTCTTCAGGGCGTCAAGCGCGTAGTTGATCAGCCAGCGATTGGCGACCGGCACCAAGGATTTTGGCATAGTCAAGGTCACTGGTCGCAGCCGCGTACCTTGCCCGGCCGCAAGTATCACCGCCTTCATTCAATATCTCCCGCTTCAAGCAAACGGTTAATGAGATCACTAGGGATACTAGCAGAGCTTGCATATTCGCGACAGTTGAACAGCCGCTTCTTGCCCTAGGTCGGCGACGGATTGTGGCCGCATCTTAGCGGTATCCATCAGAGCCCTGAACGCTTGGCTTCTTGCCACCAGCCTTCCAATTCGTCCAGCGAATGCTCGCTGATTGCTTTGCCGGCTTGTGCCGCTCGCCTCTCCACATGCCGGAAGCGGCGATAGAATTTTGCATTGGTTTCGCGCAGCAGGCTCTCTGGGTCATCCACGCCGAGCCAGCGGAGCCAGTTCACAAGCACAAATAGAAGATCGCCGATTTCATTGATGCGTTGCGCATCGGTCTCCGCCGACCAAACTTCGGCAAGCTCCTCCTCGAATTTGGCTTCAACGCCGGTCACATCGGTCCAGTCGAAGCCGACTTTGGCAGCGCGCGCGGAATAGCGCTGGGCGACAAATAGCGCGGGAGCGCCGCTAGGGACGCCATCAAGCAGAGACGCGGGCGCAGCGTCGGCCTCCGCGCGTTCGGCCGCCTTTGCCGCTTGCCAGATTTGCGACAACTGCCCGAAGTCGCCAGTCTTGGGCGCATCGCCCCATACGTGCGGATGGCGGTGAATCATCTTCTCGTTGAGATGCTTCAGCACGTCCGCCATGTGAAACTCGCCATCGTCAATTGCGATCTGCGTATGCAGGAGAATCTGCAAAAGCAAATCGCCCATCTCCTGACACAGCGCTTGCGGATCGCCGGCATCCAGCGACTCCAGGACTTCATAGGCTTCTTCGATCAAGAACGGGCGCAGCGACAGGTGCGTCTGCTCGCGGTCCCAGGGGCAGCCTTCGGGCGAGCGCAGGTGGGCGATGATATTCTGCAAAGCCTCGAAGCTGCTTAGCTCCCCGAGAGCGGGCAGGTACAGCGACGTTGTAAGGTCAATCTGGCGCGATCGGTCGATTTCAAAAAGCGGAAGCGCTTCAACCCTGGCATCTTCGTTGCCAGCCGAGTGCGCAAGCATGACCGAAAAGTCGTCGGGATACTGGTTCATCAGGGTCAGCTTGAGGTCCGAGGCGACCTCGCGGCTGTAGACCTGGGCCAGCAGTGCCGGCAGCGCCGGGTTTATAGGCGGATGATACTGTGCGGCGACATCCAGCGCGTCAACGATTTGCAAGCCATCAAGCGCATCAATGCCCAGCAGCGTCAGGCATGGTTCGATAAAGCTAATGCCTGGAATGATCTCAACCGCCATCGATTCCTCGCGCGCCTGGTCAAGGATCTTGGCAACGCTCGCCTCGCCCACCCGCGGATCGCCAGGCACCGCGTAAACGACTTCGCCATCGCGACGCGCCATCTCAAGCACTCGCTTCGCGATTTCCGAGTATACCTGCTCGAACTGGTCGAAGGCATCGTAGACTTCATCAAAGCTTATGCGGCGGATGCTTGCGGGCAATTCCGACACGCATGGATGGCGCGCTGTGCGCAGATACACAGAGTCGCAGGATTGAAGTTTACGCCAAGCGGCCAAGGAAAGGTGATTAATCGAGCCCGGACCCAAACCCACAATGGTGATTATCACTCGCGCAACTTTCTGGCAAGCGGTTAGGAAATGCGCAATGAAAAAATAGCCAGTTCCGCAGTTGGCAACTGGCTGCTGCTGGATCAATGCATAGTTTGCTTCTAACGCTTGGTGTAAGTGGGCGCCTTGCGGGCTCGCTTCAAACCGGGCTTCTTGCGCTCCTTAACGCGCGCGTCCCGCGACAGGAATCCTTCCCGTTTGAGCGTGCCGCGGAGGTCTGGATCGATTTTCTCCAGCGCTCTGGCGATACCCAGCAGAATCGCGTCTCGCTGACCTGTGACGCCGCCTCCGTTCACGTGCACCGAGACATCGTAGCTGCGCTCTTGGCCAATGTGCGTCAATGGCGACAGGCAAGTCTGCATATCGCCCATACGCGGCAGATACTCCTCGCCTTCCTTGCCATTAATGATGAACCGGCCCGTACCGCCAGGAAACAGCCTGACGCGCGCGGACGCCGCCTTGCGGCGACCAATTCCTTCATAATACTGTGCTGACATTTAGTCGCTCCTCAATATGGCTTGCTGCCGAACCGACTGATTGCCCATTAACGCAAGCTCGGCAAAAGTCGACAGCGGGCTAGAGTACCAGAGATTCCGGCTGCTGCGCTTGATGCGGATGCTCGTCGCCGGCATAGACTTTGAGTTTTCTGAACATTTGCCTTCCCAAGGGACCCTTCGGCAGCATCCCCTTGATGGCGAGCCTCAAGGCGCGGTCGGGATGTTTCGTCATCATTTCGCGCAAGGTCATGCTCTTCAAGCCACCGGGATAGCCGCTGTGCCGATAATAGAGTTTCTGGTCCAAGCGCCGACCCGTGACATGAATTCTGTCAGCGTTGACGACAATTACATAGTCGCCAGTGTCCAGATGCGGCGTGAAATAGGGCTTGTGAGTGCCGCGCAGAAGCGGCGCAACCTTAGAGGCGATGCGCCCTAAAGTCATGCCCTTTGCGTCGACCACCCACCAGCGCCGCTCGATAACCGATGGCGTTGTGGCAAAGGTCTTCTGGATAATTTGCTTCATGAACTTTCCTCCAGCGCTGCCTCAACTGTAACCGTTTGGGCGGCGCGCTCTGATGATTTTGCAGCCGCCGGTTCAGGATATCCAACTTCTTCCAAAACCAATCCCTGCGGCGGCGCCAATACTTTCGCCTGTTCCAAGTCTTTGCTCAGCATAATCTCTCTAAAGTCGCGTATGGTTAGCTTGCCTTCGCCTACCTGAACCATGGTACCGACCAAGCGTCTAACCATGTGGTACAGAAAGGCCGTGCCACGAATTCGGTAGGTGTAGCGAGTCCCGAACTCTTCTTTCCGTGTCTCCCATCGTGATATGAATACCTGCCGAACCGTGTTATTGCTTTCCGGCTGCGGCGCGGCGCCAAAGGCGGCAAAGTCGTGCTCGCCCAGGCAGATCGCCGCCGCCTCGCGCATACTCGCGTCATCCATACTTTCGCCGATGCGCTGCCAGACGAAGCGGCTAAGGAGCGGATGACGGGCGCATACCGTCGCTATTTGATATCGATACTGCCGCCAGCGGGCATCGAATCGCGGATGGAAACCGGCCTGGCGCCACACTCGCTGCAAGGCGATATCTCGCGGCAGTTGCGAATTAATCGCCCGCAACAACTCCTGGTCTGTGTGCTTCCAACTGACATCAAAGGCAATCACCTGTCCTGTCGCATGGACGCCCGCATCGGTCCTGCCCGCCGCTGTTACCCTGACCGCGCGTCGGGCTATCGCGGCGATGGCGCATTCTACTTCAGCCTGAATGGTAGGCGTCGGTTCCGGCTGACGTTGGAAGCCTTGATAGGCTGTACCGTCATAAGACAGTATCGCGCCGAATCGCGCCATCGTCTGACGTCCCGTTAATCATCCAGCTCATAATCAACCAACTCGATCAACGCCATCTCCGCGTTGTCGCCTTTGCGTGGTCCCAACTTGAATATCCGCGTATAGCCGCCGGGGCGGTCGGCATACAAGGGCGCCAAGTCGTCAAAGACCTTGCCTACCAGCACTCGATTGTTATTTAAGCGGCGGGCGACTTGACGGCGCGCGTGCACCGCCACCATCTGATCGCCGCGTTCGTCGGCTTTTGCCAAACCGCGCTTGGCAATGGTAATCAAACGCTCGGCGTGACCCTGCACAAATTTGGCTTTATGAAAAGTGGTGTGGATGCGCCCGTGGGTCAGTAATTCTGTCGCAAGGTTCATGCGCAGCGCCTTGCGGTGGCTGCCGCTGCGGTTGAGTTTCTTTCCGTGATGCCGATGTCGCATAATCGCGCCTCGTTCGCCTGCCTGCTATTCAGGTTTTTCGTGGGGCCAGTAGTTCTTTTCCTGCAGCTTCTGCTCAAGCTCATCCAGCGACTTTTCGCCGAAATTGCGAATAGCCAGCATCGCGTCCGGACCGCGATTCAACATATCCAGCACATCCCCAACCGACGTGATCCCCGTGCGCTTCAACGAGTTGAATACACGCACACTGAGGTCCAGCTCTTCAATCGGCTTATCGTAAAGCGGCGGATACGTTGGTTCATCATCGATTTGCGGCGGCAACTCAATGGACTGGAACCAGTCCTCGTCGACGCCGGCGATGACCTTGAGATGGTGCATCAGGATCTGGGCGGACTGGGCGACTGCTTCCTCGGGTCTGATCGTGCCGTCCGTCCAAAGCTCAAGCACAAGTTTGTCGTAGTTGGTGCGCTGCCCGACGCGAGCGCGTTCCACTTCAAAATTGACGCGTTTGATCGGGCTGTAGACGGCATCCACCGGCAGCTCGCCGATTGGCAAACGTCCGCGCTCTTCGGCCGGGCTGAAGCCACGGCCGGTGCGAACCTCGAATTCCATTTCGATGTTGACGTCTTGGTCGTCTACGGTAAAGAGATACAGGCTGGGATTTTCGATTTGGACTTCAGGGGGCGCCCAAATGTCGGCCGCCGTAACGATGCCCTCGGCACGCGGCACTTCCAGCCGCAGTCGCGCGCTCTCAACGCCCAGCAACACCAATCGCAACTGCTTGATTTGCAGGATGAGCTGAGTCATATCCTCACGGACGTAAGGAATTTCGGAAAACTCGTGATGGACATCGGAAACGCGAACGCTTGTCACGGCTGCGCCCGGCAAGGATGACAGCAATATACGGCGAAGCGCGTTGCCCAAGGTCAAGCCGTAGCCGCTCTCCAAGGGGCTGATGACGAAGCGACCGTAATCCTTGGTGACATTTTGGCTCTCCACCTGATGTGGCAGAACCATGTTGGCAGTTACTGAATTGGCATCAACCGAACTGGCGTCGACAGATGTGGGTTCTGCTGGAAATACCATGGTCGAGGTCGAACCTTTCCTTTATACGCGCCGGCGCTTCGGCGGACGAACACCATTGTGCGGCACCGGCGTGACGTCGGTGATGGAGCGCACTTTCAAACCGCTCTGCTGGATCGAGCGGATCGCCGCTTCCCTTCCGGGTCCGGGACCCTTCACGAATATGTCCACTTCTTTCATACCATGCTGCTGGGAGTTGGCGGCCGCCGTCTCCGCCGCCATGCGCGCCGCATAGGGCGTATTCTTGCGGCTGCCGGTAAAGCCGGACGTGCCCGCGCTCGCCCAGGTGATAACGTTTCCGGACTGGTCGGTCATGGAAACGATCGTGTTATTGAAGGTGGCATAAATATGCGCCTGACCATAAGGTATATTCTTGAATACTCGCCTGGCAGCGCCACGGCTGCCTCGTCTCGCTCGTGCCATTCAGTTGCTCCAGTTGGACTCCGAAATTCGCTCTCAGTAAGTCTCCGCGACTTGCGAGGAGACTCCAAACTTGCTTTGATTCACTTGCGGCGCCGCTGTTCAAATTGCCCAATGCGTCCCCGGCAGGGCGCCTATTTCTTGGTGGCGCCGCGCCGACGGCCACGTCCGGCCACGGTCTGCTTCTTGCCACGGCGAGTGCGTCCGTTCGTGCGCGTGCGCTGACCGCGGACCGGCAAGCGCCGACGGTGACGCAAGCCGCGATACGAATTGATCTCCATCAGCCGCTTGATATTCAGCTGCGTCTGACGGCGCAAATCACCCTCGATGGTCAATCCGCCAATTAGCTCGCGCAGGCGCTGCACTTCGCTTTCACTAAGATCGCGCACGCGCGTGCCGTGGTCTATGCCGGCTGAATTCAAGAGGCGCTGGCTGGTAGAATTTCCGATGCCGTAGATATAGGTCAAGCCAATGACAACGCGTTTGTCTCGGGGCAGATCGACGCCTTCTATACGAGCCATTTGTGATTCTCCTTAATCGGGGCGAACTGTCCGCTAACCCTGCCTCTGTTTGTGCTTCGGGTTCTCACAGATTATCATGACACGCCGTTTGCGCTTGATTACCCGACATTTCGGGCAGCGGCGCTTGACGCTTGCTGAAACCTTCATGCATTCCGCCTCACAGTAGCTACTTTGGCATTCCGCGAATCCGCCCGCGGGCGCATTTTGAAATCGCCCCTTTGCCAATCGCCAATCTCTCAACGTCCTACTCGTCCAAACGGACAATTGACAACGACCGAGCATTGTATCACAGTATTGCCGCGCGTCAAAGGACATATTTGGCGCAAATTCACGTATCCATATGGATGTGAAAGTCAATCGGCCCTTGGTCTGTCAGGCAATCGCGCGCCGGCTCCGCGATTGGATCTGACAGGAAGTCTAGCGCGATGGATACGGCGCATTCGTCATCCGCGGCAAACAGCGCGCCGTGACCACCGTCAGGCATTACATAGCGCCAGCTGACAGCCAGGTATTGCGCCGCCTCCTCGCCCCAATGCGGCGGAGTCACGGGATCAAAGTAGCCTGATAGCAGCAAGGTCGGGATCTGGCTTACGACTAGCTGGTTCTCAAGCGCAGGTAAGCGAGGCACGAGCCAGCGACGGCATTTGGATAAAAAATCAAGCGCCTCAGCAACTAGCGGCCGCCTCACGAGCGCAGGCAATGTAGACGCGCGATCGACGATCTCCACTCGGCTGTTGAACGACTCGTCGGCGGCGCAACTGACGCTGAGCCACAAGCCCTCGCTGAAATGATCCAGACTCGCGAGCGCATCACTTGCGGTGGTTGTCGCCGCTTCATGTTCGCGAGCCATCTTGGCGGCGTCGACACTGAAATCGCCTTGGGCAAATGCCATAATCTGCGCTGGCAAGTAGGGAATCATGCGCCGGTCGTAGAGCATTGCCAAGACATCGTAGACAAAGTCATCGCCTGTATGATGCTCGTCTGATCCTGGCATCGTCGCCGGCTTTTGATTCAGCGTCTGTATCACTTCAAGGAAGGCGCCGCGCAGATCCGGATAGGCGCGCTTGCAGTCGGGCGCTGACGCGCAGCGATCGAACAGTCGCTCAAGCGCCTGATAGCCGTTGAGCGCGTGCTGGTTGAATCTATCGACATGCAAAGGCAAGACGCCATCCAGAATCAGCGACCTTACCCGCATCGGGAAATCTCGCGCCATCAATAGAGCCAGGCGCGAACCGTAGGAGAATCCGTAGACATTTGCCGTGTCAATTTGCAGCGCAACCAGTAAATCATGAATGTCGTTAGCTATATTGACGCCATTGTAAGCATGCAATCCGACTCCTTCACGGTTCAGGCGCGCATAGCAGTCTTCAAGCCAGTCGGCGCTGGTCTTACTTGTTTGGGCATCAAGTTCGGAACAACTCAAAGACGGACGCGAAAGCCCGGCGCCGCGTTGGTCAATGGCGATAATTTCGTAGCGCTCCAGCAGCCGCGAGCGCAAGATGTCGGCAATTTGTCCCGCAATTGAAGAACCAGGTCCCCCGCTTATGTAAATGAGCGGCGCGTTTTCAAGTGATTGCCTTCCGGCGATTCTCAGGGTGAAGAGCTCAACGCTGCGCTCGCTGTCGGAATCCTCGCGATCTTCTGGTACGACGAGATAGCCACAGCTAACCTCCGCGCGGCTTTCCGCGGCAAGTTGGCGCATGAAAACGGGACATTCGCTGACCATGAACAGCGGTGTATAACCCTGCGCCAGGGAACCTGCCGAGACAAACGCGAGCAGAGTCGTGAGGCAAAAGCGAAATGCTGACTTGGTCATCACGTTATGGCAAGGTCAGTATCCAGGGACCGTCTTCGCAAATCGCGACCGTATGTTCAAAATGCGCCGTCAGCGAGCCGTCTTTCGTCACCACGGTCCAACCATCATCCAATTCTTCAAGGTCTGGGCGGCCTGCGATGAGCATTGGCTCGATGGCATACGTCATACCGACAGCCAAGTCATAATCTTGCCATTGCATTTGACCCTTCTTGCTGTGCCACCAGTTCGGCACTTGCGGCTCCTCATGCATAGAATATCCGACGCCGTGCCCGGTGTATTGGAGGGCGACGCTGTAACCGGCGCGCCCCGCGGTCTTCGCGGTGGCTTTGGCGACATCGCTAATTCTGTTGCCCAGGACCGATGCCTTAATCGCCGCGGCAAGCGCCGCGCTGGTCGAGTCCAATAGTCGCTGCGCCGATCGCGAGATTTCACCGACCGCGTGCGTGAAGGCGGCATCACCGACCATTCCCTGATAAAAACAGGCGACATCCAGACCGATGATATCGCCCGCTTGTAGGATGCGCGAATCCGACGGAATGCCATGCACCAATTCACTATTGATCGAGGCGGTGATTGTCGCTGGAAAAGGCGGATGATCGCCCGGCGCATAACCAAGGAAGCAGGGCTCCGCGCCATGTTCACGCAGTACCGACGAGGCGATCGTATCGAGTCGTTTGGTGGAAACGCCGGGCGCGATCGCCTGGCGCATTTCCTCGTGCGCGATCGCTACGATACGCCCAGCCTCGCGCATCAGCTCAAGTTCCTCAGGGGATTTCAGGACCGGCGCCATCGTTGTTTTTACGCGGTATCCCGTCCGCGACTAGTCGTCAAGGGCGAGCTGGATGTCGGCCCAAACGGCATCAATGCTCTGGTCGGCGTCTATCCGTTTCACGATACCTCGGGCGTCAAAATAGTTGATCAAGGGCTGCGTCGCCTCAAGATAGGTATCAATTCGTTTGATGACGGCATCGGCGCTGGCGTCATCGGCACGACGCTTGAGCGACTCGCCGCTGACTGCAAGCGTCGCTGTCAACCGGGGCGGAAAGTCGCTTGAGGGCGCCTGCTCCCAATCGAAGTTTACGCCTTTGGCGTTGTAGTAGTAGTTGTAGCTGCTGCCGTCGGCGGCCGATACGCGCCCGAAAGCCCGCTTGAACGCGGTGAAGAGATCCAGTTCAAGCAGCAATACCGCGTTGACATGCGCGCCTTTCTCCGCCAAATGGAATTCAAGAAAAGCCGCCTGCGCCTGATTGCGCGGGTAGCCATCGAGAATCACCCCATTTTGCGCATCCGTCTGCGACAGCCGGTCGGCGACTATAGCATTGGTCGTGTCATCGTCTACAAGCTGTCCGGAGGCCATGATTTGCTGCACCTTGCGCGCGAGATCATCTGTGCGCGTTCGCATCGCGCGAAACAGGTCGCCGGTGGACACTTGCGGAATGCCGTAGCTTTCTTGAATTCGTTTCGCCTGCAAGCCCTTGCCAGCGCCTTGAATGCCCATCAAGATCACGTACAGACCCATGTTCCCAGCTCCACAACACCTTGCCAGTAGTCCCGACTCGACGCCACGCTGAAAGTATACGCCCGACACAAAGAGAGCCGAGCATATTGGTGAACTCGGCTCCCAAGGTGTCCAGGCGCGGCGACAATCAGCGCATAAAGCCCTCGTAATTCCGCATGACGAGTTGCGCTTCCAGCTGGCGCATGGTGTCAATGACGACGCCGACGACGATAATCAAGCCGGAACCAGATATTACGAGACCCGCGTTTATGACGGCGCCGGAGGTCGACGCTTCTAGCGGGAATATGACGCGATTCACCAGATCGACGACACCGGGGATAATCGCGATCACGCCAAGGAAAAATGCGCCGACGAACGTAACGCGGCGCGTGGTCGTCTTGATATAGTCCTCGGTCCGCTTGCCCGGGCGAATGCCGGGAATGAAGCCGCCGTTTCGCTGCAGCGACTCTGCCAGGTTTTGGTTGCCGACCATGACCTCAGCGTAGAAGAAGGTAAAGCCGACTGTCATGAGGAAAAACGTTCCCCAATAGAGCAGCCCCTGCTGATTGCCAAAAGTCGTCTGAATGGTATTGCCGACCGCGCCGGGCGGGAACAGGCTGGCGATAATCGCCGGGAACGTGATGATGGATTGGGCGAAAATCAACGGGATCATGCCCACCGGATTGACGCGCAACGGAATAAAGCTGTCTTGCTGCGCGAATTGGCGATTGCCGCGCACACGTCGGCCATATTGAACCGGTATCCGCCGAACGCCTTCCTGTATGATCACCACCGCCAGAACGCTTAGCACCGTAATGACAATGAAAAGCACGAGATTGTAGATGCTGCGGTCGGGCTGCTGCGTCAGAAGACGGATCAGATTCTGCGGCGCCTGCGCCACGATGCCGGCAAAGATGATGATCGAAATACCGTTGCCGATACCCTGCTCGGTGATCAATTCGCCCAGCCAGATGGCAAACATCGTGCCGGCCGTCATCGTAGTCAACACCGACACCGTCAACAGCAAATCGCTGCCGATGCCGAAGCCGAAGCCAGGAATGATCTCTGCGCCGGTTCCGGTAGCCAGGTTGAAGATGCTAATCTGTCCCAGCGCCTGCAAAACCGCCATCGGGATAGCGACATAATAGGTATACCGCTGGATCTTCTCTTGCCCGCCCGGTTCACGCTGGATGCGTTCCAGCGCCGGCACAATTGGCACGAGCAGCTGGAAGATGATCGATGCGGTAATGTATGGATAGACGCCGTTGGCAATCACGCTGAAGTTGGCCACGGCGCCGCCAGACAGCAAGTTCATCACCTGAATGAGATTGCCCGCGCTGCTGCCGCTCTCGAATACTTGCCGCAGGACATTCCGGTCGACGCCGACAACGGGCACATGCGCCGCAAACTGATACACAATGAGAATGAAGACGGTGAAGAGCAGTTTGTTTCGCACGTCCGGCAGGCGCCAAGCGTTACGCAAAGCTTGTATCATGAGTCTGTTTCCCTATCCTCAGTGAAGTCCCGGCACTGCCACGGAAGCGAACGAGTTGCAGCTAACGCGCTCAGAGGGCGGCGCCTCAATGTTGTATACGCGACTCGACAAACACATGTTGCGCTCCACGCCAACTGCGCGCCGGGCGCATCAGTTTGAATCGCCGTACAGCCGTTCGAGGTCGACCTTTCGCAGGCGCTTGACGGTCGCTCGGGCGCCAGTCACCTTCAATGCGTGACTGGTCGCGCTTCCGCCGGCACGCTCGATCTTGGCGGAAGCGCTCTTGCTAAACTTGTTCGCGTGGACCTCGAGTTTCTTGTTCAATTCGCCGCGGCCGAGAACTTTGATTGGATCCCCGGCTTTGCGGACCAGGCCGGCTGTCGCCAAACTGGCCCCGTTGACGACGGCGCCGTCATCAAACCGAGCCTCCAACGAATCCACGTTGACTTCCTGATACGATATGCCGAAGATGTTGGTGAAGCCGCGCTTGAATGGCAGACGGCGGACCATAGGCAACTGACCGCCCTCAAAGTAGGGACCCTTGCCGCCGCCGCTCCGCGCGCCCTGGCCCTTGTGGCCGCGCCCGGCGGTCTTGCCTTTGCCAGCCGAAATGCCGCGACCGACGCGTGTGCGCTTGCGCTTTGACCCTTTGTCCGGTTTCAAATCATGTAGCTTCATTTTCCTCGACCTCTTCCACAGCCACCAGATGGCGCACTCTAGCGATCATGCCGCGTATCTGCGGCGCATCGCCGATCAACACGCTCTGGCGCATCCGGCGCAATCCCAAAGACTTTACTGTTGCCTTCTGGCGCGCGTTATAGCCGATCGGGCTCTTGACCAAGGTGACCTTGAGCAGCTTGCCACTTTGCTCAGGCATGCTCGCCTCCCGAATCGCGGCGTCGTTCCCATACTGGCGCGACTTCGCGCACCGGTTTGCCGCGTATTTCCGCCAGCTGCTCGCTACTGCGCAACTGCTTCAACGCGTCCAGGGTAGCCATCGTGACATTCAGCAGATTGGCGCTGCCCTGGCTCTTGGTCAAGATATTGCGCACGCCAACTACTTCAAGCACTGCGCGCACGCCGCCACCGGCAATGACGCCGGTACCGGGCGCCGCCGGTTTCAACAGCACCCGCGCGCCGCCATGCCGGCCAATGACCGTATACGGGATGGTGGCGCCAGAAAGCGATACGCCTTCAATGTTGCGGCGGGCTCGCTCGGCCGCCTTGCGAATACTGTCGGGCACGGCTCGCGCCTTGCCGATGCCGACGCCGACATTGCCTTTGCCATCACCGACCACAACAACGGTGCGAAAGGCGAAGCGTCGGCCGCCTTTTATTACCTTGGCAACGCGCCGGATGTCAACTACGCGCTCGTCAAATTCATCGCGCTCTTCCTGGTTCCTGCGCGAATCCCGCCTTCTTCTTTCAGCCATATTTGCTCTCCACGTTTATAACTGCAAGCCCGCATCGCGCGCGCCTTGAGCGACTGCTGCGACGCGACCGGTGTATTTGTAGCCTCCGCGATCAAAGACGACACGCTCAATACCGGCAGCCTTGGCTCGCTCAGCGACAGTTTGGCCGACCAGCTTCGCCGCCTCGACCTTGTTCTTGTCGACCAGCGCTGGCGACAATTCCCTGTCGATAGTTGAGCAGGCCACCAGAGTGCGTCCAGCCATGTCATCAATGACTTGCACGAATGTGTTGCTATTGCTGCGAAAGACATTCATCCGCGGCCGGGTCGCCGTGCCTGAGATCTGCTTCCGCACTCGCCGGTGGCGTCGCTTGCGCGCGGCATGTTTCTTTCGACCAGTGATATCTGCCATTTCGTATGTCCTTGCTTCAGTATCGTTGCGCCTTTGCGCGTTCCGGTTTCAATTCTGTGCGATTGCGCCGGCGCTGCGTCAACTATCGCTTTCCCGCTTTGCCAGCTTTGCGCCGCACGTATTCGCCCAAATAACGGACACCTTTGCCCTTGTATGGTTCCGGCGGGCGCCAGCCGCGAATATCGGCCGCCATTTGACCGACAACTTGCTTGTCGATGCCATCGACGTGAATAATCGTACCTCTGGATTCTTGCGGCACCTCAAATGAGATGTTGGCTGGCGGCTCGACAATAACCTCATGAGAGTGGCCCAATCGCAACTGCAAGTTCTTCCCCTGCAGACTAGCCTGGTAGCCAACGCCCTGGATCTGAAGTGTCTTGCGGAAACCCTCTGATACGCCCAGCACCATATTTGCCAGCAGCGATCGCGTCAAGCCATGGAGCGCCTTGTGATGACGAAGGTCGGAGGGTCGCTCCACAACGATCGTGCCGTTTTCCTGGCGAATCGTCAAATCCGGATTGAAATCCTGAGCCAGTTCTCCCTTTGGTCCCGTCACAATCACCGTGTTTCGATCGATGGCGACGCTCACCTTGTTGGGCAGCGTTACCGGCTGCTTTCCTACGCGAGACATACATAAATCCCTTTCGTCACCAGACGTAACAAAGCACTTCGCCGCCGACTCCGCTGCGACGAGCCTGCTGCGCCGTCATTACGCCTTTGGGTGTCGTCACGATCGCGATGCCTGTACCGCTCAGCACGATCGGCAATTCTTTGCGCTTGCGGTACACGCGGCGTCCCGGCTTGCTGATTCGACGCAGTTGCGTGATCACGGGCCGCCGTTCACGGCGCGAACCAAAGTATTTCAACTGCACCTTGATCAGCGGCGCCGGCGTCTCTTCGCCGATCGAGAAGTCCTCAATGTAGCCCTCTTCCTTGAGAATCCGGGCGATCTCCACCTTGATCTTTGAAGTGGGCAGGATGACTTCTGGTTTGCCGCGAGTCAGTGCGTTGCGAATACGCGTTAACATATCGGCAATTGGATCATTTGTCACGTTTGACACTGGCTATGCCTCCTACCAACTCGCCTTCACAACACCGGGAATCTCGCCATTCAAAGCCATCTCGCGGAAGCAGATCCGGCATAAGCCAAATCGCCGGATATATCCACGCGGACGACCGCAGACCTTGCAGCGATGCCGAACGCGCACCGCGTACTTGCGACGCTGTTCCCGAAATTGCATGCATTTTTTCGCCATGTAATCCTCTCTAGTTCCCCTGGAAGGGCATGCCGAGCAGGGATAGCAATCGGCGGCCTTCCTCATCGGTCTTTGCAGTCGTGACGATAGTGACTTCCATTCCACGCACCTTGTCGATCTTGTCGAAGTCAATCTCCGGGAAGACCAACTGCTCCCGCAAGCCGACGGTAAAATTGCCTCGGCCATCCAACTTGGCCGGCACGCCGCGGAAGTCGCGGATGCGTGGCAGCGCGATGTTGACCAGGCGGTCATAGAGCGACCACATCCGCGCTTTGCGCAAAGTGACTTTTGTGCCAATAGCCCGGCCCTCGCGCAGCTTGTAGGTGGCGATGCTTTTCTTCGCTCGGGTAACGACTGGCTGCTGGCCGGTGATGGTCTTCAAATCCTCGACTGCGCCGTCCAACGAGCGCGGCTCGTCAATCGCCTCGCCAACGCCGATATTCAGCGTAATCTTGCTAAGCGTCGGCACCTGCATCGGATTCTTGTAGCCAAACTCCTGGGTAAGCGTCGGCACAACTTCTTCCAGATAGCGGGTGTACATGCGGTTTTCCATGGTGTTGACCTCGCTGCCCTACTCGATATCGCTGCCGCTTTTCTTGCTGTAGCGGACTTTGTAGCCATCTTCATTGATGCGGAAACCCACCCGGGTGCGCTGATCCGTTTCCTTGCAGACCAGCATCACGTTCGAGATGTGCAGCGGCGCTTCAAACTCGATGATTTGCGCCGGAATCTGCTGCCCGCCGGGCGCGGGCCGCGCCTTACGGTGCCGCTTCATGATATTCACGCCATTGACGATCACCCGATTCTTCTTGACCAGAACGCGCACTACCTCGCCGCGCAAGCCCTTGTCCTTGCCCGCGATGACCTCAACCAAGTCCCCCTGCTGTATTCGTTGCATCTTATCATCCTCGTCTACAAGGTCTCTGGCGCCAGCGAAACGATCTTCATGAAGCCCTTATCCCGCAATTCTCGCGCGACCGGTCCAAACACACGTGTCCCGCGGGGATTCTCCAGGTCCTCCGCCAAGACAACCGCGGCGTTGTCGTCGAAACGAATGGTGGAGCCGTCCGGGCGGCGATACTCTTTGTGCGTGCGCACGATTACGGCGCGGACCAATTCGCCCTTCTTCACGCCGCCGGATGTCGATGCCGACTTTACGCTTCCCACCACGATATCACCGACGTAGCCATACTTCACCTTTGATCCGCCGATAACACGGATCACCAGGATTTCCTGCGCGCCACTGTTGTCCGCTACCTTCACACGCGATTCTGTTTGAATCATCGCACCATTTCTCCATTCA
This sequence comes from Anaerolineae bacterium, assembly GCA_022824465.1. Taxonomy (GTDB): domain Bacteria; phylum Chloroflexota; class Anaerolineae; order Aggregatilineales; family Phototrophicaceae; genus UBA6055. Next base: position 235,141 of record JAJDZV010000004.1, read on the forward strand.
AGCGACTAGCGTCCGCAAGCCCGACTTAGCTGGCCGCGCTCTCCGGCACATGCAGCACCTTCTCTACCACCCAGCGTTTGCGCTTGCTGAGCGGTCTGCTCTGAACAATTTGGACCAATGAGCCGGTGCTTGCCCCCGTTTCGTCATGCGCCATCACTTTGCGCGTCGATGAGACTACCTTGTGATATACGGGATGCATCTTGCGATTCTCGATCGCCACAACGACAGTCTTCTCCATCTTGTCGCTGACGACCGTCCCGACCATTCGTTTACGATTATTCGGCATTAGCTCCCCCTCGGGCGACAACCTCGGCCGCCAATTCACGCTCGCGCAAGGCCGTCTTCAAGCGAGCGATATCCCGCCGGGTCTTCCGAAACAGCGTCGTATCTTTAAGCTCGCCCGATTCTTTCTGCAGGCGAAAGGTGTACATCTCGACTTTGAGATCTTCAATCTTGTCCAGGATGTCGTCACTGGAAAGGGCGCGAATTTCGTCCATAACCATCAGTTGACCTCCCGACCCGAGATTGGGTCGAAGCGCTTGACAAACTTAGTCTTAATCGGCAGCTTATGCGATGCCAGGCGCAATGCCTCGCGCGCGTCATCTTCCGGCACGCCGCTCATTTCAAACAGGATCCGACCGGGCTTAACGACGCAGACCCATTTCTCCACCGAGCCTTTGCCGCTGCCCATGCGCGTTTCCGCCGCCTTCTGCGTCACTGGCTTGTCCGGGAAGATGCGGATCCAGACCTTGCCACGTCGGCGAATGTAGCGAACCATCGCGCGCCGGCAAGCCTCTATCTGACGGCTTGTCACCCAGCTGGGCTCAAGCGCCTGCAAGCCATAATCTCCGAACTGCACGACTGCGCCCCGCCGCGCTTTGCCACGCATGCGCCCGCGCATTTGCTTGTTGTGTTTTCTGCGTTTCGGCATCAACATGTCATTAATTCCTCAGGTACCAGCGGATCAGTTGCGCCGTCCACGACGCCCGTCGTGCCCCGATGTGCGTTGCGCGCCGGTGCTGAAAGGATCTTCGCCGGGCAATATATCGCCCTTGTAGATCCACACTTTGACGCCTATCTGACCGAAGGTCGTCAGGGCTTCGGCAAAACCATAATCAATATCAGCGCGTAAGGTATTGCGCGGCACGCGACCATCAAACATCCACTCGCGGCGCGCCATGTCAGAGCCGCCGAGCCGTCCGCTGACTTCAATGCGTATCCCGCCGGCGCCCTGTCGCATCGCCTGCATAATGGCTCGCTTCATAGCGCGGCTGTGTCCGATGCGCCGCACAAGCTGCGACGCCACGTTCTCAGCCACCAAGGTCGAATCCAGGTCTGGCTTCTCAATCTCGCTAACTTCAACTTTGACTTTCTTGCCGGTCATGTCCTGCAAGTTTTGCCGCAATTCCTTAACAGCCTCGCCCTTGCGGCCGATTATCAGCCCCGGGCGAACCGTGTTGATTGTAATAATCACGAGATTCGGATGGCGCTCGATCTCGATGCGGGATACGCCCGCGCGCGTTGTCTTCGCTTTGAGGTACTTGCGAATCTTGCGATCTTCCATCAGCAAGTTTACATAACGCTCGCCTTCCGCGTACCAGCGCGCATCCCATTCACGGATGACTTTTAGGCGGAACCCCTTGGGATGAACCTTACGACCCATTATCGTCTTCCTCTCGCTCTGCCAATATCACCCAAAGGTGAGATGTGCGCTTCAAACGTGGCTTATAGCGTCCGCGCGCGCCCGCTTTGAAGCGCTTCAGGGTGGGACCGTCGCCGGCGAAGATCTGCGATACGTACAGCTCTTCCCGATTGAGGTCAAAATTGTTGACGGCGTTGGCCATGGCGGAGGACAAAGTCTTGCTCACCAACTCCGAGCCCTTTTGCGGCATATAGTCAAGCACGATCAATGCCTCCTCCGCGTCCATGCCGCGAACCTTGTCGCAAACGAGGCGCAGCTTCTGCGGAGAGATCGGAAGATATCGGGATATAGCGCGAACTTCCATATCGTCCACCTCTATCGTCTACTATCCGTGATATGACCGCGGAAGGTACGCGTCGGCGCGAATTCGCCAAGCTTGTGCCCGACCATGTTCTCGGTGATGTAAATCGGCACATGCCGCCGGCCGTCATGCACCGCGATCGTATGACCGACCATCTGCGGAAAGATCGTGCTGGCGCGGCTCCACGTGCGGATGACGACCTTCTTGTTCTGCTGATTGAGCCGCTCGATCTTTCCCAGCAGTTTCGGGCTCGTGTAGTAGCCTTTCTTGAGTGACCGTGACATTTTCGTCTCCCCTGATTAACGGCGCTTACCGCGGCGGCGAATGATAAAACGCGATGTACGTTTGTTGCGCCGCGTGCGAACGCCAAGCGCCTTCTTGCCCCAAGGCGTTTTTGGAGCAGCCATGCCGATGCCGGATTTACCCTCGCCGCCACCGTGTGGATGGCTCGCCGGATCCATCGCCGTCCCCCGGACTGAAGGCCGCCAACCCAGCCAACGCCGCCGTCCGGCTTTCCCAAGCTTAACGTTCGAGTGCTCGGCATTGCCAACCTGACCGATGGTCGCGCGGCAGGCAGCGAGAATCATACGCATTTCGCCGCTTGGCAGACGCAGCGTCACATATTTGCCTTCCGACGCCAGAATCTGCGCCGATGTTCCAGCAGAGCGCGCCAGTTGCCCGCCCTTGCCTGGGCGCATTTCGATATTGTGAACCACCGTTCCCAGTGGAATGTCCTTCAGAGCGCGGCTGTTTCCCGCGCGCAACGCGCTCATGGCGCCGTTTCCGATTGTATCGCCTACTTGAACGCCCATTGGCGCAATGATGTAGCTCTTCACTCCGTCTTCGTATTGCAGAAGCGCGATACGCGCGGAACGATTTGGGTCATACTCGATCGCAATAACCTCTGCGCGGCAGTCTTCCTTCTGTCGTTTGAAGTCAATGATCCGGTAACGCCGCTTGTGTCCGCCGCCCCGGTGACGCACCGTAATCCGCCCGGTGTTGTTCCTGCCGCCGGTTTTGCGCAGGGCGCGCGTCAGCGAGCGCTCCGGCTTCTTCTTTGTAATCTCTTCAAATGTATACCCGGTCATATCACGGCGGCCGGGCGAGGTTGGCTTATAGACCTTGATGGGCATCCTAGTCTACCTCCCTAAACATCAAACAGCTCGATCGTAACGCCTTCTTCCAGCGTCACAATCGCCTTCTTCCACGCTTGGGCGCGCATATACTCGTTGCGCCCGCGGCGGCCGCGCTTCGCCGGCATCACCATTGTGCTCACCTTCGTCACTTTGCCTTCCAGGTCGAATATCTCTTCTACTGCTTCCTTGACCTGGATCTTGTTGGCGTTTCTGTCGACCTCGAAGACGTATTTGTTCTGTGCCTCCGCCAGCTGAGCCGTCTTTTCCGTAATGAGCGGACGGCGAATAACATCGTAGATATGTAGCTCGGCCATGTTACGCTCCCTTGCCCCAGATGCTCTTGACCACGTCCAGAGCGTCCAATGACATGATGACCTTATCGTACTTCAACAGGTCACGGACATTCAGATACTCAGCCACGAGCGAATGGACCTTCGTGAGGTTTCGCGCGCTCTTGCGCACCGTTTTCTGGTCGCGCGTCACCACAATCAGCGCCGACTGTTCGCCCGCCAAGGCCTGGATAAACCTGCGCATTTCTTTGGTCTTCGGCGCTTCAAGATCGAGCTTGTCAACCAATACCAGTTGCTCATCTCTTGCCAGCGCGCTTAGTGCCGAGCGAATGGCGCCCTGGCGCATCTTTTTTGGCATCCGCTTCGAGTAATCGCGCGGCTTTGGTCCGTGCGCCAAACCACCGCCGACAAATATAGGCGCGCTCTGGGCGCCGTGGCGCGCGCGGCCCGTACCCTTCTGCCGATACCATTTCGCGCCAGTAGCGCGAACCTCGCTGCGGGAAAGAGTGTTATGCGAACCCTGTCGAGCATTCGCCATTTGCCGGACGAAGGCTTGATGCATCAAGCCGACATTGATCTTCGCTTCAAAGATGTCGGCGGGCAGTTCGACCTGCGATACTTCGCGACCGGCGCTGTTCAAGACGGGTAACTGCATGGCATTCTCTCCTGTCAACAGCGCCAGCTAGGCGCGTTTCAAAGCCGGGCGGATCATGACGATGCTGCCCTTGGCGCCAGGCACGGAGCCCTTAACCGCCAAAACGTTGTTCTCGGCATCGACGACGACAAGAGACAAGTTCTGAACGGTCACCCGGTCATTGCCCATGCGTCCGGCCATCTTCTTGCCCTTTAGCGTCCGTCCCGGCGTCGCGCACATGCCGATCGAGCCAGGCGAACGCATTCGGTCCGACTGCCCATGCGTCTTGGGGCCGCGCGCAAAGCCGTGACGCTTGATTGTGCCGGCATGCCCGCGGCCCTTGCTCGTGCCAATGACATCGACGAGATCGCCGCGCGCAAATACATTTACGCTTATCTCTTGGCCCTCTTCAACAGCCAGGTCGTCGCGGTCCGTCAGCCGAAACTCGCGTAGATGGCGCAGCGCCGGCAAGTCAGACCGCTGCAAATGCCCCAGCTGTCCCTTGGTCAGTCGCTTGGGCTTGGTCTCGCCATATCCCAGTTGGACCGCGACATAGCCATCGCGTTCCTCGTTGCGAATCTGCGTGACGTAGCAGGGTCCCGCCTGAATCACAGTGACCGGGATCACCGTGCCCTGTTCATCAAATATCTGGGTCATCCCCACTTTTTTGCCAATCATGCCCTTCATGATTTAGCCTCCACTCAGGCGCGCTTGATTCGTTCGTAGACGCCCGATATTCCCCTTGACCACGCCTTGGGAAGGCGCGATTCCAACTCGTTCCGCGCTTCGGAAATCGTGTGAACGCTCTACCGGAGACCGCTCACGCGCGTTAGCGTCTGCGCGATAAGGGTTAAATCTTGATTTCAATATCGACTCCGGCCGGCAGATTCAGCCGCATCAATGTGTCAATCGTCTTGCTGTCAGGTTCCAGCACATCGATTAGTCGCTTGTGCGTCCTTACTTCAAAATGCTCCTGCGAATCTTTGTCAATGAAGGGCGAACGCCGCACGGTGAAACGCTCGATCCGCGTCGGCAAGGGCACCGGTCCAACCACTCGCGAACCGGTTCTTTCCGCCGTATCCACTATTCGCTGCGCTGACTGATCAAGCACGCGGTGGTCGTACGCTTTCAGTCGGATGCGAATCTTGTTCTTTGCCATTCCGTCACCTATTTCTGTACGTCCAAGTCGTCGAACCAGTCAGCCGAGCCGGGCAAGGCGCCCGGCTCGCGTCATTGTCGTAGACTGTTTACTCGAGGATCTCGGTGATCCGACCCGCGCCGACCGTCAAGCCGCCTTCGCGAATAGCGAACGAGGAACCCCGTTCCAGCGCCACCGGCGTGATCAATTCAACATCCAGATTGACATTGTCTCCGGGCATGACCATTTCGACGCCATCGGGCAATGTGATTGTGCCGGTCACATCCATCGTGCGAATGTAGAACTGCGGTCGGTAACCGCTGAAGAAGGCTTTGTGCCGCCCGCCTTCGTCACGGCGCAACACATAAACTTCGCACTTGAACTTCTTGTGCGGCGTAATTGACGCTACCTTCGCAATCACCATGCCGCGCTGCACCTCATCACGGCCGATGCCGCGGAGCAAGATCCCGGCGTTGTCGCCGGCCTGCGCTTGGTCCAACTCTTTGTTAAACATCTCGATCCCAGTGACGACCGTCTTGACGATCTCATCTCGCAAGCCGACGATGTCGACTTCGGTGCCTTTCAGCAAGGTGCCGCGGGCGACACTGCCCGTGACTACCGTGCCACGCCCCTTGATGGAGAAGACATCCTCAATCGCCATCATGAAGGGCTTGTCGACATCGCGCAGCGGCGTCGGAATCCACTCGTCTACCGCGTCCATCAACTCGACGATCGAAGCGTATTCCGGCGCCGACGGGTCCGCGCTGCCGCTTTCTTGCGCGGCCAATGCCGAGCCCTTAACGATCGGCGTATCGGGATCAAAGCCATAACCTTCCAAAAGTTCGGCCAGCTCCATCTCAACGAGCTCGATCAATTCTTCGTCATCCATCTGGTCGGTCTTGTTGAGGTAGACGACCATCGCCGGCACCTCGACCTGCTTCGCAAGCAAGACGTGCTCGCGCGTCTGCGGCATGGGTCCGTCCGGCGCGCTGACAACCAAGATGGCGCCGTCCATCTGCGCCGCGCCCGTGATCATGTTCTTGATATAGTCGCGATGACCCGGGCAATCCACGTGGGCGTAGTGGCGGGCGTCGGTTTCATACTCGACATGGCGAATATTGATGGTGATGCCGCGCGCGCGTTCTTCCGGCGCATTGTCGATATCGCCGTACTCGCGTTCCTGCGCCTGCCCCTTGAGCGCCAATACTTTGGTAATGGCGGCGGTCAGGGTCGTCTTGCCGTGATCGACATGGCCGATCGTCCCAATGTTTACATGCGGCTTGCTACGCTCGAATTTCCCCTTAGACATTTGACAATCCCTCTTGTGAACTTGCCGATTTGAATACAAATGACCGAACGAAAAACTCCGACCAGTTACAGCTGGTCTTTACTCAACGCGAGCCGGACTTTACTGCCTCGGCAATCTCTTCCGGCGCGACGGTATAGGTATCAAACTCCATACTAAAGTTGCCGCGACCTTGCGTATTGTTGCGCAAGTCAGTGGCATAGCCGAACATCTCGCCCAGGGGCACTTGCGCGTCGATCACCGAGATGCCCTCACTGTGCCGCTCCAGTCCCTTGATAACGCCGCGCCGCGCGGAGATATCGCCTACGACTGCGCCGGTGTAGGAATCTGGCACAACCACCTCGACGCTCATTGATGGCTCCAGGATCACTGGACCGCCCTTCTGAATGCCTTCCTTCAAACACATCGAGCCGGCGATGGTAAACGCGATCTCGCTCGAATCCACTTCGTGATAGGCGCCATCGACCAGCGTGGCTTTGATATTCACCACCGGATAGCCAGCCACGACCCCGCCCTGCATCGCCTGCGTCACACCTTTTTTCACTGGCGGAATATACTCCTTCGGTATCGCGCCGCCGCGAATCGCATCCTCGAATAGCAGTTCGCCGTGGGTCTCGTCCGCCTCTTCGTCCGGAATTGGCTCGAAGCGGATCACACAGCGCGCATATTGACCGGCGCCGCCCGTTTGCCGCCGGAAGGTCGTATCCACCTCCGCCATGCGGGTGATCGTTTCTCGGTACGCCACTCGCGGCCGGCCCACTCGCGCTTCGACGCCATGTTCACGCATCAGGCGATCGACTAATACTTCCAGATGCAGTTCGCCCATGCCCTTGATTTTGGTCTGCCCCAATAGGTCGTCGACCTCGATCTGGAAGGTCGGATCTTCTTCCGCAAGCTTCCGCAATCCAATGCCCATCTTGTCCTGATCGGCTTTAGTATTCGGCTCAATGGCGACTTCAACCACCGGATCCGGGAACGAAATATTCTCAAGCAGAATTGGTTGGTTGGGCGCGCTCAAGGTATCGCCAGTGAACGTCTCCTTCATACCGATTACGGCGGCAATATCACCGGCGTGAACCTCTTTGACATCTTCGCGCCGGTCAGCGAACATTCGCACGATGCGCCCGATGCGCTCTCGCTTGCCGTTCGCCGTGTTCACCACCATTGTGCCGGCCTTGAGCACGCCGGAATACACACGGGTGAAGGCCAACCTGCCATAAGGATCGGACACAATCTTGAATACCAGCGCCGCCAGTGGCTCGTCGTCATCGGCGCGGCGCAGCAACTCCTTGCCATCTTTCGGCCGCTCGCCCTTGACCGGCGGGATATCCAGCGGCGACGGCAATAGCGCCACCACCATATTGAGCAAAGCCTGTACGCCTCTGTTTCTTAATGCAGAACCGCACATAACCGGATGCAGCTTGCCGGATATCGTGCCGGCGCGAAGCCCGGCGACGATCTCTTCGTCCGTGATCTCTTCTTCCTCAAGGTATTTCATCGTCAAGAATTCGTCATGTTCGACGATCTTCTCGATCATCTCGCCGCGCCGCGTCTCCGCCATTTCCCGGTGGCTCTCGGGAATCGTATGGTAATTGATATCGGTGCCTTCATCGTTGCCGTAAGTGATCAACTGCATCCCGAGCAGATCGATGATACCCTCGAAGTTCTCGCCGCTGCCGTAGGGCGCCTGGATCACAACCGGATTTGCCTTGAGACGATCGACCATCATATTGACGCAGCGGTCAAAATCGGCGCCGATGCGGTCCATCTTGTTGACGAAGCACATCCGCGGCACATTGTACTGCGACGCTTGTCGCCAGACAGTTTCCGACTGCGGCTCGACGCCGGCGACGCTGTCAAACACCGTGACGCCGCCGTCTAGCACGCGAAGGCTGCGCTGCACCTCAGCCGTGAAGTCCACGTGTCCAGGCGTATCGATGATGTTAATCTGATGATCATCCCAACTTGCGGTGACAGCCGCCGATGTAATCGTGATGCCGCGCTCGCGCTCCTGATCCATGTAATCAGTCGTCGCCGAGCCTTCGTGCGTCTCGCCGATCTTGTGCACCATGCCGGTGTAATAGAGAACGCGCTCGGTGACGGTCGTCTTGCCGGCGTCAATATGCGCGATTATGCCGATATTGCGCACCTTGTTGAGATCAAAATCAGGCGTCGTCTTTGCCATGGTCCCTTTACTTTTCGCGCCTTCCCGGCGGGTTAGTTCCTAGCGAAAATGCGCAAACGCGCGATTCGCCTCCGCCATGCGATGCGTTTCGTCTTTCCTGCGTATGGCGCTGCCTTGCCCATTGTAGGCATCAAGCAACTCATTCGTCAGCTTCTCCGCCATACTGCGGCCGCTGCGGTCCCGCGCGAACTGGATCAGCCAACGCATCGCCAGTGTCACGCCGCGTTCGTGCGATACATCAATCGGCACTTGATACGTCGATCCGCCTACCCGTTTCGGCTTCACCTCAACCGCTGGCGTCACATTGCGGATCGCAATCTCAAAGACCTCAATTGGATCCTTCTTCGTTCGTTCGCCCATGGCATCCAGCGCCTGGTACATGATTCGCGTCGCCAGGCTCTTCTTCCCGCCACGCATCATGCGGTTTATGAACATCGCCACGTGCAGGTTGCCAAACTTGACATCGGGCGGCGGAATACGCTTGGCCGGACGATTTCTCCTTGGCATAACTCAACTCCTTATCTCGCAAAGCCTGTTCGGGCGGCGACTCGACGTCCACGCCAGTGACTTCCGTCAACAAAGCTATCTGCTGCGCTTTGTCCCGTACTTGCTGCGACCCTGCTCGCGGCCATCAACGCCGCTAGTATCCAAGGTGCCGCGAACAATGTGATAACGCACACCCGGCAGATCCTTGACGCGGCCGCCACGCACCAGAACCACACTATGCTCCTGCAAGTTGTGACCCTCGCCGCCAATATAGGCCGTGACTTCAATGCCGTTGGTCAAGCGCACGCGCGCCACCTTGCGAAGCGCCGAGTTTGGTTTCTTCGGCGTCATCGTCCTGACCTGGGTGCAGACGCCACGCTTCTGTGGCGCGCCTTTCTGCTGACGCGCGCGCCGATTCTTTATCGCGTTAAAGGTGAATTGGAGCGCGGGCGCCTTGTTCTTCTTGCCCTTGCTCTTGCGTCCTTTACGCACCAACTGATTGATCGTAGGCATTGGCGACTCCGTCAATCTCTAGTTCCGCACCGTTTTCTTTAGACATGCAAACAGGCGCATCTATACGCCTATCCCCTGTTACCTGCAGCGAGCCTTTTCGCACCGGCGAAGCGCTTTCGCCACATCTACTCAGTTCAGCCGTCAGCGCCTCAATCGTGGAGGATGCCAGCTGGGAGTGCAATCGCGCATCCTATCAACTGCCTGGACCCTTGTCAAGATACAATTCAAACAAGCCAGATTGTGAAAGACCAAAGATATCATTGCCGGCTCAGCGTCCGCGAAACAGCTCCCGCACGATGATGTTGCGCTGAATCTCGCTCGTGCCCTCATAAATCTGAAAGATCTTGACATCGCGCAGCAGTTTTTCCACCGGATATTCTTTCATGTAGCCGTAACCGCCGAAGACTTGCACCGCATCCACCGCCGCCTGGGTCGCCATATCCGCGGCAAAGGCTTTGGCATAAGCCGGCACACGCGGATTGGTAATGCCGGCGTCTACCTGCCACGCCGCTTGCCAGGCCAGGAGCCGTGAAGCTTCGTAGTTGATCGCCATATCCGCGATCTTGTGTCCGACCGCCTGATGTTGATATATCGGCAGGCCAAAGGCTTCGCGCTCGCTGGCGTACTTGATGCATTCTTCCAGCGCCCGCCGCTGCAGTCCACATGCCGCCGCCGCCACGCCCGGCCGACTGTAATCAAAGACCTTCATCGCAATGTAAAAGCCCTGGCCGACTTCCCCGACTATGTTCTCTTCCGGCGCCTCGACATCTTCAAACACGATCTCGGCGGTATCCGAGGCGCGTTGGCCCAGTTTGTCGAACTTCTTGCCGACGCTGACGCCCGGGGACTCGCGATCAATAATGAAGCATGTCATGCCGCGATGCCCGGCCGAAAGATCCGTCTTGGCGAAGATGGTGAAAAAGTGCGCGTGACTCGCATTCGTGATGAAGGTCTTGCTGCCGTTGATGATGTAAGCGGCGCCATTCTTGTCCGCGCGCGTCTCAATGCCCGCCACGTTCGAGCCAGCGTTGGCTTCGGTGACGCCGTACGAACAGAACTGGCCTTGCGCGCCCGCTCGTTCGCCCAGCCAATATGCTTTCTGCTGGTCATTTCCTGCGATGAGGATCGGCAACATCGCCAATGAATTGACGCCCAGGCTTGAGCTAATGCCGGTGCAGCCGTAACCCAACTCCTCCGAAACCAAGACCTCCTCAAACGCGGTCGCGCCCACGCCGCCGTACTCTTCCGGGATCAGCATGTTTACAATGCCGAGGGCGCGCGCCCGGTGGAATATCTCCTCCGGAAATATCGACTTCTCATCGTATTCGGCAGCTACCGGGATGATTTGATCCGCCACAAAATCGCGCGTCATGCGCACAAGCATCTCATGCTCTTCGCTCAACTGAAACTGCGGACCAGCTGTCATTGCTGCTCCTCTACTTCTGTTTCCTGGCGCCTAATCTAACAGAGATTAGATTTACTTTCCAGCCTCGCGCATAAGGCTCAATATCGCGTCGACAACCCGCGCCTGCTGTTCGCGCCGGCTGATCCGCGGGCTCATGTCACCGGCCTGCTCGCCGTACCAGCCGAATTGCGCGTGATTGCCGCCAACGATCAGGGTCTTCCGCGCATCCGTTGGCAATAGCGCGAAGGAACGTTCGATTTCGTCGACTGTCGCCAGGCCGTCGCGATCACCGTATATGCTGGCGACGGGCAGATCTCTTGGCCGAAGGTCAATATGCGCCTCAGGATAGGCCGCCAGCAGCGCCAGACCATGTATCATTGCCGGATTCTCATAGGCAAAGCGCGCCGCCATTGCCCCGCCGAGTGAGTGCCCGGCGACCACCCAGATTGAGGTCTCCGGGAAAGCCGCAATCACCTCTGTCGCCGCCGACGCATTGAGGACGGCAAGGTTGAGCGGCATTGGCGCGATGACTGTCAAGTAGCCCGCTTCTGCCAAGTCCCTCGCCAAAGGCGCATAAGACTCCGGCGCTACGCGGCCTCCGGGATACAGTATGATGCCGCCGTCGGCTCCTTCATTGTTTGGCGTGAACACGATCCAGCCCTCGCGGTTGACGCTGACCAACTCGTCAGAGATGAGCGCCGCAGCCGCTTCCAGCATCACAGCGCCCACCGGAGCGGCCAGGAAGGCAAGCGTAATCGCGGCAATTGTGGATAGCGCAATGGCCAGCAAGAGAGCTAGTCGCCCGAGCCGGCTTGGCGGCAGTCCAGCGCGCATTACTCCAGTCGGTCCGCCAAGGCATTGCCCGCCGCGATGCCGGACATAAATGCGCCTTCAACGCGACCGCGGCCGCCGAAGGCATCACCGGCAAAGATCAGCGGCGGCAGCCCGCGCGCCACCAGACACTCTTGCGGATGAGTCGTCAACGGCACAGAATAACGCCACTTCTTAAGCCGGGTACTGATGATTCTTGCGTTGCGTCCCAAGTGCGGCGCTACTGCCGCTTCCAGCTCCCGCACGATATCTTCTTCTGAGGCATCCCAATTCTGGCGGCTGAACTTCGCATTCGCGTGGCTGGTGACAACTGTCGCCCCCGAGATGCCCTTGGCTGCATTATCCGCCACCCAATAGATATCGCTCTGAAAATCTTGCACTGCGCCAGGTTCGGGAAGATCAGCCTCGCCTTCAATCTCGTGTATGCCGCAAAGACAAGGTCCGAATCGGATTCGCTGTAGTTCTGACAAATCCTCAACATGCAGATCAATCCTGCTCCGGGACAATAACGCCAGCGCCTCCGGCATAGGCGGCGTGAGTATCAGGCTCGTCGCCTCGTGCGATTCGCCCGCGCTATCTTCAATTGCCCATCCATCTGCCGTTTGCCGCGTCCGCACGACGAGTCGATCGACCACGACGTCGAGTCCCTGAGCCAGATGCTTGGCCAACTCGTTCATGCCGCCGCGAGACGCATAGCGCGGATACCCGTCGCCGACCGTGCGCTTCGTGCTGCCGTCGGACCAGCCCGTCCCCCAAACAAATACCAGGTCAAGCGCAAGCCACTCGTCGACATGCCTCCGCAAGGCATCGCCGCGCACGGTGAAGAACTGGGCGCCGTGATCGGCCAAGCCGTTCCTGCCGACCTGCCTGGTCGCCAGCCGGCCGCCAACGCTTTGTCCGCGCTCAATGACGACGACAGATTTCCCGCGATCCCGCAGGGTCCTCGCCGCCATCAAACCAGACATGCCCGCGCCAACAATCGCAACATCCACAGAGACGCCTTTCCTTATACATGCGCTCGACCAAGCAATGATACAGCAATCAACATGATATGTTAGGTTGATTCAAAATCGCGCAGTCAATCCCGTCTCTAATGCGCTTCTATCAGATGAGCATTGCAATGGCGGCGCCGAATGTGCTACACTTCTGTTGCGCGGCAGTGATCGTCAAATTGGGGGCGAATGCTGCCAGTCATCATGGGGGCGAACTAGATTCGACGTTGGTGGCTGAAACCGCACGGCAAGCCGTGGCGCCACGACACGTAAAACTGGCAACGCACATAGGTGCAAAACCCAATTTCCAACCCCTTCCGATGGTTGCTTAGCCAACCGGGATGAGGGTGCAGAGGCAAAACGCCCTCTGCCGCTCCCGCAGCTTCGTCTCCCGGCGCGAACTGCGATGAGTGTCATAAAAAGCTAGGGCGCCCGCCGTCCACGCCGATAAGACGGCGCCAAGACCTGTCGGCTAGCCTCATGTGAACCGCGCGCTCTGGGCTGCGTGAGGCGAAACCTTTCAGAGAGCTAAGCTTGTAAATGTGCGAGATTCGAAACCAGCGGACCCGGGGGGCAGGTCCCCGGCGCTTCCACTAAGGTGTGCCGCCTTGGCTTCTGCCAGGCGGTTTTGCTTTCATTTGCTATAATCTGCCCCACAATGAACCTTAAGGTAAACTCTGCGCTCCAGACAGCCGGCGTCGGCGTCATTGCGATCTTTCTCGCAGGCTGTGCTTCCAGCTCTCCGCAATTGACCGCGACAGCCGTCTATAGCCAGGCGCGCGCCGAGGTCGAGAGCCTGCGCGCAACGGCAACCATTGTCCGCGCTCGAATGAAAACCACGCTCGAATATGCCGGAACCCGCGTGGGACAGGCAGAAGAGGCCGGCGGCTTGCTTCGCTACAGTCTGATCAACCTCGGCACCGATACCAGCTTTGTCGAGACGAGCGTTAGCCAGATCGAAAGCGCGCCTACTCGAAATCCGCAGCCTACGCCAGGTGACGTCCGCGCGCCTGACACTGGCGTGATTACGCCCCATCTTCCGCCTACCGACGTCCCAACCGTCATTGCGACCGCTCCTCCTGCCGCCACACTGCCTGCGCCCGATGACAGCCAACCGCGTCTGGAAAACATCGTGATGGCGTCTGGCGTGGACGATTCTGACTGCGCTTCCGACGCCAATCCCCGCTTCACGCCGCAATCGGAAGCGATCTATATCGTCGCCAATGCGCATAATGTTGCCGCAGGCGCCAATATCTCGTCTCGCTGGTATCGTCGCGGCACGGAAGTCGCCTATTTCAGTTTTCAGGCTGAAAACAACATAAACGGCAACTGCATCTGGTTCTTCATCGACCAGACCGATACGCCCTTTGTCCCCGGCGCCTGGAGCGTTGAGATTCGCGTCGACAACATCTCGATTGCCACACCGGTCAGCTTCCAGATCACGGCCGAGTAAGCGTCTTCTTGTGATGCTTCGGCAACTGGCGCGGTCGCGCGCGATCGGTTCCGATATTGGCATCCCGCACAACTGCTGGCATAATTGTTGCGTACAAAAATGTGTGATGGTAGGCAGCAAACAGGATACGCGAGATGGCAATAGTCACCCGCTGGGATAACAAGAAACAGACCATCGTCCTGCTTGAATTCGAATCTGAATGGACCTGGGCCGATCTTGAAGAAGCGGTGCAGAAAGCCGATCGCTTGATTGGCAGCGTCGATAATATCGTCGATCTAATCATCGACCTTGAAGGCGCCGCGATCCCCCGCGACATCTTGACTGGCGCCAAGAACCTCCTGGCCGCCGGCGAAGCGCGACCGAACGAAGGCGCGCGCGTCGTTGTCGGCGCCAATGGCATGTTACAGACGATTTACCAGACGCTGCAGAAGACAATGACCAATGACGTCGCCGGGCGGGAAGTGCTCTTCGCTCCGAACATGTCGGATGCTCGCGCCATCCTGCGTGGCTTGGCGCTTGATCGCTGACACGACATCGATCGCCTTTCGTTGCGCATTGTCTACGTGCCTGGAAAGCGCTCGGCCGCGGCTTCCCGGGAGAAGACGCCATCAGCCGTGATGCAACGCGATCCTAAACCAACGGGCAGTTGTTTTCATGCCGCTTCTACCGCCAACCTGTTGTCATAGAGGGAGCTAGCGATACGTATGATGAGAGGCGGCGGTTGGTTCCGCTATTGGCATGGCGCTGACGTCACCGTGAAGCCGAATGTTACCCGTCGGCTGCTGCTGCGCGTGCTCGCCTATGCCAAGCCCTATCGCCTGCAAATCATCGGCATGCTCGCCACTATCTTGGTGACCACCGGGCTCGGCCTCCTCAGCCCATTGATATTTCGCGAGATCATCGATTCCGCATTGCCCGACAAAGATATCGGCAAGCTCAACTTGCTGGTTCTTGGCTTATTGGCCATTCCCCTGGTCAGCGGCGCCGTCCGTATCGTGCAGCGCAAATTGAATGTAGCCATCGGCGAAGGCGTCATCTATGACCTGCGCGTGTCGCTCTATCTTCACCTGCAGAAAATGTCGCTCCGATTCTTCACCAACACCAAATCCGGCGAGCTGATGAGCCGCTTGAACAACGACGTGGTCGGCGCCCAAAACGCCATCAGCAACACTATCGTATCCATCATCACCAACATAATCACCGTCGTCGCCACCCTGGCCGTCATGATAAGTATGAAGTGGGAGCTGACGATATTGGGCGTGCTCGTGCTGCCGCTCTTCATTTTCTTCGCTCGCCGCTTGGGCAAACAGCTCAAGGAGATCGCGCGCGAGCAAATGGGTTACAACGCCCAGATGAACGCCATGATGAACGAAACGCTCAACATCAGCGGCGCATTGCTGGTCAAGCTGTTCGGGCGCATTGACGCCGAAGTCGAACACTTCGAGAAACGGGCCGCCGATGTGCGGGATTCGGGCATTCAGCGCGCCGTCCTGGGCACACAGTTCTTCGTGCTTATTGGGTTGGTAAGCGTCGCCGGCACCGCCCTCGTCTACTGGATCGGCGGCATCCTGGTCATACAAGACCAGTTCACAATCGGCGACATCGTAGCCTTCGTCACTTACCTCACTCAGCTTTACACGCCGCTCCAAGCTTTGACCAACGCCCCGGTCGACTTCGCTCAATCCATCGTAAGCTTTGAGCGGGTGTTCGAGATCATAGACCTGCCGCTGGAAATCGACGAGAAACCCGACGCCGTTTACCATAAGGACGTGCGCGGGGAATTGGCATTCGACAAGGTCGCGTTTCGCTACGAGATTGACCGGCGCCAACTGCTCAGCAATGTCGAGCGGATCGGCCGCATGGAACATGTGGCGGCGACACGTTCCGGCGCTATCAGACAACGCGACAACGGCGGCGCAACCAGGGCGGCGGCGCATCAGGCTCGAGATCTGGCGCTTGACAATCTCACCTTTCGTATCGCGCCCGGCAAGCTTGTCGCCCTCGTCGGTCCCAGCGGCGCGGGAAAGACCACCCTCACCTACCTCATTCCTCGCCTCTACGACCCCTCGGCGGGAAGCATCACCCTCGACGGGCACGACCTGCGCGACTTGACCTTAAGCACCATGGCGGAGAATATCGGCATGGTGACGCAGGAGACGTATCTATTCCACGATACCATCCGAACCAACTTGCTCTATGCCAAGCCCGATGCGACTCAAACCGAGATTGAAGCGGCCGCCAAAGTCGCCCATATTCACGATTTCATCGCGGGGCTCAGAGACGGTTACGACTCCATCGTAGGCGAGCGCGGCTATCGCTTGAGTGGCGGAGAGAAGCAGCGCATGGCGATCGCGCGCGTCGTCCTGAAAGACCCGCGAATCCTCGTCCTGGACGAAGCCACCAGCCACCTCGACAGCCAATCAGAAGCGCTGATACAAGACGCGCTCAGCCAGATCATGCGCGGACGCACCAGCATCGTCATCGCCCATCGGCTCAGCACCATCCTCGCCGCCGACATGATTCTGGTGCTCAACCGCGGCGCAATCGTCGAACGCGGCGCCCATACCGAGTTGCTCGAAATCGGCGGTCTATACGCCAACCTGTACGAAACGCAATTCAGCCATCAACACGAACTAGCCTGAGTGGAGTCAAGCGCGATGAAAGCAACGATCACGCAGCTTGACGCCAGCCAGCTGGAGCTTGAGTGGCAGCGGCTCATTCGCCATGTCGCCGACAACAAATCGCAGTTCGTCTTGCTGCCGGAGATGTGCTTTTCCCCCTGGTTCTGCACAGCGCCGACGGCGGACGCGCGTACATGGATTGGCGCTGTCGCGGCGCATGAGGCCTGGCTTCGGCGCCTGCCGGAGCTCGGCGCGGAAATCGTCGCCGGCACGGCGCCCCGTATCATCGGCGACAAGCGCTATAACATGGCTTTCATCTGGTCGCCCAGGCACGGACTCGGGTGGCATCACCAGAAGACTTACCTGCCCAATGACGATGGCTACTGGGAAGCCAACTGGTATGATCGCGCGCCGATAGACTTTCAAGCGGCGAGTATCAACCAACTGACAGTCGGCTTTATGATCTGCACCGAAATCTGGTTCCTGCAGCACGCTCGAGATTATGGCAAACGAGGCGCGCATCTCTTGCTTAACCCGCGCAGCACTCCGCGCCATACCAACGCCAAGTGGCTGGCTGGCGGGCGAACGGCGGCGGTTGTCTCTGGAGCGTTCTGTCTGTCTTCGAATCACGCTGGCCGCGTCAATGGCTTGGCGCTGGGCGGCGCCGGCTGGCTCTGCGACCCCGATGGGCGCCTGCTCGCCACCACCGGCGAAGCAACGCCTTTCGCAACGCTAGAGCTCGACCTGGCGCTAGCCGAAAAAGCGAAAACCACTTATCCGCGCTACGTAGACGACAGCCCGCTCTAAACATCGCTATCGCTGGACAATTCTCGTGGCGCTCTGCTACGATACGCCGACCTCAGCGAGCAAGAGAGAAACATGGCTGGCAAGCGCTTGGTCGTCGGGCTCGGCAATCCGGGTCCCAAATACGCTGATACTCGGCACAATGTCGGCTTCCGGGTGATTGACGCATTGGTGGCGCGCTACCAGCTTGGCGCCGGACGGAGCGACAAGCGCGCCCTCACTTGGGAGGCGCGAGTCAGCGGCGAGCGCGTCAAACTGGCCAAGCCCATGACATTCATGAATCGCAGCGGCGAATCCGTGCGCCAGTTGATAGACTACTATGGAGTCCCTCCGACCGATTTGCTCGTCGTGCACGATGATTTGGACACGCCGTTCGGCAATTTGCGTTTGCGCCCAAACGGCGGGCATGGCGGGCAGAACGGATTGCGCAGCATCATTCAACACCTCGGCAGCCGGGAGTTCGCTCGTCTGCGCTTCGGTATCGGGCGGCCGCCGGGCAAAATGGATCCGGCGCATTATGTGCTGCAAGCATTCAGGGGCGACGATGCCATTCGCGCCGAGGAAATCGCCGGGCGCGCCGCAGATGCCATTGAAGTCTGGCTTTGCGATGGCATCGACCGGGCGATGTCGCGTTTCAATGGCGGCGCGGGAGGCCTTAGCGACAAGCGAGACAAGGTCGACCTGGAGGAGCAGTTGGCGACCGCCCTGCGCGCCCACGAGCTGGCGCCGGCGGACGAAAAGCCGCTCAAGAAACTTATCAGGCTGCAGAAGAAAATGGGGTTGATCGACGATGCAGTGGCCAGCCACCTCCAGCTGGCGGACCTTTTGGCGCGCTCCGGCAAGAGCCAAGCCGCCATCGCCGAGAAAGTCAAGGCAGTGTCCATTCAACCGTCGCTGGTCGCCGAACAGCGCGAGATCGCGGAATGGCATCTGTCGCAAGACAGCCCAAAGAAAGCGGTGGGTCGCTATCTCATTCTGGCGCAGCACTTTCACGAACGTGACGAAGTCGCCGCGGCTCTTGGCGAAGTCAAGCGCGCTCTGGAGATAAATCCCCAACATCCCAAAGCCTTGGCGCTGCAGCGGTCGCTGGCGGACTCGCTTGCGTCGGCGCGTCAAAAGGAACAGGAATAGGTTCAGATGGGACAGGAGCATCACATGAATGTTATCGCGCCGGAAGTGGTCGGCATGTCGGCTGAACGCCTTGGCCGCATTAACAGCAAGCTGCAACAGTATGTCGACGAGTGCAAAGTCGCCGGTTTCGTCACGCTCGTGGCGCGCGACGCTGAGGTGGTTCACTCGCAGGCATGCGGCTATCGCGATGCCGAGAGTCGCCTGCCGATGACGAAGGACACCATCTTCCGCATCTACAGCATGACCAAGCCGATAACATCGGTCGCCTTGATGATGCTGCATGAAGAAGGCAAGTTCCAGCTGGTTGAGCCGGTGAGCCGCTATATCAGCGCCTATGGAAGCGCCAAGGTCTTGACCGGCTTCGACTATATGGGACCGCGATTGCAGGCGCAGAACCCGCCGATGACGATACAGCATCTTTTGACCCATACCGCCGGTTTGAGCTATGGATTCCATTACGACTCGCCGATCGACGACATGTATCGTGACTCAATCTTCCGCAGCGAGACGGCTTCGCTGGAAGAGAAGATCATCGGCATGGCGGCGCTTCCCTTGCGCTTCCAGCCGGGCAGCGCCTGGTGTTACAGCATTGCCACCGATGTCTGTGGCTACCTGGTGCAAGTCCTCGCCGATATGCCCTTCGAAGACTTCCTGGCTGAGCGCATATTCAAACCGCTGGGCATGACCGACACCGCGTTTCATGTGACGCCCGACAAGTTGAACCGCTTCGCAAAACTCTATCAGCATAATATACAGGATGGCAGCTTTCACGAGTACAAGGGCTCGCCGCATATCCCTTACCACGACTACACCAAGCCAGCAAATGCGCCATCGGGTGGCGGCGGTCTGGTCTCCACCATAAGCGACTACTGGCGATTCGCCGCCATGCTCTTGAACGAAGGCGAGTTGAACGACGTCCGCATTATTGGGCGCAAAACGCTCGAATTCATGACGCGCAACCATATCAAGCCAGATCTTTTGCCGCTGGCGATAGGCTTCGCCAATATGCCCGGTCGCGGCTTTGGCCTGGGCTTTGATGTGATTATGGACGCGGCGCAAACCGGCGTGCTCAACTCGGATGGCAACTACGGCTGGAGCGGGGCCGCCGCCACCAACTTCTGGGTTGACCCGCAAGAGCAGCTCGTCGGCATCATCATGACCCAGCTTATGGACAATATGCTGCCTTTACAGCAAGACTTCCGGACGCTTTCTTATCAGGCGCTAATCGACTAGGCTCCATCAATCGCGGGAATCAAGTAGTCCCACAAGAACTGATACGATTCAGCCTCTTCCGCGTAGTCGCGCGCGCTGCCGCCGTAGCCGTGCGTCGTAACCATGACGAGCTCGAGCGCCGGAATGACGTGCAGGATCTGCCCGCCAGCGCCCAAGGCGGAGTACATATCGTAGCCCGCGATGCGGTTAAGCCACCAGTAATAGCCATATCCCGCGTAGTTGTTGCCTATGTCTACTTGTGGCGAGACCGACGCCGCCACCCACCAGCCAGGCAAGAGCTGTTCGCCGCGCCAGTTGCCCTCATTGAGATAGAGCTGCCCGAAGCGCGCCACTTCACGCGCTGTCATGCTTAGGCTATGGCCGCCAGTGAAATAGCCGCGCGGATCGACGCCCCAGAATTCCGCTTCAATGCCAAGCGGCTCAAAAAGAAAGCGATGCGCGAAATCGCATGTGCTCATGCCGGTCGCGGCGGTCAACACAGCCGACAAAACATGCGACGCGCCCGTGCTGTAGCGAAACACTGCGCCGGGCTCGCTGCCTGCGGGAAGGGAGAGAATGTCCTGTATCCAGTCGTCGCTGCTATTTAGCAGTCGCTCGCTCTCGTTTTCCCGCCACGCCAAGCCATGCGTCATCGTCAGCAAATGGCGCAAACGTAGATTCGCGCGCCCAGTATTATCACCGTCAGCGAAATATTCGGGCAGGTAGTCGGAAAGCCGGTCATCCAGCGAAGCGATATAACCTTGATTCAGGGCGATGCCGACGAGTGCGGAGAGCATGCCCTTCGAAACGCTGGCGATGTTGTTGCTGTCCTCTCGGCGGCTGCCGTTGAAGTATCGTTCAAATACGATGAATCCATGCCGCATAATAATCAGCGAATGCCGCGTCGACGACTCCGCCAATTGCGCCAGTCCCGGCGCCAGCGCGGACGAGTCGATCCCCTGCGCGTCAAGGGTCGAAATCCGCCAGTGGTCGTCATCAGGTTGATCGTCCGGCGCATTGGAGCGTTGATAGAAGCGGCGCGGGTTCGGGCGATCGTCCAGGTCGCAAGCGGCAAATGCGCGCGATTCCGCCTGAGCGGACGCGCTCATGGCGAGCGCCAGAATTGCTAGCAATGCGTGAGCAACAAACCTGAGCATAATCTGAAATGAGCCTCGTCTCAACCGATTTCGCATGAGCACATTTCCGGCCGCCAACCATGGCTGTGGAAAAATGTTTTTCGGCAATCTGGCAATCTGACATACACGCGGCGCGCGCGGACGCCGGCTGCAAAGTCTCGAGCCCCAATGACGAGGCGGCGCTGATGTCCGTTCATAACAGACAGTCTAACAGCAAACCCAAGCCCAAAGGCGACCATTTGGTCGCGTATGCGCAAATTGGATTGGGATGGACTTGGCTAGCCATTTCTCTTTGCGCTCGCCGGAGACCGGCCCGCCACATCCGCAACCGTAACAAGCTACCCGCCGGCGCCGCGTCCCGATCTTGCACCGTCGGGTGGCGCTGCATTCTATCGGCCTGCCTTCCGCGCCAAGCGCGTCGTCCGTCTAGTCGGCGCCTGGCCGCTCTGTTATACTGACGCATTCCGTTTGGCTGACACATCAAGGCAAGAATGACGCAGAAACTTGCGGGGTTGCTCGACGCGCTACGAGGCGCCGCCAGTTACCAGACATTACTGAGCGAACTCACTGCTTGCAGAGAGCGCGCGGAACTGAACATTGTGCGCTCCGCCCGGCCGTATCTGCTGGCAGCCCTGGCGAAGGACTGGCAGGGTCCGCTTATCTATGTCACAGCGGCAGTGCGCCGCGCCTACAACGTCTGTGAGCAATTGCCTCTTTGGCTGGACGAGCCCGGCCGCGTCTATCGCTTTGCGGAACCGTCGGCAGACTTTTACGATCGCGCGCCGTGGGAGCCAAGCGTTATCCACAACCGCATTGCCGCTCTCTCCGCGCTGGCATATCCGCGAACCGGGCCGCAGCCGATCGTGGTGGCATCCGCCCGCGCCTTGCTGCAGAAGACTATGCCGCCCGAGGACTTTCGCCGGGTCACGTTGGAGCTCTGTCAAGGCGAGCGCCAAGACATGGAAAGCCTCATACTGCGCTGGATCGGCATGGGTTATGAGCCGGCGTCTTTAGTCATTGGACGCGGAAGTTTCAGCCGGCGCGGCGGCATCCTTGACATCTTCCCGCTGGCGAGCGCGTATCCGCTGCGCATTGAGTTCTTTGACGACGAAATCGAAAGTCTGCGGCTATTTGACCCGGCCGATCAACGCAGCATAAAGCACGTGCAAACGGCGCGGATCGGCCCCGCGCGCGAGGCTTTGCCGCAATCGACCGGGCCAGTCGGCGAGCGCCTGGAAGCTTGGGCGCGGTCGATTGGCAAAGAACTTGAAGATATGTCGAGCATCTACGCTGACTTTGAATCGATGAAACAGGGCAGCGCCTTTCCCTGCTTGGAACACTACCTGCCGTATCTCAATGCCGCGCCGACGAGCCTGCTCGATTACGCGAAGGGTGAAACTCTCGTCCTTGTAGAGGACCCGCGCTTTCTGGAGGAGGCGGCACTGGAGACGGCGAAGCGCGCCGAAGACAACCGGGCGGAAGCCGAGACCGCTCTTCAGATTTCGCCTGAGCACCCGCTGCCGTACTTGACCTGGATTGAACTGGAGCGGCAGTTCGCCAGCATTCGCCAGGCGTCGCTATCCACTTTGTCCGCTGCAGAGTCGCCCTCGCCGTTCTTACCGGGCGATCGCTACGGCGGGCAGTTGCGACCAATGCTCAATCAGGTTCGCAGTCATCTGCGCCGCGGCGATAGCGTCGTCATAGTGACCGAGCAGGTCGAACGCTTGCAGAATCTCTGGTACGAGCAGGATACTTCAACCCTGATACCAACGGTGGACGTCATCGACGAGGCGCCGCCAGCGGGTACACTGCGCTTCGTGCGCGGCGCGGCGGCGGAGGGCTGGGCGCTGCAAGGCGAAAGTTCCACGCTGCATTTCATCACCGATGCGGAGATATTCGGCTGGACGAGACCAGAGCCACGGCGACGGCAGGCCGGCCTTGGAAAGCCTCGCGGCAGACCAGCCGATACCAGCTACAGCGACTGGCAGGAAGGCGCTTATGTCGTCCATGTCGATTATGGCATTGGCAGGTTCATGGGCTTGCGCCAGCGAACAGTCAACAAAACTGAACGCGAATACTTGCTGGTCGAGTATCGGGGCGAAGACTCAATTTACGTGCCGATTCATCAAGCCGATCGGCTGTCGCGCTATGTCGGCGCCAATGACAAAGCGCCTGCGTTGAATCAGCTGGGCAAGGCCGACCAGTGGATAAAGGCGCGTGATAAAGCGCGGCGCAACGCCGAAGAAGAAGCGCGTGAGCTACTGGATATCTACAGTAAGCGCGCCCTGGCCACTGGGCATGCCTACAGCGGGGATTCCGCCTGGCAGCACGAAATGGAAGCCGGCTTTCCGTTCGTCGAGACTGAAGACCAACTACGCGTAATCCAGGAAGTCAAAGCCGATATGCATGACCGCAAGCCCATGGATCGCCTTATTTGCGGCGATGTCGGCTTCGGCAAAACGGAAGTGGCATTACGGGCGGCATTCAAAGCGGTGCAAGATGGCATGCAAGTGGCGGTGCTCGTGCCGACTACTGTCCTGGCGCAACAGCATCACGACATCTTTCGCGCGCGCTTGTCCGCCTTCCCGGTTGAATTGGAAATGATGTCGCGCTTCCGCAATGCGCAACAACAGCAGCAAATCGCCGCGGGGCTGGCGACCGGCGAAATCGACATCGTCATTGGCACGCATCGCCTGCTATCCAAGGACATACGCTTCAAGAAGCTTGGACTGATGATCATCGACGAAGAGCAGCGTTTCGGCGTCAAGCACAAGGAGCACTTCAAGAAGCTGCGCTCGCGTATCGACATCCTTACGCTGACCGCCACGCCAATCCCGCGCACGCTGTATCTCAGCCTAAGCGGCGTCCGCGATATCAGCATGATTCAGACGCCGCCTGAAGAGCGTCTGCCCGTGATTACGCAAGTGGGATCCTGGGACGACAAGCTTTGCGAGCGCGCCATTATGCGCGAGCTGGAACGCGGCGGGCAAGTCTTTGTGGTGCACAATCGCGTGCGCAGCATTCACATCTTGCGCAACCGACTCGAGCGTATCGTGCCGGAAGCGTCGATCGCCATCGCCCATGGGCAGATGTCGTCGCGCGCGCTCGAAACAGTCATGGCCGAGTTCTCTCGCGGCCGCTATGACATACTTCTGGCGACATCGATTATTGAAAACGGCATCGACATGCCGCGCGTCAACACGCTGATCGTCGATCGCGCCGATCACTTCGGTGTGGCGCAGCTCTATCAATTGCGCGGGCGCGTCGGGCGGTCGGCGCAACAGGCCTATGCCTATTTCTTTCACGATTCCGGCGCCCTCACCGAGGAGGCGCGCTCGCGGCTCGAGACGCTGGCGGAAAACACGCAACTAGGCGCCGGCTTCCAAATCGCCATCCGTGACCTGGAGATGCGCGGCAGCGGCGACATTTTGAGCATGCGACAATCCGGTCATATCGCCAGCGTGGGTTTGCATCTATACACCGAGATGCTGCAGCAGGCGGTCAAGGATCAGCGCGGCGCAAATGCGGCTGCTGCCGAACCAGCGCCGGCCTCAGCGCGGGACCGCATTATCATCGACTTGCCGCTTCCCGCCTATTTGCCG
Organism: Anaerolineae bacterium; assembly: GCA_022824465.1. GTDB lineage: Bacteria > Chloroflexota > Anaerolineae > Aggregatilineales > Phototrophicaceae > UBA6055. The sequence goes on from JAJDZV010000004.1 coordinate 260,019, forward strand.
ACGGACTGGATACCGGAAATGGCATTGCGACTTCAACTCTATCGCCGCATCGGCAACATCCAGAAACTGGATGAGGTGAATGCTATGCGCCATGAGCTGGTCGATCGCTTTGGTCCGCTGCCGGCGGCCGTCGACGGCTTGTTGTACCAGATACAGGTGAAGGTAATGGCCTCGGGGGTACGAGCTACCCACATTCGTCTGCCGCGTGAACACGTCTTGATCAAACTGCCGTATCTCGCGACTGTCCGGCGCGAACTGTTAGCGCTTTCGCTTGGCAGCGATATTGTAGTCACAAGAACCGAGGTGCGGATTCCAGCAAAAGATGACGCCTGGCAAGAACGGCTACTGATTATTCTGGAAAAGCTCGCTGAGCGGGTGACTCTAGTGACCACAGCAATATGATGTTTGCATCTGTCGAGTAGGAACTTTGTTAATGGCAATCGCGAATGTTATGCTGCCTGTGGGCTCGCAGCGCCGGGCGCAGAATCACGCGAGCCTGGCGATTATCGCTGCCGCTTGCCTGATCTTGCTGAACGCTCTTCTCCACGCCTCGGTTAATGGCAACCGCAATTACCGAGAAGATGAAGTTGTCATCGTTCACGAGTCCACAATATTTTATGCAACCGAGCTGGTGCAATATCTCGCAAGCGGAGCTATTCACCCGCCAGGTTGGGAGCTGCTGGCAAACGCCTGGATCAAAGCATTTGGCATCAGTGAGGAACTCACGCGCTGGCTGGCCAAGTTGACTAATCTCATCACTTTCGCCTTGATCTATCAGCTTGGCAAACGCATCTGTGGCAGGCGCGTTGGCTTGTACGCCATTGTACTGCTGGGCGTCTACGGTTTCGCGGCAAACAGCATGTACGAATTGCGCCCTTATCCGGCGCTCATTATGCTTACAACGGCGCTGCATCTGCTGTTTTTTCGTTGGATGCACAAGCCGTCGCCCCGTTTGATGTTCACCTATGTCCTGCTCGGCATCGCAGCCATATACACGCATTTCTTTTCCTTCTTTGTATTTCCAGCGCACGCTCTTTGTCTTGCGCTGTTCACCCGCTTTGAGCGCAAGCTGTGGTTGGACTCATTTCTGATGTGGGTCTTCATCGGCTTGTCTTTTCTCGGCTGGTTGCTGCCATTTTTGCAAGCCATCACAACTGTCATGCCTGGCGGCATCTATTACGCCATCCCTCACGGATGGCAGGGTCTGCGACTGTACTACAAGGACAGTAAGTTCGAGCCCGAAATCATCTATCAGCTCCTCATGTTGCTCAGCCTGTTTGCTCCGTCAATATCGCGTGGCTTCGGCGCCGTCAACACTCGCCTGCGGTTCGAGCGCCGATACACGCTGCTTTATCCTTTGGTTCTGCTTATTACGACGATTTTCATAGCTTATGCCGCCGATGGATTGGTGCGCAGCTTTTCCCAGCGAAATGTGGTCATGTTCGCTCCGCTGATCGTTTTATGTATGGGATTGAGCCTGCGTCTCCTTCCGAATAAGGCTGCGCTGGTCATTGTCGCGCTGCTGATTCTGCATGCGCCGCAGAACATTGCCTGGCGGACGTCCAACGCGCCTTACCGTGAAATCGTGCAAGAGATGGGGCAAAGCTACCAACAAGATAGCCTGGTCGTTACCGAGTTTGACTGGGCGTGGCGCTGGTTGCTTGGCGCCGCCTACTACCTCATGGACTTCACGCCAGACAAGATGTCAAAAGAGCGCCTCTACCATCTTGTTGAGCCAGGCGATAGCGCGCATCCGCCGAACTTTCCCGACGGATTGGTGAACATCCGCCAGACCTTTGATCCTGACCTATTCAGCAGTCAACTGCCGAATCACAGTCAACTCTGGCGCCTGCGGGAGGGCGGCGGCAACGAACTTGGCTCTGCCCTGGAGCTCTGGCTCAACCGACAGTATGCGCTAATCCGCAGCGTCAGCTGGGATGAGGGCTTCGAAACAAGCTACAGCCTGTCGCAGTATGCGCGCGCGCCCGCCAACGACGGACCCATCCTGGAAGTTGGCGACAGTTTGCGGCTATTTGCCTGGGACTTGCACGGCGGCTGGAAGGTCTCGCCCTGCCAGTCCGTCACCATCGATAGCTGGTGGCAAATCGAAGCGCCAGACTCGACGCCATACTCCCTGAGCATCATCCTCGCGGACGACGATGGCGACGGACAACTGGCTATCGCAGACACGGTTCCCGCCGACCAATTCACGAGCGACTGGCTTCACAAGCGTTACTATCGCGATAGGAGCCACCTGGAAATTCCCTGCGACGCCAAATCCGGCAGTTTCAACCTGCTCCTGGCGGCAAGGGAATCGATAACGGGCGAGCCGCTGGTCTTGGCATATCCCGGCGGCGAAGTGACTGACGGAGAGTATTACTTGACGACGATCAACATCGAAGGAAGCTAGAATCCGCGGTCTATTCTCGCGCAAGATCGGCAAAGCTTCCGCCAGTCACCGAGCGCAGCGCCGCCAGCTCAATGGGAAAGATAGCGTTAGACGCGCCGCCTGCCGCATAAACGGTATGAAAGCGCCTGAGCGACTCGTCGAGATAGATGGTGATTCCGGCGCTGCGATGCGCGATCGGCGGGATGCCGCCGGGCATATAACCCAGTACCCGCACGCATTGGTCGCCTGTCATCAAACGAACTTTCTTACGCCCGACATCGAAAAGCGCCGCCAACTTGCGCTCGTCTATGGCACGGTCGCCGCTAGCGAGCGCCAGGACGGGCGTCGACGTAGCGATCATAAAGCCCAGGCTTTTGACGATCTGGCCCAGTTGACAGCCGACTTTGTCAGCCGCCTGCTGCGAAGTGGCCGTGGAGCTGTCAAATTCGATGACTTGCACATCCAGCGCCAGAGACTTTAGCGCGGCTTGGACGTCCCGCACTCCCCTTACTTGCATAATGGCATCCCGTTGATTTACACTTAACTGTGAGGATTGTAGGCGAATTCATCAGAATCGCAAATCGAAGCGCGGGAGGCGCGGACAATGCAAGTGGACGTTCAGACATTTAGGGAGCGCGGCTGCGTCACCGTAACCGGGTTGTTCACTGACGAGGAGGTGAATAGCTACCGGCAACACTACACGGAGATGCGGCGCAAAGGGTCATATCCAGGAGACTTCGGCGGCGTTAACTTGGCGAGCAATGACCCGTTGAAGCGCTATCCTCGCCTCATTCACATGCACCGCTGGGATCAAGCCAGTCTGGACTGGATGATTGACCAGCGGCTGGGCGAAGCGTTTCGGCTGTTGCTGGGCAAAGAGCCTCTGGCGGTGCAGACGATGCTCTATTTCAAACCGCCAGGCGCGCGCGGTCAAGCGCTGCATCAGGACCAGTATTATCTGCGCGTACAGCCAGGGACCTGCATCGCCGCCTGGATGGCGCTCGACGACTGCGATGAAGACAACGGCTGTTTGCAGGTCGTGCCTGGCAGCCATGATTTGCCGCTTCTTTGTCCAGTCGAGGCCGATACCAACCTTAGCTTCACCGACGTAACCGTGCCATTATCGGCGGACATGAAGCCCGAGCCAGTCCTTATGAAAGCGGGCGATGTCTTCTTCTTCAACGGGCAGCTCATCCACGGCAGCTACCCCAACCGTTCAGGGTCTCGCTTCCGCCGCGCGCTCATCGGCCATTATATCGACGCCGATGCTGAGCAAGTAGCGAAGTATTATCACCCGGTCCTGCGCTTTGACGGCACGACCGTCGAACTTGACATAGCTGAAGGCGGCGGTCAATGCGGCGTATGGGTCGAAAAGGATGGGACTGAAATCCTGGAGTTAAGCGGGCAATTGGTCTAGTCCGCGTACAGCTTGCCGCCAAGGCGCTCAAAGTTGTCGCTGGGTTCCGCCAAGTCGGCCTGCGGATGACGCTTTGGAATCAAGTTCAGCAGAATGCGCCGCCCGCCCGCCTCCACATAGTATGCGTGCGACGCTTGGTCGGGCTTGAGTTTAAGCCGCTCGCCCAGCCGATGATCGAAACGAAATGCTTCTCCAGACTTGTCGGACAAGGTGGTCTTGCGCCAGAACTTCCAGCGTGATGGCAGCCCGTCGGCATAGAGCACGCGGTAAGACAGCCGAGCGCGCGCGAACAGCACAGCGCGCATACCGATGGTCAACAGGAATCCTGCGATAAGCAACAGAACGATCACTCGCCCGGCCACGCCATATCGCGCTACCAGCAATATAAGAGGCACGCTTAGCAACAGCAAAGTCGTCAGAGGCTCGGTGATAAGCTGGAGCCACTGCCGCGACGACAGCTTGCCCTCGCGGTTGCGCTCGAGATCGTTTCGCATCTCGCGTGTTAGCTTTCCGCTTCGAGTCATAGCCTGTGCCTTAACCGGCCTCATGCGCGATGCTGACATCAATCTGATTGCGCGGTCGAAGCTGCAAGACAATGACGCTGCCAATAATCAATGCCGCGCCCAGCCATTGTAACGCAAATATCGCCTCGCCCAATATAGCCATCGACATGACCATGGATAAGGGCGGTTCGACCGTGCTGATGAGCGAAGCGCGCGCCGCGCCAATGCGCTGAATGGCGATGTTGATCGCGAATACCGGAAGCACCGTGCCTAAGGTGGCGATGCCGACGAGCATCAGCATGGTAAGCGAGCTCTGTGGCAACTGTAATCCGCGCAGGGGAATAAGCGGCAGTACGGCCAGAAGCGTTCCCAGCATCATCCAAGCGCTCGAAGCGGAAAGGTCGGTGACGCCGTTCAGCGCTTGCTTGGAGAGCAGGTAGTAGACGGCGACTACGGCGGCGTTGCCCAAGACGAGCAACACGCCGAGAGGATCGCCCACGTTTACGCCGCCAATGTCGGGAACGGTCAGGATGACGCCGCAGAGCGCCATTGCCAAGGCCAGCCAGGCTCGATAGCCGATCCTTTCGCCCAGCGCGACTGAGAGCAAGACCACCATTGCGGGATAGGTATAGAACAGCACAATATACGTGCTGGCCGGCAGCCGCTCCAGCGCGAAGAATGCCGCCAACACCGCCGCCGAAAGAAAAATGCCTATCAGAAGCGTCTGTTTCACGGGCGCATCGCTCGGGCGGACCGCCGTTGCCGACCGTCGGTTGAAGACGACAATCGCCCACATAATCGGTACTGCCAGGATGAAGCGCCAAACGGCGATGTCCATCGGGGCAAAGGTCGAATGCAGGTAAGTGATCTTCACCATCGCTGGCATGACCGAGAAGCCGGCGGCCGCCAGCAGCACCCAAATCAGACCTTCGCGTTCTTTCCGAGTCATCGCCTCGTTGCCGCGCGACCCAAGCTACCATTGCAACATAATGCGGCGAGCGCGATGTGCGGCATGACTATCCGCGTCAGCGCCATTTGCGCGTCAATTGGCAGCCAGGCAATAGACTCGATCAAGCGATGCTGACCATGCTGACCAGATTGGTCGCCAGGGGGTAAAAGATGCCAAACACAAGCGTCCCCGCCAGTGCGATATTGATCGCCCAACGGACGTAATGCGTATCCAGCGGCGGGTGCAATTCGCCAGCGCCGTCGCGCAAGTACATGTTGACCACCACCCGAATGTAGTAAAAGGCGCTCACCACGCTGGTTAATACGCCAATGACGGCCAAGCCGAAGAGCCCGGCCTGCACCGCCGCCGAGAAGATCATGAACTTGCCGACAAAGCCCGCGGTCAAGGGAACGCCGGTCAAACTTAGCATGAAGATCGCCATCGCCATCGCCAGCAGAGGACGCGACTGCGCCAAGCCGCTGATGTCATCTATATTCCCGCCGCTTCCGTCTTCCCGCTCGATGGTCATTACTACAGCGAAGGCGCCGAGGTTTGTGAACATATAGGCAAGCATATAGACCAACGCGCCTTGAGTCGCGGCATCAATCACATTGGCGCTCCCGGCCGCAGCCACCGCTACCATAATATAGCCGGCGTGCGCGATAGATGAATACGCCAGCATCCGTTTAAGATTGCGCTGGGAAATCGCGACGAAGTTGCCAAGCACCAGCGTGAGGATCGCGATGATGGTGGCTGTCGCTTGCCAGGCGACGGCGTCGCCGTCCGCCAGCGCCAGCACGGATAGTCCGGTGATAAGAACTCGCAGCAAAGCCGCGAACCCGCCGATCTTGGCTGTAACGCTCATGAAAGCGGTGACGGGCGTGGGCGCGCCTTCATAGACATCGGGCGTCCACATATGGAAGGGCACAACCGCCACTTTGAAACCCAAGCCAACTATTAGCAGGGCGGTTCCGACTAGCAGATAAAAGGTCGCGGATGACGTGCCGCCGACGATGCCGCCAACCATATCGAATATCTGCGGGATGTTTGTCGTGCCGGTCGCGCCGTAGATCAGCGCCGCGCCGAAGACCAGAAACGCGCTGGAGAATGCGCCCAAGATGAAATACTTCATGCCGCTCTCTTCGGACTTCAGCGCCAAATCGCTGCCGTCGTTCTTTATCGAGCGGAAAGCCGCCAGAATGTACAAGGGGATGCTTAGCAATTCGAGGGCGACGAAGACCATGATCAAATCGTTGGCGCCAACCATGAACATGGCGCCGGCCGACGAAATCAGCGCAAGGACGTAGTATTCGCCGCGATGTATACCCGCGCGCTTGAGGTAATCCCGACTCATCAGCACGGCAATCAGCGTGGCGACCAGAATCACAAAGTTTAGGAAGCCAGTAAAGGCATCGGCAATGAACATGCCATAGAGCGCAACTCGCTCGCCTTCTGCCGGCGAATAGACACCGATATTCGCTACGAAGCTGATGCCCAAGCCAAGGCACGCCAGAATCGGCGTCCAGTGCTGCCGCTCTTCATCAACGAACAGGTCGACGATGACCAACAGCAGAGTCCACGCCAGCAGGAGTGTGCCGGGAAGGGTCGAAACCAGGTTGGACTCGGCGAGAAACTCGGCGATTGTCGGCGACTCAAACATGCTCACTCCTAGCCAACGAACATGGCGACGATCTTGTCCACCGAAACATCCAACAGATTGAAGAAGACGATCGGCTGCAAGCCCATCCAGAATACCATGATGATGATTGGGATATAGGCCGCTTTCTCATACCAGGTCAGCGTGTAGCCCGCTTCATCAGCCAGCGGCTTCTTGAGGTCGCCCATGAAGACGTGCTGGAACATCTTGAGTAGATAGACCGCGGCCAAAATCACGCCGAGCGTGCCAAAGAGCGTGAAGGCGAAACCGAGGTAATCGCTGCCAAGCGAACCAAGCAGAATCGTGAATTCGCCAATGAAACCGTTGAGACCGGGCAACCCCATACTGCTCAAGGAGATGACCAGGCTAATCGCGCCGAATAGCGGCATTACCTTCCATATCCCGCCGTAATCCGCCATTTCCTTGGTATGCCAGCGTTCGTAAAGCATGCCGACGATCAAGAAGAGGCCGCCGGTGCTGATGCCGTGATTGACCATTTGCAGGGTCGCGCCTTGCAAGCCTTGTGAATTTAGCGCGAAAATGCCCAGCACAACGAAACCCAAGTGGCTAACGGACGAGTACGCCACCAGCTTCTTAACGTTGTCTTGCGCATAGCTAACCCATGCGCCGTAGATGATGCCGACCACGCCCAGAAAAGCGATGGTCGGCGCCCAAGCTACGGTCGCCTCCGGGAACAGGTTCAGGTTGAAGCGCACAATGCCATAGGTGCCCATTTTCAGCAGCACGCCTGCCAAGATGACTGAGCCGGCGGTTGGCGCTTGCACATGAGCGTCGGGCAGCCAGCTGTGGAAGGGGAAGATCGGCACCTTGATCGCGAAGGCCACCAGGAAACCCAGGAAGAGGAAACTCTCGACCGAGTCCAGCAGGAAGCCGGCATCCTCGCCTTCGCCATCGGGACCGAGCGCATCCCAATAGGTGCCCTCGCCATCAAAATTCTGCACCATTTCAATCACACCGACATCGCCGCCGGCGCTGTACGTGCTGAAGGTGCCAGAACGGTTGCCGACGTAAAGTATGGCGATCAGCATTAGGATCGAACCCGCCATCGTATACAAGAAGAACTTGACGGCGGCGTAGATGCGCTCTTCCGCGCCCCAAATGCCGATAAGGAAGTACATCGGCACAAGCGTCACTTCCCAGAAGACGTAGAAAATGATGAGATCGTGAACGACGAATACGCCGATCATTGACCATTCGAGCAGCATCAAGAATATGTAGTAGAGCTTTTCGCGGCCCCGCTCCTCAAAGATGTGACTGCCGAAGGATCCGAGGATCGCGATCGGCATGATGAAGGTCGTCAAAAGCACAAGCAGCATCGAGATGCCATCGACGCCGACGAAGTAGCTGACGTTTATGACGGATTCGCCCAGAGAGATTTCCGCCCAGGTATTGCGCTGCGCCATCTGCAACTCAGCCGAACTCGGGTCGAAGTTGATCCACATTACGACTGAAGCGACGAATGTCACCAGGCTCGTGACGAAGGCGACCCATTTCAGATTGCTCTTTTGTGTTTCGCCATTCATGAAGGCCAGAATGGCGAGCCCGATCAAGGGCAAAAACAGGGTGATGGTAGTCAGCGAAAGTCCAGTTACGTCCATGGGAACGCGTTCTCCTTAAGCGCCACTTTGGAGCAGAGCCTCAACAAATGGAATGAGCATGAATATGATTACAGCGACGACGCCGATGAATAGCACAACCGCGTAGAGTCGCACATAGCCCGTCTGAGACCGGCGCATCCAGTCGGCCGCGCGCTGTACAAATAGGCCGACGCCGTTTACCGTGCCGTCGACGATGCCCAGATCGATCGGACGGCTCAGCAAGTCGCCGATCGCGTCGAAGCCGCGTTTGATGATCCGGTCGTGAAAGTAATCGTGCAAGAAGTCCCAATCGACGCGGTCAGCGAGGAATCCAGCCAGTTGATTGAATGGCTTTTCGATGACGGCAATGTAGAATTCGTCCCAATAAAGGCGAGCATTCGCCAGCTTGAAGAGTCCGCGCGACGGCTCGCTGGTCTCCAGCTGATCGCGCTTCTCGCTCGCCAAGCCCTTGCCCTTGTATACGCGATGGGCGACGATAATCGAAACAATGCCCAAAGCCAAGGCGACGCCGGCGATGAGCAAGTTGAAGTCCAGCGAATGTCCGCGTGAGACGCTGACCAAGCTGTGCTCGAGGAAGTGCTTGAACTCGTAAGGATGGTAGATGCCGTCAAATATCGGCGTCGCCTTTGGGATGTTGATGAAGCCAATAATGCAGGTGAAAACCGCCAGCACGACCAAGGGCAGCAACATCGCGCCGCTGCTTTCTGGCGCCCGCTCTGCTGCTTCGCTGCGCGCGTCATCAAAGAATACCAACACCACCTGCCGCCACATGTAGAAGGCGGTGAAAGCAGCCGCGACCAGCAATACGCCAAAGGCAATGAATCCGCTCGTTGCGTTTAGTTCGAAACCTTCAAACCAGGCATCAGCCAATATCTCGTCTTTAGACCAGAATCCAGCAAAGGGGAAGATCCCCGCCAAGCCCAAGGTTCCAATCAGGTAGGTCAAATACGTGATCGGCATTCGTTTGCGCAAGCCGCCCATATTGCGCATATCTTGCGGATCAAAGTCGTCATCATGGCTCCCGTCGTGATCATCGCTTTGCCCGTGATCATGCGCATGATGATGGCCATGTTCAACGCCGTGAATGACTGAACCGCTGCCGAGGAACAGCAGCGCCTTGAAAACGGCGTGCGTCACCAGGTGGAACATCGCGGCGACGTGCGCGCCAATGCCGACGGCCGCTACCATGAATCCCAGCTGCGAGATTGTCGAGTAGGCCAGCACACGCTTGATATCCCACTGTCCCAGCGCAATGAATCCGGCAACTAAAGCCGTTCCCGCGCCGACCAAGGTGATAATCAATCCCAACACGTAACCGGCGTGATTGAGCTCCCACAAGAACACGTTCGAGCGCACCAACAGATAGACGCCAGCAGTTACCATCGTCGCGGCGTGGATCAAGGCGCTCACCGGCGTGGGACCAGCCATCGCATCCGGCAGCCAGACGAAGAGCGGAATCTGCGCCGACTTGCCGGCCACGCCAAGCAGCATAAAGAGCGCGATCAGGAAGATTGCGTCTTCAAGGGCGATCTGGAATCCGCCGAAATCTACCACTTCGCTCTTGCCGAATCGCTCAGTCGTCTGTCCAAACACGCCGAGCAGCTCGGTATCAAAGCGGTGGTTGTCACAATAGAGCGCGCGAATGTCGTTCGCCAAGGGATTTGATGCGCTGTGTTCGTCAGCCGCGTGTTCGTCATGACCGCCAGCGGACGCCGGCAGGCACTCGTATTTGCCGCCGTGCCCCTCATCGGCCGCGGATTCCGCTTCAGTCTTATGCTCATCTTCAACGCTGTGCTCAACCAGTCGATTATGCTCACGCCAATTGACCAGGTATTTCGCTTCGGTATTGGGCAGCTCGCCCGCCTTGAAAAAGTCAAGCGTGCCAAAGGTCCAGAAGATGAGAAACATCGCCATAAGCAGGCCGAAGTCGCCAATGCGATTGACGATGAAGGCTTTGCGCGCGGCGTTGCTGTTCTTCCAACCTTCGGGCGCCTTCTTGTCCCACCAGAAACCGATTAGAAGGAAGGAGCAAAGGCCAACGCCTTCCCAACCCACGAAAAGCATCAAGAAGTTATTCGCCGTCACCAGGACCAACATGAAAGCCAGAAACATATTCAGGTAGGCGAAGAAACGCGGATACCATTTGTCGCCGTGCATATAACCGCGGGCGTACATGTGAATTAGCGAGCCGACGCCGGTGACCACCAGCATCATCGTCACGCTTAGCGAATCCACACGCATCTGCCAGGAGATCTCCAAACCGATCGACTCGATGCGCAGCCAGCCATCAAAGAATGGCGGATTGACGACGGCGGCGCTTCCGTTCGTGCCTGTCACCCAGGAGAGCAAGAACAGCGACACAATGAAGGCAAATATCGAGGCGAAGCAGCCGATGTAGCCCGACCACTTCTCTCCAAGTCGAGCGCCAAAGAAGAAGTTGATTATCGCCCCGAGCGCGGGAACGAATATCACCAGTGGTACCAAAAGCGGCAGATTTTCCATATCTTAAGCGCCTCTTACGACGGCAATCGGCTAGCCTTGCATTTGACGCAGTTCGTCAATGTTGATGCTCTGGCGTTCGCGGAAAATGTTCACGATCAATGCCAAGCCTATGGCGACCTCAGCCGCGGCCACCGTCATCACAAAGAACACGAAGACATGCCCGTTGACTTGCCCCCATTCGCGCGCGAAAGCCACCAGCGCCAGATTTGCCGAATTCAGCATCAATTCAACCGACATGAAGAGCAGAATCGCATTGCGCCGCATAAGGACGCCGAGCGCCCCCATCAGGAAAAGCACCATGCTGAGTACTATATATGGCTCGGCGCCGATTGGGTTCATTGCCTAAGGTCTCCCGCCTTTACTCGGCTGCCTTGTCATCGCCGCCGCCGGGCAGCTTGGCCATATACTCCCCGCTCAAAACATCAGCGCCGGTCTGCTGGGCGATCACGCTAACCAACGGACGGTTGACGCGGCGACGACGGTTGATGCGGCGGCGTTCCGCCTGCGCCAAAGCATCAGGCCGCGCCAAGACTATCACGCCGATCAAAGCCACCAGCAGCAGCATGCCGACCAGCATCACCGGCAAGACATAATCGATGAAAAGGACCTGCCCCACAGACTCGGGGCTGCCAAATGCCGGAACGGCAAATGCCGTGAAGACCGCCGCTCGATAGCTCCCCTGACTTCCGGGAACGCCCGGTTCCCGCACGAGAACGCGCGTCTCGATTACGCCACGCTCCGCTTCGTAGTCCGCCAGCGTGCGCAGAATCGCTTGATCCTGATCAACGAATGCCAGATTGTACGAGCCCTCTTCAAGCTCAAGGCTGGTCTGCTGTCCCGAAGGCAAATGCGCGATTAAGACACGATGCGGAATCAGCGAATTGCAGGAGTCGTCTTCGCATAAGCTGCGGCGCGCCGTGTACTGACCGACATCGACGAGCGCTACCTGCCGGTCCGTCACCGCGTTAAAGACAGACAGCCGCATCTTGCCGACAGCCGGCGCGCGGACATCATCCTCCAACAGCGCCACAGCAACGACTCCCTCCGCATTCTCATAGAACACCGCCGAATGCGCCGAATCAGTCGTCAAGGTCAGGCTTTCGCTAAGCATGGGACTGGTGGCAAAGCCCGCAAGTTCTACACCGGCAATCGCGGTATATTCGCCCGCTGGCAATTCAGCATAATTCGCTATCGCGTCGCGCGTGTAGTCGTAGGCAACGTCGTCGATTCGCCAATCGGCCGAAGCGTCGTCGGCGCTGTCCAGCATAACGGTACCCGTAACGATGCCTGCCATAGTGACAGTCTGGCCCATGTCCTCGATGGTAAAGGGCTCGTTATCGCCGCCGGGAATTGCATTGATGACTCGCAGCCGCGCGCTGGTCGCCGGCGGCTCGGCTCTCTCATCGCTCAACATGTTGGAGGCGAGCGGGAAGGCAAATATCAGCAGTAATATGATGGCGACGGCTGTGCCAGCGAAGCCAAGCCAACGCATGCGCCCGGATGTATCGGTTGTCGCCTCCGCGCCCAGCAGCATGATGACAAATAAGAACAGCACCATGATGGCGCCGGTGTATACCGTTACCTGCACCATCGCAAGGAAGGGCGCATCCAGCATCAAATACAGAAAGGCGACGCAGCCGAAATTGACGATCAAAAAGAGCGCGCTATGTACTGCGTTTTGCCGCGTGAGCATCATGCCAGCCGCCAAGACCGCCACAAAGCTCACTATCAAAAACAACCATTCCATACGAGCTAGTTCCCACGATGAATGCGATTGCGCACTTTATCACAAATGACGTCGGCCTTCAATTTGCAACCTTGATTCGCGCGCGATAGCGTCGTTAAGTCGGATCTTCCATATCGGGTATCGACCGATCAAAGGCGCCCGGGGGCACCTCCTGTGGCGTGCCGGCCGCCCCTTCAATCGGCGGATCGATCAGCATATCTTTGACGTAAATGGCATCGCGCCGGTCGGTGAATGACATTTGATGCTCGTGACCAAGCTGAATCGCTTCGGTCGGACAGGCGTCTTCGCAATAGCCGCAATAAATGCAGCGGAGCATGTTGATCTCGTAGGTCTTGGCGTAGCGCTCGCCCGGGCTATAGCGCTCTTCGTCGGTGTTCTCCGCCGCCTCAACCCAAATCGCGTCGGCCGGGCAGGCGGCCGCGCAAAGCGAACAACCGATGCATTTCTCCAGGCCGTTTTCATAACGGCGCAGATGATGACGCCCTTTGTAGCGATCGTGGAATTTCTGCACTTGTTCCGGATACTGCACGGTAACGGCATCATCCATCAAATGCTTCAGGGTAGTGGCAAATCCTTTGACAACATGCATCTTGGGAACCCTCTTGCTCTACGACGCCAAGTAAACTTTCGTCCGGCCTGCCCTAATCGCCCGCCCGCTTCAGCGCGGTCTCGCGGCTTTCCAGCATGCGATCTTCTTCCGGCGTCCGTCCGAAGCTCGCCAATCCTTCCAACGCTCTCATCTGAAAACGGATATGAACCAGCGGAATGGCGATCAACATGCCAACCAGGTGAACCAGCGCCCAGCCCAAGCCGCGGCGTTCGCCGGTGTATGCCGGATCATCTTCCAGCGGTATCGCTTCTTCGCGATCCTGCTCGCGGCTCATGCGGCGCAGAACCAAAGCGCCGAATACAAGCGCGACCACAAACACCGCTCCTGAGATGACCGGATAGGCATCGCCGCCTATGGCTTCGCCAACTACAATTGACACGGCCGTCCAGGCCACCGCCAGCAGCGCCAGAGGAATCATCACCTTCCAACCGAATTGCATCAGCCGGTCGTAGCGAATTCGAGGCAGCGTCGCCCGAATCCAAATCATGCCGCAAAGCATCAAGAAGACTTTGCCGATGAAAATGACCGGCGCAAGAATCGGCAACCCGTCCATCGGCCACAAATGATATCCGCCGAAGAAAACAGCCGCCGCCACCAAGCTGACAGCGATCATGCCCAGATACTCCGCCATCATGAATAGGGCAAACTTCATGCCGCTGTACTCGGTCATATAGCCTTGCGTCAACTCTTGCTCAGCTTCGGTCAGGTCGAAGGGCGCGCGGTTGGTCTCCGCCAAAAGCGCCAGCATAAGCACGGCCGCCGCCAGCGGATTCTGAAAGACAAACCAGTCCCAGATGTTGCGCTGCGCATCGATGATATCGCCGATTGCCATGCTGCCGACGATCATCACCGGCACCGCCAGCGTCAAAGCGAAACTAAGCTCGTAGCTTATCATCTGCGCCGACGCCCGCAGCGCGCCCAACATGGCGTATTTGTTGTCGCTTGACCAGCCCGCCAGCACAACGCCATAGGTGGCGATGCTTGTGATGGCGATCACCCAAAGGATGCCAACATTAGAATCGACCAAGCCCTGCGGAACCTGATACCAGACATCGCCGAGAGACGGCGCGAACCACGGCAAAACAATATCCGGTCCCATCGGAATCACCGCGGCGATCATCAGAATCGGAATGACTTTAATCATCGGCGCCAGCCGGAACACCCACTTGTCGGCGCCAGCCGGCATCAAGTCCTCCTTGAATACCAGTTTGAGGCCGTCCGCCGCCGGCTGCATGAAACCCATCGGACCCACCCGGTTCGGACCGACACGATGCTGCAAAAAAGCCAGCAGGCGTCGCTCAAGCAGGGTCGTATAGGCGAAGCCTGTCACGATTACGAATGCGAATCCGGCGGAAAATATGATCGGCCACAAAGCCGAGCAGCCCGGGTCCTGGTCACATTGAACCACGTTTTGGACGCGCGCTTCCGGGTTAAGCAACAAACCGATCGCGCCTTCGCGGCCGTTCAGGTTGCCCGCCTCATCAAAGCCTATCCAGGCAGCGATCGCGCCTAAATTGGCGACAATCAGCGCCACGATTACAATGAAACTTGCCAGCGCAACGGCGCCAATGCCAATGCCGATCTTCACATTTCGGCTCATACCGGTCTTCCTCTAGTTCAGTCCGCCGATGCAACCGCCACAGCCACTCGTCTAACCGTCCCAGCGGTTAACCACAGCGGGACAGCCGCATCAGTCATATGTCGCGGCAGAGCGACGGCGCCCGCAGACATCTCGTCGCTTAGCGTCGCCTGCGCGCGCACGGTGGATTCTCCCGCCACGATCTCGACCATATCGCCCTGAATGATGCCTAATAGCTGGGCATCGTCCGGATTTATGAGGACATAGGGCGCCAAGATACGCGGCTCCATCAGCAACGACGGTCGGAAATTGCGCTGACGATTGTAGAGCCTCGTGATTGGCATGACCAGGATTTCGCCATCGCCCGCAGTTACAACGTCGACTTCCTCCAGTTCGGCTGGCTTCACAGTCTTCTTGCCTTCTGCGGCGGCTGGAATTTGGACGCCTATACCGCCAGTGTTCGTGTACGCGGTTCCGCCGTAATACTGGTCGCGGCCGCCGACATCCGGGAATTGTCGCGTCACTTGCGCCAGCGCCTTGTACGTCAATCCTTCGAAGGCCTCGACATTCTTGCTGATTTCAAGCATCACCGCCGCCGCCGAAGGCTTGAGATGGCTCATGCCCATCTCCTGCCGGATGCTGCCGTATACTTTCCAAGCCGGCAGCGCCTGCCCAATCGGTCCTTGCGCCAGATAAAAGCGCTGCGCCCGCCGCTCGCCATTAACGTAGCTGCCATCGCGCTCGGCAAAGCTCTGAATCGGCAAAACGAAATCAGCCAATTCGGCGATGCCGTCGTCGAAATGATTGGCATAGATCACAGTCTCCACTTCGGCGAGCCAAGATCGCGCATCCGCAACGTCGTCGAGCAGCTCCGCCTGCGCGACAAAGAGCGCCTTTGGAGGCTTCACCATGATATCGACGCTGGCTTCCGGCGAGTATCCCAAGTAGTGCAAGCCCATGCCGTTTGCGCCTGGCAGGGGCGAGAGTAAGCCGCTGTTGCGTTTGACTGCGTGACCAGTCTCAATGAGGAAGTTGCCAGCTGCCTGCGCCAGCGTTTTGCTGCCGGCCAAGGTCAAGCCTTCCGCGCCGGCTACAATCACCAGGTTCTCGGCTTGGGCAATGCGCTCGGCGATCGCCGGCTGCGTCTGCTTAAGGTCGCGCATGACGGCAACTGCGTCGCCCGCATCAAAGCGAATGGCATCGCCTTCGACCACTTTGTCATTGCGCGCGCCTTGCACGGCTAAATCTTCCAGCCGCGTATTACGCGCGTTGGCGACGACCAGATACGCGCCGCGATCCTGCGCCTGCTTCAAACGCAGATGCCAAATCGGCACTTCTTCCTCCAAGTCGCAGGCGATGATGAGAATCGCGTCGCCCTTGCCCAGTTCGCCCAGGTTCGCGCCAGCGCCGAGTCCAACTTCAGCGACAGCTTCCGCGCCACCATGGGTCGGTGGCCACGCACCCAAGCGAGAACTTCCCAAGCCCTCCATCAGGCGCCGCAATTCCCAGAGGTCTTCGTTAGACATTCCGCTGCCCGCAATCGCCGCTACATCGCCGTCCGCATCCCGCAATACACCAGCAATTTCAGCCACAACGCTGTCCCAGCTCGCTTCCCGCAGCGTATCGCCAGTCCTGATCATTGGCGACCGCAGGCGTTCGTCGCCGCGCGTGAAATGATGGCCGAAGCGCGTCTTGTCGCTGATCCAGATCTCGTTGACCAGTTCATTTTGTCGCGGCATCACGCGTTTGATTTGAGCGCGACCGCCGAAGTCGCGGTCCAAACGCATGCTCAAGGTGATATTCTCGCCCGCCGCGTCCCAAGGCGAAATGCTCGGTACATCGGTCAATTCCCAGGGTCGCGCCCCGAAACGGAAATCAGCCGTCGTCAAGGCGCCGACCGGACAGATATCCGTCGTATTGCCGCTGAAATAGGTGTCGAATCCGGGATCCGAATTGGTGATTATTTGCAGTCGCCGGCCGCGTTCATGAAAGGCGAGCACATCGTCGCCGACTATTTCGTCCTGAAAACGCACGCAGCGCGCGCACTGAATGCAACGCTCTTGATCCAGAAATATCAAATCGCCTAGCGGATAGTGCTTCTCAAGCAGTTGCTTGTCTTCAAAGTACATCCGCGACGCCTGGGGACCATGCTGCATCGTCAGATTCTGCAGCGGGCATTCGCCGCCTTTGTCGCAAATCGGGCAATCCAAGGGATGACTGCTTAACAAGAACTCCAGCACGTCGTTGCGCGCGTCGATTACTTCTTGCGTATTTGTCTTTATGTACATCCCATCGCTGACGGTCGTGGTGCAAGCCGTCTGCAATTTGGGAAAATAGCGGATCTGCGGCGAACCATCCTCATTGAGCATTATCTCGCCGGTTGCGCGGTCTCTCGCGGGTGTGCCCAGCTCCACCAGGCACATCCGGCACATGCCCACCGGATCCATCTTGGGATGATAGCAGAAAACCGGAATATCGTTGCCGGCGCGCCACTTTGCGGCATCCACCAAATTGGACCCGGCCGCTACCTCAAACTCTGCCCCATCGATGTTGATCGTCACCGTATCGGACATTCATGCCTCCACATCACCGTCTCGGCGCCCTCACCGCGCTAGAGGCGCCGCTCGATTACACTCAAGCCGTATAGGGCCCGGTCGCGCATCACCTGCTCCACCACAATCCATCCCGCCGAGGCGTCCATATTCTCCGCCAATGCCAGCGCCGCTTCGAAATCAACCTTCGCTCGTTCATACTCGCCGCGCTCCAGAAAGCGCTCGCCACGAAGCACCACATGACTGATAGACTCCGGCGCCTCTTCGATAGCCTCGCTCAAAATTCGCAGCCGTCGATAGAAGTCGCGCTCGCGCTCCAATGGCGGCTTGTAAAGCGCGCTGATCAACCTGCCTAGCGCGCCGCGCCAGTCTCTCGTTCGTGGCTCAGATTCCAATTGCATCAGCCGCCCTAGGTTTGCACATGTTGCGCGAAATCATCGGGAAAGTGACGGATCGTATGAATGATCGGGTTGGCGGCGAAATCGCCCAGAGCGCAGAGCGTCGTGCCGGCCATGTTCTCCGCCACATCGGCGATGCGCTTCACATCATCCGGCGAGCCGCGCCCGTCCAAAATCCGATCGATAACTTTGTCCAGCCAGTACGTGCCTTCGCGGCAGGGCGTGCATTTCCCGCAGCTTTCGTGCTTGAAGAACTTGGTCACTTTTGACGCGACCCAGGTCATGTCCACAGTCTCGTCCATGATGATGATCGACGCCGACCCTATGATAGTGCCGATTCTCTCAGCGTCTTCGTAGCTCATCGGCGTGTCAAGAACCTCGTCAGTCAATGGCACGATTGGACCCGAACCGCCGGAGGGCAGCATCGCCTTGAACGGACGGTCGTCAAACAGCGGTCCGCCAGCATGATCGTATAGCAACTCACGAAAAGTCGTGCCCATAGACAACTCATAATTGCCGGGCTTCTTCACGTGCCCGCTAACGCAGTAAATCTTGGTGCCGCTGCTTTGCTCGGTGCCGATGGCTTTGAAAGCCTCCGCGCCTGCTGTCAGAATGTAGGGCACGTTTGCCAAGGTTTCAACGTTGTTGACGACGGTCGCTTCCTTATATAACCCGCCGCCCTTTTGCGCCGGAAATGGCGGTCGGACGCGCGGCTGACCCAGATAGCCTTCCAAACTGTTGAGCAGCGCGCTCTCCTCGCCGCAGATATAGGCGCCAGCGCCCAGATGCGTGTAGACCTCGCAGTCATAGCCCGAGCCCAGGATATTCTTGCCGACGTAGCCTTTTTCACGCAGCGCCTCGATACAAGCATCCAGTTGATCGCCGATATCCCAGAATTCGCCGCGCAAATAAATGTAAATCGACTTGGCTTGAATCGCGTAAGCGCAAATCAGGGAGCCCTCGATCAACTGATAGGGATTCTCCTCCATGATTTCGCGATCCTTGAATGTGCCCGTCTCGCTCTCGTCAGCGTTGACCGTGACGTACTTGATCGGCTCGTTCTGCGGGATGAAGCTCCACTTCACGCCGGTCGGGAAACCGGCGCCGCCACGTCCGCGCAAGCCCGAGGCCTTGACGATGTCAATGACCTCGCTAGGCTTCACCGCCAGCGCTTTCCTCAAGCCAGCGAAGCCATCATGCGCCTCATAGACCTTGAGCTGCTTGATGTTCGCGATTTCGCGACCGCGCAAGAGAATGTGCATAATTCCCTGGTGTTCCTTTTATTCGTCCGATCGGCGCCGAGCCCGCTCAGTTGCGCCCGTTTGCCGCTTGTACCGCCTCGCCGCGCCACTTCGCCAACAATTCCCGCATCTTCTCCTGGTCGAGTTCTTCAACGTACCGGAAATTACACTGCAGCATCGGCGCCTTGTCACACGCGGCCAGGCACATCACATGATCTACCGTAAACATGCCATCGGCGCTCGTGCCGCCTTCTTCGACGCCAAGCTCGTCTTTCAACCAGGCATGAAACTCGTCCGCGCCCTTAAGCGCGCAAGGCAAATCGGTGCAGACTTGCAACCAGTATTTGCCCTTTGGCTTTTCCGAGTACATCGTGTAGAAGCCGGCGATGGACTTGACCTGGGTCGGATCCATGTTGAGAATATGCGCCACTTCATCAATACCTTCCGGGTTGACCCAGCCATATTCTTCCTGGGCGATAAACAATAAAGGCATGACGGCCGAGCGCTTGGTTTCGTACTTAGCCAGATGGCTTTGAATGCGCTCTTTATATTTGGGATTGCCGATGATCGCCATTCGCAATATTCCCTCTCGCGCGGATTCGCCGCCTGTCAGCCCGAATCCGTCCTTAGGCTCGACCGCCAATAGTCAGAAAACTACCGCCGTTTATCGGTCGCAATCGCCCAAAACTATGTCGACGCTGCCGATGATCGCCACCATGTCCGCCAGCAGATAACCCTTTGCCATCACCGGCAAGGCGCTGATGTGAATGAATGACGGCGTCTTGAAATGAACGCGCCGCGGCTTGTTCGCGCCAGTTCCGTGAATGTAACAGCCGATCTCCCCGCGCGGGCTTTCGATCGCGTTGTAAATCTCATCGTCAGGCGCATCATAACCGTAGGTCCAGAGCTTGAAGTGATGAATGACCGCTTCCATGCTCTGCCCCAGTTCGCTGCGCAATGGCGGGCAATACTTATGATTCTGCGAGCGGTAGGGCCCCTTGACCGTTTCCAGCCGCGCCACCGCCTGATTAAGAATCTTCATGCTCTCGCGGAATTCATGTATGCGTATTAGATAGCGATCATAGACATCGCCATGTTCGCCCAAAGGCACATTGAAGTCATAAGTCTCGTAACCCGAGTAGGGCTGCGCCTTACGAAGATCCCAGTTGACGCCGCTGCCGCGTAAGGCTGGACCGGTCAATCCGTAGGCAAGCGCGACATCCGGTTCGATGACGCCCACACCCTGCGCCCGGTCTTTCCAGATCGGATTCTGCGTCAGCAAGGCTTCGTAGTCGTCTACCTTCGCCGGAAAGTCATTCAAGAACTGCTTGACCGTCGGCAAGAAATCGTCGGGCACATCGCGCCAAACGCCGCCTGGACGTATATAGCTGCTCATCATGCGCTGGCCCGAAAGCATCTCGAACATGCCCAAAACTCGTTCGCGCTCGCGGAAAGCGTAAAGCAAGACGCTCATCGCCCCCATGTCGATGGCGTGCGTCCCCAGCCAAACGAGATGACTGGCGCAGCGAGCCAGTTCAAGACAGACGACTCGGATGATCTGCCCCCGTTCCGGAACTTCCAGATCGAGCAGCTTCTCCACCGCCGCCGCGTACGCCATGTTGTTTGACATCGGCGACAGGTAATCCATGCGGTCCGTCAACGGCAGCGCTATTTCGTAGGTCTTATCCTCAATAGACTTCTCAATCCCAGTGTGCAAGAAGCCGATATCCGGCAAGCACGAGACGATCTGCTCGCCGTCCAACTCCAGCAGCAAGCGAAGCACGCCGTGAGTGCTTGGGTGATGCGGGCCCATATTGAGCAGCATCGTCTCACCGGTGATCGCGCGTTCCGATACCAAGCCGCGCAACTGATCGAGGCTCCCCTCCCAGCGGCGTTGCTCTTCTATCGGTTGCGGCGGCGTTGCGACTGCCATAAATTCCTCAAGACCTAATCGGTGGCAAAGGGCTTATGCTTGCTGATTTCCGCTTCGTTAAACGAAAAGGCGACCGTTTCTTTTCCCAGCGGGTAATCACGCCGGTGGGGATGCCCATACCAGTTGTCCGGCATCAACAGACGACGCTGATCAGCGTGTCCTTCGAAAACTATGCCCATCATGTCTGCGATTTCACGCTCGAGCCAGTTGGCTGCCGGGAATATCATAGTCGCCGTCGGCAGTCGCGGATCGTCTTCGACGGCGAAGAATTTCACCCGCAATCGGCGGTTGTACAGCATCGACAGCAAATGGTAACTGACTGCAAACCGCTCCGGTCGGTAATCGCCGTCTTGCCCGTCAAAATCCTTGCCATAGTCGTCAGGATAATAGTCGACCGCGCTTACATCCGACAGCATGTTGTACACGAGCCCCGGACTGGCTCGAAGGAAATCCAGCACTTCCGTCGCCAGCGCCGAATCCACCACGATCGTCGTCTCGTCTCGGAATTCCTTGACGTATGCCACCGCCTCGCCAAATGCCTCGCGCAAGACGTCCACCGGGTTTCGCGCCGCCGGGATTTCCATTGCTATGCTGTCCCCTATGCCTGTCGTCTTGGTCGAACGCCGCTTACGCCCAATCTGCGATTCGTTCGCCCCTGACCTTTTCATGCAAGGTCAAGATACCGTGCAATAATTGCTCCGGACGCGGAGGACACCCGGCGACATAAACATCAACCGGAATGATCTCGTCGACACCCTGCACAATCGCGTAGTTGTTGTATACGCCACCGCAGGAAGCGCAATCACCCATGGAAATAACCCACTTCGGTTCCGCCATCTGGTCATACAATTGCCGTATGACCGGCGCCATCTTGCGCGTCAATCGCCCCGAAACAATCAACAAGTCCGCTTGCCGCGGCGTCGCTCGGTTCAGCTCCATGCCAAATCGCGAAAGATCATAGCTCGAGGCTTGCGAGCTCATATACTCAATCGCGCAGCATGCCAATCCAAACAGCAGGGGCCACATCGCGCCCGTACGCCCCCAGTTCACGGCTTGTTCGACGGTGGTGGTCACGATACCCAGGTTGCCCAGCTTTGAGCTTACTCCCATTCCAAGCCGCCTTTCTTCCACTCGTAGACGAAGCCTACGATCAAGATCACCGTGAAGACCGCCATGACCGCCAAACCATAAACACCCAGGTCGCGCATGGATACTGCCCACGGCAAAAAGAAAATAACCTCGATATCAAAAATGATGAACAGCACCGCCACCAAATAGAACTTCACCGGCAGACGCCGCGTCGCCGGTCCTATCGGCTTCATGCCGCTTTCATACGGCACAGACTTGCGGTAGCTCGGCCGCTGCGGTCCCATCACCCGCGAGATATTCGCGATGATCAACGCCAAAACAGAGGCTATGACCAACAGCGCGGTGACAGGTCCGAATTCCAGGACGGTCGACATCAGGCGACAACCATTTGTGCTTTTTGGAACAATCTAACCTGCGCTGAGGTTAGCATACAATCCGGGCAAAATCAAGCAAGCTTGCGTCTAGATTTACGAAGTGTTTCCACCGGCTTCATTTCCACATGATTCGGACATGAATCTGCGCGAAGGCAGACCGAACAATCAGCGCGGCTGACACTCGAACGAAATTCAGATTCCCCAACAAAAGAGGACACATCCGTCGGGATGTATCCTCCTGCAACTAGTACACAGTCTTGCCCGGCGCTACCCCGTCCCCAAGCCCAGCAATCCCGTCTCCGGCTGCGGCTTCCGCGCCTGCTCATCGTACTTGCCAAAGCGAATGACATCGCCGGCGCCCGTGATCGCTTCCACCGACAAGCCCAGGCTCTGCAACTCCTTGACCAATACGCGGAAACTCGTCGGTATGCCCGGCTCCTCGATCGCCTCGCCCTTGACGATGCTCTCGTAGGTCTTCACGCGACCCTGCACATCGTCGGACTTCACCGTCAGCATCTCCTGCAAAATATGCGCCGCGCCATAAGCCTCCAGCGCCCAGACCTCCATCTCGCCAAAACGCTGACCGCCGAATTGCGCCTTGCCCCCGAGCGGCTGCTGCGTGACCAAACTGTAGGGACCGGTCGAACGGGCATGCGCCTTATCCTCAACCAGGTGCGCCAGCTTCAGCATATGCACGTAGCCCACTGCCACCGGGCGGTCGAAGGGCTCGCCCGTGCGTCCGTCAAACAAGGTCTGCTTGCCATAATGCGGCACCGGCTGCGTGGTCGCAAACATAACACGGTCAGCGATATCGAATAATTCACGCTGAGTCATATCCTCACGCAGTTCAATTGCCTCCGTCGCCGTCTGCTCAATCCACAACCGGATGGACACTTCCAGCGCCTTCATATCTCGCTGATCGCGCGTTTCGTCTGACAGCTCGCTGTTGTCATAGACCATAATCTCATCCGGGTCATAGCCGTTTTCACGCAGCATTTCCGCCACGGCCACGCGCCGAACATAAATCGGATCCCGTTCCAGAATGATCTTCTCGCTGTCGTACAAGCCCGACTCGCCCACCCGCTCAAACAGATAGGCGCTGATAACATGCATGTCGTCATCGAATTCATCCGGCGCCATGCCGACGCTGGCCGCCAGACGTTCCTGATTCTCCCAGGCGCGCGCTGTCGTCTGCCGCCAGGCCCAGTCGGTCATCCAGGCGCGTCCCAACTCCGCCTGGATCTCGTGCTCCTTGACGCCGTCAAACACTGGCGTGATCGCGCGGAAGCCCATGCGGTCCGCCGCCCAGCCGAGATGCAACTCCAGGATCTGCCCGATATTCATTCGGCTCGGCACACCCAGCGGATTCAAGATGATCTCTACCGGCACGCCGCCATCGATATACGGCATATCCTCGACCGACACAATCTTCGAGATGACGCCCTTGTTGCCATGCCGACCGGCCATCTTGTCGCCAACGGTGAGTTTGCGGCGCTGCGCCACACTCACGCGCACCATCTTCTCCACGCCAGCCGGCAAATCCGGGTGCTCATCGCGCGTGAACACCTTGACGTCAATCACCTTGCCGCGATCGCCATGCGGCAGCCGCAGCGACGAATCTTTCACCTCGCGCGCCTGCTCGCCGAAGATAGCCCGCAGCAGCTTCTCTTCCGGCGACAACTCCTTCTCGCCCTTCGGCGTGATCTTGCCCACCAGAATGTCGTTGGGTCCCACCTCAGCGCCGATGCGCACGATGCCGTGCTCATCCAGGTCTTTCAGCGCGTCTTCGCCGACGTTGGGAATATCGAAGGTAATCTCTTCCGGACCCAGCTTGGTGTCCCGCGCTTCTATCTCGTGCTTCTCGATATGGATGCTCGTGAACTTGTCGTTGCGCAGCATATCCTCGCTGACCAACAAGGCGTCTTCATAATTGCCGCCATCCCAGGATAAGAAGCAGGTCAATACATCGTGCCCCAAAGCCAGGTGACCATTATAAGTCGACGAACTATCGGCGACGACATCGCCCGGCTTGATCCAGTCGCCCTTGCGCACCACCGGCCGCTGGTCAATGCAAGTCGACTGATTGGATCGCTCGTATTTGCGAAGTTGGAAGGTATGCTCCGCGCCCTCTTGCGTGCGCACAATCACGCGGTGACCCTGAACGCTGATGACTTCCGCTTCAATCTCCGACACCAACACCTGCCCGCTGTCCGAAGCCGCCTGCCGTTCCATACCCGTGCTCACCACCGAGACATCCGGCGTGAGTAGCGGCACCGCCTGCCGCTGCATATTGGAGCCCATCAACGCGCGGTTGGCCGCATCATGCGACAAGAAGGGAATCAGCGCAGCGCTTATGCCGACGATCTGGCGCGGGGCAATATCCATGAACTCGATTCGCCGCGGCGGCACCGAGAGAAAACCCTGCTCATAACGCGCCGATACGCGCCTTGACACAAACTGTCCGCGCTCGCCAAGCACCGCATTCGCCTGCGCGATGATAAAGCGGTCTTCATGGTCCGCAGACAGATACTCGATCTCGTGCGAGGCAAATGGCACTACGGGAATTTCCGTGATGCCATGTCGCTTTAGCAGTTCGATGGCTTCGGCGTCAATTTGCGCGCCTTCTTCGAGAACAAGGCTTTCGATATTGACACTGCCGCCGAGCTGCTCACCGAGCAGATCCTCAGAAACCGGACGATTCCGAATGACGCCTCCGGCCATCGACTCGCTGTCAATCAAGGACCTCAGCGCCTGCCCGGCTGACGCTTGGCTAGACCGCGCGCTTTCCAGCCGATCGGGATACTTGGTCAAGCGCTTCCCATGCTTTTGCACGCGGTCCCGTAGATTCTTCGGGATGCTCCCCCCGTTGAGCGAAGCGATTTCTGAGACCGCATTGTTAAGGTTTCGCAATCCTGCTTCGAGATCGGCTCTTTCCCTTCCGTGTTCTTCCGCCTTCTCCAAGAACAACCGCGCCGCCTCCGCAAGCTCGTCGGGGAGCTCAGTTTGCTGCCGCAACTGGGCGACGACGCCGCGCAACTCCGTCCGCGCATCGCCGTATTCGTCATACACTTGCCCAATTTCGTTCATGCGCTGCTCATAGAGCTCAAGAAACCGCTCGACCGAGTCATCATCCGACGACGCGCTGGTTCGCCGCAACTCATAGATCTTGTTGTCAAGCACGGCATATTCTCGAGCCGCTGTATCCGCGAATGCGTCAAAGCCCTGCTGGCTTTCATCAAGCCGGTCGTCGCTTCCCAAATCGGCGATGCGCGCAAGCAGCGAAAAGACCTCGTCTTCCTTGGCCAACATAGGCAAAGTGTCCGCCTCATCGCCAAAGAGCCGCAGACGCTCTAGCAATCGCTCATCTACCACATCGCCGACTTCGATTCTAAGACTCGCCTCCACATCATCCCGCAGCGTCCGCCCCGGAAGCCGAGGATCCTCCACATCCAAGGTATTGACCACCTTACGATAAGGCGTCTCAATGAACCCCAACTCATTCACCCGCGCATAGCTCGCCAGCCGGCCGATCAATCCAATATTCGGTCCCTCCGGCGTCTCTATAGGACAGATGCGCCCATAATGGCTGTGGTGCACATCGCGCACGTCAAAACCGGCGCGCTCCCGCCGCAAGCCGCCCGGACCCAGTGCCGACAAGGTCCGCTTGTGCGTCAACTCGGACAGCGGATTCGTCTGCTCCATGAACTGCGACAATTGCGACGAGCCAAAGAACTCTCGCACAGCCGCGACAATCGGCCGAATATTAACCAACGACACCGGCGTCAACTGCTCGGCTTCGCGGATGGACATGCGTTCCTTCACCACCCGCTCCATGCGCCGCATTCCGATCCGCAGTTTGTTGCCAATCAGTTCGCCAACGGTCTTGACGCGGCGGTTGCCAAGATGATCGATGTCGTCCTTCGCGCGCGCGCCATTGTTAATCTTGATCATCTGCTCAACCAGCTTGACGATATCCGCTTTGGTGATCGTCCGGTGCGAAAGCTCGATCTTGCCCTCAAGCCCCAATCGCTGGTTCAGCTTATAACGCCCAACCCGTTCCAGGTCATAGCGCCGCTGGTCGAAGAGCTGCCCTCGCAGGTATTCGCGCGCGTTTTCCAGCGTCGGCGGATCGCCCGGGCGCATTCGCTTGTAAAACTCAATCAGTGCCGCGTCCGACAAGGTCTGGTTCTTCTTGACCTCCCAAACCGGCTCGTTCTTGAAGGAACTCTGGATGTATTGGTGCGTCTCGTTATCGTCGACCGCCGCAAACAACTCGAGGATTTCTTCATCCTTGCCGGTCTTGATCGGCGACAGTGACTTTGGCAAGCCGTCATCCACCGACGCCAAAGCTCGCAGCAAAATCGTCACCGGTATCGTCCGCTTACGATTGAATTTAATCGTGATGTAGTCCGTCTTGCGCGTCTCGAATTCCATCCAGGCGCCGCGGTCGGGGATCAATTTCGCATTTGAAAGTTGACGACCCGTCGCCCGCTCTTCTTCGGCATCGAAATAAACGCCGGGCGAGCGAATCAACTGGCTGACGACCACGCGCTCCGTTCCATTGATGATGAAGGTGCCCTTCTCCGTCATCAGCGGAAACTCGCCCATGAATATATTCTGCAATATGATTTCGTCGCCTTGCTCGTGATTGACCATCGCGACTTGCACATACAGCGGCGCCGCAAACGACATATCGCGCTCAATGCACTCGTCTTCGTCGTACTTCGGCTCCTGCATATAAATCTGCAAGCCCTTCTTGGGCTTCTGCGTCGTGTTGAGAAGCCTGTAAGGACGATGATCTTTCGGCGGCGGCTGAAACTCAAATTCCTCGGAATCGGGGTGATTACCCGGGAAATAGAGCGACAGATTGCCGTTGAAACTCTCGATTGGATTGATCTCGTCGAATAGCTCTTTCAGCTTTCCGCCATAGAAGAAGTCCTCAAACGACTGCCTCTGTATATCAATCAACGACGGCAATTCCTGAATCTCGGGCGTACGCGCGTAGTTCTTCACGTTATAATACTGTTTCAAGGTACGGCTCCTTGGAAGTATAGATGACTCGTCGGACCAACCAGGGCGATAAGACAGCGAACCCTACGCCCAGTCGCAAGACCAGCGAAGGGAATAGCTAAAGCGCATACAACACAAAATGTGCCTATGACCTTGTATCATTCATCCGATAAATTGTGACAGCATGAGGACTGCAAACATGCAGTGTAAAGCACGAAGCAAGGTCTTGTCAAGACTTCCCTTTAACTCGACCGTCTTTCGGAGTCGCCTCCCATTAGTCTATCACATGTCGCACCGCAGGCAAGTCCCAAAACTGATTGCTTACGCGCATCCCGCGCCCGCAACAAGCCCATTCGAGACCTCCTGCGCTCCATGACCGCGCGCGATGTCAAAGGCCAGGTTCAGCGCCGCTTCGGCGATGTGGCCGCCAACTATCGAACCAGCCGTGTCCATGCCGCCGGACCTGACCTTGACCTCATGGCTGCCTCCGCCCTCCTCGCGGAAGATGCGGTCGTGCTGGACGCCGGCTGCGGCGCCGGTCACGCGTCCCTGGCGCTTGCCCCTCGCGCCAGTTGCGTATTGGCCTGCGACTTCACTCGCGCCATGCTCGACCAGCTCAACGCGCTGGCAACGCAACGGAGGGTCCAAAATGTCGTGGCGCAAATCGCCGATGTCGAGAATCTTCCATACATGTCGCATTGCGTTGATCTCGTCGTCACGCGATTCAGCGCCCACCACTGGCTGCATCCTGAGCGAGCGCTGGCGGAGTGCCGCCGCCTGCTGAAGCCAAATGGCGCGCTCCTGATCAGCGACATTATGGCGCGCGAAGATTACGCGCAGGATACATTTCTGCAGGCCATCGAACTCCTGCGCGATCCGTCGCACGTCCGCGATTACCGGCTCTCCGAGTGGCAATCCATGCTTCGCGCCGCCGGCTTCAAGTCCGAAACGCTGCTGGCCTATGACTTGACGCTGCATTTTGGCGCATGGACACAACGCATGGCGACGCCTAGCCAGAACGCTGCGATGATCCTTTCGCTCTTCCAAGGCGCTCCCGCCGAGATTAAGCGCGCGTTTAACCTGCCCGACCGCATCGACAGCGACGATTTCGAATTCACAATACCCGGCGCTGTGCTTAAGGCGACAGTTGCGGCCGACTAAGTCAACGGCAGTCGTCCAGACTTCGCCAAGTATTCACTATAACCGCCGAGATGCTCAACCAGCGTCCCGTCGACAATCTCTACGATGCGTTCGACCGTCTGATCAAGAAAATAACGATCATGAGACACGATGAGCGCTGCGCCCTCAAATTCATCCAGCGCGTCTTCAAGCACCTCAACCGATGCGATATCAAGGTTGTTGGTCGGCTCATCAAGCAGCAACAGATTCGGCTGCCGAAGCATGACCAACGCCAATTGCAGCCGACTGCGCTCCCCGCCAGAGAGCGTCCGCACCGGCTGCCGAACCTGCTCATAGCCAAATGCCATCTGCAACAAAAAGCTCACTGCGGTCTGCTCGCTGCTGTTCTGCACGCTGCGAATCAGTTCCAGCGGCGTCTTGTCCAGCCAGTCTTCAAGCGTCTGATGCTCTTGCGAATAATAGCCTATGCGTATGCTGGGACCCACCTTGACAGCGCCAGCGCTCGGCTCCATTTCGCCCAGTATCATCCGCAAGAGCACGGTCTTGCCCGCGCCATTAGGACCGATGACGCCGACGCGCTCGCCATGACGCAACAACATATTGGCGTCGCCAAGTAAGGGACCATTGTCAAACGCGATCGATACATCGACGAGCTCGAGCGCCTTCTTGCTGCCGCGCCAGCCCTCGACTTTGAAATCCATCAGCCTCTGCTCAAATACCTTCTCGATTACCTCGCCCCGCTCCTCCATTTGCCGCAACATCCGCCGTCTCTGCCGCGCCGCCAACATATGCTTGCGGCTTAGCACTTGTTTCGCCCAACGTTCGAATCGTTCGATCATCGCCTCAATACGCGCGATCTCTTTCTGCTGCGTCACGCGTTGCTGCTGCTGTCGCAAGCGCCGCAACTCCCGCTCATTGACGTAATACGAATAATTGCCGTGATAGATCGTAAGCTTGCCGTCCTCCAATTCGACCGTCTGCGTCGTCGCCTCATCCAGCAGATACCGATCGTGCGATATGATCACAACGCTCTTGCGATAATTGCGTATGAATCGCTCCAACTGCCGCTTCCCCTCTATATCCAGATGGTTGTCCGGTTCATCAAGCAGCAGTATATCCGGCGCCGAAACCGCCAACTGCGCCAGCGTCGCCATCTTCTTCTGGCCGCCGGACAAGGCGCCAACCGGCAGGTCGTAGTCTGCCGCGCTGAATCCCAGCATCGCCAACAGCTCGCGCGCGTGGCTGGCGTGGCGGCTGCCATTCATCCGCTCGTAACGCGTCAACTCGGCTTCATGCCGCGTCAATGTCCGCGACAAGCGCGCCACATCGCCATAAACATCGGGATCAGCCAGTTGACTCTCGATTTCGCTGAGCGCGCGCTCCGCCTCCGCCAACTCGGGCGGCTTGACCATCGCGGCTTCAATCAGCGTAGATTCCGCCGGCAGCTCAATGTCCTGTGGCAAGTAGCCAATTCGCACACCCTTCTGTCGCGCGACCTTACCGCGCTCTGGCTCAATTTCGCCCAGCAAAACCTTGAATAGCGTCGATTTGCCCGCCCCATTGGGACCGACCAGCGCGATCCGATCTCGATCGCCAATAACCCAGGACAAGTCGCGATACAACTCGCGCCCGGCCAAGTTCACCGTGATGTTGTTGACGCGCAGAATGTGCATTGATCGTCGGAAGGCTCGCGCAGTTGACTAGAATATGGCAGAGCTTAGCATAATTGACGCTTGCCACGCATGACCTAATTTTCGTCGCGGCGCGCAACACCAGTTTCAATTATCATCATGGCAACTTGACTAGCGAGCAGCGCCAACTCGTCGCCTGCGCATACGGTACCGTCCTGTGCTCATCGTTGACGCCCAACAGAACATCGCCTTCAATGCCCAGCAATTGCAGCGCGACTATACTGGCTGGGCTTGGCATCAGCGCCGGGCAAGCGCGCGCCGTGACCTGCCGCGCGCAACGACCAGCCTCCGCGACAACTTGCTTGGGCGGGTCGCTGTCGTATTCGCTAGCCTGCAAGTCATCTCCGAGTCCTCGCCGAACTTGCGGCCTTGGCATAGCTTCACCAGCGGCGATCTAAGCGACGCTCGGGATTTGGCGCGCTGGCAGCTTGACTATTACCGCCGGCTCGCCGATGACAACGATCAAATCGAGCTGATTCTCACGCAGGCCGATCTCGCTGCTGTGCTGGAGTCCTGGCGCGAAGACATACCGCTGAACCAGCGCCTGAACGGAATCGTCGTCTCGATGAAGGGCGCCGATCCGATCTCTGAGCCCGCCCAATGCGAACAATGGTTGGAACTCGGCGCGCGCGTCATAGCGCCGGCTTGGCAGCCAAACCACTACGTCGCTGGCTATGATGCCGAACTGACCCGCGCCGGTTACGAACTGCTGGAAGCCCTTGCCAGCTTCAATGTCTTGCTCGATATCTCCGGCTTATCAGACAGAGCCGCGGCCGAAGCACTAGCTCGTTACTCGGCGCCAATTTTCGCCAGCCACGCCAATCCGCGTTACTTTCGCGACAGCCCTCGCTGCCTCCCCGACGACCTCATCATTCGTCTCGCCGAGCGCGGCGGAGTCATGGGCATCATGGTGTATAATCGGTACTTGAGGAAAGACTGGCATCCCAGCGATCCAAAACGCCGCGTAACTGTCTCGCACTGGGTGGATGCGGTCGATTTTGTCTGCCAGCTAACCGGCGCGGTTGAACACGTCGGGCTGGGCAGCGACATCGACGGCGGCTACAGCTACAGCAGCTTGCCCGCAGAGATAGATACCTCCAGCGACCTGTGGCTGCTGCGGAAGGCGCTGCTGGAACGCGGCTTCACCGAGCCTGATGTCGCCGCAATCTTGGGCGGCAACATGCTCCGAGTCCTGCGGGAGTCTTTGCCAGGCGGTTAAACGCTTATGTGGCGATTCGCACAAGTTGGCATCGCGCTGGGCGCCCTGGGCGCCATGATCTGCTTCATGGGGCTCTTTCCCGGCGTTACCGGCGCCGTGCCTACCGCCGGCATCGGGCTGATTCAAGTGGCGATGGTCATTACCGGCTACAGTTTGCTCATCCTGGGCGCTCTTACCTACTTGAAATACACCTTCTATCTGGATGTCCCCGGGACGCTTATCCAGCAAATCGGGACGCGGCTGGCGCTCACCGGACTGCTTTTCGCCGCCCTCGCCGGGCTCGCCGACATCCTCGGTTTCGGCAGCCACATCCGCGATGATACCGGCGACATTTTCTTCGGGCAGCTGCAGATGATCGGCATTCTCGCCTCTTTCGGGCTATCTTCATTCGGCGTGCTGGTCTATGTCTTGGCTGGCGCCCGCCTGGCGCGCCACGCCCCGGTCGAAGCGCTCAGTGAAAGCATCGCCGGCGTGGACGATACCAGCGAGATACCGCAGGTCGAAGTAAACGCGGAGTCATGAGCGACCGCTCCCCAGACACTGGTCGAAATTCCGCGCGGCGCGTTACTATCAAGGATTCATCCTGGAGCGATATGCCGCCAAGATTGCTCTACGTTGTCAATATCCCGCGCTTCTTTGTATCGCATCGCTTGCCCCTGGCGCTGGCCGCGCGCGACGCCGGCTTCGACGTGCGCATCGCCACAGCTGACATCGACGCCGCCTCACAAGAACGGATCTCCGCCGACCGTCTGCCGCTTCACCCCGTGCCAATCAGCCAGCATGGCATGAATCCTCTGCGGGAAGCGCATACTCTTCTCGCCCTGCGCCGGCTCTACCGGCGTGTGCGACCAGACTTGCTTCATCACATCAGCATAAAGCCGGTCATCTACGGCGGAATCGCTGCCCGGCTTGCCGGCGACATTCCCGCCATTCACGCCATGAGCGGCTTGGGGTATGTCTTCGCCAGCGACGACCCTAAAGCCAGGATTCTGGCGCGTTTCAGCCAGCCAGCCTTCAAATTGGCGCTGGCAGGCAAGCGCTCGCGCATGATCTTTCAGAACCCAAACGACCAAGATGTGTTTGTGAACCGCGGCCTCATCGAGCGGGACAAGACCTGCGTGATCCGCGGCTCCGGCGTCGACCCTACCGCATTCCGCCCTCGTGCCGAGACAGAAACGGATCGCCCCGTGGTTCTGTTCGCCGGGCGTCTCCTCTGGCAAAAAGGGCTGGCGCAATTCGTCGAAGCGGCGCGCCGGCTCAAGGGCAGCGCGCGTTTCCGCGTCGTCGGTTATGAGGAGAAAACCAGCCCCTCAAATGTCCCATCCTCTCAACTGCAAGCCTGGCACGATGCCGGTCACATTGAATGGGGCGGCAAACGCGATGATATGCCGAACGTATTCGCGCAGTGCCACATCGTTTGCCTGCCCTCCACTTATGGCGAAGGCGTACCCAAAGTCCTGGTCGAAGCCGCCGCCAGCGGTCGCGCCTGCGTCGCCACCAATATTCCCGGCTGCCGCGAAATCGTGCGCCACCAAGAAAACGGATACCTCGTCCCGCCAAATGACGTCGACGCGCTAGCAGACGCCCTTCGCCGCCTCATCAACGACGCCCGCCTGCGCCGACAATTTGGCGCCCGGGGACGCGAGATTGCGCTCGCTAGCTTCACCCTCAGCCATGTTATTAAAGAGACGCTTGCGCTCTATCGTGCCGCCCTCCGGTAATCCACCGCGCCAACTCCACCCATCAGCGCAAGGCAGATTGCCCCGTGCGATCCCATGGTCCTCATGTCGCGCCCGGCGCTCCAGCCGCCTTGTGCGCGGCTCGGATCGGCTCAGGCAAGCGATACTTCGTCGTGCAAGAAAGCGCCAACGCCGCCGCGCTCTCCAGCTCACAGAGATGCCCGACCGATATGTAAATCGGCTGTACGCCCGTCCGCGTTCGCATCACGACGCCGAGCCGCTCGCCACCATGCATCAAGGGGCTGCGGCTGCCTTTCTCCAGCGCCGGCATCTCGTATTCGCCGATATAATGCGACTTGCCACAGCCAACTGTCGGCCGATCCAGCCACAATCCCATGTGCGCCGCGATGCCCATCTTTCGCGGATGAATCTGTCCCATGCCGTCAAACAGGAAAACATCGGGCGCCAGCTTGACCTGCCGCAGAGCATCCAAAACCGCCGGACCCTCCCGAAACGCCAGCAAGCCCGGAATATATGGATAGACAGTTTCCCGTTGCGCCGTAACGGTCTCGAGAACCGTCAGATCCGGGTAGCTCATCACGACTATCGCAGCCCGCGTGATACCCGCCTTGACGCTGACATCAACACCAGCAACCGCGCCAACACCGCCGAGGCATAAGCGACGATCGCTGACCAAGCGCGCCGACAATTCGCGCTGCAAGGCGATCGCGTCGCTTGGGCTGAGGTCCCATTCATGCAGCGGCGCAATCGTCATGCGCTGACCAATTCCGCGCGCCGAGCAAACGGCTACATTTCAAGATAATCGCGCAATTCACGCGAACGCGTCGGATGCCGCAGCTTGCGCAATGCCTTGGCTTCAATCTGGCGGATACGCTCGCGCGTGACTCCGAAATATCGCCCGACATCTTCCAGCGTGTTGTCCTGCCCATCAATCAAGCCGAACCGCTTCTCAAGCACCTGCCGTTCACGCTCGCTCAAGACGCCCAAAGCCGACTTGATCTGCTCCTTAAGCAACTGTCTGCCCGCGGCATCGACCGGTCCCAACATATTCTCATCCGGTATGAAGTCGCCCAACTGACTGCTGTCTTCTTGCCCGACAGGCATATCAAGGCTCATCGGTTCTTGGCTGATTCGCATGATCCGCCGCACCTTCTGCGACGCGCGTCGCAGCTTGCGGTTCAGCGCCGGATCCAACTCGTCGCCATCCTTCTGGCGCCGCTTGATCTCGCTGCGCTCTCCGTCGCTGAGGAAGTCCATTTCAAGCGCGATCTCTTCCGTCCGCGGTTCCGCGCCCAAGGTCTGAACCAGCTCGCGCTGTATCCGCATCATACGATTGATCGTCTCGACCATATGCACCGGAATGCGAATTGTGCGCGCCTGATCCGCAATCGCGCGGCTGATCGCCTGCCGAATCCACCAGGTGGCGTAGGTGCTGAATTTATAGCCCTTGGTATGGTCAAACTTGTTCACTGCCCGCAGCAATCCGATATTGCCCTCTTGAATCAGATCCAAGAAACTTATGCCCCGGCCCAGATAGCGTTTCGCCACGCTGACAACCAGCCGCAAGTTTGCCCGTGTCAAGGCCTCGGACGACATCGCCGCATGCTGTTCCACTTGTTCCTGCTGCTGCTTTGCCAAACTTATCGGATCGACCGTGTCTTCAATCCAGGCGTCAAACTCGCTTAACGACGGCATCGCCTGTTCACGATGAAAATAGCGCTGGATTCGAATCAAATGCTCAATCGGAAACAGAAACAAGGCGTGGACCACCGCGAAAAACCGCTGCGCCAAAATCGTCCAGTCATCATCGCGTCCCCAGCTGCGCTGTTTCAGATAGGCGCGAATATAGGAATCAGCATCGCGGTCCCAATTGCGTATCGTCTCCTGCACCTCCGCCATCACTTTGGTGAAATCAGGCGCGTCCACGGCACGCTCGGCTGCCGCGTCATGCAGCGCCTCCCAATCGTCTCGCAGACGCATGTAAGCAAACCGTTCCACATCAAGATAATTCGCCTCGCGGCGACCGTCCGCTTGCTTGTCCAAGCTCATCAGTTCGTCGCGCAGGCTCTCAAGATGCCCCTCCGCCGCGATCTGCGCGCTCAGCCACATCTCGCGATTGCTGTCCAGGAGCGGCGCCTGCCCAATCTCCTTCAGATACATGCGCACCGGATCATCAGACTGCGGCAAGCTATCGCGCGCCTGGCTCCCGGCGTCGTCAGCCTCCAGTTCGTTGACCATGATGTCGGATGTCGTCTGTCCGCTGTCCTGCCGATTCGCGCCGCTGGCAAGCCTGTCGCCATCGCCGAATCCTACATATCCGCGAATGCTCTCTTCAGTGTCCGGGCGCTTCATCCTCTTCCTCTGTTCTGCGCTGACGCATAGCCGCAACGCCTTGCCACGCTACCGCACTGCCCAATTGATCTTGGCCTTCGCCTGCATCGAAAGCGCAATCTGGTCGCCGATGGATCTAAGCTGGCCATCGTCGCTCACGTCTTCAGATTCAGCCTCTTCCTGCAGATACTGCAACTCGGTCCGCTCAAACTCCAGCCGCTCTAGGCGAAGTTGGAGCGCGCGACGCACAAGCTCGTCCTGCCCGTCCAAGCCAGGGCGGCCGCTGCGAAGGCCCCTGCTGAATATATCGTTCAAATCAACCCGAAAGTTTCCCCCTATCCGCTCGGCTATCGTCTCCGGATCGTCGACTTGCAGCTCGTAAAACTCCGTCCGCAATTCCTCATCGATGACTTCGACCATGTACTCCAGGGGCGCCAAGTCGTCCTGCGCCATCGAATCCTGCAAATACCGCATCAAGGCGCGATAACCGCTCTGCGTGAAGTCGTCAGCGCCAATTTCGCGCAAGGGACCCCGCGACAGGGCTTCGTCATCGCCCGCCAACTCGCGCAGCTTGCGATTCACTTGCGACAGCAAATTCGGGTTCTTGAGCAATACGCTGAGACAGTAGGCTTCAATCGCTCGCTCGGACCGCCCCGCCGCATCAGCGGTCTCATGCGCGCCGTCGACAGGCTCGTCGCCCATCGGCGAATCCGGCGCGTAGTCAGCATACTCATTGTCCCAGTACGCTGGCGGCAAGTCGCTTGGCGCCGCGTCCAAGCGCGCTCTCTTCCGTACGCGCGGCGCCAGCTCCTGCGTCCAGGCCAACATTTCGCGCTCGCCGATGCGAAGGCGACGGGCCAGCGTCTGGATATTCTCCTGCCGATAAATGTTGTTCTCAGACACTTGCAGGATCGGCAGAATCGACCTTGCCCGCGCCTGCCGCGCTTGCAGGCTCGCGTCCGCGGGCAATGCCGCCGTCTCCATCTCGATCACAAAATCAGCCACGCCTTGCGCATGCTCAACCAGCTCATCCCAACCCTCGGGCGATTCTCGCAGATAGTCGTCCGGGTCTTTCCCCGCCGGTATGCGCAAGATGCCGATGTCAATCGCCAGTTTGCCCGCGTAATCCTTGGCCAGCGCCTCTCGCGCCACGTCAAGACTACGGCGCGCCGCGTTCTGGCCCGCTTCATCGGCGTCCAGAGCCAACACCACCTTGGACGCGAATCGCGGGGCGACCAGACGCAGTTGCGGCTCGGTCATCGCCGTGCCCATCTGCGCCACTACATTGGCATAGCCGGCCTGATGCGCCTGAATCACATCCATATATCCTTCGACAATTACCACGGCGCCGCGATCGCGAATTGCCGACTTTCCCATATCTAAACCATAAAGCAGCCCGCTCTTGTCAAATACCGGCGTTTGCGGCGAGTTGATGTACTTTGCCGCATCCTCAGTTCCAAGCGCGCGCCCGCCAAAACCAACCGCTCGTCCGCGTTCATCACGGATGGGAAACATTAAACGATTGCGGAAGCGATCATATACCCGTCCGTTTTCGCTTCGCGCCGCCAATCCGACTTCAACAATATCGTCGTCGCTGTGCCCCAAGTCCCGCAGCCCTCGCAGCATGAAGTCCCAACTCTCCGGCGCAAACCCCAGTTGAAACCGGCCGATTGTCTCGCTGCGCAAACCGCGCTCCTCGCGCAAGTAAACCAGCGCCGCCGTCCCCGCCGACCGATGTAGTTCCTGCTCATAGAACTCGGCTGCGCTCGCCAAAATGCCGCGCAAATGCTCCAACCGGTCGCTGCGGCTCTTTTGTTCCGGGGTCTGCGCCCGCAGCTGCACGCCAGCCTCGTGAGCCAATTCCCGCAGCGCTTCCTTAAAGTCCCAGCCGTGCAGCTTCTGCGCAAAGGTAAACAGGTCGCCCCCTTCGGCGCATGCGCCAAAACAGCGCCACGACTGCCGCGCGGGATTGACGATGAACGAGGGCGTATTCTCCTTGTGAAAGGGACAAGGGGCTTTATAGTTGCGCCCAGCCTTCTTCAGCGCCGGCACATAACGCTGAACATAGCCCACAATATCAATGCGAGACTTTATCTCATCCGTTACTGACACGGACAGCCGCCCCCGGTTGAACTTGACACTAAATTATAGTGAAGCGTATAGACAACTGCCATAAAACCGGGCTTTGCCTTGGACGAACTATACAAAGCAATGGCGGCCAACAGAGATGCCGCTCCGGGCTAAAAGTTCTCCAATTCGCTGAGATCCGCCTTGCCCGCCTGCATGCCGCTGATTCGCTGCAGCAAGGCGATGCGATTGTTGCGCAATGCCATATCATCCGTATGCACCAGCACATGGTCGAAAAAGTCGGTCACTGCCGGCGCCATTGTCTCGAAGGCTGACAGAAATTCGTCGACATTCGCCGATGCATTGAGTTGGCCGGCTGCGTCAAGATAGGCTTGATTCAGGTAGTGTTCCGCCGGTTCAGTGAACAGTTCGCTGCGCACCGGCCGATCCGTCTCATTCTTCGTGATTCGTACGCAGCGGGCAAAGCTGTCAAGTACCAATTCCCAATTGTCGCTCTTCACCCACGCCGCCAGTTCAAGGACGGCTCTGGCCGCCCCTGCCGGATTCTGCGCTTGCTCCGCCAGCACAGCCCGTATGACATCGCGAGGCGCGCCAGTCTTGTCTATCAGCCAGCCGTCCAGACGAGTCTTGACGAATTCAAATGCCTGCTGTCTCATTTCCGCGTTCACCGGCACGGGTTGGCTATCCGACACACATTTCATGAGACCGCGCAGATCTACAGGAACATCCGCCTCTGCAAGAATCCGAATGACGCCAAGCGCCGCCCGCCGCAAGCCAAATGGATCCGATGTCGACTTCGGCGCCAACCCAACCGCAATCAGCCCCACCAGACTATCCAGCTTGTCCGCCAACGCCAACAACTGCCCCGGTCTCGATGCCGGCAACTCATCGTCCGCGCCCTCCGGCAGCCAGTGCTCGCGAATCGCCGTCGCGACTCTGCTGTCGATCCCCTCGCGCAAGGCATACTCCCGCCCCATGACGCCCTGCAACGATGTCAGCTCTACCACCATGCTCGTCCCGAGGTCCGCCTTGGCCAGTTTCGCCGCCTCTAGCGCCACACCGATATCAGCCTCCGAGAAGCCCAACAGCGCGCCCAGATCGCCCACCGTCGCCGCGACCCGATCGTTCTTCTCCCGCATCGAGCCCAATTCCGCCTGAAAGGTCAACGTCTCCAAGCGCCCCAGGTTACTCGCCAGCGGTCTCTCAATATCTGCGTCATAGAAAAAACGAGCGTCGGAAAACCGAGCGCGCAGCACTTGCTCGTTGCCATGAATCACCTTGTCGATATGCTCGCTGTCGCCGTTGCGCACTGCCGCGAAGGCGTTCATCAACTTGCCATCCGCGTCTTCAACCGCGAAGTAGCGCTGATGCTTGCGCATAACCGTGACAAGCGCATCACGCGGCAACGACAGATGCGCCGCGTCAAATCTGCCCAGAAATGCCGTCGGCGCTTCCACCAGGTTCGCCACCTCGTCCAGAAGCGCAGCATCCTCCGCGACCCTGCCTTCCGCTTCCGCCGCAAGAGCGTCGATCTGCTGCCGAATGGCGCGCCGTCGCTCGCAAAAGTCTAGAATGACGCCTTGCTGCTCTAGCGCTTTCTTATAACTCTCCCAGCTATCGACAGCGATCTCGCGCGAGCCCAGCGGCCGCAGCCCACGAGTCGCCCGCCCGCTCGCCACGCCCGCATATTCGAAGGAAATCGCCGCCTCGCCATGCAATGCCACGATCCAACGAATCGGCCGCGAAAAAGCCGCCCCGGACGAATTCCACCGCATTGACCGACCAAACCTTAGCCCGGCGATGAAACCCGGCAGCGCTGCCGCCAGCGCTTCCGTTGTCGGCTTTCCCGCGTTGCGCACAACCGCGGTGACATAAGTCCCGCCGTCCATGTCCTTGACCATCAAGTCCGCGACATCGACGCCCTTGCCGCGCGCGAATCCCAAGGCTGCTCGCGTCGGCTTCCCATCGCCATCATAGGCTCGGTCCTCCGGCGGTCCCCTGGAGACGAATTCCTCGTCGGCTTGTCGCGGCGCCACTTGACGCGCCACGAATACAATGCGGCGCGGCGTTGCATACGCGTCGACTCCCGCATGGCTCAAGCGCAATTCCTCGAACAGCGCGGGCGCCGACTCCTTCACCTGCGCCAAGGCAGCCGCCACATCGTCCGCCGGCATCTCCTCGACGCCAATCTCAACCAAGACATCGGCTGCTTCCGTCGGCGCCGGCGGCATTGCGCAGGCCTCCTGCGACTCCGCGCCCGGCCACTTCTCCGCCATCTTCATCAGCGGATAACCCAGCCCCTCTCGCTGCGCCACATAAGCCGAGGCGATCGTCCGCGTCATCTCACGCATTCGCCGGAAATAACTCGCCCGCTCCGTCACGCCGATCGCGCCCCGCGTGTCCAGCACATTGAACAAGTGACTGCACTTCAGCACATAATCGTAGGCGGAAATCAGCGCATCGCCCTCCAGCGCCCGCGCATACTCCCGCTCGTAGGTGTTGTAAACCAGCTTCAAGGCGCCCACGTCAGCCACATCAAAATAGTAACGGCAGTACTCGACCTCTTCGTGTAACATCACATCGCCATAACTGACGCCGTCCAGCCACTCAATATCCCAAGCCGAGCCCTTGCCCTGCAGCGCCAACACAATCCGCTCGATGCCGTAGGTTATCTCCACGCTGACCGGATCCAGCGCCAGACCGCCCGCCTGCTGAAAATAGGTGAACTGCGTGATCTCCTGCCCATCCAGCCAGACCTCCCAGCCCAGCCCCCAGGCGCCCAACGCCGGCGACTCCCAGTTGTCTTCGACGAAGCGAATATCGTGCTCGCGCGCATTAATGCCCAGCGCTTCCAATGACGCCAAATACAGTTCCTGCGGATTGCCCGGATCCGGCTTCAATATCACCTGATACTGATAATACTTCTGCATCCGATTGGGGTTCTCGCCGAAGCGGCCGTCATCAGGCCTCACGCTCGGCTCGACATACGCCACCCGCCATGGCTCCGGTCCCAGAACGCGCAATGTCGTCGCCGGGTTGCCGGTGCCCGCGCCCAATTGCACATTGTAAGGCGCCCATATCAGACAGCCTTGCGCCGCCCAATATTCATGCAATGTCAATATTACCTGCTGAAAGCTCAAAGCTGAGGGCATTCGTCGTCCTTGACACGCTTCCGGTGGCTAAAGGCGGCGGCAATTATATGAGCGAAAACATGAATAAACGAGGGCGGCGGCTCCTGCGCCACCCGCCAGAGAGGCAACCAACTTCGCATGCCCCGCGCGATCGCCCCTCGAATCACTCGCTTGCCGGCGCTACTTCAAGCGCTTCTTCCGGCGCCGGCTGTTTGACCAAGTCCTCATGCCTGATGTTGTCAAAAGCGTTAAAGACCGT
Source organism: Anaerolineae bacterium (assembly GCA_022824465.1). Classification (GTDB taxonomy): domain Bacteria; phylum Chloroflexota; class Anaerolineae; order Aggregatilineales; family Phototrophicaceae; genus UBA6055. The sequence continues at coordinate 301,147 of JAJDZV010000004.1, forward strand.
GTCGCGAACAAGCACATAATACTCAGCATCCGACGCTTTCAATACAAAGTCGCCAGCCTCCAACTCCGCTCCAAAGCTCAAGCTGTAACTCGCTTCGGCATATTCAATCGCCGGCTCGATGTCGGCGTCGCCTGCCACCGCCGTCTCGTCGCTCAGGTCAGTAGCCTCCGAGTCGCCTTCAACCAGCTCGCGATACCTTACCTCGACGGTCACCGCCGCCGAATCCAATCCATACGCTTCCTTCGCCTCCAAGCCCAACGGTTCAAGCAGCTGAACGCTGGCGGCGTTTCGCAGGATTATCGGCATTCTCGTATCCTCGAAGACCGCGCCCTCGCCCAAGCCAGTGTATGTCCAGCCCTCGCCAGCGCGCAGGAAGGTGAAGCTGCCCGCGCCGTTCTGGACACGGATCTCCAACACATCATCCGCCGGCACATCGACGTAACTAGCGTCAAGCCAGGTAGACACCTGCGTCGACAGCTCCCAGGAATTCAACCCGCTGCCCAGATAGACATCATTCTCGCCGCCGCGCCGCGCGTACACCGTGTCAACGCCCCCGCTCCCGCCCAGATACAGAATCCGGGTCTGTCCCGAATCAGTCAGTTCGATCCGCCGCCGGAAGTCGTCCTCCTTGACTTCCAGTCGCGCGAAATTCGCCGGGTTGGACGCCACCAAACGCCGCGTGTCCATCGCCGTCAGCTTGCCCAGTATCTCCTCCACCTTGTCGCCATTCAGCGGAAAGTCATCGGCCTCTGGCAGCACCCAACCATCACCCCCGCGCGCAAATGTCATGGCCTTGTCAAGATCATCGGCGATCATCACGCGCTCGATATCGGCTTGCGACATGCCTTCAAGCAAGGGAACAACCCGCCTGCCTTCGGCGCCGCCCGAAACCAAGGTCAAAATGGCCAGCAAAACGACCTGCCCCGCCAGCAAAGCCGCCAGGAAAAGATTGCTCCGGTTCAACATCATGCTTCTCCTCCGCCTATCCGGTCCGCAGCCGCCCCGCTCTCACGCTCGCCCGCCGGCGGGATAAGCTCAATCGGCTGCTCAGCCCGGCGCTGTATCTGCCAGACTCCGCCAATCAACAGCAAGCCTATGATCGCCACCGCATAATTGATCAGAACCCAGCGGTTCTGCGCCGCTTCAGCGACCGGCGGGAGAATGCGCGCCGCGCTGCCTCGGCTCCGAATCGACGCCAGCGAAACATCCTCCGTGAACCAATCGATCGCGTTGGCGAAAAACTGCAGGTTGCTGAAAAAACGATCGCCGCCGAAACTGCCCGAAATCTGGTAGACGTTGTCATTCACAAACTCCGAACTGCCCACGACAACCATTCGCGTATTCTTGGGCGAGCGCTCCAGCAAACCGATGCCGCCAGCCTCGCCGCTCTCCGCGCCCGCGTCAGCCTCAGCGCCAACTTCAAAGGGAGAAGGCTGCCCCGCAAACGCGCTTTCAAACGACGATTCCACCGCCACCGCCAGCGGATACGACGACAATTCATCGCCAACCGCGAAACCATACTCCGGATACAAATCCAGATCCGGCTGCGGATTCGCCGCTGTCGTCTCCCATGCGGCATCGCTGGACCACACCAAGGTCCTTGCCTCCCCTTCCGCCGCGAGCGTCTCGTCAACAGTGACAGGCGACGCCCAGCTCAGCGTCAGCAGCGGCAATCCAATCACGACCGGGCTCTGGAAATCCATCTTGGCCGGGCGCGCATCAATGAAGAATGGATAATCCAGCGCCTGAATCTCGCGCACCACCATATCGCCGAGGTCGCGGTCCACCTGCACAGGAAACGGCGCATTCTGGAGATCCATCACCAGGCTGTCGCCGATGCTGACGCCATAACTTTCCATCATGCCTTCGATTCCGCTCTCATTGACGTCAAGCAGCAGATTCCCCACATAAGGATCGATGCCGAGCCGATAATGCCCCGCCGCCGCGATCAGCGAACCGCCGCGCATAATGAACTGGTCAATGGCGTAACGCTCCTTGTCCGTCAGGCTGTGAGGCGACAGCAGAATCAGCACATCAATCTCGGCGCCGACTTGCCCCTCGTCCAGCATGACCCGGCGCACTTCATAATTCTCCCGCAGCGTCTCTTCAACGATGCTGTATTGCTGCAAACTTGGCGTCTGCTGACCGAATTGATCGACTGACGCTGGCGGCGGCGTCCACAACCCGACCACCTTCAAGAATCCGGGCGACGAACGTTTCAAGGCCGATTCGACCGCGTTGCGGATCTCGACGCGGCTAAGTTCGCCCGAAGGATAAATCACCTGAATCTCGCCGCCCGCCTCTATCACCAGGTGCAGATAAAACGTCTCGAGCGCGAAGAAACTGGTCGCCACTGGCTGAATCTCGTAGCGATCGTAAAGCTCCTGCTCGCTGATGCCCGCATCCGCCAGAGACATGTCCACCGTCTCGAATGCTGCCTTCGCTGGATTCGCCTCAACGATCTCCCGCGTCTCCTCTTGCATCGTCTCGCTGACCTCGCGCATCATCTCCGGCAAGGTCGCTGACGAAACATACAGTGTCAGCCGCGCCGGCTCGGCCAGCGCCGCCAAAACCGCGTCCAGGCTCTGGAACCCGTATACCGCCCGTTGGATCGTGCTGGTCAAGTCGTATTCCAGGTTGCGCAGCCGCACCTCCACACCCAGCGGCGATTCGACCACCTCGATCAAATCATAAAAACTCAATACCGTTGTCTGATCGCCATAGGCTATCAGCACATCAAAATACACATTGACCAGCGATACTCCGCCGCGGTCGCTCACTTGCAGCGGCGTCGGTCGTATGCCATAAATCTGATTCGCCTCCCGCTCCAACTCCGGATTGACCAGCGGATCCACAAATTCCAACTCCAGCTTGCCGCCGGCCGTCAACTCGTATTCGCGCAAGGTGTCCATAATCCGCGGCGCAAGCGGCGCCAATGCCGGATGACTCTCCTCGCTAAAATATCCGCGTATCAGCAGCGGCTCGCCCAAATCCGCCAGCAGATTCCTGGTCACATCCGACAAACTGTATTCGCCGTATTGCGTCAGGTCGAAGCGCGCGGCGCTTACCGGCGCGATAAGCAGATTCAGCGCCAGCAGATTCGCCCCGATCAGCGCGGGCGTGGCTCGCCCATTTAATCGCCGCCGCCGCAAATGCGCTCCGTCGCTCCAACGCTTGCTTTCCAGCGACAAAACATTCATAGCCAGGAAAAACACCGTCAGCGAAACATAATAGATCAAGTCGCGCAGATCAATCACGCCCCGCTCAATACTCTCGAAACGGCTGCCCGTGCCAAACTGACGCAGCAGATCGCCCATCGTCGCCCCGACGAAATCTGTGATCGCCGGCGAGCCGACCGCGTGAAACACGCCGCATAAGGCCGCTGTGCCGATAAGCGCCACCAGTTGATTGTCCGTGCGCGACGAGACAAACAGGCCAATCGCGATAAAGCTGGACGCCAGCAGCAGCGCCGCCAGATATCCGCCAATGACCGGTCCCCAATCCAGATTGCCCAGCGACGACACCGTGATCGGCAAAAACAGCGTCAAGCCCAGCGCCACCGCCACCAATACCAGCGCCGACGCAAACTTGCCCGCGACCAGCTCAACCAGCCGAACTGGCATCGTCAGCAGCACCTGCAAATTGCCGCTTTCTTCTTCTCGGCTCCACTGATGCATCGTCAGCGCCGAAACCAGGAAGATCATCAGCAGCGGCATCCAGGCGAAGAGCGCGCGCACATCCGCAATGCCCCGCGCAAAGAACGAATCGACCCAGAAGAAGACGAATAGCGTTAATACCAGGAAAACGCCAACGAATATCAGCGCCATCGGCGATCCAAAATACAGCCGAAGCTCCTTGCCCGTTACCGACAGTACTTTTCGCATGCTGCGCTCCTATGCCGTTGTCGCCAGCTGGTTGAAAAAACTCTCAAGCGTGACCGTGTCGCGGCGCAATTCCCGCAATGCCCAATCGCGCTCCCGCGCCGCGGCATATATCTGCGGCGTAATATCGGAGCCGCCGCTGATGCGATACGCCGGATAATCGTCCGGCGAACGGAATGGTCTTATCATCCCCACGCCTTCCAGGTCGCCCAGCGTCGCCGCCACTTCTGCGCTGTCGCTCTCCAATACCAGCGTCGCGTCATTGCTCTGGCTTAGCTCGCTCAACCGCTGGTCGGCTTTCACCTCGCCATTGATGATAATGATCACCCGGTCGCAGATCGCCTCCACCTCCGACAATATATGCGACGAGAACAATATCGTGCTTTCCCGCGCCAGCGACTTTATCAAAGCGCGGATCTCGACAATCTGCGTCGGATCCAAACCGACGGTCGGCTCGTCCAGTATCAAAAACTCCGGCTTATGCAAGATCGCCTGCGCCAATCCCAGCCGCTGACGCAAGCCCTTGCTCAATGAGGCGATCGGCCGTGTCAGGTAGTCCTGCAAACCCGCGCCATACACCGCATCCGAAAGCAAGCGAATATGGTCCGCCGCAGGTACCGACCGCAAATCAGCGATCATGCCCAAATAGCCTTGCACCGACAGCTCCGGATAAAGCGGCGTATTCTCCGACAAATAGCCGATCTTTGCCTGCACCGCCCGCAACTCGCGCAAGACATTCAGCCCGTCAATCTCGACATAACCATCATCCGGATGCAAAAAACCGGTGATGATCTTGATCGCGGTCGACTTGCCAGCCCCGTTGGGTCCCAGCAGACCCACGATCTCGCCCGGCTCAATCTCAAAACTAACGCCGCGCAGCGCCTCAATGCTGCCATACTTCTTGGAGATGTTCCGCACAGATATCACAGACGCATTCCTTTCTCTCCGCGAATCCGCGTCGCGGTCGCCTACACATGCAAGCGCCTCCCGCGCGCCCGATGGCTTGCCCTGCCGCCGCAATTCGCCCGCCATATTAGAAAGCTCTCACTTGAAATCAATAGGCGCTTCTTTAACTTTCTGTAAAATCTCCCGCCTTCAAAACTTGAGTCCATCAACCGTCGTCCGCGCCAACACTTCCGCGTAATGCCGATAGGGGAACTGCGCGCCGCCAGCGTAAAGCGCGTTGACCGTACCCGCCGCGACCCCGCGCCGCAATGCCTCCGCCAGGCTCGCCCCGTCCGCCAGCGCCGTCACCAGCCCCGCATGCAAACAGTCGCCGCTGGCAATCGGGTCGACCGGCTTTATCACCGGCGGCGTCGCCTTGACCGCCAGATTGTCCGCAACCAACAGAGCGCCCTCCGCGCCCAATGTGACGACAATGATCTCAATGCCAGTATTGATCAGCCGCCGCGCCAAAGCCGCCACTTCCGCCAGCGTTCGCGCCTCAACATCAAGCGCCTCGCATATCTCATCGCGATTGACCTTGATCGCAAACGGTCGGGCCGCAATCGCATTCCTCAACCAGCGTTTGCTGCTGTCGATCCAAACCCGCGCGCCGATCGCCTTCGCGCGCTCGATGAAATCCGCCGGCGCCGCATCGGGCGCCCCCACCGGCAAGCTGCCGCAGAGACAGACCGTGCGCGCCTCCTCACGCCCGGCTTGGCGGCAAATATCGTCTGCCAAGGCTAACCAGTCCGCCTCTGCAATCTGCCCCGATTCGTTTATCACCGTCGAGTTGCCATCGGCGTTGGCGATGATTGTGCAGGTCCGCGTCTCGCCCTCAAACCACGTCCAGGCGCCCCGATAACCGGCATCCTTGACCATCGCCGCGACCATCGCGCCCGTATGCCCGCCCAACAACCCCATAGCCAAGGCGCGTCCGCCCAGAATCTCAACCGCTCGCATCACATTCAAGCCCTTGCCGCCTGGAACCGCGATCGCGCCGTCGATCCGCGAGATCCGTCCAATGGCGAAATCCGGCACGACCAGCGTTCGGTCCAGCGCCGCGTTCGGGGTTACGCAGACGATCGTCTCGTTCGACATCAAATTCGCGTCCAGCCTCGAGGTCCGCGCCGCCATTATACTAAAGCCGATTCCACTTCAAGGCGACGTTTTTCCCACGCTCTTGCGGTTCTCTTTCCCGCGCGCTTCCATCGACGCTAGAATTAGATGTACCATGAAAGCATCCATTTGAGACATTCTTCGCCCTCTATGACCCTGTTCGGCAGACTGGACATCGTCTTTCCAGACGGACAACGAGAGACTCGCCAACTGCGCGGCGACAGCATCACCGTTGGCAGCGCGCCCTCCTGCGCCATTCGCCTGAGCCGCAAGGTCGCAGTTGACCGCCTTTTTCGGCTGGACTACCGTGACGACAGCGTATTTATCACCAATCTCGCTTCGCATGGCGCCCGGGTCGATGGAAAGCAAATCGCGCCCAACAGCCCCGCGCCACTGGACGATACCTCCCGCTTCACGGCTGGCTCGCTGCAATTCACCTTCTACCGGCATCGCGACAGCCCGACCATCGCGATGTCGGCGCCCGCCGACCAGACGCAGCCCATCGCCACCGGCATCCGCGCCAGTTTGGACCAGCCGCGAATCACCGTCTTCCCCGCATCCAGCGTGACAATCTCGCTCAACATCGCCAATACCGGCAAATCTGATGCCGAGTTCCGAGTCGAAGTATCCGGTCCCCCTGGCGATTGGGTCAAGCCGGAACGATTGACCTTCCCGCTGCCCGCCCAAGAAGACACCCAACTACGCTTCCTGATCAAACCGGAGCTCCGTGCCGATATCGCGCCGCAGTCCCTGCCCCTAATCATCGACATCACGCGAATTGGCGAATCCCAGCGGCAGCTGCGTCTCACCGGCCAACTCAATCTCGGCGGCTTCGGCGGCCTCAGTCTCGCCCTCGATCCGCCGATCTGCCTCGATAATGGCGACTTTGCGCTCTTCTTGCTGAACCAAGGCAACGAGCCGCTCCATCTCACTCTGGAAAGCCACGATCCTGAGTCTCGGCTCAACTTGACGCTGAACCGCGCTTCTGTGACGCTGCCGCCGGGCCGGCGCGCCCAAATCGGCGGACGCGCCCGTTCGCGCAAACGCCCCCTGGTCGGCAAGGCCAGAGTCCGTCCATTCGTCCTCACCGCCAAAGCCGACAATCCCGCCGGATATACCGTGCCCCTGCCAGCCGCCATTCGCGTGACGCCGCTGATCTCAAGCCGAGCCGCCAAGCTGCTTGCCGCTCTCATCATCGCCAGCGCCATCCTGGCTGCCCTACTCCTCCTTCAGCCGCCCGCGCCCCAAATCGATCGCTTCTCGGTCGCCCAGTCGCAAGTCGCGCAAGGCACACCCGCTCAACTCAGCTGGAGCGCCGAAAACGCCCATCGCTTTGTCATCGAAGTCGATCGCGTTCCGGTCGCCGCTCTGCCCGCCGACGCTTCCTCTTACGCTCTCGATACCCGCCCCTACAGCGATCCCATCGACATCGCCTTGATCGCCCAGCAAGGCGACATCGCGGCGATAGAGTCGTATCGCCTAGATATCTACGAACCAGCCGCCATCGCGCGATTTTACGCCGATCGCGCCGCCATGCTGCGCCGCATCGTCGGCACGCTTGTCGTCCGCTGGGAAGTCGACGGCGCCGTCGCCATTGATGTCGCCCGCCCCCTCGGCTTTGAAACCATCAGCGAATCTCATGACGATTCGCGGGGCGAGCTCGTGCTGCGCGGCGCGCCTCAAGCCCCATTTGAACTCCGGCTCAGCGCTACAGACGAAATGGGCAACACCACCATCGCCACGATTCAAATCGCCATTCGCGATCCCGAATGCTCGCCGCGCCGCGACGCCAGCCTGTACGCCGGACCCGACGCGCGCTACCAGCCCGTGAAGGTCGCGATAGCCAATGTTCCCGTCTTGATCCGCGGCACAAACGCCGCGCGAAACTGGCTGCAAGTCGAACTCGCCAACGGCATGGTCGGTTGGGCCGACGCCAGCTACTTCCACTGCCAAGGCTTTACGCCAGCCGCACTGGAAGTCGTCAGCGACATTCCGCCGCCGCCAACCGATACGCCTACGCCCACGCCCGCCGCTACCAAATCCGACTCGCCAAGGCCATCCGCGACGCCCGGTTCAACCCCACCCCCGATTGCCTCTCCCTTCCCGACCGCGCTCGCGCCTTAGCAATTTGGCTTCGCCGAAACGCCAAGCCCGTCCAGCGTATACCCTTCGCGCTCCCAATACTCGATGCCGCCGATCATCTCCCGCACCGCAAAACCCAGTCGCGCCAACCGCAACGCCGCTTTCGTCGACCCATTGCAGCCCGGCCCCCAACAATAAACCACAAATCGCGCCCCATCGGGAAACGCCGCCATTCGCTCCGCGCTGATCTCGCGCCACGGCAAACTTAGGGCTCGCGCCACATGCTTTTCGGCATAGTCCTCGGCGCTGCGCACATCCAGCAAGATGAAGTTGTCCCGTCCCTGCTCCCTCGCCAAATGCACATCCGCCGGATCCGTCTCAAATCGCAGCTTGTTTCTGAAGAACCGGCGCGCTTCGCTCTGCTCGCCAACATCGTTTCTGTCCATCTGTTCCAGCATAATCTTGTCCCCAGCGGTCTCAATCAGTAAGATGATGTTAGCCTAATTCCAAGCGCCTTATACCAACGATCCTCCACAGGTCGCTAACGAAAACGCCGAAGGACCCGCATGAAGCTCTACCAACTGCGCACCTTTGTCGCCACCGCCGAACACGGCAGCATCTCAGCCGCCGCCCGACGCCTGTGCCTGACGACATCGACCGCCAGCGCCCATATCAGCGCCCTCGAATCCGAATATGGCATTGAACTCTTCACCCGCTCCCGCTCAGGCGCCGCCTTGACTGCAACAGGCGCTTGCCTCGTGAAACACGCCAACCACGCGCTCGCCGCCGCCGAACGCTTCAAGGCCCAAGCCTCCGCTCGCCGCAACCTCGTGAGCGGACAACTCCGTCTGGCATACAGCGTGACCGAAAAATCGTTCAGCTTGTCGACTTTCGTCGCCGCCATCGCTGACAAGCACGCCGCTGTCACCCTCCAACTCAGCCGCGCCGATTCAGCCGAAATTTTGAAGCAAATCCAAGCCGGCTCGCTTGATATCGGCCTTATCTACGGCCGCGCCAACGACGCCGATATCGGCCAGCGCGCCGTCGGCGAAGCGCAGTTGGTCATCGCCATGCCGCGGAAATGGCGCGAAAAACACAGCGTCGCCGGCCCATCGCTCGGACAACTGCCCTGGATCAACACCGGCGAAGACTGCCCCTTCCAAGGTCTCAGCGCTCGCCTCTTCGCCAAACTTGACATTCAGCCCCCGCAACTCATGCGCGTCAATGACGACCGCGCGCGCCGCCAGCTCGTCATCGGCGGGCTCGGCATATCCCTGCTCGACCAACATGACGCCGACCATCCCGACATACATCTGCCAGCCCTAGACCCCCTGCCTTGTCCGCTGTCGCTGATCTACCAGCGACGCCGCCAGTTTGACCCCCTGATCGCAGCCGCCTGCGACCTGCTTCCAAGGCTCGCCTCCGCCTGCTAATCGCAGCCCGCTAGCGCCAGCTGCCCCTCCAGGAACTTTATGCAAGCCTGCAATTGTCAGCCGCAATTCACGCGCGTATAATTCTCCTTTCAGTAAAGTCGAGTGTGCAGGAAACCGAATCCTCCATGAGCAACCGACCGCCCGTCTACCCCTTCACCGCCATCGTCAGCCAGGACATGATGAAGCTCGCGCTGATCCTCAACGCCATCGATATGCGCATCGGCGGCGTGCTCATTCGCGGCGAACGCGGCACCGGCAAGTCGACCGCCGCCCGCGCCCTCGCCGCCCTCTTGCCCGAAATCAACGTCATCGCCGATTCGCCCTTCAACGACGACCCCAACCGGCCCGAATCCTGGTCGGATTTCGCCCGCGACAAATACCATGACTGCCCCGAAATCCCCACATCGCGCCGGCGCATCAGCTTTGTCGACCTGCCCGTCAGCGCCACCGAAGACCGCGTGGTCGGCACCCTCGATATCGAAAAAGCCATCCAATTCGGCGAACGCCACTTCGATACCGGCGTCCTCGCCAACGCCAACCGCGGCATCCTCTACGTCGATGAGATTAACCTGCTTGATGACCACATCGTCGATCTTCTCCTCGATAGCGCCGCCATGGGGGTCAACATCGTCGAACGCGAAGGCATCAGCTTTAGCCACCCCGCCCGCTTCATCCTGGTCGGCACCATGAACCCCGAAGAAGGCGACCTGCGCCCGCAATTGCTCGACCGCTTCGCCCTATCCGTCGACGTCACCGGCATCAAAGACGCTGCCGACCGCATCGAAATCCTCGAGCGTCACATCGCCTACGAAAACGATCCGCTCGACTTCAAAACCGAATGGGACCCAGTCGACCAACGGCTCTCGCAGCGCATCGCCGCCGCGCGCGAAATCATCGACCAGGTTACCCACACCACGCACGACCTTCGCGTCATCGCCAGCATCACCAGCGACCTGCGCATCGACGGCCACCGCGCCGACCTCGTCATCCTCAAAGCCGCCCGCGCCCACGCCGCCTTCGAAGGCAGAACCGCCATCAACGACCGTGATATCACCACCGCCATTCGTCTGACCATCCCCCATCGCCTCAAACGCGGACCCTTCAGCGACGCCCAAGCCGACCTCAACGCCGTCGAAGCCGCCGTGGACGAGAAACGCCAGGAAATCGGCGAAGGCGAAGAAGAAGGCGAATTCAGCGAAAACAGCGACGAACAAGCCGCGCAAACTAAAAAAAAAGTGAGTCTTTAAGTGGCGAAGGCGAACCCCAAGAGCAAGAACTCGGCCAAACCGAAGCCGCGCCCCAAGACGTCTTTCCGACCGCCGACGCCCGCTGGTGGGAAGGCGGCCAGCAGATCGAGTCCAAAGCCGAATTCGAAACGCGCAAACTCAACACCCAGCTCGACCGCATGACCCGCCGCCAATCCGGCCGCCGCTCAACCACCCGCACCGAACGCAAACGCGGACGCTACGTGCGCGCCAAACAAGCCGGCGAAAAGCCCAGCGACATCGCCTTTGACGCCACCCTCCGCGCCGCCGCCCCCTTCCAGGTCGAGCGCGTCGAACAGAAACAAGAAACCGGCATGGCCTACGCCCTGCGCAAAACCGACCTGCAAGAGAAAGTCCGCGTCCGCAAAGCCAGCAACCTCATCATGTTCACCGTCGACGCCTCCTGGAGCATGGCTGTCTCCGAACGCATGCAAGCTACCAAAGGCGCCATCATGTCCCTGTTGACCGACGCCTACCAACGGCGCGACCGCGTCGGGCTCGTCGTCTTTCAAAAGGACCGCGCATCCCTCGTCCTGCCGCCCACCAACTCCGTCGTCCTCGCCAAACAAGCCATGGCCGATATCCCCGTCGGCGGCAAAACGCCCCTGTCCGCCGGCCTGCTGATGACCTACGAAGCCGTCATGCGCGAGAAAAACCTCAACCCCGATGTCATGCCCATGATGATCCTGCTCACCGACGGCGCCGGCAACGTCTCCATCAGCGACTCCATCTCGCCGCAAGACGAAGCCCACTCCATCGCCCGCCGCATCCACGAAGCCGAAATCCGCACCGTCACCATCAACATGGAGCACGTCGCCTTCGACCAAGGCCTCGCCCAGCGCCTGGCTGATCAACTCGGCGGTCCCTGCTATACCCTCGCCCAAATCCGCGCCGACAACTTGCTCGATACCGTCCGCGCTGAAATGGACAAGATGTAGCCCCGACCCAGTCCAAATCTGTAGGTGCCAACCATTGGCTCGCCCCTTGCAGCCCGCCCCCGTCGAACTCCGTAGGCGCTAGCCATTGGCTCACCCGTTTCGGCACACCCCCGTCGAAATTCGTACGGGCGATCCTCGGCTCGTCCCTCTCTTCTCCAACGGTCAATACCTGCGCGACCCGATCGCTCGTCCCACGCGCCTCTCCGCTTAATCCCGCTCCACAAACTCACAAATCTCTCTATACGCGACCATATAGTCGCCTTTCAGCACCCGTTTTCTGCTACCATGCCAGCTATGAACGACATCCACCCATGGTCCATCGTCGCCGAAACCTTTCAATGGCTAGCTAAAGCAATCGCGTTGCACGCTCGAAATCGCAATCCGCCGCGCGCCGCCTCACTGTATCGATACTGTATCAAGACACTGAGCCAATCTTGCCCTGATTCGCTCATAATTCTCCATACTCAATCCGTCCTTTTCCATACTCCGTCCGTCTATTGTCATTCTCCGTCCACCTTTTTCTGTAACGCTTCCGGCGACGCGAATTGGCGCCCGGAAAGACTATGATCGTGACTCGACTTGAACTTGACTTCGCTCGCCGGTATCCGCCGGGGCGCGCCTCGGCTTGACGGCGTCTCTTTCGAATCATCTGCGGTATACTGTTCTAAGTCCATCTCAGCCAGGAATTCTCTATGAACCAAATCCGCGTCATCAACCAAACCGGCGCGCCCTATGACATGGGCGTCGCGCACGGGCAACGCTTCCGCGACGAAATCCATATGTTCACCGACGAACGCCTTCGCCTCAGCCAAGACAGAAACTGGACCGGACACAACCTCTCCCGCGCTGCCGTCATCGCCCTCGCCGAAGCCTGCGTCGCCGAGCACCAAGCCTACGCGCCCGACCTCATGCAAGAGCTTCAGGGCATGGCTGACGCTACCGGCTTGAGCCTGGCGGAACTGGTCGTGATGAATGGCTTCACCGACTTCATCGATGTCGTCTACAACCTCGGCGATATCACCTTGCCCGCCGCGCCCGCACTCGTCGCCGACAATTGCACCGCCTTCATGCTGCCCGAGAATCGCAGCGCAGACGGCAAGGCCTACTTCGGCCAAACCTGGGACATGCACGCTTCCGCCACGCCCTACGTCATCCTGATTCACGGCCAGCCCGACAACGCCCCCGAATTCCTGACCTTCACCATCACCGGCTGCGTCGGCATGATCGGCATGAATAGCGCCGGCATCACCGTCGGCATCAACAACCTGATGTCCACCGACGGCCAGATCGGCGTCACCTGGCCCTTCGTCGTCCGCAAAATCTTGGCGCAAGACGACCTTGAAACCGCGCTTGAATGCCTCACCGACGCCAAACTCGCCGGCGCTCACAACTACATGCTCATGGACAAATACGGCAAGGGCTACGAAGTCGAAGCCATGTCCACCTCGCGCTACATCCACGAACTCGCCGACGAGACCATCACGCACACCAACCACTGTCTCATCCAACAGAATCTCGATCTCGCCCGCGAGCGCCCGCCGGAATCCCGCGACAGCTCGGAAAGCCGCCTCCGCCGCGCCCGAGAGCTGCTGGCAACATCCGATATCACCCTCGACGACTTGATGGCGCTGACCCGCGACGATGTCGCCATCTGCACCCGCCCTGAACCGCCCATGCACATCGAAAGCTGCGGCGCCGCCATCATGCGCCCCGCCACCGGCGACTTCTGGTCCGTCTGGGGCATCCCCGCCGACAACGAATACGAGCATTTCGTCATCTAGCCCGAAGCCCAGATTAGATCGAATACGCGACCATTTAGTCGCCTTTGCGCTGCCAAAGTCTGCTAATCTGACATCAAAGGCGCCTTAACAGCCGAATCGCGAGTCAGAAAAATCCCCTGCTCCGGCGCCTTGAAGCGCGTCATGGGCAGAGGTTGCCAGATTGCCAGATCGCCAGATCGCCGAAAAAAACAACCGCGCTCCTCTCCGCGAGACTGACCGAGCTGCCTTTTAGGCAATGTGTATGAATTATGTCGACAATATTCCTACATCCTGTACAATGACTACGACGGGACAGCGCAGGAGATCAGTGATGAACATCGGCATCCCCAAAGAAATCAAAACCGAAGAGCATCGCGTATCGTTGCCGCCCTCCGGCGTGCGCGAATTGGTCGCGCGCGGTCACACAGTCTTCGTGCAATGCGGCGCCGGCGCCCAAAGCGGCTTCCTCGATGACGAATACGCGCGGGCCGGCGGCACGCCGATCGACTCAGCCGCCGCTCTCTGGGCGAAAGCCGATATGATCATCAAGGTCAAAGAACCGCAACCGAGCGAATACGACTATCTCCACTCCGATCTCATCCTCTTCGCCTACCTCCATCTCGCCGCCGAAGAAGACCTGACCTCTGCCCTGCTCGAAAGCGGCGTGACTGGCATCGCCTACGAGACCGTCGAAGACAGCCAGGGTCGGCTGCCCCTGCTTGAACCCATGAGCGAAGTCGCCGGGCGCATGGCGGCGCAGGTCGTCTCGCATTATCTCGAGCGGCACAAGGGCGGCCGCGGCGTCCTGATGGGCGGCGTGCCCGGCGTCGCCCCGGCGCACATCGTCATCCTTGGCGCTGGCACGGTTGGATCCAACGCGGCGAAAATCGCCTTGGGCATGGGCGCGCGCGTCACCCTGCTCGATATCAATCTCGATCGCCTGCGCCACCTCGACGATGTCCTGGACGGCAAGCTGACCACCCTTTGGTCCAACAGCATCAACATCTCCCGATCGATTCAGACCGCCGACGCGCTGATCGGCTCCGTGCTTATCGCCGGGGCGCGCGCCCCCATGCTGGTCACGCGCGACATGCTGCCGTCCATGCCCAAGCGCAGCATCATCGTCGATGTCGCCGTCGACCAAGGCGGCTGCGTCGAAACAACCAGGACAACCACCCACAGCGACCCGACCTATATCATCGACGGCGTCGTGCATTACGGCGTCGCCAACATGCCGGGCGCCGTCCCGCGCACCTCCAGCCTCGCCCTGGCAAACGCCACCCTGCCCTATGCGCTGAAGCTGGCTGATCTTGGCGCCGTCTCCGCCATTAACGGCGATCCAGCGCTGCGCAAAGGCTTGAACACATTCGCCGGCAAATGCGCGCATGAAGCCGTCGCCGAAACCTTCGGACTTGAGTGCATCGCGCCGGAACTGGCGATCACCAGCGCCGCTTACGACGCGCTGCTGCCGCTTTGATCAGCCCGCCGCCGCGCAGACTTATGCAGGCTCGCCCGGGCGCAAGCCTAGCTCCGTCTATTCCGGCGCGCGCCCGTCTGCTATCGTTCGCCAGCGTAATCGCAACCGACAAGCTCAAGCGCGATCGCACGATGAGAACTCAAAACAGACGCCTGGCTTTCATCGCCGGGATGGTCATCAGCGCCGTCTTCCTGGTTCTTGCCTTCCGCGGCTTGCAGCCCGACCAATTCTGGGCCAGCCTCGGCGATGTTGACCAGCCGCTTCTGCTTGGCGCCGCCTTGGTCTATTTCCTCGCGATGCTTATCATCGCCTGGCGCTGGCAAATCTTGCTGCACTCGGTCAAACGCGTGCCCCTGGCCGCGCTCTTCAAGCTCGTCGCCATCGGCTACATGGGCAACAATGTCTATCCCTTGCGCGCCGGCGATGGGCTGCGCATAGTGCTGCTGCGCCGGGAGCATCAGGTAGCGCTCTTGCGAGCCACCACCGTCATCGCCGTCGAGCATCTCTATAATGGCACGACCATGATTGTGTTCATCCTGTTAGGCCTGGCTGCCATCGACTTAGAATCGCCGACAGTCGAGGCACTCGTCGGGCTAACCATGCCGCTGGTCAGCATGGCAATCGTGGCTGCGCTCTTCCTGGCGGCGAAACCAGCTTTGCTGCGGCGGCTGGTCCGCTGGGCAGTCGCAATCTTGCCGCCGGCTCTAGGGCAGGCGGCTCAGCGCCTGAGCGAGGACGTCATCGCCGGCTTGGAAGGCTTGCGCAGCTCCCGCCATTTTCTGGGCGCATTGCTGGCCTCCTTCCTGACCTGGGGCGTGGAAGCCGGTACCTACTGGCTGGTGATGTTCGCTTTTGGGCTGGAACTAAACTACGCGGTCGCGCTGCTGCTGGTCGGCGCGGTCAACCTCGCCGGCTTGATACCAGCCTCGCCGGGCCAGGTCGGCGTCAACGAATTCGTGGTCATCACGATTCTGACCGCCCTGGGCTTGCCCGCCGCCAGCGCCACCGCCTACGCCGTCGTCATCCACCTGGTCATCTGGCTGCCGCCGACGCTGCTGGGCTTCGCGTTCTTGCTTCGCCACGGTTTCGGTTTGGCAGACATCCGCCAAGCGCGGGACGCCCAGACGCAAGCCAGCGACCTTGAACCGCGCGCCTAGACGCTGATCGCCGTGTCGAAGTGCTTGATCAAGGGCGCCAAATCGAACCAGAGCGCCTCGGGGATGTCGAGTTGCGCCGCCGCCATACTGTCCCGCGCCTCCGCCGGCACGCGCGCGCCTGGAATCGTCGCCGCTACTTGCGGATGCCGCGTACACCATTGCAGCGCCACCGCCAGCATCGGCACGGCATAACGCGCGCAGAGCTTCTGAATCTCGCTAACGTGGTCGAGGCAAGCCCGACTGAAGCGGCGGTTCAAGTAACTCGCGTCCGCTGTCGGCCCGGTGACAAGCAAGCCCCGCTCGACCGGCGTCGCCGCGACCAAGCCCACGTCATGCTGAGCCGCCGCCGCGAAAATCGCAGTCTCGGCAGTTTGATTGATCAAGCTCCAGGAATCGGCCATCACGGCCGCGTCAAACTCGCCGGTCTCAATATAGCGGAGATTGGTAGCCGGGTCGTTCGAGGCGGTACCGATATGCCCGATCAAGCCTTGGCGCTGGAGATGCCGCAAAGCGCCAAGCGCGCCGTCATCCGCCATCACGCGCTCCAATGGCTGGTCCATCGCATCGTGGATGTAGACGATAGGCAGACGCTCAAGCCCCATGCGTTCGAGGCTGTCATGCACGCTGCGCAAGACGCCGTCAAAGCCGAAGTCGTAGCCGTCGTGGCTGCGCCCGGCTTTGGTCGTGATCGTGACGCTGTCCGCCGCGCCCGGACGTTGGCGCAGCGCCTCGCCAATCATCGACTCGCTGAGGCTGCGGCCATAGAGCGCGGCTGTATCAAAGAAGCGGCAGCCTGCGTCAATCGCCGCCGTCAGCGTCTCGACGCCCAGTTCGCGGTCGACCCTGCTGGGCGCGCCTTCGTATTCGCTTACAGTTTCGTTCTGCGTCGGGATGCCGGTGAAAGCCGTGCCGATGCCAACGATCGGCAGCTGCAGCTCAGTCCGCCCCAAGCGTTTCATACGCATCAGCGCCGCTCCGAACTAGGCTTGCCCCGGCAGCCGATATTCGGCGTCGATCTGCTCGTCTGTTCGCCCGAAGCGCCGCCGCCGCTTGCCATACGCCGCCAGCGCCTTGTGGAATTCTTCTCGGTCAAAGGCGGGCCAATAGGTCTCGGTCGTATAGATCTCGCTGTAGGCGCCTTGCCAAATGAGGAAGTTGCTCAAACGACATTCGCCGCTGGTCCGGATGATCAGGTCCGGATCGGGCAAGTCGCTGGTGTAGACATAGTCGCTGATGGTTGCTTCGGTAATCGCATGCGCCGGAATGCCGTCGCGAACGATGCGCTGCACCGCATGCACGATCTCGTCGCGGCCGCCATAGTTGAACGCGACATTCAGTATCAGGCGCTGATTGCCGCGCGTATAGTCGCAGGCATCCCGTACTTTGCGCGCCAGCCGGCTCTCAATGCCATTGAGTTCGCCGATATGCCTGATTTGAACGCCTTCATCGTATAGCTCCTGCAATTCGCGGTCGATCATCATCTCAAGAATCCGCATCAGGAGCCGGACTTCTCGCCGGGGCCGCGACCAATTCTCGGTTGAGAAAGCGTAAATCGTCATGATTGAGACGCCGAATTCAACCGCTGCGCGAATGATATGGCGCAGATTCTCTGTGCCTTGCCGATGCCCTTCCGAGCGCGGCAAGCCCCGCTGCCTCGCCCAGCGACCGTTGCCATCCATGATGATAGCCACATGCGTCGGCACCTTTTCCAGCGGCGGCAGGTCTAGCCGCGCGTGTCCGTTCTCCCGTGTCAATAGCGCCATGAATGCTACCCGTGCACTCTATCAGTCTTCGTCAACCATGTCATCATCTGTCGTTTACACCTACACCCGGCTCGCTGAACATTCTCACTTTCGCTATGCTGGCGAGCGCCAAACGGCGGCGCCAGAGCCGCGCGCCGCAATATGAGGCTAGACCTCCATGATGTCCTTTTCTTTAGCCGCGCCCAGCTCGCCAATCTGCTCGACAAACTTGTCGGTCAGCTTCTGCACATCGGTCTCGCCGCGCTTGCGATCGTCTTCGGATATGAGTTTCTCTTTCTCGAAGTCCTGCAAGTCGCTGTTTGCCGAGCGCCGGATATTGCGAATGGCGACGCGGTTGTCCTCCATTCGCCGATTGAGGAATTTCACAAGCTCGAGCCGGCGTTCGCGGGTTAGCGCCGGCATATTCAGTCGGATGTTCTCGCCATCGACATTGGGGTTCACGCCAATATCGGACATCTGAATCGCCTTCTCGATATTGCGGATGGCTCCCTTGTCATAGGGGCGGATGAGGATCTGCATGGCTTCCGGCGTCGAAATGCTCGCCAACTGTCGCAGCTCGGTATCTTGTCCGTAGTATTCCACGGTCATGCGGTCGACCAAGGCCGTGCTTGCGCGTCCGCTGCGCATGCGGCTCAGTTCGTCGCGGAAGACGGACAAGGTCGATTCCATTTTGCCCTGCGCTTCATCCAGAATATCTTCAATCATCATGCACTTCCCTTTTTCCAGCAAGCAAACATCAAACCTTCTCCAGAGCAAATGGCGATCCACTGCGCTGCCAATGGCAAGCGCCGGAGTGGTGATCATCCGGCAACTGCGCGAGCCAATTGCCGCTTGCGCCAAGCCCCTCCATTATATCGGCATTTGCCATGACGCGTAAACGGCTAAGGGCTGAACGATTCCGCAAGAAGCGCGCCTGGCGCCGTGCCCGGCGGCTCCGGAGAAGACGAGCTTGACGCTGCCGTGGGCGCAGGCAGGCGAACCAGATCTCACGGCCGCGGGGCGTTCAGCGAATGGGCGGAATCCAGGAGGCGTAGGCGCCGCCGGCCCTTGTAATCTGCTGGATGTTGGCGCCATCGGCCTGCATGAGAAAGAGTTGATCCGTGCCAGCGACAGTGGCCGTGACCACGATGAAGCGGCCGTCCAGGCTGTAACTGGCCGCCCATACATTTCCCGGACCCGTAGGCAGAACCGCCTGTTCCTCGCCAACGAGATTCATGCTAGCGAGCGAGCGAGCGCCGTCGATGGTCGTCACGTAGAGAATTCGCTGGCCATCGGGACTGAATACGGGCGAAGCGTCGCGGACTTCGTTATTGGTGAGCAGACGTGATTGCCCGCTCGGCAGACTGAGCAGGCGCAACTCCCAACTGCGAGCGTCGCGGAGGGCGCGGCCCGCGGTGAAGACCAGCGAGTCGCCATCGGGGCTATAGCGCGCATGACTATTGCGCCAGCCATCGCTGTAGACCGGCTGCGACGCTGTGCCATCAAGCCGCGCGCGATACAAATCAAAGGCGCCATCGCCACGGGAATCGGTAGAATAGATGATCCAATTGCCGTCCGGCGACCAGGCGGCCAAGCGGTCCAGCACATTGTTGCGCGTCAACTGCCGTAATTGGCCGCCGCGCCGATTCGCCACGTAGATGTCAAAGTCGCCGTCTCGGTTGGATTGAAAGGCGATCCAGCGGCCGTCTGGCGAGGCAAGCGGATAGGTGCTGCTGCCGCCGCCGGCGTCGAAGCGGCGCGAATCCCCGTTGCCCAGGTTCAGGGTGACAATCTCAAACCGGGGCTCGTTGCCCGTGTCGCCTGCGACAGGCGCGAAGAAGACCAATTCGCCGGTCGCCGCTTGCAGCGCCGGATTGAGAGCGGGCGGCTCGCGCAGGCCAACAGGCTGAATTGCGGGGGTAAGAGTCGGCTGGGAAGGGCTAATCTGGGCGGCGGCGGTGTAGGTGGCGTCGGCAGCGGCATTCAATTCAACGAGTGTGGCTTGGAAGGGATCGCTCGCTTCGATGGCGCTGACGGCCGCAGTTGGCAGGCCCGTCGCGCTGGCTGCGGCGGTCACAAGGGGTCCAATCGCCGGCGCTTGCGTCGGGGGACTAAGGGCGTCATCGCGAGACAGAATGCCCAGCAGGGAGACGCCCAAAGCCAGAAGCGCCAGCAATAGTCCGCAGCCCAGGGCGCTGCCGGCCGCCATCCCCAGCCACATGCGTCGGCGAAACAGCGACACAAGACGGCGGGCAAGCGACCGTGAGCGACCATCGCCTGGCGCGTAGCCCGGGGCCGCAGGCAGTCCGTCGGGGGTCGGTATCGCCGGCTGAGTCGCGCGTCCGGGGGTCCGCGCTGGCGCTTCCTTCGAGACGCCATGCTCGGCAGATTTGGGTCCGGATTCGATGGCGCGACGCAGATCGACCGCCATTTCGCCCGCGCTGGCGAATCGCTCGCCGGGCGCTTTGCGCAGAGCGCGCATGATCACTTGCTCGACCGGGAGGGAAACGCTCGGATCATAATCGCGCGGCGACGGCGGGGGCGCGGTCACGTGGAGCACGGCGATGCTGTAGGGCGTGTCGCTCTCGAAGGGGCGCCGCCCGGTGACAAGCTCAAAGAGCATAACGCCGAGGGAATAGACATCGCTGCGGCCGTCGAGCGGCTCGCCCTGAGCCTGCTCCGGCGACATATAGCTTGGCGTGCCGACGACGCCTTGGGTGGTGATATTGCCGCCGCTTTCACTGAGGATTCGCGCGATGCCGAAGTCGGTGATGAAGACGCCGCCGCCGTCATCAAGCAGAATGTTGCTCGGTTTCAGGTCGCGGTGGAGAATGCCCTTCTGATGGGCATAGTCGAGGGCGGAGGCGACCTGTTCGACGATGTTTAGGACGCGCCGCAACGGGACCTTGCCAGCGGCGAGCAACTCCTCGACCGAGCCGGCCGGCATATAGCGCATGGCGATGTACGGCTGACCGTCGAATTCGCCGAAATCGTATACGGGCACGATGTTGCGGTGTTCAAGTTGGGAGACGATTTTTACTTCGCGTTCGAAGCGCTGCAAGTACAGTTCGTCGTTCAGGTAGGCATTAGGCAAGAACTTTAGCGCGACGTTGCGATTCATGGACTGTTGCCTGGCGAGGAAGACGGTCGCCATGCCGCCTTGCCCGATTTGGCTGAGGATTTCGTAGCCGTTGACCAGTTTGCCTATGAGCGGTGAAGTCATGCAGCTGCCTGTTGCGTTCGCGCCCGCGCGGATTTACGCGCATGGCGATTATATGCCAAGCTTGACCAGCGCCAAAACACCGAAACGGCGCAGCGGCATTGCATCCGCCTGGAATGCCAACACGCGGGCGGCATTAACTTGACAGAAGCGTCGCGCGGAAACACAATTGATGGGCAAGTCCACCTAAGCGTATGGAGGCTGGTGACATGCGGGATAGTCGCGTCACCGACTCCGCGGAATCCACCGAGCTGCGCATTCGGCTCATCACTGCAATCGTGCTGCTGCCGGTCGCGATCCTGGTGTCTTTCGCTGGCGGCGAATTGTTCTTCGCCTTGATCTTGCCGGTGATGGCTATCGGCATGCTCGAATTCTACGTCATGGAAAAGGATACGCCGACCCAAGGCAGCTCGCTGACCGGGATTCCCACTGGCATCGCAGTTGTGACCGCATTCTACCTGAACGACCACAGTATCTGGCAGCAGGCTTTGGTGATCGGCATCGTCGGCACCTTCTTGCTGGAATTCGCGCGTCATCCCACGCAGATTGGGCGGGCGCTGGCGCAGGTGGGCACGACATTCTGCGGCGTCTTGTACGTGGCTTTCCCCGCCGCGTTCATGGTCAGCATTCGCAATGCGCCGCAGGATGGCTTGATCTGGGTATTCGTGGTGTTCGCCATCACCTGGGGCGCCGATACCTTCGGTTATGTGGTCGGGCGCACGCTCGGCAACAAGAAGCTGGCGCCGATGATCTCGCCGAACAAGACGGTCGAAGGCGCCATCGGCGCGATGCTGGGCGCCTGGATACCGGCCGGCTTGCTGCTGGTTTTCACCGGGGTCTTGCAGCCGATTTTGATTCCGATGGTGGCGGTCGGTCCTTTGCTGGCGATCGGCGGCGACTTGTTCGAGTCGGCGATGAAGCGCTTTTTCCGTATCAAGGACAGCTACGTTGCCGGCTTTAATGTCTTTCCGGGTCATGGCGGCGTGCTCGACAGGATTGACGCGCTGGTTTGGGTCGCCAGCTGGGTGTTTCTTTATCTTTCGGCAGTGGGATTGCTATAGAGCTTTGGCGACTGATCAGGCTTGAGCGTCGGCGATTTGCGCGAACATTGCCGGCGGTCGGCCTCTGTTTTGTGCCGCCGGGGCAGTTGCGCTACAATCAAGCGTAGTCGTGACGATAAACGCGCAGCGCGCTTGCGCGGCAATGGGCGGCTGCGGGGATAGCGAAAGCGGGGGTGCAATGCCGAAGTTCGAGACGCAGGTGCTGATCAACCGGCCGGTATTTCAGGTCTTTCGTTACGCGGGCGACTTCAACAATGACATCCATTGGCGCAACGTGCGCAATGTCGGCATGACCAATGACAATCCCATCCGCACCGGCACGATGGTGGCGATGACGCGACGGATCATGGGGCGCGGCGGCTTCGTCAATTGTGATGTGACGGATTATGAGCGCAACCGCAAGATCGAATTGAAGGGGTCTTATTGGGGCTTTCCCTTCGTCAGCACCATGACATTCGAGCATCGAGGCCAGCAGACCAACGTCCGTGAGACGCTGGAAATCCGCACGCGCTGGTTCTTCTGGTTCGGGATATTCTTCAACCTGACGCTCAAGGGTGTGCTGCGCCGCGAGTTGGAACAGCTCAAGCAGGTGTTGGACTCGCAGAGCGGCGGTACCGCCCGCGAGCCGATGTCCGTGCCTAGATAGCGTCCGTCTTGTTCTTCCCAGGTTCGTAGCGATCGCTGCGAATGCCGATATTCGTTGCAAATTGGGCGATTAGGTGCTGCGTCGAGAAATGCTGCAACAGGTTGAGGCTGTAGTAGATGATGATGGACAGCGTGACGCTGGCGATGCCGAAGCCGCCAGTGAAACCGCCAAGCGCGGTATTTATCAGGCTGCGCACGACGCCGTAGAGGAGCGTGAAGGCGAGCATGTAAAGCAGCAAGGTCGCGCCGCTGCGCCAGTGCGCCCGGGCGAGGCGGATGTTGCGGAGTATCTGCCACGCGGCTTTATGGTCGCCTTCTGCGGCGAAGCGCGCCATGCCAATGAGATAGGCCCAACCAATGAGCGACAGGGCGACGATCGTCACGATCAGCGCCGCCAAAAGGACAATAAGGTTATAGCCGTCGACCGAGCTGGTCAGGCTGAGCAGGGCGAATTCCACGACGAGCAAAAACACGAAGAGCAGCCCGTAGGCGATGCCGGCTATGAGGAGCATGAAGCCATCGATCAAGTTGCGCCCGAATTGAATGACGGGAAGCGTCTCAATGCCGTTCATCACCGAGCGAACGACGTCAACGCTGTATCCGGAGATCCACAAGCCGGAGATCGCGGCAACGATTAGCAAGCCCATCACGCCGGGGAATGTCGACGCGCCCATCGGCTGCAGCTCAGCCGAGGCCGCCGCGCCGACGTCAACGCCATAAAGCATCGCCACCAGCGGCGACCAATCATAGGTATTCGCCACCAGACCCAGGCAAATGGCGATGGCGATCGTCATCGCAAGGACGATGCTCATCACCTTTGGGAGATTGTGAAAGGGATAGGACAAGGCTCGGGAAAAGTTCATGTTTTTCGCTTTCTCAATCCGGCTCACCGGTATTCTATCACATGTTTCTTAGCAGATATTTCCGCGCGCGTTTGCCTGGTGGTTGCCCGCCGCGCCACGCATGAAAATGTCGCGAAGGCCGATCGACTTGGCGTATAAGGCCACCAGATGACTTCCGAAGAAACTGGCGCACAGCAATATGACGAATGTAGCGAAGGAAGCGATTGCCGCCTGGGCGTACAAGTCGTCGACCGCCAGCGCTCTCAGCAGCACAGGAACCTGCGATATCGCGGTCGCGCAGACAGCAAGCAATACCAATTGCGCAGAAGTAAATGCCAGAGTTTCAATGAAGTTCGTCAGCGCGAGCCGAGTATTCTCCCAGCGCCGACAGATCAGCGAGCGGTCGCCACGGACAGCGTAACGCGCGGCGCCGACGATGTTGCCGCAAAGCATCGCCAGCGCGGCAGGCGAGACGATAAACAGCATCAGCAAACTGATCATCGTGCCGCCACTTTGGGATGGAAACATCAAGCCGCACAAGATGACCAGACATAGTTTCGCGACGAATGGCGGCAGCCAGAATCTCAAACTGGACAGCAGCAAGCGCCAGCCAACGCCGATCATGGCAGAGCGAACTGGCGGAAGCTGCCTGTTGCCGTTGACGACCCTTCTTGTGATCTCCAGACAATATCCTGCGATCCAGCCGACGTAGACCAGGACTCCCACGACCAGCAGAATCACCATAATCATGAAGAATTCCTCGGCAGGGACATCAAGAACATTGCCGCCATACCAGCCACAGTAGGGCGCGCAAACGCGCGGTTGGGGCGCTGGCGCAGTCAATAACCACAGCCACAAGCTGGCTGGCAGCGTCAGCCACAGCGCCATGTGAACGATGCGTACCGTATGAGCAAAGGACGCGCCGACGGTTGTCATGCTTCGCTCCCAGCCGTGTATTGCTTGGCATTGAAAGACAAGCGAGATGGTTCAAGTTCCCGGCTTACCCAACTTCATCCAAGCGATCATGAGCGGGCGGCGGCGCGGCGGACAGCGCTGAAATCTCAGCGTACCATTCGCTGGTCATCGCGACATCGAGCGCGGCGAGCGATGCTTCCAACTGAGTCAGGTTGCGCGCGCCGATGATGGGCGCGGTGATTGCGCGATGGGCCATCACCCAGGCGACAGCGAGCGTGGCGGGATGCAAACCGCCTTCGTGGGCGTGGGCGGTGAAGTCGGCCGCGGACTGATAATAGTTATCGACGCCGTAGCGCTTCTGATACATCTTGTTTTCGATGAGGCGACCCGAGTCCGGTCTGGTCTCGGGCGAATACTTGCCGGTGAGCAAGCCGCCGCCGAGCGGACTGTAGGGGATGACGCCGATCCGCTCATTCGCCGCCATCGGCAGGATCTCGACCTCGGCCTGGCGCTTGACCAGGTTGTACATCGGCTGGAGGCATTCGATGCGCGCCAAACCCTCGCGGGCAGCGATGCCCTGGGCTTTCATGACTTGCCAGGCGGACCAGTTGCTGACGCCAGGATAGAGGATTTTCCCCTGGCGCACAAGGTCGTCGAGCGCGCGCATCATCTCCTCTACCGGCGTGTCCGCATCGAAGTGATGCAGGAAGTAAACATCAATACGATCGGTTTTCAGGCGCTTCAGGCTGTCTTCTACGGCGATCTGAATGTGCCGGCGCGAGGCGCCTCTCGCGTTGACATCGCTGCCGGTGGGCGAAACCGCTTTGGTGGTCAAAACGATATCGTCGCGGCAGTCAGCGATCAAGTCGCCGAGGATCTCTTCGGAGCGGCCGCCGGCGTAGGTGTTGGCGCAATCAAAGAAGTTGATGCCGACCTCGCGGCAGCGGTTGAACATGCGCGCGGATTCGGCTTCGTCGGCGATATCGCCAAATGACATCGTGCCGAAGCAAAGCGACGACACTTTGACGCCAGTACGGCCAAGCAAGCGGTATTCCATTGTCTGCTCCTCCCAGTGCAAGTGAACGAAACTAGCTTATCCCAATCAGTCATCAGCGGCGAGTTGACCCTGCGCGACCAACTCAACGCGTCCGCCGACCCTTATGACGATTTCTTCATCGCTTTGACGCGCCTCAAGATGCAGCAGCGACGGTCTGCCGATTTGATAGCCTTGCTCGCTGCGGATTGCGATATGGTCGCCCCCTCGAACGCCGTGTTTCACCAGGTAGCCGGCGATGCAGCCGTTGGCGCTGCCGGTTGCTGGGTCCTCGGGCGCGCCGTAGATGTCATCCAAGACGCGGACGTGGATGTCATTCTCAGGATTCAGCGTCTCAGCGCAGAAGATCGCGGGGGCAATAGCATCATGGGCGCCGAGCAAAGCTCGCAGCCGGTCGAGGTTGACTCTTGCCTTTTGTACAGCAGCTAACGATCGCAGCG
The DNA here is from genome assembly GCA_022824465.1 of Anaerolineae bacterium. Lineage (GTDB taxonomy): Bacteria > Chloroflexota > Anaerolineae > Aggregatilineales > Phototrophicaceae > UBA6055. The sequence goes on from JAJDZV010000004.1 coordinate 327,120, forward strand.
GCGCCAATACAAAAGCCATGCCGGTGGAGACTTCCTGGATGGGATAGCGGCTGTCGATGTCGCTTTCATCAATGTTGAGGATGCGCGCAAGATCAGCGGCGTTGAATCGAGCGCCGAAGGTCGGGTTATTCTGGCGCATCCAGATGATGCCGTCAGCGCCGAAAGTCACCCGGATTTGACCAAGGGGCAGATTCAGCAATAGCTGCTCAACGGGCTGTCTGATGTACTCGCGCCGTATGACAAAAGCCGTGCCGAGCACAGGGTGGCCCGCGAAATCGACTTCGACTTCGGGCATGAAGATACGGACGTTGTAACCGCCGTTCTCGGGAACATCGGCGGTCACAAAGGTCGTCTCGGAGAAATTGATCTCTTTCGCCAATTGCTGCATCAGCGAAGCGGGCGGATCGCCAAGATAGACCGCGAGTTGATTGCCGGTGTACTTCCTGCCAATGGTGAAGACATCGACGATGTAAAACTCCATGCGTGACATATTAATCGCTCACTTCGCCCCGAAGGGAGCCTCGCCAGCGCGGAGGCGGCGCTTGTCCGATGCCGCCGAGCAGACGGCTGTAGCGCTGCGGCCGGCGCTGATGCAAGAGCGGGAAAAGCGCAAGGACCTGTTCGCGGACGTCCGCGCGCAGGACAGCGTGTATGACTTCGTCTCGATCTCGGCTGGCCTCCGCCAGTATGTTGCCCAGCGGATCGCAAATAAAGCTGCTGCCGTAGAACGTCACTGCGTTTTCCCGGCCTATGCGATTGCAAGCGGCGATGAAGAGGCCGTTGGCGACAGCGTGCCCGCGCATCACCGTGCGCCAGGCGGCGGCGGAGTCGAAGTCGGGCGCGGTCGGTTCGGAGCCGATCGCGGTCGGATAAAAGATGAACTCGGCGCCTTCCAGCGCATAGATCCGCGCCAATTCGGGGAACCACTGATCATAGCAGGTCGGCGCGGCGAGCTTGATCACGCCCAGGTCATGCACCGGGAATTGGTCGCCCCCGGCGAAATAATCGGTTTCGTGATACCCCTCGCCCGAGGGTATATGCACCTTGCGCGTGAGGCCGCGGAGCTCGCCAGTCGGGTCGTAAATCGTGGCGGCGTCCCAATGGTTTCCAGCGGCGTCCCGCTCGAAGAGGCTGCCGATGAGGCTGACCTGATGCGTGCGCGCCAAATCGCTGAAGAACTGGTCGGAGGGGCCGCCGCGGACGGGCTCCGCCCAGCGGAATCCGGCGGGATCGCGAAGGCCCGGGAAATAGGGCAAGATGCTGAATTCGGGCAGGCAGACCAAGCCGGCGCCGGATGCGGCCGCCTCCGCGACAAGCTCGCGATAGAGCGATTTGGTCGACTCCTGATCGCCGGTCCAGTGCCCCTGCGCCAGGGCGATGTGAAGGTCCTTCATGATTCTTGGCTCTCGCGGACTAGTATTTCTTTAGCGGCGCGCTGCCCAGTGAAATAAGCGCCGTGCACCATCGCCGTGAGATGATGGGGCGCGCTCGCTTCGCCCGCCCAATACAGCGGCGGCGACGGCGCTGCCAGTTTGTCGCGCGCGTCATAATGCCCGGGCAGGCAGACACTGTATCCACCGAGGGCGTATTCGTCACGGGGCCAATTGACCCAGCGCGCCTTTATGTACTGCAAGTCCGGCTTTCCGACCTCCGCCCGTAAGGTCTCCAGCCCACTTTGCAGCGCCGCTCCTTCGCCAAGGGGAAGCAGCTCGCGGGCATAGTCGCCGCTGCAAAAGCCGGTCCAAACTACCGCGCCACGGTCGCGTCCGAGCGATGGCGACCACCACATCGGCGGATTGCCTTTGGCGTAGATCGCGCCGATAGCCGGGTCGAGGATGTGTTTGTCAAACAGATAGACCATTTTCATCACCGGTCCCATTTTCAAGCCATCCATCGCCTCCCGCTTTTTGATCGGCAGCGGCGGGTTGAACCCTACGCGACCGGATTGCAGCACGCCAAGCGGCAGGGTCACGACGGCGGCATCGGCGCGGAACTCGTCGCCAGCGTCTGTCTTGAGGTTTACTCCAGCCGACCAGTCGACTTCAGCGACCGGGCATTCAAGACGGATATCCAGCTCATCAGCCAGCCGCATGATGTAAGCGTCATAGCCGTCCAGGATGCGGAAGTCGCTGTCTACTCCGCTCGGCGTCGCCGATGAATCAAGGGGAAGCTGAAGATGCGCCTTGGCATTGAGGGCGCGCATGCTCTCGCCCTCGGCGTTGGCGAAGGAACGCTGCACATAGCGCAGTTGCGCCGGGCTGAAGCCGATGCGCTTCAAGTAGGTCTCTAGACTCTCTTCGTTTTCCGGCGCGGACGCATCGCCCAATTCCCAGGAGCGCGTCAGATCCAGCTCAGGCGAACGAGCGCGAGCCTCGCCCATCGTCAGCCAGTCGCCTTCCTCCGTTCGGATCATCGAATCGTCGATCTTGTTCCAGTGCCAGGTCCTCAAGCCCAGACGCTCCACCCATGTCCAAGTATTGACTTCGGCTGACTCGCCATGAATGAGCTCGGCGCCAAATTCCAGCGGGAAGCCGGCGAATTCATGATCGGTCCACACCCGGCCGCCGATACGATCGCGCGCTTCCAGCACAGTAGCAGAGACGCCAGCCTCGCGCAGATGCCAGGCGGCGGATAGTCCGGCGATGCCCGCGCCGATGATCAATACTCTCATGACACTTTTGCCGGATCAAAGTCGGGATTATCCCAAACGAGCAGGACTCCGGCGTCGCCCGCCGCCGCTTCATCGACATAATCGGTTATGACGCGTTCGGGCCGGAAGCCGCGGTTCATCTGCATCGTCACCGTCGGGTCTTTGATTTGCCGGGCAATAACCATGTCGCCGTATTCGACCACATCCATGCCTTGGGCATGATCGCGATAGCCCATCAACATGCCAATCATGTACCAGCCGCGCAGATTCAGCGAATTGACGAGATTAAAGCGAGCCTCATAGAGAGCCGTGCCGATGCCCTGACGTTGGTACATGGGGCGCACCGCCATCTCAACGCCATAGAGCCAGTCGCCGTCGCTTTCATGCGCCCCCAGTCGCATATCGCCTATAGCTTCCCGCCAGGGCAAGATCGGCGCATTCGGCGGACGCGACGTACGCATGGTGACCGCCAAAGCGACTGCCATGCCGGCGGCGGGTCCGCTGATCCGCAAGGCGGAAAACTGCCCGTCCGGGAAACGTGAAATGTGAGCGCAGAGATCTTGCTCCGTGAAGCAATCGTCACAGTCTTCGTCCCAGCCAAGTCCATACGCTTCTCGCAAGGTTGAACTGGCATGTTCCGCTTGCCAGTCTTTGCTGTTCATCACAACGATGCCCGACAACTCGAATATGACATCCTCCGGATCAAAACGATTCAGCCACCAAGCGTCGGGGCTCATGTGAAGGGTTCGCGTCCCATCGCTGTTGGTGGTCCAGTACGGCTCGTAGGGGTCGCCCTCGTGCCCGGCTTCTTTCGCCGCCCGCTCAATCAGATGCTTCTGAATCTCCGGCCAGTCGTAGTTGAGCGCTCGCCGCAGCACATCCTGCTCGGATTCGTCATTTGGCATTTGTCGCGCCCTCCAGGGTCTCCGCGAGTCGAGTGCGTAGCGCCGGCCCATACGATACGTTACTATCTAGTCAAAGATTATAGCAAATCGCTATTGTGCAGGCAGCGAATCTCGTGACTCTACGATTGAGGCGAATGCGGCAAAACGGCTTCCTCCTCGCCTTGCCCACCATCGCCTGGCTCGTCGTATTCTTTGTGCTGCCGCTGGTGATCGTGCTGGTCGTCAGCTTCATGTCGCGCGGACGCGGCGGCGTCGCGGAATTGCCTTTCACACCCGCACACTATGAACGCGCCTTCGGCATATTTTCAATTATATTGTGGCGTTCTATTGGCTTGGCGGGCCTGACCACAGTCGTCTGCCTGGTCGTTGGGTATCCGCTGGCTTTCTTCATCAGCACGCGGCGCCGGCGCCTGGTGCAGCAGATCGCCTTGTTTCTGGTCATCCTGCCTTTCTGGACCAACTTCCTCATCCGCACCTATGCCTGGCGCATCTTGCTGGGTGAACAAGGAACGATCAATGGTCTGCTGCTCAGCCTCGGCATGATCGACGAGCCCTTGACCATGCTCAATACGCAATTCGCCGTGCTCGTCGGCTTGGTCTATGGCTTCCTGCCGTTTATGGTCTTGCCGATCTACGCATCGGTCGAGCGCTTCAACTTCCGCTATGTCGACGCGGCGAACGACCTGGGCGCAAATGATGTGCGGACCTTTATGCGCGTCGTCCTGCCCCTGACATTGCCGGGCGTGCTGGCGGGCTGCGCGCTGGTTTTCATCCCCTCCGTTGGCGCCTTCGTGACGCCGGATCTGTTGGGCGGCACGAAAGGACTGATGATCGGCAACTTGATAAACAATCAGTTCGGCGGCTCGGGCAATATGCCCCTGGGTTCGGCGCTGTCCATCGTGATGATGGCGGTGGTGATGCTGTCGCTGCTGGTCTATGTCTTTGCCAATCGGCGCGATGCCGGAGCTTGAAATGCGGCAATCGCTCATCAACGAAGGCGCAATGGGGCGCAACCTCGTCATACGTCGGCTGGGCGGCATCGGCCTTTGGCTGAATCCGCTCTTCGCCTACTTTTTTCTCTGGGCGCCGATACTGATTCTGGTGCTCTTTTCGTTCAACAACAGTCGCTCGGTCGCCTCGTTCACAGGCTTCACTCTGACATGGTATAGCAACATCCTGAACAATATGATGGGGGCGGAAAGCGCCTTTTCCACCGAGATCATGCTCAACGCCTTTCGCAACAGCCTGTTCGTCGGGACGGTAGCGACCGCGATCTCAACCGTGCTTGGCACGATGATCGCGCTGGCGATGGCGCGCGGTAGATTTCGCGGCAAGCCTCTGCTCGATGGCTTGCTCTTCCTGCCGGTGGTCATCCCGGAGATCACGCAAGCGATATCGCTGGCGATATTCTTCAAGGTCGTCTTCGACTGGGTCGCGCTGATGAGCGGCGAACGCATATTCCCCGGCTTTCACACGATCATCGCGGCGCATGTCACCTTCAACATTTCCTACGTTGCGATTGTTGTGCGCGCGCGGCTTGCGGACATGGACCCGCAACTTGAGGAAGCGGCGAATGATTTGGGCGCGAATCCCTGGCAGGCATTTTGGCGGGTGACCTTTCCGCTGATTTTGCCCGGCGTCATTTCCGGCGCGCTGCTGGCTTTCACGCTGTCGCTGGACGACTTCGTCATCACCTTTTTCACATCGGGCGTCGGCACATCTACGCTGCCAGTCTTCGTTTATGGCTTGCTAAAGCTGACGGTGACGCCCGAGGTCAACGCTATCTCGACAATTATGATGGTCTTGAGTACGATTTTGATCGGCATTTCTTTGGCAATTCAGGGGCGTACCGCGTCCCGCGCTTAGTTCAGCTTGCGAGTCAGAGGAGAATCTCATGAAAGAGAGTTTGCTGTTGATTTTGGTTATGTTGTTGTTGGCGCCGGCCGCGCTGGCGCAAGATATGGCGCATGAGCCCTGGACTTGCCCAGAAGGCTATGAGGGGCAGACGCTCAGCATCTTCAACTGGTCAACGTATATCGCCGAAGATACCGTGCCGAACTTCGAGGAAGCTTGCGGCGTGACTGTCAACTACGACATTTACGAGAGCAACGAAGCCATGCTGGCGCGCATCCGCCAGGGCAACCCCGGCTATGACATTGTCGTGCCGAGCGGCGGCACCGTCCAGCGCATGGCGGAAGAGATGCTGCTTATTCCGCTGGATCTGGAGATGATTCCCAATGTCGCCAATGTGATTCCCGACTTGCTGGGCGCCGCCTACGACCCGGAGAACGAATATTCCCTGCCCTATCAGTGGGGCACGGTCGGCGTCGGCTACAGCACGGAAGTCTTCCCCGATGGCATCACCTCCTGGCATCAGGTCTGGGAGCACGATGGACCCGTCGCCTGGCTGGACGATCGGCAGACGATGCTGGGCATCGCCCATTTGTTCCTGGGCAATGACCCCAATTCGACCGATCCCGATGAGATAAACGCCGCCCGTGACTACCTCATCGAGAAAGGCGGCAACGTCGTCACAGTCGCGGCCGATGATGGTCAAGTGCTGCTGGAGCGCGGCGATGTCGATATCGCCATCGAATACAACGGCGACATCTTGCAGATCTCCTGGGATTGCGAATGCGATGACTACGCCTACGCCATACCGGAAGAAGGCAGCAACGTCTGGATCGACAACCTCTCGATCCCGGTGGACGCGCCCAACCCGGAATTGGCGATGGTCTTCATCGACTATATTCTCGATGCCAAGGTCGGGGCTGATTTGACCAATTACATCTGGTACGCCTCGCCGAATCAGGCATCGATCGAGTCGGGCTACATCGACGAAGAAATCTTGAACGATCCGGCGATCTTCCCGCCGCCCGAGCAAGTAGCGAATCTCTTCGCGATCATTGATGTCGGCGCCGAGGCGGAAGAGCTGATCAACAACGCCTGGGATGAACTGCTGATCTTCCTGGGGCAGTGATTCCCCCACTCCCGAAGCCCCCTCCGCCATTAAGAGGGAGGGGGAACACAGAGCCAACGCTAATGACCACATTCGATGTTGAGCTGAAGGACATCGTCAAGGAATTTGAGTCTGGCGGCGGACGGGTCCGCGCGGTTGACCACGTCAGCGTTCAGATTGAAGATGGCGAGTTCTTCGCGCTGCTGGGTCCAAGCGGCTGCGGCAAGACGACGACGCTGCGCCTAATCGCAGGGTTTGAACAGCCGACCGCCGGGCGCATCCTCATCCGCGGGCGGGCGATGGAAGGCATCCCGGCTTATCATCGCCCGGTGAATACCGTGTTTCAGGATTACGCCCTCTTCCCGCACCTGACCGTCGAGCAGAATATCATGTTCGGCTTGCAGATGGAGGGCGTCCACAAGCGAGAAGCGCGCAAACTGGCGGCTGAAGCGTTGGAGAAAGTGCGGCTTCCCGGCGTTGGCAGGCGCAAGCCGCATCAGCTATCCGGCGGTCAGCAGCAGCGTGTAGCATTAGCGCGCGCCTTGGTAAAGCAGCCGGCCGTGCTCCTTCTGGACGAGCCGCTGGGCGCGCTTGATCTCAAGCTGCGCAAGAATATGCAATTTGAACTGAAGGCATTGCAGCGCGATGTCGGCATCACTTTCATCTATGTGACGCACGACCAGGAAGAAGCGATCACCATGGCCGACCGTATCGCCGTCATGAACGACGGCGTGATGCTGCAAGTGGGGACGCCGAAAGAGATTTACGAGCGACCCGGCACTCATTTTATTGCGGACTTCATCGGCGAGACCAATTTCATTCCGGCGACGCTGAAAAGCCGCGAGCCGATGGGTTTCGGGCAAGTGGAACTGCTAGACGGCACGCATATTTGCGCGGCCCTGTCCAATACGCTGGCCGCGACCCGCGGTCCGGTGACGGTGGCGATTCGCCCGGAGCGCATTGGAATCGCAGCAAAAGGGACTGCACAAGCCGCCGGCGAGGAAACGGCGCTCGATGCCATTCTCGTCGACAGTCAATATATCGGCACCGACACGCGCTATACTTTGCGTATCGCGGATAGCGTTGATCTGGTCGCGCGCGTCCAAAATGTCGATGACCGCAAAGCTGACGCCTTCGCCATCGGGCAGTCGGTTACACTTTATTGGCATCCATCCAGCACCACAGTGCTCGATCACTGAGTCAAATAGATCATGAATATGATAAGTCCCGCGCAAATTCACGAGATCGACAGCCAGCGACAGGTCAATGGCTGGCAGCGGCCCGTTGACCGTCAGACTGGCTTTGAAGTCACGGAGGAATTCCGGCGCTTCAATCAGAAATACGACATGTTCAACCGCGCGGTCTGGGACGATGAGGTGCGGTCGGAACGATCGGATAGATTCTTCGCCTCCTACTTCACCGACCTGGCGCGGTTCCGCAAAGTCGAGGGCTTTCAGCATCGAGACTACGCCCTGCGCAACGCCGCCTGGTACATCGCTGATTTCACCGCCGACTTGCTGGAGACGAGCGATGACCGCAAAGAGGGCTTCCTCGATAGCTACACCATGTTCCGCGAAGGCGCGACGCGGAAGATTGAAGCGAGCGCGGAAGAAAACACCGCGGCGCTGAAGCGAGCGGGCACATTCCTCGGCGCTGACGCCATTGGCATTTGCGAATACGACGAGCGTTGGGTCTATACGCACAACTACAGCCGGCAAAAGCTGACCGACAAAGCGATGGATCTGCCGGAAGATCTGACGTACGCGGTGGTTATCGTCAACGAGATGGATCACGCGACCATTGAGACGGTGCCCTCGGCTCTGAGCGGCGCCGCCACCGGTCAAGGCTACAGCCGCGATATCATCGCCGTTTTGTCTATCACGCAGTACATCCGCAATCTGGGTTATCGCGCGGTCGCCAGTCTGAACGATACGGCGCTGTCGATTCCCCTGGCGATCCAAGCCGGCTTGGGTCAATACGGGCGGCATGGCTTGCTTATCACGCCGGAGTTTGGTCCCCGCGTCCGCATCGCCAAGATCTTCACCGATTTGCCGCTCATCGCCGATGAGCCGATAGATTTCGGCGTGACCGAGACTTGCAATATCTGCCAGCGCTGCAGCTCTGCTTGTCCGGTGAAAGCCATTCCATTTGACGCGCCCAATTTCGACAGGCACGACGGCGTCTCGCATCTTAAGGGCGTAAGGAAATGGACCATCAACGCGGCAAAGTGCTTCAAGTTTTGGGCGAACCAAGGCACTGACTGTTCGATTTGCATCCGCGTCTGCCCTTACAACCGCGACGTTACCAAAGCGCTAAACCGATTGCTGCGCTGGATGTTGGGCAATCGCTGGCGGCGTCTGGCGCTATGGCTGGATCAGAAGCTCAGGCATGGCGAGCGCAAGACCGCCGGCTGGTGGTGGCGGCGCGCGTCGAGCGGCTAGGGCGGCTTTAGATGGAACTGCTTGCGAAGGTATTTCGGTTTGCGGCCTTGCGCCTGCTCGCAGCGATTGCCTGGTCGCTGCTGCTGACGGTGCTGCTGCTTCAGCCGGAAGCCGATCCCATCATCGAATTGGGCCTCCCGCGCGGCGACAACACGCTATTGCGCGAGCTGGCTTTCAGCACGCTGCACCTGCTGGCTTTCAGCGGGACCTGCGCCTGCTGGCATTGGGCGCTGCCGCAACAATGGCGTCCGCGCGCCGCGCTATTTGTCGCCTGCGCGATCACACTGGTTTTGGGCGTCGCCACCGAATTCATGCAGACCTTCACACTTGATCGACACGCTTCCTGGCTCGACCTGGTAGCGAACATCGGCGGAGCGCTGATAGCCGCTCGACTGATTTGGACCCGTCATATCTGGCGCTGATGCCGATTATCGCCGCTCACTACCCTGTGCTATGCTGGAAATCGACAAAGCTAGGGGACTACTGCCATGAAACGTCTTGTCTGGCGGATTTTGCTCGCCGCCTGGGTCGCGGCGCTGACATGCCTCGGCGCGGCGCAGGCGCCCGACCAGCCGGTCTACGCCTATATGCGCGGCGACCTCTGGAAGTTTGACCTGGACAACAACAGCTCGGCGCAGTTGACGCATTCGGGCTTCAACGGCGGACCGATTCTCGCCCCGGACGGCGGTAGAATCGCCTACCTGTCAACCGCCGAAGCCTACGTAGCGCAGTGGGAAGCGGGCAATATCTCGCAGTTCGACGGCACGGCGCCAGCCGACATCTGGATCATGGATCTGGCGACCGAGACTTTCACGCTCATCGCCGACCAGAGCGGCGCTACCGCGGCCGGATTCTTGCGTTCGCTGCCGGTCTGGTCGCCCGATAGTCAGCGACTCGCCTGGATAGAAATTGATCCGCAAGGGCAAGACTTGGAAGCGGCAGCACTGCGCGTTTATGACTTGAGCGCAGGCGCCCGAAGGACTGTGCCAAGATCGCTCGACCTGGGGATTCAGGGCGCGAACATCCGGATGCCCAGCCTGCGCTGGGGTCATGGCGGCCTGGCGCGATTGCTGTATACGACCGCGCCCGACAGCGGCGAGCCGGCGCTCTATGTTGAGTTCATTGATATCGACGCCGGCGCCTTGACGCGATACGACCTGGGCTTGAACGCCAGCGGCGACAACACCGTGCGCGACTTCGTCTGGGTGAATCATCTGGGCGACAGTCTGCTGGCTTTGCAGATTCAAGACTACTGGGAAGTGATGAATCCAGCCGATGGCGCTCGTTCGCGGCTGCTCGATCCACCCCGCCTTAAGAACCGCGGCATCTCCGGGGCGATTAGGCTTATACCCGCCTCAGTGGCGAATGCGCGTGGCGACTGGGATATTCACTGGTACGCCACCAGCGGCACGAATCTCTTCAGCACCGGCTACGAGAGTCCGCGCGTCAATCGCAATTACTTGCCGGGTTTGTCTCCCGACGGGACGCGCATGGCTTGGCACGATGGCGACCGAATCAGCAGTTGGCGCATCAGCCCGGACGAAGGCGTCCGCGCCTTGGTCAGCGACGCCAGCCACCGGCGGTCCTTCCCGATTCCGGAGCCTGTCAGCGTGGTCTGGACGCCGACAGAATGGATCACGACCGGCGCGGTCGAGGGCGCCGGCCCCGGCGCGCATTCCGCCGGTTGCGCCCTGCCACCGCTTTTGAGCGCCAATCAGCAGGCGATCGTCAATACCGATGTCGCGCTTCGCATCCGCAGCGAGGCCTCAACCGCGGGTTCGGAGCTTGGCCGGGTCGAAGCGGGCGCGGTCCTTACGGTCGAAGCCGGTCCGATTTGCGCCGATGGCTACAACTGGTACGCCGTCTACAATGGCGCGCTGGCAGGTTGGTCGGCGGAAGGCGGCGTTGGAGATTACTGGCTGCTGTTTCATGTCGCCTGCGCCGACAGCCCGGCGACGCGCTTGACCAGCGGCATGACGGCGACGGTAATTGGCGACCGCGTCGTCAATATCCGCAGCGGCGTCGGCGCGACCGATACGTCGATTGTCTGGGCGGTGGCGGCCGGCGATGAATTCCAGGTTACGGGCTTGCCGCAATGTGGCGCTGCCGGGCTGCGCTGGTATCCCATGCGCATTGATGAGACAACCGGCTGGATCGCCGAAGGGCAAGGCGACGACTACTGGATCGCGCCGGTTGACGATTAGCTCGGTTTGAACTCGGGATTCTCCCAGACGATCAAGGTCGCCCAATTATCCGACGCCTCGTCTGCAATGTAATCTTGGAGCAGTCCGCGCACGGTGAAGCCGCGCCCGAGCTGGAATGACAGCGTGCGGTCGTAGACTTTGCCAGCGACGACCATGTCAACATAGGCTTGCGGCGTCAGCGTAGACTTGTATTCGGCGTAACCGGGGATGAGCCCGCCAGCGACGATGCCGCGGCGATTCTGGCGCGCGACGATTTCCATGCGCGCCGCGTAAAGCAGCGAGCCCACGCCGCGCCGGCGAAAGTCCGGATGCACGCTGATGTCGGCGCCGTAATACCAGCCGCCGTCAGGGTCGTGATGAGTGTAGTAGCCGCCGTCTATGATCTCTTGGAAACTGTGTTGAGCCTGGCCAAAGTCAAAATCGATGAGGAAGCCCGAGCCCAAGCCGATGACCCGATGGTCGACGAGCGCGACGAAGTTGCCCTCGGGGAAAAGGCGGCAGTGATAAAGAAAGTGCTCTTCGCGCATCAACTCGTCAGCGCCGAGCGTGGGGAAGCAATCCCGCTGCAGTTGCTCGAGCGCGGCGGCGTATCGCGGCTGAATCGTATCAATGCGGATGGACAAGACGGGCGCAGCTCCCGGTCGCGCGGACCAAATCGTACAGCGAGAGTTTAGCCGGCGCCGGCGCGAAGGGTCAACCGCTTCTCGCGCCTGCGCCTATTGGACTGAATGGACTGCATTGGACATACAGTTTTCGCCCAAGGTAGCATAGGATGGGCAGCAGTGTGAACGACATCAAATCGAGAGTGGGACATGGCGACAAACGGACATCAGCAAAACGGCAGCGAGAAAGGCACGGATAAGGTCAAGCGCGGCTTGGCGCAGATGCTCAAGGGCGGCGTGATCATGGATGTGGTGACGCCGGAGCAAGCGCGGATCGCCGAGGATGCCGGCGCGGTTGCGGTCATGGCGCTGGAGCGTGTGCCCGCCGATATTCGCGTGCAAGGCGGCGTCGCGCGGATGAGCGATCCGGACATGATAGAAGGCATCATCAGCGCCGTGTCGATTCCGGTGATGGCGAAGGCGCGCATCGGCCACTTTGTCGAAGCGCAAATCCTGGAAGCGCTCGGCGTCGACTACATCGACGAGAGCGAAGTATTGACGCCGGCTGACGAAGAACATCACATCAACAAATGGAAATTCGCCGTGCCCTTCGTCTGCGGCTGCCGCAACCTGGGCGAAGCGCTGCGGCGCATCAACGAGGGCGCGGCGATGATGCGGACGAAAGGCGAGGCTGGCACCGGCGATGTCGTCGAAGCGGTGCGTCATGCCCGCGCGGTCAACAGCGAAATCCGCCGCGTCAGCTGCATGGATGAAGACGAACTCTATACCTACGCCAAGGAGATACGCGCCCCCTATGACTTGGTGAAAGAAACGGCTGAACTGGGCCGCTTGCCGGTGGTGAATTTCGCGGCGGGCGGCGTCGCCACGCCAGCGGACGCAGCGCTGATGATGCAGCTGGGCGTGGACGGCGTATTCGTCGGCAGCGGCATCTTCAAGAGCGGCAGCCCGGAGAAACGGGCGAAGGCGATTGTCAAGGCGGTGACGCATTTCACTGACGCCAAGATTCTCGCCGATGTCAGCCGCAACCTGGGAGAAGCGATGGTGGGCATCAACGTGACGCCGGAAGAAGTTATCCTGGGCAAACGCGGCTGGTAAAGGCCGCCTCAACCGACGGTAATCGCAGCAAAACCTGGCTCGGGCGGTTCAGCGAATCGCCCTTCTGCTTTTTCGGATTCTAGCGTTACAGCCGGGCGCGGAAGTCCTTGAGCGTGCGGAATATGATGCGGTTGGAGTCGTGGTAGCGGATGGCGCCGCGATAGGCCGCGCGCACCAGGTAGATGATATCGTCGCCGTCAAATTGCCAGTCGACATATTGAAAGCCGGTCAGGCGCGCTGAGTCCTCCGGCCTTAAGCCGCTGCGATCGCGCATTAGCGTTTGCGCGATCCGCCAGTTGATTAGGTCTTCCGATACGCTCAACGACAGGATGTTGCGTTGACGGGTCCAAGCAGGATTGGTCACGTTGTTGACCAGCGTGAGGTACACCCCCGTCCGCTGGTCGTAGCGGATGGTGAACTTCGTGCCGCCGCCCGGAAACTTGATGAAGCCGCTGGCTGGATCAAATGAGATCCGCCGGCCTTCATCTTCCACTTTCACAATCGCGGCGCGGTTGACCATCGGGCTGGCGTTCAACCGCAGGATATTCCATAGCTCGCCATTGGGCGCGCGCGCGATATTGCCCTCCAGCCAGCAGGGGCGCGCCGGCGACTCCCAGTCGCCGGGAATCCAGGCGGGATCAAAAGGGATCTTGTTGCTGATGGTCCAGTTGGCGGCATCCAGCAAGTCGGCATCGCTGGGCGCGGAGACGACGCAGGAATGGAAGCTCGGACCGTGCACCGGCGGATCGGCGTCTTCAAAGGCTTTGTATATGCGGCCATCATGCTCCAATACGGGCACGGGCGCGCAGTGGTAGTTCGGCGCTTGCCGGAAAGGTCCGCCGCGAAACAGCAAGCCGCTCTGGCCATCGGCCGGATGCGTCCAGGTGAAGCCGCCGTCATCGCTGCGGCGGATGACGATCGAGCCGTATTGCTGTGAGCAGCCCAGGATGTATACACTGCCGCGATGGGTGAACAGGCTGCTCCAATAGCAGTTCATGATGTGGGTGATATTTGTCCAGGTCGCGCCGTCGTCATCCGAGCGATAGATGCTGGTCAGGCTTTCTTCATCTTCGTGGTTTCGCGGGCAGTTGGGCAAGCCGAAGTAATCATGCGACGCCAGCAGCGCGCCATCGTGCAGGCGCAGGATGCTGGGGCTGCCCAGGAAGGTCTTGCTACGCTCGGGCTGATATTTGACTTCGCTCCAGGTCAATGACATGCCTCGCCCTCGCTAGAGATAATCGCGGAAATTGACTAGCTTGCGGAAGACGATCTGGTTGGAGTCGTGGAAATTCCGCGCGCCACGATAAGCGGTGCGCACCACATAAATCAGGTCATCGCCGTCGAACTGCCAATCAATATACTGGAAACCGGTGAGCGCGATCGAGTCCTCGGGACCCAAGCCGGTATCATCGCGCATCAATTCCGTGACGATCCGCCAGTTCCAGAGATCGTCCGAGGCAGTCAGCGACATGATGTTGCGCTGGCGCATGGGATGGCGGGCGCGATAACGCTGCGACGCCAAGTCTCCAGCCAGCCGCGCGAGAACGTCCATGTCCGCCAGGTTGTTCACCATCGAGAGGTAAACCCCTGTGAGTGGATCGCGCCGGATCACGAATTTGGCTTTGGCGCCGGGGAAGTCGATGTAGCCCGTGGCGGGATCAAAGCTAAGCGTTCGCCCGCCGTCCGCAATGCGCAGGCGGGGCGCTTTCTCATCAAGCACCGAGCCGCCTTCAAAGGTCAGGATATTCCAGAGAGCGCCATCGGGCGCGACCACGACGTTGCCCTCGCGCCAGCCGGCCGGATTCGCCCGCTCGGCGTCCCAGTCGCGTGGAATCCAGGCTTGGTCGAAGGGCAGCTTGTTGCTCATCGTCCAGTTGGCGGCATCCAATAGATCAGCATCGACTGGCGCGGAAATCACGCCCGCTTGAAAGTTGCCCCAACCGGGCGGATCGCAATCTTCAAAGGCGCGGTAGAGCCGTCCCTCGTGCGCGACCACCGGCATTGGACCGCAGTGGTAATTTGGCGGGTCGTGATAGACGCCGCCGCTGAAGAGCCAGCCGCTGGCTTCGTCTTTCGGGTGCGTCCAGGTGAAACCGCCATCCGTGCTGCGGCGAATCACGATGGAACCGTATTGCTGCGACGTGCCCAGAATGTAAACCGCGCCCGCATGCAGGAAGAGGCTGCTCCAATAGCAGTTCATGATGTGGGTGATATTGACCCAACTGGCGCCATCGTCTTCCGAGCGATAGATGCTGGTGAGGCTTTCTTCGCCTTCGTGGTTCTTGGGGCAGCCAGCCAGGCCGAAGTAATCGTGTGACGCCAGCAGCGTGCCGTCAGGCAGACGAACGATGCTCGGGCTGCCGAGATAAGACTTGGCGCATTCGGGATGAAACTTGATCTGCGACCATTGCATGAGCCCGCTCTTTCGTTTGACTGGTCTACCTCACCCCCCGGCCCCCTCTCCAAGTCATTGGAGAGGGGGAGCGCTGAGAGAGAATGGTCAGATGACGTCGCTGCTCTTGCTTTGAACTTCGGAGTCAAGTGTCGGCGCGTTACATCTTTTGACCGCAAATGGAAACGAAGAAAATGGGTCCGCGCCGAGACGCGAACCCATCGAATACTGGTCTACTCGCTGACGTACCACTGGTCGGAGTGGCCGCTTTCGAGATGGCTGATGTAGACGACGCCTTCCACCGGCGTGAAGTTGTGCAGCCGGTTGGAGCGGATGAACACCTCCGGCGCCTCGCCGACGGGACCGATGTGATAGATATTGCGCACGGTATTGGCGACCAGCAGCGTGCCCAGCTCCACATAGCGATCCGAGCCGATTTCGGTCAACTGCCATTCATCGACCAGCCGCATCTGCTCCTGCTGGTACTCGGGCGGTTCTTCGCCTTCCGCGCCGTCGGAGAGCCACCACTGACGCCAGGCAAGCCCGCCGCCGACGGGAGTCGAGTCAATGCCATACGGCGGTCGCAGCCAGATCGGACGCTGGTACATATCCTTCTCGGAGACGACATCGGCAAACCAGGTCGAAGCGTGGACTTCGTTAGCGACCAGCGCCTGGCGGAATGCCTCGCGCGTGCTGGGGTTGATCTCGACATCAACGCCGACGTCTTCCCAGTACTCAGCGACCAGCTCGGACATTGGAATGCGATTGATGGCGTCCCAAAGCACAATCGCCAGTTTCTCGCCGTCCGGGCGCAGGCGCACGCCGTCGTCGCCCATAGTCAAGCCCATCTCGTCAAGCAAGGCATTGGCTTGGTCCGGATCGTAATCAGCATAGTGCCCGCTCATCCAGTCTTCGTAGAACGCCGAGGCGGAAGAGACGCCCCACTGCCGCGGGACAGCCTGGCCGAAGAATAGCACCTCATTGATCTCGTCGCGGTTGATCGCCAGCGACATCGCCTGACGGAAACGCAGGTCGTTGAAGATCTCGTTCAAGACCGGATCGCTGACCGTGATGTTGAATTGGTACTTGCTCATCGCGCCTTGATCGGCGGGCCAAAGGATGGTCGTATAATCGCCGTCCGCCTCGCCCGCTTTCAGCACTGGCAGGTCGCTGACTTCCAGGTTGTAGAAGCCGTAGTCGATGGCGCCAGCCTGGACGTTGAGGATGACTACTTCCGCCTCGCCCAGCAGCAAGCGCACTTGCCGATCGATATAGGGCAGCTGATTGCCCTCGGTGTCGACCTTCCAGTAGTAGGGGTTGCGCACGTAGAATTTGTTGCCGAAATCATCAACATGGTCGAGCGTCCATGGCTTCACGACCGGCAAGTCCGGATCGAAGTCGCTTTGCCCGGTCTGGCCGTCCATGTGGAACTCAAAGGCGCCGGCCCAGGTGTCGTAGCCCTCGGACTCGGCGAGCGCTTGCGCATCCTCATTATAGTCGGCGTGCCACTGCTGCAGGTAGTGGCGCGGGGCGATGGGGAAGCCCTGTCCGCTGCGCGCGACCACGATCGGGAAAGCGGGATTGGGTTGCGCGGCGACGAAGTTGACGGTCATATCGTCAACCTTCTCGACCACCAAGGCCGTACCGCCCGGCTTGAGCGCATTGGACATATTGGGCAGGTCCGGATGCAGCATGATGTCTTCGTACCAGAACATGACATCATCGGCGGTGACGGGCGTGCCGTCGCTCCACTTCATGCCGCTTCGCAGGGTCACCGTCGCCGTCATCAAATCGTCAGATAGTTCGACGCTCTTGGCGACTTCGGGGAAGATCACTTCCCAATTGGTCGAGAAGCCGGTCAGATGCTGGTCCCAGGCGGTGAAGCCAGTGTTGCCAAAGGAGGTGGGATTGGTCGCGTTGAAAGTAATCTCGCCGCCATAAGTTCCGATGGCTTCGCGCGGCTGCACGACCATAATATCGCCGCGGTCGGGCAGGCGCTCTTCGACCGGCGGCAGCTCGCCAGCGGCGACCATCTCCGCCAGCATCGGCGCTTCGTTGAACATGGCAATGCTGTTGCCGGCCGCTTCATACTCATCCAGCGACCAGGTCCGGTAATTGTCCGCCGACGAATATCCGTCTTGCGCGGCGGCGGTAAAAGCCGTCAGCGCCAGAATTAGAACGAGCACGACGCTCAAGAGCTTGCGATAGGTGAACTTTGACATCTTTATTGCCTCCAGTTAATGAACAATTGTTGCACTTGATGCGATTATCAGCCCGTTGTCCAATCGGCCTCCTCTCTGGCTTGTAACGCCATAACTGCCTCAGGTTTGCCTGCGCGCTATTTTCGCAGGCGCGCTGCATAACTTTACATCGCCACGCCGGTCAATTCCAACTCCTCAGCGAAATGGCAAGCGGCGAAGTGGCCCGGCGCGACTTCTTCCAGCGGCGGCTTCTCCTGGCGACAGCGATCCTGGGCGTATTGACAGCGCGGATGGAACAGGCAGCCGCTGGGCGGGTCAGCCGGATTGGCGACCTCGCCGCTCAGGATGATCTCGCGCTCTTCCAGGCGCGGGTCCGGCTTCGGCACGGCCGAGAGCAGCGCCTCCGTGTACGGGTGTTTGGGATTGAGATAAAGCGCTTCCGTATCCGCCAATTCGATGATCTTGCCGACATACATCACAGCCACGCGGTCGGCGATATGTTCGACGACGCTGAGGTCGTGCGCGATGAAGAGATACGTCAGGCCGAGCTTCTCTTGCAAGTCTTGCAATAAATTTAGGATCTGCGCCTGGATCGATACATCCAGCGCCGACACCGGTTCATCGGCGACGATCAGCCCGGGATGCGTCGCCAGGGCGCGCGCGATGCCGATGCGCTGGCGCTGGCCGCCGCTGAAGGCGTTGGGATAACGGTTCAAGTGGCCGACGTTCAAGCCCACTAAATCAGCCAACTCTCGGACGCGTGCCTCGAGCGCCTGGCCGCGGACGCCCTGCGCCCACAGCGGCTCGCCGATGATATCGAGCACGGTCATGCGCGGCGATAGCGATGAGAATGGGTCCTGAAAGACCATCTGCATCTCTTTGCGCAATTGTCGCAGCTCCCCCTTGTCGAGCGCGGTGATGTCAACGACGGCGCCATCGCTCTTGCGCAAGATGATTTCGCCTTCGGTAGGATCGATGGCGCGCAAGACGCAGCGTCCCAGCGTCGTCTTGCCGCAGCCGGATTCCCCAACCAGACCCAGCGCCTCGCCGCGCTTGATCTCGAAGCTGACGTCATCGACGGCTTTGACCTGCCCCACCTGCCGGCGCAGCAAACCTTTCTCGACCGGGAAATACTTCTTGAGCGACTTGACTTGCAGGATCGTCTCGTCAGACTGCATGGGTCGCGCCTTCCGGCATGGATTCGCCAACCGCGTCCAGCACTTCAGGGTAGACGAAGCAGGCGACCGCGTGGTCGTCTTCGATCTGCACCAGGGGCGGATCGACGCGGTTGCACAAGCCGTCGATGGCGGCTGAGCAGCGCGGGAAAAAGCCGCAGCCGGGCGGACGATTGATGGGCACGGGCACGGCGCCGCGAATCGACTCCAGCCGGTCGCGCGACTTCTTGCCGATCTTCGGGATCGACTGGATCAGCGCCTCGGTATAAGGATGCTTGGCATTGTAAAAGAGGCTGT
Organism: Anaerolineae bacterium; assembly: GCA_022824465.1. GTDB lineage: Bacteria > Chloroflexota > Anaerolineae > Aggregatilineales > Phototrophicaceae > UBA6055. Next base: position 346,062 of record JAJDZV010000004.1, read on the forward strand.
CCACATCGGTGAATTCGACGATTCGGCCAAGGTACATCACCGCCACCACCTGGACCATGCGCGCGATCACGCCCAGGTCGTGCGTGATGTACAAAATCGACATGCCGAACTCGCCCTGCAGATCGCGCATGAGCTGCAAGACTTGCGCCTGCACGGTGACATCGAGCGCGGTGGTGGGCTCGTCGGCGATCAGCAGCGAGGGTTCGCAGGACAGCGCCATGGCGATCATGGCGCGCTGGCGCATGCCGCCGGAGAGCTGGTGCGGGTACTCGCTCATGCGCTGCTTGGGGTTGGACATGCCGACGCGCTGCAGCAGGTCGATGGCGATCTTCGCGGCCGCTTTCTTGTCTTCCGTGCGATGGAGGCGGATGGCTTCGGTGATCTGATTGCCGATCGTATGCAGGGGCGAAAACGAGGTCATCGGCTCCTGGAAGATCATAGCGATCTCGCCGCCGCGAATGTCGCGGATTTCCGGACCGTAGGGATCAAGCGCCGTGATATTGATCGGCTCGGCCCCGACAGGAAAGTAGGTGACATCGCCCTCGATCTGCGCGAAGTTCGGCGCCAGGCGCATAATCGTATTCACCGCCATGCTCTTGCCGCAGCCGGATTCGCCGACCAAACCCATCGTCTGGCCCCGGCGGATCGTGAAGCTGATGCCGTCGACCGCTTTCAGCAAGCCCTCTTCCAAGGGCAAATGCGTCTTGAGGTCTTCCACTTGAAGCAAGACGTCGGTCATGGCGGCGCCCTAGATATGCTTGTAGGGGTCGGCGGCATCGCGCAGGCCATCGCCCAGGAAGTTGAAGGCGATGACGATCGCGACCACCACCGCGCCCGGATAAAGCAGCCAAGGATTGATCGTCACGGTCTGCACATTCTGTGAGTCTTGCAGCAGCGTGCCCAGGCTGACGGCGGGCGGCTGAATACCCAGACCCAGGAAGCTCAGCGCCGTCTCGCCCAGAATCATGTGCGGTATCGCCAGCGTAAGATGCACGATGAGGTAGCTGAGAAAGCCGGGCAGCAGATGCCGCGTAATGATGGCGCGCTCCTTCAAGCCGGAGAGCTTCGCCGCCAGCACGTAGTCTTCCTCGCGCAAGCTTATCAGTTTGCCGCGGACGACCCTCGCCAGGCCGGTCCAGCCCACAATCGCCAGTACCAGCGAAATGCCGAAGTAGACTTGTATCTGCGTCCATTCCGGCGGGACCAGCGCCGCCAGCGCCATCCACAGCGGCAAAGTCGGCAAGGACTGCAAGAACTCAATCATCCGCTGAATTAGCATATCCGCAGCGCCGCCGTAATAGCCGGAAATGCCGCCGAAGATCAGACCGAGCGCGAAGCCGATCGCCAAGCCCAGCAAGCCGACGAAAAGCGATGTGCGCGCGCCCAGGAGCATGCGGCTGAACAAGTCCCGCCCTAAGCCGTCGGCGCCGGAAAGGAATAGCACGCCGCCCTCATCAACGCCAAACAGGTGGATATCAGTCTCGATGAAGCCCAGCAAGCGATATGGCTCGGCATGGATGAAGAGTCTCACCGGGAACTTCTCGCTTCGGTCTTCGACGTATTCGCGGCGAAAGGTGTTGAGATCCAGCTCGCTAACGATCTTGTAGACGAAGGGGCGGAAGCTGAAGGCGCCGGTCTCGTCGACGAAGTGAATCGGCGTCGGCGGCGCGTACAAGAAATCAGTGTCGCGCGTGAAGGCGCCATAGGGCGCGAAAAACTCGGCGAAAACCGCCAATATGTAGAAAACGACCAGAAAGACCAGGCAGAAGTAGGCCACCCGATGGCGTTTGAACTTACGCCAGATCAATTGACGCTGCGAGAGAATTTCGTAATTCAGCAGCTCATCGACATCCAGGCGGCTGACCTCGCCCTTGGGCTCCGGCGTCACTAATTGCCCCTTTCGTAACGAATCCGCGGATCAAGCCACATAAGCAGCAGGTCGGAGATGAAAACGCCCAGGACCGTCAGCACGCTGAGCATCAAGAGCATGCTGGCGGCGGCGTAGGTGTCCTGTGCGATTAGGGCGCGCAGCAAGAGCGGACCTGTCGTCGGCAAACCCAGCACAATGGATACGATCGCCGAACCCGAGACAATCTGGGGCAGCAAACTGCCGATGCTGCTGACGATTGGGTTGAAAGCCATCCGCAATGGGTATTTGATAATGAGGAAGCGCTCGCGCAAGCCCTTGGCGCGTGCTGTAATCACGTACTGCTTCTGGAATTCGTCCAGCAATTGCGCGCGCAAAATGCGGATTAAGCCGGCCGTGCCCGCCGTGCCGATGACGACCACCGGCACCGGCAGATGCGTCACCATATCCCAGAACTTGGCCAGGCTCCATGGCGCGCGCAGATATTCGGGCGAGAACAAGCCCCCCGGCGTTACGCCGAATACGCGCAGCATGATGATCATGAACACAAGCGCGATAAGGAAGTTGGGCGTCGCCAAGCCGATCAAGCCCACAAATGAGAAGAAGTAATCGCCGATGGAATACTGATTGATGGCAGAATACAGCGCGATGGGCACAGAAACCACATAGACGAAGATGATGGAAGCCAGCGATATAGTCATCGTCAGAAAGAGCCGTTCCTCGATCAGGGGCCAGACAGGCTGGTTCCATTCGAATGACTGTCCAAAGTCACCATCAGTCACCAAGGGAATAATCCAGCGAACGTATTGCTCGTGCAGGGGGAGGTCAAGCCCATAGCGCTGCCGCAAGAACTCGAGTTCTGCTTCGTCAACGATGTCGCCCGACGACTCCAACTCAAGCGCGTAATTCTCGATCCAACTTCCGGGCGGCATATTGATAATATAGAAGGACAGAAGAGAAACCAGGAATAGGACGATGACCATATAAAGCAAGCGTCGAACGAAATAATTCAGCATTGCCAGCCTTATAATCTGTAACGCTCGTCTACGGGAAAACAACGCCTTTATTGCGATTCAAAATATATTGGAACGACCCGCCGAATGCGCTCCGACAGGTCCGCCAAACAAGACTAACGCATGGCAAATGCGCTGTCAAATCCGTCGCGGACCCAGCCGCCGCATTGCCTCAATCGCCGCCGTCGGGTATGCTCCCGCGAAACTGCAAGGCTGAAGCGAGCCGAGACATGACTTTCAAAACTGTGCGCGACCTGGAGACGCCGAGCGTCCTGATAGATCTCGACCTGATGGAACGGAATATCGCGCTCATGCAGGCGCGCTGCGACGATCTGGGCATCCAATTCCGGCCGCACATCAAGACGCACAAGATACCTGACATCGCCCGCCGACAAATCGAGGCTGGCGCGGTCGGCATCGCTTGCCAGAAAGTCAGCGAGGCGGAAGTCTTCGCCGCGGCCGGTTTCAACGATATTCAGATCCCCTATAACATCATCGGACGGCGGAAGACCGGGCGCCTGGCGCAGCTCGCGAAACAGGCTGACCTGTCCGTCACGGTCGACAGCAAGCCGGTGATCGATGGCATCGCCGCCGCAGCGCAGGCAGCCGGCGTCAAGATTAACACGCTGGTGGAGCTGGTTTCGCTGGGCGAGCGCACCGGCACGACGCCCGATCATGCGCTGGAGTTGGCACGGCATATCGCGTTGACCGACAACCTGCGATTTGCTGGCGTGATGATCTATCCCTCCGATGCCGCGATTCGCCCGCGCTTGCTCGAGACGCTAGCGCTTCTGGATCGCGCCGGCATCCCCGTCGAGACGGTCAGCGGCGGCGGAAGCGGCGCCATCAGCGAGGCGCATCTCCTGCCAGAGCTTACCGAGTTGCGAGTCGGCACCTGTGTCTTCTGGGATTGGAATTGCGTAGCGGCCCGCTACACCAGCTTCGACCAATGCGCCATGCAGGTACGTGCCACCGTGGTCAGCGCCAATGAACCGAGCCGCGTCATCCTCGATAGCGGCAGCAAAGCCATCCACTCGGAAACGATCGACGGGCAATTCGGCTTCATCGTCGAGTATCCAGCCGCGCGTTTGCACAAGGTCAACGAGGAACACGGCTATGTCGACTGCAGCGCCTGCCCCAGCCCGCCGGCGGTCGGCGAGATCGTGCATATCATTCCCGTGCATACCTGCGTGGTAACCAACCTGCACAACCAAATCTACGGCATTCGAGGCGAACGCATTGAAGAGATTTGGGATGTGGCGGCGCGCGGACTCGTCTGGTAAACACCGGCTAAGCCGCGAAGGGAAACAGCCATGCTGATTATCGACGCCCACCTTGACCTCGCCTGGAACGCCCTGCAATGGAATCGCGATCTTACCGAGTCGGTCTATACCATCCGCGGGAAAGAACGGGGAAGCCCGGGCAAGGGCCGGGCGCAAAACACCGTTGCCCTGCCGGAGATGCGGCTGGGACGTATCGCCCTTAGTTTCGCTACTTTGCTGGCGCGCTCCACCGGGCATATCGCCGACCACATTGACTTCGGATCGCAAGCGCAGGCCTATGGCATTGCGCAAGGACAGCTCGCTTACTATCTCGGCTTGGAGGCGGACGGCTACGTGAGGATAATCGACGATAGCCGGAGCTTGCGGCAACACATGGACGAATGGCAACGCTGGGAGCTTGATGGAGCCGCGGTGAGCGCGACGCCGCCTTTGGGCTTCGTCATCAGCATGGAAGGCGCCGACCCAATTCGCGACCCCGCGCAGCTAGAAGCCTGGCGGGAAGCCGGCTTGCGCCTGCTCGGTCCAACGCATTATGGACCCGGTCGTTATGCCGGCGGCAGCGGGACCGAACTCGGTCTCACCGACCTGGGCGCGCCACTATTGCGCGAGATGACGCGCCTGGGAATTCTGCTTGATCTCACGCACTTCTCCGATGAAGCCTTCTGGGAAGCGGTAGACATTTACGACGGACCCGTCTTGGCCAGCCACAACAACTGCCGCGCCCTCGTGCCGCACCAACGCCAATTCAGCGACGAGCAACTCAAGCTCATCTTTGAACGCGACGGCGTGATTGGCGCCGCCTTTGACATCTGGATGCTGCAGCCCGGCTTCACTACCGGCGACAGCAACGAAGGCGTATTCATCGAGCGCGTCGTCGATCACATCGATCACATTTGTCAACTCGCTGGCAACTGCCGACACGCCGCTATCGGCACTGACCTTGACGGCGGCTTCGGGCGCGAGCAATCTCCCTGCGATCTTGACACGATCGCCGATCTGCAGCGGCTGCCGGCAATGCTGGCCTCGCGCGGTTACAGCGCGTCCGACATAAAGGACATCATGATTGGCAACTGGCTGCGTGTGCTTTACGCCGCTTGGGACGGCTGACCGAGCGGGACTTCAATTCCGCGGGAAGGCGACCTTCACATTCTAGCTCTACGCCGCTCGCATCGGACCCGCTATTTCAGCAATGGGCGCATCTGCTCCAGCGCGCGCTCAAGCAGGGGCAATTCGGCCGCATAGCAGAGGCGCAGATAGCCTTCGCCCTCGGGACCGAATGCCGCGCCCGGCGTCAAGCCGACCGCCCGCTCGCGCAACATCCTTTCGGCAAAGCTATAACTGTCTGTTACGCCGTCAACCGAGAAGAACGCGTAGAAAGCCGCCTGCGGCAAGGGGAATTCCACGCGAGGCAGCCCGGCAAATGACGCTGCAACCAGGTCGCGCGCCGCCCGATACCGCTCGCGAGAAGCGCTGATAAAAGCTTCGCCGTCCTGCAGCGCGGCGATGCCAGCGACTTGCGTCGGCGCGAAAACGCAGGAGAAATTGAATTCGCCGACCACGCCCAAAGTCGCAACTAATGTAGCGGGCGCTGTCAACCAGCCCAAGCGCCAGCCGGTCATCGCCCAGGATTTCGAGAAGCTGTTGATGATAACGTACTTGTCATCATCGCAGACCTTGTCGGCGAAGCTCGGGGCGCGCGCGCGATCGTAGACGATTCGATTATACACTTCGTCCGCGATCAGCCAGATATCGCGCTCGCGGCAGAAGTCGATGATCCGCTGCTGCTCCACGTCCTCCAGCATCCAGCCGGTCGGGTTGTTTGGCGAGTTTATCGCCAAGGCGCCGGTATGCGCCGGGCAGGCGGCGAAGAGTTCATCGAGGTCAAGCGACCAGACGCCATCGAGCGGCCGAATCGGCACGCGGACGACCTCTGCGCCGAGTATCTCGGCCGCGCCCGCCACATTCGGCCAGACCGGCGATGGCGCAACCACCGCCGCGCCGTCGGCCACGATGCACTGCAGCGCCACCGATAGCGCCGTCATGCCGGACGGAGCGACGACGAAATTGTCGGGCCTCAGGCTGGCGTCGTATAGACCGTTCGTGTATTCCGCCAGCGCCGCGCGCAATTCGGCAATCCCAAGGCTGGGCTGGTAATAGGTCTGCCCTTCATCAATAGCGTCCTTCGCCGCTTGACGGATAAACTCCGGCGTCGGTTTGTCCGGCTCGCCAAACCAGAGCGGAATGATGTCCGCCCGACCGATGGCGGCGTTGGCCAGCTTGCGAATCAAGCTTGGCTGCAGCGCGCGCACCGCTGGACGCTCAGCGCGAATGGACATGGAGGCTAATCTCCTTCTTGTTTGTAGAGCGCCACCGCCGCGACGATGATGACCCCTTGGATAAGTCCCTGAACAAACTGATTAACGCCGAGCATAACCAGCAGATTGGCGGTGATGCCGAGCAGCAGCACACCACCGAGCGTCCCGATCACGGTGCCGCGGCCGCCGAAGAGGCTCGTCCCGCCGATGATAACCGCCGTGATCGTTTGCAACTCAATGCCGTCGCCGATTGCCGGATCGCCAACGCCCATCCGCGAAAGCCAGAGCAAACCCGTGACTGAGGCCGACAAACTGCAAAGCGCGTACACGCCGTAACGCACCGCCTTGATCGGCACGCCGGACAGCCGCGCGACTTCAAGATTGCCGCCGATCGCGTAAAGATACTTGCCGAATGCCGTATAGCGCAGCATGAGCGCCGTCAACAGGAGCAGAAGACCAAACAAAACGGCGATGATCGGCATCGGTCCAAGCTTCTGCACATAGAACATGATAAACGGCCTGCTCGCCGAGCCCACGGGCGATGTCGATATGCTGAGACTTATCCCGCGAAGTATGCCCAGCGACGCCAGCGTGACGATGAAGGGCGCGATCTTCACCTCATTGACCAGGAAGCCATGAACCAGACCGACCGCCAGTCCCAGACCCAGGGTCGCCGCGATCGCCGCCCCCTGATTGCCGACCTCGCCATTCATCACGATCGCCGACGCCAGAATGGACAACTTCACCAGCGAGCCGACCGAAAGGTCGATGCCGGCGGTCAGGATTACCAGCATCTGGCCCAAGGCGACGATGCCAAGGAATGCCGATTGACGGGCGACATTGGTCAGATTGCGCAGCGTCAAGAATCGCTCTGATTGAGTCGCGCCGATGATGAAAAGCACGACAATGAATCCGTAAACCGCGAAAATCGGACCATATCGCCGCAAGAACAGGCGCTGGCTATCCGTTAGCTCGCCAACCAAGCGCGCGGAGACGTTCATGAATGATTCGCCCCGCTGTCAGCCATGGTTGCCAATTCAATGATGCCGGCTTCTGACGCCTCGCCATGCGCAAACTCGCCCACAATGCGCCCGGCATTCATAACCAGAATCCGGTCGCTCATGCCGATCACCTCCGGCAGCTCCGATGAGATCATTACAATTGCGATCCCGCGATCATTCAACTGGCGCATCAGCTTGTAGATTTCGAATTTCGCGCCGACATCGACGCCGCGCGTCGGCTCATCCAGAATGACCACGGTCGGATTCGTCTCCAGCCACTTCGCCAGCACCAACTTCTGCTGATTGCCGCCGCTTAGGTATTGCGCTTCCTGATCGGCGGAAGCCATAACAATGGACAAGCGCTCCTTCGCCGCTTCCACGATTTCATCTTCAGCCTGGCTTTGCAGGACACCCATACGGGTGATGCGCGACAAGATTGGCAAAGTCACATTGATGCGCGCCGAGAGCGATGTGAATAGCCCGTGCGACTTGCGATCTTCCGGCACCAGCGCCAAGCCCGATTCAATCGCTTTCGCCGGATTGCTCCAGCTTGCTCCCTTGTTCGTGACCAGCCTAACCTCTCCGCTCGTCAAGGGATCGGCGCCGAAAAGAGCGCGCGCCAATTCCGTCCGGCCCGAACCGACCATGCCGGCGATGCCCAAGATTTCGCCCGCGTACAACTCAAGGCTGGCGTCTTCGAGGATGGTATCGCTGGAGATATGCTCGGCGACCATGACCAACTCGCCCTGTTCGTGATCCGTCTGTGGGAAGATTTCATCCAGGGGGCGCCCGACCATCAACTCAACCAGCGTTGGACGATCCAGTTGATCAATGGGTCGCGTTTCGACCAACTCGCCATCTTTCAGCACTGTCACTTCGTCTGCGATGCGAAAGACCTCGTCCAGCCGATGAGAGATGTAGATGATTGTGACGCCCTGCTCGACCAGCGACTCGATGATTGAAAACAGTTGATCAAGCTCGCTGCCAGCCAGGATGGCCGAGGGTTCGTCCATGACAATCAGATCGGCATTCTGTGAAAGCGCTTTGGCAATCTCGACCAGTTGTCGTTGCGCGACGGTCAGCTCGCTCACCGGAAGCCGTGTATCCAGGCGAATGCCCAAACGCGTAAGCAGCGCCGCGGATCTGCTGTGAAGTTCGCGCAGGTTCAGAACGCCGAGCGCATAGCGGGGCTCGCGACCGAGGAAGATGTTCTCAGCAACCGACATCTGCGAGACCAGCGCCAGTTCCTGGTAAATGATGCTGATCCCGCTGTCGATGACCTCGCCGGCGGTCGCCCCCTCGCGCTGTTCTCCCTTGTAGATGATCTCGCCGGCGTCCGCCTTGTAAGCGCCCGCCAGGATCTTCATCAAAGTCGACTTTCCGGCGCCGTTTTCGCCCACAAGCCCGTATACCTGTCCCGGCTTGCAGCGGATCGTCACGTCCTTCAAGGCTTGCACGCCAGCAAAGGACTTGGAGATATTACGCATCTCCAGGATATAGTCGCTCATGTCTCGCGCGTCCGGATCCCCACCCCAAACCCCTCCCCGGCAATCCAGGGAGGGGAATTGCTATTCGACTCGCGCGCAGGCAGAACTAGCCGGATTCTTCCACGAGGAAGCCAAGCTCCGCCAGTTTCTCATCCGGCATGGTGATCGGGCCATGCACATCGTCGCTCCAACTGGGCATGTAGTAATCCTCAGCCTGCGCGTCGGTGAAGGGACGCGCTTCGGGCAAGGTGTCGATGAAGTCGATGAAACGAGACGTCGGCTCGCCCTGTAAGATTTGGATGGCGGCGTCGAGGCAAACCGTGATCATCGCATTGGGATACATCCAGGCGTAGAATGGGAAGCCGTGTTCAATCGCCGAACGCAGGAAGCCGTTCTGCTGTTCCCCGCCGGCGATCGGCGGGATATCCATCCCGGCATCTTCATACGCGCTGATGATGCCTTGCGCCATCTGCGCGCCGCCGGTCCAGATGCCATCAATCTCGTCGCCGTGCTGCGCCAGCCAAGTCTCCATGATCTTCTTGCCTTCGGCTGGCGACCAGAAGCCCGGTTGGTTGTCGAGCAACTCGATCCCCTGCGACTCGAAGACAGCCAGCGCGCCCTCTTCCATGATGACCGATGTGGTCACGCCCGGGATTCCGGTCATCATTAGGAAGTTGCCATCGGCGCCGACCGTGTCAATCAGCCACTGCGCCAGATTCGCGCCGACTGTAAATAAGTTGGTGCCGACTTCGGTGACGAAATTGTCGGTCTCCACCGCGCTCGCGCAGAGCACAACCGGCACGCCCTGCATCATCGCCCGCTCGACCGGCGCCGACAAAGCGGCCGCGCCCATCGGCACCAGAATCAGCGCGTCCGGTTCCTGCGCCAGCAGGTCTTCCACCTGCGGCACTTGAATATCCGCTTGCGCTTGCGCGTCGCCATAGAGCATTTCTGAGACAACATCTTCGCCCAAGTGCTCGACATACCAGTAAGCGTGGGCGTCCATCAACGCCGACCAGGCATTGCTGGTGCCTTGCGCCGCGAAGGCGATGCGATAGGGCGGATCCTTGGCGAATTCGCTGGTGTCGTACACCTCATCTACTCGCGAGAGCACGCTCTGCAAGTAGGGCGAAGCATCGATCATCTCTTGCGTGATTTCGAATCCCGCAGCGCCGTCATCCTGCCCAATCGCAACCAGCGACGCGCCCAGCAACAAAGTCACTACGAACAGCCCGCAAATCAGTTTCCTATACATTTCAGTTCCTCCTGAAGGCTTCCAAGGGTCAAACCGCGTCTATTCGGTCGACCTGCTTTCCTATGCAGCCAATTGTCCAGTCGCGCCTCCTTTCCGCCGCGCGCCTCATTCCTCGACATTGGCCAGGCTATACAAGGTCACCGCTCCCAGTATCACCAAGCCCTTGATGATGAACTGCACCTGTATATCCAGACCCATTAGCAGCGCCATCGTGCTGAGCAACTGAATCAGCAAGACGCCGGCGATTGTTCCCAACAAGCCGCCGCGCCCGCCGACGAAGGCCGTCCCGCCGACGATCGCCGCCGCAATTGAGTCCAGCTCGAGCCCAGTGCCGATAAAGCGATCGACATAGCCGACATAACCCGTCAGCACGACGCCAGAGGCAACTGCCAGGCAACTGCCCAGCACATAAACTGAAATGCGGATGGTATCGACCGAGATACCCGAAAGCCGCGCCGCCTCGGTGTTGCTGCCGACCGCATAGACTTTGCGACCGTAGGCAGTGCGCCCTAAGACAAACATGAAGACCGCGTTCAGCCCCAGCCACAAAAGCAGCGGAATCGAAAGCACAAACCAGGACTGATTCACGATGCCCAAGACTTCCGGCACGAAGCCGCCCGGCACACCCCGGGTATAGGCTTGCGTCGCGCCCTTGACCAGCACCAGCATTCCCAAGGTCGCCACAAATGGCGGCACCCGCCGTTTCGTGACAAGCACGCCGTTGCCCAAGCCCACAAGCGCGCCCAGCGCCAGCGCAATCAAAATCGCCGGAATCACCAAGTCATCGCGTCCGTTGGTGACGTCGGCGACGACAATGGAGGTCATGACAAATATGCCGCCGATGGACAAGTCCAAGCCGGCTACCAGCAGGATCAGCGTCTGCCCTATCGCGACAATGCCCAACTGCGACGCCTGCCGCATGACGACCGCGATGGTGTTGACTTCGTAGAGTTTCGGCGTCAAGACCGCAGCCGCCAGCAATAGAAGCAGCAGCGCAATGTACACGCCATAATCGGCGACGAACTTGCGCGCCCGCCAGCCATTGACTTGTTTCGCCGATTCGTGCGGCTTTGCGACGCTCATGCTCATTCCCGATCGCTGCGCCGAGCGGCAAGCGCTCCTACAACGCGGCGCTATGACAGGCTTCAATGCGGAGCAGCCGGCGCATCCTGGTCGTCCAGATACTTCGCCGCCCACTCGACGCCTTCCCAGGAGATCGTCTTCTCCGGCCTTATCTTGACCAGGTAACGCGGACGGACGCGCGATGGCTCCAGATACTCAGGTCCGCGCTCGCCCAGATAGCGGACCGCCATGCGCCGGGCAATTTCCAGCCATTCACCGTGCATCAGCGCGGGACCCTCGACGATTTCTGCGCCGCCGCGGAATAGCACACGGGTATACGGACTGCTGTCTTTGGCGCAGGAGACCGAACAACGCGGGAAGCGAAGCAGATGCTGCGCGAAGATCGTCTTGGCGCGCGGGATGACCCACATCGCCTCGCCGTCCCATTCCTGCCAAACCGGCGTCACATAAGGATCGCCCCGGCTGTCCACCGTGGCGATGCGCGCGACTATCGGACCATCAAGGAACTCCTGAAGTTCATCCGGATACAGCGCGCGCATCTTGCCCATCCAGTCGGGATACTCGCGTTTTTGGCTCATAATCTGTCCTTTCAAAAAACCTAAAAGGCATACTTCGCTACAGTAATGACGACCGCAACTTAGTCAGAATGAGTATAGCCAATGTCGCGACCACTGCCAAAACTGCCGGGCCGTGTCAGACGAGTTCAATCCGCGCGCCCGCGCCTTGCTTGACGAATGCCGCTGAATCCGTTCTAGTTGTGGGCAAGCGCGTTCTTTGGAGAATGATTATGAAACTGACAAGCGACTTGCATGTGGTCGGCGGGGGATATTTCGGTTTCGGCTTGTCCGGATACTTGGACTGCCACGTCTTCGTGCTCAACAGCGGGTCCGAGTTGGCTCTGGTCGATCCTGGCATGGGCATCGACCGCGACTTCGACGCGATTCTCGGCAACATCCGCGACGATGGCTTGGACCCGAACAAGATTCGCAAGCTCATCCTGACGCACTATCACTGCGATCATATTGGCGCGGCCGCCGAAGCCCAGCGCCGACTCGATGTCGAGGTCTATTCTTCCGCATTTGCCGCGCCGGTCATCCGCACGGGCGATGAGAAGGCGGTGGCGCTTGATGTCGCCAAAGCAGCCGGCTTCTACCCCGAGGCATACCATCTGCCGCCCTGCCCGGTCGATGTCGAGCTGGTCGAAGGCGATGTGATCAGTATCGGCAATCTCGAACTGGAAACATTCGAGACGCCCGGACATTGCGATGGCCATCTCAGCTTTCTGATTCGCGGCGGCGACCGCGTCTATCTGCTCGGCGCGGACCTCGTCTTCTGGGGCGGCAAGGTCGTCTGGCAGAATATCCACGACTGCCGAATCGACGCCTACGCTGACAGCATGTTCAAGCTGGAGCCTTACGACTTCGACGCGCTCTTGCCCGGGCATTTGCAAATTTCGCTGACCGGCGGCAAGGCGCATCTGGACGCGGCCTGCGCGGCATTTCGACAGTTGGGCATTCCGCCGAATCTGCTCTAGCCTCGGCCCCGGTCTCTGACAAATCCGACCAATTGCTTGACACAGTAAACGTTTTCCGATAAAGTCGCGGAATGTAGTAAACGTTTTCTGTATTCTTCTATTGCGGTATGAGTATTGGCCACGCTTAAAGAGGTCGCGCATATCGCCGGCGTCTCCATCGCCACGGTGTCGCGCGTATTGAGCAACAGCGATTATCCTGTCAGCCCGCAGACTCGCGAAGCAATTCTCAAAGTCGCGGAAGATGTCGGCTATTCGCCCAACCGCGCCGCCCGCAGCTTGCGTACCGAACGCTCATCGCTGATAGGCGTGATTCTCGACAATTTTTCATCCCAATGGGCGCCTATCATCATCCGCGGCATACAAGACGTTCTTCACAACAGTGGATATTTCACGCTCGTCGTCAATATCCCCTGGGAGAAATACTCGCAAACCGATGTTGTGCAGGACATGCTGGGGCATTCCGTTGACGCCTTCGTATTCGTCGAAACCTGGCATCCGGTCAGTGAACGCCGGGAGATGCTGAACAATCGGCCCTATGTTATCGTGCACCGCCTCTTTCACCAATCCGATCCCCACAGCATCATCCCGGACGAAGCGCACAACAGCGCGCTGGTGGTGAAACACCTGCTGAAACTTGGGCACAAGAAGATCGCCTACATCGCAGGCGACTCCGACTACTTCTCTTCCTCGCAGCGGCTGGACGCTTACCTCTATACCATGCGCGCCGCCGGTTTCGCCATTCAAGCTGACTGGATCGCCCGAGGCGACTGGAGCATACGCAGCGGCTACGCCTGCGCGCAGCGTATCCTTGCCGCGGACATCATGCCCAGCGCCATCGTCGCCGCCAATGACGGGCTGGCTTATGGCGCTTTGTTGGCGGTAATCGACGCCGGCCTATCCGTGCCGGCCGACATCGCAATCGTCGGCTATGACAACAATGACATCTCGAGCATGTCAAATCCAACGATCACGACGGTCACGCTGCCGCTCTTCTTGATGGGACAGGTAGCCGCGGAAAACCTGCTGCGGCAGCTCCAAACTGATGATTGCGAATTCGCCGAGCAATTGATCCCGGGCCAACTCATCGTCCGTCAATCTTGCGGCGCGCCCGAGGGCAAAGACGTGTACGCCCGCGATTACCTGCGCGCAACTATGGAATAATCTTGTACGGCATTCGCGAAAGGAGGAATAGCTGGAGATACTAAGCCGAGTTAACACACATTGCCCGAACATCAATATCAATAAGGAGTTGAAGACAATGACACCACGAAAAGCAGTTTGCGCAGTCTTGATCCTGGCGCTCTTCATCGGCGCGCTGCCGCTTTCGGCGCAAGACGACGACGTCGCCATGACCATGTGGGTGCGCAACATCGGCGACCAGGTGCAGGAACTGGTTGACGCCTGGAACGACCGGGGCGGCAGCCAGATTCAACTGACAGTCATCCCGCCCAATGAGTTTGTCACCAAGATGGGCGCGGCCATCGCCGCCGGCGAGTCACCCGATATCGCCAGCATCGACCTGATCTACGCTCCAGCATTCGCCGCTGCCGGTCAGTTGCTGGATATCACCGACTGGGTGGACGCGCTGCCCTACGCCGATGACTTGCTTCCGGCGCATTCGGAGCTGGGCACATACCAAGGGCGGAAGTACGCCGTGCCCTTCCTCATCGAAGGCTCGTTCATCATCTACAACAAGGGACTCTTTGAGGCGGCCGGCCTGGATCCCGAAGTTCCACCCTCGACCTGGGACGAGCTGCTCGAGGCGGCGCGCGCCATCTCGGCAATTGACGACGAAACCTACGGCTACTACTTCGCCGGCGCCTGCGCGGGCTGCAATGCCTTCACCTACCTGCCCTACATTTGGGCCAGCGGCGGCGATGTGCTCAGCGCTGACTACAACTCAGCCACCATCGCCACTGATCCGATCGTGCGAGAAGCCCTCGAATTCTATCGCACGATGTGGGAAGAAGGGCTCATCCCCGAAAGCGCGAGCATCGACGACGGCAGCAGCTTCGTTAGCGCCTTCGGCACCGGCGCCATCGGCATGGCCGGCACCGGCGCCTTCGGCATCAACACTTACCGCAACGATCACCCCGAGCTTGAACTGGGCGCCTTCCATATCCCCGGCAAGGATGGCGGCGCAGCCTCCTTCGGCGGCGGCGATGTCATCGCCATCGGCAGCGGCACGCAACATCCTGAGGAAGCCTGGGCTTTCCTCGAATGGATGATGAGCGACGAGACCCAGCTTGAACTCTACGCCGCCCGCAATCGGACGACCGTGCGCGTTTCCATGCTCGAAAATGAGTATTCGCAAGATGACCCGCTGGTGCTGACAGCCGCGAGCGCGCTGGCCGTGGGCAAGTCGCCCTACTCGCTGGTCTATAACGACCTCTTCAACGACCCCAACGGTCCCTGGCTGGAAATGATCCAGATAGCGATCCTCGATGGCGACATCGAAGGCGCGCTCCAGCTTGGCCAAGACCGCTTCACGCAAATTATCGAAGGCTAAGCGCCTATCGCTTGAGCGTCTGTCGATTTAGCGTTACGCTACTGTCGACAGGCGCCCTCGCCTCCGCCGCACGCTGAAAGGAAATCGCTCTGAGCGCGATACCCCTGCTTGGATCGCTCAGCTGGGAGCAGCGCCGCAAACTGACCGGGCTGCTCTTCGTCCTGCCGACGGTGCTCTTCGTGACCGTCTTCTTCATTATCCCGCTGGCGATGACACTCTTCATGTCCTTCCACGATTGGCCCCTCATCGGCGAACAATCCTGGATCGGCGCGACCAATTACACCGAACTGGCGTCCGATCGGCAGTATCTCAAGAGCCTGGATTTCACCTTCCGCTACACGATTTTGGTCACGCCGCCGATATTCATTCTGGGCTTCATCCTGGCGTCGCTCGTGCGGCACAATATCCGCTTCATCGGCGTCTTCCGCACGGTGTTCTTCCTGCCGGTCGTGATCGGCTTGGGCGTCTCGAGCCTGTTGTGGGTCTGGATGCTGGACCAGCGCGTCGGCATCTTCAACAAGATCTTGCTGGACTTGCATTGGATAGCAAAGCCGCAGCTCTTCCTGGCGAAACCGGCCACCGCCATGAATGTCATCATTCTTTCGGTCGTTTGGAAGACCGTCGGTTTCACCATGATCCTGCTGCTGGCGGGCTTGCAGAGCATTCCGGATGAACTATACGAATCGGCCGATGTCGATGGCGCCGGCTATTTCCGCAAGCTCTTCTACATCACGCTGCCCTTGATGCGGCGCACCATCGCGCTGGCGCTTATCCTGTCCGTCATCGGCTCGGTGCTGGCTTTCGACCAATTCTACATCATCACCCGTGGCGGTCCGCGCAACAGCACGATCTCCATCGTATATTGGATATTCAACAACTCGTTCACGTACTGGAAGATGGGCTACGGCGCCGCGATGTCGATCGTGCTTCTTGGCATCTTGGTCGCGCTTTCCAGCATTCAATATTATCTCTTGCGGGAGCGATACTAGATGACAGCCGCCCCATTGCTCGACCGACCGGCCGGCGCTGGCGGACTGACTCAGCAGCAAAAGCGGCTCATTCGCCGGCACGCGCTGCTTTATCTCAAGTACTTCCTCCTCACTGTGCTGGCGATATTATTCCTTTTCCCCATTGTGTGGTCGCTGCTCAACTCCTTGAAAAAGCCGTCGGAGGCGCTTGCCGTGCCGCCGACCTACTTGCCAACCGAGATCGTCTTCGAAAACTATACCCAACTGACCGCCTTCGGCAATTACGGCGTCATCGGGCATGTGGAAAACAGCGCCATCGTCGCGCTAATCACGGTCGTCGGCAGCCTGGTCTTGAGCACGCTTGGCGGCTACGGCTTCGCGCGATTCAACTTCCCGGGCAAGAATGCGCTCTTCATCATGGTGCTTTCCACCTTGATGATCCCCTTTCAGTCGATCCTGATTCCCCTCTTTGTGATGCTGGTGCGCTTCGAGCTAAACGACACGCTGCTCGGGCTCGCCTTGGTCTATATCACCTTCCAACTGCCTTTCGGCATCTTCCTGATGCGCAACAGCTTCTTGGCTGTTCCCCGCGAAATCGAGGAAGCCGCGCTCCTGGATGGCTGCAGCTCGCTGAGCCTGCTCTATCGGATGATGCTGCGGCTGGTTTTGCCCGGCATCGTGACGGTCGCGATTTACGCCTTCATCAATTCCTGGAACGAGTTCCTCGCCGCGCTGATTTTCATGTCCGACCAGGACAAGTTCACGCTGCCGGTCTTCTTGACCCTGGTCCGCAGCGGTATCTATGGCACGGTGGATTGGGGCGCGCTGCAGGCGGGCGTCGTCGTGGCTATCTTTCCCTGTCTGCTGCTTTTCCTGCTCTTGCAGCGCTATTACATCAACGGCTTAATCGGCGGCGCAGTGAACAATTGATCAAGACGCCGTAGCCCCTAGTTCGCTAGACTCAATAGGACAGCTTATGACCGTTCAAATCAGCGACTATCCGATAAAACCGATACCTTTCACGCAAGTGGCCATCAGCGACAACTTCTGGCGGCCGCGCATAGACACCGCCGTCCAGGTTACGATTCCCTACGACTTCGAGAAATGCGAAGAAACCGGGCGCATCGACAATTTCGCCAAAGCCGGCGGCCTTATGGACGGCGCGCACCAGGGCATCTTCTTCGATGACTCTGATGTCTTCAAAGTGGTGGAGGGCGCCGCCTACGCGCTGCAGATCGCGCCCAATGGCGAGTTGGATCGCTACCTGGACGACCTCATCGAAAAATTCGCCGCCGCACAGGAAGACGATGGCTACCTTTACACCGCCCGCACCATCGACCCGGACAAGGCGCCAGCGCCCTGCGGACCCGAGCGCTGGTCGAATCTGCGCGTCAACCATGAGCTTTACAACGTCGGACACATGTACGAAGCCTCGATCGCTCATTTTGAAGCCACCGGCAAGCGCAACTTCCTCGACATCGCCATAAAAAACGCCGAACTGATCGACGCCGTTTTTGGTCCAGACAAGCGGCGCGAAGTCCCCGGGCACCAGGAAATTGAACTCGCCTTGGTCCGGCTATACCGCGTCTCCGGGGATGAACGCCATCTGAAGTTGGCGAAATTCTTCCTGGACGAGCGCGGGCGGGCAAATGGACGCGAGGTTTACGGCCCCTACTGCCAGGATCATCGGCCGGTCACAGAGCAACCCGAAGCGGTCGGGCATGCTGTCCGCGCCGGTTATATGTACGCCGGAATGACGGACATCGCCGCCACCATGGCTGACGCTGAGTATGCGGCGGCAGTATGCGCCCTTTGGGAGAACGTAGTCGGCAAGAAGCTGGCGCTCACCGGCGGCCTTGGGGCGCGCCACGAAGGCGAAGCTTTCGGCGACGATTACGAGTTGCCAAACCTGACCGCTTACAACGAAACCTGCGCCGCGCAAGCGAATATCCTCTGGAACCAGCGCATGTTCCTGTTAACCGGCGAGGCGAAGTATATTGATGTCCTCGAGCGCAGCTTGTACAACGGATTCCTGGCTGGCATTGGCATGGATGGTCGCTCCTTCTACTATGTGAACCCGCTGGCTTGCGATGGCGAATACCGATTCAACCGCGCCAAGGAACTGACGCGACAGCCTTGGTATGATTGCTCATGCTGCCCGACAAATGTGGTGCGCCTGCTGCCCTCGCTATCCGGTTACGTCTATGCTTGCGGCGACCAAGAGGTCTATGTCAATCTTTATATGTCTGGCAAGGCGGCGCTTAGGCTCGGCGACTCAGACATCACGATCGAGCAGCGGACAGATTATCCCTGGTCTGGCGAAATCGAATTAGACCTGACCATCGCCGAACCCGCGACTTTCGCGCTGCGGCTGAGGCGGCCCTCTTTCGCTAAGGGCCAGCCCCTTCCCAGCGATCTTTACCGCTACCTCAAGGAATCAAATGAGCCGGTCACGCTCACAGTCGACGGCGCCCCAACGCCAATTGAACCTCGCAATGGCTACATCGAAATCTCGCGACGCTGGTCGGGAACAAGCCGCATCAACCTTCGCTTGCCAATGCCGATTCGCCGCGTAATCGCGCATCCCGCAGTTGCCGACTTGGACCGCATGGTCGCGCTTGAACGCGGTCCGCTGGTCTACGCCCTGGAACAGGTGGACAACGGCAGCGGACTGCTCGAATACGCGCTGACCAATGGCGGGCAACTCAGCGCTGAACATGAGCCAGACCTGCTCGGCGGCGTCACGGTCATCCGTGGCGAGGCTGTCGCTGCCGGCGGGCAAACCCTGCCCTTCACCGCCGTCCCCTACTATGCTTGGGGTCATCGCGACGTCGGCGAAATGACTGTCTGGCTGCGGCGACGCTAGACACTGGGCCAGGTATCGGACAAGCGATAACCGAGGGGCCAGGGGTCGTCCGGATCCAGCATCAGTTGCTGTGTGCCGGTGATCCAGGCGCGCCCCCGTATGCTCGGGATGATCGCTGGACGCCCGGCTATCTCAGTGACTTCAACGATGCCGCAGCGAAACCTTGAGCCGATGATCGAGCGCGCCAGGTACGCTTCGCCAACTTGCAATTCTCCCCGCGCGTGCAGCACTGCCATCCGCGCCGAGCAGCCGGTGCCAGTCGGCGAGCGATCAAGCTTGCCCGGATCAATCGCGACTGTATTCCGCCCGGTCAACACGCCATCGCGCCGTTCCAGCGGCAGCGTGAATTGGCAGAAGGAAATCTGATTCCATTCTTCGTACACTGGATGCCGAAAGCCAATCTGCTCATTGGCGGCGGCTGTGATGGCAGCGCCAACCCGCGCCAATTCAAACGCTTCGGCGGGAACGATCTCGAAGCCCAGCGCGCGCGCATCGACCAGCACAAAGCTGTCGCCGCCATAGGCGATGTCAACTTGTAAGGTGCCGTAACCCGCCAATTCCAGCTTGGCGGCGAGCTTGTCGACGAAGGACGGCACATTATGAAATTCAATACTCTGCGCTTTGCGATCGCGACAGAGCGCGCGCACTCGCACCAGACCGGCCGGGGATTCCAGAAAAAATGTCGTTTCCGGCTCCTGCATCTCTACCATGCCCGTCTCAAGCAAAACAGTCGCCACGCAAATCGTATTCGAGCCCGACATCGGCGGCGTATGCTCCGGCTCCATGATGATGAAGCCGTAAGCCGCATCCGGCTGCTTCGGCGGCACGAGCAAGTTGACGTGTTTGAAGACGCCACCGCGCGGCTCGTTCAGAAGGAACCGACGCAAGTTTCCGTCTTCCGCGATCCAACGCGACTGCTCCCAGAGCGTCTCGCCCGGCGGGGGCGCAACGCCGCCGACAATCACATTGCCGACTTCGCCTTCTGCATGGCAAGAGACAAGATGGATCAATCTAATCGTGCGCATCGCCTTTCCTTCGCCGCCCTCCTCGACCCGATACCTGGCGGACATGCGTCAATATATAAATCATATTGGCGCGCTTAACAATTATCTGCCAAGATGAACCGAATCACAGTTGCTGAATATCGGCTCAAGATGGACGGAACGCCATGACAAACGATACGATGGCTCAACTATTTACATTAAGGGCGTACGAGAAGCCGCGCCGCTTGCGCCAAACCTGGCTGAAAGATGTCGGTTACGACGAAGCGCCCAACTATGTGGAGCGCATGGGCTTGGTCGAACTGACCGACTTCCTCGAAGTGGCGGCCGCCAGATTGGACTACGTCAAAATCGTCACCACACAAGTAGTCTTCAGCCCTCACGATTGGCTCAAACGCAAAGTCGCGACCTACCGGCGCTTTGACGTCGAACCCTATCTTGATCACACCTTTTTCATGCTGGCCTATCAGCAGGGCGTCGTCGAACGCGCGATCGCCGCCGGACGTGAACTAGGCTTCCGCGTCATTGAGTTCATGAACACGGCCGATGACATCAGCAGCGCGCAATGGGCCGCCTGGCGCAAACACGCGCTGGCGCTGGATATGCGCATCATATTCGAGCACCACCCGCTCTACAACTGGGATCAGTCTCTGCCGAGGAAGCCCGCCTCGGCGGAGGAAATCCTGCGAGAAGCCGAGCCCTTTCTGGCCGATGGCGCCTTCGCCCTGATGATCGATCACGACGAGCTTGAACTGCAAGGCGAGCGCGCCGCTGAAGAAATCGGCGCTGTCGTCAAGGCGCTAGGCAAGGACCGGCTCGTCTTTGAAGCTACCTCGCCCAAAGAAGGACCCATGATATGGCGCGACAATCTTGAACGCTACTTCAAACTATTCGGCCCCGACTGCAACGTCGCCAACGTGATGCCGAGCCAAGCGCTCTATGTTGAAACCTTGCGTCAGGCGGCGTCGGGCCGCTGATGGTACAATCTCGCCCGAGAGCATTTAGAATCGAGGAACCATGCACATGCGCGACGCCCTCTTGAGCAAGCTGCGCGCGGTTGATACCGCCACCATCTGTAACGTGATCGAACTCTTTGAAGTCCGCCCGCGCAATCGCGGCTTCATGCAGCGCCATATCACAGCCGCTTTCCCTGATCTGCCGCCGATGGTCGGTTTCGCCGCCACCGCAACCTGCCGCACCTTCACCGAACCGCCGGCGAAAGCCCTGCCCGGCGTGCCCGATGTCATCGCTCGCTTCGACGAACTGGCTGGTCCGCCGGTGATCGTCATGCAGAATCTCGATACCGCCGGACATGCGGCCAACTTCGGCGATGTATTCTGCAATTCCTTCAAAGCTTTTGGCGCGGCCGGCTTGGTCACGAATGGACCGGGCAGAGATTTCGCCGGCATTGCGCCGCTCAGTTTCCCCGTCTTTTACAATGGCGTCGTCTGCGCTCACGGCTACATGCACATGCTGGAGACCTACGGTCCCGTGCAAGTCGGCGGCATTGATGTCTATCCCAATAGCTTGTTGCACGGCGATGCCAACGGCGTCACCACAATTCCGCTCGAGATCGCAGCCGAGGTGGCCGATATCAGCGACGAATACCTCGCCGCCGAAGCGGTTGTCATTGACGCGGCCCAGAGCGGAGACGCTAGCTTACAAGACTTGCGCGATGCCTACAGCGAAATGTCGCGCCGCATCACCCAGCTCGGCGCGCGCGTCCGAAAGCCTTAGGCCGCCGCCCTCGGTCGCCGCGCCCTTACGCTGGGGAAATCGTGCAGCGGCTCGCTCATTCGGCAAAGCGAACATAACCCTTGCAACGGTGATAGATCAGCGGGTTCTGCGCCTCGTCGTCCAAGACATTGCCAATCTCGTAACTGGCAACCTGCTCCGGACTGAGGATATTCTGCTGCCCATTGAAGACGCTGCCATCGGGCATATAGGCGCAAGTCATCGCCCGCCGGTGATAGGGCGTCATATTCGCCCCGGCGCCATGCGCGCACAAACCATTGTGGAACGAGCAAGAGCCCGCCTTCATCTCCACCGCCACCGCTTCCGCTTCTGCCCACTGCGGATAGGCCGTGAAAAGATCGCCGATATTGCTGCCGATGTCGACATTGTCATAGGTCGCCGTTCTGTGCGCGCCCGGTATGAAATAGAGGCAGCCGTTGTCCCGAGTGACATCATCCAGCGCCACCCAAAGGCTGATAGCGTCCCGCGAATAGAATGACCAGTAGGGGTTATCCAGATGCCAGCCGGTGGGGTTGCCCCAGGGCGGTTTGATCAGCGCTTGATCGTGCCAGATGCGGATGCCTTCGACCTGCGCCAAATCAGCCGCCATCTTGCCCAGGCGCTCATCCAGCATCAACCGGCGCATGCCCGCATGGTCGTTCCACAAGTTGATGCGCTGCGCGAAAACACGCGCGTAATAATTGTCCACTTCCATGAGACGGCCGTCAGCCAGCTTACGCTTGCCCCGCATGGCGACCGCTTCCCCGACATACTCGCGCCAGGTCTCGAGTTCGTCTTCGCTCAAGAAGTCTTCAATGAGGACGAAGCCCTTCTCCTGATAATGGCTGACTTGCTCGTCGGTAACTGTGTGATTCATGGATCGCCCTCCAAGCCGCGCCGATTCCAGCGCCAATGATCTTCTCGAATGGACAGTACCACCGCCGCCAACGCTATCGGTTCCCTGATTGCGTTCGCTACCGGCGACCGGGCATCTTGGCAATTACGCCCGATTACAATAGCATAGGCAGATAACCCTGAAAACTGCGCAACATCAACCGCGACATAATATAATACTTGACTCCAAGCTAGTTATGAAAAGGACTTCCGATCTAATGCAATTTACCGAGCCCTCTTCGCCATGCAGGGGCGAGCCAGTGGTTCGTCCGCGATCGCGAATGACATATAAACTCGTTTCGCGCGACTAACTTGGAATACCCTGGACCACCCGCGATCCCTGGAGCAAATCTATGCCCGCCAGACCCAACATCCTGCTCATAGCCATCGATTCCATCCGCGCCGACCACATGTCGTGCTACGGCTACGACCGACTGACCACTCCCCATATCGACCGCTTCGCGCAAGACGGGGCGCTCTTCGAAAATACCTTCAGCCCGCATATCCCGACCACGTCCGCCTACGCCTCCATGCTGACCGGGCGCGACTGTTTTAGCACGCAAGTGGTGGCGCTGCGCCATCAAGGCCCGCTGCGCCCAGACATCCCGACCGCCGCCGAGATCTTCCGCAATCACGGCTACAATACCACCTGCGTCGGCTTCAGCGGCAACCCCAGTTCGCGCGGCTTCGACACCTACATCGATTACGCCGCCTGGGGCAGCTGGAAGCAGGGGCGCAGCCCAAAGGCGCAGAAACTCAACAATGTCGCCATTCCCGAATTGCAGCGACTCAGCGCCGAAGAGAAACCATTTTTTGTCTTGTTGCGCCACATGGACCCGCACGCGCCCTACCTGCCGCCCGCGCCATTCGAGCGAATGTTTTACCACGGCGATGAAACCGACCCGGACAACCGCTCAATGGAACCGGTGCTGGCTTTCAAGCCCTTCGCTACCTTCTTCAAGTCCTGGATGCCGCCCGGCATCACCGACAAAGACTACGTCATCGCCCAATACGACGGCGCCATCGCCTATATGGACGCCGCCATACAGTCGATCTTCAACGCGCTTGAATCGCTCGGCATCATGGACGACACCATCATCGCCCTGAACGGCGACCACGGCGAGACGCTCTATGACCACGACTGCTTCTTCGATCATCATGGCATCTACGACAATGTGCTCCACGTCCCGCTTATCATTCGGTATCCGTACAAGATTCCCGCCGGCGCGCGCATTAGCGGATACAACCAGCACAAAGACCTGCTGCCCACCCTGCTCGAGCTGGCCGGGCTCCACCGCCACCATGAATCCTTCCCACACGATAAGGGGCGAACTTCATCTGCCGATAGCTCCCCTTCCCTCTTTATGGGGGAAGGGGCAGGGGGATGGGGCTTCGACGGGCGCAGCCTGATGCCCCTGGCGCGCGGCGACGCGGCCTCATTCGAAAGCGAGTTCTTTATCAGCGAGTGCACCTGGATGCGCAAGCAGGGCTGGCGGACGCCCGGCTGGAAGCTGATAACGGCGCTCGAGCCCGACTTCCATTTCAAGCCGGAAATCGAGCTTTACAATCTTGTGGAAGATCCAGACGAGAACAACAATCTGGCGGCTGAACGCCCCGATGTCGTCGCCTCGCTGCGCGGACGGATGGATGCCTTCATCGCCAAACGCGAGGCTGAAACCGGCTTTCCCAATCCCATGCTGACCCAAGGCGATTGGCATGGTAAAGACGGCATCGGCGCTTTCAAGACTTCGCAGCAAGCATACGATACACTCTACATTGGCGACTTGGACGAAGCCGCCCGCCTGCAAGCCGAATCCCGCCAAGAGAATGACTGATCTCGACACGATCACAACAGGATTATGCTGGGGCGATCTATCAGGCCCCCAAACTGGCAGGTTTTTGAAAGGCTCGTCCGATTACTCAAGTTCAACCCGAATTGCGCGATTTATCAGCACGTAAACGTCATCTTACTGGCCGAATCCGCGCGAAAACTGTCAATTCAGCCCCAACTCCGCTGATTTTAGCTCCCCTTCCCTGATGATTCGGGGAAGGGGCCGGGGGATGCGGTAGAATTAGCGCATGAAACATTACATTATCGGACATGCCTTGTAGGGGCGATTCTGTGAATCGCCCGCAAATTCAGAGGTTGTGAGACGGCCCATTTGGTCGCCCGCATACGATAAAGGAGACCCAACAACATGACCCTACGCGTAGCCATCATCGGCATGGGCGCGATCGGCGCCAATCACGCGCGCTGCTACACGCAGAATCCCGACGCGCAGGTCGTCGCCGTCTGCGACATCCTGCAAGAACGGTCGGACAAGGGAGCGGAGGCTTTCGCCTGTCAGGGCTTCTACTCGGTCGAGTCGCTCCTGAACAGCGGCATCGAGTTTGACGCCGCCAGCGTGACCACCGCCGGCGAAGAAAACGGCGGCGACCACTACGCGCCGACGATGCAATTGCTGCGCGCCGGTTATCCCGTCCTGGGCGAAAAGCCGATCTCAAACAACATCGCCGAAGCCGATGCGATGGTGGCTCTGGCTCGTGAGAAGAACCTGCGCTATGGCATCAACCTCAATCATCGCTTCACGCCGGCCGCCGTCCTGGCCAAGGAGTGGATTCTGCGCGGACGCCTCGGCGATATCAACATGATCGACATGACGATGTGGATCAACAATCCCAACGAAACCTCGCCCCACTTCCACGCCCGCGCCCTTCATCCGCACTCGCTCGATGTCATGCGCTTCTTCGCCGGGTCGGAAGTGAAGCAAGTGCAAGCCTTCTTCAAGCAAGGCAAGGGGCGCGCCACCTGGTCAAATATGCAGCTTAACCTGCTCTACGAAAACGGCGTCATCGGCCATCTGCGCGGCAGCTATGACGGCAATTTCGGCGCCGCTGGCACCTACGGGCTGGAGACGCTGGAAACGGTCGGCTCCGACGGGCGCTTTGTGCTGCGCGATGCCTGCGAGGAGTTGACCTTCTATCCGCGCTTTGATGACAAGCTGGAACGCCATGAGAACTACGGCGGCATGAGCCACTTCAGCCAGACCTTCCAGAGCCGCATTTCCCACTGGGTCGACCAAAACCTGGCGCGCGTCGCCCCGGACAAGATCGACGCCTCGGGCGAAGACGCCTTGCGCGTCCAACGCGTGATTGAAGCCGCGATTGAATCCTGGGACAAAGGGAAAGTGGTCGCCTTGTGATTACCGTGATCGGCCGCGGGCACAGCGGCACGCGCGCAATCTCCCACACGCTTTACGCCAGCGGCGTCTTCATGGGCCAGACGCTGAACCCATCCGGCGACCTGGTGCCGCCCTGGCTGATGTACGACGCCTGCCGCGTCTTCGCGCGCTACGTAACCTGGAACGGCGGCTTGAGATGGGATTTCAGCCGCGCCCGAGAAACCGAGATACCTCCGCGCTTCATCGATCTGTTTCACGGCTATATCGCATCCGTCCGCAAGCACAATGGCAAGCTCAAAGGCTGGAAAGTGCCGGAGACGACCTTAGTCTTCCCCTGGCTCCAGCGGCTCTACCCCGATTTGCGCTACATCTTCCTGATTCGCAATCCGCGCGATTGCATCATCGGCGCGCACAAAACCGACGACTTGCGCGACTTCGGCATCCAGGTTCCTGAAACCGAAGACGAGCGCTATCGCCGCGCCATCTCCTGGAAATATCAGTACGACCTGGTCAAGTCGACGCCCAAGCCCGCGCGCTGGATCGAAGTGCGCTTCGAAGACTTCGTGACGAAGCAAGAAGAAACGCTGACACGCCTGGAAAACTTCCTGGGCATACCCCTGGCGCGCATCGTCATGCGCCAAGACACAATCAATCGCTGGCGTCACGACGAGGGCGTCAACTACTTCGACTTCTTCGCGCCGGCGATGCGCGAATATGGTTACGAGATTCCCGAAAGATGAAGTGAAAATGGCTGCTGTTTCAGCGCAATCCCAAAATCATCGATTCGTTGTAGCGACGAGCCAGTGGCTCGCCCGCAACACAATCCTGCGGGAAACTCCTGGGCGCGATTCTGTGAAGCGCCCGCAGGCACACCCAACGATTAGAGGGCGCAAATGACCTTGCGGACAGCCGTCATCGGCATGGGACCAATCGGCAATCGACACGCCAAGCTCTATCGCGAAGACGAGCTTGCTGAACTCGTCGGCGTCTGCGACATTATCCACGAGCGGGCGGACGCGGCGGCGGCGCGGCTGGGCGTGCCCGCCTACTACGACGCCGAAGTCATGCTCAGCGACTTGACGCCGGATGTGGTCAGCGTAGCCACCGCCGGCTACGAAAACGGCAGCGACCACTACCAGCCCACGATGCAAGCGCTTGAGGCTCGCTGCCACGTCCTCGGCGAAAAGCCAATTTCGAACGACATCCGCCAAGCCGAGAAGATGGTGGCGAAAGGCGTCGAACTGGACCTATGCTACGGCATCAACCTCAACCACCGCTTTACGCCAGCCGCGCGTCTGGCGAAATCCTTGCTGGACGAAGGCAAGCTGGGCGACCTGCTATTCGTCAACATGGCGATGTGGATCATGAACCCAGCCGAATCCTCGCCCTACTTCCACATCAAGTCGCTGCACCCGCATACGGTCGACGTGATGCGCTATTTCTGCGGCGATATCGAAGCGGCGCACTGCTTCGCGACCAAGGCGCCGGGCCGGCAAATCTGGTCGACGGCGCAATTCAGCTTCCGCTTCCGCAACGGCGTCGTCGGCTCGCTGACCGGCAGCTATGATATTGAGCGCGGGCATCCCATGGAGCGCTGCGAAGTAGCCGGCACCGGCGGCCGTTTCGTGCTGGACGATATGTGGCGCGAACTGACGCTCTACCCCGCTGGCGACCTGCAAAAGACGGTCTATACGGATCCACTCTTCGGCGGCTTCCACAATTTCGAGAACACTTTCCGCGAGCGCATACACTGTTTCTTGCGGCAGGTCACAGATGGAGTCGCACCGGAGGAGATTGACGGCAGCGCAGCCGAGGGCTTGGCGGCGCAGAACGCGCTGGCAGCTGCGATTGAATCGCTGGAGACGGAGCGTGTGATTTACCTTTGAGTTTCGCTACTGAGACACAGAAGAGACTCCTGCCAGCCGATGAGAATCACTGCCGCCTTAACCCAAATTCGAAATCCATCGAAACGATGTAGGGGCGAGCCAGTGGCTCGCCCGCGCTCGCCATAAAATATGGATCACTTTTCGCAGGAGTGACTTGGAACTACAAAGCGCGCCGGGTGCTGTCCTTGGACTCGCGCCGCCGCATAGTCGAGAGAGATGATGCGCGTAAGAACGGATCAACTAGAAAAGTGTCCTTCTGTGTCGCCTGGGTGCGCATGGGCGTCCCGGTTGAACCATCTACGTCAACAGATTGACCTTTCCCGCTGAGTACTCGAAAATACTCGATGTACTCGGTGGCAAAATCTGTGACAATTGCTCAAAGACTTGAAGCTGAGGATTAGACAGGAGCCAGACAATCAAATGAAACTCGGAGCCAACTCTCTCCTCTTCGGCAGCTGGGACATGCACACCGCCTTCAAATACATCGCCATGGCCGGCTACGACGGCATCGAAATCTCCGCCATCGACAGCATGAGCCAGCACCTCGTCCTCTCCCGCTGGCAAGAATGCGCGCCCGAAATCCTGCGCCTCTCAAATCAATACGACCTCGAACTCCTGGCGATTGAGCAATCCTCGCGCGATCCCGACCTGATGGAACGCGCCATGCAAGCCGCGGTCGAGACCGGCATCCCCATCATCAACGTCGGTCCCGGCGGAATAGCCAACGACGAATCAACCTACCCCCAAGTCCTCGATGAATTGGGCGCGCTGGTGCAACGAGCCGAGCATTACGGCCTCATGCTCTGCGCCAAAGCCCATGTCGGCCACTACGTCCACAACACACCCACCAGCCTGAAACTCCTGAACGACATCCCCTCGCCCAACTTCGGCCTGGACATGGACCCTTCGCATATTCACCGCGCCGGCGAAAACCCGGTCGAAGCCATCGAAGCCGTGATCGACCGCATCAAGCACGTGCACATCCGCGACTGCAAGGGCCGCCAGCAGGGACCCGGCGCGCCCGAAGATCAAGCCAATGGCCGCGGCGATATCGACCTGGTCGGTTATATCCGCGTTTTGCATGAGCATGGCTATGCCGGTCCCGTGAACCTGGAAGTCATCGGCGCGAAAGCTCAAGGGCGCCGCCTCGAGCAATGCTGCATCATCGCCGCCGAAGCCCGCGGCCACATGCAAGCCTGCCTGCAAGCCGCCGGCGCCCGTTAGACCGCACGAATCCGAGTAGGGGCGAGCCACCGTGTCACCCGCTAAACTGATAGCTAGTATACGCATGTAGGGGCGAAGCATTGGACGCTATTGAAAACCCTATTTCACCACCACCCCAATCCCCTCCCTCATGGTGGGAGGGGCTTTCACGGCTCGTTTTGGGGTAAGTAAGCTCCCCTTCCCTCTTGATGGGGGCAAGGGGCCGGGGGATGGGGGTGTTTTTCAATACTATCCATTGGCTCGCCCGTAATAGGAAGGCAACTATGGACTTTCAACCATCGGACGGCCAAATCCAGGCAGCCTATAAACTGGCTCAGGAACGCTACGCCGCGCTTGGCGTCGACGCCGGCGCCGCGCTGAATACGCTCAAGACCGTGCCCATCGGCCTGCACTGCTGGCAGGGCGACGACGTCGCTGGCTTCGAAGACCCCGATCGCGGCCTCAGCGGCGGCATCATGGCGACCGGCAACTATCCCGGCAAAGCCCGTAATATCGACGAGCTGCGCAGCGACCTCGACAAAGCCTACAGCTTGATTCCCGGTCGGCATCGGCTGGCGCTCCATGCCTCCTACCTGGACGCGCCATGCCGCATCGCGCGTGACCAGCTCCTGCCGGAACACTTCGCCTCCTGGATCGATTGGGCGAAGACCAACGACCACGCCCTCGACTTCAATCAAACGTTCTTCTCGCATGAGCTGGCGGATGACGGCTTCACGCTCGCTCATGCCGATCCCGCCATTCGCCGCTTCTGGATTGACCACGCCATCGCCTGCCGCGCAATCGGCGCTAGCTTTGGCGCTCAACTTGGCGAAGCTTGCGTCACCAACTTGTGGATTCCCGACGGCTTCAAAGACTCGCCCGCCGATCGCCTGGCGCCGCGGCAGCGCTTGCTCGAGTCGCTCGACGCCGTCTTCGCCAAAGACTACGACCCCGCAATTCACCTTGATGCCGTCGAATGCAAGCTCTTCGGCTTGGGCTCGGAGAGCTACGTCGTCGGCTCCCACGAGTTCTATCTCGGTTACGCCATCAGCCGCCAGAAGCTCCTCTGCCTGGATGCCGGCCACTTCCACCCGACCGAATCCATCGCCGATAAACTATCATCCGTGCTGCTCTACCTGCCGGAAATCCTGCTCCATGTCAGCCGCGGCG
Organism: Anaerolineae bacterium; assembly: GCA_022824465.1. Lineage (GTDB taxonomy): Bacteria > Chloroflexota > Anaerolineae > Aggregatilineales > Phototrophicaceae > UBA6055. The sequence continues at coordinate 376,313 of JAJDZV010000004.1, forward strand.
TCCGCTGGGACAGCGATCATGTCGTGACCCTCACCGACGACCTGCAAGCCATCATGCAGGAAATCGTCCGCTGCGACGCCCTCAAGCGTGTGCGCATCGGCTTGGACTTCTTCGACGCCAGCATCAACCGCGTCGCCGCCTGGGCCATCGGCGCGCGCAACGCCTGCCGCGCCCTGCTGATGGCGCTGCTCGAGCCGCGCGAACTGCTGCGCCGCTACGAGAACGAGAGCGATTTCACCAGCCGCCTCGCCCTGCTGGAAGCGCTCAAGAGCCTGCCATTCGGCGCCGTCTGGGACTACTACTGCGCCGCCAGCGACGCGCCAGTCGGCATGGCATTCATGGACGACATCCGCGACTACGAGCGGACGGTAATGTCCCAACGCATCTAGCAAACCTATCAAACAGCCGATTTTCATACGAGCGAGCCAGCGCGCCCTTATCGCTGCGCAACCCAGATAATATACTTTCGCTTGCAAGCGCCTGGTCGCGCCAATTGGCAGGAGATCCCATGCAAACATTCAAACCCGCCGAATACCGCCACGTCAACTACCTCTGGGACGACTCCCACGCGTCAACCCTGGATGCCCTCGACCGCCTCGTCTACCGCTCCAACCTGCTCGGCCAAGACCAGCGCATCACCAATACCGGCGGCGGCAATACCTCCAGCAAATTCACGCAAGTCGATCCGCTGACCGGCGATGATGTCGACATCATCTTCGTCAAAGGCTCCGGCGGAGACCTGCGCACCGCCAAGCGCGAAAACTTCGCCTCGCTCTACCTGGATAAACTGCTGCGCCTGCAAGACCTCTACAACGCAGCCGCCGTCAAAGGCGCGAAGACCGCCATCGAAGACGCCATGGTCGCACTGGCGCCCCACTGCGTATTCAACTTGAATCCGCGCGCCTCTTCCATCGATACGCCCCTTCACGCCTTCATCCCCTATCGTCACGTCGACCACACCCATCCCAACGCCGTCATCGCCATCGCCGCCTCCAGCAACGGAAAAGCGCTCACCCAGGAAATCTACGGCGATGAAGTGATCTGGCTCGATTGGCAGCGACCCGGCTTCGACCTCGGCTTGCAACTTCACGCGACCATCAAAAACAATCCGGGCTGCGTCGGCATCCTGCTCGGCGGGCACGGCTTGATCAACTGGGCGGACGACGACCTGGCATGCTACGAGCTTTCGCTGACGCTGATTGAAAAAGCGGCGCGTTACCTGACTGAACGCGACAAGGCAAACGCCAGCTTCGGCGGCGCGAAAGTCGCCGATCTCAATATCGCCGAGCGCGAATCCCTGCTGGTGCAGGTCCTGCCGGCGCTGCGGGGCATGGTTTCGCAAGAGAACCGCTTCATCGCCACCGCCCAGCACGACGCCGACATCCTGCAATTCGTCAACAGCGTCGACGCCGCGCGCCTGGCTGAGCTGGGCACATCCTGCCCCGACCACTTTCTGCGCGCCAAAATCAAACCGCTCTACATCGACTGGGACCCAAACGCGGAGGACGCCGCGGACTTGCTGGACAAATTGCGCGACGGCATCGCCCGATACCGCGCCGATTACGCCGCCTACTACCAAGCCTGCAAGCGCGCCGACAGCCCAGCCATGCGCGACCCAAATCCCACCGTGATTTTGATTCCCGGGCTGGGAATGATCGCCTTCGGGGTGAACAAAAGCGAATCCCGCGTCACCGCCGAGTTCTACAATTGCGCCATCGCCGTGATGCGCGGCGCCGAAGCCGTCAGCGAATATGTCGCCCTCCCCCGCCAGGAAGCCTTTGATATCGAGTACTGGGCGCTCGAAGAAGCCAAGCTCCGCCGCATGCCGCCCGAAAAAACGCTGGCGCGCAAGGTAGCCCTTGTGGTCGGCGCCGGCAGCGGCATCGGCGCGCAGACCGCAAAACGCATCGCCGCCGAAGGCGCGCACGTCGTCTGCGCCGACTTGAATCTGGAGGCGGCACAAGCGACCGCCGCCGCTTTGACCAACCAGCACGGAACCGGCATCGGCGTGGCTGGAAGCGGCATAGCCAGCTGCGGTCCCGCCATAGCCGCCCAGGTCGACGTGACATCCGCCGACAGCGTCCAAGCCTTGCTTGACCTTGCCGTTCTGGCTTATGGCGGCATCGACGACGTGATCGTCACCGCCGGCGTCTTCTTCACGCCCGACGCCGACGGACGCAACACCATCGACCAATGGCGCGTCTCCTACGACGTGAACGTCCGCGGCGCCTGCCTGGTCGCCGATGCCGCGCGTGCAATCTGGCAGGCGCAGGGATTGCCAGGCGCGCTCGTCCTCACGACCAGCGTCAACGGCGTCGTCGCCAAAGCCGGCTCCATCGCCTACGACGCCAGCAAAGCAGCCGCCAATCATCTCGTGCGCGAGCTGGCGATTGAGCTGGCGCCCTTGGTGCGCGTCAATGGCTTGGCGCCTGCCACCGTGGTCGCCGGCAGCAGCATGTTCCCCCGCGACCGCGTCTTGGCGTCCCTGCGCAAATACAATCTCGCCTTCAGCGACGACGAAGACACTGAGACCCTGCGCGCCCGCCTGGCCGACTTCTACGCGGGACGTACGCTGACCAAAGCCGCCATCAGCCCGCAAGACCAAGCCGAGGTCGCTTACCTGCTCATCACCGACGCCTTCAGCAAAACCACTGGCCAAATCATCAACGTCGACGGCGGCTTGCCCGACGCCTTCTTGCGCTAACTCGGTAGATTTCAAGGGCTAAAAGACACGGAATGCGCCAACGATCTGTCTAAGGGCGCAAATCGCTGGGGCCGCTCGCCGGGTCGCCTGCGGTAATCCCAGACCCGCGACCGCCAAGCCTCGTAGGGGCAAGCCTTGGCTCGCCCACTTGCGACATCATACGACTAAGCTTCCCTCAGTCACGATTCACTCCCGCGCCTCAAAAGTCCTGAAATAATTCACCACATCCCAACGCTCTTCCACGCTCAACTCGCCGCCGCAAGCTCGCAATTCCCGCCAGCCCTCCGCCACAACGCCATACAGGAAGTCGTCGCGCGCTGAACCCAGCCGCTTGCGCAAAGCCCGAAAGTCCGCCGATTCCCCCTGCCACGCCAAGCAATGAGCCCGATAGAGCCCCTCCCCGCGCGCCAGCGACGCCGCATCAGGCAAGGTCGTGTTCACAACCCGCGGCGGCGGATTCAACGTCAGTTCATAGCTGCGCTGCTGCTCGTCGATCATCGCCGCGCCTCCCGCCATCACACCCAGTGCAACGCCAACCGCGACCAGCGCAATCGCGAGGCTGCCCGCCGTCAAATTCTTTGCCCTGACGAGCCGGCGCCCGCGCGGAACCAGCTGCCACGCCAGCACCGCCACAATCGCAAACAGCGCAAACAAGTGAATAGCCTGCGGCCGACGCGTCCGCTGTACAGCCGCCGCCTGGCTGATGTCCCAGGCGAAGGCCGCTCTGGTCACTGCGCCATCGGATTCAACAATGTCGATCAACATCCACCAGCCGCCCGCGCGGTCGATGTCGTCGCCAGCCGCCACAAACAATCCGTCTCCCACCTGCTCAGCCGCCTGCCAGCGACTGCGGATGGCGCGCTCGGGGCTGACCAGTTGCAGATAAACCTGCAAATCCGGCGCCGGCGATCCCGCCCGGCTCACGACCGTGTCATAGGTATTCACGCCCGGTCCGCCAGGGATGATCGACCCGCCAACCGTGAACTCGCCCGCTTCAATGGTGGCGCTTGGCGTCTCAATATCAGATCGCGACAGCTCCGGCTCAGGAACCGGCGTGGCGCTCAGCCAGGCAACGGCGATTAACGTCGCCAGCATCAACAAGACTTCCAGCCGCAGAATCGTCCCGCCGGCCCCGCCCGGCCGCCGCGACAGCTTGCCGCCGAATGGCAGGCGCTCGAGCGCCGTCCGCAAGCGAGCAGACAGCGCCGGACGCAGAGCAATATGCTGCTGCGCGCCAAGCATGAAGACCGGCAGCGCCAGCAGCAACTTTAAGCCCAGCGCCCGCCCGTAGCTCGAGGCGATGTCCGCCGCCGTTACGAAGAAGTTAAGCGCATTGTAAACGCCGCTGACGATTACGAGCGCGACCAGCGGCAGCATCAACCGCGAGAAGCGCAGAAGAACCGCCTGCAGCGCCCGCCGTCTCTCTTCCGCCGCGTAGGGCGCCAGCGCGACCGGCAAAACCAGCGTCAGCGTCAGCGCGCCGCCCAGCCAGAACGCCACCGCCAGCGCATGCAGCCAGTCGACCGCGATCGCGACCCACGGCAGCAATGTCGAACCAGCCGCGTGACTCGTCACCATCGACAAGCCAATGAACAAAGCGCCCAGCCAGGGCAGCCCCCGCCAAATGCCCTGCGCTAACTGCGGCATTAGCGCGCGAAAATACTCCGCCGTGAAAAGCATGATCGCGCAGAAGATCAGCAGCACAAAGCGACACGTCCAAATATCGCCGAAGCGCGATCCAATCAAAACCACCTGCCATAGGCTCTGGCTGATGACCTGCGCGGCGCCGGCGTCGAAGAAGACCATCGATTGCTGCAGCAGCGCGATCAGATTGGCGGTTGTCGCCAACACAAGCGCGGCGACTAGGCAATTGCGCAGCCGGCGCATCACCCGCTGCGGCAACTCGCCGCCTATGCCCCAGGCCGGAATCAGTACCGCCTTGTAAAGCAGGGACGCGCCGAAAAACAACATGTTCGCCAGATTGAGCAGCGCCCGCCAAGCGGCCTCCAACGGTATCGCCCGGTCGTCAGCCGCTTCACCCGCGATGCCGCCGACCTCCGAGCCGACGAAAAAGACGCGCCTTTCGCTGATGACATGACCATCGCTGGCGAAGGCTGGGCGCAGCTCGACCACATAAGCGCCGTCAGCCAAGTCGGCGGGGACGCGCAGCGTCAACAGCGCATGATTATCTTCGTCGACGCCGCCGCTGGCGATGGGCGCTCCCGCTTGATCGCGCAAGTGAATCTCGCTGAATCGCGGCTCGAGGTCTTCACTGAACCAGTACTGCAAACGCGTCGGCGGCCGCTCCAGCGTGCTGCGGTCCGCCGGAATCGCGCGGACGACATAACCGTGCGCCTGCGCCCCCAGCCCGCCCAGCGCCAACAAGCTGCATACCACCAGAAGCCAACCTGATTTCAACATCTCAACCCTTGTCAAGTGAAGGCCGCGTCTCCGATTGTAACCACTGAAGCCGCAGATGGTATCCCAACCCGCCCGCGTCGCCAACCACGCCATCCAAACCGCTGTAGGGGCGAGCCTTGGTTCGCCCGCGCCCAGCCCATCATCCCTATCTCTCGGCGCGACCCCCGTCGGGCGACAATTTGTAATCTGTGCGTAGGGCGACACAGCGGCTCGGCCCTTGTCTTCCCCTCTCCCGCCCGCGACGATAGCCTATTGAACGACCGCCGCCCCTTGTTTATCATACGCCCTTGCCAGACGAAGCGAGAACTATTGCATGACCGCAGCGAAAAACAAGAACTTCATCACCGATATCATTGACGCCGATAACCAGAACGGGCGCTTTGACCGTCGGGTGCACACCCGCTTTCCGCCCGAGCCCAATGGCTATCTGCATATCGGCCACGCCAAGTCGATCTGCCTCAACTTCGGCATCGCCGAACAATACGGCGGCCTTTGCAATCTGCGCTTCGACGACACCAACCCCGCCAAAGAAGAGCAAGAATATATCGACGCCATCATCGAGGACCTTCGCTGGCTTGGCTACCAGTGGCACGATCGCGTCTACTTTGCCTCGGACTACTTTGACGAACTCTATCAGATGGCGGTCGAACTGATTCAAATCGGCAAAGCCTACGTCGACGAGCTCAGCCCCGATGAGATCCGCCAATACCGCGGCGCCCTCTCTGAGCCGGGAACCGATAGCCCCTATCGCAACCGACCGATTGCCGAGAACCTCGCCCTCTTCGAGAAGATGCGCGCCGGCGGCTTCAAGGAAGGCGAAGCCGTGTTGCGCGCCAAGATCGACATGTCCAGCGGCAACATCAACCTGCGCGACCCGGTGATGTATCGCATTCTCGACGCCCCGCATCCGCGCACCGGCGACAAATGGCGCATCTACCCCATGTACGATTTCGCCCACGGCCAATCGGACTCCATCGAGGGCATCACCCATTCGATCTGCACGCTGGAATACGAAGACCATCGGCCCCTCTACGATTGGTATCTGGACAATATCGAGATCTTCCATCCCCGGCAGATTGAATTCGCGCGCCTCAATCTCAGCCACACCATCATGAGCAAGCGCAAGCTGATCCGCCTCGTCCAAGAAGGCTACGTGCGCGGCTGGGACGATCCGCGCATGCCCACGATCGCCGGTCTGCGCCGGCGCGGGTATACGCCCGAAGCCATCCGCGAATTCTGCGACGACATCGGCGTCGGCAAGGTCAAAGGCGTGGTCGCCTTGCACAAACTCGAATTCCACATTCGCCAAGACCTCAACCGCCGCGCCCAGCGCGTCATGGCGGTCGTCAATCCGCTCAAAGTCGTCATCGAGAATTATCCCGACGACCAGGTCGAGCATCTCGACGCCATCAACAACCCCGAGGACGAGAGCGCCGGCACGCGGAAAGTCCCCTTCTCCAAAGTGCTCTATATCGAGCGCGAAGACTTCATGGAAGACCCGCCGCGGAAGTTCTTCCGCCTGGCGCCCGGGCGCGAAGTCCGCTTGCGCTATGCCTACTTCATCACGTGCGTCGCCGTCATTAAAGACGACGCCGGGCAAATCGTCGAACTGCGCTGTAGGTATGATCCCGCCACGCGAGGCGGCTCAGCGCCTGATGGCCGGCGTGTTAAGGCGACGCTCCATTGGGTCTCAGCGCAACACGCTCTTGAAGCCGAAGCGCGCCTGTACGAAAACCTGTTCACGGTGGAAAATCCCGAAGCCGACCGCGACAAGGACTTCACCGAATTCATCAACCCCAAGTCGCTGACGGTCGTCGATCCCATCTATATCGAGCCCTCGCTCCGATCGGCGCGAGCCGGCGATCGTTTCCAGTTCGAGCGCCTCGCCTACTTCGTCGTCGATGAAGATTCGACGCCCGACAAACTGGTATTCAATCGCACCGTCACGCTGCGCGACCAGTGGCGCAAAGCACAGAAGCGGAGCGCCAAGCGCCGCAAATCCAAGCGCCGAAAAAAGTCAGCGGAGCCAGGCTGATAATCGATGGGCGATTTCCTTTGCTTTTGCCATCAACCGCAGCGACGAGTCAGTAGGGGCAACTCTGCGAGTCGCCCGCGAATCAATGCTCCTCGCGCACACAACAACCGGTATGCACAGAGCAAACAGCTGTGAGAATCTCGAAGCCTGTCCGCCTCATATCGCCCTTGCTGTTGGGAATAGCATTCGCCTGCGCGACGGTAGTGACGGACGCGCAGACTTGCCGCGCAACCGTCGCCCGCGCGATCGCGTCGCTGGCGGCGAACTGCGCCGAGCTGGCGCGCGATTCCGCCTGCTACGCCTACCCCAGCGCCAGCGCCGAATTTGCCGACGCTGCGCACGAGACCGCCTTCGATAAGCCCGGCGCGCGCGCATCCGCCGCCGACCTGGCAACCGTGCGGACCGGCGGTCTTGATGCCGCCCGCAACCAGTGGGGCATCGCCGTATTGCACCTGAGCGCCAATCTGCCTGAGACTTACCGCGGACCAGGCGTCATCGTCATGCTTGGCGGTCCAGCGGCGCTTCTCAATGAAGTCGCGGTGGGCGATGCGATGCCGATACATCCGCCAGTGAGCACGGCCGCGCTTGAGTCGGCTACGCTCTACCGGCGCCCCGGCGTCATTCCCGAACCCGTCGGCGAGGTCCAGGCTGATGCCCTGCTTCTGGTTGATGCTTACGAGGACACCGGCGGCTGGCTTCGCGTGGTCAACGACGGCGGCGTCTCCTGGGTGGAAGCGGATAAAGTCGCCCGCCTGCAAGCGATGGATGGCTTGCCGCGGCTCGGACTTGGCGCGACCTTTGCCTGGCAGGCGCTCTCGCTCTCGACCGGCACGGACTATCCCGAGTGCGCGGAAGCCGAGCCTTGGATCGCGATACAAACGCCGGCCGACATCGGCGTCAGTCTCTCCGTCAACGGCGTCGATATCCATCTCCGCTCGATGGCGACCATCAAGCAGGTGCATCGCAACGCGCTTAGCATGACCGTGCATCGTGGCGAGGCGACCACCATCTTCGGCGGGACCGTGCGTCAGAGCGAAAGCATCATCGGAATCCTCGGCGCGACCGACGATCGGGAGGCGACCGTGCTCGAATGGAGCGGCGCGCTGCCCGGCGCCGACGCCGAATTCGCTCGCGGGCAACGGGCGCAAGCGGCGCTCAACGAGTTGGGGCGGGCTAACGGCTGGCCCCTCTACGAAGCCCACAACTACCTGCCGGAGATCCGCCATATCGTGCAGGCGGGCGAAACGCTCTACGGCTTGACGGCGCGCTACGAGACCAGCGTCGCCGAAATCATCGCGGCCAACGGCGGCGACGACTCGCTGCGGCTCCTGATTGGCATGGAGCTGATCATCCCCAAGCCGGGCAGCGGCTTTGCCTGGCGCGACGCTACGCCCGATCCCGGCGAGTAACGCCGCCCAACTGCTCACGATACTGATTGCTTGAGCAAGCTTACAAAGGCGTCGCGGTCGGCGCTGGTCGCCACCTGGACTTGCGGCGCCTGCCCGCTGACGCCAAGCCAATCAACGACGGTGATGCCGCGCGCAAGACCGTCGCCGGTCGTCACATCCACGCGGCGTTGCTGATACTGGCAGACGCTTCGATCGAGCGCGGCCGCCATTGTGATGGGGTCGGGCAGGTCGAAGCCGGGCAGCGCGTTCGCGGTCTTGGAGAATTGATCAAGCGTCGCCTGGATATCGACAACAAACTCAGCCAGCGGCGTGCCGATGCGCCGGATTTCCGCGGCTTGCTCGGCATCGAAGGTGGCGTATCGCCAGGAAATATCCCAGCCGACCATGGTGATTTTCATGCCGGATTCGTAGACGATCTTGGCCGCTTCGGGGTCAACCCAGATGTTGAATTCGGCTGTCGGCGTGACGTTACCGTGGCCGCTGCCGATGCCGCCCATGATGAAGCACTCGGCGACGCGCTCCGCCAGCGCCGGCTCCCGCAGCAAAGCCAAGGCGACATTGGTGAGCGGTCCCAGCGTGACCAGGGTGATATCGCCGGCGTGCTGGTTGACGACGCGGCGCAGCAAGTCAGCGGCGTGGCCGGCGGCCGGCGCGCGCCCCGACAGCGGCAAGCCAATATCGCCCATGCCGTCCTCGCCGTGAACCGCCTGCGCCGTTTCGAGCGCACGCAGCAGCGGTTTGGCGCAGCCGGCGTATACAGACGTGGCCGCGCCACAAAGCTCGACCGTGTAGAGGGCGTTCTGCAGGGCTTGCGGCAGGGGCACGTTGCCGGCGACCACCGTGATCGCCTTGACATCAATGTCGGGATGCCGAAGCGCCATGACGAGGGCGACCGCGTCATCCGAGGCAGTGTCAGTATCGATGATGAAATTGCGCATGTTTGGCTCCGTTCTGGCTTGTTTGCTGTGTCAAGCGTCGGGCGGGAATTGCCTTGGAAGGCGCGCCCGGGCTGGCATTGGCGCGGATTCCGGCGAGCGTTTGGCAGCGGCGGAATTGCGTAAGAAGCAGGTCAGCCGCTGTCGGACTTCCAAGCTCGCTCCGTCCTTTAGCAACCTGCGTCCGTCTTTTAGCATACTCTGCCCCCCCCTAAACTGTAATGAATCGCGTCCGGTTCTGGCGCGTGTCCAGTCGAGAGCCGCAGGGCGGGAAACGTGGGCGAGACAAGGCTCGCCCCTACAACGTTTCGATGGTTTTGGCGATTCCATTTCACAGTGAAACTTCTCAAGCGCATACAGTCGATTAGTGAAGCAGTTCCTAGTTAGTGATGCGACAAGGCGACAGGCCTGCGCCTGCAGGCGCGGGCGACTCACAGGGGCGCGCAGACACAGCCCGTCAGTCGCCCCTACAAGGCTTTTCCGATAATGTAATGTAGCATGCGCGAACTCTACCCCATCCCCCGGCCCCTTCCCCGAATCATCAGGGAAGGGGAGCTAAAATCAACGGAGTTTTTTTCGCGTGACCAACTTGGATGCATTGTGATGAAATCGATTTCCGGCCATTGTTGGCGCATGGGTTTTTCGGGCGAGATCACAGACTGAGCATAGCACAGTTGCGTCAGCCATAGGCGACTAAATGGTCGCGTATTGCCAGGTGTTTACGTTTTGCGGACGCGAACAAATGGTCGCCTTTGCCAGCCCGCCCTATGGTATACTCGCGGAGGCTAATGGACCGCAAGCCAGGAAAGCGATGACGATGGATTTTACGATTCCGCGACATATTGAGCTGATTGCGCAGCGCGCGCGCCAATTCGTCGATGAAGCTGTCATACCGCTGGAGACTGAGCTGCTTCGATCGGGCGCGGACTTGCGCATGGACCTGCTGCAAGACCTGCGCGCCAAGGCGAAGGCGGCCGGGCTCTGGGCGCCGACGATGCCCAAAGACTGGGGCGGGATGGGGTTGAGCATTCAGGAGATCGCGCCGGTATTCGAGGCGGCGGGACGCAGTTTGCTCGGACCGATGGCGATGCACTGCGCCGCGCCTGACGAAGGCAATATGCACCTGCTGAACAAGTTTGCGGACGAAGCGCAAACCGAGCGCTATTTGGTCCCGCTGGCGAAGGGCGAGACCTTCTCGGCATTTTCGATGACCGAGCCGCCGCCGGGGGCGGGGAGCGACCCGCGCATGATCCGGACGCGCGCCGAACGCGATGGCGGCGACTGGATAATCAAGGGGCACAAGTGGCTGACCACTTATGGCGAGATCGCCGATTTCTTCATCATCATGGCGGTGACGAATCCGGAGGCGCATCCTTATCAGGGGACGACGCAGTTTCTAGCGCCACGGGATACGCCGGGCATCAATATCCTGCGCGATGTGCCGGTGATGGGCGCGAAGGACTTCGGCGGGCACGTGGAGATTTTGTACGAGGATGTCCGGCTGCCGAATAGCGCTATCTTGGGCGGCGAGGGAAACGGATTTATGCTGGCGCAATCGCGGTTGGGACCGGCGCGGCTGACGCATTGCATGCGTTGGACCGGCATCGCCCAGCGCGCGCTGGAAATCGCGACGGAGTACGCCAGCGAGCGCGAAGCCTTCGGCGGTCCGCTGACGGGGCATCAGTCGGTGCAGTGGATGTTGGCTGACTCGGAGATGGAATTGAAGATGGGACGGCTGCTGATTCACGAGGCGGCTTGGCGGCTGGCGCAGGGGGAGCAGGCGCGGGTCGAGACGTCGATCGCCAAAGCGCAGGTGGCGGAGATAGTCGGGCGCGTGCTGGATCGCTGCGTGCAGATTTGCGGCGGGCGGGGCATCTCGCGCGATTTGCCGCTGTCGACCTGGTACGAGAAAGCGCGCGCCTTCCGCATCTATGACGGCGCGTCCGAAGTGCATCGGATGGTGGTGGCGCGCGATGTGATCAAGCGTTATGGGGCGTGAGTTCGGGGAGGGCGGCGGCAAGGCGGCAAGCGACCAGAGCAGAATATGTTCAAGGTATTCATCAGCCACAGCAACGAAGACGTCGAGGCGACGCAATTCATCGCGGAAGCCTTGCGGAGCGCGGGTTTTGGCGTCTGGGTGGACTTCGAGAATATCCGCGGCGGCGCGGCCTGGCTCTGCGAGATTGAGGCGGGCATCGAGCGCTGCGACGCGGTTGTGGTGGTGCTTTCGGCGGCGAGCCGGCGTTCCAGCTGGGTCGAGCGCGAGTGTCTATACGCCTTTCAGCTGAACAAGCCGGTGATAACGGCGCTGATCGCTGATGTGCTGATACCGCTGCATCTGATCAATATCCAGTATTGCGACATGCGCGAGCGGGAGCCGGGGCGGGCGAAACTATTGGAAGCGTTGTCGAGCTTGCGGGCGGGCGGCGGCGAACTGGACAGCTATGTGCCCGATGCCGTTTCGCGCGAGCCGGTGGCGGCGAACTTCTTCCCCTATGTCGAGCAGTTGCCGGGCGGCGATATTGCGGCGCTGGTGGCGCGCGATCTCTTTCATTGGGCGCGGCAAATCGCGGACGAGGTGGCATTTGGCGGCGAGCGCAGCCCGGGTTTCCATGCCCGCATCGCCGTCAATGAGCGTTTGGTCACCGTCTTTACGGTTTGGGCGTACCGGCGGAATCCGTCGGCGCAGATTCCACTGGATTATCTGGCCGCGCGGGCGCCCTTCGCTCGCCGGGCGGAACGGCGGAAGATCGTGACGCGGCTGAATCGCTTGTTGCCTCGGTCGGCGCGGATCTCGCGAGACAAAGCGGACGGGCGGCCGACATTTTCGCTGCATTATCTGAGCGATGCGCAGCGCCTGGAGGCTTTCAAGCAGGTGATATCGGAGATGGCGGGCGCGCTGCGTGCGACGGGCGAGGTCGCGTAGATGATGGTTAGTTTGGCGGGGTCGGGAATTCTTGCGGACGGCGGTCAGGAGAGCGCTTGCTGGAGATGTTCGAGGCGCAGGCGGCGGTCGTAGTATTTCTCGGCTGATTCGGCCATGCTGCGGATCGTCTGCACGTTGAGGAAGGCGTTGGCGAAGGCGCCGGCGACTGGCAGGAAGCCGACGATCATGCGGGCGGGGATGCGCGTGCCGATGCGCGAAGCCAGTTTGTATGCCAGGCGGCGGCTGATTTTGCGTCCCAGGGGCCGGGTCAGCATGACTTCGGTGTTGTGATGCTCGACCTGTTCTTTGGCGGATGCCAGAATCGCGGCGGCGGCTTCTGCCCCGCGCATGGCCTCGAGGACGGCGTAACCGCGTTCGTCGCCGGCGACTAGATTTTCGGCGAGACGTTGCAGGATGTGGAAGGTGCGCAGGGTGGTGGTATCGGTCGGGGTGTTAAGGAGCGCGGGTATGGCCGCTTGGCCCGCGGCGGAAAGGGTCCACTCCAGCGAGTCCAGGGAAATCGCCAGATGTTCCAGCAGGCTGGCGTTGAAGTCGCCTTCATTGGCCCAGAGCGCAAGGATATTGCGTAGATCGGAATAAGCTTCGGTCTCAATGATATAAGCGCCTTTGAGCGCGCCGATGCCCCAGCTGATGTAGCCCATTTTGTGCAGGAGGTAGCTGACGCCGCTGGGAATGGTGAAGGCGTGCAAGCCGGGCACGACCATTTCGGCGCCGCCGACGAGCGCCAGTTTGGTGGTCTCTTGTTTGATCCATTGCCGCGCCGACTGGCAATCGACGGCTGCGGCGACGGCGCGTTGGGGATTGCCAGCAAGCTCGTCCATGCCCATGACGATGGCTTCGGCTATGGTGTCTTCCAGTCCCATATTGACTTCCTGGTCGGCGTTACGCTGATGTTCACCATGTTATACGCGAGCGCGGGAATTATGTTGCCGGGGGCGGCCGGTCAGGGGGCGCGGCCGGCGAGAGCGGCGCGCCAGACTTTGAGATCGTCAATCGTCAGGGTGAGGTTTTTGCCCTGGTAATTCACGACGCCCGCCAGACCGACCGACCCGCTGGAGGCGCGTTGGTCGCGCGCTTCGAGCACGAACTGGTCGTTGACCCAGAGCGCGAGATAGTCGTCGATGCAGACGGCGCGGAGGCGATTGCGAGCCATGCCGCGATTGATATGCGCCGATGGCTGGGCGGGCGCGATTGCTTCAAGCGAGCGTCCGTTGCTCCAGCGGATGCTGGCATAGCCGTCGCCGCTGATCAGGAAGAAATAGCCGCGGCCGGAATTGGCTGAGTCAAGGCGGCAAGCCAAGCCAAAGGCGTTGTGATCGTGGCTGGATGTTTGCCGCAAGTCGGCTTCGAGCACGAGGTCGTCGAGCGGCAGGTCGTTTTGCGTCCAGACGTATTGACGGTCCTGGATGTCGATCAGGAAACGGCCGGCTTGGACGCCAAGGGTGAAGCCCGCGCCTTGGTAGCCGCGCCAGGCGCCTTGCGCGTCGAAGGATTCGTCCAGAGCCAGGTCGAGGTAGCGATAGCCTTGGGACGGCATAGGGCGGGAGGAGACGAGATCGGAGCAAGCCGCGGCGAGGACCAGAATCAAGAGCAGGGGGAAAGGAGTGGCGCGCACAAGAATTCGCAATCGTTGGATTCTGGGCAGTGTAGCCGATTCGGCCGGCGAATTGTAGCTGGCATAATCAGCGCGTATGTGAGCGGAGTGAGCGGGGGAGTTTGAATTGGGGAGACAGGCGGTGTATAATGAGGGTCGGATCGACTTGGAGTGAGGCGGGCTGGCGCAATGATTGAGATGATTGTGGACCGGGTTCAAGTCAGTTTGATGTCGCAGCATCGGCTGGTCGTCTTGCGCGACATTCATGAGGAGCTTTATCTGCCGATTTGGATTGGGCAGTTCGAGTCCGAGGCGATCACGCTGGAACTGCAGGAAGTTGACCGCGAGCGGCCGCTGACGCACGATCTGCTGAAATCGACGATACAGCAGATGGGCGGCGAGGTGCGATTTATCCTCATCAACAATCTCAACAAGGATGTTTTTTTCGCCTTGATCGTCATAGACGCGGGTGGCGAGACCATCGAGATTGACGCCCGCCCGAGCGACGCCATAGCGCTGGCGGTGCGTTTGCGCGCGCCGATATACGTGGAAAAGGCGGTGATGGAGCATGCGGCGATCCGCCCGGACAGGAATGTGGAGCCGGAGATTCTGGGATTGCCGGATGACATGTATGAGCCGGGCGATGGCGGCGAGCGCGTGGACGAGAGCAAGCTGAGCGCCTTTGCCGATTTCGTCGACACGCTGAATCTGGAAGACCTCGAAGACGAAGAGTGAACATCAGCCCGGTAGGCTGAACATTGATATAGCGCTGGCGATGCGCTGAGCCGGGCGGTCAAGGTCCGGGCTACTCAGCGCTTTTGGATGCACTTTTATGGATTATCAGGCGGCGCCCGTCCAGATGCAACTGCCCATGAGCCTGGAAGCGGAGGAGGCGGTTCTGGGCGCGATCATTCTGGCGCCGAAGGCATATCTTAGCATCGCTGCCTTCCTCGACGGCGAGGACTTTTTCCTCAAGCGGCACGAACACATCTGGACGGCATTCAGTCGTTTGCAAGAGCGCAACGACGCCATCGACTATGTCACCTTGGCGCAAGAGTTGGCTGCGATGGGCGTGCTGGAGGAGATCGGCGGGCAGGCTTATTTGACGAGTTTGGTGAACAAGACGCCGACCGCGGTTCATGCCGAGGTATATGGCGAGGTGGTGTCGCGGACATCGACGCGGCGCAAGATGCTGAAGGCGGCCGATGAGATTCGGCAGACGGCCCTGGATGAAGATTTGCCGATTGACAAGGTCATCAGCGAAGCCGAGGAGAAACTCTTCGCGGTCAGCGATGGTCAGATGAATCGCGAATTCGTGCCGATAGGAACGGCGCTGAGCGACTATTACGATGAGATTGAGAAGCTGCTGGAATTGGGGTCAGGGGCGATCGGCATCCCGACAGGTTTCAGAGCCTTGGACGAGTTGTTGAGCGGTTTCCAGAAGTCAGATTTGGTAGTATTCGCCGGGCGGCCCGGCATGGGCAAGACGAGCTGGATATTGACGGTGGCGCTGAATGCTGCGCGGCTGAATAAACGGGTGGCGATTTTCACGATGGAGATGGGCGTGGAGCAGATGGTGCAGCGCCTGCTGTCGATGGAGACTGGTATCCGCATCACGCAATTGCGCACGGCCGCCATCAACCCGCGCGAGCAGACGCGACTGACGGAAGCGATCGGACGCCTTTCGGATTTCCCGCTCTTCATTGACGATACGCCGGCGATTACGCCGATTGAAATGCGGACGAAGTGTCGCCGCTTGCAGCACGAATACGGGCTGGATATCGTCATGGTGGATTAC
Organism: Anaerolineae bacterium; assembly: GCA_022824465.1. Lineage (GTDB taxonomy): Bacteria > Chloroflexota > Anaerolineae > Aggregatilineales > Phototrophicaceae > UBA6055. The sequence continues at coordinate 392,156 of JAJDZV010000004.1, forward strand.
ATGCAATTGATGTCGGCGGGCAAGGCTTATGAGAACAATCGCGTGCAAGAGATCAGTTATATCAGCCGTTCGCTGAAGGAGATGGCGCGCGAGCTGAATGTATGCGTGCTGTCGACGGCGCAGCTTTCGCGGGCGGTGGAACAGCGGCAGGACAAGCGCCCGCAGCTATCGGATTTGCGGGAGAGCGGCACGATTGAGCAAGACGCCGACGCCGTGATGTTTTTGTACCGCGATGAGGTTTACAATCCGGACACGACTGAGTTCCCCAACCAGGCGGATATCATGCTTTCGAAGCATCGACATGGCCCGACGGGCACGGTTCATCTCTATTTTGAGAAATCGTACACCAAGTTCACCGACCTCAAGCGGCATCGGGTCGACCTGAGCAACCTCGAGTGAGCGGCATGAGCGCAGTTGACTGGCTTGGCGTGGGCGGCGACTTGGACGAGGCGGTTCTCCCAGCCGAGTTTTTCAGCCGGGTGATGCCGGTGATAGACGATTTGGCCGAGATGAAGGCTACGGTCTATTTTCTGGCGGCGCTGCGACAGAAAGCGGGCAATTACCGGTACTTGTCTTTGGAGGAGTTTCTGGCGGACGGGGACTTGATGCGCGGCTTGGCGGTGGTCGACCGGTCGGTGGCGCCGGAAGAGGTTCTGGCGGCGGCGCTGCGGAAGGCGATTGAGCGCGGCACGCTGTTGCGGGCTGAAGTTGGATTGCGCGACGAGAGGCGGCAGCTCTATTTCCGCAATGATCGCGCCGGGCGAGATTTGCAGCGGCAGGTTCAAGCCGGCGAATGGCGGCCGGCGGTTGCCGATGAGATTGAGATTTTGCCGCCGCGGCCCACGCTTTACAGCATGTATGAGGAGAATATCGGCGCGTTGACGCCGATGATTGCCGAGGCGATTAAGGCGGCTCAGGCGGAATACCCGCCCGAGTGGATTGAGGACGCGATGCGGACCGCGGTCGAGCGTAACGCGCGGAACTGGCGATATATTCAGCGCGTGTTGGAGGGATGGCAGCAGGAAGGACGCAGCCGTGAAACAAGTGGGAGACATCTTGAGCGGCGCCAGCAATACACCGCCGGAAAATGGAAGGACTTCATCAAGTCCTGAAGCGGATGCGAGCGCGGACCTGGGGCGCGACTTTGTCTGTCGGGATCCGGACGACCGCGATCTCCCCTGCCCTATTTGCGACGGCAAGGGCGTCTATGCGCTGGATGTGCCGTTGGATGACCCGCGCTTTGGCAAATTCCAGCGTTGCCCGAACCATCCGGCGCACGAAGATCAAGACATGCTGGCGCGGCTTCGGCGCTATGGCAACCTGGATGCCTATCGGGACAAGACATTTGAGTGCTTCGAGACGACGCCCATAGGCGGAAGCTATACGCAAAATGTGCTGTCATCATTGGGCGCGGCAAAAGACGCGGCGCAGGGCTTCGCTGATAATCCGCAAGGGTGGATCGTCTTCCAGGGTGTGGTGGGCTGTGGCAAGACGCATCTTGCGGTCGCCATCGGCAATGAACGGCTGGAGCAATCGGGGCAGCAAGTCATCTTCGTCACCGCGCCCGACCTGCTCGACCTCTTGCGCATGACCTTCGATCCGCGCGGCGAAGCGAGTTACGATGACTATTTTGAGCGCATCCGCAACGTCTCGCTGCTGGTGCTGGATGACCTGGGTGTGGAGAACCCCAGCCCATGGGCGAAAGAAAAGCTCTTTCAATTGCTGAATTATCGACATGTGAACGAGCTCGCGACCGTTATCACGACCAGCCAGTCCGTCGACGATTTCGATCCCTGGTTAAGCAGCCGTCTGCTGGATCCGCTAGTCAATGTGGTGGCGATAGTCGCGCCCGATTATCGACGGACTCTGCGGGCGCAGACGCCGGGATCGCCGTCGGTCAATTTGCAGTTGTACAGCGACATGCGATTCGACAGTTTCGAGACGGCTGGAGCGAGCGCCGACGAAACTGAAAACTTGCGGCGGGGCGCGCAACTGGCGCGGAGCTGGGTCGGCAATCCCGAGGGCTGGCTCTGCCTGATTGGCGAATACGGCACCGGCAAGACGCATTTGGCGGCCGCAATTGCTGGTCAGTTGTACGAAAACGGCAGCTCGGTAGTCTTTCATGCGGCGCCGGATTTGCTCGATTTTCTACGGCGGGCGTCCGACCCGAAGTCCAGCGCGCTGATTGACAAGCACGCGCACGATCTTATGAATACGCCGATATTGATACTCGACGACTTACGACTGGGGAGCGGCGCGCCCTGGGCAAAAGAGAAGCTGTTTCAGATCATCGACTACCGTTATCGGGCGAAGATGCCGACGGTGATCACGACGTCGGAAACGCTGGAAGAGATGGACAGCCGGATCGCGACGCGGCTGCTTGACCAGCGCGTCTGCCAGATTTTCGCAATTCGCGCGCGCAGCTACGTGATGCGAGCGCCGAAACGAAACTGATGCTGAACACGCGGCTTGAGGTCCGGCCATACGCTCGGCGGCATCGAAGCGCGCTGCTCGAGCTCAGCGCTTTCAGCCAGTGGACGCACAAGCATCTGGATTGGTACAGCTTGGGGCAATGGCTGGACCAGGAACGCGGTCAAGTCTTCCTCGCTTGGCGGGGCGCGGTATTGGCGGGCGTCATCGGCTTGTCGCTGCCGATCGACGACTGCAGCTGGATTCGGCTGTTATGCGTGGGCGATGCCCGCATGCCCGGACTGATCGTCGAGGAGCTATGGGAGCGCGCCGAAGCGTATTGTCGCCGAGCGGGAATCGGGCAAGCGGCGGGGCTGATGGTGACGAACTGGCTGGCGACTTATCTGCGGTCTCTCGGTTTCGATTATGCGGATGAGGTAATCACGCTGCGCCAAAAAGGCAGCCGGCGTCCGGCATTGCGGTCGGCGGTGGCGGAATTGCGGCCGGCGGCGCCAGCGGATGTTCCGGCGATCGCCGAAGTGGACCGGCGGGCGTTTCCGGCGCTGTGGCGCTTGGGGCACGACGAAATCTGGCAGGCGCTGCGGCAGTCGGTTCACGCGCGGGTAGCGCTTCGGGATGGCGTGGTAGTGGCTTATCAATTTGGCACGCGGCACGACGGCGTGGCTCATCTGGCGCGGCTGGCGGTGGATCCGCGGCATCAGCGCGCCGGCATCGGCTCGCAGCTGCTTGACGGCTTTCTGGCTGAATGCGAGCGACTGCCGCTGGAAACGATCTCGGTGAACACGCAGTTGAGCAATGCGCCGTCGCAGGAGATGTATCAGCGTTTCGGGTTCTACCGCAACAACAAGGATCTCGAGTTGTGGCGCAAGCGGATTGTGTGACTTGAGGCGGGGAGACGCTGATGACGACCATTTATCGTGAAGACGACGCCAACCTCAATGTCTTGAGCGGCAAGACCGTGGGCATTATCGGTTTCGGCAATTTGGGACGGCCGATTGCCAACAACTTGCGTGATTCGGGCGTGCGGGTTCTAGTCGGATTGCGCGAGGATGAGACGCGGGATCATGCGCGCGAGGATGGCTTCGAGCCGCAGGATATTGAGAGAGTCGTGCCGCGCTGTCATATTCTGATGCTCTTGTTGCCTGATGAGGTGGCGCCGGAGGTGTACCTGGAGAAGATATCGCCGTACCTGGCGCGCGGGCATCTGCTGGTGTTCTTCAGCGGCTACAATATCGCCTTCGGCTTCGTCGAGCCGCCGCCCTTCGTCGATGTGGGCATGATCGCGCCGCGGACGATCGGCGAGGCGGTGCGCAGCCGCTATCTGGATGGCAACGGCTTCTATTGTTTCGTCGGCGCCGGGCAGGACGCGACCGGGACGGCAATGGAATCGCTGCTGGCGCTGGCGAAGGCGATGGGCGGTTTGCGCGCGGGCGCGATCGAGATGAGCCTGGAGCAGGAATCCCAGCTCGATCTATTCGTGCAGCAGGCGATTCTGCCGGCTTTCCAGCATGTGATGACGACGGCGGCGGACGTGCTTTTGGACGAGGGTTATCCGGCGGAAGCGGTGATGATGGACCTGATTATTTCGGGCGAATTCACCGATTATCTTTGGCGCGCCTCGCAGCGGGGCTTGCTGCATGCCTTGCGGCTGTCGTCGCTGACGGGCCAATACGGCATCTTCAGCCGCCTGCATCGTTTCAAGGAGCTCAAGCTGGAGGGGTTGATGGAGGCGACGCTGGATGAGATCCGCAGCGGCGATTTCTCGATCGAGTGGTCGCGCGAATATGAGAACGGCTATCCGCGGCTGACGAGGCTACTGCAAGAGCAAGAGCGCCGCCGGCTTTGGGCGCTGGAGCAGGGCACGCTGGAGCGGTTGAAGTAGACCCTGCAAGGTGGAGCGCCGCTGCGGTCTATCTCGCCCCGCGCCCTCTCCGACTCATCAGAGAGGGGGAGCGCGCCGCAAGACGATGGGAATATACGGGCATTTGCGCGCCTTGCAAGCGATGATGCGCGAATTCTTGGTCGAGTCACGCCTCACGGATGAACCGGGGATCGGCGGAGAATCGGGTACAAGCACCTGTCCGCTCCTGCGCTCGATATTGGGGGAGGGGTTTGGGGTGGTAGTGAAACAGGGATTTCAACAGCGGCCACTGGATCGCCCATGCAAGGAATAGATGAACTTAAGGATTGCGAAACACGGGCGGTTGTTCTCGTTGGTTACTTGGAATTTCATCGCTGGCCACTGGTTCGTCCCTACAGATTGGGAAGACGGGCGTTTCCGCGATGGGCGATTCAGTGGCTCGCCCCTACGGATTGTGAAGGCGGCGCGCTAGAATGGGGCGCTGTTTCCGCGAGCGCGAGGGCGATTCCAGGTGAGCAAGCAAATCAAGGCGATAATCGCCGATATGGATGGCGTGCTGTGGCGTGGGTCGCAGCCGTTGCCGGGCTTGACGGAGTTTTTCGACTTCCTTTTTGAGCGGCGCATGGACTTTGCGCTGGCGACGAATAACAGCCGCAATACGCCTTCCGACTATGTGACCAAGCTGGCGGCGCTGGGCGTGCCGGGTATTGAGCCGCGGCATATCGTGACCAGCGGCACGGCGACGGTCAGCGCGCTGCGAGCGGAGTATCGCGCCGGGACGGGTGTTTATGTCGTCGGCGGCGATGGCTTGAAGCAACTGCTGATCAAAGCCGGCTTTGAATTGGTCGAGCGGGATGCCGAGCTGGTCGTCTGCGGCATCGACTTTGACTTGACATACAGCAAGGTCAAGACGGCGACGCTGCTTATACGGTCGGGCGCGCGCTTCATCGGTACGAACCCGGATTCGTCATTTCCGTCGCCCGAGGGTCTGGTGCCGGGCGCGGGCAGCCTCCTGGCGCTGATCGAGTCGGCATCGGGTGTGAAGCCAACGATCATTGGCAAGCCCGCGCGGGGAATGTTTAAGGCGGCGCTGCGTCAGCTGGACGCGGTCGCGGAAGAGACGCTGATGATTGGCGACCGCATCGGCACGGATATCGCCGGGGCAAGCGCGCTGGGCATCAAGACGGCGCTGGTGTTGACGGGCGTGGAGACCGACGCGAGCCTGCGCGAGAGCGAGGTTCAGCCGGACGCGGTGTTTGCGGGCTTGCCGGAGTTGGTGGCGGCGCTGCGGGGCTAGAGAGCCTGTATCCCCAATTTCACGGTGTAGGCCGAGGCGGCAGACAACATAGAGTTTTTCACGCGTGCGAGGAAGGCGAACCAGCGGCTCTCACGCAGGCACATTTAGCCTTTAAGAATAAGAATCGTCGGCGACGCAAATGCCGCTGGAATCGATCTCCTACGCTGACGAAGAGGCATATTCCTGCGTAAACGCGAATTCAAGTTTGCTCGTTAAGCAGCGCAGCAAGTACAGCATCTAACGCGGGCGCGGACTCGGCGTCCTTGAACCTCGCCAGGCGCGAATACAGCTCATGCGCGGCGTCGAAGAAACCGGGCGGGATGCCAGCCCCCTCGAAAGTGGCAGCGATCTCCTGCATTTCGCCGGCGAAGCGCCAGGCTTTGGCGGTGACGTTGCGCGTTTGGTTTCGTCTTTGCGTAACCGAGTCGGGATCACGCAAGGACCACTCGCGCTCGAGATCGGCGCGGACGCCGAGGTTCTCGGCTGTGGCGTAGATGGCGGCGAGCAGCGCGGTAGAGCCTTTGGTGAGAGCGGCGAAGACCATCTTCAGCGCCGAGGCTTGGCCGATTTCGGCGCCGATAACGCGGGCGTCGGTGAGGGAATCATCGAAGAGGGCGGCGATTTCGCGGGCGGATTCGCCGGAGAGATAGAAGCGGGTCGCGCCTGGGTTCCACGCCGGCGGACCGATGATGCCGCCGTCGACGAAATTGATGCTGGCGGCGCGCATCATGGCGTCGATGGCGCGCGATTTTTGTGGGGCGATGGCGTTGCCGTCGCAGTAAAGCCCGCTGAAGCCAGCGTCAACGACGGCGCGGGCGACTGACTCGGCGGCGTGCGGCGGGCAGACACAGACGATGATGTCGCAGGCGGCGCAGAGGGCAGACAGCGCGTCGACTTCAAGCAAGCCCTGCTCGGCGGCGCGTTGACGCGTGGCGGCGCTGCGCCCGGCGGATGCCCAATACAGCTTGTGCCCGGCGGCTTTGGCGGAGGCGGCAATGGAGACGCCCATCGCGCCAGGATTGAGAATGCCTACGGAAGTCATCTACGCCTCCCAGCTCGTGCGTTCATATTTGTTGAGCAGTTGTTCAAAGCGGTTGTAGGTCGCGGACGCTTCGCCAAAGACATAATCGGGTCGGGTGACGATGATATCGGCGCCGCCCAGGGCGCGCAGGCGCTGCATGGTTTTGTGGATGAGATCGGTGCGGACAAGCAGATTGGTCTCGAACCAATGCTTTTTTGCGCCGGGCGGACTGGCGACGGCGACGACGCCGGGACCTTTGGCGCCGGCCAAGGTGGGATCGGCGAGGATGCGGTCTTGCACATCGGCAACGGATTGGCCGGCGATGTTGGCGCGGAGTGAGACAAATTGACGCGCGCGGCGATGGGCTTCGATAAGCTCGATCAGTTCGCGCAGGGTTTCGAGTTTGTTTGGCGCTTCGCGCAGGCGCCGGCGATTGCCGATCATCACCGCTTCCGAGGCGAAGATGACGCCGCCGTCGAGGGGCCGCAGTTGGTTCTCGCGCAGAGTCGTGCCGGTTTCGGAAAGGTCGGCGATCATATCGGCGTAAGCCATGCGCGGCGCGGCTTCCATGGCGCCTTCGGCATGGACGATCAGGAAACGCGAGATGCTCTGGCGATAGAGGAAGCTTTTGGTCAGATTATTGTATTTTGTCGCGATGCGGAGCTGGGCGCCGCGCGCGTGCTGGCGCAGGCTCAGGTCAGCCAGATCGGCGATTGATGTCACATCGATCCAGGAATCGGGCACAGCCAGCAGCAATTGACAGCGGCCGAAGCCCAGGCGATCGATCACCATGACATCGGCGGAATCTTCACTGTGTTCGGCGACGATGTCCAAGCCGGTGACGCCGATATCGGCTTGGCCTTCGCCGACCTGGTTGAGGATATCGCGGGGCCGCTGATAGACGACTTGCGACCCGGGCAGGCTGGGGATGGTCGCGGTGTATTGGCGCTGATTGGGTTTATAGATGCGCAAGCCGGCATTAGCAAAGAGATTATCGGTGGCCTCCGCCAGACGCCCACGGCTCGGCAAGGCGATGATCAGTTGGTCCGCGGGCACGGTGTCAATCATAGGCGCTTAGCCGTTCCACTACCGACTTGGCGAGGTCCGCCAGCGGCGTCTGCGTTTCCGCGCCACGGCGCATATCGCGGAGGCGGGCGGCTTTGACGCGGCGTTCATCCTCGCCGATGATGATCACCAAGGCGATTCCAAGGCGGTCGGCGCGTCTGAGGCTGCGGCGCAGGCTGCGGGCGTCGATGTTCACTTCGACGGCGATTTCATGAGCGCGCAGTTCGTCAGCGACAGCGAAGCCGGTTGAGAAGTCGGCGGCGGCAAGCGGAATTACCAGTACGTCGGGCCGGTTGTCAGCGTCGCTTTGTCCGGCCGCCAAGAGGCTGGCGAGGCGCTCAATGCCAAAGGCGAAACCGGCGGCTTCGGTCGGCTCGGCGCCGCCAAAGATGCCGATGAGATTGTCATAGCGTCCGCCGCCGCAGAGCTGAAGCGGTTCGTCGTTGGGCGCCGCGGCATGCAGCTCGAAGATAAAGCCGGTGTAGTAATGCAATCCGCGATTTAAGCCGAAGTCCAGCCGGAGCTTGCCGTGCCGCTCGCCGCAATCGTCCAGGCAAGCCAGGGTTTGCTCAAGCGCGGTCAAGACCGTGCGATCCAGGTCATATTCGTCGGCCAAGGCAAAGGCGACCGGCAGGACGTCGGCGGGCGCGCCGTTCAGTTCACCGAGTCGTTCCATGAATTCCAGGGCGAGCTGCACTTTGGGCGCTTGTTGGTCTTCGCGTATTTTGCGCAGCAGTCGGGCGATCACTTCGCCTTGGCCGCGGTCGGTGGCGATGCGGATGTTCAGGCTGTGCAGAAAATCGCTGACGGCTTGATGGGCTTCGCTGTCGCTCATTTCGCGCAGCACGTTGATCAGTCTTTGACTGTTGTCGTCCGCGCCGCTTTCGCCATGCGGGGCAGCCGCGCCATCATATTCGGGATAAATCTGGATCAGGGATTCCAGCACGGCGCCGACGCCGCGCTTGCGCAGGTTCTCCATGTTGCGCAACAGAAAACTGACCAGCTGCTTGCGCAAGCCAAGCCGGTTGAGGAAACGGTCCAGCAGCGCTGTGTGCCCGATGGTTATGGCGTAGCGCTGTATGCCAAGGCGCTCGAGACTGCTGGATGCGAGATGAAGCAATTCGGCGTCGGCGCGCGGACCGCCGGCGCCGATTAGTTCAACGCCGGTCAGGTTGAATTGGCGATAACGATGCTGCTGCGGTTTCTCATAGCGGAAGACGGGTCCGTTGTATTGAAGGCGCATGGGCAGCGGCTCGTCTTGCAGACGCTCGACATAGGCGCGCATGACCGACGCCGTGATCTCCGGGCGCAGGGCGACGCGCCGGCTTTTGAAATCGAATTCGTAGAGCCGGGCGGCGATGTCTTCGCCCGATTTGCGCAGATAGAGTTCGGTGTTTTCGAGGATGGGCAGGTCGATGGATGCGTAGCCGTGCAGGCGGAAATGCCCTTCGAGGCCTTGCTGAATGGCGTGCTGGCGCGCGCAATCGGCGCTTAAGAGATCGCGCATACCGCGCAAGGCGGAGATTTTGTCGGCTGATGGCACGGCGCACACTCGGTTGTGTTTCCAAGGATATAGACGCTGTCCAGCCTACCACCGATTGCGGTCCAAGCCTAGTGCAGCGCGTCAGGCGCCGATGTCGAAGTCTATGTGATAATGGTCGGCGTCGTCCTCGATGAAGCGCAGCAGCGAGAGGCCTTCGGCTTCTATCGCGGCGAGCGCGTCGGCGGCTTGCGGTTCAAACAGGGAGACGAGCAGACGCGCATGGGGTTTGTCGCGGCGGACTTTCCAGATCCCGCTGACGAAGCCGTCGACGAGCACCGAGCCCAAGACACGGCCCGCCGAGACGAAGACCTTCTTGCGTTGGGCTTCCGGCAAGATGCGGCGGCGGTCTTTATGGGCGATGAGGATGTTATCGTATTCGGGCAGGAAGCGTATCGGCGCGGGCGCGTCGGCCTGGGCGAGCGGCAGGTTCGGCAGGTCGTAGAGCGTCTGTCCGTTCCCGTCTTGATACATAACCAGATCTTTGAGCGCGGTGGCGAGTTGAGGCTTCAGGCGGGTCATGCCGGACCAGGTTTGGAAGTCTATGACGCTGGCGGGACCGAAGGCGGTCAGATAGCGGCGGAAGAGCGCGGCAAGGTCAAGGGGATCAGGGGACCCGAGCCAGCTTTCGGCGGTGGTGTATGTCGCCCGCGTGCCGACGCCCCATGTGCCGCTCGGCGGGACTTGCGCCAGCGGCAGGAAGCTGCGCACGGCGTAAGCCATCGCTTGCTTGTCCTGGTCGGGCAGATGCGCTTGCAGTTTGTCGCGGAGGGCGCCGATGGCGGGCGTCTCAGCTTCAAGAAAGGGCTTGGCAATCGCGATCAGACGGTCAATGTCCAGGTCTTTGGCGCGGGCGCCGAAGAAAGAGCGCAAGCCCCGCGCCAGCGCCGGCTGGATCACCGCCTGGAAGCGCTGATGGTCCGCGGCGCTGACGAGGTGGAGGGTCGAGCGGATCCAGGGAGCGCGCGCAACCTGGCGCGATTCCAGCAGCGACGTCAGGTCGCGCTTTGCGAACCGCTCCAGCCGCGTCCACAAGCCAACGTAAGGCGGGTTGGGAATCTGGGATTGCAGCGCGATCAAAGATTCTATGGCGGCGAGGCTGTCCAGCGAGCTGCGTTGCAGCAGGAACTGGCGCGCGAGCAAGGCGCGGTTGAGCTGCCGAAGCGAGAGAACTTTCAAGGTCACGCCTGTAAGGCTTGTCCGCTAGCAGGTCATTTCGATGCGATAATTCTACCTCAGGCCCCAGCCCCCTCGCCGAATCATCAGTTGAGCACAGGACAGGATTGCCTCGCAGAACGATCTCATGTCGATATTGAATATTTTCGGGCGACTCGCCGGGGCGCGCAGACACAGCCCATCAGTCGCCGCTACAACTTTCGCCAGGAATCAGCGGCCAGAACAGGTGATATTCTGACAAATTCGGGTCGTAGCATGGCGAAACAATAACTTTCCATTCCTCCAGAATCATCAGAACAGGGGAGCCTTCGTAATAGAATCTCGTTGATTCCAGTTGCTGTGCCCAGGAACCAAACTGCCTCTAGAGTCGTCCTCGCGCGATCCGAGTCTCGACGGCGAAACGACTGCGCTATTGTAGAAGCCTTAGAGCGGAGTGGCGACCGCTTCTTCCTGAATTTCCTGGGGCGCGTCCGAGCCGAAAAGGCGGCGCATGATGAAAAGCAGGCAACCGGCGATCAATGCCAGAATCGCGGCGACATGAACGCGCGCGGGCATCTGGCGGACGCGCAGGACCATACCCTGTTCATCGTCCAGCAAGTCTGCGCGAAGCTCGTCGGCGAAATCGCGGCTGGGTTCGGCCGGGGTCAGGACAGCGTGCAAGCGCCGGATGATATCGGCGAGCTCGCCGGCGTCGGTCGACGCGGCGTCGGTTTGCGTCAGCAGATTATCGACATCATCGCCGGCTTGCAGGTTCCGGGTGATGGCGTCGAGCGCGTCTTGCGCGTTCAGTTCAGTTTGTGAAGACATGATACGCTCACACCTTTGTTCCGTCTATATACCGTTCGGACGCGGAGTCAGACAGCAGCCGCAAGTCGTCACGCAGCGCGAGCAGCGTGCGATGATACAGCGATTTGACAGCGCCTTCGGTCCGTCCCATGATCGCGCCGATTTCGGCATTGGGCATCTGTTCGATGAACTTCAGCAGTAGCAACTGTTGTCGGTCCTCCGGCAGACGGCGAACGGCCGCCATCAGTTGCGTCGTCTCTTCCGATTCTTGCGCCAGACGCTCGGGCGCTTCCGACTGTAGCGAGCGCGCCACATAGTCGTCCAGGGCAATGATCTTATGCTTGCTTTGGTCGCGACGCCAATTGGCGACGATGTTGTGCGCGATGCGGTAGAGCCAGGCTTGGAAGGGCAAGCCGCGATCTTCGTAGGCGCCGATATGAGCCAAAGCGCGCATAAAGACCTTCGCAGTCAGATCTTCGGCGTCATGCGTGTTGCCGGTGCGACGATAGACATAGCTGTAGATCTTTTTCAGGTAGCGCGAATACAGTTCGCCGAAAGCCTGATTGTCCGCCTTCGCCAGCGCGACCAGCTCGCTGTCGTCAAGGTCGTCGTAGCTGTCCCGGCGGGCGAAGAAGTTTCTCATGCTGTAAATCCTTAAACACAGCCGGGCGAAGCGGGTTACGCAAATGCAGCGCGCCAGGGTTCAGCGTATCTTCTCCGCCAGCAGCGTGTCAACCTCGTCGCGGGTCGGCAGCGAAGCCATGGTTCCGCGTTTGGCGCAGGCTAAGCCGGCGGTCGCCGAAGCGGTTTCGAGCAAGCGTTCGGCGCGCCAGCCCTGCGCCAAGCCATGACAGAAGGCGCCGACGAAGGCGTCGCTGGCGCCAGTGGTGTCAACGGTATCGAGCAGGTAGGCGCGCTGCGGGATACGCTGGCCATCGGCGAAGAACAGGCTGCCGGCTTCCCCGAGGGTCAGCGCGACTCGTCCGACGCCCAATGCGCGCAAGCCGCTCGCCAGCTTTGCCGCGTCCTCGCTTTGGCAGCCCAGGATGAGCTGCGCTTCCAGCAAGTTGGGGATAATCACATCGACCAGCGAGAGGTACTCGATGACGAAGGCGTCGCGCGAAAAAAAGGGCGCCGGGTTTAGCACATTGATCGCCCCGCGGGCGCGGCCCAGTTCAAGGCTAGACTGTACCAAGGGCTGCGGGACTTCGAAATTGACCAGCAGGATATCGCCGGCGCGGATGTCCGTCAGCGCCGCTTCGATTTGGCGCCGGTCGACGCGGCGGCTGGCATCGGGCGCGCCGATGAAGCCGGGCAAATCGTCCTTGACGACGATCGCGGCGATGCTCGTGCGGGCGTCGCCATGCCGGCGGACGAACTCGGTGTTGACGCCATTGCGCTTGGCGGCATTGACCAGCTCCGAGCCAAAGAAGTCATCGCCGACGCAGCCGATCAGACGGACGTCATCAGCGCCCAGGCGGCGCGCGGCCACTGCCTGGTTAAGCGCTTTGCCGCCCGGCGAGAAGGTCGCCTGCGAGGCGTGAACGGCGCGGTTGGGCTCGACCCAATCGGGCACTTCAAATACGATGTCGTAGACCAAGGCGCCTATGACATAGATACGACGCGACATGCGCGATCCTTCGCGGTCTCGATCACTAATGTGATTGTAGCATGAATGCGCGCGTCAATGTTGATGGCGCGACAATGCGGCAGGCCGGGACGACGGAGGAGTGGCGAATCACGAAAATATATACGCGCCCATTCGAAAAATCTGACGCGGGCGAGCGCCTACAATTGCTAAATTCTGAGTCAGGATTAACAGTTGCCATGTCCTCGATTTGCATCACGCTCACGACGGCGCGAGTTTGGATTTGTTCCGGCGGGCAAGTATAATTGGGGCGCGTTGGCGCCGTCGGACGCGGTGGCAGGTCAAATGTTTCGCGGCGGACTGGATGCTGAGTACATGCTGAATACACGGCGCGGGCGGATCCTCATCGAGAACCTGACGGCATACGCCTTTCTAGGACCGGCCGGTTGTTTGATCGCGCTGTTTGGCTTGTTCCCGGTGGCTTTCGCCTTCTTCGTCAGCTTGCACCGCTGGCGCCGCTTCCCGGACGAATACATCGGCTTGGCCAACTACGAGAAAGCCCTGGGCAATTTGGGCTACATCCTGTTTTTCTGGCTGTCGCTGCTGGGCTTCGCCGCGACCGCGATGATGGCGCGCCGGCTGTTGAAGACGCTGCGGCGCGCGCGCTGGTCCGCCGAGTGGCCCGCTCTCGCCGCCGGGGCAGTCAGCGGTTTCGCCCTCTTGCTCACGATCGACTGGTTCTTCAAGCTGATTCCCGTCATCATGCTCATTCCCCGTCTGGTGCGCGGACAGGATACCTCGCTGGCGCTATTCATGGAGAAATTCGGCGAGAGTTTCGCCAGCTCGGGCGTGCATGAGGCAGGCAACGCAATGCTGGTCGGACTGCTGGCAGCGGTTGTCAGCCTGTCGATTGTCCTGCGGCGATTCCGCAGCGATGCCAGCGGAGAGCTTATCGTCTTCAGCGCGATCACAACGGCGCTATCCGCGGGGTCGGCATACCTGCTGCAGCTGACACTTCAAGAAACTGAGCTTGCGATTGCCCAAGCGCGCGAGGCGGGCGAACGTCTGCCGGTCTGGTCGCAGTTGGTGTTCATCAGCGCGGGTATCGGCATGATCGCGGCCGCCTATGTCCTCTTTCAACGCGGCATCAAGGCGCTGGAGAACCGGCGCTTTATCTTCATGATTTTCAGCGGGCTGTCGTTGGCTGTCGGCGGCTACCTGGTGATGGCGGAAGCGCCCGCGGCATTGGCAGCCGGCGATGACGACTTGCTGCAGGGCTTTTGGGTAACGGTGATGTACGCGGGCGGCACCGTGCCGGTCCAACTGACGATCGGCTTGCTGCTCGCGTATTTACTCTTTCAGCCGATTCGCTTCCGCGCGTTTTTCCGCATGGTCTATTTCATCCCGTATATTACGCCCTTCGTCGCCACCTCCATCGTCTTCCGCGTTATCTTCGACGCTGGCAAGACCGCGCCAGCCAACCGGATGCTGACGCTGGTCGGCATAGAACCGCAGCGCTGGATTCTCGAGCGGTCGTCGCTGGGCAGTCTGCTGGGCTTGCCGGACTTCCTGGCGGGGCCGGCGCTGGCGCTGGTCGTCATCATGATCTATTCGACCTGGACCTATATCGGCTACGACGCCGTGATATTTCTGGCGGGCTTGGGCAATATCCCGGGCGAGCTGTATGAAGCGGCGCGGATTGACGGCGCGGGCGGCTGGCGCATTTTCCGGCATATCACTTTACCCTTGCTCTCGCCGACCATTTTCTTCCTTTCGCTGGTGGCGATCATCGGCACCTTTCAAGCCTTCACGCAGATCTGGATCCTGCGAACTGGGGCTGTCGGCAGCAAGGTCAACACCGCCAGCGTTTACATATTCGACGAGCTGCAGAACAGCAATCGCTATGGTTATGCTTCGTCGATGGCGTTTGTTCTGTTCGCGCTGATATTGCTGATGACGCTCTTCCAAAACCGGATCATGGGCAGACGGGTGTTTTATGGCTAGCGCCGAGATCAGTCGCTTGGGCGTCCAGAAAGCGCCGGCGGAGGGTCCGCCAAAGCCCCTGGACTGGCGGCGTTTTGGCATTTACGTCGTGCTATTCGCCGGCGTGCTGATTGCGGTGGGTCCCTTTTTGTGGATGATCAGCGCGTCCTTTATGACGCTCAGCGAAGTCAATCTGACGCGGCTGCTGCCGGAGAAGCTGCTTTGGGAGAATTATGCCACGGCGCTGCGGCGGGCGAACTTCCTCGATATTGAGCTGGTCAGCGACCCGGTTACCGGCGTATTGCAGTCCTTCGGCGTCTCGGGATATATCTGGAACAGCGTGCGCATTACCTTAATTACGGTGGTCGGCTCGCTGCTGGTTTGCATTCCGGCCGCCTATGCCTTTGCGAGGATGAGGTTCGTCGGGCGCAATTTCCTGTTTGCGCTCTTCTTGTCGACGATGATGATTCCCGGCATTGTCATGCTGATCCCGCATTTGCTGACGGTGATCTGGCTGGGACGGTTGAGCGAGAGTTTGTTCGGTGCGGCGGGGGCCTGGTTCAACAACTGGCCCGCGCTGACGATTCCATTCTTCGCGTCGGTATTCAATATTTTCCTGTTGCGTCAGTTTTTCTTGCAGATACCGGATGACCTGTGGGAGGCGGCGCGGATCGATGGCGCCGGGCATCCGCGTTTTCTCGTCAGCGTTGTGCTGCCGCTGTCGAAGGCGCCGATAATGACGATCGTCACGCTGGGTTTCATCGGCTCGTGGAACGCGCTGATGTGGCCCCTGCTGGTGACGATCAGCGACGACTGGCGTCCAATCGCGGTTGGCTTGTCAAACTTTGTGACTGCCGACACGCCCGGCGATTTGAACTTGCAGATGGCGGCGTCGGTGATTACGGTGATCCCAATACTTGCGCTCTACTTCGTTGCGCAAAAGCAGTTCACCGAGGGCATCGCGCAGACGGGCATCAAGAGCTAGGCGCGCCAATTCCCCGAAAGGTCCGGATGTCAAGCCATCGCCTAATGGCTAAACGGACTCGACGCTTCACTGCCGCGTTCGGTCTGATACAATGGCGTCAATCGTAATGTATCCGTCTTAAGGACGACCTTTCGAGAACTGGAGGAGCATTGACCATGAAGAAGATTCTACTAGTCGCCGTCCTGCTGCTGTTGAGCTTGGGCTTGGCGCAGGCGCAAGGCGATACCGATTATGAAGGACTGGACCCCAGCGGACAGACGGTTGTCTACTGGCATCAGTATTCCGACGACAGCACGCAATCCAACACCATGACGGCGCTGATTGAAGACTTCAACAGCAGCAACGAGTACGGGATCATGGTGGAGGCTCATCACCAGGGGCATTACGGCACGATCGAAGATCTGATGAATACGGCGATACTCTCTGGCGAGCTGCCGAATCTGGTGGCGGGTTACGCCAATGCGGCCGCGGGTTGGGCGAACGAAGGCGTCGTGGTCGATATCAACTTGCTGATGAACAGCCCGGCTTGGGGCATCCCGGCTGAAGAACAAGCCAGTCTCAACTTCAACTTGCTGGATGTCAATCAACTGGACTTCGCGCCCTTTTATGGCATGCGCGTCGCTTGGGCGAATCAGAACTCGCTGAACATCTTCTACACCAATCTTGATATCGTCGAGGCATTGGGTTACGAGCGGCGCGCGCCGGCGACATTGGCGGAATTCGAGGAGATTTCTTGCGCTGCGGGCACAAGCGCTGATTATGAGGGTTATCCGCTGGATACCGGCACGTCGCACTTTGAGAGCTTCGTGGCGGCGCACGGCGGCGCGATTTTCGATGGCGAAGCGGGCGAGTACATCTTCGAATCCGACGCGGTGGTCGCGACGCTGGAAATGTTCACGCGCATGCTGGAAAACGGCTGCGCCTATCTCTACGCCGAGCGCTATCAGAACACCGGCGACTTTTCGCTGGGCATCACGCCCTTTGCGGCTGGCAGCTCGGCCGGCATCCCCTTCGTCACTTTTGACGCCGCGGAAGCCGAGATGACCGACGAGTGGGTCGCGACCGCATTCCCCGGCGCCGAGGGCGTTGGGCGCACGATCCAGCTATACGTGCCCAGCCAGGCGATCCTGACCGGTAGCCCGGAAGCCGAAGTGGCGACCTGGCTCTTCGTCAAGTATCTGGCGGGCAGTGACGCGCAGTTGGCATGGTCCGGCGCGACTGGTTACTTCAGCATCCGCAACGACATTGAAGTGACCGAGGCGGATTTCACCGAGCCGCGGATGCCCTATGCGCGCTTCGTCGAAGCGCATGGCATCTTGCAGGACGATATGGTCAGCGTCTATTCATCGCCCGGTCTGCCGAGCTACAGCGCCGTGCGCGGCTTGGTACCGAATACGATCGCCGAAGTCATCAATGGCGATGTCGGCGTTGCGGCAGCGCTGGCGGAGCTCAATGCGGAAGCCAACGAGTTGCATGAGGAGCTTGACTAGCGGCTAAAGGCAGGCAAGGTCGGGGCGGCTCTTTGAGTCGCCCTTCCCATTCATAGCGCGGTCCTTCTCTGGCTGCCCAGCGGCTTGCCCCTTGTTTCGACCCTGCCGCTTATCCCAATCCTCCATTGCGTTTGGCTATGGAGTGTTAAAGGTTTATATACGTCCGCCAAAACGAGTTGACGCCCATTTGGACTTATGATATAGTGCTGATTGAAAGTTCCAGGCCCACTTGCAAACCAGCATTGACCTATAACAGGGATTGCCGAGATTCAGAATTGGCGATTCGCGAGATGCGCGTTACGGCGACGAACGGAGCGTTTCCCTCCGACAACCACATCAGGAAACAGACCAGACTGCGCGGCACAATCAAATACCAGCTTAGCCGCAATTAGCGCCCCAGGAAGAACTGAATGAATATCGCAACGCTTGAAGGAAAAACCCTGCCCGAACTGCGCACCTTAGCGCGCAAGAATAACGTGCCGCGTTTCAGCCGGCTAAAAAAGCAAGACTTGATCATCGGACTGCTGCGCGAAGAAGCCGAGCGGCGCGGCAATCAGTTGCGCGGCGGCGTGCTCGAGGTCGTCGATGACGGCATTGGTTTCTTGCGCGCTGAAGGCTATCTGCCCGGGCAGAACGACATCTACGTCAGCTCGACGCAGATAAAGAAGTTTGGCTTGCGCACGGGCGACATGGTTATCGGCCAGGTGCGCCCGCCCAAGGACACTGAGCGGTACTATGGCTTGCTGCGCGTCGACGCCGTCAATGGCTTGAATCCGCACGAGATTCGCAACCGCGCCTATTTCGAGCGTTTGACGCCGATCTTCCCTGAAGTTCGCTTCGACTTGGAGACGCTGCCGCGCATCATCTCGACGCGGATGCTGAATATGATCGCGCCAATCGGCTTTGGTCAGCGCGGCTTGATTGTCTCGCCGCCGAAAGCGGGCAAGACGACCGTGCTCAAGGATATCGCCAACGCCATCAGCCAGAATTATCCTGAAGTGCATCTGATGGTCGCGCTCATCGGCGAGCGGCCCGAAGAGGTTACGGATATGGATCGCTCGGTGGACGCCGAAGTGATCGCCTCGACATTTGACGATCCTGTGCATCATCATGTGCGCGTGGCGGAAATGGCGCTGGAGCGAGCCAAGCGTCTGGTGGAGGTCCGGCGGCATGTCGTGATGATGCTGGACAGCGTCACGCGTTTGGCGCGCGCTTACAACCTGGTTGTGCCGACCAGCGGGCGCACGCTTTCCGGCGGTTTGGACCCCTCGGCGATTCATCCGCCCAAGCGGCTCTACGGCGCGGCGCGCAATGTGGAGGAAGGCGGCAGCTTGACGATCGTGGCCACTTGCCTGGTCAATACTGGCAGCAAGATGGATGACGTGATCTATGAGGAATTCAAGGGCACTGGCAATATGGAATTGCACCTGAGCCGCAAGCTGCAGGAACGGCGCGTCTTCCCCGCCTTTGATGTCGAGCAGTCGTCGACGCGGCGCGAGGAACTGCTGCTTGGTCCGGATGTCTTGCAGCGTGTTTACACCATGCGGCGCATGTGGTCGCACTTGGCGGAGCAGCCTGAAGGCATTGTCGGCGCGACTGAACAGTTGCTGCACAACTTCCGCCTATACGACACGAACGAAGCCTTCCTCAACAACTTGCATGGCGGCAACGGGCGTTAGCGCTCAACATCAATTCAGCGTCTTGACCTCGCCCAAAGCGACGTCTGTAGAGGCTCTGTTAGCCGCCCACGCCGATTGCAGCGCTGTGTAGGGACGAGCGGCCGGCTCGCGCTTACGAAGCGGAATCGCGCGACCACGCTATATAGCTTGCGTCACGCAGCGCGCTGCTCCCTAGCTCCCTTGGTGATGCTCGCGATAGAAATGGCGAGATAAGGGAGCCGGGGGCGAGGGTTTCTAGTCGCCGACATTTGGAGCAAATCACATGAAGATGCAAGACGTCATCGCGCTGATCACCGGCGGCGCGTCTGGTTTGGGCGCGGGCACGGCGGCGCGCTTTGTGTCTGAGGGCGCGCGCGTGGTACTCTTTGATCGCGATGGCGAAAAGGGCGAGCGGGTCGTCGCCGAACTTGGCGAGAGCGCGCGATTCGGCGAAGGCGATGTTTGCAGCGAAGACGATGTCGCCGTTGCCTTGGATCTCGCGCAAGCGGAATTCGGCGGGCTCAATGTGCTGGTCAATTGCGCCGGCATCGGCATTGCCGCGCGGACGTTCAGCAGCCGCGGTCCGCATCCGCTGGAAGCTTTCGAAGGCGTGATCAGCGTGAATCTTGTCGGCACGTTCAATTGCATCCGCCTGTGCGCCGCGGGAATGGCGAGCAATCGGCCAAACGCGGGCGGCGAACGCGGCGTCATCATCAATTCGGCATCGGTCGCGGCTTTTGAGGGTCAGATCGGGCAGGCGGCATACGCGGCATCCAAAGGCGGCATCGTCGGCATGACCTTGCCGGTCGCCCGCGATCTGGCGCGATACGGCATCCGCGTTTGCACAATTGCGCCGGGCATTTTCGACACGCCGCTCCTGGGCAGCTTGCCGGCGGCGGTCCGCGAGTCGCTGGGCGCGCAAGTCCCCTTCCCGCAACGCTTGGGATTGCCTGAAGAATACGCGCAGCTGGCGCAGCAGATTGTGGAAAACGCCATGCTCAACGGCGAGACCATCCGTTTGGACGGCGCTCTGCGGATGGGCAGCGCATGAGATGCCGACCGAGCAGCTCGCCAATTCTCATCAGGCGCTTGACAGGCGAGCAAAGCTGCGCTAGGCTGTGGGGCGTTGAGCAAGATATTTCGCGAGATGTGATGAATCGGAATTGCTGCGCCGCGTGTTGTTGTCAGACGCTTTCAGCCGAAAGTCGTGCGGAGTAGCGTTGCCAAGTCTTTATTGACACAGCGCAAATTGGAGAAAGACGCCCCGTAACGACACGGGGCTTTTTTGTTGCCAGCGGCGGATAGGAAGCCGAGATGATGTTCAGAGTTCAATCGTGTTCCTGCGCTTGTTGTTGCTGCGCTGCGCGGATGCAGCGAGGATATCCAGGGCTGGTTGATCGATGTAGCCGGTGAGAAGTTTAGAAACTTCGGGGCGCCTTGGATAATCCGAGGCGCTTTTGCTTTTCACCGCGAACAGCCAGAACCGGGAGTCATGATGATAAGTTACAAACTCGAGAAACTAGCCAAAGACTTTGAGAAAGCCAGTCCGCGCGAAGTCCTCGCCTGGGCGAGCGCGACCTACGGCGACAAGCTTGCCATCGTGACGAGCTTTCAAGTCACCGGCATCGCCACATTGCACATGCTCCAGAGCATAGCGCCGCGAACGACCGTGCTGACGCTCGATACGGGTTTGCTCTTCCCGGAGACGCAGGATCTCATCGACGATTTGGAGCAGCGCTTTGACCTCAACCTGTGGCGGGTCAAGCCGCGGCAAACACCGAAGCAACAGGCGCGCGATTATGGCGACCGCCTGTGGGAGCGCAATCCCGATCGCTGCTGCCACATCCGCAAGACCATTCCGCTGCGCGATGCCTTGGCCGGCTTTGACGCCTGGGTTACCGGGCTGCGGCGCGATCAATCGCCCGAGCGCGCGGCCACGCCAATCCTCAGCCGGGACCGCCGCAATGGGCTGATCAAGCTTGCGCACTTCGCCAATTGGAGCGAGGCGCAGGTCTGGGGGTATATCCGCGAAAACGACCTGCCCGCGAATCAGCTGCACGCCATGGGTTACGCCAGCATCGGCTGCTGGACCTGCACCAAGGCGAAGACGGAGGGCGGCGATCTTCGCAGCGGACGCTGGTCGAAGCGCGCAAAGACCGAATGCGGCATCCATGTCGCGCCCTTGGCGGAGGCAATCCATGGCTGAGCATGCTTCCGCTTATCCCATCTTGCTCCACTTGCGCGACCGGCAGGCGGCGGTGATCGGCGGCGGTCGCGTGGGCGCGCGCAAGGTTCGGCGCCTGCTGCAAGCCGGGGCGCGCGTGCTGCTCGTCAGCCCGGAGACCAGCGCGGAGCTGCAAGACCTGGCTGACAACGGCGCGATCGAATGGATTGAGGCGCGATACCAACGCGACATGCTCAATGACTATATGCCGCTGCTGGTCATCGCCGCGACCGATGATGAGCGCGTCAATCTCACGGTGGCGCAAGACGCGCATCGCATCCGCGCGCTCTGCAATGTCGCTGACGGCAGCAGCGACCACAGCGACTTCAGCAATATGGCGCTGATAGAGCAGCCGCCCTTGACTATCGCCTTAAGCAGCGATGGCAAGTCCCCGGCGCTGATTCGCTTGCTCAAGCAGCGTTTCGAAGCCGATTATGGCGAAGAATACGCGCTGCTGGCGGAATGGCTGGGGGAGATTCGTCAAACTCAAAAGGAGCGTCTGCCCGCCCAAGCAGAGCGGCAAAGCGTCTATCAAGAGATTGTGACATCAGAATTGCTCGCGCTGCTACGGGAAGGCGAACGCGAAAAAGCGCGGCGGCTATTCTACTCGATTCTGCTGGAGGACGAGCCGGAATGAGCGGCGTCGCCTTGATTCTTGCCGGGCACGGCTCGCATATCAGCGCAAGCACGGCCGGCGTCGTCTGGGATTGTGTTGACCGGCTTCGGCAGTTGGGCGTCGCTGATGAAATAACGGCTTGCTTCTGGAAGGAGCCGCCCGCGTTCTCACAAGCGCTGAACATGGTCGAAGCGGATGACGTCGTTGTCGTGCCGCTCTTCACGGCGCGCGGCTACTTCGCGCAACAGGCGCTGCCGAGCGAGATGGGGCTTGGCGGTCCTTTAACACGCATCGGCAAACGCCGGATACACTTGACGCCGACCATCGGCGAACACCGAATCCTGGACGCTATCGTCGACGAGCGCCTACGCGACGCGATTAATCGCTTCAATCTTGCGGCGGCGGAATCGGCGGTCGCCGTCATCGGTCATGGCACACGCCGCAACAGGCAGAGCCGGGACACAGCGCGTCAGCAAGCCGAGCGCCTCCGGGCAGCGAACTGGTTCGACGAAGTAGTCGCCGTCTATCTTGACGATGATCCGCCTATTCCCAGCGTCTATCAGTCGACGCGCTCGCCCAATATCATCGCCCTGCCCTACTTTCTGGCTGATGGCTCGCATGTCGGGATTGATTTGCCGCGCGCGCTTGGCATTAGCGGCAGCGCGACGGTTGGACGGGTCAACGGACGCGCCGTTTATTATTGCGCGCCGGTCGGGACTGATGAGTCGATCTGCGATGTGGCGCTGGCTTTGGCGCGCGACACCGGCTTGCCTTTCGAGTCGCAAGCGGTCGATGGCGCCTGGGCGTGCTTTCCGTCCGCCGGGCGCCGCCTCTTGTCCAAGGCTCTGGACGCGGGAAGAATACTGACCTTGGGACAAGTCAACGTCAGCCGTGAACGCGTCTGGCATAGTGATGCAAGGGCTGGCAGTCGGAAGTTCGGGTCGCCGGCGTCGCTGCGGCGTCACCTTCGCGAGCAGCCTTTCCGCCCTTTGCCGACCAGCGTCGATATGCCGGGCGACTGGCAGGTCGAATGCGAAAAGACTGACGACGCGCATGCTGTGGTCGAGACGGTCTACCCCGGAGTAGTCGCCGACTGGGCGGCAAATTGCCAAGGGCGGCTAACGACTGAGTCCTTGGAGACGGTCGCCAGGCGGCAGCAAGGCATGTTCCGCGGAATCCAGAACCTAGCCAAGGCGGCCCTCATGGAGACCTTTGACCGGGTATGCGGCGGCTGCATCCGCCAGCCAACCTGGCGCGAAGACTTGGCCGCCAATGACGCCGCGCTGCCTTGCCGCTCCGCATGCAATGTCTGGCTCTCAGCCGCGCTTGAAATGGGAGAGTCGTTGTGAAAACCGGGACGGTCTATCTGGTCGGCGCCGGACCGGGCGATCCCGATCTGATCACGCGCAAAGGGCTGCGTTTGCTGCGGCGAGCCGATGTGGTGATCTACGATCGGTTGATTCCCCATGTTCTGCTGGACGAGACGAAGGTCGACGCCGAACTCATCGATGGCGGCAAGCAGCCAGCCAGGCAAAGGCTCTCACAAGCGCATATCAACGAACTGCTGGTGGACCGGGCGCTCGCGGGCAAAGACGTCGTGCGGCTGAAAGGGGGCGATCCGCTGGTCTTCGGCCGCGGCAGCGAAGAAGCGCTGGCTTGCCGCGAATATGGCATCTCCTTTGAGATCGTGCCCGGCGTGTCCAGCGCCATTGCCGCGCCCGCTTATGCCGGCATCTCTTTGACGCAGCGCCACATCAGCAGCGCCTTCACCGTCATCACCGGGCATGAAGCGCCGGACAAAGACGAAAGCGCCATCAACTACGAAGGGTTGGCGCGGCTGGGCGGCACGCTTGTCATTTTGATGGGCGTCAAGCAACTGCCGGCAATCAGCGAGCGTCTGGTCGCCGCCGGCTTGGCTGGCGATACACCGGCCGCCGTCATCGAATGGGGCACGCTCGCAAATCAGCGCGTCTTTGTCGGCGTCCTGGACGATATCGCTGAGATCGCGAAATCCCAGAACGTCCGACCGCCGGCGATCACCGTGATCGGCGAAGTCGTGAACTTGCGCAAACAAGGCATGGCTTGGTTTGATCGCCTAGAGGTTGAGGCGCTGGAAACAGAAAACAGTACCGGGCATGGCATTGAATTTGGCGGGGCGACGCTGTAGCTCGCCCGCCGCAACCGCAAAATTAGGGGCGACGCTGTGATTCGCCCGCGATACGGAGAGGACTGGCAAATCATGACCACCTGGAAAGAACTGCTAGACGACAAGATACCGGCCGAGATGGGCAAACTCATCGACACCTACGAAGCGCAGATGGAGTTGCGCAAGCAAGGCAAGCTCGACGAGAAAGTCTTCGCGGAATCCCGCCTGCGCAAAGGCGTCTATGGCCAGCGCTACGACAACGGCCAGCGCCACGACGGCGTCCGCACGCGCGAATTGCATTACTCGTCAGACGAGGTGGTCAAGGGACCCGACACGCTTTGGGACGCGCCGGGCATGCAGCGCATAAAGATCCCATACGGCGGCTTGACTGCCGAGCAATTGGAGGTTCTGTCGGAGCTGGCGGACGAGTATTCGGATGGCATCCTGCATATCACCACGCGGCAGGACATTCAACTGCATTACGTGCACATCGACGACACGCCCGATTTGATGCGGCGGTTGGCGGCGGTCAGCATCACCACGCAGGAAGCCTGCGGCAACTCGGTTCGCAACATCACCGCATGCGCGCTGGCGGGCGTCTGCCACGACGAGGTCTTTGACGTCAGCCCCTACGCCGATGCGATGACGCAGTTCTTGCTTGGGCATGACGATGTGCAAGACTTCGGCCGCAAATTCAAAGTCGCATTCTCTGGCTGCGCCGGGCACGCTTGCGGTCTGGTGAAGATGCACGACCTCGGGCTTTTGGCGCAGACGCGCGAGCTTGATGGCGAGGCCGTCCGCGGCTTCACCGTCTTCGTGGGCGGCGGCTTGGGCACCGTGCCGCACCAAGCCAAAGTCCTGGCTGAGTTCTGCACCGAAGAGCAGTTGCTCCCCCTGACGCAGGCGATTGCGCGCGTCTTCGCCCGGCTGGGTGAAAAGAAGAATCGCAACCGCGCCCGGCTCAAGTTCCTGGTGGCAAAGCTCGGCATCGACGAGTTCCGCGGTCTGGTGGAGGAAGAGCTCAAAACTGTGCCGCCCGACCCGCGCCATACCGACTACATCCCCAAGGTAAGCGACTTCGTTAACGCGCCGGCGAAAGCGGGCATGGCGCTGAATGGCGCACCGCTGCCGGATGGCTTCGCCGAGTGGTACGCCACCAACGTTTACAAGCAGGTTCAGGGCGGTTACAGCACGATCACGCTGAATACGCCGCTGGGCGACCTCACATCGGAGCAGGGATTCAAGCTGGCTGATATCGCCCGCGAATATGTCGGCGACAATATCCGGCTCTCGGTCGAGCAGAATGTCGTGCTCCGTTGGGTGGCTGATGCCGACCTGCCGGCGATCTACCGCGACCTCCTCGCCATCGGCTTGGGAGACGCCAACGCCGGAACCATCGTCGACATCACCACCTGCCCCGGCACCGATACCTGCAAGCTGGGCATCGCCTCATCGCGGGGGTTGACCGCCGAGCTGCGCGCGCGCTTGATCGAGCGCATCAATCTGCTGCCCGATGCCGTGCGCGATCTCAAGATCAAAGTCAGCGGCTGCTTCAACTCCTGCGGCCAGCATCACGTCGCCGATATCGGCTTCTTCGGCAACAGCCGGCGCTCGGGCAATCACAAGATGCCGCATTTCCAGGTGGTGCTCGGCGGTCAGTGGCATGAGAACGCCGGCAGCTACGGGCTGGCCGTCGGCGCTGTGCCAGCCAAACGCGTGCCCGATGTGATCGAGGCATTGACCGAGCGCTATGTCGCTGAACGCGCCGAAGACGAAAACTTCCAGACCTGGATCAAGGAACTGGGACGCAAAGAGATCAAGGCGATGCTGCAGCCCTTCACCAAGCTGCCGAGTTTTGAAGAGAAGCCGGATATGTTCAGCGACTGGGGCGATTCGCGCGTTTACACCATCGATGACATCGGCGTCGGCGAATGCGCGGGCGAGGTGGTGTCGCTCTTCTCGATGGAGATCTCCAGAGCGGAATCGACGCACTTCGAGGCGCTGCTGGCGCTGGACGAGGGCGACTACGCCCTGGCTGATGAGAACGCCTACAAAGCGATGGTGCAGGCGGCGCGCGCCCTGGTGCGCACGAAACACCTGGATGTCGGCGACGACTACAACAACATCGTGGATGAATTCCGCACGCGCTTCTACGATACCGAGCTGATCTATGATCGCTTCGCCAAAGGCAAATTCGCCCGTTATCTCTTCAATCGGCACAAGGAATCGCCGGCGCGGATCAACGAAGACTATGCCCATCAAATCATTGATGAGACGCAGCTCTTCATCGAGAACGTTCATACCGCCGAGCAGCGCATCAACGGCGTCATCGTCAGCTAAGCCCCCACCCTGAATCCCTCCCCGGCCGCCTGTGTCTACGCAGCGCAAAATGAGGGAGGGACTTGATCAACGCCTTGCGAAGGAGCGCGAATGATAACCACCTTACCAAAACGCCTGGGCGTCAAGTTCAGCCTGAAACAGCAACCGCAACTGCAGCCGGACGACATCCTGCCCATCTTCCAGCGTTGGATTCAGGAAGGCCGGGTCGAAGGCATGCTTATCGACGTCATCGACTACAAACACGTGCCGGAGGGACCCGGCGTCGTGCTGATCGCTGATGAAGCGGATTACGCCTATGACCTCGGCGACGGGCAAACCGGCTTGCACTATATCCGCAAGCGCGATCTGCCCGATGACTTCGCCGCGGCTCTGGCGCTGGTCTTCCATTGCGCGCTGCAGGGGGCGCGGGCGCTCGAAGCCGAAGCGCCGGAGGATCTGCGCTTCAATTTCAGTTCGGTCAAGGTAAGCTTCTTCGACCGCATGAACTATCGCAACGAGTCCGCCGTATACGACGCGATCGGCGGCGCTGTCGCCGAGGTCATGACGGGCATCTACGGCGCGGAGATCAGCATTTCGCGCGTCTATGACGACCCGCGGCGGCTGCTCGCCCTTCGCGTCGAAGCGCAGTCGGATGATCTTGACCTCGCCGACATCAGCAGGCGGCTGAACGCGAGCCGGCAGACCGTCTAGCCCAAGCGAATTCTCCGCAATAGGCGATCTGCCGAAGCGAGTTATCAAGTCGCGCCTGTTGTTCATTGCGACAATCGCCCGTGCAAGCGGCGGTCGATTCGGTTATATTTCTAGTCGCATTTGTCGCCGACTGGAGAAAGCCGGACCATGACCGCCTATGACTTCGACGAAATCATCGACCGCAGGGGCCATCACAGCGCCAAGTGGGGCGCGGTCGAGGGCGACTGCCTGCCGATGTGGGTGGCCGATATGGACTTCCGCTCGCCGCCGTCCGCTATCGAGGCCATGATTGAGCGCGCCCGGCACGGCGTCTTTGGCTACACGCTGGATCCGCCCAAACTCAAAGACGTGGTCGTCGAGCGCATGAGCCGGCTCTACAACTGGGAGATCACGCCCGACGATGTGTTGTTCTCGCCCGGGCTGGTATTGGCGCTCTGCGCAACCTGCAGCGGCTTCGGCGAGCCGGGCGATTCCGTGCTGATTCAGACGCCGGTCTACGGCTCCTTCTTCAAAGCCGTCCGCGCCAACCGCAAGTTTTCCGCCAGTATTGATATGGAATACATCGCCGACGGCACCCATACCTTTCACTATGAGAATAATTACGATGAGTTTGAGTTGGTCGCGCGCGACCCGCAGACCTCCATTCACCTCCAATGCAATCCGCAGAACCCGGCTGGCTTCATCTACGCGCGCGCCGAGCTTGAACAGATCGCTGAAATCTGCTTGAGACACAAGCTGCTCATCGTCGCTGACGAAATCCATTCCGACCTCATCCTGGAAGGCGAGCACATCCCCATCGCCACGCTGGACGCGGAGATCGCGCAGAATACGCTGACCATGATCGCGCCGAGCAAGACCTATAATCTGGCGGGCATGGCTTGCTCGGTGCTGATCGCGCAGAACAAAGAGATTCGCGAGACGATGGCGGCCGCCCTGCAAAGCATCAGCGCGCACGTCAATATCATGGGTTACGAAGCCGCTTATGGCGCCTACACCGGCGGCGACGAATGGCTGCGGCAGGCGCTGATCTACCTCAAGGACAATCGCGAATTTGCCCTTGACTACATTCACAAGCACATGCCCCAGATCCATACGACCGTGCCGGACTCAACCTATCTGCTTTGGATGGATATGCGCGATCTGCCGATCGTCGGCGATGCGGCTGAATTCTGCCGAAACCAAGCGGGCATGGCGCCGAGCCCAGGCGAGTTTTTCGGCGAGGCCGGCAAAGGGTTTGTTCGTTTGAATTTCGGCTGCCCGCGCGCCACGCTCGAGCTCGGTTTGGAGCGTCTGAGGCGCGCCGTCGATGCACTGGCGCTCAAGGTCTAACTCGCAATGCCCAACCCCTTCCTGATCGATACTGACGCCGGCTCGGACGATGCCGTGGCGATCGTCATGGCGTTGCGTCACGCCGACATTGATGTCCGCGCGATCACAGTCGTGGCCGGCAACGTGCCGCTCGAACAAGGCTTGCTAAATTCGCTCTACTTCTGCGAACTCTGCGACGCTGATGTCCCGGTCCATGCCGGCGCCGATCGTCCGCTGCTGCGCGAATACGTCTCGGCCGACTGGTTCCATGGCGCCGATGGGCTGGGCGACTGGGGCGACCGCTACAAGCCGCGTCAGTCTCAACCTGCCCGGCGGCACGCAGTCGACGCCATCATTGAGACCGCCCGCTCGACGCCCGATCTCGTCATCGTCACCCTGGGCCCGCTGACTAATCTGGCGCTGGCGCTGCGCAAGGCGCCCGACATCGTTGAGCGTATCGCTCGCTGCGTGGTCATGGGCGGCGCCGCCTGCACCAACGGCAATGTCACGCCGGCGGCTGAATACAATATCTGGTGCGATCCCGAAGCGGCACGGATCGTCTTCCGCGCTGGCTTGACCCTGGAGATGGTCGGCTGGGAGTTCAGCCAGGGCGATTTTGTCCTGTCCATCGCTGACATCGAGAGCGTCCGCAATATCAACACACCCTACGCCGACTTCACGATTGACTGCAATATCAAGGGTATGAAGGGCTATGAGATCCAAACCGGCGAGGTCGGCATTTCGCTGCCCGATGGCGTCGCAATGGCGGTCGCCATTGACCCCGCAATTTGTACTGTGAAAAGCCGCCACTACGTCGATATCGAGTGCGACAGCGAGCTCACCCGCGGCATGACCGTCGTCGACAAGCTCAATCTGGCGGACGATACGCGCAATGCCGCAGTCTGGCGCGAAACGGCTGCCAGCGCCACCAAGTCCTCGATTTGCTGGGAGCTGGATGCCGCGCGCTGGAAAGACTTGCTCTACCAGCTCTTGCGCTGAGTCATTCGCAACTGCCCAGCCGCCTCCACGTAGAATTAGATACAACATATTCGTAAGGGCGAGACATCAAGTCGCCCGAATTGGAACGGAGCCGCAGCCATGGAAAACCGACCGGAGAAACCCAAGAACCAACGCGACTGGGTCGAGGAGATTGAAGTCGCCGGCAACGAACTGGTCGAACGCGTCAAGAGCCTGGTCGCCGAAGGCAACGTGCGCCGACTCATCATCCGCAACGCCAATGATGAAGTGCTGATGGAAGTGCCCTTGACGCCAGCGGTAGCGGTCGGCGGCGTCGCCGCGCTAGTGAGCCCGATGCTTGCGGCGCTGGGCGCGCTGGCGGCGCTGATCGCGCGCCTCAAAATCGAGATTGTGCGCGTGGAGGCGATCGACGATGAAGCTGAAACCATCGAGATCTCCGACGACGACGTCACCAACATCACGCCGGACGATTAGGCCCGCTTCACGCTTTCGACTGGCGGATGCTTTTCGCGGGGTAGCGGCCTCGGCTGGCTGGCTACTTCCCAAGGCTCACTATGCAGTCATTGGACTCGAATCATCCAAGTATTCCACCTCTTTCGCGCCTTTGTCGCTCGCGCGCGTCGCCGGCGCCACGGATGACCATCATCGCGCGTGGGTCTACGCATTTCCGCTCGCTGCAATTTGCGATATACTATGGCGCGATAGCCTATGCGCGCGTGTCCGGCTGGTTTGGATGCGCGCTGAATCCTGGCGCGTTGGCGCCGAACGAGGGTAACCATGATCGTTAGTGTCCTTCAAGAAAATCTGGCCAGGAGCCTGAACATCGTCACCAAGGCGGTCGACAGCAATCCGCCGCTGCCCGTGCTCGCCAACGTGCTGCTGGAAACGGAAGACTCGCGCCTAAAGGTCTCCGCGACCAATCTCGAGCTGAGCATCACCATGTGGATCGGCGCCAAAGTCGAACAAAGCGGCAGCATCACGCTGCCGGCGCGGACCTTCAGCGAGTTGGTCAGCAGCTTGTCGCCGGAACGGGTCGACTTGCGCCTGGACGCCTCGACGCATACGGTGCATCTGCGTTGCGGCGTGCAGACCTCGAATATCCGCGGCATTGACGCCGACGAGTTTCCGCCGATCAATCACAACGAAAGCGCGGACCTGCACCTCGAGGGCGAGACGCTTATCGAGATGATCAATCAGACAGCCTTCGCCGCCGCGCGCGAACAGAATCGCCCAATCCTTACCGGCGTATACGTCCAGCTAGAGGGCGAAAAGCTGACGATGGCGGCCGCCGATGGTTACCGACTGGCGGTTCGCACCAGCGAAATCGGCGAAAGCTTCAGCGAGAAGCAGGACATGGTCGTCCCGGCGCGCACGATGAGCGAGATCGCGCGCATTGTCGAAGCGGACCAGGATGTGGGCGTCGCCCTGCCGGCGCAGCGCAACAGCGTCACGTTTTTCGCGCCGAACGTTGTCGTCTCATCGCAGTTGCTCGAGGGTCGCTTCCCCGACTTCGCATCAATCATCCCGCGCTCCTTTGTCACATCGACCGTGCTCTACACGAAGGATTTGCTCCTCGTTTGCCAGCGCGCCGAGATTTTCGCCCGCGACAACGCCAACAGCGCCAATTTGAGCGTCAAGCCGGCGCAGAATCCGGGCGAGCCGGCCGAGGTGCTGATAGTAGGCAAGAGCGCCGAACGCGGCGACAGCGAAGGCATGCTGGACGCCACCGCCGAAGGCGAAGCGCTCGATATCTCCTTCAACATCCGTTATCTGATTGATGTGCTGCGCGTCATCAACGAGGAGCGCGTGGTCTTCCAGAGCAACGGACCGGAGAATCCGGGCGTGCTCAAGCCCGAGAACCGCGATGATTTCGTCCATGTCATCATGCCCATGAGCAAGTGATCGGCCACGCCGCGAGCTGGGAAACGAGAATCAAGTGATGATTGCGCCTCAAAGCGCGCGCCGCGTCCGCCCCAACATGCCGCATTACGGCGTCATGCCCGACAAGACCGACCAGATGCTGGCTTGGGACTGGGTTGACCAGCAAATGCACGATGCGCGCAACTACTGGGTGTGCACCGTCTGCGCGGACGGGCGCCCGCACAGCGTTCCTGTTTGGGGCGCCTGGGTCGATGGCGTCTTGTATTTCGGCAGCGACCGGCAAGCGGTTAAGGCGCGCAATATCGCGCGCGACAATCGCGTCGTCGTCCATCTCGGCAGCGGCGACGAAGCCGTGATTATAGAAGGCGAGGCAGTCGAAGCGCGGGTTTCGGCGTCCCATTTGAAGCGAGTCAGCGGACGCTATGTCGAGAAGTACCAGCTCGATCCTGAACTCGAAGAGTCGGGCGACCTGCTGCTGCAGTTGATCCCGCGCAAGGTCATGGCTTGGCTTGAGCGCGACTATCCGGCGACCGCCACTGCCTGGCTCTTCCACGATTGAGGCTTGAACTGAATCAGGCCCCGTCTGCCGTTGACGCGCCAAGCGGGATCGACCCGGTCCAGCGCCGCGGCTGTTTCGGCGGATGGCAAGCCGACGATGGGATCGCTCTTCAGCGCGCGCAGGCAAAGCACAGGCGCGTCAAGGTATCCCACGACATCAGCGAATGGGGTGTGCGCGGGCCAGACGGCATCGCCCACCGCCCGCCGGTAGTTGGCGTCGCCTTTGACAATCACCAAAAGCGCGGCATTGAAAGCGCCGCTGTACGTTGATGGAAGGTTCCACAAGAAGCGGCTGCTATTCCAGCAGGGATGCGGCAGGAAGCGCAGGCGCCCGCTCTGCCAGAATCCCTCCAGCCGTTCCGCCAATGCTGCGATTCGCCCGCCCCGGCGCGCCATCTCGCGCAGCAACATCCAGACATCTTCCACAGTGGCGTCGCTGACAAAGGTGGGATCTTGCTTCAAGCAGAGGACCACGCGGTCGGCGACCTGGCGCAGAAGGCAATCCGCCAGCGCCAGATCCATCGCCAACTCGGAACCGGCGTTGTCCGCGACGATGTATACGGGCGAGCGTCGCCGAAGGCCCGGCTGCGAGGCGCGCAACTGAGCGAGATAGGCGGCGAAGGCGTCGCGCTCGTCAACGAGCAGGTCATCGGCGCTGATTTCGGCGCCCCGTTGGCTGGAGAGGGCGTAACTCAGGTCGATTCGATTGCCCCAAAGCGCGAATTCGACGGCGCGTCTCACTTCACTAGCCGACGAGTCAAGCGGCCGGCAAGCGCGCGCGACAAGATCCCAGAGGGCATCGCTGTGCAGTTCTTCCAGTTTTTTGGGCAGGAAGGGGTCGCGCCTTGTTTCATGCCAGCGGACCGCTTCAATCAGGCGGCGGTAGGCGTAAGTCTCGGCGAAGAACCACTCGGCTTTGTGCCAGGCGAGCTCGCCGGTGACAATATCGCGTTGCTCCTCAATCGCGCGGGACCATTCCGCGCTGTCGGGCGCGGTTTCATTGTCTGGCCGCGGGATTGGCGCGCCGCCAGCGATGGCATCGCGCAGATTAGCGACGCGCCGTTTGATGCTCGAAGGGTAGTCATCGTTAAGCGCGAGCGTCTCGTCGAAGATGGCGGGCAGGCGCACGCGCATAGTGTTGTTGGCGAAGGCGTTGCTCTGGTCGGTGCGAATCGGCGGCGGCACAACAGGCGCGGACATTGGAGACCTGGCTTTGGCGACGGGCTGGCTATGAGCCGCGAAAGATGGTGACGTAGCGCCGCGGTTCGTCGCCGGCGCTGGCGGATTGCATTCGCGCTTGACGGGCAAGCTGATGCTGTCGTTTGCGCACGGGCGATGCTTGCGGCTTCAGATTGATATAGTCTTCGCCGGCGCGGATTTTATTGATCGCCTGCTGCGCTTCCCAGAGCGCCTCGCCAAAGGGATCGGCATCTTGGCGTCCGTTGAGGCGAAAGAGATCGACCAGGAAATTCTCCATTTGCGTGACGGTATTGGCTCGCAGGACATAGATTGACAGCCCGCGCTTTTCGGCGTCGGTGATCAAGCGGGGTCGCCGTCGGTAATGTGTTTTGAGCGTGACGATCGCTTCAGCTCCGCCGAAGTCATCGGTGAGGATTAGCGGCACGGAAAGGCGGCGCGCCGCTTGTTCCAGGCGATTGCGGGCGACGCCGTAGGCATACACGGATATGGGTCGCAGGTCGCGGCGGTTTTGCTGGGCGGCATCGTCTTTGAGCGCGTTGCGGGTTTGGCCGTTATCGCGGTTACCACGAACGACGTGCGCGTTTGCGCCCCCGCCGATCTTCGACGCGCCTTGGCGGGCGGGCGCCGAGCGGGCGTCGGTCTCTTGCACGAAATCGCTGACGAGGATGGCGCCGGCGGCGTCGCGTTCGCGCAGTTCGGCCGGCAAGTGGCGGTTGCGCAACATAGCGTCGACCGCCGAGGCGACATCGGCGTGCACGACCAGGCGATCGCGGGCTTGAATCTCGATCATGATATCGAAGGTGGGCGCCGTTCGCCGTTCGAGCACTACTTTTTGGGTGCCGCGGCGCCGGGCTTCGTCATCGGACAGGGTCACCGACTCGATGCCACCGATGAGATCGGAGAGCGTCGGGTTGAGCATCAGGTTTTCCAGCGTGTTGCCGTGAGCTGTGCCGATAAGCTGGACGCCGCGTTCGGCAATGGTGCGCGCCGCCATCGCTTCCAGTTCACGGCCGATTTCGTCGATGACGATCACTTCCGGGTTGTGGTTCTCGACCGCTTCAATCATGACTTCGTGTTGGCGGTCGGGTTGGGAGACTTGCATGCGCCGCGCTTTGCCGACGGCTTCGTGAGGGATATCGCCATCGCCGCCAATCTCGTTGGAGGTGTCGACGATCACGACGCGTTTGTCGCGCGCGCGCACGCGAGCCGCCTCACGCAGGAGGGTCGTCTTGCCGACGCCAGGCGGACCGACCAGGAGCACGCTCTGGCCTGACTGGATAAGGTCGGCAATGATGTCTATGGCGCCGTAGACGGCGCGGCCCAGGCGAATGGTCAAGCCGACGATTTTGCCGCGGCGATTGCGGATGGCGGAGATTCGATGCAATGAACGTTCGATGCCCGCGCGGTTATCCTCGTCAAAATCGCCTAGTTCAGCGACAAGTTCGCGCAAGTCCGTTTCGCCCACTTCGCGCTCGGAGAGAGTGTATTCGCCATGAATGTAGCGCGCGGTCGGGATGCGTCCCAGGTCCAGCACAATTTCGAGCAGTTTACTTGTATCGCCGTATTCGTCTATTGCATCGCGTATTCTCTGCGGCAGCACATTTTTCAGGATGTCAAAATCGTCAGTTATGCGTTTGTTCATGTATTCGGGCGTCGTCCTCCGCTCGGCTGATATTCAGGCTGCAGACTTTTATCCAAAGCTTGGCTTGCGACCGCTGCTCCGTCGCCCCTTGTCTATGTGGTGGTGTCCCGTAAGTTGCAGGGTGGCGGCGGGCTTGCGGCGGCCTCTGGCGCTCAACTGGACGCTGTCGAAGGAGGTCTGGCGGATGCCGGCTGTCAGATGCTTGACCATCACGGCTTGTTCCAGCCACGGACTGAAACCGAGGTCGCGCATGGCGTTTTCCAGCCAGCCTTGATAGCCGCGCACGCAGATATAGACGGGCACTTTGCGGCAGCGTTCGATGCGCGTCAGAGCGGACGAGACGATATCGGCCGCTTCAGTCAGCACTTCCGGGTGGATGTAGGGCATGACGTAAACGCCATGCTTGCCTTCCGAGTACGCCAAGTAAGCTTCGACCTGGCCATTCTTGCGGTAAACCAAGCCGGTCATTTCCGCGGAGGGTTCCATAACCGATTGCAGGATTCGCGGTATGGTGCAGCCGAGGAGCGCCGCGATGCCCAGCCCGTCGCCCGCTGTCTCGCTGGCGACAAGAATCTGGTTGGACGTGAAGCCCCGCCCCAGCGGGTTTCGCTGCCAAATGACCTGGCGGCTGTAGACCGCGTAACCGGCGTGGCGCATCGTTTCGAACAGGCGATGGCTGAGTTCGACCTCACCGACAAGGGTGTGGGCGCCGTTCTGTCCGGCTTGCGCCGCCATAGCATCCAGCATGTGCAGCCAGATAGCGTCATCCTCGCCGTCGCTCAAAGTCGGCGCCAAATAGACAAGATGGGCATTGGCGTCGCCCTGTCGATGACGGAACTGGCCGACGACATCCTTGCCGTCGATATTGCCCAAGAGCGAGTGCAAGCCGCGCGGAAAAACGATGCTCGAAAGCAGGGCGCTGTTTTGCCCGCGCGCGTCCTCGATCAGCCCCAGCTCGCTGTGCAGGACGATGGCTTTCTGTTTTAGACGCAACATCAAAGGCAGGTCGCGCAGTTTCATCGCGTGGGCGTCAGTCTGGCTGACCATGCTATGCCTCTACAAGACATTCCCAACGGTCGGATGTTTCAGTCCAATTGTAGCATTTTCCACCGAAGCTTAACAGCAAGTCGGACGATCCGCGAGCGAGCAACATTTGGCGGGAGGCGGTTGGTATGTCGTTTTCGCTTTGTCCAAAATTGTCCGATTGTCGGACAATGAAATTACATTTTCGGATAAAGGGCACAGTTTTCCGGCTGAACGGGCCAAATGGCGGGGCGCCAAGAACTGGCGCATGAGACTGCTTATCCATGAGGAGAGTGTATCATCATATTGATCAGAAAGATAGAACACATGTTGTAGTATCAAGTTGAATCTTCCGCTGTTTCGCGGGCTGCGCTTCCGTGTTTCAGGTGTAGCGAATGAGTCGTCCTTGGCGAGCGAGCGGAGTCCGTTCAAAAACACCCCCATCCCCCGGTCCCTTGCCCCCATCAAGAGGGAAGGGGCGCTTGCTTGCCCCAAAACAAGCCGTGAAAGTCCTCACTCGAGGGGTTTGGGGTGGTTGTGAAACAGGATTCTCAACAGCGTCAACTGGCAGGCCCCTACAGCGTTTGGATGGCATTGGCGATTGGGTTGACTCGGCGGACATGCTCAGCCATTGCATGGAGTTAATTCTGAGCGTTATTTGTACTGGCGGACAAGAGTTATGGGGGTATTATTGCGCGGACGGTCAAGAAGCAGCGAGCGAAGGCGAATGGACAAATTACGCGTCGGCATCCTGGGCACGGGTCGAATATCTGACTTGCACGCCCTCGCCTACCTGGATGACGAAAGAGCCGAAATCGTAGCGGTGTGCGACCGCAGCCTGTCGCTGGCGCAGGCGCGCGGAGGCTATTGGGGTGTGGCTGACAGCCGGATATTCGGCGATTATCACGAGATGCTGGCGCTGCCGGATATCGACATGGTGGAGATCTTGTTGCCGCATCATCTGCATCATCGGGCGACGCTGGACGCGATTGCGGCCGGCAAGCACGTGTCGGTGCAGAAGCCGATGGCGCTGACCGTGGCGCAAGCGGATGAGATGGTCGCCGCGGCGAATGCGGCCGGGGCCGTATTCAAGGTTTATGAGAACTTCCTCTTTTATCCGCCGGTGCAGCGAGCCAAGGCGCTGATCGACAACGGCGAAATTGGCGACCCGCTGACGATTCGGATCAAGAGCAATTCCGGCATCAGCCCTACCGAATGGGATGTGCCGAGCGCGGCGCTGGCTTGGCGGTTGAACCCGGAGGAATGCGGCGGCGGTCCGTTAGTGTTTGATGACGGTCATCACAAATTCGCCCTGGGCTGGCATTTCATGGGCATGGCGGAGGAAGTGCACGCCTGGATCGGCAGCACGGAGATCGCGCCGGGCGAGTATCTTGATGCGCCGGCGATCGTTTCCTGGAAGTTCCCGGGCAATCGTTACGGGTCGCTGGAAGCGGTGTATTCGCCGGAGTTGGTGCTGGATACCCGTCAATACGCGCAGGATGATCGCATTGAGATTACGGGTACGAAAGGCGTGATCTGGGTGACGCGCGGGCATGGCAAGATGCTTGATGCGCCGCCGGTGGTGATGTACAAAGATCGGCAGACGCGCGCGTTCTCCGATATGCCGGTCGGTTGGGAACACAGCTTCATCAATTCGACGCGGCAGATGATCGACGCCTGGCACTCGGGCGAGGCGCCGCAACTGACCGGGGAGGCGGGCCGGGAGGTCTTGCGCTTTGCATTGGCGGCGCAAGAATCGGCACGGCTTGGTCGGGCGGTCAAGTTGTGAGGATTAGCACAGCGCTTAGCTGACGACTATGCTGTCGCCTTCCATGCTTGAGATTGTGGCGAGGGCGTGAATCGGGATGTCAAAGCGCTCCTGCACGGCGGCGCGCCCGCCCTCGAAGGTCTTTTCGACTATGACGCCGACGCCGACAAGATTGGCGCCGGCGCTGGCGACGATGCGCGCGAGAGCCAGCAGCGTTTTGCCGGTCGCCAGGAAGTCGTCGATGATCAGGATGTTCTCGCCGGCGTGAATGAACTCGGCGGATACAAGCAACAATGTTTCGCCGCCTTTGGTATGGCTGGGCGCAGTTTCAAGAAAGACGGGTCCGGACATGGTGATCGGTTTTCTCTTGCGCGCGTAGACGACGGGCACATTCATTTCGATGCCGGTCATTAGCGCGGGCGCGATGCCGGAGATCTCGGCGGTGAGAATGCGGTCGATGCGCGCGCCGGCAAAGCATTGCGTGAAGGCGGCGCCCATCCCCAGCATTAGACCGGGATCGAGCTGGTGATTGATGATGCTGTCAACCTTGAGGATGCCATCGCCGAGATTGATGCCTTCCGCGCGGATGCGTTCAACGAGCGCGATCATGATGCTTCTCCTGGCTTAATACGGACGCGCCGCGCTAGCCTTGCGCCAGGACGCGCGTAATCTGTTCGAGATGATCAAGGTCGTGCAAGCCCACCTGCATAGCCGCGTCGGTCATGGTGAAGCTGTCACGTTCCGGGTGGACGCCGCCGCGTTCCCAGTCCTGCGGGCTGAGGCTCTGGAAGAACTGGATGAAGCGCTCCCGCGAGGTTTGCAGGGCGCTAAGGGCGTCGGACAGATCCTCATGCTGATAGTCTCGTTCAACCGCCATCGCTTCATGATCGTAGCCGGGCAATTGTGGGTAAGACTCGTCGCGCATCATGAGGCCGCGGTGGAGGAAGATGTCGTCAAAGTCGCGCAAGTGGCAGACGATCTCGATAATCGACCAGCCCTCAGCGCCATCGCGGAGCGCGCGCGCTTGATCTGGCGTGACGTTCTGAAGGATATTCCCGAGTGTTTGGCAGGTCAAGCGCATCAAGCTGATGTGGCGCTCGCGCACTTGCGTCATGGTCGTTTGATTGGCTGTCATATTTCGCCTCGATGGTTGATTCTGCCGAACACTTTCATTCTAATTTGACCAGCCGTCAAATGCCATATCGCGGTGGTTGCCTTCGCTCAAGCCAGCGTCCAAAGATTAACGCGATTGTCGCCGCCGCCACTGACCAGCATGGCGCCATTCGGGCTAAAGTCCAGCGTCAGAACGGGCCGGCTATGACCTTCGAGGGCGCGAAGTTCTGTCTGGGCAGCGACATCCCAGATGCGAATGAGATTGTCGCGGCCGCCGCTAGCCAGCAGCTTGCCGTCCGGCGAGAAGGCAACTGCGTCGACGCCGCCGGCATGGGCGGGGATAATGCCCGGCTCGCGTTGGCGTCTTGACCAAAGGCGAATGGTCATGTCTTTGCTGGCGGAGGCGAGCAGGTCGGTCGGCGCATGAAGGGCAATGTCGCGAATCCAGTCGTCGTGCGCGCCAATGATGGCAGAAGACGGTTCCGCAGTCTGGTCCCAGCGAAGGATTCTGTTGTCGCGGCCAGCCGAGAATAGGCTTTCGCCAGTTCGGTCGAATGCGAGCGCGGTCAATTCGTCTGTGTGCGCTTTCAGGCTGGCAAGCAGGTCGCCGGCCTCTGGGTTCCAGAGGCGAATCACGCCGTCAGCGCCGCCCGTTGCGAGGAGAGGGCCGCCGGGCGAGAAAGCCAATGCCTCAACCGAGCTCGTCTGTCCCGTCAGCGTCTTGGCTAGCCCGGCGGACAAGTCTTTCAGGTTCCAGAGCTTGACGCTGGTATCGGCGCTGGCGGAGGCCAAGAGGGCGGCATCCGGACTGTAGGCGATGTCTTTCACCGGCGCGCTATGCCCGGTGAGACGAATTGTAGGCGAGCCGCCGAAGCGGCCTTGGTAGAGGGCAATGCCTTCACCGCCGGAAATCGCAAGCATATCGCCGCGCGGCGACCAGCGGACCTGCGAAATCCAGCCAAAACGCAGGACGCTTCGCAAGCGCAAGCGGCTCGAGTTGGCGCAATCTATCGGTTCTGGGTTCACGGCGACGACAGTTTCCGATCGCGCCTGAATCGCGCTGTCAATTCTCGGATGCGACACAAGAGATTATAATGTCGGCTCCTTGCGCGGCACGAGAGGCTTTATGAGCAGAATATCGAACTCATTGGACGAAGTCAGGCAGCTTCAGCCGGTGCATCAGATGAGGATCCCGGTTGAGTTTCTGGACGAGAACGGCCATGTGAACGTCCAATATTATCTGTATATAGTCGAGCGCGGCTTGGGCCGGGTCTTCGAGCAGGTTGGGCTGGGCGCGGCCTACGCGGCGGCCGATGTTCATGGCAACTTTGCTTTGGAGCAGCATATTCGCTATTTGGCTGAGATACTGGCGGGCGACTTGGTCAGCGTGCATATCCGCTTGCTCGAACTGACAGCGAAGAGAGGCTACTTTATTGGATTCCTCGTCAATGACACGCGCGAAGAGCTGGCGGCGACCGTTGAAGTGGTGATGATGAATGTGAATATGAGGCGGCGTCGCGGGGCGCCCTTCCCCGACGCGGCCTTCAAGGAGCTGGAGGCGCTGCTACAGCGACACCAGGCATTGTCATGGACCGCGCCGGTCTGCGGCGTGATGCGCGCTTAGGCAGACGTCCGGTGAGCTCTATACGCGTCTCGGACTTGGCGCCGCTCAAAGCTCGCGCTTATAGGATGTCAGCACCTTGAGGCCGTCTTCGGTGACGACCGCGTTGTCTTCGATGCGAACGCCGCCGACGCCGGGGATATAGACGCCCGGCTCGATTGTGAAGACCATGCCCGGCTGCAATTCTTGCATGTTGCCTTCGACGATGTTGGGCAGTTCGTGCACGCTCAATCCGAGCCCGTGACCGAGGCGGTGGATGAAGTATTCGCCAAAGCCGGCCTTCTCGATGACGGCGCGCGCGACCCGATCGACGGCTTCGCAGGCGACGCCGGGGCGGGCGTATTCTCGCGCCGCTTTGTTGGCTTCGTAGACCGCCTGGTACATCGCGCGCATCTGCGGACTTGGCTGGCCGTAGCAGAAGGTGCGCGTGATATCGGCGGGATAATCGGCATAGCGAGCGCCGAAGTCGATCAGCAGGAATTCGTCTTCGCCCCAGACGCGGTCGGCGGTGTTGCCGTGGGGCAAGCCGGATTTCTCCCCCGTCAGGACGAGGAGGAAGGCGTGACCGTGCGAGCCGCGGCTAAGCATTTCCGCGCCGAGCCGGTCGGCGATCTGTCGTTCGGTCATGCCGGGGCGCGCCCAAGCCATCGTCGCTTTGAGCGCCGCCTCGCTGATATCAATCGCTCGCTGCATATTGGCGATTTCTTCCGGCGCCTTTCGCGCGCGCAGATTGAGGAAGAGCTCGCCTATGTCGCGCGCGTCGGCCGGGGTGACGCCAGCTCGCTCCAGCGCCAGCCATTCAAATAGGCGCAGCGTCTGCCCGTCCATAGCGCAGGTCGCGCCGGCCGGCAGCAGGGCGGCGACCGCCTGGCTGAAAGCGGCTTCATAACCAGCGGCGTCGGTCCACAGGAAGCGCCGCGCCTCAAGTTCGGGGCGGGCTTCCAACTTCGCCACTTCCAACTCGGGGATGATGAAGGACAGGCCCTGAGCATTGTATAAGCCGAGAATGGGTCGTTCGGACAAGTGAAAATGGAGCCCGGTGAAATAGACCATATTTTCGCCTGGAACAAAGGCTACGAGGTCCGCCTCGCTGTTTGCAAGCAGATTATCAAGCCGATTCAAATAATCGATAGCCACCATCGCCTCCTTGGATTCTCAGCCAGGAGTTTAGACGATTGCGCTGCCTTCGTCCACCGGGTCAGTTTGGGGGCAGCGGCTGGAATGGGCGAGCGCCTATTGCCCGCCTGTGCTATAAACGTGTTGCACTGTCTGGACTAATTCGGTGGAGTCAGCGCCGATTATGCGATTGGATTATCACCTGCTGGATGTCTTCAGCGAGCGGCAATTCGGCGGAAACCAGTTGGCTGTGTTTTCTGAACCGCCGCTGGACCTGCCGGGGACGACGATGCAGCAAATCGCCAGGGAATTGAACCTCTCTGAATCGGTCTTTCTCTTTCCGCCGGAAGATCGCGCCAGGGACTATCGTCTGCGCATCTTTACGCCGGCGGCCGAACTGCCGATGGCTGGGCATCCCACCGTGGGCGCGGCTTATATGCTGGCGTGGCTCGGAAAGGTCGAGAGCGCGCATGGGGTCGGCAAATTAGTATTTGAAGAAGGCGTCGGACCGATTGCGGTTACCATAGAGTTTCACGCCGACGGCAGGCCCCATCTCGTGTGGATGCGACAGCCGCTGCCGCAATTCCTGGACATCTTCCACGAGCGCGGAGAGATCGCTGACATGCTGTCGCTGACGGAGAGCGACTTGATTGAGGGCGCGCCGATGCAGGTCGTGAGCAGCGGGTTGCCGTTCTTATACGTGCCAGTGAACTCCCTGGCGGCGGTGAAGCGGGTCGAGCTGAAGTTGGACCCTTGGCGAAGGCTGCTGGCAGGAAGCGCGGCGGAGAATGTATTCGTCACGACGACTGAGACGGTTCATGCGAACGCGGCCGCGCACAGCCGCATGTTCGCGCCGGCCTTGGGCATCAGCGAAGACCCGGCGACCGGCTCGGCGAGCGGTCCGCTTGGCGCCTACTTGCTGCGATATGGCTTGGCCCAGGCGAACTGCATGGTTTGCGAGCAAGGATTTGAGATGGGGCGGCCGAGCATTATTCAGGTGCGGATAGCGCGCCGGGGCGCCGACATCGCCCGCGTGGAAATCGGCGGTCAATGCGTCGCCATGGGTTATGGAAGGCTGCTGATCGGCTGAGCCTTTGCGTCGTTTCAATATGCTAGAATCAAGTTGTTGCGAGGCGGCGGGAAAGCATGGCGCATAAGATCAGCATCGATCACTTTGAAGCGCGAGCGGTGTTTCGCGGGCTGCTTGATGGCGACGATTATCGCAATCGCGTGGCCGGCGCCTGCGTATACCGCTGCCCGCGCTGCGATCATCGCATTCGCTTTCGCTGGCGCAGCTTCTACCAGGCGCGGGACCGGTCGATATTCAGACGGACCTTGCGGCGGATATTCGACGAACTGACACCCAGCTTGGCGGCGGATGAGCAGGGATGTCTGGATTTCCGCTGCCCGACTTGCGCCGCGCCAACCCGCATCATTTTCAGCGCATGCGCCTCTGCCAAGGTCGCGGTCCGCTTCGAACTCTACGCGGCCTTGGTTGGCGAAGGCAAGCCGACCCCATGAAGAATCTGCTGGCGACGCTGCACGACTTCGACCCGGGCATGTTGCCGGCGCTGGCGGAGGTCTGGGGAGTTGAAGGCAAGAGCCTCACCAGCGATCAGCTGATCCGGCAGCTTCAGCAGAAAATGCTGACGCCAACGAGCCTGGAAGCGGCATGGGACAAGCTCGACGAGCCGGAACGCGCCGCCCTGCAACTATTGGTGAGCAGCGCGCAGAGCCGTATGAAGGCCGGACAATTCGAGCGCTTCTATGGCGAAATCCGCAAGCTTGGCCGAGCGCAGATCGCGCGGGACAAGCCGCACGTGCAGGGACAAAGCCTGGCTGAGACGCTTTACTACCGTGGCTTGATTGGCGAAGGCTTTGACAAGGCAGGCGACAATCTTATCGGTTTCGTCTATGTTCCGACCGACCTCATCGAGGCGCTGCCGCTGCACAGAACGAGCTATGAGGAGCTGACGGCGCCGCCCGAAGACGTGGCTTTGCCCAGGATCGGCTTGATAGAAGGAGTCGACGAGGTCCACCCGGCTGACACATCCATTGTGGATGATATGACGACGCTGCTCGCCTGGATGCAGATGAACCGCGCCGAACTCGAAGGCGAGCGACTGAACGAGGCCGCGACGAGCGTCATCAAGCCCTACCTGCTGCAGCCATCGGAAGCGCGACTGGCGTTCATGTTGGGAATTGGCGCGAGCGCGAAGCTGATTGAAACGCAGGATGGCAGGGCATTTCCGCGCCGAGACGAAGCGCGCCGATGGCTACGAGCGACGCGCGCCGAGCAGACTCGCAGCTTGGCGCTGGCTTGGCTGGAGAGCCAAGAGTACCGCGATATGTGGCATATCCCGGGGTTGTATCCGGAAGATTCGGGCTGGTCTTATGATGCGGCGGCGGCGCGAAAAGCGCTTGTCGAGCTCCTGGCGGACTTGCTACCGGAACAAGGATGGGTTTCGGTCAATGACTTGATCGAGATCATCAAGGAGTTTGAGCCGGATTTCCAGCGTGTCGACGGCGATTACGACCGCTGGTATATCCGCAATGACGCGGGCGAGTATCTTAGCGGATTCGAAAGTTGGGATGCGGTCGAAGGTTCGCTGATTGAGTTCTATATTACGGGTCCCATGCACTGGCTCGGGCTGGTTGATGTCGGGGAAGACGTGCTGCGATTGACGGCATACGGCCGCGCCTTCCTGCGGCTCAGCGACTGGCCCCGACAAGCCGATCCGCCAGCCAGCATTGAGGCGCGCAACGATGGACAGCTGCTGGTATCCAGACGGGTGGATCGCTTTGAGCGCTTTCAATTAGCGCGTTTCGCCAAATGCAAAGCGGCTGGCGACCCCTACGTCTATGCGATTGACGCGGCAGGCATTCAGCGGGCGGCCGAGCAAGGCGTCACCGCG
The DNA here is from genome assembly GCA_022824465.1 of Anaerolineae bacterium. Lineage (GTDB taxonomy): Bacteria > Chloroflexota > Anaerolineae > Aggregatilineales > Phototrophicaceae > UBA6055. The sequence continues at coordinate 436,175 of JAJDZV010000004.1, forward strand.
CAACACATTCAGAGTTTCATATCGCGACAGTTGGCGGGAAAGCCGATGCCCGTGCCGATCGCGAAATTGCTGCGCAATTGGCAGGACGGCGCCACGACCAGCGTGACTTTTGAGGCGCTGATTGTGCTGCGCGCGACATCGGAAGAAACTTTGGAAAAGATCTTCGCCATACCCGCCTTGCGCCGATATCTGGGCGCGCGCCTGGGTCCGACGGCATGCGTCGTTCGAGAGGATCAGTGGCAATCACTGCGCGCCGCGCTTGGCGAACACGCCATCGAGGTCGATACGTCTCGATTGCCGAAGGGGGACGACTGAGCGGGGCGCCAAGATCAGTCGCTGTCTATGCCAAGCCGGTACACGGCGTTCTTGGTCCAGCCAGCGGCCTTGGCTACTGCGCGCGCTGCCCGCGAAAGCGAGTCGCCCGCGGCAAGGCGTTTGCGCAAAGCGGCAACCACTTGGCCTTCGCTCCACGTTTCGGCGTCGGCGTCTGCGCCGGCAATGACTATTGTCACTTCGCCGCGGGGATTCTCCGCCAAAAAGGTTTGATGCAAGTTTTGGGCGGAGTCGCGGTAGAACTGCTCGAATCTTTTGGTCAGCTCGCGGGCGACGCACACCGGCCGGTCCTGCCCCATGATATCGGCGATCTGCGCGAGCGACGCCGCAAGGCGATAGGGACTCTCGAACGCGACAATCGTCTCCGGGCGGTCTTTGAGGCGCGTTAGTTGCTCTCCTAGCGCGGCCGCCTTCCGCGGCAGAAAGCCGATGTACAGGAAACGATCGGTCGCCATGCCGGAGCCGATCAAAGCAGTGGGAATGGCACAGGCGCCTGGCAAGGGCACGACGGCGTGGCCGCGATCAAGCGCGGCGGCAATCAGCTCAAGGCCGGGATCTGAAATGCCGGGTGTGCCGGCGTCAGCGATCAGCGCGGCATCGGCTGATGCCAATGTCGCGAAGATGGACTCCAACTGCGACAGCTTGTTGTGCTCGTGATAGCTGATCATCGGCGTATCAATGCCGAAATGTCTGGTCAATACGCGGGAGACGCGTGTGTCCTCGGCGGCGATCAGATCAACCTCCTTCAAGATGCGCAGAGCGCGCAGCGTGATGTCCTCGAGGTTGCCAATCGGCGTTGGAACGATGTAGAGAGCGCCCATCTTATCTCTCGCGGCCGATGCTATTGCGGGGGGAATGCGTGCGCCATGGCTTCTGGCAACACGCTTTTGAAAGCGGCCAGGCTGTGACCACTGCCCAATTCAACGAACTGGTAGCGCAGGTCCGGGTCGTGCGTCATGCGCCGTTCGAGTATGCCGCGTAGCGCCAGCGCCGGCTGATAGAAGCGCAGTTCCTGCTCATAGCGACCGACCGACTGGAAGATGCGGTTGGGCAAAACTGGCAGGTCGCGGAAGCGCTGCGCAAAGTCTTTGAGCAAGCCGACAGCGGGCGCGCGGCCCAGCGGCGGCGATATCATGATGAGGCGCCCGCATATCGCCGGATTCTTAAGAGCGGCGTAAGCGGCGGCGACAGCGCCTTCACCGAAGCCGCCCAAGCCCAGGTCGAGCGGATTGATACGGTGCTGGGATTGCAGAAATGGCAATAGCTCGGCGACGATTGACGCATAGTGTTTGTCGTTGCCGACATATTCAGCGACGCGGTCCGACTGCGCACCGCTGGCGAGCATCGCGATGATGATGGGCTGCATCCGTCCGTGCTTAATCAGCGCGTCGGCGATGTAGGGCGCTTCCAGGTTATTCATCGCCCATTGACCGTCCATTAGAATGAGCAGTCGGTATTCCACGCCATTGTTGGCGTCATAACCGGGCGGCGTATAGACCCACAGGCTGCGATTAGTGTAATCGAGCTGGACCGAGCTAAAGCGATGGCGATAGATGCGTCCGCGGGGCACGGCCGCCATCGCCGCCCAATTGGGGAAGGGGCGCGCGCGCGGCATCTGCAATACCGACGAATCCACTTGATTGGCGCGCAGGGACAAGGCGTTGAGCGGATCGGCCTGCCAGAATCGGCCGACGCGCTCCATCAATTCAATCTCTTGCGCCAGCGGCGTGCCGGGATCATCGACTGCGAACATGTAATCGACCAGCGCGTCCCGCTCGAAGTATCGCTGGAAATACCAAAGCGAGGTTTCGTCGAGGCGGACCATGTTTTCAAAGGGGGGATCGCGATTGACAATATCGAGATTCAGGGCAACGCTCTGCGCCGTCCAGGAATCGTAAACGAAGGTGGCTTTGTCGCGCTCGACCCAGGGCCACTCATCGTGCGTCGCGAGCAATTCATCTACCAGTTGCTGGTGTTCGTTGGAAGGCGTCTGGTACACCTCGCACAAGAACTGGATGAACGAATCCCACCTTGATTTAGCCAAAACCGCGATTCCTCAAGGCAATCGGTAATCAACCACATTGTAGCACCGCCGCCGATGATGAGGAAACAACTGCGCCGGGGCCTTGACACCGCGGGAGAAGACGCTGCCGCAACTGGACAAAAGATACAAAACGGCAACAGTCGGCAAAGCTTTGAGGTATGATGACCTTGGTCAAGTCTCCCCGAAACGACGCAGCGGAAGTGATGAGGTTATGAGCGATGCCGACAAGATACATCTACTCTTTCAGCGAGCCGCTGAATCCGGAAGACCTGTTTCAGCTTTTTCAACAGACGGATTGGGCGAACGATCGCACGCCCCTCGATATTCAACTGATGTTGGACCGCAGCCAGATTACCTTAGGCGCCTGGGATGAAGATCACTTGATTGGCTTCGCGCGCGTGATCACCGATGACAAATATCGCGCGATTATCGACGATGTGGTGGTCGACCGCGCCTATCGCCATCGCGGCGTCGCCTCGCGCATGTTGAACAAAATCCTGGCGCGCACGCAGCACATTGAAGCCGTCATGCTGGATTGCGGCGCCGAGCTCGCCGGCTTTTACAAAGAGTTTGGATTTGAACCCAAAGATTGCGCGTCGCTGCTGCTGCGGAATGCGCGTTAGCAGCCGCTTGCTGGCGCCGGCGTAGAGGCAGCCTGTCGCGCCGGCTATTATGCGCTATGATTGCGCTTTGCGGGGTATATGGGACTCCGGGCGCCGGGAATCGAGTAGGAGCGGCATGCAGTTCAATCCGTATGTTTCAGCATTCACGCGACAAGACGCCGACACGGCTTTGGATGACGGGCAGGTCGCCTCGCCCGCAGTCCAGCCATATCGCTTGCAGAACAACGAGAATCCGCTGGGACCATCGCCGCGGGTGGTGGAAGCCATCCAAGCCGCTGCTTCCACGCTGGCGATATATCCCCGGTTCACCGACATTGAGTTGCGGCGCGCCATTGCGGAGACGCTTGGGCGCGGGCTGACGCCGCAGCATATCTTCACCGGCTGCAGCGGTTTTGAAGCGCTCGAGTTAATCATGCGCGCGGCGCTGCTGCCTGGCGATGAAGTCATTCTGTCTTCACCGACCTTTGCTGGCGCTTATAAGAAAGTATCGCTGCCGCTCGGCGCGAATGTCATTGATGTGCCGCTTGAGCCGGGCACATTTCGTTATCGACCGGCGGAAGTGCTGGCAGCCGTCTCAAATCGCACGAAGCTGGTCATGGTTTGCAATCCCAACAATCCAACCGGCACGCTGATAGATTCGCGCGCGCTGGACGAGTTGCTTCGGGGCTTGCCCGATCACGTCCTGGTCGTGGTGGACGAGGTCTATCATCATTTCGTAGACTCGGACGAATATCCTGATTCTCTCAAGTACGTCCTGGAGGGGAAGAATATCGTCATCGTTCACAGCTTCTCGAAGGCATACGGTCTGGCGGGCTTGCGCCTGGGCTACGGCATAGCCCAACCAGCCATCGCCAACCAGATCGCAGGTTTGCATCGCGGCTTCCATCAGAACAAGCTGGCGCTGGCGGCCGGCATCGCCGCCTGTCGCGATCAAGCGCATGTAAGACGCGTCGTCGATTATGTTCATACTGAGGCGCGCTGGGTCTACGCTCAATTCGACCGGCTCGATATCCGCTACTGGAGATCGTGCACAAACTTCATTCTCTTCGAAACGCGCCTGCCAGCCGACGAGCTACAGGAAGATCTGCGCGCGCGCGGCTTCCTCCTGCGCGGGCAGACGGGCAACGGCCTGCCATACGCGATGCGCCTCAGCCTGGGAACGCGCGAAGCCAATCGAGCTTTCATCGCAACGCTGGAGGACATCCTGCGAGCGCGGCGGGCAAAAGGCTAACGCGAGCGGCGATTGGGCAGCGCGCTGTCAAACCGGTCATTGTTCTCGCGCGCCGCCTATGCTAGAATCGCGCGCGGCATTTCGCCTGGTTGGCTGAATGCCCTAATCCCACACATCGGGACTCACGGTGGGTGTTGTTCGCACAGGCGAATTATCACCGGAGGCGGAACGATGTGCGAGCGAAAAACACCAGTTCTTCAAGGAGACTAGCCATGCCTTCAGCCGTAAGAATGCGGACCTTGCTCGAAACCGGCGTGCACTTCGGGCACCGCACCAACAAGTGGAACCCCAAGATGGATGAATTCATCTTCACCCAGCGCAATGGGATCCACATCATCGATTTGCAGATCACCCTGCGAAACCTCAACCAGTTTCACGATATGATCGCGAATCTGATCGCCGGCGGCGGATCGGTCCTTTTTGTCGGCACCAAGCGGCAGGCGCAAGAGATCATCCAGCGAGAAGCCGGACGCTGCGGCATGCCCTATGTCAATTATCGCTGGCTGGGCGGGACACTCACCAACTGGAAGACGATACGCAGCCGCATCGACACGCTCAAGCAGTTGGAGCAGCGGCGCGACGCGGGCGAGTTCGATCGTCTGACGAAGAAAGAGGGCTTGGTGTTGGAGCGCAAGATCGCCAAGCTGCAATTGCGACTCGGCGGCATTCGCGAGATGAAACGCACGCCGGATCTGCTTATCGTGGTGGACGCCGAACGGGAATTCACCGCGGTCAAGGAAGCCAACATCCTCAAGATTCCTGTGCTGGCGCTGGTGGACACAAATGCCAACCCCGATATGGTTGATCATATCTTGCCGGCAAACGACGATGCGATGCGCTCAATCCGCCTCTTGGTCAGCGCCTTGGCCGACGCGGTTCTGGAAGGGCACAACCTGCGCCAATCGGCCGGCGTCGAAGAAGAGGAAGAACAATTCCTCGCCGATGCCTATGAAGAGGAGCTCGCCGACGAGGACTTGCTGGGCGAATCCACGCTGGCGAAACTGCGCGATTCCAAGCTCTTCGCCGCTGATGAGACCCCCAGCGAAGAGGGGACCGAATCCGAGAGCGCGGATGCTGGCGGCGCCCAGGGCGAAGCGACGCGCGAAAAAGCGGAATAGGCGGACGAGCGGGCTTCGGCGCCGCTTGAAGATGACGAGGAGAAAGATGGTAGTAACAGCAAAGGAAGTCAAAGCGCTGCGGGAGCTAACCGGCGCGGGACCGCTTGATTGCAAGAAGGCATTGGAGCGGCACGACGGCGATATTGCGGCGGCGGCCGAATTCTTGCGCGAGAAGGCGCTGAAGGATGGCATCAAGCTGCAAGGCAAGGGTCGCAGCGCCAATGAGGGCGTCATCGGCAACTACCTGCACTTTGATCAGCGGCTGGCGGTGATTGTGGAGGTCAATTGCGAGACCGATTTCGTCGCCGCGACTGACCAGTTCAAGTCTTTCGCTAAAGATATCGCGATGCACATCGCCAACATGAACCCGCAGTTCGTCAAGCGGGAAGATGTGCCTGCGGAGCAGGTCGCCAGCGAAACGGAGATGCAGATGCAGCGCGCTCTGGACGAGGGCAAGCCCGCGCATATCGCCGAGAGGATCGTGGCTGGGCGTATGAACAAGTGGTATGAGGAGATTGTCTTGATGGAGCAAGACTTCATCAAGGACGACGACAAGACGATTACGCAGTATCTGCAAGAGACGGTCGCTGAGGTAGGCGAGACGATCAATATCGGTCGCTTCCAGCGATTCGCCATCGGCGACGGAGCCTGAGCCGCCTGACGAACATGTGTCTGACTGTGTTTGGTTGGAATTGACGAAGGGATTAGTGGAGAGCTAATCCTTTTTTGTGCCGGATGGTCATGTGACGACGCGCGAAACCGACTGGCAAATCCGACTGTTCGCCAATCAAAGGCTGATCGCGAGCGGCGTCGCGCCTTCCGTCCCGGCGATCGCAAGCGAATTCGCGATGAGGCCAAGGGAAGTTGCGGACGCGCTGCACAGGCTGCATCAGGCTTGCGCGCTGACGATTATGGCAGGCGGCGACGCGAGGATCGAGGCGCGTCATCCGCTGACGGGCGAAATCATGCGCTACGCGGTCGAAGCCGAGACGCTGGGGTATGACGGGGGTTGGCTTGTGCACTTCGCCCAGCCATTTCGCCAATGATAAGACGACATTGTAGAAATTTGAGCGGGTATTCTACTCTTCCGGACGGATTCGGAGATCGACAAATGGCGCCAAGTCAGTGGGCGGGAGCGAGGCGCGGAATTGGCATTGCCGCAGGCGTGGGCGTTGGCGAGACGCTGGTATCGGGACCGGATGTCTTGGACTTTCCGTGGCAAGACGGTGGCTGAGGCGCAGCGCATATGCCGCGCTTTAGGCTTGCGAGACGACGTTTGGCGCGCGGCGGAAACGTAGGAGGCCGGTTGTAATTAGAGTGAGCGATGACGACAAAGACAGAGGAGCGACTATGTGCGCCAACGGCGAACTGCCCTACAAGCGTGTCCTGCTCAAGTTGAGCGGCGAGGCGCTTGCTGGAGAAAGCGGCGCGGGCATTGACCCGGAAATGGCAGCCTATATTGCGCAGCGCGTGCGGGAGGTTCACGAGTTGGGTATTGAGGTGGCGATCGTGATCGGCGCCGGCAACCTGTGGCGTGGCGAACCGGCGGCGAAACTGGGCATGGACCGCAGCACGGCCGACCACATGGGTATGATCGCCACCGTCATGAACGGCCTGGCGCTGCAAGACGCCATCGAGCGCCAGGGCATCGTGACGCGCGTGCAGACTGCGGTTGAGATGAACTCGATCGCCGAGCCCTACATTCGCCTGCGCGCCATCCGTCACATGGAAAAGGGACGCGTCGTCATCCTCACCGGCGGCATCGGGAGTCCTTATTTCACGACTGACTCGGCGGCGGCTTTGCGCGCCAGCGAGATTCATGCCGATGTCATCGTCAAGGCGACCAAAGTCGACGGCGTCTACTCGGCTGATCCCCTGCGTAACCGCGATGCCGAGCGCTACCGTTCGCTGGACTATCAGCAGGTGCTGGATCAACAACTGCGGGTGATGGACACGACGGCATTCACCCTCTGCCAGGAAAACGCCATGCCCATAGTCGTGCTCGACTTCTGGAGCCCGGAGGATCTGGTGAAGGCGCTAAAGGGCGACCACTCGGTTGGCACGGTCATTTCCGGCGGAGCGTAAACCAGGAGCACGCGTAACGCTCGCTTTGCAACCGTTTTGGCGGGTGTTAAACTCCGATACATGCGTAAATTCAGCGGGCGCCGCGCCTGGAGCCAGCATTATGGGCAAGCGAATCGCCGTCTTTTCCATGACGCCGTTGTTTCCAGACTTCGCAATGGGCGGCGGACAGGTGCAACTCAAAAAGGTGGCGCTCTACCTTGGCGAGCAGGGTCACCGGCTGCGGATTCTGTCGACGCGGCGCAAGGGCTCGGCCACGCCCTTTCGCTGGCACGAGAATGTTGAGATTCAGCCGGTTCTGCGTTTCAAACAGCCTTATCCGGAGCCGTACTTCACGCCGCTTTATCACATTGCCAATGCCATGCGTTATGTCGGCGGCGCCATCGCAGAGGCTGATGTCCACTACAGCCACGACGGCGGGCTGATATTCCCCTACGTCTATCGCGATATTCCGACCGTCATTTCGCTCCGCAGCATCATCTATCCGGAGACGATGCAATGCGCCTATCTGTTTCAAGGGGATGAATGGATCCTGCCGTCCGTGCATACTCGCGCAAGTTATGAAGCGGTTGTGAGCCAGTTCGCGCCGGCGGTCGGCGAGCGTATGCACGCCATTTATAATGGTTTCGACTGGGATTACTACCGCTATACCGAGCCGCGAGCGATCTTCAGGCTCGTTCCGGCAGAGGTCGCGAACCAACCAACACTGCTCTTTCCGCATCGCCCGGAAGAGCCGAAAGGCATCTACCAAGCGTTGCAGGTCGCGCGGAAGCTGAGGCGCGATTATGGCTGGCGGGATCTGCGTGTATTGGCGCCGCGCTGGCTGGATAGCGATAGCGCAAGCGGCAACCGCGCCTATTATGACCGGCTGCAGCGGCGCATCCATGAAGCGGGCTTGGACGAGGTCTTCGTTTTTCACGATTGGATCAGCGAAGATCTCATTCCGGAATACTACAGTCTGGCGGATGTGACGCTATGCATCGGCAGTTTGGTGGAGACATTCGGCAACACGGTCTTTGAGTCGCTCGGTTGCGGCACGCCGGCGATCGTCTCGCGGGTAGGTCCCTATCGCGAGCTGCTGCCTGACGCGCATATCGACCGGGTCGACTTCGGCGATATCGAGGGCGCGGCAGCCATGGCGCACCGGATATTGAGCGAGCGCCGGCGAACCTCTGCGGCGACTATGAGCTACCTAAGAGCGGAGTTTTCACAAGACGCTATGGTCAAGGCTTACGCCAAGGTCATTCTCAACGCGAAGAAACGTCCGCCGTTGGAATATCGCCTGCCCCGCTTCAATGACAGCACACGCTACACGCTGGCGCCCTGGTGCTATGTTTCGCGGTCCAAAGGCGTCTATCACGACTTTCTTGGAAGATATACGACGGACGAGAAGCTAGTCGAGGCAAGCCAGAAACATCCGGAGGGTTTTCCAAGCGCCGCAGTTGACCGGGCGCAATTGAGCAATTGGCTGGATGATGGCTATGTCGTTCCGCGCGTCAGGACGAGGCCTCAGAAAGCGAGTGAAGCGCCGCCAGGTTGAAGCGAATCGCAGCCGCTTCGAGCTGGTCTTCCAGCCATAAGTTGAAGACGTTTTCGCGGATATACGGCATTCGACCGGCTTCAATGCCGCGCCGCGCCCGGCCGGTGACTTGCAAAACGTGATAGCCGAGGCGGGTGGCTATCGGACCGCCGATTTCGCCCATCGCCTGTGAGAAGGCGGCATCGCCCAAGCGGGGATCGAGCAGTTCGCCACGGACAAACCAGCCGAGGTCGCCGCCGAAGTCGCGCGTCGAGACGTCCAGCGAGAGCGCGGCAGCCAGCGCGCCAAAGCTGAGGCCGGAGCGCAAGCGCTCGATTGCCAACTCGGCGTCGCCCTGGCTCGCGACCAGGATATGACGAGCGCGCACGTGCGGCGCCGCATCCTGCAGATGAGCCGTCACATGCTCGCGAACCGCCAAGGTGGCGAGGTGGAGGTGGACGGCGTTCCAGAGCGCTTCCGCGGAAAACTGGTTGTCCGCCAGCCACGCCGCCCAAACTGCCGCATCCGCGTTGGCTCGGTAGCCGGCGATGATTGCATCAACTGACTCTGCTGGCACAGCAATATCGTTTGCTTCCGCGAATTGCAGTATCAGTTCGTCATTGATCATACGATTCAGCACATCAAAGGCGAGCGCGTCGGGATCGGCAGCGTCGGAAATGGCGGCAGCGTGAACGAATTCGGCGTCGAATCGCTCTCGTGTGATCAGGACGCCATTGACGCTTGCAAGAGCGCCGTCTAGCGTGGCCGCGGATTCGCTAGACGCGTGTGGCGCCGCCGGATCGCTGTCGGACGCTTGAAGCGCTGGCGTGGACACAAAAAGCAAGAGCGACAGCGCCAACCAAAGGGAGCGAATACAAGCGTGAAGTCGCCAATGCACGACGGAATCCTTTATCCACAATCATTGCGAACATCCGTCATTATGCGCGCGCGCGATTTGACGGGCAAGTCGCTAGCGGCTGGATTTCGGAGGCGGCGCCGGGCTGACGTTGACGCGCCCAAGCGGCGCCATGATATACTCGTTGCGGATGTGAGCGATTGAGGAGACGGCGATGGCAGTGATCACCGAGTTGATTGATGTCGGCCTTCAATTGAAACGGCAAGGCAACCTGCGCGGCGCGATCGAACATTTTCGGCAGTTGCATGCCACCTACCCGGGCAACGCGCGAATCATGTTTGAGTTGGCGGCTTGCTGGACCGCTTTTGATGTGCCGGAGCAGGCGCTGCCGCTCTATCGCGATCTCCTGAAAGCGCCCAAGGGACAGGGTCTTCCGCCAAAGGATATGCCACGGCTCTACACGCGCCACGGCGCTGCGCTGCTGACGCTGGGGGAAAGCCAGGAAGCCTTGACCACAATTGATGAAGGCTTGCGCTTGCACCCGAGTTACCGTCCCTTGCGCGTCTGGCGCATCGTCGCCTTAAGCCGCGACGACGCGGATCGACAGGCGCTGCTGGAAGCGCTCGACCTTCTGCTGGAGTCGCTGGCGCCGTCGCGCTGGGATGTCTTTGAGGACGAGATTGTCGCCGCGGTCAATCAATTGCGACCGACGCCATCAGTCGCTGCGAGTCATGAGTCGGCTCAATCATCGCCGGTCTCCGCATTGCCGCCAGAAGCCGCCCGCGACCTCGAAGCGCCAGAAGCGCGGCTGCCGGTCGAAACCAGCGACGCCAGCGACGCGGACGATTCTGTCGCTGAAGTCGATATAGAAGTCAAGGTGAAGAACCGACCTAAAACGACGACGCGAAAGTCACGACGAAATAAACGGAGGCAGCCAGCGCAGCTAGGCAAGAAGGCGGTCCGAATCGACATCAGCGAAGACGCTACGACCGCAGATGCGGCGCCAGACGACGACGATCGGCCCGCGCAGGCGACTTCGCGCAGGATTCCCGTCGACCCGGACTGAGCCTGGAAGCGAATCACTCGATGACAAGCTTGCCGTCGCGCAGGCGCCAAACGGTCGTCGCTATTCTGTCAATAAACCAGCGGTCATGCGTCGCCGCGAGGATCGCGCCGGGAAAGCGCATCAGCGCCCGTTCCAGCGCCTCCAGACTCAGAAGATCGAGATGATTGGTCGGCTCGTCCAACAGCAGCACATTGGCGCGGCTGTGGATCAGGCAAGCGATGCCGAGCTTGCGGCGCTGCCCCAGACTCAATTCCGCGACAGACTTCCTCGCCAGATGCGCGTCGCGGAACAGTCCGCTTCGGTGAAGCAAGGTGAGTATATTGTCGGCGCTGTCGTGGCTGATCTCTCGCAAGACTTCTACCACATTGCGGCTTTCGTCGAAGGACTCGCCAGTTTGGTCCAGATAGCCCAGCCTGGCGCTTGGCATGACCGTAACCGCGCCGTTGGGCGCCGCCAGTTCGCCGGTGATCATGCGAAGCAGCGAAGTCTTGCCGCAGCCATTGGGCGCCGCCAAAGCGACCCGCTCCCCCCTGCGCAGAATAGCGTCCGCGCCGGAGATTAACGTCCGATCGCCAAAGGCAAGGCGCGCGCCGCGTAACTGCACCGGTTCCATGCTCATCAACGGCAGCGGGTCGAATACAAACTCTATGCGCCAAACATGTCGCGGATTATCAAGTTTGTCCGCTTCCAGCGACTGCAATTCCTGACGAGCCGAACGGACGCGCTTGCTAACCGTGCGGGCGACCTGCTGCCGAGCGGTGAATTTGATCCATTTGTCGCCATCATCCGGGCGCTTGGCCTTTCGATGTCCGTGCGCTTCTTTCTTCATTTCAGCTCTGAGCGCCTTCATGCGGTTTATCTGGCTGTGATAGGCGTCGACTTCCTGCTGATACTGCGCGTCGCGCGCGGCCAGATAGTCGTCGTAGTTGCCGTGATAGGTCGTCAAGCTGCGCGTCACGGCGGAGAGATCGAGAATCTTGGTGGCGACGCGATTGATGAAACGGCGGTCGTGCGTGATCATCAGCAGCGCCTGCGGATAGGTCAGCAGATAGTCTTCCAGCCAAGCCAAACCGGCGTAGTCCAGATGGTTCGTGGGTTCATCCAGGATCAGCAAATCGGGCGCCAGCAAGAGCAAGACCGCCAGGCCGACGCGCGTCTTTTCGCCGCCGCTTAGCGACATGATCTTCCGCTCTTCGCCGATGTGGCTCAGGTCCAAACCGGAAAATACCTGCTCGCGGCGTGCGCCCAGGGTATAGCCGCCTCGCTGCTCAAATTGACTTTGAACCTGACCATAATCGTCCAAGACAGCGGCGATATCGTCGTCATGCGCCATCCGCATTTCCAAAGCGCGCAAGCGATCTTCCAGCGACGTCAGCTGGCCCAGCTGTTCGCCGACGTATTCGCCCACCGTCAGCGAATCGTCAACCTGCGCCTCCTGCGGCAAATAAGCGGCGATGTTGCCAGGCGCGAGGCGAACCCTCCCGCGCTCGCCGGTATCAATGCCCAGGATCAGGCGGGCGAGCGTCGACTTGCCAACGCCGTTTTCGCCGACGAGGACAGCGCGCTCGCCTCGACTCAAACCTAGATTGACATCATCGAGTATCAGCTTGGCGCCGTAATACTTCTGGAGGCCGCTGACGCTAAGCACCTGTTCTGTCATCGTCGCTTTCCGGCTCGTACCACACGATGGCGCGTTGGGCCGCGCTAGCGTCATTCTGCTTGTCATGTGTCGCGCTGACAACCGTCGGTTCAGTTTGGCGCCTTGGTCGCTTATAATGCGGTCCAGCTTGGTATGGCTCGGGGCCTGATATGTTTGTTATCCTGGCGCATGGCGCATTGGGACCATTCGATGAAATTATCTTCCTGGGGATCGCTGTCGTATTCCTGGGCATGATGGGCGTCAGTTGGCTGCGCAGCCAGCAGTTGGAAGCTGAGGAATTTGAAGACGGCGAACAAGCGAATTCGCCCGACGCTGAGCATTTTGAGCTGAAATAGGAGGCAGCATGAGACTGGAGCATATCGCATTCAACGTGGCTGATCCGGCGGCGCTGGCAGCCTGGTACTGTGAACATCTGGACATGCGGATTGTGCGGTCATTCGACGCGCCGCCCCATATCCATTTTCTGTCGGACAGCGCTGGCAAGAGCCTGATTGAGATCTACAGCAATCCGATAGGCTCGTTTATCGACTACCGACAGCATCATCCGGTCACCTTCCATCTGGCCTTCGCCGTCAGCGACATGGAAGCGTCGCAAAAGGATTTGGTCGAAGCGGGCGCCGAACTGGATGGCGATATCGAGACGACGCCATCCGGCGACAAACTGGCGTTTCTGCGCGACCCCTGGGGGTATACAATTCAGCTTGTGCAGCGAGTATCGAAAATGATTGATTGAGGCCGTCATGTGCTTGACCATCGGTTTTGACTTTCATACGCAAGGTGAAGAGCAGCCAGACGCCTTCCTTGACGAATTCGAATTGCAGCAAATGTTTGACAGCACGCGCCGCTCCTTGGGAAGCGCCCTGGAGCGCAGTTTTCACGATGTGGTCTGCGGCGAGCATGACCGGGCGCCTGGTTTCACGGTCACCGGCGTCTATGACCGCGGGACAGAAGTCATGGATATCCAGTACCATGTGGATACATGCTGTCAAAGCTTCCTGTTGCGCGTTATGCAGGTCTTGAACAAGCGAGCGTGAACCGGAGGGTAGCGCCATGCGGGTCTTGTTGCAGCGCGTCACGAAAGGCTCGGTTGCGGTCAACGGCAGTTGTGTTGGCGCGGTCGAAACCGGCTTTGTCGCTCTGGTGGGCGTGACGCATTCAGACAATGAATCAATCGCGGATAAACTGGCGACAAAGACGGCAAACCTGCGCGTTTTCGCGGATGCCGCGGGCAAAATGAATCGGTCGCTGCTCGATGTCGGCGGCGGCGCGCTGGTGGTCTCGCAGTTCACGCTCTATGCGGAAGCGCGCAAGGGCCGGCGGCCTAGTTATGTTCATGCAGCCCAGCCGGATCTTGCCGAGCCGCTGGTGCGATATTACGCGGAATGCTTGGCGCGCGCCGGCGTCAAGCGAGTCGAGCAAGGCCTTTTCGGCGCGATGATGCAGGTGGAGATCCACAACGATGGTCCGGTGACCATCATGCTCGACAGCGACCAACTCTAGATTCTGACTGCATTCTCAAGAACGCAAAAGGCGACCCAGCCGGATCGCCTATGAATTGGCTTTTTCTTTGAGTCCCGCGCCTCAGTCTTCGTCGCCCGGTTCGCTGTAGGGAAGGATATTGGGCCACACTGACGCGTGGTGCTCGTAGGCGTCGATGCCGATGCGGTCTGCCTCCGGATGCACGTGCAGTACATCAATCCGATTCAGCGCGTAGAACATGATGTAACTAGTGACGCCCGCCCAAATCGCGACCACGACAACGCCGATCAACTGAGAGCCAAAGGTGTTAAGTGTGCCGCCATCCAGCAGACTGGGAGCGCCCAGCGCTTCCGAGCCGACGATGCCGATCATCAAGGTGCCGAAGGCGCCGCACGCGCCGTGCACCGAGAACGCGCCCACCGCGTCATCAATCTTCAGGTTTTCTACAACGCTGATTGAGACGACCAAAACCACGCCGGCCAACAGGCCGATGATGATGGCGTTGATCGGCGTAACCGAGGCGCAGCCGGCGGTGATTGCGACCAGCCCGGCCAGCGAGCCGTTTAGAACAAAGCTGACATTCCAGTGCTTGGTGACAAAGTAGGTGTGGAACATCGCGCCCAGAGCGCCAGCGGTGGCGGCCAGCGTCGTGTTGACCGCGACCAAGCCCAAGACGTTGACATCGCTGGCGCCGAGCGCCGAGCCGACATTAAAACCGTACCAGCCGAACCACAGGATGAATGTTCCCAGGGCGGCGATGCCGAGATTGGAGGCGGCCGGCGGACGCCCGAAGACGCGCCCGGCGCGCGGACCCAGCACATAGGCGCCGACCAGCGCGACAATGCCGCCGGTCATGTGTACAATTGTGGAGCCGGCGAAATCGATGAAACCTTGCGCGGCGATCCAGCCTCCGCCCCAGGTCCAGAATACAACCACCGGATAGATGATCGCCCCCAAGATCGCGCTGTAGACTAATTTGCCGACGAAATTGGTCCGCTCGGCCATGCCGCCGGTAGCGATAGTGGCGGCGGCGCCGGCGAAGGCAAACTGGAAGAAGAAACCGACAAAGAGCGCGCCGTCTCCTGGCGCAGTTCCGTCGGCGTTGCCAAGCATGAGCGGGACGGCGCTCGGCGCCCAACCGCCGCCATCCATGCCGGCGTCAAGCGTGCCGTATGCGATTCCATAGCCCACAAGGAAGAACACAATTGCCGTGATGCAGGCGTCCATGAAGTTCTCCGCCAGCGAGTTCACCACGCCGGTTTCGCGGATCATGCCGCCTTCCAACATAGCGAAGCCAGCCTGCATGAAGAAAACCATAAAGCCGGCGATCAGAATCCAGGTCTGGTCAAGATTGAATTGGACCTCTGTAGCGCTAATCTCCTCCGACATGACTTCTTCGGCGGCGGCGTCGTCAGCCGGGGGATCGTCTTGTGCGATTGTGCCAAATCCGAAGCTGTAGAGTATGACTAAGCCAAGGAAAAGTGAGATTAAGCGATAAAGGGTCTTGCGCTTGCTGCCGATTCCCAACTTACGTTTGTTCATTCTTACCCCCCATGCCGACGATACCTGGTTTTCTCCCGCCTGCCTATATCATAGCTTGTCGTTGCGAACTCACAAAAGCGCAATTCTGTCCCAAATATACGCATTGCCTTTGGCTATTATTGACAAAGCACGTCGTGGCGCTACGATCTGGACGCGCAGAGCAAGTTCTAGCGGCGCGTCGAACAGGGCGCGGCAGCGCATTTCGCATCGCCTAGCGTAGCGCATTGTGTTTGATGGCTTTCAGGTTCTTCATGACATTGTTCGCGCCCCGACCGAAGTAATCGTAAAGCGTTTTGTATTCGGCGAAGAGCCGGTCGTATACCGCCTGATTTTCCTCTTTTGGCGCGACGACGCCAGCCTTGAGCTTGCCCATTTTTTCGGCGGCCGCGTGAATATCCGGGTAGATGCCGGCGGCGACTGCCGCATGCATCGCCGATCCAAGCGCCGGCGCTTGCGCCGAGCCCGAGAGCTTTAAGGGACGCCCGGTAACATCGGCGAAGATTTGACAGAGCAGCGCGTTCTTCTCCGGCAAGCCGCCAGCCGCCACCAGTTCCTTGACTTCGATGCCCTGCGCTGCAAAGGCTTCAATGATCTCGCGCGTGCCGTAGGCGGTGGATTCGATCAATGCGCGGTAGATATCCGGCGCGCGCGTCGCCAGGTTCATGCCCAGCAGCATGCCAGCCAGGTCAACATCGACAAGTGTACTGCGGTTGCCATTCCACCAATCCAGGGCGATCAAGCCGTGTTCGCCGACGGCTTGCATAGCCGCTTCCCGTTCAAGATATTCATGCAGATTGAGCTTTGCGCGTTCCGCCGTCCGATGATATACGGGCGGAACAGCGTGGTCGACGTACCAGGCGAAGATATCGCCAACCGCGCTTTGACCGGCTTCATAGCCATACAATCCCGGGATGACGCCGCCCATCACCACGCCGCACATGCCGTCAACGACTTTCAGTTCGCGGCCTGACAAAATGTGGCAGCATGAGGTGCCCATAACCATGACCATGATGCCGCTTTCGGTCGCCTTGACCGCCGGCGCGGTCACATGGGCGTCGACATTGGCGACGGCGACGGCGATCCCGGCGGAGAGACCCGTCATCGCTGCCATTTGCGGCGCTAGCTCGCCGGCTTTGGACCCCAACTCTGCAAACTCACGGCCGACCTTTTCGTCCACCACATTTTCAAAGGCGGGATCCAAGGCGCGAAAATAGGCTTTATCGGGAAAGTCGCCGTCCTGCACCATCGCCTTGTAACCAGCGGTGCAAGTATTGCGTGTTTCGACGCCGGTCAGTTGCCAGATCACCCAATCTGCGGCCTCAATGAATCGGTCGATCTGCGCATAGATATCCGGGCGTTCTTGCAGGATTTGTAACAATTTACTAAAGAACCACTCCGACGAGATTTTGCCGCCGTAACGCGGCAGCCAGCTCTCGCCCATTTGACGAGCCGTTTCGTTGATCTGGTCGGCTTGACGCTGGGCGGCGTGATGTTTCCACAGCTTGATATAGGCATGCGGCTCGTCTTTGAATTCGTCGAGGAAGCAAAGCGGTCTGCCGTCAGAAGTCGTCGGCATGGGCGAGCTGGCGGTGAAATCGATGCCAATGCCTTTGACATCAGCCGGCGCCACGCCGCTCTGTCTCAGCACCGCCGGCACGGTATGAGCGAATACGTCCAGGTAGTCCTGCGGGTGCTGCAGCGCCCAGTCGGGCGGCAATGTTACACCCGAGGGCAGTCGCTCATCCATGACGCCGTGCGGATAGTCAAAGACGGATTCGGCGATTTCCGCGCCGTCGCGGGCGTCGACCAAGACCGCGCGTCCGGATAAGGTGCCGAAGTCAAGTCCGATCGTATACATGCGGCGCCCCCGCTGCCTGTCAATGCGGATTCTGCCGCGTATTTTCCCGCAAGCGCGCGCGAATAGCAAATCCCGCCAGGCAGGAGCATGGTCACATGCGTCGTTTTCGGCTACGATATATGGCAGCGGCATGAAGGAGACGCTGATGAACCGCGCAGCCCGTGTTACGCCTCAAGGACCATCCCAACCCCAGGCATTCCCGCCAGGCCCCACAGAGATGGGCGAAGGCGCCTGGCGGAACTACTTGTTTTATCGCCAGTTCTTCAAAGACCCGTTGAGCCATGTCACGCGTTGGATGGAGACCTACGGCGATGTCTGGCATTTCATGATCGGCGATGTTCACAATTACGCGGTCGCGAATCCAGACATGATCTATGAACTATTCGTGCGCCAAGCGAAACGTTTTATCAAAGGACCGGCGTATACCAGCAAGAAGACCGGCTTGGCGCGTTTCATGGGCGAAGGGCTGGTAACCAGCAACGGCGATTTTTGGAGGCGGCAGAGGCGTCTGGTGGCGCCGGCTTTTCATGCCATCCGCGTCCACGCCTATGCCGATACCATGGTCGACTATGCCTTGCAGCGGCTGGAAGGCTGGAGCGATGGCTTAGTGCTTGATATTGACGAAGAGATGATGCAACTCACTCTCACGATCGTCGCGCGAACGCTCTTCGACGCCGATGCCTCGAGCACCGTCAACCAGGTCAAGAAAGCTGTCGCTGTCGTGCAGCAAGCCAACAACACAGCCAGCATCCTGCCCTATTGGCTCCCGACTCCGCTGCGGCTGCGATCCTGGCTTGCCAACAACGCGCTGAACAAAATCGTTTACGGTTTCATCAACGACCGGCGCAAAACCGGCGAAGACCGCGGCGACCTCTTGTCGATGCTGCTCTTGGCGGAAGATGCCGATGGCGAGCGAATGACAGACCTGCAAGCGCGCGATGAAGCGGTGACTCTCTTCCTGGCTGGGCACGAAACCACCGCTAATACGCTGAATTGGACCTGGTGGCTCTTGGCGCAGCACCCTGAGGTTGAAGCCAAGCTGCATGCCGAGTTGGATTCGGTGCTGGCCGGGCGCGCGCCCAGGTTGGAAGACTTGCGCCGCCTGCCCTATACCGATATCGTCATCAAGGAAGCGCTGCGGCTTATGCCAGCCGTTTGGTCCGTCAGCCGAACGGCCGCGGAAGACACGGAAGTCTGCGGCCATCCCATGCCCAAAGACACGACGGCGCAAGTCATGATCTATCTCCTGCACCGTCATCCCGACCACTGGAAGCGGCCAAGGGAGTTTTGGCCCGAGCGCTGGCTGGACCCGGAAATCGAGAATTTGCACAAGTACGCTTACTTGCCTTTCGCCGGCGGTCCGCGAGTATGCATCGGCAACAGCTTCGCCATCATGGAGGCCAATCTGCTGCTGGCGACGATTGCGCAGCGCTATCGACTCCGCTTGCTTGACGGCGTCGAGATCAAGCCCGCCGCCTTGATCACCCTGTTCCCGCGTGACGGCTTGCCCATGCGCCTCGAGGCGCGCGACCGGTCTACCGCACCCCAAAGCCCCCTCTCCGAAGCATCAGCGAGGGAGAGCGCCGTGGCCTAACCGGTGAGTCGCCGCGATTGATCTTGGAAAATGCTGCTGCGGGTGTACCATTTGACCAGTATCGCTTCCTTTGTCTTTTACCTGCCTGTCAGGGTTAACGCGTTACAATAGAGTCATTGTCGACCGCGACCGAGGAGTAATGCTGTGATAGAACTAACCAAGCGATTAGTCGAGACTTGGGGCCCGTCCGGCTTTGAGCATCGCATCCGCGATCTCATCCGCGAAGAAGTGGCGGACCTGGCTGACGAGACCTGGATAGACGGCCTGGGCAATCTCATCTGTCGCGTTGGCGCAGGCGGGAAGAAAGTGCTAATCGCCGCGCACATGGACGAGATCGGGCTGATGGCGAATTACCAGGAACCGGAGAGCGGTTATTTGCGCTTCGCCAACCTTGGCGGCTTGCGCAATGACAGCCTGAACGGCAATCGCGTGTTGTTCGAAGATGGCACGGTCGGCGTGATCGCGGTGCACAACGGCGGCGGTAAAGCCTTGAGCGACTTCTATATTGATGTGCAAGCCGACAGCGGAGAGAACGCCACGCCGGTTGGGCAGCCGGCCGGCTTCATGCGTGAGATGCAGGTCCGCGGAAGGCGTGTCATCGCCAAGTCGCTGGACGACCGCATCGGCTGCGTCGTCGCCATCGAAACGATGCGCCGGCTGGAGCGGCAGACGCCCAACGACTTGTATTTTGCCTTCACCGTGCAGGAAGAAGTCGGCTTGCGCGGCGCCAAAACAGCAGCCCAAGGGGTGCATCCCGACATCGGCATTGCTATTGACGTGACGGGCAGTGGCGACCAGATTCGCGGACGGAAGATGCAGGTGAAGTTGGGCGGCGGCGCGGCGATCAAAGTCCATGACCCCGGGCTAATTGTGCCGCTGGCGATTAAGAACTGGATGGTTGAACGCTGCGAAGCCGATGGAATCCCATACCAGTTGGAGCTGCTGATGGGGGGTACGACCGACGCCTCAGCGATTCAAATGGCCGACGCGGGCGTGCCCAGCGGCTGCATCTCCATTCCAACGCGTTATCTGCACACGACCAGCGAGACGGTTGACATCGATGATGTGCAGGCATGCATTGACCTGCTTACCGGCTTGCTCGCAAACGACATTGCCATGTAAGCGAAGCAGCCATGAAAGCGGTCCTCTGTCAAGAATTTGGCGCCATCGACAATCTGGTTCTGGACGAAATTCCAAGCCCAAGCATCGGCGCGGGTCAAGTCAAGATCAGAGTGCGAGCCTGCGGCGTCAATTTTCCCGATATCCTGCTGGTGCAGGGCTCATATCAGCTGAAACCGCCTCTGCCCTTCAGTCCCGGCTTGGAGATCGCTGGCGACATCAGCGAAATTGGCGAAGGCGTCGACGGGCTGCAAATCGGCCAGCGCGTCGTCTCGACTCTGATGTGGGGTGGCTTCGCGGAAGAAGTTGTGGCGCCTGGCGTCATGCCGATGCCCATCGCCGCTGGCCTAAGTTATGAGGAAGCGGCTGCGATACCGCTCGCTTATGGCACGGCGCATGTGGCGCTGACCCATCGTGCGGAGCTCAAGCCGGGCGAGACTCTGCTTGTGCTGGGCGCGGCCGGTGGCGTTGGCTTGGCCGCGGTTCAACTGGGGGCGCTGCTGGGCGCGCGCGTCATCGCGGCCGCGAGCACCACTGACAAGCTTGAACTCGCGCGGAAATATGGCGCGGATGATCTGATCAACTATAGCAGCGAGAGCCTGCGCGATCGCATGAAAGCATTGACCGATGGACGCGGGGCGGATGTCATCTTCGACCCGGTCGGCGGCGATCTCTTCGACCAAGCCTTGCGCCGAATCGCATGGGAAGGGCGATACCTCGTCATAGGCTTCGCCAGCGGGCGCATCCCTTCCGCGCCGGTCAATATCGCACTGCTTAAGAATGCCTCGATTGTGGGCTTGTTCTGGGGTGCTTACTGGCAGCACGATTCCGCCGTGATCCGCCGGTCTTTCGAGCAACTGATGGCCTGGTCGAATACGGGCGAGATCAAGCCGCGTATCCACAAGACCTTCCCACTGGAAGGCGCGGTCTCCGCCTTGCGCGAATTGCAGGAACGGCGCGTCATGGGCAAGGTCGTCATCGCGGCGCCCTGAGCATCCGCCGTTGCACCGTACTCTCTTCGCGAAAATTTGTTCTAAGTTAAATCGCCCGAAACCAAAGACTATGCTATGCTGAAGCTTGTGTCTTGCGGCGGGCTGCGTCTGTGCCGCTTCTAATTGGTGGATTGGACAGAATGACAGCATGACATACCGCGGCGATAGCGAGCCGGAATACATCGACGATGATGAGTTCTACGATCCCGACGAATTCGGCGAATCTATGTCGCGGCGCGCCAATGTGCTCGGCGCAAGCGGTTCTCGTCGTCCGGCCGAAGTCAGCAATGCGCAGTCGGGCGAACCACGCCATCAGAAGTCCGGAACCGGGGAGCAGCCATCGAAGAGTCGAAAACGCGGGCGAAAAGAATCGCAAGCGCGGAGCAAGGCGGCGAAAGCGCGCAACCCGGCGCCTTCCATGGCAAGCAGCGATGAACGCCGCGCCCGCTTGGCTGGCAGACATCAACCGGCGGCAAGCTCGACTGATGACAAGCTGGAATCACAAGCCGATGTCAAAGAGACGAAAAACGGCAAGTCGCGACTCGGCGGACTGCGCCAGCGCCTGTCGCGCGGAGATAGATCGCGCCAGGATGCCGCCGAGCGCGCGGCGCCCAATCGTCTGACGCGCGCGGCGTCGATAGCCAGAGGCATCGGGCGTGCAGTCCTTGGATTGCGCGGCAGACTGCGTTGGAATCATGGCGCGGCTGACGGCGCTGGCATGCCGACTGAGACTGAGCGCCAATCCGCCAAGGCATCACGGAACGTCAAAGCCGGTCGATTCGATGCCGCGCGCGAATCCGGGCGGCGGACGGATGACAAGCGGCGAGGCGACAGTAGAAATCCGCGCGCTGAACGTCAGTCTGCAACGGGCGGCGCCAGGGCTAGCAGGGCGCCGAGAATCGTGTCGGACGGCTGGCTGGATCTGGATCGCAAGCTGGACCTCATCGGCGTTGGCCTGGTTTTCGGCGCGATTGTGTTTGTCTTCAGCGCGCTATCGCCGGAGCAGGCGGCGATCCGCGGCCTGCATGCGGTCCTCGGCCAATTGCTAGGCTGGGGCGCCATTGCCGTCCCGATCGCCATGTTCGCCGTCGGCCTCTGGCTCATCGTCCGGCATTTCGGCGACGAGCCGCCGATCATAGATCCCTTGCGCCTGTCAGGCATTTCGCTGGCATTCCTCGGCGCGCTCGTCCTCTTCCAATACCTTGACAGCCTGGCATATCCAGCGCAATGCGATCGCGAATGTATCGGGCATTTAGTGCGAGAATCGTATCAAGGCGCGCGCGGCGGCGGGCTGATAGGCGGCTGGGCGTATAGCGCGCTGGTCATCAACCTGACGGAGCTCGGCGGGTTCGTCGTTGTCATCATGACGCTGACGATCGCCGCCATGTTCGCCACCCGCTCAAGCGTTGTCGAGCTGGCGGTAGTCACAGTAAGTCTGAGCCGAAACCTGCGCACCCGCCTGGGGCAGGCGGCCGTTCAACGGCGAGTCGCGCGTCTGGAGGCGCAGCAACAGCTCGCGCGCGCCCATACAAGCGATCAAGTGCATGTCCGCAAGCCGGAACCAGCCCAACTGAGCGCGTCGCCGCGAAATGACCCGGCTCTGCCCGCGCCGCGCAGCGCATGGATGCCGATTCCCAATCGCCTGAAAGCGTTCCTGAGGGTCCGCGACAAAGCCGAGCCGCAGCCAATCGCCGAACCAGCGCCAATAGCTTCAGTTGCCAAGCCGCGGAGCGCCAGCCTGACGAGTCGCTTCTGGCGCCGCCGTCGGGCCGGCGATTCACGAAACGACGCCGCAATCGACGCCGACCAGTCGCGCGCCAGCCGCTTGGAACGTTTTCTCAATCTCGGCGATGACCTTCCGCCAGACCCGAGCGAGCCATTCGCCGCCGCTTCGTCGCCGCGACCGCAGCGCGCAAGTACAGACAATAGAGCGCCGGGGTTCGCCCGCGACCATCCGCGCCCAGTCGCAGCCGCAAGCGGGACGCCGTCGGCAAAACCGTCAGCAACCCGGCCCGCTCCGAAGCCGCCCGCAATACCCGCGGGCAAAGCAGCGACCGCGATGCCTCCCCAAACATTCACACAGCAAACTGGCGATGCGCCTATGGCTGACGCGCCCGCGCCAGGGCGAGAGCAAGCGCAAACAGCCGACGGCGGCCTGGGCGCGAACGATCTGGCAGCAGCAGCCCATGAAAGCATGGCGGCGAACACCGGCGGAGGCGAAAACTTGACCCGTCCGTCGGCCCCAGCGCCGGGAAAGCCGCCCAAGCGCGAAGCATGGGACGCGCCAGATTACCAAGAACTGCTCAGCGCTGGCACAGCCGGCCAACTAGACCAGGAGGCGCTCGGCCAGCAGGCGCAGATCATAGAAGAAACGCTGGCGAGTTTCGGCGCGCCGGGGCGCGTCGTCGAAGTAAATTCCGGACCTGTCATCACGCAATATGGCGTTGAGCCGGCTTACATAACTGCCAAGACCGGCAAGCGCAATCGCGTCAAAGTCGGCGCCATTGCCAAGTTGGACAAAGACTTGCAGCTGGCTTTAGGAGCGCGCTCGCTGCGCATGGAAGCGCCAGTGCCGGGCAAGGGATACGTGGGCATTGAAGTGCCTAATCCGGCGTCGGCGCGTGTGGGATTGCGCGATGTGATGGACTCCCGCGTCTACCAGCGGATCGACTCGCCCCTGGCAATAGCGCTGGGCATGTCGGTTGATGGCAAGCCTATCGCCGCCGATCTTACGGAGATGCCGCATCTCTTGATCGCCGGGACGACCGGCTCCGGCAAGTCCGTCTGTGTCAACGCCATCATCAACAGCATCCTCGCGAACAACTCGCCAGAAGCCGTGCGTTTCATCATGGTCGATCCCAAGCGCGTGGAGCTAACCGGTTATAACGGCCTGCCCCATCTTGTCGCGCCGGTCGTTGTCGAGCTTGAGCGCATTCTCGGCGTGCTGCGCTGGGTCACGACCGAGATGGACGAGCGCTACAAGAAGTTCAGCCGGGCGGGCGCGCGAAATATTATCGACTTCAACAACATCCTTGATCCCGACTTGGCGGCCATGCCCTATATAGTCGTCATCATTGATGAACTGGCTGATCTTATGATGATGGCGCCCGACGATACCGAGCGAGCGATTGCCCGCATCGCGGCGCTGGCAAGGGCGACCGGCATACACCTGGTAATCGCCACGCAGCGGCCCTCGGTCGATGTCGTAACCGGTCTCATCAAAGCCAACTGTCCGGCGCGCATCGCCTTCGCCGTGGCCAGCAGCGTCGACAGCCGCGTCATCATCGACCAGCCGGGCGCCGAGCGTCTGCTGGGCAAGGGCGATATGCTCTACCTCTCGGGTGATACGCCTGCGCCGCAACGCGTCCAGGGCGTGCACGTTTCCAACGAAGAAATCCAGCGGATAAGTCGTTTCTGGAAACTGCAAAAGAGCGGGATCGCCGGCGTCGAGCAGATCCCGCTGCCGCCAAAGGCTTCAAAAAGCGCGGAAACAACAGCGGGCGCGACCGCAGCCGGTTCGCCCGTCAAGCGCGGCAATAGCGGTCAGGCCGCCTTGTGGAACATGACGACAGACGACGGCAAGGCTGGTGCGGTCAAATCGGGCAATCCCAGCGCGGACGAAGACGAACTGTATCAGACAGCGGTGGATATGGTGCGGCGGCTGGACAAGGCGTCTATCTCTCTGCTCCAGCGGCGATTGCGCATCGGTTACACGCGGGCGGCGCGCCTGGTTGACATGATGGAGGAACGCGGCGTGGTCGGTCCCCCCAAAGAAGGCAGCTCCAAACCGCGCGATGTTCTGCCTGCGTAGTTAGGCTCTCGCCGCCAATCCCATTGCGTCAATTGCCCTCCGCGAGGGCGACGCCGCCCGAAAACACCCTACTTCACATCATCCCTGCTTGCGCTACAATACGCCGCGGAGAGAAAGGACTCGCCAATGAAATATAGCCAGATCCCCGGCGTCGACAAACCAGTCGCGCGCCTGCTGCAAGGCACAGTGATGCTGACGGAAGATAACCGCGACGACAATTTCCGGCTGCTGGACGCATTGTTTGAGCAGGGCTTCAGCAGCTACGACACCGCCCATGGCTATGGCGCGGGCGTCTGCGAAAAAGAACTCGGCGCCTGGATCGAGGCGCGCGGCCTGCGCGACCAAGTCGTGATTCTTACCAAGGGCTGCCATCCATATAAAGGGGAACCGAAGCGCGTCGCGCCGGAGTTCATTCGGCAGGACCTGGAAGAATCGCTTGAGCGCTTGCGGACCGATCATGTCGAACTCTACCTGCTCCACCGCGATGACCGAGACTATCCGGTTGGCGAGATTGTCGACGCGCTGGACGAATTCAAATCAAAGGGGCATATCGGGGTTTATGGCGGCTCTAACTGGCGAGCCGACCGCGTCGCCGCCGCCAACGACTACGCGGCCGCCAACGGCAAGGCGCCCTTCACCGTCAGCAGCCCCCAATTCAGCGTCGCCGAAATGGTCAAGGAACCCTGGCCCGGCTGCATCAGCGTCAGCGGTGGGCAAGGCGAAGCGGACCGCGAGTGGTATGACAACAACAAGATCTCGCTCTTCACCTGGTCGAGCTTGGCTGGCGGCTTCTTGACCGGCAAGTTCACGCGCGACAATCTCGACAGTTTCAGCAACTATTGGGATACCAACCCAATCGGCGCCTATGCCTACGAGAGCAACTTCCGGCGGCTCGATCGCATCCTGGAATTAGCAGCCGACAAGGGCGCGTCGCCGGCGCAGATCTCGCTCGCCTATGTCTTGAGCCATAATCCGCGCTATCACGCCATTATTGCCAACTGGGAGATCGCCCAGATCCCGGACAATGCGGCCGCCGTCGATCTTGAGTTGTCGGCCGCTGAGATCGCCTGGCTTGAACTGAAAACAGAGGAGAAACCCGCATGAGCGACAAAATCCGCTGGGGCTTGATCGGCCTGGGCAGCATCGCGCGTCGCTTCTCAAACGGCTTGCTGCTGGAACCCACGGCTGAGATCTACGCCGTGGCATCGCGCTCAAAAGACAAAGCCAATGCCTTCGGCGCGGAATTCGGCGCGACCAAATGCTATGACAGCTATAAGGCGCTCGCGAAGGATCCCGATGTCGATGTGGCCTATATCGGCACGCCGCATACCCACCACCTGCCGCACACAATTATGTGCCTCGAAGCGGGCAAGCATGTGCTCTGCGAAAAGCCCTTCGCGGTCAACGCGTCAGAAGCCAGGCAAATGATTGACTGCGCGCGCGCCAACAACCGCTTCTTAATGGATGCCTTCTGGACCCGTTTCTTCCCGGCCATGATCAAGCTGCGCGAATTGCTGGCGGACAAAGCCATCGGCGATGTGATGCTGGTGCAGGCGGATTTCGGCTACAGGACCGGCAGCGCCGACCCGAAAAGCCGCATCCTGAACCCCGAGCTTGCTGGCGGCGCCCTGCTTGATGTCGGCTCCTACTGCGTGCAACTGGCTTCAATGGTTTACGGCAAGCAGCCGCGCGATATCGTTTCGCAGGTCACGCTGGGCGCCACCGGCGTCGACGAACTCTCGGTGACGGTGTTCAAATACAGCGACTACGAAATGGCAACCATCACCACCGCCGTCCGCTTGAGCACGCCCCATGAGGCGCGTATCGTCGGCACTGACGGTCATATCGCCATCGACAGTTTCTGGAGCCCCTATGAGTTGACCCTCCACCTGCACGGTCAAGCGCCGCAGACCTTTCGCTACGATCGCGAGGGCGAAGGCTTCCAATATGAAGCGGCGGCGGTGGGCGAGTGCATCCGCGCGGGATTGACCGAGAGCGATGTGATGCCGCTGGATGAAACGCTTGCGATCATGGAGACCCTGGATCGGATTCGCGACAATTGGGGCTTGCGCTATCCGAGCGAGCGTTAAACCAGCGACCGATGGACGAGAGCGCGCTAGTCTCCGCTATAAGTCTCTTTGCCGGCGTCAGCTTGATGCCAGCCGTCTTTCTCATCCTGCGCGACAAAGAGGTTCCGCTCGATCGGCATTACCGGCTCAAGGGCGGCGCGGCGATCCTGCTGGCGCTGATCTTGCTGGCGCTGGCGCTTGTGTTCGCGCTTAACGTATTCGCCCAAGACCTCTCGCTACTTATTGCCGCCGCCATCGGGCTAATCGCGCTGCCGCTGCTGGTCATCGCCATCGACAAAGGCCGCCATTCGCGCCGTGTTTGACAATTGTCAGACAGTATGTTAGGCTAGCATTACTTACATATTCTAAGATTCAGGCGCGTCTGAACCCGGATGTTCGACGCTTAAATGGGGAAGTCGGTGCAAGTCCGACACTGTCGCGCAGCGGTAACTGACTGACAGTCAGAAGTCCGAATGCCAGCCTGGACCTTAGCTCGTACAACTTTCGCGTCAAAAGGGAGACGAGCATGGTGCAAAGAACCGATGCTCGCCCGTTGCGGCGGGCGTTTTTTGTAACCAGCCCCGTTTCCTCCTAAGTCCACAGGAGGGACTCGCATGAAGACCAAATTGTTGATTTTCTTATGGCTGTCGCTCTGTCTGCTGCCGGTGGTCGCGCAGGACTACAATCTGACCGACGGCTGCCTGAGCGACTTCTCGCCGAATATAGACTACTTCCCGCAGAAAGCTGAAATTGTGCATGCCCGCCGGTTCTCGGTCGAATACTTCAATCACTATAAAGTCGTCAGCGTTTCCGACGCTTTCGACGGCGCTCCCGACTATCGTTACGTGCTGGTGCAATGCGGCGCCCCGATGCCGCCAGCCGAAGACTTCGCCCCCGATACGCAGTTCATCGAGGCGCCAGCCGGCAAGCTGATCACGCTTTCTACCACGCAACTGCCCGCCTTGTCGCAACTGGACCTGCTGGATCATTTGGTCGGCGTGGACAGCGGATTCTATATCAACACGCCGGAAGTGATTGAAATGATCGCGGCTGGTCAGGTGGCTGAAATCGGTTTCGGCGCCGAGATCAATATCGAGAAAACGCTCGAACTGGAACCAGACCTGGTCATGACTTATGGTTTCAATCCAGCCACTGATGCCCACCCGGTCCTGCTTGAAGCCGGCGTCTTCACCGCATTGGACGCCAGTTGGCGCGAGCATTCCCCCCTCGCGCGGGCGGAATGGCTAAAGTTCACTGCGCTATTCTACAACCAGGAAGCGGCTGCCAACGCAATCTATGCGGAAGTCGTCGAGGAATACGAGGCTGCGCGAGCGCTCGCATCCGAATTGACCGACCGCGAACGGCCTACGGTTTTGACCAACACCTTCCTCGGGTATGCCGATGCCTGGTTTATCCCGGGCGCTGACACCTACATCGGACAGTTGATTCACGACGCCGGCGGCGACCTGCTCCTCGCCGAAGAAGGGTCGGCTGCCAGCCAGGGACTGAGCTTCGAAGCGGTCTACGATGGCGGGCTCGAAGCCGATATCTGGCTTGTCGAGACATTCGGCGTATATTCCGCCGCTGACCTGCTCGCGCTGGACAGCCGCTTCGCTGATTTCGCCGCCTTTGCCAACGGCAATATCTGGAACAACAATCGCGACGAGAATGCCAATGGCGGCAACAATTACTACGAATGGGGCGTGACTAATCCGCATCTGGTCTTGGCTGACTTGCTGGCGATCTTCCAGCCCGAATTGCGGCCCGAGCATGACTTCGCCTTCTATACGCAATTGACGGCGGAATGACGTGACGCAACTGGTTGACAAGGCAGGTCGCGGCGCTCCAACAATCAGCCGCGAATTGTCGGAGCTGCAGCCGAAACCCCGCGCGCGGACAGCGACATTCGCGGCGCGGTTTACCAACATCGGCGGACGAGAGTTCTCTGGCGCGAAACCGGTCCTGCTGGTGGCGCTGCTTGGGGCGCTTGGGGTGCTGCTGATGCTGAGCCTGGCGCTGGGCTCGGCCTCCATTCCGCTTGAGCAAATCGTGACGATTCTGCTCGGAGGCGAAGCCGATCGCCAACCCTGGACCAACATCGTGCTCAAGTTCCGTTTGCCCAAATCAGTCGCCGCGGCGCTCGCTGGCATGGCGCTCGGCGTCAGCGGCCTGCTGATGCAAACCTACTTTCGCAATCCGCTGGCAGAACCCTTTGTCCTGGGCGTGTCGTCGGGCGCAAGTCTTGGCGTCGCTCTGATCGTGCTGACCTCCGGCGCGGTCGGCGGCGCTCTGCTGGCTGGCTTGGGTTTGGCGGGCGACCTGCTCCTGTCGGCGGCTGCTGGGCTCGGCGCCGCGCTGACGATGACCTTGGTGCTGCTCGCGGCGCTTCGCGTGCAGAGCAGCGTGACCTTGCTCGTCCTGGGCTTGATGTTTGGTTACTTTGTAGGGGCGATAGTGAGTCTGCTGCTCTATTTCGCGCTGCCGGAGCGCATTCAAGCTTACATAAACTGGACCTTCGGCTCTTTCAGCGGCGTCACCGCCGAGCAACTGCCGATTCTGGCGCTGTTCGTCGCTGCCGGGCTTGCCTTGTCCGCGGCGCTGGTCAAGCCCCTAAACGCCTTGCTGCTGGGCGAAGATTACGCTCTCAGCCTCGGCGTCAATCTGAATCGCGCGCGCATCGGCATCGTACTGGCGACCGCGCTTCTCGTCTGCGCAGTCACCGCTTTCTGCGGTCCCATCGCCTTCATCGGCATCGCCGTGCCACATCTCAGCCGTGGCTTGCTTGGCAGCTCCGATCATCGACTGCTCTTGCCGGGCGCCTGCCTGACCGGCGCCTGCGTCGCGCTCTTAGCCGCCATTGTCGCCGAATTGCCGGGCAACAATCTAGTGCTCCCGCTCAATGTGGTCACCGCCTTTCTCGGCGCGCCGGTGGTAATGCTGGTCGTCTGGCGTCAAGCGCAGGGGAAATTATGAGGCCTGCGCTGGAAACGCGTAACCTAACCATCGGCTATCGACGCCGCGGCGAGGCCGATGTTTGCCTGGCGAAAGCGCTAAACCTGCGCCTGCAAGGGCGCGCGCTTGTCGGCTTGCTCGGACCCAACGGCGTCGGCAAGTCAACCCTGCTGCGGACCTTCGCGGGCTTGCAGAAGCCCCTGGGCGGACAGGTGCTGCTCGCCGACGAAGATGTGACCGCTATCGCGCCTCGCGACTTGGCGCGCAAGCTAAGCATGGTATTAACGGCCGCGCCGCCGCCAGCGCTGATGAATGGCTACGCGATTGTCGCCTTGGGTCGGCAGCCCCATACGGATTGGCTGGGCAGGCTGACGGACAAGGATCGCCACATGATAGCCATAGCTCTGCGCGCGGTTGATGGCGCGGACCTGGCGGAGCAAAGGCTGGCTGAATTAAGCGACGGGCAACGCCAGAAGCTAATGATCGCGCGGGCGCTCGCTCAGCAAAGCGAATTCATGCTGCTCGATGAGCCGACCGCCTATCTCGACTTGCCACGCAAGATCGAGACGATGGCGCTGCTCAAGCGGCTAACGCGATCGGAAGCGCGGGCGATTCTGGTCGCCACCCATGACATTGACCTTGCCATGCGCTACTGCGATTCGTTGTGGCTGATGAGCAAAGACGGCATTATCTGCGGCGCGCCTGAAGATCTCGCGCTTGACGGCAGTCTAGGCGGAGCTTTCCGCGCCGACGGCATCCGCTTCGATCAAAGCCGCGGCCGATTCTACCGCGAACGCCCCGGCGGACAGGCGGTCATGGTCGTTGGCGAAGACGAACACGCGGCTTGGCTGCGCCGCGCAGTCACGCGAGCCGGCTACAGCGTCAGCAGCGGCTCAAGTCGCGCAATCGTTTCCCGGTCCCGCAACGGTAGCGGACCGCGCTGGAAACTGCGCATTGATGAGCGCGTCGGCTATCACGGCACCATTGAAGCCGTCCTGCGCGCGCTGGAATGCAATTTGACATGACTGATAGACAAGCCCGGCGCGGGCTGACATTAATCAACACCGGCGACGGTCGCGGCAAATCGACATCCGCGTTCGGCGTCATTCTACGCATGCTCGGTCGCAAGAAGAGGGTCGCGTTGATACAGTTTCTCAAGCATGAAGGCGGACAATGGGGCGAGGTCCGCGCCCTGAAAGCGCTGGGGCTTGAGCCGATCAAAACCGGCGACGGCTTCACCTGGACTAGCCGCGATCTTGATGAGACGCAGGCGCGCGCGCTGCACGGCTGGGCGATTGCGCAGGCTGTCATCGCATCAGACGACTACGACCTGGTTGTCCTGGATGAATTCACCTATCTGCTCGATTTCGGCTGGTTGGAGACGACCGCCGTCATTCAGTGGCTGCGCGCCAACAAGCCGGTCAGACAGCATCTGCTCATCACCGGACGCAATGCGCCAGACGCGTTGATCGATTATGCCGATACGGTGACCGAAATGATGAAGATCAAGCACGCCTATGACAGCGGCATCAAGGCGCGCGCCGGCATCGAATTCTAGAAGCTCGCGCTAATATCCGCGAAGCCGCCGGCTTTTGTGCATCCTGCAGGCGCAAGCTACAATCCTCTCCGAGACCATCATACTTCGTAGAGCGGAGGAATTGGAGAGATGACCCTTTGGCAATCGGACGAAGAGTTATTTGCGTTGGCGCGGAATGAACTATTCCCGGCGGTAGTCGGCGATGTGATGGACAAACTTGGCTTGCTGCGCCAGTTTCTCCCGCCGCAGATCAAGCCGCTTGAAAACCGCATGGTGGTCATAGGCCGCGCCATGACCGTGCTCGAAGAAGACCTGCCCGGCGAGGAAACCGACAGCGACAGCAACCCCTTCGGCTTGATGTTCCACGCTTTGGACACGATGAAGCCGCGCGAGGTGTATATCTGCACCGGCGCCTCGCCGACTTATGCGCTGTGGGGCGGCTTGATGAGCACACGCGCCCGTCTCCTCGGCGCAGCCGGCGCTGTTGTGAACGGCTACTCGCGCGATACCAACGAAATCCTGCACTTGAAGTTCCCCACCTTTTCTTTCGGCGGATACGCGCAAGATCAAGGACCGCGCGGTCGAGTCGTAGACTACCGGTCGCCGATCGATATTGATGGCGTCAAGGTGGACCCGGGTGATATCGTCTTCGGCGATAACGATGGCGTTTGCGTAATCCCGCAAGCCGCCGAACGAGAAGTCTTCACCGCCGCCCTGGAGAAAGCGCGCGGCGAAAACCAGGTGCGCAAAGCGCTTGAAGCCGGTATGGGCACAGTCGAGGCTTTCGAGACCTACGGCATCATGTGACAAGGGCGCGCAAACAAAGCAACACCGGCCTAGTCGCCCGCTCAAGGGTCTTCTGATTGCACTGTGATGGGCTGTACAGGACTCGAACCTGTAACCTCCTCGACGTCAACGAGGCGCTCTGCCAGTTGAGCTAACGGCCCCTTTTCTCACCCTAGAGTAAACCATTTTCGCGGCGAATGCAAGGCTATCGACCGGCGCGGCGAAAAGCCCATTTGACAAAGACCGCGTCCCGCGCCTATGATGTCGCCATTCTACCGCGAGAAAGAAGGCATTAGTGCGCCATCCTGCAGCCGAGCCGATCACGCGACTCTTTCGTCAAGTCCAAGACGTTAAATCAGCCGGCCTCCGTCGCGAGGCAAGCCTCACAGCATTCAGCTACGAACCGGACATCGTCGCCGAGACCTGGATGAATAGTCGCCTGTATGCGTACCTCTTGGACAAAGCGCCGAATTCGCGCACGCTGAAAGCTATCCTCAAGCAGAACAGCAAAGCCAGTATCGGCACGCTATTCTTCGTAGACTTGCGCCTGCTGCCGACCGATGGTTACTGCGGCAAAATCGCCGGCTGGCATGACGATCTGCGGGCGCTCAATGCCGGCGCCATCCAGGCGTATGACCGTCGCCAAGACCGCTTCCGCTTGCTGCAAGTCAACCTGGATGAAACGACGCAGCGCAATGAGTACATCGTTTGGCATACTGCCGACTTCCCGTTCGACGCGGTCGCGGTGCGTCGGCGCGAGTGCCATACCAATATCCGCGGGAGCTGGCTTGT
The DNA here is from genome assembly GCA_022824465.1 of Anaerolineae bacterium. Lineage (GTDB taxonomy): Bacteria > Chloroflexota > Anaerolineae > Aggregatilineales > Phototrophicaceae > UBA6055. The sequence goes on from JAJDZV010000004.1 coordinate 469,238, forward strand.
CGGCGATATCGCATCGCCAAAGTTCAAACGCCGCATTAGCGACGAACGCGCCCGGCAGCGATTTGATTATCGGTCGAGACAGACGCAGCCGACGAACGCGGACGCAGCGCAACCGATTAGCGCCGCCTACCTGGCGCTCGAGATTGAAGTCGGCGCGGGCCAAGACGCAGTCAAAGAAGCCTTCCGCAAGCTCGCGCGCGAGTATCATCCAGATGTCAGTCAACACAGGAAAGAAGACGCCGAACAGCGCTTCAAAGAAGTGAAATCGGCTTATGACCGCATAAAATCCCACCGGCGCTGGAGCTAGCGCGCGAGGACCGCCGGCGCGCTTGATTGCAGAGTGGGTCCACCAGGACTCGAACCTGGAACCAATCGGTTATGAGCCGACTGCTCTGACCATTGAGCTATGGACCCTTCGGCGCGCTTGATCGCATTCGTTCAAGCGCTAGAGCGGGTAACGGGATTCGAACCCGTACTGACACCTTGGAAGGGTGGAGTGCTACCGTTACACCATACCCGCGCTCTTTGCAGTCGGGGCGCCCGGATTCGAACCGGGGACCTCACGGACCCAAACCGTGCGCGCTACCGGGCTGCGCCACGCCCCGTGAAACCACTCGCATCTTACTCGCCGCAGCCGCCAAAGTAAAGGAATAATCTGCGCGCCAAAGCGCCATGCCAAGTAAAGCGCCCTGGTATCACTCATCCGCCGGCGCCGTCATCGCTTTCGCCAAAGCGCCTGAGCCAAAGAGCGGTATCGGCTTCCGATGGCGCGGGCTTTTCCGGCTCGCTGCGCTGAACCTGTTCCCAACTCCGCTGTTGCAGTTGGCGCGCGAACTCTTCAGATGATAACTGACGCATCCGCTGCTGGCGAGCGCAGTCGCGTATGTCGCGATCCGACGTGACCAGCGTCCAGTTGCGAGCGTCGCGCGCGCGGCGAATGCGCCCTTTGATCAGGGCGTCGGCGCTTGAATGGCCAGCAGCGAACTCTACTTTGACCGAGCTGGTCGACAGCCGGGAAGCGCCGCCCGGCAGACCGCCATCGAATATGACAAGGCACTTGGTTTTCTGGCGCGCAGCGAATCCCCTGAGCTGGATGACGAGCTCCGCCTCGTCATTCTCATCCGCCAGGTCGATGTCGGGCAAGGCGGCGATCAGATTATGCCCATCGATTAAGTATGGCATCAGCGTCTCATGTCAAATCAAGGCAGCCATGCCGCTACCCTTCGCGCTCGCTTTCGCGCAAGGGGACTGCCATTGTGAAGATGCTGCCCGCGCCTTCACGGCTCTGGACTTGAAGGTATCCGCCATGCGCCTCGCAAATGGCTTTGGCGACATACAGACCCTGGCCCAAACCGGCGGGCAGGGGCTGTCCCGCACGCCCGGCTCCGCGATAGAAGCGCTCAAAGATATGCGGCAAGTCAACCGAGCTAATGCCGATGCCGTTGTCGCTGACGCTGATCATCAAGTAGCGCTGCGCCTTCCGCTGCTCTACGCGTGCGGCCAAAGCCACGTAGCCGCCCTTTGCATTGTAATCAGCGCCGTTGCGAACGAGATGCCCCAATGCCCATTGCAGCCGCGTGTCGTCGCCGCGCACCCTTACGCCGCTGAGACCGCGCGTCATCACCAGCAGATCGATGCCGCGGCTCTTGACTTCGGGTCCCATGCCATTGGCCACCGACCAAAGCATGGCTTCGGCATCCATCGGCTCGCGTTTGACATCAAAGGCGCCCACCTTCATCCTTGCGATATCGAGCAGTTCCAGGGCCAACTGATCCAGTGCGTCGACGTTCTGCACAAGTTTCTCAAGTAGACGCCGATTGACTTCGCTGTCCTCGGGCTGTCCGCTCAGTAATTCGCTCGCCAACCTGATGACGCTGACGGGCCTCTCCATCTCCTCGGCGATGTGCCGGGCGAAGCCGTCTTTGAGTCGCTCCGCCAAGGCGTCATAAGTCACATCGCGCAATATGATGATGGCGCCGATGCGCCGCAGGTTCTCGTCGCCTATCGCGACAAACTGCGCCCTTACGAAACGATCGTTGAGCGGCATTTCGACTGATTCGCCCAAGGGCGTCAGCTCTGCCGACAAGGTTTCAATATCGCTGTAACTGTTGAATAGCGTGCCCAGCGCGCTGTCCCAAAAGGCTCGCTTGCCGCCGATCATGATTTCGGCCGCGCGGTTCATCATTGTGACTTTGCCGCCGCGATCTTGAACGACGATGCCTTCGTCCAGGCTTGCCAGCACCGCGCGCAAACGCTCCAGTTCGCTGCCTCGCCGCCCGTGTTCGCCCTGCAAGTGCGCGAAGCGGCGTTGCAAATCCGCGCGTGTGGCGGCTTCCTGGCCCGCCAGCGCCCGCTGTCGCCTCAATTCGTCCTCAAGCAGGCGCCGACGACTCAAACCGCGATACAGGCGCCGAAACAGCGACTCGCTCGCGCTGCCGAATCGGTGCGCGTCGTTTAAGCCAGCGTTCGCCTCGCTGTTGGATACACCCGGCAAATCACTCGTCATCTTCAGTTTCGCCCGCTGCCAGCGCGTCCGCGGCGCAAGGCAACACCTCGCAGTTCCCTAAACCCCAATTATATGCATACTCGCCGCCCCCGCGAACGCCTGCCGACGGAGATTGCAAGCCGCGACAGATGGGCTATCATCGTACATGTGTGGCTGACTGCGGCTTTGTCAAAGTGGCTGATTATGCAAAACGTTGCCCCGACGCGCAGCCTGAACCGGCGTTCGCGCGATCTGCTGTTTGCGGCGGCGCTGGTTTTCCTGCTCGGCGCGGCTTTGGCTGTCGCCGGAATCGCGCTGCATATCTTCAGCCTCGTCGTGCCATTCAACCAGGGCTACGCCGTCTATGACCTTACGCGAAAAGCCGTCCTGATTCTTGGCGTCGCCATCAGCATCGGCGCCATCGCCATGGCGCTCAGGGCGGTAACCTGGAAGACTGACAACCGCAACGCCAGGCAGCTCGGCGAAATGTTGGCGGGTCATCTGGATCAGCAATACGTCTTCATCCGCAACATCAGCAAACGCGCCACCGGCGCCATTGATGCCGCGCTGGTCAGCAAGCATGGCGTGCTGGCTCTGCGCATCAGCCGGCGGAAAGGCGAGTTCTTCAATGAAGGCGGGCAATGGCTGCGGCGCCGGCGCCAGGGCAAATGGCGTCCAATGAGCTGGAATCCAACCAGCGAGGCAATCGCCAGCGCCATCAAGTTGCGAGCGTATCTAAAGGACTGCGAGATGGAAGATGTGCCGGTGTACGCGGCTGTTGTTTTCCTGCGCGATGAACCCGAAGTCTCGCTCAAACTGCAGCAGCCCGCTATCCCGGTGGCGCACGCCAGCCAGCTCTTGCGCACTATGAGCCCTAGTTATTTCGCCGATGACCGGCTGCCGCCAAACGCCGTACAAGCCGCCGTCAACGCGCTCTACCATTAGAAGGCGACCATGAGCGCAATTCTGCATCTGACGCCCATCGGCCAAGACAAGACCGCGCTGTCAATCTCGCTGCTGCGCCAGCTTGTCGACTCGCGCCAAAACGACCTGCCGGCCATCTGGGTCTTATTGGCGACTCGGCGGCAAGAGTTTCAATTCAGACAGCGCTTGCTTGACGCCAAAGACAGTCCGCCGGCATTCTTCAATATTGAATTCTTCAACTTCTATACCTTGAACGCGCGCTTGCTGAAAATCGCCGGCGCGCCGGTCCGCCGTCTCACGCCCCTGATGCGGCACAAGCTCCTGCGGCAATTGCTCGCGCGAATGTCGGCTGAAGGCTCGCTGGATTACTTCCGTCTCATCGCCGACAAGCGCGGCTTCATTTCAGTATTGGCGGAGCTGATCGACGAATTCAAACAGAACGGCATTTCCGATTCGGACTTCGCCGCTGCGGCGCGCAGCCCCAAGGACCGCGAGATCGCCATGATATATCGCCATTATCAAGACGCTCTGAGACAGAGCGACTTGGCGGATGTCGAGGGCGAAGGCTGGCTGGCGCTGGCGGAGCTCAAGAAACAGCCGGACCTCGTCGCCCGCGCCGACATGCTTCTGGTCGATGGCTATGATCAGTTCACGCTTGTGCAGTCACAGCTGCTGGCGGAGCTCTCCCGAGGGATACAGCGCGCGCATATCACCTTGACCGCCCTGCCCGACGACCGCGCGGCGCATTATAAGAGTCGAAGTTCCTTGGCGCGGCGCCGCCTACAATCCGCCTTTGACGAGGCCGGCTTCAGCCTCAAACATGAGCAAGCGCGCGAAAATCTCGATCCGCGTTGTGAATCGCTGCGGCATTTGACGAAGAGTATATTTCGCGATCGCCCGCCGCGCGGCAGCGGCGACGCCCTGCGCTTCATCGCAATGCCGGACCCAGCCGAAGAGACGCGCGCAGTCTTCCGCGCCGTCAAGCGACTGCTGCTGAGCGGCGCGGCGCCCGATAGCATCTTGATCGCCATCCGCGATTGGGACCGTTACGCCGCCTTCTTGGAGGCAGGGCGCGCTGATTACGCATTGCCCCTTTCGCTGCACTACCACCGCTGCCATCGAGAATCGCCGGCGGTCGCCAGGATTGTCGATCTGCTGGAGCTTGCGCCGCGATTCCGCCGCCGTGACTTGCTGGATATGCTGCGCTCGCCCTACTTCGACACGGGCTTGGATGACGCGCTGATTGACCTGCTCGACCGCCTCAGCCGGGACCAGCGCTTTCCTGGCGGCAGCCGGGCCGACTGGCTGGCGCTTGTTGACCTGGCGCAAAAGAGCGCAAGTCATGGCAACGAAGACGAGTCGTCGACCACCGTAACATCAGACCAGGCGCGAAACCTATCGGCCGCGCTGGCCAACTTCCTGGACGCGATCACTCCGGTGGAACGCGCCGAGTTGTCCGATTATTGTGACTGGCTCGCCACGCTGCTTGGCCCCGATCCCGCAGCGCCCGAAGAAACCAATAACGCTGGCTCATTGAACACCATCCGCAATGCCTGGGAACACGACCAGGCGAATCCAGCCATTGTCGCTCGCGATATCAGCGCGCTCAACGGCTTGAAACGCATTCTGCGCGAAATGATGGCTAGCGATGTTGTTATGCGGGCGTCCATGCGCGCAAACGCTCAGGTGACTTGGCAAGAATTCTGGTCAGACCTCAAATTCGGCTTGGACACCAGCGCCGACGACTCCCACAACCAACCGCGCAAGGATCAAGTGCTGGTCGCCACCGCTGCGGAAGCGCGCGGCTTGCCCCACGACTACGTCTTCATCCTGGGCTTGGCGGAAGGCGTCTTTCCGGCCGAAGCGACCGAAGACCCGCTATATCTCGATTCCGAGCGCGAGCGAATGCAGCGCGCCGGCTTTCCACTGATGACGCGCGCCCAGCGCATCGACGATCGCGGACTCTTCTACGAACTCATCAGCCTGGCGAGGACATCGCTGACCTTATCCCGACCGACCTTCCAGGAGGGTCGCGTCTGGATCGAAAGTTATCTCTGGCGCGCGGTCCGGGCGATCTTCCCCGACGCGCCACTCCACAGCAGCCCGGTCGGGCAAGCAATTCATCCGCGCGACGCCGCCAACAGTCCCGAGCTGATGGTCGCCCTGGCCGATCAGATCTCGCAACCGGACGCCGCTTCCGCCGAGCTCGCCTTGCGCGCGCGCAACTGGCTGCGATCCCAGCCCAACCTGGCTGAATCCTGGCGCCGGCTGGAGTCGTTTCGAGCGGTGGAACTCAGCCGACTTTCCAACGCGCCCTACGACCAATACAGTGGCGTCCTGGCGCGGCTCGCGACGCGGCAGGAGGCGGCGCGGCGCCTCGGCGAGCAACAGATATTCAGCGCCTCCCGCCTGAAAGACTACGGCCTTTGCGGCTTCCGCTACCTCGCCAAGCGCTTGCTCAAGCTTGAAGAAATCTCCGAGCCCGAGGCAGGCGTCGACCTGCTGCAGCTCGGCTCGCTTAACCACCGAATCCTTGAGGAGACCTACCGGCAGATCGCCGTCCGTGGCTTGCGAATTCATGCCGACAACCTGGAAGAAGCCTCAGCCATCGTCCGCGAGGTCTCGGCTGACATTCTGGCGACAGCGCCGGCGGACTTCAACTTTCGCGCGACCGCCGCCTGGGAAGCCGAAAAACAGATGCTCGTCAATCGCCTGGCCGCGCTCATACGTCTGGACTTCTCGGCGAAGAGCCCGCTGAATCGCTTCGGGAAATCGCGGACAATTTACGACCTGGAACACGCATTTGACGATGTGACGATACCATTGCCAGACGGGATGAGCCCGCTGCGAGTCGCCGGCTTCATCGACCGCATTGACCTCGCCGACGGAAAACTGGTTGTCGTAGACTACAAGACCGGCAGCGCAACCATCAGCCGGCTCGAAATGGAAATAGGCCGCGACTTCCAGATGCTCGTCTACACGGAAGCGCTGGCGAACCGCCTACGAGAAGACGACGCTGAACCCTCGCTTGCGGGCGGAGCCTTCTGGCATCTGCGCAATTTGAAGACCAGCGGCAGGCTGTCAGCCGACAATGAAGCGGACAGAAGCGCGCTGGAATCGGCCAAGGCGCATATCGCGCGAAACCTTAGCATGGGGCGCGCCGGGAAATTCCCCGTTCATGCCACCAAGCTTGAAAACCGCAAATGCGCCCGCTACTGCGAATTCTCGCGTCTCTGCCGACTGCATGTGACTAGCCGCTACAAAGAGCTGCCCGACAATCCGAGGGGGTGAAGACCTGCCCATGAATGCGACCGAGCAGCAAGCCGCCGCCATCCACACCCGCGACAAGAACCTTATCGTCGTGGCCGGCGCCGGCTCCGGCAAAACGCGCGTCCTGGTCGAGCGCTACCTGCAACTGCTCGCCGACAATCCCGACTGGTCCGTCAGCGCCTTGGTCGCCATTACCTTTACGCGCGCGGCCGCCTTCGAGATGCGCGATCGCGTGCGACAAGAAATGGAGCGGCGCGCCCAAGCTACCCGCGAAGAACACTGGGCGCGGCGTCTGGCAAACCTGGAGAGCGCGCGCATCGACACGATTCACGGCCTCTGCGCCGATCTTCTGCGCGCAAACGCGGCGCAAGCGGCCGTCGATCCCGAATTCGACCTGCTCGATGAAACCGACGCCGCGATCTTGCTGGATGATGTCGTCAGCGATACGCTCGCCGAGCTCGACGCCGAGCTCAGTCTGCTATTCGCCCATTACGACGGCTTCAAGATCGAAGCGGCGCTGAAGCAGATGTCGCTGCTCAATGCCGAATATCCGGCGCCCGGCGACCACGGCGCTACCTTCGCGACCTGGATGGCGGATTGGGAAGCGCGAGCCCAGATTGAACGCGCCCGCTTGATCGGCTCGGACCAAGTCAAAGCACTGGGCGCGATCGACGCTCTGCCCGGCAACGACAAGCTCTCCGACCTGGTCGCGCAATACCGCCGATATCTCGACACAATCGCAGACGCCAGCACCGGCGCAGAAGCAGCCATTCAGCTTATGCGCCAATGTCACAAAGACGGCGCCGTCGGCAACAAAGGGACGGCAAAAGCCTGGGGCAGCAACGCCGCCAAAGCCGAAGCCGCGCAGACGGTGAAAGACCTGCGGACACGCCTCGCCGAAGCGCTGGATTCCATCGGCGACGCGCCCGGCGAGCTGGACCGGCAGGCAGCGCGACTGCTCCCCCTTTGGCATCAGTTGCTCGAAAACATTCGCCAGACATACCGCGAGCGCAAACGAGCGGCGGCGCAACTTGACTTTGACGATTTGGAGCGCCTGGCCGCAAGACTCTTGCGCGATGAGAACGTGCGTGTGCGCTACCGTGGCGCCGAATTCAAGCACTTGCTCGTCGACGAATTCCAGGACACCAACACAGCTCAGTGGCAAATCATTGACTCGCTGGCGGATATGCGAACGGGCGGCTCGCTCTTCGCCGTCGGCGACCCCAAACAAAGCATCTACCAGTTCCGCGGCGCCGACGTCAGTGTCTTCAACCGAGTGGCGCAAGACTTCCGCGCCAATCCTGCCGGTCTATATCTACCGCTGTCGGTCACGTTTCGCAGCCATCGCAATCTGGTCGCGCAATTCAACGCGCTTTTTGAACGGCTCATGACTCGAGACGACTGCAGCCCGTCAAAGGACTTCGAGGTGACATTCGACGAGCCAATGCGCGCCTTTCGCGCCGAATCGCCGGCGACGCCCGCCATCCAACTGCAGCTGCTGGATAATGAGATTCGCGACCAAGCCGGCAATCCAGCCGCCAGCAAGCGCGAGCGGCGTCAACGCTACTCTGCTGACGACATGCGCCGCTGGGAAGCGAACGAAATCGCAATGCGGATCCTGGATGCCGTCGAAAGCGAACGGCAAGTCTACGACAAGGACAGCGGACAATGGCGCGCCATCGACTTTGGCGACATCGCCATCCTCTTCCAGTCCATGGCGAACGTGACCCTCTATGAAGACGCATTCAAGTCGCGCGAGCTGCCCTTTCTCACGCTTGCCGGCCGTGGCTATTACGACCGCCAAGAGGTCTGGGATATGCTGGAACTGCTGCGCTTCCTGCACAACCCGGCCGACGATCTCGCGCTCGCGACCGTTCTGCGTTCGCCCATGTTTGCTTTCAGCGATGATCTGCTCTTTGCCTTGCGCTTGATACCGGCGGCTGACGACGGCGCGTCGCCCCCCCTCCCCCTGTGGCAGGCGCTCAATCTCTCCGCGCAGACGCCTGCCCCGGGAGTTGAGGACGCGGATCTGCCGCTGCTGCTGCACGCGCGCGTTACGCTAAGCAACCTGCGTCAAATCTCGGGGCGCGTCACGATCTCCGAGTTGCTGCGGCGTGCGCTGGCGCGGACGAATTATCTCGCCGTCTTGACGAGCCTGCCAGATGGCGACCGCCGGCGCGGCAATATCGAGAAACTGCTGCATTTGGCGGAAACCAGCGGCAAGATCACGCTCGGCAAATTCTCTCAATACTTGAGTGACCTGGCAACGCGCGAAGTTCGCGAAGGCGAAGCGCATTTGGAAGCCGGCAAAGCCATCCGCTTGATGACCGTTCACGCCAGCAAAGGCTTGGAATTCCCCTGGGTCATACTGGCCGATGCTTCTTGGGAACGCGGCACACAAGGCGCGCCGACCCTGCTGGTCAATCCCGAAGCGGGCTTGAGCTGCCAGGTTTACGACGCCGAAACCAACGCATACTTTGACGGCTTCGCCCATCGACGGACCGCCGCCATCCAATCCCGGAAGGCTGCGGCCGAACGCAAGCGGCTGCTGTACGTCGCCGCCACCCGCGCGCAAGATTACCTGCTCGTCAGCGGTCAAGTATCGCATAAAAAGGATCAAGGTTGGGCGAGCAAGGGTTGGTTGCAGCAGTTGATTGACGTTTTGAAGCTGGAAGACCTGGAACTGCGACCAGAGCAAACGCGCGACCTGGGCGGGCGCCCGCTCTCTATCGTCATGCCACAAGCGCCGCCTCCAACGGCAGCGACCCGGCGGCTCGTAAATGCGCCCGCAGATCTTTGGGATTTCGAAGCCAGCGAGCGCGACTTTCCACCCTGCGCGCCGCCCCTAATCAAACCGCTAAGACTGCGAGATTCGCCGGGGCTTAAACACATCACCGCCTCGCAGATCGCGGAAATCGGCGAGTATCGCTTGGGTCTCGGCGACGAGGAACGCCTGAACGCCGCCAGCCGCTTTCGCCAGAACGCGCTGCCCGCCTGGCGACCTGCGGACACACCGGTGATTGTCGGCGGCATCGTTCACGAACTGCTGCGCCATGGAAACGTTTCAGCGCTAAAGCCCATCACCGATCGGCAACTCGGCGCCGTCGCCTGGGAGCACGGCGTGACCAATCCGGCTGCCCTGCGCCACGTCTCACGCGATGTCAAGGCAATGCTTTCGCTACATTTGTCCAGCGATGTTTATCGCTGGGTGAGCGAGGCGCGCCGCGACTGCCGCCCGCTATTCACCGAGCTGCCTTTCATGTTCCGCGCAGACAAGCGCGTGATCCATGGCGTCATTGATGCCGTTTTGCAGCAGCCCGATGGCGCATGGACAATTATCGACTACAAATCAAGCGTGGTCGCCGATGGCGCCTACGAAGAGCATGCCAAACGTTTCCGATTGCAGTTGGGCGTTTACGCGGCCGCGCTGAGTCGGAAGCTCTCCCTTGATCGCCTGCCGCGGATCTTCGTCCACTACCTTCGCGGACCCCGCACCCTCGAGCTTGCTGCCGCCGACTGTCTGGCCGAGCTTGAGCGGCTGGAAGCCACCATTGACGAGTTGGTCGCGAATGATGTCTAAGCTTGTCGCCTGGCTGCTGCCGGTTTGGGCGAAGACCCCGCTGCAAAACTCCGAATGGCTTCAGCCGCACGTCAAGACCTCGCGCCTACAATCATTCGCGCAACTGCTGTCCCTTCTGCTGATGCTATTCGGCGGGTCGCTGGTTTATGCAATCGCGACCGGCCTTGACCAATCAAGCCAAAGCGCCTCGCTGCTGCTCTGGCAATGCCTCTATTTTCCCACCCTGCTGCTGCAAGTCATCACCGCCGTCGCCGCCCTCTTCCTGGGCGCCAATGCCGTTGGCGCCCAACGCCGCGGCAATACCTGGGACCATCTACGCGTAACCGAAATCGGCGCGTCGCTGGCTTTGCGCGCACGCTGGTTAGACAGTCTGCATCGGCTGCGCGCGCCGGTCATCGCGATTGTCATCGTCCGGCTGATTCTCACGCTCGCTATGCTCGTCGAGACGACAGCATTTGGCGGCCACTATGTGACCATGCTCAGCGCAAATGGCGCAGCGCCTGCGGGCGCATGGCTGCTCGGCATCCTGCTATCCGCCCTGAGCGTGACGGCCAGCCTTCTGCTGCCACTAATAATGACGCTGTCGTTCGCCGCGCTCGGCATCCTGATAGCCATCGCTATCAACGATCGGCTATTTGCCGCCCTGATTCAGATCATATTGGCTTTCATGCTTGCGGCATTCGTCAGCGCCGCGTCTTCGCTCGTCGCCCATTTGCTATCGGGCAAGCTCCTTTTGCCGGACTGGTCCGTGAACTCGCTTATCCTGGTCTACAGCAGTCACGGCGATTGGGGACTGCTGCACATGCATCTCGGAAGTCTGGGCGCGCTCTGGCGTCTGGCGCCGCTGGGCATCTTTATCAGCGGGGGACTTGCCGTCTTGGCGCTGGCGCAGACCATCATCGCCGACGGCTCAATCCGGCTGGCTGAGGGCATCGCGGAAAGGCAAAACTGAGTTGAGCCGACGCGCAAACTAATCTATGCTCGTTAACGGGTAAATCGCCAGCGGAGTTGTTCCTACAGTCTTGCGCGTCGCAGGCGCCAATATCTTGCCCTCCAACGGTTTTATTGTGTCACACACACTTTCCAAAGCATCGCGTGTTCCTATCGGAATCCTCTAGCGTATCCTCATCGTCCAAATTGGCGCTTTCGCCATCTTCCGGATCTAGAAATTCAGTAGCATATATCGCGGTGAATATAAAATCGTGAAGCACATGCTTTGCCTCAAAGCTCGTTCCAAGTTAGACACTCTGCTCCACCGTTCTACCGCGACTACGATTCTGCTCGACACTGTTCTCCTGAGTATTGTTCCCTCGCAAGTACGACATTAGGAGCCCACGATTAAGCTGGGAATAGATCGACTTTGCACGATTTGTATCGAGGTAAATGTATTCACGGACGGAATTACGTTTAGAATCAGAAACCACGCTCAATTGCCCAAGTTCTCCATTCGAGTGTCTTTAACCTCATTGCTCAGTTCATTGTGCTTGTCACTTGCAGCAAGAAACTTTCGATAGTTCCCGCTCTTTAAGTCGTAAATGAGATATAGACTCAGAGCAACTGAACCGAGAACGACAAGTAACAATACGATCACGAGAATTGTGAGGATACCGGGATTCATTGTTCCATTCCCGCCGTACTCCCCTAATAACGAATGCATCCTATATGAAGTTGCAGTACAACAGTAAAAAGACTAACGGCGCCGGCCAAAAGAAAGACCAATGTAAACTTAGTTCCCGAGTCAAATCTCAAGTTCGGAACTTTGTCTTCCACATATACAAGAGTCAATAGGACAATATTTGCAATTCCCAGCAAGACGAGCATAAAACGCACGAAGAAGTAAAGGAGGATTCGCCCCGACCAACCGAAAGGCGCTCCATAAAAGTCAAATCCAGTTGCAGTAATAAGTCCCAGCGAGATAAGCAATAGCTCTATGCCATTTAGCAAGTCAAAAAGCGCTACTTCAACCTGTAAAAGAGTCGCGATCAAGATTCCCAATGCAAGTGGCAACAACGGCAAGCAGATACTTAGGCTAATCCATAACACCATATGAATGATCTACTTCTTGAAAGTGCCATTCACCTTCGGAAATCCCTCGCCGAATCATTCATGCTGAGTTCAACGTGCGCAGGCCGTCCCATAGGCGAGAACAACGTCTTGTGGTATAGGAAAGATTGCACCTTCTTCGAGTAAACTACTGCAACCTAATCCATGCCTCTGAACACTCGCGACTACCAAAACATGACCGACTATCTGCGACATTTGTACCAGGTCGAGCCCTTTACCCGCGCCGGCATCAATCATCCCGTAACCGTTGCCTATCCGTCAGAGCCACAGATTCATGACATCGACAGCCTGCTCGATCCCACTCCACCCTCGCCGGAATCTCGCGATTTTGCCGTCTATGATTACAGCTACTTGCACGACCTGCAGAACAGCAAACCGGGCTGGCGCAATAGAGAGACCTTTACGCTGAAAGCGATCCGACGCAAGCCGCTTAGGCTTCGCGGCGCCATCGGAAGCTACTACGACATGCTGGCCACCTGTGCCGCGCTTGAACGCGAGCTGCGCGACGCTGTCGCCGAAGGCACGATGCGCGCGCCATCTCGCGTCCGCTATCACCGTCGCATATCGCCGAAGGCCGCGCTGACCCATGGCCTCGGCCGCAGCGCGACCATCGGAATCGGCGCGCTCACTGTCTTCAACGACGGCGAGCGCTACCGGGCGATCTTGGCTCGGCGCTCGGCAGCAACTGCGATTGACAGCGGCAAGTTCGAAGTCTTGCCCGCCATGATCTTTCAACCGACGACGGAGAACTTCGCCGATCCGCGCGAGTGGAGCGCCAAACATCAGATCCTGCGGGAAGTGCTCGAAGAACTTTTCGATTTCCCCGAACAGACGCAGCCGTCCCGCTGGGACTTCTTCTATCACCACCCGGCCCTGGTTTACCTGCAAGACCTGCTCGAGACCGGACGCGCGCAGTTGTGCGCCACCGGCATCGTCTTTAACCTGCTCACCTTGCGTCCCGAGATCGGCGCCTTGCTGCTGATTCACGATCCCGCATGGTTTCGCCGGATTACTGCGCCCGACAGTGATACGCCGTTCGCCACCGCCGACGAGACGCTAGGCGGCAGCGTCGTCCTTGCGCCCATCGACGCCGACGAAGACTTTCTCGCTTGTTTTCCGCCCGAACTCCACTTGATGATGCCAGCGCAGGCGACGGCGACCCTCTGGCTCGGCATTGATCTCGCCCGCCGCGAAATCGGACGCGCGCGCAGCATAATCTAAGGGAGCGGTGATAGTCGAGTACATGGCAACCAATAAACCTGTCTCGAATACCATTGGATGTACCGGCGATCCTTGCTCGCCCGCATCAGATTCGCCGAAGGGGCATGACTATATCTTCGTGATTCACCACTCCCTGGTCTAACGCCCGCTGCAACATTTCTGCCAACTGCGCTACAATCAGCCGGCAGAACAAACAAAGGAGATTGCCATGCCAGCCATTGGCGAGATCGCGCCGGATTTCGAACTGCGCAACCAAAACGGCGAAATCGTGAAGCTGAGCGATTACCGCGGCAAGAAGGTCCTGCTCTTTGCTTACCCTAGAGCCGGCACGCCCGGCTGCACGACGCAAGCCTGTGGTTTCCGCGACAACTTCGCGCAGATAGAAACAGCGGACGCCGTCGTGCTCGGGCTAAGTCCGGACGAACCAGCCGCGCTGGCAAAGTGGATCGAGGAAGAATCCCTTGGATACGACCTGCTCTCCGATCCCGATCATCAAGTGCTAGAAGCCTGGGACGCCTGGGGCGAACGGTCGATGTACGGCAAAATATACATGGGCGTGATCCGCTCACACTGGATCATCGGCGCGGACGGACGGGTGCTCGACGCGCAGGTCAAGATCAGCCCGAAGAAAAGCATCGAAAAAGCGCTGAAATTCCTGGCTGTCGAATAAGCGACATCGCCACTTGCTGCAAACTATCCCGCCCTGTAATCGCCAGTCTGGTACAATGACGGCGCATGGTTAAGAACTCGGCGCCGGGCTTGGCGAAATGAAAACTCCATTGGCTGCTGCTCTTGCGGCGTGTTTGCTGCTTTGCGCTTGCCGCGCCCGGCAAGACAGCGCCGACCGCATCCAATCGGCCGCGCCGGAAATCGTATACGTGACGCCGACGCCCATCCCTACGCTTGTGCCCACCGCCATCCGCTTCTCTCCCACAGACGCGCCTGTCGTATCCGAAGAGAGAACATCGCGCATCACCGCCGCCAACTGCGAAGCGGCGCTGGTTGCGTACTACGCCGCCGCCAGCGACAGTTGCCTCGCCGGTCCAACCGGCTACTTCTGCAACGGCGGTTTGCCGCCCAAGCTTGATCCCGCTTCCGACGCGCTTAGCAAACCCGCTGATCTGGCGGAAGCCGAGAAGATTGAACGCCTGCAAAGTCCGCCGCTGTCGGCCGCCAATGGCGGCGGCTTGCTCTGGCTGCGCCTTGAGAAGAACATCCTCATGGACGCGCTGATTATTGGCAGCGTCAACATCAGCAATCGCGTCTCGGCGGAAACCGGCTTGGCTCGCTGGCGATCAATCACCATCGAGAGCGGGGCCGCCGCATCGGATTGCGCCGCCTTGCCCTCTGTCGGCGCTATGGTCGTGCAAGGCCTATACGGACAAACAGCCAGCGCCTTCATCAACGGCGTCGCCACCGAAATCAACGGGACGCTCATCGTGCTCACGCAAGCCGACACCACCAAATTCATCACGATTGAGGGCACGGTCTTGATGGTCGCCTACGGGCAATCCGTGACGCTGAATGTGGGAGAACAGCTCAACCTGCGTTATGAGCCGGGCGACTGGAATCGACCGGCGCAGTTGCCCGGCGCGCCCGTCCTGCTGGAATACGACCTCATCAAGAACATTCCCATTCGACTCTTTGACCGACCAGTGCCGATCCCGCAGCCAGGATACGCCCAGACCCAAGGCGGCGTGAACATGCGCGTCGAACCCGACATTAACTCGAAGCTACTCTTCCAGGTGCCGGCCGGCGAGACGATGGGCATTCTAGGCAAAAGCAGCGACGGCAAATGGCTGCACATCCGCTTCGGCAATGGCGATACCGGCTGGATGAGCGCCGAATTGCTGGCGGGCCGTCACGGGTTAATCCACAACGTCTACGATCGCACGCCGGAGCCGCCGCAGCGTTACGGCGACTATGCCGATAGCGCCAAAGTCAGCGTGCCCCGGGGCGGCAACCTGCGCGCCGCGCCCGATACCGCCTTCCGCGTCAAGCGCACCTTGCCTTTTGGCATGGCGGTTAAGCTGCTCGCCCGCAGCCCCTATAGCCCCTGGGTCAAGGTCGAAGCCGGCGACGATACCGGCTGGATGGCGCTTTTCACGCTCGAGACCGAGGCGGTCATCAGCTCGCTGCCAATTGACTATGACGTGCCGCTGCCGCCCCGCGCAACGCCAACGCCCTCCTTTAGCTTCGGCGGCGGCCACGCATATCCCGACCCCGAAAGCGGCTACTAAGGCGCCTCTAAGCGTATCCTTGCCAGAGGAATGCTGTCGCCGATCACCTCGCCGCTTTCATCAGTCGCCGTCGGGCGATAGCCGTTTCCGCAGTTTCCCGCTGGCATTGGCTCGCAGGTGTACAAACCTACTATGAGTGCGTAATCGTCCGAAGGAATATGCTCAGGCAAGCGCAATTCGTAACTGTCGAGGATATAACCCTCGGGTCCCCAGGCTCGCGTGTTGACCGAGCCGGGACGGGTCTTGTCAACCTGCAGGTGAACTGCCCCGCCCGACGACAAATGAATGAAGCTCGAAAAGTCAATCTCCGGCGCTTCCAGCGCGTACCAGAAAAGGTCCAAAACGAGCACATCTCCCGGTCGGAATCGTTCCGCGTTGAGACTGTACCCGAGAAGTCGAATGGCGCCGTCCAGCGTGTAACTGCGGCGAACTTGCGCCGGCAGCGCCTCGCCAGGCGGGGAGTTGATCCAGGCGACGCCTTCGCGGAAAGTGATGAGCAGGCAAAGCAAAGCCAGACACCCGCCGAGCAAGATGCCGCGGACCGCGTTGCGCCCGAGCGGCGGGACCCGCCAATAGGGACGCTCAGGTATCGTAAACCGAGACAAAACTGCGGCGGTGAGACCAGCGCAAACGATCGAGAGCAATGACAAGTGCGCTGCGAAATCCCGGATTGGCGTCGAGCCAAGATAGACGCGCAAGACGTGGTCGCCAGCCGGAACCGGCGCCGTTATGAAGCCGTTTCGCTCCGATGGCATTATGCCAAGCTCCCGCCCGTTGAGCTCCGCCCGCCAGCCTAGCCAGTACAGGTTGTAGATTTCGGCGACGAATGCGATTTCAGTTGTAACCCGCCAAGAAAGTGATTGCGGCGAATTATGAAGCAATTCCGCCTCCGCGCCCGCCGGCAGCGTCGCGCGGTTCAGTTTGTCTACCGGATAACCGTCGCCGTAGTCCGTCATCAAGCTCCAGGACGCCCAGGGAAATCGATCCGAATCTCGCGGCAAGAATTCGTTGGAAGCGGTCGTGCCCAGATGTCCTTCGTATTCCGCTGCATGGAGAGCGGCGATGGATGTATCAAGTGTACGATGTTCCCAATTAGGCACATACAGCAGCGGTATGACCGCCACTATCGGCAGGGCGGCGCACATGGCAATGGCGCCAATTTGATACCGCCTGTCCAGACGATCTAGCCACAAGCCATTCATCCCCCCGGCGATGGCAAGACAGGCCGCGACCGGCCCCAAGAACCGCCACGGAAACTGCATGAACTGCAGCGGACGCAAGCCATTCCACAAGCCCTCCGCCGCCGGCAGCATCAAGCCAATGAGAAGGCACGCAACAACAGCAAAGCATGTCAAACCCAGGAAGGTCTGCGGGTGACGAGTGCGATAACCGCGGATGTATAATCCTAGCGCAGTCACCACGCCCGAACCGGCCAATCCCCATTGCGCTAGACCCAGCGCATGCACCGGGCGCAGGGCGATTTGGGCGCCGATATCGGCGATAGGCGTCGGCGAAAACAAAGTCTCCAGGCGAATGAGAGACCACTGTTTGCCAACGATGCTCGCGACCAGAAGATTCTCCAGTTGCACCGAATCTCTTTCCAATACCACCGGCAGCCAGAAAGTCGCGGAGCCGAATATGCCCAGCGCCAGCGCCAAGGCCGCCAAAGCGCCGCCGCGCGCGGTCATCTGGCTCGCCTCGCGATTGAACCATTGAAGGAGAGTCTCAAAGGCGATCCAGGCGAAAGCCATTCCCGTCAGGACCACAGCCATCAAATTGTGGGAGTTGACCAACCCGATTTGCAGCAAACACGCCAGCAAAAAGTTGCCCGCGCTCGGCTTGTCACGCAGAGCGTCGACGCGCCACAGCAAGAGCGGAAACAAGGCCAATGCCAACAACTCGGGATATGCGCCGCGCGCGTATGCCTCCGTATACATCAGATATGGGCTGTACACATAGAGCAAGCCCGCGATTACCGCGCCAAGCCGTCCGCTGCGCCGCTTGCAGAATAGATACATGCCGCCGCTGCTGGCGAACAAGCACAATGCCAGCAGCCAGCGCAATGCGTTGAGCGCGTCCATGCCGAAGACGAATTGAAGAAGCGCCGCCAGCATATATGAAAGTCTGGCGTAGAAATGAAACAGGGGCGAGCCATAACCAAAGTACATGCCCTCGGCCCAACTGGGAAACAGCAGACCCTGCTCCCAGCTGCGCGCCATCTCGGCCGCGCGAAAGCTGTGAGTCGTCGTGTCATGTCCTTTTGACAGGCCGGGATTGCTGACAAGCGGTATGACAACAAACAGCGTCAGAAGCAGCGCCAGGATAAGACCGTGATCCGCTCGGACCCGCAAACTGCTCAAAGAGGCAACGTTCATAAGCGGCGCCCTCCGCCGCGCGCCCGGCTGGTCACTGCGCCGGCTGCCCTGCCAATGGCGAAATAGTATACAATAGCGCCCAAGCCCGTTCAATTTGAGGCTGCCCGACGAGGTCCGCTCCAAGAGACGAGCCACGCGCGCATTTTCGATGTATCTTTGAGGTTAGCGGACAAGCCGGAGGGGAAGAGCCTTGGCAAATCAGCGCGCGCAAGACGAAGCCACTTACAGAAGACGAATAAACGCCTGGGCAATGTACGACTGGGCAAACTCAGCCTTCGCCACCACCATTCTCGCCAGCCTGCTGCCCATATACTACAGCACCGTCGCCGGCAGCACTCTGCCCAGCGAAGCGACCGCCACCGCCTATTGGTCGCTCACGATCAGCTTTTCGCTCTTCGTTCTGGCGATCCTCTCTCCAATCCTCGGCACGATCTCCGATGTCATGCGCAACAAGAAGCGCTTTCTGGCGGTCTTTATCGGCGCTGGCGTCCTTGGCGCCGGGCTGCTCATCCTGGTGAGCACCGGCGACTGGCTCTTGGCGTCGCTCTTCTTCGTCATCGGGCGGATCGGCTTCGGTGGCTCGATCGTCTTCTATGACGCGCTGCTGCCGCATGTCGCCCGCAAACAAGACCGCGACTGGGTATCCTCGCGCGGCTATGCCCTCGGCTATCTTGGCGGCGGCCTCTTGCTGACGATCAACGTCGCGATGTTTTTCTTCATCCCGGACAGCGTCTTCGAAAACGCCGGCATTCGTTTGTCCTTCCTCAGCGTGGCGCTCTGGTGGCTGCTTTTCTCGCTGCCTATTCTGCGCCAAGTGCCGGAACCGCCATCCGTGCGCGTTATCCTTCAGCGCGGCGAAACTGTGCTCGGCGTCAGCCTCAGACGCTTGCGCGCCACCTTTCGCAACATCCGACGCTACCGCGAGCTATTCAAATATCTGGTCGCCTTCCTCATCTACAACGACGCCATCGGCACCATCATCGCCGTGGCCGCGATCTACGGCGCGGAACTCGGCTTCGGGCTTACCGAGCTGGTACTCGCCATATTGCTCGTGCAATTCGCCGGCATCCCTTTCAGCATCATATTCGGCCGCTTGCCCGCGCATAATGACAACCGCGCGCCCTTCTACCTTGCATTCATCGTGATAAACGCGATCGCGCTGCCAATTCTCGGCGTTGCGCTCGTCATGGTCCTGCCCGCCACCGTAACAGGCGCCAAACCAGCATCCTTTCGCCCGCAGGGCGAGTACGTCGGCGAGGGCGTCTATCGGCTGGAAAGCGACAGCGCCCGCGCAACCGGCCAATGGCAGGACCTCCTCGTGCCAGGCGACGAACTCATCGGCGATGACTTCTTGGGCCGCCTGTCCGCCCCGCTGACGGGCAGGCCTGAGGACCAGCGATACATCGTCAGCGGCGACGCCTCAGCCACGCAGAGTTTTGCTTACAACGGCGCGCTGCTTGAACTGACCTACCGCCTGGCGCCGGATGGCGGTCTCATTGGCTTTCAACTGAATGACGAACCCTTGACCGACGACAATGGCGACAGGATCACACTCGACACATACAGCGATACGCTGCGCTACAGCGAAACCGCAACGATTGAAGTCAGCGCCGCCGGCAGGCATACGCTGGCGATCATCGTTCTCCCGCGCGCCGACGACGCCACTGGCGGCAACACAGTCGCCCTCTCCCAGATTGAAGTCTTGCCCGCCTCGCGCGAAAGCAGCCTGCCGACAATCATGCTGATCATCGTCGCCTTTGAAGCGGCCGCCCTCGCCGTCGCCTGGCTGCTCCGCTCGCGTTTCGTGAACCTCTCCAACTGGCTGGATACCCGCCGCAGCATCCTGCTTTCGCTCTTCGTGTACAGCATCGTCGCCTGCTGGGGATTCATCCTGGACGCCACGCTGGAATTCTGGATGCTCGCTTTGATGGTGTCGATGGTGCAAGGCGGCAGCCAAGCCCTGAGCCGCAGCCTCTACGCCAGTCTCTGTCCAACTGCCAAGAGCGGCGAATTCTTCGGCTTCTACAGCATCATGGAGAAGTTCGCCTCCATCATCGGACCGCTGATCTTCGCCTTCGCTGGCATCGTCTTGGGCAGCAGCCGCCCGGCAATCCTCAGCTTGATTCTGCTATTCTTGCTTGGCGGCTATTTGCTCAGCCGGGTCGATATCGATGAGGGACAGCGCCTCGCCCACGAAGAAGACGCCGAGCACGGCATCGTCGCCGAGTAAGGTCGAGCAGACCTAGTCGCCAGAAAGCATTGAGAATGACTGCCGTTTCAACGCGATCTCCATCGTCATCGAAACGGCATAGGCGCGAGCCAGTGTCTCGCCCGCATCAGATTCTCCGAATGAAAGGGATTTACTCTTCGTTTTTCACCGCTCGGTTGGACCTAAAGGCTATCTGCTCCAGGCGATGAAACTGCTACAATGTAATGAGAGCTATCCAACTCAAGGAGCGCAACACGATGCCGGTCGTCGGCCAGCCAGCCCCGGAGTTTGAACTTCTCAATCAAGACGGGCGTACCGCGCGCCTCAGCGACTATCGCGGTTCGCGCCTGATCATCTTCGCTTTCCCCAAAGCCAATACGATGGGCTGCAACAATCAAGCCTGCTCCTTCCGCGACGTCTTCCCCCAGATCGAATCGCAAAACGCCGTCGTCCTTGGCGTCAGCTCCGACAGCGTCGACCAGCTCGCTCGCTGGAAGCGCTTGAAGCGCCTGCAATACGACCTGCTGTCCGATCCCGACCACGCCATGCTCGACGCCTGGGATGCCTGGGGCTTCAAGCTGCTCTTTTTCAAGCTGCCAATTTCCGCCACCCGCTCTTACTGGGTCATCGACGAAAACGGCGTCCTGGTTGACCAGCAGATCGGCGTCGGTCCGCAAGAGAGCGTCGACAAAGCCTTGGCGGCTGTGGAGCGCCTGGCAAACTCCGCCTGACGCGCCCGGCAGCCTATCAGCTCACGCGAATAACTCTTTCGCCCATCAACCTGAGACCAGTATCATAACGCCTGTCAGCTAGAAAGTGGCAATGGGACGGTAACATGAAACTCATCCTTGTCGGTTTCGGCGTCGTCGGGCAAGGCTTCGCCGAGATTCTCCAGAGCAAAGCATCGTGGCTTAGCCGGGAACGCGGCTTCGTGCCCACGATCGTCGGCGTCGTGACTGCGACCAAAGGTTCACTCTTTCTGCCTGACGGTCTTGATTCCTCGGCCCTGCTCGCGGCCGCCGAAACCGGCAGCTTCGACGCCTATCCCCGGCATGCTGATTTGCGCCGCGACATGAGCGTCAGCGACATAATCGGCGCCGGCATTGCGGACGCGTTGGTCGAAGTCAGCCCGACCAACCTCGACACCGCCCAGCCCGCGCTCGCCAATTGCCTTCAAGCCCTTGACGCGGGCCTGCATCTCGCGCTCGCCAACAAGGGTCCGGTCGCGCTCGACCTGTTGCGCCTGCGCGCCAAGGCAAATGCAAAGGGACTTCAACTACGCTATGAAGCCACGGTCATGGCGGGCACGCCCATTATGCAAATGGCGGAGGAGGCGCTGGCGGGCTGCCAAATCCAGGCTGCTCGCGGCATCTTGAACGGCACCACCAACTATATCTTGACGCAGATGGAAAATGGCATGTCTTACGCCGACGCGCTCGCCCAAGCACAGGCGCTGGGTTACGCCGAAACCGATCCCGCCGGCGATGTCGAAGGCTGGGACGCCGCCGGCAAGGTCTTGATCCTGGCCGGCGCGCTCTTCGGCCGCCGCCTCAATATGAGCGATCTGGATGTAAGCGGCATCACGGGCCTTGCCAGCGACGACATCGCCGACGCCAAAGCGGCTGGCGAGCGCTACAAGTTGATCGCCGAAGCGACGCCCGATGGCGGCTCGGTCGCGGCGACGCGCCTGCCGTTAAGCAATCCCTTGGCCAGCGTCTCCGGCGCGACCAACGCCATCACGCTTGACACCGACCTCATGGGCGCGGTCACCTTGATCGGCGCCGGCGCCGGCAAGCGGGAAACCGGCAGCGCGATTCTGGCCGACTTGCTGGCGATTAACCGCGCTGCCCGCTAAAGCCCAGCCGGACCAGCAACCTATAGGTTGTTAATGCGTAAACAAGTATACGCGGAGCCAACACAGCTTTGAAAATAGCGGTACAACTATGCTATACTGGCTGCAATCCGCAGCTTGCACGAGTCTAGCGCAGTAAGGGGTAAATCCACAAATGCCATCCATTTTACAGAAGGTTCAAACGCTCTTCAGCGCCAATATGCACGGAATGATTGACCGCGCGCTGGAGACAAATTCGCTGAAAGTTATGGATGAATACATCCGGCAGGTGGAGCGCAACCTGGATGCTCTCGACGACTCAGCGGCGACAGTCGGCGGCTCCGTCCGCACCCTCAAGCGCAAATACGAAGAATTCTCCAATCTTTCCGACAAGCTTGACCGCGATATCGATACGCTGATCCTGCGCGGAAAGAACGATCTCGCCGCCGCCGCTCAAGCCGAACTGAACACCAAACAGGAACTGGCGCAAGAGTACTATGAGCAGTGGCAGGCGCAAGAAGAGCAATACCAAAGCATGCTCAACATGCGCCTGAAGCTCGAGAGTCGCCTCACCACCATCAAACAGGAACGCGAAAAGATGCGCTCCCTGATGGAGTTGGCTGAAACCAAGAAGGTCATGACCAAGACCCTCAAAGCCATGGACAAACTCGATACCACAGGCGACCAGGAAATTGACTCGCTGCTGGATTCCATCTATTCCAAAATCGACGAAGAAGACGCCCGCGCCGAGCTCGCCAGCCGCAAGCTCTCTGACCAGATCGAGGACACCGTTGGCATTGGGCAGGTCGAACTGCAATTGGAGGAGCGGCGGCAACGGCTCCTGGGCGACGCATAATCGATTATCAGCGAAGATATAGACGCCGGTTGCGCCTGAGAACCACGCGTTGCGCGTAGGACAGGCCGAAACCGCGCGAGCAAAAAGGAACGCCTGAAGGGCATGACTGCCGAAACTGACGGAAGGCAAAAGGTCTTGGGCGCGCTGCTGGCGAACGCCCTGCTGCGCTGGGAGACCTTGGTGACCCTGATGGTCACCGCCATCCTGTTCCTCTTTGTGCAGGATGTTAGCTTGCCCTTCCTGGAATGGCAGCCCTGGTTCTGGCTGGTGCTTGGCGGCTTGGCCGAAGGCGTGCTGGTCGCGTCGACCCTCACAGACCCGGAAGCGACCGAACAGGCGCTGGCGGAAGACTTCGAGCGCGAGTACGATCTGCGCAATATTCGCAACCGCGTCTCACGCGAGCGACTGCGCGACGCCTTCGAGTATCGCCGAAACATGCTGAAGCTGGCGGACATCGCTCGCGGCGCCATGCGCACGCGCCAGCGCACACTCATCAGCGGCATCAATGACTGGATCGCCCACATGTACAGCCTGGCGAACCGCATCGACTACTTCGAGAACAATGATCTGGCGGCGCGCGACCTCCAGCAAGTGCCGCGCAAAATCCAGTTGGTGAAGCAGCGCATCGAAAACGAGCGAGACAAAGGCACCCGCCACGACCTGCAACAGCAGCTTAAGCTCCTCCAGCGGCAGCTTGTCAGCCTGGAAGCCAGCGCCAGCATCATCAAGCGCGCTGAAATCCAACTCGAGAGCACCTTGTCCGCCTTGGGCACCGTCTACGCTCAGATGTCCCTGCTCGGCACAAAAGACACCAAGAGCATCAGGGGGCAGCGCTTGGGCATCGAAATCAAGGAAGAGATCGACAAACTGCAAGACACCATTGACGCGATGGACGAAGTTCAACTCCACGGCCAAAGCTTGAGTTTCGAATTCGAAGACGACCTGTTTGGCGCCGAAGCGGCCGCGCTGGAAACAGAGGAAGAGGCGAAACGGCAGCGGTTGAGCGTCTCTGGAGGCTCGCCTGAAGACGGCGCCGAACTGGCGGCTCTTGCTGCCGACGACACGCAATTGCAGAGCCAGCGATAGCGGCAAGCGCTCGTCCAGTTCCTGCCAGGCATTGATTCAACTCCCCCGGCATAGGCTTGCCTCCGCGAGCTTTCAAGGTACTTTCTAATTTTGGCGTAGACATCAAGGAGTGCGAAATGTCCACCATAAACTGGTTCGAGGTCCCGGTTGCTGACTTTGAGCGCGCATGCAAGTTCTACGAAGCGGTTCTGCAAAAGCAACTCTTCATCAATGATCAGCGCGAGACAATGGGCAGCATGCTCGGCGTTTTCCCGCATGATGGCCAGGTGGGCGGCTGCCTGGTTCACAATCCGCAATACGGTTATACGCCATCCTTAGAAGGCGCCTTGGTCTACTTCACCATTGAAGGCGATATGGACAGCGCTTTGGCGCGCGTGCCCGATGCCGGCGGCGAAGTGCTGCTGCCAAAAACGGCGCTGGGCGAGAATGCCGGCGGCGGCTTTGTCAGCTGGGTGCGGGATACCGAGGGCAATAAAGTCGGCTTCTACTCGGTAGAATAATTCGAACGACTGGTCGCTATTCGAAAGACTCGACGACCGGCTCGCGCTTCGTCTTGCCGGGCATCAGGCGCTGGAGTTGCTTGACCAGGCGCGGCGTCTCGCGGTCAATGTTGATGGTGTCTTCGAGCAGGTTGACCAGGGTCGAGGCGATGATCACCAGCGTCAAGTAGATATAGGCGGTCACGGCGTAGGTTTCGACATAACGGAAGGAGCGCCCGGACGACAGCTTGGCGATCTGGGTGACATCGCGAATGCCGAGGAATGCGAGCAGCGACGAGTCCTTGATCATGGCGACGAAGTCATTGCCCAAGGGCGGCAGCACATTGCGAAAAGCCTGCGGCAGGATGATTGACCGCATCGTCTGCCAGTAGGTCATCCCGACTGAATAGGCGGCTTCAAACTGGCCCTTTGGAATCGACTGAATGCCGGCGCGGATTGTCTCCGACATATAGGCGCCGTAAGTCGCGCCCAAGGCGACGATCGCCGTCATGGGCGAGCTGCCCCGCCAGATGATATTGGGGATATCCGAATTGCCGAGCAAGTCGCGCACGCTCACGAGCACGACGCTATTGAGCAGATCGCGCATCGCCGGAACCGCGATGAAGGCGGTCACCAGCAGCACAATCAGAATCGGAATGCCGCGCATCACGTTTACATATACCGTGCAGACATTGAAGACGGCAATGCGCAGCACTCGCAGCGCTGCCCGGCTAAGCGTCTGTCGCGACTGCGGCGGATCGGGCGGATTCGAGCGAATGATGCCGACTACCATTGCAATCAGCAGCGCCGTGACATACGACGTGCCGCTGACGAAGAGCGTCATGACGATGCCTTCGGCGAGCTGCCCGAAGATATTCGAATAGACCGAATCTGTCAGGATGCTGAATGCCAGCAAGACGCCCAGCAGCACGAGAAAGAGAAACCAGTAGGGGAAGGTATAGAGCCGGGTATACCGCATGGCGCGCCCGCGCGATTCAGCGATGATCTCGTCCAAGTCAGGCTCAACGCGAGGCGATGCCATGGTTTGTCCTTGGCAAAATAGACGGCAAAAGCATGAAGCGGGACAGGATCGTCCTGCCCCGCTTGCTTGCAGCGTCGCTACCGATTTGGCTGGCGACCGCGCGGATTAGGCGTCGGCGCCGAACCACTTGTCATTGATGGCTTGCAGCGTACCGTCGGCCATCATGCTTTCCAGCGCGGCGTTGAAGGGTTCGACCAGATCAGACCCCTGCGGGTAGATAAAGCCCAACTGCTCCTTCGTCAGTTCTTCCGGCAGCAGCTTGATTTTGTCCGCGTTCAAGCCGGTGTAGCCTTGGCCTGCGACGTCATCAATGACAACGGCGTCGACATCGCCACTGATGAGCGCTTGCACGGCGAAACCGAACTCGCCATAAGCGACGATGCGATCTTCCGGCACCAGACCCGAAGCGGCTTCAAAGTTGGTGGTCGCCACCTGGACGCCGATGATGAAGTCGCCGGCCACAAAGTCGTCGACGGTGGCGAAGCGGTCGTCGTCAACGCGCACCATGAATTTCTGCGACAGGTCGATGTAGCCGATCGAGTAGTCGACGATCTTGGCGCGCTCTTCGGTGATGGTGATGCCGTCCGCCGCCATGTCGTATTCGCCATTGGAGACAGCCACGATCATGCCTTCCCAACTGGTTTCGATGAACTCGGGCGCGCAGTTCAGCAGTTCACATATCATGCCGAGCGTGTCGTAGTCCCAACCGACTGCTTCGCCGGTTTCTTCGTCAATCACATTGAAGGGCATATAGGCATTTTCGACCGCGACGGTCACAACGCGCCCTTCGAGATCGGGCAGCATCATGTCGTCGTCTTCGTCGACGCCGAACCATTTGTCGTTGATGCCTTGCAGAGTGCCATCCGCCATAATGGTTTCGAGCGCGGCATTGATCGGCTCAACCAGGTCTGAGCCCTGCGGATAGATGAAGCCGAGCTGCTCCTTGGTAAGTTCATCGGGCAGCAGCTTGATCTTGTCGGCGTTCAAGCCGGTGTAGCCTTGGCCTGCGACGTCGTCAATGACCACGGCGTCGACATCGCCGCTGATCAGCGCTTGCACGGCGAAACCGAACTCGCCATAAGCGACGATGCGATCTTCCGGCACCAGCCCTGAAGCAGCTTCAAAGTTGGTGGTGGCGACTTGCACGCCGATGATGAAATCGCCGGCGACAAATTCGTCGACATTAGCGAAGCGGTCTTCACCAACGCGCACCATGAATTTCTGCGAGAGGTCGATATAGCCGATAGAGTAGTCGACGATCTGGGCGCGCTCTTCGGTGATGGTGATGCCGTCCGCCGCCATGTCGTACTCGCCATTGGAGACAGCCACGATCATGCCTTCCCAACTGGTCTCGATGAAATCCAGCTGGCAGTTCAGCAACTCGCAGATGACGCCCAGGGTGTCGTAGTCCCATCCAACAGCTTCGCCGGTTTCTTCATCAATCACGTTAAAGGGCATATAGGCGTTTTCGACGGCCACCGTGACGACTCGTCCGTCGAGGTCGGGCAAATGCCCATCGGCGGCCAAGGGCATGGCCGCAAGCAACAAGAGTAAGAACAGAGTCAAATGCTTCGCCTTGAACATGAGAATCCTCCGCTTAATGCGCCACTGGGTGCTGACGGCGCTTTCAGTAAGAACATTCTATCATCTTTTGTGGCGCTGTCCTAGCTGGCGCGTCCGGCCGGCGCGCGTTCGCCAGCGGCTGTCGCCGTCATAGCCGCTGTGACCGCTTGCTTATCAGTAAAGAAAAAGGTGGACGCAGTATGGAAAAGTACTGATAGAAGCGGGATTGAGTATGGAGTTTCGACAGTCGATTGCGGCCGGAGTGGCATGCACTATCGATACAGTATCGATATAGCAAGCTGCGCGGGCGGGTTCGACGATTTTTGGGCTTCGAAAGCAGGATTTGAGTATGGCTCATATTGTGTTTGGGTTGGGCGCTGGGCATGTGAATGGGCGTTCATGGATGACGGTTTTGGGACTCACTCATTTCGAGATTATCGGGCGACAGGCCTTGTGCATTTGACGGGCCCGGGGGACGAGCCACCGGAGTCGGTTGAAAGACACCTCCACCGCCCGGCCCCTTGCCCCCATCAAGACTGAGGACGGGACAGTTCTGGGATCGGAGCGCGCGGCGGTTTACCTCACGCCCCGGCCCCCTCTCCGAATCATCAGAGAGGGGGAGCGCGCGGCACGAAGATTGAATCATTTGCGCACTTTTGTGTGTCCTTCACGAGATAATGCGCCAGTTGTTGATAGAGTTGCGCTTCTCCGTTGACAGGGCGAAGGGCTGTGAATCGGGTAGAAAAACACGTCCGGTCCTCCGCCAATCAAGAGGGAACGGGAGCTTGCTTTCCTCAAAAGCTATCGGTGAAAGCCCCTCACAGTTTATGGGGTCACGTAGACGTGGACCTTCGGGAACGGATGTTGAATCCAGCGTAGCATCTTCTTGGCGGGCAAAGGCGACTATATAGTCGCGTATTGGGAGATTTGCCAAGATGCAGAAGAGAAGCCGGACGCGATGTCGTGGGTGATTCACGAAGATATGATCACGGCCCTTCGGGCAAACTGATGCGTGCGCGCCAAGGCAGGCCCCTACCTCAAGAGGTTTCTGAGACTGGACTATTGGTTGACATGTCGTCGACTTTCACCACTCTCCTAAGTCGTCATGGCATTTGACAATCCATGAACGCGGTCTATTATCAGGGGCAGGTTGACGCGAGGCTGAGAATAGCGATTGGGACCAGACTGTTGGCGCGACAGCCGCTACGGCGCCGGATGAGGCGGGCGTCAAGGTTGGTTGCGGGAGAATGATGTGACCGTTTCACACTGGCAGCAGGCGGAACAAGAAGAGCGCGAAGTTGACTTTCTGGTGGTCGGCGCGGGTTTGGCGGGCTGTACTGCCGCCTACATAGCCAAGCATGTCCACAATCGCGATGTCGTCATCATCGATGCGCGCGATGTCGCACTGGGCGCCAGCGGACGCAACGCCGGCTTCATGATTAGCGGGCTGGATACCTATTACCATCGGGCGATCGAACGGTACGGCGCCGCGGTCGCGCGCGAGGTGTGGGGGATGTCTGAGCGCAGCTTCAGCCTCTGGCGCGAGTTCATCGAGAACAGTCCCTTTGATGTGCCGATTGACAATTGCGGATCGATGCTGTTGGCGGAAACCGAGCAAGAAGCCAGGGAATTGGAACTTGCCGCGCGCGCCATGAATGGCGACAGCATCAGCATCGAATACTACAGTCGGGATCCACAGGGAAGGGGTTATCACGCCGCGATCGAACAGCCGCTGGACGCTGGCGTTCAGCCCTATCTCTTGGTTAAGTCCATCCTGACGCAATGCGACGCGGAGGTGGTCGCAAATAACGAGTTGTATCGGCTGGAGCAGAAGGGCGATGAGGCGCGCGTCCACACGCGCAAAGCGCTTTACCGGGCGCAATATGTCATGCTCTGCACCAACGCCTGGTCGCCAACTATCGATCCTTTCTTTGCGGGCAAGGTGCTGCCGACGCGCGCCCAGTGCTTGGTCACCGAGCCGCTTGATCATGTCCCCGTGCCTTACTGCGGCTATAGCGACTATGGCTACAATTATTACCGCAGCACATTTGACGGGCGGTTTCTGTTGGGCGGCGGCCGGAGGATGTTCCGCGACGAAGAGAACGATACCACCGAGGATCGGCTGAATCCCAAGGTTCAAGCCTGGCTAGACGATTATCTGCGCAAGTATTTCCCGGATGTCACGGCGCCAATCGCGCAGCGCTGGAGCGGCATCATGGGTTTCAGTTGTGATGGACTGCCGTTGGTTGGCACACTGCCGGGGAAGCCGAGAATTGGCTTCGCTGTCGGTTTTACCGGGCACGGTTTGGCGCTCGCGGGCGCATCGGCAGAGCGGGCGGTGGACCGGCTGCTGCATGGCGTTTCGGCTGGCGCTGTCGATAGCGCGCGGCTTGATTGACCTTGGCAAGCTCACGCCGCCTTCATTCTTCGCGCAGGACATAACCGACGCCTCGCACGGTGTGGATCAAGCGCGCGCCTTTGCCGATTTCGGTCTTTTGACGCAGGTAGCGCACGTAAACTTCGATAATGTTGCTCTCGCCGCCAAAGTCATAGCCCCAGACGCGGTCGAAGATGATATCGCGGGTCAATACTTGCCCCGGGTTGCGCATGAAGAGCTCCAGCAGTTCATATTCTTTGGCGGTCAAATTGACAGGCGTATCGGCGCGGAATGCGCGATGGGCGCCGGTGTCGAGGGACAAGTCTGAAAAGCGCAGGATCTCGGGTTGAGAGACGGGCGGGGAGCGTCTCAAGAGCGCGCGCACGCGGGCCAACAGTTCCGCAAAGGAGAAGGGCTTCAAGAGGTAGTCGTCGGCGCCGGCGTCGAGACCGCTGACGCGATCGCGAACATCGTCGCGCGCCGTCAGCATCAAAATGGCGACATCGCCGGCTTCGCGCAATCGCCGACATACTTCCAAGCCGTCGAGTCCGCCGGGCAGCATCCAGTCCAGGATCACCAGGTCCGGGGGGTTATCGCGCGCGGCGGCAAGACCAGCCCTGCCGTCGGCGGCGATGCTGACCCGAAAGCCTTCATAGATCAATCCGCGTTCAATATCGCGGGCGATTCGCTCCTCGTCTTCAATGATAAGAATCCGTTGGCGCGCCATGCGTCCTCCCATTACAACATGCTATGCCGCAGATGATACTCGCAAAGCATGAGAGAGAGCTTAAGATTATTTCACTGGTAGCGCTTCGGCAATCAATGAGCGACAGGGCGGAGAGCCGCGGCGCCCCGGCACTTGCGCGGAAGCGACGCGTTCGGCATGCGACTGCGAAGGACTGGCGCCAAGCGAAGCCGCGCGACTACCACTCCGCTACCGAGCCATCCTTACGGCGCCAACGGGGGTTGCGCCAGCGAAAGGCATGGTCGGAGGCGGCGCGCAGCTTGCCCTCGTCGATTTCGATGCCCAGGCCTGGCGCTGTTGGCAGGGCGACAAAGCCATCGTCATAGTTGAAGACAGAGGGATCGGCGAGGTAGTCCAGCAGGTCGGCCTGCCTGTTGTAATGCAAGCCGAGGCTCTGCTCTTGAATCAGGGCGTTGTAGGCGACCGCGTCTACCTGCAAGCATGACGCCAGCGCGATGGGGCCCAGGGGGCAATGCGGCGCCAGCGCGACGTCGTAAGCTTCAGCCATGGCGGCGATGCGTAATACTTCGGAGATGCCGCCGGCGTGGGAGACATCTGGTTGGATGATATCGACGCTGCCTTCCGCCAGGATGGTCTTGAAATCCCAACGCGAGTACAAACGCTCGCCGGTGGCAATCGGAATGGAGGTCGAGCGCTTGAGGTCCAGCAATGACTCGTTGTGCATGGGCAGGATGGGCTCTTCGACGAACATTAGGTGATACGGTTCCAGTTCGCGAATTAGCATCTTTGCCATCGGCTTGTGAACGCGGCCATGAAAGTCGACCGCGATGCTGAAGTCGTTGCCGACCGTTTCGCGCACGGAGGCCACGCGCGCGACCGCTTCGTCGATATGAGCGAATGTGTCCATATAGTGGACTTCATTGACGGCGCCCATCTTGACGGCGGTCAAGCCGTCGTCGCGTCGTTCAAGCGCCGCCTGCGCCACGTCGGCGGGGCGATCGCCACCGATGCCGGCATAGATCTGCACTTTGTCGCGCACTTTGCCGCCCAGCAATTCGTAGATTGGCGCGCTGTGGAACTTGCCCTTGATATCCCAGAGCGCCTGGTTGACGCCGGCGATGGCGCTCATCATGACGGGACCGCCGCGATAGAAGCGGGCGCGAAACAGGGTCTGCCAGATGTCTTCGATTTGCCGCGGGTCGCGGCCCAGCAGGTAGTCGGACATGTCTTCGACGGCGCCGCGTACCGTGCCGGCCTGCCCTTCTACGATCGGTTCGCCCCAGCCGCTGAGGCCTTCGTCCGTCGAGATTTTGAGAAACAGCCAGCGCGGCGGGACGGTGAAGAGCTCTAACTCGGTGATTTTCATTTAGCGCCTCTGAATCGAACACAGGCATACGACACATGGATTATAATTGGATTGAGAAGGCTAACACACCCTGGGGAGAAAGGCGCGGTTCTTGAAGCACGTTAGCGGTCTCCTTCGTCGCCGGTTGCTGCTACCGGTCGTATTGTTTTGCCTGTTGTTCATGCAGCTTGCGGGACCAGCGGTCGCCGCGACGACCGATGAGACGAGCGCAGGCGTCAAGTCGTTCGTGCCGCTGATGTTCGCGCTGGGGATCATATTGCTGGCGTCGCGCACCGGCGGCGCAATCGCCCGGCGCCTCAATCAACCGCGCGTGCTTGGTCAGCTGGTTGTCGGCGTCATTTTGGGACCCACGGTGCTGGACATGCTGCACTGGGGGGTGCTGCAAGGCGTGGATTTGCAGCATACAATCAAGGAACTGGCGGAGTTGGGCGTGCTGCTGTTGATGTTCAACATCGGCTTGGAAGTGCACTTTTCTGAACTGGTGAAGGTCGGCCGGGTGGCGGTCTTTGCTGGCATTTTGGGCGTGGTCGCGCCAGTTGTTCTGACGGTGATTGTCGTCCTTCCCGCGGGTCACAATTGGCTGCCCGCGTTCTTTGCTGGGGTGACGCTCGCCGCGACTTCCGTCAGCATTTCGGCACAAGTCTTGCTGGAGCTCGGCTTTCTGCACACGAAAGAAGGCACCGCCCTCTTGGCCACTGCCTTGATCGACGATGTGCTGGCGATCCTGGCGGTGTCGCTGACGCTCGTGGTGGCTGGGGCCGGCGGCGCGGACCAGCAAGCTGACTTCAGCCAATTGATCGTGATCATCGCGCAAATGGGCGCCTATATCGTCATCGCGTTTCTGATCGCCTGGAATTGGCTGCCTAGGGCGCTGGTATGGATCCGGCAGAAGCCGCAGTTGAATCAAGCTTATGGGATACCGATATTCGCCCTGATATGCGCCTTGCTTTTCGGCTGGTCGGCGGAATTCCTGGGCGGGGTGGCGGCGATCACCGGCTCATTCATCGCGGGGGTCGGCTTGAGCCGGATTACGACAGGCGGCATAAAGACTGAGATTGAAGAGTCGATTAGCAGTCTGGCTTATGTCTTCCTGGTTCCGATATTCTTCGTCGATGTCGGGTTGGAGACGGATCTGAGCAACTTTCCGCTGGACGCGCTGCCCTTCATGCTGGCGCTGCTGCTGATGGCGGTAATCAGCAAGGTGTTCGGCGCTGGATTCGGCGCCAGGATGGGCGGCTTCGACCTGCGCGAATCTTTGCGCGTGGGCGTCTGCATGGTCTCGCGCGGGGAAGTGGGATTGATCATCATATCGATCGGCCTGTCGAGCGGCATTTTGGATAGCAGCAGCGAGCTTTACGCGTCGTTGTTCATGGTCATCTTGCTCACGACGGTATTGACCCCGCCCATGGTCCGTTGGGTATTCCAGGGCGCAAGCACAGGCGCGGGCAGCCATCCTGTTCTCGCCCCGAGCGCAAGAGGCGAGTGAAAATGAAACTGATCATTCTGATAACGTCCGATGCGGAGAGTGGCTTGGAAGTGGCAACGCGCTGGCAAGACGTGGGCGCGCCTGGCGTGACCGTCATCAAGAGCATTGGCTTGTACAGCTTGCAGCGCAAGATCAAGCACGACAGCCTTGAGGTGCCACTGCACATTGCCAGTTCAATGCACAGCTTGATGGCTTACGTGCTGCGCAACATGGAGAATACCAATCATGTGCTGCTATCGGTCGTGCCGAAGGAGCTGATTCCAACGCTGCTGAACGAGGCGCGGGCGGTCATGGGCGACCTGCTCGAGCCGAATCACGGCGTGGCATTCGTTGTGCCGCTCGATGAAGCGATCGGCGTCCGCCAGCCCGAAAGCGATACCGACCAGAAGACATCGTAAGACATCTCGCTCTTGAGCATATTACGCGTCATAAGTTATGATTGCCCTGTCCATAGGGAAGTAGCTCAATTGGCAGAGCAGGTGCCTTTGGAGCACAAGGTTAAAGGTTCGAGTCCTTTCTTCCCTGTCTTCATTTGCCCTTAGGAGCCCGCCGGCGCGGGCTTCTCTTGTCGGGGCGGCGTCAGCTCACTTCGGCGGATGGAAATCGAAGGTCAGGATGCTGCGAATCGCCTCGTGTTTTTCCGCGTGGGGGTGAATCGGCTGGACTGAATGCCAAAGTCGCGAGTCGCGAAAGAGATAGCTGTCCAGCACCCGTTGTAGCCGAAAGGCAGTCAGCAAGCGACGCTGATCGTCAAGTATTGATACTTCCCCGCCGCGCGCATTCACCAATTCAGCCAAATGTACCGCGACATATTCGGCGCCATCGCGATGGAGACCTTCGGGGGTCGGCTGGCCAGCTTCGTTTTCGTTCGCTTTCACGCGGATTAAGTGCGCATGCACTTCCCAGTCGGCATCGACCTCAGTCGCGGCGAGCGGAAACTGACGAAAATCAAAGCGTATCAATTCCTTCAAGCATGGATTGATACAGGTCGTGTCCAGCAGCGGCGCGAATCTGCGAACGAAACCGCCGGTAACGGGGTTGATTTCGGCGCTCTGGAAATAATCTTTGTGCGGCAGCCGCGTCAGCTCGCCGGTTGCTGGCGCGAGCGAAAAGCGCCCGTAGCGCCGGAAGCGATATTTGCCGGCCGCAGGGAGGTATTCGTCGCGCGGCAAATCGCTGTAGTCGATGGTGAGGCTTAGCCAGGCCTGCCGCATTTCATCGGAGAGCCGGAAGTCGTCGGCGCGCAAGAGGCAGTAGTCTTTCGTCTGCAACTCAGCTTTGATGTCGCGAGCGCTTGAGATGCCTGTCATTGCTGACTACCGGCTTATTTCAGAGATGAGATCGCCCAGTATGCTGATGCCCCGACGCAGGTCATCCAGCGGAAGGAAGCTAAAGGACAGCCGTAAGTGATGCAAGCCGTCATCAGCCGTCACAAAGAAACCTGTGCCCGGCGCGAAGTAAACCTTGCATTCGCGGGCTTTTTCGGCAAGGTCATCGACGCGAACCGAGCGGGGCAGCTTTAGCCAGATGAAATAGCCGCCTTGGGGTTGGGTATACGCGACCGAGGCTGGCATGGCGGTTTTCAGGGCGCGCAGCGCGGCGTCCCGGCGTTGGCGATACTGGTCGCGCAGCCAAAGGACGTGCGCTTCCCAGGCGCCGCTGCGACAATACTGCGCCACGATCGCGGCAGTAAAGGGATTGGCGCCGCCGCCCATTTTGAGCACGCCGCTGCCGACAAAGCGGGCGATTTTGTCGCTTGAAGCAACCAGCCAGCCGATCCGCAGTCCGGGCGCCAAGGTCTTGGAAAAGGAGCCGATGCGCAAGACGTTATCGCCGACAGTCAGGGCGTAGAAACTTGGCGGCAGCGCGGCATCAAAGCGGATGTCGCTGTAGACGTCGTCTTCGACGATGACGAAGCCGTATTGCTGGCTCAACTCGACAACCGCCCGTCGGCGTTCGAGGGGCATGGTGACGCCAGACGGATTTTGGAAGTTGGGCACGACGTAATAGAGCTTGGGCTTCCGTCCTTCTTCCGCTAGATGGCGGAGCGCGGCTTCAAGTTCGGCGATCACGATGCCGCCTTCGTCTATCGGCACGGCGCGCAGCTCCAGCCGATGGTCGCGGAAGATATGGAGCGCGTCACGATAAGAGGGCGCATCAACCAGCGCGACATCGCCGGCCCGCGTCAATTGATCGCAGATCATGTCGACGCCCCAGGTCGAGCCGCCGATGATCATGAGATTCTCAGGTCCGAGGTCGAGGCTTTCCTGGCGTCTCAGGCGCTCGACGAGGAAATCGATCAGCTCGGGATTGCCTTGCTCGTCGCCGTAGTTGAACAGGCGCGTCAAGCCGGGTTTGCGCCAGATATCGTCGATGGTCTGGCGTATGCCATTGTGGGGCAGCAAGTCGTAAGCCGGGTGCCCCGCAAAGAGCGGGATGCTGCCGGCGACGACGCCCTGCGGCACGCTTTCGAGGATCATTTATTGTGGCTTGGCGTCAGGGGGCAGGGGCGACACGTACTCGCGACCAGCTCGCGCCCGTTCAAAGTCAGCGCTGGCAGCCGCCAGCCGGTCTGGCGTCGTCAAGAGTTCGAGGCCAGCAAGCGCCATTGCTTTGGACGCGAAGATCATGCCTTTGGCGCCGATGCCCGATCCGGAAGAGGCGACAGTCTGCCAACTGTGCCCGGGCGTTCCCAGGGGCCAGCAAGCGGTTGAGATTTGACCGGTCGGTGTTATCCAACTGACATCGGCGACTTCGGTTGATCCGCCCATGAGCGGGGGCGCGGGCGCGTGCGGATAGACGCCTTGCCAGAGCGGATCGTCAATGGCTGCCGCTCCCAGCTCGGCGCTCGTGGAAAGCCGCATCCAATCGTAGCCGCGCCGCACCGAGCCTTCAGGGAAAGTCGCTTGCAGCTCGCGGGCGAATTGACGTTCCCGCTCGGTGAAGCGCAGGTCGTCCACCTCTGCCATTTTTTCATAGAGCAAGTCTGCCAATGTGTTGTTTGGCAGCAAGTCGTAGCAGCCGGTTATGAACTCGATCTCATGGCGCGTGCCGCTCATCAGCGCTGCGCCTCTGGCGATGTCCTGCATCCACTGGTAGATCTCGTCGACTTGTTCGCGTTTGGGCGCGCGCACGAAGTACCAGACCTGGGCGAAGGCTGGCACCACATTTGGCGCCTGGCCGCCGCTGGTCACGACGCTGTGGATGCGCGATTCCGGGGGGACATGTTCACGCATGTAATTCACGCCGGCATCCATGAGCATGACGCCATCGAGCGCGCTGCGGCCCAGCCAGGGCGAGCCGCCGGCATGGGCGGACAGACCATGAAAGCTGACTTTGAACGAGTTCATAGCCAGCGACGAGCCGTTCCAGGCGATATTTGCAGCGCCCGGGTGCCAACTGATGGCGGCGTCGAGATCGTCGAAGACGCCGTCGCGCGCCATAAAGGTCTTGCCGACCAGGGTCTCCTCGGCCGGGCAGCCATAGAAGCGAATCGTTCCCGGGATGCCGGAGCGCTGCATCGCTGATTTCAGCGCCATCGCCGAGCCCATGCAGGCTGTGCCAAAGAGATTATGACCGCAGCCATGCCCAGGTCCGCCTGACTCGATTGGGGAGCGCGCGCTTGATAGCGCTTGCGACAGGCCGGGCAAGGCATCATATTCGCCCAGGAAGCCGATGATCGGCGCCCCGGCGCCCCATTCGGCGATGAAAGCGGTGGGCATCCCGCCGGCGCCCCAGCGAATCGCGAAGCCGTCGGCTTCAAGCCGGTCCGCCAGCAGCCCCGAGGCGAATTGCTCTTCCAGCGCCACCTGCGGATGATCCCAAATCTCTTTGGCGATATAGCTCAGTTCTTCGTCATGCTGGCGAAGATACTCCAGGACTATGGCCTTGGCGTCCATCGGCTCTCCTCGTTGTGAGACACGCGTCGCGGCTAACAGCTTAGCGCATTCGCGTGGAATTGTGTAGGCAGCGGCAGACGGGAATCGCGCGCGCCTTTGACACGCTTGCCGGAGGGCGTCAGTAACCGCTGCTGAAAAAAGGCAACGCCCCATTGATGGCGGGGCGTTGGAGGATTGAATAGATTTGCTTGCAATAGAATTAGTTTGCTTACACCAATATAACACTGGATGAACGTATACGTCAACCACTACAAACCAGATTCAAGCGGAAGCGCCGTAGAATGACCAAGATGCCCGCGTCAGTTGCGGTCGCCTATTTCGCCGCGGGCAGGAGCTCCGTCGCTTTCTCCAGCGCATCCAGCATGTCCTCGATGGTGGTGAACTTGACGCGGCTGCGGCCGATCGCGGCGCCACGCTGACGTTCGATCTCGTCCAAGACCTGCCAGTCGTCAAAGGTGATGTAGGCCGGCTTGCGCGTCTCAAGCATGTCGATGATCGTGTGGTCGCGCGTGTCGGCCGGTTGCAGCGCCTGCCCGTCGGCCAAATCCGCCAGGAAGCATTCGCTCGACTCAATCGCGTCGGGTTTGTTCGTGCCGATGATGCCGGTTGGTCCCCGCTTGATCCAGCCGACTACGTAGTTTCCATTGAGGCGCCGTCGGCCTTCGTGGCGCGTCAATACGCGTCCGCAGTCATTCGGTATCGTGCCCCAGCGATCGTAGAAGGGCACATCGGGCAGGGGCACGCCGCGGTATCCGACCGAGCGGAAGACCATATCAACGGGCAAGGTTTCGAATACATCGGTCGCGCGTGGGCGCAAGTTGTCGCGATCATCCAGGAACAACTCATTCTTGACCAATTTGATCGCTTCCACGCGGTCGGCGCCGATGATCTCGGCAGGCGACACGAGAAAGCGCATGACGATACGTCGCGATTTTCCGGTCGCCCCGCGATCGACATAGGCCTGCAGGATCTTGACATTGCGAATGGCGCTGCGGTCGCGCGCTTTCTTCAGATGCGTCGCGCTGAGCTCGTCCAGTGAGGCGTCTTCACAGTCGACGATGATGTCGGTATCAGCCATTTCGCCGAGCTCTTTGATTTCGGGATTGCTGAAGGCGGCCTGCGCTGGACCGCGCCTTCCCAAAACGTAGATCTCCTCGACATCGCTCTGTTGGAGCGCAGCCAAGGCGTAGTCGGCGATATCGGTCTGATAGAGCTCCTCGGGCGTCCGCCCCAGGATGCGCGCCACATCCATCGCCACATTGCCGACGCCGATGACAGCCACTCGCTTGATGCCGCGCAGATCAAAGTCGCAATCGTGATAATCCGGATGGCCGTTGTACCAGCCGACAAATTCGGTCGCGGCATAGCTGTTGGGCAGGTCCTCGCCCGGTATGCCCAGCTTGCGATCGGTTTGGGCGCCGGTCGCGTAGATGATGCCGTGATAATGCCGGCTGAGGTCCTGACGCGACAAGTCTTGACCGAATTCGACATTGCCAAAGAAGTTGAAACGCTCGCGGGTGGCGATGCGGCTGTACAGCTTGGTTACGGACTTGATCTTTTCGTGATCAGGCGCAACCCCGCCGCGGACCAAGCCAAAGGGCGTTGGCAAGCGCTCGTACATATCGACATGGATCAGGGGCTCGGTCTGCTTCAGCAAGTGGTCGGCGGCATAGAAGCCCGAAGGCCCGGAGCCGATGATGGCCACTCGAATCTTGGTAGTCTTGTCGTCCGCGCGGGTCATTATGCCTTCTCGTCGCTAGCCTTCAGAGGGATGACCAGGTCTTTGCGGAAGGGAGTCAGCGACAGCAATTCGCCATTTTCAGTGACCAGAAAGGTGTCTTCCACCCGCAGGCCATAGCCGCGTTCAGGATAATACAAGCCCGGCTCGAAGGTCAAGACATTCCCGATCTGGCAGATGTCGTCGCGCCGATGGTGGATGATCGACGGTTCCTCGTGTATCTCTATGCCGACGCCATGGCCCAAGCCGTGGGCGTATCCCACCGATGTCGCCGGATCGGTTCGCGTCGTGGGATGGCCCTTGCTTTCAAAGTGATCCATTACCGCCTCGTGCATCAGATGGGCCGGTTTCTTGACGGAGAAGCTCTCCAAGGCGATATCAAAGCCTTCCATAACGGTGTCGTAATCTTCCTGAACCTCCGGCGGCGCGTAACCGATACACCAGGTACGCGTCATGTCGTGGTGATAGCCGCCGCCAAGCTCGCGCGGAAAGAGGTCGAATACAATCGCCTGTCCCATCCGCAGCGGGGTATCGGATTCGCCACGGCTATGGGGGAAGCCGGCATCGCGTCCTTGCGCGAAAATCATGCCGGTGTCTTCCAAGCCGCGCGCCACCAATTCCCGTCTGACGAGGCTTTTGATATCGCCGATGGTCGCGCGCCGGCCCGTCTCATCGAGCAAGAAGCCGCCTTGGGGCTGCAAACGCGAGATGGTCTCCCAAGCGAGCGCCATCGCTGCATTGGTCCCTTCCGCCACCGACTTGATTCGCGCGATTTCTTCCGCGTCCTTGGTCAGCATAGCCACTTCAAAGATCGTCGGCTTGTCTTCGGCGACAAACTCGAAACTCGGCAATTGGTTTGCCAGGGCGCGATACAAGGAAATCGTCTTGCCTATCGTCCAGACGCCGTATAAGCCAACGCGGCCGCCCGGCAATCCGAGATGTTCAAAGACGTCCATCCAATGCAGCGCGGTCGCCCGAATGACGTCGCCGTCGGTCTCCTTGAAACGGTCGTGATAGCCGAGTTCCACATCGGTCTTCACCGCCAGTCCGCTCTTTGCCGCTTCTTCGACTTCCATTCGACTGCAAACCAGCAAGGCTTGACGGTCGCGCAATTTGAAGATCGTGCCGTGCGTAATCTGCGCGCCGCGGCTCAGGTAATAGCGTGGCGGGTTGAATTCCTCGCCGCCATGCACGACTATCGCATCCAACTCGCGTTCCAGCATTAGTCGGTCGAGATCTGATTTCATAACGCTCAATCCTCTTATAGTCCAGTTGTCGAAGCGCGCCGATAGGCGGAATGACTTAGCGTGCCGACTTCAGCGCGCGCAGCAGGTCAGCGTCTTGTTCGGGCAGGACCGTGCGCGGGTCGATCAAGACTCGCCCGTGGGCGACGCGCGCGATCACCGGCGGTTGGCTTTGGCGCAATTTCGCCATGAGAGCGTCGGGCGCTTGGTTTTCCAGGGCGAGCAGCATGGTCGGCAGCACCGCGCCGGGCAGGCTGCCGCCGCCGACCGCTGAATCGCCGGGCAATACCGCCCCGCCGACCGCCGCCGCCCAGGCATCGGCGCGCGCCTGGATATCGGCTGTGGTTTGGGCGATCATTCGCCAAACGGGAATGCGCTGGGTCGCTTGGCCCAGTCGATAGTGCATGAGAGTCGCCAGCAAGGCGGCATAGGTCAGCTTGTCGACGCGCAGCGCCCGCGCCAAGGGATGTCGTTTGAGTCGCTGAACGGCATCCGCCTTGCCGACGATGATGCCGGCTTGCGGCCCGCCCAAGAGCTTGTCACCGCTGAAACAAACCAGGTCCATGCCAGCGGCGACGCTATCCTGAACCAGCGGCTCGCGATCCAGGCCAAATTGCGCTGTATCGATGAGCGCGCCGCTGCCGAGGTCATCCACCGCCAGCAGGTCATGTTCGTTGGCGAGACCGACCAGGTCGTCCAGCGATGGCTGCTCAACGAAACCGATCTGCTTGAAATTCGACGCATGCACGCGCAATAGCATGGCGGTCCGCTGGTTGAGGGCGTTTCCGAAATCGGCCAGGCGCGTGCGATTGGTCGTCCCGACTTCGACCAGCCGCGCGCCGCTTTCCCGCATAATTGCCGGTATGCGGAAGCCGCCGCCAATCTCCACCAACTGTCCGCGGGAGATTATGACGTCGCCGCCCTTGGCCAGCGCACTAAGGATCAATATAAGCGCGGAGGCGTTGTTGTTGACGACCACGGCAGCTTCGGCGCCGGTGAGCTCGCGCAGAAGTTGACCGGCATGCGTCAGACGGCTGCCGCGTTTGCCGCTGTCGAGATCGAATTCCAGATTGTTGTAGGCGCGCGCCGCGGCTGACATCGCCGCCTGCGCATCGGCTGACAGAACCGCTCGGCCGAGGTTGGTGTGAATAATGACGCCGGTCGCGTTGATGACCGGAACCAGGCTGGGTTGCAGCTGCGCGCGCAGGCAGCGCCCGACTTGAGCAGCCAACGCCTCGGCCGCGGGATCAATGGAGCTCGATTGCAGAATCGCTTGACGCGCCCGGGCGATGGTCTCGCGGGCGGCAGCCACAACCAGGTCGCGTGGGAAAGTCTCGAAAAGAGGCTGGATGGAGTCTTGAGCAAGCAGGGCGTCAACGGAAGGCAAGCTACGCAGTTGCGCGTTTGAATCAGGCATGAGCCAACTCGCGATTGCGCAAGAAGACCTCCACGACGAAAAAAAGCAACATGAGTATCAGCAGGACAGGAAGCGAGAGATAGCGCGGAATCATCAGCCACGCGGAAGTGACGATGATTATGCCGATCCAAACGCTCCGCCGCACGACGACGCCCGACAGTGGCGCGCCCCTGTGAGCCGGCGCCAGTCGCTGGCTGACCCAATGGACAGCGGGTATCGCCGTTCCCGTCACGGCGATCTGCAGCAGGATGAAAAACAGCCAGATTTCCCCGCCGATTCGGGGCTTGGTGGTTATCACCAGGTAGGCCAGGCCGCCCCAGCCCCCGACAGCCATAATCAGCGATGCCAACAAAACGCCGCGTTTCTCGCCGGTTGGGTTCTCGCCGGGCCTGCGGGGCAATTCCAGTCTGTGCCCGGGGTCAGAACGATTGGCAATCATGCAATTCACCTCGTCAGGCGCATGGTACTAGGGTAGCGGCGATTCAGCCTTGCTCAATAGCGATCGAATGGCAGTCGGCGGGGCGCGGCCTCCGGCGCCTCAGTTTAATCGCCGCAGCAGCGCCTGTGTATCGCTGGAGGGCGTGACGCCCAAGCTCCGTTTCAACAGCCGCTCCAATACGGAATAGTGCTCCCGGGCGTCGGCATCGCGCCCCAGGTTGATATACATTTGCATCGCGCCGCGATGAATGTCTTCTCGCTGCGGCAATTCTCTGAGCGCGCGCATGAAGAATCCCAGCGCCGCGTCCCAAGCTTGCTGGTCAACGTACGACCGCGCCATGCCATTGAGCGCTTCGCCATACATCGCCTGTAGCTGCTTGCGCCGCCGCACCACCCACGGCAATTTCAGCGGATACAAAAAGGGCGCTTTGTACATGTCGATCGCCTGACGGTAGAGCGTTTGCCGCTCGCGCAGATCGGAGGAAAGCAGCGCTCCTTCCATGGTCTGTTCAAAGTCAGCCACGTCGTAATGGCGAGCAATCTTGCCGCTCGGCACGTAGAATCCGGTCGAGTAGTTGGTCAGCTCATAGCTCTCTTCATCATCAACGTGCATGGATATGCGCTCGGTAATCTTGCGCTTGGTGACATGAAAGACGTTGGTCGCATCTCTGATCGACAGCTTGGGCCAGAAGATTTCGAAAACTTGGTCGCGCGTGACCAGGGGATTGTCCATGAAATAGAAGAACAGGTTGCGCGGCAAAGCGCCGTCCCAAGTCTTAATCTCTTTGCCATTGGATACAGCGTGCCCCCGCCCGAAGGCAAAGACCTCCAGCTGCGGTTTCACGGCGCCGTTTTTCGTGAACACTAGATTGTTGCTGCGGCGCCCAGCACCCATCACGACCGCTTCATCCCGATGGACCCATTTCATCCAGGGGTCAAAGGTCAACAGGCGCGAATTAACCACGAGTTGAGAGCCTTCGCTAAGGTTTTCAACAAGCGCGGAAATGACTTGCCGAAACTGGTTGTCCTGTTTGACGCGGTCGAGTTCATCAAGGAATAGCGTCACGCGACCGTCGCTGACGCCAGCCAGGTCGGCCGCCAGCGCCGCTCCGAAATCGGCCGTTTCGCCAGCCTGCAAGGCGCTTGCCAAGCCTTCGCCGAAGCCCGCCTCAATCAAGCGGATCTCATCAAGCAGACCGGCTAGCCAGCCAGACACGCTGACGCCGTCTTGCGGAATGCGGTAATAGAGCATTCTTGGTGACGAGCCGCTGAGGAAATAGCTAAGAAAGACATTTCGATAATTCACCCATGGGTAGAGCAGCACGACTTTTTTGCCGGCGGATTTCTGCATAAACGCATCACTGGAGATATTCGCAACGTTCTGCGATAACATATTTGACCTTTCGACAGCTTTCAGGCGGCGTCGAGCCGACTGTCGACGCTGACCTTCAACTGAAGCGTCAGCCGTCATTATGATATTCTATAACGAATGGCTTAGTCAATATCGCCAATTGACTAGGAATTGCAATGACTCTTTCGGCGGCAGAACCCCGGCCGCAAGTTCAAGCCAGGGGATTCCTCGCTCCCTAAGGTTCTTCAATCGTGACCGTTACGATTTGGTCGGCAACGACAGTCCGCGCGGGACGCTGGGGGTCGACGCGTTGCAGCGTGTTCAGCACGGC
The DNA here is from genome assembly GCA_022824465.1 of Anaerolineae bacterium. GTDB lineage: Bacteria > Chloroflexota > Anaerolineae > Aggregatilineales > Phototrophicaceae > UBA6055. Next base: position 512,816 of record JAJDZV010000004.1, read on the forward strand.
CAAGCTCTTGTCGTCGGCGACCCGCCCGAAAACGGCGTGATTGCCGTCGAGATGAGGCGTCGGCACAAAGGTGATGAAGAACTGTGATCCATTGGTGTTTGGTCCGGCGTTGGCCATGCTTAGCGTGCCGGGCGCGTCATGTGGGATAGCAAGCGCCGATGGCTCGTCATCCCAGCGATAGCCGGGTCCGCCGCGTCCGCTGCCGGTGGGGTCGCCGCCCTGCGCCATGAAGCCGTCCAGCACGCGGTGGAAGATGACGCCGTCGTAAAAGCCGTCGCGGGCCAGGAAGACGAAGTTATTGACGGTGATCGGCGCGCGTTCGGCGAAGAGGTCGATGTTGATGGCGCCCTTGCTGGTGTTCATGACGGCGCGGTAGGTCTTCTTGGGGTCGATGGTCATGGCGGGCGGGCTGGCGTATTGCTTGGGCATGGGGTGCGCTCCTGTTGGGTTGGGGTTGGTGTGGGGAGGGTAGCAGAATCAACTTGATGGCGGTAGAGTGTTGTATTCGATACAACACGAAACTGCAAGGGAACAACTGGATATTAGGCGTACTTCGAATATAATTCTGTTAGGCTCACTGAGTGCATTAGCATGGTCACAGTTAATCCCTGCAATTTGCGATGGGCGCGTAATGCTGCGAAGTTAAGCGTTGCAGATGCGGCCAAGAAACTTGGACTTTCGAGTTCAGGAAAGAGCACTGCTGTTGAAAAGCTAGCGAGCATGGAGCGCGGCGCCCGACTCCCGACGCAATCACAGCTAAGCAAAATGGCCAATGCATATCGGGTACCGGTTGTTACATTCTATCTAGAGACTGAGCCACGCAAGAGCTATCTGGGCGAGGACTATCGCACACTTCCACAGAAATCGGATGACGAAGTTGCAAATGCTCATTTGGCAATATTACTTAGCAATGTAGTAGCTCGTCAAAGTATCACCCGAGATCTTCTCGTAGATGAAGACGCCGAGCCTCTCGAATTCGTGTCTTCAGCTACATCTCAAATGGGCGTTGAGCAGGTCGCCAATACCATAGTTCAAACTTTAGGCTTTAACTTGCATGAGTATCGACGGCGTCCAAGTCAACCCACAAATGCGTTTAACTATCTTAGAAATCGAATTCAATCAACAGGCATTTTTTTATTACTGATGAGTGACCTCGGCCATCCGCAGAGCACAACAATTCCGGTTTCTGTATTTCGGGGGTTTGCTCTTGCCGATGAAATCGCTCCGTACATTGTTATCAATCGCAAGGATAACAAACGTGCGCAGTCTTTCACTGCCTTGCATGAAGTGGCGCATTTATGGCTGGGGGCAAGCGGAATAACTGGAATTGTAGATGAAACAAGTGCTAGCCTGGAACAATTCTGCAATCGCGTTGCAGGCAATATACTTTTGCCTCGTCATGAGCTACAAGAACTGTCCTCGTTGCACGAAGACTCGTTCGAGAGAGCGCTTGAGAGACTCACAACATTTGCCAACTCCAGAAATCTCAGCCGTGCTATGGTCGCATACAACCTCAAGCTTGAAGACCATATTAGCCAGCCTATGTGGTATGAAATCAATGAAAGACTTCTAAGAGATCATGCTGCTCGCGAGAAACAGGAAAAGGAAAAGCGAGAACTTGACAGAGCCCTTGGCAAGAATACACCAATTGACGCCAATGTTGTGAGACGTAATTCATTGGGCGCACCGCTGCTCGAACTGGCTCGCCGTTCAGTTGCGAGCGGTACATTGACGCCAACCAGAGCAAGCACGTTGCTGGGCGTGAACCCGCGAAAGGTACGAACATTTCTACACCCCGAACGTCTGCGACGGGAGACATAAGTGCTTTACCTCTTGGATGCAAACGTTCTCATTACAGCGCACGATGATTACTACCCAATTGATCGGATACCGCAATTCTGGGAATGGATCATTTTTCATGCCAAGCAAGGTCATATTCAGATGCCCTTTGAGATGCTGGCGGAAGTTAAGGCTGGGCAACCCAAAAGAGGCGCCGCAAATCAAGACGACGAACTGCTAAGATGGCTCAAGACAAACAGTCATGAAAAAGACTTGCTTCTTGACGCGAGCGCCGACCAGTTGACAGTCAACCGAGTCTTCAAAGAAGGGTACGACCTGCCCCAGCCGTCTCTAGACGAGTTAAACAAGATAAGAAAAGATCCGTTGCTCATCGCATACGCATTGGGACATCAGTCTGCTTCTATCGTAACGCTCGAGGGTACGCAAGAAAATGCCACAGACGAAATGAAACGACAAAACAGAAAGATTCCATTCGTATGCCGAAAGTTAGGCATCCGTTGCCTTGACACATTTGACCTGATTCGCGAACTCGACTTTCGTATCCCGCTCGCCTAAATGAGTCTTCGCAGCGAGGACCCCCACCCCATGTCCCAAATAGCCGAGCACTTCCACACCATGAGCTACGGACCCGCGCCCGAATCCGCCGCGGCCGCCGAAGCCTGGCTCGAGTCCCACGACCGCCGCTTCGACCTATTCATCAACAACCAATGGACGCCCCCCGCCGCTGGCCAAACCATCTCCGTCTCCAACCCGGCCCGAGGCGAAACCTTGGCGACGGTCGCCGACGCGGCCGCAGCCGACATCGACGCCGCTGTAGCCGCTGCCCGCTGCGCCTTCGGAGCCTGGTCCGCGCTCAGTCCGCATCAGCGCGCCCGTCATCTCTACGCCATCGCCCGCAACATCCAAAAGCATGCCCGCCTGCTCGCCGTCGTGGAAAGCCTCGATAACGGCAAGCCCATCCGCGAGTCCCGCGATATTGATGTGCCGCTGGTCGCGCGCCACTTCTACTATCACGCCGGCTGGGCGCAGCTGATGGAGTCGGAATTGCGCGATTACCTTCCGCTGGGCGTCGTCGGCCAAGTGATCCCCTGGAACTTCCCGCTGCTGATGCTGGCTTGGAAGATCGCGCCGGCGCTGGCATGCGGCAATACGGTTGTCATCAAACCCGCGCCTTACACGCCGCTCTCCGCTTTGCTCTTCGCCGAGATCATCGCCGAGGCTGGCTTGCCGCCCGGCGTCGTCAACATCGTCACCGGCGGCGATGAAGCGGGCGCAGCGCTGGCAGCGCATGACGATCTGGACAAAATCGCTTTCACCGGCTCGACCGCTGTTGGGCGCATCATCCGCCGCGCAACCGCCGGCAAGGGAATCAAGCTGACCCTGGAACTGGGCGGCAAGTCGCCTTTCATCGTCTATGACGACGCCGACCTGGACGGCGCGATCGAGGGTTTGGTCGATGCCATCTTCTTCAATCAGGGCGAGGTCTGCTGCGCCGGCTCGCGCTTGCTGGTGCAGGAGAACATCGCCGATGCCTTCATCCTGAAGTTGAAGACGCGGATGTCTCGCCTGCGCCTGGGCGATGCGCTCGACAAAGGCATCGATATTGGCTCGGTCATTGATCCTGTGCAATACGAAGCGATTGACGATTGGGTGCAACGCGGCATCAGTGAAGGCGCTGATGTTTACCAGCCGGCCGTCGATTTGCCGTCCGCTGGGTGCTTCTATCCACCGACGCTGCTGACCAATCTGGAAGCATCGGCCGCCGCTGCCCAGCAGGAAATCTTCGGACCCGTCTTGGTGGCGATGAGCTTCCGCACACCGGGCGAAGCGATAGAACTCGCCAATAATACGCGTTACGGGTTGGCCGCCTCCATCTGGAGCGAGAACATCAGCCTAGCGCTGGAAACGGCGCGAAAGGTCAAGGCGGGCAGCATCTGGATCAATAGCGCCAATCTCTTTGACGCCGCGGCCGGTTTCGGCGGCTATCGCGAAAGCGGCTTCGGGCGGGAAGGCGGTGTGGAAGGGCTTTCCGCCTATCTGCGTCCGGCATGGCAGACCCGCGCCAAGCCGAATCTCAGCGACCCGCCGAGCGACTGGGGCGCGCATACTCCGTTCGCCCCTGCCGCTTTGCCTCCCCTTGACACGTCGGGGGGACCGAACGGGGTAGTGCTGGACCGCACGGCCAAGCTCTATATCGGCGGGGCGCAGAAACGTCCCGATGGCAATTACTCCATGCCGGTGCTTTCGCCGTCCGGCGTCCTGGTCGGCCAAGTCGGAGATGGCAATCGCAAGGACATTCGCAACGCCGTCGAAGCGGCCCACAAAGCGGTGAATTGGGCATACTATGCGCCTCACAATCGCGCCCAGATACTTTATTACATCGCTGAGAATCTGGCGGCGCGGCAAGCTGAATTCGCCGAGCGCATCGCCGCGATGACCGACGCGCCTCCCGTTGATGCCCGACGCGAAGTCGCCCTCTCTATCGAGCGCCTGTTTCACTGGGCGGCCTTCGCCGACAAGTCAGGCGGGACGGTGCAGGAGACAACCCTGCGCGGTTTGGTCGCCGCCATTCACGAACCGGTCGGCGTCATCGGCATCGCCTGCCCGGACGAGCCGCCGCTGCTGGCTTTCGTCTCGCTGGTCGCCGCCGCCATCTCCCGCGGCAACACGGTTGTCTGCCTGCCCTCGCCCAGGTTTCCGCTTAGCGCGACCGATCTCTACCAGGTTTTCGATACCTCCGATTTACCGGCGGGCGTGGTCAACATCATCAGCGGCGACCGCGATCACCTGGTCAAGACCCTGGTCGAGCATGACGATGTGGACAGCCTCTGGTATTTCGGCGACGCTGAGGGCAGCCGTCAAGTGGAGGCGCGTTCCGCCCACAACATCAAGCGCACCTGGGTCAGCTATGGCATTCCGCGCGACTGGCATGATGCCGTGCAGGGGGCCGGCGCCGAGTTCCTCCAGGAGTCGATCCAGGTTAAGAATATCTGGGCGCCGACGGGCGCCTGACCCCCACGCTAAATCCCTTGTCCTCATCTCTTTGGGGAGCCTCCCAAAATGGGGAGGGACTTGCTTTGCGAACGCAGCAAATCGAGCAGCGTGTGCAGCATCAGGTTGGCGCCTTTGACGCAATCGGCGTCGGTCGTGTATTCGGCTGGATTGTGGCTGATGCCCTTGACGGAAGGCACGAAGACCATGGCGGACGGCGCGATATTCGTCATATTCTGGGTATCATGGCCGGCGAAGCTCAGCATCCGTTCGTGAGTCAGTCCAAGTTCGTCGGCGGCTCGCTCAATTGCGCTCATAACCGTCTCGCTCATGGTCGCGGGAATGACAGGCGGCGTCGCCTCGTAGGAGACGCTCAGGTCGAATTCGGCGGCGCATTCTTCAAGCAGGTGACTCAGGTCAGCCTGCATCCGATCCATCTCGGCATCGGAGCCATGCCGGAATTCGAGCGCGCAGTAGACTTCGGCCGGCACGATATTGAAGGCGCCTGGCTCAGCGCTGATCATCCCGACGTTGCAAACGCCGGGGCTATAGTTCTGCATCACATGGTCCCTGGCGCGCAGTACGAAGGTCGCCGCGCCCCAAAGCGCGTCGCGCCGCAGGTTCATCGGCATGGTGCCGGCATGAGCCGCTTCGCCGCGAAACGACACATGTATGGAGCGGATCCCAACGATGGCGTTCACGACGCCAAGGTCGACGCCGGAGGATTCCAAGCGAGTGCCCTGCTCGATGTGCAATTCGACCCAAGCCAGCACATCGTCTCGCGTCGCCGCCAGCATGGACTCGCGCGTGATGCCCACAGCCGAAAAGCGGCGCGTCAACTCATTGACATCCAGCCGGCTGCGTTCAAAGTCGGCCATGGTCAGTTGGCCAACAAGGGCTTTGCTGCCCATCAGTCCCATGATGGCGCTCTCTTCATCGGTGAAGTTGACGGCTTCCAACGTGACCGCCGGCGCGATGCCATTGTCTTTCAGCGTGCGCAGCGCCTCTAAGGCGACCAGCACACCGAGCGCGCCATCGTAGCATCCGCCGCTAGGCACACTGTCCAGGTGGGAGCCGGCGAGGATGCGCTTCTCGCTTGGTGGATCGCTAGGGAGAATCGCCGACTGATTGCCGGCGCCGTCCATTGCGTAGTCCAGACCGGCGTCGGCGATCTTGCGCCGATACCAGTGCCGCGCGGCGATATCGTTCTCGGTCAGCGCCTGCCGGTCGACGCCGCCGTCGGCGGTCGCGCCGATCTGCGCAAGTTCGTTCAAGTCGCTGAGCAAACGCTCCTGGTTAATCCGCAGCATCAAGGTTCTCCTTTGGGTGGTATTCGGCAGGTTATTCGTTTTCCCGTAATTTCCCGTAGACGGAAACATTTTTTCTCCGATATACGCAGTTTAGCCGGAAGGCTCCTTGCCAGCCGATATTGGCGCGGCATTCGCCCAGGCTGCATGGCAGCGGAAGCGGATGGGCAATCGGGGTGGCAAGGCGCGCGCGGGATCAGGGTAGCATAAAATCGGGCCTTATGGGCGACCATATGTTCTCGCATCGGTAGCGTCAACCTTTTGCTAAGCTAAGTGGATTGCAAGCGGTTGGCACGTATTTCCGTCTTAGCAGGGCGGCGAACAAGCCTTATAATGTCCCGCATAGAGATGCGTCGAAGGCAGGGAGATCAAGATGAAGCTATTTTCCTGGAATGTCAATGGCATCCGCGCCGCGCAGAGAAAAGGCTTTCTCGACTGGCTGCATGACGAAGAGCCGGACGTATTGACGGTGCAGGAGACCAAAGCCTGGCCCGAGCAGCTCGACCCCGAATTGCGTCAGCCAGAGGGCTATCATAGCTGGTGGGTGCATGCCGAGCGCAAGGGTTACAGCGGCGTCGGCTTGTTCAGCAGGACTGAGCCGCTTGATATCAAGCTGGGCCTGGGCATCGAGAAATTCGACAGCGAGGGGCGCACCATCATCGCGGACTACGGCGCCTTCACCTTGATGACGACCTATTTGCCGAATGGCGGGCGCGATCACAAACGCGTGCCTTTCAAGATGGAGTATAAAGAAGCCTTCCTGGATTACGCCAACGGCTTGCGCGCGGCGGGCAAGTCAGTGGTTATGACTGGCGATATCAATACGGCGCACAACGAGATCGACCTGGCGCGGCCCAAAGCCAACCGCAAGACGACCGGCTTCCTGCGCGAAGAGCGCGACTGGATCGACAAGGTCGTCGAACAGGGCTATATCGATACTTATCGTCACTTAAATCCGGATAAAGAGGGCGCCTATTCCTGGTGGTCGATGCGCAGCGGCGCGCGCGATAAGAACATTGGCTGGCGGATCGATTACTTTTTCATCTCGCCGGATCTGCGGGACAAGATGACGGCGGCGGAGATCCATGCTGATGTGCTGGGCAGCGATCACTGTCCGATCAGCTTGACGCTGGATGTGTGATTTTCGCCACAGAGACGCAGAGTTCCTCATGAATTTGCGGCCACGAGGCTGCTGTGGATAAAGGCTTTCTCGCCCTGGAAGGTGAACTCGACCCAAGTTGAACTTCCGTTCACGGTCTGGCCTTCAACTTCTCCTGTCGGCGTCAGTACAGCGCCGGGTCTCAAGTGTCCCAGGATCTCGCAGTTGGTGCTGGCGCAAGCGCGGACGCGGGCATTGAGGTCGTTGACCGTCTTGACGATCAGGCTGTTTGTCTCGGGCGCGGCCGCGGTAACCATCAAAGTCTGAGTCGGCGACGCGGTAGCTATCACTGTCGCAGTGTTAGTCGCCATGGCCGTTGCGGTATCCGTATGTGTCAATACCGGAGTCGGCGAGGCGGTTGCCGCGGCGGTCGCGGAATTGGTTGCAGTCGCGGTTGTGGTGTCCGTAGGCGTCGGGCTGGAGGTCGGAGGTTGGGTCGGCGAGGCGGTAAACTCTGTTGTCGGCGCCATCCGACCGAGGGCGCTCCGATGCACGTAAAGAATACTGCTGTCGCTCGCGAATGTGATCCAGGTATCGTCGCCGGCTACCGTTTGCCCGCTTTCATAGCGCAGCGTCACGATTCTGGCGCCAGCGTCGAGAGTCTGCACGCTGCGGCAAGTCAGGCTGGCGCAGCTGCGCGCCCAAGCTCGCGTCCGCACAAAGAAGACCTCGCCTTTACCGGGAACGTCTGTCGGCGTCAGCCTGGCAGGGGGGTAGGACTCTCGTGAGCGGCTGGATGATGGCGGCGACGTCGGTTGATGATGCAAGAGTCGCTCAAGTCCTCGGCTGACATCGCTGGAGCGGGCAACGACCAGCGCGAGAGCGGCCACGATCAAGAGCAGGAGAAGCCAGGCTCTGCGGGAGCGCCGGGGCTGTTTCTGGCGCCGCTGCATTCGAGCAAAGGGCGACTCGGGGGCGCTGCGGACAATGCGGGCATCTTCAACCAGCGACTTGCCGCCCATCTCATTGAGCGCGAGCCGCCTCAGTGACGTGGCTTGCGGGCGACCGATCTCGTCGAGTTGCCCCAGCCCCGCGTCATCGAGGTCAAACCACTCGCCCGGGCTTCCGCGCGCGGCAAATTGATCGTGGAGCGAGAGCGCCAATGCCGCGGCGTTGTCGGCTTGGAGAACGAGCGCCAAGCGCGTCTCAATCGAAAGGTCGACAGCCCTGCGTATTTGGTCGCGGTCAATTTGCTGCAGTCGGGCGATCTTGAAGCGATTGCCGTAATCGACGTCCTGGATGACGACGACGTAGCCAGCCGGCGGCGGAAGCCTGGGCAAGTCGGCCGCTTGCTCAACCGGGATTCGCAGGAACTCTTGCCGGTCCTGCAAGGCTCGCACTCCCCGCACTCGTCGGTCGCAGCCGAGATTCTAACACGTTCGTCGGCGGCAGAGCATATTGTCAAAACCGGGACATGGGACCAACCACCAATAGACCGACAAGCGTGAGGAGCAAGATAGCGCCAATAACGATGCCGGGATGATTGACAAATATGTCTTCAAATGATTCGCCGGCTTTCTCGCTGATGGAGCGGCGCTCTGCATCGTGATACCGAGACATATCATAATTGCGCCGCAGCGACCTCGCGCCGTATCGCCGTTCCGGAATCGGCTGACGGGACCGGCGATGCTTCCATTGGCTGCGGTCGGGACCAGAAGACGATCGAGAATACGCGCGCCGAAACCCCTCGCTTTCACTTGTCCCGCGAAGATAGGAATTGTCGAGCCGCCGGTGGCGGGAGTTTGGATTGGCATGTGTCTCTTGCTTGGCGTGGATCCCGCGCCGCAAGGCCAGATAATGGCTGGGGTAGGCGTCAATCTGCAGAATTGAGCGGCGCAGCTCATGCAGCTGATACGCGTCCAATTCTAACCAGTCGCAACCCAGCCTCGCCTGATGCCGTTCATACAGTGCGGTCTCCGTCGCCGCCAGGTCGTCAGTTTGCAAAATCGCGACAAGCTCTATGCCGAATCGGCTGTCGGACTGATGGAGAATCGCCTCGATCAATTGTCGCGGCCGGGCTGCGGCTTCCATGCGATAGCTGTCGCGGTCGATATCGCGTATAACGCAGATATAACTGGCGGGCGCATCAAGCGGAGGAAGGCCGGCATACGCGTTTGGGGCGATGGCATTCACGCCGCTGTCTCCCTAGCTGAAAGCGTCCATCAGACAGAACAAGGCCGCCAGCAACAAAAAGAACAGAGCGCCCGCCGCCTTGCCCTCAGCGCTGTTGCGGAATCTTTGGATGCGGTCTGACATCTCAAGCAGCCAGCGTTCGGCGCTATCCAAGTCATCGCGCCAATCTCTGGGTTCCGGTTCGCGATAGCCTTTCAGCGCCTTTGCCCCATACTGACGAAACATCGGCGGCCGGTCGGGTTCGCTTTGCGCATACCAGGGGCGACTGGTCGCGCGGCGACGCGATTGGCGTATATGGACCGGTCGGGGCTTGACATTCTCCGGCGCCGCCTTGACTTCAGCCGGCGCATTTGCCGTCAGATAAAGGCTGGGATGGGCGTCAATCTGCAGAATGGAACGGCGCAATTCCTCCATCTGGTATTCATCAAGATCGAGCCATGCTTCGCTGAGCACAGCCTGATGTTTGTCGAAGATTTCGGATGCGCTTGCGGCGAGGTCATCCGTTTCCAGAACCGACACGAGTTCAATGCCAAAACGCGAATCGGCGGCGGCAAGAAGGCTCTCGACTAGGCGCTTGGGATGGCTTGCGCTTTGGAGCCGCCAAAGGTTTGCGTCCACAGCGCGCGCTAAGCAGATGTAGCCGGCCGGCGCTTCAAGCTTGGGGAGCGTTTCGTAGGTTTTGGGCCGCAGACTTCTCACTTTGACCTGTCTTACAGTCCATAGTTTGAGCGTCGCAATCAGGATACCACTATTCTAGCATCTGTTTCGCTCATGATGCAGCGCCCCCTAGTCTCCAGCCAGAGGACCGGACGCGCTCAAGCTCAGTCGGGCGAAACGGCTGCGGGCAATCAAGTATAATGCAGCTATGGATATCGGCCGGGTCGTCCACAGAAGTTACAGCCGCGCCATTAAGGCCATGGTCATGGGCACGTCGGCGCAAGCGCTGGCGCGCGCTCGCGAACGCGCCTTCGTCAAATGCCTGATCGCGGAAGTCGGCGCGGTATTCAGCGATGTCGATATCCGCGTCTTCTCAACATACGGAAGAGGCAACGCGCGCGACTTCGGCACTGAGAAGCTGGCGAGCGATATTGCGGTCGCACGCATCGACAAGGGATGCGCGGGCGGGCGCGATGCGGCGCCTTTTCGGTACATCGCGCGGATATTGTGGCAAATCGAAATCGACTTTTCGCGCGATTGGCGCCGTTCGGTTTTTGCCATCAACCGGCTAAACGGCAGTTCGGCCGAGAACAAAGTGCTGCTTGCCGCCCAAATGTCGCGGGGCGCCGACGACTACCTGCGGACATTGAGCGTTCCCTTCGCCGCCGGGTCGGGCGCGGCCGCCATCGCGCTCATCCCGCATCCGGCCGAGTGGGAGACAACGGAAAGCGCGCCGGTTCTTTGGCGTCTTGATGACGGTGACTGGATTGAATTGACTTGATTCTTGGCGCGCCCAGAGGATCGAATACAGGAGACACCATGACGAAACCCAGCCTGCTCTTGATAATTCTCGCACTCGCGGGGGTCCTCACCGCCCTTTGGCAAAGTCAGGACGATAGGACCACTCGCGATCTGCCGTTGATTCAAGCGCTATCAGTCAGCGCCGATGGCGGGCTTACACTGAGCGGGACATTTGCGCGAGACTGTAGCGCGTCGCTCCGGACCGAGGCGCGCTGGTTCGCGCGCAATCTAGACTTCCAAGTCACCCGCGACCGCTCATCGCGGGCAGCTTGCGGCATGCAGGCATCGGCATTCGTTATTGAGTTGCCGGCGCAATCCGCAAGGGCGCCAGTCTATGTGATTGTCAATAACGAGGCGTGGTTCCGCGCAAGCGATGAAGCGGGGGCTGACAACGGCTACGAACGGCAGCGCCTCTATCCGGTCCATGTTGACGACGCTCGTCTAGCGATCGGCGACAGCGGCGAAGCGCATTTGACCGTGCGCGGCAGTCAGGCGATCGGCTGCGATCTGCCCGAGCTCATCAGCCTGCGCGAGGCTGAGGCAAGCATCCTCATTGGCGTCCATAACGCCATGCCCGCCGACGGCGTTTGCCCGGCCATGTTGGTCGAAGTTGATGAAACATTCGCTGTCAGCGCAACCGAACTGCCCGCCGATACGTTATTTGCTGTGAATGCATTTCTCATCGACGAAGTGGAGACGATCGACGTGAATGACAGCGAAAAAGTACTGACAAATATAATCCGCGTGGCGGCCACGGTGAACCGAGGTCAACCGGCGCAAATCAGCCTGCAGGTGGAAGGCGAGCATCCGGATGGCTGTGACCTGCCGGTTCATGCAGAGCAGTCGCGTACGGGCGACACAGTGAAGGTAGAGATCTACCGCAAGGTGCCGGCCGATATGATCTGCCCGATGATTTTGCGCCCCTACGAAGGCGAAATCCAACTCGAGGGCGACTTCGCGCCCGGCAGCTACACCATCATGGTCAATTCACATTCGCAAACTTTGGACATCTAAGGGAGTTGCACATGCGACTAAGCCATCTCGTTTGCTTTGCCGCGCTCCTGCTTGGAGGCTTGACTGTGGTACAGGCTCAAGACATAAGCCGGACATCGCTTTCGGTGTACAACGCCGGCGCCGCGCTCGTTCACGAACAACGCTCGCTTTCGCTGGAAGCAGGCATCAACCATGTGGTTCTGCGCGATATTGCGGCGACGATAGATCCCACATCGGTGAACTTCCGCTCGCTGAGCGGTCCGGCGGGCACGGTGGCGCTTGAGCAGAGTTATATCCCGGACCAGCGCAATCCCGAGACGCTGCTGGCTCGCTATCTCTCCGAACCCGTTGCGATAACGACCAATGACGGCGCCAGTTTCAGCGGCGAGCTGCTGCGGATTGGCAAGGACCGTGCCGTACTGCGCACAGATGCCAACGAATTGGCCTTTGTGAGACTGTATGATATCCGTACGATTCAGTTTCCGTCGCCGCCAGACGACCACCTTGCCGAAGCCGCGCTGCAGATCCTGGTCGACAGTGCGAGCGCGGGCCAGCACGAGGTCGAATTGAGTTATCTCGCCGGCGGCATAAGCTGGACGGCAGACTACAATCTGCGTCTGGCCGCTGATGAGACATCGCTTGATTTGCGGGGATATGTGACCCTGCAGAACCGCAGCGGCCGCGACTATAGCGACGCCAATCTGAGGCTGGTGGCGGGCGAGATCAACCGAATCGAGCAGGAAGAAGAATTCGCAGAGACGCGCATGATGGCGATGAGCGCGGCCGCCGACGAGAGCAGCGGCATCGAGCCTGGCGACTTTTCCGAGTACAAGCTCTATCAGATGCCGCGCCCCGTCAGCCTCCGGGACAGCGAGACCAAGCAGATCGAGTTCATGGTTCGCAGCGACATCGCGGCCCAAATTACCTACATCTTCGATAGCTCGCCGCCGTTTCGCGGCTATTATTCGCCGATCGCCTACCTCGAGGGCTATGATTCCGCGGGTGGCATAGTCTTGACGCGCTTGAGCTTTGATACTGGCGGCGAGGGTTTAGGCCTTGATCTGCCCGCTGGAAGAGCGCGCGTTTATCAGGCGGATGCCGACGGCCTTGCGCTGCTAATCGGCGAAAGTCAGGTTGAACACACGCCCAGGGGCGAAGCTGTCTCTCTGGGGATCGGCACAGCATTCGACTTAAGCGGCGAACGGATTCAGACTGACTTTAGCTTCATCTCGCGTTTGGTCGCGCAAGAGAAGTTTGAGATTCGCTTGCGAAATCACAAGGCTGACAAGAGCGTCGAGATCGTCGTGCCGGAACGCCTCTACCGCTGGCGCGACTGGCAGATCATCGAAAGCTCGCATCCCTTTGCCAAGGCGGACAATGCGAGCATTGAGTTCGTAATCACAGTCGAGCCGGGCGAGGAAGCAGTCTTGAGCTATACGGTGCAGTACAGCTTCCCGGAAGAAGATTGAGCGCAGTGCCGGGTGGCGTCAGCAGCGGCGACGGCGCGATTGCTGTAGATCGTCCGTCGTCCGAGTTGCAGCTTGGCGATGCACGAGTGTATCGCGGGATTACGCCGGCGTTTCGCAGACGCCGAAGCTGTCTCGCATAAAAGCCTGGTGTGAGTCAAAGGCGGTCTTATCGCGCGTGTCCCACAGGCGTTCGTACGCGCAGTCGCTGCGCAGCGCCCAGGAGTTTTTCACGTCGGTCAAGTCGGTTTGCAGTATGCGCAGCACGCGCCACTGAATGCGCGGGTCCAAGACAGGGAAGACCACCTCCACGCGGTTGAGCAAATTGCGCCGCATTAGGTCGGCGCTGCCCATGTAGATCTGCTGGTGTTCGGGCGCGTTGCGGAAGTAATAGATGCGGCTGTGTTCCAGGTAGCGGCCGACGATGCTCTTGACGCGGATATTCTCGCTTAAGCCGGGCAAGCCAGGGCGCAAGCAGCAAAAGCCGCGGACGATGAGATCAATTCTCACGCCGGCTTGCGACGCTTGATAAAGCTTGCGGATGATATCGTCTTCTTCCAGCTGATTCATCTTGAATATCAGCCGCGCGTCCAAGCCCTGGCGCGCCGCCTCGATCTCGTTGTCGATCAAAGCGAGCAAACTGTTCTTCAAGTAATCTGGCGCGACCAACAGGCGTCTGTAAGCCGTTTCAGGCGCGTAGCCGGTGAGCCGATTGAACAAGCGCGAGGCGTCATCGGCGATCTGTTCATTGCTGGTGAACAAGCCGATATCGGCATAGAGACGGGCGGTTGTCGCATTATAGTTGCCGGTGCCGAGGTGGACATAACGCCGCAGCCCGTCCCGCTCCCGCCGCACAACCAGCGACACTTTGGCGTGCGTCTTGACCGGCAGCTCCTCGACGCCATAGATGACATGCACGCCCTTCTGCGCCAGCGCGTTCACCCATTCCAAGTTGTTTTCTTCATCGAAGCGCGCCTTCAGCTCCACCAGCGCGGTCACCTGCTTTTCATTGTCGCGCGCTTCCATCAGAGCGTCGACCACGGGCGAATTCTTGCCTACGCGGTAGAGGGTCGTCTTTATCGTCAAGACATCGGGATCGCGCGCGGCCCGCTTGAAGAAGTCTTCCACCGGCGCGAATGAGTCATAGGGATGATGCACAATGACATCCTGTTGCCGAATGACCTCGAAAAAGTTGGACGACTGCGCGAATGGTTTCGGCACGCGCGGGGCATAGGCGCTGTCCTTCAGATCGGGGCGATCGACCTTCAGCAATTCAAAGAGGTCCGCTGAACCCAGCTTGCCGTTGATGCGAAATACTTGCCGGTTGGAGGGCACTTCCAGCGAATCGGTCAAGCGCGCAAGCATGCGCTCGCTGATGGCGGCGGGCACACTCAAGCGCACGACCAAGCCAAAGCGCCGCTCGCGCACGCCCTGCTCAATGATCGACTTCACATCGATTAAGTCTTCGTCCTGCTCGTGCTCATAGTCGATATCGGCGTTGCGCAGAATCCTGAAGGGGAAGGCTTCGCGGATTTGCATGCCGGGGAAAAGTTCCATCAAATAGTCGGCGATTACGTCTTCCATCCACATGAAATGACAGCCTTCATGTTCCTCGCCGCTGTACTTTTCCATGACGTCTTCGAGGCGCACAAGGCGCGGCAGCGCATTTACAGGCACCTTGACGCGGGCGAAATCGATCTCGCTCGCCATGTCGCCGTGGCGTCGGTCAAGGTAGACGCCAAGGTTCAAGCTGAGGTTGGAGATGAAGGGAAAGGGACGCGCATGATCCACTGCCAGCGGCGTCAAGAGCGGGAAAACCTCGTGACTGAAGTACCAGCTTATCGCCTCGCGCTGGCTCGCCTTCAGGTCGGCGGTTTTGATGAAATAGACGCCCTCGTTTTCCAGCAGTTCGAAGACATCGCGCCGCACTCGCCGCTGTCGCGCAATCAATTCGGAGACTTCCTCGTGAATCTGCCGCAACAGTTGCGTCGGCGTCGTGCCATCGGCGCGCATGCTTGGGTTGCTAAGCGCGAGCCGCTGAATGTAGGCGCCGACCCGCACCATGTAGAATTCATCGAGATTGTTGCCGACGATGGCGATAAACTTGACGCGCTCCAGCAGCGGCGTGGTTTCGTCCTCCGCCAGCGCCAGCACGCGCTTCTGGAAATCTATCGTGCTCAATTCGCGATTGATGAAGTTATCCGGGCTCAGTTCCGGCGCCCGGTCCGCCCTTGCTTCAATCATGCCGCCGCTTACATCCTGTTGCCGAGCCATTGATCGCTTCAGCCCAATGATACTGCAAGAGTCGCCGAATTGCGATTTTCAGCTAGCTCCGGCCGTCATGCAACCGTCGCGGCCGGTATGGCGTATAGTAGGAGAAGGCATGAGACGGAGGCGAATCGGCATGAAATTCAAAATCGGCGTTGGCATCGCCCTGGCATTGCTCATTGTGCTGCTCTTGCTGCCGGGCATGCTTGGACGGCTGATCGGCTTGGTGGTTTCGCTTGGCGTATGGGCATCCAGCGGCTACCTGGCGGGCAAGCTGCTGCAAGGCAAGGGTTATGGACTGGTCGGCAATATCGTGCTCGGCATCGTCGGCGGCTTTGTCGGCTCGCTGCTGGTGACGCTGTTTGGGATCACCGGCTTGGTGAAGCTGCCTTTCATCGGCGGGATTCTGGTGGGCGCGCTGGGCTCGGCGGTGGTGGTGGTTGTTGCGGGTCTGCTGGGGGATGAGGGGAGTGATTGACCAATACGCTACTATCAGTCATAATGAGGTCGTTAATGATTTGAAGGATGAGGGGAATCCCGTTGGAACAGAATGTGCAGTTTTTCATTACTGTGGGTACAGTCATAGCTGTATTTCTGTGTCTGCGGAATGACATCAATCGGCTGGACGCGAAGATCGATCGCGTAAGTGATTCGCTGAAAGGCGACATCAACAATCTACGCAGTGAGGTTAACTCATTGCGCGGGGAGGTCGCGTCACTCCGAGAGTCTCTCGCCTGGTTGCGCGGTCGGCTGGGATACGGTGACGCGAACCCGGAAGATGACGCGCTGTAGTTAGAGGTTGCCGCCCAGCGCCCAATTCTGGAATTCTATCGGGTCAAAAACCTCAACAAGCCTGTAACCTATCTGATTCTGCACCCACTCAAAAACTTGGGGCTTGAGTTTTTCACCGCCCATGACTATGACGGTTTCGAGACCAGAGCGCTTGATATTCATAACGATAAACGGGAACTTCTCGTCGACCGTGCCGTTCACTGCCTGCCATCGCACTTCAATCACAAGACCATTTTTCCACTTCTGGGGATGATAGAGAAACAGATGACCCTTTCGCTCCAAGTTGTAGATATTCTTGCCGACTCCGATGTTGCGAGCATAGATTGGAAAACCAAATGACCGCATCTGGTCAACGCGAATTCTATCGACAAGTTGATATCCCGACTCAAGCAGATTTGATTCGATAAATTCCAGCAGATACTTCCTATCCGATATGTACTTGGACACGCTCTTCCCCCTAAAATGACGCAATTATCAGTTCGCTGACTGCGCCTCGTTTGCCCGCCTTACAATTGACCATGCGTGGCGCAGTCACTTCATGAATCGTAAACTCGTCTCCCGAATAGAGATCCCGAACAACGCCAGCGTCGCTGTTGGAAAGCATGAAGCTCGCCCCGCGTTCATGCAGCGCAAGGCACAGGTCGCGCAGAGCCGCCTGGTCGTCAGCGCCGAAACCGCTTTTGGCGTAGCTCGTAAACGAGGTACTGTCGAGCGGCTGATAAGGCGGGTCGAAATAGACGAAATCGCCAGCGGCCGCTTCCAATTTGCGGAAGTCGCGCATTCGGACATCCACGCCTTGCAAGGCAATATGGCATGCCCGCAGATTCGCCCCGTCACAAATGCTGGGATTCCGATAGCTCCCCATCGGCACGTTGAACTCGCCTTTGGAATTCACACGCCAGAGGCCGTTGTAGCAGGTCTTGTTGAGGTAGATGAAGCGCGCGGCGATCTCGATGCGATCGTCGAGGTCGTGCTGGCCGCGAATCTCGTAGTAATAGTCTTTCTGGTGGTTTCGGGCGTGTTGCTTCAGCCGCGCGATCAGGGGTTCGGGGTCGCGCTGTATGACCTGGTAAGTGCTGATGAGATCAAAGTTGACATCACTTAAGAATGCCTGCCCCCCCCCCCCCGCTGAATTAATTCTTCCTTCATTTTTCAGCGCGAAGAAAAGCGCGCCGCCGCCGACGAAGGGTTCGTAATAGTTGTTGAAGCGGGCGGGAACACGACGCAACAATTCAGGCAGCAGACTGCGCTTGCCGCCCACCCACTTGACGAAGGGTTTGGCAGTGTGAAGATCCGGCAGAGGCGGTTGAGGCATGCTTGATTTCCAGCGTTGGGAAAGATCGCACACTTGATCTATATGATCGTTTTGCCCGTCTGTCAACCGGTGGAAAATCCCAGAATCCAAAACCGGAAACTTCTATGGTATACTTGCCGACTTAACCAAGCGGATTACACTCACGCAGTAACGAAGGGAAAGCATGGGTTCACCAAGCAAAGACATGCTCCTCGACTGGTATCGGCAGATGGCGCTGATACGCGAATTCGAAGAGACCTGTCATCGGCTCTACGAAGAGAAGCGCATCACCGGCGTCTACTTGCACCTTTACAGCGGCCACGAAGCCAGCGGCGTCGGCTCTATGGCGGCGCTGCGGAAGACTGACCACGTAATCACCGCTTACCGCGACCACGGCATTGCGTTAATTCTGGGCATGGACCCCAAAGCGGTCATGGCTGAGATGATGGGCAAAAAAACCGGCAGCAGCGGGGGCAAAGGCGGCTCCATGCACCTGGCGTCGAAGGAGCACAACTTCTGGGGCGGCTACGCCATCGTCGGCGGGCACTTGCCCCTGGCGGCCGGCATCGCCCTGGAAGCGCGCTATAAGGGCAAGGACGATGTCACCATGACCTATGTCGGCGATGGCGCCACCAACAACGGCTATTTCCACGAATCGCTGAATATGAGCGCTATTTGGGACCTGCCGGTCATCTGGATCATCGAGAACAACGGCTACGGCATGGGCACCGAGGTCGAGCGCGCCAGCGGCCAGACCGAGTTGCACCGCAAAGCCGAGGCGTATGGCATCAAGAGCTTCGGGCGGGTCGATGCCCAAAACGCGCTGGAAGTTTACGCCGTCGCCTCCAAAGCGGTCGACTACGCGCGGGAAAATGGTCCGGTCGTCATCGAGCATGTCACTTATCGCTATCGCGGGCATGGCGTCTCCGACAAGCAGTACGACGCCCGCGAAGATATGTCGGCCGAATTGAAAGAGTGGATGGCGACGCGCGAGCCGATCAAAATCCTGCGCGATTGCATTGAAGCGAAGTACGGCGATGTCGGCGACATTCTCGCTGGTCATGAAGCCGCTGCGGAGCGCATCGTGGCGGAAGCGGTAAGCTTCGCCGAAGCCAGCGAATTGCCGAGCAGCTATGAAGACTTGCTTAGCAACACCTACGTCAATTCCGAGTTCGTGTATAAGACTGCGCAGAGCATCGGCGCCGGCATCGACTAGTAGGTGTCATCGAGCCAATAGCAGGGAAGTGTCTATTGTGGCAAATACGCGCTTCATTACCCCCACCCCAAACCCCTCACTCATAAAGAGGGAGGGTCTTCAAAACCGCGCGGACAGTAAGAAAATTCCCCTTCCCTCATTTTGGGTGAGCGTGGACACTGCACTACGGAAAGGGGCGAGGGATGGGGTTAATCGCCCGCAAAATACAAAGTAGAGAAAGCAGATTTCATGGCAGCTAGAAATGTCGCCATGCGGGAAGCGATCCGCCGGGCGCTGAGAGAGGAAATGCACCGTGACGAGAACGTCTTCGTCATGGGCGAAGAGGTCGCTTACTGGCAAGGCACACACCGCGTCACGCGCGGCTTCCTGGAGGAATTTGGCGAGCGCCGCGTCCGCGATACGCCGATCAGCGAGATGGCTATCGGCGGCATGGCGGTCGGCGCGGCTATGGCCGGCTTGCGCCCGGTAGCCGAGTTCATGACGATCAACTTCGCTTTCCTCGCCCTGGACGCCATCGCCAATCACGCGGCAAAAGTGCGCTACTTCTTCGATGGCATGTTCAAGGTCCCCTTGGTCTATCGCGCAGCGAGTGGCTGGGGCAATCAAGCCACCGCCTCCCATTCGCACGCGCCCGAGCCGATCTTCGCTCATTTCCCGGGCTTGTATGTCGGCTGCCCATCAAACTCGCTCGATGCCTACGGCATGCTCAAAGCGTCGATCCGCGATGACAATCCGGTGCTCTTCACCGAGAGCATCGCGCTTTATCCCAAGCCCAGCCCGATGCCCGATGACCTCGATGCGGACTATCTGATTCCCATCGGAAAGGGCGATATCAAACGCGAGGGCGGCGATGTCACGCTGGTGGCTTACGCCCGCGGCGTGGATTGGGCGCTGCAGGCGGCGCGAGCCTTAGCGCGGGATGGCGTCGAAGCGGATGTGGTCGACTTGCGCTGGCTGCGACCGCTTGACATGGCGCTGGTTTATGAGAGCTTCAAAAAGACCAACCGCTGCGTCATTGTGGAAGAATCCCTGCCAATGTACAACTTCGGCGGTGAGATCGCCGCGCTATTGCAAGAGAACATGTTCGATTATATGGACGCGCCGATCAAGCGGGTGGCGGCCGAAGATGTGCCCCTGCCCTATTCCAAAGAGATCGAACTGCTGGCGCTGCCGAACGCCCAGAAGGTCGTGGATGCGGTCAAGGAGATTCTATAGATGGCGCACGAAGTCAAGCTCACCATGGATGGTTTGCTGATTAACTGGCTGAAGGATGTCGGCGATGCTGTGAGCGCGAGCGATATTATCGCCGAATTCGAAGCCGACAAAGCGACCGTCGAGATTGAAGCGGGCAGCGGAGGCCAGCTCCTGGAATTGCGCGCCGAGCCGGGCGATGAACTTGGCGAAGGCACGGTGATCGCCCTCATCGGCGCGGCTGATGAAGGCGCTGCGCCAGTCGCGTCCGAGGCGCCAAGAGAGGCCGCGACGAGAGACGACAAACGAGCATCAGGCGACGACAAACCGGCTACAAATGGCCGAACTGTGGCTGCTGACGGACGCATAAAGGCGTCACCCCTGGCGCGCCGCATCGCCGCCGACAAGGGCATTGATCTGGGGCGCGTGTCGGGCTCCGGTCCCGGTGGCCGAATCGTCAAAGCCGATGTCGAGAGCTTCAGCGCGACGCCGCAATTGCCGCCGCTGCCGACTGCGCCACCCGCTGCTGCTGTGGGCCAAGCCACTTGGGGCAGCATCCCGGACGCCGATGTCGAGGTCACCCCGCTGTCGCGCATGCGCCGGGCGATCGCCGATGGCACTGTGCGCAGCAAGAGCAATACGCCCCACTTCTATGTTACGGTAGAGGCCAATGTCGAACCACTGCTGGCGCTGCGAGCGGAGATCAACAGCGCGCTGGCGGAGCGCGGCGTCAAGGTCAGCGTCAACGATATGCTGATCAAGGCGCTTGCCCTGACGCTGCGAGCCTTCCCCAACTTGAACACGCATTATTACGGCGACCGCTTCGTGCGGCATGAGCGCGTCAACATCGGCATCGCCGTCGCCCTGCCGGAGAATGGCTTGGTCAATGTCGTCTGCCAGGATGCCGACACCGTTCCGCTGAGCGAGATGGCAGAGAGCAACAAGGCGATGTACGAGCGCGCGCGGGCGGGCCGCATCAAGCTGGACGACATACGCGGCGCCACTTTCACGATCAGCAATATGGGTCCCTTCAACATCAAGGACTTCTCAGCCATCATCAG
Organism: Anaerolineae bacterium; assembly: GCA_022824465.1. GTDB lineage: Bacteria > Chloroflexota > Anaerolineae > Aggregatilineales > Phototrophicaceae > UBA6055. Next base: position 533,945 of record JAJDZV010000004.1, read on the forward strand.
CGCGCCGGAAGCGGGCATCCTGGCGGTTTCTTCGGCGTTGCGCGTGCCGGTCGTGCTGGAAGACGGGACGCTGGGCGTTGGCAGTCGCATGAACATGACCTTGAGCGTCGATCATCGCGTCAGCAACGGCGCGGAGGGCGCGCAATGCCTGAATCATTTGCGCGAATTGATCGAGAATCCGCTGCGCTTGCTGGATTTGAGTGGGGTTTAGCGGACAACAAAGCGGGGCAGTTCTGGCGAAGGTCAAGCGAGCGCATGAAGCAAACTGAGCGGCAGTCGTCTCCGATGCGAGTTGACAAGCCGCGCCTGCTATTCATCGCCTCGCTCCACCATCCCAAAGAGCTCGCCGACGAGAGTCGAGCCGCCGAGGGGGACATCCCGCCCCGCTTCCCGCGCAGCATGGAGCTATTCACTTGGGATCGCGCCTTTCGCAAAGCCGGCTACGAAACGGACGTGTTCTGGCGGAATCTGCCTGGATTCGGCGCGCGAGATATCAGCCGCTTGAGCAACGAAGTCTACCGGACAGGGCTGACGCCGGGCAAGCTCATCGCCGGATTGCTGCAGCGAATCCCCGCGCAACTGCAGCCCGATCTGCGCCGCCGCAATCAACTCTTGCTCGAGCAGGCGCGGCGATACCGACCCGATCTTATCTGGCTGGCCGGCGGCAATCGGGAGATCCTTCCCGCCACCCTGGAACGCCTTAAGCGCGAGCACAACTGCAAACTGCTCTTTATCCACGGCGATTCGCCAATCGTCTTTTCCAATCCCAATGAGCGGGCGGCCGCTCCCCTCTATGACCTGGTGCTGGTCAATGACTTGTATCACGGCTCGCAGTGGCGAGAGCTGGGCGCAAAGCGTGTTGAGTGGCTGCCCTATTCCTCGATTGACCCCGAGCTCCATGCGCCGCAGCCGATTACCGATGTGCCGAATGCGTATCTCTGCGATATGGGCTTTGTGGGCACGCTGGCGCCGGGCAACCTGTACAGCGAGCGCGTGGCGGCCTTGGAGAGCCTGCGCGACTTCGACCTGGGCATCTGGAGCGTGCATGATGTGCCGCCGTCGCTGAAGCCCTATTACCGCGGCTATGCCTTGGGCGTAGACATGCTGCGAGTGCTGTCCTCGGTGAAGATCTGCGTCAACACGCATGGCGATACGATGCGCTACGGCGTCAATCTGCGCTTGTTTGAGTGCGCGGCGCTGGGCGTCTTCCAGATCGTCGATGACCGGCCAGGCGTGGCGGAGCAATTCACGGTGGGCGAGCATCTGGTCACATTCAGCGATAATGCGGATTTGCGGGAGAAAGCGCGCTATTACCTGGCGCATGATGAGGAGCGGGGGCGGATTGCGGCGGCGGCGCGGGCGCATGTGTTGGCGCGGCATCGGGTGGATCAGCGGCTGGCGCGGGTGTTTGAGTTGTTGGGGGCGGGGTGATGCCCCCAGAAGTTGGGGGGTGCTGACAAGGCTTCCTGTAGTAGCGTCGGTGCAAGTGACAAATGCGCGCGAATAGCGAAGGAAGCAGACAATGATTGTCATACCAGCCATACTTATTACTCTTGTCGAAGCGGCAGTAATCGGCGGACTAGCGGGAGCCGTGATTTGCGGCATGGAAGACCGACGTACGTTGCCTCCAGATGCGCCGAAGGAACTTCGTACAGCGCATAGATGTGCAGCTGAAGGCGCACTATTGAGCGGCACGATCAGCCTGGCATTTCCGTTTTTCGGAGTTTTCGACGATCTCGGACGACCAGTAGCTAGCGTAGGCGACGACGCCGTTGGTTTCGCAGACGACGCGGCAAAACTCGCGAGAGGCGGGGCCGGGCAAGTCGCGCGGTCGCTCACACGACATCTGAATGCCCCGCTCAAACTTGAAGCTAATGTCTCGCGCGCCAGCTACTATAGGTGGTTGCGAATGCCAAAAGGCGCCTCCGGCTACGTATATGTGGTAGAAGACATCGCGAATGTCGGGCGGTACAAGATTGGGCGAACTATCGAACCGGCAAGACGGCTGCGCGAGATATCGAGCAGGGTTGGCAACAAAGTGAAATTTGTATGTATTATTCACACCAACTATATGCGTATCCTTGAGCACGCGCTGCACTTAGCATTTGCCCCTCAACGCCTCCCGAATATCGGCGCAGGCACGGAGTGGTTCAGTTTAAGCCGCTTACAGGTGGCGGCGGCATGCAGCCTTTGAGCTACTGGGCAGCGCTGCCTTCCGGACCTGGCGAACAACGACAGGTAATGAAATGACCGACATCTCCACCACCCTGACCGACCACATCCTGCGCATCCAGCTCAACCGGCCCGAGAAAAAGAACGCCCTCACCCCGGACATGTACGATACCCTGCGCGGAGCCATCGAGCGGGCGAACAGCGACCGCGACATCCGCGTCATCACGATCACCGGCAGCGGCGACAGTTTCTGCGCTGGCAACGACCTGAACAGCTTCTTGCAGGACCCAGGCTCGGAGTCGGCGGCGCGCTTCATCCAGGCGATCGCGACTGCCGAAGCGCCGATTGTGGCCGCGGTCAATGGCGTAGCGGTCGGCGTTGGCGTGACCATGCTGCTGCACTGCGACCTGGCCTACGCAGTCCCGGAGGCCAAGTTCAATTTCGCTTTCATCGACCTGGGTTTGCTGCCCGAAGCGGGCTCAAGCTATTTGCTGCCGCGCATGACAGGCTACAGTCGGGCGGCGGAGTTGCTGATGCTGGGCGGGGCTTTCACAGCCGAGAAGGCTCTGGCATGCGGCATCGTTAACCAGGTGGTCGCGGCGGAGGAATTGGATTCGCTGGCGCAATCGACGGCGAAGCAATTGGCGGCAAAGCCACCCGAGGCGCTGCGTCAGACGAAGATGCTGTTGCGGCGTGGCAGCGCGGCGGCGGTGCGAGAGGCGATGGAGATCGAGCTGGGCATGATCGGCGAGCGCCTGGTATCGGATGAGGTCAGGGAGATCTTGCAAGCGCGTATTATGCGGCGGGGCCCGAGATAACCCAACATTCGGCGCGGGATGTGCTATGCTCTAGGTGACAGCCAACTCGCTGGCAGCCGCAAGCCCTGATGACAAGCCACCATGCGACGCCATTTGCTTCAAGCCACTAGAGCCGGCCTGCTCGGCGCTGTCATCGGCGCGGTCGCGGCGCTAGTCACCGCCGATGTATCGCTCGAAATCGCGGGAGCCGGCGCCATCATCGGATTAGTCATTGGCGCATTTCTTGGTTTGCGCGTCGGCCTCCAGCGACGTCCGCCGGCAGCGCGCAGGCCAAACGACTACCGTTGCGAGATTACCGGCCACTAACATGATTCGCCTGCTCATATACTCGCTGGTAGGCGCAGTATCCAGGGCGACCGTCGGTTACCTGCTGGCGGATGGCTTGCCTGAGGGCGCTCTCGTTGGCGCTCTGCTCGGCGCGAGCATCGGCATCATCATCGCCATGCGCCGGGCGAGCGGCGGGGCGGGCGTTGCTTTCGAATATGAGGCAGCCGGTATCTATGACGACAATCTGATCACGACGGCGCGGCGCAATCTCGTCCGCGAGGCTTACCGTGAATCTTATGACAGATTCTCCCGCGCAGATGTGGAGCGTCAACTGGGCAGCGCTCGTGGTCGTTTGCTGGCCGACGCCGACTCGCTGTCGGAGCTTGACCGGCAATATCAGCGGCTGGAATATGGGCAACATTCCAGCGACAGCAGAAACTGGCTGCCGCCCCAAGACAAGGCGCAAGCCCATGACTTGCAGATGCCGCGCGGCATCCGCAAGCGCAAGCGGAAACCAAAACGCTGGCTTTAGGGCGAGGCGTCGCCGTAGACCAGCGTGTCCGGATAGAAGCCGAACCAGCCAAACCAGAAGGCTAAGTGCCCGCCAATTCGCTCCAGCCGGGCGCCGCCTTCGTCAATCAAGGCCGCTTCGGTCACTTGCCACAGGCGCCCGTCATCGCTGAGCAGGGTCAGGCGGTCGTCGCCGGCGCTGAAGACCAGCCCTCCGCTTTCATAGGCGCGAACCGCTGCGCCGCCGGGCTCGAAAAAGTCGCGTTCGGGACTGGCTTCGGTGATGATGACGATATCAGTTTGGCCGACGCGGTCGTTAATGACGCGCTCGGGGATGATCGCGGCCAAGGGATACGCTTTCGCTTCTCCTTGCAGGCGCAGGGCGAAGACCATCTCCTTGTTCTCGATCAGCGCAGTATCTTGCTGCCAGGACGGAAACATCAAGTCAGCGCTGTTGAAATAGTCGCTGTAGGCGGCCCCGTTGGTGTAATTGCGCAAGAAGCCGGTATCGAGGCTGAGGACGCTGGTATCGGGATGCGCCTCCAGCCAGCTTGCCCAATCGGTGACAACCACCGGCAGAACATCAAGGACGATGCCACTGGCAGCGAGCGGTCCAAAAGCCGGTTCGCCGGTGATGGCATTCCAGACCGTATCGGTATTGCGGTCGTACATCAGCTTGTTCGAGCGCATCAACATGCCGGTCGAGCCAAACTCCAACGCGGTATCGCCCATTTCTACGCGCTCGCCAGCCAGGTTCGTATACGCCAGATCGGGAATGCTAACATCGTAGAGCACGCCGGCGCCACAGAGCGTACAGTAGGCTAGCATGACCGGGGTACCGCGCACCTGCCCGGCAAGGCCAACGTTCAGCGCGTCACGGCCTTTCTCCAGGTCGGGCAAATGGAGCGGGTCTTGCTCGGCGACCCAGGCAACATCCGTAGACCGCATCCAGCCTGAGAGCGGGCAATCGGCTGAACGTCCGTAGATCAGCAGCCAGTCTTCGCCCGAGCGCGCGCGAACTTCAAAGGGCCCTGGCGCGCGGAAGCTGCATACTTGCTCGCCGCCGGGCTCATCATAGAGGGGCGTCAAGCCAAACACATCGTTGAACATCTCATGCCAGTTGAGCAGACGCAGGGGATAAGCGCGGCTGTCGCCATCTATGCTCACGCCGAAGACGAGCTCATCAGCGACTGGATAGCCGCAATCGCCTTCGCGGCAGAATTCAGCGTGACGTTCGCCTTCGTCTCTAGCTTCCTCGGGGCTGATCTGTCGAGCGTTAACCAGCGACGGAATGCCGTCTACGGTCACGCCGCCCCAGACCGGCTCGACCATGTTGATCGCGGCCGTATCCATAACGCCGGGCGGGAAGAAGCGCGTGAACTCCGGATCAACGAAGGCGGCGAGCAGCTGCCCTTTGAATTCGTCATAGTGTGGCGGCAGGGCAATATCGTTTGCGCCCGCCAATTCAAAGTGGTCTTTCCAGCCTGTGTTTTCGCCCGTCAGGCTGCTAAGCGCGCCAAATACACTGCGGCTCAGTTCGGCGCTGCGAGCGAAATAGGCGATGTCAATCAATGGCGCGATATAAAGCGGATCACCAGAATCAGCGACGACGTCAAAGATAGCCACGTCGATGAGGCGGCCGCGCGACGCGTCAAAGGCTGAGCCCAGCATCTGTATCATCGTCTTGCGATAGTTGTCTGTGTCATAATCGAGCGCGCTGACCGCTGGCGCGAGCGGCAGCACGAGCAAAAGCACCAGTTGTGCGAAGCGTTTCATCGGACGCTCTCCATTTGTCAATCGCTTATGCGATACAAGCTAACCAGCAAATCTTGCGAAAGTATTGTAAGGGCTCTGCGCGGAGTAATGGCGGAACGTGCGCCTGGTATCAATTACGCACTCGGATAGAGCCCAGCACGATGGTATCGTCCTGCGCGCCTTCCACGTTGGACAAGACATCGTAGCGGATGGCGAAGGGCAACTCGTACCAGCCGGTTAGCACGCGGTACTCGCCGGCGGATAGCTTGCTGATGTCCAGCCTTAGGGTCTCGGTCAATTCGCTGCCCGCGTCGACCTCGCCGAAAGAGTGATCGTCAGGGCGGTCCTCTACTGGCAGCCCGGTCTCATCAAGGATGTGAACGAAGCGCACATCGTCGTTGCCGCGCGCCGAATCAAAACGCCACCACAGACGTATGGCCACCTCGTCGTCGAATTGCTTCGGCAAGTAGTAGCCAGCCAGCTCGATGCCATCAGCAATGCGGATGGGATCATAAATGGCGCCATTGGTCAGGATACGCGTATCGACGTTGTCGACGGTCACGCTCTGACACTGCAATAGCTCGGTGTTGACGCGTTGCGGGCAAGGCGGGTCGAGGGTAATGCGAAAGGTATGGTAGCCGCTGCGGGCGATAGGAAGGGGAATCGACACGGGCATACGTCCATTGACTTGCAGCGTCTGCAGGGGTGTTTCGTTCAGCGAGAGGTGCAAGCGTCGATTGGTCGCCTCTAGCATGGCGCTGAATTCCATCCAGCCTGGCTGCTCTTTGTAGATATAGGTCACATGGGCTTGACCGTCCCATTTGGTCGCGTGCAGCCTGGGTGTGCGCTCGAGGCTGAATGGCGTCTCAAACAGGGAGAAACGTTCGTTCTCGAAAAACGGTTCGCCTAGCCACTGTCGCGCACGTGGCAGCAGCCCGGGTTGCCCGATTTCTTGCGCCCGCGCCCGGTTGACGACCACAATATCGGCGCCGGCTTCGTTCAACAGGTTTGGACGAAAGCTGCCAAGCAAGTGGAGCCGCGCGGGGTCGACCGGCGTCGTCCGCGTGTCGTGCCCGCCGATAAGCGGCTTGCCGTGCGCAGTCTGCAAGTACATTGCTTCTTTGACGGCGATGGTGTCGTCAAATGGCGCATCATAAATGGCCCGAATATCCCGCCTTCCCCTGAGCAACTGGACCTCGCCAGGAATTTCTGCGGGAACGGTGGGGAAGCTGGCGAAGAGCTTATAGTCCTCGATCAACAAGATAACCAGCGCGGCCGCCAGCGCGATCTTCATGGTTGGGCGGCGCCTTTGAACAAAGCGACTGGACCATACCGCGACCATGCCATAGCCCGCCAAGAGCGCGAACATCGCGGCAAAGAGCAACATGAATCGGCCCGGCGTCCGCGCCAGTTCAAAGATGGGAAGATTCATGAGCAAGGCAAAGGGCAGAGGCACAACCGCATCATAACCGGCCACCGCAATAATCAGCGCCTGGTCGTATAGCTTTAGGACGGGTCCCAAGGCCAGAATCCAGGCGACAAGCGCAACGAGCAACCACCAGCGCGCCTCACGCCAGCGGCTGATGCCGACAAGCGCCAGGAATCCGCCGATGATGCCCGCATAACTGGCGCCTTCCCCGAGATTGGCGCCCAATACCGCCGACGAATGATGCGCGATGTCCGCCCAAAACGGATTCGCGAAGGACGGCGAGACCAGGCCCAGCAGATCAATGCTGTAGCGCACATGACCGCCTACTGAGGTGAGGCGGGATGCGCTCAGGGTCGAGGCCACTATAGGCGAAAGAAAGAGCAGCAACAGAGCGCAGCCCACGGCGGCGACAGCAATGCAACGCGCGAGACCCACATAGTCGCGCCGATAGATTCGCGCGCACATGAATAGCGCGATGAATGGCGCCAGGGCGTAAATCAGCTGCAAAGTGTGACCCATGCAGGCCAGCAGCAAAAATAGCAGCGCAACCAGATACCTGAGCGCGCCCCCGTGATCGACATATTCGTAAAGAAAGATGACGAAGAGGGGCAGCGGCCACTGAGTCAGCAATCCGATATGGCCAGCGAATAAATGCCCCTGCATTTGCGGGAAAACCATATAGACCAGACCAGCCATGAATGGCGGAAGCGCCTGCTCGCCCGGGAGCCAGCGCCTGGCCAGAAAGAGCATCGACATTCCGTTCAGGCAAAGCGTGAGGATAGCTCCGAGGTTGTAGGCGGCGGCCAGGGGCAGCACAAAGGCGAAAAGCCAGAGTGGGAAAAACTGCAGCGGATGAGCCCAAAGCGTGACCGCGGGGAATCCATCGGGATAGCCGAGCAGCGCGTGCGCCGTGAGGTCTTCGCCGTTTTGCAGCGCGGTCTTGTACCACCAAACGTGACGAGCCATCTCATAGACATCGCCGGAATCGTCGCCGAGGAAGCGGGACGAAAAGGAATCGAGAACTGGCGCCGCCAAATACAAGGCGACGAGCAGGTAGACAAGCGCGGGCAGCGCCAACCGTCGGTCAAGGCGGGTCACGACGCCAGACCCCCGGACTGCCGCGATGCGCTCAACTCACGGTACCCGATCACCTCGGTCAGAAGCCTGCGGCGAGTCATGGCGCTCAATCGGTTCTCTCCGCCGAGAGCAAGAGGCGGGCGTTTGCCGTTCGATAAATACGATAGCGCGCTTCGTGGCGGAAGCTCGTGAACACTTCGCGCGTCACCGGCAGCTTGCATCCGTCGATGCGAATGAGATAGCTGTCGCCCTGGCGCCCGCGGCGCAAGACACGCTCCACCTTGCCAGAGAGCGCCTCGACGCTTCCCGCGCGCAGATCGCCGCCCAGCCGCATATAGGCGCGCCCCATAATGCCGACCATAACCGCGTTCAGCGCGATCAAAATGCCGCCAGCCATTTCAAGAATTATGTTGCCGCTGTCTTGCCCGATATACATGAGAATAGTGGCGAGAACGACCAGAGCAAGGAAAAATACCGCGGCGAGCGCTGTTTGCCGCCGGCGTCTGCGCTTCATGCGCTCGCTTTGCCTCCGGCTAAGGTCGCCTTGACGATTTGCCAGCAAGTCCAATTCGTCAAAGCTCATCGCGCGCATCAAAGCACTTGTCATTGGGTGGCTGGCCTTGGTTCGTCCGCCTGCCCCTGGCGCCCTTCCGATGACTGCGCAATCGCTGTCGCGGTCGAATCCGATTCCGGCGCAGATTCAATATAGAGCGACCGGCTGGGGAAGGCAAATTCGATGCCCAGGCTTTCAACGATGCCCATAATATCGAGAAAGATCAGTTCTTTCTTGGCGGTGAATAGTTTGAAATCTGCGAGCAGCACCTGGGCGATGACACGCACATTCAAGGAGCTCGAGTCGAAATCAACGAAATGGACGATTACCGACTCCGGGTCGACATCTTCTGTTTGCTGCAGCGATTCGCGTATCGCATCCACCACCTGCCGCATCTGGTCGGCTGTGGTGCTGTAAGTGAAGGTCAAGGTGACATCGAGCCGGCGCTTTTCCACGCGGGACCAATTCAAGACGACGGCGTTGGTCAACTGATTGTTCGGCACCGTCACAAAAGCTTGATCGAGCTGGCGAACTCGGGTCGCGCGCATGCCCACTTGTTCCACAATGCCGGTGACGCTGGAGGTCTTGATGAAGTCGCCGACCTTAAAGGGATTATCCGAAACGATGGCTACGAAGCCAAACATGTTCTCAACGGTGTCTTTAGACGCCAGCGAGATGCCGATGCCGACCACGCCAAGCGAGGCGATCAAGGCGGCAACATCAAAGTTCAGTTCTTGCAAGACGAAAATGGCGCCGAGCGCAATGATGAGGTATTTGACCACCGTATTGAGAAAGGGCAGGAGCCGCTCCGGAATCGTCCAACCGGTGACGCGGGCGAAGGCGTCCGGTTGCAGCGAGAGCACTTCAAACCAGCGTACAATGCCGAAGAAGAAAGCGCTGATAAGCAGCGCCCGGCCAATAGTCACAGCGATATCCTTGACTTGCGCGTCGAAGGCGAAGATCAAGGTGACGAAGATGAGGGATAGACCAACTACGCCTAGACGCACCGGCGACAGACTGGCTTCGATCAAGCGGTCATCGACATCGCTGTCGGTGCGCTTGACCAGCATGCGCAAGGGGCGCAGAATCGCCGCTGCCAGCAAAACGCGCAGCGCCAAAATCAGCACAAACGCGACCGCAAAAGGGAACATGTCAATGATGATGCGCTGGACGATTTCCGGCTGCCCCTGCAAAAACGGCAGCAAATTCAGCAGATCCATGATTTCCAGCAACTTTCAATCTCGGTATGGATTTGCAATTCATTCTACGCTTGGGGCGATGTTTTGCAAGCGAGACCCAGCCGGCGCCATAAGAGCGAAAACACGCGCGCCCGCGCATTCGGGTTGAAGACAGCCATACTGGAACGGGTCGTCATCAATCGGTCACCGCGCGGGAGCGGCGCAATCTCCGCCCAATTGCGCGCAGGCGTTACAGCTGGAAGCCGTTGCGATAGTCAACGACCTTTCGCTCATAGTCGTCAACATAGCGGCGGAGCTTGCCTTCAAGCTCGTCCCATTCGTCGCTGAGGAAGAGGCTTCGCAGCGTGTCTGAGCTTTCTGTGACGAACTCGATCTTGCGGCGCGGGTAATCACCATAAGCGACATGCCAGACCATGTGCATATATACGCCCAGCTTCTGGATCGCCGGCACGAAGCTGCTGAGCATGTAGCGATAGTATTGGTCTTGTTTCCCGTCCTTGATATTGTAGAATAATATGAGCTTATATCTGGGCCTGATATGCTGAAATGATGCCATAATTGGTTGACCGCAGTCGGATTTTGAACTCGCCCTACTCTATCATACAATCCCTCGTTGTGGTATGGCGCTTGTAGCTTCGGCCGCTTGCGCTGCCCGTCCCGGATACTGCCGACCGAGCCGGGACAATTGATACGGAAAACGCAACCATGCAGGACCTGCAACGGGCAATTCAGGATTTACGACGGCGTGCGCAAGCGACCGCTGACCCGCATGCCGTAAGCGAACTTGAGCAGGAAGCCCGCGACCTCTTGATGGAGGCGAAGAATACGCCGCTTGAGCAGATGGCCCAGGCGCTATTCGCCGAAATCGCCGGCAGCCACTCGACGACGCCGGCGCGGCCGAACACGGCGGCGTTGCGGGGACTGGTGCGGCGGGCGCGCATCCGCATTGAAATCGCCGGCGATGACGATGATATCGACGAAGCGATCGATATCCTGGCCGATGCGCTGCGAATGGACGCCAGCAGCGACGATGTCATCAGCCTCTTGCAGCAGGCCGGATCCCATAGCGCCCAAGCCCGGCAGCGCGTCCAGGAGATTTTCAATCGGCACAATGTCCAGTCGGCGCCGACCAGGGAAACAAGCCCGCGTCGACCGCCGACCAGGCCAACGGAGGCTCGCGATGCGCCGCGCGAATCTAGTCCCCGCCAGACGTATGGGCAGACTGCAAGTTTTACGCCGCGCCAGCCCGCCCCGGCTGAACGGCGCGACCCGCCAGCTGAAAAACGCGCGCTGCCGACAACCGACGTCCTCGACGAATTGCTGACTAGCCTGACCGAAAGCTATTATTCGGGCGACTATCAGCAGACGATTGATGTCGCCAACCGGATCCTATCGCTGCAGGCGAATAACGCCGCCGCCTTGGAATACCGCGAGAAATCTGAAGACAACCTGATTCGCGGCATCGTGCCCGATCATCGTATTCCCTTTGAAGCGCGCGTGGCTTACAACCGCGCGAACTCGCTTGTGCGCGCCGGCAACTACGAGCAGGCTTCGGGCTTGTACCGCGAGGCGCGTGAACTTGCGGAGCGCGACGGCATCTTGACCTGGAAGGATGTCGAACAGGCGCTGCTCGACATCCAGGATCTGGCGCTGGCTCGCGAATTGCTGGCTGATGGCGACCGGCTGATGGCCAACGACAACTGGACGGAAGCGCTGCGAAAATATGAAGGCGCATTGCGCGTCGTGCCTAACGACCCGCAAGCCGAAGAGCGTCTGGAGATGATCCGGCGCATCCAGCGTGATTACGACCAGATCGCGGTCAGCATGAACACGATCGGCGGTTCGCTGGAAGATCAGGTGGCGCAGATCGCCGGGGTGCGCACCCTGCTTTCGCATGCGCGCCAACTGCTGCCCAATAGCCAGCGCCTGGCTCAATTGCAGCAGGAGATGGACAGCAAGCTCGCCGGCATCCGCAGCCAGGTCAGCGACCAGGCGCAGATGTCGCTTGGCCATGCCGAAAGCTCAACCACGTTGGACGAGCGCATCCTCTTGATGAACGCGGCGATCAAGCTTCTGGAGCTGGGCCTGGAGCTGGACCCGACCGATGGCAAGTTCTCCGAATTGCTGATTCGCTCGCGCAACCAACAAGCCGACATTTCGCGCGCGCAGCAGTCGATTCGCCGGGCGCAGGCGCTGGTCTCGCAGAACTTCGACGCTGAGCTGGCGCAAGCCCGGCAAATGCTCTCGGAAATGGTGGGCGACTTCGCGCAAGATGAACGTTATCGCGCCACGGTCAATGACCTGTTCACGCGCTACCTCGAGCGAGCCGAAGAAGCGCTGCAAGACGGCAGCACGCGCGAGGCGCAAGCCTGGCTCGACGCGATGCGCGACGATCCCTTCCGCATTCTTGGGCGGAGAGCCGATATCTCGCGCATCGACGGCGTGATTCGCGGCCGCCGCAATCGCGGCCGGATGGTCACATTTGTGATCATTATTATCTTGCTCGGCTTCGTGGGCGGCGCTGGATTTATGGCGCGCTCGGAGCTGGAAGCGATCTTCTTCCCCACGGCAACCAACACGCCTACCCCAACCAATACACCTACCAACACGCCGGAGCCTACGGCTACCTTTACGCCGACGGAAACGCCGACCGCGACAAACACGCCCACCAACACCGGCACGCCGACGCCCTCGTACACGCCCACCGAGACGTATACGCCGACCAATACGCCGACCGCCACCAACACAGCGACGATCACCCCCACCTCATCCAGTACGCCGACGCCGACGGATACGCCGACCTCATCGCCGACGCCTGAAGAAATCTGCCGGGCGGTGGTGTTGAATCTCAACGCGATCAATGTGCGGGCGCGCCCCACAACGCGAACGGGCACGCCAATAGTCGGCTACTTGCCGACTGGCACGGTCGTTTCGATCTTGCGGCAGGAACGCGAAGACCGCAACCCGGTCGGCGAAATCTGGTACTTCGTGAATGTGACTGTGGAGGAAGGCGCGATATCGGGCTGGATTCGGAACGATACGGTGGTTCCGGACCGCGCGCGTCCCTGCCCGCCGCTGCCCTAGCGCCTAGCTACCATGAAGTGTAGCCGCCATCGACGACAAGATTGGTTCCGGTGGTGAATTTGGCGGCCGGCGACGCCAAGTAGTAGATCGCCGCGGCCACATCCTCCGGCGCGCCGACTTTGCCCTGCGGCGTCATCGCCAACCATGTGGGATACCAGTCGGCGTTTGCCATGCCCTCGGCTGTCATGTCGGTGCCGATATAGCCGGGCGAGACGCAATTGACGCGGACGCCGCGATCAGCCCATTCGCCAGCCAGCGACTTCGTCAGCATGATAACGCCCGCCTTTGCCGCGTTGTAATGTGATTGCGGCTGCGGCGTGTTCGAGATCATGCCAGACATAGAGGCGGTATTGACAATGGCGCCGCGGCCGCGATCAAGCATGTGCCGGCCAACAGCGCGGCAGCACCAAAACACGCCATTGAGATTGACCGCCATCATATTGAGCCAGTCTTCGTCGCTGCACTCTTCCGCCGGGATCCCCTGCGCGATGCCGGCGTTGCAAACCAGGATGTCAATCTGCGGGAAGGCGCTCAACGCGGCTTCCGCCATGCGGTTGACGCTGTCGGAAAGCCGAACATCGACTTCGATGAACATGGACTTCCGCCCCATGCCCTCTATCTCGGCAGCGGCGCGTTCGCCGTTTTCGACGATATAGTCGGCGATGATGACATCGGCGCCAGCGGCGGCCAGGCGACGCGCGGTGGCAAAACCAATCCCGCGTCCAGCGCCGGTGATGAGAGCGGTCTGCCCGGAGAGATCAAAGTCAGAATTCGTCATCTCTGTCCTCGTGTCTTAAGCGGCTGGCAACGCGGTCGCCACAATACCACAGCGATGCGGCGCTATCAAGCTGTTGCGTCGCTCGCGTTCGCTACCTCCATCACAATATGCCGGAGCGCGCTAGCAGCCCGCGCTTACCGCTGTGCATCAACGAGTGCGTGGCGCCGCACAGCAAAGGCTGCCACGGCTTTCTCGCGCGGCTCAGGACCGCATAGCTTAGCGATCCACCGGAACGACTTGCGCTCGACAGGCGTCGGCTATAACACGGCGCCATCTCCAGAAAGCTCCTTGAACTGCAGGGTGTACGCATAAAGATCCGTGTGCTTGTCGTTCACGGAATCGGTGAAGGCAAGCGCGTCCTGCTCACTCGCCTCTAACTCGGGGGACCAATACATCAATAGTGGCGCTGACTTGAGTCCCGCGGACCTAGACCTCACTGGTGACTTCTTCTTTGAAAGCTTGATCTTGCATCATATCGACCGCCTCCGATGTTCCTGATGCTTTTTCACTTCGGCGATGCGTCTGTCATAGTCAGGAGACTTCTCTGTCACCGCATCCCGCTTGACATCATGCTGTATATCTAGCCTAAGCATCGGATACACGGTGTACACGCTGGCGACCGTAGCTCCAAAGACCGTGGCGAACACGGCAATTAGCCCGATAAGTAGCTCCCTATCGAGATCCATGCCTATTCCCCTTCGCGATAGGCCGCCTGTCCGGATTGTCTTCCGTTATTACAACCGCCGCATGCTTTAGCCGCCAATATGATACATCTCGACTTTTTTGCGCTGGTCGCGAACCTCTTCGGTAAGTGAGCTGCGAATCTCCGAATAGCGGTCAATGCGACCGCCCCAGGCCGCGCATATGATCGACTCGATCTCGTCATCACTGGCGCCAGCCCGCAGCGGATCGCGCAGACTCCGGCCTTCGGTCGCGAAGAGGCAGGTGAAGATCTCGCCCTCGGGCGAGAGCCGCATGCGCGTGCAAGAGCCGCAGAACGGCTGCGTGACCGAGCTGATCAAGCCGATTTCGCCGTTGCCGTCAGCGTAGCGATAGCGCCGCGCGACTTCGCCGAAGTAATTGCCAGCGACCGGCTCCAAGGGCAATTCAGCATGAATCCGCTCGACGATCTCGGAAGACGGCACGACCTCGTCCATTCTCCAGCCGTTCTTATTGCCGACATCCATGTATTCGATGAAGCGCAGAATATGGCCGCGGTCTTTGAAGTAACGCGCCAGATCGACCAGCGTGTGGTCGTTAACGCCGCGCTGTACGACGGCGTTGATTTTGAGCGGGGCATAGCCGGCTGCTTCGGCTGCCTGGATGCCCGCCAGCACCTTGTCAACGCCGGAGCGCCCGCCATTCATTCGCCGGAAGATTTCGTCATCGAGCGTGTCAAGGCTAATCGTCAAGCGCTTGAGCCCAGCCGCTTTGAGCGCGTCCAGCTTTTGCGGCAGCAGGTAGGCGTTGGTGGTCATCGCCAGGTCATCGACGCCGTCGATAACCGCCAGCATCGCCACGAGGCGTTCAATATCTTGCCGCAGCAGGGGTTCGCCGCCAGTAAGCCGCAGTTTCACCGCGCCAAGCCGCACGATGATGCGCGTCAATCGCGCGATCTCTTCAAAGGTCAGCAGCTGCGGCTTGGGCAGGAATTGATAACGCTCGCCGAAGATGTCGGCCGGCATGCAGTAGGGACAGCGGAAGTTGCAGCGGTCGGTGACTGATATCCGCAAGTCGCGCAGCGGTCGGTTGTATTGGTCTTTGAGATTCATCGGCGAACTTCGTTCAACTAATCGCATCGCGAGCGCAGCGCGGCGGCGAATGATTGCCCAGCCTGCGCTGGCAGTCTCGCTCATGGAAAGTATAACCCATACGTCTTAGAATTGAATATGCGCGGCAAATTGATAGGTACAAATGATGACGAAAGCTCTTTGCAATGTATGCGCCGCGACGGCCAAACCCCTTGATTGGCGCTGTCGCATTTGCGGCGGCTCGCTTGACCTGAACCATTTGCCCGCATTTGACCCGGGCAATGTCATCGGCCATGAATTCTCGCTTTGGCGCTACGGTGCGATGTTGCCGGTGGCGCGCCGCTTCAGCCTGGGCGAAGGCTCGACGCCGCTCGTCGCCGTCGACCTCGCGGACGGGCGTTTTCTCGCCAAGCTGGAGCACTTGAACCCGACAGGTTCCTTCAAAGACCGGGGCACGGCTGTCATGCTGAATCACCTGGCGGCGAATGGCGCCGGCGCTGTCATTGACAATTCCTCAGGCAATGCCGGCGCGTCGCTGGCGGCATACGCGGGCGCGGCTGGCTTGCCCGCCACCGTGTACGTGCCAGCGGCGACAGCGGTCGAAAGCAAAAAGCGGCTCATACGCGCTTATGGCGGGGCGATCGTCGAAGCGCGCGACTACCTGGAAGATGTCTACGCCGCGGCCGAATCGAATACATACGCCAGCCATGCGTGGAATCCCTACTTCGTCCTGGGACAGCAGACAGCCGCTTGGGAGACATGGGAGCAACTGGGGCGGCGCGCGCCCGCGGCCCTGGCGACACCGGTCGGGCATGGCGGGCTCTTCCTCGGTTTCTATCGCGGTTTCAGAGCGCTGCGCAAGTCTGGATTGATCGACAGGCTGCCGCGCATGATCGCAGTGCAATCGGCCGGCGTCGACCCCATCGTCCGCGCATGGGAAGCTCAAGCGAGCCTGCCCGCAAGCGTGGCGCCGACTGAGAGCGTGGCGGACGGCATCCTGGTTGATGCGCCGGTGCGCGGGGAACAGATCTTGAGCGCGCTCTACGATACGAATGGCTTTGCCCTGCGCATTGGGAATGAGGCGATCCTAGAGGCAAGAAACTCCTTGTGTGAAGCCGGGCATATCATCGAGGCGACCAGCGCCGCGCCAGTGGCAGCGCTGAGGCAAATCAAGGAGCGCATCGGCGCCGATGACGAACTGGTCATCGCTTTGACCGGCAGCGGACTCAAAAGCATTAGCGCGAGGTCTTAGCGCGGTGTCGGCGGCGTTATCCCGTAAACCTGTTCGGCTGTATAATGTTGTGGCATTCAGCCGCAGAATGGCTTTGAGGACGACGCGGAATGTCGATGGATTTGTTCAGGCAATTGCTGGAGGCGCAGCGAATGGCGCAAGCTGACCTGCTGCGGCGGCGTGGCGTCGTCGGCGTGGCGATCGGCTATCGCAACTATAAGGAACAAGTCACTGACCAGTTGGCGATGGCCGTCCTGGTGGAAAAGAAGAAGCCGGTTGAGGCGCTTAGCGCGGACGATCTCATCCCGCCGGATGTCCACGGCGCGCGTACCGATGTGGTCGAGATCGGCCGGCTGGAAGCATTGGCGACCAACCCGCGAAACCGCTTCCGACCCAATATCCCGGCGGGCGTGAGCATCGGCCACTACATGGTGACAGCGGGCACGCTTGGCGCGGTCGTCTTCGACCGCAACACGGGCGAACCGCTGCTCCTGTCGAACAATCATGTGCTGGCGAACAGCAACGAAGCTGAGATCGGCGACGCGATTCTGCAGCCCGGACCGACCGATCACGGCGTCCGCCCTGACGATGTGGTGGCGAAATTGCACCGTTTCGAAATGCTGCGCTTCTACAACGAATCGGGACAGACGCCGACGCCGCCGAAGACGACGCCACCGCTCTTCCCGCCGGGTGGCTGCGATATTGCCGAGCTTTGGGTAACAGTTGGCAACGCCTTGAGCAAATTGAGCGGATCGTCGAAACGCCTGGCGACGGTGCAGGCGCCAAAAGCGCAGATCGATTCAGCGCCGATTTACGCCAACCGGGTGGACGCGGCGCTCGCGCGCCCGATAAACCCTATGCTTTTCCAGCAGACTATTGCCGAGATCGGGCGGCCAAACGGCACGAAGCTGGCGCAGATCGGCATGATGATTCGCAAACACGGCCGCACGACCGGTTACACCGAAGGCAATGTGACGCTGATGAACGCCACCGTCGATGTATCCTATAGCGAAAACTTGCAGGCGCGCTTCGCCGGGCAGGTTATCGCGACGCCGATCAGCCAAGGTGGCGACTCAGGCGCGCTGATCATGGAGCGCGACAGCTTGAAGGCTGTCGGACTGCTCTTCGCCGGTTCGCGGCGGGCGACCATTTTCACGCCGATACAAACGGTGCTCGATGTCATGGAGATCAACCTCTGAGCCTGTGATTCAACTGGCGTAGCTTTGGTCAATCGCCTGATAGACCAGATTGGGGAATATCGAGCGCGGACGATTTGGTTCGGCGCTCCACATCTGGGTCATCATCATGATAATCAAATCCTCAGCCGGATCGACCACGAAATACGTGCTTGCCGCGCCAGCCCAGCCGTACTCGCCGGGCGAGCTGTAACCGTTGGCGCGCCCGTAGTCGATCATCACGCGGAAACCCAGACCGAAGCCGTAGCCGTAGCGCTCCATGCCGATGCGTAGCGGCAGCCAAGCGCGCGGCACGGCGTTTGTGGCCATGCGTTTGATCGTGACCGGGCTGACCAGCCGCGCGCCATCCATGTTGCCGCCATTAAGCAGCATGGTGGCGAAGCGCAAATAATCGCCGGTTGTAGAGACCAGCCCGCCACCGCCAGACGGGCATTTGGTTGGCAGGCGGACATCGCCGTTAGCGGCTTGGTCTGGCGCGATCAGCTGAGGATCGCTTTCGGTCGGCGAGCCATATATCGCAGCCAGGCGCTCCGCTTTTTCCGGCGGCACGACGAAATCGGTATCACTCATGCCGAGCGGCGCAAAGATGCGTTCTTTGAGGAAGTCCGCCAAGGGCATATCGGCGATGACTTGCACGACATGCCCGAGAACGTCCGTAGCGACGCTGTACTGCCAGTCGGCGCCGGGCTGAAATCTCAGCGGGATTTCGGCGAAGCGGTCGACCATTTCCGCCAAGTCAATGTCGCGGCTAAAGAAGCCGTGCCGCGCCGAGGTCTCGCGGAATTGTTGATCTACAGGATGCCAGGGATCGCCGCCATAGGTTAACCCGGATGTATGGGTGAGCAGGTGGAAGAGGGTCATCGGCGGGTCTTGCCCGACCAATTGCAATTGATTATCGCTGATGCGGCTGAAGACTCTGGTTTTGGCGAAACTCGGGATATAGCGCGAGACCTTGTCGTGCAACTGCAATTTGCCTTCGTCATGCAGCATCATCAGCGCAAGACTGACGACTGGTTTGGTCATGCTGTAGATACGGAAGATGGCGTCGGCTTGCATTGGGCGGTTCGCTGCGATATCCATTTTGCCGTGAAGGCTATGGTGGACGACTTTGCCTCGCCGCCGCGCCAGCGCGATGATGCCGGGCAAACGGTCATTCACGACTTCGCCTTCAAGATAGCGATGTATACGCGCGAGCCGCTCGCTCGACATGCCGACGTCTTCGGCTGGATGCACTTTCATTGTCTGTCCTCTCTACTTGTCATCGCGGGAGCCAGACGCGCAGACGTCCGTCGGCTGTGCCCGCCGCCAGCGCCAGTCGATCTTCCAGCAATTCCACCGGGGCGAAGTTGCTGACGATAGTTCCACCGGCGTCCAATCGCCAGACTTCTTTCGCGCCTTGGTCTGCGCGCTGGACGGCGACGACGGCGTGGCGCGACTCATCCATCACCAAGACTTCGGGCGGTCCGTCGCCATTGAAGTCGCCGGCAGCGGTTTGATCCAGGTTGCGCGAGCCAATGACGTGGGAGGTGAAGCCTTCGAGCGCAGCGGTCTGCACGAGCGAATCGCTAGCAAAGCGAAAGAACTCCAGAGCGCCGCCGATATGGGGCGTTCGCATTGCGGCGATTTCGATCCGTCCATCCGGGGCGAAAGGAGCGGCGCTGAGTTGATGTCGCCAGCGATTGCCGCGCCCTATTGGCGGACTATCGGCCTCTTGGCGCAAGCCGGCGCCATCCCAAAGATAGGCCCGCAGGCGGGCGCCCAGCGTGGTGTTGGCGACGGTCGTGACCAGGTCTTCAATGCCATCGCCGTCGATATCCGCCCAGAAGGGCGCAATACCTTCGTAGACATCTTCGCCGGGCAGGTCGACGCGCGCAAGCAGTTGAATCTCGCGTTCGCGGATTTGCAGCACGAGAAGCGTCGCCGCTTCCAGGTCATCGCCGAGGACGCCATGAACGTAGCGCTGATCGGTGGCGTTGGCGTAGAGCGCCACCTGCCCGTGCCTGTTCATGACCAGTCGGGCGTCGGGCGCCGCCTGAACGGGCAAGCGCGCGATGACGCCTTCCTCGCGTCCCAGCACTAGCTCGCCGCCCTGGTCGACGTAGAGCGCCTCAAAGTCGTTGACGGGTATGGGATGAGCCAGGGGAGAGACGCTGTCGTCGCTGCGCAAGACATAGGCGCCTTCGATCATAGAGACGCCGACAAGCGGCGGCTGCGCACCGGCGAACCAGCCGGGTTCAAATCCAAGGGTCTGCGCGGAGCCCTCTGGCGTCACCTCGACCACCTGCAAGTCGCCATTGGCGAGCACGATATGCCAGATCGCGGTCTCCATCGCATAGCCGACCGCCCAGGCTGGTCTGCCTTGCAGCGGTATGTCAACGGTCAGGACATGGGGAAAGCTGCCTGTACCGCGGACGAAGTGGTTGCCGGCAGGATTGTGGAAGGTGTAGAAATAGCGATCGAGCAAGGATGCCTCCTCCTGCGCGCGCGTCAGTGTAGCAGAGAGGAAAACCAGGGTTAAGAGTCTGATGCGCCTGAGAGCCATCATTCGCGATTGGAGCGAGGCATCGACTTGTCAGCACGGATTTCCAACAAAAAGGCGCCCTGAAATTCAGAGCGCCAATATCCAAGCGAATTGGCTGAGAGACTTAGCCGTCAACCGCCAGATCAACTTCCGGCGCCGAGAAGTCCGCGCCCAGTTCGGCGAAGTCATCGACGTTGAAGATGAAGGGCGAATCCGAGGGCAGCAATGCGAAGGAGACATTATCCGACAGGTTGGCGACGTACAGATACTGGATCAGATTGGGATTGGCCGCGATCTGGTCGCTGATGACGCGCAGGGCTTCGGCTTCGGCCGCGGCCTCGATCAAGCGGGCATTCGCCCTACCGCGCGCCGCCTGCTCGGCCGCATCGGCGCGACCGCTGGCTTCCGTCTGGACGCGCTCGGCTTCGGTGCGGGCGCGCTGCAGCTTCTGCTCTTCGATCTGCTTTTCTTCGATGGAGTTGGCGAAGGCATCGTTAAAGTCAATCTGCCGCACCAGCAGCGAGGTTAACGTCAAGCCTTCGGCAGCCATGCGGCGGCCGACCAGCTCGGAGATGCGGCCGCCCAGCGCTTCCCGCTCCAAGCCATAAATCGCTTCTGCCTCGAACTGTGAGACGACATCGCGCGCCACCGCCCGCACAGTCGGACGGATGAAGTCGGACTCATAGCGATTCTGCCAATTCAGGTGAATCTGATTGACATCCTTGCGCTCAATGCGGTAGAGCACGGTGATATCCAGCCGGATTTCCTGACCATCAACGGTCAGCGCTTCCACGGCGTCGTTGCCTTGCAGACGCCCCTCGGTGCTGATGCCCGACATGGTGTATTCGCGCTGATCGGTCTGGTAGATGATGTATTCCTGCAAGCCGGGGATGATGATCGATGTGCCCGGCGCCCGCGCCGGAGTCTCCAGCTCGCCGGACAAGACGTTGACGATGACGGCCGCCCGCGCCGGCTGCACGATCAAGATGCCCGAGCTGATGACGAAGAGCACGACGCCGGAGGCGAAGCCGACGACAGCCAGCATGAAACCGCCCCGCGCCGAGCGCCCCTGCGATGCCAGCGTGAAGGCGAAGGCGACGCCGAGGATGCCGACGCCAAAGGCGAGCACCGCGACAATACCTAGTAGACCACTAAAATTCATGACCGCTCCTTTACAGCGATTTGTCTGCTGTTTCGATTCTTCCCGCTCATTATATCACAGGCTTGGCGGCGGGCGGATACCACAATATTTGGGGGTGATGAATACGCCTGCAATCTCCGGAAAACACGGGCAAACTTCCAAGCTGTATAGATACGGTATGGACACAGAAGAGGGGGGGGTGGGGGGGGGTAGCCGCTGTCAGGCGCCAATGCGCCAAGGGCGAAGTGCGGGCGGGGCTTGCGGGGAAGTTTGTCATGTGCCGGATTTGCGCCGATGTCATGGGTTGGCGGTCGTTTTAGGTGATAGGGCTATGGTATCACAGCTTGGGAGGTGGTTGGCGACCAAATGTTCGCGTGTGGGGATGTGAGAACGGATTTCGGCGTCGTGATTGACGACTTAATCGGCTACGCATTATACTCCATCAATTCATAATATAAGAGAGAGTGTTCTGATGCTCAAGCTGACTACCGCATTGGTATTGATCGCTGCAATCTGCCTGCCCGCCCTGCTGCATGCGACCGTCCACGCCGCCGATATTAGCGTCGATTCCAGTTGCAGCCTGGCGGATGCCATCACCGCCACCAACAGCGATACTGCGACCGGCAACTGCCCGGCCGGCAACGGCGCCGACACTATTGCGCTGACAGAGGATGTAACGCTCACGGCGGCTCTGCCGGAAATCGAGTCTGAGATTACGATTGAGGGCAATGGCTACACCATCAGCGGGAATGAGCAGCATCAGATTTTCTGGGTGGAAGAAACTGGCGCGCTGGCGATTCAGTATGCGACGCTGGCTGATGGGAGAGGCACGGATGACGACGATCTTTTTGATGAAGACGTTCTCATCGGCGGGGCAATAGTGAATTGGGGCAGCCTAGAGGTCAGCGACAGCGTCTTCATGGGCAATTCAGCCGATTGGGGTGGGGCAATTATAAATCTGGGTGAGGCGAACGCCAGCACTAATGACAGCACATTCACGAATAATTCGGCAAGTTATGGCGGCGTGATATACAATGGTGACCTAGCAACCTTAGCTATCAGTAGTGGCCAATTCACGCAGAACTCAGCAGGATCATCAGGCGATGGTGGCGCGATTTACAACTTAAGCACGGCAAGTATTGCGGAAAGCAGCTTTACAAACAACTCAGCAGGACTCTACGGAAGTGGTGGCGCGATTTTTAACTCAGGAGGGATGAGTTTAAGTATCGACGACAGCGTATTTGCAGATAATTCTGCCAGCACTGGTGGCGCAATACGCAACACGGGTAAGGCAAATCTCACCATCGGGAACAGCGTATTTTCAGACAATTCGGTGGACGGCTGGGGCGGCGCGATATACAACGGGAATGAGGCTATTATCGACATCAAAGACAGCGCATTCACCGACAATGTGGCAAAAGGATTTGGTGGATTTGGTGGCGCGATTTACACTCTAGGAGCTACGGCAACCATCAGAAATAGCAAGTTCGCAGACAATGTGGCTGTAGCGGACGGTGGAGCGATCTTTCAGGACTATGTTGGAAGTATCGCAATCGACAACTGCAACTTTATGAATAACTCCGCTTCAAGCGGTGGCGCGATAAGCATTGACGTGGCGGGAGCGATTACCAATACTCTGTTCGCAGAAAATACTGCAAGGAACGGCGGCGCAGTTTACATGGATGCTCCGGTGACCATCGCGATTAGTAGTTTCACCGATAACGTAGCAAAAGAAGATGGAGGTGCAATCTTTAATAGCTCCGTCACAGAATCAAGCATAAGCGACAGTACATTTACCGGCAATACGGCCGGAGAAGATGGCGGCGCAATTCGCAACACTGAACAAGGCATCTTTAGCGTACAGCGAAGCGCGTTTCGCATGAATATGGCAGTAGACGGCGGCGCAATTTATAGCTGGGGAAAAGCAACCATTTTACGCTCTACTTTTGCTGGCAACCAAGCCTTAGAAGACGGTGGTGCCGTTGCCATCTATGGCGTAGTAACTCTAATCTCAACTGTTCTATCGGATAATACCGGTGGCGACTGTCACCTCGGCCGATATGGCGAAGTCCTGGAAAGTAGCAAAAGTCATATTTCGGATGGCACTTGTGGAGCGAGTTGGAGTGGGCCGATCACTGACAATTACTGTCCGCCCGGCGAAGAGGGTGAAGAAGAATGCCAGATCGGAGCGCCAAAGTCGATAGACGCGAGTGATTAATTCAATTTCGCGCAAATAACCTATCCGGCGTCCGACGCGCGAGGCGAAGCCCATTAATTCCCGATATCGGTCCGAAAGGTTTTGTTGTACAGATAACCTGGAATGAGAAAGGCAGCGGTGGCAGTCTCCCTCATGCTGTCGTCGTAGAAGATTCCAATATTAAGGCAGATTACTTGACCTTTTCTTGGTTCCAGAAGCTCACGTATTTCGACCAAAGGAGTGGATCCTCTTTTATGTCACTGGCTACACTTTCATATGAAGGCATGAGACTGGATCTTGTTACCCCTTTCTTTCGAAGCGCGTGCGAAAGCTCTTTGCGCATCCGGAATGGTAACGTAATCTTATACACAGCTTTTGATCGTCGGATCTTGTGCAGTTCTGTCTCGAAACTTTGCCAGTATCCAGATTCTTCAAATTTCAAATTTGCATTAGTATCGTAAACAAACAGGCTGTCTTGAGCTTGCAAGAATCCAATCTGGCTGCGTCTGTGAGTAACAATTTCGAGACTGGTCTCATACAGTCGGGCAATGTCGATTGCCCACACAGCCATTCTCTCGGGTGCCTCTGAAGGGTTTCCCTCAAAGCTGGATGCAAAGTACGCAGCAACTAGAGGCCTGAAAGTAAAATCAAGCAGTCTAGTTGGAATACCGTAATGTTGGGCCAATGCAGTAAAGACTGAATTGGGATTAGTTCGCAACGCGACGAGGCTAGGATTTTTCTTCATCTCCGACTGCAATTCTACACGTCTCACCAAATCGCCAAACATATCTAGGCGCTCAACTCGCTCGAAGGGTAAAGAGAGACCGGACTTGTCAGCAAGGTCGGCAAAAGTTTGTACTAAGGTCAATTCAACCGTCACTTGCTGCACGACCTGAAACCACCTGGATTGCTCGTCAACTTCAACGGATTCGTCTTTCGATCTAACGATCTGCTCCGCATCAGACCGACTTCCAAAGAATTGGCATAGATATTTCTGTCGAAACGATTCTCGCATAGCACTCGGATTTAAAGGCAGACTTCCGTCAAGTTGGCCGCGATAAATCCACGTGCTGCCAGCCCAACGTTTATGGCTTTCGTCAAGTTGGCGTAAGAGTCCATTTACCGTGCGGCAACGAATCTCTGGTATTCCATACTCGTCGGTCTTCATCCCCACCCTACCCCAGATTCTCGCTCAGAATCCGCCCCAGCTCCCGCCGCACCAGACCCGGCCGCTCGTCGCGCAGCAAAGGCAGACGCGCCCGCGTCCGGTGCAGTTGATTCAGGTCGATCTCTTGCGTGATCAGCGCCTCATCGAAGTAAAGCCCATGCGTCATGAACTCGCCATCCGGGTCGACCACC
This sequence comes from Anaerolineae bacterium, assembly GCA_022824465.1. Taxonomy (GTDB): domain Bacteria; phylum Chloroflexota; class Anaerolineae; order Aggregatilineales; family Phototrophicaceae; genus UBA6055. Next base: position 558,983 of record JAJDZV010000004.1, read on the forward strand.
GATGAGCCGCCCCAGAAATTCTTGCCGTCTTCGTAGCCGACGCGATTGCAGTGCAGGATGTACGAGGTGAACATGCTGCCGTAGGCTTGATTCACATGCTCGACCCAGCGCGTGCCCATCAGCCGATCGCTGGCATTGAGTCCGCGCGAGGGGCTGGAACTGTTGAGGATGAGCATATCGGCGCCGTCCAGCCAGAGCAGGTAGGGCGGCGAGACGTGCCAGAAGTCTTCGCAGATCAACATGCCGACGCGGCCGAAGCGGGTATTGAAGGCGCGGACGCTGTTGCCTTGGGCGAAGTAGCGCGATTCATCGAACATGGCGTAGGTGGGCAGGTAGAGCTTGTGGTGGATGTGCACCGTCTCGCCGCCGGACAGGTAGGCGTTCGCGATGTAGAAGCGCTTGCGAAAGTCGACATGCGCGAAGCCGACCACGATGTCGAGTTCAAGCTGGCGGCTGGCTTTCAGCAGTTGGGCGAAGATCTGGTCGTCGGCATCGGCCGTCAGCGCCACCTCAGGCACGAGGTCCTGAACTTGGTAGCCGGTGACCGAGAGCTCGGGGAAGACAAGCAGGTCGACATTTTCCGCGCGGGCGCGTCGGGCGTATTCCAGGTGCAGGGCGAGGTTGTGCCGCAGGTCACCGAGTTTTGGGTAGATTTGCGCCAAGCCGATCGTAATGCGCATGGGCGCCGCTCCTGATAGGTCCGCCAGATGACATCATAATGCAGCGGCGGGCAAGCGGCAATTCTTGAGCGAGAGCAGGTTGTGATCGCAAGGCGGCGTCGATTCGCCAGTTGCATCATCCCGCGTGGAGCAGTTGCCGCTTTCAGGCGCCGCGCTTGCGGGCTGTCGCGGCGTCGTGCCAGCGCTTGACCTGCGCCAGCCAGTCGATTTGCGCGCCATCAATGCCGCTTATGTGCAGGAGCGCGCGGCGGGCGATTGCCGCGTCTATGTCGCCGGCGTCGTGCTCAGCCACATCAAGGAGGCAGCACGCGTATTGATGACTTCCGGCGGCCGCGAGCAGTGCCGCGCCCAGTGTGATCTGTGTTTCGGCTTCGGCTTTGGCGTTCGCCAGTTCAAGGAATTCGGCTGTCGATGTCCGCGCGGTGATTTCATTGAGATCCGAGCGAAGCGCTGTCGCCAAGTCGAGATCAAATCGCTTTCGCAGAACGTCCAACTGCGAGTCGACAATATGTCCTAGCGCGGTTGTGACCGACTCGGCAGCGCCATGCCGACCTCCTGTCGCGAGCGCCTGCGAGAGGTCGCGCCAGGCGTCCGCGCTAAGCGTTACGCCAGAGGCTGAAATCGCCGGGCGAAGACGGTCAAGCGCGATCCAAACGATGTCGGCAATGGGCAAGCTGTTTATGTCTTCAGTTGGTCTTGGGGGCATTTGCCTCAGCCATCATCGGGGAGCCATTCGCTGGGTCGGATGGTGAAGCGATAGCCGACGCCACGCTCAGTCCGAATATAGCGCGGATGATGGGGATCCGCTTCCAGTTTGCGGCGCAGTCGGTGCATGTGAACGCGCAGGGTGTCTTCGTAGACTTCTTCGGCGGGCCAGACGCGGGCGAGCAGGGCGTTGTTTTGCACGACTCGGGGCGCATGGCGAATCAAGACATTGAGCAAGACGGATTCGGTCGGTGTCAGCCGGACAGTGCGGCCGGCGACCAAGGCGCGGTTATGGGCGAAGTCGACTCTCAGAAGCGCGTCGATGCGAATGGCCGGTTCGTCGCCATAGTCCAGCAGCGGCAATCGGCCGAGCACGATCTGGATGCGTGTTTCCAATTCATGCGGCTCGATCGGTTTGGTTACGAAATCCTCGGCGTATTTCTTCAAACCTTCGACGAGGTATTGCCTATCGGCGCGCGGCATGAGGAAGATAATGGGCACATCAGCCATCAACTTGAGACGGTTGGCGGCGCTAAAACCGCTCATGCTTGGCAGATTCATGCCGAGCAGGACGATTTTGGGCAAGCCCTGCGCGCGTGTGTATTCCAGGGCGGCCGGCGCATCTTCAAAAGTCGTAACTTGGTAGGCATGGCTCTCAAGGAATTCCGCGATAGTCTTGTTGTTGTCGTTGTCCGCGTCTATCACAAGAACGGTTGATTTTTTCATATCGCATCGCGCCTTGAGATTCCATGTAGTGCCGTGCAGTGGTGACGAACGTTAAGAAATATACACGGTCTCAGGGATTACGTCAAACCAAATACGAACCATTAGGCAATTATTAAGTCAATACTTATCAATACTAATGTCTATAGTCTTGTATGACTATTACTAACGCTACTGTAAGAATGTCCTAGGAATAATCGCGCCGATGCGCCGACATTAGAGACGTAAACCAGTCGGCAGCGAAGGTAGGCGCGCATAGCGTGGCGGCCGGGTTTTGTACGGGTGTATAAGCCGCTCAGGCGCGAATGGGCTGAAGGCGGCGAAGCAGATCCAGGTTGCGAATCATCCAGGCGCGCAATTCGGGGGTCTTGATGTTGACGCGCTGCAATTCAAGAGCATCCAGCGGTACGGCAACGGGCAGGTATTCGCCGTTGGCGGGATCGTTGAACTCGGGACCGTAACGCTTGCTGAGGTCATAGTTGTGCAGATGACAGACGAAGAAGTGCTCCTCGAGCTGTTTGCCCGCCTTAAAGTGCTCCAGGACAAACGCCGTTCTTACGACCGTGGCGACAGCGCCCAATTCTTCATACAGCTCACGCTCCAGCGAGGCGATGAGGTCAGCATCGCCGGCCTCGACGCCGCCGCCTGGCGCTACCCAGTAACTGGCGGATCCGTTAGGCTTGATTCGCTCTATTAGCAGCACGGAATCGTCGCCGGTGAGGAGAATCGCCCTGACCCGCTGGTTGACTCGGCTTACTGGCTTGAGTTCGGTTAGCATCGTGTCAAACCGGCATTCATTTGGTTCCCGCATATAGTCTGAGCCGCGGCACAGGGCGCAACTTCATAAGCCAAGGCACAAGTTTTGCCAGCGCGATATCGCGATTCTTCAAAGTTCATGGCACGGCGCAGAACTGCTGATTCGATCCCCACAGCGAAAATGGGGATTGGATGCTAGCACATTGGCTCGGAGAATTCAACAAGTATCGCAGACGCCATCTTGAAGCCGATTGTCTGGGTGTTGCCTGGCTTTATGACCACCACGATGGGACCGTCAAACTGGTCGCGCTCGACGACTTCCAGCGATTTGCCGATTTCCAAGCCGCGCTCAAGGGCATTGCGGAGCATGGCCGGGTCATCCATGACAAAGCGCCGGATGCGCGCCGGCGTGTTGAGCGCGAGCTCGGCCAGCGGGTGCAGGTCGCGCAGGCGCATGACACCCGCGAGGTCGGGAATCGGGTCGCCATGCGGATCATAGAGGGGGTGATTCAACTTGCGCGAAATCGCCTCGACAAAGCGATCGGAGACGGTGTGCTCGAGCGCTTCGGCTTCGTCATGCACTTCGTGCAATTCGTAGCCGAGATCTTGCATCAGGTAGGTTTCGATCAATCGGTGGCGGCGCAGGATTCTCAGGGCGATGCGTTCCCCCTGTTCGGTGAGCCGAACGCCGCGATATTTCACGTAGTCGACGGCGCCTTCTTCCACGAGCCGCTGCGCCATGTCGGTCACCGCCGGGGCGCTGATTGTCAAGGCTTCGGACAGAGCGCTGGTGGAGACGCGATCGGTCTCGCGCTGCAAGTTGTAGATAGCCTTGAGGAAGTCCTCAACCGACTGAGACGAACCAGCCCGGATGTTCCGCTTGCTCATGGAATTGTCCTAGAGCCCGGCGCGATCCACGTTTATCGAGCCGATACGACATGCGCAGTTTCAAGCAGCGATGCGCGAAGAGTGAACTAATCATAACACAAAATGGGGGCGGTAGATCTTGAGCTGAAGCACCAACGCCGTTCTAATAGTCCAGGAGTAAGCTGGGTTTGGAGGCGCCTCTGAGGGTCGCGCCGCGGTTGTCTTCGGCAAGCGACATCAATTGACCACAGACCTTGCAGACCGTACAATAGACGCGTAAGGCGCGTAACGGACAGGCCATGAGCAAAGATTACTACGGTGTTTTGGGCGTATCACGCGACGCCAGCGATGACGACATCAAGCGAGCGTTTCGGCGGAAGGCGAAGCAGTATCATCCTGATGCCAATCCCGACAATCCGGTCGCGGAAGCGCGCTTCAAGGAAGTCAGCGAGGCTTATGAAGTGCTGAGCGACGAGGAGAAACGTTCGGCCTACAATCGGTTCGGCGAGAATTGGCGGCAATTCCAGGATGTTGATGGTCAAGGACCTTTCGCCAATGGCGGCGCGGCGTACACCGATGTTTCCGAAATCTTTGATTCTTTTTTCGGCGGCGGCGGGCGCGGCGGCTTTCATAGCCATGCGAGTTATCCGCGCGCCGGTCGCAATATCGAGCAGGAGGTCACGATCAGTTTGCGGGAGGCTTACGAAGGCACGCAGCGAATCGTAAGCAAAGGCGGGCGCGACATCACGGTGCAGATCCCGAGGGGGGCGGCAACCGGCGCCAAGGTCCGGCTTGCGGGCGAAGGCAATCCGGGAGTCAACGGCGGCAGCGCGGGCCACCTGTATCTGGTGGTGAGCGTCAGCGAGGATCCGCAATTCCAGCGACAGGGAGATGACCTGCATGTCGATGTCAAAGTCGATGCATTGACCGCGATGTTGGGCGGCGAGGCGTCCGTGCCCACGTTTAACCGACCGCTGCGGCTGAAGATAAAGCCCGGCACACAATCGGGCCAGAAGTTGCGCCTGAGCGGCAAAGGGATGCCGAAGCTGCGCCAGGGCGATGCCTTCGGCGACTTGTACGCCCGGGTCGTCATCACCGTGCCCGGAGCGCTTGATGAGAAACAGCGGGAGCTGGCGGAGAAGCTGCGCGCCAGCCTGGGATAGTCTTCGCGGGCGCCGCCTCACACTTGCCTAATCGCATTGTGATAAATTGCTTGTCGCGCTTGGCGGGAACCTCGCGACCTTGCAGGGCTATGCTGTTACAATGGATACGTCAATGGAATTCGGTTGTTGTTGATGCGCCAGATCCTCGTCATAGTCAGCAGCGCGATATTGATTGCGGCGTGCAGCTTCGGCAGCGACTTGCGGCGCGCCGGTGATAGTGACACGCTTCGGTTGCCGGGCGAGCCGGACGCCGCGCTCCCGGCGACTGCCCTGCCAAGCGAAGTGGTCAGCGCGGCCGATGCCGAGTATCGGCTGCTCAGCAATTTATACGAGCGGGCGAGTCCGTCGGTGGTGAATATCGAAGCGGTGACTCGTGACGGTGACGGCACGGAAAGCGATGTTCGCCGCGGTTCTGGATTCGTCTACGACCGCGAAGGGCATATCGTCACCAACGCGCATCTGGTCAGCGCCGTCGAGAGCGTCAGCGTGACTTTGCAGAACGCGTACGTCCGGCCGGCGGAAGTCGTGGGCTTGGACAGCTTTAGCGATCTTGCGGTCTTGCGGATAAGCGCCGACGCGGAGAGCCTGCAGCCGTTGCGCATCGGCGAATCGGCACGGGTCCAGGTTGGTCAGCGTGTGGTCGTGATTGGCAATCCTTTTGGGCTCAGCAGTTCCATGACGACCGGCATCGTAAGTGGCTTGGGACGGACGCTGCCGTCGGCTGAGTTGCTTGACGCGGGGGTTGCGCCGGGCTTTGACAATCCCTCCATCATTCAAATTGACGCCACGATCAACCCCGGCAATTCGGGCGGGCCGCTGCTAGACTCGCAGGGATTGGTGATCGGCATCACCACGGCGATTCGCACGGACAGCGGTTCGTTTCAAGGGATCGGTTTCGCGGTGCCGGCTGATACGATGCGGCGCGTGATTCCAGATCTGATAGAGCGGGGACGTGTAGAGTACTCCTGGATGGGCATATCGGTGATGCGCGAAGACGGCGGGTATGGCGTCGCTGGCTTAAGCGAGTCGCTGGAGTTGCCTGTTGAGCGCGGTGTCTTGCTGCGGGGCGTCACGGTCGGTTCGCCGGCGCATCGCGCTGGTTTGCTGGGCGGCAGCGTTTTGGTAGACGTGCGCGGCGAAGAGGTTTGCGCCGGCGGCGATGTGATCGTCGCCATCAACGATTTCCATTTTGACAATCTGGATGGATTGGTCACGTACCTGGTGCAGCAGACGAAGCCCGGCGATGAAGTCGAGCTGCTGGTCGTGCGCGGACGGGATACGCTGGAGCTAACGCTAAAGTTGGAAAGCCGGGCGGCCGACAGCGGGAAGCTACAAGATTGCCACTCGGAATCGTAGGGTGTTGGCTATGAAAGAGACGGTCTTGCGGAGCGATGCGCTGCTTATGCGTCCCTTGGAAGCGGACGACGCGGACGATATCCTGGCCCTGGCAACCGCCAAGTCAATAGTCGAGAACACGTTTGTGCCGGCGCCGTATCCGCCGGAAGCGGCGCATGAGTTCGTGCGGAAGAGCCAAGACCTCTGGAGCGATGGCGAGGCTTGCGTCTTTGGCATTGTCGAAGCGGGCAGCCAGCGTTTTGCCGGGTGCATGGGGCTTCACCCGGTTCTCGAGCATTCTCGCGCCGAGGTCGGCTATTGGATCGGCGAGCCATTTCAGGGTCGGGGCTTGGCGACGGTGGCCTTGAGCCTGCTGATTCAGTTCGGCTTTGAGTCGCTGAAGCTCAACCGCATAGAGGCGGGGCATTTCGCCGGCAATATCGCCTCGGGTCGGGTTATGCAGAAGGCGGGCATGCGCTTTGAGGGGATACGGCGAGGCGCCGCCTGGCATCGCGACCGTTTCAAGGATCTGCACTGGTATGCGCTGCTGCGTGAAGACTATGTCGCGCAGAAGTCCAGCCAAACGAAAGGGACCGCAGAGGATTAGTCTGCGGTCCCTCGACTGTCAAATCCACAGTCTGACGGTTTTCGGGTTCACCCTCTAACAGAATTCACGCTAGAAGTGAAACCTAGAGGTGTGAAACGGTTAGAGGGTAGCCCCCTTAGAACCTAACATGATCGAATCACCTCCCTTACTCGTCCAACAGATGGGATGAGTGTATCACAGTCAGAAGCGATTGGCAAGTCTCTCCGGCGGCGGGGGCGCGAATTGCCTGTGTTATACTCGGCAGCGACAGAAGCAAGAGCACTGTGAGCCATGACGCGGCATTATCATCCAGCGCATCGCCGGCAATCAATACAGTGGGCGCGCAACTTGCTGGCTCACTCCTTCTTTGTGCTGGACACGGAAACGACCGGTTTGAGCAACGCGGATGAGATCGTGCAAATCGGCATCGTCGACCGGGAAGGCCTTGTTGTGATGAATCAAACGATCAAGCCGACGATTCCAATCGGACGCGGCGCCACCGCCATTCACGGCATCAGCGATCGCGATGTGGCTGACGCGCCGGATTTCACGCGTGTCTACATCCAGCTTTCGGCGCTGCTGGCCGGGCAGGTCGTGGTGGCGTACAACATGGATTTCGACTGGCGAATGCTGCAACAGACCGCGGCGCGTTACCGCCTGCCGGATGTGCGCATAGGCAAGCGGGACTGCGCGATGAGGCAGTATGCGCGCTTCAAGGGAGTACGCAAGGACAGCGGCCGCAATTACGTTTGGCACAAACTAAGCGCGGCTGCGCGTCAAGAGGGTTTGGCGATCAGCCGAGCGCATGACGCCCTGGATGATGCCAGAATGACGCTGGCGCTGATCCGCCGGATGGCTGAAGCCGGCTGAGCCGCGCGCTTCATTTCGTTAGCTATTGGAATTGCGCCTCCGCGTGTGAAATACGTGGCTGTACCGTTTGTGCCAGAGAGCGAATCGTACTTAAATGGAGTTGGTCCATTTGTTGCTGTGGCGCGCGGTCAGACGCTTGGCAGCCGTCGCATGGCGGCAAGCTGACCGCATGAGATCAGGCTGATATCTTCGCAGAGCCTCTGCGCTAGCCGGTCTCACTTCCGGTGATGCCGATGATTTGGGATAGGAACCAACCGTGAAAACACCATGTTTCGTTTCCAGGAAAAATATCATTCTGGCGATAGCGCTCTTGCTTCTGCCGATCGGGCAGACGCTGGCGGCCGATATACTTGTGGATGCCGACTGCAGCTTGGCCAATGCGATCCGCTCGGCTAACGGCGCCGACATGGTCGAGCCGATGATCGATTGCGAGGCCGGCGACGGCGTCGACGCGAATAGTGATCAAGCCGATGACGAGACGATACCGGGGCTGGACACTATCACGATTGATGTCAGCGGCACGGACGAAGGCCTTATCGCGCTAGACGCGACCTTGTTTGTGACGTCCAATATTGTGATAGAAGGCAAGGGATTCAGCATTAATGGCGGCGGCAACCAGATCTTCAACGTGAACACGGGATCGTTGACGATAAACGATCTAAATATGAGCAACGGCTTCGGCATCGAGAATGGCGGCGCAATTGCGGTAGCCGGCGGCACGCTTGCGCTAAACAACAGCGTCGTCAGCCAGAGCGGCGCGCGCGGTTATGGCGGCGGCATTTACGCGAACGCCAGCGACGTTACTTTGACCGACAGCGTAGTCAGCGGCAATGCCACTGGCGCCTCGGCGGAAGACTACCCGCCGGTAGAAGTCGAAGATGAAGCGGACCAGGAGGGCGAGAGCCGGACCATTGGCACGGAAGCCGATGCGCAGGCGGAAGGGATCGAAACGGAAGCGCAAGCCGAGCAAGAGCCGACTGAAACGCTTGAGGAGGAAGTCGCTCTGCCGGAGGTCGATGGCGTGAATGGCGGCGGCATTTACTTCGCGGGCGATTCCAGCAATCTGGTCATTGAGCGCAGCGGGGTAGACAGCAATTCGTCGCCAGCCGATGGCGGCGGCGTCTACATCGACGGCGGCAGCGCCAGCATAAGCAACTCGACCTTCAGCGACAACAGCGCCGGCGGATTCGGCGGCGGCATTTACAACGCGGGGTCAAGCATCATCACGCACGCAACGGTGGTCGGCAATACGGCTGTCGAGGGCGGCGGGATCTATGATTTGACGGTGCTGCAATTGTACAATAGCATCCTGAGCTTCAATGTCGGCGGGGATTGCGCCGGAACACTGAATGCCAATCTCGGCAATCTGATTGAGGATGACAGCTGCAATCACGATGGCTTAACGGCGGATCCCTTGCTGCTGCAGCTGGGCGGTTCGCCGGTGTATTACATGCCGCAAGAGGGCAGCCCAGTGATAGACTCGGCCTTTGCCGAGAATTGCTCGCCGCTTGATCAACGCGGGATTGAGCGCTTGCCGGAGGCATGCGACATAGGCGCGGCTGAATACCAGTCGGGCGTCTTCAGCTTCCAGATACAGAGCGCGCTTGCGGCGCTGACGCCGGGCGGAGATGGTGGAAGCTCAGCCGACGACGATGAAGAGGAGGCGGCGCCGACGCCGGTTGAGTCATCCTGCGACGAGCTTCCTGGTCACATTACCGTAGCTGGCGCGTCGTCAAGCGTATACTGCAAGATGCTAGACTGGAGCGGCGTCGGCAATCAGACGCTGGTGAACCATGGCGCCCTTTACGCCATAGACATCTACGGCTGGGTTCCGACGCCGTTGACTGTGTGCTTCCAACACGACTCGGGCGCGATCGTCTTGCTGGACGCCGCGTATTCTCCGCGAATTATTGTGCCGCTGCAGACCTGGCCACAAGGCAGTTTCCAATGCGCGTCAGTCGATCGCGCGGGGTCGGCGGTCTATATGCCGCTGGCCTTCTTGACATCGGGCGCGATTGCGGAGCCCATTTGGAGTCTCAGCGAAGAATGCACTGTGACGACGACTGACATTCTGAACCTGCGGCAGGGTCCGACCAGCAGCAGTCCAATCCTTGCGAATGTGCTGAACGATGTCGAATTGGCGGCCGACCAGCGGGCGACGCACTTCTATCGCGTCAATTACTTCGGCATCATCGGTTGGCTGAGCAGTGATTACCTGACGTTGAAGGGCAGCTGCTACTAGCGGCTGTCATCGCAGGCTGGTTGACAGAGCGCCCCTCCCGGCTCAATCACCGGAGGGGCGGTGCTTTTGCGGACGGGGTTGACTCTTCGCCGCCTGCAAGATCAGTTTGCAGTGTCTCTCGGCAATGACAAGCGGAAGGAGCTGTCGATGCATTTTGACGGCAAAGCGATCTTGGTCACCGGCGCCTCACGCGGCATCGGCCGTGAGATCGCCAAAGCCTTTGCGGCACGAGGCGCGCGTGTCGCCCTGCATTATCGGTGTGAGCTGGAGGCGGCAGAAACGACAAGAAACATGCTCACTGGCGAGGGACATATCATAGCGCAAGCCGATCTGGCCGACCCGGCGGCGGTCAAGCGTATGGTGGACGAGGTTGTGGAGCGCATGGGGCGGATCGACGTTCTGGTGAACAACGCGGGCATATACGAAGAGCTGCCCCTGCCAGAAGCGACCTACGACGAATGGGCGGCGTATTTTCCGCGGGTCCTGGGCGTGAATCTTTATGGCGCGGCCAATGCCACATATTGCGCGGCGAAATATATGATGAATCAGGGAGGCGGGCGCATCGTCAATATATCGTCTCGGGGCGCATTCCGCGGCGAGCCGGACGCGCCGGCTTATGGCGCCAGCAAGGCTGGGCTGAACAGTCTGGGGCAGTCATTGGCGAAACTGCTGGCGCCGCACAAAATCTTCATCGGCACGGTGGCGCCGGGCTTCGTAGAAACGGACATGGCTGCTGAGCGGCTCGCACAGCCGGATGGCGCAGACATCCTTCGTCAATCGCCGCTGGGCCGTGTGGCCAAGCCCGAAGAAGTAGCGCATGTCGCTGTTTTCCTGGCATCCGAGGGCGCCGAATTTACGACTGGCGCAATCGTCGATGTCAATGGCGCCTCCTATCTGCGTAGCTGAGCGGCGGGGTCGGGAGGCATGAACCAGGGGCTGGAGCTAACTAGCGCGCGATTGCGCATCCGCCAGTTCGCCATGCGGGACCTGGATGATTGCCTGCGTTTTCGGCAGGAGGTCTTTGGTTTGGACGCGGCCCGAGCTTCGGTACAAGCCTGGCTGCGCTGGACCGTTGACAGTTATCGCGAGTTGGCGCAGCTGGGGCAACCGCCCTATGCCGATTACGCCGTTGAGCTGCTCAGCGGCGGGGAATTCGTTGGCGCGGTGGGGATTGTGCCGACATTGGCGCCTTGGGCCGTCTTGGCCGGCGACGCATCCGACAGTCGACTAAGACCCGAAGTCGGGCTGTTTTGGGGCATCATGCCAGCGCATCGGCGGCGCGGTTACGCCAGCGAAGCCGCTGAAGCGCTGCTGGAGTATCTGTTCGGCAGGTTGAATCTCCGGCAGGTGGTGGCGACCACCGAGCATGACAATATCGCGTCTCAGAATACGATGAAGCGACTGGGCATGAGGCTGCATGTCAATCCAATGCCGGAGCCGGCCTGGCTGCAGGTGATTGGCAAGCTGGAAAATCCTCGAAGCGGATAAGTCCGGCGCGCAGGTTGAGCGCTGCTGTTTGGCAATGGTCTAGCGCAATATTGCTCAAAAGATTGAATGCGGGATTCGAGGTCGGTATAATTGCGGGACGGATTCTCCGTTTACTAGGAGTGGACTTCAAGTTGCAGGATAAGGAGAAAGTCATGAGTCACAAGCTACTAGTTCTATTGGCGGCGATTGTCTTGCTCGCCGGCGTTGCGAGCGCGCAGGACAGTTTTGAGATGACGATCATGCACACCAATGACGTGCACGGTCATCATGAGCCGCAGCGAAACGGCGACGGCGGCGCGGCGCGGCAGGCGACTGTCGTGCAACAGATTCGCGCCGAGGTGGACAATCACCTCTTGCTGGATGCTGGCGACCGCTTCACGGGCACGCTTTTCCATGTGCAACATCGCGGGCAGGACAGCGTGGAGATCATGAATGCCCTCGATTACGATGCGGTAGCATTGGGCAACCACGAATTCAACGAGGGAAGCGACGGACTTGCGAATTTTATAACTGGCCTCAACTTCCCTTCACTGAGCGCCAACATTGATTTCAGCGAAGATCCGTATCTGGCAGGATTGGTCGAGCCGTCGGTCATCCTCGAGGTCGGTGGCGAATCCATCGGCATCATCGGATTGACCACGCCGGAAACGGTGGTGCTCAACCGGCCAAGCGATGATCTTGTATTCAGTGATGACCTGGTCGGCATAACGCAGGCACAAGTTGACACGCTAAGTGCCGAGGGCATCAACAAGATCATTCTGCTGACGCATCTTGGCTATGCGCCTGATGTAGAATTGGCGCAAGCGGTAAGCGGCGTCGATATTGTCGTCGGCGGGCACACCAATACTTTCCTCAGCAATACCTACAGCGGCGCGCTGGGCGGATACCCGACTGTGTTGGAGAGCGCCAGCGGCGAGCCGATCCTGGTCGTGCAAGCCAATACTCGTACGCTATATCTGGGGCGTCTAGATGTCGAGTTTGACGCCGATGGCTTGCTGACGGACTGGGATGGCGATGCGATATTGCTGAGCCGCTACATCAGCCCGGAACCGGCGATCAGCGATTTGATCGCCGGCTTGGCGGAGCCAATCGCGGAATTGCGCGCGCAGCCAGTCGGGGAGAGCGCGGTCGACTTGACCGGCACCAGCCCGCGTCTCTGCAGGATCGAGGAGTGTCTGTTGGGCAATCTAATTTCGGATGCGATGCTGGAAGAGACCGGCGTCGATATCGTGATTCAAAATGGCGGCGGCATCCGCGCTGATATCGCGGCGGGCCAAGTATCGCTGGGCGATGTCTTGAATGTATTGCCCTTCGGCAACTTGATCAGCACCTTCGACCTGAGCGGCGCTGATGTGATTGTTGCCTTGGAAAATGGGGTCAGCCGCGTGGAGGTCGACGAAAACAACAATCCGGTGGTCGACGGCGCGGCGGGACGCTTCCCGCAAGTCGCCGGCATGCGCTATGTCTTTGATGCGACGCGGGAGGCGGGCAGCCGCATCGTCAGCGTTGAGGTGATGCAAGACGGCGAGTTCGTCCCGATCGAACCGGATGCGATGTATTCGGTCGCGTCAAATGATTACATGCGCGGCGGCGGCGACGCCTATTCGGTGTTGGAGACCAACGCGGTCAACGCATACGACGCCGGTCGTCCGCTGGACCAGGTGGTTGCGGATTACATCGCCGCCAACAGTCCGATACATGTCGAGCTGGATGGGCGCATCGCGCATCAAGCGGCCGAGTAGTTCTGACAGTTGAGCATTGCCCCTCTCTCGGCAAGCGGGAGGGGTCCAGCATTCGAAAAAGAAACACAGGTCAAATGGCAGACCGTTGGCAGAGGCCGGCGGTCTGCTTTGTTTGGCCGCTGTAGCTATTGGCCTGCGGCGACATGCTGAGCGCGTATCTATGCTATATTCATTAGTATCATGTCCAACTTGGATGCCGCTCCCTTAAAAGTGTTTGAAGAACAACAGACTTACGATCTCTTCTTCGTTTACCATCCAGCCGATGTCTCGATCGTCAGGCGTATCGCCGCGCAACTGAGCGCCATGGGCAGCGCCTGCCGATTTGAAGAGGACGACTTTAGCAAGGCAGCCGTAGACATCGCGGCGCTGAAAGACTGCGTCTTGCGCTCGCACGCGGTCGGCGTCGTGCTCTCGCCGGACTCAGCCGCCAGTCAACTATGCAATGAGTTGATCCAGCACGCGGTGAACAACAGCAAGCGTTTGGTGAGCTTGATTCTCGATGACGAGATTGAGGTGGAGGTGCATCCGGCCATCGCGGACAACCCTTATGTGTACTTTCGCGAGCGCGACAATCTGGCGGAGCAGGTCGACGAACTGCGGCAATATTTGCGCTTTGATCACGAGACCAGGCTGCATACGAGCTTGCTGGTCGCGGCGGACATTTGGCAGCGGCGGGGACGGCGTCCCAGCCAGTTGCTGCCGCAGGAGCGTGTGGCTGAGGCGCGGCAGTGGCTGGCAGATAGCAGCCTGCGCACCCTGAAGCCATCGCCTCTGCTGGTCGAATACATCCACAGCAGTCGGCGTCAGCGGCCGCCAAGCGCGAGCGCCTTGCCGCGTGCCAAGATAGGTCTGGCTCTCTTGGTTATGGTCGCGCTCGGGTTTGGGTTTCTGCTGTTGCGGGCGGCCTTGGCGGCAAATCAGGCGGGGCGAGCGGCGGCGGCGCAAACGAGTACCGCGCATGCGCGATTGGCGATAACGGAAGCGGCAGCCACCGCCGCCAGTGACAGCGCCTTGAGCCTTGTGGATTCGCTCGCGGCGACCAGCGCCCAGCTAGGCGAAACTGTGAAACTGACCGAGATGGCGGTGGAAGAAGCGGCGACCCAAGCGGTGATCGCGACCGAAACGGCGCAGGCGCTTGCCACCATTGCGCGCGCCACCGAGGTTTACGAGCAGGCGCGCGATGCTGATGCGGCGCGTCTGGTGGACGCGGCTCAAGCGGCGCTGGACGCCGGCGATCGTGAACTGGCGCTGGCTTTGGCTTGGGTGGCGAAAGACGCCCTGGACGAGCCCAAGCCGGCTTACCGCGTGCTGCGGCGGGCGGCTTCCACGGCAAGAAGTTTGACCTTGGACACGGAATCTATGCCCGGTTTTCGGCCTGACGCCGAGCAATTTGCGCTGATCGCCGATGGCGGCGCAACGGCAAAAATCTACGACAGCGCTAGTTGGAGCCTAGCGGCAACGATAGACGACCACAATGCGCCTATTACGCAAGTAGCTTACAGTCCTGATGGCGGCAGTCTGGTCACCGCTTCCAGCGATGGCGAAATTGTCGTTCGCGCGAGTGATGGGGGCGATGCAAAACTTCGCCTGTCCGGGCACGCAGGGGCGGTCACGGCGATCGCCTTTCATCCGACTGGTTCCAGACTTTACAGCGCTGGCAGCGATCCCTTGTTGGCCGCCTGGGATATCGAGAGCGGTCAAAGGCTCGTGACAATCTCACTGGCGCCGGACGTGGAAATGACCATCGACAAGCTGCTGGCGACGGCGGACGGCGAGAGAATCATCGGCTGGGGCGCCGCCAGCGGCGAGGCTATCATGCGCACATGGTCGGCTGACTCGCTTGAGATCTCGAGCCCGGCTGACGACGACACCGTCTATCGCGGCGCTGATGCGGCTGGTCAATATGCCTATAGCGGCGGCAGCAGCTTGCCTGCCTACCGCGGCGATCCGAATACCGGCGCGCTCATCTTTTGGGATTTGCTGAGCGGCGACGAGATCGCGCGGCTGGATGATGGCTTCAATTGGTCTTTGGGCGACCTGTCTGCGCCGAGCGATGAACTGCAGTTCATCAGCTTTCACGACGGTCTAGCGCTGGCAGGCGTGGCGAGCAATGATGGCGGGCGGCGAGCGGTTGTGGTCGATCTCGCAGCGGGAGGCAGCATCCGACTGCTCGATACAGATTTGACAGCCAATCTGCGGTCGGCGGCTTTTGTGGATCGACAGTCGCTGCTATCAGTGACGCTAGACGGGCGTCTAGTCCTGTGGTCGGCCGCTGACGGTGAAGTAGTCCAAGAATTCGGCAACGCTGGACGCGAAATCTCGGAGTTCAGCGTCAATGCGGCGGCGAACACCATCATCGGGCGGACCGCGGGCGCGCTGGCGACGCTTTGGCGCCTGGACGCGAGCTGGGGCGAGACTTCTAGGCCGCTATCCGGCGCGCTTGCGGGCAGCGGCATAAGCCCGGGTGGAGGCACGCTGCTATTGAGAGACGAAGCCGGGTTTCGGCTGGCGGCGATTGACACGCAGGAGATCAGGCTGGAAACTGAGGCTGAGCTTGTTGGTCACCGCGACGCCTTCATCGCCGCTTACGATGGCGCGCGCGTGACGCTCTACGATTTTGACAGCGGCGAGGCTTTGCGCAGCTGGACAGCGCCGTGGGATAGTCTGTCAGCGCTGCATCTCTCGGCTGATGGCGAGGGCATTCTGGCGGTGGATGTTGACGAAGCCCTCTGGCTGCTCAGTCGCGGGCGCGATGAGCCGCTTAGCCTGGATGCCATCAGCGCGGGCGCGCCCAAGAAAGTCGCTTACTCTTCGGACGGACGCCGTATGTTGAGTCTGCATGAGGGGCGCGCTGTATTGTGGGACCTTGCGGCCGGGCATGCGCTTGGCTTGTATGCGCTTGACGCTGGGTCGGTAGTCGCCGTCGACGCCGCATTTGACGCGGATGACGACCGGCTGGTATTCTTCACCGTGCTCGACAAGGGGCTAGCCAGCTTAACGACGATCGCGACGCCCGAAACTGTGCTGCTCCGCCATACGGTTATCGGCGTGGATGCGGGCATTCTCGCGCGCGGCGGGGAGGCGCTCCTGCTAAAGCTGCGAGACGGGGGCATCAGAATCATCGACGCCGCCGGCGCCGAAACGATCACCACCTTGCCCCGAGCCACGGCGCCTCCAAGCGATTGGGAGTATCTGCTAGAGCGCGGCCTGTTGATTGTCGCATCGGGCAGCGAGCTCATAGTCTGGGACGTCAGCGACGAAGACGTTGATCACGTATTCAGGCACAGCCAGCCGATCATGAATTTCAGCGCGAGCGAAGATGGCGCCGGAATCGTGATTCGCGATGCCAGGGGCGAACACCACTACTGGCGGGTAGAGAGCCCAGCTGAGTTGCTGCGGCGAATCGAAGCGGAGAATCCGCCGCGGGCCTTGACCTGCGTTGAACGCATCCGCTATCTTGTCCTGCCGCTCTGCGAGTGAATCAAACATGAAGCGCGTACTCTTCGCCTCGTGGTATACGGGCTTGGGCGGCGGCGAAACAGATCTGCTCTCTCTGTTCGAGAATCTCGACGCCAGCCAGTACGACAGCCATCTGCTTCTGCCCGCCGCTGGACGGCTGGGGGAGCGTTGGCGCGAGCGCGGCGGACGGACG
This sequence comes from Anaerolineae bacterium, assembly GCA_022824465.1. Classification (GTDB taxonomy): domain Bacteria; phylum Chloroflexota; class Anaerolineae; order Aggregatilineales; family Phototrophicaceae; genus UBA6055. The sequence continues at coordinate 575,792 of JAJDZV010000004.1, forward strand.
CACTTCATCCCCTATCGCGGCGCGTCGACCGGTTTCGTGCCGGGGATCTGGGCGCGATTTCCAGTTGTGAGTCGCTTTGCCGATCTGATGGCGCGTGAAGGAATCGACCTGGTGCACAGCGATTACCATAGCTTGCCGCTGCTGGTTCCGGCGACGCGGCGTCTCAACATCCCGCTGCTGTGGACCGTCTGGGGGTGGTGGTTCAAGCCGAAAGCCTGGCAGCGCAGTTTTTTCCGCGGATTGCGGGCGGTGGCGCGCTCCAAGGCGATTCGGGATGGATTTTTGGGCACGCCTCCCTTCATGTCGCCGGACAGGCTGCCGGTTGTGTATGCGGGCATAAACACAGAGAGGTTTCATCCGCAGCGCGACGGACTGAAGATTCGGCGCGAACTCGGCCTAAGCGAGGGCGATCCAGTGGTAGCGATGGTAGCGCGATTCCAGCGCGTCAAAGGGCATCATCGGTTTCAAGCGATGGCGGAGCGCGTGCTGGCGGAAGTTCCTGGCGCGCAATTTGTCATAGCGGGCGACGAGACATTTGGCGCGGCCGCCGACGCCCGCTATCGCCGCGAGATACTGGCGCGCTGGCAATCAAGCGCGGTATTGCAAGAGCGCATGCACTACATCGGATATCGCGAAGACGTCGAATCGGTGTATGCGGCGGCTGATGTCGTTGTCTGTCCCTCCGACTTTGAGAGTTACGGGAAAGCCAATCTCGAGGCGATGGCTTGCGCTGTGCCAGTCGTCAGCACAAGACGCGGCGGGCCGGCGGAGACTGTGATCAATGGCCTCACCGGTTTCCTGGTCGACAGTGACGACCAGGAGGCGCTGGCGGAGCGGGTTCTGCGATTGCTTGGCGACGCTGACTTGCGCGCGCAAATTGGCGCGGCGGGCCGGCAGCGGGTCGTCGCCACGTTCTCGCTTGACTCGGCGACCGCCGCCTACCAGCAAATCTTTGAAGAGCTGCTGAGCGTCAGTTGACGGTCGCGTTGCCGAAGAACTTCGCCAGGGTATCGCTGAGCGTATTGTCGCGCAGGTAGGCGATATGTTCACCGGCGAAGGGAATCGGCTCTATCCCGAAGCGATTGACGAGCGCATTATCCGGCACGGTATTGGGCGCCTCCAGCAGGTCAAGCAAGCTGGTGCTGACCGGCGAACCGGGCAGCACGGCTTGCATCAGGCGCACGACCGGGCGCAGCAGCGCGATTGGCACAGGCAGCAGGAGACGCCAAGTGCCCAGCGTTTCAATGATTCGACGCTCGATTTCACCCAGGGTTAGCGTTTCCGGACCGCCAAGCGCAAGTTCGGCGCCGATTGTGCTATCGTCTTCCAGGCAGCGGATGACCGCCTCAACCACATCGTGCACATATACTGGCTGAAACTGTGCCACGCCGCCGCCAATCAGGGGAAAGACGATAGGCGTCAGCTTGAGCAGGCGAGCGAAGGAATTGAAGAATTCGTCTTGGGGACCAAATATGGCGGAGGGACGCAGCGCCGTCCATTGCAACGAGGAAGCGGCGACATAATCCTGGGCGCGCCCCTTGCTGGCGAGGAAGCGATAAGGCAGATCCGCGCGGGCGCCGTTTTGGCTGATATTGATGAAGCGCGGGACGCCGGCCGCCTCGGCCGCTTTCACCACATTGATCGTGCCCTGATAATTGACCGACTCGTAGGTCTGGCCGCCCTTTTCCATGGCAATGGCGACGGTGTGAATCACCGCTTTTACGTCTCGCATGGCAGGCGCGAGAGTCGCCGGCTTCGTCACGTCGCCTTGGACGGTGTCTATATGTTCGGCAATGCTGCCCAAGCGCAATTTGGCTTTGGCCGGCGTCCGCACCAGGGCGCGAACGGGCTGTCCCAAAGTCACGAGTTTCTTCGCAGTTTGATTGCCGACATAGCCGGCCGCGCCAGTGATCAAGATGGTCATCGTTGCTTCCCTCCATCATCTTGCTTAATTTCATTATAAGTCTGGACAGCGGATTACGTCCAAGCAAGTTATGCGGCAATCATTGACAATAGTAGCAGGGGGCGGACGTGGTAGAATGCTGGCGACAAGGTGAGAACGGTGAATTCAACGCAACATGAGGGCGCGCGCAGTCAGTCGTATCCAGCGAAGGGCGAAGAAAATTCGTCTTGAGGCGCATAGTCCGGCGGCGTCGGGAATACAGCTGGCGGCGGAGGCAATCAGAGCCGGGGGATTGGTCGCGTTTCCGACGGAGACTGTCTACGGCTTGGGGGCAAATGCTTGGGACGCGTCCGCCGTGGAGGATATTTTCCGCGCCAAAGGCAGACCGGCAAACGACCCGCTCATTGTGCATGTCGCCGAGTTCGACCAGCTGACGACGGTCGCTTGCGATGTGCCGGAATTAGCATGGGATCTTGGTCGTCGATTCTGGCCCGGCGCGCTTACGCTGGTGCTCAAGAAGTCGGCGCGGATCCCGGCGAATGTCACATCGGGGCTGGAAACGGTGGCCGTGCGCGTGCCCGATCATCCGATTGCCACTGCCCTGCTGGAGGCGGCCGCGGTTCCGATCGCTGCGCCGAGCGCCAACCGCTTTTCCGCGCCCAGCCCGACTCGCGCGCAGCATGTGCTTGATGATCTGGGTGACGCGGTCGATATTGTGTTGGACGCTGGCGAAACGGCGATTGGCGTGGAGTCTACGATCCTTAGCTTGGTTGACGGCATGCCGCGACTGCTGCGACCGGGTGGCGTACCGCTGGAAGACTTGCTCGAGCTCATCCCTGGGCTGGGCTACTCGCCGCATTTCCTGGGCGAAGAAGATGTGGCGCCGGCGCCGGGCGCCTTGCTCAAGCACTATTCGCCGCGCGCCCGCCTACTGCTGATACGCGGCGACGACGCGGCAGTGAGGGCGGCTATCGGCGCCGAGATCGCGCGCCACCCCAACAGTGGCGCCCTTGTGTTTGACGCTGATGCCGCTGCCCTCTCCCATTTGGACCTCAAGATCGAGCGTCTGGGCAATGATAACAGGCAGGCGGCGCGGCGTCTATTTGCAGCCATGCGCGCGTTAGACGCAAAAGGCGTCGACCTGATCATCGCGCGCGCCCCCAGAAGGCGGGGCTTGGGATTGGCGCTCTGGGATCGGCTGTTGCGCGCCGCTGAAGGCGCTGTGATCGACGTATGATGCCAGTCGGGCGCTCACACGAGCAGCCAGGCGAGCGCGCTTTTGTCTTGCGCGGGTTTGGCTGTGCTATAATGCCGCCGAAGAAAATGGAAGCTCCCGCAGGAGAATGACTTTGGCAACGGTCATACAGATCAAGGATATCGCCGCTTACGTTGGTAAGGCGGTCAGCGTGCGCGGCTGGGTCTACAACCGGACCGGCAAAGGGCGCTTGCAGTTCATTCTGCTGCGCGATGGCAGCGGCCAGGCGCAATGCGTCGCCTTCAGACGGGAAATGGACCCGGAAGAGTTTGCGGTCGCGCGCGGCTTGTCGCAGGAATCGTCGGTGATTATCGAAGGGGTCGTGCGGCAAGATGAACGCGCGCCCGGCATCCCCGGGGGCTACGAGATCGGCATACAGCGACTGCAACTGGTGCAGCAAGCGGACGATTATCCGATCACGCCCAAGGAGCATGGCACCGAGTTTCTGATGAATCATCGCCACTTGTGGGTGCGCAGCAATCGTCAATGGGCGATATTGCGGATACGCGCGACAATCATCAAGGCGATGCGCGATTGGCTGGATGACCAGGGCTTTCTGCTGGTTGATACGCCAATCATCACGCCAGCCGCTGGCGAAGAGACCACGACGCTGTTTGACGTCGATTATTTTGGCGAGACCGCTTTCCTGGCGCAAACGGGTCAACTCTACAACGAAGCGAACATCATGGCTTTCGGCAAGGTCTACTGTTTTGGTCCGACCTTCCGCGCCGAAAAGTCGAAGACCCGGCGGCATTTGATCGAGTTTTGGATGCTCGAGCCAGAGATCGCGTTCTGCTCGCTTGAGGAGTTGATGGACATCGAGGAAGGCTTGGTCTGCAACGTGGTGGAGCAAGTCATGGCGAAGCATCAGCAAGATCTCGAAATCATTGAGCGCGATATCGACAAGCTTGAAGCAATATCGGCGCCCTTCGCCCGCATCAGTTACGATGACGCGGTAGCGCGCTTGCAGGGGCTGCGATCAGAGATTGATGATCCTGAGGCGAAAGCCGAGCTGGCGATCGATTGGGGCGAGGACTTCGGCAGTCCGCATGAGACCGCGTTGGCGGAGATGTTTGAGAAACCGGTCTTCGTCTATCACTATCCGACGGCGGTGAAAGCCTTTTATATGACGCCGGTTGCCGGGCGGCCCGAAGTCTGCCGCAGCGTCGATCTCCTGGCGCCCGAAGGCTATGGCGAGATCATCGGCGGCAGCGAGCGCATCCACGATCTGGACTTGCTCGCGGCGAATATAGATGAGATGGGCTTGGGGCGCGAGGCTTATGAGTGGTATCTTGATCTGCGCAAATTCGGCACGGTCCCGCACGCCGGCTTTGGCATCGGCATTGAACGCACGGTCGCCTGGATTTGCGGCTTGAGCCACGTACGCGAGACGATTCCATACGCGCGCCTGCTCAACCGGAAGTACCCCTAGAGCCGGTTTCGGGCGAAAGCACAGCGCGCAGCGCCTCAGACACAGTCCGCACTTGGATAAGCTGGGCCTCGGCCGGCAAACCATTGGCGTGAGGCCGAAGCTTCGGCACAAGCGCGCGTTTAAAGCCAATCTTACGCGCTTCGTTGAGGCGCGCATCTAGTTGGCTCGCCCTTCTGACTTCGCCGCTCAAGCCGACTTCGCCGACGATTGCCAGGTCGGCTGGCAAGGCGCGATCGTAGTAGCTTGACACAATCGCCATCGCCATCGCCAGATCGGCAGCGGGTTCCGAAATGCGCAAACCGCCGATGACGTTCACAAATATGTCCTGCTCCCAGAGCTTCAGCCCGAGGCGCTTGGACAGCACGGCTGCAATCAAGAGGAGCCGGTTCACATCGACGCCGTTGGGCGTGCGCCGCGGATTGCCAAATGCCGACGGGCTGGTCAGCGCCTGCATCTCGACGAGCAGCGGGCGGGAACCTTCCATGGTGATGGCGATCGCGGAACCGGCGGCGTTAATCAAGCGCTCTTCCAGGAAGGCTTCGGAGGGGTTTGCCACCTGGACGAGACCGCGGCCGCGCATCTCGAATACGCCGACTTCGTTTGTCGCGCCAAAGCGATTCTTGACGCTGCGCAGGAGGCGATAATGCTGAAAGGGATCGCCCTCGAGATAGAGCACGGCATCGACAATATGCTCGAGGACGCGGGGACCCGCGATGTGGCCGTCCTTGGTCACATGGCCGATGAGCAGGATGCTGAGGCCGCCAGTCTTCGCCAGTTCCTGCAGTTTCGTGGCGCAGTGGCGCACTTGCGCGATCAAGCCCGGCGATGAGTTCAGCGCGGCGTCCCTGGTCGTTTGGATCGAGTCGATCACCAGAAGCTTCGGCTCCAGCGCGCGCGTGTGGTCGATGATGGCTTCCAGGTCGGTTTCCGCCAGCAAGTAGAGCCGCTCTGCGCTCAAGCCAAGGCGATCGGCGCGCAGCTTGATCTGCCTGGCGCTTTCCTCGCCGCTGACATAAAGGACATTGCCACGCTCCCGCGCGAGCTGCGCAGACAACTCAAGCACCAGGGTGGACTTGCCGATGCCCGGTTCGCCGCCAAGCAGGATCAATGAGCCCGGCACCAGCCCGCCGCCGAGCACGCGACTGAATTCGGCAATCGGCACAGGGATGCGGACATCGCGATCTGTATCTATCTGCGCCAAGGTCAGCGGCGGATTTGCGTTGTCGGTAGCGCGAACCACTGACCCCGCTCCGTCTCGCCGTGTTTGCTCGCGGCGCTCTGCCATCGTGCCGAAGGCTTTGCATCCCGGGCATAACTTGAATGGCTGCGGGCTGCGTTTTCCGCAATTTGAGCAGACGTAGGTGCTGCGCGTTTTTGCCATTGCTCTGTGAGGCGCTCCGCCTAGTCCAGCATCTATGAATATGGGTTAAGGCTGCTTAACAAGTACGCACTCGGAAAAGTCTCCGGCAGCGGCGAATGATGCGAGGCAGTCGTTCAGCAAAGCGCCGACTTTCTGATGACCCGCGTTGTTCCAATGCCAGTCGGGCGCGTAGTCGTTCTGCGCATCGAGCAGGTCCAGCGGCGTGAAGTGGCTGATCTTGAGCTCCTCGAACAAGCGCAATGCCAAGCGGTAGTCTTTCCCTGGTTCAGCCAGGTCGGGCAAGCTGGGAATCAACATTATCAGTAGCGCAGAGCCTTGTCTAATGTTTGCGTCGCGCAGCTCTCGCAGATATGCGCGCGTGAGCTCCACCTTGAGGTTATCCTGAGCGCGCTGGGCGACGCCGCTGAGCTTGCCAGCATAATCAATGGCGCCGACCGCGATGGAGCCGAGCCGGGTGGAGCCGAGCAGTCGTTCCAACTCATTAGCCGGCGCCTCAATCCCGCGCCCGCGGTAGTAAGCCAGGCGATCCAGGTCCAGTTTGGTTACATTTCCCCAGGGGTCCAGGTGATACTGCTGCAGGCGGGTCACCGCGCCATCGGCGTCGATGCCAAGAAAATAGCCATCCACTGGGAAAAGGTTGTCAAAAAAGTCGTTGACATAAAACCCGTATAGCGTCGCCTGTGGCTTGAGGTCGGGCGCGAATCGCTTGAAGGCGTTTAGCGCTTGATTCGTGCCGACGCCAAAGATGCCGGTGTTCCAGACTACGGCTTCGGGCGCGTTAGCCTCAATGGTTTCTACGTAGGACTTTCCTATATCAGCATCGGCGCCGAAGGTAAACGAATCACCAAGTACAAGCACGCGCAGTCGCGCATCTAGTTCAGGCTGATAGATGAAGTCTTGCGAATCGTGGAAACCCTGCGCATTGACCAGACAGTCGCGCCCCGTCAGTTGTCCGCTTTCGCAGGCTTTGGTTGCTTCCGCCGGTATCGACCGGCAGAGCGCGCCTTGGCAGGTCCACCACGGCGCCGCGCGCAAGTCAGTTTCTGGCGCGCCCTGCGGAAAGTATGTCTCGTAGCCAAGCGCAGTGAGAATGAATTCCAGGACGAGCAAAGTGAAGAGCGTAATGGTGAGGATCGCAGCCAGGGCGCGCCATTGATTCGCCGCGAACCGCAGGCGGTCCCACCGCAAGACGGCGAGCGGGATGAGAATCAAAATCAGCCCCGACAGTATGGCAAGCAACTGAAGCGTATGAATGCCGGGACGCGTACCGGGCAACAGGTCAAAGCCCAGGCCGGCGCCTAGCGCCAATATGCCGACAGCGATGACGAGTTGCAGCGCGTTGCGCCTCTGGAGCCCCCTGCCTGCTGTCATTCTAACGACGTATGGCACATGCGGACGGGCGCCGCGAACGAGTGATTGGTGGAATAGGCATCGGCATGTCCCTCCTTGAGCCTTCGACGCCCGCGTCGGATATTATTCGCTGGCGCGAGACTGCTCCCGTCCACGCCGCAGCCGAAAGTCTACTATAGGGGCATTGTAACATACGGGCAATTTCCGATATCGTCGGCGTCCATGAAGACCTCGACGCATTCGCCCAGCAGCGGTCCTGTCTTCTGATGACCGGCATTGCTCCAGCAATCATCGGGCGCAGGCGGTAGTCATTTGGTTCTGTCGAGTAACAGGGCGGCACACCGGCGTAACTCAGAGCCAGCTCACGAACAAGCAAATTCACCAGCGCGATAATGGCGAAGGCGACAAGCCTCCCCGGCCTTGGCTCGAAGCGAATTCGCAAGTGCAGCGTCCACTTCTGGTCTGCCTGTTGCTGCGCTGAAGCAGTCAAGGCAAATTCAAGTTGTATTTCCGTGCCTCTGCCCCAAGTTACGCCTGCCCGGGACGCTCAAAGCAACAGGCGACAGATATGCAGCAGAGCGGGCGTAACTGTATTGTAATGACCGCGATGTAGCCTAAGAGTCGGATTCTGCTTTCAGGGGACAATTGCATGAAATGGGCGTTTGGACGTAAACATCGGGCGCGTTTGAGCTGGCTGATCGTTTTGGCGACAGGCCTTCTGCTAGTTGGCGCTTCACTTGCCAACGTGTCTGCCGACGGCGACTGCGCGCCTGGCCACCTGCGTACATCCAACTGGTCTACCGACTTCTGCCAGAGCGTCGTGGATTTCGAGGAAATCATCGTCGGCAACCCGGTCAAGGATGGCATCCCCTCGGTTAGGAACCCGCTGATGGAATCGGTTGAAGCGGCCGCCGGCTGGCTCAGTGAACGTTCGCCGGTCATCGCGGTGGAAATCGACGGCGAGGCGCGCGCCTACCCCTTGGCCATACTCATGTGGCATGAGATTGCCAACGATGTGATCGCCAATGTGCCTGTCGCCGTGACATTCTGCCCGCTCTGCAATAGCGCGGTGACCTTTGATCGCCGAGCGGAACACGATCTGCTGGAGTTTGGCGTTAGCGGGCTGCTGCGCCACAGCGATCTAATCATGTACGACTACGAGACGGAAACCTGGTGGCAGCAACTGACCGGCGAGGGCTTGGTTGGCGAACACGCCGGTGTTCTGCTGGATATTGTGCCGTCCCAAGTGGTGAGCTTCGGCAGCTTCGCCGAACGGCGCCCGGATGGTTTGGTTATGTCGCGTGATACTGGACATGGACGTCAGTATGGCGTCAATCCCTACACGGGTTATGACAGCAATCCTGGCAGGCCATTCTTGTTCCGCGGCGAGATCGACGCGCGATTGAGTTCGCCGGTGGCGCGTGTGTTGGCGGCGGTGATTGATGGCGCGCCGGTGGCGTATCCCTTCGAAACGCTGCGCCGCGAAATGGTGGTCAATGATCAGGTATCGGAAACGCCGATCGTCATTTTCTATCAGCCGGGCGTGGCCTCTGCTCTCGGCGACTACAAGATCGATAACTCCCGCGATGTTGGCGCCGCCGGCATGTACGAGTCCTGGCTGGAGGGCGAAGTTCTCGTCTTCAGCGCCAATGGGGACGAGACATTCCGCGACGAAGCGACTGGCTCGACCTGGAACGCTTACGGCGAAGCCATCGACGGCGAGCTTGCGGGTAGACGGCTGCGCTGGATCAACGCCTTTCCTCACTTCTGGTTCGCCTGGGCGGCATTTCATCCCGACACGCAGGTCTACGGGCTGGACTGAAGCCGGGCGCAGACTCCAGGCGACGGATATGCGCCGGACATGGCAGGCCTTCGCGGGCATGTCAACTCACAACGGAAGAGTTCTGTTTGCAAAGGAAGAACGATGAACCTAAGTCTAAAGCGGGTCATGCTAGTCCTGTTCGTATTGATATTGGCGCCGGGCGCGGCATTCGCGCAACTCACCTGCGACAATCCGCCAGCGCCCTTCAACGATGAAGCGGTCCTGACAAATTGGCAGTCGGTTTGGAATCTGACAGATGTATGCAAGAGCGTTGATGGCGTCTTCAATGAGATCATGTCTGGCGGCGTCGGGCGCGATGGCATCCCGCCGATTGACAGTCCGCAATTCGACGATTTCGAGATTGCCGACCAGTGGTTGCAGCCGGCATCGCCCGTCATCGCCTTGGAGATTGACGGCGTCGCCCGCGCCTATCCGCTGGCGATCTTGACGCGGCACGAAATCGCCAACGACTGGATCGGCGACAACCCGATCGCAGTCACCTTCTGTCCGCTCTGCAACAGCGCGATCGTATTCGATCGCCGGGTCGGGAATGATACCCTGCGCTTCGGCGTCAGCGGCTTCTTGCGCAACAGCGACTTGATTATGTGGGACGACCTGACGCAGTCGCTGTGGCAGCAGTTGACCGGCGAGGGCATCGTCGGCGCGCATACCGGCGCGCTTCTGGACATCGTCCCGTCGCAGTTGGTGGGATATGGGGCGTTTAAGGCGCAATACCCAGCGGGCGAAGTGCTTTCAACAGGCGGGGGCGTTTACGGACGGAATCCTTACGTGGGCTATGACAGCAGCACGACGCCTTTTCTGTTTCGCGGCGCGCCCGATCCGCGTTTGCCCGCCACCGAACGCGTCCTCGCTTGGGCGGTTGACGACCACAGCATCGCTTTCCCGTTCTCCCGACTGTCGGCGGAGAGGGTCGTCAATGCTTCGTTCGCGGACCGTGATGTCGCGGTCTTCTGGCAGCCGGGCGCCTACAGCGCGCTTGACGCCGCCAGAATTGACCAGTCATACGATACTGGCATGGCCGCGCTATTCGACCGCAACATCGACGGCCGGACGCTGACATTCCAGATTGACGAGGACGCGATCACCGACGCAGAAACGGGCAGCGTCTGGAATATATTCGGCAGCGCGGTCAGCGGCGAGCTCGCGGGCGCCCATCTGCGTGCGCTCAACGCCTTTCCCCATTTCTGGTTCGCTTGGGCGGCCTTTCATCCGGATACGGAAGTTTACGGCCTGGAGCGGATGGAATGACGGGCTGACGCTGGCGCTTTGCGGCACGCGAGTCAACGTACAATCAAGCAGGGAGAGAGCAGGCTGCGCGCCGCTCTCCCTGGTTGTATCGAAGCCGGTGGAGGCAGCATCAGACGCGGCTACAGGATCTGGTCTAGAAACTCTTGCGTGCGTGGATGATGCACGATATCGGGGCTGAAGAAGTTCTCCGGCGGACCCTGCTCGACAATGCGCCCCATGTCCATGAAGATGACGCGGTCGGCTACTTCCCGCGCGAAGCCCATCTCGTGCGTGACGACCAGCATTGTCATGCCGGTGCGCGCCAACTCCTTCATGACGTCGAGCACTTCTTTGATCATTTCCGGGTCGAGCGCGGAGGTCGGTTCATCGAAGAGCATGATCTTCGGCTCCATCGCCAGGGCCCGGGCAATGGCGACACGCTGTTGCTGCCCGCCCGAGAGTTGGCCCGGGTACTTAAAGGCTTGCTCGGGGATTTCGACGCGCTCGAGCAGATCCATCGCCCGTTGTTCCGCTCGGTCGCGCGCCCAATGGCGCACCTTCATAGGCGCCAGCGTGATATTGTCCATCACGGTCAGGTGCGGGAATAGGTTGAATTGCTGGAACACCATGCCGGTCTCGCGCCGGATCTCGGCGATATTCTGTACATCGTGGCTCAACTCAATGCCATTGACGATGATGGTTCCGTCTTGATGTTCTTCCAGCCGATTGATGCAGCGGATCAAGGTTGACTTGCCCGAACCGGACGGTCCAATGATCACCAATACTTCCTGCGGCATCACTTCCAGCGAGATATTGCGCAGCACATGAAAGTCGCCGAACCACTTGTTCATTTCGCGACAAGTAATTATCGGCTCGTCGCTCGCCATTACTTGGGTGCTGGTTTCTTGCATGTGAACCTCCGCAAACTTATCCGCGCGATTTTTGCGCTTGAGCGAGCGGCGCAATCACAGACGATCCGCGCGTATCGCGCCGGAGCCAGTCGCCTCGATTCGCCGGCTGATGTATGACATGATATAGCTGAAGACGAAATAGATGATGGCGGCGTACAGAAAAGTCTCTTGGCGCCGTTGCAGGAATTCCGGCTGCGCGACCACGCGGTTGGCGATGCCGGTGATATCCGCCAGGCCGATGATAGAGACCAGCGACGTATCCTTGAAGAGCGAGATGAACTGCCCCACCAGCGCGGGAATGACTGCGCGCAAAGCCTGCGGCAGCAAGATGTGGAGCGTGGTCTGCCAAGTGGACAAGCCAACGGCAAGCGCCGCTTCGGTCTGACCATGATCAAGCGATTGCAAGCCGCCGCGGACATTCTCCGCCAGGTAGGCCGCGCTGAACATGGTGATGGCGACCCAGGCGCGCACCGCGTTCTCGATGGTCGCAAGCGTAGGATCGACCAGCGGCACCAACAGCACCGCCAAGAAGAGAAGCGTAATGAGCGGCACGCCGCGCACCACTTCAATATAGAGAATGCAGGCGTACTTGACAGCCGGCATATTGCTGCGCCGTCCGAGCGCCAGCGCCAAGCCTATCGGGAAGGAAGCGCCGATGCCCAAGACAGTCAGTTGCATCGTCAGCATCAGCCCGCCCCAAAGGCGCTTGTCCGATAGCGGCAGCAGGTCATCGGGCGATGTTTGCAGCATGCCGCGCGCGTCCAACCCGGCGACCAGACTGGGCAGGAACAAAAGCACGGCGAGCCAAATAGCGAATGCGGCAAGCAAGCCCTCCCGGGCGAAACGATGGAAGAGCGCGCCGCCCTTGAGGTCTTCTGCCTTGCGGGCGTCTTCCTGCGCGCCTTCGCCACGCTTGAAAGCCAGAGCGCCAACAATCAGCCAGACGATGAAGTAAATCGTCGACCAGCGATCGACCAGCGTCCAACTCTGCATCCACAGGTAAGTCAGCAACAGTATTCCCACAATGATCCGATTGGAACTCCAGCGAGTCGCGCCGCTGAAGAACATCCAGCCGAGCCAGAATGCGATCGCCAAGCCCGCCAAAAGCGGCAAGGAGTCGCCGCCGGCGGCCGCCAACGCGCTGCTATCAAGCAGGACGAAGAGAAAGGCGATGCTGGCGATGAGATAGCCGACGCGCTTCGCATTGGCGCCAATCGCGTCAGACAGCGCTGCGCCACGCGCGCCGGCAAAGACGCCGACGATGGCCGCCGTCAGCCAGATCAACAGCGCGCCGGTCGGATCGCTGTACCACCCATCCCAGACAAGGTTTACGACTGCGGCTTGCGCCACTTGCGCGAAGAAACCCGCTACCAGCAGGGCATAACCCAAAGCGCCGCGGAAGTTCAAGCCGATGAAATACATGAGGAGCAGCCAGACCAAGCCGCCGGCGATGCTGCCGAGCGCCGCGCCGGAGAGGCCGCCGACTCCGGCCGCCATCATGAACATGGCAAAGGGAAATACGCCCCAGCCATATAGCAGCATTCTATTGAGCGATCCTTCGGCGCCCTCGCCGCGATTGGTGGTGTTGAGCCAGGTCTCTATGCGCCGCGCCAGCAGGACAACGCCAAAGGCGGCAGCCAGCCTGAGAATGACTGCCGGCGCGCCGACAATCGCGCTCGGTCCATCGAGGAGCATGAAATATGCCAGCAGAATGAGCAGAGGCGAAAGCGCCGCGGCCAGCACCGCCAAGCGATTCTCCCGACTGTTGAATACGGAGTTCTCGCCTAGCAAGTGTGCAAAGACGCGGCCAAGCAGATAACCCCATACGATTGTGATGAAGAATGGCAGCAGCAGCGCCTGAATCTGCTGGAAGAAGGGCGGTATGTAATGAACCAGATAGGTCTGCACGTCGCGCAAGCCGCGGAACTGATTGTCGATCAACACAACAAATGGCGCGCTCCTGCCGTCGATCAGCGGGCGGCTATCGGTGACTACCAACTCATTATCGGTCAGCCGGACAAAGCGCGATTCGGTGGCGCTTAGGGTACGTTCGACGATAGGGTGTACGCCCGACACGGACAGGATGGCGATGCCTTCCTCTCCCTCGGCCGCGTCCTTGGTCAGGATGTACCAGCCGTCCGACGGAATCGTATAGGATACGGCATCGTCGACGCTGCGGAGTTCGCCGGCAGCCAGCGGTTCAAGCGTGTTGGCGTCGCGGATGGCCACGGACATGGCCGTGTTTCCTAGATCATATAGCTCGAGGACCGATTGCGGCGTCAGCAAGCGCACAAACATATCGCGGAGAAATTCGGCTTCTCGCGCGCTTGGCTCCAGCAGTTCCTCCTGGTCGTCGCTCTGGTCGGGCGCGCCGATGAAATCTTCCGAGAGCTGCACGACTAGAAGCTCGCCCAGGTCCTCCAATTGTTCGCTGGCGAGCGTCACCGTGGTCAAATGTATAATTGCTTCGCCCAGGTCGGCGGGAATGTTGTCGGCCATGGACAGGTTGGTGGCGCTGTCTTCCACCGCTTCCATGGCGTCCAGAATCGCGGACTCGGGCGGATCCAATCCCGTGGCGGCGCGCTCCAGCCGCTCCAGCCACAGGCGCAGTAAAGACACCTGGCTGTCGTCCGCCGTCAGACGTCCGCCGATATGCGCGACGTACTGGCTAGTCGAGGCGAGCATATCGTTGGTGCGCGTAAAGGTGCGAATGCCAAGGCGCGTGCGTTCTTCCAAGCCTTCGGTCAATTCGCCGCTGCGCATGCGGTCGAAGGTATCGCCGGTTGTGACCTGCTGGTCCAGACGATTGCGCGCCGCATTCGCCAGCGCGTTGGAAGCTCGATCGGAGAAGCCGGAGAGATTGCTCAAGGTATGGATGTCGGCTGCTTCGTCGAGCGCCAAGCGAATAGATACGGTCTCGCCTGCCTGCGCGATGAATGCCAGGTCACGCTGCGGCTTTATGGTCGAGGCGCGATCCACGACTTCAATATTGCCGGCTGTGAAAAAGGAGTTCGGCTGCGGCAAGGTCGCCTCGATGATCGGCTGCAGCAGCGCCAATGCTGTGAGCAAGCCAAGCGAGACGATAACGAGCATGCGCAGCGAACGCCGCACCCAGGCGGCCAGGCTGATGCCCGTCAGCAGCGCCGCGACAAGCACAGTCAGCGCCAGGCGCCATTCAAAGATAGGCTCATATGATTCCATCATGAAGAGGCGCTGATTGTTGATAATGGTGAACCAGTTTGCCGTGCCGATTGCCCAATCGAAGAAGCCAACGACCAGAATGATGATCAGCAGTGACGAAAGCAGGGTGACCGCGCCATCGGCCGGCGACCCAAATAGATTCTGTCGCATCCAGCCGACAAGCCCGACCTCCAGAGTCGGCGGCGGACGAGAGCCTTCGTCGTGATGATGGATAATTGTTTTGGTCGCGTCAACGTTCGGCTGTTCCGACATTGAGCCCCTACCTCGTTACCAATTGAAAACGTTGGTTGACCAAATTCATGACCAGCGAAATACACAGACTTATGAGCAGATAGGCGAGCAGGACCATCAAGATGCCAGTTACGGACTGGCCCGACTGGTTGATAATGGTGAATGTCACCTGATAGATATCGGTATAGGCGACGGCGATGGCCAGGCTGGAATTCTTCGACAAGTTCAGAAACTGGTTGCCAAGCGGCGGGATAATAACGCGCAGCGCTTGCGGCAAGACAACCAGCCGCAGCATGTCGCCGCGCGAAAGACCAAGCGCCCGCGACGCTTCGAGTTGGCCTTTGGGCACCGCCTGGATGCCCGCTCGCACGACTTCCGCGATGAATGAAGAGGTATAGATGACGACGCCAAGGAAGACCGCTAGATAAGACGGCGAAATCTCGATGCCGGTTTCCACGTTGCGGCCCCGGCGATCGAGGGTCGGCGGGCGGAATATGATGGGCTGACGGGTGTACTCCAATTCTTGTTCAATCGTCAGCCTGCCCGATTCAAAGGCGTCGTCGTATGACAAATCGACGAACTCTTCATTCTCGTCGTCATAAACCGTGATAATCGACGGCGTGGGGCGCATGCCCATTATCAGCCAGCCAACAAGGATAAAGCCGACCAGGGCGACCAGAGCGATGCGCGTCTTGGCGATCGGCTGGCCCGTCGTTTCGGTGATATAGCCGAAGTAGCGCCACAAGAGGATCGCCACGACGATGCCAATCACGACGAAGACCATCCAGACGCCGAAGAGCGATGAGGGGATCAACTCAAAGATGGCGACGCCTTTGATGCTTATGTAGATGCCGGGCAAGAATTCAATCGGCGTGCCCGCGCCAATCAGGACAACGCCCAATAGATTGACCAGAACAACGATAGCGATGCCCACTTGCCGCACGCCCGTTCGCCAGGCGGGTCGGCGCAGGCTATTGCTGTACTGCCATATCAAGGCGATGACAAGCAACGAAAACGCGTATTGCAGCAGCGGTAGACTGCGGATGCCTTCTTGCGGAAAGGCAATGGATTCTTGCTGCGGCGGCAGGGCGAATATCACGATGTAGAACCAGGCGAATATCTGCAGCAGGACTGGCGTATTGCGCAGAACCTCCACGTATGATCGCGAGAGCGTGCGCAGCAGGAAGTTGCGACTGAGCAAGAATATGCCGACCATGATGCCGATGACTGTGGTCGCCACCAAGCCCAGCAGCACAACGCGCAAGGTGTTGATGAAGCCGACGCGGAAGGCGTCAATATAACGGTCGCGCGAGGTGTAATCGCCGGAATCAGCTAGATCAAAGCCGGCGCGGTTTTGCAGGAATTCGAAATTTGGGGTCTGATTGGTTGCTTCAAGGGCGGAGTTTATGCGAAAGCCGAGGTTGTTCATCACCATGACGACAACCACGACGAAGATCAGTTGAGAGATGCCTTGCAGAATGCGGGCGTCGCGGAACACGGCCGGCAGCAGGTTTGCGCTCTGCCTGCTATCTCGCTGCATCGCCATAGATACGTTCCCGTATGCGTTGCTTGACATTCGTACGACTCAACCAATGAGACAATTGTAAGCAAAAGGCTGGCGGCTGGCAACTATTGCCTCGTCGGCGCGCTAGCCGCTTTGCTCTATTAGGAGGGAGGCGCCCGCACAAATGCGTTTCGCAAACAAAAAAGGCTGCGCCATCGCGTGGATGACGCAGCCAGCAAATCTACACCTTTGAGGCGCGGCGCGGTCTAACGGAATGGCGCCGCGTAGAGCAGACCGCCGTCGGTCCACAGGGCGTTGACGCCGCGTTCCAAACCAAAGATGGTATCGGGACCCAGCCAGCGATCATAGATCTCGCCGTAGTTGCCCAGTTGCGTGATGACGTTCACCATGAAGTCATCGTCGATGCCGAGGTATTCGCCGGCGACGTTGTCGCCCAAGCCGAGCAAACGGCCGATGCCGGCATCGTCGCTATCCATGAAGTCGCCGATGTTCATGCTGTTGACGCCGAATTCCTCAGCTTGGACCAGACCCCAGACCGTCCAGCGGATGATGTCGGCGAACTGCGCATCGCTTTGCGGGCTGACGGGACCAAGCGGCTCCTTGCTGATCACTTCGGGCAGAATGAAGTGCGCCGCGGGATCCGCCGAGGTGGCTTTGCGCGAGACGAGGCTGCTGACATCGCTGGTGAAGGCGTCGCAGGCGCCCGCTTCATAGGCGTCCATGATGGCGTCGAAATCGGGGAAGGTGTTGAGTTCCCAATCGGCGCCGAGGCGATCAGCCGTATCCGTGATGTTCAACTCAGTAGTCGTGCCGGCGGTGGCGCACATGGTGACGCTTTCCTCAGCCAGTTCAGCCAGGTTGCTAACGCCGAATTCAACCTTAACCATGATGCCCTGACCATCGTAGAAGGTCGTGGGACCGAAGGTGGCGCCCCATTCCGTGTCGCGGCTGAGCGTCCATGTGGTATTGCGGCTCAGCATGTCGATTTCACCGCTGGCTAGCGCTGTCGGGCGCTCGGCGGCAGTCAGCGGCCGGAACGCGATCGCGCCGGCGTCGCCAAGGATAGCGGCGGCGACCGCGCGGCAAATGTCTACGTCAAATCCTTCAAATTCGCCAGCGTCATTCTGTGTGCCGAAGCCCGGCAAGACCGAGTTCACGCCGCAGATGAGCTCGCCGCGATCCATGATGCGAGCCACGATGTGGCCATCGTCCTGAGCCGTCGTCAGAACCGCGCCAAGCGCGAGCATGGCGACCAGCAAAAGTGTTACCAGTACAGTGCGTTTCATTACTGCAATCCTCCTATAGAAACGTGGAACATATCGATACGAGGTGCGAGCGACGCGCTTTAGCGGACGGTTTTCCCGCACTCTGTCTCTTTAGTAGTATAGTCGAAGTTTGGGCTAATGTAAACTCTGTCGCGGCCAATCCCGAAAGCAAAACCGCCCGGCGGGATACCCTGCCAGAGCGGTCGCTTGCTTACCGGAAGCTGTGGTTGTCAGCGCGCGGCTGCGCCGATTATTTGGCCGCCAACTCAAAATCGGCTGGGCGCACCGTGTCCAGAACTTTCTGAATGCCGGCTCTCACCTCGCCCGGTTCGGCATGCCTGCCAACGGCTTTCTTCGAGAAGACGAGCTCGCCATTGACCAAGACATCAAAGACGCCGCCCGTGCTGGGAATAAGCTTCCAACTGCTGATGAAATACTCAATCTCACGTTCGTTCAGAATTTCGTCCGTCAAACTGACGGCATTAGGTTGGTGTCCTCAAGTAGCGCAATACTTGATGACGATATCCATTCCGCCTTCTTGCATGATGAAGCCTTTCCAATCGCTAAGGGATACGATGCCCACATTATAACCAAGGGCGGGAAATTGGCAAGTGACGTGTCCGCCAGCAGCGATTCGCCTGTCTTCCCTACCCCCAGCCTACGCGAATGAGACGCTATGGCGGCGATTGTCTCACCCCGCTTGACTTGCCCCGGCCCGCGCCTATGCTTGGCATAGAGTAAACCGCGGGAAGGAGCGAACAGATGAATGCGAAACGATGCTGGACTGCTGCGATTGCGCTCGGCATATTCTGCATTGCGCTGCTGGCTTCGTCTGCGCAGGCGCAAGAATTCCGCGGCTTTACTTGCGAAGGCCTGCTTGAGCATATTCGCGCCGGCGGCCACGTAATATTTGAAGAAACCAATAGGTGGTACTACAGCCATTGCCCGAGAGTAGCTGAAGACGACGAAGATGCGAACGCGCCAGCGAACAGGCGCACAGTAGCGACCTGCCCCCAATTGCCGCCCAGGGTCACTGTGTTTGGCTATGTCGAAGGCACTCAATGCCGAATGGTGGGCGCGGCCGGCGTCGGGCGCGAGGATTTGGTAGAACGCGGCGTAATCGACGCGGTGGATATATGGAGCTACGTCAATGGCGGGCTGGAAGTCTGCTTCCGCAACCGCGGCGCGCTAGTCTTCCTGGATGCCGCGTACGCGCCGCGCATGCTCATGGAACTGGCGGCTTTTCAGCGCGATGGCATGACTTGCGGCAAGATCGACCGGGCCGGCACGGTGGTCCTCCTCCACGAATCGGCGCCAAATCCTGCCCCGCCAGCGGATGACGCCTTGCCCGTCTATGATGCCATCCCGACGAGCAGTTGCCTGGTCAAACTGGAGGAGACGCTCTTCCTGCGCGCCGAGCCGGCCGGCGAGATCATCGGCTTGGCCTGGCTCTATTCTGAAGTGCCGGTCTATGAAATCAGCGGCGACTGGTACAAGACTGAATTCGAGGGAAAGACCGGCTACATCAGCAGCCGCTACAGCCGGGTGGTTTACGGCGGTTGCGTCTGAGCCCGGCGCAGCGCCCCTTCCGGCAACGCCCCGTCTTGAACAATCGAGGCGGGGCGTTTTGATTTCCCGCCGCAGAAACCTACGGCGAGCCTACGGATAATGCGCGCATCGCCTGCTATCGAAGCATATCGCTTGACTGGCGTATCGCCGCGTCTAGACTTGGGGCACAAGAAATACAACGAAGGAGCAGCACTATGAAAAACAAGCGAATGGGAATGGTAGCGCTGCTGGTATGCTGGCTCTGCCTTCTGGCGGCAGCCCCGGCGACGCAAGCCCAGTACACTTGCGAGTATATGCTGAACGAGAATTATCTGAGCTCCACTGAGTGGAGTTGGTATAAAGCCAACTGCATGAACTTGCAGGAAGACGAGGACGAAGAAGAACCAGAAGTATATCGGCCGCCGGATGTCACTTGCCCGCACCTGCCGACGCGGGTCGCCGTCTTTGGCTTTGTCGTAAACACTCAGTGCCAGATGGTCGGCGAGGTTGTCATCGGGAAGCATCCGGAGCTGATGCAGCGCGGCTTCATTGACGCGGTCGATATCTGGAGCTACGTCAATGGCGGGCTTGAAGTCTGTTTCCGCAATGAAGGTTGGCCGGTCTTCCTGGATGCCGCCTACGCGCCGCGCATCGCCATGGAGCTGCAACCTACTTACCGTGACGGCATGACTTGCGGTGAGATAGACGGCGCCGGCACGGTGGTCCTGCTCGCCTCAGGCCCCGCCTCGGCGCCAGTTACTCAGCCAACGCAATACACCCTGCCACTATTTGACGCGATCCCGCTGAGCGAATGCCTGATCAAACTAGAGGAGACGCTCTTCCTGCGCGCTGAGCCAGGCGGGGAGATCATCGGCTTGGTCTGGCTGAATTCCGAAGTCTTCGTCTCAGAGATCAGTGGCTACTGGTATAGGGTCGAGTTCGAGGGCAGGACCGGCTATATCAGCCGCTACTATCGGCGTGTGTTGCGCGGCGGTTGCGGCTGACCTTAGCAAATCAAGTCAACCATGCAGACGCCCGGTCTCAGTCGCGAGGCCGGGCGCTTTCTTTTGACGCGGCAGGGGAACCCTACTGCAAGCCTTCGGGAAGACTGCGCCAGGCCTGTGGTCGAGGCAGACTGCTTGACGTGTGTATCGCCGGACATAAACTATCGGCAGGGTCTGATCTGAATCAGGAGGCGTCACAATGGCACATCATCACCACCCGCGCAATATCTGTATCATTCTCTTGATTTCGCTGGCTGCGGCGCTGCCCGCGCTCGCGCAAGACGGGGTCAGAAATCTTCGCGCAACCAAGACCCGCAGCGACTCGATCTCAATACGATGGGACCCTTCGCCCGGGTCCTCCGGCTACGGCTATTATGTTTATATTGGCTCCGCGCGCGGCGACACCAACGACCCGGTTGGCGGGACGAACGGGACATCGTACACCATCAAAGGGCTGCGTCCGGACACGACGTACCGCATTACAGTCGTTGTTGCCGGCAACCCGGGTTTGGGGCAAAGCGTGATCACTGTACGTACGGCGGAGAAGCGTAAAGATAAAACACCAACGAGGTACATGCCCGCGCCGGTCACCTGCCCTCACTTGCCGCCCCGAGTCGTCGTCACGGGCCACGTCGTCAATACCCAATGTCAGATGGTCGGCGAAGTCGTCATCGCCTGGCAGCCCGCATTGATGAAGCGCGGCTTTATCGACGCGGTGGATGTGTGGAACTACATCAATGGCGGCCTGGAAGTCTGCTTCCATAGTCCAGGCTGGCTGGTCTTCCTGGATGCCGCCTATTCGCCGCGCATCGCCATGGAGCTGCAACCTACTTACCGTGACGGCATGACCTGCGGCGAGATCGACCGCGCCGGCACGGTGGTGCTGCTGGAATCGCCGCCATCGTCAGACCCGGCGCCGCCGCCGGCGCAAGCGACTCTGCCCGTCTTCGAGTCCATCCCGCTGCATGATTGTCAGGTTAAGCTAGAGGAGACTCTCTTCCTGCGCTCCGAGCCGGCCGGCGAGATCATCGGCTTGGTTTGGCTGAATTCCGAGGTATCCGCCTTTGAGATTAACGGCTACTGGTACAAGGTCGAGTTCGAGGGACAGACGGGCTACATCAGCCGCTACTATCGGCGTGTGTTGCGCGGCGGCTGCGGCTGAGCCCGGCGCAGCGCCAAGTTCCGCAAGGCTCCGCCCGGAGAGACTCGAGGCGGGGCTTTTCTTTGAAGAGCGGCGAGGGAAACCTACCGCAAGCCTACGCACAATACGCGTCCGGTCTGCTATCTGTCAGACTTGCTTGACGCTCGTCTTCGCGCCCGTAGACTAGAGACATAAGTAGTATTTGGCGAGGGGGGCGCGCAATGAACTACTGGAGAATAGGCTTGGCGTCGCTGCTGGTTTGCTGGCTTTGCCTTCTGCTCGCAGGCCCGGCGGCGCAAGCGCAAGAGCCCATCTGTGAGCTGATGAGGGCCGACTATGACGTGCTGTACGAAAGCGATCGGCTATGGTTTGAAGAAAACTGCCGGAACGAGCAAGAAGACGACGACGAAGCAGCACTAGAATATCGGCCGCCAGATGTCACCTGCCCTCACCTGCCGGACCGTGTCGTCGTCACGGGCTATGTCATAAACACGCAATGTCAGATGGTCGGCGAAGTCGTAATCGCCTGGCAGCCGCATTTGCATGAGCGCGGCTTCATTGATGCGGTCGATGTGTGGAGCGTCATGCCAGCAGGCGGCGTCGAAGTCTGCTTCCATTATCACGGCTGGCTGGTCTTCCTGGACGCCGCCTATGCGCCGCGCATGGTAACGGAGCTGGCGCATTTTCACCGCGATGGCATGACATGCGGCGTCATCAACCGCGCCGGCACGGTGGTCCTGCTGCGCCAGGCGCCCGCGCCAGTAACGCAGCCAGCGGAAGACAACTTGCCCCTGTTTGACGCGGTCCCCCTTAGCGGTTGCCTGATCAAACTGGTGGAGACGCTCTTCCTGCGCGCCGAGCCAGGCGGCGAGATCATCGGCTTGGTCTGGCTGAATTCCGAAGTCTCGGTCTCGGAGATCAACGGCTACTGGTACAAGGTCGAGTTTGAGGGGGTGACGGGTTATATCAGCCGCTATCACCGCAAAGTCTTGCGCGGCGGCTGCGGCTGAGCGGAATACTTGCCCCCACCCCAAGCCCCTCCGCCAAGATGAGCTGAGGAGCGGACGCCTTTGGGATTGGAGCGTCGCTGCGCTCTACCTCGCCCCCGTCCCCCTCACCTAACCATCAGAGAGGGGGAAGGCGCTGCAAGAAGATGGAAGCATCAGGGCATATGTGCGTCCCGCAAGCGATAATGCGCGAATTCTTGGTCGAGTCACCTGTCGTTGTTGAACCGGGGACATGCGGAGAATCGGGTACAAGAGCATGTCCGCTCCTCCGCCCAACATGAGGGAGAGACTGTCATTTCCCTTCGTCACACCACGATATTCACTTTGGGATCGCTGCCATTCCGCCCCGGAATGAAGATCGTGCGCTTCGGCGCTTGCCCGCCCAGGCTGCGCTGAGCCGCCCCGCTGGCCAGTGCCATCTCCTGCGCCCGCTCCCGCTCAATATCAACCGCGACCGTGATCGTCTCACGCGGTTTGCCGTTGATCATCACCACCAGATCGACCATTTCTTCACGCGCTTTATCGGCGTCATATTGGGGCCAGCGCTGCGTATGCACGCTGTATTCCCAGCCCAGCCGCGCCCAGATTTCCTCGGCGATGTGGGGCGCAAAAGGCGCCAGCAATCTGATCACCTGGCTCATCACATCGCGCCACATCTCCGCGCCGATCGCGCCATCGCGCAAAGTCGCCTTGAACGAATTCTTGAACTTCATCTGCTCGGCGATAGCCGTGTTGAAGCTGAAGTCTTCCAAGCCGCGGTTGATAACGGCGATGGTCTGATGCAGTTTCCGCTCGATATCGCGCTCGGCAGCGGCGTCCCCCGGCGCAGTTGGCGCGCCGGCTGCGGCGATCTCCCAGATATCGTGCAGCCAGCCCTGCGGACCCTTGATGTTGTTCTCGTTCCAGGGACCGCCCTTTTGCCAATCGAAGTTGAACATCAGGTAACAGCGCACGACATCCGCGCCGTATTTCGCCACCAGTTCGTCCGGATTGACCACATTGCCCTTGCTCTTCGACATCCGCTGGATATCCAGGTGATGCCGCAGTTGATTGACATTGTTGGCGCCGGGGATATCGGAGATGATAGTTTCAGCCTCGGGCAAGACCTCGACGAACTGCGTGACGCCTGCCATATTCACATGCAGCACATTCTCGGTACGGTGCGCGATCTCGCCAAAGACGCCAGCGAAACCGGCCGGCACTTGATTCCAGTCAACCACCTCAACCCGCTCCGCCAGCATCTTTCCACCAATAAGCCGACCGCTGCACAGAACAAAATCGCCCTGCCGTTCGGCGCCCAGGACTTGCCCCTGATTGCGCAGGACGATCATGGGTTCGTCGAAAGCGCCATCGGGATCGCGTCCATGGCGGCGCATCGCTTCGGCAGCGTCAGCGTAAACACCGATATCACGCAGTACCTTGTTGAAGAAGCGGGTGTAAAGCAGGTGCATCACGGCGTGCTCGGCGCCGCCGGTATAGACATCGACCGGCAACCAGTACGCCGCTTCCTCCGCGTCGAAGGGCGCGGTATCCAGGTCGGGCGAAAGATAACGCAACTGATACCAGGATGAGCACATGAAGGTGTCCAGGGTATCGGTTTCGCGCCGCACTGTCTCGTTCACCTTGAAAAAGGGTTCGTGATAGGTCAGCGGGCTGCGACCGGTGGGCATGAAGTCGACGTCTTCCGGCAGCAAAACGGGCAAGTCTTCGTCTGGGACGGGGATGATTATGTCGCCGTCGTACATCATCGGAATGGGTCCGCCCCAATAACGCTGTCGGCTGATTAGCCAGTCGCGCAAGCGGTAGTTGACCGCTTCTTCGCCCTTGCCGGTTTCTTCCAGCCAGTCGATGACGCGGTTGATGGCCGGGTTGGCGCGGCCTTTGGCGAAGGTGCTGACGCTGCCGTCCATCGCATCGGAATTGACCATGACGCCGGGACCATCATATGCTTCGCTCATCGCGTCGGGCCTCAGCGGCTCGGTCATGCCTTCCGGCTGAATGACAACCCGAATCGGCAAGGCCTGCGCGCGGGCAAATTCGAAGTCGCGCTGGTCGTGCGCCGGCACCGCCATAATCGCGCCGGTGCCATAGGTGATCATGACATAATCGGCGATCCAGATGGGAATCGCTTCATCGTTGACCGGATTGATGGCGTAGGCGCCGGTGAAGACGCCCGTCCGTTCCCGGTCCTCAACCATCCGCTCGATCTCCGTCTCCAGCGCAGTCTGCCGCACGTACGCCTCGACCGCTTCCCGCTGCTCCTCCGCCGTGATCACGTCAACCAGATCATGCTCGGGCGCCAAGACCATGAAGGTCGCGCCCCAGAGTGTATCCGGTCGAGTGGTGTAGATTTCGATGGGATGGCCGCTGCTTTCGGTTGGGGACGAGCCACCGGCTCGCCCGTACGCGCTCTCTGCATTTGAGGCGGCATCGTCGTTAGGCGCGCCCTCAGCATTTGAGGTAGCGTCGCCGCCACTCGCGCTTGCGGCGGTGCGGAAGGTCGCGCGGGCGCCTTCGCTCCGGCCGATCCAGTTGGTCTGCATGATCTTGATGGACTCGGGCCAGTCCATGCCATCAAAGTCCAGCAACTCGTCAGCGTAGTTGGTGATGGCGAAGAACCACTGTTCCATCATTTTGTGCGCGACCGGCTGGCCAGTGCGCTCGTCCTTGCCATCGATGACCTGCTCATTCGCCAGGACGGTTTGCAGCGACTCCGACCAGTTGACCAGCGCCGAGCCACGATAGGCGATGCCATGCTCATAGAAGCGCTTGAAAAACCACTCCGACCACTTGTAATACTCCGGCGTGCAAGAGATGGCTTCGCGCTCCCAATCGAACATGGCGCCCATGCTGCGCAACTGCTCGCGCATCCGCTCGATATTGGCGTAGGTCCACTTCCAGGGGTGGATGTTGCGCGAGATAGCCGCTTGCTCAGCCGGCAAGCCAAAGGCGTCGAAACCCATAGGGAAGAGCACGTTGTAACCCTTCATGCGCATCCAACGGGCGCGGGCATCGGAGGGCGTCATGGCGAACCAGTGGCCGATGTGCAAATCGCCCGAGGGATAGGGCAGCATGGTCAAGGCGTAATGCTTGGGCTTGTCCCAATCCACCTTCGCCCGGTAGAGTTTGGTCTCGTCCCACCTTTGCTGCCATTTCACTTCGATCGCATGTGGTTGGTAAGTTTCAGTCATGTGCTTTCTCTGTTTCTCTTTCAGCAATGGATATGCAAAGAACGCGTCAGGCGCGCGCGATAAAAGACCTGATCATTCAATCGGGTTAGCAGTGCGAAGCTTGGCGCAAGTCGTGGGGCAAAACGAAGCAAACGGCCATCGCGGCCTACATAAGGAAAGAGCGGGTCACCCCGAAGCCCGAAGATGCTTTTGCTTTCATGTCATGCTTGCTTTCGTCTTGTGTGGCGCAGACCATAACATAGTGCGGAAAGTCTGTAAATGGCGGATGCGGGCGGGACAAGTTTCGCCCCTACATTGTCCTCTAGTGACGGGCGACTCACAGAGCCGCCCCTACATATTTGACCTTGGGCGGGCGCGGCCGCAAGCGACCGACGTGCCTAGCCGCCCCAAGTCTGGCGCAGGACGCGCAGCCAATTCTGATGCGCCAGCTTATTCAGCAGGTCGTCATTGTAACCGGCCTCGCGCAGCGCCGCGATCAGATTGGGCAGCTTGGAGACATCGCCCACGGCATCAGGCACGCGCGCGCCATCATAATCCGAGCCCAAGCCGACGCGCGTCTCGCCCAAGCGCTCCACCAGGTAGTCGAGGTGCCGCACCATAATATCGAGCGGACGATCGCTGTCCCAGGCGCCATCTTCATTGAGGAAGCCGGTGGCGAAGTTCAAGCCGACCATGCCGTCCGAGGCTTTGATCGCATCCAACTGCTTGTCGGTGAGATTGCGCGAGATCGGGCAGATGGCATGGACGTTGGAGTGCGTGGCTACCAGCGGCGCATCGCTCAATTCGGCGATATCCCAGAAGCCCGCTTCATTCATGTGTGAGAGGTCAATCATGATGCCGAGTTCGTTGCAGCGCTTGACCAGACGCGCCCCGGCCTCGGTCAGCCCGGGCCCGATATCGGGCGTCGAGGGAAAGGCGATGGGCACGCCCTGCGCGAAAATCGTCGGTCGGCTCCAGACGATGCCTAAGGAGCGCAAGCCGGCTTGGTAATAGACTTCCAGCGCATCGAGATCTTCATCAATCGCTTCCGCGCCTTCGAAATGCAGGATAGCGGCGAAGACGTCATTGTCGATGCAGCGCTGCAATTCTTCGGCGCTGCGCACAACCTTGATCAGCCCTTCTGAAACCGCTTCGAGCCGAAAGAGGTCGGCTGTCAAGCGATTGGCGGCAATCTGCGCAAATCCGAAGTCGACCGCGGGCGATGTATACGGTTTGGACAGGTCGGGCATATTGTCCGGGTCAATCCGCTCCTTATTGGGCACGAAGACGGCGAAGAAGCCGCCGGCGAAGCCACCGCGCCGCGCCCGCGCGAGGTCGATATGCCCGCCGTCCATTTCCTGCAGAAAGTCGCTCATCTGCAGATCGTCATGGTTGTAGAAACGCAGCAAAGTATCGTTATGTCCGTCAAATATCTTGAAAGCGGCCATGATCGCCCTCCCGTCCAAAAGGCAAGTAATTGTCAACCGATGATGTCATTTATCGCGCCGCCTTGCAACTGCGAAACCTTCCCGGGCGTAGCGCAAAGAAAAAGCGCAGGTCAATTCTCTGTGTTTCTTGGAAAACCTAGGGTGAGGGCTGTTTATTCTTTGGGCTGCCGATCACGCCCTTCACGGACCGGCACGGGCACGGGCACGCGCGCCGGCTTGCGCGGCTGCCGCGCTTTGGGGTCAAGGAAGTCGTCGAGTTCCTTCAGGATGCGACGCCCGACTTCAAGCATCTCTTCCCATACGCTGCGCCTGTGTTTCGCCATAGTAGAGGTTTTCTCTCGAGATCAGGCGGCCGGGGGCGCCGGGAACAAGCCAAACAGCATAGATGCGATGGCCAGCGCGATGCCAGAATTCAGCGCGATAAGGATGCGCAATGAAACGCGCAATTCGGCAATATCTGCCTTTAGATCAGCGGTGTCGGCTTTGGTGGCAAAATGCGACAGGGCTTCATAGACGCGCCCTTCCAAGCGGGCGATTCTTCCTTCCGATTGCAAGGCCGACTCCATTGGCGCTCCCTCCGCTGGCAGGCCTTCGTGTGGACCTGAGGGGACTCGAACCCCTGACTTCCACAATGCCATTGTGGCGCTCTCCCAACTGAGCTACAGGCCCCTATGACTCACAATATTAGCGGCGCGATGGCGGGCTGTCAATAGAAAGCGCCCGTCGCGCCAGTATCCAGCGAATGCCCGTTCAGCCCGGAAATGCGCCGTGCCAAGTTTCGGCCTGGTATGGCATAATGGCGGGATACTTTCCCTGCTGAGAAAGAGGGCGGCATGGCTGAAGCGAGCAATCCGAAGAGTGTATTTGTCACCGGCGGCGCCGAAGACGCGGGCTTGGCGACAGTGCGGGCGCTGCTGAAACGCGGGCACAGGGTCGTAGCGAGCGCCGGCAATGCCGACGGCGCGCTGGCGATTCGTCAAGCTGGCGCCTTGCCAGTCTACCCGGATTTGAGCCGCGCCAGCGAGGTGTTGAGCGTCTTGCAAATGGCCGAGGCCGACGCGGTCATACACGCCGGCCCGCAGTCGTGCGGCGGCGCGCCGCAAGCCGATGTCGATTATGCCGCGAATAGCGAGCAATTGACGCGTGTCACTCGCGCGGTCGTGGAAGCGGCGGCCAGCTATGGCGTCAGCCGATTCGTAGCGCTTAGCTTCGGCTATCTGTACGGACCCGGTCGCAGCGCCGCCAAAGAAGGCGATCGCGACGCGCGCGACAGCGACTACGCCCCCATGCTGGCGTCAGAGGCGATGGTTAGAGACAGCGGCTTATGCGGCTTCATCCTGCGCAGCGGCTGCCTGTATGGCGGGAACAATCCGACTACCAACCTGCTTGCCAGCGCGATCAAAGCCTCGAAAAGACTGCCCGCCGGGACGCATGCGGTTTCTTGGATTCACGAAGATGACATGGCGGCGGCGATAGTGGCGCTGCTTGAGACGGAGGCCGATGTCAGCGGCATCGAGATTCTGAATGCCGCCGACGACGCGCCGCGCAGCCCGAACGAGTTCGCGGCCGCCGTCGGCGAGGCGCTCGGACTGGGAAGCCCGTCTTTCGCCGGCGCCGGTCCCTTTGGCATGCTGCGGCAGCAGACCTTTCAAGACAAACTATTGGCGCGAGAAATCGTCATTAACAGCGACGACTTGCGCACGCGCTTTGGCTGGCAGCCGCAACACGGCGGCATCGAGAGCGGCTTGGAAGCCAGCGCGCTGGTCTGGCGCATG
The DNA here is from genome assembly GCA_022824465.1 of Anaerolineae bacterium. GTDB lineage: Bacteria > Chloroflexota > Anaerolineae > Aggregatilineales > Phototrophicaceae > UBA6055. Next base: position 604,409 of record JAJDZV010000004.1, read on the forward strand.
AAAGATGCCATCGAACCCGATGACTTTTACAACGTGTACGAGGACAAAGCCGCTGAAGCGATCGAAGCCTTTGCCTATGACATCGCTTTGCCCGAAGCAGTCGCTGAGGCTGAAGCGCCTGCTGTTGAAAAAGCCGCGGCAGCGCCGGAGCCTGCTGCGGTCAAAGCCGCCCCGCCACCGCCATCAGACGGACCCACGCCCTGGAGTGAAGACGAAGCCAAGCGCGAAGAGCGACGCCGCAAGGCGCTGGAACGCAAAGCCAAGCGCGCCGCCAAACAAGCCAAAGGCTAATCGCCGTGCCGCCCCAACTGAGAGGCCTGCTCTTTGACTTCGACGACACGCTTATCGACTGGAGCGGCGTCGGTCACGGCTGGTACGATCTCGAGGCGCCGCGTCTGTTGCGCGTCCACAAGCATATCCGCGACCGGTCGCCAGGCACACCCGTCGGCGCCGACCGTCTGATAAAGCTCTATAACGAGCGAACCAGGCAGGCTTGGTCCGAGGCGAGAGAGAGCCTGCGCGCGCCGCACATGCCGAACATTCTGTTCGACGCCCTGCAAGAACTTGGGATCGACTGTGAAGGCCTTGACCGAGACGCGGTCTTGCGCGCCTACGATTGGAATGTTGTGCCGGGCACGGTCGTCTTTCCTGATGTCCCGCCTATGCTGGATGCGCTGCGGTCGGCGGGCGTCAAGTTGGGCATTGTGACCAACGCCTCCCAGCCGATGGCGCTGCGTGATGCCGAACTGGTCGGGCACGGTCTCATCGAGTATTTCCCCGATTGTCGTTTAGCGGCCGCCGATACCGGTTACCTGAAGCCGCATCGGCGCATGTTTGAAACGGCCTTGGCGCAGTTGGGCGCCGCGCCGCAGGAGACAGTCTTCATAGGCGACAACCCGCGCGCGGATATCGCGGGAGCCCTCGGCGTCGGCATGCGCGCGGTTCTGCGGATAACTCAGCGCGTATTCCATGGTGGCGCAAGAGCAGTCGAGCGGGATACGCCGAGCGTGTCCGCCGCCGACGAGAGCGACCGGCAAGCCAGCTTGCATTCCTTGGATGAGCTGCCGGCGATTCTCGACCGGTGGTACCCTGAATGGCGCAATGGCCGCGCCTGAATACGCCCTTACTGGCGATCTCAATCTTATCCTTACGGGTTACGTGGAGCCGAATCGGCCGCGAATCGCGCTGCAGCTCGCCCAGCGACTGGGCTTGGAGCTGATTGATGTCGAGCGCGCGCTGGAGGAGCGGCTGGAGGATACCATCGAGCGCATCCGCGCCAGTTATGGCGAACGCCATCTTAGAACCATCGAGACAGAGATCATGGACGAGGTCGTTCTGCATCGGCGCGCGCTGTTTCGGGTACCGGGACATACCTTGATGACCTGCGGGCATCTATCCGAGTTGCAGCGGAATGGCGTCATCATCTGCCTGGTAGCCTCGCTTGATTCGATTTTGCGCCGGATTCATCTGATGCTGGGCGCGCGCTACCACGAACCGGGCGAGCGGGCGCGCGCAATCGGCGAAGTGCAGCGCGACTGGCGAATACGCGAAATTCCGGGCGTCGTCGAATTTGACGCGACAACCGTCAACGACGCGATCTTGATCGAGCGGATCATAGCTTATTGGCGGGATCTCGCTATCCGGCGCGGCTAACGCAATATTAGTCTGCGCCGATCTAGAACGACACGCCAATCAAGCCGCGCGTCACCTGGAAGTCCTCGGCGCCTGTCAGTTGATGCTTGGCGATGTGTTCGCCTTTCAGCGTCGAGATGATAAGCGCCAGCAATTCAGTGGCCAGGTCGTCGTCGGCCGACAGCCGGGCGTCCAGATTCGAGGCGGCGCCGCGGTCGCTAAACTGCAGCACCGGCACGAGCGGATGCCCGGCCAAGGGGAAGCCCGCGACATAACCGAGCATAAGCTCAACGCCGCTTGCGCCCAAGCCGGCCAAGGTCTCGCCCCAGTGCTGCCGTGGGTTCGCCATGATATGGAAGCCGGCTTTGGCCGCAATCTGCCCGTAGCCGAGCGATGGCGTCGGCTGAACGCCCAGTTGCAGCGCTCGGGCAAATGACGATGCGCCGAGGCTGTCTTTATCCGAAATGACGACGGAACCGCCGCCCTTGACGATGATCTTGCTGAGCTGCGCCAGCCCCCGCGCCACGAAATCGGGAACAGCGCCCTGGGTAAGAAGGCCGACGCGCAGAGCCTCCATTCCGGCCGCGGTTCGCTCAAGCGGCCTGTCATTGCGCAAGCGTTCGTGGAACCAGCGCTTGATCTTCAGCATCACGGCGTCGATGCCGCCATCCAACTGAATGCTCGCCCAGCCGAATGTCTCTGGGGCAAGCCCGCGCTCCTTTAGCAAAGCGCGGAAATAGCTGTTGTGAGTGATCTCGCAGCCATGCTCAAGCAGCAAGACATGGCGGAGCTTGGGGTGCTGCAAATAACCAAGCTGCATCTCCTTGTATTCAGGCACGACAGTGCCGCCGCAGCCTTCGGTATGCACCAGGGTGGCAAAGCGCGACAATCCATACGCGCTTCCGAGGTCGCTGGCGTTAAGCGCGTCTACGGTCATTTTGGCGATCTGGCCCGAGCAGAGGCTGGTAGGCAAGACCAGGGCGATCTGCTCGCTCGTTAAGCCGCGTTCGGTCTGGAATACCGGCGCTTCGACCGGCGGCAGGGATACATCCTCGGGAATGGAGATCGGTTCGCCGGTGTAAGATCGGGCTTCGGTCAGTGTTACGCTTGCCGGGCGCGCGCGCTGCCAATCACGCCAGATTTGCACCTGACTGTGCCCGGCTCTGTCGCCGACCGACAATTGGCCGCTTGCGACATCGACGGTCAGATCCAGCGTGCGCGCTCCGAGCGCGGCAAGCGGCGCCCCGTCTAGATATGCGCCCGCATTGACGTCCATATCCTTGCTCAGCAGTTCATAACGCGCGGTGGTGGTGACGAACTTGATGGTGGGCACGAAAGGAAAGTTTGTGATTGAGCCATTGCCGGTGACAAAGAAGATCATGTTGCAGCCGCTGGCGACTTGGCCCGCGACGCTTTCGAGGTCGTTGCCCGGGCTGTCCATGAAATAGAAGCCGCCGCTGGTCATGCGCTGGCTGTATTCGATTACATCATGCAAGGGCGCATCGGGATGCCGCTTGGCTGCCGCGCCGAGCGATTTCAGGTAGATGTTGTACAAGCCGCGATACTTGTTGCCGCCGGAAGGATTGCCTTCTGCGGTCTGGCCATGCCAGCCGACCCACTCCTTATACCGCTCCACCATCGCCAGGAATCTATGGGCGGTTTCTATACGCTCAACCTTGTCCAGCATATAGGCTTCGGCGCCGATAAGTTCGTCGGTTTCAGCCAGATTGGCGGCGCCGCCGTAACGAATCACTTCCTTGGCGACCCAGGCAGCTAAGGGGTTGCCGCTGATGCCGGAGAAGGCGTCTGAGCCGCCGCATTGCAGCGCGATTTTCAATTCGCTCAGCGGCTGCGGGCTGCGCTCGTGACGATTCACGCGGGGCAACCACTCGGCGAAGAGGTCTTTGAACCAGGCGACGTTGGCTTCGAAACTGGGCGACAGGGAGTGAAAGCGATGCTCGACGGCATCCAAGGGATAGTCGCGCTCCAAGAGGTAATGGCGCAGATCGGCATTGGTAATCGCTTCGACGCCGAAATCGACCGGGACCACTGCGCCGACGTTGGGATGCGTCATGAAGCCGGCGAGCGTGCGCAGGAGCAGTTCCCGGTTGTTCGGGTTGTGATGCCCGCCTTCGGTATGCGCGACCGGCACGATACCCGCCACATTTGGAAAGTCCGCCGCCATCGGCGCCGTCAGCTGCGCCAGCCGTCGTACAAAGCCGGCCGTCAGCGAGGATGTGCCGAGGATGACAATCGCATTGCGCGTGCCGACGCCGCGCCCGCCCGCCCGCGGATAACCCATAAAATGACGTATCTCGTCATACAGCGGGAGCGCCGGCGCCGGCGAGAAATTCGCTGCATCAAACTGATAGGGCGTGATCATGTTGTCGAAGTTTGCTTGCGGCGGCAGCGCGAAATCGAGGTTGCGCCGCGCCAACTCAATTTGCACGCCTTCATTAATGACATAGTCGCCCGGCGCGATGTCGCGGCTGGCGATGCCGAAGCGCTGGCGCCAGGACGTCAACTCGGCGCCGCGTGGAATCGGCTCAACCGCAAAGCGGTGGCCTTCGAGCACAGTATGGGACAGCGCGAATGTCCGCTCGCCCGTCTGCGCCACCGTGCCAGCTGGCAGGTCGCGAATGGCGATGGCGCAGTTGTCGGCTGGATCGGGCAAGCGTCCAATCTCATGCAAGTGAGGCATCTCAACTCCTGAAAACGCGGCGGCCCTTTCGCAAGAATATACCATAGCGCCATGCTCGCGGCGATCAGTTTTGCGACGGCATTGACATTGTAAGCAGGGCGGCCTCACGAATTGATTATGTGCCGGTCAGATGACGAGATTGGCGCGGACGCAGGGAAAGATTTTTTTCGGCAATCTGGCAATCTGGCAACCTGACTACAAAGGCGGCTTCGCTTATGAGGCGCGACAACACAACGATAGCACAAATGTTAGCACAATGGGCGACCAAATGTTCTCGTACGGCGTCAGTTGCGCAGAGATGAGATCGGCAAAATGCGACTCCCTTGCATATCGCGCCGTTGTTTCGTATGGTTGGGGCTTGGGCAATCGCAGAGAGTTTGACGCGGCAAAATGATCAAATTCATGATTCTCTTTCGGCAGCCGGAAGATGTCGACGAATTCGAGAATGTTTATCAGGACTTTCTTGCGCTGGTCGAGCGCATGCCGCATATACTGCGGCGACAGGTCGTCCATGTCACAGGAAGTCCGCAAGGCGCGCCCGAACATTACCGAATCCTAGAACTGTATTTCGAGTCGCATGAAATAGGGTATGAAGCGCTGCTGACCCCCAGCGGTCAAGAGGCGGGTAACGAATTGGCGCGCCTGCCCAAAGACTCTTACCAACTCCTGCTTTGCGATGTTTATGAGGAAGCCGGCGGAAGCACGCCGCGAGCGATCGACGACAAGGCGGCGGTTACAAAGACGAAATCAACGAGCGCCGGTGACGCTGCGGATGAAGAGCCGGCGTGGGCGGACTCGGATACAGTCGTCCCGTCAAGCGCTGAATGACAGCAGTTGGCGTATGCCGGCGACGAAATCGGCTTTTCCGCCGTGCGCCGGATGCCGCAGGTTGGCGCAATCGATTCCCTTTGCGGTCAAGGTATCGCGCGCGACATTGCCAACCGCCACCACCAGCTTGAAGCGCCAGAGTTCAAGCAAACGAAGCAGAATTGACGCGCCGAGCTCCAGTTCCGATTTGCGTGGGCGGCGATTGCTAAGCGGTTTGTCTGGCTGGTGCGGATGGAAGGGAAAGGCATTCCAGATCAAAGGCAGCGACTTCATTTCCGCCAGGGTTCCCCAAACGATCGTGGCGGATTGCTCGCCTTGGACGCGCTCAAACCCGCGGTCGCTTACATCGCGAAAGCCGGCTGACTCGCCAAACAAGTTCAAGCCGGGAACGCCTTCCAGCAAAACCTTACGGCTGGTCACTGGCACGCCGGTCAAGCGGCATCCGCGATAACCGGGCGCTTCCATAAGCAGCAGCGCCTTGGGCTGGCGCGCTAGCACCGTCTGAAGGTAGAGCACAAGGTTCGCGCGTCTGATGGCGTTGTCCTCGTCGCCCGGCGCGTATTGGTTGCAGGCGTCGCTGTCGAGCTGAATCTGCGACAAGCGGCCAACGAGCGCGTTGATCTGTTGTGCATCCGGGGGCATAGACCTAGCCTTTCGATCACTATGTGGCACTGGGCGAATGGGAGAGCGACGACGCGCCCTAACGCGCAGCCGGTCGTATACTAATGATATAATGGCTGCGTGGAATGAAGGCAGTCTTACGCTTCCAAAAACGGCGCGCAGGATACCTGATATGATTCGACTTGTCATTATCGCTGTGATCATTTTTGGCAGCAGCGCAGTCGCCGCCCAAATTGAACCACGCGATTACGCTATTTCGGCGCCGCGCGTCACCTTCAGCGACGATGGCGCGACGGCCATTATTAGCTTCGTCGTCAACAATCAGGGCGGCGACGCGGTAGAAGCATCGCGCGTAGAAATCACCGAGCATCAGTCTGGCGATATGTTGGCGACCGAGTCCTTGCCGCGCCTGCCCGCTGGCGGCGAGCAGTCTTTTCGCATTGAAGCGCGGCTGGCGGAATTGCCAGCGCCCGACCTCTTTTTCAAGATTGAAGCCGGCATCGACGACTACGAACTGGCGGACAGCCCGATCGCGCGCGATAACGTTCAGATCTTTCGCATTAACAAGGCGGATGCCGCCGCGGCGACCGGCGCCGACCCGGCCGACTTGGCCGCCAGGCCGGCGGTTGACTTGTATCTTCCGCTGGTGAATATCGGCATAAACTTTCTGTCGGATGGGGTAGAAATCAACGAGGTCCGGTATGGCTCGGGCGACTTGCTCGGCTTCGGCGGGCTCATCCTGGTGGCGCTGTTCTGTTTGTGGCTGCTTAGCCTGGCGCTGCGGTTGGTTTTTCGCCGGCCGCCCAAGTTCGAGACCTGGCAGCCGCCCTATGCCGTAAGCGCCTGGCACGACCCCAATTCGGCGCTCGGGCGGCGACAAGGCTGGCAGTTTCACGCGCAGAATTGCATGATCGACGCGCCGCGCGCGCCAAATCAAGTGACGGTCATCAAACGGCTGACGGACGATAACGGCGTGAGTTTGGGCGCATGGCGAATACAGGCTGTGCGTACGACGCAGTATGACATTTACGGGCGCATCAGCCGCAGCGAAGTCGTCATGCCGCAACGAATCAACAAGCAACTGACGCGGATCGCCAGACAGGCGCCGGTTCTTGACAGTGACGAACTTAGAACGGCGATACAACCGGTGGCGCAGCGCCTGTGCCGTCACGCATTGGCGGCTGTAGAAAAGCAGAACCGCATGCTGCCTTTAGCGCTGGATATGCGCTTTGAGGGCGCGCTCGGCGAGGCGCGCGTGCACTTTGAGCTGTACCAATATCGCAGCGACGCCTGGCATCTTATTGACCACTGGGAGCCGGAGTTGGGCAAGCTGGGCGCGCGGATTCCGGAGCAATTCACATTTTCGCTGAACGGGCAACTGCCAGGGGAGAGCTACCGCGAATTCAAAAGCCGCCTGCGCGATGACTTGACCCAGCTGCTGATAGGATTGCTCAGCGAGCGCCGTCATGATTCCGAAGCGGACGTTCAGGCGCCAGATCAACCTCAGCCTGCGCCGGCTGATGGCGGCGGCGCCTGGAACGATGCCGCGCCTGATGATGAGACTGACGCGCGCTAGAGCTTTCAGCTACAATGCCGCTGCAATGGTGGATGTAAAGGAGCTGCAGACGATGTCAGTGACGATACCCGAAAACGTAAGGGACTTGCTCGACCGCCCGGTGGTGGTTGCCATCGCGACGATTAATCCGGATGGTCAACCGCAGGTGACGCCGGTTTGGGCGAGCCTGGAAGGCGATCAAGTGTGGATTAACTCTGCCGTGGGACGGCGCAAGGACCGCAACCTCCGCGCCAACCCCAAAGTGACGGTGATGGCGTTGGACCCGGAAAGTCCATTTAACTGGGCGGAGATTCGCGGCGAAGTGATCGAGTTTGATGAGACGGACGCGGCGCTGGCGCATATCAACAAGCTGTCGGGCCTGTATGCAGGCAATGATGACTACTATTCCTTCAATCCCGACGGTCGCGGCAAGGAGCAGCGCGTCATTTATAAAATTCAGCCGAGCAAGATCAACACGATGTAGCTGCGATCAGACGCGGCCCGGGCGCCCGGTGTAATCGCGCAGATACAAGAAATCATGGCCGATGCTGCGCTTGCTCAGCTTTGCGACATTGGGCATCGTGCGTTTGTAGTGATTGGCTTTGACGCGCTCCCAAATCCTGACGACGAAGTCACGGTCGACGCCCTCATCCGCTACTTCGTCGACTGTGTAACGTTCGTCCACCAGCAGGAATAGCGCTTGGTCGGCCTCGTCATAAGTGAAGCCGAGTTCATCTTCGTCGGTCTGCCCCACCCAGAGATCGGCGGAAGGCGGCTTGTCGATGATTGAGCGCGGCACGCATAGATAGCGAGCCAACTGTCGGATCTGGCATTTGTAGAGGTCGGCGATAGGATGCAGGGCGACGCCGCTATCGCCGTAGATGGTGCTGTAGCCCAGGAGGAACTCGGTCTTGTTGCTGGTGCCCATGACCAAGCCGCCCCAAGCCATGGATTGATCGTAGAGCGTGGTCATGCGCATGCGCGCCATGATATTGCCGCGGCGCAGCTTGTTCATCTCGGGGAAGCGCGCTATCAGCGCATCCGCCATTTCGCTGATGGGGATGGTAATATGCGGGAGGCTGAGGTCTTCAATGACGGCTTCGGCATCGCGCAAGCTGGCGGCCGACGAGGTCTTATATGGCATGCGCAAGGCGAGCACATTTTCAGGACCAAGAGCGCGCGCTGACAAGTAGGCGGAAACCGCTGAATCTATCCCGCCGGATAAGCCGATGACCGCCCGGGACATGCCCGCCTTGGCGACGCTGTCGCGAATGAATCCGGTCAGGATGCGGGTCGCTAGCGCGGTATTTATCTTCAGGCGCGGCACAATCGACATGGCTGCGTGTTGCATCATCAAGCCGCCTCAGTCTTCGTTGTCTAGCGGCTGCAGCAAATAATGCGTAATCTGATGCGGATAGCTTTCATTGACATTCAGGTTCAAGCGCAAGCGCGTCCCGCCTTTCTCGCCAGTCAGTATGAGTTGAATGGCGTAGTCTTCCGCCGCTTCAACCTCCGCCACTTTCAGCCGGCCATGGAGGCGGCGTGTGGCCTTGAGATCGAGCAAGCGCCGTTTGACCGGGTTTTCCATCAGCGCCAAGTCGTAGTAGCCGCTGCGCATGAAGCCGCGAAGTTTACGGAAGTCGCCAGCGTTGTAATAGCGCATCTGGGCGATGAAACGGCGGCCCGCTTTGCTCGCGCCAATCCTTTGGCGAAGATTTTCCTGCATACGCGGCTTGTCTGATGCGGCCATGGCGCCTTCGCCGGGTCTCTACGTGAGCCGTATCATAACACATTGGCTTAGAAATCAGGTATGATAGCCAGGAATCATTAAGCGTGGCGAAGGACAGCTATGGCGGACAGATTGGCGGAAATACGAGCGGCGATTGACCGCTTCCAAATGGCGGAGGCGCGCGCGCTCGTCGCCGACGAATTGAAGGAGAATCCAAGCGCTGAAGCGAATTATCTGGCGGCTATGGCGGCGCTTAGACAGGGCGATAAGGTGGCCTACCTGGAGAGGGCGCTGGAGCTTGATCCGGCTCACGAAGGCGCGCGAAAAGAACTGGCTGGCGTTCGCCGTCCGGAAGACGCCGCGCCAGCGCGCAAGCCAGAGCCGGAGCGCGAGCAGAAGCGGATAGCGACGCCAGCGCAAGCGAGCCCTAGCGCGCAGCCGGCCGCGGCCCAGTTCAAGCTGGCGTCGATAGGAAGACGTTTCATCGCCCTCTGCATCGACGGCTTCATCATCGCCGTGTTTACCGTTGCCGTTATGATCTCGCTTGGGCATTTCGCGCAATTGTACGAGGCGATGGCTACCTTCGACGAGGCGGTTGTCGCAGCGGCGATGGCGCAGTTCCAGTCGGATGCGATCCCGGTGAACCTGGTGGTCAGCGGGATATACAATGTCGTATTGATGAAGATCTTCAATGGGCAGACGCTGGGGAAGATGGCGCTGGGGATGCGCGTGGTCAAGAAGCGGGGCGGGCGCATCACCTTGCTGGATGCTGTCGTGCGCAATGTCTTCGGCTACGCTGTCAGCCAGATCTTCATGCTGGGTTATATGTGGGCGGCTTGGGATCGCGAGCGGCAAGCCTGGCACGACAAGCTGGCGGGGACGGTGGTGGTTGAGGAGCGGCGGACGGTCTCGATGTGACCGAGTTATCACTATATTTGATACAATAGCTTTGTAGTTACAGAGTCAGGATAAGGCCATGAATACCATTGAGAGCATCGACCTTATCTACCGCAATCCCAAAGTCAGGAGCGGGCGGCACTGTGTTGTCGGTACCGGTTTACGCGTGATTGACATCGTCATGGCGATGCAATTTGGCAATCGGACGCCTGAACAGATGGCTGGGGACTACGATATTTCCTTGGCGCAGGTTCATGCCGCGCTGGCGTACTACTACGAGAACAAGGCGGAAACCGACGACGACATTCGCGAGGATATTCGGATTGGTCTGGAGTTGGCGAAGGAAGGTTGGGGTAGACCGGAAAAGTCGCTCAGCTCGCGGCTAAGGCATTTTATGCAGAATGAAGACTTTCACGCCGCGATTTCCGAGGCGGTTGAATCTTCTAACGAATACCGTCCGGCGCTCGTCAAGGCCCTGTTTGCAAAGATGAATGTACTGGAGCTTGGCTCGCATGAGGCTCTAGTCAAGCAGGCGCGCGAGTCAAGTGAGTGAGGACTTACCGCGCTTCTATCTTGATGAACATGCGCCCGTTGAGATAGCACGACAACTCAATGAGATCGGCATAGATACGGTCACTGTTCGAGACCAGAAAACGAGAGGTAAGGATGACCCAAGCCAACTGCAAATCGCCACTGACCAAGGACGTGTGCTATGCACGTTGGATAGCGACTACATTGGACTTGCGCAGGACGGGGCGATACACGCTGGAATTGTATTCATTCCCAACGAGAACACTGAAATCGGAGTAGTCGTTACTTATCTAGCCCTTATGGCTAAAGTATTCACAGTTGATGAAGCGCGAAATCACGTGGAATTCCTGACACAGCTCGAGTGATTTGGGTGCAATTTGTGTAGCCTCGCCACGGAACGCGCAATTAGCCGCCACTCCCATACCGCCGCACCCGCAAATCACACTGCTCCTTGTGCCCCATAAATCCTTCCAGGTCGCGGAGCCGATCCCGACATGACATTATTGCGCCAGTTTAAGGTACAATGCAAGACACTACAGTCAGCTAGGAGCCGGCAATGAATACGATTGAGAGCATCAATCTGATCTATCGGGATCCTGAGATCCGCGGGGGACGGCCATGCGTTGTGGGCACAGACCTGCGAGTACTCGATATCGTGGTCGCAATGATCTTTGATGAGCGCAATCCCGATCAATTGGCGCAAGACTATGCGCTTTCAATGGCAGAGGTCCATGCCGCATTGTCATATTATCACTGCAACAAAGCTGAAATCGATGAAGACATTCGTGAGGATATCAAGAGAAGCGAGGCGATTGGAAAAGGTGGCATTGCCAAGGAGCAGAGACCCGTTCACGAAGACGTAGAAGCGGTGAAGGTTGGAGACACATCCAAGGACCTAATTGAGGGATTGATCCACGAGGCGCTAAGGAAAGTCGCAGATGACACGGCTAAGGAAGTGCTGGAGCTGATGGGAAAAGACGTTGAATGACCAGCAGATCGCGTTTTACTTCGACGCATGCGTACAAGTAGCGATTGCTGAACAATTGGAGCTTTCTGGCTCTGATGCGGTAACTGCGCGCGATTTGGACAAACTCAACGACGACGATTCAAGTCATTTGCGGCGCGCGACTGAACAAAATCGTGTTTTGGTGACTTACGATGACGATTTTGTCGAAATGGCGCAACAGGGCGAAGTGCACACCGGCATAGTGTTTGTGCCAACCAAATACCGCAGGATTGGCATCGTTGTAAAGGAACTGAGAAAGTTTGAGGCGATGTTTCGACCTGAACGAGTGAGAAACCTAGTCTGGTATCTTACCGACACCACGTCAAGCTGAATTCGCTTGGCGTCCGATATGGGGCGGTGTGAATTCTGTCGACTGACCAGTGCTGCGGGTTGAGTCAGAGTCGGAACGAACATATCAGAATGCGAATAAGCTAACTGCGTTTATATCGCCTAACGCGTAAATCACATTGTCCCTTGTACTTCATGAAGCCTTCGAGGTCGCGGAGCCGATCCCGACATGACATTATTGCGTCAGTTTAAGGTACAATGCCAGATACTACTGTAAGCCAGGAGCCAGCGATGAAGACGATAGAGAGCATCAATCTGATCTATCGGGATCCTGAGATCCGCGGGGGGCGTCCCTGCGTTGTGGGCACAGGCTTGCGCGTGATAGATATTGTGATGGCGATGCAATATGGGCAGCGCAGTCCGGACGAGATAGCGGAGGATTTTCAGGTGTCGCTGGCGAAGGTGCATGCTTCGCTGGCTTACTATTATGAGCGCCGGGAGGAAATCGACGACGACATCCGCGACCATATCCGAGTAAGCAAGGAATACAAGGAAAAGCGCGTTGGCAGCCGACGAGATCCGGTACTATTTCGATGAAAACATGCCAGTAGTCATAGCGGCAGAGTTAAAGAAGCGGGGTATAGATAGACGCTGTCACCGTTAGCGACCTCAGAGAATTCGGAGATGACGACAGGAATCATCTGCGGCGGGCAACCGAGCAGAGTCGCGTGCTATGCACATTTGACAGTGATTTTCTTGAAATTGCCCGCGAGGGCGGGCCGCACGCTGGAATAATCTTCGGCCAACAGGAAGAAGACGTTCACAATATTGGAAAGTGGGTGTTGCGCTTGTCCGAATTCCATGAGTATTTGAATTCAGAAGACATGACGGATCATGTGGAATACTTGTAGACGCTTGCCAGCGAGTTCCTGCACTTGCAAGCCAATGTACACAGTGCAAGGCGAACGTATTTTGCCTACTTTAGCGTAGCACTATACCGCCGCAGACGCAGATCGCACTGCTCCTTGTGCCCCATGAAGCCTTCCAGGTCGCAGAGGCGGCTGCCATATTCGCCGATGAGGGCGCTGGCCTCCTCGGTCACGCGCTGGTAAGTCACGGTCTTGATGAACTTGCCCACCCATAGACCGCCGGTGTAGCGCCCGGCTTTCCTGGTCGGCAGGGTGTGATTGGTGCCGATGACTTTGTCGCCGTAAGCCACGTTGGTCTCCGGGCCCAGGAATAGCGCCCCGTAATTGCTCATATTCCGCAGGAAATAATCCGGGTCGCGCGTCAGAATCTCGACGTGCTCGCTGGCGATTTCGTCGGCGACCTGCACCATCTCCTCGTCGCTGTCGACCAGGATGACCTCGCCATAATCGCGCCAGGCGATGCCGGCCAGATCAGCGGTGGGCAGGGCTTCCAGCTGCGAGCCTATTTCCGCTTCAATGCTTTCAGCGAGGCGGCGGCTGGTGGTCAGCAGCACGGCTGGCGAGGTCGGACCGTGCTCGGCTTGGCCCAGCAAGTCGACCGCGCACATTTCGGCGTCAGCGGTGTCGTCGGCGACGACCAGGACTTCGGTCGGTCCGGCGAGGAGGTCAATGCCGACCAAGCCGAAGAGCTGCCGTTTGGCTTCGGCGACATAGGCGTTGCCAGGACCGACGATCATGTCTACGGGTTCAATGCCGAGGGCGCCATAAGCCATGGCCGCCAGCGCCTGGACACCGCCGAGGATGTAGATTTCGTCGGCGCCGCCGAAGTGCATCGCAGCGATGGTGGCCGCCGGGAGCTCGCCCTTGATCGGCGGGGTGCAAGCGGTGATGCGTTTGACGCCGGCTGTCTTGGCGGTGACCACGCTCATGTGCGCCGATGCCACCATCGGGTAGCGCCCGCCGGGCACGTAGCAGCCGACCCGATTGACCGGGATATTCTTGTGGCCAAGGACGACGCCGGGCAAAGTCTCGACTTCAATGTCCGTCAGGGCGGAGCGCTGTGCCTCGGCGAAGTTGCGCACCTGGGCTTGAGCGAATTTGATATCGGCGACGACTTGCTCGGGCAAGCCGCCGATAATCTGCTGAATTTCGCTATCTGACAGCTTGAAATCGGGGGGATTCCAATGGTCAAATTTTCTTGACATGTCGCGGACGGCGTCGTCCCTGCGAGCCTGTATGTCCGCCAGGATGCCGCGCACGACGCCTTGCACTTTGGCGTCGGCCTCGGCTTTCTGCTCGACTGTGACCCCGCGTTTGATGTATCGAATAGTCATTGATTGCCTCGTGTCAGCAGTATCAGTTTAGTCGCGTGAAAACCAAAGTAATAGTAGATGGCACAGGCGGACGACTCAAGAGTCGCCCCTACAAAAATGCCGTTGAGACGAACGATTCTCGTTATGCCCAGAGTCGTTCGCTGGCGATGCGGGCGCCTTCTGCCAGGGAGCGCAACTTGGCGTAGGCGATATCCGGATGCACCGCGCCAAACCCGGCAAAGGTGCCGAAGCCGCAGTCGGTGCCAGCGATAACCCGCTCTTTGCCGACGATGCCGCTGTAGCGTTCAATTCGCTGCGCCACCAGTTCCGGATGTTCGATGAAGTTCGTGGTGGTATCGAGCGCGCCGGGGATCAGGATTTTGTCATCGGGGATATTGGCTTCCGCCCAGATTGCCCATTCGTGCTGGTGTCGTGGGTTGGCGCCTTCAAACTGAATAGCCTGCGGTTTGGCGGAAAGCACAATATCGATAATTTCTCGCAGGTCGATATCGTGGTGGTGCGGTCCTTCATAGTTGCCCCAGCAAAGATGCATGCGCGCGCGATCCGTCGGGACGTTTTCCAGGGCGTAGTTTAGCGCCTCGACCTGTGCTTGCGCCGCTCTTTTGAATGTCGCGGTATCGGCGTCGCGGAAACGGATATGCCGTCCCATCGCCAGGTCAGGGCAGTCCACCTGCAGTATGAGTCCGGCGTCGGTGATCTTCTCGTATTCGACTTTCATCACATCCGCCAGCGCGGCCAGGAAAGCCTCGTCGTCGGGATAATATTCGTTGGGCTGGAAGACGGCGATCACACCCGGTGAGGCGGAGTTCATGAAGGCTTCGGTCGCGCCGGTCGCCGCTTTCGCCGCCAGCAGATTGGCGATGTCATTTTCCAGAGGGCTCAGGTCTTTGATCTTGATCGCTTCGCGGACCACGGGGCGATGATATTTTGGTGTGCCGCCGGCCTCCGCCAAACGTTGCTTGTAGGCGGGGAAGTCGTCCAAGTCTTTTGGGGTGGCGCGGGGAACTTCGTCGATTTCGAAGCCGGTGAAACGGTGGCGGATGTAGGTGGCGTAGCTGATCTTGCTCATCTCGCCATCGCTGATCACATCGACGCCAGCCTCGACTTGTTTCGCAGCCGCCTCGCGCACGGCACGGCGCATCACTTGGTCGAACTCAGCCTGGTCGTAGCCCTCGCCGCGATCCTGGGCGAAGAGCTGGTCGACGACATATTGCGGGCGCGGCATGCTGCCGACGTGAGTTGTCAGGATTCGTTCTGAACTCGTCTTCATATTCGCCTGCCTCGAGTTAACCTGTTATCTGGGAGGACGGAAGTCTTTCAATTCGATGCCTGTCAGATCACGGAAGGTGTTCAAGAGATATTCGTTCTGCCGGTTCTTCTGGGTTTCGTAGTCGGGCGGGTGAACCATCTTGCCGCGGGCGTCGGCTTCGTAGCCGTTATCCCGCGCTTGCGCTTCGATCTGCGGCGCCCAGTAGGGGTCTTTGCCTTCGTAGACTTTGTGCGATTCCAAGACTGCGAAGAACCAGCCGATCGTGTCGCCGCTATATTCAAAGCTGCGGTACATGCCCGGCGGCAGCGAGATCAAGTCCCATTCGTTCAGAACGAATTCGCCCTCGACCTTGTCCGGATCGTCTTCGTTGCCCCAGTAAAAGGTCCAGGGTCCGGCAAGAATGAAGAAGGACTCGACGTAGTCATGGGTATGCCAGGCAGGACCGCAGCCGGGCGGCGCCCAAGCCATGCCGATCTGGTAACGATGCGGCTCTGTGATGGCGCGTTGAATGCTGTAATCGGGATTTTCGGCGGCGGTGTCGCCGATCACCGCGTAATTCATGCGCAGGTGGCCGGGCAACATGCTGTCGATGAACATGATGGGGATGCCCTTATGCTTGAGTTCCTCAAAGCGCATGATGCGGGCGGCCATGCTTTCCTGCGTCTGTTTCGGATGCTTCATTACTTAGCTCTCCCGGCCGAGTCGAAGTGGCGGAACACCAAGACCGAAGGCTACTGAATTGCTCCGCCTTTGTCAATCAGCGACCTTCATTTCCGCGCGATGATTAGCGTGGAGAAGTTGAATGCCCAAGGCAGAATGCGTTTCAACAAGGCGCCCAGGCTCTCGGCGAGATGGTTCGTCCGGTAGTAGCCGGGCGCGCGAAAGAGCTTGCCCAGCCCCCAAAGCGCGAAGGAGTGACTGGTAGCTTCGCAGTGTTCTACTGTGAAGCCGGCTTCCGCCAGCACCGCTGCCAACTGCCGCCGGGTGTATGTACTTTCGTAGAAATCGTCGTCAGCAAGCGGTCCAGCGCCGGCGCGCTTCCGGCGCGATTGCACCAGCCGGTAAATAACATTGGGATAGGGGATCGTCAGGACGATGACGCCGTTCGGCTTCAACACGCGATTCGCCTCTTTTAGCGCGGGCAGCATGCCCTGTTCAAAATGCTCCAGCACGCCAAAGGAAAGATAGCCGCCGAAGCAATTGTCGCGATAGGGCAACTGATGCACATCGCCGGCGGTCAATGGTAGCGCATCATCATGGCGGCGTGAGGCGCGCAAGGCGTTGACGGCGTAATCCAGACCGTGCACATCGTAGCCGAGACTCCGCAAGGTGATGACGATCGCGCTCAAGCCGCTGCCCGCCTCCAAATGAACATCATGTTTGGAGAGATAGGGCAAATAGGCGCCGATGGTCGCCTGCGCCCGGGCATAAGCAGCAGCCTCCAACTCGACTTCCATCGAGGCTTTGTCCCAGATATCTTCCCAAGACTTGCGCGTGCTTTCGTAGCGGTCGCCGTGTTGAGTCATGGCAGTCGATCAATTCGCAGTCGTATCAATATTCCAGATGAGCATACATTCGCCAACGAGCATCAGGGAAACAGCCAGCAGTATTGTTCCCGAGGGACCCGCAAGCTCCCGCGCCAAATCTAGCGCGGCTGGCAAATCCTCGCGATAGTGAGCGCAGTTATGCAGATCCTGCGCGGCGGAAAGCGCCTCCTCCCGAGTGGGGAAGCGCGTATTGGGATTGATATCGGTCTCGGTGATGATCAGCGCCTGACTGGTTTTCGCCATCACCTTGTACACGCCGGCGTAGTCACGGTCGCGAGGAATGCCGACGATTGATAACACAGGTTGCCGCAAACGGGGCGTCAGACTCGCGACGAAGGATTTTGCCGACCGCACTGTAATGGCGCCATCGACGTAGGTCAGCGGCATATCGTCCAGCTTCTGCACCCGTCCCAGCCACTTGACCCGGCTCAAGCCGAGGCGAATGACATCCATCCAAGCCGGGTCTATCCCGGTTTCGCGCCGCGCCATCAGCTCCACCGCGCGAATCGCGAGCGAAGCATTCTCGATCTGATAGCGGCCCAGCATGGGCAAGTCAAGCTCGCCGTAGGGACACAGATGAATTCGTTGGCCGTCTCTGCGATCGGCGACCCAACGCGCCAAGTCGTCGCCATTCAAACAGACCAGCCTCGCCGTTTTGCGGGCGGATTCACGGCGCAGGACGTCGATGACGGCGGGCGCTTGCGGCAGTGTTATGGCGGCGCCGCCCGATTTGATGATGCCTGACTTGTGCCAGGCGATGCGCTCGAGGCTGTCGCCGAGCAGAGAGGTATGTTCCCGCATGATCGGCGCGAAAACCGAAAGGGCATTCGGCACGACAGCGATATCGTCGAAGCGGCCGCCGCGGCCGACTTCGAGGACCGCGGCATCGACGCCGGTCTCATCAAAGTGGCGCAGAGCGATCGCCAGAAATATGCCCTGCGGACTCAGATATTGCGTCGCGTTCAGGTCGGCTGTGACGGCTGCAAGTGTTGGCTGCAAGTCATTCAGAATCCGCAGAAAGTCCGGCCTTGGGATCATGCGTCCGTTGACGCGGATCCTTTCGTTCCAATGAACGAGATGCGGGCTGGTGACGGCGCCGACGCGATGCCCCAACGCTTGCAGGAGCTTCGCCATGATGGCGCTGACTGAGCCTTTGCCGCGGCTGCCAGTTACGACGGCGTAGTCGCGTTCGGCCGCGAGCAGGTCCTCCCGCGCCAGCAGACGGCGGGTTGGGGCGATGTCGCGTGTATATTCATCCAAGCCGCGCGGGGCTGCATCCAGGCGGCGGCGTGTGGCGAAAATGGCGCGAATCGCGTCTTCCATCGACTCGATCATGGGCGAGCTTCCCGTATTGTCAGCAACCAATCATAGCGAACGATCCACGTCAACTCTAGAATTGTCTCAGGCGTTCAAGCGAGTGGGCGAGGGGGACACAAGCGGCCCGTAAACCGCATGACGCCGATGCCGCCAAGCTCCCTTGCCCCTATGTTAATTCTAGCCTTTGGGCTAGATTCTGCCTGGATGTAGCTCGACGAGACCGACTGCTTTGTCTGTAGCCAACACGATCTCTGGCCAGGATGCCAGACGCGCCGCGCGCAACGTCACCGTGTTGATGCTCGCCAGCATCGTCAGCAAGGGCGCGCTTTATGTCTGGCAGATCATCTTGTCTGTCTTGCTTGGTCCCGCAGAATACGGCATTTACGGCACAATCGGCGGGATGATGGTGACGGCCGCTTCTGTCGCGAGTTTTGGCATGGGTTTGATCGTCATCCGCGATGTGGCGCGCGCGCCGGAGAAAGCGGGCAAATACTGGACCGCCATGCTGTTCACGCAGACTGCGCTGGCGCTGTTGGCGTATATTGGCATGAATGGCTTCGCGAGCGGTTACAGCGAAACCTTGCGCGCATTCGCGGCTTTGGCCGGCATCAACCTGTTCATCGATCTTTTTGGCAATATGGGCTATGACTTGCTGCTGGCGCAAGAGCGCATGGCGGCGACTTCGCTGGTCGAAATCGCGCATATCACGTTGCGCGTCACGCTGGCGCTGTTCGCTCTGGCAGTGGGCTGGGGTCTGCTGGGCGTATACGGAGCGGCGATTGGTTCGGGCATTCTGCGCTCGATTGCGCTGGTCGCGCTGAACCTGCGCGCGGGCATCAGACCGCAGTTTCCCTTGGACCGCCTTGTCGCCAAACCGCTGCTCATTAACAGCGCGCCACTGGCCTTATCGGCCTTTCTGACGCTCGCGTACAACCATTCAGACAAACTGCTGACGACCGGGATTCTGAGCGAAACCATCACCGGTTATCTGACCGCGGCTTTCGTCATCAATTTCGGACTGATCGAGCTTTTCAGCACTTCAGTGTTGGTAGCGGCTTATCCGCTGCTTTCTCGCGCCTATGACGAGGGGCGCAATCCCCTCTTCGGCTTTATGATCGAGAAACTGGCGCTCTATATGATTTTGGTCGGCCTGCCGATGGCGCTGAGCATCAGTATCCTGGCGGACAAGATTATTGTGCCTCTGTTGGGCGAAGCTTATGAACCCTCGGCCGGCATTTTGCGCTTGCTAATCTGGTTTACCGCGATCACGATATTCGGCAATGTCTTTACACAGGGCATGTTGATACAGAATCGTCAGCGCCGTCTGCTTCTGATTCGCGCGCTCAGCCTGGCGCTAAACATCGCGTTGACCGCGTTTCTGCTATTCAACTGGGGCGACCCCCGCGGCGCCGTTGCCGCTTCTATCGTCGGGGAAATCCTCGTCGTCGCCCTGCTGCTGCCTAGCTTCCGCACGACTGGCTGGCAATCGGGACAAATCGCCAGCAGCGCACTACGAGCACTGTGTATCGCCGTTCCCAGCGCGCTTGTGATGCTGGCTCTGCGCGAGCAGTTTATCGCTCTGCCCCTGTGCGGCGGTCTGGGCGTCTATGTCGGCGGAGTCGTGTTGGTTCGCGTATTGAGTTCGGAAGACTGGGATTTGATTTACCGGCTCGTATCGACGTTGCCGGGGGCGGCGCTTCTGCTGCGATTCTGGAAGCGCGATGTTGAATTGAGCTGGTGAAGACATGCGCATCCTGCATGTCACACCCTATTATCGACCGGCTTACGCTTTCGGCGGCGTAGTGCGCTCGGTCGAGGGCATGGCGACAGCTCTCGCGGCGCGCGGGCATGATGTCACGATACTGACAACCGACGCTCTTGACCAAACGCGGGGCGGCGCGGGCGCGCAAGAGGAAACGATAGACGGCGTTCGCATCCTGCGGCGCAGAAATGTCCTGCCTTGGCTGCGGGGCCGCTGGAATCTGTCCACGCCGCGCGGCCTGCGCAGGACGGCCGCGGCGATAATGCCGTCGGTGGATCTTGTGCATGCGCATGAGTTTCGGACGCTGGAGAATCTGCTGGTTGCGCCGGTCGCTCAGCGGCTTGGCAAGCCAATCGTCCTGTCTCCGCATGGCACGCTCAATCTGGCTACGGGCCGCGGTCGGTTTAAGTCAGCGTGGGATCGCCTGCTGAGTCCGGGCGTCGCCTTGGGGATAGATCATGTTATTGCCTTGACGGAAACAGAGCTCGCCGAAGCCAGGTCGCTCTGGAGCGGCTTTAGCGCGCGCCGGCCTCCGATAGGATTCAGCGTGATTCCGAACGGAGTTGCGCTAAGCGATTTCTCGCCCTTGCCCGCTTCGGCTGGGTTTCGCGAGCGCTACCGCATGGGCGAATCGCCGACCCTGTTGTTTATGGGACGGCTTCAAGCGCGCAAGGGCGCCGATGTCCTAATCAAGGCTTTCAGATCCGCCGAAGTCGACGACTCTCGCCTGCTGATTGTCGGTCCCGACGAGGGCATGCTGCCCCAATTGCGCACCCTCGCAGGCGATGATCCTCGCATCATTTTCACGGGTTATCTTGCTGGCGAGGCGCGATTGGAAGCGCTGGCGGCGGGGGATGTATTCGCTTTGCCCGCTACCGGCGAAGGGCAGTCGATTGCCGTGTTGGAGGCGATGGCGGCGCAACTGCCAGTCGTGATATCGCCGGGCTGCAATATGGACGAGGTCGACGCGGCGGGGGCCGGTTTCGTGGTCGAGGCTTCCGTTGAGGTACTGGCCGGCAAGCTGCGCGAGCTATTACGAGACGGCGAGAAACGGCGGGAGATGGGAGCGCAGGCGCGGCAGCTGGTCACGGAACGGTTTTCGTGGGACTCAGTTGTGGAGCGCCTGGAGGGGGTTTATCAGGGGCTGCTGCTGGCAAAATCCTAGAGTAAACACGCGAAATACCGTTGATTTCTTGGCAAATTATGATACATTAGTCAACGGGATGAGGAGAGGTTGCAATGATAGGAGCGCGTTTAAGACAGGCACGGTTGCTGGCAGGAATGACGCAGAAGGAGGTAGCCAATTCACTAGGTGAAGTCGGCTATGATATAACCGCTGCGGCAATTTCAAAATACGAAAAAAGTCAGAGCTTTCCACCAGCGCAATTTCTTCTGCTGGCTAGTAGCGTACTCGATGTTCCCAGTGCGTATTTCTCTCATCAGCCAGCTAAGACAGTAGAGTGGTTGGCATTTCGTTGTCGTAAGAGGC
Organism: Anaerolineae bacterium; assembly: GCA_022824465.1. Classification (GTDB taxonomy): domain Bacteria; phylum Chloroflexota; class Anaerolineae; order Aggregatilineales; family Phototrophicaceae; genus UBA6055. Next base: position 625,845 of record JAJDZV010000004.1, read on the forward strand.
TAAGCCAGAGGGAACGAAATAAAATCAAGGTGTTTGCCAGCGATGTTGCAGAGCTACAGATTGAATTGCGGGAATTGCTTTATCCCAACCCGGAGCTGCCGCTACCGTCTTTACCCGTCGCAACTCTTGACGATGCACAAAATGCAGCAGGACAACTGCGAAAATTATGGAAGGTAGGCGATCGTCCACTGGACAATTTGGTTCAAACGGCCGAGGATCGAAACGTCATAGTTATCGGATGGAAAGATGAAACCGGTTTGTTTGATGGACTTTCCGGTCAATGCGACGGTCGTCCTATCGCAGTCATAAACACGAACGTCCCCACGGATCGACAACGCTTAAGCCTAGCTCATGAAATCGGGCACCTTGTAATGGATGTTGATGAGAAATCCGAATTTGACGAAGAGCAACTCGCGTACCGGTTCGCAGCTGCGCTCCTTGTGCCAGAAGATCACGCTTATCGTGAATTAGGCATTAGGCGTAACCATCTCAATTGGGGTGAACTGGAGTCGCTCAAGCGCAAGTACGGTATGAGCATGGCTGCGTGGCTCATGCGAGGGCGAGACTTGGGTATTATAACCGAGAATCGATACATTGAGATGTATAAGGAATTCAGTTCACGAGGCTGGCGAACACAGGAACCGGAAGAATACCTCGGTGACGAAGAGCCGCTACAACTTAGGCAAATGGCCCAGCGCGCTGTAGCGGAAGGTTTGATCAGTCCGGATCGAGTAACACGTGTGGCGGTGGATGTTTTGGAAAGTGAAAGTTACCTAGACCGCAAGAGCGAATACCCCAATGCCTTAGAATTGCTTGAGATGGACGACGATGAACGTGACATGTGGATGTCAAAGATGTTTGAATTAGCAGAAAATATGGAATTCGAAGTCTTCGAGGCTTACGGTCAGGAAGATCTCGAAGCATGGTAGTAATCAATCCTGCGCGCGGCGAAATCTGGAGGGTCACATTTGATGCAGCCATCGGTCAGGAAATCCGCAAATCGCGGCGAGCGCTTGTCATCAACGTCCCGAAGGCAGGACGTAAAGAGATGCGTATTGTAGTACCAATTACGACGGGACAGGCCAAGTACAACAACTTGGCTTGGTTGATAAGGATAAATGCGGATTCGGCAAACGGTCTGGACCACGATTCCTTTGCAGACGCATCCCAAGCCCAGCCCGCATCAATAAAACGATTTGTCGAGCAGATGGGTGTCATCCAATCCCAAGCACTGTTGGACAAGATTTCTGCCGCCATCGCGCTTTGCGTTGGCTACACTCCGAAGAATCGTAGGAAGCGTCGCAAATGAACACTTTTCGCTAATTGTTATTGGGAAACGTGATAAGTGCCAGCGACGTTGCAACGCTGCCGACTCAATTGCACGCCGGCGTACCAATGCAAATCTTACGTTATGCCGTTATCCTGTATGAATGCTGCGCGGAAATCCATTGCAACTGTACAATAGAAATGCTCCAAACGACGGAAGCCGCCGCCAGGTACTTGAAAGGCGGAATCTGAGAATATTGACGAATACGTCGGCGAAACAAAAGTACCGCTCTCAAGGATGACCAATGATCCGATTCGACCGCTTCACCGAACGCGCCCAGGATGCCGCCGCCCGCGCCTATGAAATCCTCCATCGCTACGGCCATTCCCAGGTGGATACCGAGCATATCCTGCTGGCGCTGCTGGAACAGACCGATGGCGTCGTCCCGCAGATACTCGAGCGGCTGGCGATTGACGTCGGCGCGCTGCGCTCGCGCGTGGATGATACCCTGCGGGAAAGCCCGCGCACGGCGACAATCTACGGGCAGGGCACAAACCAGGTATTCATCACGCCGAGGCTCAAGAGCATCATCGACCGCGCCAACGAAGAGGCGAATCGCCTGCGCGATGAATACATCAGCACCGAGCATATCTTTCTGGCGATCTTGAACGAGCGCAATACAGCCGTCGCCAACACCTTGGCGGAATACAATATCACCCGCGACCGCGTGGCTGACGCGGTCAAGGATATACGCGGCGGACAGCGCGTCACCGACCCCCAAGCCGAGAGCCGCTATCGTACGCTGGAAAAGTACAGCCGTGACCTGACGCGCATGGCGCACGAGGGCAAGCTCGACCCGGTTATTGGGCGTGATGGCGAGATTCTTCGCGTCATTCAAGTTCTCAGCCGGCGGACGAAAAACAATCCGGTGCTCATTGGCGAAGCGGGCGTGGGCAAAACCGCCATCGTCGAAGGCTTGGCGCAGAAAATCGCCAGCAACGACGTGCCCGATCTGCTGCTTGGCAAGCGCGTGCTGCGCCTCGACTTGAGCGGCATGCTGGCTGGCAGCCGTTTCCGCGGCGAATTCGAGGAGCGATTGAAGGGCGCAATCGAAGAAATTCAGCGCTCGGAAGGCGAGATCATCTTGTTCATCGACGAGTTGCATCAAGTTGTCGGCGCCGGGGCGGCAGCTGGCGCGATGGACGCCGGCAATATGATGAAACCGGCGCTGGCTCGCGGAGAACTGCAGACAGTCGGCGCCACAACGCTGGACGAATATCGCCAGCACATCGAAAAGGACAGCGCGCTTGATCGCCGTTTCGCCCCGATATTCGTCGAAGAGCCAAACATCGACGACACCATCGAAATGCTCTACGGCATCCGCGACCGCTACGAGGCGCACCATAACGTCAATATCGCCGATGACGCGATTGAGGCGGCGGCGCGCCTATCCGCCCGCTACCTGACCGAACGCAAGCTGCCCGATAAAGCCATCGACCTATTGGACGAGGCGGCGGCGAAACTACGGGTCGCGCTCTTTTCCATGCCGCCCGAGCTAAAGAAGCTCCGCGAGACGATTGACCAGCTTGCGCTCGAGGAACAGGCGGCCGGGCTCTCTCGCGACTATGAACGCGCCGCCGACTGCAAGATGCAGCGCATCCAGCTCGAAGATGAATACGAAGTGGCGCATCACAAGTGGCGGCAAGAGAACACGCTCGACGAGCTTGTAACCGCGGATAATGTGGCACAGGTCGTCGAACAATGGACCGGGATACCGGTGCAGAGCATGCTCGAGACCGAATCCGAGAAGCTGCTGCGGATGGAAGAGGCGCTGAAGGACCGCGTGATCGGTCAAGAGAAGGCGGTGATCGCCCTTTCGGATGCGATCCGGCGGGCGCGCAGCGGCTTAAAGGACCCGAAGCGACCAATCGGCTCCTTCATCTTCCTCGGCTCCAGCGGCGTGGGCAAGACAGAATTGGCAAAAGCGCTGGCGGAATTCATGTTCGACGACGAAGACAATCTGGTGCGCGTCGACATGAGCGAATATCGCGAGAAGCATACGGTCAGTCGGCTATTCGGCGCCCCGCCCGGCTACGTGGGTTACGAAGCTGGCGGACAGCTGACCGAGGCGATCCGCCGCCGGCCCTATCGCGTGATCCTGTTTGACGAGATAGAGAAGGCGCACCCCGATGTCTGGAGCGCGCTGTTGCAAGTGCTTGAAGACGGGCGGATGACGGACGGACAAGGTCATATCGTTGATTTTCGCAATACCGTGCTGATCATGACCAGCAACCTCGGCACCGAGTTCGCCCGTCATGGCGGCGCCTTGGGCTTCCTGCCAACCGACGAGGAAGCGGTCGCCGATCACCGGAACATCGACAAAGCCATGCGTGATACATTCCGACCAGAGTTCCTCAATCGCATTGATGAAATCATCATCTTTGAACCGCTGACGCTTGAGGCGGTCGAGCAAATGGTCGATCTTCAGATCCGCGATCTGGCGCAGCGGATGGACGATTCTGGCTTGTCGCTCCACCTCACAGAGCCGGCGCGCTTTTGGCTGGCGAAAAAGGGCTTCGACCGGCAATTTGGCGCGCGACCCTTGCGCCGCGCCTTGCAGCGACATATCGAAACGCCGCTCAGCATCCACCTGCTGAAGGGAGATTTCAACGCCGGCGACCTCGTGGTCATAGACGAGCGGGACGACCAGTTGACATTCTCGCGTCATGCCGACCAACAGAGCGTATATGACGATAGCGACGAGTCATCGAAGACCGAATACGGCGAATTCTACGCGGAGAGTTATCCGGTGACGGACTACTACGATGCCAAATACGAAGAAGAAGACTACGCCGATTTCTTGTCGCAGACCGATGATGACGACGAGTTTGATCCCTTCCCCGCTCCGCCGCGCGGACGATAGCCACAGCAGCCTTAGCGCCCTTTGACGCCCGTGCCGCTGGCGCAGTATTCCTCAATTCGTCGCCTTCAAACGTGGTTGCGGGCGCCCGCATTTATGCGCTCCCGATTTTGTCCTTTGATTATACGCGGGCAATGGCTATAATGTCCGCGCTAGAACTAGGGCAAGTACGGATATCGCCATGAGCGCAGAAGATCGCGGCAAAGACGAAGCACTGGCAGTCGAGGCTTCGTCAGCCGAGTTGGAGCAAACAGTTTCGCAAGAACCTGAAGCAATCGCCGATGCCGCATTGAGCGAGGTTCCCGCCGCGGAGAACAGTTCCGCTGAGGCTCAAGCCGCGCAGGCGGATTCCCCCGTCGACTTGGCGCCGGCTGTTGATCATAAGGACCCTGTTTCTGAGACCAAAGCCGACGAACCCGCTTTGGACGCCGACGAAGTTGAGCGCGTCAGCGAGGCGGACGCAGAGGAACCAATTGCGGAAACGGCGCCAACCGAAGCCGCGCAGCCCGAAATGGCGAGCGCAGTATCGGCTGCCATTGCGCCCGAACTCGACTCCGCGGCGGAAACAGAACCCGAAGCGGAAGCCGCGCCCGCTGCCGAAGAGACTGCTCCTGCGGCAGATCCGCCAATCGCGCCAGCAAAAGAAGAGCCGAAATACAAGCGCGGACAGGTGTACCAAGGCGTCATCAGCAGCACCGCGCCGACCGCCGTCACCGTCGATCTTGGCGGCGGTGGCCAAGGTATCGTCCCAGGCCGCGAACTCGAACTGATGACCCGCAAGATGCTCGAATCGCTGGTGGTCGGCGCGTCGGTGGATGTTTACGTGGTGAACCCGCGCAATCACCGGGGCCAGACCATCCTCTCCATCAATCACGCCTTGGAGGAATTGGATTGGCGCAACGCTGAAGAATTTGCCAAGTCCAAGCAAGTATATGAAGCGTCGATAGGCGGCTACAACAAAGGCGGTCTCATCGTACGCTTTGGGCGCGTGCGTGGGTTCGTGCCCCAGAGCCAGCTATCAGAGGATCGCGTTCGCGGCATGTCTGGCGCGACGCCCGAAGAACGCTACGGACCCATGGTCAATCAGCCGATCGGCGTCAAAGTGATGGAGGTCGACCGGCATCGCAATCGACTGATTCTCTCCGAGCGCGCCGCCATGCGCGATGTTCGTCAGCAGCGCAAAGAAGCGCTGATCGCCGAACTCAAGGTGGGCGATATTCGCCAAGGCAAGGTAACCAGCCTGGAGAATTTCGGCGCATTCGTCGATATTGGCGGGGGCGAGGGCTTGATTCATCTTTCCGAGTTGGCATGGGGACATATTACGCATCCGCGACAAGCGGTTAGCGTCGGCGACGATGTCGAAGTCGAGGTCATAAGCGTCAACGCCGAAGCCAAGCGCATCGGCTTAAGCCGCCGCCGAGTGATCAGCGACCCCTGGGACGAAATCGCGACAGCGCTGCGCCGGGGCCAGTTGGTTCGCGGACGCGTGACCAAATTGACCAAATTCGGCGCCTTTGCGAAGCTAATTGATCACGACGCCGTTGAGGGACTGATTCACATTTCAGAGCTTGCTGGCGAGCGCGTCAGCCATCCGCGCGAAGTGGTCAATCGCGGCGACGAATTGGTCCTGCGCATCGTCAAGATCGATATCAAGGAGCGGCGGCTCGGCTTGAGCCTGAAGTCAGTCAATTCGACCGAGTTTCTCGATCTTGATTGGGAGATGGCGCTGCAGGATTCAGCCGCGCTTGCGCAAGACTTGCATAAGACCGCGACCGAAAGCGAAGACTAAGACCGTCGCCTGATCCGCAAATCCTCATCCGCACTTGTATCATAACATCTCAACAATGTCGTGACGCCACATGTAGATGCGGCGGATATCCCCGCTGACCGCGGCTTTCGCGCTTCGCAGAGTCGCTATTGATGCTCCGCTCCATCCCAATCGTCCTGCTTCGCGGCTCGCGCGACAGGGCTAGGTTCAACAAAGCATTGGGCGGCGCGCAGTAGATTGAACCGCAGGTTTTCCGTTGAAACTCTTGCGATTTTGGGCTAGTATCATGTCGATTGCAGGCGTCATGCCGATTGGACGCCTAAGACTGTGCAAGACATGGCGCAAGAGCCAGTATAATTGAGTAGAGTTGACCATTCCTGTTCTCGCCCGCCTTGGGGGCTTCAAATTTGGGAGGGACTTGACCGTGCCGAATAAAATGGAACGCTTCACACAGCGGGCGCGGCGAGTGCTGAGCTTGGCGCAAGAAGAGGCTGAGCGACTGCGCCACCATCAGATTGGAACGGAACACCTACTGCTTGGCTTAATGCGGGAAGAAGGCGGAGTCGCTGGACGGGTGCTGCGGGACCTGGGTCTAGACTTGCGCCGCGTTGAAGAGTTGGTCAAGCGGCTCTCGACTGCGGATGCCCGCACAACCCATTCGCAACTCGATCTCTCGCCGGGCACGAAAAAGGTGCTTGAACTGGCGGTCGATGAAGCGCGCCGTATGGGCCATCATTACATCGGAACCGAGCATCTCCTGCTCGGGCTCGTTCGGCAGCAGGAAGGCATCGCGCTGGACGTGCTTAGGCGATTGGGGGTCAGTCCGGAAGAGGTGCGGCGGCAGACCAGCAAGGTCCTGCAAGAAAGCCCGGTGCAGGCAACGCCCAAGACCCACGAGCGATCGCATGGCAAGTCCTCGCGCAAGGACAGCACGCCGCTTGTCGATCAGTTGGCGACCGACCTAACCAGCCTGGCGGAAACCGGCAAGCTGGATCCCGTTGTCGGCCGAGAAATGGAGATCGAGCGTGTCATTCAAGTGCTCAGTCGGCGGCGCAAAAACAACCCGGCTTTGATTGGCGAGCCGGGCGTCGGCAAGACCGCCATCGTGGAGGGCTTGGCGCAACGCATCGTCGAAGGCGATACGCCCAAACCGCTGCTCCGCAAGCGCGTCTTGCAGCTGGACGTGGGCTCGCTGGTGGCGGGCACCATGTACCGCGGCCAGTTTGAGGAGCGTCTCAAGCGCGTGATTGAAGAGCTGAAAGCCTCCGACACGATTCTCTTTATTGACGAGGTGCATATGCTCGTTGGCGCGGGTTCGGCCGGCAGCAGCGTTGACGCGGCTAACATCCTCAAGCCGGCTTTGGCGCGCGGCGAACTGCAGTGCATCGGCGCGACCACCCTCGATGAATACCGCAAACACATCGAGAGCGATGCCGCCCTCGAGCGCCGCTTCCAGCAGATTCAGGTCGCCGAACCGACTATTGAAGAGACGGTTGAAATCCTGCAAGGCATCAAATTCGCTTATCAAGATCATCATAATGTCGAAATCACTGACGACGCCATCGAAACCGCCGCAAACCTCTCCGCGCGTTATATCCCCGACCGCTTCCTGCCGGACAAGGCTATCGACTTGATTGACGAGGCAGCCGCTCGTCTGAGGATGTACAAGAGTCCCGAGGCAGCCGGCGTTCGCCGCGTCTTGGATGAGTTGGAAGATGTGCGTGAAGAGATCGAGATGGCTGAGGTCGCTGGCGAGCACGAAGAGATAGCTTCGCTGCACATGCGGCGCGACTCGCTTGACGCCACCTTGAATGATTTCCGCGTCAATTGGAATCAAGAGACCGGGCAGCCGCGCCTGATCAGCGAAGACATCTCCGAAGTGGCGGCCATGTGGACCGGCATCCCGGTGACGCGCATCGCCAACGAAGAGAGCGAGCGTCTGATGGAAATGGAGGACAAACTCCATGAACGCATCATCGGGCAGCACGAAGCCATCGTGTCCATTAGCAAGGCCGTGCGCCGCGCCCGCGCCGGTTTGAAGGATCCGCGCCGGCCAATTGGCTCCTTCATGTTCCTCGGACCAACCGGGGTCGGCAAAACCGAGTTGACCAAAGCGCTGGCGGAGTTTCTCTTTGGCAGCGAGGACGCGCTGATCCAACTCGACATGAGCGAATTCATGGAGCGTCATTCGGTCGCCCGTCTTGTCGGCGCCCCGCCCGGCTACGTCGGCTATGAAGACGCGGGCCAACTGACGGAAGCTGTGCGCCGCCGCCCCTACTCCATCATCGTCTTTGATGAGGTGGAGAAGGCGCATCCGGAAGCCTTCAATATGCTGCTTCAGGTGATGGAAGAAGGCACGCTGACCGACGCCCGCGGCCGTCGCGTCGACTTCCGCAACGCCATGATCGTCATGACGAGCAATGTCGGCGCCGAGTTGATCAAGCCGAATTCGGGCCTGGGATTCAATACGCCGCTTGATACGGACAAACTTGACGAAGAAGCTTACGAAGACATGAGCCGCAATGTCACTGATCAGTTGCAGCGGCTCTTCCGACCAGAGTTCCTCAATCGCGTAGACGCCACCATCATCTTCCGCTCGTTGACTCGGGATGAAATCAAGCAGATCGTCGATTTGGAATTGGACAAGGTCCGCGAGCGCCTGCTGGAACATGCGATCACGCTGGAAGCGACCGAGGCCGGCATCGAGTGGCTATCACAAAACGGCTACAATCCGGAATTCGGCGCGCGCCCCCTGCGGCGCTTGATCCAGAATGAGGTCGAAGACCGCCTCTCCGATGGCATCCTGTCGAGCCAATTCAGATTGGCGAGCGTCGTGCGCATTGATGTGGACGACGACGGCGCGCTGACGATGTTCGGCGTCGAAGAGGATGAGATTCCTGACGAACTCGAAGCGCCGGTTTAGTCTAGTTGCCGAACGATCCCGCAGAATCAGCTTCCGCAAGCGGAGCCGGCCCTCGTTTGGCTATCAGCGATTGGACAGACGGCAGTCAAGCGACATGTGGTCGAACCAGCCCCAGTAGGCGTCGTTCCATGATTGATCCCGATTCCATTCAAAGGGATCGCGTTCCTGCAGATCATCGCGAATAAAATACTCGACCTGCCCTTCCCCATCCCAATCAGTTGTCCAGTCCGTGTCGCCGACCAGTTGGTACTCGCCGTCTTCTAGAAACTTCCTTATATCCCGGCGATTCCATACACGGTATCGCAGCAATCCCAGGCCGTGATCATAAGGCTCGGCTGACTCGCTACCTTCGATCACGATCCAGCCGCAAGAGTACAGACTCAGTGGAGGCCCCGAGTATCCCTTGGAGTGGCTGTAACCCAAAGGCATGCCCACCCTTACCTCGGCGCCGCCGAACCGGCCTTCCGCTTCCGCCAAGCTCGCCTCCAAGCTGAGCACGCGATCTTCAGCTTCACGCGACAGTGTTTCCGCTTCCGCCAGACGCATCTCCGCCGCCGTTACCCGGTCCTGCAAAGCCAGGTTATGCAATTCCAATAGATGTCGCTCATTAAAAAACAGCGTCGCAGAGAAAAGCGTAATCGCGAACGCGGCAAGTCTGACACTTACGCTGCGCAATGACGCGGCGTTACGCCCGCGCATTGAGTCGAAGGGCTTTCTTAGTTTGTCCATTCGCTCCTCCATGTGGGCGCATGTCGCGGAAGATTAACATGAATTCGAGCCTTTGCCCGCAAAGGGACTCCTGCGGCAGCCCTACGACGAATAATTCGTTCAAAGCGCGGCGCCCGCAATCTGCGCGTCCCATTCCACCAATTAACACCGGTGACGGCCCGCTCGGCGCGTCAGATTCATGTGGAGAATCTAGATTCAGCGGCAAAGAGCAATCCCGCTCATTGTCCGCGTTGGAGATACTCCTTAATGAACGCGAGGTCATCCAAGGCGAGCGTCAGAAGCTTCTCCATGCTATCCATGCGCTTTTCCATGCTATCGATGCGCTTTTCCATGCTGTCCATGCGCTTTTCCATGCGATCCATGCGTTCAACCTGTTGCGCAAGCAACCTGGTGTTTTCCGACGCAAGTCGCATCATTTCCTGCTGACTTTCAAACATGGCGCTGGTAAAGCGATCAAGATGCCGGAAGCGTATTTCCGTCAATTCATCGAGTCTATCCTGTTCCATGTGAGTCTGCCTCGTGCGCTCGCCATAAGGTGTTCATTCAGCATAACACATAAGCTGCTGCTCAACCAAAAGAAAAGAGGACCGCCGTCCGGCAGTCCTCTCGCGATGTTGTTCTTGCTAGGCGGCGAGCCAGCCTACATCATACCGCCCATGCCGCCCATGCCGTCCATGCCGCCGCCTGGCATTGGCGGGGGCGACTCTTCCGGCACATCGGTGATCAAGGCTTCGGTGGTCAGGATCATCGCCGCGATCGAGGCTGAATTCTCGATGGCGCCGCGCGTCACCTTGGCTGGATCGGGAATGCCGGCTTCAATCATGTCGCCGTATTGACCATCCATCACATTGAAGCCTACACGATGGTTGCCTTGGTCCTGTTGCGCCCGGCGGACGTTTTGGATGATGACCGCGCCATCTTCGCCAGCGTTGGCGGCGATCTTCCGCATCGGCATCTCCAGCGCGCGCCGCATGATAGCGACGCCGGTGTTCTCGTCGCTGATATCCAGGCTGACATCGTCAAGCGAGCCAACGGCGTTGATCAACGCCACGCCGCCACCGGGCACGATACCTTCTTCCACCGCCGCGCGTGTGGCGCTCAGCGCGTCCTCGACGCGGTGCTTCTTTTCCTTCAGCTCGGTCTCGGTGGCTGCGCCGACGCGGATGACGGCGACGCCGCCGCTGAGCTTGGCCAGACGTTCCTGCAGCTTCTCGCGGTCATAGTCGCTCGTGCTATTGTCGATCTCACGGCGGATCTCTTCAATACGGCCCGCGATGGCGCCCTCTTCGCCAGCGCCGTCCACGATGACCGTGTCGTCCTTGGTGCTGACGACTTTGGCCGCCCGCCCCAGATCCTGCACTGTCACGCTGTCCAGCTTGCGGCCGGTCTCTTCGCTGATGACCGTCCCGCCTGTCAAGACGGCGATATCGCGCAACATGGCTTTGCGGCGGTCGCCGAAGCCGGGCGCTTTGACAGCCAGCACGTTGATTGCGCCGCGCAGCTTGTTGACGACCATCGTCGCCAGCGCCTCGCCATCGATATCTTCGGCGATGATGACCAGCTCGCGCTTGCCAACCTGATGCAGCTTCTCGAGTATGGGGATGATATCCTGGGCGGCACTGACCTTCTTGTCATGGATGAGAATGTAGGGCTCTTCGATGTCGGATTCCATCGTCTCGCTATTGGTGACGAAGTAGGGGCTGATGTATCCGCGGTCGAACTGCATGCCTTCGACATATTCAGTCTCGAATTCCAGTCCCCGGCTTTCTTCTACCGTGACGACGCCGTCTTTGCCGACTTTATCCATCACTTCGGCGATCAGATTGCCAATTTCGCTGTCTTGCGCCGAAACGCTGGCGACATTGGCGATTTCGTCCTTGGTGTCGATAGCGGTGGACTGCGTGAGGATATCACCCGAAACGATATCGGCCGCATGCAGGATGCCCCGCTTAAGCAGCATCGGGTTCGCCCCGGCCGCCACATTCTTCAAGCCTTCGCTGACAATCGCCTGCGCCAGGACGGTTGCGGTCGTGGTGCCGTCGCCAGCGATATCATTGGTCTTGGTCGCCGCTTCCTTCAGCAGTTGCGCGCCCATATTCTCATACGGATCTTCCAGTTCGATCTCCTTCGCAACCGTAACGCCATCGTGAGTGACGGTAGGCGCGCCGAACTTCTTGTCGAGCGCGACATTCCGGCCCTTGGGACCAAGCGTCGTGCTGACGGCATTGGCGACCTTGTCAACGCCGGATTGCAGCTTGCGGCGGGCATCTTCCCTGAATACGAGTTGCTTTGCCATGGATTCCTCCTGATTTCTTTCGCTCTAATCTTGCTTTGATACCTGTCCTCGTTCGCCAAGCCCGACTAGACTTGCACGACGCCGAGGATGTCGGATTCTTTCATGATCAGCATTTTCACGCCGTCAAGCTTGACTTCGGTGCCGGCGTACTTGGCGAAGAGCACACGGTCGCCTTCCTGAACGTCCATCGGGATGCGCTTTTCGCCTTCTTCATCATACTTGCCGGGACCGGCGGCCCGAATCAACCCTTGCTGCGGCTTTTCCTTCGCCGTCTCCGGCAATACGAAGGCGCCGCCGCCAAAGGTCTCTTCTGACTCCACAGGTTCGACCAATACGCGGTCGCCAAGTGGGCGGATTGATACAGCCATTGTCTTCTCCTTCTTGAACACTATCGGATCGTAAACTGCCGTAACGCTGCGCTTGCATCGTGCTAGCACTCACAGAAAGAGAGTGCTAAACAATTAGCGATAAAATAGCATATCGCGGCTATTCAGTCAATGGAATTGGCAGAGGATAATCAAGATTGCCAGGATTTATACAATCTTCTTATATTGCGCCAGACGGGCTGAGGACCTCCATCGGCGCCGAGCCCAATCTCAATTGACGCGCCGCGCTAAGCCTCGACGATTTCAATAGACTCCACGCCATAGTAGCGCTCGGCGGATCTCAGGGTCCCCATACCAATGTAATCCGCCAAGTCAAATGAGAGCGGCGCAACCTCAATTTGCCGCTTGCCGCTGTCGCGCTGAGCGAGAATGGCTTCATGGCGCGCGTCCCACTCTCTGGCATAGGCTCTCAAATCGGGGACCAATCGCGCCTGGCCCAAGAATATGCCGCCGCCAATGGCAATCGCCAACAACAGGCCGCTCGCGCGAAGCAGACGTTCCAGGGCAATTCGACTGGCGACGGCATGCGCCGACGTCTTCAAAGAAATCCCTAAGCATAAGCCCCAAAGCAGGCCGGCAAACACCTGCAAGAAGGCTGGACCAGCCATCATTCGATGCGAGGTGAATCCGTGACCGATGAATGTCGCGAGAATCAGCGCCGCAATGCTGGCCCAAGCGATGAGCAGCATGCCAAGCGCCGTCTGTCCCAGCTTCCGGATCACGCTGTCTGAATCCCCCGCGCCCGAGAGTATTGCCAGCGACATCAGCATGCCGAGCGCTGTCGCGAATAGGTAGGTCGAGGCGCGCGCGTCTATGCTGCGAACCTGTGTGATCGCAACCAGCAGCATAAAGGCGGACAGAAGCGCGCCCGAGACGGCAGTCGAGCCATGCGCCCAATGTTTCAATGCTGCCTGCAATCGTTGGCGCTGCCACAGGGCAAATAGGAAAACGAATAGCAACGCTATATTTAGACAAATGATCAGCATGAAACTAGGGCTAAAGCGCCCAAAAAACTGTGGATCGTCGCTTTGCTGCGCCCACAAAATCGGCAGAAAAGCCAACTGAATAATCAAACCGAGCGAGGCAGCGCGAGGAAAGCCGGCAGCCCAACACGACGGCGACTCCCGCGGCCATTCGGTCCGTAATCCCAATAAGACGCCAAGCCCAAACAGCAAGGCGAATCCCGCGATCGCTTCCTGCCGGCCGATGCTCTCAAACGTGATTTGTATCGTAAGGACCGCCAACTGCGAAACAGAACGAACTGGCGGACGATAGGCGGCGGCATCCGTTGCCATGCGGTTCCAAATGCCCGGCGAGGCAAGCTGCACGATAATCCCGGCCGCCGTCGCCATCAGCATCGCCCCGGCTACGATAGCCAAAGCGCGGCGGGTTCGCCGATCGACGGCCGCGACCGCCAGCGCCGTTAGCAGCGTCAGAAAAGCCGCCTGAAATACCAGGAACATTTCAGACGCGCCGGCTGTGAGAAAGCTGATCAGCGCGCAGGCGACCGTACCCCAGGTCAAGCGCCGTCTATCGTTCGCCTGGTAAACTGTCCAGCCCGCTAGCGCCAGACAAGCGATAAGGCAAACAAGAGGCACGGTGTATTGCATGCTCGCGGAATACCAATAGAAAGACTCCGGCGTATAGAAGGCGTTGATCGCAGCCGCGAGAACCAGCGCAGACGCTCCCAGCGCCATAACCCTCCGCGGACCTGTCAACCGCAGGCGATCGAAGAGTTGAAACGAGAGCCAGTACAGCCCGACTAGCCCAATGCCGATTATGGCCAATGCAACGAGAGGAGGAAGAGCAACCGCGTATTTCGCCAGACTCAGCCTCAAGAAGATGGTCGAGTAAGCGCTGGTCCAGCGATTGTAGTAGTGGACCAATCCATCCCAGGCGCCAAGTTCCATGCCCACCGCCGCGACGCCAAAGTCGTCGTGGATCATGCGGCTGTGGCTCCCCAGGTAGGCAAAGAGCAGCAGCGGCAAGCACGCGACCAAGAGCAACGCTGTTTTCAGAATCAGACGCTTCTGCAACACAATTCAGCTTCAATCAGCCAGTGGAGACTGACGCCTCGCTCTCGCTCACGCATCGTCTTCTGTCCGCACGATTGACTCTACGCCATAGTACACGGCTGAACAGCGGGCGCCGTTTTGGGTGTCAAATATGTGCCAGCGCACCAGATCATAGCCGAAATCGTAGCTCAGCTCCGGCACAACAATCGTGCTGCTTCCACTATCCCGCTGACGAATTATCTCGGCATGGCGATCATCCCATTCCCGCGCGAAGGTCGCCAGTCGGGGAAGCATGCGAAGCTGTCCAATCACGATGCCGATACTGATAGCGAATACGACAATTAGACAAGTAACCTTGTAGCCCGGAATCCATGCGCCATTACTCTGCCTGAACATAGCGCTTCGCTGGATTAAACTGCCCAGAACCCCGCCCCAAAATACCCCGGATAGGACATGTACGAATGTTGCAGGGGCAAAGACGCGCCCAACGACAAAACCTTGCGCAAACAGTGAAAGCGCTATCAAGCCGCCATAACAAAACAATGCCAGGCCGGAAGCGAAGAGCGGCAGCCAAAGGAATCTCTCTGATGGAACATTTGTCACCGAGGATTTCAATTGCGACCAAGCAATGCAAAGCAGGACAAAGGCGCTGGCAAACAAAAAGGCAGCGGCTCGGAAGTGAATGCTGCGGAACTGCGTCAAGAAGAAAAGCGCCAGCGCGGCAAGCAGCAAGGCAGTGATGTACACATGCCATCTCTTATGTTTGTGCAAGAAGTCTTCGGTTTTCCGCCGGAATATCAGCAGAAAAACAGATCCCATAATCTGTGTGGCATTGATACAAATGACAGTGAAGTAAGCGAAGCTAAAGCGGTCCAGGATATGCGGCGTCTCGCTCGTGTGCATCCACAAGACAGGCAGGAAGAGCAACTGCGTTATCAAGCCTATCCAGAGCGATGGCGCCACTAAGGCGAGTCGCCCGGCGGCTGCCATAGAATTCCGCGGTCGATACAGGTTTAAAGTTGCGTATAGGGCGGCGGCCAAGGCAAGCATAAAACCAGCAAAAGCCTCTTGGTGCCCCAGGTGTTGGAAAATCCCCTCAATTGACCTTAGAAGCAGATCCGGCAGAAAAGGTATTGGCGAGCCTGTGGCAGCGAACTGATCGCCATCCAGGCGAGCTGCAAAGCCCGGCGCGGTGATTTGGACGAGGGCGCTCGCCGCTGTCGCAAGCAAGCCCGCGCCGATGAGGATGAGATATGGGCGACGAACAGGCGCATCGACTAACAGCAATGCGCCAAGCATTAGACCGATGAACAAAATGCCTTGGAAAATCACATACATCGGGGCAAAACCAGCGCTGATGAAACATAACAACAGCCAGAAGCAAGCCAGCGGGAATATCTGCCGTCGCACCGCTTGCCTGTTCGCCAGATGCAAAACAAGCGCGAGGAACAAGACCTGAGTTGCCAGCGGCAAGGCGTAGGCAACGCTTGCTGAAAGCCAGAAAAAGGACTGCGCAGAATGAAAACCGTTGATAGCGGCGGCGATAAGCAAGGCGGCAAAGGCGATCGACATTGCCCAGCGATTCCCGGTCACGCCCAGCGCCCTGAAGACAAGGAGCGCCAGCCAGGCTAATCCAACCAGCCACAGGCAGATAATCGTTGGCGGCATAAAGGAGGGAGCAGCCGCGCTAAACGGCGCCAGCAAACCATGAACAAAGTAATTCGAATAGCTGCCATTCCAAGCCTCGCGCGTGTGAACTACAAGCCCCAAAGGACCGAGTTCTTCGCCCAAGTTAAAGTGACAATAGTCATCCCCAATCATGCGGCTGAAGTGGCCCAGGTAGGCAAAGAGCAGCAGCGGCACAAGCGACAATGGCAGCGCTGCCGGGCGCAATTTTGCCAGCGTTTCCCGCCGAAGCCCGTTCATCCAGCCTCGACTCTTGGGATGACCAAGCTCGATACCGCGCGATTGCCCACCTGGTCATAAGCCAAGGCTCGGACCGTTATATCGCCAGTTTGACCGCTTTCCAGTTCAATGCCATAGGGCCAGTCGAAATCGATGCCTTTTAGTTCATCATCACGATAAAATTCGACCCGCTCTATCGTAAAATTGTCGTTGACCTCAGCCAGCAAGGATACTTTCGACTCCGCTGGGGTTGTGGACTCGTCGCTGGTTCGCAGTTGAATGACTGGCGGCGTATTGTCAAAAGTCAGCAGCCGCGTATCGCTTTCCCGGCTGCCATCAGCGAAAGCGACCGTCAAGCGCAGGGTATGGATGCCGCTGAGCAAAGCTGTCTGCCATTCGACGACGATCTCGCTCTCCGGGCTGGCTTGACCGCCCTGGCTGATTGGACTCCAGCGCTGCGGATTCACATCGGCGCCATATTCCAGCAGCCAGCTTTCCGCGCCTTCGCGATTGATCGCCGCGCGTATGTTCACGGTTGAGCCGACATAGGCGTAATCGGCCGGCGCCGTGATTTGCGCCGCCTTGCTCACCGGCGTCGCGCCCTCCGTGCTGTAGCTGCTTGGCGGCAAGGGCTTGTCGTTCTCTAGCCACCAGTCCAAAACCACGTCCGGCGGGACGAAATAGGCGCGGCTTTCACGCAGATCTTCCGGCGTGTTGACGGTCGCCAGTTGACCGGTCGCGCGGTTGATCTCGACCGTCTGCCACATGTCATCAAGGCGCAGGGTTGATCCCGATGGCATCAGTTCGCGCCGTGTCGGGCAGTGCTCCGTCGTCGCCGGCAACATGCCGGAAAGCTCACAAACCAGATACTCTTCGACATCGCGCGGCGCTTGCCAATAGCTCGGCGGCAAGGCTCGCTGCTCATGCGCTGCTATCATCAGCGCTTGCCAGACCGGGGCGGAGCCCATGCGCTGCGCCGCGGCAATCGTCATGCCGGCCGTATCTTCGCGCCCGGTATTCACCGCGACCGTCAGATGCGGCGTATACCCCACCGTCCAGCTATCACGCTTGTCCGCGCTCAAACCGTCTAGCACGGCCGCCCGCCGCGCCAGCTGCAGCGGCAAGTCCGGTCCTTGAAGCGTCGTTTGACGCGCCTCGCTGTCGGCCAGAATATCGTTGACCAGGTAGGCCAGGCTCGGCTCGATAACTTGTGTCTGTCGCGACTCCGCCGCTTGCTGGGCATACGACCACAGGATGCGACCGTCCTTGTCCGCGATTTCCAGTACCGCCACGGGATCGCGCCCGCGATCGCCGCCCGCCTGCCCCGCTGCGGGCAGACCATTCATGGAGCCCAGCGACGCCAGAACGCTGTAGGCATACGCCGTATCCAGCACCGAGACATTGCCGCCGCGCTCCAGAAGCTCAAGTTCCGCGTCGCCGCCGTCAAGACCGCTGAACCCGAGCGCCTTTGCCGTGCTGATCACCTGTGACATGCCGGCTTCGTTGGCGACCTGCGCGGCCGGCGCCAGCAACCCAGCCGCCATCGCGTCGCGCAGATTCATAGGTCCCCGAAAGCGACCGTCAGGATTATTTGGCGTGTAGATCAGTTCAGCCGTCCGCCCGGGATAGGCTTGCGCGATATCCAGCACCATGGATGCCGGCGTCAGATCCCGCTGGAGAAAGGCATGCATATATACAAATGGCTGCAGAACAATGGCTGGCTGATGGCGACGCGCGCTGGCATCGCCGACCATACTCAAGATTTCTCCGCTGCTGCCATCGATCGCCACCAGCGCGCCCTCGTTCGGCGGGAATGCGGAAGATAATGCCGGAAGCATGAGATCATTCGCCGCGTCGCAAGCGCTCGCCCGGCCAACATCGCCTTCATGTAGCCGTCCCAAATGCGAATGCAGCGCGCAGGCCGACTGCTGCTGCAGGCGCAAGTCAAGCGACGTCGTGATTTGCAGCCCTCCCCGCGCCACCAGCCACTCGCCATTTTGACCGAGCCGCGTCAAAATCCAAACCGCTTGCTCGCGCGCATACTCGACAAACTCGGGCGCAATTGCTGACTCGTCGATGGCGCGGGCTACAATGGATACCTCCGTCAATGCCGCCGAGTCGAACTGCGCCGGGGTAATCAGATCAGCGGCGAGCATTTCGAAAAGCAAGTCCGCGCCCCGCTCTCGGCTGACCTGTTCGGCGTCGAGAGGATTAAGCGAAAGCGCATCCGCCGTCTTGGCCAACAGCGCCGCCTCACCCAAGTTGAGGTCCTCCGCGCCTTTGCCAAAGTATACGCGGGCGGCAGCGTCAATCCCGTAAGCGTCGCGGCCATAGAAGCTGCTGTTCAACCGCCACTCCAGTAATTCCTCCGCCGAGCGCGTGCGCTTGCTTTCCGCCAGCCACACAATCTCAAGGAGACGCGAATCCAATCCGCTGGACCCGCTTAGCGGCAGCATTAGGTCGCGAACCAAGCCGCTGACAATCCCGGCCTGCGGCGTCGGCGGCACTCCAATGATGTAGCGCCATATCTGCAACGCGGAATCCAGCAGGTCGAATGTTGGCGGCGCAGCCCAAAAGGCCGGCTCTTCGACCAAGAGCGTGGCGTCGATTATATGCTGCGGCAACTCATTCAGCGAAAGCCAGCGATGCTCGCTAGCCGACGGATCGACCAGACGCTGCAGTTCCACCGTCCCGCTGCGGTCGTAAAATCGCGTCGCGCCGTTTACAGGATCAAGCATGACGCTTTCGTGCGGATCCGGCAGGAGGCTCGCCGCGCGCGCGTACAACCAGACCGACAAACTCAATCCCGCGGCGAAGGGCGTCAGCGATATCAAAACGGGTACGATGAAAATGAGGGTCAGCCAAAGCGCCGAGCGCCGTGAATCTTGACGGCGGCGACGCTTGCGGTTGCGCCGGCGGCGAATGATATGAGCGACAGCGGGCATCGCGTTCCTTTTACCATGCTGCTGGCTACAAGTGTACTTTGAAATACCGCGGGCGGTCGCGATTAGTCGCCCAAACTATGCGTGGCTGCGAGCATAGCGCGCCACCAGGCGTCGCGCGCGGAGAAACGGACTCGCGCTCGGTCAATCCGGATTGGCTGCGATCATTCTTCCAGCGTATCCAAATAGGCTTGCAGTCCCTCCCAGTCAGCCTTCGCTGCGAACTCAGCCTGGGCGGGCCAAGTCTCCAGGCGTCCGGGGCGGCTGCGACCGGCCGCTTCAAAGACGCTTTCGAGGTCTTCCGTTTTGGCGCGCGCCAAGGTGCTAAATGTGGAAATGCCGGCATCGTTCAATACGGTCTGAAATACCGCGCCGATACCGTTGATGCGCGTTAGATCATCGGCTTCGGCCGGTGAATCAGCGTGACGAACGATTGTGCGTTTCGCCAGCGCTTCCGCCTCGCGCGCGGCCGCTTCCGCTGCTTTCGCCTCGCGGTCACCCTCGCTGTCTCGCCGCGACCAAATCCAGACGACGATGGCCACCGCCAGCAAACTGATCGTCCAGGACCACATATCCCGGTTGCCCGCCGGCGTCACCATGGCATTGAGCGCCAAAACGATCGCCAGCGTCAAAGCCATCGTCGCCAGCATATTCTTCGCTTCTCGATTGATTTTCATCGTAACCATCACCGTTCAGTTTTCGACACGCCGCAAATTATATCATATAGACTATGATAGTCGTCGGGTGAGACCGAATGCTCGCCGCAGACGTTTACGAGGATTGCTCACGACATATTTTCCGTCCGAAAACATCCTTCGGCTTTGCGCCTGCTTTGGAGTCGCAACCATGGACCATACCTTTGGCAAGTACATCAGCGATGCGCTCAAGCTGACGAACCACCGCGCTAATCTGAGCGGCGTGCAGCATCAGCACCGCATCACGCCGCGCGATCCCGCACCGGGCGAAAGCGTTATCATTCACATAACCACGACCAGCGAACCGGCGATTCGCAAAGCCGTGCTTCGATACACCGTCGACGGCTCCGATCCGCGACAATTGCAAAACGCTGCCGAAGAGCTCGATGTTTTCCCGGTGGGTTGCCAGTGGGATACGCTCCTCTGGGACTACGTAAACCTCTGGGAAGCTGAGATTCCGCCGCAGCCGGAGGGTGCATTAGTGACCTATTACATCAGCGCTGAGCCCTATATCAGCAGCGACAAAGGTTCGACCAGGATTCTCTATCCCGACTACCCCGATGCCGCTGAGCGCGTCCAACACGCGACCATGATCCACTTCAGCAACATCCCCCCGGACGCGCCCTTCGTGCAAGCGCCACAGACCGCGCCGCCGCTGTTCTGCTACCATGTGGACCGGCTGAAGCCGCCCGACTGGCTCAATGAGGCAGTCATCTACCACATCTTTCTTGATCGCTTTTATCCGGGCGATGGCAGGGATTGGCTGCAGACAAGCGATTTGAAAGGCTTCTGCGGCGGGACGCTCTGGGGCGTCCGCGACAAACTGGATTACCTGGCTGATCTCGGCGTCAATTGTCTCTGGCTTTGCCCCTGCTGGAAGAGCCCGACGAATCACGGCTACGACGTCGTCGACTACGAGCAAATCGAGCCGCGCCTCGGCGGCGACGCAGCCCTTCACGCAGTCGTTGAAGGCGCGCATGAGCGCGGCATTCGCGTCCTGCTTGATCTCGTCTGCAATCACCTTTCGAATCAGCATCCGATATTCATAGACGCCGCCAGCAGCGAAGACAGCCCCTATCGCGACTGGTTCGTTTTCGACGCGCGTTATCGTCACGGTTATCGCAGCTTCTTCAACGTCGGGACCATGCCCGAGCTGAACCTGGAGACGCCCGCCGCCCGCGAATGGATGATCAGCATGGCTCTCAAGCAGTTGGAAACATTCAATGTCGACGGCTTCCGGTTGGATGTGGCCGACGGCGCCGGGCCTAACTTCTGGACGCATTGCCGGCCCCGGCTGCGCGCGGTCAAGCCGGACTGCGCCCTCATCGGCGAAATCGTTGATGCGCCCGAAGGCCTGCGCGTCTATGAAGGCCGGTTGGACGGCTGCCTGGACTTCTCCATGAACGAAGCGCTGCGCAATACTTACGCCTGGGAAAGCTGGATTCTCGAGCGCTACGATGAATTCATGCAGGCGCACAGTCGTTTCTTCAATCCCGACTTCGTCTTGCCCAGCTTCATCGACAATCACGATATGGACCGCTTTTCGCTTATAGCCGAGAACGACAATGACAAACTGAAACGAGTCGTATCGCAACAGATGCTGGAACGCAACCCGCCGATTATCCTTTACGGCACGGAAGTCGGCTTGCGGCAGCCGATCAGCACGCGCGACAGCACCTTGGACCAGTGCCGCGTTCCGATGGTGTGGGACGAGCGTCAAGATCAAGACTTGCTGGCTTTCTACAAAGATCTGATCCAGCAGCGCCGCCAACGCGTACTACGGAGGCGATCCTCGGCGCCCCGTCAACAAGGTTAGAACTTGCGTTCGCCCGGCGCGCATGATAGACTAGCTGCTGAAAAAAGGCGATACAATCAGCCTTCAGTCGTCACCGACCATGAAAGGATGGAAAAATGATAATCGGCGTAACTGGCGTCATAGTTGAAGACCAATCCGCAGCGCTGGACTTCTATACCAATGTGCTGGGATTCCAGGTCAAATACGATATGCCCATGGGCAACCCGGAAGGCGACCGCTGGCTGACAGTCGTCTCACCGGAGCGGCCCGATGGGGTCGAACTTCTGCTGGAGCCCAATCGCAATCCGATATCCAGCGCTTTCCAGAAAGGCTTGAAGGAGCAGGGTTTCCCCGCCATCATCTTCCATGTCGACGATATCCAAGCCGAATATGAACGGTTGAGCGCGCTCGGGGTCGAATTCACCGTGGAACCGGCCGATATCGGACCCGCGACTATGGCGATCCTCAACGATACCTGCGGCAATCTGATTCAGATCATGCAGATGAAGGCGGGTTAGCGGGCGGACGCGTGGGCCTGCCGAGGCTCGCCCCTACAAAGGTCACGGTACAAGCGGCGCTGACCTAGCCGCCGTGCTGCCGCAAGAGCCGCAGGGCGCTTTCCGCCATGACGCCGACGCCGACCGGCAGGCAATCTTCATGGATATCGAATATCGGGCTGTGATGCGGGCGGTTCACGGCATCGAGTTGCGCGCCCAGCCGCAACATGGCGCCGGGCGCCTGCTGAGTCATGAAGGCGAAGTCTTCGCCAGCCATGATCGGTTCGCCATGTCCGGACTTATCGGCGCCAAGCAAGTCGCGCCCGACATCGCGGATTAGCTCGGCGACGCCGGGATCGTTATACAGCGCCGGATACCCGGTGGAGATGCTTAGCTTGTAGTCGCCGCCGAAGTGCCGCGCCAGCGCGAAAGCCTCTTCCACCAGCGCGTGTATTTCCTCGCGGGCTTCTTGTTCGAAGGTGCGGATCGTGCCGGTCAGCAGAACCTCGTTGGGGACGACATTGGGCGCGACGCCAGCGTGTATGGAGCCGAGGGACACCACTGAGCGTTCGGTTGGGTTGCGCCGGCGGGAGCGAATCGCCTGCAACGCATTGATCACTTGGGCGCTCAGCCATATCGGGTCCAAGCCATTGTGCGGCGCGGCGCCATGCGTGCCCTCACCGATGATCGTCGCCTCAAAGCTATCCGGCGCCGCCAGGGAGAAGCCGTCACAAACTTCGACTTCGCCCATAGGCGAGCCGCTGGAGACATGGCAAGCAATGACGGCGTCCAAGCCGTCGAGCGCCTTCTGCTCGACCATGAGGCTGCCGCCGCTGTGCCCATCGGATTCACGCCACTTTTCTTCACTGGGCTGGAAGAGCAGGCGGATCTCGCCCGCGGGCCGATCGGGCAGGTCGTTGAGCAGCTTGGCGACGCCGAGCAGCATGGATGTATGGGCATCGTGGCCGCAAGCGTGCATCAAGCCCGGCGTCCGCGACTTATAGGGCACGTCGTTGGCTTCCTGAATCGGCAAGGCGTCCATGTCAGCGCGGATGCCGACGGCGGGCCGCCCCTCGCCGATGCGGGCGACGACACCCGTTTCGGCCACGCCGACCTCGGTTTCGATGCCCATCTCCCGCAGCGAATCGGCCACCAGGCGCGAGGTACGCTGCTCCTCGAAGCCGAGTTCGGGGTGCATGTGGATATCGCGCCGCCAGGCGACCAATTGCTCCTGCATTTCATTGGCTTTCGCAAGCAATGTCATATGTTCTTCCTCAGATTGACCGCATTCGTGGCTGAATGATACCGCAGAATTGCGATGTGGCGAATACGGGCGCCGTTCAGCTTCGATGCGGCATGGGTTGACAGGCAGTCAACTACAAGCGCGATAGTTTTAAGCGAGAGCGGTTGGCGCGGTTGGAGCGTGTCCTGGCGCTTCAGATACATTCCGGCATGAAAGCGAAGTATGGCAAAAGACGGAGAAAGGGACATCAGCGTATGGAAAAGGAGGGACAGAGTATGAAAGATCGATAGTGAATTGAGAGCAGATTCAGCAAAATCGCCTTTCTGTATCGATACAGTATCGATAGCGCTGCGTCTGACGCAATGAAAACTGGAATCTGCGAGTCGGAATCTGGCATTAGGGCTTGAAACGGCATGTTTGCGCATTGCGTTGGGAATGGCGAATGGGCGACCATGCGCGTCATGGTAGCATGAATCGGGCGCTTAAAGGCGACCATTTAGTCGCGCATAGGGCCGAAGCGGGCAAGACTTGTGTTAGCGCGAAATGGTTGCCGAAGGCGGGCGGCGACAGGCTGTCGGTACACAAGCAAGCGATGAGGGCAGCAATGGGCGGCCGGATATCGTCAATCGCCAATGATGCCGGGTGTGTCTCATCGCGCGGAATGATCCGTCTCAACTGTGGCGGCTGGATTGGGGGATTCATTGACGCTGAACTTGAAGACATCGGGCCGGTTGTAATGCCCGACGACATCAAAGTCCAGATGCGCCTCCTGGATCTTGTTCAGGTCGAGTTCGGCATAGAGGACGCCTTCTTCGCCATAGAGCGGCTCGCAGACATAATCGCCGAAGGGATTGACGATGGCGCTGCCGCCGCGGCAGAGTTCTTCGGGCAGGTCGATTAGTTCATCAGCTAGCGCCAGGTCACGCGGGTACATTGACTTGGTGAAATACTGATTGCAGCCGAGCACGAAACAGCGGCCCTCACAAGCGATATGGCGCAGGGTGGCGGCCCAGGAATCGCGCGAATCCGCCGTGGGCGCGAGGTAGACGCTCAGGCCTTTGGCATACATCGCCATGCGCGCAAGAGGCATATAGTTTTCCCAACAGATCAAGCCGCCGATCGTGCCGAAGGGCGAAAGCACGGTCGTCAGAGTGCTGCCGTCGCCACTGCCCCAGATGAGGCGTTCGCTGCCGGTCGGCATGAGTTTGCGATGCGCGCCGAGGATATCGCCCTGGGGACCGAGGTAGAGCAGCGAATTGTAGAGGGTGCCGCCATTGCCGGCATCGCCGCGCTCGGATATGCCAATAGCGACGAAAGCGCCGGCGGCCTGCGCCGCTTCACGAAGCAAGCGGGTTTCGGCGTCATTCACCGTGAGCGATGCCTTCCAGAACCGGGCGAAGTCTTGACGTCCGGCTGGGGAACGGTCGCCGACGGTTGCGCCAAAGGTGAATCCGCGGGGATAACCCGGGATCATCGCTTCGGGCAGCAGGATGAGGTCGGCGCCTTGTTTGCCCGCCTCTTCAATGACGGCGGCGGCTTTGGCGATGCTGGCAGCTTTATCCGCGAAGACCGAGGCGACTTGCGCGACAGCAACCCGAATCGTATCCATGTCCAGACCTCGCTCCTTTTGCCCTAGGGCCTCTGATTTTAGCCAACGACACTGGGAGGATGCCGAACCGGGTGATGAATCTTTCTCGATTTTAGCAGCAAGGCACTACCACCGAGTACGTCGAATATCTTTTGCAAATTGCTCCTGTATTGATGTGTGTTTCAAGCCGTTCAGTTGAAACTACGATTGGTTCATTTGAATTTGTAACGAATACGATACATTAACCTCTATTTGGACCACCACCAAAATAACCGCTGGCATTGCATTTAACATGTCTGCTGCACTTGACGGTCACCATGAAAATAGAAGACATCACCAACGTTAGGTACACAGGCATTGTTCCACCTGCGTTTTAAGCAACTAGCAGTAAACTTACTTGGCTCTAGCAAGACAGCCCATTCAAACTCACCGGCATTATCATCTGCAGAGAGTCCAGTAGACCAACATTCTACAGCAAACTCATAGATTGCCTCATCTAGTTCTTCAGGGTTTCGAACAGCATCCAATGAATCAGACACCAATGGTGTAGGCGGGATATCGCGGTTCCCTCCACTTATTGGGCAGCCTTGGTTCTCAAGGGGGCCGGCTTGGTTGGGGCACTCGTCAGCGGCGGTGTCCAAGCCATCGTCGTCGAAGTCACGACAGCCGCGAGGGCTATCGGGGGCGAATTCCTGGGGGCAGGCGTCGGCGGCGTCGCGGATGCCGTCGCGATCGGCGTCGTCGGCGTAGGGGCAGCCCTGGTTATCGGCATAGCCGAAGTCTGATGGGCAGCGGTCGTCATCGTCGGCGACGCCATCAAAGTCGGCATCGGCGATGGCGGAGGTCGGGCGCGGGGTTAGCGTTGGCGGCGCAAGGGTCGGGCGGGGCGACGGGCTGTGGAGCGTCGGCGGGAGGGTGGTCCGCAGGGGAATGGCGGTTGGCGGGATGAACTGGGCGGGCGTGCTGATGGGCAGGCTCAGGGGCGTAAAGGTAGCATAGGCGGGCAGACCGTCGGCAGCAGCGGGCGACGAGACCAGGTTGGCGCCGAGCGGCGTAAGGGAGGGCGCGGGCGATGCTGTATGCGGAACCGCGGTCACGTAACCTTCGGGCGGCGCGCTGCCTATGAACCAGACGGCGAAACAATAGAAGGGGAAAGTGGCGGCGATGATCAAGAGCATCAGCAGGCGCACGCTCTGATTGCGATTGCTCTGATTCTGAATCACGTCAATCGTATTCATTGGCGGGCTGGTTGCGCTGGTTTCACGAGGGGCGGGCGCGTTAGTGTTCGGCTGTCGTCACGCTTATTCTAGCCGATGCGTTGATTCTTGCGCTTTGGGCTGGCATAGATCGCGCAGTTGATAGAGTTCGCCATCCGTGAAGCCACGCTTGCGATAGTATTCGCGCGTGCCAATAGCCGAAATGACAGCCAGTCGCTGGTATCCGCGTTGGGCGGAGATGCGCGCGGCCGCTTCGATCAGGCGCGTGCCCAGCCCGGCGTGTTGGGCACGGCCTTTGTCCATTGCGCCGATCCCCAGCGCCAAGCCGTAAACATGCACTTCGCGTATCATCGCGCAGCCCCGCAGCTCGGGCAGCAGCGCCGCGTCGTCGGGGTCGGGCAGAGACAGACGCAAGAAGCCGGCAATGTCGCGCTGGTCGGTGATGAACTGAAGGAAGACTTCCTCGCCGATGCTGGAGCGGTAACGCTGGCGATCGAGCCGCAGGTCTTCGCCGGCGACCTTTTTACGACGGATTTCGCGCGCGCGAATATCGACGCATTTGTCACCGCGCCGCGCCAATTCCCGCTCCACCAGTTGGCGGAAGTTGGTTACTTTGTTGCCGTCGACGATGTCCGTGCCGGGAATGTCGCGTATGACCCTTGTGAGGCGGCAGTATTCCGGCGTCTGCTTGAAACAGGCCACCAGCAATTCAAGCAGTTCGTCGTGGCTGTATGGGCGCCAGTCGCCGGCTTGATATTGCTGCATGAGCTCGGCGCTTTCGATCAAGGAACAGGGGTAAATCTTGAGTTCGTCGGGGCGGAAATCAGGGTCGTCGAAGAGTTTCGTGAAGTCATCCAGGTCTGCCTGGGGCGAGGAGCCATAGAGATTGGGCATCCAGTGGGCGTGGAGCTTGAAGCCGGCTGTACGCAAAAGGCGCAGGGCGCGCCGGGTCGCCGCGACATCATGCCCGCGTTTGTTGAGCGCCAAGACACGATCATTCAGGCTTTGGAAGCCGATTTGCACTTTGGTGCCGCCGAGGCGGCGGACGCGAATCACTTCTTCCTGGCTGATATGGTCGGGGCGCGTCTCGATGACCAGCCCGACCGAGCGACAGGCGGCCGTTTCATTTTCATGCTGCGCCGCCTCCAGTTCGGTCCAGGTCGCGAATTCGTCGACAAGGCTGCGTTCGCGAAGTCCGGAGGCGATGGCTTGCGCCTGCCCGCGCGAGCGATGCATTTCGGCGGCATAGATGTCTTGCACCGTCTGATTGTAGGAGGCAGTTAACTCGATGCCGAGAAGCTTCACGCGGCTCACAGGCGCGCCAGCGAATTGCGACTTCTGGCGAAGGGCAGCGATGACGGATTCGCGGCGGTCGATCCCTTTGCCAAAGTCGTGCATGGCGTCAAAGATGCGCTTGATGAACCAGATCTGATAGGTCTCGGGATAGAAGGACCAGGTGCCGCCCAAGATGATGATTTCAATCTTGTCGGTGGAATGGCCGAGATTGTGGTAGGTCTGCAAGCGCGTCCAGGATTGCAGATAGGGATCGAAGGCGTTTTTTTCGGCTCGTTGCGCGCCGGGTTCGTCCGCCAGGTAGCTCTTCGGCATGCGCAGGTCATTCGGGCAGAAGATGCAGGTGCCTGGGCAGGGAAAGGGCTTGGTCAAGACGGTCAGGGGCGTCACGCCGGACATGGTGCGCACCGGCTTGCGGCGCAGCTTGAAGAGCATGGCTTGGTCATAAGGCGGCAGCCCGCCCTGCCCGGCAAAGAGGCGCCAGGCGTCGACGAGATTGGCGAGACTGTAGAAGCCCTCGCCGGCCGGTTTGGGATAGCGGCGCATCAATTGCTGGTGCTCGCGCGGACTGAGGCGGCGGGGGGCGTCCAGGATGACCTTGAGCAGCGGAATCAACTGCTCGCGATGCGCCTCGGGGTCAAATTCGTATTTGCGGTTGTTGAGCATTAAAGGTTCGGACCTTAGCTGACAGTGCCTATTCTAGCGGCGAATGGGCGAAAGTTGAACGGGGCGCGTTTCCGTCGGTTCTTAGTTTGGCTTTTCGGCTACACTTAGCTTGGTAGATTGAAAATACGCGCCTTGTTGAATGACTGTCTTGCTGCCGCCATTGACACGCGCATTGATGCGCCGGCCCGCCCGTAATTTCGCCGATGGCATTACGGCGTCGGCGCAGCTCGGCGCGCCGCAATATGAATTAGCGCTGCGTCAATATGAGCGCTACGCAGCGGCTTTGCGCGATTGCGGGCTGGAGGTAACAGTCTTGCCCGCGGACGAGCGCTTTCCGGATGGGCACTTCGTTGAAGATCCCTTTGTGATATTTCGCGAGCTGGCCTTTCAGTGCCGCTCGGGAGCGCGCGCCCGTCAAGGCGAAGGGGATTCGCTCAAGCCGCATTTGGCTGATTGGCGTATCGTGGCGCCGCCGGCCGACGCCCGCATCGACGGCGGCGATGTACTGATTTGCGCGGACCGCGTCCTGGTCGGCATCTCGAAGCGGACGAATCTCGCCGGCTGGTCGGCGCTGCGTGTTGCCATGCAGTCGATACAGCCGGATATCCGCGTGGATCCCGTTCCTTTCAGCGGCGTTCTGCATCTGAAGAGTGGTTTGACCGAGTTGACGTCAGGCGTTTTGATTCGCGATCCTGCGCTGGAAACTGATTGCGATCTGTCGTGGGCGCGCGTCATCACGCTGCCGCCGGAGGAGGGATTCGCGGCTGATGTCATGCCGGTGAATGACACGGTGTTTGTGGCGGCGGATTGTCCGGTCGCTTATCGGGCGGCTGCGGACTACTATGAGCGTGTGGTTGCGCTGGACATGAGCGAATTCGTCAAGATGGACGGCGGTTTAACATGTTTGTCGCTCCGTTATTGAGTCGCTGGCTGGGTCGGCTATGGCTATTGCTTTGGCTCGCTGTCGTGGCGACGGCTATCAGCGAAGCGCAGCGTCCGAGCCTGCCGGATTGCGCCGACCGCCCAAGGCACAGTCAAGAGTTGTATGCGGACCGAATCCGCTGGTGCGTTGAGCGCATTGTGCAGAGCGAGGAAGTGGAGCCGCTCTCGTTCACGGCTTTGGCGACAGCGCCCGATGGCACGCTCTTCGCCACGCGTCCACTCAGCGGCGAGGTCATGATCATTCGCGATAGCGATGGGGATACATTGCCCGACGCAATGGAGACATTCGCGGATGGTCTAAGCCTTCCCAACGGCTTGGCGTATTTTGAGTCGCAGCTCTATGTTGCGGGGGGCGCAAGCATTTACCGGATTTCGCTGGATGGCGAAGTCACCACGTTGGTTGATGATCTGCCGGTGGGCGCCGGTTTCGCCACCGGCGGCATAGCCATCGGCGCTGATCAGCGTCTTTATGTGGCGATGGGCGCGCCTTGCAGCCTTTGCGAATTCGATGAGGCCGAACGCGGAGCGATCCTGAGCCTGGACCTTGATGGCGGCGATCGTCGGTTAGTCGCCAGCGGCTTCCGCAATCCGGCGGACCTCGCCTTTTATCGGGACGAGCTTTGGACGCTAGATAGCGCGCCGCGCCAATATCGGGGTCTTGCGCTGGACGAGCTAAATCGCGTAATAAACGACGGCTGGTACGGCTTCCCCTATTGTCTGGGCGGCGATACGGTCGGCATCGCCTCGCGGGAACGCGGCTGCGATGATAGTGTGGCGCCAGCCATGAGATTTGGGACCGGTGCGAATCCAAGCAGCCTGGCGGCGTATCCGCACGACCTCTTGCCGGGCACGGAGGATACGCTGATTGTCGTGCTCCGGGGCGATCCAAGCCAGGTCGATATCGTTGGCTACAAGGTCATCATGATTACGTTTGACGAAGCGGACCAGCCCCTTGGCGCGACGATCCTGGTTCCGTTCCGTTTCCAAACGGGGGTACAAGCATATTCCCCTTATAGAGACGAGGGACTGTTCTGGAGCGAGACCATATATCTGAGCGAGCAAGGGTACGGCATTTACCCGCAGCATCCGCTGGCAGTAGCGGTTAGTCCGCAGGGTTGGATCTACATCAGCATCACTGGGGGGCGGATCGTCGCGCTAAGACCAAAATACGAGGAATACAGCTACGACCATCTGTACCCGCGCTGGACGCCAATGCATCCAGAATTCGACCCGGCTGCGCCGCCATGAGCGCAAGGGCGCAATGGCGATATCTAATGCTGGTTGCCTGGCAATCGTCCGCCGATATGGTTTTCAACGCAATGCGCCGACGTCAAAATGGGCCTCGGGTCCAAGTTATAATGACCGGTTGTCAAAGGTAGCGGAAAGCGCCTGATTTGTCCAAGCGAGTCACTCTGGTTCTGTTTGTCACAGTCATAGCTTTCATGAGCGGTGGCGTGGCGCTGGCGCGCGCGGTGAAGCAAGGCGAAGACTGCCGTGTCGCGGAGGATGAAAGGGTGCAGGGCACGCTGTTCGTCTTCTGCCAGAACCTCCATATTGCGGGCGTGGTGGAGGGGAATCTAATCGGCATCGGTTTGCGCACAAGCATTGTCGGCGAAGTCGGCGAGAACGTTTATCTGGCGGGCTTGGAGTTGGCGTCCAGCGGCGCAGTTCAAGGCGATCTGCATTTCCTCGGTTTGATACTGGAATTGGCAGGCGATGGCTCAGCGGCTCAGAGTCCCGTGCGGGGCCAAGTGGTCTTCGCGGCGCTGTCTTTCGCACTGGAGGCGAAGACGCAGCTTGGCGGTCAGCTTACGGGTTTTGGGTATCAGGCGCTGATCGACGGCGATGTTCATGGAGAGGTCAACTACATGGGCTCGGCTTTGGTCATCAACAGCAGGATTCAGGGCGATGTGTATGCGACCGTTGGCAATCCCGAGACAGACGTCAAAGATGTGGAGACTTTGCTATTGCCTTTGGGCATCGAATTCGCCGGGGCGGCGCCCGGTCTGAGCGTCACGAATCAAGGAGTTGTCGACGGGGATCTGCAATATATGGGTCCCGCCGAAGCCGCGATTGAAGGTCAAGTCGTTGGTGAAATCCAGTATATCTCCAGAGACCCGGCATTCACTCCTGAACTGCCGCAACAGCGTTTGGCGACGCTGTTTTATGAACAATACCAACATGAATTCGCGGTCTTGCTTACGGTGGGCATACTTGGCCTAGCGCTGGCGGGCTCGCGCTTTCGTTATCCGCTACGGCAGATGCGGCGGCGGCCCGCGCACAGTTTTGTAATCGGCATGCTGTTATTCATCATCTCATTTCCGATCACGCTCATTTTGCTGATGGTCACGCTGGTCATCATATTGTTGCTGCTGGCCTTGAATCTGGACGGCGTCGCGCTGCCGGTTGGCGCGCTGTTAACGCTGGTCGATGTATGTCTGGTCGGGTCATTTTACTTTTGCGCGATATTCGTCGCGCGGGCGGTCTTTGCGCTTGGTTTAGGCCGAATGGTTCTGCATGGTTTTTCTGGGGCAGCTGCAGCTCGGCGCAAGCCGCGGTTGAGCATCGTCATCGGCGTCGCGCTTTTGGCGCTTTTGACATCTTTGCCTGTTGTCGGTTTCGTGTTTAACGCCAGCGCGCTGTTTCTCGGTCTGGGGGCCATCGCCAGCACCGTAGCGGGCTGGGCGCATGCCGCGCGCCGAGGACACGTAGGCGCCAGGCCAAGGGCAGTCGCCCAAGTTGCATCCGGGCTGGACCAGCCACAGGCAGCGAGCGCCGCGCGACCGGCGCGGAAAGCGCAATCGCTGCTCCTGCCAGCGAATCCGGGTCTTGAGGATCTGCCGGCGGGATTTGATCCAGATTTCTTTTTTTCGGACGACTAATGGGCGAGCATTTCCCGTTGGCAAAAGACTTTTTAGGCAATACAATTCCGTGAGATAGTTGCAAAAGGCGCCTAGCTTGGCGCGGGTTGTTTAGATTGGCTTCAGTTGCCGAATAATTTATGCGAAGCGCCACAATTTGGCGTTTTTGCGCATTTCGACGGCAAACGGTAGCACATCCTCAATTGAGTTCTTATAAATGGAGAAAAATACTTAAGAGCGAATTGCGATGACCGATCCAAATTTGATGACTGCCCAGGAAGCGGCTGAAGAGCTAGGCGTGAAGGTCGGCACAATCTACGCCTATGTCAGCCGTGGGCTGATTCGGTCGCGCGCCGCGAACGTTGGTCAGCGCAATCGCCTGTATTCACGCGAGGATGTCACGCGGCTGTTGGTGCGCCGGCAGATTCGTCTGGGGCGGGAACCGAGCGCGGAAAACGACTTGAACTGGGCCGCGCCAGTATTGGAAACCGGCATCAGCCTGATTGAAGGCGGCAGACTTTACTATTGCGGCATCCCGATCGAAGAGGTCGCGCAGAGGCTGACGGCTGAGGAGCTGGCTGCGCTTGTCTGGACGGAGGATGCCACTAACGCGGTAGAACTCTTCGACCATCGCAGGCACCCCTCCGCCAGCAAAATTCGGGGGAAGTTAATTGATCTGGGAATCGACCGCGGGCAATGGCTATCGGTCGCGACCTTCCAGATCGTGCTGCCAATTGCCATGGCGGACGACTTGATAGCCTTTGACCTGCGGCGGGAGTCTATCGCGCTCAGCGGTGCGCGCATCCTGCGTTTGCTGACGGCATTGGGCGCGGGCGATGTGCCGGAGCAACTCAGCTTAGCGGAGATGCTTCAGCGGGGTTGGCAGCCGGATGACCAAGGCAGCATTCGCTTGTTCAATCTGGCGTATATAATTTGCGCCGACCATCAGTTGAAGCTGGCGACCTACGCCGCTTGGGTCGCGGCGGCACTAGGCACGACGCCTTACTCGATTGTCAACACCGGCATTACCGCGCTCGCGGGACCGGAACAGGGCGGCTATACGGAGACAGTCGAGGTCTTTCTCGACGAAGTCAAAACGCCTGAAAACGCGGTTGATGTGATTTGCTCGCGTATGCGCCGCAGCGAGTCGTTCCCGGTTCCCGGCTTCAACAATCCCTTGTACCCCGCTGGCGATCCGCGCGCGCGCCTCTTGCTGAACGCGCTCTTTGAAGAATATCCAGATTCGCCCGCAATCATCCTGGCGCGATCGATCCGAGACACGGTATTGCGTTTGCGCGGCGAGTATCCCAAGATGGAATTCGCCCTGGCGATCTTCAGGCGGCATTACGGATTGCCGCCAAACAGCACACTTGGCATATTTGCTCTCGGTCGCATTATCGGATGGATCGGGCACGCGATTCGGCAGCAGAGCTCCAGACAGGCTATCCAGCCTCGGTTCCGCTATACGGGACCGGCGCCACAACGTCAGACCTAAGCAAATGACCATCCTGGACATCATTGCTCGGCACAAGATCGTCGCCATCGTCCGCCTGGACGACCTCTCGACCGCCAGAAGCATCACCGACGCCCTGACTGCGGGCGGCATTCGCGCCATTGAATTCACCTTGACCAACGAAGCAGCCGTCCCGACCATTGCTGAGATCGCCCGGTTAGTTGATGATACAGTCGCTATTGGCGCCGGTTCGGTCATCAGCGCGGAGCAAGTGCGGGCGGTGGCGGAGGCGGGCGCGCAGTTTGTCGTGTCGCCCGTCTGCAAGCGCGAAGTGATCGATGCCTGTCGGGCGCTCGACTTGCCGACCATGCCGGGAGCCTTTACGCCGAGCGAGATTCAGCAAGCTTGGGAATGGGGAGCGGATGTGGTCAAGGTGTTTCCCGCGAATCACTTGGGGCGGCGCTATATCAAGGATGTACTGGCGCCGTTGCCTCATCTCCGCCTGATGCCAACCGGCGGCGTCAACGCGGACAACGTGCGCGAGTTCCTCGACTATGGCGCCTTCGCCTTGGGCGTCGGCTCGGCGCTAATCAACAATGCCGCCATCGCCAACAAAGATTGGAGGCGTCTGGAGGCTGAAGCCCGACGCTACGTCCATCAATTGGCCTGAGATTCCAATTCATCCAGCAGCTTCAAGAGCCGGTTGCAGGTATTCCAGTTGCGCGCGGTCGAGAGGAGACTGAGGGCGCGCTCTATGCGCTTGTTATCCAGTTTTGAGCGGGCGACGCCATCGGTGTAAAAGATGAAGAGGGCGTTGCCAGCGACATGTATTGATTCGCGCCCCGGATTTCCCTCGCGCAATGCCTCAACGGCGGCGGGGTCAGGCGCGGCGGAGAGAAAGGCAATCATGGAGTGGTTGCCGCGCTCGAGTTGGGCCGCGGTGAAGGGATGGCGGGCAAGAGCGGCTTTGAAGTTTTCCGCCGCGCGCAGCAGCACCCCCGCCTCAAAACCGAAGCGTTCACGAATAGCCGCTTCAAGTTGCTTCTGGAGCCGCGGAAGATCGGACTCGTCGGTAGCGAAGACGGCGTTGCCGCTCTGCAAGACGGTGCGGACCTGGCGCAAGCCCAAGGAAGTGAATAGCTGGCGCAGGTCGGCCATTTTGATCTTCTTGTGGCCGCCGACGTTGATGCCGCGAATCAAGGCGATGACAATTGGCATGGTGGCGCGCCTCACTGTGCTGAGCCCGGGGCTACAGTTTAGCAGACGGAGCGACGAAGCGCTGAGATTCGATACTGGGAGATTCAGCGCGCCCGTTCCGCGCTTTGCCCGAGCCGCGCTTTTCGCTAGACTGAGATCGCAAGGTTCAATGGCTAGAGGCGCTGATGCTGGACGATATCAGGTCGGCATTTTCTTTCCTGACTATCCTGCCGGTTGGCGCGCCGGCCGGACGTAAGCCGGGCTGGTCCTTCGCCTGGTTTCCGTTGGTCGGCTTGTTCGTTGGCGCCGCTCTGGTCGGTCTTGCGCGCATCTCGCCATTTGACCGTGATCTCAGCGCCTTTGTCATCCTGCTCGCCTGGGTTATTCTCACCGGCGGGCTGCATCTGGACGGCTTCGGAGACTGCTGTGACGGTTTGCTGGCGAGCGTCGCGCCGAAGGAACGCCGCCGAATCATGCGAGATCCGCGGGCGGGCGTATGGGCTGCCGCTGGCTTAAGCCTCCTGCTGTTCGGAAAGTGGCTGGCGATACGCGCCGTCCCGATTGAAATGATGATTTTGTCGCCGGTGCTGGGGCGTTGGGCGATGGTCTGGTCGGCAACTTATTTTCCCTATGCTGGCGGGGAGGAACTGGGCGCGCGCTTCCGCCAGGGATTGGGTTGGCAGCAGGTTTTCATCGCTTCCGCTACCGTCCTCATCCTAGTTACGCAGATGGAAATCGTCGTCTTGTGGCTGCTGATTTTCGGCTTCACAGTGCTGTTCGGGCGCTGGGCGGCGAGGCGGCTCGGCGGCGGCATCAGCGGCGATGTCTGCGGCGCGATCTGCGAGTTGAGCGAATTGCTTTGCCTGCTGGCGCTGGCTGTGATTCATGGCTAAGCGGCTGATACTTCTGCTCGGCGGCGCGCGCAGCGGCAAAAGTTGCTATGCCGAGGAATGGGCGCGGAGTCATGCAGAGCGGGTCTTGTTGGTCGCCACAGCCGAGGGACATGACGCGGAAATGCGGGGGCGTATCGCCGAGCATCAAAAGGGGCGTCTTGCGCATTGGCATACGCTCGAAGCGCCGCGCGATACCGCCGAGCAGATCGCCGCATGCGGTTATGAGCACGATGCGCTGCTGCTCGATTGCCTGACGCTGCTGACGAGCAATATCCTGCTCAGGCTGCCGGAGAAGGCGACGCAGGCTGAGGCGAATGACGCTGTCCTGCACGAAGTCGAGGGCCTGCTGGATGTGTACGCTCGCTCGGAGGCGACCTGGCTGGTGGTGAGCAACGAGGTGGGGATGGGCGTCGTGCCGCCGACGCGATTGGGGGTCTTGTATCGGGATATGCTGGGTCGGGCGAATCAGCGTGCCGCGGAGGCGGCGGATGAGGTGCTGCTGCTGGTGGCGGGGTTGCCGTGGCGGTTGAAGTGAGGGGTCAGATGTTGGCGAAGAAGTCGGGGTCGACGGTATACGCCGGCACCATTTCTTTGGCGACGCCAAGCTCCAATTCCGCCAGCTTGTCAATCAACTGCTCACCATCAATGAGATCAATTTCGGGCGCACCGTCACGGGTCGCTTCTTCTCTGGCCTCGCGCGTGAATACTCCGGTTGTAACGATTAGCCCTTTATCCGTTCGTCCTATCATCGCACCGCGGAAATCGCGCACTGTGCCAGCGCTGACGGAGCCCTTGTAGCGCTTGCACTGAAACAGCACTTTGAAAGAAAGGAATCCGCCTATTCGCATTACACCGATTCCGTCGATTCCGCCATCGCCACTTCGTCCGTTGACCTCGACCTGAGTAAAGCCGCTCTCTCTCAGAAGCCTTTGGCAAAGTCGTTCAAATGCAGTAGGATCCATACTAGTCAATATGGAAAACAGTTCGTCACGCCACTGCTCTATTTCTTCTGCTTCATCAGCATCAATCAATACGTCATGAGAAGACTCTTGTGAACCAGCTTCTTGCGACGACTCTACATCCCTTAGCATATTCTCAAGACGACCGTCGTCCTCTTGATCTACATTTCCATTACTTTGGAGATCGTTAGAATCTGGTTCACTAATTGAGAAATCACCCCGCGCTCGCTTTCGTTCCTGATTATGTCTGTCTTGTTCTTGGTATTGCCTATTAACGTCATCCGGGTCTACTTCATCGCATGCTTTGCCCTTAGAGGTCAATATATAGAGTCCGCGGTGGGGGCTATTTAAGTAGCCGGTTCCCTTTAGACGTAAGAGTGCCCATTGAGTAAACTTGGCAGCCTTAGACTTTGCGTTTTTTGCTGGTATATCCAACTGTTCATCACTCAGATCCATGATGCGCGCAACTTCATCGTATATTTCTTGATTGGACCCTGACCCCCCTAACTTGTGAATTGCCTTGAAAGTCGGGGCCATGAATTGCTTCTGTTTTGGCAACATAATCTGCATCACACTTTCGGTTTCGGCCTACAATGTCATTACTTTATTGCACGAGGTAGATAATCAGAGCCGCCAGCGCAATCTGCGTGCCGATGAACCACTTGATGAGATCGGCTTTCATTTTATACATGTCTGATCTCAGATCCGCTTTCAGGTCCGCCAAATCTTCTTTCGTCGCGTTACTCTTACTCCGCTCTTCCAAAGTCGAGAGACGGCTTTCAAAATTCAGCGCGTCAGAATCCACCAGCGCCATTCCCAGCCTTCTCATTCATTCATTGGGCGATACTATGTCTGTCACTTTGGCACAACTGTCCGTTCATCACCATCAGTTTGCGCTAGGGCTCCGCGCCTACACCTCCCCAAACCACTCCCGCTCAACAATCACCCGCTCGACGACCACTTGCTCCGTCCGCACACCCAGCGACAGTTCCTTCAGCTTGCCGACCAGTTCTTCTCCATCGATCAGCCGAATCTCGGGGGCGCGCTCATTGGCTGCTTTCAAGACCGCCTCTTGCGTGAATCTACCGGTGGTGATGAGCAAGCCCTTGTCCGCCCGGCCGACCATCACGCCGCGCCGGAAGTCGTCCACCTGCGCCGAGCTGATGCGGCCGCCGCCGCGGATGCAGCGGAAGGAGACGCGAAAGGAGAGAAAGCCGCCGCCGCCGAAGACTCCCATGCCCTCAATCGAGTCGTTAGTGTGGCTGACATCAATATCGCTGACGCCGTCCTTGCCCAGCACGCGCAGGATCAGGCGTTCAAAGGCGTCGGTCGGCATTTGCTCCAATACATCGGTGAGTTCATCGCGCCAGCGAAGGATGCTTTCGAGCAATGCTTGCGGGTCGACCGGCGCATGCTCGTCAACCGCCGCTGCGATTTCCATTTGGCTTCCGTCTTGCAGGTTCATTGCGATCTTCCTTGTCACTATATTTGCGATTCGCCTTACTTGTCAGCGAGGCTTGTCACCAGCAGGTCGAGCGCCAAACGCGGCTCGATCCGCCCGGTCTTCATATCCTGGTCATAGCGTTGCAGCCGCTTGAGTATCGCATCCAATTGCTGCGCGTGGAAGCGCCGCGCCTGCGCCGGCAGTTTGCTGGCGGTGAATCGATGCGCGCCGATCGCCTTTGCCAGGGCTTCAGCCTGCGCCGGCCCGCCCTGATCGAGATAATCGCGCGTCATTGCCACGAGGCGAAATTGGCGCACGATCATGCCGAACAAGCCGAAGCCGGGATCGCGCGGATTGTCGTGCAGCGACTGCTGAATGAGTTCCAGCGCCCGCTTGCCGTTGCCGCTCGCCAGCGAGTCGACCATTTCAAAGATATTCGCCTCAGCCACATAGGGTGTCAGCGCCGCGACATCGTCTTCGCTGATGGCGCGCTCGCCATCGACATAGGCGACCAGTTTGAAGAGTTCGTTATCGGCCAGCAGCAGGTCGCCATTGACGACATCAGCGATTGCCTTCGCGGCCCGCGGCGCAATCTCGGCGTCGTATTCGTCTTGCGCCCGTTGCATGATCCAGCGCGTCAGATTCTGCGGTTTCTTGAATTCTCCGATGTAGCCGTTTGGCAGCGTCCGCGCCGCCTTGAGCACACGGTTGCCAGCGGACAGCGTATCATCTTCCACCAGCACCAGCCGCGCGAAATCCGGCAGCTGCGGAAGTTCGTCGATCAGGCGGTCGGTCGCCTTCTTGCCCGCTTGCCCAGCGCCTTTGCGGGTGATGTGACGGATCAATCCGCGCACGATCACCAGACGCTTATCGGCGAGAAAAGGCAGCGACTTCACCGCCGCCAGCACATCGGGCACGGTAGTCGCGTCGCCGTCAAATTCAGAGGTATTGAGTTCGCCGTCCGCGCCCATTGAGCGCCGCATCCGCGCCAGGTTTTCGCCACGCCGGATGAGATCGTCGCCGTGAAGAATGTAGAATTGGGGCGTCGCGCGCATCGGTCGCTAAGCCTGCCGGGTTACAATGCGATGCATCGTCAGTTGTCGGTTCTTGAATGGCAAGCTGACCGCTTCGCGCGTGACGCTGACCAGTTGCATATCGCCAAGATCACCTTCGGTGGTGAAGTGCCGCTGCAAGCTCATGCCGAGCGGCATCGACAGCAGAATCGCCACCATCATGAAGAGCATCATAGTGGGAAAGCGTTCCCAGGCGCTGCGCCAGCGGCGACCGCTGAAGCCAAGGAAGGCCAGCGCCGTCGCCAGGAAACCGCTGGTCACCAGGTTGGTACCGCAATTGGGATGCAGCGCCAGTTGACGCTCGCCGGCTTGCATACGCTGGAGCGCTTCCCGCACGGCGCTCTCGACTTGCTCGGTCGGCGCCTCGCCCAAGAGGACGAATCCGGCTTCGCTGCTGCGCCCGGAGAGCTGGTAGCGCTGCCGATTCAGGATGTGGATAGTCGCGTGTTCCAAGGCGTGGTTGCGCCGCACCCTGAGGATGATCGGCTGCTGCAGCGCCGGCGCGCAATAACCCGCCAAAGTTGCAATCGGAGACATGGTTTGCCCTTGAGCCGAATGTATCGCGCCCCATAACTTAGCACAAAGCGGGTCGGCTTGCGAGCATAACCTGGCTGTCAGACGGCGTCCGAGCCTGTGCTATAATGCCGCTATGAGTCGCGCGCCGAATCCCTTGACAAGGCTACGCAGCCACCTCAGAGTGGGACCGAAGGCGATTGCGCTGCGCTGGGCAGATACGGCGCATCGTCGCCTTCGTGGCGCGCCGATCTGGGGAATGAGCGCGGTCACGCCCAACCTCCTGCTTGGGGGGCAGCACTATTACCGAAGGGGCTTTCAGCGCATGCTCGACTTTGGGATCACGGCGATCGTGAATATGCGCAGGCGACATTGCGACTACGCGCAAGGGATCGCTGGCGATCGCTATCTGCAATTGGCGACCAGCGATAATACGCCACCCGGCGTCGACGACTTGATTCGCGGCGCCGAATTCATCGCCGATGAGATCAATCGCGGCGGCAAGGTCTACGTGCATTGCGCCGTCGGTTGCGGACGGGCGCCGACAATGACCGCGGCCTTCTTAATCTCAAACGGTGACTCGCCAGAGCAGGCGCTTGCTCGCATTCGGGCGGTTCGCCCATTCATCAACCTGACCAAGCGACAGAGAATTGTCCTGGACGACTTCGCCGCGGTGTGGGCACAGCGCCGCGACGCCGGCCCATGCCAACACTGACCGTCACCGCCGACGACTGCGGCCTAACCGAGGGCATCAACCAGACG
This sequence comes from Anaerolineae bacterium, assembly GCA_022824465.1. Lineage (GTDB taxonomy): Bacteria > Chloroflexota > Anaerolineae > Aggregatilineales > Phototrophicaceae > UBA6055. The sequence continues at coordinate 666,087 of JAJDZV010000004.1, forward strand.
GTATTCGACCTGCACCGGCGAGGTTATATCAGCGCCGCCAGCGTCATGACGAACTTCCCGGCGCACCGCCACGCCCTGGCGCTATTCGGCGGCTGCCCGGCACTGGATGTCGGCATCCATCTCTCCTTGACCGACGGACATCCGGTGACAGCGCAGGACGATCACCATCCCCATTTGCTGAACGAGGACTTCAGCTTCCGCAGCAATCTCAGCCTGTATCTGCGCTCGCATTTTTTCGGCGCCGGCGCGGTGCGTTGGATCCGGCAGGAGCTTGAAGCCCAGATGCGCCGTTTCACTGACGCGGGTTTCCAGCCGCAGCACATCTCCACTCATCATCATTTCCACGCCATCCCGCTGCTGCGCCGCATCGTGCATGAGCTGGCGGAGGATTACGCTGTCGACTGGGTGCGCAGCCACGACTTTCGCGCGTCGGTCTCGCCGCATAGTTTCTTCTTGCGCCGGCAGCGGAAGCCGTCTCGCGCCAGCTTCGTCATGTCCGACTACGTCAGCGCGATTCAAGCGTGCATGTCGTTGCCGGTAGACGATTATTGCGCGCGCATCGCCCGCTTGAGCGGCGCGGTCGAAATCATCGTTCATCCGTCGCCAGCCCGCGATCCAGACTTCCCGGCAGACATGCGCTACGGTCCCGCGCAGCGTTATTCCGAGACGCAATATCTCATCCGCGCCGTCGACCGCTTGCGTCAACTGGGCATCACCACTTGAGCGGGGCATTGCCTTAGCCTACAATGACTGGCGCAACCGGAAATATGCGGCAAGCGCGCCGTAGCGAGACCATTGAGCCAAGCAACTGATGATCAGCGAAAAGACGCTCAGCACGCTGGAATTGCATAAGATTTTGCAGGACCTGTCGGCCTATACCACTTTTTGCGCCGGCGAAGAGTTCGCGATCGAGTTGTACCCGTCGACCGAGTTGGATGAGGTACAGCTTTGGCAGCGAGAAACGGCTGAAGCGGTCGCCTTGCTTGAAGAACGCTCGAATGTCAGCCTGCGCGGCGCGCGCGATGTACGCGAACCGGTCGTCAAGTCTTTGCGCGGCGTCATCGTCGAGCCCGGCATATTGCTTGATATCCGCTATACGCTGCGGCGCGGCACGACACTCAAACGCACGCTGGGACGTATGCAGGCGACCTACCCTTTGCTCGCCGCGCTCGCCAGCGAAATAGAAGACTGCCTTGAACTGCAGAATTCAATTGAAAAGGCGGTGGACGACAATGCCGAGATCAAAGACACGGCCAGCGCGCGCCTGGCGATCATACGTCGCGGTCTCAAGGTCGCCTTTGATCGACTGCAGAACAGGCTCCATCGCATCGTCGCCAACAAGGCGAACCAGGACAAGCTGCAAGAAGCCATCATCACGATGCGCCACGGCCGCTACGTCATCCCGCTCAAAGCCGAGCACAAGGGCAAGATCAAAGGCATCATGCACGATTCATCGGCATCGGGCGCCACCATCTTCATCGAGCCGCTGGAGACGGTCGAGCTCAACAACAAGTGGCGCGAACTGCAAGTCGAAGAAGAAAAGGAAATCCGCCGCATCCTGGCGGATCTCACTGAAGAAGTGGCGGGCGAGTGCGAGCGCATCGTGCGCACGGTGGAGTTGCTGGGTTATCTCGATCTCACTTTTGCCAAGGCGCGCTATGCCCTGGAGCAGAATTGCATTCAGCCCAGGATGGTTGCCATTGCGCCCGACCCGCCGCACCCCGGCGCAACGATCGAATTGCGCGCCGCGCGGCACCCCTTGCTCAAAGAGAGCGTCGTGCCGCTCGACCTTCACTTTGATGAGGATTGCTGGGTCCTGGTGGTGACGGGACCCAACACTGGCGGGAAGACTGTCGCCCTGAAAACCGTTGGCTTGATGATCTTGATGGCGCAGTGCGGCTTGCATATCCCGGCGGACGGGGCCGCGCTTTCGGTATTCCAAGGGGTCTTCGCCGATATTGGCGACGAACAGAGCATTGAGCAATCGCTGTCGACATTCTCGTCGCACATGACCAACATCATCAATATACTTGCCCAAGCCGACAGCCGCTCGCTGGTGATCCTCGATGAAGTCGGCGCTGGCACTGACCCGACCGAAGGCTCGGCATTGGCGCGCGCGCTGCTCAACAATTTCAAGAATCGCGGCGTCACGACCATGGTCACCACGCATCATCCCGAGCTGAAAGTTTATGGCGTCGAGACAAGCGGCGTCCGCAACGCCAGCGTGGAATTCGACCTGGAAACGTTGCAGCCCACCTATCGCCTTATCGTCGGGTTGCCGGGCCGATCCAATGCCCTGGCCATCGCCGAACGCCTTGGCTTGGATGAGTCCATTGTGTCGGATGCCCGTGGCATGGTCGCCACCGAAGACCTGGCCGCCGATGACCTGCTGGACGAAATCCAGCGCACGCGCGCCGAAACCCGCTTGCAGCATGAGGAGACGGTTTATCTGCGCGAGCAACTGACGGCGCAGCGCGATGAGCTGCAAGCGCGCCTCGACAACATTGAAGACGAACGCCGCGATGTCATCCGCGCGGCCCGCCGCCACGCCGAAGAAGACCTTGCCGACTTCAACAAACAGCTGCGCAAGATGCGCAATGAACTGCGCTCGGCGGGCATGCCGGCCGAGACGCTCAACGCTCTCAAAGCGGCTGCCGACAAGATGGCCAACTGGACCAGCGCCCCCCTGGACGATGGAGAGGCGCAGGCCTTGGAAGACTTCGACTGGCGGCCGCGGGTCGGCGATACCGTCTTCCTCGATACGCTGAATGCTGAGGGCGTCATCGTTGAACTGGATGGCAAAGCGGCGCAAGTGCAAGTTGGCTCGCTGAGGGTGCGCGCCAAGTACGGCGATATGCGCCGGCGCAATCGGAGCGAGCGACGCGCCGCCGAGCGCGGCCACGTCCGCCAATATGAAAGGGCTGATATCCCGCCGCCGCAGGCAAAATCGCCGGGCATGGAATTGGATATACGCGGCAAACGAGTTGACGACGCCCTTGAGATTTTGGACCGCTACGTCAACGCCGCCTATAACTCGGGGTTGCCATTCGGCAGAATAGTGCATGGAAAAGGCACGGGGCGTCTGCGACAGGCGGTGCGCATGTATCTCAATGATCACGTCTTGGTCAGCAAGGTTACGCAGGGTTTGCAGAACGAAGGCGGCGCCGGCGTCACCGTGATTCACATGGCGCCAATTACGTGAGGGCTGAACTGTGTTTGGGTGTCAGGCTTTTCGAGAAATGCAAGGTAAAGCCCCAATCTTGCGGGGCTCTGTACATCCAGTCCTATCGGTGTAGATAACAAGTCACTCGAGTCTTGATTCGATCCTCTCTAACCGGGCGAGTATCTCCTTGTGGGCTTCTGCCGAGGCATTTAGAACTTCCGCGGATTTCTGGTCGACGTAGCTGATGATTCTACCTTCGGAATCGTTGACCTTATTGTCGACGTATTCCCCTATGTCCTTGGAGTGCTTCTCCAGCCTTTGGCTAATGAATAGCCTTTGCCGATTCTCAAAGTCTTGCAAGTCCTTGTCCATATTGCACCCGGTATTTGCTCCTCAACTGGTACGAAGCTAAGTGATCAAATCTTATCACGAAAGTAAGATATCAGCAACGCGACGAGCTTTGAAGCCCATTAATCAGCTCTGTTGTGTGTTGAGTTGTATTGGAGCTAGGGGATTTACTGACACAAGTTTCGATCCGAATAGGACAAGGGCCGCGCTCTCTGGGATGATATTGATCCAGGCGCTGTACATGGTTTTAGTTGGGTGTCTTTTGAGTCGCTTTGGCCTTTTTTGCCAATCATCATAATTCTGGGCTGAGCCATTTTTAGATTAAATGCGATCTAGTACTGTTTACTGCTCATAAGCTAACACATGTGATGGGGACCCAGCAACCATTCTGCAGTTGTTCAATCCTCATTTATTGAGGAAGGGACCGGACGATGGGGTAGAATTGGCGGTAATTGCGCTAGAGTGCAGGACAAGGCGTGTAGGGGCAAGCCTTGGCTCGCCCGATTCGAGCAGACGACATGACCGAAGACCGCTACGAAATGTTCACCGAGCGCTACGCCAAGGGCGACATGCCTTGGGACAGCGGCATCACCCCGCCGGAGATCTTCGATATCATCGGCGAGTCGCCGCCGGGCACGGCGCTTGATCTGGGCTGCGGCACGGGCACCGTGATGCGCGATCTGCTGCGTCATGGCTGGCAGGCTGATGGCATTGATTTTGTGCAAGTCGCGGTCGACCTGGCCCGCGCCAAGTTACGCGACTTCGCGCCGGACAGGCATCGACTGGTCTGTGGCGATGTCACGCGCCTGGCTGATCTCCCGGAGTTGCGCCCGCCTTATGACCTCATTATCGACATTGGCTGTGGGCACAGCATAGACAAGGCGCTCAACGAAGCCTACGCGGTCGGCATCACGGAACATCTTGGAAGCGGCGGCTGCTTCATGCTCTACGCCAGCCATCCTCGTCCGGAGTCGACAGTTGGTTGGACGCCGCTGCAGGTCGCGCGGCTCTTCCAGGGCAAGCTCGAGCTGTTTTGGGAACAGCGCAGCTTTGACAAGGGGTTGGACCGGCCGTCTAGCTGGTATCGTTTGCTAAAGCCGGTATAAGAAAACAGTCTATAATCATTGCGGGAGAGCAAGTTTTTCGAGGACGTAGATTGCCAGCGGATCAAGACGATACTGCCATGCAAGCTCATATTCTCCCCCGCGAGAAATGGTGGTGGCTGGGGCTGGCGCTGCTGCTGACGCTCGCCGGCTGGCTTTATCTGCGCGGATACAATGTCAGTCTGCCGTTCTTCGCGCACATCGATGAGCCCCATCATCTGCTGGCGGCACAACATGAAATTGACACTGGAACCGCTCGACCTGTGGGACATGAAGCTTACCCGCCCGGCATGAGAATGCTCAACTATGTGCTGCTCAAACATTTGAAACCCGCCGACGCGCATTACGGCACGATGCTGCCAGCACTTCGACTAATTACGATTACCGCCTGGTTGCTGGCGGTGCTGGTGATCGCCCTGCTCGGCGCACTCCTGGCGCATCCGCTAACGGGATTGATGGCGGCGGTAATCTGGATCGTGAACCCCTGGGTCGTAGAGCGTGCGCATTGGGCGCTGCCCGACGCTTACTTGACTCTCTTCACCCTGTTGAGCCTATGGCTGGCTCTGATCGGTAGCCTTAAAAATCAACCCCGTTACAGCACAGCGGCCGTCTACAGCATCATGCTTGCCATAGTCTTCAAATACACGGCCTTGATTCTCGCGCCGCTTGCACTCCTTTTGCCGCTAATAAATGTGCGGCGGAGGCATAAGGCTGCCTGGCAACAGACGCTCGGGAACTGCGTTCGCTTTTCTGTATTCCTCTTTTGGCTCCTTCTTCTTTATCCAACTTTGGAAGCGACGCAAGTACCGCACTTTCCGGTGACGGAAAACCGCCTGTTTGCGCCTCAACTGGATGTATTGACCGTTCAGAGTCTGCAACCGCTACTGCTGACGTTTCAACCGGTATCCAGTTGGATAGTCGTTGGGGCGCTCGGTCTCTTACTGCTGCGCTACCGGAAAAGTGTAAACTGGGTCGCTACAATTTGCCTGTCGGCGGCGCTCATTGCCTGGTTGCTAGGGATCAGCATGCTAAGGCTAGAACGGAGCGCAGCTGGCGATCCGCTCCGCCAACTCTTTGCCGCTGGAGCGCTACTCTCGTTACTGTACGCCCTGGCTGTCACCGCATTGTACTACGCCGGGCTCGAAGCGCTTACCCGCGTCGCCGCGCTTGGGCTATCTCCCCGTCATTCAAGCCAGCTTGTCGCGGGGCTGGTAGTGCTGGGGCTCGGAGTCAATCTCCAGCCATCGTTCATTGCATCGGACGGCCTTGCGCGGTACTACAGTTTGCACGACCGCCGCAATGACTTGAGACTATACATGGATGCCTCGGTTGAGCCGGGCATGTACGTATCGCTTGGGGAGAACCACAAGATATTCGAACGGACCTGGGGCGGATACACCGGCATTCATGAGTTTCCCAGGTACCGCACAATGGCGCTGCTGACTAGCAAGCCAATAGAGGAATGGCGCAATCTAGGAGTTACCTACGCCATCATGCCCCACAAGCTTTTACAAGATGATCCGGAAGTGTATTATCCCGAAGAGACTGTTACGTTAAAAGTCTATCCGGTTGATCCCAACTATGTCGACACCGGCATGGTCGTCCTGCGCCTGTACCCGATGCAATACATCGCTGACGACCGGCTCGGTCCCATCCGGCTAGTCGGCTACGACCTTAACACGACCCAACTCCAACCCGGCGACAACATTGTCTTCCGCCATTATTGGCAAGCCAACCAAGCAACCGATACGATCCACCACGTTTACAATCATCTGTTGGACGAAGGCGGCAATATCGTCGCCCAAGTCGACTACGTGCCGCTTTGGGACGATCGCCGACCCACCACCACTTGGGATGACCCGGATGAAATCATGCTGGGCCGCGAGTTCGTCTTGACCCTACCGAAGAATTTGCAACCCGGCGCTTATCAACTCGTCAGCGGCTTATATGACCCGATAACCGGGCAACGCCTGTTCAACGATGATGGAGCGGATCGAGTCCGCATTGGCAGAATCGAGATTATTAGTGCTAACGATGACTGAGAATCGGATAGATAACGTACACATACTCCCGCGCGCGAGATGGTGGTGGCTCGGTCTTGCGCTACTCCTGGTCCTCGCTGGCTGGCTCTATCTGCGCGGCTACAACGTGAGCCTGCCCTACATCGAACACCACGACGAGGCGCAGAATCTGCTGGAGGCGCAGCACATCATCGACTTCGGCCATGCCCGGGGCGTATTCAGAGAGTCTTATCCGCCCGGTTTGCGCGCCGTCATTTATCCTTTTCTTAAGCATATCAAGCCGGTTGAGGCGCACCAGGGCACGATGCTGCCGCTGCTGCGCCTTATTACGATTGGCGCCTGGATGCTCGCAATCGTCTTCGTGGCGCTGCTGGGCGCGATGATAGCGGATCCCTTAACCGGACTAATGGCGGCGGCTATCTGGATTGTAAATCCCTGGGTCGTCGACCGAGCGCACTTCGTCTTGCCGGACGGCTATTTGACGTTGTTCACCTTGCTAGCGATGTGGCTGGCATTAATAGGCGCCTGTCACGGGCGGCGCAGCTTCACCACCGCCTCTGTCTACAGCATCATGCTGGCGATCGCGTTTAAGACTCAGGCGATCTTTGTCGCGCCATTCATTGTGCTGCTGCCCCTGCTGAATTGGCGGCGCAGCGACGCCTGGCAACAGACATTTTGGAACTGTCTGCGCTTTGCCATATTCTTATTCTGGCTGCTGCTGCTGTATCCAACGCTGGATGCGCCACGCGATATCTACTTGTTTCCAGTGACTGAATTGCGCCTTGTGATTCCGTCGGTGGAGAGCTTGTGGCAGGGCTTATCGCAGCTGCTAGTGACATTTCAGCCTCTCACAAGTTGGCTCCTGGCGGCAATGTCGGGCGCGCTACTTTGGCGCTATCGGCAACGTGTGAATCGAATCGCGTTGATTATGGTTGCGCTCTCGGCTTTTGCCTGGCTGGTAGGCACACACCTTTTGCCGACACGAGGATTTCACCTGCGCCAGTATTTCGGCATGGGCGCTATGTTGGCGGTTCTTTATGCTTGCGGTCTCACCGGCCTGCTCTACGCCGGGCAAGAAGTGCTTTCACATCTTAAGACAGCGTATTTGACAGAGCGCGCCCGCCACATGATTGTGCCAGGCATGCTGCTGATTTTACTGGCGATCAGTCTCCAGACCCCGTACCGGCAATCGGATGCGCTGGCGCATAACTTCACCTTGTACGACCGCCGCAACGACCTGATGCGCTACATGGATAGTTCGCTGCCCCCAGGAAAGTACATTACCGACAGAGACGGTCCCAACCACAAGGTCTTCAACCGAGCTTGGGGCGGTTATACTGGCTTGCACAACTATCCGCTGGCGCGGACGCTGCGCGACCTGCAAGACAAGCCGCTGGAAATATGGCGCGCGAATGACGCCGTTTACGCCATCATGCCTCACGCGCCGTTGCTGGATGACCCGGAAATCTATTACCCGGACGAAACTGTGCTGCTCAAGACCTACCCGATCGATAGCGGCTTCCGCGATCCCGGCATGGTCGTCCTGCGCCTCTATCCCATGCAGCACGAAACTGATGCGCCGCTCGGTACAGTTCGGCTCGTCGGTTATGACATAAACGCAACGCAACTCAAGGCCGGCGACGACATCGCGCTGCGCCACTATTGGCAAGCCGACCAGCCGACGGAGTCGATTCATCATGTCTTTAGCCATCTTCTTGACGGCGACGGCAATATAATGGCGCAAACCGATTACGTACCGCTTTGGGATGACCGGCGGCCGTCTACAACCTGGGATGACCCGGACGAGATCCTGCTTGGTCGCGAGTTTAGGTTGCGCCTGCCCGCTGACCTGCCGCCCGGCAATTATCAACTCGTCAGCGGCCTCTACGATCCGCTAACTTGGCGGCGCTTGGCATCGCCTGAGGGCCGCGACTACATCGAAATCGCCGAGATCAGCGTATTGCAATCTGAGGTTTAGCGGCAGCCGCTCGCCGATTCCCTTGCAGATGAAGCATCGCGTCTCGCGATTCGCCCTATAATGAAGGCGCATTTTCAGCCAACACAGACAGGCGCCTGTGGGCCAGCTCTCCCTCTTCTGTATTCTTTGCCTGCTCGCCATTGGTGGTTGCCGCCCGGTTGAGGAACTGACCGTCCTTGATGCAGCGGCCGCGCCAAAGCAGCAGACGGCTTCCGATCTTGAAGCCGCCAGCGCCGTAGCCGCCAGTTTCCTGGACGCCTGGCAACTTGGCGATTATGCCGCCATGCATGGCTTGCTCACCTTCCGCAATCGCGAACTCACGGCTTACGACGAGTTCCTCCGCCTTTATCAATCCGCGCGCGACACCATGTCGCTCGAAAGCATCGAATATCGCCCGCAGTCTCTGACCGGCGAAGGCAGGATTCTGCAATTCCAATACTCGCTGACTTTCAAATCGCGCATCTTGGGTCGCTTTAGCGACAGTGACCGCTCGTTGAGCCTGGTCTTTGATCTGCAAGCCGACAACTGGCGCGTCGCCTGGTCGCCCGCCGATATCTTCGCCGAGATGGGCGCTGGCGCGCGACTTGTCTTTGAAGGACAGACGCCCACTCGCGCCAATATCTACGACCGCTACGGCAAAGTGCTGGCCGACCAAAACGGGCGAGTAGTGCGCGTCCTGGTGGATAATCGGCATATCCCGGGCCGCGATGCTTGTTTTGACAGCCTCTCGAGAGCGAGCGACAAGTCGCCTGAATTCTTTGACGATCTTTTCAATGTGCGTTCGGGCGCGGACTGGATTGTCGATGCGGGCATATTGGAGGCGTCAGACTACATTGAAGCCGGCGACGGCCTGAAGCGAGATTGCGCCGCCAAATTCAGCCAACAATCCACCCGCCGCTATGCCGATGGGCGCCTGCTGCCGCATGTGCTCGGCAACGTTGGTTATCCGGACGCCGACCAGATACCGGCCCTCGAAGCCGTCGGCTTCAACGCCGAGACCATCATTGGCCAAGCCGGCATTGAAGCCAGCATGAATCGTACATTAGCTGGCCAACCGGGCGGACGGCTTTCGTTGATTGGCGCGGATGGTCGCCGCCTTCGCGTATTGAGCGAAGCGCCCTCGCGCATACCTGAGAGTCTCTGGCTGACAATTGACGCCGGCTTGCAAGCCGCCGTTGTGGGGCTGCTGCAAGAGGCGCTTGAAGCGGACGGCTTGGCTGAGGAGTCAGCCGGCGCGGCGGTCGTCATCATGGATGTCAATAATGGCGAGATCCTGACGCTGGTGAGCTATCCGGCCTTCGACGCCAATATTCTCAATCCATTCCCGATGATCGGGCGCGCCGCCGCCAGCGAAAGCCTGGACGCGCTGATAGGCGATGAACGCTTGCCAATGCTCAACCGCGCCACCCAAGGCGCCTATCCGACCGGCTCTGTCATGAAGGGGCTGACGGCGATCGCCGCGCTGGAAAGCGGTGTTTACGACGAGGACACCCGCTTCCATTGCACCGGCAGCTGGGCTTATGGCGCCGACACGCGCTATGACTGGCTGCTCAGCGGGCATGGCATCATGTCGGTTCAGACAGGCATCACCAATAGCTGCAATCCATTCTTCTATGAAGCAGGCTTTCGGCTGAACGCCAAAGACCCTTGGCTGCTGCCATCCTACGCGCTGATGTTGGGTTTGGGCCAAAGCACCGGTCTCAACCAGATACCTGAAGTTGACGGCATCGCGCCAAGTCCCGACAATATCGCCCGTTATACTGGCTTGCCTTGGTCTTACGCTCACGCCGTAAATTTTTCGATCGGGCAAGGCGAGGTACTGGCGACGCCGCTGCAGATGCTGCGCCTGTACGCCGTCATCGCCAACGGCGGTTATCTCTTGCGCCCGCACCTGGTGCGCGAACGCGGTATCCTCGACCAGCGGACGCGAGTCTCCCAGCGCGACGTCATGCTTGATACCGGTTTCGATCCCGCCAACCTCGCCCTCATTCGCCGCGGCATGTGTGAAGTCACGAGCGCGCCTACTGGCACCGCCAGGCATCAATTCTATAATTCGCCACTGCAAGATGTCGGAGTCTGCGGCAAGACCGGCACGGCGCAGGTCCCCGGCGACGGCGTCAAGCCGCACAGCTGGTTCATCGCCTACGCCCCGGCGAAAGACCCGCAAATCGCAATCGTTACGATGGTGGAAAACGCCGGCGAAGGCTCATCTGTCGCGGCGCCGCTGACGCGCGAAATCCTTGAGCGCTACTTTTTCCTGTCGCCGTGATTTAGCTGAAGAAGAACCACTGCGCTGCGATGATCGCCAACTCTATCGCCAGCACGCTCAACAGCAGCCGGCGAAATCTCCGGGTACGCCAATGCTTGAAGCCGGTATCAAGCAGATAAACCACGCCGCCTACCAGAAGCGCGCCGCCGCCAAGCAACCAGATATTGCGAACCGACACGAGCGCGTATGTGCCGCGCGTCGGGCTGTCGCTAGTCGCGATAATCAACCAAGCGGCCAGCGTCTGCACAAGCTCAATCGAGGCAAAAAACGCGACCACCGCCAAGACGAGCGCCGGCGCCAGCAGGACGATATTTAGCAGGGCGCCAATCGTCACGCTCTTCGATTTGTCTACTGCCATAGACCACCCAGCCGCAGATAACCGGTAGCTACACATATTGTATGATACCTCAAGCGCCGTTCAGCTTTCAATATGGCGGTTAGCGGGCAACTGCCATATTGTGAAGCAGGAGAGCTGCGACGCGCCGAACAATGGCTTATCTTGCGTGGCGCGCCATGTTTCTCAGCTCCATGACATGCGCGAGGTCTGCCGCGACCTGCGCTTGAAATGGCTGCATCTTTTCGCTACAATTGTGACAAATTGAACAAACGTCGAGCGGCCTGCGCCCGGCAACCGTGAAATGACCGCTCGAAGCGACGAAGGTGTCCTTGTGAACGCAAGCGTCTATAGCGCCAGACTGCAGGTGGTAGCGCCGTATGGAAGATAATCGTTCCAATATCCCATCGATCAGCCCAGCCGCCATCGTTGTCGCCGCGGTCTTCATCCTGGTTAGCGCCGTCGGCATCAACTGGTTCACCAGCTTCGTCCCGGTCGTGCTGCCGCCGCAGGCTTCAGCCGAATCCAAAAGCGTCGACGAGCTATTCTACATCCTGGTCATCATCGGCGGCGTGGTCTTTTTCCTTATCCAGGGCATGCTGCTCATTTCTGTCATATTCTTCCGCGCCCGCGGCGATGACCGCAGCGACGGTCCCACCTATCACGGTAATCCATTGCTCGAACTTGTCTGGACCATCATTCCGTCGTTGGTGGTCGTCTTTCTTGCGGTGATCAGCTTCAACGTCTGGAGCCAGAACTCCGAGCCCAAAGCCGCTGTGAACATGGTCGAAGGCGAGGAGATCGCCATCAATGTCAACGGCGCGCGCTATGCCTGGACGCATACATACCAGACGGACCGCCTCGGTCCCGACGGCGTTCCTATCGTCATCAACAGCGGCGATACGCTGCATACCTATATCGGCCAAAATGTCGATCTCGAGTTGCGTACGCAGGATGTCATCCATTCCTATTGGGTGCCGGCGATGCGCGTCAAGCAGGATTTGCTGCCTGGCAACCCGGCGACCGGCGGACGACCGACTGAGATTCGCTTCACGCCCGTACGCGTCGAAGGCGAGGCGTACCCGGCCGATTATCCGATCGTCTGCGCCGAGCTCTGCGGCGACGGTCACGGGCGGATGCGCGGAACCGTAGTCGTGCATGAAGACGAAAGCGCGTTCCTGGAGCAGTTCTATGAACCAGCCATCCATGCCATACTGAATCCGCCGGCCGATCCCGTTTTGCGCGGCGAGGTCGAGATTCAGAAATACGTTTGTTACAGCTGTCATACGCTTGATAGCCTGGACTGGGAAAGCAGCACCGGTCCGTCGCTCAACGGCATTGCCGAGCGCGCTGGCGACCGCGTACCGGGCCAGTCAGCCGAAGAATACATCGCTACCTCGGTCTGGAATTCGCAGGCGTTCGTCGTGCCCGGCTACACTGAGCAGATGGCCGCTTTCGGGCCTGAAGTAATAGATGCGAACAATATCATGTCGCCTGAGCAACTTTACGCAATCGTCGCCTATCTCTGTACCCAAGGCGAACAATCCGACTGTGATATCGACAACGCCAGCGCAGCCATCCCCGGCGCCATCAAGACGGTATTTGGCCTTGAAGTCGATATCACCTTTGGCCAAGGCGATGACGAGGTCTCGGCGAGCGACGCAGATGGCGCTGACGCAAGCGAGACCGAAGCGGGCGCGAGCGGAGCCTAGATTGCTGGGCATCAAGCGATGACGTCCGACGCAGAGGCTGATGGACCGTGCGAAGGCGGCGATCATGCAGTGAGTCAAGATTAGCGCGCATGCAGCGCCCGCGTGGATAAGGCAAAAACAAAAGAGAAGGCAAAGACATGGCAACCATCGCCGTCCCGCTGGGGGCAGAAGCTGAAAGTCGCGAACCCGACGTGGTCGCGCGCCCGGCGCTTAGCGAATATCTGCGCTGGAGCGTCGACCACAAGATTATCGGTGTGCAATACGGCGTGGCCTCCTTCATATTCTTCCTGGTGGGCGGCGCTATGGCACTGCTCATCCGCCTCGAACTGTTGACGCCGGAGTTGGATCTGATGGTTTCCGGCGCGGCTTATAACAGCCTCTTCACCATTCACGGCACGATCATGATCTTTCTCTTCATCATCCCAATGTGGGCGGCATTCGGCAACTTTGTCGTGCCGCTGCAACTTGGCGCCAAGGACATGGCGTTCCCCTGGTTAAACGCCTTCGCATTCTGGCTGATTCCGCCGGCGGCGGTGGTCGTGCTGCTCGGCTATTTCGTCACCCCGGCAGAAGCGGGCTGGACCTCGTATCCGCCACTTTCGACCCTGTTCAGCGGGGATGGTCAGACGCTTTGGGCTTTGGGCGCGCATTTGCTGGGCATTTCGTCCATTATGGGCTCAATCAACTTTATCGTCACGATCCTGAACATGCGGCCGCCGCAGATGACCCTCTGGCGCATGCCGCTGCTCTGCTGGGCGGTTTTGGCGACCAGCATTATCGCGGTGATGGCGACGCCGTTCCTGGCGGGCGCTTTGACCCTGCTGCTGCTTGATCGCGTGGCCGGCACCACCTTCTTCGACGCAGCCGGCGGCGGCGATGTTCTGCTCTGGCAGAATATCTTCTGGTTTTACAGCCACCCGGCCGTCTACATCATGGTGCTGCCTGGCATGGGCGTTTTGTCCGAGGTGCTGTCGGTGCACAGCCGCAAGCCGGTCTTTGGGTATCGCATGGTGGGCTTGTCCAGCATGGGCATCGCCTTCGTCGGCTTCACCGTGTGGGCGCATCACATGTTCACCAGCCTGCAGCCCGAGTTGCGCATCCCCTTCATGATTACGACCATGATCATCGCCGTGCCGACCGGCATCAAGATGTTCAGTTGGCTCGGCACAATCTGGGGCGGCAAGATTCGTTTCACCAGCGCCATGTTGTTCGCGCTCGGCTTCATGTCGATGTTTGTCATCGGCGGGATCACCGGGGTCATGCTGGCGGCTCTGCCCTTTGATATCCACGTGCATGATACTTACTTCGTCGTCAGCCACTTCCACTTTGTGCTCTTTGGCGGAAGTGTCTTCGCCATATATGCCGCGCTTTATCACTGGTTCCCGAAGGTCACCGGGCGCATGATGAATGAGCGCCTTGGCCGAATTCACTTCGTCTTCACCTATTTCGGCTTCCTGTTCACCTTCTTTCCCATGCACATCGTCGGCATGCTGGGGATGCCGCGGCGCGTTGCCGTCTATGACCCCGCCTTCACAAGCTGGAATCAGTTAATCGGCGTCTCCGCCTTTGTGCTTGGCTTTTCAACCTTTATCGTGATCTACAACATCATTCGCTCTTACTACCGCGGTCCGATCGCCGGCGCCAATCCCTGGCGCGCGTTAACGCTGGAATGGGCGACCACGTCGCCGCCGCCTGTCACCAACTTCGCCGACGATCCCATTCCATTTGAAGATCCTTACGGCTACGGCACTGAGGCTTCAGCCGCTTATCTGGAGGCGGTGGATGCCGCGTTTGACCGTCGCGGAGCTCGGGCATAATCGCAACGAATGAGACGAGACAGGTGTATCGTTGGCGCAACACAGACGCATCTTCGGACAGAGGACCATGACCAGCGCCTTTGATCTGCGGGAGAAACCCAAGACGAGCCAAGACCGTGCTGCCGCCTTGCGCCTGAAGAACAACCGTCTGGGCATGACGATTTTCCAGGCGAGTTGGATCATGGTCTTTTTGGCCTTGATCGTGGTCAACTGGCAGTTGCGATTCAGCTATGCGCAATGGCCGCCCGCCGGAGTCGCGCCCTTTGACCCGCTGCTGCCCACTATCGCGACCTTGGCGCTGTTGGTCAGCGCTATACTGGTTCGGCGCGGCTGGGGAAGCTTGCGGCGCAGGGCTATCGACGCCTTCTCGCTGAACTGGCGGCTGGCGATGGCGCTCGGCATTGCTTTCATGATGATAATCGTTTTTGAATTCATAAACGTGTCCGAGGCGGCGCTGGCGACGCAATATGGCGTCACACTGCGACTGATGACGGGATTCCACTTGGCGCACGCACTAGCGATTATGGCGGTCATGCTGCGCGTGTATCGCGGCGCGCGTTCCGGCGCCTACGGTGGCGGCGACGCTGAAGGTTGGGCGGTGGAAGGCACGGCGAAGCTTTGGTATTTTGTAGTGGTAGCTTGGCTGATGTTCTACTTGGTTCTGTACTGGATCCGCTGATTGCGAGCTTTTGGCGACAAACACGACTGAGCGCCGACGTTTGCGGCGCGATAGGCAAGGGAGTAGCAGGACATGGATAAACCAGGACTTGGCAGGGCGATACCGGCGCTAATCGTGGGATTCATCGCGTCGCTCGCCTTCGTCTATGCCGTGCGGTCCTGGCAGCAGATGGACCCGATCTGGATGAATGCGGGCTCCAGCGAGGGCGCGCAGGTCGGCTTGGTCTTGGCCGCCTTCGTCTGCATGGGCGCCTTCATGTGGGGCGTCGGCGCCTTTGACCCTACGATGAGCGAACACGGCGAGAACGCGGATGAGCACGAAGACGAAGAACCTGAAAAGGACTTTGCGCTCAACACGAGCGGATCCGTTTTCCGCGCCGGCAATTGGCTCTGGGACGCTGCCTGGAGCATCATTAACGATACGCCAAAACCATGGCGCTTTCCCTATCTGAATGTGAGTATTTTTCTGGTCAATTGGGTCGTCAATGTCGTTTGGTTTTTAATCTGGTTTCCGCTCCTATTTGGCGCATGGCGCATCCTGCTCATCACCGTGGCGGGCATACCTGGCACGCTTGGCGTATTGCTGATGACCTTGTCTTGCCTGTGGCAGGTGATCGCCTTCTACGCCGGGCAGCTTTTCCTCGTGCTGACGATCGCCGTGATCGTGACCATCGCGCTGTTTGCATTCGCGCTGCTGCCGCACGGATTGGGACTGCAAATCGCCACGGAACCGAACGCCGACTTCTTCGCCAACGGCTTCGGCGACTTCATAATCCCGATTCAGGATATTTTGGGATTGGTCTTGCCGCCGGATGATTTTGCCAACCAGACGATTGCAGGCACGAGCCAGTTTACCGTGCTTCTGGGCTTCATCCTGATCATGTTTGTTTCGTTGGCGCTAGCGGCGGGCGGCATCGCTTTATTCTTCTACCTGGCGAATCGCGGCGTGCGCGAGGCGAATGAATTCGACCCGACTGATGGGGAGAGGACGCAGATCCTGCCGATCCGCGAGGCGGGCAAGATCGCCGGCGGCGTCGTAAATGTCATCCGCGCCATTCCGCGCGCTATCGGTTATCAGAAATAGAACGAGAGAACTGGCATGGCAGAACTGACAGCCAATCAGCTTCATGCGGTCGCCCATGACGATCACGGGCATCTCAGCGAAGAAGAGCAGAATGACAATTTGAAGCTGGGCGTTTGGCTCTATTTGGCTTCCGAAATCGTCATCTTCTCCATTATGATCGTTGGCTACATCATTCTCCGCATCAATGAACCGGCGGTGGTAGAGCAAGCGCACGAGCAACTTGGAGTCGGCCTGGTCACGGCCAATACCTTCGTCTTGCTGGCCAGCAGCTATTTCATGGTGATGGGTTTGCGCGCGATGCAGCAGGGCAATCGCGCCGGGATGCTGCGCTGGATTGGGGCGACCGCGCTGGGCGGCGCTGTATTTCTAATCGGGCAATACATCGAATACAGCGAGTTGGCGCATCTGGGCATCATTCTCGGCTACACCGAGTCGCAATGGAGCACCTTGGGCATGCGTTTCTACGCGCCAACCTTCTTCCATGGCGCCCACGTGTTTGTCGGCGTCATCTGGGCGTTGGAAGTGCTGCGGCGCGGCGCCAAGGGACGCTACGATCACAACCCCATCGGCATCGAGATGTTCGGCTTGTATTGGCACTTTGTCGATGTGGTCTGGATAATGCTGTTTACGCTAATTTACCTGGTATAGGAGCGCGAGATGGCTGAGGCGACCCATCACGAGGGACATCATAGCAATACTGTACACCTGCTACGGCGCGAAATCACGGTCGAAGGCGGCATCTACACGGTCGTCTTTGCCGCCTTGGCCGTGCTGACCGTCATCGAAGTCCTCAGCGCCGAATTCCTCAAAGGCGCCATCCACGATATACCCAGCGCTGCCGCGACCCTGCAAGCCATCAAAGCGATAATCCTGCTGGGTATCGCCATCATCAAGTCAAGCCTGGTGATCTGGTTCTACATGCACCTGCGCGAAGAGAAACCCCTGATCGCCATCGTCATCCTGCTGCCTCTGCTGATCGCCACCCAGTCAATCATGTACCTGCTGGCGATCCCGCCCCTCGGCTACAGCGTCTGAGCAACCCCTGCTCGACTCGCCCGCAACCGACACAGGCGCGAGTGTGTTATAATTGAGCGACAGCTCAAGCTACAGGCAGAACCAAAATGGCCATCCAGGAAAAGCTGTACACGGTGGACGATCTGTGGGCGATGGAGAGCGATCCCGCCTTCGAGAATCGTTACTTTTATCTGATTGATGGAAGACTGTTCGAGGATGCGATGCCCGGCAGAATTCACGGACGCCTGGCAATAAAAATCGGGCGCTACTTAGACGAATACGCAGAGACGCATAACCTGGGCGAAGCAACTGTGGAGGTAGGATTCCACCCGCACGAATCGCGTTATACCGCTATGTTGCCCGATGTCGCGTTCCAACGATTTGAAAACCTGCCCGACCCACCTCCCGAAGGCTACGTGCCACGAATGCCCGACCTGGCAGTTGAAATCCAGTCGCCGACCGACTCGCGGAAGAAATTGCTCCGCAAAGCGCAGGCTTACCTGGAGAATGGCACGGCGCTCGTTTGGTTGGTTCAACCCCAACAGCGTGTCGTCGAAGTCTGTCGCTCGCGTGATGACAGCGGCATACACTCTGATTTACTTGGCCCGGGCGACAAACTCAGCGGCGAAGACATCCTGCCCGGCTTCGAGCTGGACGTCAGCAAATTATTCGATGCCGTACATCGGGAATGAGCCCTTTAGTCTTGACGAACAGTCCCGTTACCACGACGATTTGGACAAAGATCTTACCGGAGTTCAATTCACGATGATTCTCGAAAAGCAGTTGTATACCATTGATGACGTCTGGGAAATGGCGCAAGACCCGGACAATGAGAACATCTTCATTGAGCTAATTGACGGAGAGCTCATCACCATGACGCGACCGGGCAATACGCATGGACTGCTTGCTACGGATATCGCTCTTTATTTGAGGCTCTTCAATATGGAGCACAATATCGGCCAAGTAACGGTGGAATCGGGATATCATCCGCCGGGTTACCGCTTCACTGTGCTCGGCCCCGTCGTCGCGTTCACGCGCTACGATAGAATGCCGGAACGGCAGACGGACAAATTCGTCCCCGTGATGCCGGATTTGGCCGTTGAAGTTCTATCGCCGAGCGGAACTATGGCCGAGTTACGCGCGAAAGCCGAAGTTTATCTACTCAATGGCAGCTCTGTTGTTTGGCTGGTGCAACCGGACAAAGAGGTAGTTGAGGTCTGTCGTCTGATCGATGGCACACAACTGCAGATCGAATCTGTTGACCGCGACGGCAAGCTCAGCTGCGAAGACATCCTGCCCGGCTTTGAGTTGAATGTCAGCGATATTTTCGTGGTTCTGCGCTGACTGCCAACTAGACTTTAAGTAGACTCCGGAGTCCTCCATGCCCGTTGACATCGTCCTGCGCGAAGGCATGCGAACCAGCATCAATGTGCGGCATCACGAATGGCACGCCGATGAACCACTCGAGCATGGCGGCACGGATGCCGCGCCGACGCCGGGCGAATTGATGCTCGGCGCCCTCGGTTCTTGCATGGCGATTACCTGCAAGCTCTACGCCGAGCGCAAAGGCTGGGACTTGCAGGGCGTGGATGTCAAGCTGGACTATGAGCGTTTCCGCGGACGCGATTACCCGGCGCACGCCGGCGATGACGTATACGTGCACGAGGTTCGCGAGGCGCTGACATTTCATGGCGACCTTGACGACAAACAGCGGGCGCGCTTGCGAGACATCGCCAGGAAATGCCCGGTGCATCGTCTGTTGGCCACGCCTACCTATTTCGCAGACTTGGCGCTGACTGAAGACTGAGCCTCAGCGACGGCGTCTATGCGCGCGGATCCAACCGCCGCGGATAAACTCCGAGTGCTCCACGGTCACAAAGACATCGTCCTTCACGCCGTGAATCACGCGAAGGACATCGTGCAAGTCGCGCCGATGAACGATGATGCGCAGTTCTTCGACTTCGCCATGCGCGCCCTCCCCCATAATCTCGGTCACGCCATGCCCGGCCTCGCGCAGCGCCAGCGCCATCTCGTGCGAGACTTCGCGAGCGGCGATGACAGTCACGCTTTCGTAAGACTTCACGAAGCGGTTCTCCACTTGCATGCCGACAACACCGCCGACGGCAAATCCGAATACGTATGCCGCAAGATTGGGGATGTTGTTCAGGTCGGTGATGACATGGCCCGCTGTGTATGCGAAAAGCAAGGACTCAAGCGAGGCGAATGCGAAGCCCCAGACGCGCTGTTCCCGCGACACAAGAATCAAGCGGACTGTGCCGATGACGTTATTGGTGACGCGCAGGATGAAGATCAAGAAGGGCAAGAATTGAGGATCGAATATGGTCATGGCGCCTGTCGTCGTATAGTTTCTCACAAGGCAATTCTAGCAGAACGCGCGAACCAGAATGGCAGTTACCCTACTCAAATGCGGCGCTGTATGGTCAACTGAACGCTCCACGACGCCAGGCCGGATAGGGAATCTGATGTCTGCCAGCCCCAGGGCGCTGCTCGACAGCTATGGTATTCAACCCAAGAAGAGCCTCGGCCAGCATTTCATGCACGACCCCAACACGCTGGACAAGATTGTCAGGGCGGCAAGTGTCAAGCCCGGCGATATCGTGGCCGAAGTTGGCGCCGGCGCCGGCGCTTTGACCGAGTCGCTGGCTCGCGCCGCGGCGCAGGTCTTCGCTATCGAGATAGATGAGCGCATGCAGCCTCTGCTCGAGGTGCGATTCGATGACTGGAACCATGTATATCTCGTCTTTGCGGACATCTTGAAGATCGACATCGGGGCGCTGCTCGGCGACCAAGAATATCTGGTCGTCGCCAATGTGCCCTATTACATCAGCAGCGCAATTATCTGGCGCTTCCTCGAAGCTCGGAGACCGCCGCGACGGATGGTGATGACCATGCAGTACGAAGTAGCCGAGCGCATCATCGGCAAAGCGGGCTCGATGAACTTGCTGTCGATCGCGGTGCAATACTACGGATCGCCTCGCATTGTGAGCAGGTTGAGCCCGGCGGTGTTCTGGCCCCGGCCCAATATCGACAGCGCCATCGTCCGCATTGAAACGCATGTGGCGCCACCCGTTGTCACGCCCTCAAAGTCCGCGTTCTTTCGCGTGCTCAAGGCCGGCTTCCGGCTCAAACGCAAACAGTTGAGGAATTCCCTCGCGAGCGGCTTGGGCATCCAGTCGCGCGAAGCGGCTGAATTGCTCAAGGCTAGCGAAGTTGATCCGCGCCGGCGAGCTGAGACACTGACTCTGGACGAGTGGGCGCGGTTGAGCTGGACAGCCGCGGAGGCTTTGCCCGCGCTCTAATGCCAGATTTACGCAATCGTACGAGTTCGGCAAGATTTATCAGCGATTCTGGACCTATATAAGTCGAGCGGAAGGATGGCGAACATGGCCAGGGAATTAGCGACATTGGGCGGCGGATGTTTCTGGTGCGTGGAAGCGGTCTTCAATCAGCTGGTCGGCGTCGAGTCGGCGATATCCGGCTATATGGGCGGGCATGTCGACAACCCTACCTACGAGCAGGTCTGCGCGAAAACCACCGGACATGCTGAGGTGGTCAATGTCACCTTTGACAACGAGGTTATCAGTTTTGAAGATGTGTTGAGCATCTTCTTCGCCACGCACGATCCGACCACTCTCAACCGGCAAGGCAACGATGTTGGACCGCAATACCGCTCCGGCATCTGGTACCACAGCGAGGAACAGAAGCAAATCGCTGAGGCGACGATCCAGCGACTGGAGGCTGACGGGCTATTTCGTAACAAGATCGTCACAGAAGTGACGCCGGCGAGCGCCTTCTGGGTGGCGGAAGCCTATCATCAGCAGTACTTCGCCAACAATCCGCGGCAAGGGTACTGCGCCTTCGTGATCGCGCCGAAGGTGGCGAAGTTCCGCAAGCAGTATTTTGAGCGGCTGAAGGCCTGAAGCTTACCGCGCAGTTTCTATGTAGGGCGAAGGCCCGTATGTGAGACGCAAGGGGACGAGTCGGCGGATCGCCCCTTCGTATTCTTTCGTAAAGTCGACCTTGGGTCGACCTTTAGATGGCAGGCTCGACGCGCACGCCCGGTCCCATCGATGAGGTGAGAGTCATGCGGCGGACATAAACGCCCTTTTGCGAATCCGGCTTGGACGCGCGTATTGAGTCGACGACAACCTGCAAGTTGTCGGACAGTTGATCATGCGAAAAACTGGCTTTGCCGACGGGGACATGTACGTTGCCAGTGCGGTCATTACGGAATTCGACGCGGCCCGCTTTAAGTTCGCTGATGACGCGCGGGATATCTTCCGGCGGCACGACGGTGCCGGCTTTGGGATTGGGCATTAGACCGCGCGGGCCCAAAATGCGAGCGATCTGGCCCACCTTGCGCATCATCGGCGGCGTGGCGATGGTCGCATCAAAATCCAGCCAGCCGTCGTTGCGGATTTTGTTGATGACTTCGTCCGTGCCGATAATATCGGCGCCAGCTTCCAGCGTCTCCGCTTCGTGCTGCTCGTCAACGAAGGCAAGGATACGGATCGTCTTGCCAGTGCCGTGCGGCAGCATAACGGTGGTGCGAATCTGTTGGTCGCTGTGGCGCGGATCAATGCCGAGGCGGAAGTGGACCTCAATGGTCTCGTCGAATTTGGCTTTGGCGTTGTCCTTGACGATTTTCAGCGCTTCGTCCATTGGATAATTCGTCCGCCGGTCAAAGGCATTCAGCGCCTCTTTGAATCTCTTTCCCATGTGATTGTCTCCCTGTGGCAAACGGGCTCACAGGCCCTCCCACGATGTAATTTCACCACCGCCTGTTACGCGCGAACGCGGCGCGGTCGAGTCAACTAGTCAGCGATTTTGACGCCCATCTGCCGCGCAGTGCCTTCGACTTGTCGCATCGCGCCCTCTATGTCGATGGCATTCATGTCGACCAGTTTGACCTGGGCGATCTCGCGCACCTGGTTGCGATTGAGCACGGCGACCGTTTCGGTCAGCGGGTTGGCCGCCGCCTTGTCGATACCAGCCGCCTTCTTGATCAAGAAGGAGGTCGGCGGGCTCTTCAGCGCGAATTTGAAGGAGCCGTCAGCGAAGACGGTGATCTCCGCCGGCACGATCTCGCCCATTCGGCTGGACGTGCGTCCGTTATATTCCTTGCAAAACTGCATCAGGTTGATGCCATGCTGCGCCAGGGCCGGTCCTATCGGCGGGGCTGGATTGGCTTTGCCCGCTGGGATCTGCAGCTTGACGATCGCCTTGATTTTCTTCGCCATGTATTTCCTCCGTCATTCCCCGTCTCCCGTCCGAATTCGAGCGACGAGGCTTTCGTTCTTAGTTCGGTAACTCAGTATATTCCGCTGGCGGCGACGCTTACATGCGTTCCACTTCCATGAAGCTGAGCACGACTGCGGTTTCCCGGCCGAAGAAATCGACCATCACGCGGACTTTTTCGCGGCCCGAGTCGATGGTGGCGACTGTGCCCGGGAAGTCGTTAAAGGGACCGCCGACGATGCGCACGCGCTCGCCAATCTTGTAATCCACTTTGACCACCTTGTCTTCGGAATCCATGCGGTCCATGATGCGCTTGACTTCTTCCTGGCGCAGCGGGGTGGCCTGGATGCTGGCATCATGGTCGGCGCCGACGAATCCGACTACGCCCGGGGTATTGCGAACGGTGTACCAGGCATCGTCGTCAAGGCGATTCTTGTCCTCGGCTTCATCCCAAACCCAGCGCATCTGCACCATGACATAACCGGGGAAGACGCGCTTTTCGACCGTGCGGCGTTTGCCGTCTTTGACTTCAATTTCGTCTTCGGTCGGGATGAGCACATCATAGATCTGGTCTTGCATGCCCATGGTCTCAATGCGCTGACGCAAGGCGTGCTCGACCTTTTTCTCGTAACCGGAATAGCAGTGGATGAAGAACCAACTGCGCTCGGTATCGTCTTCGCCGCTTCCGTCGTCCAGCGTGATATTCAAGCCTTCGACATCGTCGGCTTCGTCCAGATAGACCGGCGCTGGCTCGTAGTCGGTCAGCTGCTGTGTGTCTTGCATCTGTTCGCTCATAAGCGTATCTTGTCCCAGCTAGGCGCTAAATCGAGCCGCGGCGGATCATATAAAAGGCGCCGCCGACCATCGCCACGATGGCCGCGAGCAGCATCCAGGCGTTGCCGGGGTTCAAACCGATGCGCATGAATTCCGACCAGATCACGGCCAGTATGCCCAGAAAGATGGCGGAAGCGATTGTAACGTTGATGCACAAGATAGTCAGCCGCCGCGTATCCTCGCGCGTGGGCCATGCGACCTTGTTCAGCTCGGAACGCACATTGCTGAAATAGTCAACTGTCATGTACAAGGGACGCGTAACCGCGTTGCCTTGTGGTTCGGCTTTAGTTTTCTTGACCTTGCGCGTGCGGCGACCCGGCGTCGCCTTGCCCTTCTTCTCGGTGATCGCGCCGGCCGGTTGGTCGTCAGCCGTCTTGTCTAGCGCCATAATCGCTGCTCCTCATTATCAGCTTCGGGCTCGCTCCCGACAACCAAACACCGCCGCGGAGGACGGTGTTTGTGATATGTCTACAGGGGCAGAAAGACTCGAACTCTCGACCTACGGTTTTGGAGACCGTCGCTCTACCAACTGAGCTATACCCCTATGTTATCCGCGCGTCCCACAACTACTATACACCAATACGCGGCGCAAATCTACTTGGTTTCGCGATACAGCACATGGCGCCGCAGGTAGGGGTCATACTTCCGCAATTCAAGCCGGCCCTGCGTATTGCGGCGGCTCTTCTCGGTGATGTAGATATGACCGCTCTCGGTGCTGCGCATCCTGACCACGATGCGCTGTCCCTTCTTCGCCATGTTATTCCCTCGTCACTTGTAATCAAGCTTTTGCGCTCGCTCCCTGTTCAGAGCCTCCGATGAGATTTGAACTCATGACCTCGCCCTTACCAAGGGAGCGCTCTACCCCTGAGCTACGGAGGCAATCAGCCGCGCTCCTTACGAGAGCGAAGCGGATCGTCAAACAGTGGGCCGGACTGGATTCGAACCAGTGTAGGCTCTCGCCAGCGAATTTACAGTCCGCCCCCTTTAGCCACTCGGGCACCGACCCATTGCTATTTGGCTGTTACGCCAGAGCCACCACTGGGACTCGAACCCAGAACAACCTGTTTACAAAACAGGCGCTCTGCCAATTGAGCTATGGTGGCATAGCCCACGCAGTTTACCACGCCGGCAGAGCATGCTCAAGATGTGTTCCCGCTGGCGGACAACGCGCGTCATTTTACGATGACGGGGCTCAATTGTCAAGACTTTCGCGAAAGTGGCGCGCCGCCATAAACGCAGGATGCGGCAACCGCCACACAGGCGACTACCGCATCAAGGGAAACTCAGTTATCTAGACTATGCGCCAGTTCAGCGGCGCTGAGACGAGTCGGACCAGCCTAACGCCGCCGGCCCGGATGGCGACCACGCCGCCGCCGATCAGCGTCTTCCATGACAAGCAGCGATTCCATGCTCGCAACCTGCGACTGATAGGAATACGCTTCCATCTGCGCGGCGCTGTAGTGCGCCCCGAGGACCAACGCGCAGCCCTGGTCGAGGCAATCCAGCACATCATGGCCCGGCGCGGTCTGCGTGATGATCATTTGCGTCCGTTCGGCATAAACGGCGCTTTCTTCGACTTCATGCTGCATCGTCTTGCCGTCATAGAACATGCCGCCGCCATCGCCGGCAACGAGCATTTGCACATGCTCCGCGGCGAAACGTTCGCGATAGCGCGTCTCCATGTAGCGCTCGGTGGTGACTACCACGCTCAGCGTCGGCTGACGCTGCAAACGATCAAGCTCGGCGCCGGTTTCGCGCAAGGCGTTTTGAGTCGCCGCGAGCTGGCGATTGCTATCAGCCAACTGACTGGCGGCTTCGCCAAGCGCGCGCTTCAGATCGTACTGCTCGTTCACCAAAGCCTCAACCACTCTCAAGTTGTCGGCCAGTTGCTGCCGCGTCAAGTGCAGTGCGCTTGACTTTCCAGCAAGCTCCGCGTCTTTCGCCGCTAGTTCGCCCTCCGCGGTGGCAAGCTCGCCCTTGGTCTCGGCGAGCTCGTGCCGCGCGACGGCAAGCTCGCTCTGACTGTCAGCCAAGGCTTGATACGCGTGGGACAACTCGCCCATCAGGTTGTTCATACCGCCGAACACGAGTACAGCGATAATGGCGAACGAGATGAGCAGCCCCAAGAGCCGCGACCAATACAGGGACTTCCGCCCTGACCTTCCTGTACCCTTCATGTCACCCTCCAAATAACTGATATTCATCTTAGTTTGACTGCCGCGGGATACGGCAGAAAAAGCGCCTCGCCACTAGTGTGACACATTTGGCTGGATAATGCCAATGGTTTTTCTTTTTCGTATGGCAAGTTTGACTTCGCCAATGGCTTTGGTGACTTCAATATCGCGCGGGCAGGCCGGCGTGCAGTTAAAAATCGTGCGGCAGCGCCAGACGCCGTTAGGCTCGCTAAGAATGTCGAGCCGCTCTTGGCCGGCTTGGTCGCGCGTGTCGAAGATGAATCGATGCGCCTGGACGATGGCGGCCGGACCCACGTAGTGGCCATTTGCCCAAAAGCTGGGGCAGGATGTCGTGCAGCAGGCGCAGAGTATGCACTTGGTGGAGTCATCGAAGAGCTCGCGGTCGGCTTGCGTCTGAAGGCGTTCGCGGCCGTCAGCCGGAAGTGGATCATCATTCACGAAGTAGGGCATCACCCGCCGGTAATGCTCGAAAAACGGCTCCATGTCGACGATCAGGTCCTTGATGACAGGCATGCCCAGGATCGGCTCGATCTGTATCCGCTCGCCGAGATCGCGCACCAGCACCTTGCAAGCCAGCCGGTTCACGCCATTGATGCGCATCGCGTCCGAGCCGCAGATGCCGTGCGCGCAGGAGCGCCGCAGCGAAAGCGTGCCGTCCTGCTCCCACTTGATGCGATGCAGCATCTCCAGCACGCGATCGGTCGGGTCGACATCCGCCAGCAGGAATTCTTGCCAGTAGGGTTTCCGCCGGTCCGGCATGTCGGGGTTCTGCCGTCTTATTTTGAAGGTTACGTCCATAGGGTCCCGTCCAGTCCAAATGAGAAAAACAGACTAAGCGCCAGCAAATAGATTGACAAGGCAACGCAGGCCGCGAAGACAATCCGGTCTTCTTTTGACAAGGACTTGATGCAGTATTCAATCTTCACTGCTTCAATAAGAGCGGCTCCGGCGAACTTGATGAGATAGAGCTTGACATGCAAATAAACATAACGAATATGCAAATAGATATAGCGAATCAGCAAGCCAGTGAGTTTTACTTGCTCGGCGATGATTCTCACGAGCGGATTATCCATCATATCGTTCAACTCAACTTCCGCCAGCGCAACACGCAGACACGGAGATTACCGCCTTCGCTCATTTTGTCCACATTCCGCCGTCCGATCCAACATGTGATTTCTCGGATTGCCTCGGTCGTCTTGCGCTATACGAGCGGCTTCAAGCGCTTCCCCGGCCGAAGCTTACGCGAGCGTTTCCCGGGCGGGGTCTAATACACCCGCTCTATCGGGCGGAATTTCTGCCGCTCTTCCGGCACGCCCTTTGCGATCTCTTCTTCCCAAAGCGATAGATCAACGCGTTTGTCAAAGTTAACTTCATACGCTGGATTGTCGAGCCGGCCGTCATGCAAGACCAAAGAGTGCGCCATCCAGTGTTCGTCATCGCGCCCCTTGAAGTCTTCGCGGCTGTGCGCCCCGCGGCTTTCCTTGCGTTCAATTGCGGCGCGCGCGGTGACATCAGCCAGGTCCAGCAGGCAACCTAGTTCCCAGGCTTCCATGAGGTCAGTATTGAAGACGAGCGCCTTATCGTCGATGCGCAGGTCCCGGTGGAAGCGTTCGCGCAATTCCGCCAGGTCGTCGATGCCTTGCCGCAAGGTGTCTTCAGTGCGGAAGACGCCGACGTTGTCCATCATCGTTTCTTGCATTTTGGCTCGAAGTTCGCCCGGGCGGGACGATCCGGAGCCGCTCCGAATACGATCGAACTCCGCGCGGATTTCTTGGCCCGCATCGTCTGGAAGCGGGACCCAGTCGGCGCC
This sequence comes from Anaerolineae bacterium, assembly GCA_022824465.1. Taxonomy (GTDB): domain Bacteria; phylum Chloroflexota; class Anaerolineae; order Aggregatilineales; family Phototrophicaceae; genus UBA6055. The sequence goes on from JAJDZV010000004.1 coordinate 693,706, forward strand.
TTTGACGTACTCCGCCATTTTCATGCCGCCGCGCCGCCCGAACACAACCAAATCAACCAGCGAATTTGTGCCCAGGCGATTGGCGCCATGCACGCTGACGCAAGCGGTTTCGCCAGCGGCATAAGCGCCGGGCATGACCGTGCCGGCGGCGTCGATAATCACTTCGGCGTCCACATTGGTCGGGATGCCGCCCATGGCGTAATGCGCCGTCGGCTGTACCGGCATCGGTTCCTTGACCGGATCGACGCCCAGATAGGTCCGGCAGAAATCCAGAATATCCGGCAGCTTGCGCTCGACGGTGGCGTCGTTGATGAAGTCTCCCTGGTCGCGTCCCTCTTCGGCGAAGTAGCGGTTGACGGTCTGTGGGCGCACATCCAAATGCACGTAGCCGCGGTTCTTGATGCTGCGGCCCGCGCGCGTCTCGAGATAAATGGCGCGGCTGACGACATCACGGCTGGCCAAGTCTTTGGCGCTGGGCGCATAACGCTCCATGAAGCGCTCGCCCTGGCTGTTGATAAGCACGCCGCCTTCGCCCCGCACGCCCTCGGTGATGAGGATGCCCATGCGGTAGATGCCGGTCGGATGAAACTGAAAGAACTCCATGTCTTCCAGCGGCACGCCCCGGCGCAGCGCAATCGCAGCGCCATCGCCGGTCAAGGAATGGGCGTTGCTCGTCACCGACCAGCAGCGCCCCCAACCGCCAGTGGCGAAGAAGCTGGCTTTGCCGTGAAAGATGTGAAACTCGCCCGTGCCCAATTCAATCGCGACGACGCCGGCGCAGACGCCATCAACCACGATCATATCGACCACTTGAAATTCGTCAAAGAAGGACACTTCGTTCTTGATGCACTGCTGGTAAAGCGTCTGCAATATCATGTGACCGGTGCGGTCGGCCGCATGGCAGGCGCGCCTGACGAGTTCTTCGCCAAAGTTGCGCGTATGACCGCCGAAGCGACGCTGACTGATGCGTTTCTCCGAGGTGCGGTCGAAAGGCAAGCCCATGTGCTCCAGTTCGATGACAGCGTCAACGGCATTCTCCGCCAGGATCTTTGCAGCATGTTGGTCAGTCAGATAGTCGCCGCCTTTGACCGTGTCATAGGTATGATAGATCGGCTTGTCTTCGTCGAGGTTGCCCAGTGCCGCGCCGATGCCGCCTTGCGCCGTTCCGGTATGGCTGCGGGTCGGGTAGAGTTTGCTGACCACCGCGACATCCGCCCCGCCTTTGCTGGCATACAAAGCCGCCATCAAGCCGGCGCCGCCCGCGCCTATGATAATCGCATCGTGTTTGTGGATTTGCATTCAGCCTCCGCTCGGCGGACGATACCGAAATCGCCCTACCGGTCCTCGCTCAGAAATGCTTCCAGCTCCGCCGGTACTTCTTCTCCGCGCAATTCATAGATTTCAGCCGTAGCCGCCATCGCTTCGTGGATAATGTCCTTCTCCAGCGGCACAAACAGAGACGCGGCTCCCACCGCGAGCAGGACGGCCGCAATTACCGTGCAAAGCGCCACTGATGTCCGCCGGGCGAAGTCGTTGAAGCTGGTGTAGTCGGTCAGGACATAACGCAAGCCGTTGAAGCCGTGCAGGGTCACCAGCACGAGCAGAAAAAGATCGTAAACGCGCCAAACGAAGACGCCGCCGGCCGCGTACGACCAGCGATGATAAACGAATTCGACGGCGCTGGGCACGACGCCGATCGTCCCGTTGGTCGCCAGCGTGCCCGCCACTTCCTGCGCGGCGGTGATGTCAAACACACCCTGCACCACATGCATCAGCGCCAAATGACCAAAGACCAGTGGCACGATCAGAATGCCGCTCAGGCGCATGAAACCCCACCAGAAGCGCTCAACCGGGCTGGCTTGCGGGGTCTTGCCACGTTGTGACGCATCGCCGCGCGCCAAGCTGAAAACGGCCGCCAGCACTATCGCCGCCGCCAGAACCCCAACGAATCCGGCGATGAAGGGCAGTTGCTCAATGATCGAGAAGACGATGACATCCATGAACTTGCCGCCGGCGATAGCCTGCTCGGTGACGTAAAAGTCGACAACGTGAGACAACATCCCGAGGAATACCGGCGCGAGAACCAGAAGGGAAATCACCAGCACAGCGACCGCCGCCTGTGCTTGATGCCGCCAGAGTTCCGGTCTGTAGTCAAATATGACGATGCGAATGCCGTTGAAGGCGTGGTAGACGACGGCGAAGACCAAGCCGAACTCGCCCAGCGTGAAAATCGGCGATTGGTACGCGGCGATGGCTTTGACGTATAAGTCGGGATAGAAGACGGCCCAGGAAGTGTCGATGACGTGCAGCGCCAGGAAGAGCACGACGCCGACGCCGGTCAGCCGATGCAAGACCCAACTCCACTGCCCGATGGCGCCGCGGTAACGAAGGGTTTCTCTAACAGTTAAAACCAGAGACGTCACAGCTTGCCCTTTCTCAATCGCGTCGGCGCTTCGAATTTGATTCAGGCTCTTGCCGGACAACGCCGCTATTATAGCACGGCCGCATATCCGCGAAAGGGCAAGCCAGCACGCGCCGTTGACAGGTTATGATTTGCAGCTAAGCTGAACGGGACTTTGCAGGAGGCAACAGATGAGTGATTTCGCTGCCCTGATAGAGGGACTGCATGGATTCAGCATCACGCTGGGCTTGGTCATTGGCTTGGCCGGCGGCTTTGTCTTCGCCATGTTGACCTATCGATTCTACGGGAAGAACTTCCGCAATACATTTGAGCGGCTCGGCGACGAGATGAAGAAGTCCTACGACGGCGTCACAGACGACATGAAATCGACATTCAAGAGCCTCTCTTCTGAAGCGCTGACGGACAGCCAGAACCAGTTCTTGTCCCTGGCCGACCGCGAACTGGACAAGAAAACGGAACAGCACGCCACCGAACTGGAATCCAAGAAGGAACTTATTGATACCCAACTGCAGTCCATGTCGAAATCGATGACTGAAACCCTGAACGCAGTACCGACGGAATTGGAGAAGAACCAAACTAAAGTCGCCGAAGTCCTCGACAAATCGGCCGAGCAGATAGAGAAATCGAACAAGAGCTACCTGGACCAGCTGACCGAAAAAGCGGAAACGCAATCCAAAGCGCACAACAAAGAGCTGGACACAAAAAAGACACTCATCGACCAGCAATTGACGAACATGAACGACAAGCTGGGCAAAGTCGAGCGGTTGGTCCAGGAATTGCAGACTGACCGCAAGGCGCAGTTCGGCGCGCTGGGCCAACAGTTGCACAACTTGACCGACACCGCTTCCTCACTGGAAAAGGCGCTTGCGGACAATCGCGCCCGAGGCCAATGGGGCGAACGAATCGCCGAAGACATCCTGCGCCTGCTGGGATTCGTCGAAGGCGTCAACTATGTCAAACAGACCATGACCGACGACGGCAAACGGCCGGATTTCACCTTCCATCTGCCCAATCAACTGACGCTCAACATGGACGCCAAATTCCCTCTCGACAACTACATGCGCTACTTTGAGGCAAATACCGATGCCGACAAACGCAGCTTCAGCGAAAAGTTCTTGCGTGACGTCAACTCGCGCGTAGCCGAAATTCAGAAGCGCGACTATATCGGCGCGGAAACGCTTGACTGCGTGTTGGTATTCATTCCAAATGAACAGGTTTACCGCTTCATCCACGAACAGGATCACTCGATCATTGACACCGCTTTGCGCCAGAAGGTGATTCTGTGCTCGCCCCTAACCCTCTATATTGTGTTGGCGGTCATTCGCCAGGCTTCGCAGAACTTCAACATTGAGCGGAAATCGCGCGAAATCATCGCAATTGTCAATGAGATTCGCAATGAGTGGGAGAAATACACCGGGGAAATGCAGACCTTATCCAACCACTTCCAGCGCGTTTACAATAACTTGCAACGCCTTACCGTCACCCGAACCCGCGCGCTGGATCGGAGATTTGACAAAATCGAAGGACTGCTCGAAAGTAACGAGTTGAGCAACGGCAACGAAGCGAAGGCGCCCCAACTTCCCGAAGAGACGCCCTAACCCGCCTACTTCACGACCGCCCGTCGCTCCGCCATCAACTCCATCAAGGTATCGGCGATCAGCGCCGGCTTATGCCGAATCGTATCCTGCTTTTGCCACAGCGCCCGCTTGCCAGACTTCGTATCGGCGACATCCGCCATCACCGGCCGCACATTCATCGTCAGTATCTTGTGCACCTCATGCGGCGTCGGCAGCAGCACATCGACATGTTCGCGCGCGTATAGCTCCATCAACTCCGGACTCGGCTCCGACGAGTTGAGCACGACATAATGCAGCACGCCGATGCCCAGGTAGGAGATCACCTGCTGGACGTGGTCGGATAAGCTATAACCATCGGTTTGCCCGGGCTGCGTGGTCGTATTGCAAATATAAACCTTAACCGCATGGGAATCGCGGATCGCCTGGGTGATCTCCTTAAACGCGAGGCATGCGATCACGGTCGTGAAGAGGCTGCCGGGACCAATCGTGATGAGGTCGGCTTCGCGCAACGCGTCCAGGCAGGGCTGGTAGACAGTCGCCTCCGGGTTCTGCACGAAGATGCGCTTGATGGCGGCTTTGTCCAGTTGGCGGACGTTAAACTCTTGCTCGACGATGGCGCCATCGACCAGCTCGGCGCAAATGTGCGTGTTCTCCTCCGTCACCGGATAGATATTCGCTTGAACATCAAGAAAGTCGCTGATCTGCTCGATCGCCGTCACGAAGCTGCCGGACATCTGCGTCAAAGCCGCGACGAAAAGATTGCCGAAAGCCATGCCATCAAGCTTGGGATCGCCCGGGGCCGAGATCCGATGCTGCATGAGGCGGGTCAGCAGGGAATCATCATGAAGCGCCAGCGTAGCCAAGGCGTTGCGGATATCGCCCGGCGCCGGGATCTGGGCGAATTCACGGACGATGCCAGTGCTGCGCCCGGTATCGGTGACGGCGATGATGCCCGTAAGTTCGCTGGTATGGCGCTGCATGCCTTGCATGACTTGCACCGCGCCCAAACCGCCGCCGATTGAAACAACTTTCATCCAGTGTATGCCTCGCGCGCGTCGTGGCCAATCGTGCTTTAGTATAGCGTAGAAATCAGGACTCGATGGCGTCAAAGCATCCGATTCAATGCGGCGGCCAAGCCTATGACCTTGCTGTACGGTTTAGCGCCGGATCCGGCGCGCTGACGCTTTCAGTGGCAAACCGTCGGTTTTATGCCATGATACGAGCGAACAACCAAAGCGAGTTTCCATGCCATCTTCTCTCCTGGACAAACGTCTCCGCCTTACCATCTTGCTCGCGTATTGGATAGCTGGCGCGCTTTACGCCATCTACACGCCCGCCTGGCAAACGCCTGACGAACCGGCGCATTACAACTACATAAGACAAGTGGTCGACGAGGGCTGCTGCCCGCGCATTGAAGCCGGCGACTGGTCGAGCGAGTATCTGTCGCAATTGACCAGCGGACGATTCGCGCCCGAACTGCTGGAAGACCTGAACAGCATCCAGTACGAAGACCATCATCCGCCGTTGTATTACATGTCGGCCTCGCTAGTCTACCGGCTAACCGACGGCGATCTGATCGCGCTGCGCTTGTTCAGCGTGGCTTTGGGCGCGGGCGTGGCGGCGCTGAGCTACCTGGTCAGCCGCCGCTTGCTGCCGGCGCATCCGCAGGTCGCGCTGGGCGTGATGGCGCTGGTCGCCTTCCTGCCGCAGCGCCTGCATATGCTTAGCGCGGTCAACAATGATGCCCTGGCCGAGCTGCTCGTCGGGCTGGCGCTGCTGTGGCTGCTGCGCTATCTGGATGGCGACGAACTGCCGGTCTGGCAGTTGGGCATGCTGGTTGGCTTGGCGTTCTTGACCAAACTTACGATCTACTTCCTGGCGCTGCTTGCGCCGCTGGCCATCTGGCTGAAATGGCGCCGCGGCGGCGAGACGACTGGTGAACTGCTGCGCTCGCTGGCGACTTTCACGCTCGCGGCTGGCATCATCGGCGGGGTCTGGTGGCTGCGCAATATCAGCGTCTACGGCTTCCCCGATTTTCTGGGCTTGGCCGCCCATGATGCCGTCGTCGCTGATCAGCCGCGCACGGCCGACTTCATCGGCGAGCATGGCGGCGGCGTCTACCTTGTGCAGATGCTGGGCACGACATTCAAGAGTTTTTGGGGGCAATTCGGCTGGATGGCGCTGCCACTCGACCACGTGCTCGGCGGCTGGATTTACCGCGGCTTCGGGCTGTTTGCGCTCGTTGGCGTCTCAGGCGCGCTGCTGGCCAGCGTAAAGCGGCGAGCAGCGAGCGACGGGCGACCGAATCGCGCGGCAGATGGCTGGCTTATCTTGCTAACCACGCTGCTTATCGTGCTGCTGCAATTCGGTTACTACAATCTGGAATTCCAGCAGTGGCAAGGGCGTTACCTCTTTCCAGCGCTTTTGCCTATCGCTTGCATTTTGGTCTACGGCGTCGACTATTGGCGGGCGTGGCTGCTTTCGCGCTGGGACGCGGCTCGCTGGCTGACGCCGCTGGCGCTGATCGGGCTATTCGTTTTGGACCTGTACCTTCTGCGGCGGGTGATCGTGCCGGGGCTTGCCTACCCCCTCTAAATCTCCCCCAATGCATTAGGGGAGACTTTCAATCTTGACCCACAACTTACTTGCTGACGCGCGTGACGTAGCTCTCTTCATCCAGGTTGATTTTGACGACGTCGCCCACATTGATGAACATCGGCGCGTTGACCTCAAAGCCGCTTTCAAGCTTGATTTTCTTTGTCGGGCTGTTGGCCGTATCGCCGGCAACCGCGGCCTCTACTTCGATGACCTGGTACTCCATCGTCTTCGGCAGCTCGTAGTCTATTATCTCGCCCTCATAGCTCAGCAGCTTGATGGCCATGCTATCTTTGATGAAGCGCAGGTCATCGCCGAAAATGGCGCGGTTGAGCTGCGGCTGCTCGTATGTCTCGGTGTTCATGAAGGTGACGAAATCGTCATCGGCGTAGAGGAACTCGACCTGGTCGGCTTCGACGCGAATGTCTTCCACGCGTTCGCCCGAGTTGAACGTCATCTCGGTGGTGCTTCCGCTGCGCAGGTCGCGCACGGTGACGCGGATGGTGGCTTTGCCGCGCCCCGGTTTGTGGTGCCGGTATTCCAGGACGCGGTAGAGATTGCCGCCATCGGTAAAGGTCGTGCCTTTTCGCAGCTGATTGACATCAATCATTCTGGTGGATCTTTCTGTTCACATTCGTCAGTCGTGCAGGCGGCCATTGTAACAGCGTACAGGCCAACTGCGTAGCCCATTACTCCAGGAGGGCGATCGCTTCAATCTCGACCAGGGCGCCCAAAGGCAGTCCCCCCGCCTGCACTGTTGAACGGGCGGGCGGCTTCTCTGGGAAGGCCTCGGCGTAAACAGCGTTGAACTCGGCGAAATCGTTGATATCGGCCAGGAAAACGGTCGTCTTGACGACCTTGTCCATGCCGCTGCCGGCCGCTTCCAGCACACCCTTGATGTTATGCAGCGATTGGCGAGTCTGGGCCCGGATGCCGCCCTCGCGCAGGGTCGATGTGCCGGGGATGAGCGGGATCTGGCCGGCGGTGTAGACGAATCCATTGGCAATGATGCCTTGCGAATAAGCGCCTACCGCCGCCGGCGCCTTATCGGTGGAGATGACTTGTTTGGGCATCAGATTGTTCTCCTGCTTGAACCCTGAAATGAATACGGCATTAGAGATGTAACATCAAGATTCGCGACTTGGGGGATGTTTGCCCGCGTCCACCCATTCGCGACGAGATTCCACCATTTCTGCGCGATTGATTCTCAACCGGTTGATTGTCGCGCGCCCTGTAGCTGTTAGACCAATCAGGCGCAAATTGCTATCGCTCCATTGGAAGTGATCATCCCATTGCTGTTGCCGAGGGTTGAAGAGAGGCGCTTCTTCGTCGGTGATCGGATCTACGCCGACTTGAAAATCTCGCTTGTAGCTGTTGCATCCAATGCAAGCGAAACAAAGGTTATCCAGAGCCGTGGTCCCGCCAGCGGCTTGTGGAATGATATGGTCAATCTGCATGGTTACTACCATTTTCCGTTGGGTTTGGCAGTACTCGCAGAAGTACCGCGCACGCTCGGCAACTTGCCGACGCAAATGACTTGATACCCGAGCCATTCGTTAGATCGCGGTTTCGAAGTATTGGTCAATATCGTGTCCGCGCCGCTTAAGCAGCAGAAGCGCTCTCGAACGCAACAGCATCTGGTGATCAACGCGAGCAACCCAAGACTCTATTTCTGTGATTTCCAGATTGTTAAGCTCACCTCTGTTGCCGCGGTCAGCCAATTCGCGCACGCGCGACTCCTGTTTGGGGGTAAGCCGCTGCTGAACAATCATCCACAATTGCTCATCGCTAAAGCCGGACAATTTGTCAGGGTCTTCCAAGTTTTCCGGGGCTGGAGAAAAAAGCATCGCCAAGCCCTCAACCAGTACAGACTCGGCAGTGCCATTGGTCTCGTTAGCGATCTCTTCCGCCAACTCATAAATCGCGGCAGGCACTTGCAGTTCTTTAGTCGGCTGCTCCATAAGCGTGACTCCTCGGACTCTTCATCTCCATTGTACCTGAATTCCGCCAGCGCCCGCGCCGCCTATTTCCCCCGCCGCCCGTGACAGCGCTTGAACTTCACCCCGCTGCCGCAAGGGCAGGGATCGTTGCGCCCGGCCTGCGCGAAAGCCCGCTCCAACTCGGCATCATAACGCGCCATCTCCAGCATCACATTGGCCGGCGGTCTGCGCTGAGCCAACTCGCTCGCCATGAAATTCATCGTCGGGCGGATATGGTTGAAAAAAGCGCGATAACCGGCGCAGAGATAATTCAAGCCCGGCTCGCCATCGGGCGTGGAAATGAAGCGGTTCTTGGGGCAGCCGCCGTTGCAAACAAACTTGACCTCGCAGTCGAGGCAATACTGCGGCAGCGTATCGCGCTTGTCGTGGCCGAACTTGATCTGCTCGTCCATGACCACGATCTCGCTAAGCGGCACATCCATGATGTTGCCCAGCTTGTAATCCGGCTCGACATAATGATCGCAGGAGAAGACATCGCCGTTGTGCTCCATCGCCAGCGCCAGGCCGCAGGTCTCGTCAAAGATGCAGAGGCCGGGTGGCGCGCCGGTCCAGGCCGCCAGCGCGATATCGAAGATCTGCACGAAGACCTGGCCGACATCGCGGCGCACCCACTCCTCGTACATGTCGATGAGGAACTGGCCATAGCCCAAAGCCGTGACCGAGCGGTCAGTGACTTGATCGCCCTCTTGATAGCCGGTGTCGTTATCGCGCTCGACGATGGGGATGAACTGCATGAAAGCCGTGCCGACCTCATCGCGCAAGAACTTATAGACGCGCGCGCCCTGCCCCTCATTGGCCGCATGCACCGTCGTCAGGATGTTGTACTCGGCGTTGTGCTTCTGCAGCAGCCGAATGCCGTCCATGACCTTGTGGAAGGTCGGGTTGCCGCCTTTGTCGACGCGGTAGTAATCGTGCACATCAGCCGGCCCGTCCAGGCTGACGCCCAGCAGAAAGTCGTTGGCGGCGAAGAATTCGCACCAGTCGTCATCCAGCGTCACGGCGTTGGTCTGCAAGGCGTTGGTGATGCGCATGCCCGGGCGCTTGTGCTTCTGCTGATAGCGCACCGCTTGCTTGAAGAAGTCCAGCCCCATCAGCGTCGGTTCGCCGCCCTGCCAGGCGAAGTTGATGTCGTTCACCGCCTGCGCCTCAATGTACTGGCGGATGTACTCCTCGAGCAGATTGTCCGTCATGCGGAACTTGCTGCCCGGATACAGCGCTTCTTTGGACAAGAAGTAGCAGTACTTGCAATCGAGGTTGCAGATGGCGCCTCGCGGCTTGGTCATCAGGTGGAAGGCGGTGGGTTGTTGCGTGGTCGCTTGCATGGTGGGGAGTATAACTTAATTTGCGGCGCGGGCACAGAGAACACAGAGAAAAGCGAGTCTTAGGCACCTATGTTAAGCTATGATATGGGCTGTAAGACAATCAAGGATGCACAAGATGAGCCTGTTTGATTCTCTGAGCGAGATAGCCGAGCACATACAGCAACATCGAGAACTGATGGACACGAGTGAGGCCACTGTGGAGCAAGTCTCCGTGCTACCGTTTATCGCCGCGCTCGGTTACGTTACGCATAATCCGGCAGAAGTTCGTAAACAGTACGCCATTCTAAATTGGGACGCTGTAGACTTTGCAATATTGCGAAACGACGAGCCTATCATGGTCATAGAAGCCAAGAAGGCAAGCGAATCACTAACGAAACACTGGAAGCAACTCTTCGAGTATTTTAATGCTGACAAGGCACGAATCGGAATCTTAACAAACGGCCTCGAATATCGCTTTTACACAGACGGTGCAAAGCAGAACATTATGGATGATGAGCCTTTTCTCAGCATAGACCTCCTAAATCTCAACTCTGTAACGGTTGCGCATTTGCACGGCTTTACAAAGGCGCGCTTTCACCCTGATCTCAGCCTGCGCAAAATCAAAATCAGCAACTTACTGACGAGAGAGCTTCGCCAGCCATCGGACGAATTTGTGCGGCATTTTGCGAAGCAAGTTCATAGCGGAACCTTGTGGCAAACGGTCATTGAAGAGTTCAGGCCTATCGTTAAGCAATGCTGGGACGAACAGGTCCAGCGTGAAATTGCGCGGCACGTACATCCGCCGGGACCCACCCCAGACCCTGTTGGGCCGAAGCCTCCCATAACTGACCCCACATTGCCGAAGCCTCAGACATGGCTAGACGGCTCAGTTGAAATCCCTGTTTATGCTTCATGGAAAGACCATGATTTTGAAGCAACTTTAAGACTCAAAGGCAAGATTGCCAATGTGGGCCATCTTGTTCTTTGGGATGGGAATTGGCTGAATCCTTTGCTTGCGGGCGAGGCAGCACGAAAGACAATCGACCCCAATACAAAGGGATATGTAAATGGCATGACATTTTGGAGTTTTCGCGACCCAGCGGATGAAACGTTTCGACCAATCATGGACTTGTACAAAGGCTGGCACGAGGACTGGGACTTAATTCTAAGGGTGATAAAACACGCCAAACAATAGTCACTGTGCCCTCTGAGCCTCTGCGGTGAATTCCCTACCGCAGCCAAGCCTGCCCATCCCGAAACGCCATAACAAATCCTTCGTGACCTTTGTGTCTTTGTGGTCAAAGAATCTCTTTGTGCCCTCTGCGCCTCTGTGGTGAATCCCCTGCAGAATTGACAGCCATTCCGCGACGACCTACAATTGCGATGTGCAGTCGGTAACATTACCGGGTGAGGAGAGACGCATGGCAGCGCGAAGCAACGCCGAAGACAACTTTGTCCACGAGACCGTCAACCGTCAGGTCGCGCAAATCGCCAAACTCGAGGCTAGCCATGAGCATATGGCCACCAAGGCAGACATTGAGTCTCTTCGGGCCAATATGGAAAAGCTGAAATCGGATTTGACCTGGCGGATCATCATTGCCATGAGCATTATGACGGCCATTTTCGCCGCAATCGTGAGGCTGACGCCGCCAACCGCGTGAAACCTACCGCAGCTTCTCCAGCACAGCCCTCAAAGTGTACTCGACGCGGACTGTTGCAATTTCAATAGACTTTTACCAATCTAAGTACAGATTCAATCGTCCAGCAAGGAAGACATCAATGAGCGCAGAAGTAACGGAAATCCAAACTAGTAATCCGCAACCGCTTGAACAGCGCGTCACAGATCTTGAGCTTCGCGTAGCGCAAGTTGAAGATCCAATGCAAGCTATACTGGAAAATGTCCTTCACCTGCGCCGGGAGATGGACGAACAGAGAAGACTTCTATTGAAGATCGCGGATCAACTTGGCATAGATACAGATCCATTGGCGCTTTAACGCAGTTTGTCCAGCACGCTCCGCAAGCCCACCGGCAACTCGCTCACAAAACTCATCCGCTCGCCACTCGCCGGATGATCAAACGCCAGCTCATGCGCGTGCAGAAACTGCCGCTTCATCCGCACCCGCTGCTTGCGCCGCCCATAGACCGTGTCCCCCACCACCGGACAGCCGATGAAAGCCAAATGCGCGCGAATCTGATGCGTCCGCCCGGTCAGCAGTTTCAGCTTGACCAGCGCCCGGTCGCCTTGAAAATCGTCATCCAGCACTTCGAATTCGGTCCGCGCCGGCTTGCCATCGCGCCGCACCGTCATGCGTTTGCGTTGGCGCGGATCGCGGGCGACAGGCGCGTCGATCAGCCCGCTGTTGGATTCGGGCCGCTTCTCCAGCAGCGCCAGGTAGACCTTGTCGACGCTGCGCTCCTGAAATTGCCCCATCAGCGCCAGCAGGGCGGACCTGTCACGCGCGACAACAAGCAAGCCGCTCGTGCCGCGATCGAGCCGGTGTACGATACCGAGACGCTCGCCGACAGCGGGATCGTCCATCATATCGGCGACCTCGGGATAGCGCCCCAGCAGCGCATTCACGAGCGTGCCCGTTTCGTTGCCCGGCCCCGGATGGACCACCATGCCGGCCGCCTTGTCGATCACGGCCAGATGCGCGTCCTCGTAGACGATATCGAGCGGGATGTCTTCTGGCTCAATCGAGCACTCATCGCGCGCCGGGTTGCGCACGGTTACCTGCTCGCCGCCCTTGAACTTGTAGCCGGTTTTTCGCGCCGCGCCATCGACCAGCACATGCCCATCGCGGATTAGCGCCTGCGCTTGCGCCCGCGAATAACCGGGCAGATACGCCAGCAGGAACTTGTCGAGCCGCTGCCCGGGCTGATCGGCGCTGAGGGTTAGCGATTGCTTTGGCACGGGTAATTGCCCAGCAGGAATTCCTTATATCGTTGCTGTATGCGGGCTTCACTGTTTATTCGCAAGACCATCGCCGTAGTGCGTCCTTCAGAAGTAAGACCAGATACTGATGCGTCCGGGTTAACAAAGAAGTGATCGTCCCAGATCTGTATTCGCGGATGAAACAGCTTGCTTGGCTTGCCAGTTTCGGGGTCAATCGCTGCAACATTGACGCCTTTGAAGCTGTTGCATTCCAGACAAGCTAAACAAAGATTCTCGTCACCGTCATCACCTCCGTGGCTTTTGGCAATGATATGATCAATGTGAAATTCAAAGGACTGTTCGCCGAGCCCGATACGGCAATATTCGCAACACCCGCCCGCCCCCAAGCGAGTCCTGCGTCGTTGCGCCTGCGAGATTGTCAAGCGCTAATGCCCCGCTGCTTTAGCCGAGTGTTCACTTTCAGACGAGCCAGCATCCGGTTGGCGCGAATGAGATCCTCCAGTTCGCGCTCTTCATCGCAGGTCAACTCACCCTCGCCGTTTCGATCCAGCAGGTAATGCGCTCTCGCTTGCAAATCATCAGAAAACTTATAATCGAGCAGTTCTTTATCGCTTGGGTCGGAACCCAGGAAATCCGTTACTACATCAAGAACGTTTCGCACTGGCGACTTTATCATACGAGTCACTCCTTGGTCCTTACCGCATTATACCCCGAATACGCACGTGATTCACCCAGCGCGGCTTACACCGTCCCCAGCGCCGAACTGAGCAGCGCCGCGATTGTGCCCGCCACAATGATCGCCAGCAGCATAGTCAGCCCCATTCGCAGCAGCTTGCGCAGCGCCGCCCGCTCGGCTGCCGTCCATTCCGCTTCGCGCTTTGGCTCGTCTGTCATTGCGTCGCCGCCCCGACTCCCGCTCATCTTCGATTAAACCATTTTCAGCCGCCGTCAACAATACCTCGCGAATCCGCCAAGCAAGGCAGATCCGCGCGAATGCCTGCGCGGCGCCGCCGTCAAAATGGGCAATGTTCAAGTTCGCGGCGGACAGGCTATAATCGGCTGGCGAATGGGAGGCTCTCAGTATGAAAATCCTGGTGACCGGCGGCGCCGGCTATATCGGCAGCCATGTCGTGCAAATGCTGGTTGAGCAAGGAACAGAGGTCGTCGTGCTCGACAACCTGAGCACCGGCAATCGTGGCGCGGTCCATTCCGGCGCGGCGCTGATCGTCGCCGATTTGCGCGACCGCGCGGCGCTGACGGCGGCGTTCGAGGCGCACCAGTTTCACGGCATCATGCACTTCGCCTCACACACCCTCGTGAGCGAAAGCATGCGGCAGCCATTCATGTACTTGCGCGACAATCTATATACCGTCATCAATGTGCTGGAGCAAGCCAGCCGGCATGGCGTCAAGCGCTTTATTCTCTCGTCCACCGCCAATCTCTTCGACCAACCCCAGCGAATCCCCATTGATGAAAGCGAGGCGCTCAACCCGGGCAGCGTCTATGGCGAAACCAAATTTATGGCTGAACGAGCGCTGACCTGGATGGATCGGCTCTATGGCATTAAATTCTGCAGTTTGCGCTACTTCAATGCCTGCGGCGCCCATCCGCAGGGGCATATCGGCGAGGCGCATGACCCCGAGTCGCATCTGATTCCGCTCGTGCTGCAAGTCGCCCTGGGCCAGCGGGATGCGATAGAAATATACGGCGCCGACTACGATACGCCCGATGGCTCATGCATCCGCGATTATGTGCATGTCCAAGACCTGGCGCGCGCGCATATCCTGGCGCTGCAAGCCCTGGTAGATGGCGAGAGCCGCGTCTACAACCTGGGCAGCGGCAGCGGCTTCTCCGTGCTGGAAGTGGTCGAGGCGGCGCGCCAGGTCACCGGCCACGCCATTCCCACCGTTTCAGCCAAGCGGCGCCCGGGCGACCCGCCAGTCCTGATCGCCGACAGCGACAAAATCCGACGCGAACTCGGCTGGGAAACAGAATACGAAAGTCTGCGCGCGATCATCGCGACCGCCTGGAATTGGCATCGCTCGCGCCCGCATGGATTCGATTCCTGAGTGCGGATAATCCAGCGCGTCTTTGTATCAGCTTCTGTCATAGAAAGGAGCTGACATGACCCGCTTAGCGGCTCTAGCCGATATTCATGGCAACATGCCCGCCCTGCAAGCGGTCATCGACGACATGGCGCCCTTCAATGTCGATCAGGTCGTGGTCGCTGGCGACAGCGTGAATTGGGGTCCATTCTCGCGCCGAGTGCTGGAGACGGTCTCGGCGCGCCGCTGGCCCCTGATTCGCGGCAACAACGAGCTCTATGCGCTCGACTACCATACCGCGCGAGCGCCGGCGCATTGGTCCAGCTTCACCATGCCCGCCTATCTCCACGAACAGCTGGGCGATCGCTGGGTGAAGGCCGCCGCCTCGCTGCCGGATTCGCTCCAGCTTCGTTTCCGCGACGCCCCGCCGATACGCGTTTTTCACGGAATTCCGGATAACCCCTGGGTGGCGATGTATCCCAGCACTTCGACCGCGCGCATCAGTGAGTGGCTCTCGGGGGTCGCCGATGGCTTTGTCATCGCAGCCCATAGCCACGTCGCCATGGAGCGCCGCGTGGCTGGCTGGCATATCTTCAATCCGGGCTCGGTCGGCGTGCCGCTAGACGGGGTACACAGCGCCAGTTACATGATTCTCGACGGCAGCGAACGCGGCTGGGAATTGGCTGCGCATCGCCGCGTCGAGTTTGACCTTGCGCCGCTATTTGCCGAATTCGAGCGTCAAGGCTTTCTCGCTCGCTGCGGCGTCACCGGGCATCTCGTCCTCGAGGAGCATCGCCATGCGCGCCTCCGTGTTGCGCCATATATCGCCTGGAAGCAGCGCATGTATCCGGAGCACGGCGACAGCTTCGAATTGCTCGACGAATTCCTCGCGCTGCCAGACCTTCGCCCCTATCTGCCGACTGATTACATTGGACTGACCGCCGACCTATATCGAGACTGAAAGCCATTCCGCTGGTATACTGCGCGATGGGACCCTATCTCGACGAGGGCAAGGACATGTGCCGCAATATCCGTACGCTCTTTAACTATGACCCGCCCAGCACCGCCGACGATATGCAGGCGGCCGCGCTACAATACGTGCGCAAAATCAGCGGCTACCGAAAGCCGTCGGCGCAGAACGAAGCCGCCTTTGACCGCGCCGTAGCCGACGTGGCGCGGGCGACGGCAGACTTGTTGGCGGCATTGCGGACGAATGCTCCGCCGCGCAATCGAGACCTGGAAATAAGCCAGGCGCGGGCGCGCAACGCCAAGCGCTTCGGTCGCGTCTAAACAGTGTACAGCAGCCAGCCGCTGCATTAGACTAGGCGCGCTCTGGAATTGGAGCGGCGAGGAGAAATCATGGCTGAGTCCGGCGCCAGCATGCGCGCCGTCATCATGGAGCGAATCGGCAGGGCGCGCGTCCTCAAGCCGACACGGCTCCACCGGCCGAAACCAGCTCGGGGCGATGCGCTGGTCAAAATTCACGCCACATCGGTTAATCCTGCCGACCTGCACCTGCGCGGCGGACGCCTGGTCATCCGCAAGCCCTTGCCCCATATTTTGGGTGCGGACCTGGCCGGTGAGATTGCGCAATTGGGCGACGGCGTCGACGGCTGGCAAATCGGCGACCGCGTCTGCGCCGTTTACGAGGCCCTCGGCAGCGCAGTTGATGGCGGCTACGCCGAGTATTGCGCTGTCCCAGTTTCCGAGCTCGTCAAGCTACCCGACAGCCTGGACTTCCAGTCGGCGGTGGCGGTCGGCGCATCCTTCGCCCACGCGTTCCAGGCGCTGGTGACGCAAGGCAAGTTGAAAAAAGCCGACACCGTTGTGATTCGCGGCGCAGCCGGCAGCACCGGCGCGTCGGCGGTGCAGATCGCGGCTGTACGCGGCGCTAAGGTCATCGCCATTTGCGAAGGCGATTTCGCCGCGGACCTGCACGACATCGGCGCCGATATTGTGCTGGAGGACGCCGGCGGCGACCTCGTGCGACAAGTGAAAGTGGCGACCGACGAGAAGGGCGCGAGCCTCGTCCTGCATTGCAGCGACGCGCTGGATCTGCAGGAGTCGCTTGATATGCTGGGATACGGCGGGCGTCTAGTCGTCGCCTGCGCGGTAAACAAACCAGCGGCCAAGCTGAACGCAATGGATCTTTATCTGCGGAACCTCAGCCTGCTTGGCGCCTGTGGCACGACCAAGCCGAACGACTTCGTGACGATTCTGAACGCCATGGCTAAAGGTCGATATCGCTCGCTGATAGATGAAGTCATGCCCTTGAGTCGGGCGCGCCAGGCGCATCAGAAGCTGGAGAAAAACCCCGGCTTCGGCAAGATTGTGCTTGTGCCCGATTCGATCCTCGAGGCGCGCAAGAAACCCGACAACTGGATCCCTATCGATTAGCGCGTCAGTCGTCCAAACCCGGATAAGCGAGAAACAAGGCGTCCAGCGCCAGCCGCGGGTTGGCGTTGGTGTCGAGGGCGCGCAAACAGGCGCCGGTCGCTGCGAGCGAGGCCAGCGCTTGCCCAACGGATACGCGCCCGGCAAGCTGGCTGATTTCTTCGCGGCGGTCAATATTGCAGGGCTTGACCGGGCTATCGCAGCATTGCAGCAGCACATCGCGCCAGAAGCTCTGCCAGACTTCGAGAGCATTCCGCAGCAGCGCTTTGTCTCGCCCGGCGCCGCGGCTCAACTTGTCCGCTGACTTCAGGCGGGACAAGCGCGTTCCCGCGAGCGCCTCGCCCAGCGTTTCCAGCATGTCGTGGCGGAAAGCCAAGGGCGTCTCATCTTCCAGCGTCGATAAAGCCCAGCCAATGCGGCCGCCGCTCAAGCGCGCGAGAAGGTCCGCACGCTCTTCCTCACAGCCCCTGGCCGCGAGCCGCGTCCTAATTTGATTTTGCGGAATCGGGCGCAGGGGTATATGCTGGGCGCGGCTGCGTATGGTGGGCAAGACTCGCTCGGTCGATGTCGCCAGCAGTATCAAGACGGCGTGCGAAGCCGGCTCTTCCAGCGTCTTGAGCAGTGCGTCTTGCGCCAGCGGCGCCGCCAATTGAATATCTTCGATAATGGCGACACGGTAGCGCGCGCTGTAGGGTTTCAGCGCCAGCAAACGCAAGACATTGCGGATTTCATCGATCTTGAGCTGCGCCTCTGCCCCCGCCAGGATCAGGTCCGGATGGTTGCGGCTGTCGATGGCTCGGCACGCGCGGCAACTGAAGCATGGTCGCTGGGCCGGCGCCTCCGCGACGCAGTTGAGCGCCATGGCGTACGTCAGCGCCAAGCGCGTTTTGCCCAGAGCCGGGCTGCCGGTGATCAAGTAAGCGTGGCGGTTGCGGCCGTGCAATAAAGACCGGCGCAGAAAACCGACCGCCCATTCATGCCCGATGATTCGCCAGTTTTCGGCGGCAGCCGCGACCTCATTCATGCGCGCATTATACTCCGCTCGTCGTCCATGCGGGAACAGCCAGCCAAGATGACCGTGATTGGCGTAAAAGCTCTGTAAAGTCCGCGCCCGGTATCACGCAGCGCCTATGCGCTTGCCCTATAATTATTGTGAGACGCTGGCTAGAATGCGGGCGGCGTCGTTCACAAGCTCGTTCTATCAGACAAAGGATGGCGGCATGCGACTTTCGTTTTGGCGTCTCATACTCTTGTGCTGCTCTTTGCTCTTGCTTTTCCCGCGCGTCTTGTCGCAGGCGGTTCCAGCCGTGACCATCGCGCCCGATGCCGGACTTGCGGAGCAAGCCGTCTTTGATATCGAAATCACTGGCTTGCAGCCCGATAGCCCCTACGCCATCGAGATTCTGTTCGAGAATGAGGTGGTCTTCAAGAGCGACGAAGTCAGCGACGCCGACGGGCGGATCGCCTACCCCATCAGCAGCACCGAAGGCGACGAGCCCGGCATCTATACCCTGCAAGTCCGTGTTGACGATACGGTTGTCGCCAGCGCTGACTTTGAACTGACGGCCGCCGCGGCCGATGAGCCGACGACCGAAAGCGAGCTCGTCGGTGAGGTGACGGTGACGCCGGAGACTGCGCCATTCGGAAGCGTCCAGGAGATCCGCGCGAGCGGCTTGGAGACGCAGACCAATTACACGCTGGAGATCATCGCCAGCGAGACACAGACGGTTGGCTATCGCCGCGTCCATACCAGCGATGACGACGGCCTGATTCAGATCGAAATCTTTGCCGAAGAAGGCGATGTCCCGGGCTTGCATGCGATAGCGATCTACGACGAAGCGGGCGAGTTGATCGCGGCCGGCGACTTCACCATCGATGCGCCCGCGGAGCGCCAGGCGCAAGTCGAGCTCCTGCCAGCGACCATCCATGCCGGCGGATCCATTGATATTGCCGTGACCGGCTTGCAAGCCTTTGACAGCGTCACGGCGCAGATTACATCGGCGGCCGGCGTCCTTATCGACACGGACCTGGCGCGCGCTTCCAGCGACGGCGCGGTGACATTGACCTTCAGCGCGGACGAAGACCTGGCGCCCGGCGAATATGCCGTTGACATTTTTGTCGAAGCCGAGAAGCTCGCCAGCGCAGCCCTGCAAGTCAGCCCGCCGCCGGCGCCGGTCCAAGCGACCGAAGAAGCGCCAGTGGAAGAGCCGGCAACAGCCGTTGATCCCGAGACTGAAGACAATGCCAGCGCGACCATTGAGCCAGGAGCGGCGCCGATCGGCTCGAGCCATGTGATCACGGTCAGCGGTTTGGACGCGCGCGAGACGGTTACATTTGAGGTCATGTTCGCGGGCGAGTCTGTCTACCGCACGCAGAAGACGGCAAACGCAAGCGGCGAGACAAGCATCGAATTGGTGACCGACGCCGACGATCAGCCCGGCGATTACATCGTCACCGTGCTGCGCGACGCTGGCAATCAGCCATCGGTGGTCTTGACCGCCACGGCGAAAGAAGCTGTCGAGTATGTCACGACGACCGTCGGCGATGCCGAGATCATCGAGAGCCGCCTGTTCGACGGCGTCGCGGAATATGACTTTCAAGGCGAGGCTGGCAAGGTCGTGTTGCTCAGCGTCGCATCGTCTGACTTTGATCCAGCCTTCGGCCTGATCAACCGCGATGGCTTGCAAATCGCTTTCAACGATGACAGCCGCGGACAAAAGGACGCGATCATCGGACCGCTTACCCTGCCCTACTCCGGGCGCTATACGCTTGAGATTACCGCGCAGCCGCTGATGATGGCGCAAGGCGCGATCGACGGCGACTTCGTCATAACAATCGCCGATGTTCGGCTGGCGCCGCTCGCCTTTGACGCGGCCACGCCTTTCGCGCTTTCCGCCGACGCGCCCGCGCGATATTTCACGCTGCCAGTAGAGACCGGTGACAGCCTCACCGTCACGGTGGATAGCGGCGGGGGGCTGGATACCGTACTGCAGGTGGCGGCGCCAAACGGGGGCGAATTCGCCTTTGACGATGACAGCGGCTCGGGATTCGACGCCGAGCTTAGCAACCTGATCTTTGACCATGCCGCGACCTATGTCCTGGTCGTTTCGAGCTTTGATAGCGGCGCCAGCGGACA
Organism: Anaerolineae bacterium; assembly: GCA_022824465.1. Lineage (GTDB taxonomy): Bacteria > Chloroflexota > Anaerolineae > Aggregatilineales > Phototrophicaceae > UBA6055. The sequence continues at coordinate 714,073 of JAJDZV010000004.1, forward strand.
GGGCACTGTGCGCGTCCGGCGCAACCCGGTGCACAATCTGGAAAGGGGCGAGACCCTGATCAGCCTGAATGACAAAGCCCTGCGCGATCTGGTCGTCTTTGACGCGGAAGAAGACGAGTACCTCATCCTAAATCTGGAGCGGCTCAGCGGCGATGTCGAAGACTTATATGTCACGGCGACGGTGGAAGGCATGGAGGTCATGTCGTACAGCACGATGGGCGTGCCGGACGCGCTGCCACTGGCATTTGTGATGCCGATGAGCGGGCGCGTGGTGGTGACGCTTGAGAAGTTCGGTTTTGACGACGGCATCTCGCTTGAGGTGTCCTTGTCTCGACCTTAGTAGATCTGCAAGCCGCGCGCTTCCCGCCTTCCATCGCGCCAGGCTTCTGCGCCGCTATTGTGTTGCGGCCGCTGCTTGACGCGCAAGCCGGTGAGCGCTTCCTCCTCATGGTCAGCGTAGAAGGCGTCCAGCCGCGTCTTGTATTCGGCGACAATCTGCGGACGCTCCGCAAAGCAGTTGATATTCTCGTCCGGGTCCTGGCGCCGGTCAAATAGATCGTGCGGTCCATCGGGATAGCGCCAAATCAGCTTCCAGCTTTCATCGCGGATCATGCGCAGGTCGCCGTATTCGCCGTATCTGGTGTTGTCCCATTCGATGCTCTCGGGACGCAGCATGGCGGCGTAGGAGGATCCGGCATTCGCGTCGGCCGGCGGCTCGACCTGCGCCAACTGGCAGATTGTGTGGAAGGCGTCGTAGTGATCGACGTATTCGTCGCGCGCCTGCGCCCGGATGCCGGGACCGGCGATAATCAGCGGCACATGCAGCGACGCCTCATACATATTCAGGGGGCGGGTGCTGTTGCCCTTGCCGAAGAAGCCCTGATGTCCAATGGCGCAGCCGTGATCCGAGGTGTAGATGACGATGGTGTTCTCCCATTGATCGCGCGCTTGCAGGGCGCTAACCAGGCGGGCGACATTCTCATCGATTTCGCTGCAGGCGGCGTAGTAGCCGATGTAACGATCGCGCAAGTCTTGCGGGCTGAGTTCGTTGGGACCGCCTTCGTTCTTGACCCAGGGGTGCGGTTGCCAGGGCGGAATATCGCGGAAGGCGCAGTCTTGATAGCGCGCGGTCTGTCGCGGATCGTGCGTCTCCTGCGCATAAGGCGAATGGGTAGCGATAAAGCCAACGTTGAGAAAGAAGGGCTTGTCAGCCGGCGCGGAATCAAGGAATTCTATGGCGTGGTCGGTGATATGACGCGATTTGTTGCCGGAAAGCTTGAGCATATCGCCGTTGCGAATATAGGTATAGGGCGTATTATGCGCGCCCTGCCAGCCGGGCAAGCCGAAGTGATAGTCGGCGCCGCTCGGCGGCCGCTGCGATCTGCCCAGATGCCATTTCCCGCTCAAGCCGGTGTGATAACCGGCAGCTGACAAGAGGTCGAAAAGTGTTGGCGCGCCGCCCAACCAGTCGCGTTCGCCGATTTCGGGGACGGCCTCTTCCAGCCAATCGTGAATGCCCACTTGCGACGGGGTCTTGCCCGTGAGCAGGCAAGCGCGCGCCGGCGAACAGACGGGGCTCGGCGTGAAGGCGTGTTTGAAGCGCGTGCCGGCGGCAGCCAGTGCATCCAGCGCCGGGGTCTGGACTTCCGTGTTGCCGTAGCTGCCGTTGGCCCAGGCGCCGTGGTCGTCGGTGAGAAAGAGCAGGATGTTGGGTTGCTGGCTCATCTAGGCTCCTCGCATTACTCGTTCGACAAGCGTCAACATATTGTCGCGCGCCGCAAGCCGGCAGTCATCAGCGTCGGGTCGCTGGCAATTGCAGTTCTCGGCGGGCCTTACCGGCGCAGCGATTGCATAATTGCGCTCAATGGCAGGTCCGGCGATTGAAGTAGAGGATGGAAAAGGACGGAAAATGTACCGATTAAGTAGGGAGAATGGCCATTGGATGTATGACTTTTTTGGGCAGAATGCGGTTCCCGCGCCCCGCTCTATCGATACAGTATCGACATAGCGGAGTCCATGGGCGGGAATTCCGGAAAACACGGACATGGAGTTGTGTTTTAGCTTGTTGACGGTTTGTTTTCGGCTTGGCGGTTGAGACTTCAATATAGCGTTCATATTGCGCACTATAGCAGAAAGCGGACTCCAGTGGGCGACTAAATGTTCGCGTTTGAGGCTGGAATGCGCGGCTCGCGCAGATTGCGGATGCGGTGAAGCACGAGCGCTGCGGGCGATCGGCGGTTGCCGTTTGCCGATCGGCATTTTGGGGCGAAAGTCTAGCGGAAGAGCCGAGGCCCGAGCTTGTTGACAGCGGCGGCGCAGGCATTAGAATAGGCGAGACGCAGTTGAGACAGGAGCGAAGAGGTATGCCGGTGGTTACCCCTGAACAGGTTGAGCAGTATCACCGCGATGGTTACTTCATTTTGGAATCGGTCATTCCGGAGTCGGCTTTGCGCGCCTTGCGGAACGAGTGCATGCGCTATGTGGAAGCGCATGACCGCGACATGGAAGCGAGAGGCGTCACGACCCAAGGCATTACCCATTACAAGAAACGCTATTTCATCAGCAATCGGAGCGCGGGCAGTCCTATCATGACCGAGTTTCTTTACAGCGGGTTGATGGCGGAGATATGCCGGGCGACGCTGGGGGAAACCGCCTATCTTTTCAACGAGCAGTACGTGGTCAAGGCGGCCGACACCGACAGCAAATTCGCCTGGCATCAGGACTCGGGATATGTCGGGCATTATCATCGGGCGTATCTGTCGTGCTGGTGCGCGCTGGACGATATGACGGTGGAAAACGGCACGGTATACATCCTGCCCTATGGACGCGATGGGCGCGACTCCACCGACGACATCATCAGCCACGAAGTTGAGGCGCGGACCAACGACAAGGTTGGTTATCACGGCAATGACCCGGGCGAGCCGGCGCTTGTGCCCGCGGGCAGCATAGTTGTATTCAGCAGCCGCACATTTCACCGCAGCGGCGCCAACATGACGGCAAATTATCGCCGCTGTTATCTGGCGCAGTATTCGGCCGAGCCGATCATGAATCGCGCTGGCACGGCGCTTTGGGGGCGAGCCGAGCCGGTATTGAAGGATGGCGAGCGGGTGAGCGCGCCCCAATAGTCGGTTGCGCATTCAGCTGAATATCTGCAGGGTTCCGCGCATCTCCATGGGCAGTGTGAAGATTTGCCAGGCGAGCAGCATCATCAGCAGGTGCGCGAGCGCCCAGGGAAGCATGCCGAGGAGAGCCGCCCGCCGGTAGAGCCGCAGCGCCGCCTTCTGCGCCAGGCGCAAGCTCCAGAGGAAGCCGGCAAGCAGCACGACAAGCTGGATCAAGCCGATTGCGTTGATGTCGAGGCTGGCGCTGAAGCGCTGCCAGTCGCCTATGCCGCCGAGGAATTCTTGCGCCACGGGCACGATAAGCAGGGGACCGACGAGAAGATGGAAACTGTAGTGAGCGAACCAGATGCCGAAGCCCACGGGCACAAAAGCGGGCGCAAAGGCAGCTACGGTCTCGCGGATTGAATCGCGTTTGTGGGAGCCGGTCAGTCTACGGCTGAGCCAAGCGGCGGCGATAGAGGCGATGACAGGCAGCAGGAGATTGAGCGCGCCGAATATCAGCAACAGGACGATGAATTCGCTTTGAATGCCGAAGTTCAGCGCGAGCCATTCTTGCAGCGCGTAGTAGGGCGGGACCATGCCAAAGGCGTTTGAAATGCCCATGAAGCCGAGGGCAATCGCCAGCAGCGACAGGTCCCAACGGCGGGACCAGCTATCGGCGCGGCTCAGCTCGGCGCCCGGCGGGCGGGTGAAGAGACTGGCGTTGTCGTGCGGGCAGGCGCGAACGCAATCCAGACAAAAGGTGCAATCGAGATTGCTGCGGATTTGCGGGGCGAAGAGCTCGGTGCCGCAGCCGAGCGCGCCGTCGGGTCCATGGGTCACCTTGACGCGCCGGGATTCGCCGGGCGCGCCTGTCGGGATGTCGTCGAGGCGGACGAGTCGTTGTGGCGCATAGCTGCCGTTGACGCATTCCTTGCCGACGCAACTGGCGCAGATGTCGTGCGATTTGACGCCGATGCGGGTTGGGGACAGCGTCGAATAGACCATGTTGAATGCGCCGAGCGGGCAGATGTATTTGCAGAAGGCGGATTCGGCGAAAAGGGCTTCCAGCGCGAAGGAGGCGGCGAAGTAGAGGACGATGAGCCAGGCGGACAGCCAGGGGCTCGCCCAGAGATCAAGGTATTCGTAGAAAAAGAAGAGCGCGAATAAGCCGATGACGGAGAGCCACTTATTGCGCAGCCGTTGCGGAAAGCGCCTTCCAGCCAGGGACAGCCGCTTTGCCAGGGTGCGCGGCAGGGTGAAGGGGCAGCTCATGCAGACGAGATTGCCCGCCAGCAGCAAAACTATGACGACGAATCCGCGCAGGTAGACCCAGGGCGTCACGGTGGCCAGGTTGCGCGCGGCCGACTGCGGACCGGTGAAGCCGTCGATGACCAGCGCCAGAGCAATCGCGGTGAAGAGGACTTGCAGCGCCAGGCGTCCGTGACGATGGCGAAGCAGGCGCCCGAAGAGCGGCAATCTCAAAACGTCCATGCCGAGGGTGCGTATGTGCTGCTGAGTCGATTCTTTGCTCATGGCATTGCACTCATTTTGGCGTAACAGCAATCCAAATGGTTTCAAGCTAGTCGCGGGTAAACGTGATCTGTGGCGCAAGTCGCGCGCAGGCGATATACAATGCCGCCCCTACATTCCGCTTGATATTCATGAGCCCCTTTGCTCCTTCAATCTTTCGCAAAAGCTTCTTGGCGCCGGTTATAATGGCGCGCCGTTGGCGAGCGTATAGAGAACGAAGACGGCGTAGAGCAGGAGCAACACCCAGCCTTCGCGCCGGCTCAAACCGCGCTCGGTCCATAGAAAGGCGAACAGCACCAGGGTCGTGGCCGCCAGGATGCCGATAGAGACCCAGAGATCGCCGGCGCCGACGTCGATGCCGCGCAAGCCGAGGAGGGAGAGCGCAATTGTCCAGGGAAGCGCCAGCCCCACCAGCAGGTCAAAGGTGTTGGAGCCGACGGCGTTGGCCACCGCCATGCCGCCCCTTCCCTCGCGGGCAACATCGACGGAGGCCATCAAGTCGGGGGCTGAGGTGCCGGCGGCCAGCAGGGTCAAGGCGACGATCACGGGCGGAATGCCGATGCCGGCGGAGAAGACGATAGTGGCTTCGACCAGGATGTAGCTTAGAGCGACGATCAGCGCGATTGACAGGGCGAAGGCCCAAAGGAAGTTCTTTTCCGGGGCGCCGGTAATCCGCCGCAAGAGGGCGTCGATCAGGGATTCCAGTTGATGCCAGCCGGGAATCTTATGCGTCTCGGGCTCGGGTGCAGACGCATGGTCGGGCGCTTGGTCGTCGTCCGCCTCCGGATCTTTCAGGACGATGAGCAGGCCCATATAAACGATATAGCCGACCAGCCCAAGCAGCGCCTCGATGAGAGAGACATGTCCGTCAAAGAAGACCAATCCCAGATAGAGAATGGAGATGAGATAATAGACGATATCGCGACTGACGGCGAAGATGTGAATGTGCAAGCCGCCGGCGACCACGGCTGAGACGCCGGTGATCACGAGGATGTTGAAGACGGCCGAGCCGACAATCGTGCCGATGCCGACATCGCTGTGTTGGCCGCCGCCGGTGAAGAGCGCCATCAAGGCAATCGCCAATTCGGGCGCCGACGACCCGATCGCCATCAGCGAAGCGCCGGCGACTTCGTCCGAGAGATTGAGGCGGTTCGAGATAGCGTCAAGGCTGGGAATGAAGAAGCGATCAGTGATGACCGCCAGCACGAATACAGACACCAGAATAAGCGCCAGGCTGGTCAGGACATCGATCATGGTTGGACCTCGCTGCCATGCTTGCGCGGAATGTGAAGCAGCCGCGCGACTTGGCTGGTTCCTGCGCGATAGCTTGAGCGCGCGGCGCCGCATTCAGAAGCGGGCGATGACTGCGCGAAAGACCATGCGGCGGGCGACAGCCTGGTCGGCGAATGCGCAATCTTGCTCGAGCCAACGCTGCAATTGGCGCGTCGCCGCCGTGAATACGCGATCCGGCAGCGACCAATCATTGCTGAACATGCGCTTGGCGCGGCGCTCCACCATTGTACGACAACTCACGGGAAACTCGTCGTAGCGGAGCAGGTCCTGGATTTTCGCGCGGCCGCCGATGGCGCGGATGTGGTTTGCCAGCGTTGCCTCGGTCAAGCCGTTGCCGTGTCGAATGCTGTCGTCGCCGATGCCCATGCCGCGCAAGATCTCCGCCCATTTGTGGTGCACAAGCGCCCAGGGCGGCGGGCTGGCCGTCTCGTCGGGCGTCCGCATTTCCACGATGATCAGCGCGCCGTCGGGTTTGAGCACGCGTCTGGATTCGCTGATGCATCGGCGCCAATCATGCAAGAGGTGAAAGACGCGGACGGCGTGCGTGATATCGAAGCTGTCGGCGGCGAAGGGAAGCGTATCGGTGATGTCGACTTGCGCCAGTGAAGGCGACGCGCTCGACGGCAGTTTGGGCGCGATACGTTGCATCATCCCGTGAGACACATCCACGCCGATGTAGTCGTCGCCGGCGGCGATGAAGGGCAGGCCGATCAAGCCGGTGCCAATCGCCAGTTCCAGCGCGCGCGGCGAGTCGTTGGCGGCAACGCGGCGGACGGCATCGCGATAACGTTGGCTGACGCCCGGACGGAAGCCGCGCGTCTCGTCGTAATAAGGAACTGCCTCGTCATAGTTCAAGGTCGTCATCGTCAAGATCCACCGGTAGAATGCAGTCGCGCAGTGATGTTTACGATTATAGCACCTGGCGGGACGCTGAAGGATGTCGACCGGCGGAACAAACGGGGAGCGCATGATGCGCCAAAGCTCAAAGCCGCTCTATGACAACAACGAGTGGGCGAATTACCGCGGCACGGAGGCGGCGGTCAGCTTGGCGCGAGAACAATTGCTGGCGTCGAACGACTATCGCTGGAGCCGTCTGTCAGGCGCGTTGGTTCATATGCTGGACGCCGAAAGCAATTGGCGGACACTCCTTGACCGCAAGGTTGAATCAGACCGGGTTGAGGTCGACGACTCCGCTGACTTTGATGCTCGGTGGGCGCGTTGGCGGCGAGCGCACAGGGCGTCGAGCGCGTACATCGACGCATTAGCCGATGACGCGATTGGGGCGGACTTTGTCCATGAGATTGATGGCGAAAGGCGGCAGCGCTCCTGGTGGCATTTCTGGATGCATTTGTACTCGCGTGGCGTGCAGCATCGGGGCGAATGGGCGGCACAGTCAAGGGGCTTGGGCGCGTCGCCGGGCGATATGGATTTCAGCGTGTTTCTGGGCAGCGGCGCAAACAGGGCTTAGCGCCACAGAAGAAGTGGAGACAGGAGAGTGTGACCGATGAAAAGCGAAGACATCCGGCTGCTATACGCATACAACGAGTGGGCGACCCGGCGGATTCTGGACGCTGCCGCGGAGCTTGCGCAGGAAGAGTTGACGACGCCAAGTGACTGGGGCTGGGGCGACCTGCGGGGTCTGCTAGTACATATATTGAATGCGGAGATCGGCTGGCGGCATCGACTTGGCAAGCAGGGCGACTTCAACTGGCTCGACGCGGCGGAGTTCGCCGATGTCGCGGCTATTCGCGCGCGTTGGGAAGCGGAGACGGAGAAGCTGTGGGCGTTTCTCAATGGGCTGACCGATGAGGACATCGAGGCGGTATTGAACTATGAGCGGAATGGCGAGACGCGAGCGGGCAAGCTCTGGCATTTTCTGGCGCATGTGGTCAACCACGGCACACAACACCGGAGCGAGTGCGCGGCTTTGCTGACCGGCTTGGGGGCATCGCCCGGCGATATGGATCTGACGATGTTTCTCAATTCGCGTTGAAGAAGATAAAGCGCCGCGATATCGCAAGGCGCAATTCGGAGGCTTGCAATGAACGCGGAGGCGATTCGTCTCTATTTCAGGTACAACGAGTGGGCGAACAGTCGCATTTTGGACAGCGCTGAGATGGCGTCGACGGAGCAGCTGAGGGAGCCGAACGCGCTTGGCTGGGGCGATTTGCGCGGCGCGCTGGTTCACATTCTTGACGCGGAATACGGCTGGTTCTGTTTCCTGTTTGATCGCGACGACGAGGGCATCATTGACCCGGCGGACTTCCCGGATATTGCGGGGTTGCGCGAGCGCTGGCGGCAGCAGCAGGCGGTGACTGAGCGCTGCCTGGCGACCTTGACGGACGCTGACATGACGCGCGTTCGGACAAGCAGTAGGGATGAGGCGGGCCAGGATTGGGTGCTGTGGCAGACGCTGGCGCATGTGGTCAATCACGGCACGCAACATCGCAGCGAGTGCGCGGCGCTATTGACTGGACTTGGCTACTCGCCGGGGGATATGGACTTCTCGCTCTTCCTATACGAGCGCTACGGACACAGTGATTTGTCGCTGGGCGATCAGACGCCTATTCGCCGCGACGATATTGAACTGCTGCTCAGCTACAGCGATTGGGCGAACGACCGCATCCTCGACTGCGCCGAGAAGCTCACGGCGGAGCAGTTTCGCGCGGATAGCGATTTCGGCTGGGGCAGTTTTCGCGGGACGCTGGTTCACTTGATGGATGCCGAATACGCCTGGCGGAATCTGCTCAAGGACGGCGTCTTCGTCGTTGAAATGCAGCCGGAATCATTTGCGGATGTAGCGGCGATTCGGGCGCGCTGGGCGGCGGAGCGCGAGGCATTCCGGCTTTATCGCGATAGCTTGAGCGAGGCCGACTTGAATGGCGCGATCAGTTATGAGGCGCGGGGCGAAGTGAGGCGGCGGCTGCTGTGGCAATGTCTGGCGCACCTGGTGAATCACGGGACGCAGCACCGGGCGGAGTGCGCGGCGTTGCTGACCGGTTTTGGGCAGTCGCCGGGCAACCTGGATTTGACGGAGTATCTCAGTTCACGTTAAAGTAACAATAGTCACCAATTGAGAAGAGGCCGTGTGGCAGCGAAATCGATTTTGCTATCGGCTTAAGGCGCCGACCGCAGCAGCGTTCATCCCAAGCGCTAAAGTCTATAATGCATTTGTAGTGATCCAGGAGGTGACTATCGTTTGTCGCTAAAGTCTTAATTCAGGACAGGGTCGCAAGCAAGTTTAAGAAGTGAAAGGCAAATGAAAATGCGTAAGTTGATTAGTCTGGCTATTCTGCTCCTCCTAATGACGATGGGCATTACCGCCTTCGCGCAAGACGGCGGGGCGGTCTCGGTCATCGCCAACTGGGGCGGCGTCGAGCAAGTCGGCTTTGAAGCGGTGTTGGCCGCCTTCACCGAGAAGACCGGCATCGAGACCGAATACATCGGCGACCGCAATGCCGAGGTCACTGTGCAGACGATGATCGCCGCTGGCAACCCGCCCGATATTCAAAGCATGCCCCGCCCCGGCGTGGTGGCCGAATTCGCGCGAGATGGCGTGATTCAAGCCTTAACCAGCGGCGATGACCCGATTGTGCCGCTGGAGACGCTGCAAGCGAATTATTCTCAGGGCATCATCGACCAGGGCATGGTCGATGGCGAGATCTACGGCATATTGCACGCGCCCAACTCGAAGAGCACGGTATGGTATCGCAGCGACACCTTCGCTGATCTCGACCTCGAAGCGCCCGCAACCTGGGGCGAACTCCTGGAACTGGTTGATATCCTGGGCGAAGAAGACATCACGCCGTGGTCGATGGGTGGCCTGGACGGCTGGGCGCTTACTGACTTGTTCGAGAATATCTATGTGCGCGTGGCGGGACCGGAGAATTACATCAAGCTCTTCGTGACGCACGAGATCGAGTGGACTGACGACACCGTGGTGGAAGCCATGGGGCACTTCCGCGACCTGATCTCCCCCACCGACGAGAAGCTGCTGGGCGGCGCGGAAGGCGCGCTGGCGACCGATTTCTTGGGTGGCATGGATCAGATGCTGCGCGGCGAATCGGGCTTGTATACCCTTGGCGGCTTCATGGGCAACTTTGGCGAGCAGAACTTCCCCGATATGGCTTGCGGCGAAGATTTCAGCTTCTTCCCCTTCCCACCGATCAACGAAGAATGGGGCAATCCGGTCGTCGGCGGCGGCGGCATGTGGATCGTCTTCAACGATCGTCCCGAAGTCCGCGAGCTGATCCGTTATTTGCAGAGCCCGGAAGCGCTGACCGTTTGGGCGTCGCAGCCGGAAGGCGCGCGCTTGCCCGCTAGCCACCAAGTATCCGAAGAAGCGGTTAGCGGCGCCTGCAGTAAGTTAGAAGCGGCGCAAATCGCCAACGCCAATGCCTTTGTCTTCGACGGCTCGGACCTGGCGCCGGGCGCGGTCGGCGGGGATGCCTTGTTCACCGGCTTGCAGAACTTCGTAGCCAATCCGGATGATATCGACGGCGTACTCGAATTCGTCGAAGGCGTCGCCGATACCGCTTACGATATGTAAGCCTAAGCCAGCGCTGAAAAACTCGCGTGCGGGTCTCTGACTCTCAGGGACCCGCACAATTCAAAATACCAATAATGTTCTTGCAGGTTGACTGATGGCGAAAAGTAGACGGTCGCGCTGGCTGCCCTGGCTCTTCGTCGGTCCCAGCATTCTGTTGCTCCTGATTTATTTCGTCTACCCCACCCTCTTCACCATCTATTACAGCTTCACCAGCGGCACGGTGGTCAACCCGGCGCAAGAATGGGTCGGCTTGGGCAATTACATCAGACTATTCTTTGAAGACCCCTTCTTCCTGGACTTGGCCAGCCTCGACGGCGCCATCATCAATACCGCCGTCTGGCTGATTGTCTTCCCTTTCGGCACGGTGATATTCGGTTTGTTGGTGGCGGTGCTGGCGGACAAGGTGGGCTACGAAGCCTGGATCAAGTCGATCATCTTCGTACCGATGGTGGTATCGGCGACAGCGGCTTCGGTCATCTTCCGTTTTGTCTTCAATCGCGATCCCAATCTCGGCGCGCTCAATGCAGTTATAAGCGGCGTATTTCCCGATTATCAACCGGTCGCATGGCTCGGCAATCCGGATATCGCCAACCTGGCTGTCATCGCGTCCGGCATCTGGATCTGGACCGGCTTGTCCATGGTTGTTTTGTCGGCCGCCTACAAGGCGCTGCCAAAGGATGTCCTGGAAGCGGCCACCGTGGATGGCGCCAACGCTTGGCAAGCCTTCTGGCGGGTTAGCATCCCAATGATGTCCCGGACTATCCTGTTCATCTTGATGACTATGGTCATCAACGCCCTCAAAATGGTTGATCTCGTGCTGGTCATGACTCAGGGCGGGCCGCAGGGCTCAACGCGCGTGATCGGCTTCACGGTCTTTTGGGAGATGTTTAACAATCAGAAGCTGGGTTATGGCAGCGCCGTCGCGGTGATTCTCTTCATCCTGATCACGCCTTTCATCATCATCCAGGTGCGCAATGTCCGCGCTGAGGTGCGCTAGCATGGCAGCGGAAAGCAGGGCAAGACCCGGTCAATCGATTGTCCGCATTATCGTCGAACTCACGCGGCGAGGCCCGCTGCATATTGTGCTGTTTGGGCTGGCTTTGATTTGGATGGCGCCGACGCTCGGCTTGGCAGTGACGTCGTTTCGCTCGCGCGGGGATATTGCTCAATCCGGCTGGTGGACATCGCTGGCTGGCGCACGCTCAAGCTCTGCCGCCGCGCTGGAACTCAGTATCGCCGCCGGTGCTGCCGGCGCTGAAATCGTTGTCAGCGCGCAAGAGAGCGAGCTATTGAGCCGCGCCGTAGATGGTTTTCCCGCCACCGGCATTGGTCAGACGCGAATTATTGAAGTAGAGGGTCAGCTAAGAACGGATGACATTCGGGCGCCGCTGGCTTTACCCGGGATCGGCACGCTGAGCGTCACGGGCGCCGGAAGGGCCGAATTCGAGGCGGACCAGCAATTCAGCGGCTATTTCATCATTGAAGATGTGATCGTGGCCGAGGCGGGCGCGCTGATCAACTATCGCTTGACGGGTCGACAAGAACTGGAAGACATCATTGAAGTCGATGATATCGACGACGGGCGGCGTATTCCGCGCACCGGCACCCTGACCGTTCATGAAGACGGCAGCTATACCTTTGAACCTCGTTCCAGTTTCGTCGGCAGCTTTGAAGCCTTCGTCAGCGAAGAAGCGCTGGCACAGCGTCCGATACCTGTGCGTTATTCCATCGTCCAGTCGGGCGGCATCTTGCGGTTGATGGAGGCGGGCGAGTCAGGCCAGATTCCCTTGGCAGGCGCGTTAAAAGTCGAGCCCGATGGGAGTTATGCTTTCGCGCCGAGCGCTGACTTCAGCGGGAAGCTAATTGCCGAAGCGGATGTCGTCAATCCCATTTTCACGCTGGATAATTATCGCGGCGTCTTGGAGCGCGAAGATCTGCCGCCGCCAGGTTTCGTCGACAACCTCAAGAACAGCTTGATCATCACGATTCCCAGTACAATCTTGCCGATCCTACTGGGCTCGCTGGCGGCTTACGCTTTTGCCTGGCTGCAATTCCCCTTCCGCGATTCGCTGTATCTCGCAATCATCGCGCTGCTGGTCATCCCGCTGCAGACGACCTGGGTGCCTGTGCTCAAGTTTCTGAACACGCTGGGCATCAACGGGGAATTCGCCGGCATTTGGCTGACGCATTCTTCGTATGGCTTGCCCTTCGCTATCTTCCTGCTCTACAGTTTCTTCCGCGATTTGCCGCAGGAAGTCTTTGAAGCGGCGCGCATTGATGGCGCCGGCGAGGGCTTTATCTTCTTCCGCATTGTTGTCCCGCTTTCGATGCCCGCGATCGCATCCCTGGCCATATTTCAGTTCGTGTGGGTCTGGAACGATCTGATGAATGCCTTGATCTTCCTCGACCGTGACAAAGCGCCGCTCACCATCGGGATACGCAACTTGCTGGGGCAGTATGGCAACGAATGGCATTTGCTGGCGGCGGGGGCCTTCGTGACCATGATCGTGCCGCTGATCGTCTTCCTCGCCTTCCAGAAATACTTCGTGCGCGGCTTGACCGCCGGAGCAGTCAAAGGATAGCGGCAATATGTCAAGACGAATCGCCTTATCCCGCCTGTTAATCGTCCTCTCGCTCTTCGTCTTTGCGGCGAATGCCTTCGGCTTGAATTTGATCATCCGCGTTCCCCAAGATTTCCAAAGCATATCCGAAGCGCTGGCGGCGGCGCCGGATCACGCCCTTATCGAGCTGGCCGCCGGTCTCTACCGTGAAGCCTTGGCGGTCAATCGACCGGTGACCCTGCGCGGGGATGAAGCGGGCGGGGTCGTCATCGCCGCGCCCGATGACGCGCCGGCCATCGAGATCCGTGATACCGAAGATGTCACGATTGAAGGCTTGACCATCATCGGCGGCGAATACGGCATCTTCGTGACTCGCAGCCAAAACATTGCCCTCCGGGACAATCACGTCTCCGGCAGCCGATTGACCGGCATCAAAGTGCGGCTCGGCGCCGCCGACATCCTCGACAACACGGTCATCCAGACGCGGCCGCCTTACGGCATGGGCATCCACGTCACCAATACCACGCAGTGGCCCCCCTCGCGCGTCGCCGGCAACATCGTGCTGGGCAACGCCCGCAGCGGCATTTATACCAATATGACGGGCATGATCACGATCGAGGACAATATCGTCCGCGACAACGGCGAACATGGCATCGCCGTCACCGAGATGTCCCATGCCGATGTTATCGGCAACCTGGTCGACGACAATGCGCTTTCCGGCATCCGCTTGCTGGATATGTCAATGGCGCTGATTTGCGACAACATCATCGCCGATACGCAGAGCGACGCTGACGCCATGAATATCCGCCAGGGCAACGGCATCACCATCGACTATCATTCCGAAGCCGTGCTGTCAAGCAACACCGTCTTCGGCAGCGCGCAGCATGGCGTCAGCGTTTTGTTTGGCTCTTACGCCTATTTGCATGACAACAGGATTGATGACAGCGCTGAACAAGCCGTATTCACCGATGGCAGCGAAATACTAGATGGCGACGGCTGCGCCAATGGCGATTAAACGCATCGGCTTCTAGTCTTCCTCGGCGTCGGGCCGGCGTTTGCGCCGCTTCAAGAGTTGATCGCCCAGGTTCACCACTTCCACATCATGCAGCCTGAATTCCGGCTCCAGCGCATCCCGGCCGCTGGTCGACTTTGGCTGCGCCATCGCCGACGGGCTTGGCGCCTGCGGTCTGTCGTCGCCGCGGGGCCTGGGCGGACGCGGGACGATGCCGTCGCCATAGCGTGTGGTCGCGCGGCTGCGGCCGCGAGCGCTGAAGAGCGCCTGCATGCGCTGCGAACGGGCATCGTCGAGACTGCGGCCGCTGAGGTAGGCGCGCAGGCGCTGCAGATCGCTGCGTGTAATGATCAGGCGGCGCACGGCGATATCAAATGGCAGCAATAGCAGTGCCAGCAGAATCAAGCGTTCCCAGATGTCAGTCGCAGCCGATTCCGCCTCCAGGTCATGGGCGAAGACCGCCTCTGGTTGCTCGGCCAGATTCTTGCCGCCGGTGATCTGCGCAATATCAGCCAGCAGCCGCTCGTCATGGGGTCGCGGCACGTATTCGGGCGAGTATGACATTACCCAGCCGTGCAAGTCGTTGAGCGCCAGATCGCCGGCGTTGGCTTGCGATTGACCGCTGATGGTCAGGAAGTAGGCGCCTTCGTTGGCTGGCAAAAAGCTGGACTCGTAGCGGCCTGGCGCTGTCTGTTGCAGCGGCGCGCGAAAGCTGTCGCCGGCGGGATTCAGTACGGCGCCATGCAGGGAGAGTCCGTCGAGGAAGGCGCCGTCGTCATCGCGGGCGTCGACCACGATTCGCGCGCGGTCATTTTGAGTGACAACGCGGGTCTCGAGGTTCTTGCTGCCGCCTTCGTTGATGCTCCAAGCCACTGCTTGCCCCCAGAAGCGGGGGAAGTCTTCCCAGTCCACCCATTCGTTCGCCCAGCGGGCATTGGCATCCGCCGTCCAGGCTACCACTCTGCCCAAGCCATATTGCCAGGCGGCGAGAATCGGGTCGGCGTATGGTTCAGGCCCGCTAAGGATGCGCTGCGCCGCAACCTTTGGCGTGGAGGCGACGTATCCGCGCAGAGGCGGAAACGAGGCGATGCCATCGATGATCGCGCTGCTGCCGGTCACAAGCGGCGTAAAGGTCTTCTCGACGATATAGGAGCGCGATGCAAGCACCGTTTCCTGCGCGAAGATGAGGGGGATCTGCTCGACATCAGCCACACGATAATAGTTGCCCTGGCCGGCTTCAGCCATTGGTTCGAGGAAGGCGCCGGGACTGCGGCCGATGGCGATTGCGGACAGGGTCACATCGTGTTGGTCATTGAGGCTCTCGCTTAACTCGACCAAGCCCTTGGGGCTTGCGCCGCCGTCGGTGAGCAGAATCAGATGCTTGAGCTGTGAAGGTTCCTCGACGATGTCACGCTCCACCAGGCGCAAACCAGCCATGATGTCGGTGCCGCCGCCGGAGCGAATGGTATTGGTCATGGCGACAAGCGCCTGCGCGTCGTGCACTTGCTGAAAAGGCACGACCCAGGCGCCGCCGGTATCAAAGGTGCCGATGGCAACGCGGTCGGATGGTTGCAGCAATTCGAGCGACAGCACGATGGCGCGTTTGGCGAGTTCGAGGTTGGGCACGCCGCTTCGTCCGATCTGCCCCATGCTGCCCGAGCGGTCAATCAGATAAGCGATCGTGAGCTGCGGCAAACGCTTCTGGTCTTTGATCTGCATATCTACCGGCAAGGTACGTTCCAGCGGCGTCTGATAGTAGCCGCCGGGCGCATAGCTCTCTGGACCGCCGATCACGACCAGCCCGCCGCCGATATCGCTGACGAACTGGTCCAAGAGAGTCATCTGCCCCCGGCCCAGCCGCGCCGCCGGCACATTTGCCAGAATCACGCTTTTGTAGTTCAGCAAGCCCGCCATATTGGACGGCAAGTCTTGAGGCGATGCGAAATCGACATGGATCCCGACCTGTTCCAAAGCCGGCAGCAAGTACTGAGTTTCGGCCTCGTCAATGCTCACCAGAAGGACGCGCGCCGGTCCCACCACCTGGCTGAAAGCGCCCAGTTGATTGTTTTGAGTGAAGCTGTCGTTTTCGCCGGGCACAACGATCTGCGCGGTGAAGTCCAGGAAGCCGCTCGTTTCGCCGGCTTGCGTCAAGCTGTAGCGCGTGTCGCCTGCCTGCAACTCAAGCGCTTCTTCGTGAATCAGCCGCCCGCCGGAGAATATCAGCAGAGTCGCCGCCGTCGCTTCTTGGGAATGAATGCCGACTGAAATGTCAAAGCTCTGGTTCTCTGCCACGCGGCCCGGCGTATCGATCCCGGTGATCCGAACATCGGGCGCGGGCGCGCGGAATACCGGCACGTAACTGATTTCAACGCCGGAAACCGCCGCTCGCTGCGCCCGGGCGATGGCGTCGCCTTTGGTGGCTTGTCCGTCGCTCAAGACGATGATTCGGCGCGAGACCTCCGGCGGAAACATCGAAAGCGCGGTTTGGATCGCGTTGGCGATATCGGTTCCAGTTGCCAGTGGGATGGAGCCGAAGGCGTCGATTTCGTCGGCTACGCTGAAATCAGTTTCCGGCACGGCATTGTCGCCGAAGAGCAGCGTCGCCCATAGGTCGTCAGGCTGCTTGGCGTTAAGCGATTCCCGCACGAAGTCGAGTTGGCGCTCGACACTGCCGCTGCCCATACTGTCGGAGGCATCGACGAGAAACACGACTGCCAGCCGGTCGATGGCCTGTACATTTTGTAGTCCAGCCAGGGCAAGGACCAGCAGCGTTAGAATAATCGTGCGCAAGAACAAGCTCGCAATATCTCGGCGGCGGCGGAAGGCATGCCGGGGGAAGCCGACCGCCCATATGACCGGCAGGAGCGCGCATAGTAAGAGAGCTACGTTTGGGGCAGTGAGTTGCATCGACTGTCCAGTGATGTTCGGCGGGAAGTTAACTTGCGCAAGGCGCCGAGCGAAATCGCCTACCGCCTGATTGTAGCGAGTGCTGCCGCAAACTTACAGGGTGTCGGATTTCGGCGGCGCGCGCCGCAGGCCGCTTCCGACGAGAATCGCCGGCCTGCGCAAACCAAGGTGAACGGTCAACTTGACGTAAAGACACAGAACATTTCAACAGAATATGTACTAAATTCGCCAAATTTGATTCAGATTTTCATACAATTACGCGCAATTTGTGGACGAATCTGGGAAAAGCCTGTAAAATCCCCTGTATTGCGCGATTCACGGCGTTTATGCTTGTTTGTATCAAAGGGGGAATTAATGTCCGAATATGATAGCCATCATGTACCTATGACCGACGCGGTGGCGGATCCGGTCAGTACATTCACGGATGACGGACCGGATATTATCAAGGTCTCGGCGCGTTCACGCTCTACCGCGGTTGCGGGCGCGATCGCCGGCGTTATGCGGCAACATAGCTTGGCTGAGGTACAGGCGATAGGGGCGGGCGCCGTGAACCAAGCAGTCAAGGCTTTGGCGATTGCGCGCGGTTACCTCGAACGCGATGAGATTGACATAGTTTCAACGCCATATTTCACCGAAGTCGACATCGATGGTCAGGAACGCACGGCAGTTCGTTTTCGCGTCGAGCCAAGACCAGAGTAGCGATTAAATCCATTCGCCGAAGAACAACGGATTCCATAACTCAGAACCTGGAGGTGGATGCGATGTATCCACTTTCTTTGGATTTCCAGCAGCGCTAGGGAATTCCGCTGACAGCAAGCACCTGATATAATCGGCGCGTTTCGGTTTTGCCTTCATGAATAGGAGAGTTACCGTGCCCGATTTGACCACGCTTGCAATCAACACGATCCGTACCCTGTCGATGGATGCGGTGCAGAGAGCCAATAGCGGACATCCCGGCTTGCCAATGGGCGCGGCGCCGCTGGCATATACGCTGTGGACTCGTCATTTGCGCTTCAACCCGCGCAATCCCGGCTGGCCGGACCGTGATCGCTTTGTGCTCAGCGCCGGACACGGTTCCATGCTGCTGTATTCTCTGCTGTATCTGACCGGATATGATGTATCCCTGGAAGACATCAAGAATTTCCGTCAATGGGGCAGCCCAACGCCTGGGCACCCGGAGTACGGCGATACGCCCGGCGTCGAGACGACTACCGGTCCGCTGGGTCAAGGCGCGGCGACGGCGGTTGGCATGGCGCTGGCCGAGGCTTACCTGGCGCGCTATTTCAATCGCGACGGGCATAACCAGAAGGTAGTCGATCATCATACATTCGCGCTGGTGAGTGATGGCGATCTTATGGAAGGCGTCTGTTTGGAAGCGGCGGCATTGGCGGGTCATTGGGGTCTGGGCAAGCTGGTCTTCTTGTATGACGACAACCAAGTCACCTTGGATGGCGCCGCCGACATGACGTTCACAGAAGACGTCGCGCTGCGATTCCAAGCGATGGGCTGGCATGTCAGCCGGGTGGCGGACGGCACGGATGTCGCCGCCATTGACGCTGCTCTGGCCACGGCAAAGGCGACGCGCGACCAGCCGAGCTTTATCGCCGTCCGAACCGTAATTGGTCATGGCAGCCCGAACAAGCAGGGCACGAGCGCCGCACATGGCAGCCCTCTGGGCGACGATGAAGTCGCCTTGGCGAAGCAGAATCTCGGCTGGGGCGCGGGCGAGCGTTTCCATGTGCCCGTTGAAGCGCTGGCGCACTTTCGCGGCGCCGTGGACACGGGCGGGTCCGCCGAATCGGAGTGGCAGGCGAGATTTGAGTCTTGGCGCGCCGCTTTTCCGCAGCTGGCCGCCGAATGGGACTTGGCGATGGCAGGAGAATTCGCGCCGGGCTGGCGTGACGCGCTGCCTAGCTGGGGGGCGGAGGCAAGTGTAGCCACGCGCAATGCCGGCGGCGAGGCATTGAATGCCTTGGCAAGGTTCGCGCCTACGATGATTGGCGGCGATGCCGATCTAGCAGGCAGCACCAAGACCTTGATCACTGGCGCGGCAAACACGGGACCGGGTCAGCCGGCGGCGCGCAACCTTCGCTTCGGCGTGCGCGAACACGCTATGGGCGCGATCGTCAATGGCCTGGCTTTGCATGGCGGCATGGTCAAGCCTTACAGCGCCACCTTCTTTACTTTCAGTGATTACATGCGGCCTGCGATTCGTTTGGGCGCGCTGATGGATCTGCCGACGGTATACGTGTTCACTCATGACAGCATCGGTTTGGGCGAAGACGGACCGACGCATCAGCCAGTCGAACAATTGATGTCGCTGCGCGCGATGCCGAATCTGCATGTCTTTCGTCCGGCGGATGCCACCGAGACCGCCGGCGCCTGGGCTGCCATCGCTGAATTGGCTCATCCGGCGGCGATTGTGCTGAGCCGGCAGGATTTGCCAGTGCTTGCCGGCAACGACGCGGGCATATATGAAGGGGTTGCCCGCGGCGCGTACGTGCTATCGGAACACTCGTCGGGCGATATCGACGCCATAATCTTGGCGAGCGGCAGTGAGGTTTCGATTGCTCTCGACGCGGCCGGGCTGCTGGAAGAAGCCGATATCCGCGTGCGGGTCGTGTCGATGCCATGTTGGGAGCTCTTTGAAGCCCAGGACGACGACTACAAAGAGAGCGTGCTTCCGCGCGCGGCGACCAAGCGCGTCAGCATTGAAGCGGGCGCGACTCTGGGTTGGCGCCAATACATCGGCGACCGTGGCACTGCCATAGGCGTTGACCGTTTCGGCGCCAGCGCGCCATACCTTCAAATCTATGAGGCGCTTGGTTTGACGCCCGGTCACGTCGCTGAGGCGGTGAACTCGCTGCTAGACGCTTGAGCGAATCCGCGCCGACGATGTCTCAACAGCCAATGGTCATAGTCGTCCTTCCGACTTTTAACGAGAGCGAGAATATCGGTCGCATCATCCCGGCGCTCTTCGGTCTGGCGATACCGGAGCTCCATGTGCTGGTGGTGGACGACAATTCACCCGACGGCACGGGACAGCTGGCTGAAAGTCTTGCCGCACGAAGCGAGTATCGTGGGCGCTTATGGGTGCTGCACCGTCCGCAGAAGCAAGGATTGGGGCCGGCATATATTCAAGGCTTCAAGCAGGCCTTGTCGCTTGGCGCTGACCTGGTGATTCAGATGGATGCCGATTTATCGCACCGGCCGAAGTATATTCCAATGCTGCTGGATAAGATTAAGGGAAGCGACATCGTAATTGGTTCGCGATACGAGACGGGCGGAAGCGTTGACGAAAGCTGGGGTCCTTTGCGAACGCTATTGAGTTGGTGGGCCAACCGCGTCTATACGCCTGCGATCCTGCGCGTGCCAATCAAGGACGCCACCGGCGGCTTCCGCGTGTATCGTCGGGATTGCCTCATCGGCTTGAACTTGGACGCAATCAAGGCGAATGGCTATGTATTTATGGTCGAGATTGCTTTTGTAGCGCATCGGCTGGGCTACAAGATCGACGAGATACCGATTCACTTTCCCGACCGGCAATACGGCCGGTCAAAGATGTCCACCGCCGTCGCCGCTGAAGCCGCGCTGCGCGTCTGGCAGATTCTATTTCGTCACCGCGGTCTCAGGCCGAAAGATCGCCACCATGCCCCGTACGCGGTCGAAAGCTAAAGCGCATCGGCCGCCCAAAGCAAGCCGCGCCGCACGATCTCGCGCGCTTCGGGCACATCGAAATCAGCGATGACGTGGCCCAGCGAACTGTAGAAGATCCGGCCCTTGCCATAGCTGCGCGTCCAGACAACCGGCATGACCGTGCCATCAATCCAGAAGGCGTGGTCACCGCTGAAAGTCGTTGTCGCCAGCACGTCATTCGACGGGTCGGTGTGCATGTAGTATTGCTCCGAGCGCATATTAAAGTCGGCGATGCCGGCGGTGATGGCATGATCCGGAGCGGTCACGTTAACGCGATAGTCGATGATAGTGCCCGGGTGCGCCACCCATTGCCCGCCGACCATGAACTGGTATTCGGTGTTGTTGCGGAAGGCGTCGGCCATGCCGCCATGCCAGCCGCCGACATTGACGCCGCGTTCGCGCACGGCGTCGAGCAAGCCCGCTTCCTGCTCGCGCGAGATGCTGCTCATCGTATAGACCGGCACGACCAAATCAGTCGACCGCATCAGATCGGCATCAAGGAAGCTGTCCAAGCTTTGAGACAATGTGACGCTTAAGCCCGCCTGCTCCAGCAAGCCCGCGAATAAATGCGAGGTTTGTTTTGGATCGTGCCCATCCCAGCCGCCGTAGACGATCAGTACGCTTTTGCTCATGTTTGTTTTGCTTTCCGCTCGAATGACCTTGGCGTAAATATACCTTATTCGGCATCTGAAAACAGGCGACGATCTGGTCGATAGACAGGCGTTTGAGTCGCGGCGCCAAATTGCGAACGCTGCGGGGTTTACAGTTGGAAGTCCATGGCAATGCGGAAGATGGTATTGCCGGAAGCGACATAAAGAAGGTTCTGCTCTGGATAGGCAACCACCGCCGACATCAGTTCGAGCTTGTCTTGATCAAACGCTTGATAGCTGTCCATGAAAGTGCCGGCCGCGGTGGTTTCGAAGATAGTACGCGTGCCTTGGCTGATGAGGAAGAAGCCCGGCGCGATAGGGCTGTCGTTGAGGTAGAAGCCGTCGGTCCTTACGACGCCGGGTTCACTGCCTTCATTGAAGCCGCTGAAAGTGAAAGAGACTTCGTTGCCGCCAAAATAGCGTTTCATCACGCCATCAGCATAGAGCAGATAAAGGTGTCCATCGGCGCCGATGGTGAAGTCGACGACATCACGCAGATTCGGGCGAGCCGAGCCGGCGAAGTATTCTCGGGGGGCGCTGACATAAGCGCCTCCGGAGGGATCGTATCGCCAGATTTGGCCCTCCTCGCGGTCAAGAATGTAGAGTTTGCGGTCCCAAATTGTCAGCGCCGACGGCTCTTTCCAGGTGTCGGCTGCCAGCACGCGCTGCACATCGCAGGTGAAAACGAATTGCGGAGCGCAGCGCAAGAGAGTTCCATTTTCGTCCAACATCGCGAGATCGCCGGAATGATCATCAAAGGCGATGTCGGAAATCTGACCGATGGTGAAACCCTGATGATTGGCGCCCAGGCGCATTTTCGCGACCGGTTCGTCTTGCAGTGGTTGCGCGCCGTCATCCGACAGCCTAATGTGATAGACCTGATCGTTGCGGCTGTCGAGCGCGTAGAGATCGGTTCCCTGGATGCGCAAACGGCTGATGCTCGCGTCTTCAAAGTTGATGAGCGGGATTGCATCCCGACGTTTGACGTTGTTGATGGTGTCAATAAGCGATTGCGCTTCAGCCTGCATGGAAGCGACGATCGGGTCGCCGTGCCGCATGTCGTCGCAGGCTTCCGCTACTTTCAGGGTGGCATTCCAGGCCGACGTGACACTGCGGCGATTGACCGAGTCGATCGACCTGGCCAGGCTAGCCGTCTCCTGCAATCTGCCCAGGCACTGCTCGAATTCCGTCTCGCCCAGGTTGGATACCCAGGAGAGCACGACGATGCTCACAATGATCAGCGGGATGAACAGCACAGTCAGAATCAGAGTGCCGGACGATGCCCGGCGGGTTGGCGCCGCGGCCGGCAGCGGGAAAAAGCGTTGAAACAAGGCGCCCAGAAAGAGAAAAACGCCGGCTATGCGTCCGGCAAGCCGCGCCAAGCCCCAGCGCAGCAGAGAGCGCAAGTCGCCCCGTCTTGGCAGTTGCCATTGGGCAGGCTCGGCTGAAAGCTGCATGCGCGCCTCTCCCAAGCGGGCATTTACTTCGTGCGAAGACTCGCCCGGCGCGGCCAGCACCGGACCGTCGTATTCTGGCGGCACGAGCTCCACCAGCATGAGTTGGCTTTGGATCTTGATCGTGCGGCGCAAGCTTTGCAGCACCTTTTCGATATTGTTCTCGAGCATGATGCTCGTCAGGCGGTCGCCGGGAATATCGGCAAGATTGCCATCCGACAACACGAGCCGGCTGCCCGCGTTCACGCCGTAGCGCACCATCGAAATCTCCGGCTCCGGCAGCAAGCCCAACGGGACGCTGAACAAGGGCTCGTCCTCGGATAGATCTTCGGGAAAGGTCAGCGTCAAGCCCGCCGTTTGCAGCACGGAGACAACTGGTCCAACGCGGGCGACGTACATATCGTCTTCGTGCAAGACGGCCGCGATCATGCTCGATTCGAATCTTTGCGCGTCTGTGCCGACGTGCTCTAGATTATGCTCGTAGAGATTGCGGTTGATTTGCTGGAACATCGACCGCAGGGCGATCGTGACGCTGCCGCTCATGCTGAAATAGCGCTCGGCGGCCAGTTGCGCCAACTGCTGGTAGAAAGTTGTCGGCGCAATCGAACCGGAGGGCACGATTAAGATGAAGAAGGTGTCGCCTTCGCGTCCGCGGGCGGCGGAAGCCGGCGCTACTTCAACAAGAGAGCCGGGCGGATTGACGTTGATGACGCGGCCGCCTACGATATATAGATGCCCAACCAATGCTTCCAGTTCGAAAGCCATGCCTCACCATCGCGCCTTGCATGAGCAACACATTCGATTTTACATGAATGCGACCACCGCGCTAGCGATGTACGCGCCGACCTGGCGCAAGGGCAAATACACAAGACCTGAGGGCAATTTGGCATGTACAATAGAATGAAGATCCGAGATCAGTTGAAGGGCGGCGACTCATGGCCAGCACACGGTCCGCGCGGCAAGTAATCCCGGCTGGGGCCGACAGGCGCGCCATCGCCGGCGTCCCGGCGGCTAGCATTGGTTTAGATTGGGCGATGGCGATCTGCACTTGCGTCATTACCTTCGGTTTGTACATCGACGGCTGGGCGCACAACCATGATAAGGTCGACGATACTTTTTTCACGCCCTGGCACGCTGTGCTTTATGGCGCCGTCTTGGCGGCGGGCTTGCTGCTGATATTCGCGCACTTTCGCAACGTGGGGCGGGGCTATCGCTGGCGTCAGGCGCTGCCGGTCGGCTACGGGCTGTCCCTGGCCGGCTTCTTCATTTTCGCGGCGGGCGGGGTCGCCGATCTGATTTGGCATGAAGCCTTTGGCTTCGAGAAGGGGCTGGAGGCGCTGCTCAGCCCTTCGCATCTGCTGCTGGCCGCCTCAGGCTTGATGATCATGACCGGTCCCATCCGCGCCATGTGGCGGCGAGACGATATCGAGCAGAGTTGGCGCGGTCTGCTGCCGGCCATCCTGGTCTTCGCCTGCGTCACATCGGTCTTCACCTTCTTCACCACCTTCGCGGCGGTCAGCAGCGAGTTTATCGCGCTGACGGGCGCGCGACCCGAGGACCACACGCTGACAGATGTCTATGGAATTATGTCGCTGGTGATGCACGCCAATCTCTTGCTGGCGGTCGTCTTGTTCATGGCGCGGCGCTGGCGGCTGCCCATCGGCGCGGTGACGCTGCTATATGTCATAAACATGCTGCTGATGACCTGGATGCACGTGCTGGATGCGGGCGATTTCATTTTTGTCGTCAGCGCGGGGGCGGCGGGCCTGTTGGGGGATTGGCTGCTGCGGCTGAATGCGCTGGACAAGACCGGCTCCTTCAGGTTTTTCGCCATCAGCCTGCCCTTCGTATTCTGCTTGGGCGCCCTGCTGATGACGCATATCCTGGGCGCAAGCGTCTGGGGAGGGAGCGGCTTGTGGTGGGAGATTCACATGTGGCTCGGCGCGCCCCTGATGGCGGCGGCCTTCGGCTATGGCTTGAGCATGGTGATGCGCCCGCCGGTCGCTGACGGTAAAGCATGAGGACTCTTTATGCCGGCAATTCGCATCCCAAGGGTTCTGCTCATAATCATGGTTGTAGTCGCGGGTTGCCGACAGCAACAACTCAATTCAACTGATGTGCAGTTGGAGTTGACGGCCAGCGAACTGCGCGTGGGCGAGACGAGCCTGGTCGTTCGTGTCACCGACCGCGACGGCAAAGCGATAAGCGCCCCCGGCAGTTTGAGCGTCCGTGGTGATATGGACCACGCCGGCATGGTTCCTGTGCTGGCGAAAGCGGAAAGCGCCGTCGACGGCGTCTTCAGCCTGCCGTTCGAGTGGACCATGGGCGGCGCCTGGATCGTCGAGGCTCGGCTGACCTTGCCCAATGGCGATGTCGCGTTCGAGTCTTTTCAGTTTGAGATCCTCAGCGAGGCGCCGGCCGATGACATGATGGCAATGGATCATGGCGAGCTACCGGGCGAGTCCAGCGCGCTTTACCTGCGCATTCACAACCGTGGCCAGAGCGACGCAACGCTAGTCGCGGCGTCAAGCCCGGCCGCGCGCGAGGTCGCCTTTCATCGCACGGTCACGGGCGACGGCATGGCGCGCATGAAAGCGGTCGAAAGCTTGCACATTCCGGCCGGCAAGACGCTTGAGCTGGCGCCGGGCGGCTTGCATATCATGCTGACCAGCCTGACTACCGATTTGCTGCCGGACAGCGCCATGACACTGAGACTGGCAGGCGAATCCGGCGAGACTTACGATCTGGACATCCGCATTTTGGATATGCCGATGGGCGATCTCGATGACGCTTTCGAAATCGGCGACCTCGTCTTCAGCAATCGTTGGGCAAGGCCCGCGAGCGCCGGCAGGATGGATCGCGCTGAAATGGGCATGAGCGCGACCGCGTCAAGTTGAGCCGTGATTGCTATTCGACAAGCCAAGAGCGTCGAGGCTGGCTGGCTGCAAGCGAGCTTCGACAGTTGCATGGGCTGGACGAAACCTGAAGGCGCCTTCGCCGCGGCGCTGGAGCGGCAGACGCAGGGACGCCTGGCGTTGCTGGTCGCGATTGAGGAATCCACCTATTTTGGTCACTGCAAAGTCGTCTGGCGCAGCGCCTATCCCGGTTTTCGCGAGTGTGGCATCCCCGAGATTCAAGACTTGAATGTGCGCCCCGATTGTCGTCAGCGCGGCATCGGCAGCGCCCTGCTGGACGCAGCCGAGGGGCGCATTGCCGAACACTCAGATTTCGCGGGCATCGGCTTCGGGCTATATGCCGATTATGGCGCGGCACAGCGACTCTATGTCAAGCGCGGCTACCTGCCCGACGGGCGCGGATTGCATTATGGCGCTGAACCGGCGGCAGCCGGCGAAAGCTACCGCGTCGACGATAACCTGGTGCTGTATCTTCTGAAACGACTGTAGGCGTCGACGCAATTCTGCAGGCTCAATTCTGGTCCAAGGAGCCGGCGCAACTGCCCTAGCTACGGGCAGCTCCGCTGTGTGGCAGCCCGCAAGGACCTTCCAATTCCATACTCAGCCCGGGCGAATGCCTTTCCGGTCCGGTCGCTTGCAATAGACTTGACAATGGCGATCGGCTATGTTAGGGTACTTAAACGTTTAAGCATCGGGTTTGGATTCGCGCTCGCCCGGCGCTGGAGCCCAGGTCAGAGATTGTGACGTGAGCAATAAACGGCTTTGGCAGATCAGTGAATCGCCGTTTCAACCGGAACGGCTTCGCCACTTTGAGACGCTGTTTGCGATCGGCAACGGCTATTTGAGCGCGCGGGGCGCTTTCGAAGAAGCCTATCCAGGGGAAACGCCAGCCACGCTTGTGCATGGCATCTTCAACCGCGCAGCCGGGAAACCGGTGCCGGAACTGGTTAACGTCCCCAATTGGCTGCCGATCCGGATAAGCATTGATGGTACGCCCTTCAGCATGCAGGCGAAGGCGCGCGATAGCCTCAAGCCCGAAGGCGGCGCCCTGCTCGGTCATGGTCGGACCCTCGACTTGGGTTCCGCAACGCTGCGGCGCCAGGCGCTCTTTCGCGCGGAGAGCGGTAGCATCGTCCGCATTTGCTTTAAGCGCTTCGCCAGCTTGGCGAACGTGCATCTGCTGGCGCAGCGGGTGACCATTGAAGCGGTTGAGGGCGCGCCACATATTTCGATAAGAGCCGCGCTGCACGCCGACGCGCGCAACCACGACGCCTGTCACTTGGGCAGCAAATTGGCGTTCGCAGACGGCGATGTTGCCGCTGTGACCGCGACCACGAGCCAGTCCGGTTACGCGATTGCGCTCGCCAGCCGCTTGTTCAGCCCTAGCAAGGTTCAAGCCGCGAACTGCGATGAGATGGCGGCGCTTTCCAGTGAGTTTCAGCTCGAGTCCGGCGGCAGCGCCAGCTTTGACAAACTGACAGCGATTTACAGCAGCCGCGATCTTGCAGAGCCGCTTGACGCAGCGAAGCGCATGGTCGGCGGCGCTTCGGCCGGAGCCTACGAGGCGCATCGCCAAGCGCACGCCGATTGCTGGCGCGATACCTGGTCGAAATGTGATGTTGCGATTGAAGGCGACGATCGCGCGCAGCTCGCGATTAGATTCGCCATCTATCACCTGCTCATCGCCGCGCCGCGCCAGGACGACGATGTCAGCATCGGCGCGAAGACCTTGAGCGGGCTGGGCTATAAGGGGCACGTATTTTGGGATACGGAGTTATTCGTCTTGCCGCTCATGACGCTCACACAGCCGAGCATCGCGCGCAACCTGCTGACATACCGCCACAGACGCTTGAGCGGCGCCCGGCGAAAGGCGCGTGAGTTTGGCTACGCGGGCGCGCTTTTTCCTTGGGAGAGCACGGACACGGGCTTGGAAACCACGCCTAAATGGACCGATCCTGATGCGGATGGCGCGCGTATTCGCATCTGGACCGGCGAAACCGAGCAGCATATCAACAGCGATATCGCCTACGCCGTACTGCAGTATTGGCGCTGGACGGGAGACGATGCCTTCATGCGTGACAAGGGCGCGGAGATTGTGCTCGACACGGCAGTCTTTTGGGGCGAGCGCGCCGAGCGGAAGCGTGGACGTTACGAGATTTCGCGGCAAATCGGGCCCGACGAATACCACGAGAACATTGACAACAGCGTCTTCACCAACCGCCTCGTGCAATGGCACCTGAGCCAGGCTATTGCCTTGATCGGATGGTTGCGGGAGAAAGCCCCCGATGTCGCCCAGCGCCTGAGCGCCGCCTTGGATCTGTCGCCGTCCCGCCTCGCTGCCTGGCGCGATATCATCGAAAACATGCACATCCCCTTTGATGACGAAAAGCAGATCCATGTGCAATTCGATGGTTTCTTCGACCTCGAATACATCCCGGTATCGAAGTATCAGCCCCGCATCGGCGGCATTTGGGGCTTGCTGGGGCACGAGCGAATCTTGCAATCGCAGGTTATCAAGCAGGCGGATGTCGTCATGCTCATGGCGCTGCTGGGCGACGAAGCGGGATCCGCTGAAGTCATGCGCAATAATTTCAACACCTACTATCAGCGCACCGATCACGGCTCGTCGTTGAGCCCGGCGATACATGCCTGGGTGGCGGCGCGCTTGGGTCTGGCTGATATCGCCTATGAGATGTTTGAGCGGGCGGCCGCTATCGACCTGGAAGACAACCAGGGCAACGTGGCCGATGGCATTCATGCCGCTTCTTGCGGAGGCTTGTGGCAGGCGATCGTCTTCGGCTTTTGCGGCTTGCATATCGGCCAGGGGGGACCCGCGGTCGACCCCAAACTGCCGAAGCATTGGCGGCGCGTTTCATTTTCCGTGACCTATCGGGGCAAGGCGCATCACTTTGATGTCGTCAACCCCGCAGTCTAACATGCGGACAGAGAGACCAGCTGCCCGCATGCCATCGCTAGTTTATCCTTTTAAGAGGAGGAGCAAATGAAGATTAGTCGCACTATTGGTCTCGTTCTGATCTGCGCCATGTGGTATACGCTGGTCGGCATCGCGTCGGCCCAGGACATGGTGACGCTCAGAGTTTGGACGGGTTCCTCGTCGCCGGTGGAGAACGAATTCAAAGAGGCGCAGATCGCCGCCTTTGAAGAAGCCAACCCCGGGATCGACGTCGAGTTGCTTATTTCGCCGGATTACGGCACACAGATACGGGCTGGTTTCGCCAGTGGCGATTACGCTGAAGTTTTCACCGTGGGCCAGTTTGACTTCCCGCAGTGGCAGCATGATGGCTTGCTGGCGCCGGGTTCGATGTACATCGAGGCGCAAGACGACATCTATCAGGGCTTGCGCGATGCCTTTACCGCCGATGGCGAGCTCTATTGCGCCGCTAAGGACTTCTCGACTTTGGCGCTGCTCTACAATATCGACGCTTTTGAAGCCGCCGGCATCGACGCGCCCAGCGCCGACTGGACCTGGAATGATATGGCTGCCGCTGCTGCTGCGACCACGAATGACGATATGGTCGGCTTCAGCGCCGCCGCCGACAAGTTCCGCTGGATGACGCTCTTCTATGCCAATGGCGCCGACGTCTTTGACATGGATGGCGCGGTCGCCTTCGACAGCGATGCCGCGATAGAAGCGCTCGGCTTCTACCAGAGCTTCGTCGCCGATGGCACGGGCGACCTGCCCGGCAACCTGAACGCCGGCTGGAACGGCGAAGCCTTCGGTCAAGCATCGGCCGCTATGACGATCGAAGGCAATTGGGCTATCGGTTATCTCAACGACACGTTCCCCGACCTGAATTGGGGCGTCGCCGAGATCCCGGTCGCGCCAAACGGCGGACGCGGCACGCTCACCTTCACCGAGTGCTGGGCGGTCAGCAGCCGCGCGGAAGGCGCCGTCGCTGAAGCGGCTTGGGCGCTGGTCAACTTTCTGACTGGCGAAGGCGAGCACGGCGGCCACGCTGTTGCCGCTGCTGGCTTCGGGGTGATGCCCGCCCGGGCTCAATTCGCCGACCTGTGGTCGGAGACCGTCGGCGAGGAATATGCCGCGTTCGTCACCGGCGCCGGCTATGCCACCGCCCCGATCTTCCCCTTGGGCTTCGGCGATCTTGACGCCGCCGTCAACGAAGCGACTTCGCTGGTCATGACGATGGAAGACGATGTGGCCGACGCGCTGACTGAAGCAGCCGATGTCGCCCGCGAAATCCAGGCGGAAATGGAGTAGCCCGAATCCCGCCGACTGTTGCAGAAAGGGTGGGGCTGGCGCGCCGGTCCCACCCGCTACTTCAAATAAGAGCATTCTTTAGTTTTCTGGAAACTTAGATATGAGCGCCGCAACAACCGCTGCCGGGAACCCAGTGGCGATTCAAGACCAAGCGCAGCAAAATCGCTCCGATGCCTTTGCCGGCTTGAGTTTCGTCGCGCCCGCGGCAATTGTCCTCTTCGTCTTTTTGATTCTGCCGCTGCTGGTCGCCTTGTATTTCAGTTTCACCAATTGGTCTGGCACGCGCCCCCTCGATCATCCGGAAGCATACGAGGTTGTCGGGCTGAAGAATTACGATCGCTGGCTTGTCAGCGGACGGCGGGTCGATGACTTCTATCGCGCCATCCGCAACACGCTTTACTACGTCATCGGCGTCGTGCCGGTGCAGACGGTTTTCGCCCTGCTGCTGGCGGTGGTGGTCAATCAGCGCTGGCTGACACGGAAGGGCTTCTTTCGCACCGCTTTCTACTTTCCCTCCATCACATCGTCGATCGTCGTTTCCTTCATATTCCTGTTTCTTTTTTCCGCGGGAGGACCGATAAACGCCGTTCTGGGCGCGCTCAGCCCAAATTACGAACCAGTGGCCTGGACCACCAACAACGATGGCTTGTTTCACCTGCTGCTCGAATCGCTCGGCATCACCGAAGACACTGTCGGCGCCTGGGTCGAGACCGAGATTATGGACATCGACATCTGGGAATGGATCGCCGGTCCCAGCGTCGCCCTGTCGACCATAATGGCGCTGGCGATCTGGACAACGACCGGCACGCTGATGGTCATCTATCTCGCGGCGCTGCAGGGCATTCCCTCCAGCGTATATGAAGCGGCGGAGGTCGATGGCGCGACCAACTGGGCGCAATTCCGCCATATCACCTTGCCGCTGCTAAAGCCGACGACATTTTTCGTCGTCACGCTGGGCTTGATTGGCACCTTCCAGGTCTTTGATCAGATCTACGTCTTGCAGAATGACCAGACCGGGCGCACCACCACCTCCGTCGCCTACCTGGTGTATAACACCGCTTTTGAAGGCAACAGCCCGAACCTGGCGGAAGCGTCAGCCATCGCCATCGTGCTCTTCGTCATCATCTTCATCGCCACCATCTTGCAACGGCGCTTCGTCGGCGGCGACCGCGCGGAAGAGTAGGAGGCGCGCATAATGGCTAGTTTGGCATTCACAAGCCAGTCACACTCGATGCGCAGCCTGTTGCGACGCGTCTTGGCGGTTATGGCAGTCGGCTTTTTGGTCGGCTTCGCGCTGATTCAGATTACGCCTTGCGTGCTGACCATCGCCAACTCCTTCAAATGCGATGCCGCCGTCGAGAATCGCCCGATGCCCTTCATACCGCTGCCCGAAACAGTAACTTGCCGCGATGAGACTGGCGTCTTCATCTCGGCGGACGAGCAGGTCGATGGCTTCTTCTTCCGTCCCTCGGTAGATGGCTACCGGAAGATACTCGAGAGTCAACTGCCGCGCTGGGTCTTTAACACCGCGTTTCTGTCTATCGCCGTCACCATTCTTCGCCTGGTCTTCGACTCCATGGCCGGATACGCCTTGGCGCGTCTGAAATTCCCGGGGAACCGCGCCCTGTTCTTCGTTGTGCTGGGTACGATGATGATCCCGGGCGTCGTCTTGCTCATCCCCCGCTTCCTGCTGCTCAAGCAGCTTGGCTTGCTCAATACCTATCAGGGATACATCATCGTCCTGGCGGCCGACGCCTTTGGCATCCTGCTGATGAAGCAATTCTTCGAATCGATCCCGCGCGAGGTGGAGGAAGCGGCGATGGTCGATGGCGCCAATCGCTATGTAATCTTCTTCCGCATCGTGCTTCCGATGGCGACGCCTGCCTTGACCGCATTGACGATTTTCGGCTTTCAAGGCAACTGGAACAACTTCATGGACGCCCTGATTATTCTCGGCGGCGATACCGACCTGTACAACTTGCCGCTCGGCTTGACGGTGCTGCGCGGCTCGGGCCTGGATGTGCAGTATGACTTGGTCCTCGCCGGCTCGGTCATCACCACGCTGCCGATGGCGGTCATCTTCTTCATATTTCAGCGCTATTTCGTCGAGGGCATCAGCTACACCGGGCTGAAAGGCTAGGGCATGGGAGCGCTCAGAGTCTGGTGGCGCGCCTGGCGTCACCTGCGGCATCGCGGCTACATCTACATTTGGGCGAATCTCTGCTTCGTCATTGTCGCCCTGCCCATCATCACGGCGCCGGCTGGTTTCGCTGGCTTGGTCAAACTCAGCCGCGCTTTGCAGCAGGGTGAACGCGCAGATCTCAACACCTACTGGGCGGGCTTACGTGAGAATCTGGGGCGCGGCACACTCCTGGGCATTGCGACTGTAGCTATCCTGTTTGTTAACATCAGCAACCTCGTCGCTTATGAAGTCAGCACAATTCTCGATGTCGGCTTGCGCGTCGTCTGGATCGGGGCTATATGGCTGTGGCTGACGCTGATGTTTTATTTCTGGCCCCTCTATTACGCGCTGGAGTCGCCGTCGACAGCCGGCGCGCTCCGGAATGCGCTGCTTATGACGGCGCGCCACCCGGTGTTCACGCTGATACATTTTGCCGCGCTGGCTGCATTGGCTCTGCTCAGTTCGATTCTGCCCTTCTTGTCGGTACTCTTGACCTTCGCCGTCGCCGCAATCGTGAGCGCCTACGCCGTAGCCGACTGCCTGGCGAAAGCTGGCTGAGTGCCGTATTGGGACGGCGCGCCCGCGGCAGCGCGCCAAGACCTATAGGGCTTTCGATTAAATCTCGCTACAATGAGCCTGCCTGACGAATGGACGGGGAAATCATGCCGACGATCAAGGACGTTGCCAAAGAGGCGGGCGTTTCCATCGCCACGGTCTCCTACGTGCTGAATGACAAGCTCGATATGGTGAGCGAGGACACGCGCCAGCAGGTGCTGACGACCGCGCGGGCAATGGGCTATCGGCCGAACGTCACAGCGCGCAACTTGCAGGCGAAGAGCACGGGCTTAATCGGATATGCCTGGCATATCGCGCCGGAGGAGTTGGAATCGTCCCCGATGATGGCTCTATTCATGTTCCACCTGGCGCAAGCGGTTGAGCTGGCCGGTTACCACATGTTGACCTTTACGCACCCGCCGGACGAACCCGTTGCAATCTACGACGACTTGATCCGCTCGGGCCGGCTGGACGGCTTCGTCCTGGCAGAGACGCGTCAGAGCGATCCGCGCATCGCCTTCCTGCTGGAAGCGCGGATACCCTTCGTCGCCTTTGGGCGCACGGACAACGACTGGCTATTTCCCTGGGTGGACACCGATGGGCGGGCGGGAATGCGCCGCGCGGTAGAGTACCTCGCCGACCTGGGTCATCGAAGAATCGCTTTTCTGGGCTGGCCCCCCGATTCACTCAGCGGCAACGATCGGCTGAGCGGCTATCTGCAGGGCATGCAGGCGCTCAATCTCCCGATTGAAGACGGCTGCCTGATCCGCTCGGATTATCCCGATGGCGAGATCGACCGCATCTTCCGGATTTGGCAGCAGTCGCCGCCTCAGAGCCGCCCAACGGCTGTCATCGCGGTGGCCGATTACATCGCCATCGCCGTGATGCGCGCCGCCGAACGACACGGTTTCCGCATCGGCGAAACATTGTCGGTGGTCGGTTTTGACGGCTTGCCCATCGGTCGGATTATCCAACCCGCGCTGACTACACTGCGGCAGCCGATGCAAACCATCTCTCAGGCCCTGCTGGAGCTATTCCAAGACGCTCTTACCGGCTCCGCCGGGAACTCGATGAGTCGCTTGATCAAACCGGAATTGGTCATCCGCGAGTCGAGCGGAGCGCCTCAAGCCGTCTGAGAATTGAGTGCGGCTCCACATTCTTCAGCCCATGCTTGAGATGAATATCGGCGTGATTGACTTTGGCGCCGCCGATCCCGACGGTCAGGCAGCCAGCGTTTTTCGCGGCGTCGATGCCCGCTTCTGCGTCTTCAAACACGACCGATTCTGCTGTGCTGACCTGCAAGGCATCGGCCACCCAGATGAATAGATCCGGCGCCGGTTTGGGCTTGGCGACTGAATTTCCGTCGCCGATAACATCGAAATGCGTGGTCAATTCCAGTCGGTTGAGCACGAGGCGCGCGTTCTTGCTCGCCGAAGCGATGGCTGTTTTCACCTCCGCCCGGCGAGCCGCATGCAGAAATGCGGTTACGCCAGGCAGTCTGTCTTGAGGCCGTAGCCTGTTGATGTATGCCAGGTAATAGGCGTTCTTCTGCGCCAGACACTCGAGGGCGGCAGGTTCTGATATCTCGCGGCCGTTCAGCAGTCGCTCGAGGCTTTCCCGGCGGGAGACGCCACGCAAGGCATCATTGTCTTCGCGAGTGAAGGGGATGTTCTTCGCGTCCGCCAATCTCTTCCAGGCGCGGTAGTGATACTCGGCGGTGTCGGTGATGACGCCGTCCAAGTCGAAAATGAAGGCGCGTATCGTCATGATTGTCGTCTTCCCAATGATGGGACGCGCGCGGGCGCAGTCCGTCTGTCGGCGCGCACGCTGCGGAATCGACGCAGTACCACGGCGCTGGAGACGAGAAGCGCTGGTTGGCGGTCCACAGCCCATGAGCGCGGCAGAAGCGCAACAGGCGGCAATCCCGGGCGCGCGCTGCCGACCGCGATCGCGCGCCATGCCAAGGATTGTCCGAACCCGGCTGCCTGGCGTCTGGTTCTAATCCGCGTCCGAGTTTCCACCACGATCATTTTGCGCTGTATCCCCGGAGGATGACGATTCGCGAGCGAGCAGCGATTGGCGGGAAGACTGTCTGAGTTTCGTTTGCGGATTGTCCAGGATTGTCCGTTTGTCGGACAATGAAAATAGTTTTTTCGGACAATAACCATAGTATTCTGGCTGAAACGGACAAAGCGCGGGGCGCTGCCGATATGTATTTGGTTTGCAGGCGAGGCGGCGGTATAGCGTCTTGGACATTTTCCAATTGGCCGGGTAGCTCGGAAAGCGCATAGGCGCGGAACAGATACGCGCGTGCGGGGATTCGCGGACGGAATCCGCAGAGAGCCGCGATTGAGCGCATGAGACAATTTAGGCATGGGGCAAGTGTATCATCATGTTGCGCGGAATTAAAGAACGGATGTTCGCGGTTTCTATGCCGAATCTCTTGCCTGGCGGTAGCTGCAAGTTAGTCGCGGGAATAGCAGTTTGGAGCCTTAGCGAGCGCGGGAGAACCACGGGCTCGCCCCTGCGAGGGTTATCCGATTTCGCATTTTGGATGCCGATTATCTGACCCCATGCGCCGGGAGACTCTTCCGCAGAAAGCAAGGAGTAGGCGCTACCAAGTCGTGCAACAAATGCCAATCACAGAGAGCGCGCAGAATTCGGAGAGAGCAGTTAGAAGCCTTCTAATTCGGGCGATTCACAGAATCGCCCCTACAGCCGACTTGGTTTCAGGAGTCGTATATCTTACACACAATTATTTGGAAGGGGGGCTAAATGTGGCGAGTATCGCAGCTATTGGCTGAGCTACGCAATAATTGCCTTTGAAAGCTGTGTCGTTGCGGCACTGTTCCGGTTATCTCGGTGTTTCAGTAAAAGGCGCAGACAAAACTCAAAGCACATCCCACTCGACTTCAACCAGGTCCCGGCGGATGCCGTACAGCTTCCGGTGCAAGATGATAGTGCTGTCGGTATAGCCCACGATAAAGTCAAGCGTATCGCCCACCTTGATGCGCTCGTCAGCCCGCTCAAGCGTGATGATGCCATGCTCCGCCGATGAATCATGGCTCTTGACAGCTGGCAATCCGACGCCTTCGGGCTGGGCGTGCCAGATCGGCAGGGTCTTGAAACCGGCGTCGACAACGATGCGATCGGGCGCGGGCCGGCTGCTGACGATGGTCT
This sequence comes from Anaerolineae bacterium, assembly GCA_022824465.1. Lineage (GTDB taxonomy): Bacteria > Chloroflexota > Anaerolineae > Aggregatilineales > Phototrophicaceae > UBA6055. The sequence continues at coordinate 749,901 of JAJDZV010000004.1, forward strand.
TGACGAAGAGGCAGGGCGTTGTTTCTACGCCCCAACTCTGATAAATGACATCGCAGAATATGGCGCCACCGGCTTGAATCTCGGTCATGCCTTTGACGAAAGGCGTCGTCTTGTAGGTGCCGCTGCCGCCGCCGCTCACGATGGCTGCCGTCAGCCCGGAAGCGCGGCAGGCCTCAGCCAAGTTCACCAGTTGCGAAATCGCGTCTTTGGTCGCTCGCGCGCGCAGGTCCGGATCGGCGATTGCCAGGGTGTGGCCCTCCCAGGTCATCAAGCCCAGGAAGCGCAGTCCTTCGCTGTCGTCGATGGCTTGCGCCAAATGGACGATCGCGGGTCCTGGCAGCAGCCCGGTACGGTTCATGCCGGTATTGACATCGATCAAGACGCCGATGCGCGCGCCGTGCCGGCGAGCAGCCGCGCTCAGTTCGCGGACGTTGTCGGCGTTGTCGACGATGACCTTGGCTTGCGCCCGGCGGCAAAGCTGCGCCAGCCGCGAGATTTTGCGTTCGCCGACCATCTCATTGGCGATCAGGATATCTTCCACGCCGCTTTCCGCCATCGCTTCGGCTTCGCGGATGGTGGCGCAAGTCACGCCGATGGCGCCCGCGGCGATGGCTTTATGCGCGATAGCGGGCACGCGGATGCCTTTCATGTGGGGACGCCAACCCACCGCCGCCGCCGCGAAGTGTCCCGCCAATTCCGCGATATTCCGCTCCAGGATATCGAGGTCCACCCACAGCGCCGGCGTATCCAGGTCGGCCTTCGTTCTTCCCGCTTGGCTCATGCAGTTGCTCCTGCTATTGGCACGGTTCCTGGTCGCTTGATCATTTATGGCAGTCCCCATGCGCTCGGGTCCAGCAGGTCGGCCTGATGGCAGCGCAGCCGCCGAAAGCGCTCGATGGTCGCATCGCTCCAGCAAGGAGCGCGCGCCGCCGTTAAGCTGGCTTCCAGTTCGGCGATATCGCGGACGCCGACCAATGCGGTGGCGATGGACTCATGCGCCAGGACGAATTTTAGCGCGGCCGCTTCGCGTGTCAGCGGCGGGGAAAGCGCGGCGGCGGCTTGCTTGACAGCGCGGGATTGCGCCTTTAGCGCCGTTAGACGCGCCGGCAGGAAATCCGCTCGCGGGCTGAGCGCGCCCTTGAGAAAGACCGACCGCGCAATTATGCCTGTACCCGCGGCTTTGGCGCGAGGGAAAACCTCAGCCGCCAGGCGCTGATCCAAGATATTGAAGGCGACCTGCAGCGCATCTACTCCCTGAGCGATGGCGATTTGGGGCGCGACTGTTCCGTAAGTGGAGGCGCCGATGTATCGCGCTTTGCCATCGGCCTGGAAGCGTTTCAACTCGCTGATGGCATCGCTGTTTTCCAGCATTTCGGCGGAAGCGCTGTGCAAAAGCAACAGGTCAACATAATCCCTGCCAAGCAGCCGCAAGCTCTTGTGCAGCGAGCGCGTCAATTGTTCCGCGAGTTCTGAGCCCGGCAAGGCGACGCCGTCTTTGTCGCAGCAAATTACCTTGGTCGCTACCAGGGCCTTGTGCCGCCGATCCCGCAGCGCTCTGCCCAGCAGCTCTTCGCTGCGGCCGTAGGCCCGGGCTGTATCAAAAAAGTTGAGGCCCCGCTCGATAGCATGGTGAATGAGCGCGATCGCCTCGCTGTCAGTTGGCGGCGGCGCGCCTCCCGCGCCCGGCGTCTCCGCGCCCAAGCCGTAGGGCATGCCCAGCGCGACCGTGCCCAGCGACAGCTCTGAGAGGCGCAATTCGGTTTTCCCCAGTTGACGATAGCGCATGGCAGCCTCCCCGAATCAGTGCCGGCGTGAGAAAACTTCTCGCTGCCGCAGTCTCGAGTCCAAATACGCCTCCGTCGCCGCGGCGCTGAAGCGGGCGGGCGAAAAAGCCGCGATATCCAGTTCGGTTGCGCCGGCCGTCGCCAACTCCGCCAGCAGCTTGCCGGCGACCGGATTGTAGGCGAATCCGCCGGAATGAAAGGCGGCGCCAAGCAACAAGCCCGGCAATTCCGGTACCGCCCCCAGTATTGGCTCGCCGTCCATGGCGAAGGAGATAAGCCCTACCCTTTCCTCCGTGACACGATAGCGCTCCAGAGCCGGCAGCAGCGGTCGAACCCTGTCGCGCAGGCTGTCGCTGAAGCCCGTTGGCGCGCGAAGCTGGTCCATGTCAAAGGCGAGAGAAGGCGTCCCAATCTCGGGACGCTCGGCTGTTTCGCCGCCGATCAGGATGCGATTGCCCTTGGCGGGCCGCAGATAAGCTTCAAGAGGATTGGCGTTCACGGCCGGCAGTTTTGCCGCTTGGTCCAACGGCGCGGTCAGGTAGCGCTGATGCACAAAGGACTTGACAGGCAAGAGCCGCCCTATCGAAGCCAACAAGCGATTGGTCCAGCTATGCGCGGCGCAAATGACCAAGTCCGCCGCCAGCAGTTCGCCGTCAGCGACCAGGCCGGTAACCCGTTCGCGGCGTCTGGCAAAGGCGCAGACAGTGACGCCCTCGCGAATGTCGACGCCTAGATCGCGACATTTCCGCGCCAGCGCCGGCACGTAGTCATCCGGCTCGCTGTAGCCGCCCAGTGGATCGAAAAGGCCGATCGCGTCATCTTGAGGACTCAACATCGACCAGCGTCGGCGAATCTCATCGGCGTCGATGATCTCGTAGGGCACATCGCATGCGTCATACAAGGACAGCAATCTCTCTCGCTCGCGCCAAGCCGCCCCCGAAAACAGGTTCAGGCAGCCCGCCGCCTGATATTCATAGCCGTAGGCGCTGAGTTCTTCAGACAACTCATGAAAGATACGCAAGCTGATCTTGCGCGCTTCGACGCCGGTCTTGGACCATAGATGTCCCGTGATGATGCCACCGGCGCGCGAGCTTGAACCGGCACCGACCGCCCCCTTCTCCAGCAGAGTCACGCGCAGGTTGCCGCTTCGCGCCAAATGAAAGGCGGCGCTCAATCCGATGACGCCGCCGCCAACGATGACGATATCAGTCGCGCTCATGCCGCTGCTATCCCGGCGTACGGTCCCCAATAGACCAAGGCGCGGGTTCTGGCTGAGTATCTGTCACTCGCTCTGGTCATAACGCGCCTGGAAGATCGTGTTTCGCGTTTTCATTTGCGCGGTTCGCGAATAGTGATTCACCGAGATGTGTGCGCTCAGCGGCGTCGGGACCTGCACGATGAACTCAGCCCAGTCGGCGCGGTTGAAAGCCACGTAAGCCAAATGAAAGCTGTCGATCCAATTGGGGCAATCCGCGCTCAGGTCTGGGAACAAAATCGGTCCGGTGTCCGTTTGATAGATCCACTCGCGCTCGTTGGCGTTCATCGTCTTGATGGGAAAGTCAATCTCGATGTCGTAACGGTCGTGCAGGGTAAAGGCGCAGCGCCCGACCAGCAAATCGTCCGCCAGCGTCGCCTGAATGATTTCCTGTGCGCTTTCCAGTCGCTGCGCTTCCAGGGGCCGCAGATGGATGTTGACGCGCTCGTAGGTATCGCTGACGAGACCAGATTGACGCTCGGGCTGCTCGCCGAGAGAGGCGGGATATCGCATCACGCCTTTGTTGTTGCGATCCCAACTTTTGAGTATCAGGAAAGATTCCGCCGACAAGATAATGCAGAAATCGGCGTTGGGCGTCGTCCACATATCCCGGTCGACGCCGACGAATTCGGTCTTGCAGGAGGCGCCCAGCACAAAGGTCCGCGCCTCGCCGCTGACGCGATCGCTGATTTTGCAGCTGGACTCGATCTGAATGCGCGCGTTGTTGAGCGTAAAAGGCGGCTTGTGCGATGAAGTGAGGCTCGGTTTCAGGTTCCAATCAAGGCGAAAGGTCAAGAAAGATCTGGCAAAGTCAGGGACTATCATCAGCAGATCTGCTTAGGAATTGTATAGGGTGAACAGGCGCCAGGCGCGATCGGCGAACGATCGTCGGAGCTCAGCGAGATGCAGTACCGAAGTCATTCGCCTATCCTTTGAGCGCGCCGACGGTGATGCCTTTGATAAAGTAACTCTGGAAAAGCAAGAAAATGAGCAGCATGGGGATGAAGGCAAAGGTCGCGCCGGCCATGCCAACGCCTATGTCTATGCTGCCGACGCCGGATGCGGTCAGCTTGGCGACGCCGACCGGCAGGGTCAGCCAGAGTTCGTCGGTGGCCATAACGAGCTGCCACAGGTAGTCATTCCAGCCAGCCATAAAGGCAAAGATAGCGATTGCGCCGATGGCCGGTCGGCTGAGCGGCACGATAATATGTCGGAAAAGCTGCAATTCACTGGCGCCATCCATCTTCGCCGCTTCGAGCAATTCATCAGGGATGGATTGCATATACTGTCGCATCAAAAAGACGCCAAAGGGATAAACAAGATAAGGCGCGATCATGCCCTGGAAACTGTTGAACCAGCCCAGGATTCGCATCAGGACGAAAAGCGGCACGATGTAGATTTGGCGGGGCAACATCATGGTCATCAAGATCAACCAGAAGAAGATCGTCCGGCCCGGGAATTGCTTCTTGCCAAAGGCGTAACCGGCGCAGGTGCTGGTGACGACCGCGAAAAAAGCAATGCCGCCGGCGACGATGAAGGAGTTGAACATCCAACGCATGGAAGGTCGATTGATGAGCAGACGTTCCCAATTGTCAATCACGGGATCGCTGGGAATCAACTCGGGCGGATAGGCCAGGGCAACACGCTGAATTTTGAACGAACCCAGGACCATCCAGAGGATGGGGATGAGTAGAATTATCGCGATGGCGACGACGATCGCCAGCGCCAGATAGCGCAGCCAGCGGCCGACCGCGTAACGGCGCCGCAAGACATAATCGCCGGGCATATAATCGGGGCTCAGTGTCGTCTGCGCCATTGCCAGTCTCTTTCCACCTGTTGCTTGCCTCAGGTCATTTGCCGGTCCAGCAGCTTGAATTGCGCCGCCGCCAGCGCACTAACGATGACGAGTAGTATCACCGCCATGGCTGAGGCATAGCCGAATTTGCTGCCGACGATGCCGGTCACCCAGATGCGATAGACGATGGTTTGTGTGGCGTTGGCTGGTCCGCCCAAGGTCATGAGCTGTACAACAACGAAAACTTGGAAGACGGCGATGGTCAGGACGACCAGGACAAAGAGCATGGTCGGGCGCAGTAGCGGCAAGGTGATCTTCCAGAAGGATTGCCAGGAATCCGCGCCGTCGATCTTGGCGGCATCGTAGAGTGTCTCCGGGATGGCGCCGAGCCCGGCGAGGAAGAGGATCAACGGCTGCCCCAGGCTCCAGCTCAAAACGACGATCGCCAGAGAGAGCAAGGCGGTATCCGTCCGCGCCAGCCAGCCGATCTTCTCGCCTGCGTTCAGCAGATGCAGCAAGCCGAGGGAATCAAAGATGTAATTGAGCAAGCCGTATTCCTGGCTGTAGATATAAACCCAGACCATCGCCAAGACGACGCCCGCCGAAACCACCGGCATATAAAAGGCGGCGCGGAAGAAAGTCTGCTTGCGCTGGCTGAGCGGGTAGATCAGCACGGCGACAAAAAGACAAATCACCATTGCCGCCGGAACCACGCCCAAGACGAACAGGAAAGTATTTTTGATGGCGGTGGGGAAGACCGGATCGCGCGTCAGCAGGTTGCTGTAATTCTTTAAGCCGATGTACTGCCACTTGTCGCGATTCAAGCCCGCCTTGTAGAAGCTGAGCAACAGGCCTTGCACCAGCGGGATGGCGGTGAAGATGACAAAGGGGATCATCGCTGGCGCGATGAAGATATAGCCCCAGCGGCCCTCCCATACTTTCTGGCCTGTTCTCGCCAGCATCAGAGGCTCCCACAGCCCAAGGGCCGTGGAGATTCCAGCAGGAATTCAGCGCGCGACATGTCAAGCATACTTCAATCAATTTTACGCAAAACTGTATTGATTACAAATAAAGAGAAGGTGTCCGGCCGGAGCCGGACACCTTCAAAAGAGCGGTGTCGCTCTTACATATCCAGGATGAACGCTGCTTCATCGGCCAATGCCTGCAGCGCTTGCTCCGGCGTTTCCTGGCCGAGGAACATCGCTTGCCAGTGCGGCGGCTGCGAAATGCGAACTTCATAGAAGCCCGGGCAGGCCAGACCGAGATTCTCGGTGCCGCGCTCTTGAATCAGCGACAGGGTCAGGGCGTAATTCGCGTCATCCTCCAGCGGAACGCCTGCGGAAGCGCGCGCGGGGAACTGTGAGTTGTTCTGCGTGTAGGTGACTTGCGCTTCGGTGGAATTCAGGAAAAGCAGGAACTCAGCGATCCACTCCATCTCGTATGCTGAGCGGCCCTTGTCGAAGACGGCAAAACCGGTGGGGCCGACGCCCAAGCCGGGAACTTCGCCCTCGCCATGCGGGTATGTTACAACAACCGGGTCCATATCAACGGTGACGTCGCCATCGCGAATGCCGTTGCCGATGCGATTGTTGAGCACACCCATGCCCCCGCCCATGATGGCGCTCTTGCCGGTGAAGAGGTTGTTGACCTGGTCGGCGTAAGCGGCGGTGGTGGCATCGGAGTTGATCAACCCCTCCTGGAAGAGCTTGTTGACGAATTCAAGACCGGCCAGGGTCTTGGGATCGTCGAAGCCCGGCGTACAATCGGAGTTCCAGATTTCCCCGCCTGCGCCCCAAATGAAGGCGTGGAAATCGTAATCGCCTTGTTCGGACGCTACCTGCAAGGTATAGGGGAAGTCGACGCCGATGCCGGCAGCTTTAATGGCGGTCGCGGCTTCATAGAATTCGTCCATTGACCAGGCGCGGTCGTCTACCGGCACCATATCGCCCAGGCCGGCTTGATCAAAGAGGGCCTTGTTGACGATCATGGCGTGATTCCAGAAGTAGGTCGGCATGGCATGCAGCGCGCCATCAATGGTGTATAGCTCGACCAGACCCGGCAGCAGGTCGTCGATTTCTTCTTGCGGCACCAGGCTGAAGAGGTCTACAGTCACGCCCTCGACGCCATAGCCGGAGGTCCGCCCCAGGTAGTCCTTGAGGATATCGGGCGGGTCGCCAGCGGCGATAGCGGTGGGCACGACCGTCGCCAGATCGGGCCAATCCAGACCGCGGACTTCAATGGTGACATGCGGGTGCAACTCCATGAATTGTTCCGCTTGCCAGTTTTCGAATTCAGCCAATTCATCGAATTGAGGCAGGCTTATCGGTTGTGCCAGGGCGGGATCGGTCCAATAGGTGATCGTAACCGGCTCTTGCGCTTGGGCCGGCGTCAACAGAACCACCAGCACAGCCGCAAGTACGAGAAGCAATCGTAGGTGTTTCATGTTAGCTCCCTTTTTCAGTTAGTTTGCGCGCCTCTTGCGAGTTGCGTCACGAGATATGAGGCCTTGCATTCTGCTGTATATGTCGTATAGGCGCCTCCCGGCTTATCCCTTGGCTATCCGAGCAAAACACGCGAAGAATGGCTCAGCGATCTTCAACTGTCGCCGGATACACGCTTATGACCAGGTCGCGTTCGAAATCCATATGCGCCCGCAGCGCGGCTTTGGCCCGTTCAGAATTCCCATTTGCCACGGCCTCCAGAATGTCGCGATGAAGTTTGACCTGGGATTCCCTTAATTGCTGCAAATCAATCGACTTGGGGAAGCTGAATTCTCGCTCGCGCAGCGTCTGCGGAACGGCTTGGATGGCGGCTTTGACCAGCATCACGTTGAAGGGATTCTGCGACATGTCCGCCAGAGACAGGTGAAAGTCCGCGTGGGCAGCCAGGTAACGCGGGTCGCTGAAATCGTCAATGTAGCGCACATAATCATCGAAGGTGGCGCGCCAGCGATCAAGTTGCTGGGGTTTTGCGCGGGCGGCCGCCTGCCCGGCGATCTCAACCTCGATCATGCGCCGCGCTTCTATCAACTGCAAGCGCATCTCCCGCTGCAGGTTATCGGACAGATCCGGATTTGACAGATCGGGAATGAAGCTGTGCAGATTGCTCTTGACATAAGTTCCTTGCCCGGGACGCGCCTCCACCAAACCCATCATGACCAAACCCTGGAGCGCCTCGCGTACCGACGACCGTCCCACGCCCAGCATTTGGATCAACTGACGTTCCGAGGGCAGCTTGTCGCCCGGTTGTAGCGTGCCGGTCTGTATATGCTCAACCAGTTGCTCCACGATCGAAGCGACCAGCGTGATCTTGCGCGGTTGTTTTAGCGTAATGCCGGGTTTTGCCATGTACGGCGGCATCTTTCGATATTGCGCTCTTGTCGAGAAAACTGCCTGCCCGACTGACGAATGATCCCGTCCTTTTCAAATAGAACGGCGCAGCGCCCCCGCCTTCGCGATTGGCTTGCAAGCTACAGTTGCGCTACTATGACATTCGGCAAAGAGTCGACATAATTGGACATGTCAGCTAGTCAGACCAGTTGCATAAGTTGACTAAGATTATAATGCCCGTTCACACTTTGTCAAGTTTCCGCTCGGTGAGGCGGCAAGTATGAACATAAACAGACGATTCTTGATCATCGGCGGCGGCTCCATGGGTAAACGCCGGATACGCTGCCTGCAGGCGCACGGCGTACCGGCGCGAGACATCCGCTTGCTTGACCCCAGAGCCGATCGACGGGCGGAAAGCCAGGAACGCTACGGGGTGGAGAGCTTTGACGACTTCGCCGCCGGCTGGGCTTGGACTCCGGATGTCGTCATAGTCTCAACGCCGACCAAGCATCACATGGGCTACTGCCTGAAAGCGGCCCGCGCCAAGAAGGATTTCTTCTGCGAAATCGCCCTGTCCGACTCGCTTGACGGCGCTGATGAATTGCTTGCCTTGGCGGCCGAGCACGAACTTGTCGCCGCGCTTGGCATCAACAATCCCTGCCATGCCGTCATGCGAAAGGCCAAAACCTGGCTGGACGACGAGCGCTTCGGCACGCCAGTGACCTGGCAGATGGCTTTCGGCAACTACCTGCCCAACTGGCATCCCTGGGAGCGCTATCAGGAATTCTACGACGCGACGCAGATCATGGGCGTCATCGCGCAAGAGTTGGGCACGCTTTACAGCCTGTTGGGGTCGCGCGTTGGCGAGCTATACGCGCAGTCGCATCGTTCCGGCACTCTGGAAATCGACGGACCGGACAACCTGCAAATCCTGGCGCGGACAGCGGCCGGCACAGCGGTCACGCTGCAGCTTGATCTCTTGCAAGACCGTCAAATCTACGAGTACCGAATCGTCAGCGCGAAGGGCGTGATTGAAGTCGAGTTGCTGCCGGAGGCCCGCGCCCGGCGCTATCTCAATGCCAGCGGGCAAGTTGACGAGATGCGGCCGCCGCCTGGCTACACCTTTGAGCAAGCCTACATTGATGAATTTGGCGCATTCCTCGAGGCTTTGGATTCGCGCGCGGCGTGGTATCATCCGCTGCAAGATGCCGTTCAGATCCTGCGTTGCCTTGACGCCGTGAAAGCCAGCAGCGCCAACGGACGCCTGATTGAGATAGGCGAGTGAAGGGGCAATCACTATGAGCCTGCTGGGAAAGACGGCGCTAATCACCGGCGCTGGACGCGGCATCGGCAAGGGTTGCGCCCTGGCATTGGCGCGCCGCGGGGCGAATGTCATCCTGAATGATCGACCCGACAGCCCCGACCTGGCTGCGACGGTCGCCGAAATCGAGAACGCGGGCGGCGCCGCCCTGGGACTGGATGCCGATGTCTTCAGCCGGGCCGGTTGCGCGTCTTTGCTGCGTCGGTGCCTGGACAAGGTGGAAGGGATCGATATTCTCGTCAGCAATCCCGCTTATAGCGTCCGTGGCCGCTTTCTCGACTACGACCCCGAGCTCTTTGAGCGCGTCATCCGTGGGACCCTTGTCGGCGGTTTTCACATGAGCCAACTCGTGGCGCGGCACATGGTAGAACGAGGAGCGGGCGGCAAGATGGTGTTCATTTCCAGCGTGCACGCCTCTATACCGCTGCAAAACGCCATCGCCTACAACGCCGCCAAAGCCGGCCTGAACCACATGGCGCTGTCTATCGCCCGCGAACTCATCGACCACAAAATCAACGTCAACGTCATTGAGCCGGGCTGGATCGACACGCCGGGCGAGCATGAGACCTTTGGCGCAGAAGCGCTGGCTGCAGGCGGGCGGGCATTGCCCTGGGGGCGCCTGGGCAGGCCGGCCGATATCGGCAACGCGGCGGCCTTCCTGTGTTCCGGCGAGGCGGATTATATAACCGGCACGATCACGCGCGTCGATGGCGGCTATATGCACCGCGACGCCTGATGACAACGAGGCGTTTAGTGCAGGTTCAAGGAAAGGGACGACATGAGAAAAAGCAAAGTTCTGGCGAAGTGGCGCAAGAGCCAGTTCGCGCGCTTCTGCGGCATGGGGCACGTGCTGCCCTTTTTCATCCGTTACGCCGCGCACTACAAATATGACGGCATCTGGCTGGATATGGAGCATCGCAACTTCGACGCCCGCGAAATCCAGCACTTGCAGGTGCTTTGCCATCTCTATGACATCGACTGCATGATCCGCCCGCCGACCGTGCAACGCACCCGCCTCTATCGTTACCTGGAAGACGGCGCCGCCGGCTTGATGATCCCCTTTGTCGCTGATGCCGATATGGCGCGGCAGATTGTCGCGGCGACCAAATTCCCGCCCATCGGCAATCGCGGTCTGGATGGCGCGGGCCTGGACTGCAACTTCGGCGGCGACACCTGGATACCCGATAGCACCTACATTGAAGACGCCAACCGCGAGACTTTCCTCGTCGCGCAGATCGAAACGCCAGAAGCCGTCGCCAATGCTGAGGAAATCGCCGCCGTGCCCGGCATAGACGCGCTGTTTGTCGGCCCGGGCGACCTGGGCTTGCGCCTCGAAACCTACCCCGAGATGCAACTGACCATGGACGAAGCGGTGGCGCAGGTGGCGGCCGCCTGCGAAACGCACAATAAAGTCTGGGGAAGGACCGCCGCGTCAATCGACGAGGTCGACCGCTACCGCCAACAGGGCTCGCTGATGATCCCCTACGGCGGCGACTTCTCGCTGATGAACGTCTTGCGGGACGCAAGCGCCGAGTTGGATAAAATGCTGGCGGAATAAATCTGCCCGGCGTTTAGCATGGCAGCCAGTCGGCGTATTTGCCCGCCAGCAGACGCTTACAGGCTTGGAACTGCGCCTCGCTGAATCCGTGATAAGGCGAGAGCAAGCGCAGGGGCATCTGCTCGAAGCCGCCAAGGCGCAGCCACAGCTTGTCATAAGCGCCGTCGATCTTGCTTTCGCCCGCCAGCGCTGCGAAGAGGTCAGCCAGCATATCGTGGAAGCCGCGCTGCAGTGCCAGCATAGTCGGGAAATCTTTCGCTTGGGACGCGGCAAAATAGGCTTTGACTTTGTGCGGGCTCAGCGAGCCGAAGGTCGCCAGCAAGGAGCATTCGCCATAGAGGCAGCCTTGCAGAAAATTGCCCTCGCCCAGAAAGTGCTGCAACTCGCCAACCTGGCTGACCAGCTCGGCCGCCCGCTTGTGACCGCCGCCGGTGTTCTTAGTGGCGACCAGGTTGGGCAGCGCGTCAACCAGCGGGCGATAGTCTGGCGCTTCCAGCACGCGCCCGGCCCGCGGCAAGTTGTAATGCAAGAATTGCGCCGCCGGAAACGCGCCACAGACATCGCGAAAGAAGGTCATGACTTCGGCGTCGGTCAGCGCGCCCCAGGACGGTAGCGAAATCTGGAAGGCGCGGAAACCGCGATCGTAAGCGTATTGCAGCTTCTCCAGCACGATCGGCGTCGACATGCCGATAAGTCCCGCCATCGGAAATATGTTGTCGCCGCGCGTTTCCTCGTAGAAGATGTCGACAATGCGCCGAAATTGCGTCTGGCTCACCGCATAGCCTTCGCCCGCCGTGCCAAAGATGTAGAGATGATTGAAGTGCTTGAGCGTCGCCCGCACCGAGCGCCGGAAGACAGCTTCCAGAAGCTCGCCGTTTTCGCCCCAGGGAATCTCGCAGGACACCAGAATCGCTTGCGGATAACGCGTGATCGAGTCGCTCATGATGCAGCCTCGCGCTCGCTATGCAGGGGCAATTCGCGGGAGAGGTACTCCCGCCGCCACAAGTCGACCGTGTCCTCGATGAACTGCTCGACAGGCATATCAATGTTGTTCTGCGCCATCAGCTGCGGCAGCCATTTCGTGCCGAAGGCGACATGCTGTCGCTCGTCGGCCATGTCGTAGCTGACATATTGCGCCGAAAGCTGATCGCCGGCCGCTTCGTATTGCAGCAGGCTGCGGCGCCGGTGAGGAAAGGCGTGCGCCTCGTTGCCGCGCGTCAACAGGCAGTATTGCGTGGCTGGATCATATTGCGAGCGCCAGGCGTAGATACGGGTATTCTGCGGCACGCTCGTGTAATCCAGCTCGTGCTGCCGCAGCCACTCGATGCCCAGCAGGCAATGTCGCGTCTCGTCGTAGCAATGCCGCGCCGAGTCATAGACGAAGTCCCAGGGCATAGCCGGCGAGAGGTAGATGATCAGCGCCACCGTTTCCGCCGCCAGCATTTCCTGGCTGTAATTCTCGAATTCGTCCAGTCGGCGCGCCGCCTCGTCTGTCGGCTGGCGCGCTGCGGCATCGCCCCAGTGCTGCTCCAGTATGGTGAAGCGCTTGTCACGGGCGGCCGTCATCGGCGCGCGAAAGGGGATGCGCGCGGCCGGTTGCGCCGGTTGCTCGCTACGGGTTTCATCACCCGTGACGCCGCCACAATGCGCCAGCAAAGCGGCGATATAACGCTCCCAGTCCCCCTGCGGCTGCCTGGCGAATTCGGCTTCCGCCCAGGCGACATGTTCATCTTCGTCCAGCAGGATATGCTTCAGGGCGTAGAGCGTTGGCGCATCGGGATTGGCGAAGGTCTGCCCGCTGTGCCAGCGATAGGCGTCCCGCAGCGCCGGTTTGATGACGCGGAACAAACCCGCCAGCAGGCTGCGCTCGTCGGGCGCGTTGATCGCTTCCGCCATCAGCGTCTCCAGCGCGGGATCGTCCGGCGGACGGAAGGCCGGCGTCTGCACCTCGCGCAGCCGCTGATAGAGATGTTGCACATGCTGCGCCTCCTCCCACAAGAAGCGCCCCATGGCCAGCTTGGTTTCCATGCGCGCGGTCGCCGGCAGCCAAGCCGCCAGGATGCGCAAGGTCTCATATTCGATGAAGCGATAGCGATTCAGCAGACGTTTGTTGCGCGCCATATCGACCTGTTCGGCCGGCTTCACGATCTGCATGGCTGCCTCCCCTACCAAGCCGTCCAGCCGCCATCCACCAGGATGTTTTGCCCAGTGATGTAGCTTCCGGCATCGCTCGCCAGCAGCAAGACGACGCCCTTAAGTTCTTCGGGCTTTCCCATCCGCCCGAGCGGCACTTTGGCCTCCAGTCGTTGGATAAAGCCCGGATGCGCCTCATCAATATCTGGCATCTTGGGAAAGGGTCCCGGACTGAGGCAATTGACCCGTATACTGTCGCGCGCCCAATAGGCGGCCAGATGACGCGTCAAATGCGCCAAGCCGCCTTTCAGTCCATGATAATTCGGCGGGCTGTTGATGCCCAAGCCCTCGTAGGCTTCCGGGTAGCTGGCGACCACGCCGTACATGCTGCCGATATTGATGATTGAGCCGCCGACGCCGCGCCCGCGCAAATGCAAGGCGACATCCCGCGCCAGCAGAAAATATGCCGTGACGCCGGTGTGATAAGCCTGGTCGAAGTCGTCGGCGGTGGCGGTGTCGATATCGGCCGGCGGACCGCCATAGGCGTTGTTGACCAGAATGTCGATCGCGCCCATGCGCTCAACTACCTCGGCCACGAACGCGGGGATGCTGTCCGTATCGCCCTGCGAAAGAGCCAAGCCCAGATGCCCGGCGCCCGGCAAGCTCGCCGCGAAGGCTTCGGCGATAGCGCCATCCCGGCTGGTGACGACCAGGCGCGCCCCTGCCTCCGCCAGCGAGCGGCTCATTGCCGAGCCCAGCCAGCCGGCTGCGCCGGTCACGATGGCGACTTTTCCCTTCAAGTCCATCAAGCTATAGACGTTGCGTTCCGACTGTGGCATGGGTCCCTCCGCGGCTACGATTGGCGTGTAAACAACTGAGCAGCAGTATTGTAGAAGATATCCTCGATTTGCCCGTCGCGCAGCCGCATCCGCCAGCAAGCCAGGCGCAGCGCCCGCAGCGACTCCAAGCCGACGAGCACCGGACGCAATTCGGCGTGCTTCTCCGCCAGCTCCATCTCCTCAGGGTATATCCAGTGAAAGGAGTCGCCGATAGCGACGCAGCGACCGCGCGCGTGGCTTACCGGAAAGTCCGAGCCATAGAGCAGGCGTTCATGCCCCATGACATCGATGATCGCCTCGAAGGCGCCGGCTTCTGTCACCGCCGATGTGTCGAAGAAGACATTGTCCAGCCCGCGCAAGCTTTCAATGCCATCAATGGTGTGCCAAGGATTGAAGCCACGCCCGGCGTGCGCCAGGATTAAGCGCATATCGGGAAAGCTTTCGCAGTAGCGCCGGATGGTCGCTTGATTAAGCGGGTCAGCCAAAGCCCGGTCGCGCACGATATGCAAGGTGATGCAAAGACCCAACTCACCGGCGACCTCCACCTGATGCTGCGGCAGATAGGCTTCGATGGGCGCCGTCCAGGTCCGCTCGGGGCCGGTTGCCAAGGTATGATAGCACTTCAATCCAACGAAGCCGCCTGCCTTCACGCCAGCGCCGACGGCATCCGCTGACATGCCGGGCGCGATGATCATCTGCCCGAAGTCGCGATCGCCCGGCGAATTTCGGACTTCCTCAGCGACGAATCCGTTGTTTCGCTCGCTATCGCCGGTGAAAGCCTGGCCGAAGAAGAGCCCGCCGCAGGTTCGGTCCCCGGGATGAATCCAGTCGATAAAGCCATAATAGCTCGCCAGATCCAGCCGCGCCGGCATGTCGCGAAAGCCTGAGGGCAGGGTATCAAAATGCTCGTGGCAGAATAGATGCGCGTGCGCGTCGAAGATTCGGTCGGGCAGGAAGGGCACGATATCGCGGGCGATGAATTCGCGGTCGGCTTCCGTCAGTGACCAGCGCATCATATCACATTTCCCGACAGATCTGTCGCCATGGCGGACACAGAAGTATATTCAGAGAAGAATTTATTGTCTAACCACCCGCTCGCACTGAGCGACGCATCCCCTCTCCGATGATTTGGAGAGAGGGCCGGGAGGCGAGGTAGAATTAAAGCGCATCAAACGACAAGCGCGCATAGTGGATATCCATCGCCCGCTGATCACCGGCGTAATAAACGACCATGACATCGCCGTCCGCCAGCGCCTCCGCGTAAGGCAAGCCATAAGTCCAAATGCTCATGTCATCCAGCGTGCCGGCCGTGCCGCGTGTTTGCCCTGCCCGGCCGCCGTGCTCATAAATGACGACTTCGCTGGACCGGTCGAACTCGGCGCCGGCATCGGTCGCGGCGCGCGCGCGGATTGAGCCGCTGCCGAAACGGTCGACCCAGGCCAGGACGACGCTTCCATCAGGCCGCATGGCTGGATGCCCGGCTTGGTCGGCGATGCCGATGTCCTGCGCTGCCGACCAGGTCCGGCCCGAATCAGCGCTGGTGCGGCGGCGGATATTGCAGTAGCGTCCCGCCTCCGTATCGTAGATCCAGGCGAAGCTGACCAAGCGCCGGTCAGCAGCCAAGCCAAGGCGCATATCCCAGTGGAAGATGCGCCCGGACGGGTCGAAACCCGCATCGCTCGGCGCGTCCCAGCTCTGCCCGCCATCATTTGTGCGCAGCGCGACGACCCGCTGAAACCACTGGCCGGCATCGTGGTATGGCTTGTTCGTCTCGACCGAGAGCAGCAAGGCGCCATCCGGCAGCGTGATCAAGGGATTTGTCAGGCTCGGCGGACCGAGATCAGCGGGCAAGTCCACCGGGCGCCAGGCGCTAAAGCTGCGGCCGCCGTCAAAGGAATCTGCCAGAAAGACGCCCATCGGCAGACAGCCTTCCGTGCGCGGATTGAAGAGCGGCGCGCCGGGATGCGTCTCGCGGTCGATCCACATTGACGCCGCCAGCAGATGACCCTCGTCCAGCTCGGTCAGATAAAGGACACGGAGCGAGCTCGCCGCGCCGCCGACGCGCGCTGGCGGGATGTCGCTTTCCATGCGCGCCCAGCAGCGCCCGCCGTCATCCGAGCGATAAAGCTCGACCCATTCATCGGCGCAATCTTTGTCTGAGCCGCGCCGGCAGGTCAGCAGCAGCGAGCCATCGCGCCGCGCCAACAGCGCCGGAAAAGTGTAGGCCGCGCGATCCGTCCCGGGCGGGCTCTGCGTGATGACGCCGGCGTCGACGATTCTCATCGCACCAGCCGCCGGAAGGGTTCTTTGGACAGGTCGCTTTCCAGAAGCTGCTGCAGATCGCCGCTCTCCAAGCCGCCCTTGATGTGGGCGAAGGCTTCGGCCGCGCAATTCGCCGTAATCTCGATATCTTCCTGAGTGTGCGCCAGGGTGGCTTTGAAGCTCATATTGCAGTGAATGCCGCGGCGCGCCATCTCCTGGATGAAGATGGTGTTGGCGACCGGGCGCAGGCTTTCGTCGGGCAAGTCAAAATGCAGGGTTGGATTCCAGAAGACGCCACCGCAGCGCCCAGCCAGACCTGCCTGGCGCAGCGCCTGGTTCAGCTTCTCGGTCAGCGCCGTACCCAGCGCCTCGAAGCGCCGGGCGGAATCGCGCCGTTCCAGCTCGCGGATGGTTGTCTGGCTGGCGGCTAGACCCAGGTTGTCGCTCCAATACGAACTTGAAATGAACATGCGCCCCGCTGGCTCCATCACCTCGCGCGAACCGACCACCGCGCCCATCGGATACCCGTTGGACATCGCCTTCGCCAGCACGGTCATATCAGGCTTCAGGCCCAGGTAGGCTTGCACGCCGCCGATATGCGGCCGAAAACCGCAGGACACCTCGTCAAAGATGAACACAGCGCCATGCGCGCGCGCCAACTGTTGAACGCCTTCCAGATAACCCGGCGGCGGCAGCTCCGAGCGCATCGGTTCCATCATGATCGCCGCCACCTCGCTTTCATGCGCGCGCAGCAGGTCGCGCAGACCGGCCAGATCGCCCCAGACGAAGGGCAGCGCCGTGCCCGCCAATTCCGCCGGCACGCCGATCGGCTCAATGTCGGCGAAGGGAAACTCGCCGCTTTCAGGATCGACCAGATAATTGGCTGACTGATACCAATCGTGCCAGCCATGATAACCGCTGAAGAGAATCAGGTTGCGCCCCGTAACGCCACGGGCGATGCGCGCCGCTACGGCGTTGGCCTCGCCGCCGCCCTTGGTATAACGCGCCATCTCCGCGCTGGGCACGACCTCGTTGAGCAATTCGGCCAGCTCAATCTCCTGAGCGCTGTTGAGGGTGTAGATGCTGCCGCGGTCGATCTGCGCTTTGACCGCGCTGTCGACCGCGTCATCCGCGTGGCCCAGGATGATGGCGCCGACTGCGTTGACCCAGTCGATATATTCGTTTTCATCCACATCGATGAAGCGCGCGCCATTGGCTCGTCCGGCGTAAATCGGGCTGTTGCCATGCGCGAACTGGCTCGATCGCCGGCTAATCAGCTGCGTCCGTCCGGGAATGAGCGTTTCCGCGCGCCGGTAAAGTTCCAGCGATCGCGCCACGCGCTGTTGATCGGGCATGCGGGGCTCCTGTGCTGCGTCCATTGCTCCCGATTGTACAACCAATTGGTTGAACGCTCGACAGGATATCCGACGCTAGCGTCCAGTCCAAGCGCCGCCCAGCCGCGCGGCAGATTAGGACACAGTGTGAGCCAGCGACTTGAGCGGCATGCCAACCAAATCTCGCATTGAGATATTGCTGCGACATTTTATCACTAACCTGCGGGTAATGAGGAATATCCCTCAGCCAATCAGCAAAGTTTAGAAATGAGGTGTGGACATGAAGCGGAGCAAGTTTTGGAGCGCAAGCATGACGATAATCTTCATCGTTGTCATGATTAGCTCATTCAGTTTGTTCGGACTAGCGCTGGGTCAGGAGTCCGGATCGTCCGAAGGAGCGGGCGAACATCGGAGCGAGTCCAGCGAGGGCCGTCGCGAAGGCGGCGGCGAAGGCGCAGGCGAGAGCGGCGATCCTTCCAGCCCCATCCTGGCGTTGGATGAAAGCTGGGACGGCGTGGTCAATGGCGTGAGAACGTCCATGTCATACGATGCGAAGCGCGGCGCGTCCGAGCTAGCCACCGATGTGCGCGCAGTCGGCAAAGGTTGCGGGGGCCAAGTCCTGAAAGTCTATCTGCAAAACCTTCACATAGCGCCATTCTTGACCGGTTAGAGTTGTGGCTTGCTCCGCCCAAATTGTTGCTGAACGGTCTTTGTTTGCCACTTCAATATCTTCACGACCTTTTGTTTCCACCAGATACGAAACGCCGTCTGCATCCACAACCACAAAATCGGGATAGTAATGTCGCAAATTGCCGCGTGTATCGGTGTAGGGAATAGAAAAGCCGAACTGAAGCGGCAGCTTGCCAAACAGAGTGACATCATTCGCGTTATCCAGGAATCGCGCGAAAGTCGCTTCGAAATCACTATCACAAGCGACCTTATTGAAAATCGTCTTGCGGCATTCCGGCGCTTCTTGCGACCAGGGAAAGGGCGCAATCGACGATAACTTGCGTCCAGCGCCTTCCAGCACCGGCTCTTGCGGTTGGATTATCTTCTCCCGCAGCGCGTTCAAGAATGCTTTAATCGTGACCACCAGATGCAGCTTGTGGCCGATTGCCCGCAGGATCTCGGGGCTGTCCAAATCAACTTCGCGCCCGAATGCCTGATACTTTAGAAAGTCGCGCACTTTTGGCGCGAGGGCGGCAAACTGGCTTGGCAGTCTCACTTCTTTCGCGATTATGTCCGCATAATAAGCGACCATCTCTTGCGATGTTTGTGGCGTCGGAATGGTGTAAGTACGCTTGAATAGTGTTTCGGATGTGAGCAGGTCCTTGCCCTCATACAGGAACGTACGCTCTACTTCTTCGCTCGTTTTGATAGGCAGCGGCTCGCCGTTGTACAGACTGGCAATATCTAGCGCTTCGATTTCTTCTTGCAGACTGGTCGACCGGGCAAGTAAGGGACTGAGCGTTGGCAAGGCGACATCATATTCGGCTTTATCCGGCTCCGGCTTGATGACCGTGATTTGCAGCTTGTCCTTTCCGACTCGCCAGGTATCAAATTCGTAATCTTCTTCCTCTTCCAATTCCGCAACGAAATTGATGAATGCCGGATTCCCGATGATGTCTACCCGCTCTTGATACGGGGTTCGAAGGTTGCGGAACATTAGCCGCAAGCCGCGACCGATCGTCTGCTCTGGTAAGATCTTGGCTGTGGAGCTATAGGGGCGCAGGCCGACAATCACCGTCACATTCTGCACGTCCCAGCCCTCGCGCAGCATCAGTACGCTGACGATGGCGTTGATTGGGCTTTCGCCAAGATCGACTTCTTTTGCCGCCTTCCGCGCATTGTCCAGGTCCCGCTTGGAAACTTCGCCTTTTCTGTCGGTGTGAATAACCAATGTCTTGTCGCCAGCGAATTCATCAGGGAATTTGCGCCGCAGGTAGGCGCCGATGTCATCCGCCTCTTTGGTCTTGTTCATCATGATGAAGAGCAGCGGCTTCTTCTCCATCTTCTCCATCGACGCCAGTTGTTCGCGATACTCGCGCCAGCGCTCAATCCCGGCAATGATGAACGGTTCATACTTGATAGCGGTATCGTTGCTGGGCATTTCGCCAATGTCAGTGATGCCTTTGACGGGCCGCTTGACGATGTTGTCACGTATCGCTTGCCGGAGCGGATAATCGCTGATCGTCCAGGCGAAGAGCGCGCCTTTGCTGTAGCGCGGCGTCGCCGAAAAATCCAGTTGAGCCGACAGCCCGGCTGGATGCCCTTCATGCAAGGCGCGGATCGTCTCGTTCCAGGTGCTGTCTGGATCGTGAGTATGATGCCCTTCATCGTTCAGCACCAGCACGGGCGATCCATCCCGTTCCAGAATTCTTTCGCGGAAATCAACTTCATCGTCGAGATTAGCCGGCGGCTTGTTTCCTAAAACCGCTGTCATGATTTCCGGTTCGTCGTCCTTCTTTCGATCTTCACGGTCATATAGCTGCTGGATATTGGTCAGGTACAGGGCGCCTTCCGACGAGCCTCGTTCGGCGTCGCCGCGCATGTAAGACTGCATATCCCAAAAGATCTGGAATTCTTTTGGAATCACAGGGTCATTCTGGAAGATGCGGCCACCGGCAAAATCGCCGCGCAACCGCTCAAAGACGATGACATTGGGCGCAATAACGAGGAAGGTCCTGGCGTAATCCGCGCTGTTTTCCAGCACCGCATTAAAATACTGCCAGGCGATTGCCAGCGCCATGACTTTGGTTTTGCCGCTGCCGGTCGCCATCTTGGTACAGTAACGAGCGAAGGAATCATAGCGCGGAAAGCGAATCTCATCGGCCCGGTCATGCGGAATAAACTGCTGATAGAGCGAAACGCGATTGCGGACTTTCGCCACCTCATATACATAAATCAGGCTTTCGATTGCCCGCTGCTGCGCGGCGTAATACTCAAATGGTTCGTCCAAGCGCAATTTGTGATCGCTATGAAACCAGTAATTCAGCAGCGTACGCGATGTGTCGGTGGCGCCCTGATAGTTATTGTTACGCCATTCGCGAACCTCGTGGCTGATCGCTGGAACAGCAGGCGCGGTATTGCCATGATCTTCCAGATAACTCATCTGCGCCGGGCTTGCTTTGGCCATGTCTACACCACCTTGACGGTCAGTGATTTGGTCGTGTCGTTGCCGAGAATATCAATCGCTTTCACAAGAATGGTGTACTCCCCCGGTTCTTCGTACTTGTGAGTTATGCGATCTAGCAACTCGCGGTTCTTCGGCGTCCGGTAATATTGCCGCATATTGTGAAAAGTATCATCGCGGTAGTTGAAATCGACGGCCCAATAATCAATCCAGTCCTTCCAGTCGCGCACGGCTTTCGCCACTTCGTCTGGCACATCATCGGGAGGCACCATAAAGTCAGTCAGCTGAACCATTATATTGCGTCCTTGCTGGTGCAAATCTACCGCCAGCGCCGCCAACTCAAAGAATTGAATATCGCCTTGATCGACCGCCTTCTTCTCCAGCACTTCTCGCGGGATGCGCAAAAATCGAACCTTGACGCCCGCTTCCGCCGCAATCTGCTTGGCGGTTTCATTCATGTCCAGGGCGAAATCCCAACCTAGAATATCAAGGCCAGCCAAAGTCGGCGCATTCTTCCCGCTCCCAAGCGCCCGCCGCAATTCAATCGCCATCTGTCGCACCTCACCGACCGCGACCGGACTATCCACCGAGCCGACATGCACCATGCGCCGGCCTTTCTTTCCGTGCAGCCAGGCATAACCCTCGAGCATTTCGGCGTGATAGAGGTCAAGAATGAACTTGCGGTAGCGTCGGATTTGGAAAGCCGCTTCCTCACCAAACTCGGTTTTTTGCCAGACTTGCCGCTCATATTTGCCTAGATTCTGCACGACAAAGGGGCGCACGTTCTCGATGCCCAGCAGGCGCTTGCGGGTGGTGTGGATGGCGAAACGCCCCAAGTCGCAGGCGATCCAGCGGCGATTAGTTTTCTCGGCGACGGCAGCCGTCGTGCCGGATCCGCAGAAGCAGTCGAGGACGAGGTCGCCTTCATTGGATGTTGCAGTAATCATGCGTTCTACAAGGGCTTCTGGCTTTTGCGTAGGATAACCAAGGCGTTCGTTTGCGGTGGGCGAAATAATTCCGATATTCCATACGTCCCTCATGGGTGCACCTGGCGATTGTTCACCCGTCTTGACCCCTCTTTTTCGGCGTCCCGTTTCGTCAAAGACATTTATTATTTTCTTGCCGCCATCCGCCTTTAGAGTCGATTCAGCCAAGGGTTCAAACAGTTGATTCCAAGTTATCTGTTGCGTAGACTTGCTATAGAAAAAAATTATGTCATGCATGCGCTGGAAGTTTTGAGATTTCGCTGGCCAACGACGATATGACCATATGATTTCATTTCTGAAGTTGTCACTACCAAAGACTTCATCTAATATTGCTTTTAGAAAATGGCTAATGGTCGGATCGCAGTGTACATAAATGATTCCCGATTCACTAAGCAACTCCTGTAAGAAAACGATTGTCTTGTAGAACCAAGTCAGGTAAGAGGACAAGCCACCGCCCTCCCCTCCCCAAGTATCGCGGTAGGCCTTCTGTTCTACTATACTCGCTTCCTTCGTAAACTCGTCATCCCCTACTTTCGCTTGATACGAAAAATCTTGCCCTGTCGCGAATGGCGGGTCAATATAAATCAAGTCGACCTTGCCAGCAAACTCCGGCAGAAGCGATGGCAGCACGTATTTCTTGTCGCCCCAAATCAGCCGGTTGCGCCATTCGGTGTCGCGCCCGGCCGCGAAAAGCTCAAGCTGCCGCCGGCGCTCTATCGGATCTTCGTTGACGGTTTCGACTGTTTGGAAGGGCAAGGCGACTTTCAAAGGCGCTACGCGCTTGCAGTCTTTGTCGTATTTGCCTTCCCAGATGAGTTCGACCATGGCGACATTCCTTTGCACAAGCTTGCTGGCGCGCACATTTTACTTGCTTGACGCTATCCATACCACCCACGCTCTACAAGCGACGCCGCCGAAGCCAGCTGGACGACTACAAGCGGCTCTCTGTGCAAGTCTTGCGCTTCAGCGCCGACCCGCCGCCCGGCGCGCCGAGCAAATCTCGCGTTGAGATATTGCTGCGACAATTCGGCGCTAACTTGAGGGCAATTGAGGAATGTCCCTCAAAAAAGCAATCGTTCAAGAAAGGACGGGTAGAGGCATGAAGCGGAGCAAGTTTTGGAGCGCGAGCAACACGATGATCGCAATCATCGTTTTCGTCAGCGCATTCAGCATGTTCGGACTAGCGCTGGGTCAGGAGACCGGTTCGTCCGACGGAGTGGGCGAACATCGGAGCGAGTCCAGCGAGGGCGGTCGCGAAGGCGGCGGCGAACACGGCGACATATCCGTCAGCAGCGAAGGCATTGGGCGCGGCGCCACGGTCATTGCCAGGCTCCCCCTTTCGTCTGAGACCTGAAGGAACTGCCAGCAGCATCGCGTGCATGCATCCGGCACGACTTACACATACTTTGTGTAACTGAGCCTATTCCCTTACATATGTCTTAAAAAACACACTCTAACGGTGGACGAAGTCATATTCTGCCATTATCTTTATACAATGGAACGATTAAACCCACGCGTCGCGCGATCGCGCAGAAGAATGGGCGATGCCATTGTCAGCCTGGTGTTGGAGCGTGGCTTCGAGAATCTCACTGTCACCGCCTTAAGAGAGCGCGCCAATGTCGGCCGTGCGACTTTCTACCGTCACTACAAAACCTTGGACGAACTCCTCATAGACACGCTGCGGAACACAATGCGTGAACTCGCAGAGCGTCTCAGACAAGAAGAGTCCATGTACGCTGAGACGGTTGCGCTCTTCCGTTTCGTCCAGGAAAATCAGGACCGGTTTCGCGTTATTATCGCACTACCGGACGTGCATCCGATCCGCGATATGCTGAAAGAAGCAGCGGTAAAGGTAGTCATCGAACGGTGGGAGGCGCGGAGCACGAGTCCGGTTCCGATGAATGTTTCGGTCAATCACCTGGTCGAGTCCAGCTACGTTTTCCTTCGCTGGCATCTCAACAACATCAATGACCATACACCTGAGCAGGCGGCGGATTTCTACTTTGATCTCATCATCAGAGGCGCTGAATCCAGAGCCCTGAGTCTTCGTACCGATCGGCATCTCCATTCGCCAGGGAATCACGAAGACTGAACCAGCGCTCGAGAACGCCGCGGTCATAGCCTTTTCCGGCGACAGCTTGGTCGCCGCAACTCCGATCATTCCACTAGCAACCTGTTCCAACCTGGCGCTGCAGCCTGCGCCGGCTGCGCCTGTCCGCCAGCGCCCTTGGCTTGCTTCCCTTTGCGCTCCGTCGCGCAGCCCGTCGGACGGCCTTAACATTAGCCTCCTCCCTTGCAGGCCGTCGGCGCCTGCAATTCAAGGACGGCAACGACTCTCAATTCGTCGCAATATCGGATAAGCCTACGCAGAGGGCGGCTTCACGCCCTGCGCCCTATTGCCAGCGAAGCGTGACTCCAGGTCGCAACTGTGCTTAGGTCGGACCTGCCGCGCTTCGTCCTGCAATTGGCATTCGCAGGCGATCATAGCAATATCTCCGCAATTCAAAATTGAGCGTATATTGATTTTCATTTCAAATGCTTAATGGTACAATCGACTTAACCATTGTTTCGTTCAATCGTAACTACACTTATACAACTTAAGGGAGGGTGAGCAATTCATCAGCTAGATTGTCGGATTGTTTCGGCCCATTGTTGCCCGGCAGGCATACGGTTGCTTGTGCGCATCGGCATCGGCGATCGACGCTGGAGGCGACCCACGCGGGTCTCCGCTTGACTGGAGACGCGACAATGGCTCACGGCCTAGGAGTTACTCCGGCAGCCTTGCGCGTGTCCGAATGGTTCTGGCATCCAGATGGGCTGCCTAGTGAGGACGTAGCACTGATTCATTGTCATTTTGCGGCTTTGCCGTCAACTCGAAAGCTATGTCCCCGTATCTCCCCCCCTTGATGCGGACGCCCATCCATAGGCAGTCCATCTCCATGTCAGAAGCGAACGAAGGCAGGTGTGAGTTCGTTCATCGTGAGTTGGGAGCTGTGAGAGAGCCCGAAGCTGTCCGAGAAGTGAGCGCCGCTGCCGCCGTCAAGTCATCTTTTGGTCGCTAAGGGACTCGGAATAAAGCGAAGAGCTCTAATGTACATCAACCGAGACAATTGAATGGTTGACCGAAATGAATTGCCGTAACGCTGGTTTGCACCGGCGGCCGCCTGTCGCAATGAATCGTGCGGTCGGTCCGCGCAAGCTCTTGCCAGCCGCGCCGACATTCTCCGCCAAGCTCAGCGTGTATTAAGGAGACTGCGAACAGCTCATGTCAGATTGGGGAGTTCGGCTGACACCGAAGTGGCAGCGGCGAAGCGAGCATCGGGCGAAGAGGTTTGGCAGGCAACAAACCTACTTCAATAGAATCGCCCTGTTTTTGCTTGGCGCAATTGTCGTTGCCGCCGCAATCAATTCGATCGTCGACAGACCGGTCGATTGGACCGAACCTTGCTCAGACTTTGAAATCCGCCAGGGCACGGCGCGGGAACGCTTCGCAACAGTCCATTATGCGTTGACTCAAGAAGAAATCAGTCGTCCAGAGTTGAGCAAGCTAAGACAAGTAATCTGGCAGGATTTGCCGCTGTGCCGCGAGCTGGTTGAGTTAGTGTCGCTTTCGCTTCAACTCTACAACGACCTGCTATTGGTCGAGGCGGCGTCGGCGCATAGCGAGAACTTACCCGATCTTGGGGACTACGAGCGCTGGTATGAATTGTATCTTGGCTTGCATCGGACATAGGGAGGCGTGTATGGCTCGGATAATAGCTGATAGGCCGGGTCGCTGATCATCATGGCGCAAGATTTCTTGACTAGACACAAATATCAAACCGCCAATAACGATGTTCGTCAGGCGGGGGATCTGCCAGTGGAAACGGCGCCGCTTCAAACTGAACCCGCGGCGGCAAGCGGCCTAACGTTTTCGCAAGTTGCAGCGCTCCTGTCAACTGAGCTCCCGTCGGAAACCAGCCGGAGAGTATACCGGAATACATTTCAACAGTGGGAGAAATTTGCGGCCAAAAATGAGTTTGAAGTCATGGATCTACACTATGACAAGATCAAGAGATTCCTTTATAGTCGCAACCTCAGCTACAGCACGCGCCTCAGCCGGAAGTCGCATATGCAGCGGCTCCTGCGCGTTGCGGCGTACATTGACCCGTCCTTCGGCATCCACTATATCCAACTTAGCGATCTGAGGATCCGCGGCACAAGCAAGGACAATGCGCCCCGGCGCAAACCACGCCAGCTTTCCCTCAGCGAATGCCGGAAGTTGCTCTCGGTCTGGCAGGACGACGATTCGCACATGGGAATCCGAAACTATGCCGTCATATGCCTCTTGCTCAACACCGCCGTCAGCAACTCCGAACTGGTCGCGCTCCGCTGGGAAGACCTAGACTGGGATCAGGAAACGCTCGTTCTCGAAGGTGACTATGGCGATCGAGATGCCTGCGTGCCGATTCGCGGCAACACGGCAGATACGATCAATGCCCTGCGTCGTCTGCAATCCGCCCAAAGAAGCGTTTTGAGAGACTACGACGATCCCTTCTCATTCATGTTCCCGGCGCTAAGCACCGGCATGTACGCGCGCTTCAAACCAGAAAAGACCATTAGGACGAGTACGCAAACCATCCGCAATATCGTCAAGCAAACCGCCGAGCGCGCTGGCTTGGGTAAGCTGACCTCCGTGGATCTCCGCCATACCCGCCTGGGCATATTTGCAGACGCCGACGTCTCTCACGCCGACAATTCACGGTCAGCGGCCAAGATGGGTTGACATTTTGACATTGGTATTTTCATAAATGCGTAGAATAGTCTTATGACATCCATAAGATAATCTGACGAACAGCGGCGAAACTTCGGGATTTGCTGGCGCAAGAGCCAATTGTTTATCTGGGCAATGAGACGAAATGCCGCCAATTTGTTGAAGCAGTGAAATGGGTAAGTCGCAGTGGCGCACAATGGCGTTTGCTGCCAAGCGAATAGGGAACATGGAATACGGCTTACAAGCGCTTTGCGCGCCGGGCTGCAATTGGGGATTGGAAGGGCATGATGGAAGCTCTTGCCCATGACCCGGATTTTGTGTACCGCTTGCTGGCTTGAGGAGTAGAAGCCGTGATACCACCACATCCGCGAACCAAAGAACATCGAGCCTATGATAGGCGGACCTATCGCGAGCGGCATCTGGTGGCATGTTTCAGCAACAAAATCAAGCATTGCTGCCGTGTCTTAAACCGATTACAGGAAATTGATACAGCTTATCTCGGTTTTCTGCGCCTTGTCGGTAGGCTGATTTGCTTTCGATAAACTGTCAACATGACCGAGCCAATAATTGAGGAATGGAGACAACCATGAGACTTTCAACCCGCAAGATTCTTCCAGCATCATTGCCGGGAATCGCGCTGAGGGACAAACAGGCTCGCTTCATCAGCAAGCGGCATCACAGTAGCCGGGGTCTACCGGCGAGCCGGCCGCGGCAGGTCTTCGCGCTCTTTTGCCTCATACTGCTTCTTGTTGGATCGTTGAGTCTCGTCGCGGCACAAGAACCTGCGTTGGAAGCTCCGACCGACTTGTCGGCCAGCGTCAGCGCCGAGGGTATCACCCTCAGCTGGACTGCGCCAGATGGACAGGTAGACGGTTATGAAATCTTGCGCCGCCGCCCCCTGCAAGGTGAAACCGACCTGACGACTCTGGTGGACAATACTGGCAGCAGCGATACGAGCTATACCGATACCAGCGCCACTACACCCGGCGACCGCTACAACTATAGCGTCAAGACCATTCGCGGCGCCGAACGCAGCGACGCGTCGCAACCCGTAGTTGTCGACTTTGTGACCATTGCCTGTGAGATCCAGACCGGCGACAACCACGATATCCTGTATTGTTCGTTGAACGCCGGCGATTTAATCGTCACGTCGGCGCTATGGACCCCTAGTTTTGAAGAACAATACCGTCAAACAACATCCCGACCGGCGGCGACGTGGGTTATTGCTGATGAATACTGCGGCCAGAGCACAACTGTCCAGGTGGCGGCGGAAGCAGGCGATACAGTTCTTCCCACGGTCGAAACCACTATCACGCTTGAGTGCTCGCCCGAGGCGACTGACTCCTTGTCTGTAAGCTGCGAAAATACGGTCAACAACAACCAGCACGTGCTGCGCTGCGAGCTGAGCGGCGGCGATCAAACCGTTACGACCGCGCGCTGGACCCCCCAATTCGATACTGATAGCGCTCAAAACTCCAGTGGAGCAAACGCGACCGAATCGTCCTGGGTCATCAGCGCGGAGCAGTGTGGCCAGATCTCCAGTGTGGAGGTGGATTCCTTGTCTGGCACAACGCCGCTTCCGACAGTTACGACGACCTTCCCGCTCGCCTGCCTCATCACCGTGGACGACGATTGCAGCCTGGCAAACGCGATCCGCTCCGCCAATGGCATTGCCCAGGTTGTAGAGAGCGGCGACGCGGATGGCAACGATGATTGCGAGGATGGCGCCGAGCCGGACGACACCGCAACCCCGCCCGAAACTGGCGACGATATCATCATGCTCACAAGGAATGTCACCCTGACATCGGCATTGCCGAACGTCACGAGCCGCATTCGACTCGAGGGCAACGGGCACACAATTTCCGGCGATGCCAAGCACCGCGTTGTCATGGTTGTTGGCGGCCACTTAAGCGTCAATAACTTGACCATCACCAAAGGCCTGGCGCCAACCGTGGGCGGCGGCATCTATGTAAACAGCGGCTCTCTGTCCATCAGCGACAGCACGATCAAGGATAGCAAAGCCAACGACATCGGCGGCGCCATCTACGCCATCGACAGCAAAGTTGAGATCGCCGACTCCATGTTCAGCGGCAACATGACCGTAAAGAGCCACGGCGGCAGCGTCTACTTCATCAGCTCGACCGGCCTGCACACCCTGGACATCGTCGGCGCCACATTCAAAAACAACATGGCGACCGAAGACGGCGGCGCCTTGAAAACCGCCGGCGGCATCGCCACTATCAACAAGAGCACTTTTGTCGAAAACCACGCGGATGAAGGCGGCGCCATCGAAAGCAGCGAAACGACGCTTAACATCACCAACAGCACTTTCAGCAACAACAGCGCCAGAGAAGGCGGCGGCTTAAGCTCGTTCAGTTCTTTCGTGACGCTCACGCACACGACCTGGGCTTACAATACGGCGGCTGAACAGGGAGGCGGCATCGCCATCATTGGCTGGACCGGCAATTTCAAGATTCGCAATACCTTGATCACCGAAAGCGCTAGCGGCGGCGATTGCCACAGCGGTCCCAATCCCAACATCATCATCGAGTTCTCCGGCAACTTAATCCAGGACGGTTCTTGCACGCCGCAACCAGCCGAGAGTCAAGCGGCGCTGTCAGAGGACGCCGAATTCCAAGCGCAGGCGGTCACCGATGCTGAGGCGCAGGCTGGCGATGACATGCCCGACGCCATGATTAGCAGACTCACCGGAGACCCGCCGCATCACCCGCTTCAGTGGGGCAGCCCGGCCATTGACGCCGCAGATCCTATGTACTGTTTGCTCGACGACCAACCCTTCACCAACCGGCCGCAATACGGCAACTGTGACATCGGCGCTTACGAATATCCAAGAGCGCCCGATCCTCCGGACCCACCCGATCCGCCTGATCCGCCCGACCCGCCCGATCCGCCCGACCCGCCCGACCCGCCGCCGCCTAATATCTGCCCAGTGAACGATCACATAATGGTGAGGTCGCCTGACGATGACATTGAATGCGCCGAAATCGACATAATCACGCTCGACAAGCATCCGGCCTTGCAAGGCATAAGATTTGCCATGAGGCTGTGGCGGACCACTACCGATTGCGCGCACGTCGTCGCGGACGGCGACAATCTGTATCGCTTGGCGATTCAATACGATTCAACCGTTGAAGTCCTCAGACGTCACAACAATCTGGCGACAGATGAGTTGACCATCGGCCAACAGCTGCTCCTGCCAACCTGCGAGTCTGAAGACGCTAGGTTTGCGCCGGGCACGGAAGTCTGCTTTGCAGCGCCCGGCAGGCTCGCGCTTATTGATACCGCCACTGCGGAACGTACCATCCATGCGATCGACTCGTATGCAAGCGACGGCATGACTTGCGGCCAGATTCGCCAATCGGGGATCGTAGTGCTGGTCGCCGCCGACGCCGCTTAGCCAGCCGTCGATACTATGCGCTTTTGCGGGCATGGCTTGCAGCTTTGGCGGCTACTATCGCCGTATTGAAGGTGGCGCTTGTTCTGCCCATGACAGGTCGCCAGAAGCTGACCGGGCAATGGCGGCCCCAAGCGCGTGGAGAATCGGTTACATCAAGCGCTCAAGATTGGGCACAGTTACATCGGCTGTGCCCAAACCGCGATCTTTTATTCGCTTTGCCCTATCGTCGTCGATGCCGAATTGGCTTCAAGCTGGAGGCAATTCTGGCGGCTAGCCAGCTAACTTCCTGATCAGAGTTGGCTGGCGCCTTCTCCCGTGAGCCACCGCAAAAGCGCTGTATTTCGCGCGCCCGACGGCAGCAAACTCGCCAACGCCTTGCCCTCCGCCGCATCCAGCGGCCGCAGCGCCAGTAGCAGCGCAATATAGACTGCCCCGCCCAAAACCAGCGCCAGCAGCGACTGACCAAACAGCGCTATCGTCGCCAGCATGGCGGCCAACGCCAGAAGAGGCCGCCACAGCAGGGTCCAGAAACGCAAGTCTGTGAGTTGACGCCGCAGCAAGAATAAGAAGGGCAGAAAAAGCGCGAGCTCAGAAGCGATTGTCGCAATTGCCGCCGCCTGAAATCCGAACCTCGGAATGAAAATGAGGTTTGCCACGATGTTGAAAGTCACGGCCATTGCGAATGCGCGTGTAATCAGTCGCTGCAATCCCAGCGCGATCAGCGTATATTGCGTCAAACTGTTCATCCAGCCGAGCGGAATGCTCCATATCATAAGTTGCAAAGCAAGCGCGCCGTCCGGCAGATAGCGCGCGCCCGCCAGCGCCAGCGTCAGCGGCGTCGCCAGCACAGTGAAAGCCACTGCCAACGGCAAGGTCAGCGCGAACAGCAGCTTGATGCCAAATCGGTAGCTTTGCGTCAAGGTCGCGCGGTCGTCCTTGGCTTGACGCGATATCACTGGAAAGAGCGCCTGCGTAAAGAATGCCGGCACGATGTTGATGGCGAGCAGCCACTTGTACGCCGTGCCGTATTGCGCCACAGTTGCCGCGCCTTTCAGCGCCTGCAATATCACGATGTCCACCTGGAAGAACACGGTCGCCAGGAAGTGGTTCAGCATCAGCGGGAAGCTCTCGCGCGCCATCTCGCCGATGAGCTTGAGATTAGGCGCGAGGCTGTAGACGCGGCCGATGAACTTGCGCCCGACCCAAAGCAAGGCAGTCAAAGTCAAGAAGTTGTTGAAGATGCTCACGGCCGCCAGCCCCACGATGCCCTGGCCCAGCAGCAGAGCGATAACACCCAGCAACGCCTTGTTCATCGTTGTGATCGTGGCGATCGCCGCCGGTTTTTCCGCCTGCTCGTTGGCATAGAACAGCGATGTCATGCCCTTTGACAGGCTGGCTGGAAACAGCCCGAGATAAAGCAGGCCTATCGCCAGCATGCCGTCGCCGCCGATCGCTTCAGCGCCGACGCTCTGCCACAGCAGCAGCAGCCCGGCTAACAGCGGCGCCCCGGCCGCGCATAAGAGCAACCGAAAAAAGGAGGTGTTGAACAGGTAAAGCCCAGCGCGCCTTCTCTGCTGCGACACCTCGCGGATGAGCAGCACGTCCAATCCGAAGTTTGTAAATATGTCGAAAGCCACAAATAGCACAATAGCGAAGTTGTAGATGCCCACTTCGACCGGCAGCAGCAAGCGATACATGACGATGGCAAAAACCATGTCGATGCCGCGATTAAACAGGTTCAGCAATATCGGCGCGACGCTGTTGCGCGCCACCCGCGCCACACCGGCGGAAGCCGACGTATTCAAGCCGACATAGCCGCGCCAAAACCAGCCACCCGCCAGAAACACCATCAACGCGAGGCTGATGGACGACGTAAACATACCCAAGTGCACCGACTCCGGGCTATAGACCAGACGCACTGTCCAGTCTCCCGCCGGCAACTCCACACCCTGAAAGTTCGCCAGCACAAGTCGGACCGCCAAGCCGAACTCCGCCTCCTCGCCGCTGCCGCGCGGACGGGCGAATGCGCGCCAGCCGGGCATATACGTCTCGCTGACCACCAGCCAACTGTCGCGCTCCAGCCGGATATCGATCAATTTCTCACGGCCCGTGTCGCGCATGATCTCCGCCGTCTGATAGGCGGGAATCTTCAAGCCGCCAGCCAGAATGCCCAACTCGCCGAAATGGAAGCCGCCGCCAACTTCCGCCAGCCAGCGTGGATCCCAATCGCGCTTGTCCACAGCAAAGGCCCGCGGCATGACATTTTCGTTCTCCCAGATCGCCACTTCCTGCCGATACACGTCCGTCCAACCCGGGACGCGCATTTCAAAGTCCGGCGCCGTTATCGCATAGCGGACATTGAGCAAGTTGAGCAAATCGGAATTCATCGTCCGTTCATATCCGCCGTGGTTATTCTCCGGCGCCGTGCTTAAAGGCGCGATCTGATTGAATGTCAGCAAATGCTGCGGTTGCAGCGCGCGCATCGTCGCCACATAGCTCCGCGGAATGATACTGTCGTAGCCGCGGATATCGTCCAAGCCAAATTGCAGACCGGTATTTGGATGCAGGATCCTTCCGTCGATCGCGCGCTCCAAACTGGTCACGCGGAACTCGCCGCTTTGCCCCTGCAAAAACTCGATCGCGGGCGGCTTAAACGCCAGCAGCGCCGGATCGCTCGCCGGATTAAAGCCAAGAGACGCTACGAACAGGTCGACTGCCGCCACCGCCAGCGCCAGCAACACCCATAGTCGATTGCGTAATAGCGCCGCCAAAAGAAATACGATGCCGCTGGCTATCAGCAGCGCAGCCAGAATCCGCGCCTGAGGCAAGACATACGAGTAGAACATGCGTCCATCGGCGAAGGCGCCATCCGCATGCGCCATCTCAAGGACAACCCGCTCGAAAACCGGCGCAAACTGCTCGAATCTGGCGTGGACGACCTCCAGTCCGCCAGCCCCCAGCAATCCAGCAAGGAGCAAAGCCAGCCCGACCACAAGCGCCACGCGATCTCGCCGCTCAATCAATTGCGCGCCGATGCCAGCCAACACGGCCACCGCCAGGCTTAAAGCATAGACCCAGCGAAACGGCGTGTTCAGCTGATTCATTCCCGGCAGGCTGTAAATTAACGAATAAGTAGACATTCCAAACATGAAAGACAGCGCGATTATCGCCATCAGCGCAAACACGACGACATAGACAACTTCACGATTGCGCCGCCACAAGCCTGCGACGACAGCGTATACCGCTAGCGCCAAGGGCAAGACGCCAAGATAAAGCGCGCCCTCCACATAATTCTTGACGCCCCATTCGATACGATCTATCGACTGGCCGTCCGCGTTTCGCAGCTCCGTGATCCGCAAGCCGCTGAAGGCATCGGTGTAACTCTGATGCGCCGGATTGCCGAAAAAGTTGGGCAGCAAGAATTGCAGCAAGTCGCGCGGCGCATGGGCGTATCCAAGCACGGTCTCAAGGCTGGAACGCTCCGCACGCCAGTTGCTCTGTACAAAATCGAAAAGCGGTATCAACTGTAGCGCCGCCAATCCCAAGCCGAGCGCAACCAGCAACAGCAGCCAAACACTGGTTCGCCCCAACCAGAGCAGGTCCGGCCGTCCCGTCGCGCGCCACCGGCTAATGACCGTCCACAGAAGGCGAAAAGTCGCGTAGTACGCGGCTATGAGCAGCGTGTAGATCGTCAGCTCAATATGCCCCGCCAAGCCATTGCAGCCAACCGCGACCGCGCCGACAATCATCCAGGGCAGGCTCGTGCCGCGGAAAATGCCCAGGCTCCGACCGCGAACTATATTCTCGATCATCCACAAGATAAGCGGCAGCCAAACCGCCGCAGCCACAATCATGGGAAAAACCACGCTCGCGATCATGAAACCGCAAAGCTGATAGACCAATCCGGCTATGGCCGCGCCCCTACGCTTGATCCCTATCGCGCGCATATAGCCAGCCATGAAAAGCCCCGCCAGCCACAAATTCAGCACGATGAACCAGCCGTACGCAGCGCCCAAGGGCATGAGGTAATAGACGACGCTCAGCGGATATACCGCCGAATGCTGTCCTGCGGCGAAGAACGGGATGCCGGCAAAGAGATGAGGGTTCCACAGCGGAATCTCCCCGTCCGCGATCTGGGCGCGGATGAAGCGTTTCCACTGGTAATTCTGCAGCACCATATCCGATAGCAGGTGATTATGCGGGGTTGCCGGCGCTTTCACGACATCCCGATAGGCGGAATATGGCAGATGTTGATACAGGTTTTCGCTCGGCAGTAGTGTACGGTCGCCAAGCGTCTGTTGGTGAAACATCGCCAGCGGCGCGAGCAGCAGCATCAATACGAGGAGCAAATCGGGCGCGGCGCGCTGGTGCAATGACATTGTTCACCAACATTTCATTGGATGAGACCGGCGATGTGCCGCTTTCCTTTATACACAGGCGCAAAGAATTTGACCAGTCGCGTCGAGCCGCCTGCGCTGGAGATTTGGGCTTGATGCCTGAGCCTGCAACTCTCCCCCATACTCCTTGCGCGTCTATCGAATCAATCTACAATAGATGTCAGTCTTGCAGCTTTTTCGCCTGGATTGACGCCTCTGCTCGGTCCTGCGTCGGCAAAGCGACAAATACAAAAAGACAATCGCGCGGCGGCCCGCCAAGCATGTCCGCGCGTATCCGCGACCAATCGCCTATGAACAGAGACTTGCGAATACAATGGAGTTGATAGAGCAGACTCTAAGGCAGGGCGTCATGGCGGATAGCTTGTTTGACAGCCGCTACCGGTACAACTACATTTACCCGCGCGGCCGCTCCGGCGAAACCTTGCGCGCCGTCGATACCAAAGCGGATGATCGCCCGGTTGTCATCAAGCGCCCCAACCCCAACGACGCCCCGCCAATCCGCGCCGGCCAAGAAGTCAGCATCATCAACGAACGCGACGCGCTGCAACGGCTTGCTGGGCACCCTCTGGTAACCGAATTGCTAGGCAGCGGGCAATTCTTCGTCGGTGGCATGCCGCACCAATATATCGTGATGGAGCGCGCCGAAGGCGTAATTATCGCCGACGAGGTAGCGCGCCTCGCTGGTATGCAGCAGCGTCTGCCTATGCTGGAAATGGTGGAAATCATCGGCCGCTTGGTCAACCTGCTTCGCGCAGCGCATGACAACGACATCATTTACAACGACGTGGATGCCAAGCACCTGTTCTGGAATCGCGAGTCCTACGAGCTTAAGGTGATCGATTGGGGCAACGCTGTCTTCCTCGAAGGCGACGAGGTCACCATGCAGGGCATAAGCCGGCAAACAGATATCTTCCAGCTGGGCGAGCTTGTGTATTTTATACTCTCCGGCGGCCATCGCATCGACGTGCCCCGCGACGGCGACGCCGACTTTCAAGTTGACTTCCACCAGGACCGCGACGCGATCGACCCGCGCCTCCAAGCAATTGTCACGCGGGCCGTCCATCCCAACTTGCGCTACCGATACGCCTCCATGAGCGAAGTCAATTCAGACCTGCTGCGTTTCCGCACGCCGCTCGAGCGCGACCGCAACGCCATCGTTTCGCGCGCTATCGACAAGCTCGAAGCGCAAGACATGAGCCGAAACGATTTGCTAGCGCTGCAATCCAGTCTGCAAGCGGCGCTGAGACACAACCCGGCTTACCCGGCCGCACGCAAGACAAATCAGGAAATCGTCGACCGCCTGCGCGATCTCGAGGTCTCCGCCGATTTGGATGCGGTGAAGATTTATATGGGCGCCAAACACTGGACGAGCGCCGCCGAGCTGCTCTCGGAGTTGCGTCAACGCGCAGGCAGCAAAACCGCGAGCCTCATACACCTCCTTCTGGATTGGTCGCTGATGCTGGCTGACAGCCATCCCGAGCTAGTTACGCCAGCCATAACCGAGGCAATAGAGCAACTCTTCCGATTTCGCCCGGACAAGACGGCGAATCTCCTGCTGAAAGACGACTCGGCCGCCGCGCCGGTCCGCAACCTGCATGGTCGATTGGCGGAGCGCGTCTCAGCCCGCTTCCCCGAGGTCTCGCTGCTGCAGCCAAATCTCTTGCGCGTGAAATCGGCGCTTGAGCTGCTGGAAGCCGAGGGCGTGCGCGTAGATGAATCGCAGGACATCCTTGCCAATGTCAACCATGGCTTGCGGCATGCAGCTGACTTGGATAAGCCCGGCGCTGTCTCTCTGCATGAAGTCTTCGGCGAAGCAGTCGACAGTTTGGCGGCGCTTGATGCGCGCTTGCAAGCCCTTAACACCGAGCGCGATATCTCCGAAGGACTATTGCCACTTAGCGCCGTGTCGCGCGCCCGAACTGCTGCCCGCGCCTTGGCGGAGAACATGGACATCATCGGCAAGCAGGCGGCGAATAATCCCCGCGACGCCTTGTCCGCGCTCAATGCCAGCCGCGCCATTGATCCCGCCAGCCCCGTCTGGGTCAAAATCGAAGATTTTCTGAGCCTGCTTTACGAGGTCTTGCAAGACAGCCAGACCTACGTGCCCGCCGCCGACGGCTCCGACTTGGAGAACTGGATGCGGGCGACGCATGAAGAACTGCTCCCCTTCGCCAGGCAACTCTACGACGACAAGCTGAACGAGATGATCGATGGCATCGAGGCCGCCCAAGCCGCCTGGATGCGCTATCGCCAGGTCATTGTCGCCGGCGACAAGTCCGAAGCCACCGCCGCTCTGGATGCCGCCGGCAGCGCCGTTAGCGCGGTCAGCCCCACACTCTCTGGCTGGTTCCGGCAGCTTCGTACAGTGGTCGATAACGCCAAATATGTCGAGCGGCATTCGGTGCCGGGCCACCTCGGTCGCACGCTGGCCGATGGCTGGGCAGCCTTCGATCAAGGCGCCTTGGCTGACGCGCAGCGCCTCGGGCAGCAAGCCCTTGAGATCGCTCGCAGCGAAAGCGACCAATTTATCGCGCAGCGGCTTTGGAAGCTCTCCCGCGTCCTGCGGGAATGGGTCGAGCGCAACGGCGTCGAAAGCGAAGACCGAACCTCTGCCGCGCTCCTGGATATCGAGGACCTCTTCACCGAGAGCGAAAACCGCGCCATCAATGGCTTCGCCACACAGATGCCCAGCACGGAGACCTACCTAAAGGCGATGACGCAGGGGCTGGTGCAAGGATTCGCGAGCAGCAGCACCGCTGCTCTACGCTGCCTATTTGTCCATTATGTTCTGTCCGGCGCACTCGATGCCCATGACAACTCCATCGACGATGCGCGCTTCTGGCAGGCCGCCGCCTTGCGCGCTCTGCCGGGCCTGGCTGAGCGTCATGTCGCCTTGCGCAAACTTGACGAATTCATCGCCCGGCGGGAAAGCCTGCTCAATGCCCAAGCCATCTTGAATGAAGTGCAGGGTCCGCAAATCGTCGATAGCCTCTCTGAACTCGTCCGCCAACTGGAAAATAACAGCGAGGCGAAACTGCTCGCGCCCGGCCTTCAAAGCTTGCGCGCGCTGGAATCGGCGCTGCACGATTGGGCTGACGCCGAATTTCGCGCCGCCGGCGTCAAAATAGACGAAGTCCTGCGCGGCATCACCGAAGCCGAATCCAACGCCGGGATTAACCTGGACGCTTACCGCGGTTGGATGACCGAACTGAACGCGGCCCTGGCCGAGCTCAGTGTCAAGCGGCGCAATCTTGTGCAAGATATCGACCGCCAAGTAGACGAACCCCAGCCCAGCATCCGCGACGCCATTCATTGGCAAGCCGATATCACCGAAGACCTGCTCGGCTTCAAACACGCGCAGATGATGCTCGGATGGCGCGATACTTACGAAGCCTTCATCAGCATTTACCAAGGCGACAAACGCCGCGGGCAAAAGCTGAAAGCCATGGACGAGCTTTTCAAAGCCATGTTTATCGACCGCAACCCGGCGTATCCGCTTTTCCGTCATTGGTATCGCGTCGTTGAAGCGCTGCCCGAGGAAACGACCGAAGCCAACGAAACTGAAGCGATGGAAGCCGCGCCCGAGCCCGACGAACACGCGATTCCCGCCGACTCGCCTGAACCTGACCCCGCCATTGAGCCCCGCGCGAACCGCAGCCGCTGGCTTTTCAACGCCGCGCTCCTGGCTGGCGTCATCCTCATCGGTGGCGGACTCTTCTCGCTGGCTGGCAGCGGCAATCTCGATCGCATCATCGCCCCATTCATGCCCGAAGCCACAACATCCGACGAACCGGCCGCTACCGAATCTGCCTCCGAGCGGCAACTCGCCGCCCAGCTTGCCGCATCAACCGACATCGTTACTCCGGCGTCGGCGCCTACCAACGACATCGCCGCGCCAGTTGTCGCCACGGAACTCGCCGCCACCATGTCGCCAGCGCCAACCGCGATGCCAACGGCTGCGAACACGGTGGCGCCCACCGCCCTGCCAACACGCGTTTTGCCGCCTGGCGGACTTACCGGCGCGCGAGACCTGCTCAGCCTATATAGCAGCGCGCGCGCGCAGCCCTTCTGGGACGATTCGTACTTTAATCAACAGAACGGATCCTGGCGCTTGGGCCGCCCCGAAAATGCCGACGGCGATACCCTCGTCTTGACGCTGCCGGCTGACTTGCTCGAGCGCGACTTTGGCAACCAGGCGGCTCGTCGCATTGCCAGCCAGCAAGCGGAAATTACCCTCCACAGCACAGACCCGGCATTGAGCGGCGGCGACGATGTCTTCTTCGGCATCGCCTTCAGCGCCTCCGACGGCGACGAAGCGGTCGGCCTGCTGGTGCAGCAAGTCAGTCCAACCGTCATCGCCCTCGCGCGCTACGAAAACGGCGTCGCCAATACAATCAGCCAACGCTCCGTCAGCAACGTGATCGCCCGTCTTCGGCTCGACCTTGACCGCGCGAACGGGACGCTAAGCGCATTCTTCAACGACTCGCCAATCGGCGGCGCCATCAGCCTCAGCAAGGGCGATGCCGATCTCTTGCCGACGATATTCGTCAAAGACGGCGGTGTGATCATCGGTGTTTCCGCTTGGACAATCACCCTGGAATGATGCTCGTCTGAGCGTCAGCCAGTGTAGTCAACTTCCAGAAACTGATTCACCGGGATGTCGCTCAGCGTTTCTTCGACGCCGTTGCTCCAGCGAATGCGCAGCTCGTGGACGCGCTCGTCGCCCAAGCCAAAGTGCAGCGCCATGTCATTGCCCGCGCCCAGACTTGAGCCAGCCTTCACCTCTTGCATGAGCCGGCGTCCGCTATCAGTGCTAAGGTAAACGCGGCTGCCTATCGCGTCACGATTGATATCGCCGCCCCCTAGCAAGCGAACGTTCAGCCAATGGTTGCCCGTGCCCTCGGCGCCCGTGTTGCGATACAGGCGATAACCCTCGTTCCAGTTGCCCAACACGAAGTCGATGAATCCGTCGCGATTGTAGTCGGCATAAGCCAAGCCCATGCTCGGCCGCCACTCATCGATCCATGCTTGGGGCGTCGCATCGGCGAAGCTGCCATCCCCTTGGTTTCGGAACAAATAATCACGATACTCGAACATCATGCCTTCGGGCCCAGAGAAAACATCGTACTGAATAAACTCCGTCGCTGTGAGAAACAAGTCCAGCCAACTATCGTTGTTATAGTCGAAGAACATAGTGCCCCAGCCGACCGCGCTGCTCGGTCCCACCACGACGCCGGCATCGTCCGCCACATCATCAAAGCTGCCATCGCCCTGATTCTGCAGCAGCACCATGCCATTCACCATGTCTGAGAAATAAAAGTCCAGATCGAGGTCATTGTCATAATCGCCGACCGCCAAACCCATGCCGTGGATAAAAGTCCGCGCGCCCGCTTCAATCGATACCTCAGTAAAGCACCAGCCGCCGCAGCCGGCCCCGTCATTGCGCCAAAGGATGTTGCCCAACATATTCTTGAACTGATCATTGACCACATAGATATCTGGATCGCCGTCGTTATCATAATCAGCGAAGCTGGCGCTGAAGCCCGCGCCCAGCAGCAGGTCGTATTCCAGCAAATGCGTCACGTCGGCAAATGTGCCATCGCCGCGATTATGGTAGAGCGTATCGCGGGCGGCATCATGCTCGCGGCTAATGTTTGGGTCGCCGCACTCGGGGAAACACGACCAATTCACCACATACAGATCGAGGTAACTGTCGCCATCGTAATCGCCCCAGGTCGCGGTCGTGCCTTTGCCGGCATCCCCCACCCCGGCGACTGACGTCACGTCCGCGAAACCGCGTCCCGCCTCATTGTGAAAAAGCGTGTTTTCACCGTGATTCAGCACATACAGATCGAGCCAGCCATCGTTGTCATAATCAGCCCAGACCGCGCCGCCGGTGTCCACATCGGCCAGCGCGACCTGCGGCGTCAATTCGGAAACGGAGAACTTGCCATCGCCATTGTTGCGGTAAAGGACGCTTGCATCGCGATTGCCAGTCACGTACAAGTCCAGCCAGCCATCACGATCATAATCGCCCCAAGCCTGTCCAATGCCCAGGTAACCGGTAGCGAAATCATCATCAAACAGTTCCCAGTGTCCGCTGTGAGTCGCGCGGATGCCGGCCGCTTCGCTGACGTCAACAAAGGGCTCGAGTTTGCCAATGGCGGTGAGGAAGGTGAAACACAAGACCGGCAGCGCCAAACGGACAAGGACCTTCATACGGCGACGATTAGGATTGCCTGCCAAAATGGCGTCGATGGGGTTGCATCAGCGTTTAACGCCTGACGTTGCAATGCCTTCGACGAAATAGCGTTGGCCGAAAATGAAGATGAGCAATACCGGTATGACCGTAATCGTTGCCACCGCCATCATCAGATTCCAATCGGTGTTTCCATAGGCGCCTTGATATTGCACTAGGCAAACTGGCAGCGTCTGAATCTCCGGCGTACGCAGGTAGAGCAGCGGACCGAAGAAGTTATTCCAGTTGCCGACGAATGCAAAAATGGCGAGTGTAGCGAGGGCCGGTTTGGACAACGGGACAAATATTTGCATCAAGATGCGCGCATGGCCCGCGCCGTCGATCTTGGCAGCGTCGACCAGTTCTTCCGGGATGGTCATGAAGAATTGCCGCAGCAGGAAGATGAAGAAGGGCCAGCCAAACCAGGGCGGCACCATCAGCGGCAAATGCGTATCGTTCCAGCCCAGAATCCTGAACAGCACATATTGCGGGATTAGCACCGCTTCATTTGGCAAAAGCATGGTTGCCAGCAGGATGCCGAAAAAGATGTTCTTGCCGCGAGCCTTGAGCCGCGCGAAGGCGTAAGCCGCCAAGGTGCACGAGACTAGATTGCCGATGATATTGTTGACAGTGATCTTCACCGAATTCCAGGTGCAGCCGGTAAAGTCGATGAAGTCATATCCCCGCCAGCCCTCCGGGAAATTCGCCCAAACGATAGGATCCGGAATGAGGCTGGGCGGGAACTGGAATATCTGCGGTTTGGTTTTCAGCGCAGTTGAAAGCATAACAAAGAAGGGCACGACAAACAAGATGCCCAGCGGGATGAGCAAAGCGAAGGTCAACAGAACGGCGAGCGCCCGCCGGCCCTTTATCGAGCGATGCCAGGCGGTGTCCGCTTTGGCTTTGCGGGTCGCTCCCTTGGCGGCTGTTGGACGCGTCATCAGCTATACCTCGTAGAAGACCCAGC
This sequence comes from Anaerolineae bacterium, assembly GCA_022824465.1. Classification (GTDB taxonomy): domain Bacteria; phylum Chloroflexota; class Anaerolineae; order Aggregatilineales; family Phototrophicaceae; genus UBA6055. The sequence continues at coordinate 791,403 of JAJDZV010000004.1, forward strand.
GCCGGCCCAGCCGGAACTGTATGCCTGTCAGCCCCATGAGCAAGAGAAAGATGATCCAGGCGACGGCGGAAGCCACGCCCATCTGGAAGTAAACGAAGGCGTTCTCCCATAGATACCAGACCAGCACATTGCTGGATTCGCCCGGTCCGCCCTGCGTCATAACGCGAATCTCGGTGAAGTTTTGGAAGGAGGCGGCAACTGAGATGATGATGACAAAGAATAGCACCGGCGACAGCATTGGCAGGGTCACATTCACGAACTTGTCCCAAGTGCCGGCGCCGTCAATGTCAGCCGCTTCATACAGCTCTTTGGGAATGCCTTGCAAACCAGCCAGCAAGATGATCATATTTGGCCCAACTGTGAAGATGCTCATGATAATGAGCGACGGCTTGACCCAGACAGTGCTATGGATCCAGGTCGGCCCCTTAATGCCAATTAGGCGCAGCGTATGATTGAGGATGCCAACCTGCGGATTGAAGATCCAGATCCATACCAAGGCTACCGCGACGCCCGCCGTAACCGACGGCAGATAGTACACGGCGCGGAAAAATGGAATGCCCGGCACTTTCTGATTTAACAGAATGGCGAGGAAAAGCGCGAAGATCGTGCCCAGCACCACGCGGCCGACCGTGATGTAGAGCGTGTTGCCTACCGAGATCCAGAAGGTCTCATCGGCAAATAGCGTTCGATAATTCTCCAGCCCAACAAAATTAAGGCCTTCAAATGAAATTCGCCAATCCGTGAAACTGAGCCCCAGAATGCCCAAAATTGGACCGGCATTGAAGACGACTAGTCCGATCAACCAGGGCAGGATAAACAAATAGAAGATGCGTTCTTCGCGCCGGGCGCTGGGCGAGATCGGCTTTAACAGTCTTCTGTACATCGGCGGTTTGCCAGCGGTAAATTGAACAGAATTGAGGGAGACCGCTGGACGATCCCCCTCGCGCGGATTGATTCTGGAGCGTCAGACTACATGTCGTCGGCGACGGCGTCGAGCGCGGCTTGGCCCTCTTCCATGATGGCGGCGATGGAGGCGTCGACTGTCGTTTCGCCCAAGCGCAGCAATTCCGCCTCTCGGCTCAGGATATCGCTGACCTGCGCGCCGGCGATGGTCTGGTACGGGCGGCCCGTCACAGCGTAATCGAACATGGCGTCACGATAGAAGTGGGCGTTGGGCGGCGCCGGGTCCGATGTGAACCAGACTTCAAGCGCTTCCGGGCGCGCCGGTGAGCCGCGCCCCGAGAGGCTCCACATGAAGATCATGCCGTCATTGGAGAGGTATTCGCGCAGGTAAGTCCAGGCGACGTCAGGCTGCCCGCTGGTGGGCGTGATGCCGTAGCCGCTGCCAAAGGCGCCCGTCCTGCGTACGCCACCCGCGCCCATGGGCGTCGGCGCGACATCCCAGTTAAAGCTGGCGAAGGCGCGCAAGCTCGGCGTCTCCCAAGTCGGTACGACTGCCATACCGCAACGGCCATTCTGCCAGGGGTTGTCGCCAAAACCTTCGGCTTCCGTCGCGCTGGGGCCCGCATTCTCTTCGTGGATCAAGCTGTACCAGAAGTTCATCGCTTCACGAGATTCGGCCGAATCGAGGATCATCTCGGTTTCGTCGTCGTTCATCTTCCGGCCGCCCCAGGCGCCCAGGAAGAAGTCGGAACCGCCGTTGCCGAGGTCAAATTCGCCGCTCCAGCCCCACTGGAATTCGTCGGGATTGCTCAAGGCCATGGCTGCTTCACGCAAGTCGTCCATCGTCCAGTCTTCATCCGGGTAATCCAGACCGGCCGCGTCAAACATGTCGACGTTATAACCGAGAATCAGCGGACCATGATCGTAGGGCAAGGCATGAAGCCGGCCGTCAATCCGATACAGGCGCAGGGATTCTTCCCACATGTTGTCCACATCAAATTCTTCATCCGGGGTGACGATGTCATGGATGTCGATGATGATGCCTTCGTGCGCCCAAGGCACCACGCGGCTGCCGTGTACGTAGATAATGTCGGGCAAGGTGCCGGCGGCCGCCCAAGCCGGAACCACGTTGTTGTGGTCAGCCCAGGTATTGTACGTGATGCTGATGTCGATATCAGGATGCCGCTCCATGAAGCCTTCATCGTATTCCGCCTGGCGCGGGCGGAATGCCGCTTCCCAGTGCCGGCCGAAGGTCAATTCAACACTGTCCTGGGCGCTGGCGATGCTGCTCAAGGGACCAAGACCCGCTAATGCCGCGCCCGAACCCGTTGCTGCCGCAAGCTTCAAAAACGCGCGGCGCGAAAGTTTCTCTCTGCTCATGATCTTTCCTTTCCTATCTACGTGCCTTCTATTCAACTTCACACAACATCATCACATCGTAATCGCAGTGGCGCCTCCCCAACTGGTCCAACAACAAGTCAAATCAAGCGAACTCTGTTTCACTTAGAATAATAATCCTACAAGCTATAGTAGACGATGAACAGCGATTTGTCAAAATAGTCGCTGACACAAGCAACTTTCAGTCCGCGCCCGGCGCTGCAGCTGCTGTTTCACGCCCTTCGCCTAGCTTCATTCCAACGCGCTTAAACCTGCCGCGTTGTCCCGCGAATTGTCAAACGGGCTTAGGAATCTGCGCAACAGCCCGTTCGTCGTCCCGGCCTTTGCCCCTGCCGAGCCGGTTTGACAGCCCGCGCCCGCTCATTAGCCATTATCGCCAGCGACTGGCGGATGTGGTATGCTTGCTTGCGATTGCTCCGCGTGGGCAGTCGTCTTTGTTTTCACGATCCAGTCATGCCATCATCGTCGGGAGCGCATGCCAAAGCCTAAAGTTATTCATCAGCCGGAAACGCAGCAAGCGCTCCGCCGCGGCATTGACACCCTGGTGAGTGCCATCGCGCCGACGCTGGGCCCGCTGCCGCGCCGATCGATCGCGCAGAACCTGGACAAGTTCGAGCTGCTGGACGACGGCGGCTTGATCGCCCGCCGCATCATCGCCTTGCCGGAGCAGGAAGACGATGTAGGCGCGATGCTGCTGCGGCAGGTCCTCTGGAAAGCGCGCCAGCACATCGGCGACGGCGCCGCCACCACCGCCTTGCTCTATGGCAAAATCTACACCGATGGTTTGCGTTTCATCGCCGCCGGCGCTGACCCCATGCGCTTGCGCTCCCGACTGCTGGCGCTTTTGCCCGCTCTTAGCCAGCGCATGACCGCCGATGCGCGGCGACTGCGCGCGGAAACGGAATTGCGAGACCTGGCGTTCTCAGTCTGCTACGACGAGGAGATGGCGGCCATCCTGGGCGAAGCGCTGCACACGCTGGGCCAATATGGACAAGTGGATGTGCGCGCCGGGCATGGCCGCGGCATGGAGCACAACTACGTCGAAGGCAGCTACTGGAAGGGCGGCGTTCAATCTAAGGAGATGCTCCGCGGCGGTCAGCGCCCGGTCGCGGAGCTGCATGAAGCCGCGATCCTGGTAACCGATATGCAGATCGAGGAGCCGGCCGAATTGGTGCCCGTGATGCAGTTGGCGCTGCGCTCCGGCATCCAGCAGTTGCTGCTGATCGTCGACTCCATCTCCGAGAAGGGTCTGTCGGTTGTGCTTGACAAGCGGCTGCGAGAAAAGATACGCGCGGTCATTGTCAAGCTCGATGAATATCATCCCGGCGATCTGAGCCTGGCGCAGGAGGACATCGCCCTTTTGACCGGCGGGCGACCGATCTTGCAGAAAGCCGGTGAATCGCTGGCGACGGTCAAAGCGCCGGATTTCGGCTGGGCGCGCTGGGTCTGGGCCGATGACAAGAATTTCGGCTTCGCCAGCGGCAAAGGCGATCCCAGGCTGATCCGCGAACAGGTCCGCCGCCTGCGCCGGACTTACGCCGAGACCGATGATGACGACAGTCGTGGACGCGCGCTGAATCGCTTGGGAGCGCTCAACGGCGGGCTGGCGACCGTCTATGTGGGCGGCATCGCCAAAGACGAGATCAGACAGCGGAAGGAATTGGCGGAGCGAACCATTCGCGCCCTGCGGGCCGCGGCTGCGGGCGGCGTGATTCCCGGTGGCGGGGTCGCGCTCTTGCGCTGTCGCGATTGGCTGCTGACTGAGGCGGCGATGCAGGCAGAGCTGGAGAGCCGCGCCGCGCGACTGATCCTGGCGGAGGCGGTCGCTGCGCCGATACGCCAATTGCTGGAGAATGCCGGCTACGACCCCAGCGAAGCATTGGCGGAACTGGGGCAATGCGCCGATGGCTGCGGCTTCGATGTGATGAAAGGCGCCATCGTCAATATGGCCGAAGCTGGCATCGTCGACGTGGCGCAGGTGCAGGTCGAAGCGCTGCGGCGGGCAGTAGCCAGCGCCGCGCTCGCGCTGACGATCGACGTATTGGTTTTGCGCCGCGAGCCCGAAACCATGACGGAGCCGTAAATGACAACCCTTGAATTGACGGAAAGAACCCATGACCTGCTCCTGGCGGACGGGACGCTTTACGCCGCCCGGCAGACCGGCCTTTACCGACTCGGCGAGGCTGACGAAGCGCAGAATCTCTACCAGCGCTGGCGCCCCGGCGAAGGCTTGGCGACGCTGGCGGTCGCCGTCGATGCCTCGCGTGACCTGCTGCTGGCGGGCATCCATGGCGGCGTCGCCCGCTCGACCGATGGCGGCCGCAATTGGGAAGCGATAGCGTTTCGCGCGCCGCCGCCCCTGGTGACCTGCCTGACGATCGCGCCCGGCGTCGACGCCGCCATATTAGCCGGCACATTTGAAGATGGCGTCTTCCGCTCGACCGACGGCGGCAAGACCTGGCGCGCCAATAATCACGGGCTCTTCGACCATAGCGTCAACTGCCTGGCGCTTTCGCAAGGTTTCGCCGGCGACGGCATCGTCTATGCCGGCGCGAGCAGCGGCATCTATCGCAGCGAGAACGGCGGCAAGCTCTGGCGGGACCTGCAAATGCCGGCCGACGAGGAAGTGGTTTTGAGCTTGGCGACATCGCCTGATGGCGCGGCGATCTATGCTGGCACCGAGTCGCATGGCTTGCTGCATTCGGCCGACGGCGGCGAGAGCTGGACGCAGCTGCTCGAGACCGATAGCGCGGTAAATGCGATTGCGCTGGCCGAAGACGGAACGCTGGTCGCGCAGGTGGATGACGCGGCGCGGCGCTCGCGGGACAGCGGCGGGGCTTGGTCCGAGATTGCCGCCGATTGCGTCGATTGCCTGCTGCTGGACGAGCGCGGCCGACAGTTGATCCTGGCGCTTTCCGATGGCAGCCTGCGGCGGGAAACGCTTTGATGGATGCCGAAATCCGCGACTGCTGATAGAGAATCCACGACGGAAACGGCGATTTTGCGTCGCGGAAAAGGATGGAAAAGGACGGCAAGAGGACAACTTCGGCAGGGAAACTGGCTATAGATTAGCGGACAATCGAAAGTGTTGTTTCGCAAAAACGCGCGACTGTGTCGATACAGTATTGATGAAGCCCTTATTCAGCGGGGGAAACCTGAAATAGGCCGCACCCGGCTAAGCGCCCCGGTTGTGTACGGTAGGTAAATGCGGCTGTCCATAGTTGTCAGCTTAGCGCGAACAGACGCCGCAAGCGCGACCAAATGTTCACGCGCGAATTGGAAGCGGGGAAGACGAATCGGGCGATAGACATGCGAGGGAAAAGGCGATGACATTTGAACCGACGCTTGAATCCGTGCGGCAGCATCAAGTGCCGGCTTGGTACGACGAGGCGAAGCTGGGCATTTTCATCCATTGGGGTTTGTATTCAGTGCCGGCTTGGGCGCCGCATGGCGGGGACATCGGCGAAGTCTTCCAAAGCGGCGATATGAGCGGCTGGTTCCGCAACAATTCTTACGCCGAATGGTACTTGAACACGCTCAAGTTTGAAGATAGCCCGACGCGCGAATGGCACAACAAGCATTATGGCGCGGGCTTTCATTATGACGACTTCGCGGCGGGCTTCAATTCCGCCCTCAAACGCTGGAATCCGGAAGACATGGCGGCGCTCTTCGCCGAAGTGAATGCGCGATACGTCGTCCTCACGACAAAGCATCATGATGGTTTCACCTTGTGGCAGAGCGATTATCCGTGTCCGCGCAAACCGGGCTATCACACGCAACGCGATGTGGTCGGCGAGCTAACGGCGGCTGTGCGGAAACGCGGCCTGCGCATGGGTCTGTATTATTCGGGCGGGCTGGATTGGGCGTTTAACGAGGCGCGCATCCAAGATATACCCGATGTCTGGGGCACAATCGTGCAGACTCCGGAATTCGTCGAGTATTCGCTGGCGCATTGGCGCGAGTTGATCGACCGCTATCAGCCGTCGCTGATGTGGAACGATATCGGCTATCCGGCCGCGGCTGATCTGGGCGAACTCTTCGCCTACTATTACAACATTGTGCCGGAGGGCGTCATCAACGACCGTTTCACCCAGTCCCGCGATACCGTGCCCAAAGAAGGCGAGCCGCTGGCGCCTCCGCGCGGACCGCACTATGACTTCGTGACGCCGGAGTACGCGCAATTGGATGAGATACAAGCCGAGAAGTGGGAGTCCTGCCGCGGCATCGGCCACAGCTTCGGCTATAACCGCAACGAAGGCGATGAGCAACTGCTGGCCGAGCACGCTTTGATTCACATGTTCGTCGATATCGTCAGCAAGAATGGCAATCTGCTGCTGAATGTGGGACCGATGGCCGATGGGACGATCCCGGCCAATCAAGCCGAGCGCTTGCGGAGTTTGGGACGCTGGCTGGATGTCAATGGGGCGGCGGTCTTTGATACGCGACCCTGGCGGCGAGCGGAAGGCAAGACGACGCAAGGCTTGGGGATTCGCTTCACCGAGATAGACGAGGCGCTATACGCCACACTGCTAGGCGCGCCCGCCGAGAGCGAGATCGTGATAGAAAGCCTCGACGCCCCCAAAAGAGCCGAGATTCGCCTGCTTGGACGCGATGCTGAATTGAGCTGGCGGCAAGACGGCGCCGATTTGCGAATTGAGCTGCCCGACGATCTGCCCGACTCGCCGGCGCATTCCTTGGAGATTCGGCGATAAGGCAGCGTTTACCTGCCCCCTTCCCCGAGCCCGAAGCATCAGCTGAGGAAGAGACTTATGTGCTGTATGTGTTTTGCCGGCGGCGAATATCATAAGTTGCAGGCGACCTGGTAGGTTGCGCCATCAGTTTTCGAAATAAGCGGAGAGTGTTGATGTCCGGATTTGCCGCAGAAATAGCGGACAGGCAGGGGTGGCTGAGTTGGCTGTAAAAGTTGATCCCTTTGTACAGAAGAATCTGCGCTGGAACTTCTCAGTCAATCTGATCGACATCACCTTTATCACGCTGGCATTCAGCTTGATCTCGCGCGAGACGATCATGCCGCTACTGATCAGCGAATTGACGGAGTCTAAGATCGCGATCGGTTTGGCGCCAGCGATATTCAGCATATCGTTTTATTTGCCGCAACTCTTCGCGGCGAACCACACCGAACGGCTGAAGCGGAAGCTGCCCTTTGTCAGACTGATCGGCGGTGTAGTGGAGCGCTTGCCCTATTTCTTCGCCGGATTCGCGGTGCTCTTCTTCGCCCAGCGCGCGCCGACCGTGGCTTTGCTGGCGGTCTACCTGGTGATTGGATTGGGCGCATTCGGCGCCGGTATCGCGACGCCTGCCTGGTTCACCATGATCGGCAAGGTGCTGCCGGTGAATCGGCGCGGGATCTTCTTCGGCATCGCCGATGGCTTGGGTACCTTGATGGGCATGATCGGCGCCTACTTCGTCGGCATCATCCTGGACGACTTCATTTATCCACAGAACTTCGCGCTTCTGTTCCTGGCGGCGGCCCTCTTCATGGGCATCTCCTGGATCGGCTTGTCGCTCAACCGCGAGCCGGAAAGCCCGGTGGTCAAGGAGCATATTCCGGCGCAGCGGTATTTCAGGCGTTTGCCGGGGATATTGCGCCGCAATCACAATTTTCGGCGCTTCCTGCTGGGTTATTCGATCAGCCGCCTGAGCTTGATGGGCAGCAGTTTTTTCATCGTTTATGGCAACGATAGTTTCAATCTGACCGGCGCTGATGTGGGGGCGCTGACGGCGGTGCTGCTGGGCAGCCAGGCGGTCATGCAACTGGCTTTTGGCTGGCTGGGGGATCGGCGCGGGCACAAATTCAACCTCATGCTCTTCGCTTTCGCGGCGGCGCTGTCGGCTCTGCTGGCCTCATTCGCGACCAATATGCTCGGCTTGATACCGGCATTTGCGCTACTGGGCACGGCGCTGGCGGCTGACCGCATCTCGCATTTGAATATCGTGCTGGAATTCGCCTTGCCGGAAGATCAGCCGACCTACATTGGCTTGACCAATACCTTGCTGGCTCCGGTGGTCTTCCTGGCGCCGATCATCGGTGGCTGGGCGGCTGGCATCGGCTTTGACCGCCTGTTTGAGCTGATGATGGCTTGCGGCATAGTCGGCGGGGCGCTGCTGCTGGTCTGGGTGAAGGAGCCGCGGCATATCCCGCCGAGTGCCGTGGGCGAGGCGGACGCGGACAAATCCAAGCGTGAAGACTAAAGCAGCGCCGAAGGGCAAGGACGACAACTGGAATTTCAGCGTCAATGTATTGGACAATATGTTCTATGCCTTGGCGATCAGCCTGGTTTCGCAAGAGACGATCATGCCGCTGCTGGTCAGCCAGCTCACGGACTCGACCATCGCCATTGGTTTGATCCCGGCAATATTCAGCCTGTCCTTTCTGCTGCCGCAGCTATTCGTGGCGAATCACGCCGAGCGGCTGCCGCGCAAGCTGCCTTTTGTCTTGCTGGGGAGCGGCTTGCTGCAGCGTCTGCCCTACCCATTGATCGGCTTGTCGCTTTTGCTTTTCGCCCATAGCGCGCCGGGTTTGGCGCTGGCGCTGTTTTTCATCGGCATTGCGACGGCGGCTTTTGGCGGCGGCATCGTCACGCCAGCCTGGTTCACGATGATCGGCAAGGTGATACCGGTGCGGCGGCGCGGCATATTCTTCGGTTTGGCTGATGGCGGCGGCTTGCTGATGGGCATCATCGGCGCCTACTTCGTCGGCCAGATTCTGGACGCGGTTGAATATCCAGGAAACTTTTCGGCGCTATTTCTGATCGCCGGCGCGCCGCTCGTTATTTCCTGGTGCTCGCTGGCTTTGACACGAGAACCGGAGAGCAGCGACATCAAGGCGGCCCTCCCCCTGCGTCATTATTTCCGGCAACTGCCCGCCGTATTGCGCCAGCATGTCAATTACCGCCGATTTCTCATTGGTTACGCGTTGCTGCGCCTGAGCATGATGGCGGTCGGTTTTTACATCATTTTTGGCGACCGCAGCTACGAATTGACCGGCGCCGACATCGGCCTGCTGAACGCGATATTCATCGGGTCGCAAGCGGTATTGCGACTTGTCTTTGGCTGGCTGGGCGATCGCTGGGGGCATAAACGCAATCTGGTAATTGCGGCCGGGAGCATGGCGCTGGCGGCAGCCTTCGCACTGAGTTCGACAAGCGTGCTAAGCTTGGCGCCGGCTTTCATTTGTCTCGCGGTCGCCATCGCAAGCGACGGCGTATCTCATTTGAATATCGTGCTGGAATTCGCCGATCCGGCCGAGCAGCCGACCTATATCGGGCTGACAAACACGCTTATCGCGCCGGTGAGTTTCGCGGGTCCAGTGCTGGCGGGTTGGATGGCTGGGGCATTCACGCTTGAGGCATTGTTTGTCGTCTCGCTGGCTTGCGGGCTGATTGGCGGGGCGCTGTTAATGGTGTGGGTGCGCGAGCCGCGGTTGGCGGCGGTATCCGACGAATAAGGCAGGCGGGAGTTGAAATGACCTCGTATGAAGCATCATGGGAATCGCTGACGCAGCATGAGGTTCCGCAGTGGTTCAGCGACAGCAAGTTCGGCTTGTACGCGCATTGGGGGATTTATGCCGTGCCCGGCTTCGGCAACGAATGGTATGGCAAGTGGATGTATGACCCAGCGCACGAGATTCACCGGCGGCATGTCAAGCGCTTCGGATCGCCAGCGGAAGTTGGTTATGCGAAGTTCATCGACGGCTTCACGGCGGAGCATTACGACCCGGAGGAGTGGGCTGATTTGTTCGTTGCCAGCGGCGCGCGCTACGCCGGTTTCTCGCTGGCGCATCACGATGGATTCGGCTTATGGGACAGCGAAGTCTACCGCTGGAATGTGGGCAAAATGGGACCGAGGCGGGATCTCTACGGCGAGCTAGCGGCGGCGCTGCGGGCGCGAAATCTACGGCTGGTCGCGCCCTTCCATATTATCCGCGGCTTCAACTGGTTTTTGCCGGGCTGGAATCAATGGGATCAGGTTTTCGATGAGGCGGCGGTCGCGCGGGGCTTGGCGGAAGGCTGGGATCTCTTCGACCCCGAGTTCGCCGATTTCTATTGGGTGCAGCAGACGAGCGACTTCGAGGATTTCTTCGCCGATTGGCAATTGAAAGTGCGGGAGGTCATCGACAAGTATCAGCCGGATATGATGTGGTTCGATGGCGGGAAGTTCCGCGAGGACGGCTACGAAGCGACGGCGCTGGAAATCCTGGCGCATTACTTGAACCAAGCGGAGGCAGGGAGTCAAGAAGCACTCGTGCTGAACAAGCTTCCGGTGAGCATGCAGTACAACTTTCATCCGGATTTTGGCGTCATCAATTTTGAGTCGGGGCGCGATCGGCCCGCGAAATTTGAGCGACCCTGGAACGATGATATGCGCATCGGCGACCAATCCTGGGGCTGGGTGGAGAATCAGGTCTATGCCAGCGGGCATACGCTGCTCAGCAAGCTGGTCGACTGCACGGCGCGGGGCGGCACGATGATGCTGTCGCTATCGCCCACACCGGATGGCAGAATCCCCGAGGGGCAACGCAAGCCGCTGCTGGAAATGGGCGAGTGGCTGGAATGGAATGGCGAGGCGATTTATGGCACGACGCCCTGGACGACGCAGGCCGAGGGCGACGAGGAGAAGCTGATCGTGGAGCGGCGCGGGCACAAATTCTGGGAGTATGACAAATGCAATGTCGATGACCGGCGCTACACGCAATCGAAAGACGGCGGGACGGTGTATGCGCTGGCGCTGGGCATACCGGAGCGCTCGGTCACGTTTGAGGCGCTGAACGAGAGTGCCCCGATCGAGAAAGTGACGCTGCTGGAATCGGACCAGCCGGTGACATGGGCGCAGTCGGCGGAGGGTTTGACGATTGACACGAGCGAGACGGTGTTCAAGACCGATTTGGCGGCCGCGTGGAAGGTGGAATTGCGATGAACCAGGCTCAAAATGCCTTGCCCTCGACCGCAGCCGTGGTAAAGGCGCTGGACGCGCTCGGCTTGAACCAGGAGCGCTTCTGTGTACATGACCTGCCAGGCGCCTATAGCAACTTCACGCACTTGGTCGCGGCTGAAGAGCCCGACGGCCGCGAGCGAAAGATCGTCATCCGACGCTATAACCCTGCGAATTACGAAGACGGGCACGACAAACACCGCTGCGAATTTCACGCGCTAAGGCTGTTGACCGCCCAGGGATTGCCCGCGCCACCGCCGCTGCTGCTGGATGATGACGGTTCGCTGCTGGGCTTGCCGGGCATCGTGACCGAGTATGTCGCGGGCGCGCCGATTGAGTTGCCGGCGGAGGCGGCGCGTTGGGGCGAAGTGGCGGACAAAGCGGCGCGGATGCTGGCGCGGATTCATCGTGTGCCCTACAGCGAGGCTGACCGGCGCTACCTCATGGATGATGACACAGAAGTGGCGTGGTTCATCAAGACAGGCGAAATACCCGATTATATGCGCGCCGACCCCGATGGAAAGATGGTTTGGCATCTGGTGAATGAGCATTGGGGGCGTTGGAGTCCGGTACAGCCACGCTTCGCCCATACCGATTATTGGTCGGGCAATATCCTCTGGCGCGGCGATGAGATCTCGGCGGTGCTGGATTGGGAGGAAGCGGGATACGGGCACCCGGCTGCCGATGTCGCCTACGCGCGCATGGGTTACTTCGTCGAAGGCGAGCGGGATGCGGCCGATGTCTTTCTGCGCGAGTATGAGGCGGCAGCCGGCTGGCAGTTGAACCGTAAAGACCTGGCGCTGTTTGAACTGGCGGCGAGCGCCCGGCCGATGACCGGGCCGGATGCCTGGTTTGCGCAAGCGTACATGGCTGCCGGCTATCGTCAATTCATCGCGCAAGCCAGGGACCGACTGCTTTCCGACATTTAATCCACATCAAGATAGTAGCGTTCGTCGCCGACCTCGGCTTGCAGGCGGTGCAATTCGGCTTTGAGCTCAACGACCAGGTCGGCGCAGGCGGGATCGTCGACGATATTGTTCAGCTCGAATGGATCCGTTTCGAGATCGAAGAGTTCCCATTCCGGCTCATAGCTTTCGTCAATGCTGCCTGCCGTGCCCAGGGCGTCGGCATAATAGTAAATCAGCTTGTGGCGCAGGGTGCGGATTCCGTAATGGGCGTAGACGTTGTGATGGGTCTTGTGCATCCAGTAGCGATAATACATGCGGTCGCGCCAGTCGTCGGGCCTGTCGCCGGCGAGCAGTGGCGCGAAGCTGCGGCCTTGCATGGCAGCGGGCACGGGTAGATCGGCGAGCTCGAGGCAGGTGGGCGCGAAATCGACATTGAGGAGCATGTCGGCGTTGACGCCCCCGGCTTTGATGCCCTTGGGATAGCGCATGATATAGGGCATGCGCAGGGATTCTTCGTACATAAAGCGTTTGTCGTACCAGCCATGATCGCCGAGGAAGAAGCCCTGGTCCGAGGTGTAGACGACAACGGTGTTTTCGGTTAAATCCGCGTCATCGAGGTAGTCGAGCAGCCGGCCGACATTATCATCAATGCTGGCGACGACGCGCAGATAGTCTTTGATATAGCGTTGGTATGCCCATTTGCGCAGTTCCATCTCCGGCAAGTCGCGCTGAATCTCCGCCTTGATATCGGTGCGGCTCATGTGCGCCCCGACGCGCATCTCGGCGGCTGCGGCGGCGCTGGCGCGGTTGCTGTAATCATCGTAGAGCGTATCCGGCTCGGGGATGTCCTCATTGAGGTACATGTGCGCGTGTTTCTCATCCGGCTCCCATTCGCGGTGGGGCGCTTTGTGATGGCACATGAGGAAAAAGGGGCGGTCGGCATCGCGCGAGCGCAGAAAATCGAGACTCATGTCGGTGATGAGATCGGTGACATAGCCCGCTACCGGGCGGCGCTCCGAGCCATCGGCAGTCGGGAAGATGAAGGTCGGGTTGTGGTAGAGCCCTTGCCCGGGCAGAACCGCCCAGTCATCGAAGCCGGTCGGCTCATGCGCGGGGCCTTGGCCCAGGTGCCATTTGCCGAAGATGCCGGTTTGATAGCCGCTGGCTTGCAAGTCCTTGACGAAGGTGGGCAGGCGGTTGTCCATGTGCGTGCTGAGGGTGGTTACGCCGTTGATGTGGTTGTAGGTCCCGGTGAGGATGGCGGCGCGGCTGGGCGTGCAGATGGAGTTGGTGCAGAAGCAGTTGTCGAAGCGCATGCCTTCGTCAGCGATACGGTCGAGGTTGGGCGTCTGGTTGATGCGCCCCCCATAGCAGCTCATGGCGTGGGCGGCGTGGTCGTCGGACATGATGAAGAGGATGTTTGGGCGCTGATCGGGCATGGGAATGCGAATCCTTTTTCTGATTTCACTACAGAGGCGCAGAGTAAATGGCTTGTAAAAGATTAGATCTAGCTGATATAGGGATGGTCCTCCGCCAGCAGCCCATTCTCCTTTAGCAGGTCCCAAAAAGCAGCCGGGGCTTCGACCGCCATGGCGTCGATGTTCTGTTTGACGCGGTGGGGCTTGCTGGTGCTCAGGGCGAGAGCGACGATGCCCGGATGCGACCTCCCAAACTGGATGCATACTTCGGATGGGACTTGATTATGCTCGGCGCATAGCGCAAAGAATTTCTCGCGCCAGGCGAATTTCTCCTGATGGTCTGGATTGGCCGGGTCGAGCTTGACATAGTTGAAGAACTCGCCGCCGGTGAGAAAGCCGGCGTTGAAGACGGCCGAGTTGATGATCGCGACGCCTTTGGCATGCAAGGAATCCATGAAGGCGAGCAAGTCAGGGGGATGGGAGTAGAGGGTGTAGCTGTTGGCGAACATCACCCAGTCGAGATCGACGTGGGCGTCGATTTCGGCGATGGATTGCCAGTTCTTGGCGCCGACGCCGATGCCGGCCGCCGCGCCACTCGCCTTGATTTCGCCCAGGGCGGTATAGGCGCCGAGGATGTCATCGAAGCGGCGCGCCCGGTCAGCGGCTGAGCTGGCGGCATCGAGGTATTCGTCGGGGTCGTGCACGGAGATGAGCTGGGTGCTGTAATCGCCGCCGAGCAGCTCAAGCCCTTGTTCGAAGCATTGCTTGATGCCGTCGTAGCTGATGTCTTGCGCGGCGTCATGATTTAAGCCGAACCAGGCGCCGGGCTCGAAAGTGGGTTCGGGCGTCGTCAGCGGAGCGCGCAGCCAGGCGAGCTTGTTGCTGATGATGACTTCGTCGTCATTGATACCGAGCTCGCGCAGGCAATCGCCCATGACTTCCAGCGCCAGCCCCGCGCCGTATTTGCCGGCCGAATCGATGACGACCGGCTTGGGCAGATGCTCGAAGATGGCGCGCATCGTTTCGAGTTTGGATTCATAGCTGAAGACGCGGAAGAGGTTGCCGAGGGCGGTCGAGCCGAAGACGACGGGCGGCGTCATCAAGCCGGTGTTGCCGAATGGGATGGGTTGCATGGTATTCCTGCCTCTCCTTCGTCTGACTTGCTTGACAGGCTTGTAGCGCTAAACTAGACTCTGCCAGGTTAGGCTGGCGCAGCCAACACGCGCACAAGTATATGTCATGGCTTGCCGAGGGACAAACATTCAACAACCTGCAAAAGGCGCTTTTCGCACGGGAGAGGGAATATGACTGCAGCGGCGGGGAAATACGAACCGACCTGGGAATCACTAAGCCAGTACGAGATTCCCGAGTGGTATATGGATGCCAAGTTCGGCATCTTTATTCATTGGGGACCTTACTGCGTGCCGGCCTTCGGCAACGAATGGTATCCGCGGCGGATGTACTTGCGCGACGACCCCGCCTTCGAGCATCACCGGACGACCTGGGGCGAACATACCGACTTCGGCTACAAAGACTTCATCCCCATGCTGACCGCGGAGAAATTTGACGCGGCCGAATGGGCGCAGTTGTTCAAGGACGCGGGTGCCCGCTTCGTCATGCCGGTGGCTGAGCACCACGATGGCTTCCCCATGTACGATAGCGCCCTGACCGATTGGTGCGCGGCCAAGATGGGACCCAAGCGCGATATCTGCGGCGAGCTGGCGGCCGCCGTCCGGGCGCAGGATATGGTCTTCGCGGTGTCCTCCCATCGCGCCGAGCACTGGTGGTTCTTCGATGGCGGGCGCGGTTTCCCTTCGGATGTGCTGGATCCCGCCAACGACGGCTTGTACGGACCGGCGGTTGAGGCTTCCAAGGACAAGAGCGATCGCGCGGCGTGGAAGCAGAAGGATTGGCAGCCCAGACCCGACGCCAAGTTTCTTGAGGATTGGCTGGCGCGCTGCTGTGAGTTGGTGGACAAATATCAGCCGCAGGTCGTGTGGTTTGATTGGTGGATCGAGCAAGTGGTCTTCGAGCCCTACTTGCAGCGCTTCGCGGCTCATTATTACAATCGCGGCGAGGAATGGGGGGTAGGCGTGGCGATCAACCACAAGTACGACTCTTATCCGGATGGCGTGGCGGTGTTTGACATCGAGCGCGGGCAGCTAAGCGATGTGCGCAAGTTCTTCTGGCAGAACGATACATCGGTATCGAAGAATTCCTGGGGCTACATTGATAATCACGATTACAAGACAGCGGCGGACATCATCGCTGACCTGGTCGATATCGTCAGCAAGAACGGGGCGCTGCTGCTGAATGTGGGACCGCGGGCTGATGGCACGATTCCGGAGATTGAGCAGGACATGCTGCGGGAGATCGGGCGCTGGCTGGCGGTCAATGGCGAAGGCATCTATGAGACGCGGCCCTGGCATATCTTCGGCGAAGGTCCGACGCAGGTGCCCGAGGGCGCCTTCACCGATACAGCGCGGGAAGCCTTCACGCCGGCCGATATCCGCTTCACGCGCAAGTGCAATACGCTCTACGCCTTCTTGCTGGCGCAGCCGCAGGGCGAAGCGCTCATCACATCGCTAGCTGATGCCAACGTGGCTTCGGCGCGGATGCTCGGTTCGGACGAGGCGATCACATGGTCCCAAGACTCAAGTGGACTGCGCTTGTCTGTCCCAAGCGAGATGCCGTCGCCGCATGTTTGCGCCTATGCGATTGAGTTGGGTGGGTAGCCCCCACCCCAAACCCCTCTCGCCATCTCTATGGCGAGCATCCCATAAAGAGGGAGGGGCTTTAGCAGGACGAGATTTTGGATATCATTCCCCTTCCATCTTTGTGGGGGAAGGGGCCAGTGGATGGGGGAAAGTATGACAGAAGTAGAGTATTTCAAACCGGAACGCGGTCAGCGCCCCGGCGCCAACCAAGACCCGCGCTTGAATTGGTGGCGCGAGGCCAAGTTTGGCATGTTCATCCACTGGGGCGTCTACGCGATTCCGGCGGGCGTCTGGAAGGGCGAGCATATTCCGGGCATCGGCGAGTGGATCATGCTGCGCGCCGAGATTCCCATCGCCGAGTACGAGCAGCTGGCGGGGCAGTTTAATCCAGTCAAATACGATGCCGACGAGATCGTAAAGCTGGCGAAACGGGCGGGACAGAAGTACATCGTCCTGACCTCGAAGCATCACGATGGCTTCTGCATGTATGGCAGCGCCGAAACGGATTACAACATCGTCGATGCCACGCCTTATGGGGTGGACATATTGAAGGACCTGGCGGAGGCTTGCGCGCGGGAGGGCATCAAGCTGGGCTTGTATTATTCGCAGACGCAGGACTGGCATCATCCAGACGGCTACGGCAATACCTGGGATTTCAAGGAAGAGGAGCAGGATTTCGCCGACTATATCGAGAATTATGTCAAGCCGCAGGTGCGCGAGATTCTGAGCAATTACGGTCCGATTGCGATCATCTGGTTCGATACGCCGCGGATCATCGCCCGGCATCAGAGCCAGGAATTGCTGGAGTTGGTGCATGAGTTGCAGCCGGATTGCCTGGTTTGCGGGCGCTTGGGCAACAAGCTGGGCGATTACGCCACGGCGCAGGACAACGCCATCCCGCCCGCTTTGCAAGCCGAGATCGACTGGGAGACGCCGGCGACCATCAACGATACCTGGGGCTTCAAGACGCATGACTATAACTGGAAGTCGACGACGCAATTGATTCGCAATCTGGTGGATATCATCAGCAAGGGCGGCAATTACTTGCTCAATATCGGACCAGACGCCGAGGGCGCCATTCCGCAGCCAAGCGTCGAGCGCCTGGAAGCGATGGGCGCCTGGCTGGATGCCCATGGCGAGGCGATTTATGGCACGGCGCCGGGACCGATTCAGGGAGTGGACTGGTGCCGGATGACGCGGAAAGACGATGCCGCCTATCTGCATGTCTTTTACTGGCCCGCGAGCGGACGGCTGGTTTTGCCGAAAATGGATGTTTCGGCGGCGGACTGGCTGGACGCGTCAGTAGATGCGTCGCTTGCTGTGAACCATGAAGGCGACAGCACGGTGATCTTGGGACCGGCCGCCGCGCCGAATGAGCATGTGACGGTGATCAAGCTGTCCAAGTAGACGTATGCAGGCGACGCAGCGTCGCCTAGACATCAGATGATTTATAGCGGTCGACCCGGCAGGGCGCGCCTACATCTTATGCAAGACGTTGGCTGGCAAGGGCTGCCTTGACCGTGGCTGGCCTGAAAGGGATATCCCGCAAACGAATCCCAACCGCGTCGTGTACCGCGTTGGCGATGGCGGCGGGCGTCGGATTCTGCGCCGCTTCCCCAGCGCCCAGGAAGCGAAAGCCGGGACGATTGATGATGACGGTCTCGATGGTCGGCGCGGCGTTGAAGGGCAGGATCGGGTAGGTTTCCCAATCCACGCTGGTGATGCCGCGCATATTGAAGGCGACGGCTTCGTAGAGCGTCCAACTGGCCGCTTGGACGAAACCGCCTTCGAGCTGGTTGCTCAGCCCGTCGGGATTGACCACCTGGCCCGCATCGGCGGCGATTACAACATGCTCCAAGTGAATCTCGCCGCTCTGCCGATCGACGCGCAGTTTGACGATTATGGCGCAAGTGCACTGCAAATTTTTGTATTGCGCCAGCGCCATGCCCCAGCCTTCGTCATCAGCTTGGGCAGCCGCGCGGGTATGCCAGTTGGCTTTGTCTGCGGCAGCATTGAGGACGGCGCGAGCCCGTTCATTGCGCAGGTGACGCAGGCGGAACTCTAGCGGGTCGACAGCAGCGAACCCCGCTAACTCGTCCATGAAGGATTCGATGGCGAAGACGTTGGCGTAGGCGCCGAGGCTGCGCAAGGCGGAGACGCGCAGCGGACTATCAGCGACAGCATGGCGGACGATGCGTTTCTGTGGGAAATCGTAAAGCGGATCGGCATTGCGATGCGCCCCAGCGTGATAACCGCCCATGGGTCGCGGCTGCTGTGGCGCGAAGGGCTGCTCGAGATGCCAGGCGGCCAGAAGACCGGAGGATTCCCGGCCCGCGGTTGGACGCGTCGAATGGGCGTAGCTCCAGACATCATGATTCCAGTCGATGACGTCGCCAGCCTGGGACAAGCTCGCTTGAAGCTGGAGCAGCATGGCCGAGCCATAGGGTTCCCAGGCGTGCTCATCCCACCGCGACCATTTAAGCGAAATCGGCGCGCCAGGCAGCTCGCGCGCCACTAGAGCGGCATCAAGGGCGACATCGTCAGCGCCGTTGTGTCCATAGCAGCCAGCCCCCTCACGATGGATCACGCGGATGCTGGATTCGTCCAGATCCAGCGCCTGCGCCAGCGCGCCGCGGAGGTTGAAAGCGGCTTGACTATGCGACCAGACCGTGAGC
Source organism: Anaerolineae bacterium (assembly GCA_022824465.1). GTDB lineage: Bacteria > Chloroflexota > Anaerolineae > Aggregatilineales > Phototrophicaceae > UBA6055. The sequence goes on from JAJDZV010000004.1 coordinate 810,374, forward strand.
TTGCCATTCTCCCACAGCGCCAAAGCGGCTGAGGGACCGAGGGAGGCGTGCATTTGGAAGGGGCGCCGGAAAGTCGCGTTGAGTGTCTGACGCGCTGCGGGCGGGCGTTGCCGAGGCGGGATGGGCTCATCGGCGGCTGTCCCATTGACAACGAGATTGGACTGAGCCGGCTTGCTTTGCAGATCGCGATAGATTGCCTCCGCGGGCGGCAAGTCCTGGCTGAATGCCCAGGCAGCCGAGGCTCGCGCGATTTCGGCGGCGGCGATCGCCTGCTCTTCGCGCTCAGCGACGATGGCGATGAACTGCCCGTCATGGATCACGGCGACTACGCCGGGCAAAGTCAAGATATCCGCGCGGGCGAAAGTCCGCAGCCGGGCATGGTAGCCGGGCGGACGGAGGACGCGGGCGTGCAGCAGGCCGGGCGGCGCCATATCCTGCACATAGCTCTCGCCGCCGCTGACTTTGTTCAAGAGATCAATGCGCTTCGCCGCTTGCCCGACCAGCCTGTATCTGTCAGGCGCTTTCAAGGGCGCATCAAGGCGGACGATTCGATTGAGGCGCTTGCCAGCGAGCAGCTCCCAGTAATCCGCGCTTCGTCCGCTCAGAGGGTCGGTGATGAGCCCGTCATTGACAAGCAGGTCCTGGACCAGCGTCAGCGAATCCAGTTGCTCGAAGGCGAGAGCGAGTAAATGTTCCCGCGCGGTCGCGGCGGCAAGCCGGATGGCGGCGCCGCTGGTCTCGAGCGAGCGGCTGCCGGTGGTGCCGCCTTCGTCCGGGCTGCGGTCGGTATCCGCCATGACGACGCGCACGCGTTCCAAGCCGAGGTCCAACTCGTCGGCAGCGATCTGCGCCAGGGCGGTCGCTATGCCCTGCCCCAATTCCACCTTGCCGCTGAATACGGTCAGGCTGCGGTCGGCCTGGAATTGCAGCCAGTCATCCACAGCTGGAAAGCCAGCGAGTGAGGGCGATGGCGGCGGTTCGGCCGCTTCGTTGATCGGCGCGCCCTCAATCACTTGGCAGATCGGCGCTTCAAGCTTGCCCGTCCGTAGTTTGATGGCGCGGCGCGCGCGATCGTAAATCCCGCAGCGGCAGAGGTTTTTCGCCAGAGCGGCGCGGATGTCTTCGTCCGTCGGGTAACGGACGCGGTTGAGCAAGCCTTGAGCGGATACGATCATGCCAGCCGTGCAGAAGCCGCATTGTGCCGCTTGTTCTTCGAGAAATGCCGCTTGCAGGGGATGCAGGTCCTCCGCGCCAGCCAGCCCTTCCAAGGTGGTGATTTGCAGCCCGGCGACCCGCTCGACCGGCAACTGGCAGGAAGGCGCGGCGGCGCCATCGACCAGCACCATGCAGGCGCCGCAAAGCTCTGTCCCGCAGCCATATTTGGCGCCCTTCAAGCCGAGGTCGTTGCGCAAGACGTAGAGCAATGGCGCGGCCGGATCAATGTAGAGATTATGCGTCTCGCCGTTGACGTGGAGCGAAATCCGCTGGCTGGTCATCGCATTTGGACTCCTCGGTCGACGCTTCTTGCTATGAAAAAAGCCCGCCGGGCGGGCTCATCTGTGCGGAGAAGGTGGGATTCGAACCCACGTACGGTTTCCCGTATCCGCTTTCCAAGCGGACGCACTAGGCCTCTATGCGACTTCTCCATCGCTCAACTAACTATCCAGATTATATCAGGGTGAGTGGGCAATTCCAAGCTTCAACCGCTAACCGGACCGGCCGCCGCGGCCGGCGGGTCAGCGACAGCGCCGCTAGAATCAACTGCGGAAAATGGGCGTCGGCGTCGCCAGCAGGGGAATGACGTACCGAGAATCGCGCTTGTCCGCTGCCAGTTGCGTATGCGGTTTGCCGACATTGTCCATGAAACAGAGGATGCCATCAATGATGGCGCGCGCCAGCAGGTCCGGGTCTTCAGTCAGGACGTCTTGATCCGCCAGCATATACCCCATTTCCAGAATCGCGCCGGGCGTTAGCGGATGTATCTTCTGCCAGACGTGGTATTGAGACATGTCTTCCGTGACATTGTAGCTGCGCGGCAAAGGCACTTGAGCGCCGAAGTTTTCGCCTACGCATTCGCGCAGGAAGGCATCCGCGCCGAACTCCGGACGCGCTTCCGATATGCCGACGATGAAGCCAGAAACGTATTCGCCAAAGTCGTAGCAGGTGTTGGCGTGGATGGACACGAGAGCGTCGGCGCGAAAATCGTGCAGCCGCGGATCGTACTCGTCAAGCAATTCCACCGCGTAGTTCATCGATTCGAGGCTGGCCACGACGCGCGTCGCCACGGCGAAATTGATATCAGCCTCGGTCAAGACGGGATTGCCGTATTCGTCTTCGCAAATGGCGCCGGGATCGCGCCCGCCGGTTGCGCCTTTGCCGCGATGGCCCGAGATAACGCCAATGCGCCGCAGCCAGTGAGGCGTGCTCGCCGGCGTCGGTTGCGCAGCCGATGCGCCCGATATGAGTTGCTCGCTATCGAGTTGCAAGCCCCTGACGACCGCCGGATTCATATATTCCGGATTGACGAAGAACATCAACAAGGTGGCGACCAGCGCTGTGCTGGTGACGACCACAAAGATCGCGCCCAAGAAACCGCCCGCCATGCTCGATGGATGCGGTCGGCGTAAGGTCATCCGGCGGCGCACTCGGTGGATATCGTGGGTCTCAGGCGGCGGCTCCAGGCTGATTTCCCGGTCGGCTGGGAACTCGGTCCCGCCAAACGAAGCACGGCTGGCGCCCTCCGCGGCTGGGGACTTCGAAACCGCTTTGGCCGCCGCCTGTCGCATCATGGCGACGAAAATTGACGAGGCCGATGGCTCGCTGTCGGCGTTATGCGGCTTTTCGTTGCTCTTGTCCTCAGGCATGGTGTTGGCTCTCTTCAGCGCCCCTCTCCTGGCAGCGCAACACCATTATAGAGGCAAATTCGCTTACGGGTCGCAGGCGAGGCGGTAAGATTGCCGCTCGGCGCAAGTGAGCTCGCGGATATGGCGATTGTCCCGCGCCCAGTTGATGATGTCATCAGCCGTCCGGGCGACGCGCCAGCGCCGCAGCGTGAAATCCTGCCCGGCTGATACTGCGAAAGACTCGTCCGGACTGAAGAAAATCTCCTGAATCCAGTCCGTGTGCTCGTCATAGCGGTTTAGCTCTTCGCCGCTGGCGACGTCCCACAAACGCACTGTCGTATCCGACGAGGTCGTCAAAAGCGACTGGCTGTCGGCTGAAATATCAATGCCGAAGGTATTGCCGGCATGGCCCACGAATTGGCGGACCTCCTCGCCCGTTGCGATATCCCACATGCGCACCGTGTCGTCCCAGGAAGTGCTGATGATGAATTCCTTGTTGGGCGCGATGCGCGCGTAATTGACAATATGAGAATGCCCCTCGAATGTCTGCAGCAATTCGCCGCTATCGATATCCCAAAGGCGCACGGTCAAGTCCGCCCGGCCCCAACCGCCGCTGGCGCTGGCCAACAGCGCGCCATCGTCGCTGACGTGAACGCCGTTCACGGGGTCCTCATGGCCCAAGTACTCCCGCACGACCTCGCCAGTTTCGATATCCCATAATCTTATGACGCCGTCGCTCGAACCGGAGACAAACTGCGCGCCATTCGGCAGCAAGTCAATCATATACACTTGGGCGTCTGGCACGACGTAACGCGCGGCTTCAGTCCCATTCGCCAGATCCCAGCGCCGGATCGTGCCATCCCAACTGGCGGAGAGCAGACTGGTTCCGTCAAGCGTAAAGCGAACGGCATCAACCGTATTCTCGTGGCCCTCCAGCACCATCAGCTGCTCGCCCGTGTCCGCATCCCAAACCCGAACTGTCGCGTCGAGATCGGCTGGATCGGAGGGAAGCGACAGCGGTCCCGAACCGGAGGCGACCATGGACCCGCCCGGGCTGACGTCCGCCGCCCAGGTCCAGTTGGTATGCCCCGCATAGACTTGCGCCTGCGTACGATTGCGAAGGTCCCAAAGGAAGGCGTCGCTGGCGGCGGGCTCATCGCTGCCATCGGGGTAGTTGCCCGCATTGCCCAGTCCAACCAGCATATACTCGCCATTGGGCAGATACTCAATGTCGTGCACGCGCTCGGCGAAGTCGATGAAGCTCGTTACCAGCACCCCCTTGTCGATGTCCCAAATTTTAATGGTAGCGTCCCAAGAGGCGGTGGCAAGCAAAACGCCATCGGGCGAGAATTCTATATTGGTGATGACATCGCGGTGGGCATACAGCCGATGCAGTTCGACGCCGCTATTGGCATCATAGATCACCGCCATGCCGCCAAGACCAGTGGCGTAGGTCGACGCCGCGATCGTGGCGCCATCCGGGCTGAATTCGACATCGCGGAAGTAACCGATGCCGTCCGGCGGGATGGTCAAGACATTCTCGCCGCTGGCGACATCCCACACTTGTATCGTGTTGTGTTGCGGCGTGCGATCGCCCTCGCCGACGCCGATTGCGGCTGAGGAACTGACCAGCAAAGCCCCGTCCGCGCGGAAGTTCAATTTGATGACATAGTCGATGTGCTTCTCCAGCGTGTGCAATGGCTGACCGCTGGCCATTTCCCACAGGCGAACGGTGGCGTCAGCGCTTGACGACGCCAGCGTCGCGCCGTCCGGGCTGAATTCCACATCGGTAACAAGCGCCTCGTGCCCCTCCAGGCGGTGGCGTTCGGCGCCGCTATCAATCTCCCAAACGCCGACCGTGTTGTCGGCCAAACTGGCGGCGATCAACTCCCCGCTTATGGACAAACCCGTAACCGGACTGCCGGCGTCGATGGCGTTCAGCAGTTCGCCGGTGCTCGTGCTGACCAGCCTGATAAGGCCTTCGCTGCCAGCGTAGGCGCCGAGGCTGCCATCCCCATTCGCGCCGACCGCGAGGATCGACTTGGACGACTCCCCAAAGCGAAAACGCGGACCCGGCGAATAAGCCGCCAAGCCAAGGATTCGCAGCACTTCGGCTTCGGGCGGCTCGAAGACGCCTCGCGCTTCGATCGCCACCGGCAGCGCCAAAGCCGGATCGTGTTCGCTTAGGGCGGTGCGCGCATTGGCTGCCAACGCCAGGCTGAGGTTCTTGCGCTCGTTGATCTCGGCGACATGCAAGGCATCCTCAGCCCGCTCGCGCTCCGTCTCCGCGATCACGCGCTGCTCGTCGGCGCGTTCGCGCTCGGTCTCGGCTATCGCTCGTTGTTCGTTAGCGCGGTTCGATTGATCGAAAGCGAAGAGGCTGAGAATCACGGCGACAACCGCGGCCACCGCGAATATGCCGGCGGCGATGCGCATATTGCGCGCCTTCTGCCGTTCGAGCTCCCGTTCGCGTTCCTGGCGCGCGCGTTCGATGGCGTCGCGTTCGTCGCGGGCGGCCAGGCTCGCCGCCATGTATTCCTTTTCCAACTCATTGAGGCGCAGCGTCGTCGTCTCCGCCCATTCCTCAAACGATAACAGACGATTGCCCTGCATCAGATAACTGGGCTCTCGATTCGCGTGCTCCCAGTCAGTGGCGGCATGCAGCAACTCGCGCTCAAGCCGGACATCCTGCCGGCTCTCAGTCAGCCATTCCCGCAGCCGTTCCCATTGACGAATCAGCGCCTCATGCGCGACCTCGATGGTGGCGCTGCGCGTCACATCATCCCGGTCAAAGGTCAGCAAACGGTATCGTCCAAAACGGTCGATGACTTCTTCGACGTTATCGCGATCGCCCAGCGTCAGCAGCTCCGATTGCAGGACGCGGCGGCGCGTGTCTTCCTGTCCCTCGCCCAGGGTGACCAGACGAAGGAACATCTGCCGCGCCATGTTCTGGCCGCCTTCCTTGAATCGGCGAAAGACTTCTTCCGCGCGTTTCGCCAAAGCGCCCAGGGTGCCACCGATCTCTTTGTAGGCCGCAATTGTAAGCAGCGCCCCTTCGCGCCGCTCGAATAGTTCGGTCAAGGCGTACTGCAATAGCGGCAGAGCGCCGGGCTGTTCGCGGACATCATCAATGATCGTTTCGATCAGCCCGTCTTCCAGCACAGCGCCGACGCGGTAGGCTGGACCGCTGATTGTCTCCGCCAGTTCTTCGTCGTTGAGCGGCAGGACCAGCTCGGTACGCGCGCGTATCAACTCGCCAAAACCCTGATACAGCAGCGGGCGATCATAGAAGTCAGCGCGCAAGGTCGCCAGAATGATGACCGGGCTGTCCTCGGCGCTGACGGCATTCAGGATCAAGTCGAGGAAGTGTTGTCTCTCGCTCTCTTGCTCGACCTGCGTGAACAGCTCCTCAAACTGGTCGACCATGAGCAAAAGCTTGTTTTCTTTTGTAGGCAGCGCCTCATAGACGCCTACAGCCAGGCCATCGGCGTTCTCGCGCAAGGTATCTTCCAGACCGGGCAAGGGCGAAGACGAGACGCTCAAAAGCGCCGATGCCAGTTCTTCAATCGGGATCTCGCCCGGCACCATTTCGGCGTAGTACCAACGCTCGGAGCCGGGCACGCCTCCGCTGCGCAAGGCCGGCAGGACGCCAGCCTTGACCAAGCTGGATTTGCCGCTGCCGCTGGGTCCAATCACCGCCAGGAAATTGTTCTCAACGACCGGCTCTTGCAAGCGCGACAAGACGCGTTCGATCATGGCATTTCGCCCAAAGAAGTCGGCGGCGTCCGCTTGTTGGAAGGCGCGCAAGCCTTTGTACGGATTCTTGGTCTCCAGCAGTTCAAGCTCGGCAAAGTCCAATTCTTCCAGCTCAAGCTCGGTAGTCGCCTCGCCTTGGCGCAGTATCTGCTGGTATTCCCGCACCAAAGCCATCGCATCCGGGTAGCGTTCCTCCGGATCCTTGGCGGTCGCGCGCTGAATGATGGAATTAAAGGCCGGCGGCACATTGAGCGCATCGTGATCGATCATCGGCAGCGGTTCGTTCAGGTGCTTATACACCAAGGTCGCCAGCGTCTCATCGGCGAAGGGCCGGCTGCCCGACAGCATTTCATAGAGCATAATGCCAAATGCATAAACATCGCTCTGTGGTCCCGCTTCATCGCCGCGGATCTGTTCCGGCGCAAGGTAGGCCGGCGTGCCGACCAGCGAGCCTTCGCTGTCCAAAGCTTCGCCGCCCAATTCCTTGGCGATGCCAAAGTCGCTCAGATAGGCGTTGCCGTCTTCGTCCAGCAGGATATTGTCCGCCTTGATGTCGCGGTGAACGACGCCATTGCGATGAGCAAAGGTCAAAGCCGACGCCACTTGCTCCAGCACCCGGTTGGTCACCTTTGGCCCCAAGACGCCGTCGCGCTCCATCATGTCGCGGAGGCTGCCGCCGCGCATATATCGCATCACAATATAGGCTCGGTCCGGCTCGCGCCAATAATCGTATAGCGGGACAATATGCGGATGCTCCAGGCGGGCAACCACCTGGGCTTCGCTTTCAAATCGCCGAATGAACTCTGGCGAATTGGCGTACTTCGGCAAATAGATCTTTATCGCCACCTCGCGCAATACCGCATGCTGTCGCGCCCGATAAACCTCGGCGAATCCGCCCCGCCCAAGGGGATCGCCAAAGTCGTATGACTTAATCGTCTGGCCAGATAATTCATATACTTCCATGAAAACCTCCAGCGTAGGCGCGAGAAAGGAATTGTAATTTCATGACAGTATAACACATAAGTCTTGCGCGAACCCTCAGCCTCAGCCGCGCCGTGTTTGACGACCGGCATAAAAAACCGCGCCAACGCAGAAATCTACGATGCGCCGCCAATTAACTTTCGCCTCATTTGCTCATGACAATAGCGCTGTGATGCGCCCCAATTCGCAACTTGAACGCCATCGCGCAGAGCAGCGGCGTTGCTATCACAGACGCTCAACATCGCCAACACCCTTCGCCGGTCTCAGACGGACGAGCGATTTGCGCATGCCGCCTTGTTTGCGCTGAGCGCGGGCTGGTCGTCGTAGAAAAACGCGCCAGCGAAATCGGCAGGCGCTTCTTTCAGCTTGCCGCTCCAGGATTCAATCTCCAGCCGAAATACCGTTGTCCGCCGCAGCTCATCCGGTTTTGGCCCGCGATAATCGATTCCAGGCATGAGATGCGGCGCGTACTTATCCAGCAGCATCTGCAACGCAGCCGTCGCCTCCCCCTCATCGCTAACAATGCGCATCCGCCCGAAGACAGTCACGCCGGCATATTCCACGCTGAACTCAAGCGCTTCCTCCGCCGGCAGCAAGCGCCCCATCTCCATAACCGAAAAGCAGACTCGGTCGTGTTCCTCAATGTTCGCGCGCGTTCGCCCAACCCGAGCCGTATGCGCGATAATGCTATTTGAAGCCTCGTCATACACGAAAAGATTCGTATTGACGAAAGGCTGACCATCATAGACGGTGGCCAAGGCGCCGACAGCCGCGCTGCGAAGAAAGTCCTTGATCCATGCGTCGTCGTTCACGTCCCGGTCCGTCCGGCGCATCTGCGTCGCTTCTTGGGCTAGATAGTCCCGGCTCACGACTGCCTCCCTCGGTTCGCAAAAAGTCAAGCGCGGGATTCTCGCATGAGGACGATTACATTGTATGTCCAACTAAGGCCAATCCGGCCGTTCGGGCGGCAAACCTTCAGAGCACAATTTCGCCTGCTAGCCTGAGCCCAGCGGCACCCCAAACAGCGATAGCGAGTGATCAGCCGCCGACACCGCTATCAGCGTGCCATCCGGGCTGAAGCTGACATCAAGCGCCGCCGCCCCAATTTCGCGCGTGACGATCAGTCGCTGCGACCGCGTATCCCAGACCGAGAAGATGCCTTCAGCCGCGCCAACGACCAGCATAGCGCCGTCCGGGCTGAAATCGAGCGACGTCAGTCCGGCCGTCGGCATCTGAAAACTGCCCGCCAGCGCCAGCGGCTCGTCGCTGAACAACAGGAGATTATCCTCGACGCGCGCCGCGCCGGCCGCCAGCAGTCGTCCGTCGGGGCTGTAAGCAAGCGCCGCTATTGGCGCGCCAACATCATAAACCGCCAAGCTGCCGCCGTCGTCTGCGTCCCAGAATCTAATCGCGCCATCGTCCGCGCCGGCCGCCGCCACCGCGCCATCCGGGCTGAAGGCAATCGCGCGAATCAATCCCTCATGCCGCGTCAGCACCGCTTGCTGAGCCACCGTTGGCAAGTCCCATACGATTGCGGCATTGGCTCGCTCCACATCCGCATGCGTATAAGCCACTGCGCCGGCGCTCGCCACGCGATTGCCATCGGCGCTGAAGCCAAGCGCCGATACCGCTCCGCCATGCGCGTTCAAGAACAGCAATTCGGTCCGCTCCAGTTCAGCGCCGCCTTCAAAGCGCCAAAGATGCAAGCTGCCGCCGCTGCTGCCGAAGGCAATCTCCGGCCGATGAGGCCGCAAAGCCAGCCTGGATATGCCCGCGTCGTGCGGCAGAAATTGCGGCGCCATCGGCTGTTGGCGCAAGTCATATAGCCAGACGCTATCCGAGCCGCGCGCCCCGGGCGCAGCGATGAAGACGCTGTCCGAGGACCAATCGTGCCGCGCCTGAAAGTTGCCTTCGACGCGCGTAAGTTCTTGCAGCCAGGCGACCAGGTTGACGTTCAAGACCTCGCGGCTGGGCAGCGCCGCCGGGCTTTTGGGTCGTATATGCCTCGCGCCGCCGCCCGCTTCGGCGATATAACCGATCTGCCCGCCGACATTGACCAACCACCAGACGGCGCCGTCGACGCAATCCGGACCGGCATCAACCGTGAAACGTTGCCCCGCCGAAAGCTGCAGCAAGACTTGACCCTCCGCCGATGGCTGTCCGCGCAGGTTCAAGCCGTCCGCCGCCGCCTCTGCCTCCATGCCAAAGATGACATGCGAACGCATATACGGTCCATCAGACGCCGCCGCGTCGCAAAGTTGATTCGAGTAGGGCGCCTCCAAAGCCGCCGCAACCTGATTGCTGTCGATCTCCCCGCAATAGATGACGATTGAATGGTCCGCCGAGACGCGGTAATCATAGGCCACCGACTGGTACGTCAGCCTGAACGCGTAACCGAGCACGCTGCCGCCGCTGCCGCTGACCGCCGCGCAACCCAATGCCGAATCGGCAAACTGCTTCTGCTCCCAGCGCCATTCGGAAAGGTCGCCAAGGCTCACGCTTCGGCTCAACCTTGCGCTCAAGTCGCTTAGCGCCGTTTCAATTTGCGCCGGCGCTCCTTGCCCATAGGCTGACGCCGCGACGCTCAAAGCGATCAGGAGTATTGTCGCCAATCGAAAGCCAATCATTCGCATCTCCAGTAAAAAGGCGCGCGCCCATTATACCATCTCCGCCCCAAAACCAATCGTAAGACGCGCCGCCCCGCCGCCTGCCTTGACAAGCAATCCGCGAGCAACGCAGACGGCAGGACCCTGGCGCCCGAACGCCAATGGATAACGCTTGCGCGTCGGCAGACTATTTGCCACAATCTGCGTCGTTAGCCGTCGGCGTTTTCGTCAAAGGACTGCCAGTGTGACACTGGATTATGTGATACTTGGTCACGAACCCGATGGTCAAGACGAAAAGCGGCGCAAGCTTCTGCTGTTCAACGGAGCGCTACCATCGCTTGATCCCGCATTCTATACCCGTATCATCGATATTGAGCCGCTGATTGACCAAGCCGGCGCCGGCCTAAACGGCTTGGCGCTTGTAGAATACGACGAGCTGCAGAAGCTGCTGGCTGTTAGCCAACCGGCGCCAGATATGCCCGGCTCTTTCACCAGTCATTACATCTTTATCCCAACGGAATCGCTTGCCGAGGCGGCCGACCAGTTCGAGGGCTGGCTGGCGCGCCTGCCAAAAGCCTCGCGCGACTTGAACGTCACCCTGCCCTTGCTGCAGTCGCCACTCTTCACCGCGGTCGACGCCGCCACCCGCGCGGCGAATTTGGCGCGCATTCTCGAACTTTTGCCCGATGCCGCCTTTGACTGCCTGCTAACATTGCTGAGCGCGCTCATTGACAAGCGCCAACTGCTGATTTGTGGCGCGCCGGCCGATTTCAGTTGGCGTCTGGCTTTTATCGCCGGCATTCAGGCGCTCTTGCCCGGAAAGTTTGCCGCGCGCTTCTCCTTCGCCAGCAGTGCGCCGTTCAACTGCCAGCGCAAACCGCAAATCGCATTCGTCGACGCCGACCTTGAAGCCGACGCCTGGATCTTCCATTGGAGCGAGCCGCGAATCCTCAGCGACGGACCGCAGCATCCCTACCTTGACGTGCTGCGCATTCTCTGGACCGGCGAGCCAGCAGCCCTGGCGCAAGACATTCAGCGAATGGCGCTGCCAGACCTGTCCCGCGATAGCCCCGCCGACTTGGCCTCCGACCTGCAGCAATTGGCCGAGCGCTTCTGGGTGGACCACCACATACGCGCCGGCGACGACGTCGACACCGATGTGATGATTGGCATCCTCGAAGGCGCCGAATCGCCAAGCAAGAACCTGCGGCGGCTCTATGTCGAAAAGCTGCTGCAAAACGCCTTGAACAATCGAGACTCGGCCGCCGGGCGCTGGGTGGCTGAAGAACTCGAACGCGACCGAGACCTGGACGCCGCGCTCGCCGGCATGATGGATGAGATGCTGGAAGACCAGCCCGACGCCGTCTACGTATTCATCCGCAACCGACTGATCAATCTGGGCGTCGACGCGCGCTGGATCACCCGCTTGCATGCGGCCGCGCGAAACTCGCTTGACGTTGCCATCCAAGACGGCGATGTCGGCACGCTCGCAGGCTGGCTCGAGTTGATCGCGCATGAACCGCAGGCATATCAACTCTACGACATCCTCAAACAAGCCGTGCTCTCAGCCGCCCAACGCGCCTACGCCGACGGCGAACTGGGGATCCAACTGATTCTGATTGCAGCGCGGCGCGCGCCCGAAATCGTCGACGCCCTCTATAATGACGACCGACTAATCGCCGCGCTCGAGCCAAAGGTCCGCGCCGCCCTCCAGGACGCGTCCGTAAAGAATCTCAACGCGCTCATCGATCATACGCCGGAAAACTTCTTGCTCGCCCTCTATCATGGCATCAGTTCAAGCGACCAGCCGCTGCTTTCCGCGGCCGCCGCCCGCAAGCTGATCGACCTGGCCGAGTCAGACCAGCGAGCGAATCTGCCCGCTGTCTATCGCGCGCCAGCGCTGATAAGGCTCCTGGCGACGCAGGCCGCCGATCAAATGACCGAGGACGCGGCCGATCTCGTCCTGCGCGCCATTCTTCACCTCGACGATCGCGCCCTTATCGCCAAATCCATGCAACACCTGGCTGATCATGACCTGCTCCTGCCTCGCCTCGGCAGCGCCCTCGCCCAAGACGACTTGCCGCTGGACAAGATCCTCTCGGTGATGAACGCCGTCAGCCTCATTGAAAATGCCGATCCCCAGTCTGTCATCGCCTGTTACTTCTCGCTTCTCGATTACTTCCAGTGGGCGCCGCAAACCCAGCGCCTCATTGAAGCGCTCGCCAGGCACTTGGCGAAACACCACGAGGTCCAGGCGTCGTACCGCCACCTGTGGACGCTCTTTGACGCCAGCCAGGAATTGCAATCGGAGACAGCCGCCCGCGTGGCGATCACCCAACTGGCGACGCAGTTTGAGTCGGAAGACGATCTCGCCCTGGTCGTCGACGGGCTGGCGCGCGTCTGCCGCCAAATCGCCTTCAGCCCGAGCCTGCAAGACAGCGTCAATAACTGGTGGCGCGCCTACACGCACAACTGCGCCGCGCCAAAACTGCAGAAGCTGCAACGCGAGCTTGATCAGCAGCGACACATGGACACCCAAAAGCACATCCTCAAAACCGTGCTGGCGATGCGGCGCTGGCTGCACAGCCGCGGACCAACCGAACTCGCCGACGCGGTCGACGCCGCCAATATCATGCTCGAACACATCACCGAAGCCTTCGACGGCGCCGACCTTTCCGAGACCGATCCGCATACGATCCGCCGCGAAATCGATGGCCTCAGCAGCGAACTCTCATCCGAGGAGCGCCATATTCTGGCGAATAACCTCCGCAGCCTCGCCTACCGCATTACGCAAATGGCGGAGAATCGCAGCAAACCATCGCTGATGCGCAGCGACGACAGCATTGACCGGCAACTGATGCACGGCGAGGCGAATCCGCAAGGCTCCGTCGACATGCTAAAATGGATCGCCGGCTACCTCGACGGCGCCCATCCGCAGACCCACGACTGAGAATATCCTCAAGATCACGGTTGACAGGCGCTCAACGGTAGTACAATGGTAGCGTGTTCGCGCGGTCGTTTTCAGTAGCGCCGCGCAGCTTCTAACGCTAAACGCCAGCGACATGCGCTTTACCGGCGCGCATGTGGCCGCAGCCAGGGGCAAAGGCCCGCAGTGATGGAAAAGCTCTTCACATACGGCACGCTCAGGAATCCAGCCACCCAGATTCAACTGCTGGGGCGAGACTTGGGCGAAGGCAAGCCCGACTCTCTTCGCGGCTATCGCCTGGCAAAGCTCCGCGGCATCCACTTCGTCTACTCAATTCTGCAACCGCACCCCGGCTCCATGGTCGACGGCGCCCTCTTTGAAGTCACCAGCGACGAACTGCAAGCGCTCGACGAATACGAAGGCGACGCCTACCAGCGCGTCAGTGTCACCCTGGTCAGCAAGACCCGCGCCTGGGCTTATACCGAGAATCCCAAATCTAGCTTCCGCAGCCATATCGAGCCGCCGGAATGACCTTCAGCCCCTTGCGCGACCATTTAGTCGCCTTTCAGCCCAGATCTGTGTTAGCCTGTCTACCATGAACGCGCGCCATGCACGCCACCGGCAAATCAAAACCATGCCCTTTCCAAGCCAAAAACTAACGGAAAGAGCGCGAAAAACGTTTCACGCCGCCCTGCGCGACACTCTGTCGATACTGTATCGATACAGCCTGGAGATTTCACGCCAAATGTCAGTACCTTGCCTTCAACCCACTAGCCATTCATTAGCCTCTGATGGCGCTCGTTCCGTCCTTTTCCAGCCGCTGCTTGCATGACGACATGCCACCGCAGCGACCCGACCGGGTAGAATCCGCGAAAGCCGTTCGCGCCCGGCGCTTTGAAGGGTTTGGCGCGCTGTCTCAAACGGGGAGAAGCCATGACCGCGAATGAACTGGGCATCGGCGTCATCGGCATGGGTTGGATGGGGCAGGTTCACGCCCGCGCCTACAGCCTCGTGCGGCAGCGCTTTCCCGATGCCGAACTTGCGGCGCGGCTGGTCATCTGCGCCGACAATGTCGCCGAGCGCGCTGAAAGCGCCAAAACGCTGCTCGGCTTTGAGCGGGCGACGGCGCGCTGGCAAGACGTGATCGAGCATCCCGCCGTGCAAATCGTCAATATCGCCGCGCCGAACAACTTGCATCTCGAGATCGCGCGGGCGGCCGCGGCCGCGGGCAAGCACATCTTCTGCGAGAAGCCGGTCGGGCGCAATCCGGAAGAAACGGCGCTGATCGAATGTCTGGCGCGGCAAGCCGGCGTTCTGTCCTTTGTCGGCTTCAATTATCGCTGGGCGCCATTGGTCATCCATGCCAAGCAACTCATAGACGAGGGCGCGTTGGGCGCGCTGACACAGTACCGCGGGCGCTTCTTCAGCATGTACGGCAGCGATCCCCTGGGCTTGCTCTCCTGGCGCTTCCAGCAAGCGATCGCGGGCTACGGCGTCTTGGGCGATATCCTGGCGCATGTGACCGATATGGCGCTTTATCTCTGCGGCGGGATCAGACGGCTCGTCAGCAATTCCCATACCTTCATCAACGAGCGTCCGCTGCCGATCCCGGGCAAAGGCGCGCATTACTCGCGCGGGGCGCCGGAAGACCCCAAGGGCGCGGTCAGCAATGAGGACTACATCGGCGCGCTGGTTGAATTTGAAAATGGCGCGCGCGGTACCTTGGAAGCCTCCCGCTCGATCTTCGGTCCCAAGAACCAAATGGCATTCGAGTTGAACGGAAGGGCCGGCGCGCTCAATTGGGACTTTGAGCGGATGAACGAATTGGCGCTGTATCTGCAAAGCGAAGAAGGCCGGCACGATGGCTATATGCGGCTGGTCGGCGGCGACAAGTACCCATTTCATGGGAATTTCAATCCGGGCGATGGCAGCGGCTTGGGCTATGAAGATATGAAAGTCATCGAGGCTTATCACTTTCTCAAAGCGGTCGCCGAGCAAGAAGCCTGCGCGCCAAACTTTGAAGACGCGCTGGCGGTGGCGGAAGTCCACGCCGCCATGATCCGCTCATGGGCCAGCGGCAGCTGGGAGGAAGTGTGGAGCATGCGCCAGGAATAAGGCGATACGCCCCTATGCCTGGCAGAATCATTCTGATGTCCGGTCTACTCAGTGGAAAAGCTCATGACGGATCTAGCGCTGCGCGGCCCCCTCTACACCCTGCTTGATGACCCCTTCTTGAACGCGGCCGAAGATTGCGTCGTCTATGAATCGGACGGCCTGATTCTGACACGCGACGGGTTGATTCGCGCGGTCGGCGACTATAGCAAGCTCAAAGATCAATTGCCGGACGGCATCGAGACGCGGATCTACCCGGATGCGATTCTGCTGCCGGGCTTCGTCGATGCGCATATTCATTATCCGCAGGTTGAGATCATCGGCGCTTACGGCGCGCAATTGCTCGAGTGGCTGAATACATACACCTTCCCGGCAGAAGCCAAGTTCAATGATCCCGAGCACGCCCGCACGATCGCCGACTTTTTTATCGCCGAGCTGCTGCGCAATGGCACAACTTCGGCGTCGGTCTTCTGCACATCGGCGCCGCCTTCGGTCGATGCGATCTTCGAGGCGGCAGAGATGCGCAATATGCTGATCCTGGCGGGCAAGATGATGATGGACCGCCATGCGCCCGCGGATATCCTCGACACGGCCGGCGGGAGTTATGACGATTCAAAGGCGCTTATCGAGCGCTGGCATAAGCGCGGACGCTGCCTGTACACCGTGACGCCGCGCTTCGCCCTGACGAGCAGCCCACATCAACTCGAGTTGGCTGGCGCCCTGATGCGCGAGCACAGCGATATCCGCTTGCAGTCGCACATTTCGGAGAACCGGGCGGAGGTGGCGCGGGCGGCGGAACTCTATCCCGCGCGGACGAATTACACCGACATCTATCATCACTACGGATTGCTGGACGAACGGGCGATATATGGGCATGGCATACACTTGTCGGAAGGCGAGTTGCGGACTTTCCACGAGACGGGCGCCAGAATCGCCCATTGCCCGACCTCGAACTTCTTCATCGGCAGCGGCTTGTTCGATATCGCAGCGGCCAAAGACGCGGCGCGTCCGGTCACCGTCGCCTTAGGCACCGATGTCGGCGGCGGCACCAGCTTCTCGATGCTGCAAACGATGAGCGAAGCCTACAAGATGGCGCAGTTGCGCGGCATCTCGGTGACGGCGGCGCAGAGCTACTATCTGGCGACTTTGGGCAGCGCCCAAGCGCTGGGCATCGATGACCGGGTGGGCAAGTTGCAGGCGGGCTATGCGGCTGATATCGCCGTGCTGGATCCGCAGGCGACGCCGCTCCTGGCGCTGCGGGCGGATGTGGCGGAGACGCTGGATGAACTGCTCTTCGCGTTGATGATCTGCGGTGACGACCGGGCGATTCAAGCGACTTTCGTGGCGGGTGAGCTGGTCTACCAAAGGGACGGCAGACCCTAGCCGGAGTCAGCGACTTCTATGATTCCCAGTTCGAGATACGAGTTTTCGCCGGCCGGCAGTCGCGCCGTCGGATCGTCGATGTCGTAGAGTCCCGCGATCAGTGTGTATTCGCCGGCGGGCAAGTCGTTTGGAATCAGCAAAGCATGATAGTCCCAATAGTTGTAACCGGCTTCCCAAGTGGTGGTCGGCTGCGTGCCGCCAGCGGGTTCGCTGTCGCGCTGGGCGACAAGCCTGCCCTCCGCGTCCAGCAACTGCAGAAAGACTTTGAAGCGCGTTTCCGGCGCTCCATCCGCCAGCCAGAAGATTCCCGCGAGCAAGTATTCCCCGCGCGCAACCGGCTGTGCGCTCGTCCAGTAGTGAGCCAGGCGGATGTCATCGCCGAAGGGCAGGTTCGGCGAGCGCCATTCATCAAAACTCTCGCCGTCGGGCACGATGAAACGGGCGAAACGCATATCGCCGACCCATTCTTCGCTGGCTTGATAGCTATGCGCGTTAAGATTGAATTCAACCGCGCGCTCGGGATCTTGCTCCTCGCTGCCGTAGAAGATGGCGAATATCCGCTTGTGCATCAAGGTCATTTGCAACACCGCCGACGCAGTTTCACCGGTGTCCGCGCTCGTCGGCAAGGCGTAAACCGGCGCATCGCCGCGGTAATAATAGCTCAAGACTTCCTGAAACCCGGCGGCGCTGACCAGCAGGGCGTCGCCCGCCCGCAGCTCCGATTCGATACGCCCGACCAATCCGCGGACATCATCGCGCTGGAATCGGCTGTGGTTATACAAGAAGCCCAAATTGCCAAATAACGGCAGCGCGGAAAAGGCCGTGGCTAGCACGACGGCAAACTTGGCTTTGTCCCGCCAGCGCGAAACCCTGTGGCGCCTGTGGAGCATCCAGGCCATCCAGACGCCTCGCCCCAGCCAGAGCGCAAACGCCATCTGCGCCGGCAGCAGAAAACGCAGATAACGTGTGGTCAAACCGAGAGCCAGATAGACGCCGATCGAAACAATTACCCACACGACCGGCAGCGCGATAGTCCAAACTGTTCGGCTACGATTTGCGGCGGGAATCAACCCGAGAAACAGAAAGGCATACACGAAGAATGTCATATCTCCAAAGTTGAGTTCAAAGGTGTTGCCGTATGCGAAGTAGCCGAGAATCTGTCGCAGCGTCTGATCAAGCGGCATCACCTGCGAGAGGTTGGGCTGGGCGAAGACTTGCCGGATCGACACCGGCAGCCAGGGCAGGCTAAGCAGCAGAGTCAGCAGGTTGGCGCAGGCAAATTCCAGCAGCAGGCGCAGGAGGCGATTCAGCGCGCGCCTATCTCCCCGATCGCGGTAAGCGGCTCCGCCAATCCAAAGCGCCGCCAGAAGGACTTGCGCCGAAATCACGAGCATGAAGACGATATGCGTGTAGAAGCCCAGGGCGTTGAGCAAGCCCAGCGACATGACAGCCAGCCAGCGACGCCCCGACCTGGGCAATCCGCGAAGGAGATAGATGGTCAGCCACATGCTGCCGCCGGCGATGGCGGTGAGCATGGCGTACATACGCGCCTCTTGGGCGTAATAGATGCTGAAGCTGTTCAACGCAACCAGCGCGGCCGCCGCAAGACCAGCGCCAGGATGAAAGAGGGCTTTGCCCAGCGCGTAGGTCCAGGCGATGCTGATGATGCTGAAGAGGGCGGAGAGAGCGCGCAAGGCGAACTCGGATGAGCCGGTCCAATCTTGCCACCAGCCGAGCAGAGCGAAATAGGCGGGCAGATGAACATTGCGTTGGAGCAGCGGGATCAACTCCGGCAAGGCGCGCAGTGAATGGGCGTAGGCGACGCCTTCGTCATACCAGAGCGATTGTACGCCCAGGCGGTGGAAGCGAAGGGCGGACGCCAATAAAAGTATGGCGAGCATCAGGGCTGGCAGCGCCAGCTTGTGTAATGGTTTGCCGACTGGCGACGGCGCGGGCAACGCTGAGCCGATCATCGCAAACGCTCTCGCAGCGCCAGCAGAATGGTTCCAAGCGCGAGCGTAGCCCCAGCCAAGCCCAGCGCCAGCCACGAGAGCAGGCGATTCCGGCTCCGGTCATAAACGGCAATCTCATCAACGATGAGCGGCGCCTCGCCGAATGCGATTGCCTGCGTCCGCGCCAGCTCCCCCGAGAGCGGGATGTGAGAAACACGCCAGCCGGAATCGCCCGCGTGAGCCGGCCGCCAGCGGATGTCCACAGCGGTTCCATGCGCCGTGAACTTGAGCGGAGAGCCGAAGAAGACGGCTTGCTGAAAACGGGCGCTATTGTCGGCAACGAGCTTGCCTTCCGTTTGAATCTGCCAGGTCTCGGCCTGATGCCTGCCGCGATACAGCACTGGCTTCTGCTGAGTGATATAGTCGCTGAGGCTATGATAGACGGGCAGCGGCGTAAAGGTCGGCTTCTCCGGCTGATAATCCGGCTCGACCATGCGGAAATAATAGAAGGCTTGGTCAGCCTCGAAGGGGTCCTTGCGCGTAAAGAACCAATAAAAGACATTGCCCACCCATTGCCACTCCTGCAGGACCCTGTCGTAGAGCATGGGCATGTAGCGCGCGGCTTGTTCTTGCGTCACGTTGCCGTAATTGCCGTACTGCCGGATTTGCTCGGGCGGGAGCTCGGCATCAAGCGTGGCGTTCCAGGCTGCTTCGCTGAGCCATATCGGCTTATGGGCGTCGCCGTTGCGCGCCATGATGTCGCGGTAATAGGCGTGGCGGGCGACATTGACGCTGGTCGCGCGCAGGCGTTGGTCGGTCGGTCCGCTGCGCAAGCCATAACCTTGCGCCGACAGCACATCAAAACACTCGCCGCCGCCGTTTTCATAAAGCGCTTGCAAGAAGACCAAATCGCTCAAATCGCGCGCGCCGTCAAGCGCGATTGTGGGAGCGATGGCGCCGCTGATGATTACAATGTCCGGATCGACCGCCTTCAGCGCAGCGTAAGTCCGGCAGAGCAATTCGCTGTAGCCGGCCGGGTCGATTGGGCGGTTGCCCCACTCCGGGTAGATATTCGGCTCGTTCCAGATTTGATAGTGGCTGATGCGCCCGCGATAACGCTCGGCCACGGCGATAGCGTAATTGACATAATCTTGCAGGTCATCCGGCGGGGCGCGGTCGCCGGCCTCGGGATCCGCGCGCGACCAGGCCGGCGGGTTGCTTAGGCGGACCATCAATCGCAAATCATAAGCCTCGACCCGGTCGACGATATGGTCGTATTTCAGCCAGGTATCGGGCACATCGGGCTGTCCGTCGCCGTTTTGGTCGCGCGAATCGCTGTAATGGCCCCGCCCGTCAATCTCGAGGTCTTCCCACGGGAACTCCTGCCGCAGCCAGACAAACCCGGCCTCGCTGATCATTCTCAGCATCGCCTCGATCTTGGGTCCTTCCACTTCTTGCTCGAGAAAGGTGTTTATGCCATAGGGCGCATGAGCTTTGTGGTCGATCGGCGCCAGTGGATCTGTCGCCAGCGGCGAGCGGATGAGATTGCCCGCAACTTCGATGATGCCGCGAATCTGGCCCGGCGCTTCTTCCTCGCCGGTTTGCGACCAGAGGAATTGCCAAGCCAAACCGCGATGCCGCAAGTCAAGCGACAGCAGCAGCGCGAAAGCAAGCAGCAGCGCAATGGAGATGATGCCGCCCCAGAGCCTGGAACGGCGGATGCCTGATCGCGCTTCGGTCATGCGGCGCATTATAGTTCAGCCCAGCGAGAATGAAAACGCGCGGAGGGCGCTGCGCAGCGGCAAAAGCACCGCGCCAAATACTGGCACATTTGTTCTTTCCGCCAGCTCAACATGATGATACACTCTCCCTATGGCTAACTTGATTCAATCTCTCAATCCCGGCTCGCGGCGGGTTCCGTCCTCGAATCCCCCTCCCCCGCCCGTATCTATACCCTGTCTATACACTTGCCGATTTACCTGGCCATTTGGAAAACTTCTGTAACTCTATGGCGCCGGCACGCGCGCATAGAAACACGCGAAACTTTGATTTGCGCCGCCGAATATGTTCAACTGTAGGAAACTAGCGAAAGAGCATGCATGATTTTCAGACTTGGCGCCGCCATCCTCGCGCTATGCTCAGTTTTCGCAGTCTCGAGCGCGCAAGGCATTCACGAACGCGCGGAATGCTTGGTGAGCCCGACGGGGTACATCACGCGCTGCGGCTATGTGACGCTCTCGCAAGATTATGACCGCCCCGAAGCCGGCAAGGCGCAGATCTATTATTCGCTGATCCAAAGCCCCGATGTGGAACCGCAGCCCGACCCGCTGGTGTATCTGGTGGGCGGACCCGGCAGCAGCGGGACACAGCTGCTCGACATATCGTTTCGCAAGTATCTGCGAGACTTCGCCCGCGACCGCCAAATCGTCGTCATCGACCAACGCGGCGCCGGGCTATCCAATCCGCCGCTGTATTGTCGTGAAGCGCTGTTTCGTCTGGACGAGATCCTGCAAAGCCATCACGCCGAGCACGCCGAACTCTTGCTCGAGATTCTGACCGACTGCCACCGCCGGCTATCAGAAAAAGGTGTTCACTTCTCCTCGTTTCACAGCGAAAATATCGCGCGCGATGTTGTAAACCTCATGCTGACGCTGGGATACGACGAATGGAACCTGGTCGGCGTGTCGTACGGCGCTCGACTGGCGCTGACGATGATGCGCGATTATCCGCAGCATTTGCGCAGTGTTATCCTCGATTCAGTATACCCGCCCCAGGCCGATATCTACCTCGACTCTTATTACAACGGCGAGAGGGCGCTGGGCGTCTTATTCGACGCCTGCGAGGCATCAGTAAGCTGCGACCAGCGTTATCCCGAGCTTGAGGCCGTCTTTTACCGATTGTACGAGCGCTTGAATCTTGAGCCGGCGCGGGCGACAATAACCGTGCCGAGATACCAGGAACTGAACATAGAAATCAGCGGCTATCGGCTCAACGACTGGGCATTCAGTTGGCTATACGAGCTTGATTCGATAAAGATGATGCCACGCCTGATTTACAGCCTGGCGCGAGGCGGCGCTGAGGAGGCGGCGCGGATTGGCGTGCTTTACGAAGCCTCCATGACCACGCTCAGCCTGGGCATGCACTACACCGTGCAGTGTCAAGAAGAATACGGGTCGACGCCGCAGCGCGACTACGCCGCCATGCTGGCTGAATTCCCGCATCTGGGCGGGTTCTTGCGCTATCCGGTGGAAGGGCCAGCGACCTTGAGCCGGCTCTGCGATATATATCAGGCGGAAGCGCGCCCGCCGCTGGCAAACAGTCCGGTGACAAGCGCTGTGCCCGCCCTGCTCCTTTCCGGCGAATACGACCCGATTACACCGCCAGCCTATGCCAGGCAGGCGGCCTCAACCCTGTCGGCCTCTTTCAGCTACACGCTCCCGCATGTCGGGCACGCCGTGTTGCGTTCGCACCGCTGCGCTGTGCGAATTGCGACGGACTTCATCTCAGACCCCTTGCAAGCGCCGGACAGCCGTTGCATCGCCGCCATCCGCGCCGTCGAGTTTGACTAAGCGCCAACTGAGAGTTCCTTCGGCAGGACCAGGGGGCGCGCCCGGCGACGCCTGCAAGCGCCTTCCCCGCATGACCCAGCGCCCTTCCCAACGTCGGTCGCCAGTATGCCACGCGTAGGCTAGCCGTCCAGTTTCTCGCGGGCAAATTGCTAATATAAGCACCTAATACGAGTCCAGGAGGGTGAACCATGCGAAACATTGCGAATGCCACCAAGGGCTGTCTCTGGCTGATTATGCTTTGCGGATTGCTGTCGAGCAGCTTGAGCCTTGGACAGAGCTTGCCAAGCGCCGAGCTAAAGATTGATTTGGCCGAGTCGCCGGATCCGCTGCACCAGATTGTCCTGCCGCGCTTATACGCCATCCTCGGCACAGACATATCGCCGTCGCTGGGAGACGCGACGCTGATCAATCGATTCCGTTTTATTGTATCCCTGGCGATGGTTGATGCGGCGGCGCCATATCATCCGACCGCGGTCGGCATGTATTCACGGATACCGCGGCGGCCCCGGGAGGAATGGACCAAAGCCAACATCAATACAGCCATGCTTCATGCCGCTTACCATGCGTTGATGGGCTTGCTGCCGGAGCGCAGTAAGGTCTGGCGCGACATGCTGCGCGATGCCGGCTTGGATCCGGACGACGTAAGCGCCGACCTGAGCACGGCAGTCGGCATTGGCAACGTCGCTGGCAAATCCGCGCACGAAGCCAGACTCTATGACGGCATCAACCAGACGGGGCGCTACCAGGATACGACCGGGTACCGGCCCGTTAACTCGGCATTCGAGTTGCGCGATCCGTCGCGCTGGCAGCCTGGTTTGCGCCGGCAGGGCGTCGGCGTATATACCGTGCAGCACTTTGTTACGCCGCAGCTATCCAATATGGAGCCGATGGCGCCCTTCAATCCGCGTGAATTGCGCGTCGCGCCGCCGACCGCCAGCCAGCATGAAAACTGGGATGCCTATAAAGCCCAGGCCGATGTTGTGCTGGAGAGCTCGGCGAAGCTCACGGATGAGATGAAGTTGAAAGCCGAGCTCTTCGACAACAAGGTCGCGTCCTTGGGCTTGTCCTATATTCATCTGGCGCAGGAAATGGATTTATCGCCGGCGGATATTGCGCGCGGTTACTTCGTCAAAGTAGCAGCCTGGATGGACGCGTCGATCGTGACCTGGCAAGAGAAGCTGCGCTTTGACGGCGTCCGCCCCAATAGCGCGATTGCCTATGTTTACGGCGACGAGCTGGTGACGGCCTGGGGCGGACCCGGCGAAGGAACACGGGAGCTGCCGGCGAACGAATGGCAAGCCTACCTGCCTGAGCCCGACCATCCGGAGTACCCCTCGGGCAGCACCTGCGGCTGCTATGCCCATGCCCAGGCTTTACGGCGCTTCAGCGGCGCCGATCAGTTGAACTGGCGCATCAGTTACCCCGCTGGCAGCTCGCGGATTGAGCCGGGCCTAACGCCAGCTGAAGATATGACCCTGACCTTCGACACCTGGTCTGACTTCACTGAAGACTGCGGGATGGCGCGGCATTGGGCTGGCGTCCATTTCATGGATGCGATTGAAGCGAGCGCGGCGTATTGCAGCGCGTTCGGCGATGCCGCCTACGACTATTATCAGACGCTGATGGACGGCAGCGCGGCCTTGCGGCAGCCGGCGCAAGCGCTGGAGGCTGACCCCTGGTTAGCGGCAGCGAGACAAGGCAGCGCGCCTACAATCATCGTGCCCGCCAACACCTATCCTACGCCGCAGTCGTGCCGAGACGTCAACGCTTCGGTTTCGGTCACGACAGTCAATAGCAGCGTGACCTGCGAAGACGCTGATGTAGCCGAGATAGAAGGATTGTCGGATTCGCTGGAAGCCATTGCCATCGCCGGCGAACTGGACTTTGGCGCGCAAGTTTGCTTCCAACAGCCCGGCTCAGTCGTCATGCTGGCAACGGAAAGCGTCGCTCCCAGTTTCGAGGAACTGCCGAGCTACCGCGCGAACGACGTTACTTGCGCCTGGATTGACCAGCCCGGCACGGTCATCTTGCAATCTTCGCCGCCGCATCTGACTGACTGCCATGTGACGACCACCGGCGCGCTCAACTTCCGGCGTTCTCCGGTGCGGGGAGAGGTGATCGCCGTTATTCAAAAGGGGACGACGCTTGGCGTCATCGCCAGAACACCCTACTGGTTCAATGTCGACTTCGGCGGAAGAGCCGGCTGGATCAGTGGCGACTACGTCCAGGCGAATGGCGCTTGCTAGCGGCTATCCCGCAACAGGGCGCCGCCTTTTATTCGCAGGCGGACGAAAAGCGGCGCCAAACGAAATGCGTTTAACGATTGAGTGAATGCCATAGACGCGAATTGAGGCGGCTGCGGTCGCCTCTGGCATTTGGACCGGGGCCACGCGGCCCGCCTTCCCCTCACTCTCACGCGACAAAGAACCAAGCCCCGCCTTCCCCTGCGAGCGTCGCCGCGCCAGCAGCTTCCAACTGAAGCACGGCGCGTCGCCCGGGTCCGCTGCCAGTTGCATCGTCAAGATCCGCGTCAATGAGCTGGATCGCATGTCTGTGGCGCCTATCCACGGCGCGCAGCCGCTCATAATCGCGCCCCGGGCAGACAGAATCCTCAAGCCAGCTGCGAACCTATGATCCGCTACGTGTCACTACGACATGTGACTTAGTAACTGCTTTACTGGCTTATCAGTAAGTCGCTTGACGTATTGCAACTGTATCTCTAAACTATTGCGTTTGATTACTCCTGGGACTTTGCGCTGTCATAATGGGGGACAGAAATGAGACGAATTACAACCTATATGCTTGGGCGAGCGCTGCCGCTGCTCGTGATTGTATTGAGCTCCGTTGGCGCGCTCAGCAGCCAAGGATTGCCGAGCGCGGAGATATCCGCGGAGCTGAGCCGGCTGCAAGATCCATTGCATGACGTGATACTTCCACGCCTGTACTCGGTAATAGCCACCGATGTCTCGCCGTCGCTTGGCGACGCGACGCTGATCAATCGTTTCCGGTTTATCGTATCATTGGCGATGGTGGACGCGGCCGCGCCCTATCACCCGACTGCGGTCGGCATGTATACGCGCGCGCCGCGGCGACCGCAAGAAGAGTGGACCAACGCAAACATCAATACAGCGATGATGTACGGCGCATACCGCGCTTTGCAGGGCTTGCTGCCGGAGCGCGATTCGGTCTGGCGGGAGATGATGACGGACTTCGCCCTTGATCCCGATAACGGGAGCGTCGATTTGACCACGGCGGTGGGAATCGGCAATGCGGCCGGCATCGGCGCGCACGAAGCCAGGTTATACGATGGCATTAACCAGACTGGCTTTTACCAGGACAACACGGGATATGCGCCGGTAAACACAGCGTTTGAGCTGCGCGATCCAACGCGTTGGCAGCCGGCGCTGCGGCGACAAGGGATCGGCGTGTACACGGTGCAGCAATATGTAACGCCGCAATTGGCGAACATGGAGCCGATGGCGCCATTTGACCCGCGTCAGTTTCGTGTCGCGCCGCCGGCCGCCAGCTACGCGCTTGATACCGATGCCTACAAGGCTCAAGTGGATGTCGTGCTGGAGACTTCGGCTAATCTCACAGACGAGCGGAAACTCAAGTCCGAGCTATTTGACAACAAGATCGCTTCGCTGGGTCTGTCGTACATCAAAGTAGCCAACGATATGGGTCTGTCGCCGGCCGATATCGCGCGCGGATACTTTCTGAAGGTTTCAGCCTGGATGGACGCCTCAATCGTGACCTGGCAAGAAAAGACGCGCTTTGACGCCGTGCGTCCCTTCAGCGCGGCGCCCTATGTTTATGGCGATGACCTGGTGACCGCATGGGGCGGACCGGGCGAAGGCCGCGCGCGACTTCCCGCCAGCCAATGGCAAGCCTACTTGCCCGAGCCCGACCACCCGGAATATCCCTCCGGCTCAACCTGCGGCTGCTATGCGCATGCCCAAGCGCTGCGGCGCCTCAGCGGCACGGATGAGTTGAACTGGAGCGTCAGTTATCCGGCGGGAACATCGCGGATTGAACCGGGGATCACACCGGCGAACGACATGACCCTGACATTTGAGACCTGGACGGATTTCACGCAAGATTGCGGCCAATCTCGTCATTGGTCCGGGGTACACTTTACGCATGCGGTCGAAGCCAGCGCCGCCTATTGCAGCATATTTGGCGACATGGCTTACGAGTATTTCCTGACGCTGATGGATGGCACGGCGCCCCTCCGCGCTGCCGCTCAAGCCTTGTCGCCCGACCCCTGGTTGCCCATCCGGGAGCAGTCTGCTACGCCGGCGCCAGTCGTACCGGATAATACCAGGCCGACGCCGGTTGCCTGCGAAGAGGTTTCTGGCTTGATCACCGTCACCGCTGTGAACAACGGCGTGCAATGCGAGGGCATAGACACCTCCGGGCTTTCGCTGCTGGCCGGATATGTCGATGGGGTCAACGTTAGCGGCAATCTGGAATTCGGCGCGCAGGTTTGCTTCCGCTCGTCTGGCTCGCTGCTTCTACTGGATATGCGCGGCGCCACGCCCCGCATCGAAGAACTGACATCCTACCGCGCGTCGGAGTCGACTTGCGGCTGGATCAGGCGGCCCGGCACGGTGGTCTTGGTCGCTGCTTCACGACCCGTCGCGCAAATCGACGGCGAGGTCTCTGCGCCGTTCGTACCGCTTTCACAGTGTCTGGTTACCACGACACACGGCCTCAACTTCCGCGCCGCCCCAGCCGGCGCCAGCTTGGACATCGTCATTCCTGATGGCGCGCGCCTGGCGGCCGCCGCCAAATCCGCCGGTTGGTACAGCGTCAGCTACGAGGGGCTGCGGGGCTGGATCAGCGGGGATTACGTGGTGACGAGCGGGAGCTGCTAAGGCAACCGACCATTGTCGGCTAAAGGAGGAGGCGGCGTTGGCCGCGCCCCTTTCTCTTGCGCGCAGTTCCGCGCTGATATGTCGTTTGATCCATGCTATAGTCAGGCGCAATGCAGGCAACAGCACAGGCTGACAATGGTCGATCTGGCGGATATTCAACGGGCGGCGGCAAAGGTCGAGGAATATACTTTGCGCACGCCGCAGCGCGACTCGCCGGCGCTCAGCGCGCAGCTCGGCGTCAAAACTCGACTCAAGCTGGAGATGGAGCAGCACAGCGGTTCTTTCAAGACGCGCGGGGCTTTTCATCAGATGTTGACCTTGGGCGACGACGCCTTGGGTCGTGGGGTAGTCGCCGTGAGCGGCGGCAACTTCGCGCGGGCGGTTGGTTATTGCAGCGGCGTTCTTGGCGTCGATGCGACTGTGTGCATGCCGGAGAACGCGCCGAGCGGCTCAGTCGACGCGACCCGAGAATATGGCGCGACAGTTGAGCTGCTTCCGGATGCGGCAGCGGCGTTCGAGCGAGCTGAGGAATGGGTCGCGAAGGGGCGCACCGCCTTGCACCCCTTCGACAGTGAGGCGCAGATCGCGGGGAACGGCGTCGTCGCGCTTGAGATACTGGAAGATTGCCCGGGCATGACCGACATCATCGTCAGCATCGGCGGCGGCGGGCTTATCGCCGGCATTATTGCCGGGGTGAAGGCGTTGAAACCGAGCGCGCGCGTTTGGGGCGTCGAGCCGGTGAAGGCGGCGACCATGCAGCGTTCGCTTGAAGCCGGCGCGATCGTCAATATCACGCCCATGTCTCTGTCCAAGACGCTGGGCGCGCCCTTCGTCGGTCAAGGGGCGCTGGAACTGTGTCAGGCGTATTTGGAAGATCTCATCCTGGTTAGCGATCGCGACATGATTGCGGCTCAGCAGCGCTTGATTCAGGCTGAAGGGCTAGGTCCGGAATTGGCGGCCGCCAGCACGCTTGCCGCTGCCGAAGTGATCAAAGGGCGTCTTTCGCCGGGCGACGAGCTTGTGCTTTTGATTTGCGGCTGCAACGACTCGGCTGGAGATGTGGCGCGTTATGCCGCGCTCCTGGACGATAGCCGCCCTCAGGCATAGAGGCGCCGGTAGAGCTCGATTTGTCGTTGCCGCGCGGCTTGCAAGGCGACGACGCCCGCCGGTTCGGGCATGATGATTCGGTTCGCCTGTGGCTTCCCGTCCGCCAGCTTACGTCCGTCGAGGCTGCGCAGGAGCATCAGCGCGACGCCACGGGCGGTGACTTCTGTTTCAGCCAGCAGATGCAGCGGCGTATCAAAAGCGTTGGCGAGCATCTGGGACCAGACAGCCGAAGATTGCAGCGCGCCGCCGCCCGCCATCACCTCAGCGTCTTCGGATTTCAGGTGATCAAAGATCAGCGACAGGCGCAGCGCGACTGCTTCAAGGTGCGCTTGCAAGATATCGAGGCGGCTGGTGTGACGGCGGAGGCCGTGGATGGCGCCGGTGGCGTTCGGCTGCCAGCCGGGGCTGCGTTCGCCGGCCAGCAGCGGCAGCACGGTCAGTCCGTGGCAATCGGCTGGTCGCCGCGCGAGCGCCTCATCGAGCGAGTCCGATTGGCGCAGCAAGTCTTCCATCACCCATTGATAGATGTTGCCGCCTTCGCTGGCAGCGCCGCCCACCAAGGGCATATCGCCGCAGACCAGATAGCGCCAGAGCCCGCGCGGAATGCGCTCTACGCGTTTGACGACGCGCAGGGCGGAGGTGGTGCCGATCGTCAGGGCGATGCGGCGGGCATCGACCGCGCCCGAGCCGATATTGGCGGCCGCGCCGTCGCCCAGCGCCAGGAAGAAAGGCAGGTCGCGCAACTGGGACCAGCGCCGGGCGTAGTCTCCGCGCAAGCCCTGGCAGACCATATCAAAGTCGGCGATGGGCGGCAGCTTTCCGGCAAAGGCGTTTCCGAGCAGGGTCGGGGCGTAGTCCCAATGCCAGTCTTTGTTTTCGGTGTCGAGCAATCCGGACCAGCTGGCGATGGAGAGGCTCATCGGCATCTCGCGAGCGAACCATTGGCGGTAGAGATAGCCGCCGAGGTCGTTGATGCGCTGGACGCGCGCGGCCGCTTGTGGCTGGTTGCGCCGCAGGCTGAGGTATTGCGCCGGCAGGTACGCGGGATGCAGCATGCAGCCGGTCGCTTGGTGATAGGCATCGGCGTCGCCATCAAGCTTATCCAGCAAGGTCGGAATCTCGGAGCTGCCCATGGCGTCGGCGTATGTCATGACGGGTGTGCAAGCAGCGCCTGCGGCATCAATACCGAGCCAGTTGCCGGCGAAGGTCGCCATGCCGACAGCGCGAATCGCCGCGGCAGCGGGGTGCCGCAAGACCTCGTCAAGGCAGCTTTCCGCCAGGCTTTGCAGAGCGAGCGCGTCTACTGTTGCCTTGCCCGCGCGGTCGGTATCGAAGTCATAGCGGCGGCTGCGGATTGAGCCGTCAATCAAGCGCGCTGAGTCGTCATAGAGCAGGGCGCGGACGGACGAGCTGCCCAGGTCGATTATGAGGAGGGTCATTACGGGCTCGACATTTCTTTGCAACTTCAAGCTAACCAGGCGATAGGAGTGATTCAAAGTCGACGGCGCGCGCGGGCGGACGATATACCTGTGCTCGTCGACACCGCCTGTCGATTGCCCCTGCAACACTTCGATGATAGTAGAGATTGCGCTAAAACGGCAGGCGCGCCCATTGCTCTATTGGAATTATCTCTTCGGCGATTCGCGCGCGAGCCAATGGCTCCCCGACTCGCGGCCCGCCTTGTCTCATAGATCGCCCGATTTTATGGGCATCTCACCAGCCGCACAGCGATCCGCGCGCGCCAGAATCCCGCCGACCTATGTCCATTTCGGCGCCGCCGACGTATAATGTCTTCAGAACGCGCCCCGCCACAACTCCGGCGATTTCAAAACCAACAGCAAAGGAAAAAACAATGACTCAACGACAGCAAAACGCGATCCTGATATGCGACCCCGGCTATGACCAAGCCGCCGCCGACCTCGCCGCCGACTACCCGAAGCTGAAGCTGCTTTGCGCCAGCGACTCGGTCGACGCCGCCGCGCTCGCCTCGGACGCCGTCGCCGGCTTGATCGCGCAGACCGCCAGCGTCGACGCCGCCCTGCTGGAGGCGCTGCCCAACCTGAAGGTCGCGCTGAAGCTCGGGCGCAGCTATTTCAATATCGATGCCGCCGCCTTGCGCGCGCGCGGAATCGACTTTGGCTGCGTCCCGCGCAAAGGTCCGAATTGCGTCGCCGAATTGGCGCTCACGCTGATCCTCGCCTTGAGCAAAGACCTGGTGGTCGGCAACGAAGCGGTGTCGCTCGGCGCCTTTCGCTATCGCGGGCTCAAGCCGGAGAAGACCGCTGAGCGCAAGATCGCCTTTCACTGGATGCACGATACCCGCGTGCACGAGGTTGTCGGCAAGACCCTCGGCATCATCGGCATGGGCGAGATCGGCTGCGAATTAGCCCGCCGGGCCAGCGTGCTGGGCATGAAGAACATCTACTACAAGCGCAGGCCGCTCTCGGCTGAGCTGGAAGCCGCCTTTGACGCGACCTATACTGAACTGGACGATTTGCTGCGTGAGAGCGACTACGTTTGCGTGGCGACGCCGCAAACACCGGAGACCGAGGGCTTGCTGGGCGCGGCGCAAATCGCCTTGATGAAAGAAAGCGCTTATATCGTCAATATCGCCCGCGGCGGCATCATCGACGAAGAGGCGATGATAGCGGCGCTGCAAGAAGACCGCATCGCCGGCGCTGGCTTGGATGTCTTCGTCTATGAACCGCTGCCGGCTGATAGCCCGCTCTGTAGCTTGGATAACGTCATCCTCTGCCCGCATATCGGCGGCGGCACCGGCTCCAACCGGACGATAGAACTCGGCGCGGCGCTGGCGGAAATGAACCGCAGACTGTCATAGAGGCAGCGCGCTATTGAGCCGTCGTTTGACCAGAGCGCAGCACATCGAGAATCTGCAGCAGCTTGGCATCACGCCACTGCTTCACCGCTTCCATGTCGGTATCAGCCAGCGCCGCTTCCATTTGCTCGGCGCATAGCTTCGCCCATTCGCGCTTGGTTTCGGCTGTGCGCGGCGGCGCATCACGCTCCAGGCGAGCGGGAATGTCGTCCACCAAGCTGTGATCGAGCTTGCGGTCCACCAGCGTATCGCGCAAGCCGCCCGGGCTGGTCAACATGCCGACCAAGAAGGGACCCATCAGCGCCAGGCGCAAGCCCGGTCCGCTGCGGAAAGCCAGGTCAATCTCGGCGGCGGTGGCGACGCCATTGCCTACCAGCCACATCGCCTCGCGGTAGAGCGCCGCCTGCATGTGGTTGACGATATGGCCCCGGCACTCTTTGCGAGCCACCACTGGCGTCCGCCCCATCCGCGCCATGAAGTCCCGCGCCAGCTCGACGGTCTCCTCCGATGTGGCTTCGCCAGGCACGATCTCGACGCAGGGCACGATATGCGGCGGGTTGTAGGGATGCGCGACCACACAGCGCTCCGGACGGGACGTCGCCGCTTGAATCTCGGTCATCAGCATGGCGCTGGTGCTGGAGGCGAGCACGACATCCGGTCGCGCCAGGCGATCCAGCTCGCGGTAGATCTCGCGCTTGACGCCATAGCGCTCGGGTCCGGATTCCTGAACGAAATCGGCAGCGGCAACCGCCTCCGCCAGGTCGGTGGTCGCGCTCACCCGGGCGAGTGCGGCGGCTGCTTCCGTTTCGGTCATCACATCAGCCGCGACCAGTGTATCGTAGGCGCTGCGCAGCTCGGCATCGGTTCGGTTTAGCACCGCCGCCGAAGGTTCGTAAATGGTCACGCGCAGGCCGTGCTGAGCGAAAAGAGCCGCCCAGGAAAAGCCGATTGTTCCGCCGCCAACGCAGGCGACGCTGCTAATTTTGTCCGCGTTCATCATGTTCGCCGCTGCCTCGCTTTGATTCGTCCGAACAGGCATTGTAACGGCAAAGGCCGCATTCGTCCGCCGTCGCCTGTCTTGGCTTCTGCGGAAGCCGGCAAGGTTATTCGGCGCGGCGGCGGTTGACCGCGAAGGTGAAGACGTCGTCGCGCGCGTAGTGACCGGTCACGTCAAGCGTCATCTGCTCTTCGGCGATTCGGCTGAGGTCGAGGTCGGCGACGATGATGGTTTCTTGGTCATAAACTGGCGCGACCAGATATTGACCGTCGGGCGCGATGATAGCGCTGCCGCCGTTGAGCAGCTGTGCGTCTTCTTCATCGCGCAGCGGCGCGGGCAGATCAAGCTCGGGCGGGAAGTCAGCCGCGGGCATGATGCCGCCGACCGCCAGGACAAAGGTTCTGCCTTCAAAGGCGTAGTGGCGGCTGGCGATTTGATGGCTTTCTTTGACCGCGGGCCAGAGCGCCACATGGATGGACTCGCCGCTGATGTGAAGCGCCTGACGCGCGTGTGGCATCCAGTGCTCCCAGCAGATCAAGGCGCCGATGCGTCCGGCGGCGGTTTCGGCGGCGCGCAAACCGCGGCCGTCGCCTTGCGCCCAGACAAGCTGCTCGGTGAAGGTCGGACGCAGCTTGCGATGGCAGTTGAGGATCGCGCCATCGGCATCAATGATGACGACGCTGTTGTAGAGGCTGCGATTGCCGCGTCCGCTTGCGACTTTCTCGTTGATGCCGAGGACGAGCGCGATGTCGCGTTTGGCGGCGCAAGCTTGCAGTTGGCGCATTTGCGGGCTGTCGATCGCCAGGCTGTTGGCGGCCAGGCGGGCATAGACTTGCTTGGTCGGCGCATGGTCCCAGCGGGCGTAATCGACCGCGTAATCCAGCCAGGCGGGATAACCGGGGAAGAAGGACTCGCCGAATGCCGCCAGTTGGGCGCCCCGACGGGCCGCCTCGTCGATGAGCGCTTTCGCTTTGGCGACGCAACCGTCGAGGTCGTAATAGGCCGGGCGTGCCTGGACAAGCGCCACGCGGATGGTCATCGCTCGCGGGCTCCGTCAGTCGAGAACGGCGCGGACGCGAAACTGCTGCCCGTCGCTGTCAGGCGCGTTGGCGACCACATCTTCGACGCGCAGGGGATCGCCGGCTTCATCGGCGCGCATCACGTTTGTCAGCGGCAAGACGGAGGATGTCGGATCGATCTGGGAGGTATCGAGTTCTTGCAGTTTCTGGAAGTAGCCGAGAATTGCGGAGAGCTGCCGCCGGTAGCGCGCGACCTCGTCATCGCTCAATTCGAGGCGCGCCAGATCGGCAATGGCGCGGACGTCTGCCGCTGTCAAGCTGGTATTTGACATTGGGCTGCATCGTTTTGTTGCGGACGAATGAGGCATCGAGTGTAGCGCTTGATGAGGGCTGCGTACAGGGGGATTCGCCACTGAGGCAAAGAGAGCAGAGCGAGAATAACGGTGAGGCGATTGGCGATTCTAGCGGCTGTGGCTTGCGACGCGGCGCGGAATGGACTACGTCTGCGAGCGGATTTGCAGTAAACTGAAGTTCACTTCAGGACCGGGAGAAAATGCATGAAAGCGACGGTTGCGCGCGAGGAAGCGTTGCGATTGCTCAAAATCGAGCACGAGGCGGTAGAGGCGCTGATTGATGCGCTGACGGACGAGGAGATGACGCGGCCAGATACGATTCAGCACGGCATGTACTATGATCAAGAGTGTTCCTTCAAGGATTTGCTGGCTCATCTGGTTTGTTACGAACAATATGCGGTCGAGGCGATACGGGATTGGCGGAACGGTCGCGAACACTGGGCGATTGCGGCGCTGAAGGATCCGCGGCGGGGACGCGAGATACATTACGGCGGCATCGCCGAACGCGCGCGACTCAGCCTCGAAGAGCAGCTGGAGGAATATCGGCGGGTTAGCCGGGAACTGGAGCGGGCGATCGCGGCGCTGAGCGAGGCGGAATGGCGGGGCGCGGCGCCATACGCTACGACGGGCGGCGTCGATTTGGGCGGGATGATCGAAGGCATCATGGTGCTGCCGCCCAGACCGATGTACCGGCATCTCCCGGTGCATGTGCCTGACGAATCCGCGTACATCAGCAGTCTGCGCTAGCAGGCGCGGAATTCTTGCGCGGACGCGGATCATAAGCGAGATTGGCTTGTGCTATAATTCGCGACTGTTTGGCTTGGACTGCGGGCGGGAGCGCGGCGACCCTTGCGATTCAGAAGCTGCCTGGCGGCGATAATCAGTTTCGGCGCGCTCGCCGTCTTGACGGGCCTGTGCTCGGTCAGCGTCTTCAGTCTGTCGCAGCAGACGGTCGTCGACTTGAACGCGGCCGGCTTCCGCGTCGATGACCCGCTCCTTACGATCCGCTGCGCGCTCACTGGCGAGTGCGAAGACGAGGCGGCCGCGAGCGAGTCCGCGCCGCGAAACGCGCCCCTGCTTGTCTTGACGCCGGCGCCAACGTATATCGCGACCGCCCTGCCGCTGGCGACTGCGACGACGACCGCGCAAGCCGCGACTCCGTGGTTCTTTGCCACAGCCTCGCCGACGCCCGCCGCGACAGCGACCGAGGCGGCGTCCGAGCTGCCCCGCATCACGGATCCGCGGGCGCTGACGATTCTGCTCATGGGCATCGATCAACGCAGCGCGGCGGCTGAGCAGGGTCCCTTCCGCACGGACACGATGATGCTGGTTCACGTCAACCCGGCGAGCGAATCGGTCGGCGTGCTTTCGCTGCCGCGCGATCTCTGGGTGGAGATACCGAACTATGGACCTGGGCGCATCAACACGGCGAATTTCCTGGGCGACAGCGACGCCTATCCTGGCGGGGGCGGTCCGGCGCTGGCGATGGAGACGATCGCCGCGAATTTCGGCATCCGCGTCGAGAAGTACCTGCTGGTCAATTTTGACGTCTTTACGACGGTGGTGGATCTGTTGGCGCCGGACGGTGTGATGCTGCACGTCAGCGAATATATTGACGACCCGACTTATCCGGATGAAGGCTACGGTTATGATCCCTTGTATCTTGAGCCGGGCATGCAGCGTATGGATGCCGAGACCTTGCTAAAGTACGCGCGCACGCGCACGACGCAAGGCGGAGACTTCGACCGGGCGCGCCGGCAGCAGCAAGTGCTGGACGCCGTACGGGCGGAAGTCCTGAGCGCCGGCGGCATCGTCAACTTCGTGGCGCAAGCCTATCCCTTATGGCAGGAGTTACAGGGCAACTATCGCACCAATCTCGAGCTGAACGAGATCCTGGCGCTGGGACGGCTGATGGGCAGCATCACGCGCGAGAACATCCATTACAGCGTGGTGGACAACTACTACGCCGCTCTCGGGCACAGCCCGCAAGGCGAGGAAGTACTCATACCGGATTTCACGTCGATTCGCGATTTGGTGATGCGCGCGTTTTATCCGGGGGCGCAACTAAGGCCGGCGGAGATGAAAGCGCGGGCCGAAGCCGAGGCGGCGCCGATATTCGTTTACAATGGCACGCGCATCGCGGGATTGGCGGGCGCCATGCGCGAGTGGCTGCTTGCGCAGGGCGTGACAGTCACGGGGATCAACAATGACGTCACATCGGGTCGCTTGCAGACGGAGATCCGTGTTTATGGGCGCTACGAGGCAACGGCGGCGTACCTGGCGCAATTGCTGGACGTGCCGTCCGAGCGCGTGCGGCGCAGCGGGGACGGCGTCATCGCTGAGGGCGTGCTGGTGGCGCTGGGCTTGGATGCGCAGGCGATCATCGAGAGCTGATGAACTGTGATTCCTCGGTTCTGACGCTTCTTCTTTAGCTCTCATTCCGCCCAAGTTTTCCCTCTGTTATAATAACGCTGATGAACTAAGGAGGTTAGCCATGCTCCGTAGAATCGGGCTGGAAAACTTCAAATGCTGGCGTGAACTGGACATTGAGTTGGCGCCGATTACGCTGTTATTCGGGGCGAATAGCTCGGGCAAGACGGCGATATTGCAGTCGCTTTTGATGCTGAAACAGACTGCCGATAATTTGGATCGCAGCCAGCATATTAACTTTGGCGGTGGACCGAGGGATTATTTCGATTTCGGCAGTTATCGAGATTTAGTGCACTCGCACGAGACTGACAGGGACATCTCGATGAGTCTAACGTGGGAGAAAACTGGCGCGATACTGTCTAGAAAAGTCGGCGCGATATGGGTAGAAGATCCGGCTGACCACTTTGATATCGGAAAGTCCATAAAGTATGACGTCGAATGGCGGATGCGGAGCGGCATCTTCATCAACAGGTTAGCTTATTCAACGATAGAAGATGGAAAAACTACGGACTCGTATTTGCTGAAACACACGGAAGATGGAAGCTACGCGGCGTGGATGCCTGGCTGGGACCCAAAATACGAAGTAAGGGGTTTCCCCCCGCCGCAAAGCTGTTTCATTTTGCCCTCGCGCAAGGATTGGAATTCTCCAGTTTATCACCTGGAGTTTCAGCAATTGATGCTTTGCTTAATGTATCTTTCCCCACTTCGAGGCTATCCCAAGCGACATTATCTGTGGACTGGCGACATGGCCTCGAAAGTTGTAAAGCCTGACATTTCATACACCGTTGAATTCTTGATTTCCCGGACGAATGAGGATCGAAAGCTGCTGCAGAAAGTTTCGGAAAAGCTGACAAAACTTGAGCTCGCCGACGGATTTGAAGTTCGCCCCATCGACGCGAACAAGCGGGTTTATGAAGCCGTAGTGATCAATGGCGGAAATGAAAGCGCGCTCCTGGACGTCGGTTTCGGCGTCTCTCAAGTCTTGCCGGTCGTCACTATGCTGCTATCCGCGCCCAAGGGCTCGATTGTTTTGCTCGAACAGCCGGAACTCCACCTCCATCCAAACGCCCAAGCCGCGCTGGCCGACTTGATGCTCTACGCAGCTGATAAGCGCAACTTGCAACTAATCGTCGAAAGCCACAGTGAGCATGTATTAAGGCGTTTACAGAGACGCATCGCCGAGGCTGAATCTGAGTTTGCTTCACCGGAGAGTATAAAAACGTATTTTTGTATTCCCGGAAAACATGGCTCGTCCATATCTGAAGTCGAATTGGATCGCTTCGGTCACATTGCCAACTGGCCCGACAAGTTCTTGGGTGACATCAGTGGTGAACTGCAAACAATGGCTAAGGCCGCTATTCGTCGACGGCGAGAGGAACTTATTGGTGGATAACATAGTAGTCGACACAAACGTATGGATTACCGCAGGTAAATTGCCATCCGAAGTTAAGACGATAGAAGAGGTTGACTGTATTGAAGCCTGTCTAGATTGGTCAACAGACTTCATGTCTGGCGAACATAGAATACTGGTTGATAGTGAAGCGAGAGTTTTCGACGAGTACTGGACCTATGTATCACACTGGCAAGTTCCTGGATCGAGACTTTTCGAGCTATATAACAATCTTTGGGACAGATTCGAAACGGTAGAGATAAAATATGATGATGACGGTTACGCGATTCTGCCTGAAACGATGACTTTCCACGGTGCAGCAGACCGTAAGTTCATCGCATTGGCATTGTCACAATCGCCGTTCGCTCCCATTTTCAATGCTTCCGACACCGACTGGGAGAAGGAACTCGAAATCCTTGAGAAGCACAATCTTACGATCCACGAGCTTTGCCCCAAGTATATTGAGCAATTGCTGCGAAAATGAAAGGCTCGCCATCACCCCAGTCTCCACCACGCAGAGCCAGCTTATGCTACAATATAAGTAAGGTATTTCTTTAGCAGGACCGGCGTCATGAACGAGCAGCGCACTCCCCTAGCCAAGTTAGTGTGGTTGGACCCCTTCACCAGCAAGACCCGCGAACACCCGATATGCGAGGGCGACAAGTTGACGATCGGGCGATCGGCGATGAACGACATTCAGATCGCCGAAGGGCATATCTCGCGGCAGCACGCGGTCGTCGCCTGCCAGGAAGGCGCCTTCACGATTGACGATGTTGGCAGCGCCAACGGCACCTTCGTCAACGGCGTGCAGGTTTATGGCGAGAACGAGCTGGCGATTGGCGATGAGGTGCATCTCTTCGTATCGGTGCTCAAGCTGATGTCGACGAGCGACCGCGCGCCGCGCGACGCCGCGGACAGGGTATCAGCCGTGGCTGGCGACAGAGCGAGCTTGCGCATCACGCGGGGACCGCAGCACGGACAAGTCTTCGCGCTGCTCAAGGAAGAAATGTACATCGGACGCTCGACGCCGAATTCCAATTGGGAGATCGCCTTGCAAGACCCGACCGTTTCGCGGCCTCACGCTTTTTTGGTGAAAGAAGGTCGTGCCTGGAAGATCTATGACCTCGGCAGCATCAACGGCACGGCGGTCAACAGTCAGCCGGTGACCGGGGGCAAAGCCCAGCTGCTTCGCGATGGCGATCGCATTATATTCGGCGGGACGATGACGGTCTTCCACACGGGATTCCCCGCGATAATCTCGACCGGCGAAAGAGTCCAGAACGGCCAGACATGAATCAACCGAATATCGTTTTGATCATCGCCGATGACATGGGTTACGGCGATTTTGGGTTTTTCAATGACCAGATCTCTTGTACGCCGCATTTGGACGCGCTGGTCGAAGAAGGAATCTGCCTGACGCAGCATTATTCAGCGGCGCCGGTCTGCGCGCCCGCAAGAGCCGCGCTGATGACCGGGCGTTATGCTCAGCGCGCCGGCAGCATCGACACGTTGGAAGCGCGCGGCTTGGACCGCCTAAACCTCGATGAGACCACTATGGCGGAGATGCTGGGCGGCGCCGGCTATGCGACCGGCTTGATCGGCAAGTGGCACAACGGCGCGCTGGACCGACGCTATCATCCGCGGTCGCGCGGCTTCGACGAATTCATCGGCTTTCAAGGCGGCTGGAATCCTTTCTATCGCTACCGGTTGGATCGCAACGGGAGCATTGAGTACGGCGACAAAGACCGTTACCTGACCGATGTTTTCAGCGACGCCGCCTTGGACTTCATCGAGCGGCATCAGGGCGAGCCCTTCCTCTTGCAGTTGGCGTATAACGCGCCGCATTTTCCGCTGGAAGCGCCAGACGCGATCGCGCGGAAGTATGTCGAGCGCGGCTTCAGCCTGGGCGTCAGTTTGATCTACGCCATGATCGAGG
This sequence comes from Anaerolineae bacterium, assembly GCA_022824465.1. Classification (GTDB taxonomy): domain Bacteria; phylum Chloroflexota; class Anaerolineae; order Aggregatilineales; family Phototrophicaceae; genus UBA6055. The sequence continues at coordinate 849,447 of JAJDZV010000004.1, forward strand.
TGATGGACGCGGGCATCGGGCGCATCAACGACAAGCTGGATGCGCTGGGCATCGGCGACAATACGATTCTGATTTTCACGAGCGACAACGGTCCGGCGCTGGGCGACTGGAACGGATTCTCGCAGCGGCGCTTCAACTTCAACTTCAACGGCGGCAAGGGCAATACCTATGAAGGAGGCATCCGCGTGCCGATGATCTTACGCTGGCGCGATGGCTTGCCCGGCGGCGTCCGCAGCAGCGAGATGGCGCATTTCTGCGATTGGCTGCCAACCTTGCTTGGATTGGCCGGCGTGAAGCCGCCGGACGATCTTTCGCTGGACGGGGTCGATATCGCGCCTGTCCTAAGGGGCGAGCCCAACAACAACTATCCGCAACGCTTCTGGCAGTGGAATCGATACGCGCCGGTCGGGACCTGTAATGCGGCCATGCGCGACGGGGACTGGAAACTCCTGCGCCCACAGATACGCGAGGCGATGCAAGTCAGCCCGATGGATACGGCGCTGGACCACGCAATTAAGTACTATCCGGAGCATTTCGCTGACATCCTGCGCGAGCCGGCGCCGGCGCGCAGCCTGCCTGAGCCTCCGCCTGCGCTGCTTTTCAATATCGCCGACGACCCCTTCGAGCGGCGTGACTTGGCGTCGCGGCATCCGCAGAAGGCGGCCTCGATGGAAGCGGCGCTGGAGCGTTGGTTTGTGGATGTAACCGGGATTTAGCGTATAGCGCGCTCGTCTTCTGAATGTCGCCACAGCCGCTCGCGACTCTGCGCCTGGCTCACACCAAACGATCAGCCCGACCAAGGTCATGTCCTGCAGGGGCGAACCAGCAGCTCCCCCGAAGGCAGATTGGGCTTTGACGCGATGGCGCGCGACTCGGTTGCAGTTGGAATCTGGCCCCTTCATTAGCATGCGAACATCGAGAGTGACTTAGGCGCGATCCGCTGAGTCACTTGTCATTGCGATGGGGGCGTCTTCGGGCGACTATCAGAGACGCTCCTACATTTTTCGGGCCATAGGGGAGTTGTTTGATAGACGGGAGCGTGGGGATGCGTTACAGTATCGGCTTGGCGGTTCATGAGAAAACAAGGCGACGGCAGGATGAAACATCCCCTTTTGCAGGAACATGCTGATTTGGCGACCGCGGTCGGGATATTGGACGACTGGGCCGCGCATCGGATTCGGCAGCGGCATCAGCCGGGGCTGGCGCTAGGCATTGTGTTCGCTGGCGAGCTGCTCTGGGGCAGGGGCTATGGAGTGGCTGACCTGGAAACGGGGACGCCCGTCACGCTGGACACTCGCTTTCGCATCGCCAGCATCACCAAGACCTTCACCGCGACCGGCATCATGCAGTTGCGCGACGCGGGCAAACTGGGGCTAGATGACCCGGTCGCGCGGCATCTGGACTGGTTTGATTTGCGTTTTGGCGACGCGCCGGCGATCACCATCCGCAACTTGCTGACGCATACATCCGGCTTGCCGCGCGATTCGAAGAACCCCATGTGGACGGAATGCAAGGCGCCGGACCGGGACGACTTCATCAGCGAAACAAAGACGCGCGCGCCGACGCGACCGCCCTACGAGAAATTCGCCTACAGCAACCTCGGCTACTCATTGCTCGGCGGTGTCATCGAAGCGGCGTCGGGCCTGCGCTGGGCGGAATACTTGCAGGCGAATGTGCTCGATCCGCTGGGCATGAGCGAGACGCGGCCGCTGCCGAGCGCCGACGATCCCTTGCTGGCGAAAGGTTATACGCGCGAGAAAGACGGCTATCGGCGCGACGCCTTCGACTTCTGGCTGATGCAGGGTTTCGAGGCTTCGGCGAATTTCGCCTCGTCAGTGAACGATCTGGTCAAGTACGCCGGTTTTCACCTGGGTTTGGCGGATGGGACGGCGCTGTCGCCCTACACGCTGCTGGACATGCACCGCGTGCATTGGCTGGATGAAGGCTGGCAAGGCGGTTATGGCTTGGGCTTGGGCTTGCACCGCATCAAGGATTGGGAGATCAGCGGACATGGCGGCGGCTATCCCGGTTATCTGACGGCCTTCAGCGTCTGCCGCGAGCATCAGACCGGTGTGATCGCGCTAACCAACGCGGTAGGCGGCGATCCGCATGTTTACGTCGAGCAGGCTTACAAACTGGCGCTGCCGGAGATCATCCGGGCGACGGCGGAGGCGAAGCCCGCGCCGCAAGAGGATTGGCAGCGCTTCGTCGGCGTGTATGAGAGCGACTGGACGATACAGAAAGTCGTTATCCGCGATGGTCAATTGCAGCTGATCAGCCTGGAATGGGTTGATGAGAAGCCGACGATTCTTGAGCCGACGGAGGAGGCCGGGGTCTTCACGCTTACGCAGGCGGGGCAGTCGAACGAGACACTGCGCTTTGAACTGGATGGCGAGGGCAAGGTCGCGCGGATGTGGGAGCGGAACGAGTATAGTTTGCGGATGGAGTAGCGGTCAAAGCCATTTTTGACAACTGAGGACAAAGAAGCAGGTCCAGCTTAGTAGCGCGGAGGCTAATCGGAAACCTACGGCAAAGGCGTGCAAGCCACCGGCTCGCGCGTGCGCACATGGGACTGTTTTGGGAGTTTCATTTTTGCGACGGCCACACTCATTACATTCTTGGGACTGCTTAGAAAAGAGAGATATTGCCCATGCCCGTGATTCAAGCTGACTACTTAACCGAGATCAACGCCCGCATACTGGAAGCGGCCGGCGCGCGGGCGGATTACGCCGCGATTGTTGCCGAGCACCTGGTAAACGCCAACCTGGTCGGGCACGATTCGCATGGCGTGATTCGCACGCCGCACTACGTCCGCTCGATTGAGAAAGGCGACTTGCAGCCGAGAGCCGAGCCGAAGGTCATCGCCGAGACGGCCTCCATGGCGCAGATCTGCGGCAACTTCACTTTCGGGCAGGTCATCGCCAAGGGGGCCGCCGAACTCGCGATTGCCAAGGCGCGCGACCAAGGCATCGGCTTGGTTTCTACCTACCACGAAGGGCATACGGGCCGGCTGGGAACCTACGCTGAGATGGGCGCGGCTGCTGGCAAGGCGTCGATGATCTGGGATGGCTGCATCGGCGGACCGCGCTCGGTTGTCGTGCCGCTGAATGGCACGGGGCGCAAGCTCGGGGCGAATCCTATTGCGATGGGTTTCCCCAGCGCGGCGCGCGGCGCGGTGATCCTCGACTTCGCCACCTCGATATCGGCAGCGGGCAAGGTGATGGTGGCGGTGGACAAGGGCGAGCAACTGCCGGGCGATTGGATAGTCGATGCCGACTGGCAGCCCACAAGCGATCCCACCAAGCTTGCGGCGGGCGGGGCCTTGCGACCGATGGGCTTGCCTTACGTCGGCCATAAGGGTTATGCGCTGGCGATGATGGTGGGTTTGTTCAGCTTGATGGCGTCGCTGCCGTCAGACGCGCAGCCGCCGTTGGAAGACCGCTGGGGCACGGTGATAATGATGATTGATATCGCGCGTTTTGGCGCGGTGGATGCTTTTGAGAAACAGGTGGACGCGCTGATCGATTTCGTGAAAGCCGATCCGCTGGAGGGCGAAGTCTTGTACCCGGGCGAGATTGAGGCGCGGAACCGGGCGGAGCGCTTGGCAAATGGCATCGACCTGCCGAAAGCGACCTGGGCGGAGATCAGCGCCTGTGCCGAGAGGCTGGGGCTAGCCTTCGATGGGTAAGCGGGGTTCGACCGGCTATGTTCGCCAAAGATCTGCCGCAGCAATTGCGAGCAAGTTATGCAACTCCTCACAACAAGTCGAGTGTAGGGACGGTTCTGTATTTCGCCCGAATTCGATGGTGTCTTCTTTGACGCTCTCTGCCTTCCATGCACTCTCCGTATTTGACTTATGTTGCGGGATTTGCTTGCGCCTGCTGAGAGCACAGGGCAATAAGGCGCAGTCTCCGTGAATGAGGGCGCGAGCAAGAATACGTGACAGGCCGGTCATGCCGACGCAGACTGAATTGTACGGTCAAATGCGCGATGCGATCGCGGCGGAAGCGCGCCGAGATACCGCCTTGCGCTTGCTGTCGCAGACGCACAGCCGGCAGTATCTGGACGAATGCCTGCGCGCCTTGAACTCGGACGCGGTGCGGGCGACGCTGGACGAATCCCATCGCGAGATACCGCGCGAGAAGTACCTGCGTTTCCATGAGGACGGCAAGCGCGACAAAGCCGGCATGCTGCGCGAGAGCATCACGCGTTTGCTCGTGCATATCGAGCATCCCGCTGACGCCGACATCTACCAATTGGGCGTCGAAACCTATTATCTGCAGCCGGTGGACGATGTGGCACAGAACTTGCGGGCGGTGGCGCTGGCCGGCTTGGCGCCGATTGATCCGCCACTGGCTTGCCTCTACGCCGCGCGCTTTCTGGGCGAGCCCTATACCTCGGTCTTCAACTGCGAGCCGGCGCTGACGGCGGTTGATGTGCTGGTCGCGTCGAATCAACGCTTGCCGATTTATCAGTTTCTGCTGCGGGATGGCCTGACGATGGCGCAAACGCGGCGCGGCGAATTGACGGGCAAAGCGCTGGAATCACTGGGCGACGATTTCCCGCTCCGCCTCTACGCTGCCCTGATCGACCAGTACGCGGAAATCGACCAGCCGACGGCCAGCATGGGCATCATCAACGCGGTCATCGCGCGGCGCGCGACGACTCTCTATGACCGCTTGGAACGGCTGATTCTCGCTACGGGCGACGCGGACCTGCGGCGCTATGGCTTGGTGATGATGGCCGCGGCGCGCGACGATGAACTGGGCGAGCGCCTGCTGCGGATGGCTGGCGTCGCCCGGCGGGAAGACGTGCCGCTCTATATCGAGGCGCTGGATATCTGCCGGCAGCCGGGGCGGGACGACATGCTGGCGACGCTAAAGAAACGGCTCTAAGCGCGGATTTCCGGAAGATATATGTCAGCGAACCCGCTTTCGATCTGGCGCGACAAATCCGCCAGCACGAAGCCGCCGGTCACGCCAGCTTGCGCCAACACCTGATCCGCGATCAGCACATCAATGCTCACCAGAAAGCGACCGTAAGCGTAGAGCGAAAGCGTCTGGCGGCCATCTTCCTCGGCGCAAGTCGGCAAGTCCCGGCTGTAAGTCGCGGCGGTCGCGGCGTCCCGGGCGTAGCCTTGATTCTCGAGCAGTCGTCGCGTCAGATCGTCGGCCAAAGCGTCAGCCGCCTGTGCCGCGCTGCCGAAGACATCGACCTGGTAGCCGAGCGTGGTGAAATAAATCGCGGCATCGCAATTGACATTCTCGATCTCGACGCGGTAGCGGTACTGGTGGTCGTAGCGCTCGGCGAAGTCTGTATAGGGATCGCGCAACTCAAGCGCGAGCGACTCCGCGATGTGCCCGCTGTTGAAGAGGCCTGAGCGCTCGGCATTGGTGGGATAAGTCGGCGGCAATCCTTCAGCGAAAGCCTGAAAAGCTGAGGCTACCTGATCTTGCGTCGCTCGCGGCAAGGGTTCAATCGCGCTATCGTCGACATCGGCCGGGTCGGTGATAATGAGCGCGTTGCGCAGTGCCTCGCCCGGTTCAGAAGCGGCGGCTGGATCGCGCTCGCGGATAGCGTCGACTACGTCTTGACCGATTAACACATCGCCGAAGATAGTGTGTTTGTAGTTGAGGTGGGGCGTGGGCGCGGTCGTGATGAAGAATTGGCTCCCGTTTGTGCCGGGACCGGCGTTGGCCATCGCCAGCAAGCCCGGACGGTTAAAGGTTAAGAAGCCAATCGGCTCATCCTGGAAGCGGTAGCCGGGTCCGCCGCTGCCAGTGCCTGTGGGGTCGCCGCCTTGCGCCATGAAATTGGGAATGACGCGGTGGAAAGTGGTGCTGTCATAATAGCCTTGCTGCGCCAGGAAGACAAAACTGTTGACCGTGATCGGCGTCAGACGCTCATAGAGATCGACATAGATGGCGCCGGCGCTGGTGCAAAGGATGGCGCGGTAATCGACAGCGGGCTCGAGCACGTTGTCAGCGGCGTCGAATTGCATCCGGCTGAACTCGCCGGCATCGACGAGGTCGCAAAGTTCCTGCGGCGAGGGCGCGTCTTGCGCCAGCGATGTTGACGCGAGCAGCGTGATAAGGGGCAAAATGAGAAGCGGACGCAGCCAATTCATGAGGTCATCCTTCGGGATTCGAGCGGCAAGTCACAGCGCGTTGGCATTCTGCCTTAGACAGCCGCCTTTGACCAGCCGGAACATACCCCCAAGGCGGTATTTGACAGGGCAGGCAGCTTTGTTAGAATCCCTGCGTTGCGCCAAGCGCAAAAGGACTAGCGCATGAGCCGATTCCCAGGATTCCCCACTGAGACGCAAGCCTACCTGCGCGAATTGCGGGCGAATAATACGCGTGAGTTTTTCGCGGCGAATCGGGCGCGTTTCGATGCGGTGGTCAAGGCGCCGGCGCTGGAGTGGGTGGCGGCGATGGGCGCGCGGCTTCGGTCGCTGGATCCGGAGATTGTGGTCGACATGCGGATGAATGGCAGCGGCTCGCTGATGCGCTGGAATCGCGATACGCGCTTCAGCAAGGACAAGTCGCCCTACAAGGTGAACATCGCCATGATGTGGTGGCATGGCGGCGGCAAGAAAATGCAGCATCCGGCATTCGGCATGCAAATCACGCCGGATGACGCTGGCATCATGGCGGGCATGTTTCAGTTTCCCAAGCCGATGCTGGAGGCCTATCGCCGCGCGGTCGACGATGATGAGCTGGGCCTGCGGCTGATAGAGGCGGTGGGCAAGGTCGAGGCGGCCGGTTACAGCGTCAGCGGTCGGCATTACAAGACGGCGCCGCGCGGCTACGCCAAGGATCATCCGCGAGCCGAGTGGCTGAAGTTCAATAATCTGCATGCCGGCGTTCATGGCATTGCGCCCAGCGTAATCGCCTCCGCCGATCTCATGGATGTCTGCGCCGACGGCTTTGAGAAGCTGGCGCCGATTCATCACTGGCTGGTCGCCGCGCAGGCGCGATTTGGCGGCGTCTAAGCGTTGGGAGCGCGCGACCCCGGTCGACAAATGAAGCGCGGCAAGGCGGTAGCTTTACCACTATGATTTCCTATGCATATTTCTTATAATTCGCACGTTTTATGCATGTAAACGTCCTGCGTTCGGCTTCTGAGTGTCATGCGCCATGGGCATACCTGCGGATTTCTAGCGTTTCCGGGAGCTTGAATTGAAGCGACGCTTGCAGCGAGCCATCCTTGCCCTCTTATTGTTGCTGCCGTTTAGCCTAGTTCATCCGCAAGCGCCCGGCATCAGCCTGGATATCATCGGCATCACCTCAACCGATCTAACGCAAGTGGCGATCCACGCCAGCATCCTCGACGCGAGCGAACAATTGGTTTCCGGCTTGGATATCGAGAACTTCTCCATCGGCGGCGATCTGGCGGAAAGGGCGCAGGTCACCCGCGTAGAGAACGTCACCGATGACGATCTCGATTTCGCCAGCGTATTGGTGGTTGATACCAGCAGCAGCATGGCTGATAGACCGCTGACGCAGGCGCAGGCGGCCGCGCGCAGCTATCTGGAGGCGCTCGGTCCCGATGACCCGGTCGCTATCGTCACATTCAGCAACGACGCGCGCCTGGTCCTCGATTACACGACCGACCGGGAGCGGCTCAACCAGGCGATTGACAATCTGGCCTATGGCGGCAAGACTGCGCTTTACGACGCCACCCTGCTGGGCATCGAGACGGCCGTGGAAGCGCCCTTGGAGCGCAAGGCGGTGGTCATCCTCAGCGATGGTGGCGAATACGGCGATGTCAGCGAGCACAGCCGCGATGAGAGTATCCGCGCGGCGACGATTCATGGCGTGCCGGTCTATTCAATCGGCTTGGGCTGGCATATCGACCGCCGCTTCCTCGAGTCGATCGCGCGGGAATCAAACGCCGAATTCTATGATTCGCCGACGCCGGAAGAACTCGGCGATATCTATCGCAACCTGGCTTTCCTCTTCCGCAGCCAATATATCGTCGGCTTGAGCGTCGACGTGCCCGCCGATGGCGAGCGTTACAATTTCACGCTAGACGTCACAACCGCTGACGGCGCGACGGCATCCGGGGCAGCCACCTTGCGCGCGCCGATTCCGGTGCCGCTGCTCTACTTGCCCGAGGACGTCTTCTCCGAGGCGCTGCGCGAGGACACGCAGATCACGGTCGAGATCCGCGCTGACCAGGATATCGAAAGCATCGAATTCGCGGTGGATGGCGAAGTCGTCTCGACCGATGAGACTTATACCATCGAGCCGGAGCAGCGGCAGCCGGGCGAATACGAGCTGGAAATCACGGTCGAGGATGTCGAGGGCGATATCGGCCGGCTGGAGACCGAATTTGAAATCGCCGCCTTGCCGCCGCGCGTCACCGATGACTTTGAGCCGGCGGCGCAGGAAGATATTGTTGACGCCGAAATCATCTCGGTCGACGCTGGCGGACAGACCGAAATCACGCAAGTTGAATTCATCGTGAACGGCGAGGTCGTCAAAGTCGATACCGCAGCGCCATACGACTTTGATCTCGACCCCTTCACGCTGCCGCCCGAAGAACATACGCTGAGCATCCGGGCGACTAACGCCGGCGGGCAGACCACAACTGTGGACAAGACCTTTGAAGTCGAGCGGATTCCGCCGCGCCTGGAGATCGCCGGGCTCGAGGCTGCCGCCATCGTCGGCGACACGGTCAGTGGCAGCATCACCGCCCTGGGACAGTCGCCGATCGTCAGCTTGAGCGCGGAACCGGATGTCGGCGCGGTGGTGCGGGGCAACCGGCTGGACTTCACCTTGAACGCGGAAGACCTGCCGCCGGGTCCCAATACAATTGCCTTTCGGGCGGTGGATGCAGCTGGCGCCGAGACGGTGGAGACGATCGAGTTTGAGGTGGCCGCGCTGCCGCCAACGGTTGCGCTGAGCGGGATCGGCGTGGACGCCGTGCTTGACGCGCCGCAAACGGTCGCCTTGGAAACCGGCGGGCAGACAGACATCCGCCAGGTTGAGGTGTCATACAATGGCGGACCGCCCGAGTCAGTCGAGGAAGACGGCTTTACGATTCCGGCGGAAGCGCTGGGCGACGGCGAGCACGAAGCGCTCGTCACCGTGACCAACGAGGGTGGCGAAACGACGACGCTGCGGCTGCCATTCACGGTGCAGCTGCCGCCGACGCCGACATTCACGCCCCTGCCGACGGATACCGCCGCGCCAACCAACACGCCAGCGCCAACCAATACGCCGACGGCAACCCCAACGGCGACAGCCACGCCGTCACACACGGCGACGCCCGAACTAAACGTGACGCAGACAGCCGAAGCCGCCGCTGCGCAAACGGCGACGGCCGCCGCGCCCAGCCCAACGGATACGCCCGAAGCGACCGACATTCCGACAGAAACGCCAGCGCCGACAGCTACCGCAACCTTCACCGCCGCGCCGACCGACACGCCGCTTCCGACCAACACGCCAGCGCCAACGGTCGCGCCAACCGATACCGCGATTCCAACAGACATCCCAACGGAAACTGCGGCGCCAACGGCGACCCCGATTCCAAGCGACACGGCAACGCAAACGGCCATCCCGACGGATACGCCGCCACCGACGGCTACGCCAACTGATACCGCCATACCGACGGATACGCCTGCGCCAACCGACACGCCGACCGATACGCCCGTCCCAAGCGATACGCCGACCGATACGCCGACCGACACGCCCGTCCCAACCGACACGCCGACCGACACGCCGACTGATACGCCCGTCCCAACTGACACGCCGACCGATACACCCGTCCCAACTGACACGCCAACGGACACACCCGTCCCAACTGACACGCCAACCGAAACACCCGTCCCAACTGACACGCCGACCGATACACCGGTCCCAACTGACACGCCAACGGACACGCCCGTCCCAACTGACACGCCGACGGACACACCGGTCCCAACTGACACGCCGACTGATACGCCCGTCCCAACTGACACGCCAACCGATACACCGGTCCCAACTGACACGCCGACTGATACGCCCGTCCCAACTGACACGCCAACGGACACACCGGTCCCAACTGACACGCCAACCGATACGCCAACCGACACGCCGACGGACACACCGGTCCCAACTGACACGCCGACCGATACGCCCGTCCCAACTGACACGCCGACCGACACGCCCGTCCCAACTGACACGCCAACCGACACACCGGTCCCAACCGACACGCCGACCGATACGCCCGTCCCAACTGACACGCCGACGGATACACCCGTCCCAACTGACACGCCGACCGACACGCCCGTCCCAACTGACACGCCAACCGACACGCCCGTCCCAACTGACACGCCGACGGATACGCCCGTCCCAACTGACACGCCGACTGATACGCCCGTCCCAACTGACACGCCAACGGACACACCGGTCCCAACCGACACGCCGACGGATACGCCCGTCCCAACTGACACGCCAACGGACACACCGGTCCCAACCGACACGCCGACGGATACGCCCGTCCCAACTGACACCCCGACTGATACGCCCGTCCCAACTGACACGACGACGGATACGCCCGTCCCAACTGACACCCCGACTGATACGCCCGTCCCAACTGACACGGCGACGCCAACCGATACGGCGACGCCAACGGATACAGCGACGCCAACCGATACGGCGACGCCCACTGAGACGCCAACGGCTACCGCCACGCCGACGCCGACTGCGGACGCGACCGAAACCGCGCAAGCCGGATCGAGCTTGACGGCTCTGGTCGAGATTACGCTAACCGCCGAAGCCACTTCGCAAGCGACCGAGCCGCCCACCGAGGCGTCAACGGCGCTGGCGCCGGCAGATACCGAAACTCCGACAAGGGAAGCGGTGACCGAGCCAACCGCCCAGCCCACCCTGACGCCGGTGACCATCACCGAAATCGATGCGCCCAGCGCCGACGAGCCCGATACGCGCGATACCGCCCTGGCGATCGGCGCGGTTGTCATCGGCCTGCTGCTGCTCTTGATACTCTTCCTGATATCCCGGCGGCGGTAGCGCAACCGAGGGCGCTAGGCGGACGTATTAGAGATATGCGGTCGGCATCAAAGATTTGCTGAGGAAGATATGCGCCTTTTTATCATTCGCGTCATGATCAACGCGGTGGCTATCGCAGCCGCCGCCTGGCTGATTCCAAATATCCACATCGTCGACAACGACATCGTGACGCTGCTTTCCATCGGCTTGATTTTCGGCATCGTCAACGCCCTGCTCAAACCCTTGCTCATCCTGTTGACTTGTCCGGCGGTGATTTTGTCGCTGGGTTTGTTCATCTTCGTCATCAATGGCGTCCTGCTGTTGGTCACAGAGTCCTTGGCTGGCGATCGCCTCATCATTGACGGCGGCATCCTGACCGCGAGCCTCGGCGGCATGGTGATGGCGGGTGTGAGCATTTTGCTTGAAGCCGTTTTGAAGCTGGACGACAACGGCGCGAAAAAGGCAAAGATTTCGGTCATCAATGCCGACGCGCGCAAAATCAAGTGAGCCTGGCTGCTGAATGTCGCGTAGACTGGGTTATTCGTGTTCATCGTCCTGCGGTGAGAACAAAGACGCCTCTTGAGCCGAAGCACGACCACCGTTTGCTGGGTAAGCAGCGCGCGTTACTGCGAGCCGCTTGATGCCGCCAGCGCCCGCAAATGGCAGTTGCTGGCGGCTTTGAGCGCTTATGATTTTCGCGTAGTCGGCTTCGCAACCTCGCTGCGACCGCAGCGGTTCCATGAAGGCGCGCGTTTCTATTTGCTGCCGCTGCCGCCGACATCGCTCCTGCGCTACCTGAGCATGTTCAAGCTTGCGCCGCCGCTGCTGGCTTTCCTGGCGCTGCGCCACGACGCGGGAATCATCGTGGCGCAGAGTCCCTTTGAAGGCGCAATCGGCGCGGCTGTCAAGCGCTTCGCGGGGGTATTCAGACGGCGAATTCGGCTGATTGTGGAGAATCACAATAACTTCGAAGAAGACCTGTTTATGCAGCGGCGAGTTCCGCTGGAGGCGCTGTATCGGCGGCTCATGCTGGCGGCCGCGCGCTATGCATTTCGCAATGCCGACGCGCTGCGGGTCATCTCGACATCAACCGCCGAGCGAGCGCGTCACTTTGCGCCGGACCTGCCCCAAGCGCGTTTCATGACTTTCAGCGACACCGATGTTTTCCGGCGGACATCGCGGCGCGCGCCGGTCGACGAAGCGGTCGACATCGTGTATGCCGGCCTTTTGATCCCGCGCAAGGGCTTGCATCACTTGCTGAATGCCTTCGCCATGTTGGAGCAGCCGCGCGCGCAACTGCGCCTGGTCGGCAAAGCGGAGAACGCGGATTACGCCGCGGCGCTGCGCAAACAGGCGGGCGAGCTCGGCATTGAGGCGCGCGTACATTTTCATGGCGCCGTGTCACAGGCGCAGCTGGCGCAGTTCTTTGCCGAAGCGAGAGTGATGGTTTTGCCCTCGCTGTCGGAAGGCTTGGGTCGCGTCGTGGTGGAAGCGATGCTGGTCGGCACGCCGGTCATCGGCAGTCGCGTCGGCGGCATCCCTGATCTGGTTCGCCATGGCGAGAATGGCTTGCTAGTTGAGGCTGGCGACGAGAGCGCATTGGCGGCGGCGCTGGCGCGAATGTTCCGCGACGATATCGCGGCGATGGGCGAACGCGCGCGCGCATTCGCCTTGGATTACTATTCGCCCGAGAAGTATGTCGACGGCTATCGTCAGCTCTTTGAGCTTGCGCTAGAGCGCAGCGGCGACGATTCCCCGTGAGCATGGGCAATGCGCTGACGAGCGGCGATATCCCGGCGCAGATACGCCGGATCGGCATCCCGGTCGGCATCGGCGTGCTCTTCAACAATCTGTTCCAAGTGGTCGATACCTACTTCGCAGGCGAGATCTCGCGAGAGGCGCTGGCGGCGCTGGGCTTGTCCTTCCCGATATACTTCATCATCTTCGGCCTGGGCAATGGCTTGGGCACGGGCGCCTCGGCTTTGATCGGCAATGCGCTCGGCGCGGGCGATAAGGACGGCGCCGCGCGTATGGCCGCCCAGGGATTGACCTTGACCGTCGTGATGAGCCTGGCGACGGCGGTCGTCGGCATCGCCGTTTCGCCACAGCTCTTCGCTATTCTTGGCGCGGAGGGCGAGGGCATCGCTTACAACATGAGTTATATCACGCCGATATTCCAGGCGACCACCTTCTTCAATCTCGTCTTTATGTTTCATGCCGCGCTGTCGGCGCAGGGGGAGACGCGCCCATTGCGCAATTTCCTGTTCATGGGCTTCCTATTGAACATATTTCTCGACCCCTGGTTCATCCACGGCGGCTTTGGCTTGCCGGCTATGGGCATCGGCGGAGTCGGCATAGCGACTGCGCTGGTGCAAGCGATCGGCAGCCTCTATCTGGGCTGGCGCGCGGTCCGCTCGCCCTTGTTCAGCGTCCTCAGGCTGAATATGCTTCGGCCGAATCTACGGCTTATTCTGCAGTTGGCGCGGCAGGGCGCTCCGCCAGCGCTCGACCTTAGCACGATATCCATCGGCGGCTTCGTCGTGACCTATTTCATCAGTCGCTTCGGCGCCGATGCTGTCGCCGCGTACGCCATCGCCAGCCGGCTGGACGGGCTGATTTGGATTCCGCTGGTCGGCTTGGATGTCGCCACCTTGGTGCTGGTCGCGCAGAACAATGGCGCGCGCCGCTTCGACCGCATGTGGCAGACCTACAACACAGCGCTGCGCTACGGGCTGATTCTGATGACCGTTAGCGGGATAACGGTCTTCGTCTTCGCCTACGATTTGATCGCGTTCTTCGCGGATGATCCCGCCGTCATCGAGATAGGCGTGGTCTATATTCGCATCGGCGCCTTGAGCCTATGGTCGAAGCCGCTTGGCTTCATCGGCTTTGCGGCGCTGCGCGGCATCAAGCGACCTATGCTGCCTATGATCATCAGCCTGACGCGCATGATCGCGCTGCCAGCCGTCGCGCTATACCTGCTGATCACGCTGCTCGGCGCCGGTCTGGAAAGCATATGGTGGACCATAACCTCAATCACCATCGGCACGGGCTTGCTCGCCCACTACTGCGTTCATCGGTTGATGCCGCGCGGCTTGCTCAGCGCCGGACCAACAAGGTCGTGAGATACTCGTATTCGCGTCCGGTCGGCTCGCCGGCGCTGGTGTGAATCTGCAGAATCTCCTGGGCTCTTCCCGCTTGCGCGATCGCGTACATGCCCAGCAGCAGCGGGTAATCGCCGTCGTCGATGTCACAGGGTATGTCTAATACGCGCTCGTCGAAGTAGAAGCGATCCGGTTGCCACATGCTCGTCAGGAACATACCGCCGGGCATATCGTCCGCGCTGGCGACGCCGTTGCCGTCCGGACCAGCGATGACAAGCGTGGTGCTGTAGAGTACATCCAGAGCGACCTCGCTTGACCACCAGGTATCCACCGAAAGCCGCGCGCAGGGCTTCACTTGATGCTCGCCATTTAGCCGCCAGGCATGCAAGCCAATATCGGCGCCAAAACGCCACAGCGGCCCCTCTAGCGGCGGCTGGCGGCGGTACTCCCGTATTTCCAGCGAACGGTAATAGGTCTCGCCGGGGAAGCCGACAAAATCGTAAAGCGTGTAAGCCGCTTCAATCGCATCCAGCATTTTCTGCCCGCCTGGGTAGGGATTGCCGGTCACCAGCCAGAGCCTGTCGCGCTCGCCGAGATAGCCGCGCAGCGTGTCCCAGTCATTGGGAGCATAGCCGCTGACAGTGAGATCCGCATCGAAGCGCGGTGGCGCAACGGGATCGTCCGTTGGGTTATTCCAGCTCACATAAAAGATGTCACGCGGCGTCAGCCCAAGGCGCGCGCGCTCCTGCAGATAATAGTTGATCGGGATGACTTCCCAGATGGCGGCGGCCGATACCACCAAGCGATCGCGCTCCTTGTCATATCGCTCGTCGAGGTAGGCTGCCAGTTCCGGATAGCCGGCGTTTCCATTGTAGAAGGGGTAGGTATGAAACTGCGTCAGGTAAGCTAGGCAGAAGAAGAGCAGCGACAACAACTGAAGCTGGCGCGGCATTTGGCGCAATGCGATAGCGGAAATCAGCGCGAGGCTCGGCGCGATTATCAGCCAGTTGCGCGGGGTTAAGCTTGGCACACTGGTATTTACCGCCAGGGGAATCGCCAGCATCGCCATCAAGGACAGGCTTATCCAGCTTTCCCGCCAGATATGCGGAAAACGCATGCGTGAATCCAGCCGTCTCTGCGCTGGCGTCGCCGCGCGATCGTCCATTGAATTGGCGCCGCGCCAAGCGGATCCGAGCCTGAGCAGTATAGTCGCGACGCCTCCCAACAACAGGAGCAATCCCAAGCTTTCCGGATTGGAATGGAAATAGTCATAGAGCGCGAGCCAGCCTTCCTGGTCGGCCGCAACGCTGTATGCGATCACGCCGTCGCGGTCGACGTAATTGATGTAAGCCCGGTAGCCGACGAGAATCGCCAGGGCGGAAAACAGGGAAGCGCCTCGACGATATAAGCTGGGATTCCAGCGAACGAAAACGAAAACGCACAGGAGTTGACCCGCAATTACAAATGCCATGAATGGGTGCGTATAGGCAGGCGCTGTCGCGGTCAGCAAAGCGCACATGCCTCGCGTCAAATCGGGTTTGCGGATGAAGCGCAACAGCGCCAAGGGGAAACTCACAGCGCCAAATACCAGCAAGGCGTACGGGCGCGCTTCATGGCTGTAATAGGCGTAAATGCCGTATGTTCCGAGCAGCAGCAGCGCGAGCCAGCCTGTGCGCCGGTCAAAGAGGTCAGTCGAGAGCCGATAGAATAGCGCCAGTGTCAAAACGGTCGTGAGCGACGAAAAGTAACGGGTGATGTTTTCTACATGACCAAATAGATGAATCCAGATATCCTGGAGAAAGTTCTCCGGATACAAGTGTAAAAGCGGCTGCAGCAAATGAGGAATGAAACCGACGTCTTCTATGTTCGCCATCGCGAAGTGCACGACCCAGGCTTCATCCTGCCGGTAAGGCCGATCCTGGAAATGATGCGATTGCACGACGATCAGAAAGAGGATCGTGATTGCCGCCTGAAGCAGCGAAAGCAGGTGCGAACGCAAGTTTCTTGTGTCCATAGCGATGACGGCATGATAGCATACAGGCATGAATCGGAAAACGATTGCGCGCTGCGCATCCTGCGACGGCTTCGGCTGGTTCGAGGACGACGCCGACAACTGCGATTGGTGCGCTGGCGCCGGTTATGTCTATCACGCGGCGGGGCGCGACTCGATTATCCCGGAAGCGGACTACCCCGCCGTCGCCGATGAACTGGAAGCGCTGGAGTTGGAGCGGTTGCGGGAGCTGGGCTACCAGGGAGTCGCCAAGCAACCATGGCGTCAGCGTATCCGCCAGGACACCCAGCTCGGCCGCAACCCCTATGAAAATGCCGCCGAGGACTAGGCGTCGCTGGTATCGGCTGGCTCGTCTACTGGCGTCCGCAACTCGTTCAACAGCCGCGCGATATCCACCAGCAAGTCATCCAGACGGCTTTCGGTCCGCTGGCTGACTTCGCCGAGCCGTTCGATCAGACGCGCCGTCTCGCCCGGCGGAAAGCTGCGATAAGCCCACCAGTATACCAAGGTCACGACAGCGAGCGCCAGCATTTGAAATACCTGTTCGAAGTCCATCTCTCCTCCTCCTCGCTCAATGATTCAATCTGCGTTTATGCCGCGCTCAAGCCGGATCGACTTGGATCCGCAGGGCACCGCTGGCGTAATTGCCCGTCTGGCGATACAGGAAGATGCTATGCGTTCCGGCCGTCAAAGCGCGCAGGCGCCAACTGACCTCGCCGGCGACGACCGCAATCTGTTCGCGTTTGAAGAACTCGCCATCGCGCAGGATCAAGGCGGCTAGCGCGCTGTCCTCGGCGATAAGGGCGGCGCGACAGCTGATGACGGGATCGGCGCCGCCGACGGTCACGCGGTTCGCCGACGAAGTCAGCGGCAGCGCGCCGAACTGACTGAGCACGTCGCTGGCTCGCTGCTGCTCCGGCGGGTTGTGATGCAGCAAATGAATGCGCGACCGCCCGCCGCCAACGGACACGCCGCAAGTGGCCGCGCCCAAGGCAGCCCGCGCGACCGCGTCCAACAGCAGAACGTCTAAATTCGCTCGACCCAGGATATCCATCGGTCAAATCTCCTTCGCCCAGAATTGCGGATGCAGATCGACGACATCAAGCTTCGAGGTGTTGCCGGGCGACGTCTTCCAGCGCAGCTTAAAGGTATGTTGGCCGGCGCTAAGCCCCGAGACCAGCATGACAAAGGAAAGCGGATCATGCAGGTTGCCGCCGTTGTTATAGGCAGCCGTTCTGCGGATGATGCCGTCATCAGCGACATAGTCGACGCCGTCGACCGCCACATTGAGGAAGGTGGCGCCGCTCGATCGCTGGCTCTGAACCGTGCCGGTAAAGCCGATTAGCACATCGCCGCCATGCGTCGTCAGCGTCAACGACAGCTTGTCGGCATCCACATCGACAAACTCGGTCGCGGTGGTCGTCAAGAACGCGGCGCCGCTGACAAAGACGCCGGCGCTGTTGTCCAACCGATCCCTTAGGTAGGTCTGGTTGTCCCGCAGGTAGGTGTTGAGGTCCAGCGATGTCAGCGGTTCGCTCGACCACGTCTTAGGTGTTGTCCAGGTCATGTGATTTCCTTTCGTATAGGCTTGGACCTGGCATAAGCATAGAACAAGTGTGCACTTCAAAGGCGACTAAATAGTCGCGTTTGAATAAATTCATAACATTACGCTGAAGGCTAGTATTTATGCGGTCTATGAGGCGTGGAGCGTCCGCCGAATGCGGCATTCTCAGCCGGTTTGCGGGCAAGGGAGGACGGTTGCGCCTGATTCGTTGGCGGGGACGCTCGGGGAGATACGAATGGTATAGCGCTGCGCCTTTGTCCGCGCGACTCGGCCGACTCAGGCAAGCGAGGCGAGGTATTTGTCCAAGCGTGAAAAGGTTGAGGCGACGCCGGCTTCCACGCCCATATCGATCACCTGGTCGCGCGCTTCTTTGGAGTTTTAGCGCGAGACATTGGAGACGATGGTCGCGCCCTCGGCCTTGGCAAACTCGTACGACACCTGCGCTTGCGGCAAGTCGGCTAGGGCACGGCCGTCTTCATCGGTGAAGACGTCCACGCCGGTGAAACGCCGCGGCGCCTCAATGTCGCTGTAGAGCAACTTGCCGCAATAGCGCTGGCCGTCGGCATCCTCGAAACAATAGAACCAGCTTCCACCAGGGCGGAAGTCGACCTGGCAGATCGGCGTCGTGAAACCTTCCGGTCCCCACCAGCGTCTGAGATGCCGCGCCTGCGTAAACGCCGCCCAGACCTGTTCGCGCGGACTGGCGAAACTGCGAACGATCTTGATCTCGTTGTCGCTCGGCGTGCTGAATTCGTTTATGGTCGTCATTGTCTCTCTCCATCCCGTCTCGATCGTTACAGATCTGCGCCATCAGCGCGCGTCGGCTTGAATCCGCCCCTTGCGCACGTGATACAATTGCGCCTTTTCCAGGAAAGCGTCGCTGAAGGTTTCAAGCTCGGTCGTTGTGAGCAGGGTCTGCGCCCCGCTATGCAAGCGATCCAGCAAGTAGCGGCGCCGGCCGCCATCCAATTCGGCGACCACCTCGTCAAGCAGAAAAAGCGGATACTCGCCAAGTTGTTCGCGCATCCATTCCAGCTCGGCGAATTTCAGCGCCATGACCGCAGTGCGCGCCTGGCCCCGGCTGCCATACAAGCCGCAATCGCGATCGTTGATGAAGAGCCGAAGCTCGTCGCGATGCGGACCAGCCAGCGTGACGCCGCGGCGGATCGCTTCGGCCCGCCGTTGCAGCAACTGTTCCAGAAACTGCGGCTGAATCTCTTCGGGCGTCAGCTGCCGATTGAGGTCCAAGCCGTGCAAATCAAAGGACATCTGCCCGCCGTCGCTATCGGCGCGCGGCGCGATGCTCGGCATGTATCTGAGGCTGAGTGTTTCCGCCCCGCCGGTTAGGGCGTGATGCGTATCGCAAGCCTTGACTTCCAGTTCGCGCAGGAACTGTTGACGTCCGGCGATGATGACCGCGCCGGCCCCCGCCAGTTGTTCGTCCCAATACGCCAGTTCGACCGCGCCCGCGCGCTTTTCGGCGACGCGTTTGAGCAGGGCGTTGCGCTGCGGCAGAATCTTCTCGTATTCGTTCAGCGCCATGAAGTACTCGACCTGGACCTGGCGCAGGGTGGCGTTCATGAAGCGGCGGCGGTCGGCGGGCGCGCCTTCGATCAGCGACAAGTCCCGCGGCAGGAAGAGCACGACATTGAGCAAGCCAACGACATCCATCACGCGTTTTTCGATGCTATTGTGCTTGACGGATTTCTTGAAGCGGGGCGAACCGCTGCTCATATCCAGCATCAGCGTGATATCCAGCTTGTCGTATGCGCTGGATTTGCCGCCCAACTCAGCCGACAAGCGGGCGAAGGGAATCGGATCGCTCTCCGTGCGCCAGTGAATCAATTGACGGTCGCTGGTCGTGTAGGGCGAAGTCGAGGTGGCCAGATAGTATATCGCCTCGAGCGCGCTGGTCTTGCCCTGCGCATTTGCGCCATGAAGCACAATCGGACGATCAGCTGGCAAGCTCAATTCCAGCCGCGCATAGTTTCGGAAATTCGTCAGTGAGAGGTGGTCTATCTGCATCGGCGCCCGCGGCTCGCCTCATCAACGCCTGCCATTGTAAGCGCGCGCGAGCATCCGCGACAGTCCAGCTCGGGCTTACCTGGCGACCCACTGCGGCAGGTAAGCGTCGTCCACAATCAGGCGACTCTCCCCGCTGGTCAAGTCGTGCGCCCAAACTTGCGGACGCGCCGGCTCGCCCGAATCCGTATCGGCATAGAGCGGAAAGCGCTGCGTGACCAGCCGCTCGCCGCTGTCGTCCCAGCGGAAATACGAGGTGTTGTAATCGGGGTCGTAGGCGACCGCGCGCCATTCTTCTGTCTCGGCATTCAAGGCCCGCACATAAAGTTGATGACCACGCGTCCAACGGGAATCGGTATAGCGGCGGGCGATAGCGACCGTCAAGCCATCGGGGCTGAATTGCGCGGCGACATCGTCGATAGGTCCTTGCGCGTCGGTGAAAGCGGCGAATTCGCGGTTAGCCAAGTCGGCAATCTGCAAGTGACCGTAGAACTGGCTGTCGCGGAATACCAGATCGGGAAAGATAACTTGCTGCCCGTCGGGCGAGAGCGTCCCCATCGCGCCATAAGCCGACGGGATGAAGCGCAGCCTCGCCTCGTCGTCGCCGCGCGGGATCAGCTCGTACAGAAGTAAGCCCGGCTGAGTCGAATCGGCGCTGTAAAAGGCGACTGTATCACTGTCCGCCGACCAGACAGCGCTGTGTCCGACGATCTGCGTATCGCCGATCATGGGAATAGTTTCATAGCTCGCGCTATTCATATCGACCAGCCAAATGCGCGACAAGCCGTAGCTCGCGCCAAGAGCTTCGGAGCGTTGATAAGCCAGCAGTTCGCCATTGGGGCTGAATACCGGCGATGTGCATAGAGCCTTCAAAGCCGCGCAGTCGACCAGGTCGCGCAGTTTGCCGCTGGCGATATCCAGCAGGCGCAGGGTCACGTCGCCGCTCCCGGCGCGCTCGGCATACGCCAGCCAGCGACCATCGGGACTGATGTCAAAGTCAAAGACGCCGCGCTCGCTGAATGTCAGTTGCTGCTGATGACCGGGCTGGTCGATATCCGAGAGCCAGACGTTTTGTATCGCCCCCAGCGCCGGATAAAGATAGGCGACGCGCAAGGGCTGCCGCGCCGGATCGCTGACGTAGGCGGCGAAGCCAACACCCGCCAAGCAAAGCGCCACGAGGACGAAAACCGCCAGATCCAGCTTGTCCAACTTCATGCCGCGCCTCGAAATCACGGATAGAGATAGGGTTGCCGCGGCTCTTCGACCGCCTCGAGCGACTCGGCGAACAGCACCGGCATGACGTCGCCGCCGAAGTTCGCCGCCCGCAGCTCGCCACGGGCCCGCGCCCAGACGCCCGTCTCAAAGTCGGCGGCTTGCGACGCGCTGACCGGCATGCCAATGGGGAAGGCATCGGCGACGCAGCAACTCATGGTGAAGCGCGAGATCATGAAGCTGTCTTCGGCGAAAGCCGGCTCGCGATAGATGAAACCGACGACATCGGCCGCCGTTCCATTGAAGGCCGCCGGCGATGGCGCGCGGTCGAATTCGCGCAGCCAATCCAGGATGTTGCGATCGAGCGGACTGCGCTGGAAGGCTGCCTGACTGGCGACGCCGACCGGGCTAAGGCTGATGCCGCCGTTCACCGCTTCAATGCCCAGCGAGCGCGACGGCACGATCAGCGCCAGCAGCAAAGGCAGCGACGTGATGAGCAGGATGTCCCAGCCGATCGGGAAATGTTCATGCCCGCAATCTTCATCGGCGCGCAAGTTGCCGTAAATGGTGACCAACGCCAAGCCGATGAAGACCGCCGCGCCAACCACCGCCAGCCAGGCGAAGCGCTGATTGATGTAATTGGTCAGATTGCCGCTGATGATCAGCCAACTGAAATAAAGGCCCAAGCCCAACAGAATCGCCGTCTTCACCCAGGCGATGGGATTAGGATTGACAGAATCAAGTCGCGGTCGCGTCAACGATTTTAGCATGACAGGCGCTTGTCGAAGCGAGGCAGCGGTTGGCTCGCGGCCCGCATAATGCTCGCATCCATCGATTCTAATCCACTCTCCAGTTTAGTAACCCAAAGCGACATTGAGAATGACTCCCGCCAGCAGATTCAGCATGAAAGGCAGTAGTATGAGATAGATGACGATGCGCGGGCGAAAAACGCCGGTGAACATCAAGGTGCTCTTGATATCGACCATCGGACCAAAGCTCAAAAAACTGACGATCGCGCCGGTCGTGAAAGCGTTGACGAAAGCCAGCGCCAGGAAGCTGTCCACGGTCGAGCAGACGCTGAGGATATACGCCAGCGCCTGCATAAACACGACTGAGAGCACCGAGCCCGTTCCCAGCGCCAGCAGGCTCTCCTGCGGCACGAGCGTCTGCATCAATGCCGCAAGCGCCGAGCCCAGAATGAGGAAGCGCCCCATCTCGAAGAACTCGTCGGCGGCGATCTGCAAGGCTTGCAGCAGCCGGGCGCGCACACTGGGCGGGGCCTGATGTTCGTGCGCGTGGTCCTGTTCTTGCGCCAGCGGTTTGAGCACGGCGCTCGGCTTGGCGAAGCCGCCGATGACCAGACCGACAATGACTGCGACCAGAATCGTGATCACAATTCGGCCGATGAAGACCGGACCAAAACCAAAGGCGATATAGGTGCTGGCGAAGACAATCGGGTTCATAAAAGGCGCCGCCAGCAAAAATGCCACGCCCAAAGACACCGGCAAGCCCTTGTTAAAGAGCCGGCGCGTCACCGGCACGACGCCGCACTCGCAGACCGGAAACACCAAGCCGAGGAAGGCGCCCATCACGGTTGCCGCCAGCCGATTGCGCGGCACAAGCCGCCAGATATCGTCGGCTTTGACGAAGGCTTCAATCAAGCCAGCCGTGATCGAGCCGAGCAGCAAGAATGGCGCCGCCTCGACAAAGATGCCGAGGAAACGCGTGGCGAATACGCCGACCACCAAGCTGTAGTCGATGCCGCTGCTTATCGCCTGATAGCCGGTGGCGCCCAGGAAAAACACGAGAGCCAGCGCCGTCATCAGCGGCTTGATAAGGCTTGGTCCCGCGCTATGGCTGGCTGAAAGTCGCATCATCGTCGTTCTCGGAGATCACACCGCTCCATGATTCGGAGGCGCCAACGCGCACCCACTCCGATTCATTCTAGCAGACGCGGCGGCTGGCTTGCCCTATGAACGATGCGGACGCGGGGAAGCCAGTGGTTTGAGCGCGAGATCATTGCTGCTCGCTGGACTTGCTCAGCACGGCGCCGATCATCACACCGAGCATGGCGCCGATGGGCATGCCGTAGAGCACATTCCCCAAGCTCAAGCCCAAGACGACGCCCAGCGCCAAGCCGACGATCACGCCCACGGCGAATAGCGGGCTGGGATCTGGCGTCTTCACCGCGCGTCCCTCGCTCCGAATCAGCGCTCAGGCTCTATGAGGCCGAGCGACCGGCGCCATTGTCAGACGCGCGCAAGCCGCCGACGCGATAGATAGCGCCGAAGTCTTCAAAGCCGGCTTCCATTTTGCGCGCCGCTATCCGCTCGGCCTCTACTTCGTCTTTCACCTGCGCCCAGGTCTCGGCGCTGATGATGATTTCCCCCGGCTCGGCATTCTCCTGCAGGAACTTGCCAACATCCGGCGCTTCGCCCAGGGCGGCGAACTCGATGCGATTGGCGCCGCCGACCATGCCCAGCACCGAATGCCCGGTGTGGATGCCGATGCCGAAGTGCAGGCGCTGGTCTACCTCCAGCATTGCATGGATCGCGCGCACCTCCTCCAAAATGGCGAGCGCGGCGCGGATCGCGCGCAAGGCGTGATCCGCCTGATGATTGAGCTGGGTGTTCCACAGCGCCGTGATCGCGTCGCCCAAGTACTGATCTACAATGCCGTCATGCCGGTTGATCGCGTCGCTAGCCGCGCCCAGATAACGATTGACGATGCGCATGAGATCCTCCGGCTGCAGCTGCTCGCTGAAGGCGGTGAAGCCGCGGACATCGGCGAACATGGCAGATATGGTATGCTCGGCCGGGCTCATATCCAGTTCGCTTATCGAGCCGATGTTTTCCAGCAGCGCCTCCGGGATGAATGTGCCGAGCAAACGCAACTGTTCCTCCTGCTCCTTGCGCTCGGTGAGATCGTCGATTACCAGCGCTACTCCGCGGCTAACCTCATCGTCGCCGCGCAGGGGGCTGGCGACCACCTGCCAATAGGTCAACCGGCCGCCGCGCTCGAATCGCTCTGCCCAGATAACCTGCGCGCCCTCGCGCCGCACCTTGTCGATTGTGTCGAAGAAACCCTCGGTCACATAAGGTAAAGCCGCCTTCAGAGGCATACCAGTTACCTGTTCGTTCGCGGCGCTGGTCATCGCCTTCGCCGCTTCGTTGCAGACGATGACGCAATTCTCGTCATTGACCGTTATGACGCCCGAGCCGATAGACGCGAATATATTCGACAAGCGCACCTGCATCTCTTCGATCAGCGCCATCTGTGCGCGGATGTCTTCAAAGAGACGGGCGTTCTCGATGGCGACCGCCGCCTGCTGCCCGAAGCTGGTCAGCAAACCCAATTCGTTTTCCTTGAAAAGCCCCGCCATGATGCGATTGTCGCAGTAGGCGACGCCGATGACTTCGTCGCGCGTCTTCAGCGGCACAGCAAGGATGCTCAAGAGCGAGAAACCGGCGATGCTCTCGCTGTGGCTCAATTCATCATCGGACCCGGCATCCATCGTCAGCAGCGGTTCGCCGCTCTCGGCCACCATATTGATGACCGACCAACTTACGATGCGTCCGCCGGCCGCGGTCTCTTCCGCGCTCAAACCGCGGGCCACCTTGAATTCCAGCTCGCCGGTGTCACGGTTCCTCAAGACGATGTAACCGCGCTCCGCCTGCGTTAACTGGATGACCGTATCCATCACCTCATTGAGGACTTGGTCGGTTTCCTGCGGCGAATTCACCAGGGCGGTCGTCTCCGCCAGGCGGCGCAATTGCTGCAACTGCATGTGCGAATCGACCAAGCCGACCGCCAACTGGTCAATGCTGGAGCGCAAAGTCCAGAGCCGATCGATCGCGTTCGCTGGCAAACTGATGCCGCGCCGGCGCAGCAACTCTTGCTGCTGCTCGAGCAGCGATTTGACTTCGTCCGCGCGCTGTTTCAATCCGCGAACTTCAGCCTGGATCGCGCTGAATCCTTGCGCTCGCGTCGGCTGGCTCATCAGTTTCGATGCACCTCGTAGGCGGGCATCGGCGCCGAAAGACCCTTGCCCAAAATCGCTTCCCGTCGACGAATCTCATACGGGAAGGAGCCGTTGCTGTTGCGTTGGACATGATCGAGCGTCTCCTGCCCGATAGTCACGCTGCCGCGGCTGGCATGCTCCTGCACGCGTTTCGCTGTGTTGATGCTGTGGCCCAGGGCGGTGAATTCCCGCCGCTGGAAGCTGCCAACGTTGCCCAAGGTCGCCACGCCCGTGAACATTCCGATCATGTAGTAGTGCGGCCGCGGATCAATCCCCATCGCCGCGTAAAGCTCGATGAAACGGTCGCGCATGAGCAGCGCGCATTCGACCGCTTGCTGCGCGTGTCGCATTTGCGGATTCAACTGCGTATTGAAGAGCGCCATGACTTCGTTGCCCATGTATTTGTCGATGATGCCGCCGCACTCGTGGATGCATGCCGTGGCCACCGCCTGATATTGGTTGAGGATCCTTAGCTTCTCGCTGGCGGCGACATTGGGCAGCGTCGCCCAGGGGCGTACATTGGCGAAGAGGCAGGTGACCTCCCGCCGCATCCCGCCCATGCCGATGTTGGCGATCTCGTTGATCTGGTCGACCATGCCCTCGGGCAAGATCCGCTTCATCGCGCTGATGGTCGTCTCGTGCTCATGCAGGTGAGTGACATCATCCATCACCAGCGTCACGCCATGCGTCATGTCGTTCCTGTCTTTCAGCGGCGATAGGGACAGCGCCAAGGCCACTGGGCCCCGCCCCGGCAGTTCCGCGCTCACCTCCAGTGAATGGTCGGCGTCGTTCTCTTTGACCAGCGCCAGATGATCCGCGAGTTGCAGCGCCGTAATCTTCATCAGCTCCTCAACCTTGAAGCCGACGGCGTGATCCGGCGGCACATCCAGGATCTCGCCGGCGGCGCGATTGAAGGTATGCACGCAGTCGCTGGCGTCAATAGCGATGATGCCGCTGCCGACCGACGAGAAGATATTGTCCATCAATTCTTTGACCCGCGTGATCTCCGCCAGGATCTGCTCGGCGCGCGTGTACATGCGGGCGTTGGCAATGGCGACAGCGGCAGTATTGGCGAAAGCCATCATCAGGTTCAGCTCGCGTTCGGTGAAGATTCCCGATACCAGGCGATTATCCACATAGACGACGCCGATGTTGCCGCCTTTGTATTGCAGCGGCACGCACAATACCGAGCGCAAGACGAAATTGATGATGCTATCGGTGCTGGATAAACGCTCATCCTGATAGGCGTTATCAGCCAGCAGCGGCTCGCCTGTCGCGATCACCTGATTGACGACGGTCATGCTGATCTGCGGACGATCGCCGCCCGACATGCCCCGCCCCATCAAGCCGCCTTCGCTGCTGATGCGGAACTCCAGCTCGCCGCTGTCTTCGTTCTTCAGGATGATGTAACCGCGTTCGGCCTGGGTCAACACGATCACCAACTCCATCGTCTCTTGCAAGACGGTGTCGACATCGAGCGAATTCGTCATCCGCGTCGACATCTCGGATAGCGCGCGCAACTGCCGCAACTCAGTCTGCTCGCCAAGCACATTGTCTTCCAGGCGCTTGAAATCCTGCTTGAGCTTCTGTAGGGAATCGATAATCGTGGGCGGCATCGCCAGGCGACGGCGGATCAGCAACTCGCGTTGAGATTGCAGCGTCGAGTTGACCTGATCAATCAAACTCTCAAGCTGCCGCAAGTCGGCTATGAGATTGCTCGTCTTCGCCTGCGTTTCCGCCATGCGCCCGCGTGACCCTTCCACTCGTCCGTCAGCGACTCGCTTTCTGGCGCCAGCCGCCAACCTTAATAGTACGTCATTTCAACGGGCGACCGAGCGTCAATCGCCGCGCCTTAGCCCGCCCCGCCGATGCCTTTTGCTACGTTGAGTATACTTCAAATCCCCGCCAATCGCCTAATGTTGCCCCAAGTTCCGCCATGAACTTCGAGCGCGCCAGCCGCCGGTTGCAGCCTTATATGCCCAAAGCCAGGCGAGCCGCCCGCCGGCCGATCTCAACCGCGTAGTTCGTGCCCCGGTCCCAGGGATAGACCTGCGACATGCTCGCCCAATACAGCCCCGGCAAGGGCGTCTTGATGCCGGGGAGCTTGCGGCTGTGGTTGAGCTCGGGTACCGGCTGCGCGTAAGGCGCGCGCCAGACCCAGCGCTTGCGGATCCATTCGCGCTGAAAAGCCGGATTGATCTTCTTAAGCGCGGGCAAAAAGCGCTCCATGAGTTGGTCTCCGCCCAGTTGAAAATACTCGTGATCGGGCGGCGCATAATCGCCGCAATAGACGATATGGTCGCCGCCGTAATGCTCGCGCGAGATATAGTTGGTATGCTCGACCAGCGCCAGAAACGGGAAGGCGCGCTTGGTCTTGTCCGCGGTGGTCGCCGGCAAGTTCAGCCAGTACGTGTCATCGGGCATCAGCGGTCGCTTCAGCGCCAGTACGACGCAAAGCCCGCCGATGCTCTTCAGCGCCGCCGCTTTCTCGCCATACGCCGTCGTACGCAAGTCCTCCGCCATGCGTAGGAGCAGCGTTGGCGATGTCGTGCTCAAGACACGATCAAAGCTCCGCCGCTCTCCCCCGGCCTGTATCGCCGGTTTGCCGCCGCTGCAATCAATCCGCTCGACTGGTCCACCCAAAAGTATCGCCACGCCTCGCCCGCGCAGCTGCCGCGCCAACTCATCAAGGAAGGCTTGAAAACCGCCTTGATACGTGCCGAGCTTGAGCGTGCGCTTGACGATGCGCGCCCACATGAACGACATCGGCGCCTGATCATAGAGCGCGCCGAACTTGCCAATCAATAGCGGCTTGAAGAATTTCTCGTAAGCCTCGGCGCCCATCCAGCGGCGCATCCAGGCGTCGGCGGTGACCCGCTCGAAAGGCTGCCAGCTCGGCGCGAATTTGATCGCCATGCCCGCCACCGCCATGCGCAATATGGCCGGCAGCGATAGCGGCAGAAAGAGCGCCGACGGCGATATCTCGCTGCGCACAATTCTTCCATCGACCCAGTAGCTCGTCTTCGGGCGCGGAAAGATGATCTTGTCGCGCACGCCCATCTCCTCCGCCAAGGTCAGGATGTCGTGATCGTTGGCGAACCAGTGGTGGTAAAACTTCTCAAGCGTCCAATCCCAGTTGCGGTCTTTGAAGCCAGCCGCCAAACCGCCAACGCGGTCAGCCGCCTCGTAAACCGTAACTTCATGTCCGGCGTCCGCGAACTCCCATGCGGCCGCCAAGCCAGCCGCCCCCGCGCCAATGATGCCGATTTGGAGTTTCGTCATGCCCTGCCCGAAGATTGAGCCAGCGTCGCAACAGTTGATTGTACAAGCGGCGGGGCGATATTGCGCGGCGACTTGCCCATGAAGATCGCCGCGTTAGTCGGCATAAATGTCCTCGCTCAAGCGCCAACTCGCCCGCGCCTCGAAATCCAGCGAACTGCGATGCCCGGCGATATAACGATAATACGCCGCCGCCCCAATCATCGCCGCGTTGTCGGTGCACAAACTCAATGGCGGCGTCCACACTGGCAAATCAAGCGCCCCCGCCAACTTCTCCCGCAGGCGGCTGTTCGCGCTTACCCCGCCCGACAGCAACACAGCACGCGCATCGAAATCGGCGGCCGCGCGACTTGCCGTCCGCGCCAGCGCATCGGTCAGCGCCTCTTGAAATGAGGCCGCAACATCGCCGGTACTCACATCGTCGCGCAGCGTCGCTTGCCGTTCCACGCTGTGTTCGCGCCCCTTGCGCCGCGCCGTCGGCTTTACCGTGGCCGCTCGCATCACCGCCGTCTTCAGACCGCTGAAACTGAAGTCGTACGTGCCTTGAGTCCGAGCGATGGGGAAGTCGTAGGCGCGCAAATCGCCATCCCGCGCCGCGAGCTCGATAGCCGGTCCCCCCGGAAACGGCAAACCGAGCAAACGCCCGACCTTGTCAAAGGCTTCGCCGGCGGCATCATCGATCGTGCCGCCGAGCCGCTGATAGGCGCCGTGCCCCCGCATCAACACCAGCTCGCTGTGCCCGCCCGACACGATCAGCGCCAGCAGCGGAAAACCCGGCTCGACGAAGTCCGGCGCCAGCCAGAGCGAATAGATATGCCCTTCCAGGTGGTTGATGCCCAGCAGCGGCAGACCGGTCGCCAGCGCCAACCCCTTGGCGAAGTTGATGCCCACCAGCAGCGAGCCGACCAAACCCGGACCCTGCGTGACGGCAATCGCATCGATGTCGGCGTAGTCCAGGGCGGCATCCGTCATGGCCTGTGCGACCACCGCGCTGATGACCTCGGCATGAGCGCGGGAGGCGACTTCGGGGAAGACCCCGCCGTACTGCGCGTGCAGGTCGATTTGCGAGGCGACGATGTTGGATGCGATCGTCGTGCCGTCAACGATGACAGCCGCCGCCGTTTCATCGCAGGAGGTTTCGATGGCGAGGATGGTGGTCATGCCGGCATTGTAGCACTGAAACTCCGCCGCGCTGAGATGTATAATGAGGGCGAGTGAGACGCGTTGCGTGGGAAGGTACGCGATGTACAAGACATTTCGGGTGAAGAATTTCCGCTGTTTCAAGGACTTGCAGATTAATGATCTGGGCCGGGTGAATCTGATCGCGGGGAAGAATAATACTGGGAAGACTGCGCTGCTTGAGGCGATGTATTTGTTGACACGGCCGCTGTCGCCACAGGTACTTTTTCATCTAGAGCGAACCCGCGGACTTGATATCTCTATGAATGAGCATAGAGACTATTGGAAACGATTCCACTTTGATTTGGACTTTTCCACCGGGATAGAGCTTTCATGCAATGAACTACTTACAGATGATGCTCAAGCACCGCACACGCTGAAACGAAAACTGACAATTGTTGAGCGGGAGATGAATGAAGACAACAAAGACTTGTATCCTGAAGTTCGTGTCCTGATGGCACAGATGGGAGTTCCGACAACCGAGATTAACGAGATCAGCGCAAGAATAGATGCAGTTCTAAAGTTTTCTTACGGCGGTAACACTCAAGAACAGAGTACAACCGTAGGTCTTTACTATCATCCTGAATTGCCTATACCTCGAATTGGTGAGAGTGTCGAGAAATCATTCTTCATCCCCGTGCATGGGAGACCAAATGACAACAGTATAGTCGACAATTTTAGCGAGCTTGAAGAAAGTGGACAGGTTGACAAACTCGTTGCCAGATTAAGTGCATTGGAACCTAATCTCCGCGACTTGCGCCTGCTCCGCAAATATGGGGATTGGCTTTTGTGGGCCGTACTTCAAGACAGGCGATTGCCACTCGGACACTTGGGTGACGGCTTAAACAGATTCTGTAACTTCCTGATTACACTAATGTTACGACCGGACATTCTCCTGTTCATCGACGAGATCGAAAACGGTATCCACTATTCTGTACAAACGAAGGTATGGGAAGCCATCGGCCAAGTCGCGCGCGAGTTGGACGTCCAAGTCTTCGCCACCACGCACAGCCTCGAGATGATCCGCGCTGCGTACGAAGCCTTCAGCGAAGAGGGTAAGCTGGAAGAGTTCCGCTATCATCGGTTGAGCAGAAGTCGCAAAACGGGAGAATTAAGAGCCACGACTTACAACGAGTTAGATATGGAAGCCGTGGCGGCCTTTGGCTTTGATCATGAGGTTCGCTGATGGACGAGCTGATCCCAGATGGCATAACCCGGCTGCTGCTAGTAGAAGGAAATGATGATGAAGTCTTCTTCAGAAACTTTGTAGATCATCTCGCAGCTTCATCGGATACGCGACTTCTCGTATCTGAGTTTGCAATCATCCAATACGGAGGCAGAACTCAACTGACGCTGCGGCTCCGCGAATTGAAGAAGGCTGAAAACTTTGAACTCATTACGCATTTGAGCATTGTGCGCGACAGTGACTTCAACACTAATGCTCTTCGCAGCATTCAAGACAGAATCAGAACCGTCAACAAAGAAGGCGCACCACGAATTGACATTCCTGACCACCCAATTGTGCCGACGACCGGTGCCCCCAAAGTGTCTGTGCTGATCGTTCCCTCAGCGGATCGCGACGGCATGCTCGATGATCTTGTCATGGACGCGCTGCAGGTCGATCCCATTGCGAACTGTGTACATAACTACTTCGACTGTTTAGAAGACAATCAGATAGCGATTGTTCCAGAAAAGAGATCCAAGGCACAAATTCGGGTATTTCTCATCGGCAAGAATGTGGGCTTAGGCACCGACGTCAGCGGGATTACCGACAGATTATTTTTGTCAGATGCCTACGCCACGAGCCTATGGCAGCAAAGGAATTTGTGGGAAAGTCCTAAATTGGCAGACGCCAAATCCTTCCTCCACCAACTCCTCGCCGACTAGACCCGCCCCCACCAACTGTGGTAACCTGATTGCAACCAGAATCGTTCCCTCACGGAGCGCGCATGACCGTACCCAGCCCCCGCCTACCCTGGATCTTCGCCGCCATCGCCGGCGCCCTGCTCTTCATCGCCTTCACCATCTGGGGCGGCATCCCGGCGGAGAGCAACGCTGGCCTCTTCTGGTTGCAAGCGGGCCTTTTCTTTCTGATCATCTGTGCCTTCGTCGTGGCGTTCTGGCATCTGCTCATTCGCCCCCTGGCGCCGAACCTGCGCCAACCGCAAACGGTAGCATTGACCTTTCGAGCGCGAGAAGTATTGGCGCTGATTCTGGCGAGCGGCGGCATCGCAATCTTCATCGGCGGCGTCTGGGACGAAATCTGGCATCGCAGTTACGGCATTCCCTTTGGCGAGGACCTGTTCTGGCGGCCTCATCTGCTGATGTATTTCGGATTTGCCACGGCGACCGTCGCCGGCTTTTGGGCGCTGCTTTATCTGAACCGCCATCTGCGCGGCAACTTCCAGCAGCGCTTCCGCTCCAATACGATGGTCGGCTTGCTGATCATGAATGCCGCGTTTCTGTTTTACGCCTTGCCGGCCGATCCCCTCTGGCACTGGACATTCGGCGAAGATATCACCGCCTGGAGCATTCCGCATCTGATCTTGCTGACGAGTTTCATCCTGACTCAATTGCTCGCGCTGGACCTTCACGTATCGACCTGGCGGCGACATGAATGGCATGTCATTTTCCGACTGCGGTTCAGCGACAGCTTATCGCTGGTGATCTTGGCCGCCATGCAATTGCTGTGGCTGCAGCTCATGCTCATTGATTGGGACGCGGCTCTGACCGGCATACGCTTTGACTGGGTCGGGCAGTATCGCCCGGAGTGGCTGCTGGCGGCGAATCTGTTGGCTTGCGTCACCTTTACGGGCGTGCTGGCCACCCGTCTGCTGCGCTGCGCTGGCGCGGCGACGGCGGCCGGGCTGGTGGCGCTGGTCCTTCGCGTTGGATCAATTGAGCTGTTTGACGCGGAGATGCTGCAATATGTCGCCTGGGTGGCGGCGCTGCTGCCCTTGTTGGCGATCGACATATACGCCTATTATTGCAGCGCCATCCGCCGGCGCGAACCGGATTGGCGCGGAACAGCCCTCGCCGTCATCGCCGCCATGGCGCTCAACGCGCTTGTTATTCGCAGCTTCTACAACCTGGCGGACGCGGACAATCTGGCGTATGCCGCCGCGATCATCGGTACTGGCATTGGCATGAGTTGGCTCGCCAATCGTGTGACTGACGCCATGCTGCGCCAGCGCGAGGCGGTCGTCGCGGCTACGAGCGAGCGCAACAGCATCAAGCCGGCGGTCTCCTTTGGCATACTGGCCGCTTTTCTCGCCTTCGTCTTCTTCTTCATCGCGACCGCGTCCCCACCCGTTTGAGATTGTGCAGAAGCGGTATACTCAAGCGCGTGAACTCGAAGGAACGATTGACTCTCCCAGCGCCTGTGATCGTCGCCGTTTTGGCCTTTTTCGCTTGGACCTTGGCCGGCTGCAGCGCGATTCAACTGTACCAGGACAAGTCCAGCGCCACTGAAAGAGCGGAAGCAGGAGCAGCCGCCGCGACCGTCAATCCGACCCTGCTGGCGCTGCAAACGGCCAGCGCAAACATACAGGCGACGGCACAGGCGCTCTCCGCCAACGCAACCCAGGCGGCCGCCACCAGCACCGCGCTGGAGGCGACGCCGACAGCCGACGTCTTCCCGCTCCCCGCTTCCGCCGAGATCGTTGTCTATGGCAGCGTGCCGGTGGACAGCGACCGGCTGAATACGATTGCGGCGCTCGCCTTTGACGCCGCGGGCGATTTACTGGTGAGCACGCGCGCGGGCGAGATCTACCGCTTGCGCGACGCCGACGGTGACGGCTTGGCGGACGAGAGCCGGCTCATCTTCGCGGACGAAGCAGAAGCATTGCGGCAGGTCGCGGGCATATTTTGGCGCGGGGAGAGCATCATCGCGCTCAATGGCGGACGCCTGAGCCGGCTGGACGACCGCGATGGCGATGGCATATACGACACAGTCGTCCCCCTGGCCGAGGCGCTGCCGGCGGAGGAGACCGCCCTGCTTGCCAGCAACGGCATCGTCCAAGCGCCGGACGGACGGCTCTTCAGCGCGGATATCAACTCGGGCGAAATCCTGCTGATTCAACTGCGCGAGTAGACGCCCGTCCGCCGATTCACGTGCCGCATGACTACGCCGGTGACGCACTGCTTGCCGCAGGGCGTGATTCTGCGTTATTCTCAAGCTATGCAGCCCCTGTATTCACGAGGCGGATCATGGCGGAGATAGTCGCGCAGGCGGAAGCCATAACACGAAGCAAGCGCGAGCCGGCGCGAAAGCCAAGGCGCTATGACTATGACATCGCCATCATCGGCTCGGGACCAGCCGGGCACCGCGCCGCCATCCAATCGTCCAAGCTGGGCAAACGCGTCGCCGTCATCGAGAAGAAGACCCTGATCGGCGGCGTCTCGGTCAATACCGGCACTATCCCCTCCAAGACCTTGCGGGAGGCCGTGCTGCATCTCTCCGGCTTTCGCCAGCGCAGCATCTATGGCGCCTCCTACATGGTCAAGCAGAATATCACGATGAACGACCTGCTGCTGCGCGCCGACCACGTCATCCGCCACGAAATCGAAATCAGCAAACATCAGTTGCAGCGCAACGGCGTCGAGCTTTACGCCGGCGTGGCCACGCTGGTCAATGAACATACGGTGCATCTGCACTTCGTCGGCAAGAAAGCGGAAGACGAAATCACGGCGCGGCACATAATGATCGCGGTCGGCACGACGGTGGTGAAACCGCCGCATATCCCCTTTGACGGCGAGACGATTTTCACCAGCGACGGCTTGCTAAAGCTGGACCAACTGCCGCGGACCTTGACGGTGGTCGGCGGCGGCGTCATTGGCTGCGAATACGCCTGCATGTTCGCCACCCTGGGCACGCGCGTCACCTTGGTGGAGATGCAGGAGCGGCTGCTGGACTTCGTCGATCACGAGATTGTCGACGCCCTGGTCTATCACATGCGGCAGCAGCGCGTGACCCTGCGCATGGGCGAGAGCGTCGCCAATATCGAACCCTGGCAGACGCGCTATGGCGACGGCGTCAAGACCAGCCTGCAAAGCGGCAAGGAGATCGTCACCGACAAGGCGCTCTACGCCATCGGCCGACAAGGGGCGACCAGCACCCTGGGCTTGGAGAATATCGGCATCGTGCCCGACAAACGCGGGCGCATCAAGGTCAACGAGCATTACCAAACCTCAATCCCGAATATCTACGCGGTCGGCGATGTCGTCGGCTTCCCCAGCCTGGCATCCACCTCCATGGAACAAGGGCGGATGGCGGCTTGCCACGCATTCGGCATCGAGCATCAGAGTATCCCCGAGCTCTTCCCCTACGGCATCTACGCCATCCCCGAGATCAGCACCTGCGGCGCCAACGAGGAGGAACTGACGCGGGCCGGCATCCCCTACGAGATCGGCAAAGCCTATTACAAGGAGATCGCGCGCGGGCAGATCATCGGCGATACCATCGGCATGCTAAAGCTGGTCTTTCACCGCGAGACGCACAAGCTGCTGGGCGTGCATATCATCGGCGAAGGCGCCAGCGAACTGATCCACATCGGGCAAACGGTGATGGCTTTCGGCGGGACTGTCGACTATTTCATCAATACGGTATTCAACTATCCCACGCTGGCCGAGTGTTACAAGACAGCCGCTTTTGACGGGATCAACCGGATAATGTAGGGGTTGAATCACAGAGGACGCAGGGAGCGCCGAGATATCTGTTGGCAAGGGCGCCAGCCGTGCCAGCGACGATTGGGGAAGTCAGTCTATGTTCCCGCGATCATTTGCATCTGTCTGCTTTTTCTCGGATTCCAATTGTCGCGGCCGCTCACTGCTATCCTCATCGGCACTGGCTGGTAGGCTCAATCGCTGTCTAGCCGCTTGCATCTCAAGTTCGTGGCGTTCTTTCCTGATTTGGATATCTAGTTCTTGTTCTTTCCCTGCAATTCGATTGTCCGTAATCCCCCTGAGAAAGTCAGTAACAGCGGGCAAAGCTTGAGCAAGAGCCAAAGCCGCCACTACAAACGCATGCGGAGGATTCAGTGTCAAGATAAATGCAATGGCAACTATGGAAAGGACTGTTAGGACGGATGTTGCTACGAGAACTTTGTTTCGGAACGATACGATGTCCCTTTGTTCTCGTTCCGCCATTGACAACAGGCGATCAGCACTCCCTGGCAGAATCTATTCGTAGCGCGCAATTTCTTCCGCAGATGGAATCGGTCCTGAATAGCGCCTAACTTCTCGACTTAGCGTTACATCTTGCGTCTTGTCCTGGTCTTCAGGCATGGCGCTCGGCTAATCTGTCCTGAAAGTCGATTTCAGCATTTGCTTCATATTCCTGCATGGCTACTTCAAGATACTTCCCAACAAAGGTCCATGATCTTGCCACATCCGACTGGCCTCGCCGATATTTGGAAGGAATGCGATACGAAACTTCCGCAATCGCTGGAATCCGTACAGTCCCGGTTACACCATCTAGCCAAGCGTCAATTTGGAGCAGTTGCCGTTTACTCATTGATATTGCGCCTTTCTTTTGGGATTCGCCTCGCGCGTCTTTTCTTTAGGTCGTTCTGCGTAGGTCGTGAATGTACGCGAATGCACGCCCATTGCATCGTACATGTAGCCGCCTACTGCTTCCTAGTAACCACGAATTGCCTCCGCTTCAGCTTCCGCGGGCGTCTCGGCCAGCAGCCGCCGGTTCAGCACATCAACCCCACTGAACTATCCGCCCAAGCCACGAATGAACGCATTCGTCC
This sequence comes from Anaerolineae bacterium, assembly GCA_022824465.1. Lineage (GTDB taxonomy): Bacteria > Chloroflexota > Anaerolineae > Aggregatilineales > Phototrophicaceae > UBA6055. The sequence continues at coordinate 885,591 of JAJDZV010000004.1, forward strand.
TGGCTGCCATGTCATCCTCCATCAGAACCACATCGTACAGCCTATATGATTTCGCCTATATCGTAACGCTGTTGCGGCGTCTATGTCAACTTTCACTTGCGAGTTGCGCACTGTGCTATACTGGCGGCGGCCTTTGAGATGACGAGATGCGACAATGAACAACCGGCTCTATTACGGCGACAACCTGGAGATCCTGCGCAACCGCGAATACTTCCCGGACGAGTGCGTCGACCTCATCTACCTCGACCCGCCATTCAACAGCAATCGCAATTATAACGTGCTTTTCAAGTCGGAGAGCGGCGCCGACAGCGAAGCCCAAATCACCGCTTTCGAGGACACCTGGCATTGGGGCGAGACGGCGGAAGCGACCTACGATGACATCATCGTGGACGCGCCGCACAAGGTCTCGACGGCGATAGCGGCGCTGATGGACTTGATCGAGCGCAACCAGATGATGGCTTACCTGGTGATGATGACGGCGCGACTGGTCGAGCTGCACCGGGTCTTGAAGCCCACCGGCAGCTTATACCTGCATTGCGATCCCACCGCGAGCCATTATTTGAAGATTGTGCTGGATGCGATTTTCAGTCCAGAAAACTTCCGTAATGATATTGTTTGGAAACGGACTTCCTCCCATAATCTTGGCGCGAAACAATGGTCAGCCGTACATGACGACATCTTAATGTACAGTTGCAGCACTAACTGGCGTTGGAATGCGTCGTACCAAGAATACGAAGATGATTATGTAGATAAGTTTTATCGCTATCAGGATGAACGAGGAAGGTATCGTGTCAGTGATCTAACAGGCGGTAAGGCAGGCGGGCCAGAAGCTTATCGTCCGTGGCGTGGCAGAAATCCATATAGTGGACGCGCTTGGGCATTGCCGAAACACCGGCGATTTCCAGACTGGATTAGAGAACTTCTTCCTACTGAAAGCGAATGGGACAAACTGGGTATTCACGCCAAACTTGATCTGCTGGATTCGCATGGAATTATCCATTGGCCACAGAAGGACACGGGTGTACCTGCATTAAAGCGATACCTTGAAAACGCTCCCGGCAAAACCGCTGGCGACGTGTGGGCTGATATAAACCCGATTAGCCCAACAGCCAAAGAGCGCCTCGGATACCCGACGCAGAAGCCGGAAGCGCTGCTGGAGCGCATCATCCGCGCCTCGTCGAACGCAGGCGATGTGGTGCTTGATCCTTTCTGCGGCTGCGGCACGGCCATCGCGGCGGCGCACAAGCTGGGACGGGGGTGGATCGGCATCGACATCACGCATTTGAGCATCGCGCTGCAGAAGTATCGCCTGCAAGATATGTTCGAGTTGGTCTCGGGGGCGGATTATGAGGTCATCGGCGAGCCGGCGACGGTGGATGGGGCGCGGGAATTGGCGCAGGATTCGGCCAACGAGGGGCGCTATCAATTCGAGTGGTGGGCGCTGTCGCTGGTGCGGGCGAAACCGGTCGGCGGGTCGGCGGGATCGCGCAAAGGCAAGAAGGGCGCGGACGCGGGCATTGACGGGATCATCAACTTCTTCGATGAAGACGAGAAAGGCAAGAAGAAGCCGCAGACGGTGGTCGTGCAGGTCAAGTCGGGCAAGGTGAATTCAGGGCAGATTCGGGATTTGAAAGGCACGGTCGAGCGCGAGGGCGCGGCGCTGGGCGTCTTCATCACGCTGGAGAATCCGACGGGGGCGATGACAAGAGAGGCGCTGGCGGCCGGCTGGTATGAGTCGCCGGCCTGGGGCAAGAAGTATCGGCGCTTGCAGATTCTGACGATTGGGGATTTGTTCGATGGCGCGGACGTGGAGATGCCGCCGCAGCATGGCACGCTGCAGCGGGCGAGTCGGTGGAAGCGCGGAGGCGTGAGTGAGGCCGGGGAGAGTCAGCGGGATTTGATTTGAGGGGGCGCGGAGGGCGCAGAGGGTGCGGAGGGCACAGAGCTAATATGAACGTCGAAACCGCGCAACGCCGTTGGGAACAGGAATACAAGCCGTCAATCCAACTCTTGATAGACAATGGCGACACAAGCTACCGTCCAGCCATGATTTTGATCTTCTGCGCAATTGAACACGCGTATCGAGCAATACATGGAATTCCAGAGAAGAAACTCCGCATTGAAGATGCTATACGTTGGGCAATGCCATATTATTCAACTGACGAGTTGAAGGAGAGATTTACCAACTGGCACGACCCCAATATGAAAATCAAGAAAGACGTTGATCGAATAAGGCAATCCATGTTCAACGCCTTGAAACATCATGGCATGGAGGAAGACGGAATTCTCATCAGAGAAGGACACCTCGGTTTCTACTCGTCACTGGTCGTTTGCGATGCGAACAGTGGCGAAGAAGAGTCCAGGACAGATACATTCTATATTCAGCCGCTGTGGAGATTCTGCGCTACACGGCTAGATTCAGAATATCGGCGTGTGATCAATGATAGTGTTGAATCTGCCACTCCCAAAGTCAGCGGGATTTGACTCAAATGAACTTATGTGCTAAAGTGTCCAATAGGAAAGAATATTGAAAGCGGAGATACGAGTAGTGGCAAAACTACAAAAGCCTGGTCAGATATCAGCAAAACCTGGTGAATACACAGAAAGAGGCAAACGTGGTGGGAAAGTGCCCAACGCTCGTCAAGTTACGATTGAAGTCGGTGACAAACCGCTGCCTCCGACGCAGGAGGCAGGGCGTAAATGGGAAAGAATCGGCCCGCCTAAGCCATAAATCTACCTGTCGATTCGCGCGGGAGATATACGCATAATGGCAACCGAAATAACGAATGAGACTCTACAGCCGCCAGCAAATCTGAGCGAAAGGGTAGCTCGATTGGAAGGCGCATATCCTCACTTGGCGACGAAGGCGGACTTGCAGGCCATGCAAGCCACGCTGATTAAGTGGATCGTGGGCACGGGCATTGGGCTATTCATCGCGACGATAGCGGCGCTGCAAGTATTTCTGCCTGCGTCCTGATCGCCCGCCATCACAAAGCGCGAAGGGTATTTCTCTGTGCCCTCTGCGCCTCTGTGATGAATCCTCCTGCGAATAGGCATTTTGTCATTCCGAATACCCTATGGTATGCTCAGCCTAACTCGGCGAAAGCCTGAGTATCCATGCTCGAGAGGAGCGCCCCGCATGACAAACCCCAACCCATTACCCAAAGCGTCCGCGCCGCAGCAGCTTGAAGAAACCGAGCTCGAAGAACTCACCCCCGCCCAGGCGGAGTTCATGGAAGACTTGCGCATCAGTCTGATACAGATGAAGAATGGCGAAGTGATGCCTGCTCTTGAAGCTCTACGCGAGATTGAGCGCGAGATCGAGTTTGAAGAAAATGGAAGTCGTCCTGACGCCTAAGTTCCGATCCACCGTCAAGAAGTTAAGACGCCGCTATCGCAATGTCACACAAGATTTTACTGGTCTGGTTCAAGACTTGCGGTGTGGCTATACGCCAGGTGACAGACTCCAGGATGTGGGCGGGGCGGAAGTCTACAAAGTTCGACTTCAAAATACTTCCGCCCGCTTGAGCAAGCGCGATGGCTTTCGAGTGGTTTACCACGTTGGTGAGACGGCAATTACGTTGCTGGTGATATGCCAGAAGCCCCGATGCGCCGATGTCCAACCCGTGCGAATCCGTCAGTTGATGAACGAGCTAAGCTTGACCTAGCCACTCTCTGCGCCCTCTGTGGTGAATCCAACCCCTCCCCCCAACCCCCTCCCCGAAGCATCAGGGAGGGGAGCGCCAACAGCGTGATAGTCTTGTCAAATGGAAACTGCGCATAAGCAGGCAAGTCTCCCCTTGACGCGTCGGGGGGAGATTTAGAGGGGGGTTAAAGCCCCGCCCTCACACCCGCAAACACACGCTTCACCGCCTCCCGATCACCCGCGAACATCAACCCAGCGCTGACCTCGAAGGCCAACTCGTCCGGCACCGCGCTTACCTCGAAGGGACGCCCCCGCTCCTCCCGATCCAGCCGATTCAAGGCGAAACGTTCCCACTGCGCCAACTCATTTTCAACCGCCGACTTGGTGTTTGAAGTCTCCCCCTGTCCTGACGGGGATTCTGCCCCCCGTGAGGCGGGGGGACCGAGGGGGGGCATTAGAGGGGGGTGAAAATCCCCACCCACAGCCACATCCCCCCAGGCCACCGGCGGCAGCTGAAAATAGCGCTCGCGAAGCTCATTGATGCTCAGCAGCGGATAAGCCGTGCGAATCTCCGCCAGCCGCGCCTGCGTATCGGTCGGGCGGATGTCATCGAACTCGGCGATCAAGTCCCCGCCGTAAAATGGCAGCAGCTCAGCGCTGACCTTCTGCGCCAGCCGCACCAGCTTGGGATAAAGCGCTCGCTCGATGAATTGCCGCTCGGCGACCTTAGCGTTGGCTTCGGTGGCGTTCTCGCTGATCAAGCCGACCGGGATACCGAAGATATTGAGGATTTCGTCCCGCTGCGCCTTGCGCCCCTCGAGGAAATCGAGGTCCGTATGGCTCAAGCCGATGTGCTGCCATTCGATATTGCCGCCGCGCAGGAATGCCGTCCGCCGCGCCTCGCCGCCGTAGTGCCGGCGCCACTCCTGTTTGACGCGCTCGAAGTCGCTATCGTTGATGTAGTCCTTGATGCTGACGATGCCGGCCGGCACGCCCTTGTCCTGGCCGAAGGTGTTGCGATTCCAGTCGGCCATGTGCCGGTCGCTGAGCACGGCGCTGCGAGCGGCCGCGATCGGCGACAGACCGTAGAAGTCGTTGCTCGGGTGCCAGCGGCGGAAATGCACGACCTCGATGGCGTCCAGCGGGATGTATTGCCCATCTATCTCGTAGAGATAACCGGCCACAACGCGCGTCGCATCGGGCACGATCGTGACGCGGTCGGGGCGCAGCACCCAGATCTCGCGCGGGCGCCCACTCGAATCGCCAGCGAGATACCAGTAGGCGTTGCCCTGCAATTCGAGCGAGCCGATGGTCTGCTCAAGCAGCTCAAAGCCGCTGGTCAGCGGGTTGGGCTGGCTGAGCAACTGCTCCAGCGGATGGTTGTTAACGCCGATGCGCTTTTCGCCCTCAAGCTGGAAGACGCGCAATGGCACGAGGGCGCCCGCTTCGGCGATGCGATTGATGGCGATATAGACCCAGGGCGACTCTTCGTAGACGCGGCTGGAATTGAGGTCAATTGGCGGACCGAGCTGGTAGCGGTTGTGCGTCGCCACCGCTTCAATATGGGGCGCGCGTTTGCGCAGGCGATTGCCCCGGGCGCTGAATAGATTGCCGAGCCAGTTGAACATGGTCTGCTCCTTGCATGCGGTTTAGGCGCAAGCTATCACGCCGCCGAAATTCAAAGGCGACTAAATGTTCTCGTATTGGAAAATTCTAACCAAACGGAGACCGGTGGGGCCCATTTATGACGAAATCGTTTGGGAAAACCAACAGGCCGTCCCAACAGCTGCGCGGGCGTCGTCGCGTCCAGCGCGAACCGAAACCGACGGCTACATATATGGCGAATTCTGTAGGGGCGACTCGGTGAGCCGCCCGCTTGCGCCGTCCTCTGCGGATCATTTTTTCGCATGACCGACTTGGACTCGCTTCTGCGAACAGGCCGCTCAGCAACCCAGATTCAAGGCGCGGACGACATCAACGACAAGCGGCACGCAGCGCTAAAGCAGGCGCGCGTCAATCACCAGCCGACGCGTCTTAGGGACAGGTATGCAATTCGATAGCCACGATGACATCGCTGAGCAGCGGCACTTCGCACCAAAGATTGAGCACATCGATCACCGTCAGCGCGACGCCGATGAAGCAGACGAAGACCAGCACAAAAAACACGAAGCAGCCCAGGATCAGCCAGGGCGATGTGCCGCCGCTTTCTTCGCGCGCGGCATAGGGATCGTAGTCGTAGCCGGGCGGCGCCTGCTGCTGCGGATAGCCGGGCGCCTGAGGATAGTAGCCGGGCGGCGGTTGCTGGCCGGGCGCCTGCTCGGCGTACGGCGGATATGCCGGCTGCTGCTGCGCATAGGCGTCGGCGCCAGGCGCGGCGTAGGGGTCGGCTGGCGTCGGCGGCGTGCCTTGCAAGCCATATTCGCTCGGCGGCGGCGTATAGGCGGGCGGCGGCGCGGGCATTTCCGCCGGCTGAGCAGATGGCGGCGGCGTAGGCGTGGGCGTGCCCGGCGCGGATGCGGCGCTCGGCGCGGACGCTTGGGCGCCATGATACACCTCTAGCGCCAGCGTAACCGTCTCGCCCAGCCCGATCATGTCGCCATTCTGCAGCGGCGTCACGCCCGATACGCGCTTGCCGTTGACGAAGGTGCCGTTGGTCGAGCCGAGGTCTTCGATGGTCATCGTGTCGCCGGAGCGCATGAGCCGCAAGTGGTGGCGGCTGGTCTCGCGGTCGTTGATGACGATATCGTTGGTGATATCGCGTCCCAGCGTGGTGACTTCCTTAGTAATTTCAAAAGCCTGGTTGGGCTGGGGACCCCGGCGCGCCACCAAACGGAAGTTATCGGATTGCTGCATCATTCCCTCCTCGGTCAGCGAGCCGGCCGGCCTCGCCTGGCGTCAACCTTGCCTGCAGGCGAGCCGGACGGCTGCCCTACAGACTGATTCAGGGTTTCCCGCGGCGCGCCGGCTACAGTCATCCTGTGCCGCGCCAGCGCTTCCTGGGACATTAACATTGCATTATACCGCGTTTTGCCAAAATTCAAGAACTCGCATCGCCCAACGCTCGCGAAGACGCCGAGCTAGGCGGGCAGCCAAAGGCCAAGGAAGGCGACGCCGTCCACCCACTTGCCGTCTACGGCGATCTCCCAATGCAGATGCGGTCCGCTGCTGCGGCCCGTGTTGCCGCTGCTGCCGATGATCTGCCCAGCCGCCACCGTCTGACCCGCCGCGACCAGCAGATCGGCGAAATGCGCATAACCCGAATATATGCCCAGCCCGTGGTCGATAAGCGCGTAGTTTCCCCGGATCTCGAGCCGGCCGGCAAATACGACCGCGCCGGCCGCCATCGCCCGCACCGGCGATCCGCGCGGCGCCCTCTGATCCCAACCGGTATGCCGCGTCTGGCGCGCGCCATTCAAAACGCGAAAGCTGCCGAAGGGCGAGGTCAGCGGGGCGTCCAGCGGCAGCTCAAATCCGGAGGCGTCCCACAGCGGCTCGGCCGAAGCGCCCGCGGTGAGCGCCGCCAGCATCTCCAGCTCGTCGTTCTCCACCTCTACGCTCGCCAGATAAGCGCGATCGGCCGGCAAGTCGAATTCTTGCAGTATGAAGCCAGCGCCCTCTACTGGCACATCGCGCGCGAAGCTGACGGCGTCTTCCACGCGTTGGACGGTGACCGTCAGCTCATAGGTTCCCGGCCGCTCGTTCATGCCAAGGGCGACCAGCGCATGCCATTCGCCGTCATCCAGCCTGAAGAAGCGCCCGGCCTCATCGCGCAAGACATAACTGGCTAACACGATGCCGGCGCCGCGCAAGCGCAGCAGTCCGCTGCCTCCCGGCCTCAAAGACGCGAAATACAGATCCAGGCGAATGCCGTCGCTGGTCATGCTGCTGGTTGACACTGGCGGCGGCGCCCCCTGAAAAAGTGGCGGAAGCTCGCTCTGAGCCGAGGCGGCGCCAACAAGCAGGCACAGGCCAACCAAAAGCCCAAAGCGTATTAGGGACCGCATACACAAACGCCCTTCAGTCCCGCGCCATCACAAGCTGACGTTCAACGGTCAAATGCCCTTTGCCGCGATGGAGGCGCGTGATGGCCTAGCGCGGCGACAGCCGGCCGACTACTCGCTGCTATCAGCCGCAGCGCGCATCTCCGCCAGATGACGCGCCTCATGCGCGCCGCAAGCCTGCAAAGCCTCAATGAGATTGTAGTCTTGAAAGAACGGATTGCTGAATTGCGCCTCCATCAGCGAAAGCGGAAATGCCAGCACCACGCCGCGCAAGCGTCCGCGCGCGCTTTCCCACTCCGCCAGCAGCGCCTGCCAACTGTGCCCCGCCTTATCGCGCCGCCGCAATTCGTAGAGTGCCGCCACCGACGCCTGGCCGCGCAGATCAACCGAGAAAGGCTCGCCCTCAATGGCGCAGCGCAGCGCCCGGATCATATCGGTCTCCAGCGCGGTGAGGTGGATGATCAGATCGCGCGCCGTCCAATCGGAGTCGGCATGGACGCGCACCGACGGCGAAAGCGTCTCGACGAACGCGCGCGCCCGCGACCGCCGCTCGTCCAGGTCCCCGACCAGGTCGCGTTTGACCCGCCCAAGCTGGTTCATTTGGCGCCCCTCCGCTCCCCCTGCCAATAATCTTAACCGATAACAGCCCGGAATAGGCGGTATTCCTGCGATTTGCGCTGCCTTCCGCCTCTCCGCAGAGGAGTGGTATACTGTCCCGATGCCATCCCAATCAAGGATCTACTATCCATGAGCGCAACCGCCAACCGACGCCTGCTGACCTATTTGCGCGAGCGCGCCGACGACATGACAGCCGACTTGCGCCGCTTTATCGATTTGGAATCGCCCACCTTGCGCAAAGCGGCGGTCGACAAATTCGGCCGCGCCCTGACCGAGGAGTTGCGCGCCCTGGACGCTGCTGTCGAAGTCATACCCAAAGCCGAGGCCGGCGATGTCATTCGGGCGCGTTGGAACCCCGGACCGGGCGGCGTCGCCATCCTCAGCCACATGGATACGGTCTGGGAAGTCGGCACAGTGGCGCAACGGCCCACGCGCATCGACGGCGACCGCCTTTACGGCGTCGGCGCGATGGACATGAAAGGCGGAATCGTAATTGCCCTCTGGGCGCTGCGTGCCCTGCGCGCGCTCGATCTCTTCCCGACGCAGCCGATCACCTACCTGCTCAACTCCGACGAAGAAACCGGCAGCCGCCATTCCAGCCGCGAAATCAAAGCCGAGGCGCTCGCGCATAATGTCGTCTTCGTCACCGAGCCGCCGCAGGATGGCGCCTACAAAACGCAGCGCAAAGGCGTCAGCCATTACACCATCACCGTCAAAGGACGCGCCGCTCATTCCGGCGCCGACCACGCCCGCGGCGTCAACGCGATTGAGGAAATGGCGCATCAGATCCTGGCGGTGCAAGCCATGACCGATTACACCATCGGCACGACCGCCAACGTCGGCGTGATCAGCGGCGGGACCCGCCCCAATGTGGTGCCGGCGGAAGCCCAGGTCGAAATCAACGTGCGCGCGACCACCAAAGTAAATCAGCAAGCGGTTCACCATCAGATCATCAGCCTGAAGCCTTGCCACCCGGAAGCCGAGCTAATCATAGACGGCGGGATAGGCGTGCCGCCGATGGAACGTACGCCGGAGATCGCAGCGCTCTTCAAACGCGCGCAAGCCCTGGCGGCGGCGATGGGCATTGCGCTGGAAGAAGGCAGCACCGGCGGCGGCTCCGACGGCAATATGACAGCCGCCCTCGGCGTGCCCACCCTGGATGGCATGGGCATCGTCGGCGACGGCGGCCATGCGGTGAACGAATACGGCGAAATCTCCTCAATGCCCGAGCGCGCGGCCATCATGGCGGCGATGCTGCGCGAGCGACTGTAACGCGCCGGGCTGGCGAGCCAATGAACCATCGATCAAGCGCCGACGAGCCTCACACTGTCACCGTCTTCATGGAAGTCGGCTCGAGCCTCCGCACCTGGCAGGCTATGGGCATTTTGGAACGTGAACTGAAGTATTACCGTACGCTGCAAGGGCTGGGCTTGCGGCTGAACTTGATATCCTATGGCGGACGCGGCGAAAACGACTTCCCCGCCCATACTCGCGGGATACGCGTCCTTTACAATTGGCTGGGCTTGCCGCCCCCCACGTACCAACGGCGCGTCTTTCAATTGCACGCCCGTCATCTCTTGCGGTCGAATATCATCCGAACACACGATACTCACGCCATGTTAGCGGCGCTGCGCGCGCACTGGGCTTGGCGGATTCCCCTGGTCCACCGTATGAGCTATTTCTGGTCGGACAGCATGAAAGCAAACCCGCGCCAGCCACAGTCGCACATTGAGGAAGCGCTCGCCCACGAGCGAGAGATTTTCGCCAATGCCGCCCGCATCATGGTCGCAAGCCAAGATCAAGCGGATGGCGTCGCCGAACGCGTGCCCGCGGCCGCAAGCAAAACCATCATAAACGCGCATTGCGTCGACTGTGACGCATTCCAACCCAGCGGGAGCGAAAAGCGCTACGATCTGATATATGTCGGCAGGCTGGCTTGGATCAAAAACCTTGACGCCATCCTCAAAGCCGTTGAAATAACGGGCGCGACCATCGCCATCATCGGCGGCGGTACGATGAATACCGTGGGCGAATCCATCGATTACGAATATGAGGCCGAGCTCAAAGCGCGATTTGGAGAGAACAAAAGAATCCAATGGTTGGGCGTCGTTGCCAATGAGGACTTGCCCATGTACATCAATCAGGCGAAAGCGCTAATCCTTTGTTCGCGCTATGAGGGCTTCGGCCGCAGCATGATCGAGGCGCTCGCCTGCGGCCTGCCCGTCATTGGCAGCAAGGTCGGCGGCATCGCAGCCACCCTGCGCCACGAAGAAACCGGCGTCCTCTGCGAACCCGACGTGGAGAGCATCGCCGCCGCCATCAAGGCGGTACTGTCACAGCCGAGGCTGATTGAGCATATGGGCGCAAACGCGCGGAAATTCGCAGTCGAGACCTTCTCTTTGGACGCCGTTGCGCGGCGCGAATACGACCTGCTGCGGGATGTCGCTCGTCAGCATCCAGTGGAAGGCGCGCTCAAACGCGTCGCCGACTACGTCACGCGCAAACGATAAGAGAACTGCCGGCGGTCGTCCCGCCCGAGACGCCGCAACGAGTCAGACACATAAAAGGCAGAAGATAGGACGACATCTCATGTCAAAACTCGCCGTAGTCACAGGCGCCAATCGCGGAATCGGCAAAGAGGTCTGCCGCCAGCTTGCCGAAAGCGGGCATACCGTCTTGCTGAGCGGCCGCGAACTCGAGAAAGCAAAAGCGGCGGCGGCCGATATCGACAATAAGAACATTCACCCGGTCCAGATTGATGTGACAGACGTGGCGAGCATAAAAGGCCTGGCTGCCGATGTAGCCGAGCGTTACGGCCGGCTTGATGTCCTGGTCAATAACGCCGGCGGACATTATGACTATTGGCAGACAGCCCTGACCGCCGATTTCGCCGCGATCCGCGAAGCCGCCGCGACCAACCTCTACGGACCCTGGCGCGTAACACAAGCTTTCATCCCGCTGCTGCGAAAGAGCGACCAACCGCGCATCGTCAATGTAGGCAGTGGCGCCGCCGCGCTGAACAGTCTGGGCGCCGGTCCGCCCGCTTACATCGTCAGCAAAGCCGGGCTCCACGCCTTGACGCTGATGCTGGCGGCTGAACTCAAAGACGAGGGCGTCCTGGTGAATGCCGTCTGCCCCGGCTGGGTGGCGACCGACCCCAACAACCCCGGCGGACGTCCCATCCCCGAAGGCGCGGCCGGCATCGTCTGGGCGGCCACCCTGCCGGATGACGGACCCACCGGCGGCTTCTTCCGCGATGAACAGCCGCTTGCGTGGTGAGCCATGCGCATACTGAACTGGAATACACAGGCGGACAAGCTGACGCCCGGTTCGGAAAGATTCAAAAGAGTCAAAGATCATATCGCGGAATTTGACGCGGACATCATCTGCTTGACGGAAGCATATGCCGAATTGATGCCTGGGGATGGACAAACGATTACCAGCGAGTTGTCAATTTGGGAACCACATGAGAGTCGAGGCGCGCGAAAAGTTG
>JAJDZV010000007.1 GCA_022824465.1 Anaerolineae bacterium
CCGTAATGAGCTTCCCGTTCGACTTGCATGTATTAGGCACGCCGCCAACGTTCATCCTGAGCCAGGATCAAACTCTCCGTATTCACAGGGTTTGATTTCGCTCTGTCTTAACCTGCTATTCTGATGTTAACCAGCACTCACCACTAACTAACGCCGTGATATCAAAAAGCGAGAGCTCCCTCTCACTTTCTGTGCGCATAGCGTATCAACAAGCGCCGGGCGTGTCAAGGACAAATTGGCGTAACAGAAGAAACAGATCGGACTAGCCAGCGCAGCCGCCAAACCGCGGGACCGAGAAACGCGGGCGAACAAAAGGCCCCTGTGCTTAATCTGCTACTTCACGCGCACCAGACGGTAGGTCTCGCCCGAAAAGACTAATTCAAAACGCTCCTTGTCAGTCTGATAGAGAGCGTCGATCATCCAGGCATATCCCTTTGGAAATAACAGGTAATCTATGCCGTAGCGATCGACAATCGCAAGCTTCTCTTCCACCGGCGTATCGCCATCATACAGTCGGAGGTTGTCGCTAAGTTGGGATTCCGCCTGCGCCTGCGGCATGTTGGAGTAGTACGACATGCGCTCCGCTGTGAAGCGCGAGAGCTCAATGACTTTCCAACTCAATGTCATCGCCCGGCTGCGGGACTCCGGGCTTGCCGCGAACCAAACGCGATCATCGTGAGTGGCTTCAACATACTCGCCGATTTCAAGCAATTCGGCGTCGCCGGATGTCGCGGTCGCCAGATCGCCGCTGACGTTTGCTCTGGGACTGAATTGGAGGAAGTGCCCAGTGAGAATGGCGGCGACAGCCATAAGCGGCAATAGCGCACGCTCATTGCCAAGCCGGCCAATCGCGTCAAGCCGGCTCGGCCGAGCACGCCGCGCGACCGTTATCCCGGTCTCGATGACGTAGCCGAGCATATAGCCGTAGGGCATAAGCCACAATACGCGAACAACATGATAAAAGGACACCACGCGACCGTAGATCCAGGCGGTGAACGGCAAAAGCCCGAAGCCAATCGCAAGCGCGAAAGCCAGCATCAAGCGGCTGCGGGGATCGAGCCGGCGCGCAAGGACCGCCACTACTGTCAGCGCAACCAGAATATAGGTAAAACTGCCTGCCAGTACCGGATGTATCGCATAGAAGCTGTTGCCATTGTCAAGAGGATTGGCGGCGTCGTACATGTGAATGGTGTTGCCGCCGGTTTCCGGCAAGTCCTCAAAGTGGTAGATGGAAGTGTCCGCAGTGTTCAAGCGTGTGAAAATCGCCGGACTAAACAGCAGCATCATGAGCAGGAGCAAATGCAGGGCGGCCATTCGGGCGGCGCGATTCACGACGAATGTGATAACTGCATAGCCGGCGATGATACAGACGGCGAAACCTCCGGCAATGGCGTGAACACAGGCAGTCGCCAGGAATGACAACACGAAGGCGAAAAGCGTTCGTCGGTTTCCGGTTGTGATGTATTGATAGGCGCTGGAAATGGCTATCGGCGCCAGCGCGAACGCGGCGACCGCCTTATCCAACAGACCGCGTGCGAAAAACTGCGACCCAGGTTGGGGACCGATCTGCGCCACCAGGCTGTAGGCGAACAAACCCAGGCAGACATAGACCAGCGATGCCTTACGGCTATGGTTCAGATTCCGCGCGAATACATACATGCCAGCGACCGACATGAGCATCACAAATGGGTTCACCAAATAACGCGCGAGCAGGATAGTCGTCCCGCTTATCTCGACCACCAGCGCTTGCGCCAACACCCAGTAGGTGAAGTACATGCGGTCGGCGATGGGATTGCCGGTTTCATAATAGGGCTCCGCCCAGCCCAGCGGCTCATCGCGCAGGAAGCCGTTGACGGCCGCATGATGGCGGTTCTGATCGTCGGTGGTTGGTGTTGCGAGGATGCTGGAATGGGCGTAGAGCGCCACTTGCACGAGGATGATTGCGAGCAAGGCGGCGATTGCCGCATCACATCTTAATTTGATTGCGGTCCGGCCGCGCGCTCGCCACAAGACCGCCGCAAAGCCGAGCAGCGCCAAGGCATGCCAGATTAACTCGACGGTATTGATGTGCAGCCTCAGCGTCCGCGTGAAGAGACCCAGAACGGTAATTAACGCGACCGAGAAGGTAAATCCATAGCCAATGCAGTCGATGAGGTCCCAGTCATCCCGGGCTGGCGCCAGGCTAAAGAGGTAAGCGCCGGGCAAAATGAAGACCAGAAGACCGACAATGATACGCAGCCAGGGCGACACCAACACGACACCAGCGAGACTTAGCGCCAAGCCAGCAAGCACAATCAGCCCGCTGATAAGCAACAGGACGCGGTCATTAAGCCAGTATTGGAAGAAAGCAGAGAGGGGCTTCAATTGCAGACCTCGCTACATAATCGAGAGTTGTGCGCAAGCATGTCCGATATATGCGTCTGTACGACATTGCTTGACGATTCGGCGCAAGCTCCTTAATCGAGCTTTCGCGCGCTGGCAATGGGCTCATGTCACAGTGAGAATCATTCGAAATTGTATCGCTGGCGACAAGCGGCGCTGCGGAGCTTCAATGAATCCTGACCAAGCGTAGCGTATCGCTAGAATATACAAGCTCAAAGCGCTGATTATCAGTCTGATAGAGCCCGTCAATCATCCAGGCGTATTTCTTGTCGAACAGCAAGTAGTCAATGCCATATCGGTCGATAATTGCCAGCTTCTCTTCCACAGGAATATCCTTGTACAAACGGTAATTGTCGTCGGTTTGGACGCGCATGCTTTCAAGTGGCAGATTTGAATAATAGGACATGCGCTCCGGAGTAAACCGGGAGAGCGAGACGACCTTCCAGTGCATAGCGATGATTGGCTTGCGATAGCTCTCGCTGGCAGCAATCCAGACACGATGATCATGCTGACCATCAATATACGTAGCAATTTCCAGCAGCGGGGCATCGCGGCTGGGCGCCAGCGCGAAGTCCCGGCTGAAATTTATTCTGCTCCTAGAACTGAGAACATGCAAAGTTACTAGCAAAATCAGCGTGGTCAATGCGACAAGCAACCGGTCCCTAGCTTCGGCGCCGATGCTTCGGGCGACGTCAGGTTTCAGTTGATTCACGAGTTCCCAGCCCGACTCGAGGGCAAAGCCTAGCATGTAGCCGTAGGGCATTATCCACAGTATTCGCGCCACGAGGTTGTATGCCACTAGCCGAGCGTAAATCCAGGCGGTGAATGGCAGCAACCCGATGCTGATGGCAATCACATAAGCCAGCATCAGTTTGCTTCTGGCGTCAAGGCGTCGCGCTAGGGCGAACAGAAAAACGAGCGGCGCCAGAAAATACGTCAGGTGGCCGGCGGCGACAGGGCTGATGGCATACAATCTCTCGCTGCTATTGAGAGGATTGACCGTGTCGTAAACCACAATTTTGCTTGCGAAGGCATCATCGACAGAGTCAAAATTATAGATCGTATTCTCCGCCGTGCCCAAGCGCACAAGGAGCGCAGGCGCAAATAGGATAAGGGTCACAAAGCCAATCCGAAGCGCGTCTCTACGCTCGGCAGCGCCAGCCATGAATTGAATCAGGCACCAGATGCCGATAACGGCGACGGAAAATCCGCCCAGAACCGCATGTACCGAGACAACCGCCCACATTGCCAGGGCGAAACCGAAATAAGCGCGCCAATGTCTAGCTTGCGAGCTTAAGTAGGCGCTTGAGATGGCAAGGGGCGCAAGCGCGAATGCGGCTACAATTTTGTCGTATTGGCTGCGTACAAGTAGCCTGACGCCGGCCTGGGGATCGACTTCGGCAACCAGGCTCAAGGCGAGTAATCCCAAACCAACATAAACCAAGGATGACTGACGGCTGTGCCGAAGATTTCGAGCGAATACATACATTCCTGCTGTAGACACCAGTACCACAAATGGGCTTATCAGATAGCGCGCCTGCATTATCGGCGCCCCGCTGATCTCGACAATCAGCGCTTGAGCCAAGACCCAATAAGTCAGATACATGCGGTCGGCGATGGGATTGCCTGATTCGTAGTGCGGCTCCGCCCAGCCCAGCGGCTCATCGCGGAGGAAAGCGTTAACCTGGGCGTGATGAAGATACTGATCATTGTTCTTGTCCGCCGCTAGAAGACTGGCATAAGCGAAGAGCGCGGCCAGAATCAGGATTGCTGCGAGCATCGCTATAGTAGGCGGACGCAACTGGAGATTAATCGCAAGCGACCGCCGCCCGCGGCAAAAGACCGCCGCAAATCCGACTATCGCCAACGCATGCCAGATGAACTCGACGGTATCGATGTGCAGCTTCAGCGTCCGCGTGATGAGACCCAGCAGCGTAATCAGCGCGATCGAGAAAGCAAAGCCGTAGCCGACGACGTCCATGATGTCCCAGTCGTCGCGCGCTGGCACAAGCGCGAAGAGATATCCGCCCGGCAAAATGAAGACCAGCAGGCCGACGATGACGCGCAGCCAAGGCGAGACAAAGGCGAAATCGCCGAGACTGAGCGCGATGCCCGCAAGCGCAAGCAGTCCGCCCAAGACGACATAGAAGCGCGGCAGGCGAAGGTAATGCTGTATCGCGTTCCAGGCTGATTGCGTCACAAGTCGCTGCGGCCTTCAAGCGCTCGCATAAGCGTGACGGAGTCGACATATTCCAGGTCGCCGCCGGTTGGCAGTCCGCGCGCCAGTCGTGTCACTTTGACTCTTGTCGGCGCCAATTCCCGCTGGAGGTACATCGCGGTGGCATCGCCTTCCATGCCCGGGTTGGTGGCGATGATTATTTCGCTCGCTCCGCCCTGCTTAACGCGCTCCACCAATTCGCGAATCTTGAGCTCATCGGGTCCGATGCCGTCGACTGGCGAAATGGCGCCATGAAGCACATGGTAGCGTCCCTTGTATATTCCGGTGCGCTCGATCGCCATCAAATCCAGGGGCTCTTCCACCACAGCCAAGGTATCGGCCGCGCGATCGGCCGCGCTGCAAATCGGGCAGGGGTCCGCTACAGTGATGTTGAAGCAGACGCTGCAAAGGCGGGTATCTACTTTGAGGCGATTCAGAGCGTCCGCCAAGCCAAGCGAAAATTCGTCAGGCGCGCGTAGCAGGAAGAATGTCAACCGGGAAGCGGTCTTCGGTCCGACGCCGGGCAAGCGCGAAAAAGCCTCAACCAACTTGGTTACCGGTTCGGGGATGGCGCTGCTCATCGCATATGCCTGGATGCCTACATTTGTTGGACAGGCTAAGCCAAACGGAGATCCTGCGGCCTCGAGCTAGCCGAGCAGCCCGCCCAAACCCGGGAGATCGCCCAAGCCGCCGGTGATCGCTTCCATACGCTCAGCCGCCATGGCTTGGCTCTGTTCGATTCCTTGATTGACCGCAGCGACGAGCAAGTCCTGGAGGTCGGTCAGCCATTCTTCATCATCCATATCAATGACGTCGGGATTGATCTCGACCGATTGCACGCGCTGGTGGCCCGTGATGACAATCTTGATGGCGCCGCCGCCGACAGAGACCTCAGTCGTCTCGCGCTCAAGGCTCTCCTGCGCTTCGGCCATATCCTGCTGCATCTTCTGCAGCATGGCCATTGGGTTGGCGCCGCCGGGGAGTCCGCCAGATCCGCGCCTGCTGCCGCGTCGTTTGCTCATGCTGTTTCTCCTGGAATCGCTTGGCTTGTGGCTGCGACCTAACTATAGGTAATTCTGCCGAATCGCACAACGCGGAAGTCAACTGACGGCTTGCGGATTCAGCAAATACACATGCGCGCCATAAGGCGGGTTTTCAAAGACGAACTGGGCGCCGCGCTGCGCCATGGCGTCGCGGCTCAGCTCGGGATCCATAACGACGGCATAGAGCGGACGATCCGGCAACTGCGCTTGCATGACGCCGAGCAGATCGCGATAATCATCCTCGCTGATCCTCGGATCATAGAATACGGGCTGATCTATGATGCGCTGGTCGCATTCCGCCATGAAATCGGAATACAGCTTCCCGCCTTTCGACAAATAATTCAGTCGTTCATGCAAGAGCTTTGCTTTCGGCGTGTTAACACGGGGCACGAGCACGACTGCTTCGTCAGGCGAATTATCCCTGATCCACGGGAACGCGGCAATCGGCCGCCGAGTGTTTCGGCTGAAGGCAAGACGCCCGCGTGCGGGATGCGAACCGTGCTTCCGCCGGCCGCCATTTGATCGACCAAGCGATGCGAACCGTAAGCGGCATTGGGCATTCAATAACGCAAGCGCGATCAAGGCTTTTACCCCCGGCATCAACACTTCCGAAGGTCGACCTTGAACCGCGCGCCTGCAGCGTCAGAGGCGCCAGCGGAAGAAGTACGGTGATGCCCAACAGCGCCGACCAGATGTTGATGTTGAGCGGCAGCAACAAATAGAGAATATAGCCGACGCCGACGAAGAGCCCCGCAACTAGAAGTTGAAGCGGTAGAAGCGCCTCCACAACCACCAGGGATAGCAGCGCCCAAGCGACGCCAAGCTGGGAATCATTCACCGACTACGCCTCCGAGCCGCTTGCCTGCGGCGATGAGCGGATCGTCCGCGACCGGCGCTGTATCTCGGGCGGCATCATCCGGCGTCAGCGCGTCATCCACCACCTGCACTTCCAGACGCAGCTTTACTTCGTGCAAATCGAAAATCGCTTGCTCGATTACTTTGGCGCGTTTTGGTTCGGAGATCTTCTGTTTGAAGACTTCTTTCGGCACACCGAGAATCAGCCGATTGCCATCAATCAGCCGGACGTGCGCATGGGCGAGCAAGGGCGGCAAATTCTTGTTGTAGCGATACAGCCGGCCGAGAATGTCGTCCCAGCCGCCGTGAATCTTCGCCACCGGATATATCGGCGTCTCGCCCGGCCGGCTGCTGGCGGCGCGCTCGAAGTTTGCCTGCATGGCGATCGGCTCTTGACGGACAGGCCCCTCTTCCGAGCGCGCTTGCGAGCCTGGCGATGGCGCAGCAATTGCAGGCGCTTTTGCTGTGCCGTCTTCCTCCAAGACCTCGACATAAGCCAACTCAAGCGACAACTGCGGTTGCCAGCCGCCGGTATAAGCATTCACCGCGGCATTGAAGGCGCGAATGGCATTGAGCAGTCGGGAGCGCTCAATGCGCTGCGCCAGATCGCCGTAACGCCGCTGCTCTTCTTGCGCCGCTTCGATCAGGTCAGCGCTGGCGGTTTGCGCCAACATGATGTTGCGCAAGACATTGACCAATTGTTGCCCGAACTGGCGCGGATCAATGCCGCTGTCAATCGCGAGGTTGATGACATGGATACCGCGCGCGACATCTTCTTCGACGAGCGCCTCAACCAGGTCATGGACTTGCATGGCGCTGGCCGTGCCCAGCAGTTGCTGCGCCAACGCCAGCGTTATTGTCTCGGCCGGGTCGGCGACGATCTGATCGAGCAAGCTGATGCTATCGCGGACGCTGCCGGTTCCCTGCCGCGCGATCAGTTCCAGCGCCCGCGGTTCAATCGATAGCGACTCGGCTTCGGCGATGAGAGCCAGTCGCTCAGTGAGTTCGCTTAGGGACACGCGCCGAAACTCGAATTGCAGACAGCGGCTCTTGATGGTGGCCGGCACTCTGTCAATCTCGGTGGTAGCCAGCGCGAAGAGGGCGTGATCGGGCGGCTCCTCCAAGGTCTTCAGCAAAGCGTCAAAGGCGTTGCCGCTGAAACGATGCACTTCGTCAATGATATAGACCTTGAAAGCGCCTTCGCCAGGAGCAAAAGCGATCTTGTCGCGTAATTCGCGGACATCGTCAACGCCGGTGTGCGAGGCGGCGTCAATCTCAATTAGATCTAGGTAACGCCCCTCATTGACCGCGATGCAATTGGCGCAAGCATTGCAGGGACGATTAGCCGGGTCGTCGCTCGTGCAATTGACCGCTTTCGCCAGCAGACGGGCGGTAGTAGTTTTGCCCGTGCCGCGCGGTCCGCTGAACAGATAGGCATGCCGTATGCGTCCGCGCGCCAGGGCGTTGCGCAATGTGCGCGTGATATGCTCCTGTCCGACTACATCGTCAAATGAGAGCGGACGCCACTTGAGGTAGAGGGCTTGCTCGGGCACGCGTTGTCCTCCGCGATTCTATCGTCAGTCTAGCACCAGCGGTCGAGGCAATCAAGCGGAGGCGGAAGACGAGCAAAGCCGCATCAATGTAAGAGTGGCGGTCTTCGAGGCATCAAGACTTACAGAACGCGCTGCCATCCAGCGTTGTTGTAAAAGGAACCTTTGCATTTTATTTGGTCGGAGGCGGTCATGGTTATGGAAGTTATGGACAAGGATACTTACGTTTCGGTCGCCCGATTAGACGAGCTCAAACGCAAGGGCAGCATCACGGTGCAGCCAAATGGCAAAACGCTCGTCCTTTTTCTGTATGGCGAGCGAGTTTACGCGCTGGACAATCGCTGCCCGCATATGGGCTTCCCGCTGGACAAGGGATCGGTCGAAGAGGGGATTCTAAGTTGCCACTGGCACCACGCGCGCTTCGATCTGGCAAGCGGCGGCGCCTTTGACCTGTGGGCGGACGATATCGAGAGCTTTCCCGTGGACCTGCGCAACGGCGAGATTTACGTCGACTTGAGCGCCAAAGGCAACAGCGTCAAGCATCAAAGCAATCGTCTGCGCGATGGCTTGCAGCACAATCTCAGCCTGGTCGTCGCCAAAGCCGTGATTAACCTGCTCAACCAAAATGTAGCGCCGGCTGAGCCCTTCCGCATTGGGCTTGGCTTCGGGACACAGTATCGCGGCATGGATTGGGGACGCGGCTTGACGACGCACGGCTGCACAATGAATCTCATTCCCTACCTGGACGATGCCGACAAACCCTTGGCGCTCTTTCACGGCTTGGCCGATGTCGCCAGCGATACGTCCGGCATGTCGCCGCGCTTCAATCCGCGCCCCTTGCCGAACGACGAGACCGCTATACCGACGCTAAAAGCCTGGTTCCGCCAATTCGTGGAAGTGCGCGACGCCCAGGCCGGCGAACGCGCCATCGTGTCCGCATTGCGCGCCGGCGCCGATGACAAACAGATCGCCGATATGCTCTTTACCGCCGCGACCGACCATCGCTATCTGGACGCCGGTCATACGCTGGACTTCATCAACAAGGCCTTGGAATCGGTCGACTTGGCTGGCTGGAAGCATGCTGAGCTGGCATTCACCAGCGTCGTGCCAAATCTGACTGACGCGCGGCGCATGGAGGAATCCAACGCCTGGCGCAAGCCAATCGACCTGATACCGATTCTGGAAGCGGCCTTCGAGCAGTTGAACGACGCCCTGGCTGCCGGCGCCGACCGCGAATCCAAAGACGATGTCGAAGGGCTGATGCCCACTCTGCTCGGCGATGATCCGCAGCTGATCGCAGATCTGCTGCTTCAGCTTTTGCGTGATGGCGTCAAGCCGGTGGACCTGGCTGGCATCGTCGCGTACGCGGCCGCGCGGCGGATTGCGCACTTCCATACCAGCAATGAATTCGGCGACTGGGATACCGCCCTGCATACTTTCACCTTCGCCAATGCCGTGCGCCAAGGCTTGCAGCGCGTGGCTTCGGCCGGTTTGATGCGCGGCATATTTGACGCGGCGATGAGCATCTACCTCGATCGCTTCTTGAACTTGCCGTCAGTCCGGCTGCCGCAGCCGCAACCTGTGGCTGATCCGGACGCGCTGCTGGATGACTTCGAGACCTTGCTCAACTTGCAGCAACAGGTCAATCCAGCCGGAACCTTGGCGGCGCAATATCTGGCGAGCGGCGGCGCGCCCGAGAAACTAATGGCGAAAATGGGACATCTGTTGCTGCGTGAAGACCGCAACTTCCATACAATTCAATGTATCGAGGCGGCTTTCAACCAGTTCAACATCATCAGAGCCGAGTCCGAGGAACGGGCGAACCATGTACTGGTGGCGGCGGCGCGCTATCTGGCCGCCCACGCGCCCACAATGCGCTCGCAACTGCAGACATTCACCATCGCGCGGCGGCTCTCCCACGGCGAGAACTTATTCGAAGCCTGAGTCGCGCAAGGCGGCTGTGCGCCGCTAGCGATTGTAGATGATATAGGTGTCGCGCAATTCCTCGCGCAGTTCAAGATAGTGGCGGTAGCGCCTGGGGACGATTTCGCCCTGCTCGACGGCGCGGCGGACTGCGCAATCCGGCTCGTCGGTATGGGTGCAATTGCTAAACTTGCAATCCAGCACGTAGCGCTCAATGTCGACGTAGTAGGCGTCCAGTTCGTCCGGCTCGATATCCCAAACCGTTAGCGAACGTATCCCGGGCGTATCGGCAAGGTAACCGCCGCGGTCCAGGCGAATCAGGGCGCTGTCGCGCGTGGTGTGGACGCCTTCTCGCGATTGCTGGCCGACTGATTTCACCTGCCGTCCCAAGCCCGGCTGGATGCGGTTGAGCAAGCTGGTCTTGCCGACGCCGGAGGGACCGGTGAATACCGATATGCCATCGCACAGCAGCGCTTTCAAGACTTCAAGGCCGTCGCCTCGCAACGCGCTGGCGCGGATGACGGGATAGCCAAGCGGCTCATAAGCCTTCAAGAGTTCGTCGATATGCGGCGCATAGGGCAGGTCGATCTTGTTGAGCACGATCAAAAGGTCCTGGATCTGCGACTTTTCGCCCGCCACCAGAAGCCGGTCAAGCAGCTTGAGATTTGGGGCGGGCTGCGCCGCCGAGACGACGAAGAGCGCGCGATCGGCGTTGGCGATGACGACCTGCTCGCGTTCCGCTTGCCCCGACCCGCGTTTGCCGCTTGTGCGGACCGCGCGCGAAAGCACGCTCTTGCGCGGCGCAAGCTCCTCGATCACGCCCATGAGCTCATCGACGCCTTCTTCGCGGCGCAAGCTAATCGTGGCGCGATCGCCAATGGCGGCGATATCGGACGACATGGCTTCCTCTTTAAGTCGACCGCGCAACTCGCACATGACCGTGGCCCGGTCCTCCGCCTCGACCCAATAGAAGCCGCTCTGTTCTCTGACGATCAAGCCTGTATAGCTTTCGTGCAATCCTCTGCCTCCAGATTGCCTGGTCACTCCCAATTATAACGACTGACGTGGCGAGGGCGATAGGAAGTCGGCAAATCAGCCGCGCGCCAGTTATCAATGGGCAAGCCCGGTGATTTGGAGTAAACTCGGCGGATGAACGTAGTTCAGTATAATTGAGGCAATGACGTGGACGAAGAGACTGGCGCAACAAAGACTACTTATGCGCGCGGCGGCAGCCACGACTCAGGTGTGATATTGCATTACGTGGCGATCGCCGTGGTATGTTTCGTCATCGGGCTGATCGTCGGCAGATCCGCGCCCGTACCCTCATCCGAGCAGGCGCCGGTCGCTTTTGATGAGGCGCAGCTCCGCGCGGTCGTAGCCAGCGTCCTCGAAGAACGCGCGCAAGCCGACGCTGCCGAAGGAGGACCCGACAGATTTGCCCTGGTCGATGACGACCCCTATTTGGGCGCCGTCGATGCGCCAATCGTCATCGTCGAATTCAGCGACTTCTTCTGCGGCTACTGCAAGCGGCATTTCGACCAGACTTTCGCGCCACTGCTGGAAAACTACGGCGGGCATATTCGTTATGTCTACCGGGATTTCGCCCGCTTGACGCAAGAATCAACGCCGGCCGCCGCCGCCGCTCAATGCGCCTTTGAGCAGGGCAAATTCTGGGAGTTCCACGGCGATTTCTTCTCCAATCAGGATTCGCTGGGCGCGGATTTCTATCTAGCAACCGCCGAAAAACACGCGCTTGATATGACGCGATTTGCCGAATGCCTGGAAGAAGGGCGCTACGTCAACGAGGTCGAGATTGACGGGCTGGATGGCCAACTGGCTGGCGTGCGCGGAACGCCGGGCTTCTTCATCAACGGCCAGATACTCAGTGGCGCGCAACCCTACAGCATCTTCGAGCGCATGGTGCAGCGCGAGCTCGACAAAGCTGGCATCGACTGGCGCGCTGAAGCCGCCGGTTAATGCCGGACAACTGCGAGCTTCACAAGGTCCCTCAATTGCGCGGGACTATGACTCGACGTCGCGCGGCACAGCTATGCGGACTGTGACGAACGATCAGACAGCGAAAAATGACCAAGCGCGGAAAGCGACAATCACGCGACAAGCGCAATACGCAGGCGCAGAGCCGCGGCGATGTCATCGACCTGGAAATTAGCGAATTGGCGCATGGCGGGCGCGGGCTCGGCTGGCATCATGGCAAGCCGGTCTTCGTGCCCTATACGCTTCCCGGTGAAGCGATTACCGCCGAAATTACCGGCGGGCGCAAGAATGTGACCTTCGCGCGCGGCTTGCGACTCACGACGGCTTCCGGCGACCGCGTCGTGCCAAGCTGCCCTCACTTCGGTCCGGGGCAATGCTGGGGTTGCCAGTGGCAGCATATTGACTACCCCGCCCAACTGCTGCTGAAACAAGACATCGTTGCCGACCAGCTTTCTCGCCAGGGCAAGCTGCCCGATAAGCTCATTGATTCCGCCCTGAGGTCCCCGCTGCCGGCGACATCCCTCTGGCAATACAATCACACGCTCAGCTTGCTGCGCGATGAGTCCGGTTCCTGGGGCTTGCGGCGTGATGGCGGCGGCATCCAGGCGATCGGCGAATGCCACATTGCTCACCCAGCGCTGCTTGACCTTCTGGCGCGAATCGACTTCGATTATCACTTTGCCCGCCGCCTGACCTTGCGGCGCGGTACCGACGGGCGCTTGATGCTGATCCTCGAAGTCAAAGCCGAAAAAGCGCCGGAACTGCGCGCCGATATTCCGCTAAGCGTCAATTTGATCTTGCCCGACCGCGAGCCAGTCAATCTCATCGGCGACGCGCATAGCCATTTCGACGTTGCCGGACGACGCTTCCGCGTGACCGCCGGCGCGTACATTCGACCAAGCGTCGACGGAATCGAACGGCTGGTCGCCGAAGTCCAACGGGCGCTGCAATTGCCAGGCGGAGGCAGAGCCCTCGACCTCTATGCGGGCGTCGGCGTCTACAGCGCCATTATCGCCGCCGGCGCCGAGCTTGTAACCCTCGTAGAGAGCTATCCGCCCGCGGCCAACGACGCCGATTCGAATCTCAAAGACTTCGACAACATCGATGTGATCGAAGGCGCGGTCGAGACGGTACTCGCCGAGCTCGCGGACGCCGACGCGCGCTACGATGCCGCCGTCGTCGATCCGCCGCCGGCCGGCGTAAGTCGGGATGTGATTGACGGACTCGCTCGGCTGGAGGTAGAGCGGCTGGTTTACGTCAGTGGCGATCCCGCTTCTCTGGCGCGCGACTGCCAGCCCTTGCTCTCGGCAGGTTATCATTTGCGCGCGGTTCAGCCGATTGATACCGCGCCGCATACTTTCTATATCACTTGCGTCGCGCGTTTCGAGCGTCAGCCGATGAGCGCCTGAAGCGCCTCAATCAGCCGGTCTATATCGTCCGGCGAGTTGTAGGCTTGCACCGAAACCCGTACCGCGCAAATGCCCTTGTATTTTCCCAGCGGCACTTCTATGCGATACTCGTCGTAGAGACGCGTCTTGACTGCCGACGCGTCGCAATCAGGCAGCAAGATCGTCACCATCTGCGCGAACTGATCGCGCGACAGGGGCGGTAGTCCGTACAGACCGCAGAGCCGCGATTGCGCCTCGGCCGCCAGTCGATGACATCGAGCGCGAACCTGATCCCAATTGTTTTGGCGCTGGTAGTCTATGGCGGTCGGAACCGTCAGATAGGGCGCGATATCCCGCGTGCCGTCCCATTCGTTGCGCTCGACGAAGCCGCTGCCATCAAGCCAGCCATGCGATATCACCAGCGGCTCGATCAGCCCGTGATGCTCCGCGCGGACATGCAGAAAACCGGATCCCTTGGGCGCGCAAAGCCACTTATGGAAGTTGCCGCTGTACATATCAGCGTCGATAGCCGCCAGATCGAGGGGCAATTGCCCGGGCGCATGGGCGCCGTCGATGATCGTCACGATGCCAAGCTCGCGCGCGCGGCGGCAGATTCCGGCGACCGGGAAGATCAACGCGCTTGGCGATGTGATGTGGCTGATGACGATGACTTTCGTCCGCTCGCTGGCGTCAGCGAAAAACGCGTCGATGAAAGCCTCATCCGAAGTATAAGGCAACTGCGCCTCGTGCTTGATGACGCGCGCGCCGGTCTTCATCGCCACGAATTCAAGCAGTCGGTTCACGGCGCCGTATTCGTGCGTGCTGGTCAGGATTTCGTCGCCGGCGTCCAGGTGAAGAGAGCGCAGCGCCAGATTCACGCCTGTGGTGGCGTTGGTGACGAATACGATATCGTCGGCGCAAACATTGAGGTACTCGGCGACACGAGCGCGCGCGTCCGCCATGAGCGCGGGCCGCTTCCGCAACAGAAACTCGATCGGCTGCCGTTCAAGCGCCAATTGCCAGGCTTGATATCGCTCGAAGACCGGCCGCGGGCAAGCGCCGAAAGAACCGTGGTTGAGAAATATGATGTCATCACGGATGAGAAAATCTGCGCGCGTCGGCATGGCGACCGGTCTTTGGGCTAGAGATTGGCAATCCGCGCCATTCTAGCGCAGATCCGCTGGCAGCGCCCGATCCCGATCAACTAGATTGGTCACTTCGGATTCGCCGAGCGCTCAGCATTGCGAATCTAGCGAAAAGCGGACGATGCGGTCGAGGCTCGCGTAATCTTGCAAGACGATCGCTTCCAACTGCAGTCTTTCAGCGACGAGCCGCTTGACCGCATCCCCCTGGTTCGCGCCGATCTCAAGCAAGACATCAGCCCTCGGCGCGCATACAAATTGCAACTGCTCCAACAGCCGGCGGATAAGCGCCAAGCCGTCGGCGCCGCCATCAAGCGCCAGCCGCGGTTCCCAGTCGCTGACCGCCAGCCCAGGCAAATCATCCGTGGCGATATAGGGCAAGTTCGCCATGAGCAGGTCCAGCTTGACGCCGCGTTCGATCAAGGGCTGCGCCAGGTCTCCCCGGCTGAAGGCGATATCGGCTCCATGGCGCTTGGCATTGCGGCGCGCCACGTTTAATGCCGCTTCACTGATGTCGGTGGCGCAGACCTTGCTCCGCGGTCGCTGGCGCGCCAAAGCGATGGCGAGCGCTCCGCTGCCCGTGCCGATATCGGCGACGGCTTTCGCCTGCCTTGGCTCAACAAGCCGCAGCGCCTCTTCCAGCAGCAGTTCGGTCTCCGGGCGCGGGATAAGCACCGATGGCGTGACCTGAAGCGCAATATCGTAGAAGCCTCTTTCGCCGAGGATATACGCGACGGGTTCACCAGCGGCGCGGCGCGCAAGCATCGAATCGAACGCGCGCAGCTCCTTCGCCTGTAATTCGTATTCGCCATGGGCATATAGAAAAGCCCGCTCCGCCTTTAGCGCCTGTGCCAGCAGCGCTTGCGCGTCGAGATCGGCCGACGCCGACGGCATTAACCTGGAGCGCGCCCGACGCAGTACTGCGCCGACGGTGGCAGCTTCTTGCCTCGCGGCAGCATCAATGGCGACAGTCACGCCACCCCGCCAACCGCGAGTTGCTCCGCCTGCTCCTGGGTCGCCAGCTGATCGATAAAGTTATCGAGTTCGCCGTCCATGACCGCCGGCAGATTGAAGCTGCTGTAGCCGATGCGATGATCAGTGACGCGACCTTGCGGATAGTTATAGGTGCGGATTTTCTCGCTGCGGTCGCCACTGCCGACCTGACCGCGACGCTCGGCATCCCGTTCGGAACGCTGTCGCTCGACTTCCGCCTCATACAGACGCGCAATCAAGACCTGCTTGGCGCGCATCTTGTTTTGCAATTGGCTGCGCTCGTCCTGCATCTCGACGACCAAGCCGCTGGGTTTGTGAATGAGACGCACCGCCGAATCCGTTGTATTTACCGATTGCCCGCCTGCGCCTCGAGAGCGAAAGACCTGAGTCTCGACATCGCTCATATTCAGTTGCACATCGACTTCGTCCATCTCAGCCAAGACCGCAACCGTCGCCGTGCTGGTATGAATGCGCCCCTGGCTCTCGGTCGTCGGCACTCGCTGAACCCGATGCACGCCGCTTTCGTACTTCAAGCGGCTGAATGCGCCATCGCCCTTGATCTCAAAAGTGACGTTCTTGAACACGCTGTTGCCCTGCTCATGGACATCCAACAGTTGGACTTTCCAGCGCTTCGATTCGGCATAGCGCATATACAGCCGCATAAGATCGCCGGCGAATATGCCCGCTTCATCGCCGCCGGCGCCAGCCCTTATCTCCACGATCACATTCTTGCTGTCTCGCGGATCCTTGGGCAAGAGCAGCAAGCGCAGCGACTCCAGCAGTTCAGCGGCGCTCGCCTCGAGTTGCGCCGCTTCTTCCTGCGCCATCTCACGCATGTCGGCATCATCAACATTGGCGAGTTCGCGCGCCTCCTCAAGCTCCTGCGACTGCTTTTGATACAGACGATATGCGTCCACAATCGCTTGCAAGCTGGCGCGTTCCTTCGCCAAGTCCGCCACTCTCTCGAAGTCGGCGGCGATGGCGGGGTCGCCCATCATAGCTTCCAGTTCATTGTAGCGGCTTTCAACTTCCGCCAGTTTTTCCAGCATGGGCTAACTCAGTTCGTTTCTCAAATGGTTCACATGGTCGGAGGGCGGTCGCCCACGGATCGGCGCAGACGGACAGATGCTGTGAAAGCGCGGGCAAGCTTGCTAAAATTCGTCCAGCCGCAAGAGCTTGCGACAAATCGGTTTGAGGTACATTGCGCCTATTATACTCGGCTGCAACAAGCTGCAAAGGCGGAAGTCAAGCCGCGCGACTCAATGCTGATAAGGCCAACGGATGCGAGCAGTGAAGATTCTGAGGACACCTGACGAACGCTTCGCCAATCTGCCGGAATACAAATTCGCGCCGCATTACGCGCAAGTCGGCGATACGCGGCTCCACTTCGTCGATGAAGGCGCGGGCGCTGATACCGTGCTCTGCTTGCATGGCGAGCCGACCTGGTCATACCTCTACCGGCGCATGATCCCGCCCCTGGCCGCGCATTGCCGCGTCGTGGCGCCGGACATGGTCGGATTCGGCAAGTCCGACAAATACGAAGACGAAGACGACTACAGCTTCCACATGCACTATGGCAGACTTCTGGGATTGATCGAAACGCTGAACCTGCAAAATATCACGCTGGTCTGCCAGGACTGGGGCGGTTTGCTGGGCTTGACCTTGGCCGCGAACGAAGCGCATCGCTTCGTGCGCCTGGTCGTGCTGAATACCTTCCTGCCCACGGGCGGAGAGAAAATCAGCGAGGCTTTCTTGCAGTGGCGCGCCTTCAGCCAGAAGGTTGGCAAGCGCATGCAGATCGGACGGCTGATCGCGCAGACAATTACCAACTATCAGCTGCCGGCCGAAATCATCGCCGCCTATGACGCGCCCTACCCCAACGACAGCTACAAAGCCGGCGCGGCCGTGTTTCCCTCGCTCGTGCCAATCTCGCAGGAGATGCCCGGCGCGGCCGAGATGCGGGCGGCGCGAGAGCAACTTGCGCGCTGGACCAAGCCCGCCCTGGTGATGTTCAGCGACGGCGACCCGATTCTAGGCGGCGCGGCCAGCTTCTTCCGGCGGCTCATACCCAGCGCCTCTGATCAGCCTAAAATAACGATTCGCGGCGCGGGCCACTTCCTGCAGGAAGAGCGAGGCGAAGCGATTGCCGGCCAGGTCATCGCCTTCATCAAGCGCACGCCAATTCCGCCGGACCAGCCTCGTGCCGGGGCAAGCGATAAAGGGACAAGGGCATGACCGCGAACCAGCTGAAACGCAATCCGGGCATCCCGCTGGATATGGGCTGGGTGCGCAATACGACGGTCAATCTCAGCGCCACCAAGCGCCGCGCCCAGACGCTTGCAACCCGTCGCAGCGTAAAAAAAGATTGGCAGGCGGCTTGGCTGCTGCGGGCTATCACAATGATCGATCTGACGACCCTGGCAGGCGACGACACCCCCGGCAAGGTCACCCGGCTCTGCGCCAAGGCGCGGCAGCCATTGCGCCAGGATATCATCGATGCGCTGGATGTCGCCGCGCTGCAACTGACGGTCGGCGCGGTCTGCGTCTATCATCAACGCGTCAAGGACGCTTTGGCGGCGCTACGAGGCACAGACATACCCGTAGCCGCCGTCTCCACTGGCTTTCCCGCCGGGCTCAGCCCCTACCCCCAGCGTATCGAAGAGATTCACCAGTCTGTCGAAGCTGGCGCTGACGAGATCGACATCGTCATTTCACGCGAGCATGTGCTGCGCGGCGATTGGCTGGCGCTTTACGACGAGGTCCGCGAGATGCGGCGCGCCTGTGGCGACGCGCACATAAAAACTATCCTGGCAACCGGCGAGCTGGGACCGCTCTGGCATGTGGCGCAGGCGAGCAAGGTATGCATGATGGCCGGCGCCGACTTCATCAAAACGAGCACAGGCAAAGAACCGATGAACGCTACGTTGGAAGTCGGCTTGACCATGGTCCGCGAGATCCGCGCCTATCAAGCGCTGACCGGTTACCAAATTGGCTTCAAACCGGCCGGCGGAATCCGCAGCGCCAAAGACGCCCTGAACTGGCTCATCCTCATCAAAGAAGAATTGGGCGACGACTGGCTCAACAGTCGGCTCTTCCGCTTCGGCGCCTCTGGCTTGCTCACGGACATCGAGCGACAACTCTCCCATCACGTCACCGGACGCTACGCCGCACGGCATCACATGCCTATGGCATAGAGCCGCGCCTTTGCGTCTTTCCGCCGTCAACTCTATACTTCCCTGCAATGGCAATTTGGAACTGCCGTCCGCCCGACCATGCTTACTCTGCTTGAAGCGCTGCAATTGCCCATACTGCGGAACTCCCGCCTTGTCGCCGGCGCCGGCGGATTGGAGCGCGCGATACGCTGGGCGCACAACCCCGGCGTTCCCGATGCCGCCGACTGGCTTCATGGCGGCGAGCTCGTCCTGACCACCGTCAGCCATATGCCAGCGGCGCCGGCCGCGCAATGCGAATACCTGCGCCAGTTGGCTGAACGCGGCGTCGTCGCCGTGGTCATCACCATCGGCACGCTGGTCGACGAAATCCCCCAATACCTGCGCGCCATCGGCGATGAGCTGGACCTGCCGCTGATCGAACTGCCTTATCAGACGCGCTTTGTCGATATCGCCAAGGTCATAAACGAGCGGATCGCCGAAGACAACCTGGACACGATCAGCCGCGCGCTTACCATCCAACAGCAATTGTCGCGTCTGGTCCTCGAAGGCGGCGGCTTTCCCGAGCTGGCGGAAATGCTGGCAGATCAGGTCGGGCATTCAATCAGCATCGAGAACGACCGCTTTGAAGCCATCGCCAATCGCAATATCGCCGCGGTCGATTCGGCGCGGCGCTACACGATCAAACACGGTCGCACCAATCCCCGGCTGGTCGAAGCCCTCGAAGACGAATATCTGCCCAGGATTCGCGCGACGCTGCGGCCCCTGCAACTGCCAGCCATGCCGCGCTTGGGCTTGGAGATGGAGCGCTTGCTGGCGCCGATCGTCGTGCAGGGCGAGATTTACGGCTATATGTGGATCATCGCCGATGTCCACGCTCTATCGCCCATCGACCTAATGGCGATTGAGATCGGCGCGACAGTCGCCGCCTTGCTCATGCTCTACCAAGAGTCGCGTCAAGCCGCGGAAGCGTCGCTTAAGGGCAGCCTGATGGCGCAACTGATTGAAGGCGAAGGCGCCAGCGAAACCATCCTGCGCGATCAATCGCTACGTTACGGGGTCGATCTGCGCTTGCCCTGGCGAATGCTGCTCGTCAACGTCAGCGACCAACAACCGCCCACCGCGACGCGCGCCTACCGCACGATCAATCATTTGCTGGCTATCGACAAGCGCCAGGCGGTCGCCGCCCAATTCGCCGGGCAAGTGGTCATCTTGGCGCAGGCCGAAGAAGATACCGAAGCGATGACGCAAGCGATCATTAACCAATTGGAAAACGGCGAAGGCAGCTTGAAGATCGCTATCACCCGCCGATTCAGCGGTATGGACCAGGTCGGCGCCGCCCATCGACAATGCCACGAAGTGCTGGCGATTGGCCAGCGCCTCGATAAACGCAGCCATGCGCACCGCTTTGAAGACTTGGGTTATATCCACACGCTCTATCACGCCGGGCGAGTCGGCTTGACCCAGAACGAATACGCGCCGATCCTGCGCCGGCTCCTGGACGAGCGCCAGACCGACCTCTTCCGCACCCTGGAGACCTACCTGGACGCGGGCGGCAACAGCGTGCAAACCTCCGAAGCGCTGCATATTCACCGCAGCACCTTGAACTACCGCTTGGCGCGTATACGAGATATCTGCGAAGTCGACCTCTCCGCGCCGGCCACCCGTCTCAACTTGCAGATCGCGCTGAAACTCATGCGGCTCTTTGACAATCTCAATCTCGACTAATCCGCCGATTTGGCGACAGCGACCGCGATGGCCTGCGTCTTACTGTGCGACAGGCTGATATCCCAGTCGTTTAACTTCAATTCATGCGCCAATGACCGAGCCGCGCCATGCAACTCCAGCCGCGGACGCCGGCTTTCCGCATCCGTCCGTATCTCGATTTCCACCCAGCGGACATCGCCGATCCCGGTGCCGAGCGCCTTGGCCACCGCTTCCTTGGCGGCGAAACGCGCAGCCAAGCGCACCGGATGATCCCCGCAGTCATGCCGCTCGCCCTCAGTGAAGAAGCGCTTAAGAAACCGCTCGCCGAAGCGCTCGATGCCCCCAGCGATCCGCTCGCATTCGATCATGTCAATGCCGCAGCGTATCACGCTAATCCTGGCCTTCTCGTCGAGCCGCGCTCTGATAACGCAGCGACTTCTCCACCGGGCGATACTACCCCTAGCCAGCCTTCGATACAATAGGCGCCGCGCGCTGACAAAGCCTGCCCGATTCGCTAGCGCGTTTTCCCGATGTCTGCGAAAATCGCATTGATGACAGATTCACCCAGACAGAGGCATCAATGATCGCTCGTTTGTGTTTATCTTCATGCGTCATCATCATCGCTCTTCTAGTCAGCGCTTGTGCCGGCGCGGAAAACAGCGCGCCAGAGCCGACGCCAATTCAATGGCAGCGCGTCACCTTCTTCGCCGACCGGCTACAACCCGGCTTCGCCCTGAACATCCCCGCCGATTGGCGCTACGAAGTGAGCGATACCGGCGTCATCGTCTTCAACTATCCCCGCCTGCTGGCGCTTGAGAGCGACGATGCCGATCTGCCACGTGGCTCGATCATCGCCAATCTTACCATGCTGTCCGCCCATGACGTGCAATTGATCGGCGCGCGCAACGCCGCCAGCATCCTGGACGCCTTCATCGGCGCGGCCTCAGATGTCCGCCTGGGTCCGACATACCAAGCTGCCGAAACCATCGCGCTCAACGGTCGAGACAGCGCCCAGTTCTTCGTCAGCATCGACGGCAGCGACAGCCTGCTGCTGGCTCTGGACCTGTCCGGCAACTACGTAATGGCGATCCTGGTCGCGCCCGAAGGCGAGCTGGCGCGCCAGTCACAACTCCTCAATCTGATTTTCGGCTCAATCGAATTGCGTCTCTCCCAGTAGACGGGACCCGGTCTGTGAACCGATCCTCGACATCAGCGCCGCCTGCCCGTCGTCAATGCTCAGCGACGCCCGCTGTCTGCAGAGCGCCAGGCGGGACCACCCATGGCTAGCTTACGCTTTCGTCTTAGGCAACAGGTTTGGCGCCTGTCTGCCCCACGCAAGATCCGACGCTATCTGGCGAGCGCGCCAGTGGCGAAACTGCAAATCGGCAGCGGGCACAATCTGCTCGCCGGCTGGTTAAATACGACCCTTTACCCGCTCGAGCCGGGCACGGTTTATCTCGACGCGCGCCGCCCATTCCCGCTTCCGGATGCCTCGCTGGATTATATCTTCAGCGAACACCTCATCGAGCATCTCGAATTCGACGAAGCGCGGTCAATGCTGCGCGAATGCCATCGCGCGCTGAAGCCCGGCGGACGCATGCGCATCGCCACCCCAGACCTAAAGCAAATCATCGCCCTATACACACAGCCCGACGGCGCGGACCAAGCCAGCTACATTCGCTGGATCATGTCGACCTTTCGCTCCCAATTCGGCGACTTCAGTCCGGCGCATGCCATCAACCAGTCCTTCCACGGCTGGCGTCACAAGTTCATCTACGATGAACCGACCTTGACGCAAGCGCTAGCGGACGCCGGCTTTTGCCGCGTGATGCGCTTCCAGCCCGGCGAAAGCGACGTCGACGGCTTGCGCGGTCTTGAGCGGCACGGCCGCTACGTCGGCAATGAGCAAGCCATGCGCTATGAAACCATGGTCTATGAAGCCATGAAGCCGTGACGGCCGACGGGACGCGACCGTCGCGTCAGCGCTTGCGAATCACGCCTTGCGCTTCCGTCGACAGCGATATATGTCCAGCGCGGCGACAATAATCAAACCAGCAGCCAGAACCGGTACCGCAAATCCTGTCATCACACCCGACACCCGGTTTCCCAAGTTACGCGCCCATTGTACCGACCATTGCGCGATGTCTGCCAACGACTCCCGGAAACAAGGCGCGAAATTAGCTGTCCCCATCTTGAGCGTTTTCCGCTAACATACTGCGCTTGATGCAATTGATTGAGGGTGTACGCGCATGCCTATATATACCTATCGCCGCGAGGACGGCACCACCTTTGACTTCCGCCAACAATTCCGCGATAGCCCGCTCGAAATATGCCCGACAACTGGTCAGGGCGTCTCCCGCGTGATCCAACCGGCGGGCATCATTTTCAAAGGCAGCGGATTCTACGTGAATGACAACAACAAAGCGAAGAATCCCGCCAAGCCGACTGGCAACGGTGAAAACGGCAAGTCCCCGGCAACGGACAAGCAAAGCGAAACCAAGACTGAGAAGAAGTCCGAGACTAAAGGCGACAAAGCCAAGGCTGCGCCCAGCCCAAGCTAAAGCGCCGCGACTCTACAGCCGGCTACCAGGACAACCAGTATGCGACTCTACCTCGTCAGGCATGGCATCGCCGAAGACTTCGCTGACAGCGACTTCGCCCGCCAATTGACCGCCCGTGGCCGGCGCCGCGTGAAAACTGCCGCCGCGGTAATGAAACGATTGAATCTGCGCCCGGCGCGAGTTTACAGCAGTCCGCGCGCCCGCGCCCGCCAAACCGCCGAGATAATCGCCGATGCGCTCGACCTGCCCGTGATCATCGCGGAACAGGTCAACTTCGGATTTGAGCTCAGTGACATCAACAGACTCACCCGCGACCTACGAGTCGACGACGAGGTCATGTTTGTCGGGCACAATCCCGATATGAGTCTGTTGACGCATCAACTGACCGGCGTTGACGTATCAATGAAGAAGGGCGGCTTGGCGCGCATTGATGTCCCCGGCAAACAGGCGCGCGACGGCGAACTGGTCTGGCTCATCGCGCCGCGAGTCTTCGACGCGCTCGGCAAGTCCCGCATGCCGTCGCCCGTTCGGTCAGTCAGCCTGTCGACGCCGCCACAGAAACTTCCCCAAAGTCAACACGCATTGCACCGCCTGATTCGCCATCGCTGGAGTCCCGTTGGCTTTGATCGCGAGCGCAATATCAAGCGTGCGACCCTGCTCAGCATACTTGAGGCGGCGCGCTGGGCGCCTTCATCCTCCAATATCCAGCCCTGGCGCTTTATCGTCGGCCCGCGCGACAACCAGGCGGAATTCCAGAAGATCTTGTCCGTATTGGCGGAGGGCAACCAAGCCTGGGCGCGACATGCAGCCCTTCTCATGATCGCCGTGACGCACGTAGAACCGAAGCCTGGGCGGACCTATCGCCACGCGGGCCATGACCTGGGCCAGGCGATCGCCCAGATGGCGCTGCAGGCGCTGGACTATGGCATCTATACGCATCAAATGGCTGGCTTCTCACCCGAAAAGGCGCGCGAACTTTACCAAGTGCCAGACGACTTTGAGCCCTTTACCGCCATTGCCCTGGGCTACCGCACAAGCGATCTACGGCATCTCGGCGACAGGCAGCGCGCGCGAGAGTCGTCTCAGCGCGAAAGACGACCGCTCAGCGAAATGATATTTAGCGCCGCCTGGGGCGAGACGGCGGACTTCACCGAGTGAAGCTCCCGGCCGCAAGCGCAGTCTATTCGCATCGCTGATGCCGCAGTCCGCGCCAGGAAAAGTTTCCCAGCCAAGGTGACCGGTTTGCACGATCTGAAACGAGGCGGCATCGCAGTCATCGACTTCGGCTCGCAGTATACCCAGCTCATCGCACGCCGCGTCCGCGAGCTTGGCGTCTACTCGGAAGTCTACGCCAGCGACGCCAACCCCAAGCAGCTCATCCAGCATCAGCCGGCCGGCTTCATCCTCTCCGGCGGTCCGGCAAGTGTCTACGAACAAAACGCGCCCCAATTGCCGGCAGCACTAGCCCAAAGCGACAAACCCGTGCTCGGCATCTGTTACGGTATGCAACTGCTCGCGCAAGCCAGCGGCGGCAAAGTCTCCCCCTCCGCGTCGCGCGAATACGGTCCCGCCACTATCACCCATCGCGCGCGCAGTCCGCTCTTTGACGGGTTGGCGTCGGAACTAACCGTCTGGATGTCGCACGGCGATCGCCTGGAAGCGCCGCCCCCGGGGTATCACGCCCTTGCCGAATCTGACAACTCGCCCTGCGCCGCAATCGGCGACATGAGGCGCAACCGCTACGGCGTTCAATTCCACCCCGAAGTACGTCACAGCCCGCAAGGCGCGGCGATCTTGAGCAACTTCCTGTTCCGGATCTGCGCTTGCCAAAAGAACTGGTCCGCCGAAGCCTTCATCGGCGACGCAGTCGCCAAGATCCGCGCCCAGGTCAAGAACGAGCGCGTCCTGCTGGCTTTGAGCGGCGGCGTCGACTCGGCTGTTGCCGGCGCCTTGATCCACCGCGCGATTGGCGAGCGGCTCACCTGCGTCTTTGTCGATCACGGCTTGCTTAGACAAGACGAGGCGCAGCAGGTCGCGCGCGTATTCCGCCATGAACTTGGCATGAATCTCATCGCGGTCAATGCCGTCGAGTCATTCTTGAGCGCCCTTCGGGGCTTGACCGAGCCCGAATCCAAGCGCAAAGCCATCGGCAAAGTCTTCGTCGATGTCTTCAGTCAAGAGGCGCGCCACCTCCGCGATATCCGTTTTCTGGCGCAGGGCACCATCTATCCCGATATCATCGAAAGCGCCGCCGACAGCAAAAGCGCCAAGACCATCAAATCCCATCACAACGTGGGCGGCTTGCCCGCTGATCTCCGCTTTGAACTTGTAGAGCCGCTGCGCGATTGCTTCAAAGACGAAGTGCGCGCGATCGGCGCCGCCCTTGGTTTGCCCGATGCCATCGTCTGGCGGCAGCCCTTCCCCGGTCCCGGCCTGGCGATACGCTGCCTCGGCGCACTTACCTGGGAGCGCCTGGAGAAACTGCGCGCCGCTGATGCCATCTTCACCAGCGAATTGGATGCGGCCGGACTGCTGAGGCGCGGCACCGCGCAGAGCTTCGCCGTCTTGCTGCCCGTGAAAAGCGTCGGCGTCATGGGCGACAAACGAAGCTATGAAGAGGTCTTGGTCTTACGCTCTGTCACCACTGACGATTTCATGACGGCTGATTGGGCGCGCTTGCCCTATGACTTGCTGGCGCGGGTAAGCGCGCGCATCGTCAACGAAGTCGCCGGTATCAACCGCGTCGCCTACGACATCACCAGCAAACCGCCCGGCACCATCGAGTGGGAATGAGCCGCCTGGCGGCCGCGGGCTCGACCGGGGGGTCTTATCGTGTCCCTTCCGCGCCCGTTGGACTTCGCGCAGCCCTCAACCCCGATCTCTCATCGCCAACACTTGAATGATGTCCCCAAAACCGACGCTTGCCTTGCCCCAATCTGTGAATTCACAATATTACCGCAGTCCGGTGCGCCAGCCGTATCTAGCTGTTTCATACCCACGGCATGGCGGTGAACCAAGTTGCTGCCGGCGCCATACACTCGCCTTCACAACTTCCCGTCCGGGCATTTTCGCGCAAGGCCGGCGCGGCGCGGCGAAGCTCCGTCCGATTCGGTAGGCAAACACGACTCGCCACTGACACGCGCGGAGCTCTAGCCGGCGCCATCGGATCCAACATGCAAGGCGTCGCCGCAATTGGCGCCAGAATATCGCAAATCCACTGCCGGCCTACACGAGCCATATGCCAGACTGCCGCCATTGAATCCGCCGCCGTGTCACAATTTGACAAAATTCGGCGCGGCATTCGTCCAAGGCTATCTCACAACAACGGTGCTTCAGCCAAAATACAACAGACTGTTACAAGGTTTGAATGCAGCTTGCAAAGTAAGAATATTCATGCTATTTTCGTGGCAATTCGGGAATCTCGCCTGCTTGCGCGCCAACCAAGTACCGGGCAATGCCGCAAGCGCTTGACGACTCTTATGCCTCGGCAACCAACGGCTATCGCACTCCTGCGCTGATACCCCCGCGCGCATTCTAACAGCCGATTCGGGCGCCCCAAGCGATCGCCGTCCACGCCCGGACAAATGACAAACTTGGTTGTTGCAATATTGGTAATTCTTGTTATAAAGTGGCTTGCCATGACCTTTGAGCGGCAGTATCGTCACAATTGTTACAAATCTTAATTATTGATGCCGCAACGCTCTGCCCGAGCTACGATGAATTGACCCGCGATCAGGAGCAGCATTTTATGCCACAAAAGATACTCGTGATCGATAACGAAAAGTCTACGGTCGACCAGGTATCGCAGTTGCTCCACGGACGCGGATTCGAGGTATTCCGGGCTTCCTGCGCCCAGGGCGGCTTGCGCGAGGCGTACAGCAACCAGCCCGACTTGGTCTTGCTTGACGTCGTCCTTCCCGACCGTGACGGCTGGGAAATCTGCCGACAGTTGCGCGAAATGTCAGATATGCCGATTATATTTCTTAGCGCGCGAAAAGAGAAACGCGACATTATCAAGGGCTTGGACCTGGGCGCCGATGATTACGTCACCAAACCCTTTGACGACGATGAATTGGTCGCGCGGATCAACGCGCGGCTGCGGCGCTCGCCACGCACAACCGTGAATGAAGAGCTTGTCTTCAACCATGGCGACTTCCGCATGAACCTAATGAATCGCGAGGTTTGGATCAGCAAAAGCCTGAAACACCTGACGCCAAAGGAATTCGATCTGCTGGCAGTCCTGGTCAAAAATGCCGGGCGCGTCGTGAAACGTACAGAATTGGTGACAGAAGCCTGGGGCGACGAATACAGCGACGCCATTGACAGTCTCAAGCTCTATATCCATTACCTGCGGCAAAAGATTGAAGTCAACCCTCAGCAGCCCGAATATATTCTCACGTCGCGCGGCGTTGGCTATCGCTTCGTCAAGCGCTGAAGCAAGCTATGCCAGCGCCGAACGCAAAAGCGCATCCGTCTCCCGCGCCATCCGTTCTAAACTGAAATCCTCAATACCCAGCGCGCAGTTCGCGGCGAATTCATCACGGCGATCAATGAGCTCGGCAATCCCCGCGCGCAGCGCCCCCAATTCCACATGCGGCGTCAGCACGCCATTGACCCCGTGCCGCACGACTTCAGCATTGCCCCCGACATCGCTCGCGAGGACCGGCGTCCCCAAGCGCAGGCTTTCCAACAGCGTATGCGACAGGCCTTCATATCCGCTGTACAAAGCCAGCCCGTCGGCAGCGACCAGCCGGCGCTGAACCTCCTCCGGGTCCAGGCGACCGGTGAATTGGACGCGTTCGCCTAGGCCGCGCGCTCGAGCTTCCAGCCGCCCGCGGTCTGGTCCGTCGCCGACGACGACCAGTCGAATCCCCGGCATCTCGGCAATCGCGTCGATCAAGTGGTCGATGCCTTTCCAGGGCTGCAGGCGCGCCACCGTCACTATCGTCGGCAGATCGTCCCAACCCAAAGCTGCCGCAAGCTCCGCGCGCTTGCCAACCGACTGCGATATGGGCGCCAGCGCATTGCCGATCACCCGCACCTTGTCCGCGTTTACGCCCCAAGCGATCACCATCCGCTTGAGATAATGACTCGGCACAATCACCACATCCATATCGGCAACCTGCCGCGAGCGCGAGCGCTTCTGCCAGCGCGCCCGCCAATCGCCCGTAAAACGCTGGAATTCGTCGACCGTCATGTCCGGCGCTATCCAACCGCGGCGGATGCAGCGCTCCCAGGCTTGATCGCCGACGATCTTAAGCACACGCGGCAAATTGCGCCCGCCCCACAGCGGCAAGTCAATCGTTTGCGCGTACACCATGTCCGCCCAAGCTAGCTGCTTCCAGGCGGCAAGTCCATACTTCGCGCGCCGCAAGGGATAAACCTCGCGCGCGATTCGCGTCACTGTATAAGGATAGTCGCCGCCCTTCCCATCGCCATAGGACAGCACGCGAACTTGCCAGCCCAAGCCTTGCAAGGCCGGCAGAATGCTCCTCAGATAAGTAGCCGGTCCGCCCGCCTCAGGATGAAATATCCCGCTCGCTACCAAGAGCTTCGGCAATGGCGCCTCCCGCTAGCTGCGCCGTCCGCGGATGATGATATGCCGATTGACGAATGTCGCCGCGTCCGTTTCCCACTCGCGCGGATCCATCCACGCGCGCGCAATCGCCGGCGCATCGGCCATCATCTGCTTTAGCTCGTCGATCGTCGCCGCGTCATTGCCTTGACGCCGCGCCCAGGGGAGAAAGTCATGCCGCTTGATGTACTGCTCGGCATGCTCTACTGCGATGCCGGCCGCGCGGCACAGCCCCTGCCATTCCTCCTGGTTGAACCCTCGATTGTGGCTTGGATCGCGCAAGCGCTCGAAAGCGTCCACACTACGCGCGGCTTCGTCGTCGGCCGGCAGCAAGTGGTCCTGCAACAGCAGCACGCCGCCCGAGCGCAAAACCCGCGCGCACTCATGCAGAAATCGCTGCGCATCTGGGAAGTGATGCGGCGCGATGCGACAAGTCACCAAATCGAAGCGCCTGTCCGCAAAGGGCAAATCCTCCGCATCAGCTTGCTCGAAGCTGACATTCTTTAGTCCCTGCTTGGCAATCAGGTGCTCGCGCGCCTTGTCCAACATCCGCGGCGTGAGGTCGCTCGCCACGACATGCGCGACATGCGGGGCAAATTTCAGCGCCGTATGACCGCCCCCGGTGGCGATATCGAGCGCCCGCCAATGCGCCTGCGGTCGCGCAATCGCCAGCAGCCGCTCAAGATCCGAGCCTCTGGCGTGCGTCTCGCTGGACACATAGCCCTCGGCAAACTGCGTATAACGCGCCTTTGACAGCGCTTTTGAATCGGCCGGACTTGACATTATGATTCCTCGACCGCTGACCGCTGAGTACGCCGCTAATCTTACCTGACAAATGGCGCAGAGACAGTCGTCACTTGTGTCGCGCTGCCAATACGACAAGGGCTGACCGCCGACGCGCCGAGGTGCTAGAATACGCATGACGACCTGCAAGATTCTATTGCGCCAAAAGGGGCCACAATGAACAATCGACGCCCGCTGCAAAAGGAAGACCTGTTTGCGCTGCACTTTCTAAACGGCGGCGCCCTGTCGCCCGACGGCGCCATGCTGCTTTACACCGTCAACAAGATAAATGCTGACGAAGATAAAGAGTTCAGCGCATTGTACTTGCAAGACCTGGCCACGGGCGAGACGCGCCAAATGACCAGCGGCAAAGCCAAAGACGGCAACGCCGCTTGGTCGCCCGATGGCAAGTTGATCGCCTTCACCTCCGACCGCGACGGCTCTGCGCAGTTATACCTGATGCCGGTCGATGGCGGCGAGGCGCGCCAAATGACCCGCTTCAAGCGCGGCATCGGCGGAAGCTTCGCCTTTTCGTCCGACGGCAGTCAAATCGCTTTCTGCGCCAAGGAAGATCGCGACGCCCCCGACCTCTCGACCGAGCCCTATCGCGTTGAACGTACGGTCTATCGCTTCGACGCCATTGGCTATCTCGATGACGAAGTCCAAGACGTCTATGTCTTGGGGCTCGACAGCGGCGAGATCCAGCGGCTCACCCAAGATCGCGCCAACAACAGCAATCCGCGCTGGTCGCCCGATGGCGCGTGCATCCTTTACGACGCCAACATGCGCGCTGACGCCGCCCGCGCTATGACGCCGGACCTGATGTCGGTTGATCTCAACGGCGCAATCACCACCGTTCTGGCAGGCTGGGCGAGCATCGCCAAAGCCGCCTACACGCCCGACGGCGAGCGAATCGTCTTCAGCGGGCGCCCAGACGACGGCAAACCCATCGGCACGAAGTCCGACCTCTACACGCTTCATCTCGCCAGCGGCGACCTTGACTGCCGCAGCGCCGGGCTTGATGTCGGCGTCGGCGGACGTCTCTCGCTGGATATGCCGATCAGCGGCCTGAGCCAGCCCAACCTCCTGGTCAGCGACGATGGCGCCCACGCCTACACCACCGTCCAGAGGGGCGGAAGCGAACACATCTATCGCATCGCCCTGCAGGGCGCGGAAGCGTTCCAGCCAGTCACCAGTGGCGACTGCGCTGTCTTCCCGCTGGACCGCCGCGGTGACCAACTGCTCTACGCCCGCACCAGCCTGAATTCGCCGCCCGATCTCGTCTTGACGCCTCTCGCCGACAACGACGCCCGTCAGTTGACCCGCCTTAACGCCGCGCATCTGGAATCCATCGACCCGCCCCAGACGGAACGCCTCGAGTGGCGCAGCATCGACGGCGAGCCGGTCGAAGGCTGGTTCATGAAGCCGCCGACGGGAGCAGCCCCCTACCCCACGATTCTTTACATCCACGGCGGACCTCATGCCGCCTACGGCTACGGCTTTCATTTCGACTTTCAAATGCTCGCTGGCGCCGGCTATGGCGTGCTATTCCTCAATCACCGCGCATCAACCGGCTACGGCGACCACTTCTCAACCGCGATCAAAGGCGATTGGGGCAACCTCGATTACCACGACCTGATGACCGGCGTCGATCATGCCATCGCGCGGGGCTTGGCTGATGCCGAGCGTCTCGGCGTCTGCGGCACATCCGGCGGCGGCAACCTCTCCTGCTGGATAATCGGCCAGACGGGGCGCTTCAAAGCGGCGATTCCCCAAAATCCCGTCACCAACTGGCGCAGCTTCTACGGCGCCAGCGACATCGGCATCTACTTCGGCGTCGAGCAGATGGGCGGGCATCCGCACGAGATTCCCGAAACCTATGACAAGTGCTCGCCAATTACCTACGCTCACCGCTGCACGACGCCAACCTTGCTCGTGCAAAGCGAATTGGATTGGCGCTGCCCGGCCGAGCAGTCGGAGCAATTCTACACCGTGCTCAAGGCGAACGGCTGTACCGTAGAAATGCTGCGCCAGCCCGGCGGCTCACACGGCGCTTCCATCAATGGGGCGGTTAACCTTCGCCGCGCCCACAATGACGCCATGCTCGATTGGTTCGCGACTTATGTGCTGGGAGCATGAGGCGCCTCCCAGCGCACTTGCTTGATCAAATCGCGATCAAGTTCATCCAGGCGATCCGGACCCAAGCGCTGCAATGCGCTGCGCACGGCGTAAGAGTCGCGCCGCAGCGCCGCCACGTCTATGCCCTGGCAGCTATCCGGCAACGGGTGAAGCCATTGCACGCTCCGCTGCAACATCTTCAGCGCGCCGCGAAAGTTGCCGCGCTCAATCTGATAATAGGCGACTCCCACTTGCAATATCGCCCGATACAAGTCGCGCACCGGTCCCGGAGTCGCCATCCACAATTCCTCAAACAAGTCGTGCTGCCGATAATATTCGCCTCGGTTGAACAGCGCCACGCCTTCGACTGCCAGCCGCGGCAGCGCGTCCGCGCATTCGCAGGCCAGTTGCGCCATTGTCGCCGCATCCGGCGCGCGCGCCAGGTCCCGCGCCAGCGTATTCAATTGAGCCCTTAGCTCGATCCAGCTCAACGCCAGGTCGGCGCCATTGAGTATCGCATCGGCGCGAACATCGCTCGCATCGCTGACCAGGCATATCGGAATACGACGCGTCGCCGCGCTCGTCTTCGCCGCCAGCGCCAACGCACGCCAATTGTCCAGGCGCCCATCCACGAACAGAAGCGCCGCTCGCCGTTCAATTAAGATGTCGAAGAAGTGTTGCGTCGCGTTCAGCATTATGGTATCGTACTCGTGGAGTAGCTGGCAGTGACGGGCAAATGCTTGGCGCGGGCTTACGAAAACAATGGTTGCAGGTCCCATGTAGGTTCGAATTGATCTCCATGACTCTAAACCGATACTACGTCAACATCACCACCGACCAACAGGCGCCATTCTCGCCAATGACCGCGTTCAGCCGCTGCTATTGCTTGCGTAACGGTTTATACTACTGGTTAGTCGCTCAATTTGCTTGACAGCCCGATTGTCAGGCTTATATAATGCATACGAAATAGCTTATTGCTAAATCATACTATGTGGCAAACTAACCGCCAAATGAGGCGAGCAGCTTGAACTTTGCCAACGGCAGTTATCTCAATAAGCGGCTCCTCCGCATCAATGTGGGGTTTCTCTTGTCGGAAGGTCCCGGCAATGCCAGAGACATCCCCCTCGGCTTCTCTCAACGGATACAAATCGACGACGAGCTCTACTTGCGCGCTCTTACCGGCCAGCTCACGCTTACACGCACTAGCGAGGGTATCCTCGTGCAGGGTGCGCTACGTGTCGAACACGAGCGGGAATGCGACCGCTGTCTGGATCCCTTTGCTCATCAGTTTGCCTTGGAACTTGCCGAGCTCTTTGCCTCGCCGCCAAACAGCAGCAAAAGTGTATTCAGCGTCGATGGCAACGGTGAAATCGATCTCGCGCCCTTGCTCCGCGAAGAGGTGCTGATTGAAGCGACTTACCGCGCCTTCTGCCGCGAAGACTGTCCCGGCCTCAGCGCCGACAGCTGCGACAAACCAATTGACGACATTCAGACTTTCCAGAACGAGCGTGCTTTGCTGAATGATGACCTAGAGATTGACCCGCGTTTGGCGGTATTGAAGCAATTGCTGTAGTCATAGCCAGGGTTCATCAGATGCGCGCGGTGCATGGGGTGTAAGCGCGTTTTGATTCGTAAGGGGTGTTGCAGTGGACGACTTTGAAAACAGGTACGAGTCTGACATTGACCTGATGACATATCTTGAAGACGACAAGTCGGAGTCGGCCAGCTTCGAGTTCTTCCTCGACGAAAGCGACTTGGATACCCTCGAG
The DNA here is from genome assembly GCA_022824465.1 of Anaerolineae bacterium. Taxonomy (GTDB): domain Bacteria; phylum Chloroflexota; class Anaerolineae; order Aggregatilineales; family Phototrophicaceae; genus UBA6055. The sequence goes on from JAJDZV010000007.1 coordinate 33,173, forward strand.
GACAACTTCGAGGACGATGGCGCGCTGGGCGAGCACGACGATGATCACGACCTCGGTGAAATCGCCTCCAGCGATACCGTCGGGCTATACCTCAAGGAGATGGCGCGCGTCCCCTTGCTCACCACCGAGGAAGAGGTGCAATTGGCGAGGCGGCAGGAAGCCGGCGAGCTCGCTACCGAGCAACTCGAGCAAGCCCCCGACCACGAACGCCGCGCGGAATGGCAATTCCTGATTCAAGACGGCTTAAACGCCCGCGACCATCTCATCAAGGCGAATACGCGCCTTGTCGTCTCCATCGCCAAGAAGTATATGTCGCGCGGCGTGCCCTTTCTCGATCTCATCCAGGAAGGCAACCTCGGCTTGATGAAAGCTGTGGAGAAATTCGACTACCACCGCGGCTACCGCTTCAGCACCTACGCCACTTGGTGGATCCGCCAGACTATCACTCGCGCCATCGCCGACCAAGGCCGCACGATTCGCGTGCCCGTCCACATGACCGACCGGATACGTCAGCTGTACCGCGTCGCCCGCGATCTCGAGCAGGAAACCGGCTGCAAGCCCTCTATTGAAGAAATCGCCGAAGTCATGGAATGCGAGCCGCGCAAAGTCCAATGGATGCTCAAAGTCTCCTGGCGACCGCTCAGCCTCGAGCACCCGGTCGGCAAAGACGACGACAGCGAACTCGGCAGCTTCATCGAAAGCGAACGCGAACCCAACCCCTCGGATAGCGCCTTTGGCAAGCTGCTCAAGGAACAGATCGAAGAACTCCTCAGCACCCTGACGCCGCGCGAAGCCCGCATCCTGCGCCTGAGATTCGGCCTGCAAAACGGCCACTGCTACACCCTCGAAGAAGTCGGGCAGAAATTCGGCTTGACGCGCGAACGCATCCGCCAAATCGAAGGTAGAGCGTTGCGGCGCCTGCGTCACCCCCGCCGCAGCCGCAAACTCCGCGATTACCTTGATTGACGCTCTTGAACCCAGCCCGGTCTATCGCCGCGGAGCGCCCAATCCGCGGTCGTGGCTATAACATGTGTTCCAGCCTTGGCTAATCCAGCCGCGCCTCGAGCAATGCCGCTTCTTTCGCCGGCGGCAAATCAGCCGGTCTCGGCGCATCGGGCGGCTGCCTGCGCGCCCATTCCCAAGTATCGCGAATCGTCTCCTGTGGCTCGCGGAAGCTCAAGCCGTCCCCCAGCGCCCGGTCAATATTGAAGGTCATAAAGCTCTCCGCCAGCTCCCGGTTGACCCAAAGTGGCAATTCCATAAACTCGCTGACCTCGTGTTCGCGCAAGAACTCGTCGCTGCAGTGATGAAACTGCGCGTCGCTATCCAGCGCCAGCTTCATCACAGGCAGCAATTCGCCAAAGGTCATGCGCCGAGCCGGACCCGTGACATTGTACGCGCCGGACGCCCGCGCTTCCACCAGCCGCAAAATAAAAGCCGCCAGGTCTCGCGCGTCGATGAACTGTATCGGCTGCTCCGCTGGCGGGGCGATGACTTGCCCGCCTTTCGCCGTTCGCCTTGCCCAATAGGTAAAGCGGTTGCTTGGGTCGCGCGGACCAACGATCAATCCCGAACGGATCGCCAGGCTCCTGCCCGGGAAATACAACTGCGCCGCCGCTTCGCAAAGGACCTTCAGCGGTCCATAGCTCTCGCCGGTGACCTCTTCGACCGCTTCATCCTCCAGCCTCAAGACCTCAGACGACTCGTCGCGATTCGCTCCGCCTAACATCGGATACACCGACAGCGTCGAGATGAAGACGTAGCGCTCGATACTATCCCGCAGCGCCGCCGCCGACAGCCTCACCAGCCGCGGCACATAACCGCAAGTATCAATGACCGCGTCCCACTTCCGCCCGGCCAAGCGCTCAAGATCTGTCTCACGATCGCCAATAATCATCTCGACATCGGCCTTGAAATCGGACCCGCTCACGCCGCGATTGAAAAGCGTTACACGATGTCCGTCCGCGAGCGCTTCAAAGACCAGTGCCGGTCCCAGGAAATTCGTCCCGCCAATGATCAATAGATCCATAGCTTCTCCTCGGCGCTCGGCTCTTCCGCTGACGGCAATCTGGAATCGGCTCGCCGGCGCCTAAACCCTTCTCGACGCTTACGCCGCTCGACCTGCGGCTATCATACCCTATCGTCGACTGCGGCTGTCGGCTTTTCTTTCTATGCTAAAATCGCCCTTATGTACAGGCGACAAACGCACCTGAGAACCGCCGCAATCCTCTGCGGCTATATGCTGCTTCTGCTCGCCTGCAACCTGGGGATGAGCGACACAACGCCGCCGACCCTGGCGCCGCTGCCGACATTCACGCCGCGCGCCACCCTCGGCTATGCCGCCGCTCGCCCGGTCGTCATCGCCGAAATCGATGTCACCGCCGTGCCGCCAAGCGAGAACATCGTGCCGACCCTGCTGGAACGAATCGAGACTGACCGGCTGGTGTCCCATATCCGCAGCCTGCAGAACTTCCGCACGCGGCACATTGGCTCGTCGGTGGTTTCGCCCTTGGAAGGCATCGGCGCGGCGCGCAAGTACATCAAAGACCAACTGGAAATCTATAGCGCGGCGTCCGGCGGCAACCTTTATACTTTCGAGCAGAGCTTTGAAGCCTTTGTCACCGCCGAAGACAAGTCGATGCAATACAATATCGTCGGCGCGATCGGCGGCGCCGAAGTCAACGCCGGCACGCTCATTATCGGCGCGCATTACGACAGCGTCGGCATTCCGCTGATCGATGGCGAGGCTTTTGCGCCCGGCGCCAACGACAACGGCTCGGGCGTCGCCGCCCTGCTCGAGCTGGCGCGCATCATGAGCGCCGAGCAATACCGGGCGACCATCATGTTCGTCTTCTTCTCCGCCGAAGAATTCAACCGTCAAGGCAGCATACACTTTGCCGCCTGGGCGCAAGACAAAAACATTGATGTGCTCGGCATGATCAATGTCGATACCATCGGCAACGTGCATGACAGCCGCGGCAATCGCAACGATCGCCAACTGCGCGTTTTCTCCGCCGGTCCCAACGACACCTCCGTTTCCCGCAAGCTGGCGCGCGAAGCCAACTTCCTCGGTTACAACTACAACCTGGATCTGGACCTCCTCGTACAAGACGAGATCGACCGCGAGAACCGCTACGGCGATCACTTCTCCTTCAGCGAAATCGGCTATCCGGCGATCCGCCTCATCAACGCCTACGAAGAAAAACGCAACGCCGACCCCACCGACACCATTCAATACATCGAGCCGGATTACCTTCGCCGCGCTTCGCAGGCGATTCTGGCGCTAGTCAAGTCTCTTGCCGATGGTCCCCGCCCACCCGCCAACATCGTTCTGCGCAACCGCGACGACGGCAAACGGGAGCTGGTCTGGGAGCCGGTCGCCGATGCCGCCAGCTATATCGTCGCGCTGCGTCCGCGCGATTCGCTGATCTATCAACAGTTCTCCTTTGAAGGGACCAAGCTGGCATGGGACGGATTCACCGATTACGCCGGCATCGCCATCGCGGCCAAAGACGAACGCGGCGTCATTGGTCCTCTTTCCCGCGAGATCATTCCACGCTAGGCATGCAGCCGAATTGAGGCGCTTACCCGTGACCCAGCCCGACCCGGGGCAACTGCGAGCCGCCCATATCATCAAAGCCACCCGCATCAGCGGCGCTGAAAGCCATCTATTGGTCCTCCTGGCTGGCTTGCGCCAACGCGGGGTCGACGCGCGCCTGATCCTCCTGGTCGAGCCGGATATGCCCATGGACGACATGCTCGCCGAAGCTTCCGACCGCTGCATTCCCGCGTCACGGCTCATCATCCGCCGCGATTACGATCTGCCGTTGCTTCTCCGGCTCCGCGGCGCCCTGCGGGAGATGCAGCCGGACATCGCGCATACGCACCTCGTTCACGCCGACGTCTACGGCTATTTCGCGGCGGCGGCCGCTCGCGTCAAGCATGTCGTCAGCAGCCGGCACAATGACGATCAGTTTCGCCATTCGCCGCGCTGGCGACGGATCAACCGCTGGCTCTGGCGCCGACTTGACGCCGGGATCGCCATCTCTCACGCCATCAAGCATTTCGCCATCGAGGTCGAAGGCGCGCCCGCCGACAAAGTACGCGTCGTTCATTACGGCATGGAATACGACTGGCTGAGCGACAGCGACATCGACCGTTCCCGCATGCGCCTGCGGAGCGAACTCAAGCTGGCTGACGATGCGCTGCTTCTCGGCATCGTCGGCCGTCTGGTGCGGCAAAAAGGCATTCCCTATGCCCTGGAAGCGCTGCGCCGCATCCGAGCCGACTTCCCCGAGGCTCATCTTGTTATCGCCGGCGATGGCGACCAGGCGGCCGAGCTCAGGCGACTGGCATCGGCTTTGGGCATCGCCGATCGCGCGCATTGGCTGGGCTGGCGCGCCGACGCCGCCGATCTAATGGCCGCCTTTGATGTGCTGCTGGTCCCGAGCCTGTGGGAAGGCTTTGGGCTGGTCCTGCTGGAAGCCATGTCCCGGCGCGTTCCAGTGGTCGGCAGCCGCGTCAGCGCCATTCCCGAAGTCGTGCAAGACGGCGAAACCGGCATCCTCTTTGAGCCGCGCAATGTCGACGCCCTGGCTGCGGCAATCACGCGTCTGCTGCGGGACCGCGCGCTGCGCAAGTATATGGGGCTGCTGGGCGCCGCCCGCCTCGAGGAACGCTTCAGCGCCCGCCGCATGGTCGAAGGCACAATCGCGCTATACGAAGAGATCCTGCGCTGAGGCGAGCCCGACAATGATGAACATCTACCTCGCCTATGCCCCGCAAGACGACGCGCGCGCCGAAGAAGTACGGCGAATCTTGCTGGCGCAGGGGTATCGTCCCTGGCGCGACCCGCAGCCGGCCGGCGAAAGCGAATGGCACGCCGGCATGGAAGCGGCGATACAAGCCGCGCGGGCTCTCGTCGTGTTAGTGTCTCCAGCTTCGGCAACATCAATATACGTAACCTACGCCTGGTCATTTGCCGTGGGCGCCGGTCTTCCGGTCTTCGCGCTCATCCTCGAACCGGCGCCAGAACATCCGCGCTTGCAGTTCACGCATCGCTATGATCCCGGCGACTTCAGCGATGAGAACCGCTTCTGGGATCATTTTGTTGAAGACTTCAAGCGCCAGACGGAAGCTCATGCAGTCAAGCGCAAGCCCCTCGCGCGCCCGCCCGACGACGCCCCAATCGACAAGAGCGTGATGCCGACAGAAGCCGGCTATTGGCTGGTCATGCGGCGCGGTCCCTTGGTCAATCAATTGTTTCACCTGGAGCGCGAGGTCGTCAACCTGGGGCGCGACCTGGCGAACGACATCGTTATCCGCGACTCGCAGGTGAGCCGCTTTCACTTGCGGCTGACGCTGCGCGGCGATGATTACCGCCTCGAAGACCTGGGCAGCAGCAACGGCACACGCGTCAACGGCGCGCCGACAAGCGGGCAAATCGGCTTGAATGACGGCGATGCCATCGCCATAGGCGAGACCGTGCTGTTGACCTACGATCTGGTTTATCAAGACTAGCCGCCTAGATCGCCGATGACGCGCGCGGGATTGCCCGCCACGATCAAGCTCGGCGGCACATCGCGCGTGACCACGCTGCCCGCGCCGACCACCGCCCCCGCTCCAATCGTCACGCCCTTGAGCACCAGCGCGTTCATGCCGATGAAGACATCATCCCCGATGCTGACTGGCGCGGTATCCGCGGCGAGCGGGCTCTCATGGCGGCGCTGCGGCTTCAAGGGATGGAAGTCTGTATCGGTGATGACGCTGTTGGCGCCGACCCAGACGCGATCGCCAATCGCGATGCGCGCATCACAGACCAGCGAGCCGCCGGTCATGCCGAAGTCAGCGCCGATGGTGAGCGCGGCGCCGGGCCGGCGCGTGCTGATGATGACCGGATGGTTGGGTCCCAGCGGGTTGCTGCGCGCGGTCGAGCGCAGGCTCATGCGCGCGCCAATGCGGATGCGGCTGTCGCGGTGACGCTGGATAATTGGGACGCCATAGCAACGCCAGCCGGCGCCCACCTCAAGACCGCGCAGCGTCCAGGCGGCCAGCGGCAGAATCAGCAGACGGCGCAACTCGTTGCCCGCCTTCCAAGGCATCGCCCGCGCCTGCCGCAGCGACGCCTGCGAGAGCAGCGCGTCCGGGATATCAACCGCTTGCGAACTAGTCTTTGTCATTCGAGCGTCGTCCTCGTTCATCATTGCATTGTACACACGGAGCGCGCCGGGCGACACACGGGCGGCGGAAAGCGACGGCAAGCGACGGGAGGCCGGCGGAAATCATTAAAGTAAAGGACGGACGGAGTAGGGAGAATGGACAAAAAAGTATGGAGCGAGTACGGAGAAAGACCATAACTAGACGGGCGCAGGGCAGTGTTGTCAGGCGACTCTATCGATACCGTATCGATACAGCCGTCGATTTTGGGCGGAAAGTCGCATTTCGCGCGCTGAAAGTTTGAGTCTGGATTGTGGAACGGTTGCTTTAGGTACATGGCTGTATATGGTGATAGTCCGCGCATAGAGTAAAGTCTAGCAGGAAACCGGCGGGCAAAGGCGACTATATGGTCGCGTATGAGACTTTTCGTTCGGCGAGGCGCCGGCGACTTGATACGTCGCCATACAAGGTTTGATCGTTGTTGCAGTTATCATATCGAGATCTTACCCCACCCCCCGGCCCCCTCCCCGACGAGTCAGGGAGGGGGAGCTGCTCGACGCACTGGTTTTGGCGGATTATCGCCTACGCTGAATATGACAGACAGCAACAATCGAGCTCGCAGTACTCGCTTAACTGCCAACGCCAATCAAGCCTTACCAAGCGTGTGGGTCAGAAAAGAACCTGCGGTTGATTCTGGACCATTTTCCAGCGGGCGACTTAAGAGGTCGCGCAGGTCGCTTAGAAACTGACCGCCGGCACTGATCTTACTCGCGCCTCGACGCGACCTTAGGAGCGCAAGCGTCATGACGGCACGTTGAAGACGACATCGTCGGCTTGCACGATATTGCCGCTGTGGATGAGCGCAAGGCGCAGCACATAATTGCCCGGGCGAAGCGCGTTGGCGTGCAAGATCTCAAGCTGGCTGTTGATGACCGGGCTGTGATGCGGATTGCCCAGCGGCGTCCAATCGGCGAATTGTCCGCCGCGAATGTAGAAGTGATAGTTCTGGCCTTGGCTGCCGTTGAAGTGGGCGGTGCCCATGATGGGTATCGGACCGCGGATGGACTGGCCTGTGACCGGCTGCTGAATTTGCAGCACGGCGCCGACATTGCCGATGGTCGCCTGGCTGTAGACGCCGTGCCAACAATCCACCGTCGGCAGGAATGCCAGGGCGTTTTCGCGGGCGTAGCGCTCGGCTTCGATAGCGTCGCTTTGCGAGGTGGCGGGACCGGCGATGAAGACGAGATTTTGCGCGCCGGCGGCGAGCGCTTCCTGGGCGTGTTCGACGGGCACGCGGCAATAATTCGGCGGGATAGGTTGCTGCGCGCCCGGCGCGACGCGAAACTGAACCGCAGCCGCCACCTCGGGCGCCAGCGGATACGCCAGGGTTTGGAAGACGCCCGGCGATACTTCCTGCGAGACCGACCCTTGGACCGGCACCGGCGTCGGATAGCGCTGCGCCGGCTGCGGATAAATCAAGACGCCATTTTCGTCGGGAACGCCGGCTGGTCTGTCCAGCGTCCACTCGCTGATGGTCGCCGGGCAGCGCGCGGAAAGCTCTGTCAGGCGGCGCACATCGCAGACCTGGCGCCGGGTCAAGCCCGACGGCGGGATCGGCTTGTCGTTCAGCAATTGCCCATTGCTGGCGAAAGCGCCCAGGAGGTCCAGGTTGCCGTAGATGGCGGTCAACACGGTATTCCAGATGGGCGCGGCGCCGGTCAAGCCAGAAGAGTCAATCATGGGATCGCCATTGTTGTTGCCCACCCAGACGCCGACAGCGACATTGCGCGTATAGCCGATGGTCCAATTGTCCTTGACATCGTCGGTGGTGCCGGTCTTGACCGCGGCGTAGATATTCTCAGTTCGCAGCGGACTGTAGGCGCCCATCGCCTCCGAGCGAGCGCTGTTGTCAGCCAGCATATCGGTGATGATGAAGGACAGGCGCGGATCGAGAACGCGCTGCTGACGCGGCAAGTTAAGGGCTGTCCTAGCGGTTCTATTGCCGTAGGGGCAGCCATCGGCGTATTGATAGATGATTTCGTCGTCGCTGTTGATGACGCAACGAATCGAGGTGACTGGCACATAAGTCCCATGATTGGCGAAGACGGCATAGGCATTGGTCAACTCGATAAGGGAAACTTCGCCGCCGCCGAGCGTCAGGGACAAGCCATAGTTCGAGGCGTCTTCTTTCAGCGTGGTGATGCCGAAGCGCCGCAGCAGGCTCAGCAGGTAATCGACGCCGACCACCCGCAGGGTCTGCACTGCCGGGACGTTGTAGCTATTGGCCAATGCCGCGCGCATGGTCATGGGACCGTGGAACTGACTGTCAAAGTTTCGCGGGGCGTATAGGGGCAAGCCCGGCAGGTCGATCTGCGCGCGTGTGTCCCAAAGCACATCCAGGGTCGACATGCCGCGCTCCATAGCGGCTGAATAGGTGAATGGCTTCATCGTGCTGCCGGGTTGGCGGAAGGCGGTAGTGACATTGACGCTGCCGTCGATCGCCTCGTTCTCGTAGTCGATGCTGCCGACCATGGCGATGATTTCTCCGCTGGCCGGCTTGGTGACCACGACGGCCGCATTGCTGACATTCTTGGCATGCAGCTGCGCCACCTGGTTGGCGGCCGCTCGCTGCGCCAGGCGATTGACATTTTGGTCGAGCGTGGTGTAGACGCGCAGTCCGCCGCCGCTGATCGCTTCCGGACCGTAACCGAGACCGCGCAGCAGGCGCTCGAGTTCGCCTTGCGCGTAGACGGTGAAATGGGGCGCGGTCAACGAGACCTTGGGCGGCACAAAAGTCAAACCCTCCTGCAAAGCAGCGCGCGCCTGATCCTGAGAGATGAACCCCTCTTCCACCATCTCGCCCAGGACTTGACGCCAGCGTCCATCAACAGCGGCTTGCACGGCCGGGTCGGGATTCAGCGGGTCGAGGCTGGCCGGCGCTTGGGGCAAGCCAGCCAGCATCGCCGCCTCGCCCAGGCTGAGTTGATCGACGTCTTTGCCGAAGAAGGTCTGCGAGGCGGTCTGCACGCCATAAGCCAGGTTGCCGTAGTAGATCTCGTTGAAATACATCTCGAGAATTTCTTCCTTGCTCTTCGATTGCGTGAGCACAATCGCCAGCAAGATTTCCTCAGCTTTGCGGGCGATGCTCCGTTGAGCGCGCTTCTCGAAATCGAAGAAGACGTTGCGAACCAGTTGCTGTGTGATGGTGCTGCCGCCGGGAGTGTTTTCACCGGCGGAGGCGCCCAGATAATTCAGCGCGGCGACAGCGGTGGCGGCGACATCAATGCCGATATTCTGCATGAAGGTGTCGTCTTCAATCGCGATCGTCGCCAGGATCAAGGACTGCGGAATGCGATCGAAGCTGACGCGCACACGGCGCCCCTCGCCGAAAGCTTCGTAGAGTTCGTTTCCGTAGCGGTCGTAGATGAAGGTGCTTTCAAAGCCGCGATAATTATCGACTTCAGCCACGCGCGCCGTCCATTCGGCTTCGACTTGTGGCAGGAAGATCATGGCGGCGCCGATAGACAGGAAGGTCAAGCCGCCGCAGAATGTCAGGCAGAGACCGGCGAAGACCCATAAGCAGCCCAGAGGCAAGCCAAATGCGCGCCGCTTGCGTCGCCGGCCAGGCGTCCGCTTGAACCGCTCGGTCAGCATCCGCGGCTGTTGGGCGCCGGGCGGGGGCGGGACCGGTTCCAGCGAGTCCGGCAGCGGCGGCAGCGTCCCGTCCCCGGGCGAGCGCGCGGCTGGGATCGTCGACCGGAGATCGGTCCGCGATCTTTCCGGCGGCGACTCGATTTGGCTGTAAGCTGGCAGGGTGACCAGTTTGCCGGGCTGGCGGCGGGCGTCTCGAGGCGTGACTTCGTCCAATTCCGAAACATGCGGCAGCGAGAAAGGCACATTGCTCCCGGGACCGACCTGGACCATTTCGGTCGTCATGGTGTCGTCGTCAAGCGAGGGCGGTGGCTCGATCCGGTCCGTGGTCTCGAAATCATCGTTATCACGCTGGGGTGATCGCGCTTCGGGCGTCATCACCGCTCCTACTCTGCCCTGCCCTGGAGTCAATTCTATCAGCCGCCAGGCGCCAGCGACATTATTCGCTTGCGCGCTTGACGGCATCGCATTGGCGGAATTGCCGCCACTATTCCAGCATAAACGATGGGCGTCATACGCGCAGGACGGCACGCCAACGGCTGACCTACGCTGTTGCGGCAACTGGATAAGCCCGCGTTTGACTGTTAGAATTGGCGCGCGGAATCCGCCGAGAGGGTCTATGAACCAGGGACCAACAGCGATAGACGCCCCGGAGCTTGAGCTTTCGATCGTCATCCCGGTCTACAACGAGGAAGGCAATATCGAGACGCTCCATCGCGAGTTGACCGAGGCGCTCGAAGCGATCGGGCGGGAGTACGAAGTCATCGCCATCAACGACGGCAGCCAAGACCGCAGCTACGAGCGCCTCAACGCGGTGCAGGCGGGAGATAGGCGCTGGCATATCATCCACTTCCGCCGCAACTTTGGGCAGACGGCGGCGATGGCGGCCGGCTTTGACGCGGCGCGCGGCGAAATCGTGGTCACGATGGATGCCGACTTGCAGAACGACCCGCGCGATATCCAAGGCTTGCTTGACAAGTTCGATGACGGTTACGACATCGTCAGCGGCTGGCGGCAAGAGCGCAAGGAGCCCTTTCTGCTGCGGCGCCTGCCCTCGGCGATCGCGAACAGTTTGATTTCGCGCAGCACGGGCATCAAACTGCATGATTACGGCTGCACGCTGAAGGCATATCATTTTGATGTGGCGAAGGGCGTCCAGCTTTATGGCGAGTTGCACCGCTTCATACCGGCGCTGGCGCGGCAAATGGGCGTTCGCGTGGCTGAAGCGCCGGTCAAGGATCGGGCGCGGCGCTGGGGCAGCAGCAAGTATGGCATCAGCCGCACCTTCAAGGTTGTGCTGGATTTAATCGTGGTGGTCTTCATTCTGAGTTATTTCAATCGTCCGCTATACGTATTTGGCGCGGCGGGGTTCCTGGTTGGCGGCTTAGGCGCGCTGCTGGGCGCTTACCTGACCGTCTTCAAGCTGCTGACCGAGAACAAGATCGGCGATCGTCCGCTGCTGCAGCTGGCGGCGCTCTTGATGGTGCTTGGCGTGCAGTTTGTAAGCACCGGCATCGTCGCCGATATGATCATGCGCACCTATCATGAGTCGCAGCACAAGCCGATTTACTTCATTCGCGAGCGGCGGCGGGCGGAAAACGACAGTGAATCGGCCGAGTTGGAGGAGGCTTAAAGCGAGGGGGGCTCGAAGTCGCGCGGTCCGTCATAGTCATGAAACTGTAAATGCCAGAGCGAGGGCTTTGAATCGGTGGCGTCGAGCGTTTCGAGCATGATGATGTCCAGCGAGGCGAAGCGACCGTCCTCCGCCGTGATCGTCGCCACCACTTCGACGTCAGCCTGCGGCTCGATGAAGCCGAATAGCAGAACCGATACGCCAGTGCCCGACGCCCGCGCGCGCAATTGCCATATTGCAGGTTCGCGATCCTGCGCCGCGACCGCTTCAATCGAAAGCTCAGACAGATTCGCCATAGCGAATTCGATGCCGTCGCCGGGCGCCAAGAGGCGATTGACATCGAAGCCCTCGAATGCCGGCAGCGGATACCAGGGCGCGCCGCTCGGGAAGCTGAGCCATTGCTGGTCGCCATGCGAGTAGATTGATAGCGACAGGGGCAGGAACAATTGCAGCTCCGCGCTGATATGCAACTCGTCCGGACTGAGGTACTGCGTCTCGGCGGTTTGCAGCGTGGCCGGCAGCATGTTGACGCCATCGAAGGACAAAGCCAGGGGATAGGGTTCGCCCGTCTGCGTAATCGTCAGTTTGAAGCTGTCAGCGGCTTGCAGTTGGTCGACGGCGGCGTCAATCAGCGCCTGTGGATCGGCGTCGCCGACTTCTTGCGCCCGTAAGACAGCAAGGGTGGCGAGCAGACTTAAAGACACAATCAATATGCGCCAAATTCGCATGCGGTCTTCCCAAAGCCCTCCGTCGGACATCGCCAATACTAAACCATACGCAAAGGCAAGCCAATCGTCATAGCCGCTGATTGCCCTACCGTTGCCGCTCATAACTGACGCGGGCGCTCGCTTCGACGACCGTGAAATGCAGCGGCTCGCTTGTCGTTCGCGCGCCGTCCGCCAGCGTTGCGCTTGCGCGCAGGCGGTAATCGCCGGGCTGCAGGGTCCACCAGAGCGTCCAAGGCGGTTCGTGAACTGCGCCGATCGCATCGCCGTTGAGCCGGAATTCGATGATTCGAGTTTGCGCCGGCGCGTCCAGCTCAAAGCGCAATTGCTGTGTCGCAGGCGGAATCCGCTGGCTGAACTGATAGACCGTGTAGGGATCGGGCGAAAGCCAGCGCAGCGTCCCCGCGCCAACTAGCTTCAAGGATGCGGCGGACGGCGGCGCCGGGATGCCTTGCGAAGCCGCCCAGTTGCGCGCTTCCGGCGGCAGCATGAGGAAGACGCGCTCCAGCCGGTCAGCGGGCGCGGTCAGTTCATCGGCGATCAATCCAGTCCGGCGGTCGATGATGAATGGCTGATGAAAGCGGTCAAAATCGCGCGGCTCTGTGCCGGCTATGAATAGTTCGCTGACACGCGCCTGGCAGTGCTTGGTGGGCAGGAGGCCGCTCAAGCGACAGACGTCTTCGCGGCGCAAGCCAGGCGGCTGGTGAAATTCGCGCTGGGGCTGGCCGCGTGTCGCCGCGCGCAAGAAGAGATTGAAGATCGGTCCGGCGCCGCTGATGCCGCTGACATCGATCATCGGGGCGTTATCGGCATTGCCGACCCAAACGCCAAGGACCAGGTCGGGCGTATAGCCCATCAGCCAATTGTCGCGGAAGTCGGTGGTGGTGCCGGTTTTGGCCGCGGCTGGGAAGCCGACATTGAGCGGGCTATTTTCGCCAAATGCGGGAATGCGCGCGCGGTTATCCGACAGAATGTCGCTGATGATATGGGCGACCCGTTCATCCATCACTTTTCGCTGCACTGCCGGCGGCTCATAGCGATAGAGCTGCTGGCCGTCCATGTCCGTGATGCGCAAGACAAGCTGCGGCTGGATAGCGTATCCGCCATTGGCGAAGGCGGCGTATGCCTGCGCCAGGTCAAGCAGCCGTACCTCGCCCCCGCCCAAAGCCAGGGACAAATCGGCGCGGGGGTTTTCGCGCAGATTCTCCAAGCCGAGATCGCTGACGAAGGCCACGAAGCGTTCGATGCCGACATGCTCGAGCGCGAGCACTGCCGGAATGTTGTAGGAGGATGCCAGCGCCTCGCGCAGCAGCACCGGACCGTGCTCAGCCTGTCCATAATTCGCCGGCGCGTAACTCTCGAGCTTGCTGGTGATGAAAGGCGTATGGACATCGAGGAACATGGTGGCGGCGGTAAACGGGTTTGGAAAGGCCGGGTCCAGCGCCGCGGCATAGACGAAGGGCTTCAGCGCGCTGCCAGGCTGGCGGTAGGCGAGGGCCGCGTTTACCGCGCCATCAATGCGCTCTTCAAAGTAATCCGGGCTGCCGAGCAGGGTCAAGACTTCGCCGGTTCGCGGATCCAGCGCGACCACGGCGGCATTATTGGCTTCGGCGGGTCGCGCGCCGGCGGGGGGATGATTCAGCGCCTGCAACTGCCGGCGGACGATACGCTGCGCTTGCCTGGTCCAGTCGAGGTCGACCGTCGTCACGATTTCCAATCCGCCAGCGCGCATCGCGGTCGCGTAGTCCCGCTCCAGCAGGCGCCAAACTTCCATGACGAAATGCGGCGCTCCAATGGGAAAGACGCTGGGCGCAAATTGCAGTTCGTCCCGCTGCGCCACGCTTGCCTGCTGCTCGCTGATGAAGCCGTGGCGCGCCATTAGCCCGAGGGCGACCGCCTGACGAGATTTCGCCCGCTCAAAGTGTGTGAGCGGATCATGGCTGATGGCGTTCTGCACGATACCGGCCAGCAGCCCGCATTCCGCCAGCGAGAGATCGGCGGCGCCCTTGGCGAAGTAGGCGCGGGCGGCCGCTTCCAGACCGTATGCCAGGTTTCCGAAGTAGACCTGATTGAGATACAGGGCGAGGACTTCGTCTTTGCTGAAACGCGAATGCAATTGCAGCGCCAAGGCCATTTCGCGCAGTTTCCGGCGCAGGCTTCGCTCGGCTTGATCGGCCGGGTCGAGCAAGACCAGGCGCGCGGTCTGCTGCGTGATAGTGCTGCCGCCGGCGACGATCGCGCCTTGGCGCAGGTTGAGCCAGAGCGCGCGCATGATGCCGAGGGGGTCGATGCCGGGATGCGAAAAGTAGTTGGCGTCTTCGGTGGCGATGACGGCATTGACGCAGTGCTGCGGCATCTCGGACAAGCTGAGTTGGCGATTGCGTCCTTGCTCTGCGGGTAGAATCTCGTAGAGCAGACGCCCATGCCGGTCGAGGATGCGCGTTGACGGCAAGGCCAAGCCCGCTTCCAGATCGTCGAGCGACGGCAGATCTGCCAGCGCCCAGGCCATAACAGCGGCGATCAATCCGCCAAGCAGCAGGGTCGCAAGCAGGCATGCCCTGCTCGCGCGAGACAGTCGCTGAAACGAGACCCTCATCGGAGCGCGCTCATGATGGTCTTCAGAATTTACGCTGGATGATATACTGCGCCCATTGCGCCAGGAGGGAGCGGTAGCGATTGTCGGGCAGCGCCTCAAGCTTCTGCAGCGCTTCGTGGACGTAGCGGCGCGAGATGGCTTGCGCGTATTCGACCGCGCCCGTATCGCGGAGCAGCGCGATCGCCGCCCGCACTTCAGCAGCGCTCGCCTTCTCGGCGCCGAGCGTACGTGTCAGCCGCTCTTCTTGCTCGGGATCTGCTTGCGCCAGCGCCTTGAGCGTCAGCAGGGTCGTCTTGCCCTCGCGGATATCGGAGCCGACTGGCTTGCCAAGCTGCCGCGCATCGCCGACAACGCCGAGGATGTCGTCCTGAATTTGGAAGGCTGTGCCGCAGAGCCGGCAAAAGCTGGCGAGCGCCTTGACCGAGGGCAAGTCGGCCGAGGCGTCATCCAGCGCGATCGCCGCGCCAGCGCGCCCGGCAAACTCGTACAAGACGCCGGTCTTCTTCGCCAGCACATCAATGACGGCGGCCTCATCCAACTGAAGCGCCGCGCCAGCATACTGGACATCGAGCGTTTCGCCCTCGACCAATTGCGGCGTCACCAGGCTCGCCAGCTCCTGCCCCAAGCGAACAACGAGTTCAGCGGAGACGCCGGCGTCGCAGGCTTCAAAGAGCAGCGACCAAGCCCAGGATTGTTGGACGTCGCCAGCCAGAATCGCGATTGTCGTGCCGTAATGCTCGGCTTCGGAAACCGCCCAGCCGAACTCCGCCGATGCGCGACGGGCGAAATCATGATGCACGGTCGGCAAGCTACGGCGGGTATCATCGCGATCAATGACATCGTCATGGACGAGTGTCCAGGTGTGGTAGATCTCTATCGCCGCCGCGACCGGCAGCGCCCGCGATTCATCGCCGCCAAGCGCGCCGCAAGACAGCAGCGTCACCGCAGGCCGCAGCGACTTGCCGCCGCCTTTGACGTAACTATACACGGCGTCGCGGATATGGTCCGGCTGGAAGCGCCGTACAAAGCGCTCCTGCATCAGGTAATCCAAAAGCCGCTGTTTGCGGCGCGCCACCGCATCCAGCAAGCTGCTGAAGTCTTCGCGAGCTTGCACAGGCAAGGCAATCCCAAGCGCTAGTCTCAGCTTAATTGTAGCACCAGGACAGCAAGCGCCCAATGCGTGGGCCTGGTCCTACGCCAGATGGCGCGGCAGGCTATCCGCCTTCGCGAAACCTTAGGCTATGCGCCTTGCCGAAGGACCTAGCTAATCTCAATATCCCGCAGAAGCAGCGACTGCGCCCGCGGCAGATCCAGCAGTCCCCAGCCGAAGCGCCCTTGCGGGGTGACAATCGCATATTGATTATCGATCCAGGCGATGAAGCCCAGCTTGCCGCGCGCGACATGCTCGGCCTCAAGCACAACCGCGCCATCGACGGAAAATGTTGCGCCATCAGCCCGCCAGTCGATGCAATAGCGGCGCCAGTCATTCAGCAAGCTGCTGTCAAGCGGCGCCTCGCTAATGCCAAGCGCGCGCTGCCCAATAGGACGCCAGAGCGAATTGTAAAGCAGCGCATTTCGCATCAGGAGAAAGCCCAAGGGCGCCAACGGAAGAAGCGTTAGAAAGCGCCAGTTGCGCGCGTTGAATGTCGCCGCCTTCCAGCCACTACCCGGCCGGCCTTGCGCCAGCGCGATCTCGCTCTCCCGACTGGCGAAGAAGAACCAGATCGCTTGGGGTAGGCGATACGAGCGCTGACTCGGCATGAAGGCATGATTCCAGAAACCGAAGCCGGCCGTGCCCTTGATTTCGCCCTCGGCGCGCGCGCGCAAACTCAGACGCCGCGGCGGCGCGTTGCGGAAGTCGGCGCGCTTGGCGTAATCGCTGATCTGCGCATCGTGATATCGGGCGGACGGGCCGGCTGGCAAGTTGAGACTGAAACCCACATCATCGAGGCGGACGCGCCCCTTGCCCAATTCGGTGACATGCCAAAGTTCAATGTCGTTCAAAGCCCGTCAGCGCACATCAATGGCGCAGCTTTCTTCTTCAAATTCGATGGCGGTTCCGGGACCGTAGTTGGCGTAGCCGTCGCTGATCGCTTCGCGCCAGGTGACGCGATAGGTGATGGTATGTCGCCCGGCCGCCAGCGGACCATAGGGCACATGCCAATAGACGACATGCTGCGTACCGCTGGTCCGGGGATTGCCGCGATATTGGTTGACATTGGCTATAGGCTCGCTATTGACGCGCAATTCGTGCGTGGCATTGCTCATGTGATCGCGCAGGTAGGCTTCTGTGCTGGCGAACCACGCCCAATAGATCCTGATTGTCGAGCCGGGCGTCAAGCCAGATGGCGCGCCGATGCCGAAGGAAGGGTCGTCGCAGAAGGCGAAGACATTAACGCCAATTCGCGGCGGCGCGGTGGGTCCTGCGGGCGTGTCGGTTGGAGGCTGGGTGGCGGTCGCTGTCTCGGTCGGCGTCACTGGCGCGGCGGCGGTGGTCGCCGCGACCAAGACAGTCGCCGTCATATTCATTGCGTCGGTATCGGCGATCTGCACATTGAAGATCAGGAGACCGTCCTCGGCCGAGTCGCTCTCATCGGCTTCGAGCGCGCCAACTTCCACCACCAGGCGCGTCTCACCGCTGATTCTGAAAGCGTCGCCGTCGTCTTGCGGCGCTTGAACCTCAAGCAAGCCGGCGCTGATCCAGCCCTCTGCGCCATTCTCCAGCCGCACGTTGTACCAATCGTCATCCTCGCTCGTCCCCAGGATCTGCACACCGCTGCCGGGCTCAAGCGCGTTGAAGACGCCGTGGTTTGTGCCCGGTCCGCGGCGGACGTTGGCGCGGCGTTGAGAGCTTACGATGGCATAGACGGTGGGCGTGGGCCAGGGCGTGGGGCGGTCTGTCGCCGTAGCCGTATAGGTCGGCGTGTTGGTGAGGGTGGGCGTAGCGGTTGCAGTATAGGTCGCCGTGGCGGTCGCGGTATTGGTCGCCGTCGGCGGGACAGGCGTGTCAGTCGGCGTGAATGTCGCGGTCGGCGCAAGCAGCGCATCCATATTGCAGGCGCTCAGCGTCAGGCATAGGGCGAATGCCAAGATGAGCCAAGGAGCGCCCGGCAAAGACATCCGCGCCGCCGTGCTGCGAATCCGCGCCGATGAAGGCATCATGCGCTAACCAAGATCCAAATCGCGTCAGTCATATTCGTCAATTATAGGGTTGCGCCTGCGAGCGCGCAAAACAGTCCAACCAGCTTGCTGCCACTTTAACGCTTGAACTTTCGCCATTTGACGGTTATGCTGTTTGTGACGCGCGTGCCTGTAGCTCAGTGGATAGAGCACTGGTCTACGGAACCAGGTGTCGGGAGTTCGAATCTCTCCAGGCACGCCATGAGAACCAGTCGCGAGGCTGGTTTTTTGCTTTGCCAGGCGAGCCGCTTAATTCATGGTCGCGCTACGCAATATGATCCGGTCGCGCGTCCAATGGCGCTCGTACCAGGCGCAGGCCTCAAAGCTGTCGTTAAGCGCCGTCATCCGTTCAGCCAGCGCAGCCCGCATTGATTGCAGCAACTCGGCGTATTCGCTCTCGTTCGCCAGATTGCGCATCTGATAGAGATCGTCTTGATTATCAAAGAGAAGCTCGCTGCCATCCGCGCGGTATACAGCATAAGTGTATTGTTTGCCGCGCAGCGCCCGCCACTCGTGCCCGTCTTCGAATATAGCCGTTGCGCCCATCCCCTGCATAAATGCGGCGCTCGGCTCATCAATGCGCTCGCCTCGCAAGATCGGGCTGAAGTCGAATCCTTCCGCTTCGTCGGGCACAGGCAGACCCAGCGCGGATAGCAGCGTTGGCATGATGTCGGGTGTGTTGAGGCAAGCGTCAGATACGGAACCCGGCGCGATAACGCCATCCCAGCGAACCAAGAAGGGAACGCGCACGGCTTCTTCATAGAAGATGTTCTTGGCGCGTCTTCCCTGCGCGCCGAACATCTCGCCGTGATCGGAGGTGAAGACGAAAATCGTGTTTTCGAGCAGATCCCGCCCTTCACAGGCCGCCAGCAAGCGGCCGATATTCCAGTCGAGGTTGGCGGTCATCGCGTAATAGACGCGCATCCACTCGGTCAATTCGCCGCGCTGCTCCGCGCTCATCCGCGCCCAGGCATCCGCGTGCCGGTCGTTTTCAGGCTTGTAATTTGGCGGCAAGCTGAACTCTGTTTCCGCGAATAGCTGGAGATATTCCTTCGGCACGTTGCCCGGATCCCAGGGGTCATGCGGCGTCCCGAGTGACAGAAACAGCGCAAATGGCTGGTCTTTCTGAGCCGCTTGACCAAGCTTCTCGATTGCCAAGCTGGTTTGACCATCTGGCTCGTAGCCGACGACGGCGATGCGTTCCGGACTCTCTTCGTGATAATACTGATCCCAATAGGTATGGTGAAAGCCATAGGCTGCCCAATAGCCGTCAAAGCCGAGGCGGTGCGATCCGCGCGGCGTGAAAGAGTTTTTCGGATCGTTGTGATTGCCCAGTTGGTTCGCCCAAAGATGCCATTTGCCTATGTAATAAGTCTCGTATCCGCCATCGCGCAGCACGTGCCCGAAGCAGCGCTGATCGGGATTGATGCGCAGTTCGTTGATGACCATGCCGGTGCTGCTGGAATACTTGCCGGTGAAAAGCGATGCGCGGTAAGGCGCGCACATAGGGCTGCCGGAGACGCAATTGACAAAGTCCAACGAGGCGGCAGCGAGCCGATCGATATTCGGCGTACGCGCCTTGGCGTCGCCGGCGTATCCCAGCGATTGATAGCGCAATTGGTCAGCGAATACGTATATCAGATTGGGCTGGGTCATCGTTGGTCCTTTGCCCAGGTAGATGCGAGTGGGCGGGCGACCGGATAGGCCGCCCCTACAACGTTCATGTTCAGATGGATTTCCGGCGCGGGCGAGCCAAGGCCTGCGCCTACGGATTCGACAATGATTAGGATTGGTAGGGGTCAGCCATTGGCTGACCCGGTTTTATATTCGCGCGAGAGAGCTAACTCTGGAACAGGATGAAGTCATCCAAACGCGCTTGAGCGTCAGCCAGCGCGACTTCCGGCGTCTTGATGCCAAGGATGGCGGCTTCGACCTCTTCATGCACGATAGCCCAGAAAGCGTTGCCCCAAACTTCGCGCGGCACTGAGCGGACGTTGGACGACATCGAAGCGTATTCCGAACGGTGCGGCAGATTCTGGAATTCCTCGCTGGCGATTACCGAGCTGCGGGTCATGCCATGGCCGACGCGCGCCCAAACAACCGAGTTGTCGCTCAGCCATTTGATGAACTCGACCGCCGCCTGAACCCGCGCCGGATCCGCATTTTGCCCCAAGGGCACGAGCCAATTGTGCGAGCCGGCGAATGTGCCTGGCTGGTCAAACAGCTGCGGGAAGTCAGCGACATAGTAATTCTGCAGCGCCACATCGCCTTCCGCGATCTGCCGGTCGAAACCGTTGATGCGCCAGGTGCCGTCGATCAAACCAGCGCTTTCGCCGTTGGCGAAGTTCTCGACTGCGATGGCGCCATTGATCTCGTTATAGGGGCGCGTGATCGCGGCGGAGGCTTGCAGCTCCAGGAGGTGATTCAGCGCTTCCAAGGCTTCGGGCGTATCGACCGTCGGGTTGCCGGCGTCGTCCGCAAGGGCGCCGCCCAACTGGAAGATGAAGGCGGTTAGCGGACGCACGGTGCCAGCTTGCCCTGCCATTTCCGCGATCGGTTTGCCGGTGGCCTCGTAGACTTGCTCGGCAGCCGCGACAAAGTCTTCGGGCGAGGCCGGCAGCATGGGAGCGCCCATGTCATCGACCAGGCCTGCTTCCGCCCAGAGGTCGAGATTGATATGCCATATCGTCGCCGCCAAGTCAAAGGGCACCCCGTAGAATTCGCCTCGGTAGATGCCGTAATCGGCGGCGCCCTCGGTGAAGTCGCTGGCATCAATGCCCACCGCTTCCATCACATCGCTTAAGGGTGTCAATGCGCCGCGCGAGGCATATATCGGGATACGACGTCCGTGCAGCACGGCGATATCCGGCGGCGTGCCGGCCGCGATGGCGGCGTTGAGCTGGGTCGTGCCAGGCCAATCCGCCACGATGGTCTCCACCTGAACATCGGGGTTCTCCGCATTCCATATATTGGTCAAGGTGGTGATGATGCCGCATTCGCTGGTCGTGCCGGAAAGGTCGGTGACATCGCCATAGTCATCGACGCAGTCGCCGAAGATGCGCATCACGGTCAAGGTCATACTGTCTTGCGCCACGGCGGACGCGCCGAGACACATGACGAGCAAGAGTACAGCCGTTACAGTTGCGAACTTACGCATTTTGCCAGTCTCCTTTTCTGAAACTATTCTAAACAATTCGGAACCTCAAACACTTGCTTATATGCGCCTCCTCATCCCTACTTTATTCCGCTTGAGATCTGGATGCCGGAAATGATGCGCTTCTGGAAGATGAAGAAAAAGACGACAATTGGCAAGCCGGCGGTCCAGGCGGCCGCCATCGTCTGGCCATAATTAGCTTCGTAGGTGGTCGCTGTCAGATTGTTCAAGCCGATAGTAATGGTCATAATTTCGGGATCGGTGGCGGCGACGAGGGGCCAGAGATATTCATTCCAGGTCCCGAGAAAGGTGAAAATGGCAAGCGCCGTCAGCACCGGCGTCGACAAGGGCAGAAAGATGCGGAAATAGACGCCGATGCGGCTGGCTCCATCGAGCCGCGCCGCTTCCTCCAATTCAATCGGGATGCCTTTGAAAAACTGCACGAGCAGGAATACGGCAAAAGGCGATGCCACGCCGGGCAGGATGAGCGCGGGAAAGCTGTTCAGCAACTTGAGATTGGAGAAGAGCAGATAGACCGGGATGAATGTCGCTTGACCCGGCACCATCAGACCAATCAGCACAAAGTAGAAGACATATTGCCGAAAGGGAAACTTGACCCGCGCGAAACTGTATGCCGCCAGCGAGCAGATCATCAACTGGAAGAAGGTCCGCAAAGTCGCAACGATCAAGCTGTTGACGAACCAGCGCGGGATGCGGCTGCTGGAGAAAACAAAATCGTAGTTTTCCGCCGTGAATGGCAGGGGCAGCAGAAGCGTCAGATTCGCCGTGATCGAATGCTCCGGACGCAAGGACAGCGCCAGCGTCCAGACGATAGGCACAAGCCAAACGAAGGCGAAAAACGTCATCGCGGCGATGATGAAGACATTGCGCCGCGTCTGCTGCCGCTGACCTAAGGCTTGCTGCGAGCTCAGGCGCTCGATCGAGGGGACGGCTTCCATCAATCACCCTCTCCGCGGCTGAAGAACCAGAGCTGCAAAATCGAGACGGAAAAGAGAAAGATGAAGAGCACAAATGCGATGGCTGAACCGTAACCCAACTGCCAATAATCGAAGGAGCGCTCAAAGAGATACATGACCAGCGGGCGGGTGCTGCCGGCCGGTCCGCCGCCGGTGAGCACGTCAATCAGCGGGAAGACCTGAACCGAGGCGATCACCTGCAAGACAATCACAAATAGCATGGGGCGCCGCAATCCCGGCAGGGTGACATGACGGAAAAGCGCCCAGCGTCCGCCGCCGTCCACTTTGGCTGCATCATACAGCGTTTGCGGAATATCCTGCAAGCCAGCCAGGAATATAAGCATATTGAAACCGACCGACCACCAGACTTTGGTGATTGCCACGGTCGGCATGGCGCTGGCTTCATCGAGGAACCAGGAGCCCATCGATACACCGAGCGAATCAAGTACGGCGTTTACGAAGCCGCGTTCGCCCGGCGCAAAGACGCGGGCGAAGACCAAGCCGACGACCGTCACCGACAGGATATTGGGCATATAGAAGATCGTGCGGAAGATGCCGATGCCGCGCACCCGTTGATTCAACATCAGCGCCAAGGAAAGGCCCACGATGATCAATCCCGGCCCAGCCAGTACGGCGAAAAACAAAGTGTGCTCAAGCGACGACCAGAAGAGCTTGTCCTTGCCGAAGAGAATCTCGTAATTCCGCAGACCGACGAACTTGATGTTTGTGCCGATCACATCCCAGTTATGCAGGGAAATCCAAAAGCCCTGCAAGATGGGCAGGAAGCTGAATATCAAGTACAAGATGATGAAAGGCGCGATGAAGAGGAAACCAACGAGGGCGTCTTGCCGTTCCATCTTCGTAAGGCGAGGGACGGAGGGTTTGCGGCGCGCGATTGTCAAATGAGCCATTGCCTCCGCCGGTCTCATATCCTGCTGGCGGTCGGATAATCGGATTGTATTGCAGCGGTTAACGCTTCGCAAACACTTCAGCCATTCAGGCGCTTCGTGGGAGAGGATTTTGCGATTCGGCGCGCATTTGGTAACCTTGTAGAAAGACATTGTTGCTTAGAGTTCTTATGCAGGAAATACTTTGATTCGCGGGGCCAAACGAGCGCCGGCTGCGATTAGACACGGGCTGAACTTTCGCTTGACCTACAAACAGTCCGAAGCGCTCTCCGGAATACTCATGGCAGCGCCCTGGATTCTGGGCTTTCTATTCTTCGTCGCCGGTCCCATGATCGCCAGCCTCTACCTCGCCATGACCCGCTGGGATTTGTTCACGCCGCCGCGCTTCCTCGGGCTGGACAATTTCCACGCGCTGCTCACCGATGACAACACCTTCTGGCTGTCATTTCGCGTGACCACGCTTTACGCCGTTTTCAGCGTGCCGATTCAGATAGCGGTTGGCTTGGCGCTGGCGCAGATGCTC
The DNA here is from genome assembly GCA_022824465.1 of Anaerolineae bacterium. Lineage (GTDB taxonomy): Bacteria > Chloroflexota > Anaerolineae > Aggregatilineales > Phototrophicaceae > UBA6055. The sequence continues at coordinate 56,676 of JAJDZV010000007.1, forward strand.
AACCAGAAGATCCGTCTGCTGGGGATGTTCCGCTCGGTCTATTATCTGCCGTCGGTGCTCAGCGGCGTCTCTATCGCGATCATGTTTCGCTGGATCTTCGGCACGCAATACGGTTTGCTGAACGGCGCGCTGAAACTCCTCGGCATCGACCCGATATCATGGCTGGGCGACCCGAGTATTGTGCTTTTCAGCTTCATCTTGATGAGTGTCTGGGGCAGCGGCGCCAATATGCTGATCTACCTTGGGGCCTTGCAGAGCGTGCCGACGGAGCTCTACGAAGCGGCTGAGGTCGATGGCGCGGGCTCCTTCCGCAAGTTTTTCAAGATTACCGTGCCCATGATAACGCCAGTCATCTTTTTCACGCTGGTCAATGGAATCATCCTCAGCTTGCAGGAGTTTCAGACGCCCTTCATTCTGACCAATGGCGGACCAGCCAACGCCAGCCTCTTCATCGTGCTCTATCTCTATCGCAACGCCTTTCAATGGTTCAAGATGGGCTACGCCTCCGCCATCGCCTGGATCATCTTCTTCTATGTGTTGGTCTTGTCGCTGCTGGTCCTGCGTTCATCCAAAGCCTGGGTGTATTACGAAGGCTCGCTGAAAGGACGGGGCGAATGACGGCTTGGAGCCTGGCGCGCAAGGCGAATCGCAAACGGACCGATGCGATTCAGAAGTTTGTTATTTACCTTATACTTATCGCTGGCGCAGTCATCGTGCTCTTCCCCTTTCTGTGGACATTCTCAACCTCGCTGAAGACGCCGGATCAGGTCTATCAGATACCGCCGCAAATGATACCGGATCCGGCTGATCCCCTGAATTATGCGCGCGTGCTGGTTGATCGTCCCTTCGCTCGCTGGATGTTGAACTCGCTCTTCGTCGTAGTCGTCTCGACCGTCGGCACCTTGCTTTCTTGCAGCCTGGCGGCATTCGCCTTTTCGCGCCTGCGCTGGCCCCTGCGCGACAAGCTGTTTCTGGTGCTGCTGGCGACGATGATGCTGCCAACCCAAGTGACGCTCATCCCGACTTTCATCCTCTTCAAGGAGTTGGGCTGGATCAATACCTATTTCCCCATCACATTGCCGGCTTGGTTCGCGCGGAATGCCTTTTATGTCTTCTTGCTGCGGCAGTTTTTCATGACCATTCCGCTGGACCTGGATGACGCCGCCCGCATGGACGGGGCGAGCCACCTGCAGGTCTACTGGCGGATCATCCTGCCCATGAGCAAGCCGGCTCTGGGCGTCGCCGCGCTTATGTTCGCCCAATTCAAGTGGCGCGAATTCCTGGCGCCGCTGATCTATCTCAATCGCACCGACTCCTTGACTGCGGCGGTCGGCTTGCGAACCTTCATGGACGAGACGCACGGCACCGATTGGGAGTTGATGATGGCGGCGAATATCATGTTTATGCTGCCCGTGGTGATCGTCTTCTTCTTCACGCAGCGCTACATGATTCAAGGCGTCGTCATCACGGGCGTGAAGGGGTAATCAGCGAAAGGAGGCGCCAAACGACCAAAAATGCCAACGCAAGTTAGGTTCAGTGTTCTTCAAGAAAGGAAGAGAAAATGCACAAGTTATCGAGACGAGATTTTCTGAAGTATTCGTCGTTATCGGCATTTGGCGCAATGGTCGCAACGTCGCCCTGGTCGACATTGGCGCAGGACGCGGTGACGCTGCGGCTGACGGCCTGGGGCAACCCGACCGAGGTGCAAGCGCGCGAAGCCACCTTGGCGCTCTATGATGAAATGCAGGACGCCATTGATATAGAGTTCATCCACACGCCGGGCTCTGAGTATATGACCAAACTCCAAACCCAACTGGCGGGCGGCGACTATCCCGATGTGATGTTCCTGGGCAACGGCGCGATAGAACCTTTCGTGGCGCGCGGTCAGTTGCTGGCGCTGGACGATTACCTGGCGCGGGACAACTTCGATACCTCCGATATTTCGCAGCAGAATCTGAAGCTCTACAACGTCGATGGCGTGCAATATGGCTTCCCGGTGGATGCGCCCAATCAGCAACTGTTTTATAACAAGACGCTGTTTGATGCCGCCGGCATAGACACGCCAGCGGCCGACTGGGAAGACGAATCCTGGAACTGGGACGCCTTCCTCGAGAAGGCAATCGCGCTGACGGACCACGAAGCGGGTATCTGGGGCTGGCAGGTCAAGACCGGCTTCCGCGCCTGGTGGATATGGGTGACGGCGAACGGCGGAACATTTTTCAACGATGAAGGCACGGAGTGCGTCCTGAATTCGCCGGCGGCGGTCGAGGCGCTGCAATTCCTCGCCGACCTGATTCACGTGCACGAGGTGGCGCCGCCGCTTGACGTAGCCTCAGAAATGGGCTCGGGCGAGCTCTTCCAATCAGGCGTCACCGCCATGGAAACCTGGTGGCCCGCCATTGGGAGGATGCGCACCAATATCGCCGACAAGTTCGAATGGAATGTGGCGCCACATCCGGCTGGGGCTGCGGGCAAGTCGACCTCCGGCGGCGGAACGGGTCATACGGTATCCGCCTTCACGCAGCAGCCTGACGAGTCCTGGGAGTTTCTCAAATTCCTGATCTCGACGCCTTGCGTCTCGCTCTGGACCGATATCATGGGCATCGTGCCGCCATTGACTTCGGTGGCGGAATCTGATGTATTCCTGAAGCCGGGCGAGCCACCGGCCGATATCCTGGTCTTTACCAAGGGCAACGATTATCTGCGCCCGGACCCGCGCCATCCGCAATTTACGCAAGCGCAGCAGATCGCGCAGAGCCAGTTGGAGCGGCTCTGGGTCGGTGGGGTGACGGCGCAGGAAGTCTGCGATGACGCCGTCGCTGAGATCAATCGACTGCTATAGGACCACAACAACCCCGCCCCAAAGAGTCAGGGATGGGAGCGCAACAGCAAGGGCGACGAGGCATATGGCGGGAGCGGCGGCTGCGTCGGGTGGGTATCAAGCGGTTCCTTTGACCGGCGTGGCGGGGCCGCCCCGGCGGGTCGCCCACTTGCATGAACCGGTGAAATGCTATGGCTGACCGGCCCAATTTCATCATCATCATGACCGATCAGCAGCGCGCTGATCTCTGCCGCCGCGAGGGCTTCCCGCTGGATACGACGCCTTTCCTGGACAAATTGGCGCGCCAAGGGCAGTGGTTCAATCGCGCCTACACCACCATGCCGGCCTGCCTGCCCGCGCGGATCAGCATGCTGACGGGCCGCTATCCATCGGCGACGCGCGCGCGCACCAATCACAACAAAGAGGACGCCACATACAGCCGCGACCTGATTGATGTGCTGGACGAGTTCGGCTATCGCAGCGCGCTCTGCGGCAAGAATCACTCGCACCTGAGTTCCGAACGGCTCGATTACTGGTTTGAACTTGGGCACGCCGGCGGCAGCGGCGCTGATCGTACGGAAGACGAAAAGGCCTTTGATGACTACCTGCTCAGTCTCAATCATCGCGCCGACCTGGAAGCGGCGCCCTTCCCGTTGGAGACGCAATGTCCCTGGCGGGCGGTGACCGCTTCCATCAACTGGATCGAGTCGCTTGACGGCGCGCAGCCATTCTTCCTCTGGCTGTCCTTCCCTGAGCCGCATAATCCCTACCAGGCGCCCGAGCCTTACTTCTCGCTCTTTCCGCCGGAATCGCTGCCGCCGAACCGGACCGATGCTTCGGCGCTGGCGGGCAAGAGCTTCAAATATCAGTGGACGCGGCATATTGGCGAAGTCGCCTTCGACAACTACGCCGAGCAGTTGCCGCGCGCCCGCTCGAATTACATGGGCATGCTGCGTTTGATAGATGACCAGGTAAAGCGCTTCGTCAGTTTCCTTGAGGACAAAGACCTGCGTGAGAATACGCATCTGATCTTCTTGTCCGATCACGGCGATTTCGTCGGCGAATACGGCTTGGCGCGCAAGGGTCCGGAGCTGCCTGAAGTTTTGACGCGCATCCCCTTCAGCTGGGCGGGACCCGGCATCGAGGGGCGGCACGAGCCACACGAGGCGCATATCTCCATCGCCGACATCATGCCGACGATATGCGACTTCATTGGCGCGCCCTTGCCCGAAGGCCTGCAGGGCCGCAGTCTGAAACCCCTGCTCCTGGGCGAGGATTATCCAAAAGAGGAATTCGCCAGCGCTTACGCAGAGCACGGATTCGGCGGTTTGCATTACACCGCCGAGGACGGCTTTGATCCCAGCGAAGACGGCTTGACGCCCGGCGTCGCCTTTGACGAACTGAACGGCTGGTCGCAGAGCGGTACCATGCGCATGGTCCGCCGCGGCGATTGGAAGCTCATCTTCGATATGCAGGGCGCGGGGCAACTCTACGACTTGCGCGGCGATCCGCTAGAAATGCACAATTTGTACGGCGAGCCGCTGGTCGCCGGGATTCAAGCCGAACTCCTGGCGGAACTCCTGGCTTGGATCCTCCGCGCGCAAGATCCGTTGCCCTATCCACGCCGGCGCTACAAGTTCAAATCTGACCCGCGCAACTATTGGGCGAGTCATCGCTAAGGCAACGCACATCGCTCCAGCCTCAGGCTACAGGACGGTCTGCAACTTGCGGAAACGCGGCGCTTCGCCTGGCGCTGGCGAATTTATGAAGGCGCCGCGCTTGACCACCTCCTCGCGCCCGCCGAGGGATGCAATCCGCCGCTGCTGATCCATCTTCGCCCGCCGGTCGACCGCTTCGGGGTCGACGATAGCGCGCAGATTCGCTTCATAATCGGAGAGCAAGTTCTGCGAATCCGCGTCCAGATTCGCGGCAAGATCGTTGACTTCGTCTGGATCGGCGACCAGGTCAAAGAGTTGCGCCGGCGCACCGACATGATAGATGTATTTGTAGCGTCGGTCGCGCAGCATGTAATAGGCATTCTGCGACGCAATGGCGTGGTACTCGGCGAAAACAGTGCGGTCGCGGTCCGGGCCCGCAGCGATGTCCCAAAGCGATTCGCCCGGCAGCGCCTCAGCCTTCTCATCCGCCGGGCAGCCGACGGCAGGCAACACCGTGGGAAAGCAATCCACCATAGAAATCGGCGTGTCGACAACTTTGCCCGCCGGCACATCCGGACCTGATATGATAAACGGTATCGCCGAAGCTTCTTCGTACATGGTGAACTTGCCGAAGATGCCGCGCGCGCCCAGATGCTCGCCGTGATCCGATGTATAGATGACACGGGTCTTCCCCCGAAGTTTCAGCGCGTCCAGCGCCGCCAGCACCTGCCCGATCTGGTCATCAAGGAAGGTGCAGATGCCGTAGTAAGCCGCGTGCAGCCGACGAATGGTCGCTTCGTCAAAGGGTCGATCATGACCGAAAAACCGTCTCATGGCTTCATATGCCGGATGCCGGGGCCAGTCGGAATCGCGCCACTGCGGCGGCAGCGTGACGTCCTCATGTCGATAGCGTTTATAGGTCTCGGGCGGCGCGAGAAATGGCGGATGCGGCGTCACGAAGGATAGAAACAGCGCCCAGGGATTCTCGTCGGCGGCGCGCTCATGCAACCAACGAATGGCGTTGTCTCGGTTGCGAATATCATATTGCTGATAAGTGGATCCGCCCGGTCCCGCTTCGTCTATGCCCACGCGCGAGTCACGCAGGAGGGAGCCATCGCGAATGCCGCTGGCGGGATCGCCGATGCCCTCGACAACGTGCAGCGGCTCGATCTCCCGCGTGAAGCCGTTGTCGTCATCCGCGCTGCGGAAATGCAGTTTGCCGATGGAATCGACGCAGAAGCCCTTCTCTTTCAGCCGATGACCCCAACTGGGCACTTTGCCATCGTAGGGCATGCCGTTGTCCCAGTTGCCGATCTGGTGAATGTATTGCCCGGTCGCGAGGGAGGCGCGGGCTGGCACGCAAATCGCGCAATTGGTATAGGCATTGCTGAAGCGCGTCCCGTCCGCGGCTAATCGATCCAGATTGGGCGTCTGCACGATGCTATGCCCGGCGCAGCCCATAGCCGCCGCCTGATGTTGATCGGACATGATGAAGAGCAGATTGAGCGGTTCCATTCGCCGATCTTAGCCCAAAGCCGCCGCCTAAAGCAAACAAATGACGTGACCCTTGCAACGCTGGCAATCATAGGCCTAACCGATATACTTGGCGGAAAGTCTACCCTTGACCAGTCACATCCATGACACAAATTATCCGGGCTGAGCCGCTTGAGAGCCTCTGCCGCGAGATCTTCATCGCCAAGGGCGCGCCGGTCGACATCGCCGCCATCGTCGCCGAGTCGCTTGTGACTACCAATCTCTTTGGTCACGACTCGCACGGCGTCTTGCGCGTCAAACAATACGTCACGATGATCCGCGACGGCATGATACAGCCGGACCAGCGCCCGCGGATTCACAAGCGATTCGGCGCTACGGCAATGGTGACTGGCGGCTATGGCTTCGGGCAAATCGGCGCGCGTTACGCTGCTGAACTGGCGGCTGAAATTGGCGCGGAACATGGCATCGGCGCAGTTTCGCTGGGGCAATCGACGCATGTCGGGCGTCTGGGCGAATACACGGCGATGATTGCGGCAAAAGGGCTGATCGGCATCGGCTTCACCAGCGGCAGCATGTACAGTGGCTGGGTAACGCCTTATGGCGGGCGCGAGCGGACCTTCGGCACGAATCCGATGTCCTTCGCCGTGCCCAGCGGTGATGGCGGGTCGCTCTTGCTCGATTTCGCGACATCTGGAGTCGCCCATGGCAAGATCGTGCTGGCGCGGACGAAAGGCGCGCCCCTGCCAATCGGCATGATGCTGGACAAAGAAGGACGCCCGACCACCGATGCGGGGATCCTGGACGATGGCGCCGTGCTGCTGGCGATGGGTTTGCACAAAGGCTCAGGCTTGTCGCTAATGATGGAAATCATCCCGACCCTGCTCGCGGGTCACCGCCCCATCAGTTCGCCCGAGTTTCATTTTGGCAATCCCACCCTGCTAATCGCGCTGGCGCCGGCCGCATTTGACGAAGAGACCGACTTCACAGAGCACGTCGACAGCTTGAAGCGGCGCGTCAAAGCCGTGACGCCGGCCGATGGCTTCGCCGAGGTGCTGCTCCCCGGTGAGCCGGAAGCGCAATCATACGCCGAGCGCGTCAAGTCGGGCATTCCGCTGCCGAAGGAGGTCTGGGCGGATCTCTGCGCGCTGGCCGCTAACCTTACGATTTCCTCGCCAATCCAGGCTTTGACCTGAATTCATAGCGTATCGGCAACTGGACGAAAGGAGACTCGACAATGAATCAGCCCAAACCGACGAAAGGCAAGACTGACTGGTTCGTGCATGACCGCTTCGGCATGTTCATCCATTGGGGTTTGTACGCCCTGCCCGCGCGCCACGAATGGGTCAAACAGCGCGAGGAACTGACGGACGAGCAATACGCGCCCTACTTCAGATACTTCAATCCGGTCCGCTTCAATCCCGATCGCTGGGCGGAGCTGGCGGCGGCGGCGGGCATGAAGTACATGGTCATCACCTCCAAGCACCACGAGGGCTTCTGCCTCTGGGATTCGCAATACACCGACTACAAAGCCACCAATACCCCTTGGGGCGGCGACTTGCTGAAAGAGGTCGTCCGCGCCTTCCGGAGCCGCGGCTTGAAAGTCGGCTTCTATTATTCGCTGATCGACTGGCATCATCCCGATTTCACTGTCGATCGGATTCACGCCCGGCGCAACCATCCCGACCGCGCCCGCTTGAACCAGGGACGGGAGATGAGCCGCTACCGCGAATACATGAAGAACCAGGTGCGCGAACTGCTGACGAATTATGGCGTAATCGATGTTATCTGGTACGACTTCTCATACCCCGGCGAGGACGGCAAGGGGCGTGACGACTGGGACAGCGAAGGGCTCGAAGCGCTAAGCCGCTCGCTGCAACCGGATATCATCATCAACAATCGGCTCGACCTGCCCTCCTCCGCCGATATCTACACGCCGGAGCAATTTCAGCCGCGGGGATGGGTGCATGTCGATGGCGAGCCGGTCGTCTGGGAGACCTGCCAGACTTTCAGCGGGTCCTGGGGCTATCACCGCGATGAAGCCACCTGGAAAAGCCCGGGACAACTCATACGTATGCTGGTCAACACCGTCGCGACCGGCGGCAACCTGCTAATGAATGTCGGCCCTACCGCGCTCGGCGAATTGGACCGGCGCGCGGAAACGGCTCTGGGCGTCTATCGCGATTGGATGGCGCAGCACAGCGAGGCGATCTATGGCTGTACCGCCAGCGCGCTGACCGCCCCGCAAGATTGTCGCTTGACGCAAAATGGCGATCGGCTCTACGTGCATATCTTCGCCTATCCCTTCAAGCACTTGCATGTCGATGGCATCGGCGACCGCATCAACTATGCCGAGTTTCTGCACGATGGCAGCGAGATTCATTTCAGCGTTGATGAGGAAAACACAGCGCGGCTGGAGTTGCCCGTCGTCCAGCCGCCATCAGAGGCGCCGGTGGTCAAGCTCTACTTGAAATCCGACTGAGCAAGCGCCTGCCCACTGAAAACAGGACCGTTCACAGCTAAACAGTTGCGAGCGGTCTGGGATTTTGTATCCGGCTTGAACTCAGTCGACTATCGCTTCCGCGATCGGCTCGCTTAGCCGCTCGTCAGCGCCATTGCCGCCGTGCGACAGCGCCGTCCCCGCCCCCATCGTGCTGACGAAGTTCTGCGCAATGCTTGTCAACTCCATCGGCAGGACGAACTTCGTCGAGGGGCTGCTGCCGACCTTTTCCAGCATCTCCATGTATTGAAGCGCCATGGTCTTGCTGTCGATATCACGGGCTTGTTCGTGAATCGCTTTTAGAGCCATGGCATAACCTTCCGCCGTCAGCAACTGCGCCTGCCGCTCGCCTTCGGCTTTCAAGATTTGCGACTGTTTCTGGCCCTCCGCTTCCAGGATCGCCGATTGCTTGCTGCCTTCCGCCCGCTCTATGGCGGCTTGCTTTTCGCCTTCCGCCATCGTCACTTCGGCGCGGCGCTCGCGCTCGGCGCTCATCTGCCGGTTCATCGCATCCTGGATAGCCCGCGGCGGCTCGATCTCGCGGATTTCGACCGTGGTGATCTTCATGCCCCAGCGCTCGGTTGTCTCGTCCAGCTTGACCCGCAGGACATCATTGATCTGGTCGCGCCGGGAAAGCACATCGTCCAGCACGATATCGCCGATGACGGCGCGCAGGGTGGTCGTGGCGATCTTGCCGGTCGCGTCCACTACATCGCCGACTTTGGTCACGGAAAGCTCGGGATCGGTGATGCGATAGTAGACCAAAAAGTCAATGCCGATCGAGGCATTGTCTTTGGTGATGGCGGTCTGTGACGGAATATCGATGATCTTCTCGCGCATATCCACTCTGATCGCCGATTCGACGAAAGGAACGACGAAGGTCAAGCCAGGACCCCGCACCGCCCGATAGCGACCGATGAAGAAGATAACCAGCCGATCATACTCCTTGACCGCGCGGATGGTGGTGCGCAGAAGCGCAACGATAGCGAGAATCACCAGGACAATGACCACGCCTTGTCCGCCAGCACTCAGGATTTCAGTTAAGTTGTCCATTTCCCTCTCCTCAATTTCAAACGGTTTTCGATTGTCGTGATGTTATTTCGCATCTTCCCGTTTTGCCTTTTCAACATGCAATTCCAAGCCGTCTTGCTGCGTCACCACGATTTCCGTGCCGCTTTCCAGGCGGGACCGGCTGCGCGCCGTCCACAGCTCGCCCTTCACCTGGACCGTGCCGCGTTCTTCAATGGCCGCCATCACGCGCCCGCGCGCCCCGATGAGGAACTCGTCCTTCTGCGTCGACGATAGCTCGCGCTGCTGCTTGAGGATGGAGCGCAAGATCGTCCGGTGATAACCCCATGCCAGCAGGACGCCGACCGCGATCAGCAAGGGCGAGACGCTCGCTTCGGCGAAGAGAAAGAAACTCGCGATCGCTTGCAGCGCCAAACCGCCAATGGCGAGGTTCTCCCATTCTGATTTGAGCAGCGGCAGCAGAAAGAAGAGCGATGCCCCCGCCACCAGCGCTATCACGGCGATCCAGTTGGCCGCTAGCAAGCTCATCAAGTAGACCGTACCCAGGATCAAACCGGCGCCGGCGATCTCGGCGACGCCCGTGCCAGGGATATAGGTGCCGGTCGCGCTGATCCACAGACCGGCCATCAGCAGCAGATAGATGACATTTGGATCTTGCAGAAATTCCATAATCCCGCCCCTAGTCAAGCGCCGCGGCGACAGCGCATAACACAAGAATAATGATAATGCCCCATAATCCCAGACTGAGCAAGAACGACAGCAGGACGATGACGGCTCCAAGCAGCCAACTCAGTAAGCCTAAGATGGCGCCGCGAAAGATGAACGCCAAAATCAATAGTGCCAGACAACCCATCGCCGCATCCAAAATCCTTCCTTGTCCTCAGTATAAGCGAAATGCGAGCCGGAAAACCCTCAACTTTTTGGGGGATAATTTCTGCGGCGACAGACGATAAACCCTAAAGCCCTCGCGCTCGTAATCCAGATTGACCTCGACGCCAGCAGCGCGCAAGGCAGCCAACCAATCTTCATGCGGCTGATCTGCCGGCGCGACGAAGTACCGGTCGCCAGTTTCGTCCAATGCCAGCGCGCCCGCGACCAGCGCGTCGGCCGTCGGATAATGTACGCGCCGCTTATCGTGCCATTGACCCAGATAGTAGCCCAATTGCCAACCCAGCCACGGATCGTAAATCACGGTGGCGACCGGCTTGCTGTTGAGATGCGCCGCCAGCGCGTCAATGCCAGCCTGAGTCTTGCGGCTCTCGCCGACCCGCGAACCGTTGCTGACGCTCCAAACTGCGCTCAGCAGCGCGACAGCAATGGGAATGAGCTTGAAATGACTGCGACCGAAGCGACGACAAATCGCGGACAACCCGCCGGCGGCGAGCATAATCAGCGGCGGCAGCGCCAGCAAGAGATAGCGGTCATACAAGTTGAAGCCGAGTACGGCATGCGCGCCAAGGTAAAGACTTAAGCCGCCGACGAGGACGCGCGCTGTGGTCGCGGTCCGCCGAGACTGACCCGCTCGCCCCACGAATCCAAGCGCCGATAAAGCCAGCAGGCCGGCCGTCGCTAACGGCGGTCCCAGCAGCCAGGCGCCCCGCCCCAGCCAATCCATCAGGCGCGTCAGCCAGTCTGATGGCGGCGCCAGCCAGCTCTCGGGCGCGTTATTGGCCGCTGCTTGCAGGAAGACGCTTGTCTCCGGGCGGGCGGCATCCCATAACAACAGCGCCGCGATGATTGCGCTGAGCGGCAGCAAGAAACGCAACCAATCTCCGCGCCTCTCGCCGTGGGCGACGAGTATAGCCAATATGGGAACCGCAGCGAAAACCGCCTGCTGCTTGCCCCAGAAAGCCAGACCCAGCGCAAGGCCTGCCAGCGCCCAACGTCCATCCAGAGCCAGAACCAGAGCGGCGACGCTGAAGATTAGCATGCTCAAATCGGTGAATGCGCTCGCGCCAAAAGCCAGCATATATGGTGAAATTGCCGTGAGCAGGCCAGCCAAAAGACCTGCCGGTTCATCGCGCCAAACACGCCGAGCCAGGCGCATCATCAATGCCGTGAGCAGAATCGCCAGCATCACATTTGGCAGCGCGCCAGCGAATTCGCCGACATGCGGATCGAGGCGCAGCACGCCAGCCGCATCCGCCGTGTTGCTGACCGCCGCCATGCTAAGCGCGCTCAAATAGAGCGACAGCGGGGGTTTGTCGAGCGCGCCCGGCAGCAGCCAATCACCGTTGACTGCCGCGCCGCGAGCAAAGGTCATGAAGAAGGCTTCGTCAGGCAGGAAGCGTTGGTCGCGCGTCAAATGATGAAACTGAAGGAGACTCGCCAGCAGGAGGATCAACGCGCCGAGCGCCAGACGCCGCGCCGGTAGACCGCGCTCAGCCAAAGCGCTCCCGCAAGTATTCCAAAACGACGCGATCTATAGTCTTGCGATGTTGGCTCGGATTCCAGCGCATCTCCAGGTTCTCGTTGCCGATAAGCATGAAAAAGACCTGTTGGCAGACTTCGTCCCAGTCGCCATTGACCTCGCCGGTCATATAGCCCTGCGCGATCATGATGGCTTGCAGCTCGCGAGCGATATCGCTATCGATGCGGATAATGTCCTCGGGCTTAGACGACTGGAAATAGAGGTGGTGCATCTTGACCAATTCGATCAACTGCCTCACCGGTTCAACGGCATCGTCGACGCGCAAGTCCAAATAACGGTCGTTGTCGCCGCCATAGCCGCCTGCGGGGCGCACGACCAGCACAGCCGCCGACTGCTTGCCGCGCTTGTCGCCGCCGGCATGCTCGCCCGCGCGCAAAGCCGCCGTCAGGCGATCAGCCAATTCACCTTGCGCCTGCATGTAGCCGGCCGCCATCGCGTCAATCACCGCTTCGCCGGCCAACAGATTGCCCTGCACAGAAAAGCCCGCGCCCATCTTGTGGCCTGCCCACTCATGGCACTCCGCGCCGGTATGAACAGCCAGGCCGCCGCGCCCATCAACCAGCGCCACTTGCCGCGTCTCGCGCCCGTCATCATCTTCGAGCAGGCGTCTCAAAGCCGCATCAGCCGAAAGCCCGCTGGACATCAACGCCAAGCCATCCGGTCCGAATCCCAACTTGGCGTATGCTTGCGTTGCCACCGCGCCGGCGTCCGCGCGCGCCCATGGCACGACCGCGCCGACAGCCGGAAACTTGCTGGCGACCGCTACGCCCCAAGCGTTTTCGTCTTCGCAATAAGCCACTATCGAAAAGGTGTTGACTGCCAAATTCATGCTGCCGCCTCCACTCGGACCGCGATTATAACAAGCGCTTGCGCCCGGCGAAATAGCGTCGCGGCCCGGTCACGCGGATTGAATCCGGCGCCGAGTTGCAACCCGCGGCGCCAGAGCCGACACTCGCAATCTCGCGTCGCATCAGCCAGAATGAGACTTGTCACCGAATCGCAATCAGCGGAAGACATCATGCAAACCTGCATCTTAGGCAAGACCGGACTGCGCGCCTCGGTCATGGGCATCGGCGCTGGCGGGCCCAGCCGCCTGGGCCAGCGCGACCATATCCGCAGCGAATCCGAATCGACCGAGCTCGTCCTGCGCGCGCTGGACGCCGGCGTCAACTTCATCGACACAGCCGAAGGCTATCGCACGGAGACAATCGTCGGCGCGGCTGTCGCCCAACGCGATCGCAGTCAGATAATCATCTCGACCAAGAAGAGCCTCGGCCGCGAGAACATATCCCGCGAGGCTCTGCGGGAGGGTCTGCATCAGAGCTTGCGCCGGCTCGGTGTAGACACCGTCGATATCTACCATTTGCACGGCTTGCGCCTGGAGCAATATGACTATTATTCCCGGGAGATCGTGCCTGAACTGCAAGACTTGAGCAGGCAGGGGCACATCCGTTTCATCGGCGTTACCGAGCACTGGAATGACGACCTGGCGCATAAAATGCTGCAACGCGCGCTGGCGGATGACCTCTTTGATGTGATCATGGTCGGCTTCAACTTGCTCAACCAGGGCGCGCGCGAGACCGTGCTGCGCGCCGCCATGAAGAAGAACATCGGCGTCCTGATCATGTTCGCCCTCCGCCGTGCCCTCAGCCAGCCGGATGCCCTGCGAACGACCATGCAAACCTTGATCAAGCGCGGCGAAATCGACGCTCGCGATTTCGACCTGGACGATCCTCTCGGCTTCTTGATGGCTGACGGCTCTGCAGTTAGCCTGCAAGATGCCGCCTACCGCTTCTGTCGCGACGAAGCCGGCGCCCATGTCATTCTGTCAGGCACCGGCAATCCGCGGCATCTCGACGCCAATCTGGCGTCCTTCGCGCGTCCGCCCTTGCCGCCCCGACATGTAGAGCGCTTGAGGCATATTTTCCGCCATGTCGCCTCCGTCACCGGGCAATAGCGTCACCGAAAAACAAAAAAAGGGCAGGTCGCGAAACCTGCCCTCTTGAATCTCAGCCTAGTCGGCCTTAGTGGCCCATTCCTGAGCAGCCGCTGTATTCCGGTACTGACATAAGCGCCGGATTGGCGACATTGACGTCAACCTTGATCGTGCCGTTGGCGCCGCCTTCAGCGTGGCTGACGACAAGCGTGTATTGACCGCTCTTCGGCGCCTTGTAGTCAACGATGGTCGCGTCATACTCGCTGCGCGAAATATCATCGTCGCCGGTCAAGGCTTGGCCATCGGGACCAATCAGGATGATCAAGGGATCCACGAAGCCAGGCGCAACGGTCGATACATCTACGTTGAGCACTTGGTTCCGGCTCGCCTCGAAAGGAATGCTGTACACCCAGCCCTCGCGCATCGGCAACTCGAACGTGCTGTCGCCCTCGAGCTCGGCGTGGAAGAGCGTCCGGCTGCGGTTGAGCATGGCGTAGCGATAATAGTCCGCGGCGCTCGCCTGGGTATCGCCCATCGCCTCATAGGTGATGCCGCGCGAAAGGTAAGGCAAGCTGTAGCTCTCGTCCAGCCGCATCGCCATGCCGATGTGAATGATGGACGACTCATACTCGCCCAGGTAACGATAGGTTACGCCCAGCCAATTCATCGCCTCGGCATCATGCCGGTTAATGTTCAGCGCGCGGCGGAAGTTCTCAAGCGCAACCTGATAATCGCCGGACATCAAGGCGCGGTAAGCATCGCTCTTGAAGCGAGCGCTGTCGTTGCCTTGCGTGAACATGCCCGCAATGTCGAAGGAAACTTCCACGATGCCTTCAGTGCTGCCGCCGGCGTGCATCAACACAGCAGCGTACTCGCCGCTCACCGGGGCGCGGAAGCGCACGTAGCTGTCCCACCATTCGCCGGTGTCATCGTTGGCGATCAGCGGCTCGCCCTGCGGATCCAGGATCAGCAAGAGCGGATCGGCATCGACATCGCGCTGGACGCTGACGGCGGTGACCACGACTTCCTGACCGCCACTGGCGTTAAAGGGCAAGACATGAACCAAGCCATCTTCCATCGGTAACTGGAGCGTGCCTTCCCATGCCAGGTTATCGTTGCGGATTACGCGGTTCTTGCGGCGTTTCATCCACTCGACATAATCCTGCATTGCGGCGTCCATCTCGCCCATTTTTTCGTAGACGATGCCGCGATTCAGATAGGGATAGTCGGCTTCCGGTTGCAGCGACATGAGCTTGTTGCAGTCAGTAAGGGCGGCTTCGTAAGCGCCAGTTTCGCTCAATGCCCAGCAGCGGTTGTTCAAGGCGCCGAGCGCGTCCGGCTGCGTTTGCAGGACCATCGAGTAATCCTGCGCGGCCAAACCGTGCTCGTCTATCATGCTGTAGGCATAGCCGCGAGCGAAATAGGTATCGACGTCAGCCTCGCCTTCCGCGATCAACATATCGTAAAGCGCGATTGCGGAACGATACTCTTCGTTCGACAGGCTCGACCAAGCCATGTTCTTGGCGGCGCTAGCGGTCAAAAAGCCATCGGGCGTTGCAGCTCTCTCGGCCGCCTGCGCCATCGCCTCGGCTGCTTCCGCCAAGGCCGCTTCCTGAACCGCGATGATGGCTTCCAACTCGGCAATCACGGCGTCGCTGTTGTCGTCGACCGGAACCGCCGGAGACAGGAATCCGATAGTGGCGACCACGGCAACCAGCACCAGCAAACCCTCTATGATGAGGGCGCTCGGGCGCTGGCCGAGCACACGGTCTTTGATGGAACGTTTGGGAATATCGTATTCCGGGTACTGTTTCGTCATAAAATTATCCCTCGCTGTTTCACCTTCCGCTGATAAAGGTCACTACTTGCCACTGAGTATAACACATCTGACGCCACAACCGTCAAGTCATTCCGTCAGTCATGCACCCCTCGACGCTACGCCCCGCCTACGGTAAGGCTACGATAACGCCCGTAACTGGTCGCCGCGGCCCTTGCATAACCAAGTCTATCGTAAAACTCGGCAATTGCCAAATACATCTCCGGATAGGCCGATCCGATATGAATCGCCAGGTTAAACTGGCGCAAAGCCAGGTCTTCATCGCCCTGCGCCAGCATTATCCGTCCCATGTTGTAATGCGCCAATGCGCAGACTTCTTGCTGACACGCCGGAAGCAACTCCAAAACAGCAAGGCAATCGCCAGCGGCGGCGTCCCATTTGCCCATTTCGACCTGTACCCAGCAGCGATTCTCCAATGCGATGGCGTGGGCCTCAAGCGACTGCGCGCTCACCAGCGCCTCATCGCAGTGCCGCATGGCGGTCGCGTAGTCGCCCGTCTCGCCATAAGCCCAGCAGAGCGCGGCATGCGTGTTGCTATCCGTCTGCCCCAAGGCGACCACACGGCGGAAGTCCACCTGAGCGTCTGGGAAGTCGCCCGTCTGCAAATTCACATAGCCGCGCAAGGCGTGATAATCGGCATCCTCCGGCGCAACCGCGATCGCCAGATCAACCATCGCCTCAGCCGCCGCAAACTCACGCTTCTGAATATGGGCGATGCCGCGCTCCGTGAATGGCAGCAGCGCGATTCTGAATGGCTCGGTCACGCTTGCCGTCGGTTCTGCCGTCGCCTGATCACGCTCGAAGGGATCGAAAAACTCAAAGGCGCTTCCGGCCGCTACCGTGATGACGATCGTCAAGACGATCTCAAGCAGAATGGCGCTCCAACGCTGACCGAAGAAACGCTGAACGATGTTCTTCTGGGGAATATCGTAGTCGGGATAAGTATCGTACATAATCGTCTCCGCGCCTCTATGAACTCATTATATCGCAAATGGCGCCGAATTTGCCAAGAGACAATTCTACGCTTTGTCAACGATAGAAGCGCCGGAGCATCGACACGCCTTGCTACGGAACATACAAGGCGGAACCATCGATCTCCTTAACGATTGACATAACGCTGCCCGGGCTTGCCATATCGGCATCATCCGGCAGCTGCTGCCGCCGCTCGCATGCCGCGCGCTCCAGGCACGCGTCTCCTATTCAGCGCCAGCGCCTTGATGCCTTTCCGCCATCGAAACCCGTTACAATTGTGACAATGCAGACGCGGTCTACGGAAAGCACAAGCCATGAACGACCGACTTATACGCGAACAGCTAGTCAATGCCCTGATCAAACGCCAAGCGCACCAATCACTTGACGATGTCATCGCCGCTTTCCCGCCGGCGCGCTACAACACTCGCCCGCCCAATACACCCTATACCTTCTGGCGTCTGCTGGAACATCTGCGCATCGCCCAAGCCGATATCCTCGACTACATCGAGAATCCCGCCTACCGTTATCCGACCTTTCCAGACGACTACTGGCCGCCGCCGGCCGTCCTGGCTGACGCAGCCGCTTGGCAGAAGACCGTCGAGGGCTTCCGCGCCGATCTCAAGGCCCTGGTCGCCATCGTCCGCGACCCAGCACGCGACCTCTACGCGCAGATCCCTCACGGCGAAGCGGGGCACACAATCTTACGCGAGGTGCTGGTCGTTGCGGCGCACAATTCTTATCACATCGGCGAATTCGGGAGTTTGCGCGGGACGTTGGATTTGTGGTGACGCAGCCAGGTTCACCCCTCTATCTCATGGGCGCCTGTATCTGTCGTCAAATCGGCGCTATAATCGCCTCATTGCTAGTTCACCTGAGGAAGGTCATGGCAGTTCAAGCGCCGGTCCGTCTCACCGTCGAGGAATATCTCGCCTGGGAAGAAACCAACTTCGAAAAACACGAGTACATTGATGGCAAGGTACGCTGCATGGCTGGCGCGAAGGGACCGCATAACCGCATTATGTCGAACACAACAACGGCGATCGGGCGACAACTTGATGATTCGGAATGTTTTCTTTTGAGCAGTGAGATGAAAGTAAAAGCGGGGGAAACTCGTTACGTTTATCCAGATTTGTCCGCAGTATGCGGCGAGGAGATCTTCGAACGCGAAAACGAGATGGAGTTGCTCAATCCCATTCTGGTTATTGAAGTTGCCTCGCCGTCAACCATAGATATTGACCGCAGCGAAAAGCGTGACTACAATTTTGACGTCCCATCAATCCAGACCTACCTGATCATCGACCAACATCGCCCCTGCCTCGAGATCAATACCCGTGACGCCGATGGCTGGCGTGTGACCGTGTTTCAGAGCTTGGAAGATGTCGCGCCGCTTGAGACTCTTGAATGCCAACTGCCGCTGAAACAGGTCTATCGCGGCATCGCTTTTGACAAAGACTGATCCTCAACCGCCTGCAAAAGCAATTGCAGCGCCGCCGCGACGCTCGACAGCTTGTTCTGTACGCGGTCCCCGTCCCATACCCGCCGCTCGACGCGCGATAGCCCGCAACGCCCTGCCAGCCCAATATATGTCAAGCCGACCGGCTTCTCCACCGTGCCGCCGCCGGGACCCGCGATGCCGGTCACGCTTAAGGCGTAGTCGGTATCAAAGAGCGCCAGCGCGCCCAGCGCCATCTCGCCAGCCGTCGACTCGCTCACCGCGCCCTGCGCCATCAAGGTCGCTTCCCGCACATTGAGTAAGTTCATCTTCGCTTCGTTGGAATAAGTCACCAGCCCGCCCTGCACATAAGCTGAACTGCCGGCGACATCCGTCAACGCGCTCAGCAGCAAACCGCCGGTGCAGGACTCTGCGGCGCAGACCCTTGCGCCCTGTCGGATCAAAGCCGCGCCGACCCGCTGCGACAGCGGCAGCAAGTCCGGCAGCATCAGACCTGAACCAGAATCAGGGTATTGCCCTCGCAGTCTTTCATCATCACGAAGCGGCCCCAAAATTGCGTCTCCGGCTCGCCTAGGAATTCGACGCCGCGCTCCTTGTAAAGGCGGTAAGTTTCGTCGATGTCGTCGCACTGCAGGGTCAACGATTGCGACTGCTGAAAGGTGGAGCGGTAATGCTCCCAATTCTCGTCGAACTTGTATAGCGTGATCAGCGTCTCGGCGCCGGCGGGCGCCACCGACAACCAGCGCGAATCGGCGCCGGGCCACAACTCGTCGTCCGAGATCAATTCCATGCCGAGCACATCCGTATAGAACGCCTTCGCCCGGTCTTGATCTTCCACAAAGATTGATACCGTACCCACACGCTTGATCATTGTCCATGTCCCTTGATTGACTGACTATATGTGACTACACCTTCCCTGGTTTCAGCGTTTGCGGCTGTGACATCAAGATATTTCCGCGCAAATCTCGTGAAGAGAACCATTGAACTCAAAAGAATACCGCCATCGTCCACGATGCCCACGACAGGCAAAATGTCAGGAAGCAGGTCTAAAGGAAACAGCAAGTAACCGCCGGCGACAATAAAGAACCCGAGCTTCAACCGCAGCGGCACACGACCATCGAAGAGCAGCCTCCCGAAGACCAGCAGGCGTCGCATTTCAAGCCCGTTGCCCGAGCACGATCTGGTTGCCCTCGGAATCGACCAGCATGGCAAAACTGCCCCAATGCTGCACCTGCGGTTCGCCCAGGAACTGCACGCCCTTTTCCGTCAACTCCTGATAAGTCTCCATGATGTCGTCGCAATGTAGCGTGAAACACTGCGGTTTGCCCATCGCCTCGCGATAATGCTCCCATTGCTCGCCCATGGGGAAGAGCGTCAGTTCAGTCGGGCAGCCCTTGGGCGCGACCGTGATCCAGCGCATGCCCGAACCGGGGAACATCTCCGAGTCATTGATCAACTCGAATCCCAGCTTTTCCGTGTAAAAGGCTTTGGCGCGCTGCTGGTCCTCGACGAATACGGTGACAGTCGCGATTGTTGTGATCATCATTATGACTCCCACGATAATGCTCGTTGCCGACTTCCAGCAATAGCTGTGAAACACCCTTTTTAATCGGCTTGCAAGATAATATACCAGAGTTACAACTATTAGGGTATATTCTTGCTTCTTACGCTTAACCGCAAGATGGAGCGACTATGGTAGACGCAAATGCAAAAACACTTGTGTTAGAGGACCTCAAACGGGGGTATCCTGGACTTGACAAGGACACAGGTGGTTCGCATCGAATAGCCGCCATGGTCTGCCTGGATTCGCAGAACCATGAATCCGATGTACATTGCGAGTTGAAGTCTCTGAAAGAGACCATGTCTATGCTACGACTTACGTGGAATGAAGCGGTCACGCAACAGATGAAAAACACCTGGTACGACCGTCGAGAGGCTACTGAAATGGGTGCCGCGGGCTTGGCGATTCTTGTTATACTCTCGCGTACAAACTACACGGTCTTGAGGCGAATGGACCAAGATGAAGATACTGGCATGGACTATTGGTTAAGTACACGTCCGACTGCGGGCGAATTGACAGAGAACTTCCTGCTAAAACACGCGCGGTTGGAAGTAGCTGGGAGACGACCAGCAACTACCAAGACAATAGAGAAACTAGTGCGAGACAAGCTTAATCGTTCGAGAAAATCCGACGACACTGGAAAACTTGCGTACGTAGTGGTGGTAGAATTCAGTAAGCCCGTAGTTTATTTTGAGACAAGGATGGCAGACTTGTGACAAGCGATCCGAAACTCATCATATCGGTGCACGAACAGGCAATGGATTGGGCTGACAAAGCGCGAACCGCTCGACGAGAAAGAGACGAAGATGCATATGTGAAATACATGGAGAACGCGTTTGAGCTTGAGAAACAAGCTGCGCTCATGATTCAGAGCGAGGAGTCAGAACCAACGCGCTCTGTGTTGCACCGAAGTGCCGCATCCTTGGCTTACAAGTGCAAAAAATATCGCGAGGCAGAATGGCTGGTTTCCAGAGCCTTGTCAGGCAATCCGCCAGGCGAAATACTAAACGAGCTTCGCCGACTTAGCAGGAAAGTACATTTTCAATTGCGGCTACAGGACCAGGATCTATCTCTAAGCGACCAAGAATTCGCCATGTATCTTGACGGAAACCAGATTATTGAAGGTCTGGCTCCGGTTGATCTCATAACGCGAAGAATCTCCAAGCTGAAGAGTATATTCTGGAATACAATTCGCCATGAGAATGGGTTGGCGTTTGGCAGTCAAGCGCGGATAAAGGATCAAACATATACATTGTGGGTTAGCGCGTTTGCACCTAGCAGCATCGACGTCATCCTAAAACTGGGAGTTTCTGGACAAATGTCGATATCTACTATGGGAGGATTTGATACCATCTTTGATAGAGTCATGACGAACTTTAACCTTCTTAACCATGGCGACTTTAATCAGCTTGAGGATCAGATTGCGGACGAGGAGTATTATTGCAACTTTGTCGCGCTTGCCAAAGAGATTGCGCCAGATGGAGACGATGTAGTTACCGTAAACTTTGAGACCAGGGTTGAAGGCGAACCGCGTCACGTAAGCTTGTATAGACAGCAACAAGAGTTTAACGAGATTCCGTTGCCAAATTTGCTCAAGTCAGAAAACGGGTTGTATGCTACCGATGAACCTATAACGGTCCGCGGAAAGCTCCAATATGCTGACTCGATGGATGAACACAAAGTGGTAAAGTTACGTGATATCGATAGTGGCGTAACTTGGAAGATTATCGTGCCTGACGCCTACATGAAAGACGTTGTGCAACCCAACTATGACGAAAATGTTGAGGTGCTAGGGAAGCGAATGGCACGTAAGAGACCGCTTCGCTCTACACTCTATTTCGAAGCAATCCAGAGAGTGCCAGCGGAAACGTAGCGGCTGTTAAACTGCGTTACGAATCTACAGATTTGACCTGTTCATTTGTTAAGGGACATCATCCTACTTATTCTCCACGCTCTCGCTCAGGAAAGCGCTGTAGCCGTTTTCGGGGTCATTGCGCACCACCAGCATGCGCTTGCCGCCGACATGCGATATTCCCGGCACCTCATAAGCCTTGGCCGGATTGCCCTGGCTGTCCAGCCGATTGCACCAGTAGATGTGGTTATCGCGCTGCCACATATAAATCACCGGCACATCATCAACGACGATCTCCATGCGCCGCTTGCTGAATGGCGAGAACCGCGGCGGATGAAACCAGGGCACCCAGGCGCCTTCCGTCTTCGGCGTCTTCATCGATACCGCGCTCTGCGGCAAGATCTCTTTGGTATCGCGCGGCGATTCCTGATTGATGAATTTGATCGTCTCGTCGGTCGTATTGAAGACCGAAGTCACTTCCGTCACGGGCATGGCTGTCCTCACTGCAACTGAGCCGTCACTAATCGCTTGTCCGGTCAAACCAAGGCCCTTAGCCGCCAGATCGACAGTCTTGCCGACGCCCTTGACGATTTGACCGAGCAGTTTCAATCCATCCATCGCATCAGATTCGCTTGTCCACAGCTACTGCCTACCCACATTATACCCAACTAGACTCGTTCACGGATGCGCTTACAACTCTATACGCAGCGCGTCAAAGCCCGGTTGCTCGGGTTCAGCTTCCTTCGCCGGCGATGTGGTTCGCGCCCCGCATATACGCCACCGACTCGCTGATGAGTTCGCGCAGCACGTCCAGGTCGACATCATCCAGTTTGTTGATGTACAAACAGCTGCTTCCAGTGCGGTGCTTGCCGAGCTTGGCGAAGAGCGCTTCATATCGTTCGTGCCCGCCCATGATATACAACGTCAACGACTGCTTGCGCGGCGCGAAACCGGTGATCATGAAGTCGCCCTCGCGCCCGCTCTCATACCGATAATGATAGCTGCCGAAGCCGACGATGCTCGTCCCCCACATCTCGGCCGGTTCGCCGGTGACCTCTTCCATTATCCGCTTGACCACGAACGAATCCTCGCGCCGGCGCTTGTTCCCGACCGACTCCAAATACGCCACGACATCGCCATCGTTGCGCTGCGTCTTGTTCTCCGCCATGGCTTACTCCTCCGTCCTCTTCGCCTCATCCTCGTCGGCCGGGTCGAGCGTAATGCCATCGAACGCGCCCGCTTCTGGCGCCGCCGGCTCGCTGATCACCGTCTTGACCTCGGCGAAAGCCAGGTCCGCGCTTGCCGAACCAGTCGCCGCCTGCATAAGTAAAGTCAAACGATCAGCCATGCTCGAGGGATCCGGATGAATGCCGTCCTGCAGCAGCGCGGTCTCGAAGACCTGCTCCACCACCGCCTCCACCAGCGCCTCATCGCCGTCCTTGCTGATCAGCCCGCCCAGATTGTGCATCAGCGGATGGCGCGGATTCAACTCCAAAGCCTTCACCGGCAGCTCATAATCCTTGTCCAACAGCCGATTGATGCGGAACATATAACGATTGGCGCCGTCGTCCTCGCTGACCAGCCGCGCCGGACTGCCAACCAGCGTTCTGCTCTCGCGCACATCGCTGACCCTCCCGCCCAGCGTCGCCTTGACCCGCGCCTGCAATGCAGCGAAGGCGTCGGACTCCAAGGGCCTCTCAATCCGCTGCTCTTCCTCGCTCACTTCGCCCACATCGGCCAGGTCGAGCTCGGCCGAATCGACGCTGACCAGCTTGTGCCCCTTGAAGTCTGTTATGCCCATCGGCAGCATGGCATCGACCGGGTGGGTGAAATATAGCACTTCAATGCCGCGCTGACGGAAGGCGTCCAAATGCGGGCTGCGCGCGCCGCTGCTGTAATCATCGGCGACCACATAATAGATATCGTCTTGATTCTCCGACATGCGCTCGACATATTCGTCCAGCGAATAATACTTGCTGGGATCATCATCATGCGTCGTCTGGAAAAACATGAGCGGCTCGAGGTCGCTGCGGTCTTCACCATCGATGACCAAGCCCTGCTTGAGATAAGCGCCGAATTCTTCGTAGATGCGCAGATACTTCTCGCGGTCATTCTTCGCCATGCGCTTGAGCTCGCTTAGCGCGCGCCGCGTGATCGTCTTCTTCAAGCTCGCCATGATGCGCGTCGCCTGAATGCTCTCGCGGCTGACGCTCAAGGGCAGATCCTCGCTATCGACCACGCCTTGCACAAAGCTCAGATACTCCGGCAGCAATTCGCGATTGTACTCCTCGATCAAAACCTTGCGCGCATAGAGCTTCAAGCCCGGCTCCTTGCGCGGACTGAACATATTCTGCTGCCCGCTGCCCGGCACATAAAGCAGCGCGTAAAACTGCATCGGCACATCGGCGCGAATATGGAGTTGGTGGCTCGCGCCGGCGAAATCCATCGTCAGCATCTTGTAAAAGCTGTCGTATTCCTCGTCATCTATCTCAGAGGGACTCCGCCGCCAGATCGCCTGCTGCTTATTCGTCGGCTCTTCGTCATCGCCCACATAAATCGGGAATGCGACATAATCCGAATGCCGCCGGATGATGTCCTTGATGCGGAAGCCGCGCGTGAATTCCTCCTCGTCGTCCTTCAATTGGATGACAACTTCGGTCCCGCGACTTTCCTTGTCAGCGCTTTCCAGTGTGTAATTCGTGCCGCCAGTCGCCGACCACTTGACCGCTTCGTCCTCGGGACGAAAAGACCGCGAAATCACATCGACCTGTTTCGCCACCATGAAAGCCGAATAAAAGCCAACGCCGAATTGCCCGATGATATCAGCAGCGCTCTCCGGTTTCTCTTGCATCGCCTCGATGAATGCCTTCGCGCCCGATTTCGCGATCGTGCCCAAACCAGCGATGATCTCGTCGCGATTCATGCCGATGCCGCTATCGCTGATCGTCAGCGACTTCGCCTCTTCATCCAACACGATGCGCAGCGCCAACTCGGCCTCCGCATCAACCACATCATCGTTGGTCAGCATCTCGAATTGCAGCCGGTTCAAAGCATCCGACGCATTCGAGATCAACTCGCGCAGGAAGATCTCTTTCTCGGTGTACAGCGAGTGAATCAGGATATTCAGCAGTTGCTGCGTCTCAGCTTGAAAACTATGTTGCTCGCCCATGCTCCGTCCTTGCTTCATGATTGGCGCCGCCCACGCGACGCGTCTGTTTCAATGTAACGCCTATGTTTTATCACAGTATTGAAGACTTGATAAAGTTCGAATAGTGAGCCCGCGTCGACTTGACGTAACTAGTTGCGAAACGAGTCGCGTCTGCGCCGTCGTGTCTTCGCACACTTTAGGAACAAATATTCAATTCTTTGGAAACTGGAGATGTTAAACTAGCCGTACCGGTAACGAAACCTATCGAAAAAGAGCGACAACTCTGTGAGTATTTCCTATCAAATTATCGACTCGCTATTGCGACGACTACCGCTACGATGCTGATGACAAACGGAGCAACTACCCGAAGCGTGTCACCGATGCCCCTAATACGACTTTCTTTGTTCTGCAAATCACGGATTTGATCGCTTTGATTGCCAAGCGTAGTTTGTAATTCTGTAGTCTGGTCCTTTATCGCTGACTGAAATGACTGCGTCAGGTCATGTTTCAAATCGGCTAGATCAGCTTTCGTAGCCACGGACTTCATTTCGCCTTCAATTGTCGAAATGCGCCGCTCGTGATTCCCGTTTGCATCGGCCAATCTGAGACCCCAAACACTTGTAGTTTAACTTGACTCATTATGTCCGTAGCAACGCGACATGTCAAGTCAATGCGACTGTATCGCCAATTGCGCCTTCCTCTCAAAGAACGGATGACGATAATTGCAGACAATCCTGGAAGTGACTCGCAAGGCCATCCTCTGCACTACCCCGTTAGCCACGGCTCCGCATAATACAAGCCGTCAAACCCCTCGGCGATCCAACCCACCGTGCCGCGAAAATCAACCTGGTACCAGGCATAAGGTCCCGCGCAACGCACCCCATCCAGCACCAGAAACCCCTCCAGCGGCGCCATCTGCGCGATTACCTCGTGCTCCGTGCCCGGCCCAGCCCGCAAGTTCAGCCAGCGCCCGTCTTCATTCAGCGTCACCCGACCGCGCTCGCCAATGATCAAGATTGACGGCAACACGCCCTCGCAGAAGACATGCGGCGTCACCGTCGGATGCCAAGCCGCAGTCGCCACAGCGGTCGCCGTCGCCGTCGGCGCAGCCGTCAAGCGCAATACCGCCGTCGGCGCCTCTACCTGCGCGCCCGAACACGCCGCCAGCGCAACCATCAGGCCGCAAACCGCCAGGCACAAGGCAATCAGTCTCATTCAGCGATTCTAACTCAAATCTGTCGTCAACAGCAGACGCGCTAACTGTTATACTCGGCGGCATTCTGCCAACCTCAACCGGAGCAATCAGCGCATGAAAGCCGTGCAAATCATCGCCCGCGGACAGCCGGTCTTCGTCGACGCGCCCATGCCCGTCCTGCAGCCCGGTACCGCCCTCGTGAAGACCCTGCGCCTCTCCCTCTGCGGCAGCGATGTCCGCCACCTGCATTACCTGCCGGACGAGCGCTATCCCACCGCAATCGGCGAGACCGGGCACGAAATGGTCGGCATCGTGCACGCCATCGACCCGGCGCACAACGGCGCCGTCAAAGCGGGCGACCGCGTCCTCTGCCTTGCGCCCGACCACCGCGCCATGCAGGAATACTACCGCGCGCCCGTCGACCGCCTGCTGCCGCTTGACCCAAGCGTGCCCCTGGAATACTCGGTACAAGCCCAGCAATTCGGCACCGTGCTCTACGCCGCCAAAACCCTGCCCGACCTGCGTGGCAAAACCGTCGCCGTCATCGGCCAAGGCTCGGCTGGCTTGTGGTTCAACTTCGCCCTGCAACAGAGCGGCGCCGCCAAAATCATCGCTCTCGACCTCAAAGCCTACCGCTTGAACTATAGCCAACAATTCGGCGCCACGCATACCATCCACAACGCCGACATCCATACCGCCGACGCCCTGCGCGCCATCAACGGCGGCGAGCTGCCCGACATCGTGGTCGAAGCCGCCGGCGAAACCGACGCCATACGCCTCGCCGTCGACATCACCCGACCAGAGGGCTTCCTGCTCTTCTTCGGCGTGCCCCGCTTTGACGAGATGCCATTCCCCATCTTCGAGGCTTTCTGGAAATGCCTGACCATGAAATCCAGCGTCGGCGCCATCAACGACCCCAACCACGCCAGCACCCGCCAGGCGCTCGACTACATCAATACAGGCGCCGTCGATACCGGCGCCATGATCACCCACACCTTCAAGTTCGCGGATGTCTTCGACGCCTACGAGCTCCACCGCATCCAGGACGAGGGCGCGGTCAAGATCGTGATTGATATGGAGTAAATTACTGGCCACAGAGGGCGCGTAGACTCCGCCCGCCGGCACAGAGGGAAACAATGGGCGCGCCAGACATAGTACAGCGATTGGTCGAGAAGTTTGAGCGGGACAAGCCGGGCAGCGAGACCGAAGTGCGCGTCCAGTTTGTCGACGAGCTGTTCCGGGCGCTGGGCTGGGACATGCGCGACAAGCGGCAGGTCCGGCATGAGCCGCGAGTACTCATCGTGGACGACGGCATCGAACGATCGAAGCGGCCCGATTACAGCTTCCACATCGGCAACCCGCCCGACTTCTTCGTCGAGACCAAGATGCCGCATGTCAACCTGGAGCGCAATCCCATCCCGGCTTTTCAGCTGCGGCGTTATGGCTGGTCGGGCAACGCGCCCGTCAGCGTCTTGACCGACTTCGAAGAATTCAGCGTCTACGACTGCCGCATCCAGCCGCAGCGCAGCGACCCCGCCAACAAAGCCCGCCTGCGCTATTTCCAGTATGGCGAATACATCGACCAGTGGGACGAGCTCGAGGCGCGTTTCAGCCGCGAAGCCGTGGCCCGGGGCGCGCTGCGGGAGTGGGTAGAGGGCGAGCGCGTCCGCGGCGTATTCAGCGTCGACCAGGCCTTCTTGCGCGAGATGGAAAACTGGCGCGAGACCCTCGCCCAGGAAATCGCCCTGCACAACCGCGCGCTCAGCCAGCGCCAGCTCAACCTGCTCGTCCAGCGCACCATCGACCGCATCGTCTTCCTGCGCATCGCCGAAGACCGCAACATCGAGCTTTACGGACGCCTGCGCAGCGCCGCCGCCGCCGGCAAGCAAGTCTATGAGCAGCTGAAAGTCCTCTTCAACGAAGCCGACGACAAGTACAACTCGGGCCTCTTCCACTTCGGGGCGGAAGCGCGCGCCAGCGAGCCCGACAGCCTCTCGCTGCGTATCCACATCCCCGACGCGCCCTTGCGCCGCATCATCAAGAGCTTGTATTTCCCCTACAGCCCCTACGAGTTCTCCGTGCTGTCCGCCGACATCCTGGGCCAGGTCTACGAGCAATTCCTGGGCAAAGTCATCGAATTAAGCGCGAGTGGCGGCGTGCGCGTCGAAGAAAAGCCGGAAGTGCGCAAAGCCGGCGGCGTCTATTACACGCCGGCCTACATCGTCGACTACATCGTGGAGAACACGGTCGGCGCGCTGCTGGACGGGGCGACGCCCGAAGACGCCGCCCAGCTGCGCATCCTCGACCCGGCTTGCGGCAGCGGCTCTTTCCTCACCGGCGCCTACCAATTCCTGCTGGATTGGCATCTGAAATATTACCGCGAGCACCCGACGCAGTACCGCAACCGCCGCCGCGAAATCGCCGGCAAGGACATGATCCTCACCACCGTCGAAAAGCGCCGCATCCTGGAAAACAGCATCTACGGCGTCGACCTCGACCAGAACGCGGTGGAAGTGAGCAAGCTGTCGCTGCTGCTGAAGATGCTGGAAAACGAGGACGGCAGTGACGCCACTGGTTTGCAGACGGTCATGTTCAGCGCCGGCGAGCGCATCTTGCCCGACCTCAGCGGCAACATCAAATGGGGCAACTCGCTCATCGGCAGCGACTTCTACAGCGGCGAGCAGATGACGCTCTTTGACGATGAAGCGCTGCTCAAGGTCAAGCCCTTCGATTGGGACAGCGCGGATGGCTTCGGCGCGATCATGGCGGCCGGCGGTTTTGACGCGGTGATTGGTAATCCGCCTTATGTGCGGCAGGAAACGCTGGGCAAGGCGTTTAAGGACTATGCCAAAGCGAGGTATGAGACTTACGCGGGCACAGCCGATTTGTATACCTACTTCATCGAGCGAGGCGTGAAACTGCTCAATGAAAATGGCTTGTTCGGCATTATTGTCGCGAATAAATGGATGCGGGCGAGATATGGCAAGCCGCTGCGACAATGGCTGAAAAAGCAGGCGATTTTGGAAATAACGGATTTTGGAGACTTGCCTGTATTCGAGCAGGCAACAACTTATCCTTGCATTCTGACAATCGGCAAATCCGCTCCGTTAGAAACTTTCTCAGTCGCGCAAGTCGAATCGTTAGAGTTTGCAAGTCTGCAAGAATACGTCAAAGAACACGCTTTTGAAGCAATGCAGTACGCATTAGATGATGGTGGATGGCAGCTTTCAGACAAGGAGACGCAAAAACTGTTTCTGAAAATCAGCGATTGCGGCGTAACTTTGGCAGAGTATGTGAACAAGAAAATATATCGAGGCATCCTTACGGGCTTGAACGAAGCATTTGTAATTGACCGGGAAACGAAAGACCGGCTAATTGAAGAACATCCAGACAGCGAACAAGTAATCAAACCATTCCTCGCGGGACGCAACATAAAGCGATACGTTGAGCCAGCCGTCGAGCGCTATGTGATTCTCATTCCGAGCGGTTGGACAAACGAAAATGTGGACATCAATAGCGATCCTTGGCGTTTCATTCAAGAAACTTACCCGGCGATTACCCGGCATCTTGAGCCGTTTCAAGAGAAAGCAGAGAAGCGCTGGGACAAAGGCGATTACTGGTGGGAACTAAGACCTTGCGCATTTTATGATGAATTTGCAAAGCCGAAAATCATAGTTCCGACTATCGTAAAGACAGCCTCATATTTCTTGGATAGAGACGGCTTTTTTTCAAACGACAAGACGACAATTATTGTCTCAGATGACTTGTACTTGTACGGCTTGCTGAATTCCAAAGTCTTGGACTTTGTAATGCACCAAATCTCGTCTACCAAACAAGGCGGGTATTTCGAATATAAGCCAATGTACCTTTCGCAATTGCCAATCCGCACAATCGACTTTGACGACACCGCCGATGTCGCCCGGCACGACAAGATGGTGGTCCTCGTCGACAAGATTCTGGGCTGGCACAAGCAGTTGCCCGGCTTGGCTGGCGAGGCGCGGCGCATCGCCCAGTCGCAGATTGAGCGGACGGATCGCGAGATCGACGCGCTGGTGTATGCGCTGTACGGGTTGAGCGAGGATGAGGTGCGGGTGGTGGAGGGCAGGTGATTCATACTTCACCAAAAAAGCTAGGCGTCAATGGTTTCTGAATTAATTCATATGTTGCTAAAACGTAAATCTAATGCTGACCCTGTAACCTAGCGTCATAGTCGAAAGGGACTTGTATGGACCAAGACAGACCAGAAAGAATCCATCTGGGCGATACGAACATGTCGCTGGGCGATGCGATTGAAAGAGGGACCCAAATAATGTCTCGGCAGTTTGAGCCAGATGCACAGCCCAATCTTGAGGATGTAAAGACAGTTTTATTGAGCGAATCAAAGCGAACATGGAAGCTTGCAAAATACTGGGGAATCCGTAACTCAAATACAGGTCAACATAGTCACTACACTTTAACTCTTGAAACTCTTAGCAGAACAAAAACTTTTGGTTGGGAATCGAAAGTTGATAAGTCAATCACAATTGACGATAAACCTGGGAATGACTCCATAAATAAGCTGTTCAGTTTTCTCGCGTCTCAATCTCAAATTGATACTGACGGCAGATATGTCGTTGTGAATATCACTAATGTCGCTGGTGACCAAATGCAGCACATTTTGAAGGCAGTATCTGGCAGCCAAGAAAACCAAGATCTGATATCCCAAATTCTGGAATGGATAACTCGAGACAGCGAGGCAAAAGCTGGGCTATCAAGACTTGCTACATCACGACAAGCCGGATCGCTTGTCGCCGCTATAAACTATGCACGTCTTTCACAAGCATTAGACGAGTTTAAAGAGATGGTCGAACAGAATCTTGAAGAACCCAAATATCAAAAGTTTCTTATGGAAAACCACTGGATGTTTGGTGGTGAATATAACGAGTTACTCATCAATCGCAACATAATCAAGAATGGCCAGTTGGATTTCCCTGCATTACGAACAGCGGACGGATATCTGGAAATAATAGAAATCAAGAGACCTTTCAAGAAGAAGTTATTCCGACCATACCGTAAAACATACAGCGAAATAGCAGATGTTGTGGATGCAATATGTCAAACAGATGACTATCTCGCTCGTATTGACAAAGAAGCTTTTCAGATTGAAAGTGAAGATGAATTGGATGTGGAGAAAGTTCGGGGAAAGGTAATTATTGGCAGGGATGGTGACGACATACAAAAGAAAGCTCTCCGTAGATTAAATGCCCGTACCAACAGAATTGAGGTGATGACTTACGACCAGCTAATTCTGATTGCCCAAAAGATATTGAATTTGCTAAGGAATGAGGAAGACCGAGTGAGTAATGTTAAGGAGAATCCAGATAACGAACAATCTTCTTCTGTTGACGATATACCGTGTTAGATTGCCAGATTGCACGTGCGCTTAATCTAAATTCGCCTCTGTGGTTCAGAAAAAATCCCTTTGTGACCTTTGTGTCTTTGTGCCTTTGTGGTGAAAAAATCTCTGCGCCCCCGCGCTGAAATCCCCCGCCTCACTCCTTGACGAAGCCGGTGGGCGGTTTGGGCGGCACATTCAGGTGCGCCATGAGCCGGTCCAACTTTTCATTGACTTCGGCGAATTGTTGCCGGGACCACTCATGGTTCGCCGCGACTGTTTGATTCAGTCTCAGCAGCGCCTCTTTGCAGGCGTCGACCCGGTCCAGGATGTCGTCCTGTCCGTCGCGCACACTCTGATATTCCTTTTCAATCCGTTTCAAGCGAATGTCCGTTGTCGCCATGCGCGTTTTGGAACTCACTCCTTGACGAAGCCGGTGGGCGGCTTGTAGGGCACTTCCAGGTGCTTGATGATGGCGTCCAGTTTGCCGTCTATCAGGTCTATGCGCTGCTTGTTCGCCAGACTCAGTTCCCGGTTCTCCGAGACTATCTCTGTCAAACCCAGCACCGCTGATTCTAAAGTATCTACTTTATCAAACAGCTCGTCTTGGGCATCGCGCAAAACCTGATACTCGCCTTGCATACGCTTGAATCGAATGTCTGTCGTGACTGCCATGCTGACTCCTTGTCTTCGCATCCAGTATAGTGGCGATTTGTGGTTTTGTGGTGAATCTAAGCAGGCAAACGCTCGATGATATAGAAGAATCCCGCCGCGTAGACGCTGCCCAGGATGCCTACAATGACAAGCCAGGTAGCGACTAGCCACATGATTAACTGCCGCGTCTGCCGCTCCAGGTCGGCTTTAGTCGCCAAATGCGGACGCTCCGCTTCCAGCGCGGTGACTCGCCTGTCCAACTGATGCATTTGCTGCGTGAGTGCGTCGCTCGCCATCCGCTGTCTCCTCTATGCGCCTCATTTTCTATCGTACCGCCAAGCCTGTCAAGCGCGCGGGATTAACCCTCTGTGCCTCTGCGGTAAGAACCCTTTCTGCCCTTCGTGTCGTTGTGCCTTTGTGCTAAATCCCTCTGCGCTCTCTGTGGTGAAAAAAGTCTCCCCCAATGCATTGGGGGGAGATTTACAGGGGGTTCAAAACCCGAACATTTGGTCGCCCATTCACGCCCAATCTATGCTACACTTATCCCATCGCGCCTTAACAATTTCATAGCCCGTCCCTGCCAGATTGCCAGATTGCCGAAAAAACTTTTTCTTGCGGCAATCGTCTCGCATCCGTCCTTTATCGGAATCCGGACCTTTATCGGACAAAAACTTTTCCGCATCCGACCGGATTTCCGACAAAGCCCCGCTCTGCCTCTGTGGCAAAAAGTCCATCGCTCATCATGGGGGAGGGATTCAGCGTGGGGGCGCATCCCCGCCTAGAAGATATTCGGCTGGCTGTTGATGTCGCTGTCGAAGCCGAAACGCCCGATCAGCGGCACGAAGCGACAGCGCAGCAGCGTCCGCGAGGTGAAGCGCTCGCCCCGCCGCGTGATCAGCGTCAGCTCCTGCAGATGCTCGTCGCCGATGGGCAGGATCATCTGCCCGCCGTGCTTGCTCAATTGGCTGCATAGCACATTCGGCAGCCAAGGCGCCGCCGCCGTCACCATGATGCGGTCGAAAGCCGCCTGATCCGGCAAGCCCTGGCTGCCGTCGCCGACGTGGATGTCGAGGTTGTTGTAACCCAGGTCGCCGATGCGCTCGCCGGCATGATCCGCCAGCCGCGTCACCCGCTCGACGCTGTAGACATAATGCGTCAAATGACAGAGTATCGCCGTCTGATAACCCGAGCCCGTGCCGATCTCCAACACCGTGTGATGCGGCTTGAGTCGCAGCCGCTCGGTCATGAAGGCCACCATGTACGGCTGCGATATCGTCTGCCCCTCGCCGATGGGCAGCGGCCGATCTTCGTAGGCTTGCGCCTTGAACTCCTCCGGCACAAACTGATGGCGAGGCATGACCCGCATCGCGTCCACCACCCGGCGGTCGTTGATGCCGCGCTTCACCAACTGTTCATCGACCATCCGGTTGCGCCAACGCGCATACTCCCGTGAGGTTGGCATCCGGCTATCCAAACTATCGCCCAAAGTGCTAGATTAAAGGTAGCACAAGGCGCGGAAGCGGGCAATCAAGCGCCGGGCGAGCTTGCGCCGCCCCAATCCCGCGCCCGGGCGATCGACCACCGAAAGCGGTGAAACAATGACGGATTCCGCAGCCCAGGCGCCGCCACCCTTGGATACGCGGCGCGTACTGCCGATCTTTCTGCTGGTCTTCGTCGATGTGCTCGGCTTGACCGTCATCCTGCCCCTGCTGCATCTCTATGCCGCCGCTTTCGGCGCGACGCCCGTGCAAGTCGGTCTGGCGATCGCCGCCTTCCCCCTGGCGCAGCTTGTCGGCGTGCCGGTCATGGGCGCGCTGTCAGATCGCTATGGGCGCAAACCGCTGCTGCTCATCAGCCAGGCGACCACCTGCCTCAGCTTCATCCTGCTCGGCTTGGCGAGCTCGCTGGAGATGGTGATCCTCTCGCGCGTCGTCGATGGTCTCTTCGGCGCCAACCTGGCCACTGCGCAAGCCGCCCTCAGCGATATCACCGACGATGCCAATCGCACGCGCGGCTTGGGCATCATCGGCGCTGCTTTCGGTCTGGGATTCATCTTCGGTCCGCTGCTCTCCCTACTCGCCCTGGAAGTATCCGGCTCGCTGGCTGTGCCCGCCTTCACCGCCGCCATCTACTCCGCCGCCTCC
Source organism: Anaerolineae bacterium (assembly GCA_022824465.1). GTDB lineage: Bacteria > Chloroflexota > Anaerolineae > Aggregatilineales > Phototrophicaceae > UBA6055. The sequence continues at coordinate 90,732 of JAJDZV010000007.1, forward strand.
ATCCTGCTGACAGCCTTCCTGTTCAAGGAGACGCTCCCGCCACAGAATCGAGGACGCAGCGCCAGGTTCGCAACCGCGCCGATTTTAGTCGCGCGTTACCTGCTGCGGCTGCCCCTGGGCCTCCTGCTCCTGCTGATGTTCGCCCAGCAATTTGTCTTCTTCGGCTACGAGAGCTTGCTCGGGCTGTTCACGCTGAACCGCCTCGGCTTTCTCGGGCGCGGCAATGCCCTGCTCTTCCTCGTGATCGGCCTCATTCTGGTGACGGTGCAGCTGCGCTTCATCGGTCCCTGGAGCGCGCGCCTGGCCGACCGCGCCTTGGTCAGCCTGGCGCTGGGCTTGCTGGCGCTGGGCTTGCTGCTGACCGGCGCAACACCCGATAACCCGCATCCCTTCTACGTGCGTGAACTCGTCGCGCGCGACCTGCTCCACGCCAAGGCCACCCGCGCGGAAGCGCTGATCGGCGAGCTAGGCGTGCAGCTCCCGCCAAATGGCCGGAACAGCCTGGCCGGCGTACTTTGGATGTTCGTCGCCATCATTCCCGTCTCAATCGGCGCCGGTTTGATCCGCCCCGCCCTGAACAGCCTGATCACCAAGCGCGTGACCCCGGCCGAGTTCGGGGGCGCGCTCGGCATCAGCGCCGCCCTGGTCAGCGCCGCCAACGCGGCCGCTCCGCTGGTTGCGGGCTTGCTCTTCCAACGGCACGGCGCCACGACGCCATTCCTGCTCGGTGGCGTATTGATGGCGGGATTGTGTCTGTCGAGTTACTTCTTTCTGAAGGTAAATTCGCCGAAAACCTAGTCCGCTCGGGGTCAAGAAACTGAATCGATGACTCAGTTAGCCAGCGCATGTTCAAGACTCGCACTCAAAGGGCGACTCGGTGTGTCGCCTCTACATTCGCTCTGTTGCTGGCATTCCCTAAGCGTGGGCCCAGCCCTCCCAGCCGCGGGCGCTCCAGGCGCGATACAAGGCGATGGCGCCGGCTGTCGCCACGTTCAGGCTACCCACCTCGCCGCGCATCGGCAGCGTCAGCAGCAGATCGCAGGTATCGCGCACCAAGCGCCGCAAACCTTCGCCCTCGCTGCCCATCACCAAGCCCAGCGCCATGTTGAGGTCGGTCTTGTCCAAGGGCGGGATATTCGGTCCCACGTCCAAGCCCACCAGCCAGATATCTTCTTGCTTCAACAGCTTCATGGCGTTGACCAGATTAGATACCTGCGCCACATTGACATGCTCGACCGCGCCCGATGAGGCATTGACCACCGCTGGCGTCACGGCGACGCTGCGACGCTCCTGTATCACGATGCCGTGAACGCCGACCGCATCGCTAACGCGGATCAGCGAACCGACATTCTGCGGATCTTTCAGCAAATCCAGCAGCAAGATGAAGGGTTTCTCGCCGCGCTGCGCCGCTAGAGTCAAGATGTCCTCCAGGTCGCAGTAGGGATAGGGACCGACCCGCAGCGCCAGCCCCTGATGGTTGCCATTATTCGCCAAGTCATCGAGAATGCGCCGCTGCACCCGTTGAATCGGCAAGCCGAAATCTTCCGCCATGCCGACGACTTCGCCGACCGCGCCGCGCTTTTCCGCCCGTTCGTGGATAATCAGCGCCTCCAGCGCCCGGCGCCCGGAGCGCATCGCTTCGATGACCGCCCAGTGTCCGTAGAGAAACTCCGGCATCCGTTCCGTCCCTAATCCACAAACTCGCGGGCTGACGGGGCGATTGGACCGCTCTGACTACGCGCGGCTGTGACTCGCCCGTTCATTCCTGCCGGCTTCGACATCGGGCGACGCCTAGTTTCGCCCCTACCGTTTGCACTGCGGATGCAAAATTCTGAATCATCGCAGCTTCCAGATGGTGCCATCCGCGCGATCTTCCAGCAGGATGCCCAGGGCCGCCAGTTGGTCGCGTATCCCGTCGCTGCGCGCATAATCGCGGTCGGCGCGCGCCTGCCCGCGCATGTCGATGAGCATCTCGATCAAGGCGGCTTCGCGCTTTCCATCGCCGTTTTCATTTCTGTCCACCGACCCAACCAGCCCCAGCACATCGCCGCCCATCGCGCCATAGGCATCGTTTATCGCCTGCAAGGTATTCAAGCCGACATCAGCGTCGCTATTCAAAAGCGTATTCACGTCGCGCGTCAGGTCTTGCAACACGGCAATGCCGCGCGGCGAATTAAAGTCATCATCCATGACGCTGCGGAACTCGCTCCTGGCGGCATCGAGACGCTCGATGAAACCGTTGCCGGCGTCGCCCGCAGCCGCGCTGTTCATGCGCAGCCGCGCGAGCCTAAGGGCATTCATCAGCCGCTCCCAGCCGGACCGTGCCGAAACCAGCGCCTCTTCGCTAAAGACCACCGGATTACTGTAATGCGAGGTGAGAATGAAATAGCGCAACTCCTGGGGTCGATAATCCCGCAGCGCGTCCTTGATGGTGATGTAATTGCCCAGCGACTTGCTCATCTTGACCGGAATGCCCTCGTCCGGGTCGAGCACATTCAAGCTGCCGGTCAGCATCCAGTAGTTGGCGAAGGCCGCGTGATTGGCACATTCGCTCTGGGCGATTTCGTTTTCGTTGTGCGGATAGATATTGTCGATGCCGCCGCCATGAATATCAAAGTTGGCGCCCAGATATTTCTTCGCCATCGCCGAACATTCGATGTGCCAGCCGGGGAAGCCGACGCCCCAGGGACTGTTCCAGCGCAGGATGTGCTCGGGCTCAGCACGCTTCCATAGGGCGAAATCGGCTGGATGCCGTTTGTCGCCGCCGACCAAGGCGCGCGTTTCCGCCTGCTGTTCGTCCACACGCCGGTTGGACAGCTTGCCATAATCGTCATCGCTGAGCACATCAAAGTAGACGTTGCCATCAACCGCGTAGGCATGCCCCTCGGCGATCAACGTTTCGATCATCTCGATCTGTTCCGGCACGTGCCCGCTTGCCCGTGGCGAGATATCGGGCCGCATCACGCCAAGCGCGTCCATATCCTCGAAATAGCTGCGCGTATAGGTCTCAACCACTTGCATCGGCTTGGCGTTTAACTGAGCCGCGCGGACGAGCACGCGATCTTCTTCGTTGGCGCGCAAGTGGCCGACATCGGTGATGTTCTGCACGTAGAGCAGGTCGAAACCGCGGTAGCGCAGATAACGCGCCACGACATCAAAGGAGACGTAGGTCTTGGCATGTCCCAGGTGCGAATGCTCGTAGACGGTGGGACCGCAAACATACATACCGACCCGCCCCTCGTCGATCGGCGTGAACGGCTGCTTTTCCCGCCCCAGCACGTTGAAGATCTGCAATCTCGTCGCTCCTCTTTGTCGTCGTTGCCTCTGTCGTATTTTACCAGCCGCGCAGGCACAGGCAACTGTTTCGCCCGCGCAAGCGATCCGCGCGACGCCGACGTTACTCGAGCTAGACGCTTCTGGCTGTTTGATTCACCGGCTTCGCGTAGTCGTAGATGGCGTAGACCGGCGTAAAGCCGACTGAGGCGTAGAGCGCGCCCGAGGCCGGATTCTTTTCCGCCGGTTCGTGGCCGACATACGCGCATTCGATGCCGCGCTCGGCTCGCATTCGGCGCAGCGCGTAGACCATCAGCGCCTTGCCCAAACCCAGACGGCGGAAGTCGGAATGTGTGCCGACCGGCTCAAAGAGCAAGGAGCGATTCACCCGGTCGACCCACAAGTTGACGAAAGCGGCGAAGCGACCGTCCGGCGCGACCACCACCCACTCGTATTCCATGTGGGGCGCGTTGAAGACGGCGCTGTAAGACGCGACGTCCCATTTGTCCGTGAATGTGTGATTGTGCAGGTCTACCAGCCGCTCAATGTCGCCGGCCGTCGCTTCGCGGAAGCAGTAGCCCGGCGGCAGCTTGGCTTGGGGCAAGCCCGCCAGATTGCGCCGCGTCAAGGTGATGCCGAGCTTCCCCCGCTTGAAGCCGCGCGCCTCCAAAAATTCAGTGTAAGCGGGCTCGCCGTCGAAGGCTTCGACCGTCAAAACGTCGAGGCTGGCGTTGAGCAATTTGCCTAGTCGACCAATCTCTTGTTCGCAGTATTCGAACATGGCGACATGCCGCGCGCTATAGCGCAGATGCGGCGACACTTGCAGGTTGAAGAACTTCCAATGCGGACAAAGCAAGGCGAAAGCCGCCACGTCGCCGGCGGCGTCCAGCCAGTAGCGGAAGACCTCGCCCTTGTCGTAGCCGTAGCAGGTGTTAAACAGTTGATGGCCGACATCACCCTTGTGCAGATAGTTACAATGCCCGGCCGTGCGCGTCCAATTCATCAGCGCTTCTTGCGCGCGATAGAGGTCGCTCGCTTCGGCATAGCGTCGGCGTCGCATCGTGTCGCGCCTCCGGGCATCAGCGCCGTGGCCGGGCAAAATGCAAGCCCGCGGCGGACGTAGAATTGTGCCTTTCGCTCGACATTATCGCGCTTGGCGCCTGACTCACTTGCGGCTCTCCTTTATCGCTCTGTGGTAGATCTCCGTCATTTGGCTCACCTGCCGCTCCAGTGGAAACTCTCGGTGAATGCGCTCTTTGCCCCGCCATGCCATCTCCCGCCTCAAGTCCGGGTCTCGCAGCATACGCTCGAGCCGGTCGCAAAACCGGTCTGTATCCCGGGGATTCACAATGAAGCCGGTTTCGCCATCGACGACCGCTTCGCGCGCGCCGCCGAAAGCTGTCGCCACAACCGGAACTCCGCAAGCCATCGCTTCCAATACCACCGTTGGAAAGGGGTCGACGTACTCCGAAGGCACAGCCACGACATCCGCCAACTGATAGGCAGCGCGCAACTCATCGCCCGACAGCCAACCGCCGATGCGCACATAGGCGCGCAGACGAGCGAACTCAGCCGTAATTTGCGAATCAATATCGCGATCGGTCAGCAGCAGCAGACGGACATTGGGCAGCGATTCCCGCAAGCGGTCCAGAGCGAGCAGCATAGCGCGCATGCCTTTTTCGCGCGTCAGGCGACCAGCCATCAGAATCACCCGCCTTTGTTCCAAGTCAAGCCGCCGCCGCAGATTGGCAACGAGCGCTTCATCAACCGGCTGCCAATCCGTCAGGTCAAGGCCATTGTGCACGACTTCGACTGGCGGCATGTCGTTGTCGGCGAAGGCATCAGCCAAAGCCTGGCTCGGCGCGGTGCGGATATGCGCGTGGCGCTCTAGCGCGCGTCTGATGATCATGTTGCGAAACGGATTGTAGCGGAAACGGCTCTGTCGCAGGTTATAGCCGCGGGGCAAGCTGTAGTCTCCCAGCGCAAACATCTCCCGACCGTCAGGAGAAAAGGCCGACGGCAGCTTGCCATAGGCGAAGGGCATGGCGTCGTGCGCGCTATAGACCACGCCGCAGCCGGCGTCGCGCGCGATTTTCAGCATATGGTAGGAGAGCGAGAAATGAATGTTGTGCGCGTTGACGACATCGGGCTTGATGCCTTGCAGCAGTCGACGGAAGGGACGCGCCGTCTGCGGATTCCACAAGGACAACCAGGCGCGCCAACGCTCCGGGTAGCCGGCGCGGATGTGAACTGTCGGGATGCCGTCGCGCAACTCCTCAAACGAGGGACCGGCCGTAGCCGCGACCACCTGCGGCGCATGCCCAGACCGCGCCAAGCCCTGCGCCAGCCGCCAAACCACAGCCTCCGCGCCGCCGCGGCCCTCGGGCGGAATCCGGTCGCTGAGCAGCAAGATTTTCATCCAGTCATCTCGGCTTGGCTTTTCGCGGGGACGCAAGCAACTTCGAGTCTCGATTTGCGTAATGACAAGTGAATGACAATGGCAACAGTGTAACCAATCCAATGGTGGAGAGAAATGTCGAGAACATTACAGGATGCCGACCGCGAGGCGAGGAACATAGTTAGCAATTGGACGACCGTCGGCGCCTTAGCTGGCTGGATTCCCGGCAGCACACTCATACTTACCGGCGCGGACATCGTCATGATAAATCAGGTCGCAAATGCTTATGACGTCAGTGCCTATGATAAAGATCATTTAACCGAATTCCTTACAGGAGCTGTCGGCGGCCTCGTCGTTGGCGGAATAGTTAGCGAAGCAGCCAGCTTTATTCCAATTGTCGGCTGGGCCGTAAAAAGCGCCGGCATGGCGGCAAAGACGAAGGTGATCGGCCAGGAAGTGAAAAAGTACTTCCGCGAGCGTTGCGAGTTGCCTGATACGAAGATGATTATCGACGTGCAGAGCGACGAGTAGACGCAAGGCAATCTTCATCCATAATCAATTGTCGTGGCGCGCCTGATGCGGTAGGCTTGTCTGCATGACGCAGCATCAACCAAGGGACCGCCATGGCTACCGCGCAGCGACAGAAGGTGCTCACGCTCTACCTCTCGACCTCAGCGCTCGACAGCCGCGTCGTCGGCTGGGCGATCTATGACGGCACGGGCAATGACTCCCACACGACCGGCGACAACAACGAAGCGCCTTACGACACCGGCTTGGACGCGCTGAAGGACGGCTGGCGCCTGATCCAGCATCCCGTCCTTATCCCACCCTACCCCGGCGAAGAATACAGCACATCGTTCATGAAATATGGCTTCGTCTTTGAAAAACTGGAGGACATTTCGCGATGATCGACAAGCGATACTTGCTGGATTCCAGCCAGATGGCCGAGTTTGTGGCGCGCGGCTTTCTGCGCTTCGACGACTTGGTTCCCGATGATATCAACCAAGCCGTGATGCGCGAAATTGACAGAGGCGCGATTAATGGCGCACCCGCCGGAACGCCGCTTTCGCTCTGTTATCAGGGAACCGCCATTCGCCGTATGCTTGACCTGCCGCAGATCCAAGGCTTGATCCACAGTCTTGTCGGCGAAGACCCGCTCTTTGATCACGACGCGATCCATGTGCGCGAGCCAAAGCAAGGCAAGGCGCAAGGGCTGCATGCCGATTCCATTATCGACTGCCGGACGCACTTCGATATTCAGATCATGTACTTCCCGCATGATGTGCCGTTGGAAATGGGCGGGACGCTGCTCTTGCCGGGCAGTCACTTCCGCCGCGTCAACGAAGCTGACGTCGCCGCCTACCAGAATATGCGCGGCCAAATCGCGATGGTCTGCAAAGCCGGCGCCGTGCTTGTTCTGCATCACGGCATCTGGCATTGCGGACGCCAGAACCAAACCGACCGCCGGCGCTATATGTTCAAGCTCCGGCTCAACCCGGCTGTGCGGCAATTGCGCCTCTGGAACACCGACGACCTGGACGAAGGATACGGCGCGCCCAAGGAAATCCACGCCGGCTTGGACCGCGACGGCAGCGTTCAGGACATCCTCAGCCGGCGCGAACCCTGGTTCGAGGAAGCCTCGGGGCGGCTGGAGATCGTCAACCGCATCAAGCTCTGGCGCTTTCTCACGGGAGACGATAGCTTTGATGTGCATTACTGGTTGAGCCGCCTGGAGAACATGCCGGCGTAGGCGGGGAAACCGCTGGCAAGATCGCCATTTCGACATTTATGGCGCCGAGAATCGGTGATTTTGCCGGAGTAGCGGCCTGGCATTGCCTTTCCGCACAGGCTATCTTTCCCCAAATTCGCCCTACCAGAGCGGGCAGAATCAACTATACTGGGTCGTCGATTTGTGAAAGATGACGCGGGCCGCGCGCCCGCTCGAGAGAGGCTTCGCAACTTTATGGCTTCATACCACGGACCTAAAGCCAAACCCCAACGCCGCTTCGGCGAGTTGCTGGTGCCGCGCCCGAAATACTCGCGCATCCTGGAAGACCGCGCCTATCCGCCCGGCGAGCACGGACGTGAGAAATCCTTCCGTTCCGGACGGCGCAGCAACTACGCGCTTCAACTGGAAGAGAAGCAGAAACTGTCCTTCATCTACAACGTGCGCGAGCGGCAGTTGCGCAACTACTACAAGAAAGCCGCTTTGATGCCCGGTCCAACGGGCGTCAATTTGTTGAGCCTGCTTGAGCGTCGCCTCGACAACATCGTCTATCGCTCGGGCTTGGCCGCCACCATCTGGTCGGCGCGGCAAATCGTTGGGCACGGCCATATCAACGTCAACGGAAGACGCGTGAACCTGCCCTCGTACCAGGTCCGCCCCCAGGATGTCATCGAAGTGTCGGACAAGATGAAGAAGAACGTGCATATCCAGGAGTGGATCCAGCAGTCAGCCTACTTCCCGCCCTATTTGACGGTGGATAAAGACAGCTTCCGCGTCACCCTGGATCGCGCGCCGGAAGAAGGCGAGGTGCAGACGCCGGTGGACATTCAGCAAGTCGTAGAGTTCTACAACCGCTTGACCTAACTGCAGCGCAATCCGATAGGCGCCCTAGAGGAACGCCAAGCTGCGTTCCTTTGTTTGTATGTTTGGCGCCGAGGCCTATGCCAGGCGCTTTCTCACGACGGCTTCATCCAATTCCACTCCCAAGCCGGGCGCGGTCGGCGGCGTGATGGTCCCGTTCTCGAAGCGTATCGGTTCTTTCAGAATATCGCTGTGCAAGCGGTTGGCGTTGAACTCCTGAATCAGAAAGTTCGGCGAACAGGCATCGAGTTGAACGGCGGCCGCGGCTGCCACCGGACCGCAGTACATATGCGGCGCAATCATGGCGTAGTGCGCCTCCGCCATGCCGGCGATCTTCTTCGCCTCCAGTATGCCGCCGCATTGGCCGACATCCAGTTGAATGATCTGCGCCGCCTGTTTCTTGAGCAGGTCGGCGAACTCGAACTTCGTGACCAAGCGTTCGCCGCTGGCGATGGGAATGCTGGTATGCGCCGCGACTCGCGCCATCTCATCAACATTCTCCGGTGGCACCGGTTCCTCAAACCAGAAGGGGCTGAACTCCTCCAGCTCCTTGGCGACGCGAATGGCGACCGCCGTGCTAAACTGCCCGTGCGTGCCGATGCCGACCTCCAGATGATCGCCGACGGCGTCGCGGATCGCCTGGAAGATCTCGGCGATCCGGCGAATCGCGCTCAGTGAGAAATCGCGCGGATGCGGAAACAGAGGCGTGAAGGGATCGAACTTGCAGGCGGAGTTTCCTTCCTCCACCAGCTTGCTTGCGATCTCGCCGGCTTTTCGCGGGTCTTCCCAGATGCCCTCGGTCGGCATGTAAGCGTAAGCGCGCAGTTGCTCGCGCATTTGCCCGCCCAGCAGATTGTACACCGGCTGCTCGGTCGCCTTGCCGACGATATCCCACAGAGCCATCTCGATGGCGCTAAGCGCCGGCGTCAGCGCCAAGCCCGGATGACGCCAATCGTGGCGGGAGGCGTAAATCTCTTGCCAGATCCGCTCAATCTGAAACGGGCTCTTGCCGATCACGAATTCTTCGCAGAGCTCCTCGAGCAGGCCGATCTGCGAGTCGAGGCGGCGCGCCAAGCCGGTCGGACGTTCGCCCAAGCCGATGATGCCTTCGTCCGTGGTCAACTGAACGAATAGCCAATAACGTCCGCCGCGATATGGCTCAATGTTGGCAATGAGAATTGTTTCAAGGCCGGTGACCTTCATGCGCCATCGCTCCTCTAAGAATCAACCCGTCGCCAGCCGTACGCCAGCGCATAACCCTCGCGCCGCTTGGGCGCAAGGCAGCCGTTGTCGCCTTATTGACAGCGACGACGCAGGCCCGATTGCAGATTACGGCTGGAAGGCGTCGCCGAAGATCGCTTGCACCTCGCCGCGCAGTTCCTCGACCGCTTCCCGCAACTCGCGCGTATCGCGATAAAGTTGATAGGGATGCCCGCCCAGAAGCATTACCGGTCCATCGAAGCCGTTGTCGCGCGCCATTGTCAGGCAATGCTTGGAGTCTTCGACATCAATCGCGCCGCTCTCGTCGATCGCGACCCACTGGTGAATCGCCGTCGCCCGCGGCACGAGCCTGGTCAAAGTCTGGTATTTGTCGGGTCCCCTGGCATTGCCAAAATCCGCCACCAGTCCATAATCCCTCTCCGAAAGGTCGAGCATGCGCAGCAGGTCGTCGGCGTCTTTATTGAAGACCTTGTAGTTCTCCGTCGCCGGCGCCACGCCGCATGCAACGCTGTAGTCGTAAAGCGCCTGGAAAGCGGCAGCGCAGCTGGCAATCGTTTCCGGCTTTGGATCGCTGTCACCGGGCACATAGCGTATGCCGCTGGATCCCAGCTCGGCGGCGATTTCGATCCAGCGTTTTGTCAGCGCGATGCTGGCGCTGCTCTCGTCGGGGTCAGGGCTGCCGATTTCGCCGATGTCGACAAGCAGTTGATACAATTCCACATTGGCTGATTCGAAAGCCGCTCGCAACTCAGCCAGGTAGCTCGGCTCAATGCTGGGGATATGCTGAATGCAGAGATCGACGCAGTGGATGCCGAGCGCGGCTGCCTCCGCCGGGAAATCCAGCAGATCGAGCGTCGGCGTCGCATTAAAATTGCCGGAGACGCCTTTCCCGTCCGCGTCCAACTCAAACCATGGGTCCCCCAGCGCATCCGGCAGATGCAAGGAGAAACTGGACAATCCTGCGCGCGCCATCAGCAATTCCTCTCTACTTCGACATATCCTCTCTTAGACCTGCGCCAAACTTTACCACCACTTGCGCCTCGCGCACCACCCACTTGCCCCATGCGGCAGGCATCCGGCGCGCAGATGTCATCGGCTCGAGTCATCCAATTTGCGCGTCCGGTTGATAATCTGCGTCGTGCTCCGCTGCGGCAGGTATTCGATCAGCTCGATACGCCCGCCGTAGGCTTCGACAGTAGCGCGCTCGGGCAGCGGCTTGTCTTCATAGTCGCCGCCTTTGACATAGATATCCGGTTGCAGCGCCCGCAGCAAGCTGTCGGCGGTGTCTTCCTCGAAGATGATTACAGCGGTCACCGGCGCAAGCGCCGCCAGCAAGCGCGCGCGCTCGTCGGCCGGCACAAGCGGACGCCCGGGTCCTTTCAGGCGGGTGGTGGAGGCGTCGCCGTTCAAGCCGACGAAGAGCGCATCGCCCAGCGCCCGCGCCTTTTCCAGGTAGTCCAGATGCCCGACATGCAGCAGGTCGAAGTGGCCGTTGGTGAAGACCAGGCTCTTGCCTTGGTTGCGCAGCGCCTGGCGCAGGTCTTGCGCTTCGGCTATTTCCAGCGACATACTCATTGATATCAGCGATCCCTCAGACGATACACCAGCTTCAAGCCCGACCATTGCGCGTCGATGGCGGCGACTTTCACATCGACCAAGCCACCCGCCAGCGCCACTTCGCGCACGACATCCTCCGTGATATCGGTCGGCATCTTGGCGGCGCGCTTATACCATGAAATCCACAACATGCCGTCTTTCTTGATCGCCGCTTTCAGCTTCCCGAAGGCGGCTTCATAGTCCGTCCGCCAGACAAAAAAGGCTTGCACAAATCCATAGGCGTCATGCCGAAGCGCCGCGTCAACCGTCACGTCAGCCGGCAATTCGCCAAGCGAGTCCAGATAGCCAGCTGGCGCGTTCAGCAGCGCCACCCGCTGACCCGGTTTGATGCCCAGCTTCTTGACCAGGGGCCTTCCCGAGTAGCCAGCCGTCATAGCTGCCGCCTAGACGAACTTCTTCGGATATAGCGCGCGCGCCAGCGTCTCCGCCTGGCTCACCCACTCGTCGATTACGTCAAGGCCCTTTTGCCAAAAGCCGGGATCGTTAATGTCTACGCCGACCTTCGCCAGCAAGCGGTCGGGATAATCCGAATCGCCAGCCGCCAGCAAGTCGAGGTACTTCGGCACAAAGGCCTCGCCCTGCTCCTGATAAATCCGATAAAGCGCCAGCACCAAAAGCTCGCCAAAGGAATAGGCGTAGACATAGCCGGGCGTATGCAGGAAATGGGGCACATAACTCCACCAACTGCCGTATTCCTCGGTGATCGTCACGCTGTCGCCAAACATATCGCGCTGTGTCTCCAGCCATAGCTGGTTCAAACGCTCGGACGTCAGCTCGCCTTCGCTGCGGCGCGCATTGTGCATCTTGTCTTCGAAGCGATTCATCGACACCTGACGAAAGACCGTCGCGAATGTATCTTCGATCTTCTCCGTCAGCATCGACAACTGGACTTCCCGGTCGTCTTCAGCCGCCATCAAATCCTGGAAGACCAACATCTCGGCGAAGGTCGAGGCCATCTCGGCGGTGGTCAGTGGCGTATAAAGGGCGAAGAGTCCGCTTTCCATCCCCGACAGATACATGTGGATGCCATGTCCCAGTTCATGCGCCAGAGTCGTGACATCGCGCCCGTCTCCCAGGTAGTTGAGAAAGACGAAGGGATTGGCTGAGGCGACGGTGGAGGCCGCGAAGGCGCCGCCGCGCTTGTTCGGCAGAACCGGCGCGTGTATCCAGTTCTTGTCGAAGAATTGCTGAGCCACCGTCTTCATGCGCGGGCTGAATCCGTTGAAGGCTTCCAGGACGATATCGCGCGCCCGCTTCCAGACGTAGAAGGCGTCGCTCTCCTTCAAGTTCAATGGCGCGTACCGGTCGTAATCGTATAGCTCGTCGTAACCCAGCAGCGCCCGCTTCAGCTCATAGTGGCGCGCGACCAAGCCGTAATTGCTCGTGACAGTCGCGATCAATGCCTCGACCACTTCATCGCCGGCTTTATTACTCAAGTTGCGCGAGGATATCCAACTGGCGTAACCGCGGCGGCGGTCGCTGTTGGCTTTGTCCAGCGCCAGCGTATTGAAGATGAAGGTCAGCTCCATCGACTTCTCCTGGAGCTTGTCCGTCAGCTTGCGCCAGGCCATTTCGCGCACGTCGCGGTCGGTGTCGCGCAGCTTGTTGAGCACGAAGGTCATATTGACTTCGTCTCCCAGCCAGTCGAAGCGGAAGGCGCTTGTGAGCTGGGTGAAGAAGCGCGTCCAGGCGCCGCTGCCGGTGACCTGCTTCTCGATGATGATGCGCTCCTCGGCTTCGCTGAGGTTGTAGGGACGGTAGCGCCGCTCAGCTTCCAGATAGTAGCGATATTTCGCAACTGCCGGCTCATCCAGGATCCGCGCGGCCGCGTCATCGTCCAGCGCGTTCCATTCAAGGTCGAAGAAGACCAGCTTTTGGCTGAGGCGCGCTTCCAGCTCCTCGATCCGCGCGACCGCCGCTTGATAGGCCGCCTCGCTGGTGTCGACCGAGAAGTTGAGGAAGGCGAAGGCGCCCAAGCGTCCGCGCATATCGTAGATCGTTTCCAGCGCCTCGTAAGCGCTGACGAAATCCTCAGCGCGCATCTCCGCGACTTTTCCCCGCCAGCGCGCCTGAAAGTCGTCGACCAGCCCCTCGAGCCGCTTGATATCGGCGTCAATCTGCGGATCATCCACGCTGTCGTAAAAGACCGACAGGTCCCAAACAACTTCTTCGGCGCCGGTGAGGCGCTCTTGCGCCGCTTCGCTCATCGCATTCTCGCTCTTGTGTCTGTGGCTAAGATCAGGTCGCAATCCTAGCAGAATCGGCGAATTCGTATAGGGGCGACCGGCCTCTGGTCGCGCCGGGATATCGCGCCCTTGTGGAATAGCGCCGGCCTGACTCGCGCCAATGCTCAACCGGAGGGTAAAAGCCGTTCCCGATGTTTGCGAGTGGCGCAAGACTCACATGCATGTCAAAGGAAGCCAGGAGAAGCGCGAAGCCATGCTGTCAACACCAGCAAGTCGTTCGACAATGTCGAGCGCCTTGAAGCACCTTATGAAGAAAAGCCGCCGAAGGGATTCTGGCACGACTGGCCGTTTCCAACGCCAGTAAGATACAGACCCGGAATCCAGCCGCTACCGCCCAGCCCGCGACTGCGGCACCGCGAAGATCATCCGCCCGGTGGGGCGGTTGATCAGCTTCGTGACCTCGACGCCGACCTTGCGGTCCATATACCGCTGGCCCGATTCCACCACCACCATCGTGCCATCATCAAGATAGCCCACGCCTTGGTTGGGATCCCGGCCCTCCTGGATGATGCGGATGTCAAAGGTTTCGCCCGGGATATATACCGAGCGCACGGCGTTAGCCAGCGCGTTGATATTCAGCACATCGACGCCTTGGGCATCAGCCACCTGGTTGAGATTGAAGTCGTTGGTCACCAGCGAGGCGTTCAACTGTATCGATAGCGCCACCAGCTTGGCATCCACTTCGCCGAAGCCTTCCGGATCATCGTCGACGATCTTGACCGGTATATCGTTGTTGCGCTGCAATTCATTGAGTTTTGCCAAGCCGCGCCGACCACGATTGCGCCGCAGCGGATCGGATGAATCGGCGACGCGGTGCAGCTCGCTCAGCACAAACCGCGGAAGGACTAAGGCGCCACCGATGAAACCGGTCTCGGCGATTTCCACGATGCGCCCGTCGATCAAGACGCTGGTATCCAGCAGCAATTGCCGCGCTGCGAAGGGCTGAAAGCGCCGTTGACGCCCCAGCAGTTTCTCGCTGACCCAATCGACGATCTCGCCCGAGCGGATATTGAAAAGATGCATGCCCAGATAACCGCAGACCACCGACACGATCGCCGGCAGGATTCGACCCACTGGGTCGCCCAATAGCGACAGCGGGAAAGCCAGCATCAGCGCCACCGTCAGGCCGATCAAGCCGCCGAATATCGCCAGGATCAGCCGAGGCACGGTCATCTCGTTGGCCGCTCTGCGCCAGGCGCGCAAGGGCAAAACGGTGATCCAGGGCGTCGCAATCAAGCCGACAAGCGCGCCCAAGCCGAAGAATATCAGCGATGCTTCATCGGCGCTGAATTGCGTCAGATGCGCCAATGACGCGCCCAGACGAACGCCGATGAATGAAAACACGACCAAGCCAATTAAGCGGCACAATAGCATTGAGATCATAAACCGCCTCTCTCCCGTGCTTAGCCTGATCTGTGTCCCGTCAAAGCGACCGGCTGATGAGCAATGCGCCTGAGTGCAGATGAGGATAAACAACAAAATCTATTCGATGACAGATACCGGTCTCCAACCGGAATGCCGCAGTCGCGCAATTCATCATGTATTCCGCAAAAAGCGCCGGGCAAACATCTGTCTGATTCTTATTGTAGCCGCAGAACCTAGCGTATACAAAGGTTTCCAGCTACAAATGCCGGGCAAGCGCAGAAGGTTCGACGCGAAATCGCCGTATTCGAATCGCCGCCGAAGCGATGTCTCACACTATCGCGCCTGCGCCTTCGGTCGCTGATAAGTCATTGTCAGCGCAGGCTGCTCGCCTGCAGCGGCGCGCCGGCGCCTCATCCGCGCGATCCGCAGTCTGCGCGTGTAGTTGCCGAGCAAATAACCCTGCACCGGCACAAAGAGGAAGAGCCCCAACAGCAAAACCGGCGTCAGCAGCAGCAGCGTCATGCTCGCGGCCAGCGACGCGATCAGCCAGCGCAGCGCCAGCCCGAAATTCGTCTGCAGCGTCCGCAGCAGCCGGCTGAACTGATAGAAATACGCCGTCTCCCAAGTCTCCGCATAGCGCGCCAGGGCGATCGCGAACAGCGACCAGACGAAGACCAGATACAGCAGCAGTAGGGGCAGCAAGCCAGCGACTATGCCGGCGTAGGTAATCCCGCCGAACAGGCTGACCGCGAGGGCGGCGCGGAAGACATACAGAAAGGCCAGCGCCAGCGCCAGCGGCAAATGATAAATGACAAGCGCGACCAGGACCGAGAAGCCCCGGCTGATATCCTCGCCGATGTGGTTCCAAGCCGGTAGCGGCCGCGGGTAGTCGTTGCTGACGTTGTGGACAAGCTCCGACAAATAACCCAAAAGGGCGCACAAGCTGATCAAACCGATCACCGGTAGCGGGATCAGCAGCACGAAAACCGCGGTCTCCCCCAGCTTGATCAAGAACTGCCGATCATGAAACGCGTAAGTAAGAGCGTGAAGTCTCATCGTGGCATACAGCCCAGTTATTAGGCTGATTAAAAGTAAGCTTAACATCATAAAAGGCGTCGTCAAGCCGCCAAGGCCGATCCGAAAAAGGTATCGTATCAAGGGAGCGCCACGACAGACTTGCAGCTGGCACTATGCCGCACGCGCGCTCTGCATTACATTTGCGGTTGCCATGCCCACTCTCGCGAGCGTGAAGTCATGATCTATCGGCTGCTGCGGGCGCTGTTCCCGACTGCAACGAAATCGGCTGAGCCGCGCCGCATTGTCTTGATTCGAACCTGCTGCATCGGCGATGCCGTCATGGCGACCGCGGCTTTGAAGGCTCTGCGCGAAGCCTACCCGAAGACTCAAATCGCTTGGGCGGTGGGACCATGGTCCGAGCGCGCCATCGCTCATCATCCCGCGCTCGACGACACGCTGGTGACGGAAGCCGATATGCCGCTGCGCTCGCCGGGCGGCTTTTGGACTTTTGTAGGGCAACTGCGCGCCGGCAATTATGATGCGGCGGTCTCCCTGGTCCGCTCGCCCTTGATGAGTCTGGCGGTCTGGCTGGCGGGAATACCCTTGCGCGCGGGTTTGGATAGCGGCGGGCGCGGTTTCGGTTACAACTTGCGTGTGCCCCTTGACCCGGATGCGCCGGAGCACGAGAGCGAAATCTACCTACAAGTCGTCAACGCACTGGCAGGCCGCGACATACATGTCTACGCCAATCTGCCGCTGACAGAAGGGGCGTCCGTGGCGGTTCGCAAGCGTCTTGCGGCAGTGAACATCGGCGCCCCGTACATCGTGGCGCATCCTGGCGGCGGCGTCAATCCGGGCGCGCGGCTGGAATGCAAGCGCTTCCCCTTGCAGCAATTGGCGGCAACGCTCAACCAAGTCGCGGAGGCACGGGCCGCGAGTGTCATCCTGTTGGGCGGTCCGGGCGATGGCGAGTTGGTAGCTGAGGTCCAGCGGCGGCTGATAGTTCCCGCGGTCGGCTGGGTGGATCGGCTGACATTCCCCGAGATCGGCGCGCTGGCGGCGGAAGCGCTCCTATACATCGGCAACGACAGCGGCTTGACGCACCTGGCGGCGGCGAGCGGCGCCAAGACCGTCATGCTGATGAGACCGACCGATCCGCGACGCTACGCGCCCTACTCGCCGGATGCCATCGCTGTGCGGGTACAGGGGGCGCAAGTCCGAGCCTATTCGGTCGCGAAGACCGATCCGCGCGAATGGGATGACACATGCCGGAGTGTTGTACGCGCGATTGAGGAAATCGTCGGCGGCTGAGCGGCGCGCAGGCGCGGCAACCACATGTCCGGGCTGTGCTAGAATCGGGCTATGTGAAGTTCAACCCGAGGTCGTGTAGTAAGGACGCGCCACCGGCTCGCCTGTACGCGCTTTAGCGGCGCCGGCGATTCAGCGAGAGGCCATATTGCAGAGGAGTTGACAGCATGAGCTACGAGAACATCTTTGTCGACAGGCCGGCGGAGGGCGTTGGGCGCGTGCAACTCAACCGGCCGAAAGCGCTGAACGCCCTCAACTCGGCGCTGATGGACGAAGTGATGCAGGCGATGGCGGCCTTCAATAGCGACGCGAGCATCGGCGCGATCATACTGACGGGGAATGACAAAGCCTTCGCCGCTGGCGCGGACATCAAGGAGATGGATGGCAAAACGCAGATCGACATGCTGATGTCGCGCTCGCTGATTGACCGCTTCGACATCCAGGCAATCAGCAAGCCCGTCATCGCGGCGGTGTCCGGCTATGCTCTGGGCGGCGGCTGCGAGGTCGCTATGAGCTGTGACATGATTGTGGCGTCGGAGACGGCGGTATTCGGCCAACCGGAGATCAACCTCGGCATCATTCCCGGCGCCGGCGGCACCCAACGCCTGACCCGCGCCGTGGGCAAAGCGCTGGCGATGGAAGTCATGCTGACCGACCGCAAGCTCAGCGCGGGCGAAGCGCTGGACTATGGCTTGGTCAACCGGGTGGCGCCGCTCGACGAGTATATGGATAGCGCCATCGCCATCGCGCAGAAGGTGGCGCGGCGCTCCCAGGTGGCTATCCGCCTGACCAAAGAAGCGATCAACAAAGCCTACGAGACTTCGCTGGAAGAGGGCTTGGCGCTGGAACGGCGCAATTTCTTGATCGCCTTCGGCTCGGAAGACAAGGCCGAGGGCATGCGCGCCTTCATCGAAAAACGGCGGGCGGAATGGACGCACCGCTGAGCCTGACCCTGCTCTACACCGCGGGCATCGCCGGCGACCTGGCGCAATTGCCGCGCCTGCATACCTTCCTGCAGCGCCTGAAGCCCGGGGACGCTCGCAATACATTGTTGCTCGACCTGGGCGGCTCATGCAGCCAAGCAATCTGGCATTGCCGCGCCACCGGCAACCGCTCGGCGCTGATCGTCCTCGATGGCATGGGTTATCACGCCGCCACGGTTGAGGGCACGCTGGACGCCGGGAATCGCGCCAAGCTCGCCGCGCAAGTTACGCTCGCCCTTGTCGACCGCCAGAACGAATGGCGCTTTACTCTGCCATCGGCTGATGACGGAGGGATCGTCGCCACCATGCGGCCCCGGGAAAGCAGCGCGCGGCTGCAAATCATGCTCAAGCTATCGGAGTCCACTTGCTTGGAGCGCAGAGTCTTGCGCTTTCAGGGGGTCTGCGCCGGGCAGGTCGGCGAGGTTGTGGTCGATATGCGCGGCGAGCCTGCGCTGGTCTCGTCCTGCATACACGTTATGCCGGCTGATACGCCGCCCAATCCCAGCATCGCCGGCGCCGTCGAATTTGTCGAGAGCGAGGCGCGATTTTTTGTGCAAAAGTACGGAGGGCAGATGCCTTGAGCGCAACCAAACTGGACATCGTAAGCCGCTACCGCGAGCATCCGGGCGTCATCGCATCGTTGGCCGACTTTGAGTGGACCGTCGGTGAAACGATGAAGGCAGAGCGCCTGTTCGATGATCCGCGTTACACGCTCTACTGCCTCGATCCCACCCATGAGTCAGCAATCTTCACGGCGCTGCCCGCCGGCGTCGATTTGTCGCGGACGCCCTTCATGTACCAAGCGCAATTCGAGGGGGCTGAGTACCTGGTATCGCTGCCCTTCCTGGATTTTGCCGGGCTCGTCGACAGCGTCTTGGTTGAGCAGGAGTCAGTGCTTTTCCTGCATAATATCGGACGCTGCGGCTCGACCGCGCTCTGTCGCGCCTTGAACGAAGTCGACGGCGTCATGGCATTGTCTGAACCGGAGGCGCTGACGAACCTGATTTCGCTGCGGCATTTTTCGCGCGCGTGGTATAGCGCCTTCATTCACGCCAGTATCGTCTGGCTTTTTCGCCCGTGCGTCGCTGGCGCTAGCAAGCATTTCGTCATCAAATTGCGCAATCAGTCGAGCGTGATCATCAAGGGATACATTGATTCTTTGCCCAAAGCGACACACCTTTTCATGAGCCGCAATGTCATCGACTGGCTGGCGTCGTTTCATCGCTTGCGCGTCAATCGCGGCGACGAGCCCAGGCGCTACAGCCGACAACAGATCATCGAGCAGCAAGCGGCTTATTATCAGTGCCCAGCGGCGGAATTCGAAGCGCTGGCGCCACCTGAGATCCCGTCATACCTCGGTTTGGAAGGCCGGGCACTGGGCTGGCTTTATATGCTGGGGCGCTATCTCGAGCTGCGCGAGACCGGCTGGCCAATCAGCGCGCTGCGTTATGAGGACTTGCAGATGAATCGCGATGCGGTCTTATCAGAAGTGTTGCGGCTGATGGGCTTGCCCGACAAGGCGCTGTCGGCGGCGAAGCGCGCATTCGAGACCGATGCGCAAGCGGGCACGATCTTCGCGCGGGATGGGGATCGCGGGAATACCGTGCGATTGCCGGCGGAGATGCAGGCGACCGTGCGGCGGATTCTGAGCGAGCAGCCGGTGATTGATCGGGCGGATTTCGTGCTGCCGGGGACGATTAGATTTAGAGAATAGTCGCGCTAGATTTCGAGGGCATCCCAGTCAATCTCAGTACGGAGTCGCTTGCCGATTTCTGTTAAGAAGTTTAGCTCGCGCATTTGCCGCGTCGATTCAACGGGCAGATCACTAGGAGCATCAACATCGTCGAACTGCGCGTACTCTGGTAAATCATAGATTCGCCGAACTTTAATGTCGCTGGTTTCTTGCTTCAAATCTGGAACCTCAGAATGTGGCAGCGTTAACTTATAGACTTTGTCCTTCTGTATGGGAGACTCCGAGAGCCTCGCATCCAAAGGCTGGCTGCCACTATTCTTGTAGACATATCTATCGTGCCACAAGTCAATCATACCTTTGCCCTTTTGCTCATTTATATAGACTTCACTCACTTCGTCCACCTGCAATTGGTAACTTGCTTGAGCAAGGGAGCCTTGTGGCAAATGCGGCAAAATTTGCATTGTACCAGTACTGTCTACAAGCGAATCAAAAGATATAAGACACGTTCCCTTTAGTGGCATTTCCATCATGAGACGGACACTTTCAGGCCCTGTTTGCGTTATCGAACCTCCGAGACGTCGTTCATCGCAATCGGAATCTGCACTGGGAATGTTCCGATCCCATGCAAAAACTACCCAAATCACAATCTGATTGCTTAAAGAATCAGGGTTGGATACACCACTAACGGCGAAGTCGATGGCTACATCGAGACTTGAAGACCAGTCAAGCAGTCGTGTAGGAACGCCATGATGTTGCGCCAACAACGATACGTATCGTGTCTGAGGAGGTAGTGGGATCTTGTCGAGTTTCAAGTAATCAAGTATCTGTTCCACCTCACTGGCTTGAACCATTTCGTACGTTGACAAGTTTACAAACCCCTTCTCTAGTACGAACTGCTGAAATTGAAAAACTACCTCGCTCTCAATATAGTCTCTTAATGCCAGTTTGAACCGTACCTGAAACGCCTTGACCGGCTCGTCTTTCCACTTGTAGCAATCTATGAATCGCACATACTCGTGCCTGTTTGACTCTACAAATTGTTCGATCCATGCCCTTGTCCACTTGTGACTGTCTCCACGACACGCAGTAGGAGTGAGAGGTAAGTCCCTTGCTTGTCCTCGATAATAGACCGGACCGGGTCTTTTCTCCAATCTCCGCAAGGCGTCAAGAAACATCTTGGCATCGGTAAAATCACAAGTGTTGATACAATTCATAACTTTACTCCATTAACCCTGTCACATAACATAGATATACATAGTACTATGTATTTTATGACGTCATGTTGTAGTCAAGTGGGTTTCAAGAATAGAGGCCGTGACTTGCATTCAACACTTGTGGAAATCCCTAGGGCACCACCCGCTTATTCAACATCTCATTCAAGACCACTACCAGCCGCCGCAGTTCATCTTCCAGGTCGCGGCTGATGCCGTCCTGAATCAGCGCCTCGCGAAACAAATCGCGCGCCTCCCGCGCCTGCTCCTGCCCTTCCCGCAGCTTCTGCAAGCCGGCTCGCATCTGCTCGCGCGCCTGGCTGCTGGCTGCGCTGGTGTAATAATCCGAGAATTGCCAGCCGTGCTGCGTCGCCACGCGCTGCAAGCCGTTCACAAATTCCTGCACGGTGGTGATATTTTCCGCCGCGCCGCGCTGCAGCAATTCGATAATGCCTTCGCTCAAGCTGGGCTCCAGGCTGAAATCCAGGCTGTCGATATCGGTATAGCGCGCTTCGACCGCGTCCCGGCTGCTGGGCTGCGGGCGCAATGACGTCATCTGCGGCGACATGCCGGTGAACAGCGGATATAAGACGCCGACGCACATATTGTGCACATCCTTCGTATATTGCTGCGGCGATCGCGTCCGGTCGTCCTCCAGGCGGCGCGAACTGTTGAAATCGATGACCTTGAGATGCGCGCCATCCCAATAGACATGCTCCAGCTTGTGATCGAGATATACGATCTGCATGCTATGCGCCAGCGTCAGCAGCGAGCTGAACTGCAGCGCCAGCGCCAGTCCCTCTTCGCTCGGCAAGCGCCAGCGGCTGTTGGGGCTGTTCGGCTTCATCAAGTAGAAGAGGCTGTGATGCCGCGGCAGGTTCTCCATCGTCAAATAGGGACGCCAGCCGGACGCGGCGTAACGCGACAACGACTCCATGTAGCCGCGGACATCGCCCAAATACGACGCTATGTCGCCATCCCGCGGCGCTTCCTCGTGGTCGGAGATGAAGCCGAAGTCGTAGAGCTTGACGATGTTCGGGCTGTGACGCAGGCGCGCCAGAATCTCTACCTCGTTGCCGAATGCGCGATACTCCCAGCGCATATCGCCGCTGCTGTCCAAATGCTCCGGTCGCATCACTTTGAAGGCGACCGAATTGCCGTTGCGAAAGTCCACGGCGTCCAGCACCCGCGCATAGTGCCCCAGGGCGAAAGTATCGATGAAGTTGTCCAGCCGATACAGTTCCGAGAGTCGCGGCATGTCTAGTCCGGCGGAAGGCGGCAAGGTTCGGGCATAAGCAGGCAATGTACCAGTATTTGAACCGGTCTTACAGGGTAGCTTGTCTCGTCCCGCCCACAATCGCGGCATTCGGTTACAATATCGGCGGAGCTTACACTATGGGCGCGGCTTCGACAGTGCGCACGACGAGTCTCATCATTCTATTCGGGCTGGTCCTTGGCAACTTGAGGCCGGTCCTCAGCCAGCCGCCGGCGCTGATTGAAGCCGCTCGTCGCGCCGCATATCCGCAGTTGCCGGACCAGGCGCCCTTGCTGTCCTCGTCGCGCCACCTGGTCGATAGCGCCGCCCTCGGCTGCGATCTGATTTTCGGATCGCCAATGCCCGATCCGCTCGAAGTTTACAGGCTGGCATTCCAACTGGAAGGCGCCGCCTACGCCGTCCACATCAGCGCCGATGGCAGCCTGACGCAGGTTTGCGATGAGCGCTATCCCAACCTGGGCGCCGGAGTGCAGTCGGTCGCGCGCGAATATGTCGACAGCGACGGCGACGCCCTCGCCGATCCTCGCGACGATTGCCCCCTAATCGCCGGCTTGTATGCCGCGGACCAGCCGGGCTGCCCGCAGCCGTCTTCGGCCGATCGCGATGGCGATGGCAGTCCCGATCGCCTCGACCGCTGCCCCGATCAAGCCGGCTCGGCCGCGGCTGAAGGCTGCGCAATCTTGATTGATCACGATGGCGACGGCGTTCCCGACGATAGCGATATCTGCCTCGCGGATTTCGGCGTCATCCGCCCGGACTTCGCGCTTGGCTGCCCGGCGGATGGCAGCGGCGCATCCAGCCGACGCCGCGCGAGCGACGAGGCGTGCCTGGCGGCCGGCCCAGACCTTGCCCTCTACGCCGATCGCGACGAATCGGCGCCAGTCATCAAGCGCCTCGATGCGGCCCCTGTGCTCGCACGAAGCGCGGCGCGCGACTGGTATCAAGTGGAATCTGGCTGGCTGCGCGCCACCGACCTGCAACTCAAAGGCGCCTGCTACAACATTCCCTTGGTCAATCCAGGTCCCGGCGGCGCGACCGGCTGTTTCATGCGCGCCCGTGGCGACTATGTCAACGTGCGGCAGGCGCCCAACGGCAAGCTAGCTGCCCGTCTCCTTTCCCAGGAACAAGTGCCCGTCCTCGGCAAAAGCGCCAGCGGCGACTGGCTCTTCTATCGCGCCGGCTGGGTCAGCCGCAGCGTGCTGGAGCTGGCCGGGTCCTGCGAAGGCCTGCCCACTCTTAACCCCGCCCAGGTCGCCAGCGGCACGATTCGCTTCTGCCCGCCCGACTATGCCGGTCTGCTGCCGCCGCGCATCGGCATCGGCAATGGGAAAGCGCGCGTCGCCTCGGATTCGCTGGCAAACCGCCTGCGCGCCGAACCCGACTATCTTGCCGAGCAAGTGGGCGAGATTCCGCCTCGAACCATTATCGACGCCGTGCTCGATGGACCAGCCTGCCAGCCCCCCTTCGTATGGTGGCAAGTCGAAGTCGCCGGGCAAGTCGGCTGGACGGTCGAAAGCGATGTCAACGCCTACCACTATTATCTCGAACCGACTGCGAATCTCGCGCTGAATCGCCGCGGCCACCCTCCCTCCCTGTCCGAGACCGTCATACCGGCCTCCAAGCGTTTTATCCACAGCGCCAACCTCAACAGCTTCGACACCGTCGCAAGCTTGCCGCTCCCGGCGCCAAGCGACGTCTTCTGGTCGGCTCGGCAGACGCTTCTGGCGGCAGTCAGCGAGCGCGGCGATATCGCCCTCTTCAATGCGCCGGACTTCCAGCCCATCAGTGTCAGCCTATCGCTCGCTGTAAGCGCCATCGCAATCAGTCCTGATGAGCGCTGGCTGGCGGCCGGCGATCGCGACGGCGGCGTCGCGCTCGTCGACCTTAGCGACAATTCCGGCGCCGCGCGTTCGATTCCCTTGGGCTGGTTGCCCGGTCCCATCGTGGCCCTACGCTGGAACCATGCAGGCGACAAACTGGCGGCAATCAGCGGCGCCGAATCGCTCAAGCTCACGCGAGAAGCCGGCGCGCTCGAAGTCTGGCAAATTGATTCTGCCGCCCCCGCCTCAAGCGAAGTCTCGCTCCGCTATCGCTATCCCTATCCCTTGACCGCAGTCGCCTACAGCCGCGCGGACCGCTGGCTGGCGGTCAGCGGCGAATCAACCGGCGACGGACGCGCCGCGCTCTGGGTGTATGACAGCGAGACTGGCGATCTGGTTTTCAGGCGCGCGTTGGTCCCGATGCGCGGCAGCGGTCTCGTGGTCGCCCCGCCGTCTTCAGACTTGGGCGACTTCGTTTACAGCAGTGGAGACAGCCTGTATCAATTGGCGCTGGAAAGCGGCGACCTTCACCGTTTCTATCATCAGGCTGGCGCCCAGCTCAGCGGCGTCGCATTCCGCCCGCAATTCCTCGCTGGCGCTGAAGGGCTGATGGCGCTGGCCGCGCAATCACCATCGGGCGAGGAGCGGCTACACTTGACCAATGCGCTCAGTCCACACGCCCCGAGCCGGTCTCTGTCGCTGGCGGCCTCCGCGGTCGCTTTCAGTCCCGACGGCCGCCTGCTCGCCATCGCCGAGACCGATAAGGATCGCGTCCTCGTGTTAGGCGTCGCCGCCGGGCAATAGCGCGCCTTGGCAATCCGCTGACAGCCTGTCGCAAATATGCTACGATGATTCGCGCTGTCTTTCGCCACACGAGGAATCCGCGCCGATGCCACAATCTCTAACCGCAACGCCGCTGAGCGCCCCCATTCGCGACCAGCCATTTGACTTGTTAAGCGCCATCGTAGACAGCCTCTCAGCCGCCGAAGCGCAGCCGCGCGATGGCGATGTCCTGGCGATTTCGAGCAAGTATGCCGCGATCGCCGCGGGCCGCATCCGTCAGCTCAATGACATCCGCCCGTCAGCCCGCGCCAAAGGCCTGGCAAGACGCTATAACATGGATGCCGCGATTGCCCAACTGGTCATCGACGAAGCTGACTGCATCTTCGGCGGAATCGAGCTCGGTTTCCTGCTCACGGCAAAAGGCGGCGTGATCTCGCCAAACGCGGGCTTGGACCGTTCGAATATCCCCAGCGGCAAAGTCGTGCTCTTGCCTCGCGACCCCTTTCATGCCGCCGATTCAATCCGCCGCGCGCTACACGCCAAACTCGGCCGTCGCATTGGCATCATCCTCACCGACAGTTGGCTGATGCCCGGGCGCTATGGTACAAGCGGCATTGCGATCGCCGTCGCCGGATTCAAGCCGATACGCGACGAACGCGGCAAATCAGACCTATTCGGCAATCCCATGGCTGTGACGCAGGTCGGCTTGGCTGACGCGCTTGCCGCATGCGCGCAAATAGTCATGGGCGAGCGCGACGAAGCCACGCCTTTCGCCCTCATCAGCGGCGCCAAGCTTGAATTTACCGACGCCCTCCTCTCCGCCGCGGATGTATCGATACCCTGGCGACATTGCATCTACCTGGAGTCGCTGACGCTGGGGCTGTTGCCAGTTGAAGAGTCGGGCAAAGTCACGGTGTGAAGACTGTCGCGGCTAGCGATTGCCCGGCAGCCTCATATTCTACACAGTTTAGCTTGAAATGACACATACGATACATTTCTTGTTGACTTGTATACAAAGTCAATGCTACTCTGATTACAGGCAGGTTGTTTGTCATCGTGAGAAGAAAGCCGTCCGCCGCCCCATTTATCAGTTGATTGAAGCAAGGAGTTGACTCCCATGAAGCGGAAGTTCGTCAGTGCATTATGTCTTGCGGCAGTTCTACTCGCGGCTGCGCTCGTCCCGGCGACGGCGCTTGCCGACGGGCATATTCCGACCGTGGCCATCCTGAGCTACCGGAATGCCCAAGGCGTCAGCAGCCGTCTCATTCACGCGGTCTACGATGTCCTCCATTACCACGGTTACTTGAGCAGTGAAGAAGTCGAGTCCATTGTCGCCAACGAAGATTTCGCCGGCGAGAACATCAATATAATTTGGCGGGATGCCGGCGGCGATATTTCCAATGTCCCCATCATGACGGATTACGCGCTAGACAAGGGCGCTACCGTCATGGTGACTACGACGACCAACGTGACGCTCAACGCCATTCACGCCGCCGAAGAAAGCGGCATAGAGCCGACGCCGCTGGTGATCTTCTCCCTGGTCGGGGCGCCGTACACTTCCGGCGTGGCCGACGCGCCCTGCGTCAAACCGGAACACGTCGTTGGCAGCCACGCTCTAAGCTCCTACGAGGACGTGATGGCGCTTTTGCCGATGCAAAATCCCGAGATTGACTTTATCGGCAGCTTCATGAATCCGGGGAATTCCGGTCATGTTTACGCCACTGAGCAGATCAAGCACTACGCCGAGGCGCTTGGCATCACTGTCGAAGAGGCGCCCTGGCTGGATGCCGCCGACGGCTTGGTTAACGCCGAGAGGCTGATTGACAGCGATGTCGATATGTTTGTGTCGCTGGGCCATCCGCCGTCGCTGCCGGCTATCATCGAGGCTTCCAACGAAGCGGGCATACCCATCCTGGCGACGGCGATGTCCTATGTGCATCGCGGCGTTCACATCGCGGCCGGATTCTACTCCTACTACAACGAAGGCGCAGTCGTGGGCCACATGCTGACCGCGGCGCTGGACGGGGAGTTGGACGCAGGGCGAGTCGGCATCCATGCCGCGCCCAGGCTGGCGGTCGCTTTGAACCTGGATTCGATCAAGGCAGGCGGCATCAAAATCTCTGACGCCCTGATGGAACGAGCCGACTTCGTCGTTGAAAACGGCGAAAGCACGGAAGAATTCACCAAGCCAGAGTATCCGGATGTCGATATGGAAGAACGCCATGCCGAGCGCTCGGCTTTCCTGGTCAGCTTGCGCTGCACGGATGAGATGATCGAGGAACAGCGCGCCGCGCTTGAAGCGGAAGCGTAGAGGCGAGCGGCAATTTGGCTTGAGCTCATCGCGGGGCGGGCGCATCAGAACCTTTTGCCTGCGTCGCGAATCTTGCCTTGGACGCCGCGAATCGATTCCTCTTCGATTAACACCGCCGTGATGGCAGCCAATCCACCCCATTGATTATGAGAATTGCATCAATAGCCTGATTTCGCGTCCGCCCGTTCAATTTCGCTCGGCAGGAATTGCGGAGCAAAACAGCGCTTCGTCTGCCCGGCAAGGCGTATCAATACCCTGCCGAAACAGTATCAATATCGGTTCGCGCGCCTGCCTGCCAGCGTCCGCAATCGCCTCACCTCGTCGCATGTTGCGGAGGCAAAATCGCGCCCAGGGCGACTTGTGCAACATCCACAGACTTGGCGAGAAATCCAACTATCCCTTTGACTTCCGCTTAACTCTCGCATACACTTAAATCATCAAAAAAACTGGGCGACGAAGATGCTTCACGATCAGTTTCCATAAGGATTGCCCGCAAGACGCGCGCTGTGTCAATCAAAGTCACTGCCCGCGTTTTTTTTGATTCTCCAGGCGGAGCTTGGGTCGCGAAAGGACCAACATGGACGCGAGCATGATCAATAAAATACAGAAAGCCAGCGACTATGCCAGCCAGCCGGAACGCGCCACCTTCAACAACCTCACGGTGGAATTCCACGGCGCCAACAGCAACCACTTGGTAAGCTTGGATCGCGATGGTTGGGCCTGTAGTTGCGCCGGATTCCGCAAATATGAAATCTGCCCGCACATCATGGCTTTGGAGATTCTTTTCAAGCCCCTGCTCAAGCGCCGCCCGGTGCCCTACGCGCCCGGCCAAAATATAGTCAGCGATGTGGAAAAAGCCCACCGCTATTCCCAGGAGACTGACCGCATCCGCATCCGCAGCTTCGATTGTCACTTTGAAGGCTACAACAAGAACCACCAAGTGACTTATGACGAAGGCGCCTGGACCAGCACCGCCTCATTCTTCGCCCAGCGCGGCGTCTGCAGCCATACCATGGCGCTCGAGAAGATCCTCAAGGGTTTCGTCGAGCCGGTCCGCGCGCAGCCGGTGGCCTGATAGAATGTCACTGGGGCGGAGCGTCAACTGCGCCTCGACCGAACTCGAATCACGCGCTGAAAATGCATCAGCCGCTTATCGCCGGGCTGGTTGACCAGGCGCTCAGCCGGTCACGCCCACCGGCGCGATCCCGTCCTTTTCCGCCTCGTCTTCGTCCGCCAGGCGCGGGTCGCCCGGCGCCACCTCAAACACCGCCTGCCAAGGCGAGTAATGTGTGAACAGCTGATCCCGTTTTATCAAATTGCCCGCCGTATCGTACACATTGCGATAAACCGAGACATCAGCGCCATCGGCCGAATAATCAATCTGACGCGTCTGCCCCAGCGCCAGATCGGCCGCTTCGACAAAGGCTGACTCAGGCGCCGGAACGATATCGCGGATGATCGCCGGTTCCAGCACCGTTCGCCATTGCGGCGTACTGTAAATGCGGAATTGCAGCGCATCCTTGGACCCCAGAAAACTGCTCTCGATCAGCAAATGATAAGGCGTGTTATTCTGAAATCGCAGGTCGACGTCCGGCTGCCAGATAGCTGCGTCCAAGCCCGGCCCGGCGCCGGCGTATTCATAATAACCGACGCGGTAACCGTGGCTGTTGCGCTCGGTAATCGCGTAGCCGCCGCTGAAAGCCGCCCGAAACATCGTGGTGCTCACCTGGCAGATGCCGCCGCCGATGCCCGTCACCGTCGCCCCGCCCAGGATGACGCTGCCCTCCAGATAACCGGCTTCCGGCGTGATGTCGCCCAGATGCTGATTGAAGGAGAACTCCTCGCCCGGGGCGATGATGATGCCGTGCAGCTTGCCCGCGCCCAAAGCGATATTCGAGCGTCGATTCGGCCATGAACCCCAATAATACGTGGTCGCCTCCGCCACCAGCTCGGTGATGCCAAGCTCCTCCGCTGTGATCCCCGCCGGATAACGAGGCTGCAAAGTCTCAAAGTACATCACCACCCGCCGATTCACCGGGTCGAAGACCGCCGCTTCCAGCCGTCTGATGGTCTCGTCGACATCCAGGAGCCGTCCCTCGGACGCGGGTGTAATCGGCGTCAACTGTCCAGTCGCCGGATCAAAGTCGAAGCGGCCCTCGGCTGACGGCTTGGACAAGCTCGGCGCCAAGGTCCGCAAGTAACTGGCGTAAGCGCCCAAGTCGACGCTGACATCGTAGAGTCGCTCGTCGCCTTCGCCCGCCAGCGTCACCCGCAACCCGGCGATTATCTGCTCCCGCGTGAGTATCCAGGGCGCGAGCAGGTCGCCGTTGGGCAAGCTCCCGATGAGCTGCAGCGGCGACGAAAGCGCCGTTTCCAGCAGCGCAGCCGCCTCCATGACATTCCACTGGCGCGGCGGACTTTCGGCGATCACCAACGCGATCTCGGTCTCGCCCGACTGCGCCAGCACCGCCGCCGACAAGCCAGCAAGCGTCGCGTCGACATCAAGTCTGCGCCCGCTGAGGCCTGGCGCGACCACCACATCAATGCCGTCCAGCCGAAGCTGCGCGTCTTGCCGCTCGCGGTTGATTTCGCCGGCCAGCGTCTGCAAGAAAGCGCGCGCCTTGCCCTCGTCAAACTCCAGCGTCAGCGGCAGGGCCGCCCCCTCGAGCCAGGCGCTCGCCAGTTCGCGTAGATTTCGCCGCGGGTCTGCGCTATGACCGATGGCGAAGGCGCGCTCGGCCAGCGCACCCGCCGGCAAGCTCAGCCCCAACTCAACCGCGGTCGCCGTCCAGAATCGCTGGCCGTCGCGAAAGACGTACGCGACTTCTTCCAGCGCGCCATAGCGTTCACGCAAAGCCGCCGCCGCATCCGGCAGTGTCAGCCCGCCGATGTCCACCTGGCCGACGCTGACCCCCGGCACGATGCGCTCCTGCAGCGACATCTGCGTGCCGATCAACGCGATCGCCAGCGAAAACGCCAGCAAGCCTATGCCGACGAAGATCAATATCGCCAGACGAAAGAGCCGAATCAATATCGGCGTTCGGGGCAGCGGCGGGTGCTCCATTGGCGTTAGCGCTCGCTAGCAAATCGCGAAGTTTGTGCCAAGCCAGCTGGCGGTCTCAAGCCCAACATCGTGTTGCGGCATCGGCTTGGGCGCATCGCCGCAAGAAGTCTTTCGCGGCGCCGACATCGTCATTCTCACCTGTACCGAGTGAGCGCCTCTGTCTTCATCCAGGAAGCGGATTTGCCAGCTATCGCCGCCCAGATTCTTAACGGCATCCAGGCGCAGCGCATCCATGCGATAGGCGGCGATGCCTTCGCGGATGAACGCCTCCGCCGCGCAAGCGGCTTTATGCGCCGCCTCGCCCAGCTGATGCCCGGCAAATGCCCCGCGCCCACGATACTTGTGCGGCAGCATGAATCCCGCCCGCTGATTCGTCACGATCGCCTCCACATCCGGCGGATCGACATGCCCGTAGACGATGCCCTGCGGGAAAGCGATCAGAGTCGCCGCCATGCGATGCCCGCCGATATGCGTCGTCTGCCAGACCCGCTCCGCGCCCGCCTGCGCCACAAGCTCTTGATAGACCGGCGCGCCCAAAGCGGCGCAGCACGGGTCATGCCGCCCGTTTGTGCAGACCGTATACAACTCGTCGACCTCAGTCAACTCGCGCCCATTAATTCGCGGTATAGCGCGCGGCTCGAGGCTGCCGAGATCCAGCCCCAGCAAGTCAGCATAATCCGCAAGCACGGCCTGATAGAGGCGCGGCCTCTTCTGATTCGTCACGGCGATGTAGAAGTTCTTCGCCTGCGACTGCGGCCGACGGATGAAGAGAACTTTGCCCCGCGGCGCGCTCTGCAAATGCGCCAGCGCCGGCGCGAAAGGTCCGCCCTTCGCCGCTGACTTTACCGCCTCGCCGCCCCAGCCGCCATATTCCGACAAGCTGCTCTCGATCAGAAAAAAGGCGTCGGCCGGTTTGAAGGTGCCCGCCAGCGTCTCTTGCGCCGCGCGCGACTCCTCGGCGCAGGTCATGGTCATCTCCATGCGTCAACCCTCTGCAAACTTTCACTGTTTATCGCTCAAGTTTACCACGCGTGGCGCGGCTATGGCACACGACCTCGGGCAGATACGCTACAATTCAATGGTCAACAGTGCGCATTAGACGTGAAATGTCCAAACTCTCCATCCGCAACCTCTCACTCAAGCGCGGCGGCGCAACCGTCCTGCAGGACCTCTCGCTTGATGTGCCCGAAGGTGAGTTGCTCGTCGTCATTGGACCCAGCGGCAGCGGAAAAAGCTCGCTCCTGCGCTGCGTCAACCGCCTAAGCGACATCGACTCCGGCGCTATACTCCTGGACGGCGCGTCAATCTACGACTTGCCAGTCATTGAGCTGCGTCGCAAGGTCGGCATGATGTTCCAAAAGACCGCCGCCTTTGAAGGCAGCGTCGCCGACAATATCAGCTTCGGCGCTCGCCTGCAGGGACAGCCGCTGTCACGCGCCGAGATCCTCGCCCTTATGGCGCAAGTCTCGCTCGAAGCGGCGCTGGCGGACAAGCCGGCGTCGGATCTTTCCGGCGGACAAGAGCAGCGCCTCGCCATCGCCCGCGCGCTGTCGCTGAATCCCTCCCTGCTCTTGCTCGACGAGCCGACCTCATCGCTTGATCCCATCGCCACAAGCCGAGTCGAAGACGCCCTGCTGCAACTGCGCGCGCACACTGCGCTAACCATGATATGGGTATCGCACTCGATAGAACAAGCGCGCCGCATAGGCAGCCGCGCCCTGCTGCTCGATGCTGGACGCGTCATCCGCGAAGACACGGTCAGCGCCATGCTCGATCCTCATACCGGCGACAGTCGCGCGCTGGCTTTTGCCGAGGGCGATCAAGCCGGCTTGCAAGCAGCCAACGCCTAGTCCGCCTCCCCCGCCGCCAGCCCAGCCAGGTACTCGCGATCGTCAGCGCTCAAGTCCGCCTTCTCCAGCAAATCGGGCCGCCGCTGCCAGGTCCGCCGCAAAGACTGCCGCCGCCGCCAATGCTCAACCTCGGCGTGATGCCCGCTCGTCAGCACCTCGGGCGCCGTCAAACCGCGCACCTCCGGCGGGCGCGTATAATGGGGTCCCTCCAGCAAGCCATCGGCATAGCTGTCTCGCTGCTCCGCGCCTTCCGCGCCCAGCACGCCGGGGATCAAGCGCACCACGGCGTCTATCAAGACCATCGCCGCCAGCTCGCCGCCAGTCAGCACATAATCGCCGATGCTAATCTCATCCGTGATCGCCAGATCGCGAACACGCTCGTCGACGCCTTCATAATGCCCGCAGACCAGAATCAGCCGCACCCGCCGCGATAGCGCCAGCGCGACCGCATGCGTCAGTGTGCGTCCCTGCGGCGACATGAGAATGACCGGCGTATCCGCCGCCGGCTCCAGCGCATCGATCGCCCGCAAAAGCACGTCAGCCTTGAGTATCATGCCGCCACCGCCGCCATAAGGACTGTCATCGACCTTGCGGTGTTTGTCCCCGCTGTGGTCGCGGATATCGCAGGCGCTGAAGTCCAACAAGCCCCGGTCGCGCGCCTTCCACATCATGCTCTCTGACATGACGGCGCTGAACATGTTGGGGAAGAGCGTCAAAACTTCGATTTTCATAAGGCGAAGAGTAGATTCAAATCGAATCGCGCGTTTGCAAGAAGAAGGCTTTCTTCAAGTTGGGCAAGGTGAAGTCGAAGCCGCAGGACTTGAAGAAGTCCTCGGCCACGCTGATGGCCATGATCTCGTAGATGCTTTCGCGCCGAGCCAATTCGACGCAAGCAGCCACCAACTGCTTGCCAATGCCCAAGCCTTGCGCCGCCGGATCCACCGCCAGGCTCCGGATCTCACAGAGCTTCTTGCTGTAGATCTCCAACGCGGCGCAGCCGACTATTGCGCCGTCTAGCCGAACGATGAATGACGTATCGAGCAAGTCCTCGAGCTCATCGAAAGTGCGCGGCAGCAACTCTCCGCTGGCGACAAAGGGCTTGATGAAATCGGACAATTCGACGAGGTCAGCCGCCGTCGCTTGCGCCACGCGAATCTTGGTCGAGGCATCTTGCAAGGGTCGTCTCCCAAATATAGCAATATCATTATAGTGTAGCAGTTTGAGGCGGGGAGGCAACAGCGCAAAGAAATGCAGGGGCGATCCTTGGGGTGCCCCCAAGAAATGTAGGGGCGAGCCATTGGGTCGCCCGAAGCGTGGCAGGAAATCGGCGGGCGACCAATGCGGAACTCAAAGCTCGATGAATGTATGGTCACTGCGCGGATATCTGGCTCGATGAAGTCGAAAACAGCCTCCCGCGCATAGAATACCCATCGTACACCATCTAGCGAATTATGACGATTTCGCCCAGCAAAGGGAGTATACTTAGATGATCTGGCTAGCGTTTTCGTGGCAAATGAACCGGTTGCATGGGCGGTCGCTGGCGCGGAATGGACGGCTGGCCAAGGAAATTGCCGATAGGCGGTCGTCAGTCGTCGGGGTGCTCGCATTTGCCAGCGTCTGTGGTCGATTCTGGGGGATAACAGTAGTCGCAGCGGTCTAGCCATCGTGGGAAAAGACGATGGCATTTACCGCAGCGCACGAGGGGGGACCCGGGCGCTCCCACCTGAAACCGGGAGTTCTTGTAAACCCGCGCGACCCGGTTACGTTGTTCTTCGAGGTCTTGTGTTCTTTGCAAATTGTGTTGCAAATTGTGTTGCTCCCTGAGGTAGTTTTGTCGCTCGCTTTGGGAGTCTTCTTCCATGTGTATCGAGGTCGGCGAGTTTTCTGATTTAGCTTTAATACGCGGAGTGCGGCATTCGCAACGGGTCAGCATGGAGTGATAAAGGCGGCCGCACCAGTTGCATCGTATGTAAGTAAGACTCATGTCTTTGATTTTGCTCGTGGTTAGCCGTTCGGGTAGCGCTGGATGTCCTGGTGGATGCTGTCGACCTTGGCTCGTAAGCTGTTGACTGCTTCAAGAACATCGCCAGAAGTGACGATGTCGGGATTGGTGAGGTACAAGTCGCTTAGAAGTTCGATGGTGTCATAGATCTGTTTGACGTTGAGCTTAATTTCCTCGATGTCCATCGCCATGAAGTGCAGCTTGTCTTCTAGGTCGGTCTGTTTCATGGTCAGCCTTCTGGGTAGCGGAGCATGTCTTCAATGGTCATGACATCGCGGTTCTGGATCATGTCCTAAGCCCCGTTATGCGACATTTCGAGATTATATGTCTTCTACGATATGAAGCGTGGAAATATATATCATTACGCGCTTACGATATAAGTATATTACATCATTTGAGAGAAAAATCAAGCGGCGAGGGGGGGTGAATTGCGCGGACGTTTTCGGGCGACCCGGTGGCTCGCCCCTACGAGGTCTTGGTCATTTTGTGGTTAAATTGCATGTGTGAACTTCTCTAAGCGCCAATCATAGAATCGTGTCGGAGATTATAGACATGCCCCAAATCACAGTCGCCTCGCGCAATCCGGTGAAGCTCCGCGCGGCACAGTCCGCCTTCGGGCAGCTCTTCCCCGAGCAGTCTTTCGTCGTCAACGGCGTCGCTGTGGCCTCCGGCGTGCCCGACCAGCCGCGCTCGGTCGCCGAAACCATGCGCGGCGCCCGCCAACGCGCCGAAAATGCCCGCGCCGCCCAGCCCGATTCGGATTTCTGGGTCGGCATTGAAGGCGGCATCGAAGACACGGCCCAGGGCATGTTTTGTTTCGCCCGCATCTACATCTTCAACCACGCCGGCGCAGTCGGCTTGGGCCAGACCGCCGTCTTTTATCTGCCACGAGAAGTGGCCGAGCTGGTCCGCGCGGGAATGGAACTCGGCCACGCTGACGACATCGTCTTCCAGCGCGACAACTCCAAGCAAGCCAACGGCGCCATCGGCATCCTCACCGACGATGTCGTCGACCGCGAAGCCTACTACATCCACGCCGTCATCATGGCGCTGGTCCCCTTCAAGAATCCGACTTTGACCTGGTAGAATATTTGCCGCCCCCATCCCCCAGCCCCTGTCCCGAAGCATCAGAGTAAAACCAAGTTAATCATGCAAAAAAGGACGGTACTCTCATTTTTCGGAATCCGTAGGGGCGATTCTGTGTGTCGCCCGAAAATTCACGGTTATACATTGGGCGATTCACAGAATCGCCCCTACAAGTCCCATTATTTATCACATTACTTTATTGGCGCTACTAGGGAAGGAAGGGAGCGGCGCCATGTCCAAAAACGCGCGACAACGCGTTAGAATATCTGCGCCAACGACAAATAAATCCTGGACATGAGGAGACGCGCCATGCCTGATTTCTTCGTAGGCTTGCAGGGCATCGAACGCGTGCTGCTGTCAGTCGCCTTCGTCTTCATCGCCGCCGCCATCTCCCGCTGGCAAAGCTCCGATCTCGAGAAAGACCTTGCCGTAGCGACCGTGCGCAGCTTCATCCAACTCATCGCCATCGGTTATGTGCTCGAGCTTGTCTTCGAAATCAACGTGCCCGTATTCACCATCGTCATCCTGCTGGTGATGATCACCATCGGCGGCCGCACCAGCGGCGCGCGCGCGGCGCAAACCCCCAACGGCGTCATGGTAGCCTTCCTGGCGATCGGCATCG
This sequence comes from Anaerolineae bacterium, assembly GCA_022824465.1. Classification (GTDB taxonomy): domain Bacteria; phylum Chloroflexota; class Anaerolineae; order Aggregatilineales; family Phototrophicaceae; genus UBA6055. Next base: position 126,465 of record JAJDZV010000007.1, read on the forward strand.
GCTCCGGCTTGACCATCGCCATCCTCGTGCTGCTGGGCGTCTTTGACTTCGTGCCCCACGACATCATCCCCATCGGCGGCATGATCGTCGGCACGTCGATGACCACCGCCACCCTCGTCATCACCCGGCTCAGCAGCGACTTCCACGACCAGCGCGACCTGATCGAAAGCAAGCTCGCCCTCGGCGCGACGGCGCGTCAAGCCTCGCTCTACCAGTTTCAGCGCACGATTACCGGCGCTATGACGCCAATCATCGACACGACCAAGACGGTGGGCTTGATTAAGTTGCCGGGGGCCATGACTGGCATGATCCTGGCGGGGGCGAGCCCGCTGGAGGCAGTTCAACTGCAAATCATCGTGATGTATATGCTGGTAGGCGCGGCGACGTTCACGGGGTTGATTGCCGCTTGGTTGACGTATCGGCAGTTTTTTAGCCCGGCGCATCAGTTGGTGCTGGAGTAGAGGGGAGCAGTACTTTTGATATCCTAAGCCGGCTTTTCCGACGTGATGAACCTTACAGGAATTCTAATCGGTTCCTCGCCTCATCCGGCAGATTTACGGCATGCATTAGCGCCAGGAAATTAACCCAATCGCCAATGGTATGCGCATCCTGTTGGCCAAAGACGATACCATTGTGTTCGATTCCTCGACTCGCCAGTTCTATGTAATGTGGATCGCTGGAGCACATTACGCGCTCCATCTCGGTCGCTCTCGCTAATTGCTGCCGATCGCTTTCGCCGAACGCAGTCTGGTCTCGAACGGTTATCGCGTCGATTCTACGCCTTTGCAGTTGTTCAGCGATTGCTATGGGTAGATTCTCATCCAGATAGAAGCGAAGCTTGCCTGCTGCCAACGTGTTTGTCCCTGAGCTCGCGCGACTTCTTGATGTGGTTGCGGATGTCAGTATCGATTTCGTCTTTGTTGAGATGGTAATAGGCGAGGGCTGCGTACACTTGCGCCAAAGTGACACCATAACTCACGGCCATCTGATCCGGAGTCTGGTGGTGATAGAGCTCCGCCATCACAATGTCCGATACTTTTAGTCCAGTGCCGATGATGCAGGGTCTGCCACCGCGGACGCCGGGCTTGCGGGTGATGAGGTTGATGCTTTCGACGGTTTCCATGAGAGCTTGCCTTCTATGCAAGTTGCAATGATATTATAGCGCTATATGTGGCCTTTAGACAGGCTGCGCGGCTTGGCTAACGTACTGGCAGTTTTTCTTGCCCACGCATCAGTTGGTGTTGGAGTAGAGGGGGCTGGCTATCTCTCGTCGCGGCAGAGGGCTGCTAACTTCACACCTGCTGACTCGAGGCGCTGCTCGAACGCGAGCCAACACTTGTCTGCCGCGTTGACGATTGGCGCGTCGCTTCCCGTGTCTTTCTTGAAGCGCGCCGCCAGCGCAACCCACTTTCTATCGTCGGGGTCGAAGCGTTCGCAGCGCGGGACATTCGAAGTCCAGGTTTCATCGCTGTCCGGGTAGTCTTTGTAATCGCCGGTCTTGTCGCGATGCAGATCGAGCGTGTGTACGCGCCGCGCCACGGTGTGATATTGAAGCATATAAAGCATGAATTGTTCAGCTAGCGAACCTTTGAAATTAGGATAGATGCGTCGATTGTATTCGCGCAAAACTTCCTTTCTTGAGTCAATCACGACAATAATTCGCCCGGACAAAACATCCTCTAGAACTGCGACACAGCTAAGCTGACATCGCTTGGACGCGTTGGAATTGAGCCCCGCCGCGGTGAGCGGTACATTGGTGTCAATTATCTTTGAGGCCACGGGCTTAGTTGACTTGCCGTTTGAGGCTCGCGTCGAAGGCCGCTACCATGTCGCCAGCGAGGTCGCCGAAAAAGTCGTCTGGCCAGTTGAGTATGTTACCGAACACGTCTACTTCGAGATTGGTAATGCTGGATACTCCGCCAGACTGTTCACAGAAGTACAGGGCCGCATCACGCGTATCGAATTTCTGTTCCGCAATTCGTCTTTGGAGACGCCTCATCATGTGCTCGCTGTGACTCTCGAGAATTATCTGCAAGCCGCGATTCTCAATGCAGTCAATAAACACGTCAGCCAAACCCGCTTGCACAGATGGATGCAAGTGCAATTCCGGTTGTTCAAGAATGACCGTAGATCCTTCCGGCACGTAGTAGCAAAGTACAAGTACGGGCAGGACTTGAGAAACACCTATTCCCATGTCTGTTATTCGTACTTCAGCACTCTGCTTGTGCCGCTTGAGCCACACAGCATACTCACTGCTTCCCCGGTAAAGAGGTCGAGTCGCAAAAGAATGGGCCAGATCCAAGTCGACCAGCCATTGAGCCACGCGAGTCTCTAATTTGCTGTAGCGCTTTCTACCATCGGGATAGACTTTCCTGTTTCTGCCACCCAGCAACGCCGGCACGGCCAGTTCACCTTTCAACCCGACGTCAATCGGGTTTTCGCCCGCCCATGTATACGTCCTTTGGGGATACTCTCGCAACGGACCAAGATAATACAGTTGTTGAAATCGACGCTCAAATTGGAGCGCCAAGTCACTCAAGTAGCTCGTATCCTGATAGTAGCGCATGGCCTCATCTGAGAAGCTGTAGCACTTTTCCGGTTTCATATAAACGCGAGGACGACCCTGTGCCCTGACAGGCGGCTTTCCATCCACCTCTATGCGAATTGTATAGTGATTATTTGGCTTTCTAGACAGCTCCACAGAAAATCTGTCGCCACTTGTATAGCGGAGCCTGTCTACATGAACTCTTTGCTGAACTGCGTGGATGACTGTGTCAAAAGCCAACTCGTCGATCCTCACGCTTCCACTGTCTTGTGGAATGGGAACGCTAAACGACGACTTGGCTGGCAAGTCCCAAACTACGTTCAGCTCCATGTCCGTAGAGTCGCGGAACGTAATCTCGTGAGCGGTGCCCAGATTCACATAACCTTCCTGTATGCTGCCCGTCTTGAGCACCAAATTCCGGTCATTCGACTCCGCCGTCTGCTTCAGCAGCAGCAGCATCTGCAACAAGCTGCTCTTGCCTGAACTGTTCGCCCCAAAGAAGCCCGTCAACGGCGCCATCCGAATCGGACCGGTCTCCCGCCAAGACTTGAAATTTGTCATGCTAATTTGCATGAACATGGCAACGCTCTTTTTGCCATCGGGCTGCATGCTTTCGTGCCCGAATCATAGCACGGCATTCGCCAAACAATCAATCACAGGCTAGCCCTCTCTTTCCTCTGTGCCCTCTGTGGTGAAATCAAATCCCCCATGCTACACTCCCGCCCATGCCCGCACCGATCCCCGCCACCCGCGACAACGCCAAGCGCCTCAGCGTCTATAAACAAGGGCTCCACCAGCGCCCCCAGCTCACCGACCCAGCCACTCTCAAGCGCATCATCGAGCGCATCGGCTTGCTCCAGCTCGACTCCGTCAGCGTCGTCGCCCGCAGTCACTACCTCGTCATGCTGGCCCGCGCCGGCCTCTACAACCCCGCTGACCTTGACGCCCTGCTCGACAGCGGCTTCCTCTTCGAAACCTGGGCGCACGCCATGTGCCAGCTCCCCAGCGAACATTACCCGTGGTTCGACGCCTACATCCAACACAAGCGACAGAACAAGAGCCAGTGGCAAGTCGACCGCCTCGGCCTTGACCTCGCTCCAATTGCGGCGCAAATCCTGGCGACCATTCGCCAGCGCGGACCCTTGTCCTCCAAAGACTTCGAAAGCGAGCGCCAGGGCGACGGCGGCTGGTGGAACTGGAAGCCGACCAAGGTCGCCCTCGAATTCCTCTTCGATCGCGGTGACCTCATGGTTAGCCATCGCGTCAGATTCCAGCGCTACTACGATCTGCCGGAGCGCGTACGCGCGCGCCACCACTTCACGCTGGACAAGACCATCGACGACTTCCGGCGCTGGACCATCGAGCGAGGTCTGCGTCATATCGGCATCGCCACAGTCAACCATACCGCCGACTACTACCGCCAGCCCAAACGCGCCGCCGCCGCCATACTCGCCGACTTGCTCAAATCCGGTGACGCTCTGCCGGTCGATGTCAAGGGCTGGAAAGACCCGGCCTATATCCACCGCGACGACCTGCCCCTGCTCGAGCAAATTCAGGCCCGCGCCCACGAGCCAGGCTTGACCGTCTTTCTCACGCCCTTCGACAATCTCTTCTGGGATCGCGCCCGCGACGAAATGCTCTGGGACTTCTACTATCGCATCGAGATCTACACGCCAAAAGCCAAGCGCATTCACGGCTACTACGTCATGCCCATCTTGCACGGCTGCGAGTTGATCGGGCGCATGGACCCCAAAGTCGATCGCAAGCGCAAACGCCTAATCTTCAACAACCTCCACCTCGAGCGCGGCATCAAACTCAATGGCGCCCTCTATCGCGGCCTCATCGCCGCTATTGAAGAATTCATGGCATTCCACGATTGCGACAGCTTTGAACTGCACAACTGCAACCGCGCTCCTTTGGCTCGGAGGCTGCGCAAAGCCTTTGGTTGAGCGTCAATTGCCCGTCGAAATACTGTTATAATGAGAATTGTCGCCGGGTAGACGATGGTTTGACCATGCAAGCCACCATCGCGGACATTCTGGAGAACAGGCGGAGCTTCGCCGGTCAGATCGTCAACATCGACGGCATCCTTTTGCTCACCGATTACAACCGGGGCAGCGCTCAGTTTGAACAGGTGTGGTTAGTCAAGCGGCAGCAACCCCACGACCGCGCCATTCGCGCCCAGCCGATCGCCAGCGACTCGACGCTCTGGCATGGCTTATCCCGCCTCAACCCGCGCCACTTGCCGGGCTATCAGAGCTTTCGGATTCACGACGCCGTTCGCGCTTGCGTCCGCGTTCTCGATGGCGCACAACGCGACCAAGACCCGCTGCTGGCGATACTTACCGCCGCCGTGTACCGGCAGGATTTCACTCTCTATGTCGGCGAGAAAGGCGTTCGGCTGGACCAAGCGCTGCCGGGCCGAACGCTGATCGCTTCGCTTCCCGACATTCAAGCCAACATCGCGCGATACCTCGGCCGCCGCTGGCACGTCTATGGCACGCTCGTCGTGCGCTCCTCCCCGCCAGCTCAGTATCTGCGCCCGGGCCAGATCCCATACGCCTCCGGATTTCACCGTCTACTCGAGCGGGTCACAGCCACCGAGATTCATGGCAACTGGCTGGCTGATATCGAATATCCTCAAAGCGACAGCAGCGAACCCCCGCCTGACGCCCTGCCCGAATCAATCCACATCGACCTGGACTACGCAATCAGACAGCAGCTTAATGTCCTTCCCGGCATCAACCAGACCATCGTCAAACCGGCCATCATCGCCGGCATGCTCGCCGCCCGCGACCAGGAAGAACACTTCGCCACGCTCACCGATATTGAGCACGTCTACCTGCAAAATATATGCTTCGCCGAGGCGGGAAAGTCGCTCGAATCGGTCATCAAGCTGAAGAACTTCAGCGTCCCCTCCACCTGAGCCGGCGATTCGATTGTCGGAGCAGGGTCGGCGTCCGCAAACGCCGATGATATACGATCCACTCAATGACGAGCAACAGCAGCGCCGCCGCCGCCAGCAGCATCCAAAACTCCTGCAAGCCCAGTTGCTCGTCAGCCGCCGCCGCCGCGCCCCCGCCCAGCCGCGCCTGCAACTCCGCCTCGGGCAAGGGCGCGATATCGCTCTCGCTTGCGCCGAAGATGTTTACAGCAAACGCCTGTGTTTGCGCCACATCGCTCCCCTGGAGTACGTCCAGACGATACAATCCCAACTGGTCTGTTTCCGTAAACGCCAGCGGTTCGTCGCCGATTTCCAATACGCGCGTCGTCCCATCCGGCAGCGTGATGCGCAGGCGGTCAGCCAACAGCGGCGGCGAAATTGATAGAACGTCGCCGACGCTGATGCTTTCGGGCAGCGGCACGATATCAGCCGGCGAGAACCAGTCGACCAGGTTGGCCATCAGCAGCGGAAAGGCGATCAATAAGGGCAAATTCGAATCGCGCAAGTCGAACGGCAATAGGGCAATCTGCCGCCCGTCGACTTCGCCAGTTAGCAAAAGCGCGCCCTCCGGCGCCAGGATCAGCGCGCGCGCCCAATCTGCCGAAACCGCCCGATACTGCAGCAAGCTCATCTCATCGAGGTCGACGAATGTCGTTATCGGCGACTCATCTACCCCCAACTCGAACTGATTGGCCGGTCCCAAAGCTGGTCCCAAGCCGAATAGCTCAGTTGAGTTGGGCGGATTGACCAATAGCATATCGCCAGCCGGCAAGGCGTTCGGCAGCCAGCTGTCAAACACATAAAGATCGAAGACCGCGGCCGGCAAACCGCGGTTCTCCGGATTGCCGCGAAAAGTTTGTATCCCCGGCAGGCTGCGCAGCGCCTGCTCCAAAAACAGATTGCCCGCGCCCGACACATAGTATACCCGGCGCGTGCTGACCTCGTTGCGCACCGTCCAGGCGCGATTGTCCAGCGACAGATAGTCGGCCACATCGTTGTCGAAGGTCAGCGTCGCCGAAAGCGTCTCGAACGGCTCCGTTATCGGCTCGGCGAAGGGAATGGGCAACTGACTGCGCGCTGGCGCGACGCCGCTGCGCGACAGGCGCAAGACATCGTCCAGGCGGATCACCAGCGAAATCTCGGCTCGCTCATCGCCGTAATTCGTGACCTGAGCGAATAGCTGTGGCGCCCCGCCAGCCAGGGAGCGCGTCGCCAGCGCCGTGATCGCGACATTGTTCGCCGAATGCCCCACCGGCACATAGATCGGCTGCGGGATATTGCTCGGCAGACTGGCCGCCCCGCCAACCCCGCCATCCGAAATCATCACGATGCTGAAGTTTTCAGCGCCAGCAGCGCCCGCCGCCGCCAAGGTCAGCGCCGTATCCCAATCGCCAGCGCCCTTGCTGACCGTCATGGCTTCCAGGGCGCGCCGCAATTCGTTCTTGTCGGCTGTGTAGACGGTCAGCGGCTCTGCCACTTCCGCCACACGTATCAACGAAATGATATCCTGCGGGTTCATGTTGTTGACGATCTGATGCGCTCGCTCACGCGCCGCCGTGAAGCGCGACTCGCCATCGACATCTTTCGCGTTCATGCTGGCTGAAGCGTCTATCAACAAGGCGATTTTGCCCGCGCTGATCGTGGGCACGGTGATGAAAGGACGCGCCAAAGCCAAGGCCAGCAAGAGTAGGATCAGCAGCTGTAAGAAGAGCAGCAGATTCCGCCGCAGACGCTGCCAGGGCGTATTGGCTTCGGTATCCTGCACCACCTGGCGCCACAAGAACGTGCTCGAAATCAGCACCTCGCGCCGCCGCAGACGCAGCATATACAGCAGCAGAATCGGTATCGCGATTGCCAGCGCGGCGAAGCCGGCCGGCGCCAGAAATGACATGCTCGGTCCAAGTCGTCTTGACAAGTTCAGCCGCAGTATAACACGCGCTTCTTACGCGCCATACCACGACCAATGCGGGCGACTTAGCCTTGAACCGCTTCGCGACCGGCGGATCTCAGGTCCCCGGCTCGGGTCGCTCGATTTGGGGCAAGCTGAGCAAATGCGCCTCTAGCGCGGCGAGAGCGGCATTGACTTCTTCCGACAGCCCGAGCTCTGTCGCCAGGAACTGGCTGATGCGGTAATGATCGTTGAAGTTGCTCGCTTGCACCACTGCCATGGAAAAGGGATCGTCCATTCGCATCAAGCGCGGATACTCGTTGACCAGGTTGTGGCGCGCCATCTGCAGCGAACGCTCCAGGCTCGTCGGACGGCCATCCAACTTGAGCGCTATCTCCTCAAGCGCGACCCCGCCTGAGGCGGCGCATTCACGCACCCGGTCCAACAGCCGCAGCCCTTCGGCGATCCAGTCCGCCAAAGGTTGGTAATGGCGCGGCACAAAAGTCTCAGCGCGAATCGTCAGGCGCAGCGCCTCTAACACAGCACGAAGAAAGCGCATCATAGCCGCCTGCTCCCCCGCCGAAACGCGACCGCATCGCAGGCCGCCTGCCGTCCAGCGCCTATGCGCTCCGCTAGCTGCGCCAAACCGGGACGCGCCCGCGGCGAAAGTAGATACTCGCTGCCGACCAGGCTGATGCCCTGCGGAAGCCGCGCCCGAATCGCCCTAATGGCGCCGGCATGCTCATCGCCAAAGATTGAGCGCGCCACGTCGAACTGCCACGCCCGTGCCACGACCGGTTGCGCCATGCCGCCCAAGCGTCGTGACGCCGCATCAATGACGTCGGAAGACGGACACTCAGCGGGCGCTGACATTGCAAGCTGAACCAGCCTGTGCTGGCGGTCCGGCACGCGGCCGCACACATCGCTCGTCCACAAATACAGGAACTCGGTATCGGGCAAGACACGCGGCAGATCGACCTTGCGATAACCGAGCGCAACCTGCCACACCGATTCGTAGCGAGTGTTCGCAAGTCTTTGGGCTGCCTCCGGCGCAAGATTATAAAGCATACGCGCTGCGTAACGGGCCGGTACCGCCGCGATCAACGCGCCGGCATCCAGCATCAAACCGTTTTCCAGACAAATCGCAAAGCGCCCCCCGAGACGCCCGAGCGAGCTGACCGCCATGCGCATCAAATGGCCGCCTTGAAGCCTCGCCGCCATCGCCGCGACAAGCCTGTCCGTGCCCGCGCGAAAGTGAAAACCCCTAGCGTCCAGCGCCCGGATCTCCGCGTCCAAGCCCAACTCGGGCAGCCAGGGCTCATCGGCGAGCGAGCCGAAAGCGAATACGCTCGCGTCCATGACGAAGCTCTTTTCGCGCGCGGTTTCAATCCTGCCGCCAAAACGCCGCTTGAGCTCGATGACCGTATAATCCACGCCGAGCTGCTGCAACTGATAGCAAGCGGACAATCCCGTCAGTCCGCCGCCGATGACAACCACATCGCGCATAAGCCGGCTATTCCTTTGCTCAACAAATGAAGATGATAGCCGAACTTCCCCTGAGATGGCACAGCTTGTTTCCCCCCACAGCAGCAAAACCAAGAAAATAATGAGAATGACAGCCTTTTCGACGTAATCCGTAAAACCATTGAATCGTCGTAGGGGCGAGCCAGTGGCTCGTCCGCGCTCGCGAAAGACGTAGTTCCGCTTTTCGCATGACTTACTTGGAACTACCGAGACACACCCGAGATTCCAAGAGAGTACTGAGAATAACTGCCGTCCAAATACGATATCCAAAAACCTCCACGGTGTGCGAGGCTTCTCTTGTATTCTCCCAAATACGCCAACAAGCCAAATCCATTCATATCTACTCTGACCCCTTCACAAAACATTGGTCAGTCGGCCTCATTACACAATCCCTATCTCCCGCCACGACGCCGGGCTACGTTTGCGCCGGATTGCCGCTATAATGTGCGCCAAAAGTAAAACCATGACAGGCAGCCCATGACCGCAGCCAGCCCGCATATCCAAAGTCTGAAGCGCGCCGGCTATCGCCTCACGCAGGCTCGCCTGACCGTGCTGCGCGTCCTGGAAGACGAGCGCGGGCATATCACATCAGCTGACGTCTTGGCGCAGGTCGAGCGCGTCAATCCCGCCATCGGGCGCGCGAGCGTTTTCCGCACGCTCGAGCTCTTCACCCAGCTGGGCATCATCCGCCCGACATACATCAGCAGCGTGACACCGACCTACGTCCTGATGCGCGACGGCCACCATCACCATGTGGTCTGCACCGCTTGCAAGCGCTTCTTCGAATTTGACGACTGCGGTCTGGAAGCGCTGACCAACAATCTGCAAGCGACCCTCGGCGTATCGATCAGCGGGCATCTGCTCGAATTCTACGGCATCTGCGCCGACTGCGGCGCGCCGGATGCGGAGGGGCAAACGTGAACGAAGTCGTCATCGTCAGCGCCGTGCGCACGCCCATCGGCAAGATCCGGGGGGCGCTTTCGGCAGTGCGCCCCGATGATCTGGCGGCGCTGATCATAGGGGCGGCGCTCGAGCAGGCTGGCGTTGACGGCGGGATGGTCGAGGAAGTCATCTTCGGCTGCGCCAATCAAGCCGGCGAAGATAATCGCAACGTGGCGCGCATGGCGCTGCTGCTGGCGGGTTTGCCAGACACCGTCGCCGGTGTCACGGTCAATCGCCTTTGCGCCAGCGGCCTCAGCGCGGTGAATCAAGCGGCGCGCGCCATCAAAGCGGGCGAAGGCGAAGTCTTCGTCGCCGGCGGCGTCGAAAGCATGAGCCGCGCCCCCTACTCCCTGCCCAAGAATCCCCTCGGCTTCGGGCCCTCCGGCAATGTCACCGCCTGGGATACCACCCTCGGCTGGCGCTATCCCAATTCCAAGCTCGCAGCGCGCTATCCGCTGGAATCCATGGGCGAAACCGCCGAGAACATCTACGAGCTTGGCCGCGCCGGGAAGATCGCCGGCGGGGAAATCACACGCGACCAGCAAGACCGTTTCGCCCTGCAAAGCCAGGAACGCGCCATACACGCCATCAACTGCGGCCGTTTCCAGCGTGAAATCGCGTCCGTGCGCATTCCCCAGCGCAAAGCCGACCCCCTAGTATTCGACACCGATGAGCATCCCTTCGCTCGCCGGACCGAAGCCGGATACGAAGTCGCGACCAGCCTCGAAAAGCTGGCGGCGCTGCCACCGGCTTTCCGCGCGAATGGCACGGTGACCGCCGGCAACTCAAGCGGCATGAACGACGGCGCCAGCGCGCTGATCTTGATGTCCGCCGAGAAAGCGCGCTCGCTCAAGATCGAGCCAATCGCGCGTTGGCTGGGCAGCGCGGCCGCCGGCCTTGATCCGCGGCTCATGGGCTTGGGACCCGTAGGCGCGACGCGTAAGCTGCTGGCGCGGCATAACCTGACCATAGCCGATATCGACCTGGCTGAACTCAACGAAGCCTTCGCCGTCCAGACGCTTGCCGTCATGCGCGAACTGAACCTCAGCGAATCCATCACCAACGTAAACGGCGGCGCCATCGCCCTGGGGCATCCGCTGGGCTGTTCCGGCGCGCGCATCCTGACGACCCTGCTGCACGAAATGAAACGCCGGGCAGCGGAAGGCGCGCGCATGCGCTACGGCTTGGCCACCCTTTGCGTCGGCGTGGGCCAAGGCGAATCGACCCTGGTTGAACTCCTGCCGGAGCAACTATGAAACGCGTCCCCCAATTGAGCGCCGATGCGGCGGCGCGGCTGGTCAAATCCGGCGCGGTCCTCATGGTCGGCGGCTTCGGCATGACCGGGACCCCCACCCGTCTGCTGCATGCCCTGGCCGAGACCGATGTCCGCGACCTGACCTATATCGCCAACAATATCGGCGAGCCCGGGCTTGGCGGCGGTCGACTGCTGCGCAACGGGCAGATCAAGCGAGCCATTGGCTCCTATTTCACCAGCAATCGCGAAGCGGTCGCGGCCGCCCAGACCGGCGCCATCGAATTCGAGCTTGTGCCCCAAGGCTCAATGGCGGAGGCGATACGCGCCGGCGGAGCGGGAATCGGCGGTTTCTACACGCCGACCGCCGCCGGCACTGTCCTCGCCGATGGCGTCGACACGCGCGTGATTAACGACGTCACCCAAGTCTACGTGCCCGGGCTGCGCGCCGATATCGCGCTGATACGTGCCTGGCGCGCTGACGAAGCCGGCAACCTCGTCTACCGCATGACCGAACGAAACTTCAATCAGGCAATGGCGACAGCCGCCGACCTCGTGATCGCCGAGGCTGAAACGATCCTGCCAGTTGGCGCGCTCGATCCCGACTGCATTCATACCAGCGGCAACTTCGTCGACCTGCTCGTAGCGGCCAAGACGACGCTCGCCGACTTGGGCTCCTCAGCCGTAATAGGCGCGACCGGCGTCCGGCGCGATCCGCTGCGCCTGCGGATTGCCCGGCGCGCCCTGGCTGAGCTCAGTGCCGGCGATATCGTCAACCTCGGCGTCGGCATACCGACTCTCATTGCCGATCTCATCACACCGGAGCACGGCGTAATCCTGCACACCGAAAACGGGATGCTGGGCGTAGGACCGGCGCCATCATCTGGCGGCGCCCTAGACTATCCGGTGAATGCTGGCAAGCAGCCAGTCACAGCCCTGCCAGGCAGCAGCTACTTCGACAGCGCCGATTCATTCGCCATGATCCGCGGCGGGCACGTAGACGTCGCCGTAATGGGCGGCCTGCAAGTCGATCAGCGCGGCAATCTCGCCAATTGGGCGGTCCCCGGCAAGCCGCTTCTGGGCGTCGGCGGCGCGATGGATCTGGCGGCCGGCGCAAAACGGCTGATCATCACCATGATGCACAACAGCCGTGATGGCGCGCCCAAAATCGTGCCCCGCTGCAGCCTGCCCTTAACAGCCTCAGCAGCCGTCGACCTGCTCATCACCGAGCTGGCGGTCTTTGCTTTTGATGCCGACGAGATGCGCCTGATTGAGTTGATGCCGGAAGTGACGCTCGATGAACTGCGCGCGCGGACCGCTGCGGAATTCCGAGCGAACTAATTGAGCGCCAAAACCAAGGCTCGGCATGCCGCTGTGTGGTCCAATGGGGCGGCGTACCCGTCCCCGCTACATGACCATGCCCGCGCTTGCAAAGGCTTCCGTCATCTCGCGCCAGCACCGCATGAGCCGTTTCGTGTGCTCGCCCGGAACTCCCGCCCCGATAGTCGCTTCATCGACTTTCACGATCGGCACGACTTCTTTCGTGCTTGATGTGATTATTGCTTCGTCCGCGGCGTAGAGCTCCTCCAGCGTGATATCGCGCATATCGACGGCGTCCTCGCCGCCAAGCAGCTCGATTACCTCAGCGCGCGTGATCCCCGGCAGCAAGTCCGCCTCAGGCGTGATCCAGCCGCCACCCGCGAGGATGAAAATGTTGCTGCGCGTGCCTTCGACCGCCTTGCCATCGACCACATAAATCGCTTCGATGGCATCGGGCGCGCGTCTCCGCGCCGTGATCTGGGCGGTGATGCCCGGGATATAATTGATCGTCTTCGCCTCCGGCAAGTTGCGCGTCTGCTCTACCGTGGCGACCCTAGCCCCCTGCGCATAAGCGCTCCGCGGCAGGCCATCCAGCGGCGTCGCCATCACCAGCAGCCGCGACTTGCCGCTGGGCAAGAAGCCATTGGCGCTTTCGCCGCCTGTCACGACTAGCCGGATGCCCGCCTCGACAAAGCTGTTGCGGCGCAGCGTCTCCAGCGCGATTTCTGCCAACTCTTCAATATCCCAGGGGCAATCCAGTTCAATGAGCGCAGCCGAGCGCTGCAAGCGGCGCAGATGGGCGCTCAACCGAAAAGGAACGCCACCGTAAGTCCGCGTAAAATCGAACACGCCATAACCGCGCAGGATTGACAGATCGGTCGCCGGCAGCGTCGCATTGCTGGCGTCGACGAATTCGCCGTCTATGTAGAATATACTCATGCTTATTTGGCGCTTACTGCCCTTGCTCTTGTCGCCATTATATCTACAGTGTCCCGCTTTGTCATTTAACCGCGCCCCGAATCTGCAGCGGGCAATCGTCAGATTACAGCCAAAGCCAAGATTGCTACAATGAACGCATGAAACCGGCGATCGCAGCGCTCCTGCTGCTGCTCTGCGCAAGCATTACGATCTCGGCGCAAACAGGCGCCAGCTTCCTGCTGTCCAACACCAATGGCTTGCGCGCGCGGAATGGCTTGCCAGCCTATTCGCTGGACAGCGCCTTGAACGCGGCCGCCAACAACCACGCGCAATGGATGGCGACCAACAACCTGATTAGCCATCAGCAATCCGACGGCTCGAATGTGCGCGCGCGCGCCGCCGGAGCCGGTTTCTCCTCCAGTTGGGTCAGCGAGAATATCTACCTGGGAAGCAGCGGCAGCCCTAATGCCGCCTGGAATTGGTGGTTGAATTCACCAGTGCATTACGCCGGCTTGGTCAGCCCTAACTACGACCGCGTCGGCATCGGCAGCGCCACCGTCGGCGGGCGTACCGCTTTTGTCATGGTCTTCGGCAATTCGAGCGGCCAGCTGCGCCAGGCGGACAGCGCGTCCAATGGCAATGCCGCCAGCAACGCCGCCAGCCGGCAACCTGCTTACGTCCTGGGCTTGGACGAGGCCGGCAACATCAAACACGAGGTGCAGCCCGGGCATACCATCGGCGATATCGCCGTGATCTATGGCTACACCTGGGACGATATCCCGGCGATGCTCGCGCTCAATGACATGACCGCAGCCGAAATTCGCTATTTGCAGCCCGGCAGCGTTTTCCTCGTTCCGCCTCAGGCCGGCACATTTACGCCGACCAGCCCCGCGCCATCCGAGACCGCCACCGCCACGCCCACGCCGACTTCAGCCGCCCAGACACCGCCCCCCTCGCTTGGCGCGCAGCCAACAGCCGCGGTCGACCTCACCGCCACGCGCGCCATCCACATCCTGCCCATCGCCACCGCAGTCCCCGTCCCGCAGCATCCAGCATCCGCGGACCGCCCGCCAATGACATCAGCCATGTTGCGGCTGGCGCTGCTCGGCGGGGCGATACTGGTTCAACTGGGCATCATCGCCGGCGCCGGCATCGCTATATGGCGGGGCTTCCATTAGTCGGGCGCCAAGCTGCGCGTGGCTTTCACCCGATGTTTCAGCGCCACGCTTTCGGTCACATTGACGATCAGTTCGCTCTGCATGGTCGCCATCTGTTCCGGACTGTAGTCTTGCCCCTCGGTTAACCACCAGCGGACCATTTCCAAGACGGCTCCGATGAGATGATTAATGGCGACATCCAGGGGAATTGTCATTTCGTCAAGCGGCTCATATAGCGTGCTGACACTTTGCGCTATCTCCCGACGGAGCGGTTTCAACGCCTTGTGTTCTTGCAGTAGATTCACCCCCAATAGGCAGGCATCCTTGTGCTCGGAGATACTTCGGAATAGCGCGAGGCACTCGTCGTAAATTGTCTCTTGCGTTTCAATCGCGCGCATGATCAACCGATAGAGTTCGCGTAAGTGTTCGTTGAGCAATTCATCTTTGCTTTTGAAATGACGATAGAACGTCGCGTAGCCGACCTTGGCTCGCTCTGTGAGATCCTTGATCGTAAAATGCTCGTAACCTCTTTCCAGAGACAAGCTGATGAGCGCATCGCCTAAATTCTTCTTGCTGCGAAGTATGCGTCGATCGGGTTTCTTCATGACTTGCCTATCACTTTGAGTATCGGTCTCATTATGTCAGCATACACGTCAAACATAAGTTACAAGCGCTGGCGCGAGCGGCAATCTCTCATCAATCTCCCTGCGCTCGTCATCGGCGCGTGACTACAAATATACAAATGGTACGATTATGTAGCCATATGTGTCACAGATGACTAGACGAAACAAGACACTCAGATGCTGAATATCTCGCAATTCCAAAAGAAGCGGCGGAATCCGGCGGCGAGCTACGTTCGCATCCGCAAAAGGCGGAAGTCTGCGCCGCGCGAATTGACAAGCCGAGTGAGCCAAACGATAATGGCGATGGTATAGTTGTTCAAAGGTCGAGGCGTCGATGGCAAGCGAGCGAGCCAGAACTTATCGCGATTGGGTCAAGCAGGCGCAGATGTCCGACGCGCCGACGCGGAATGACGCCTTCGATCATCTCGTGCGCGACTTCCAAGGCATGGTTTACAGCGTCGCCTACCAACGCTTGAGCGACCGCCAACTGGCTGAAGACGCCGCGCAAGAAGCCTTTCTGACGGCGTATCAAGGCATCGCCCAACTCAAGGACGTCGGCGCCTTTCCCGCCTGGCTAAAACGAATCGCCCTGAGCAAAGCCGATCGTATTCTGCGGCGCCAAGGCGCAACTATCGCCTCCCTTGACGAACGCGAGCATCTGGCCTCGAGCGAGCCGACGCCGGAAGCGCAACTCGAAGCCGCCCAACTCCGGCAACGCGTGCGTCTCGCTGTAGCCGCCCTGCCCGAAGGCGAACGCGGCGTCACGCGCGACTACTACCTGCGCGGCGAATCTCAACGCGAAATCTCCGAACGCCACAACATCCCTCTCGCCACAGTCAAGAAGCGCCTGCAATACGCGCGCGCCCGTCTGCGCGGCTTGATCACTGGCTTCAATGAGAGCTTTGATCGCGCCCTGATGCAGGAGCCGCGGCGGGAGTTCCAGCCGGTCTATATCAGTCGCCGCAATCGCGGAGGCGCGTTGCCAGACGACCGATAGCCCCGCCATTTCCCCGCCTACAAGCAAACACGAAAGAACAGGACGACCTCAAGGGCCCTCCCGGCACAATAATCACTACCAGACAGGAATTAGCTGCCCGGAACCACTTCGCACGCGCCTTGCCGCATGCAGGTCCAGGTCATATCGCCGCCATCCAGGTGCAGCTCTGCGCCCATGCCTTCGAGGATAGCCGCCATCGCCGCGACGTACGGCGCCGAAAAACTCGTGCCGTTCAGCGCCTTGTAGCCGTTGTCCAGGTAGGTAGTATGCACATCGCGCCCCGGCGCCCAGATGTCGCCGCCCTTGTTGCTGAAACTGCTGCGCGCGCCATCACGGTCAATCGCGCCGACGGCCACCACATTTTCGTAGCGCGCCGGAAATCCCGGCAGCTCGCCCCCGCTATTGCCTGCCGAGGCGATCACGGTCACGCCCTTGCTGATGGCGTGGTTCACCGCGTCTTCCGTCACCTGCGAACCCACCGCGCTGCCAAGCGACAGATTGATGATATCAGCGCCATTATCAGCCGCGTACACGATGCCAGCCGCCACGTCGGCCATTGAGCCGCTGCCCGACGGTCCCAGCACCCGCACCGGCAAAATCGACGAGTTCGGCGCGAAACCGGCGATACCGATGCCGTTGTCAATATTTGCCGCGATGATGCCCGCAACGGAGCAGCCATGACCGAATACATCTTCGGGATCATCGTCGTTGTCCACGAAATCGTAGCCATTATCCAGCACGCGATCCACCAGGTCTTCGTGGCTCAGGCACACGCCCGTATCAATCACGGCGACAGTAATCTCCTGCAGTTGCCCGATATCGTTCCAGGCGGTTTCTGCCTGGATATGCGGCAGCGCCCATTGACGATCGTATTCCGGGTCGTTGGGCGGCGTGTCAAAAGCGACGCTCACCACAAAATCTTGCTCCACCAATTCGACATCGCTGTCAAATGTGAACTCATCGTCGAACTCCTCCGGCACATCAACCACCCAGATTTCCAGCGCGTCGATGCGCTCGACGATCGTCGCGCCGATGCGCTCGACGTATTCCCATTTCTCGTCGAGCGGCGTATTCGGGTCATAGTGGATCACCCAGTTGCCGGTCGGCTGCGCATTGTAGACCGGGGCGATCCGCGTACTGTCCGGCTCACCCATCGCGCCCGCCCCGCGCAGGATCAGGTCGCTCGGCGGGAATTCGCTGGCGCCCGCCGGCGCGATCAATGCCAAAACCACAAGCAAACATAGTCCAACGGATGTGACGCGGCGTATGGATTTCATGGCTCGTCCCCAACTAAGGCGAAACAGAATCGCAGACTCATTGTAACTGTTCTAATCCACTTTACGCAAGAAAACCACAGGCGTCGCGCTTGTGCCACTGGTCCGCCCCCGGTTGATACGTGCCACAAGGCCGTCGTCATCGCCAGCGGGAGGGCGTCCGCTCGCCGCAAGGTCTAAGCTTCAAGCGTGCCTCGCCCACGCCGATACCGCTGAACCAACTCGAATACATCCACGCCCATCGGCTCGAAGACATGAATCATATCGATATGCGGCCAGTTGGTCAGCAGCAGATCATCGCGGCGCCCCCAGACATCCATGATCTGCCAAGGCGGGTGATTGCGATTGCCGAGCGGCTGGATCGGACCGACGTTGCCGCCGGTAGCGGCGCGCAGGCCGGTCGAGAATGTCGTGCTGGAAGATTTCGGTCGCCAGCTAATTGATATCAACCCGTCCGTATGAATCGAGAGGCGACCTGTGTCATTTGTGGAGTGAAATCTGTGTCGCGCAATGTGCCGTCGGTGACCACAGCCGCGGTCCTGCTTGCCATCCCTTTAATATTTGCCAACCTGATCATCGACCTGCTTTACGGCGTCCTTGATCCTCGCATTTGACTCGCGCGAGGGGAGCGACTGTGAGCCGGGGGCAGATCAACTCCACCGGTAGCGTATGCTGCTGTGGCTCAATGCGCTCAGCCGCGATCAAGCGCAGCAAACTCTCAACCGCTAGCCTGCCCATCTTCGGCAGCGGCTGACGCACCGTCGTAAGCCCCGGCTGAGTGAGCCCCGACGCCAGCACACCGTCAAATCCCGCGATCGACAGCTCGCCGGGAGTGCGCAGGCCCCGCGCCTTCGCCAGCGACAAGACATGGATCGCCACCGGGTCGGTGAAAACAGAATCGCCGTCGGCGGCTGCGGCAGGGCAATCAAAGTCGTAAACGTGCGCGCTTCATAATCCTCCGCGCTCGAATCCGCTGCGACCACCAACGCGGGATCATAGCGGATGCCCGCCTCCCGCAACGCCCCGGCATACCCGGCGTGCAGGTCATAATCCGTCTCGAAGACTTCCGGCAGACGTTCAAAGCCGATGCGCCGATGCCCAAGCCCGATCAAATGCGCAGTCAGCAGACGCGCGCCGCCTTCATGGTCGGCCGCCACTTACGACACATCATCGCGCGGGATGCGGCGCGGCATTCATCAAGCGGCACAAGGCGGCCGTCTCGCTCAGCCGTGGCGGCCAAGCCACGATGATGCCATCCACGTCGCGCGACCGGCACAGGTTCTTGATACGCGCTTCCTTGCCCGCCAAGGACGTTTAAGTATAAGATTGCCCTCAGCGAATTCCGCCGCCGATGCCATCCCCGTGATCGACTCAGCCACAAAATCCGCGACATTGTGAATCGGATAATTGACCACCAAACCGATCTTGTCCGTGCGCTGACGCCGGTGATTCCGCGCGGCCGCCGACGGCTGATAACACAGTTCGCTCGCCGCCTTCTCAATCCGCGCCTTCGTCTGTGGGGAGACATCCACGCGGTCGTTCAGCGCCTTCGAAATTGTCGAACGCGACAGGCCCAAACGCTTCGACAAATCTTCTATCGTGACCGGCACTGTATGATGCCCCGCTCGCCTTTCGCGACCCGATTTCCAACGGTCGGCGCCAGTCGTCCCGAATCGGTGAACCCGCCATGCCGGCGCCGGCCCTTGGCGCGTCCGCGCAATTGCGTGCTATGTTTGCGTCTGACGAAGCTAGGGGAAAGCATCGCTCAATGGTGACTCAAGAGCGGCTCGACGCCGTCGACGATTTCTGGCGGCTTGAAGCGGAAAACGCGAACCCGCTGGAGAAAACCTATCTGAACAACGGGGAGCTGCGTATCAAGATGTCGCCGAATCAAGATCATACGTGGCTGGCTGGCGAGATTGCGCGGCTGCTCGGCAACCATGTGGTCGAAGACAAGTTGGGATATGTCTTCGTTGAATGCGGTTGCCAACTGCCTAGCGGCCGCCCAGCCCTGCTTTTGCCAGACGTATCATTCGAAAGCCGCGCGCGCTCAGCGCAGCCACGTCTGCGTACCGACGCGCCATACATGCCCAGCGCGTTCCCCCGCCCGAAGCGCTGTGTCGGCTATCAGCGTTGAGAGGGCCTGCGCGACCAACCCGACGCTCGCCCCACTCGACTACAGCAAGTCGATCGCATCCCAACTGCCATCGCTGCGAGCGGCGACGCGATGCCCCGTCAATCCGCCGGCATCCTGCCGCGCCAAAAACACGAAGGCCGGCGCCAGCAAAGCCGGATCCACCCACCGCTGTTTCAGTTCCTCGGTATAATTCTGCGCCGACATCGGCGTATTGATCGGCGCGCCCGGCGTTGCGGCGTTGACGGCGATATTGAATTCCCTGCCTTCCAGCGCCAGGCATTTCATCAAGCCTTCGATGCCATGCTTGCCCGGGTTATAGGCGACCTCTTCAATGAATCCCTTGTAGCCAGAACCCGACGACAGATAAACGAGGCTGCCGCCGCCGGCGTTGATCATCGGCTCCCAGACCGCCTTGCTCAAGATAAAAGCCGCCTGCAAGATGATATTGATTTCTTTCTGCCAGTCCGCCAGTGTGATCTCCCGCATGGAGCGCGTGATCAACAGCGCCGCGTTATGCACCAGGACGCGCGGCGCGCCGTAATGAGCCAGCGCCGCATCAGCCGCGCGCTGTGTTTCGCCAGCATCGGCGAGGTCGACCGTGATCGACAAGGCATCGCCCCCGTTTTGCTTGATTTCGGCCGCGACATCCGCCAGCAAATCGCCGCGGATATCCAGCAGCGCCACCCGCATGCCTTCCGCCGCATACGCTTTGGCGATGGCGTAACCCAGCCCTTGCGCCGCGCCCGTGACGATCGCTGTATGTCCTTGCAGCATCCACCCCTCCTACAGACCTTGCCCCGAACCGCGCAGCCGCGGATCAAGAAAGTCGCGCAGCCAATCGCCCAGGATATTGATCGACACAACCGTCAGCATGATGGCGATGCCCGGGAAGACCGCCAACCACCAGGAGCCGCTGAGCAACTGATTCCGGCTGTCAGCCAGCATCGCGCCCCAGGTCGGCACGTTCTCCGGCACGCCCAAACCCAGAAACGAAAGCGAAGCCTCGGCGAGGATTACGCCGGCCACATTGAACGAAGCGATAACGATCAATGGCGTGAGGATATTGGGCAGGATGGTGCGAAAGAGGATGCGCCATTCGGTAGCGCCCAATGCCTTCACCGCTTCGACATATTCTTTCTCGCGTTGGGCGAGGGTTTCCCCGCGCGCGATGCGGGCATAGACGACCCACTGACCCACGCCGAGCACGAAGACAAGATTGAACAAGCCCTCGCCAAGCACCGATAAGACCATGATGGCGAAGAGGATGAAGGGGAAAGCCAGTTGAATATCGGCCAGTCGCATGATGATATCGTCAACGCGACCGCCAAAATAACCAGCGAGCAAACCAAGGATGGCGCCTGCGCCGCCGCCAATCCCCACCGCGATCAAGCCGACGGAGACGGAGACCCGCGCCCCAAACACGACGCGAGAGAAGACATCGCGCCCGGTCGAGTCGCTGCCGAGCAGATGTACTAATTCGCCGTTGCGATCGTAATAGAGCGGCGGTTTGAGCACGGAGAAGATCTCGACGCGGTTGGGATCTTTGGGCGCGATCTGCAGCGCGAAGATGGCGCAAAGCGCGATAAGCGACAGGAAGAATACTGCAACCATGGGATAGCGCGCCTGGACCATGCTCTTGAAGGCGCGGCGGGCGGGCGAAGGCGTCTCGTATATCTCGTCGATTTCGAGCCGGTTGATTGGGCTGTGGCTCACAGCTGCTCCCTTTTACTCGAGTCGAATGCGCGGATCAAGCACGCCGTAAAGCAGGTCGATGATCAGGTTGGTAAATACGAAAAGGATGGCGAGCAGAACAACGGCGGTTTGCACCAGCGGCAGGTCGCGATTGTTGATCGCGTCGAAGACCAACCGCCCCACACCGGGCCAAGAGAAGACAGTTTCCGTTACGATTACCCCGCTGAGCAGAAAGGCGAATTGCAAGCCGACCACTGTGACGATGGGTATAAGAGCATTGCGGAAAGCGTGGCGGACGAGCACGGTGCGTTCGGTCAAGCCTTTGCTGCGGGCGGTGACGACATAATCCTGCCGCAGGACTTCAAGCACCGCCGAACGAATAAGCCGCGAGTTCCGAGCGATGGAAAAGACCGAGACGGTGACGACGGGCATGGCCAGATACCGCAGGGCATTGGGCAGGTTGGCGAAGGCTTCTGCGGTGTTGCCTTCTAGCAGCGGCTTGATAAATGGCACATGACCCGACACCGGCATCCAGCGCAGGGTAACGCCGAAAAAAAGAATAAACATGAGACCAAGCCAGAAGCTGGGCATCGATTGCCCAAACATGGCGGCGAGCATGAGCGTGCCATCGGTCATGGTGCCGCGTTTGGTCGCCGCGATGAAACCAATCGGGAAGGCGATGATGGTCGAGAAGATGAAGCCGCATATCGTCAATTCGAGGGTTGCGGGCATGCGCTCCATCACGACGCCGAAAGCCGGCACGCGATGCAGCAGCGAAGTGCCAGTATCGCCGCGCGCGAGGTTGACAAGAAAGCTGATGTATTGTTCGGGCAAGGGACGGTCGAAGCCGAGCTTCCTCCGCGCTTCCAGCCGCTCCTCTTTGCTGGCGCGCTCGCTGATGTAAAAGATCGTGGGATCGCCGGAGAGATGAATCGAAATGAAGGTCAAAAACGTCACGCCGATGATGACGATAATCGTTAGAAGCAAACGGCGGATGATGTATTTGTGCATTTGAGCGTTGCAGCCCCAACGTAATTGTCGCCCGGTGATCGAATCTGTAGGGGCGACCGTAGGGCAGTGTCTACGCGCCCCAGCGGGTCGCCCGTGTATCGCATATCCAAAAGCGGGTCAGCCACAATGGCTGACCCCTACAGAAGCGACAAACGCGACTACATATCGTCCTTCAGCTTGGCGCCGTAGACGATGAGGAATAGATCAGCGCGCGACTTGTAGTCCAGACGGTTGCTGACAGCCTCGACGCGCGGTCCCGCGTAGAGCATCAGCCAGGGCGGGTCGTTGTAGAACTCTTCCAGCATGGCGATTTCCAGCTCACGCTCTGCTTCCGTATCCATCGACAAATCGGCAAGCCTATCCCAGCTTTCGCACCAAAAGTCGTTGTCCCAATTGGTGTAATTGGTCTCAGCCGCGCCGCAGCCAGCCAGGTGACCGGGGATATCCGCCATGTCGTACTGAGCGCTCCAGGTGCTGCCGCCGGTGCCGCCCATGTACAAGGGACCAAGATGGTGATAAATCAACTGTTCGCGGAAATCAGCCGATTCCAGGAAGACGATCTCGGTTTGCACGCCAACATCGGTCAGCATCTGCGCAATCGCCAAAGCAACATCGGAGCCGCCCGCGCCGGTCGTGCGCCGCGCTTTCATCTCAAGCGAGAAGCGTACGCCGTCATCGCCGCGGGGATAACCAGCCGCGTCCAGCAATTCCTCCGCCTTCATCGGGTCGTAAGGATAGGGCTCGAGGGTCGGATGGTTATTGGGCGAGTTGACGAGACTGGTCGCGCGCGTGCAGGTGGTCAACAGCAGATTCTCGCAAATGGCGTCGACATCAACCGCGTATTGCAAAGCGACGCGCACGTCCGTTTCCATGATGGCTTGGGCGCCAACATCGTCGGGATTATCCACGCGGAATTGCGCCTCCGGATTCAACTGGAAACCCACGTAGATGCGCGTCGTGCCGGGATAGCTGCGCGCTTCCGCCACGCCGGAATTGGCAACGGCGTTGAATTGCGTCGGCGGGAAGTCCTTGAGAATATCAACGTTGCCGGTGATTACTTCCGCCACCGCCGTCGAGGGCTCGGGGATGAAGCGCCAAACGATCCGGTCGAAATAGGTGTCGCGCAGTCCAAAGTCTTCGACGCGGTGCATACTGATATACTCGCCCGGCAGCCATTCGCCCATGGAGTAGGGTCCGCTGCCAACGACATTGCGCGCCGCTTCTTCCAGCGTCATGGCTTCGTAGGAATCCTTGCAGTGGATCAACACTTCGGAAATCAAGCCCAGGCGCATCGAGCGGTTCTGCGGCTTGTTGGTCACGATGGTGACATCCAGCTCGCCGTCGGCTCGCGCTTCGACGAAACCGATCGAAGCATTGACGAAGCCGGCCGAGTTGCCAGTGAAGCCGAGTTCGGGGTCGGCCATGCGGTTGAAGCTGTAAGCGGCGTCTTCCGCCGTCAGCGGCTCGCCATCGTGGCAGGTCAAACCTTCGTTCATGTGGAAGGTCCATTCCGTGCCGTCTTCGGAGATGGTGAAGCTGTGGGCGAGATAGGGGTCAATCGCCCCATCGGCTTGACCCAGCTCAAAGAGCGTGGCGAACATGTGCATCAGAATGCGGAAGTTCAAACCGCCGGTCCCGCCAAATTCTGAAGGATCCAGGGCGCCCGGTTCAGCATTCTGCACCACCACCAGCGTGTCATCATCAGGAACGGGCACGGTCTGGGCATTGCTCACCACAGGCGCGAGCCCAAGAACAAGGATCAACAGCAGCGAGAGGATTAATGACATCTTCAGTTTCATTTTGTACTCCTAACTGTGAACATCTTTGGCTTGCCGACAAATGTGTTTCTTATCAATCGCGACTCCTTTCCGGCTGCAAGAGCCGTTTCGCAGAATATACCGCATTCATACCGGCAATGCACTAATTCCGCCTCCGCCGATATAAGGCTTGATCGTATTGCAGAAGAAGCCTGACCATGCGGATACATCCTGCGTATCCTCTCTCAGCAATGAGACGATATCGCAACTCATGTACGAGTTCGAGCGAATCGACGCTTCCCTTCCCTCTTTACGGGGGCGGAGGCTGGGGGGTGGGGGCATAAAATCACGCATTTTCGCTAATATCATTCAAGCGTTATCAGCCTCACAGCCGATAACGCTCCAAAACGGGCAGCATCCTTTCGACGGCGGCGCGCAATGTCGATATCGGCTCCAGCATGGTGATGCGCACATAATCGCGCCATTTCTCGCCGAAAGCGGTGCCCGGGAAGATCAGTACCCGACCCTCTTTCAATAGCAGATAACTTAGCTCGGCGGCATGGATGCCGGTCGATGAGCTATCGGCCCAGACGAACAATCCGCCGCGCGGCTCGCCATAGACGAAACCCATGCGATCCAGACCCTCGAGCAAAACCTGCCGCCGCGCCATGTAAGTATCGAGATACTCGCTGACGCAAGCTTGTGGTCCCCTCAATGCCTCCAAGCCCGCCCACTGCGAGACGGTAGCGACCGGACCCGTGGTGACTGCTTTGATGCGCGCCATCACGTCTATGACATCGGCCGGCGCGGCTACGTAACCGCAGCGCCAACCCGTCATAGCGTAAGCTTTGGAGAAAGCATCCAAGGTGATCGTGCGCTCCGCCATGCCCGGCAACGAGCCGATGCTGAAATGCCGCCAGGGCGGGTAGACGACCTTGCCGTAGATCTCGTCAACGATGACGATGAGATTGTGGCGGACGACGACCTCTGCAATGGCGCGCAAACGGTCTTCGGTGACGATGCCAGCCGTGGGATTGCTCGGCGTGACGATGAGCAGCGCCTTGCTCGCCGGCCCTATCGCCGCTTCCACCGATTCCGCCTCCAGGTTAAAGGCGTCATCGCGCTCGGTAGGTACCGAAACCATCACGCCGCCCGCGCGTTTGATCGCGTCATCGTAGGATGTGTAACGCGGATCTGGCACGAGGACTTCATCGCCGGGATCAATTAACGCTTGCACCGCCAGGAATAAACCTTCTTGCCCGCCGGTCGTGACCATCACATTGTCGGCCTCCAGCGGCAACCCGTTGACCGCGCGCATATGCTCGGCGATGGCTTCGCGCAGCGGCGGCATGCCCTTGACATCAGTCGCGCCCGTCAAGCCATCTCGCATCGCCCGGTTGGCCGCCTCGACGATATGCGGCGGCGTCGGCAGATCCGGATCGCCCCGCCCCAGTGTGATGATATCATCCATGTCGCGCGCCATCTCCATCAGAGCGTAGCGCAACTGCGTGCCGTCTGACGCGACGGCGCGAACCGCTTCCGGAATATTGGGATTCTCAATCATGCGTCGCCCGACCTCGCCAGCTCCAATCCCGCCCACTGTGACACGGCCGTCGTGCAAATGGTGATGGCTTGCTTGCCCGCCCGCAAGCGCAGCGCCGCCTCCGAGCCCGCCATCCAGCCCAGCCGCCAGCCCGCCAGCCTGTCCGACAGCGAATTGATCGTGACGACCCGCTTCGCCAACGCTTCGTTTTGCGCCGGATGGAAGTCGTCCAGCCTCGCAAAGCTGAGGTCCCAGACGATCCACCAGTCAGTCTCTTCCGCCCGTCGAAGCAGCTCGAGCGCGGTTTCGCGATAGACCGCCGGCGTGATATACAGCAACCTGACATCGTCGTTTACCGAATCGACGACCCGCGCGCCAAGAAGCTGCAGCGCGCCTTCTATCCGGCTGCTGTCGCCCGGGCAGAGCACGGCGCCGCCCGGCTCCGCCAGCAAGGTCATCGTGACGTAACGCGCTTCGGTCGAGCCGCAGGTGATCGTCACCTCGCTCGGGTCAATCCTCACACCCCAGCGATCAAGCAGATGCGCGGCGACCCAGGCGCGAAACTCGGGGATGCCGGGCCGATCGGTGTAATGGGTTTCGCCACGGGCGAGCGCGTCTTCCGCGGCTGCGATGACATTCGCCGGGATGGGCGGGTTCTCGGGGGCGGGCGCGGCAAGGTCCGGCAGGCCGGCGACGCGTCGCGCAAGGTTACGGGCGAGGGATTTCGGGGCGGTCATTGGGCTGGGTTTCTCCTTGATGGACGACTTACAGAGTCATCCCTACAGATTCATTGAGGGCAGCTCTATTGAGGGCAGCCCTCAAATGTCAAAGGCGATATCAAGCTCCTCCGCCAACTGCGCCAGGCGCTCATATACCAGCGCGTCGAGTTGAGCGCCGCGCTTGCGATAACCGGTCTCGCGCAGGTAGTCGATCTCGCCCGGCACGTATATCGCGTCGTGGCCGGGGCGCAGGGCGCTGCTCTTGACCTCGGCGATGAAGGCGTCCATCCGCGCTTTGAAAGTCTCGACCGGCAAGAACCAGGCGATATCGATGGCGATGAAGGTATGGGCGACATCCAGCTTGGCGCTGCCGCGGTCGGCGAAGGGCGCCAAACCATAGCCGCCGCCCGTGATCACCCCGGTCAGGACATCGGTGAATAAGGACAAACCATAACCCTTGTACTGCCCGATGCCGAGCAGCGCGCCCGCCATGGCCGCGGTAGGCTCGTCGGTTTCATGCCCCTCCGGCGTCAGCGCCCAATCCAGCGGCATCTTCTTGCCCTCGCGCTCATGCCAGCGCATCATGCCTTTGCCAGCGGTCGTCAGCGCGATATCCAGCACGACCGGGAACTCGCCCCCGGTCGGCGCCGCCAAGCCCCAGGGGTTGGTGCCGACCCGCGGATCGCGGCCGCCCCAGGGCGCCATCTCCGCGCCGGCGTTGGTCATGGCGATGCCGATGCAGTCATCCGCGAGCGCCCGCCGCGCGTGAAAACCGGAGGAACCGAAATGCGTGCTGTTGCTGACGAAGGCGGCGCCGATGCCGCAAGCCTTGGCTTTAGATACCGCGATCGCCATCGCCTCCTGCCCGACTACCGAGCCCATGACCATATTGGCGTCGATCAGCGCGAGGGCGGGTGATTCCTTGATGATTTCGATTTCTGTGCCCGGTTTGTACAAACCCTTGGCGATTCGGTCGTAATAACCGGTCAGTCGGCCCACGCCCTGCCCCTGGCCCGGCAGGCAGCGCAATTCGCTGTGCATCAAGCCGCCGGCGCAATGCTCAGCTTCCGCCTGACTTAGCCCCATCGCGATGAAAGCCCGCTGGACAAACGCTTCCAGCGCCGCCACATCGACCCGCACCATTTCGATGCCCATAAGTTAGATGCCCCGGATCGACTTGTATTGCTCGAGCTCGTCGGGCGTATACACCTGCATGATCTCGATTTCGATGCCGCCGGTTTCCTGCTCCAGGAAAGCGACATAGCCCTCCGGGTGCGGATGGCTGCCGCTGACCTTGCAAGAACTGCATTCCCGCAGCGTCGAGCCCTGCGCCTGGGCTTCAGCGAGCGCATCATCAATATCCGGCACGGCGTAACAGATATGATGCAAGCCTTCGCCGCCGCGCTCGGCGATCCATTTGCTGAAGCGGCCCTCGCCATCAAGCGACTCGTTCAACTGGTACTCAATATCGCCGACGTCAAAAATCGCCACCTTGATCCGCGCCTTCTCCGCCACCACAACTTTGGCGTCCAAACCGACGCCGAGCAACTTCTGATAACGATTCAAGGTCTCGTCCACGCTGTCGACCGCAAATGCCATGTGCTTGATATAGGTCATTTTTCCCCGCCCTAAATCCCTCTCCCACAAGGAGGGAGGGACTTTGTCCCTGCAATTGATACTCACTGGAAATAAGTCAACTTCAACGCGCCCTTCTGTATTGTGCCCAAACTTGCGCCATCCTAGCTCCCCTCCCCTCTTGACGGGGAAGGGGTTGGGGGATGAGGGCGATGCTATAGCAGCAACCCTTTCAAATTCACCCCCGGACTCACCATCGGCGCGATATCGCCGCTCTGCGAGGTCATGATCAATGAGATGCCCGGTCCATAACCCGCGCGCGGACTGTCGCCCTGGGCGATCACGCCGATGCCAACCGCATTCCGCAAATAACCATGGTTCCAGCTGCTGTCGTAATCGGTCAGCGCCACAACATCGCCCAAACGCAGTTGATCCAGGCCCGCTTCTTTGACGGCCTCCCGGTCCGCTGTCTGGATGTGGATGGAGCCGCCATCGCTGAACAAACCCGCGCCCGCGCCCAGCAGATGCGGCGGTACAGCCGCCACCACCGGCACCGACAGCTTGCCTTCGCTATTGGTCGTCGCCTCAAGCGCATCGACCAATTCGGGCGAGCAGCCCTTCAGCATCACATCGGGATGGTCGTCGAATTTCAAACCCGTGCCCTTCGCCTTGATGACAATCTTGTCGCCGATCGCCAATTGCTCGCGCGTGTCCGGCTCGAAGTGGATGATGACATGTTCGGAGAAACGACCGGTCTTGCCCGTGACGACCCCTCGCGCCCGCTTGGCATTGCCGGTCATGACGATCGCCGTATTGCCGACGCAGGACAGCACGTTCAAGCCGCGGTTGCCGCCGGCGTCTTCCATCTTGACGCTGACGCTGGGATGCACGCAATCTGCCAGCCAGCCATAGGCTGAATCGCCAACCGAAACATTGTAAACGATGCTGCCATAAGCCGGCAGCAGGAAGGGACTGCCATCGGCCGCGAGCGAATAGGGCATGGCCGGCAGCGGCGGCATCCGCGGCGGCGTGATGACGCCTTGGACCGAGACGCTGATGACTTGACTGGCGTTATTTTTTGCGCTCATGATGCCTTCCGTATTTTCAGATAATTGTCAATATTGGCGCCCGGGTCGATCGTCCACTCGATGCAGGGTTCGGCGCAGGTCATCAGCGTCAGGATGCCAGGACCATGCCCGGTCATTACCGAATCGCCATGGATACACAAACCGATAGTCACCGCGCCCGGTTTGTAACCGCGGCCGTGACGATGATCGGCATGGTTTATCACGACCAAATCGCCGAGCCGCATTTGGTCAATGCCGAGCTCCGCCATCAATTCGCGATCGCCGGACATGAGATCCTGGTCGACGAAATCCGGGTTCAGCTCCGCGCCCGAACCCATGATGCGCACCGGCAGTTCCATCGTCACCGGCACGCGAATTCTGCGCTCGTCCACCGCTTCAATCGGAATGCTCTCGATCAGCTTGGGGCTGCATTTCTTCAGCATGATATGCGGATAGTCGCTGAATTGCAGACCTTGCCCGATGGCGCGGATCTGCACGGCGTCGCCGACCGCGATCTCATCTGCGACCTCCGGCGGGAAATCCACCAGCAGCCGCGCGTGCTCGCCTGTGACGATGCCTTCCGCGCCGGCCGCCAAACCGCTCATCAGCCTCGCCTGGTTGCCCATGCAGGTCAAATAGTGCATGGCATAGTCCGCGTCAAGGTCGGGATGGGCGATTGACGCGCCCGGCTCGAGATGATCCGCCGCCCAGCCAAAAGCGGCATCGCCCACGCGCGCGTTGTAGATGAAGCCCGACATGCCCGGCAATATCACCGACTCCCCCGACGCATGCGGAATATACCCGCGAACCGTCGGCTGACTGACATATCCGATCACCGCCATCTCAACCAATTGCTCGGCATTCGTCCGTAATCCTTTGCCCATAACCTTCTCCTGCGAAAACACTCGTTCCCTTGCCAGTATGCCGACGCGCCGCTGGCTTTGTCGACAATATGCAATAGCGCGACTGTAACCAAATGCCCGGCGAAATGCAAATGCCAACCGCTCCGCGCCTTACACTCATCGTTTGTAGTCCAACACGCCGCATTGGCGCGCCTTCGTGGGAGCGACGGGCAGGTTCAGCCAGTGAGACAGCCGCTTGCTTGTCGTGAAGGATGCAAATCGCCGTTTCTTCCTGAGCGCCGGAAAAGCCTTTCGATGCCCACGACCGATGATGCATTCAGGGCGCGGCGACCGAGGCAGTCGAATTAGTCAGCCAAGATCGACTCGATGCGCGCCAGTTCGTCGTCGCTGAAAGCGAGGTTGTCCAGGGCGCCGACGGCGTCCACGATTTGCTCGGGTCTGCTGGCGCCGATGAGGGCTGAGGTCATCTGTGAGTGTCGCAGGGTCCAAGCGAGCGCGAGCTGCGCCATAGTTTGGCCGCGTTCGTCTGCGATGGCGTTGAGTTGTGTCACTTTCTCGATTTTTTGTTGCGTCAGACGGTCGCCCCAATCGTGCTTGGCGGCGCGCGAGTCGGCGGGCAGGGCGCCGATGTACTTGTTCGTCAGGATGCCTTGATCAAGCGGCGAGAAGCCGATGCAGCCGATGCCTTCGGAGTCGAGGACATCAAGCAAGCCATCTTCAATCCAACGGTCGAACATGTTGTAGCGCGGCTGGTGAATCAGGCAGGGCGTGCCAAGTTCCTTGAGGATCCTCGCCGCCTCGCGCGTTTGCTCAGGTCGATAGCTGGAGATGCCGGCGTAGAGGGCGCGTCCGCTGCGGACGATGTGGTCGAGGGCGCCCATCGTCTCTTCCAGCGGCGTATCGGGATCATAGCGATGGCTATAGAAGATGTCGAAGTATTCCAAACCGGTACGCTTCAGGCTTTGGTCGCAGCTGGCGATGAGGTACTTGCGGGAGCCCCATTCGCCATAGGGACCGGGCCACATGAGGTAGCCGGCTTTGCTAGAAATGATTAGCTCGTCGCGGTAAGGCGCGAGGTCCTGGCGGAATATCTGTCCGAAGGTTTCTTCGGCTGAACCGGGCGGAGGACCGTAGTTGTTGGCGATGTCGATATGAGTGACGCCGAGATCAAAGGCGGTTCGCAGCATCCGCCGCGAGTTTTCGAGGGAATCGACGCCGCCGAAGTTCCACCAGATGCCGAGTGATATTGCCGGCAGCAGCAGACCACTGCGCCCGCTCCGCCGGTACTTCATTGTGTCATAGCGGACGTCCGCCGCCAAGTAGGTCATGCGCTTCTCCTTGTATTCGCTCTCGCTGGATGGTGTGCGTCTTCGGGCGACCTGACAGGGCGCGCATACGCAGCCCGCCGTTCGCCCCTATTGCGTGACGCGCGGTTACTATAACGCATGGGCGGCGATTTTCGTATTGCTGGCGCGATTTCGCCAGTTGCAGGCGTTGGTTTTTTCCATGCAGTCTCCGTCCTTTTCCCGCCTGCAGGCATCTTTTTTCATTCGGCGTCCACCTTTTTCTTTAACGCCGGCGGCGGCGAGTTTTGCGCGGCTGGGGCGGGGGAAGCCTTCCGCCGAGAACCATGCCGCCCGCATTACCGAGCGCTTCGCCTGGTGGGCGCACGGCGCGCCGGTGTATATGCCCGCTCCCGGCGCAGCCAAATTTGCGGCTATGCGCCGCGAATGGGAAACGGTCGTATATGCGCGTGAGGCGCTGGATTGGCTTGATCACGTTGCTTTTACGATTGTGGGCATCGGCCGCATCGAGCCCTCGAAGTTGCTGGCGAGCGGCGGCAATTACGGCAAATGTTAATCGAATTTGGACTGGCGATCCTGCGCAGCATTAAGATAGCCGAGGCCGGGCATACCGCCGGCTGCCTCTCCTGTATTGACATTCGGAGGGTCGGTTTGGGCGTCATTCAAACACACCTTGCAGAACCAGTTCCTCCGCCAGGTGGCAACTCACTTGACGCTGATTATCGACTGCTCGCAAGGCCGGAATCTCTTCTCTGCAAACCTTTTTGGCGTAGGGGCAGCGCGGGTGAAAGACGCAGCCCGAGGGCAAGTTTAGCAAGTCAGGCGGTTCGCCGCTGCTGGCATCCTTCAGGCGGCCGCTCCCGCGGCGGCTCACTTTGGGCACGGCTTTGAGCAGCATTTCGGTATAAGGATGCAGCGGTTGGCGCAGGATGTCATCGCGCGAGCCAGATTCAATGATCTTGCCGGCGTACATGACCAGAATACGATCGCTCATGTAGCGGATGACGCTCATGCTGTGAGATATGAACAGGTAAGACAGGTCGAACTCACTCTGCAAGTCTTTCAGCAAGTTGAGCATCTGTGCTTGAATCGAGACATCGAGTGCGGACACGGGTTCGTCGGCAACGACCAGCTGCGGGTTGATGACCAGAGCGCGGGCGATGCAAATGCGCTGTCGTTGGCCGCCGCTAAAGCTGTGGGGAAAGCGCTGCAGGTGGCTGACGCTGAGGCCCACGCGCTGGATGATGCTGGCGACGCGCGCTTCCAGTTCGCTCCCGCTGGCGATGCCATTTACCAACAGCGGTTCGCCGACGCTGCGCAATACACTCATGCGCGGATTAAGCGAGGAAAAGGGATCTTGAAAGATCACCTGAACGATTTGGCGGAATTCGCTGTTGTTGCCGCGGTTCAACTCGTCGAGACGAAAGACCCGACCACCTCCGCGCACGATAATATCGCCGGCCGTCTTCTCGTAGAGGTAGGAGACACAGCGGCCCAGAGTCGTCTTGCCGCAGCCGCTTTCGCCAATGACGCCGACCGTCTCCCCCTTGCGCACGACAAAACTGACATCATCAACCGCCTTAATTTCGCCGATGGCACGCCGGAGCAAGCCCTTCTCATGCAGCGGGAAATGCTTCTTGAGATTCCGCACTTCGAGGACTGGCGCCGAGTCGGTTGCCGCTGTCACGGTTTGCTTCATTTCCCTGACCCTGCCTCATCATAGAGTATGCAGCGGACTTCGTGTCCGGGCTCGACCTCGACCAGCGGCGGCGGGATCTTGTCACAGACGCCACTGACGCGCAGGTCGCAGCGTGAATAAAATGGGCAGCCCGCATGTACCTCAAAGGGGTCAGGCAAGGCGCCTTCGATCGGCCGCAGCCGCTCCAGCGCGCCGTCGACCGTCGGGATTGAACGCCAGAGCGCGCGCGTATAGGGGTGCAGCGGATTCTCGAAGATCTGCGCGACGCTTCCCTGCTCCATAATTTCACCAAGGTACATCACGATGACCTCATCGGAGACCTCGCCGATGACGGCGATGTCATGTGTGATGAAGATGACCGCCATGCGGTACTCGGCCTGTATTTCTTTGATCAGCGACAGGATTTGCGCTTCAATGGTCACATCCAGCGCGGTAGTCGGCTCGTCGGCGATGAGCAGCTGCGGGTTACAGGTGAGCGCCATGGCGATCATAGCCCGCTGACGCATGCCGCCGCTAAACTGAAAGGGAAAGGCGTCGACCAACTCTTCGGCGTTGGAGATGCCGACGCGTGTCAGCAGTTCCACTGCGCGTTGGCGCGCGCCAAGGCGATTGACATTCTCGATGTGCAGCAGCATAGCTTCCGTGATCTGATCTTCGATGGAATGAACCGGGCTGAATGACGTCATCGGTTCTTGAAAGATCATGCTTATATCGTTCCAGCGAATATCGCGGATGAGGTCGCCAGTGGCCGATATGTCGGCCAGGTCAACGATGTCTGTCTCGCTCTCAGGGCCGCGGCGCAGCCGGATTTCGCCGGCCGTGATCAATCCTGGGGCCGGCGTGAGCCGCATCAACGCTTGCGCCGTGACGGATTTGCCGCTGCCGCTTTCACCGATGATGCCGAGGGTCTTGCCGCGTTTGACTTGGAAGCTGACGCCGTTTACCGCCTGCACCGTGCCGTCGCGCAGTCGGAATTCGACATTGAGGTCGCGCACATCAAGCAAAGTATCTGGCGGCAGACGACATTGATTGTCAAGTTGGCTCATGGTTGCGCCCTGACTTCAGATACCGGAGTATGGATCGGCAGCATCACGCAAGCCATCGCCGACGAAGTTGAAGAGCAGCACGGTCGCCAGCACGAAGAAAGCCGGGATGAGCAGCCAGGGGATATGGAATATCGCCAGGATGTCGCGGAAGTCTTGCAGCAGGACGCCCCAGCTCACCGCCGGCGGCTGCATGCCCAATCCCAGGAAGCTGAGCGCTGTTTCGTACAGGATCATCTGCGGGATCATAATGGTCACAGAAAGGATCAAGTGACTGGTGAAGCCGGGCAGCAGATGACTGACGATGATGCGCAGGTCGCTGGCCCCCGAAGAGCGCGCCGCCAAGGCGTAGTCTTCCTCGCGCATGGAGAGTAGGCGTCCGCGCACCACACGCGCCAATCCAACCCAGTTAAGCAGCGCCAGGATCAGTGTGATGGCGAAATAGACATTGAGAGGGGGCCATTCCTTGGGCACTGCGGCAGCCAGGGTCATCCATAGGGGCAGCTGTGGTATTGCGCGCAGGAACTCAATAATGCGCTGAATGATGTCGTCGACCAGTCCGCCAAAGTATCCGGATATGCCGCCCAGCAGCGTGCCCAGCACAAATGTCAGTACAACACTTACAACGCCGATCGTGAGCGAGATACGCGCGCCGTAGACCGTACGCGAGAAGACATCTCGCGCCAGGGAATCCAAGCCGAAAAGCCAAATGCCAACACGCGCTTTCTCCCCGGCTTCACCCAAGCCGAACAGTTTGTGGCGCAGCTCAAAGGCGCCCCACAGCTTATACGGTTCCGTCTCAACGAAGAAGCGAATCGGCAAAATCGTCTCGCGGTTTTCGACGAAGGTCACGCGCCGCGTCACCGGATCGCGTTCCTGCTCGAGAGCATAGACGAAGGGGCCGCGGAAGCCATTTTCGTCTGACCAATGGATCGTCGAGGGAGGCGCCTGCTGGTAGCGGCGGAATCGAGTAGTCGTCTCATATGGCGCGATGAATTCGGCGAAGGCCGCCATCAGATACAGCAGAGCCAAGAAGCCGATGGAGATTAAAGCCATGCGGTGGCGGCGGAAGCGCCACCACATCAGCCGCCACTGGCTGGCATAATAATAGGCCTCGTCGACCTTGGCCGCGGGCGCATCGTCAAGAGCGTCGGTTGGAGATTCCTGGGTAACGCCGTACCTGGCGCGGACGCGCTCGCGGCGCTCCAGCAGACCGTCATGCTGATCCGTCATCGCGCCGTCCCCTCGAAGCGAATTCGCGGATCGAACCACGCCAGCAGCACATCGGAAGCCAAGGTGGCCAGCCAGATGACAGAGGCGTAAATGAGCAAGATGGTGCCCGCCAGGATCATGTCTTGCGCCAGCAGCGAATGAAGCAACAGCGGTCCTAATGTGGGCAATCCCAATACGATACCGATCAATCCTTGCCCGGCTACGATTCCGTATACCAGCATGCCGAAGTCGCTGATCAAGGGATTGAGAGCGATCTTCACCGGGTACTTGCGCACGAGCTTCGACTCTTTCAAGCCCTTGGCTCGCGCGGTTACCACGTACTGCTGCCCCAACTGGTCGAGGAGATTGTTGCGCACAACACGAATCGTGCCGCCGATTGAGGGCAGCGCCGTCAATATAATGGGCGCCCACAAGTGCTTGGCCGTGTCGATCGCTTTTTCCCAACTCATCGGCGCGGCCAGATACTCCAGTGAGTTGATGCCGAGCGGTACAAAGTCCAGAAAGTACAGGCTCGCCCAGGCGACTATGATGGCGAGCAGCCAGCCCGGCGCCCCAAGCCCGGCAAATGCCAGGAACGTAATGACGTAATCGGCAATGGAATACTGGTGAGTTGCGGAGAATATGCCCAGCGGGATGGCTGTGCCCAGCGACAGAATCAGCGCGCTGATGCCGATGATCAGCGTGTAGGGCATGACCTCGAGCAGGACGTCGATATTCTTGCGGCCGTCGACCGTTTTCCCCAGATCGCCGCGGACGATGACATTCTCGATCCAGCGCAGATAGCGCACGTGGAAAGCGTCGTCCAAACCCCATTGCGAGCGCAGGCGCTGGATCAAGCTGTCGTCGACCTCGATATTCTGCGCCCTCAGGGCGATGATTTCGTTACTGACGACATCGCCCGGCGGCAGCTCAATCAAAAAGAAGGTGATGGCCGAGAGCAAGATCCACAGAGGAATCATAGTCAGCAGGCGCCTGACAATGTAAATGCCCAAAAAGCCTCTCCCGTTTAAGGTCCGGCGATGCGCCGTATTGTGCAGCTACCGAAACGGGGACGCGCCCAGCTGACGCGCCCCCTGATTTGGTTCGCTTAAGGCATCGTCCGATAGAAGTATTGCTCGCCAGCGCGGGAGGCGCCCATCTGGGTCCCGCCAATGGCGATGTTGCCGAAGTCGGCATTGAAGATGGTGGGGCGCAGCACATTCTCGATCATGGGCAGGATCCAGACGTTGTCGTAATGCAATTGGAAGAGCTCATCCACTAACGCCAGGTCTGCTTCCGAATAGGGCAGGGTCGATTTCCGCGCGGTCAAGATTTCGTAAAGGCGTTTGACCTCGGCGGGGGGTTCCGTGCCGGATGCGCCGCCCGTATCCAGCCATTGGCGCCAGGAGGCGCACCATTGCGAGCTGCCGGCGAATTCAGAATTCATACCCGGCCGCCACTGATAGGTCTGAATCCAGTGAATCGAGGCTTGCGATTCGTTGTTGGCGATGCGCTCATTTTTGACGTTGGGATCGGACTGGCGCAATTCGGCGCGGACATCAGCGAAGGTGGCCAGGTGATCGACGATCAATTCGCCGACCGGGATCATATCGGGCCGGACCGCCGCCACATCTATGTAAAGCGTGAAGGCTTCGCCGGCCGGCGACATGCGATAGCCATCGCCATCGCGCTGGTCCATACCCATCTCGTCGAGCAAGGCGTTGGCGGCATCGGGATCAAACTCGGCCGGTATCCAGGTCGGGATGCTGCCCAGGCCAAGATAGATCACATCAATGATCTCTTCGCGGTCGATGGCGTGGCTGAGCCCGCGGCGGAAGCGCGCGTCATCGGCGACGGCGACATACGCCGGGTCGCTATTGCAGGTCTGAATGTAGAGCGCGGTCGGGTCGGCATGCAAGATCAGTGGTATGGTGACGTAGCCGCCTGATTCCTCGTTTTCCTTGTAGAGCGGGAAGTTGCTGTACTGGGTGCCATAGAGAAAGTCGATATCGCCGGCGATCGCGCCGAGGTTCACCATTTCGCCATCGCCGAAAACTTGCGCCACCAGGGTGTCGAGATAGGGCAGTTGTTTGCCTTCGGTATCGACCTTCCAGTAGTAGGGATTGCGGCGCATGATGGTGCCGGATTCGGACAATTCGCTGACCAGCCAGGGGCTCAACTGCGGGAAGCCGATGCATTTTTCGCGCATCATGTGCGAGCGCGGGCAGTCGACGGAGTTGAACAGGATGGGCCATTCCTCGGCGCCAAGCCCTTCGGCTTCCAGCTTGGCTGCCAGTTCGTCGGCGTCGGCATGGCTCGGATGATAGTCGGCGAGGTAGTGGGATGGCTTTATCATATCGTTGTAGGAGGTCCAGCCGGTAATCGCCAGGTCGCGCAGGATGCCGCCGGAGGGCGTATCAAACGTGAGGCTGAAGGTGTGCTCATCGACCACAGTCAATACGGCGGGTGTACCGCTGGCTGATTTGAATTTGTTGGGGAAGGCGCCGTACTCCGCGTTGTTGTAGAGATCGTCGAAGACGAAAGCGACATCGGCAGTGGTGAGCGGCGTGCCGTCTGACCACTTGGTGCCCTCGCGCAAGGTGAACGTGAAGTCCGTCGCCTCTTCATTGACGCTGAAGCTCTCCGCCAGGTTGCCGTAAAAGCCCTCGACATCAATATCGGGCGCGGCGATGATGGGTTCCAGGTTCATGACGTACATCTCGCCGGAGAAACCGAAGGCGCTGGTGAAGGCTGTGCGGAGAGTGCCGCCATGCTGGCCCGGTTCCCAATCCGGCAGCGCCTCTTCCGGCATCAACAAGCCGGGGCCAACAACCAACGGATTATTCGGCAGGCGCTCAGAGAGCGGAGGCAGGTTGCCCGCTTCCACCTCAGCGATGAGCGGATCTTCGCCCATGTCCTGGGCAAAGGCAATTGCGCTGACGAGCGCCAACAGAATGACAATTAGTGAACCAATACGTGTGAGCGCTTTTACTGACATGCTATTTCCTCTCTTAAAGCTGGAATACTTTCGGATATTGTTGATTACATGCTTGGCTACAGCGGGCTTCTGCGATTGTCTTCGCTTCACCTCCTTTTCACGCAAACGGATCATGCGCTTTGGGGAAAACCGACGCAAACTCGTCGCGCAATTCTCCGAGTCGCGACTGATGCGCCGCGTCATGGAGGGCATTGCGCATTTCGCCCGGGTCTTGGGCGAGGTCAACCAACTGTTCTTTATTCTCACCTTGATAGTAGCGCATATATTTGAAATTGTCCCGCACGATCATCTGCCCGATGTCACTTTCGACCGGGGTGGTTTCGCGCCAGTCCGCCGCGGGCGCCGCATCGAGCAGCGGCAGCAGACTGCGCCCTCCAGGCGCCTCTGGCGGCTCGAGACCAGCCACAGCGCCGAGTGTCGGCAATAGATCCAAGCCATTGGACACCACATGCCGACAGTCGACTACGCCCTGCGCCAGCCCGGGACCCGCAATAAGCAGCGGCACGCGCGCAGCCTCGTCGTAGAATGCGGTCTTATGCTCCATTCGGTGGCTGGCATCCATATCGCCGTGATCGCTCGTGAAGACGACGATCGTGCTGTCTTCGTGCCCGTTGTCTCGCAGTCCAGCCAGCATCCGCCCAATCTGACAGTCGACCCTTTCGGTCAAGCGGGAATAAGCCCAGCGATGCATGCGCCAGTCTT
The DNA here is from genome assembly GCA_022824465.1 of Anaerolineae bacterium. Taxonomy (GTDB): domain Bacteria; phylum Chloroflexota; class Anaerolineae; order Aggregatilineales; family Phototrophicaceae; genus UBA6055. The sequence continues at coordinate 165,171 of JAJDZV010000007.1, forward strand.
CCTCGCTATAGCGTTCGCGCGCCTTCCGTTTGAAAGGGCTGCGCGCCTGCATGATCCGGATTGCCTCGGCTTCCTCCGGCGGGATATCGAAATTCTCCGGCAGCGGAGGGCAGACATTGCCGAAGAATTCTTCCTGCGTCATCCCGTCAGGAATCTTCAGCGCGGCATCGACTTCCTGTATTTCAATGCGGTCTGGTCGGGATAGCTGTCTCTCCAGCGGCGTCTCGGCGAAGTCTCGAATCGCCATATGACAGATGTCATGCGGATTGATGAATGACGCGACCAGCAGAAACGGTTCGTTGTGATCACGAGACAGGAACTGGACGCAATCATCCGCAAGCTGGTCGCGGTCATCTAGAGAGATGGTTTCGAATCCGTAGTCTTCGGGCGTCAGTCCGAGCGGGAAATGGGTTTTGCCGCCGTAGGCCGTTCGGTAGCCGGCGCGGCGCATCTGCCAGCCCATGGCGTTTTGCAGGATGGTGGCGGGTATCTCACTGATATGGGCGTCGGCATTGTTCAGCAGACCGATATCGCTGCCTCGCCGCCCGGTAAAGAGGCTGAAGCGCGAGGGCACACACACCGGATTCATGCAATAAGCGCGTTCAAAACGCGTGCCTCGACGGGCGATGCTGTCCATAGCCGGCGTCCGCACATGGCGGTTTCCGGCGCTGCTTACCATATTGGCATTCTGCTGATCAGTAAGAATGAAAAGGATATTTGGTCGCTGGTCCATACAAATGCCGTTAGACTTTTGCTTCAATGAACACCCAAGCCCTTATCCGCCGGGAACGATGCGGCACGATAAGTAGTATACTCTGAAGTTGTCTTCACTGCCAAAAATGCAACCAATCGGACGGTGGATTCCAAACCGGGACCGGGCTACAGGGCCCGCAGACATTTGGTCAGGCGCGTGGTTCTACAGTATGATTGCAGCAAGCGAAACGGGAGAAGCCGTAACATGATTATCGACACCGATATCCATCCGGGCGCTAATCGTCAGCGAATCCTGGACTTCCTGCCCGAACCGTGGCGGACTCGCGTCATCAGCGGCAATTCGGGACCGGGCCACCTCGGTTACTGGAATCCCAACGGCGTGAATCGCGCTGACGCATTGACGCCCGACGGCATAACTATCAATAGTCGACCGGATACCTTGTCTCAATACCACTTTGACGAATACAGGATCGACTTTGGCGTGCTCAATTCTGGCGCCATCGCCACGGGCCTGTCGCCCGAACCAGATTTCGCCGCCGCCTATTGCAGCGCGGTCAACGATGTCTTTATTAGCGATTGGCTGCCGTCAGATCCGCGCTTCAAGTATTCGCTGGTCGTCTCTACAGCCGACCCAGGGCAGGCGGCGGACGAAATCCACCGACACGGGAATCATCCCGATGTCGTGCAGGTGCTGATGGCGAGCGGCGCATATTACGGATATGGCCATCGCTATTATCATCCCATTTACGAGGCGGCCGTGGCCTACGATTTACCGGTGGCGATCCACCCGGGCTCGGAGGGCAGCGGCGTTTCCGGGCAGCCCTCGGTGACTGGCTATCCAGGCAGCTACTTTGAATGGCATACCAATCTGGCCGGCAGCTATATGGCGCACTTGCTGAGCCTCGTGGCGGAGGGGACATTTCAGCGATACCCGACCTTGAAGTTTGTACTAATCGAAGGCGGCGTCTCTTGGCTGGCGCCGATTATGTGGCGCTTCGACAAGAACTGGAAAGCCCTACGTATGACGGTGCCGTGGTTGGATCGGCCGCCAAGCGAAATCGTTTACGATCACGTCTTTTTCACGACGCAGCCGATCGAAGAGCCGGAAAACCGCAAACATTTGCACCAAATCCTGGCGATGTTTCCGGCGGACAGAATACTGATGTTCGCGACGGACTTTCCCCATTGGGACGGCGATACGCCCGATTTCTCCATGCGCATGCTGCCGAAAGAATTGTTGGAACCGGTGATGTGGCGAACGGCTGCGGCACTGTACAAGCTGCCTGTCGTTGATCGAGCTCAATGAAAGCAGTCGTTCTCTCAGGCGCCAGTTTCCCAGGGTACGGCGTGGAAGCGGGTTTGGCAATGAAGCGCGTGACTTGCAGCGGGAAGGCGGCGCTGCCTATCGCCATGTCGCAGATCTTCAGGTCGAGCAGTTCGGCCGGCGCTTTTAGCCGCCTCTTGTCGCGTGGATTGCCCTCGGCGGGACCACTACACATACAGCACCATGCTCTCGTTGGACAATGAGGGCGCAATCATGAAGTTCTACCGCCGTTTTCCGTGTTTGCTTCACATAAGTGAGCTTTGCCGAAGCAAATTGATGTGCTCGTTAATGACAAGGCTCAAGGGCGCCGATCAGCAATGGTGGTAGACATCCCAGCCGAAGTACGTTGAAAAGGCTTCGCTGAGAATATTGGCCGAATGCGACCGATTCATCGCCGCGTGATGCTCGAAGCCATTGGAGCAGATGTGGCGCAGCAGCGCCTGCAATTCAGGCACCTCGACCACGGCGCGGCTGCCGAAGGTATCCAGCGGATCATCGACGAACATGCCATCGCCGACGTAGGCGCGCATCACGCCGTTGCGGTCGTCCGTGGTCACGCGAGCATAGCTGAAGGGACCCGGCGGCGTCCGCCCGGCGACAACCCCATAGGTATTTTCATCGCCCAGCGTCGAGCCCAGGATCGGCGCGTACTCCATCTTGAAGTCCTCATCAAAGAAGCTCTTGGCCCAATTGCCACAGTGAAAGAGGACACATTTGTTGGGATCATCTGCGTAGTTGTTGTTCCAATCGACCAACGCGCTTGGTGTCTTCGAAGCGAGCTGCAGGGCGTACATCGAGACCACGCCGGTGATATCCACCTCGCAAGCGCTTGGCAGAAGCTGTTCGCTCATCATGCTCATCAGCGTGCAGACATTGACGCCGTAGTTCAACTGCAGCGAATCCCAGCACTGGATGGCTGACGCGGTGATATCCAGCGAAGCCATCCAATCATCCAAGACGACGCCAATTTTTGCCATCTTAAGCAGCGATGGATGCGGCACACCGCCAGTATCGACGTAGGCGGTGATCTTGCTGATGCGGTCTTGAACGCGGGCGTCATCGTCCGCCAGTTCGCGGGCCGGTCCAAAGATGTCGGTCAGGTCAACCGTCTGTACGCTGATGCCGAAGGCCTGAAGCAGTTTCTCGCTGTAACGGGTGGTGTTGAAAGCGTTCGGGCGGGCGCCAACCGCGCCTAGCCGCGCGCATTTCATGCCGCGCGTGACCCGACACACACCTAGAAACTTTCGCAGATCAGCACGGAAGGACTCTGATTTTGGATGTACGGTATGTTGTTCGGTCACGCTGAATTGGAAGCCGTACTGATAGAGATTGTTGCAGACGGATATCTTGCCGCAGAAGGCGTCGCGGCGGCGTGAGGGTATCAGGGCGTTGAGATCATCGGGATAGGCTTGCACCAGAATCGGCACATCCAACTCGGAAAGTTTTATCGTCTCAGCAATGCCCTTTTCATCGCCGAAGTTTGGCAGCGAGATCACGATGCCATCGATCTCGCGGCGATGCTGCTGGAAGAGATCGGCGCATTTCTTGGCGTTCTCCCAGGTTTCGACCGCGCCAAGTTTGGTCGCCGCCTCATCCAGGATAATAGGGCGGACGTCAGCATCGGCCAGCACATCCAGAATGTCTTTCCGCCCTTCGGTGATCAGAACATCGGGGAAGAAGTCGCGATTGCCAATGATCACACCCAAAGTCAATTGTTGGTCTGCCATTTCAGCACCTCAGTCAAACCGCTATCGGGAACGTCACAAAACCTGCTGCACCGCCGCTTTCCAGCCGGCGTGCATTCTCTCCGCCATGTCAGCGCTCATCGCCGCCGGAAACGCGCTGTAGTCGGCAGGCAAGTCGGCCAGTTCGTTTATGTCACGCATGCCCAAGCCGAGCAGACCGGCGTAGACCGCGCCAAGCGCCGAGAGTTCGGGCAGAGCCGATGCGCGAACGGCGATGCCGGTTAGGTCAGCGATCATCTGCATCAGGAAGGCATTCCGCGTCGCGCCGCCATCAGCGCGGATGATCGTGAGATCGGCTTTGGCATCGTCCTTCATCAGGTCGAGGGCATCCTTGATCTGATAAGCGATGGATTCCAACGCAGCGCGGACGACATGTGCTTTGGTCGATCCGGGTGTCAAGCCGACGATGGCTGCCTTTACATCAGCCCGCCAGTAAGGCGCGTTCAAGCCGACGAAGGCAGGCACGAAGTAAACCCCGCCATTGTCTTCGACGCCGCGCGCCAGTCGCTCCGTTTCGGCGCTGCTCTCGATCAGTTCCAGTTGGTCGCGCAGCCAGGCGACCGTGGCGCCCGCATAGTTGATAATGCCCTCGAAGGCATACACTGGCCTCGTCTTGTAGACCCAAGCCAGGGCGGTGAGCAGCCCGTTTTGAGAATGCAGGGGCGTTTCGCCTATATTCAGCATGACAGATGAGCCGGTGCCGATGGTCACTTTGGCATCGCCCGGCGCGTAGCAACGCTGGGCGAAGAGCGCCGCCTGGGAATCACCCATGACGCCGCATATCGGCAAGGGAGATTCAAGCGCGCCCTTCAAATCAGTCCGCCCGAAAATGGCGCTGCTCTCTAGAACTTCAGGCAGCGCGTCAGGCGGAATCTCAAAGAGCGCGCAGAGGTCTTCGTCCCAAGCCAGCGTATTGATATTGAAAAGAAGTGTGCGGCTGGCGTTGCTGTGGTCGGTGGCGAAGACCGCGCCACCTGTTAATCGGTAGATCAGGTAAGTGTCTATCGTGCCCACCAGCGCACTGCCCGATTCGAGCCCGTGCCTGATTACTCGCACTTCGCGCAGCAGCCAGGTCAGCTTCGAGGCCGGGAAATACGTGTCGATCTTGAGTCCAGTCCGCGCGAATACCATGTCTTCGTGACCGTCGCTAATCATTGACTGGCAGACGGGATCGCCGCGGCGACATTGCCAGACAATTGCCGGATGGAGCGGTTCGCCGGTCGCACGATCAAAGACGACAATCGTTTCGCGCTGGTTGGTGATGCTCAGGCAGACGAGCTCATCCCGGCCGGCGCTATGCCGCGCCAAGAGCGTCCGCGCTGCCGCCAACGTGTTCCGGTAGATTTCATTGGCGTCGTGCTCGACCCAACCCGGCTGCGGATAGTATTGCTTATGTGCGACAGCGACTTGATCCAGAAGCTTGCCAGAAGAATCAAATAGCAGAGCTTTTGTCGCCGATGTGCTTTGATCGAGAGCCAGGATCGTCTTCATCGCTCAGCGCCTGCTCAGCAACTCTCGGGCGGTCTCCGCGAGCCCGTCGGCCGATATGCCGTAGTGGTCGAAAATCTCAAACTGATCGCCCGTCACGGTGTATTCATCCGGTATCGCCACGATCTTGAAGGGCGGGCTGATGCCTTGATGCAGCAAAACTGTAGCGCAGGCTTCTCCCAGCCCGCCATGGACGCTGTGCTCTTCCACGGTGATGATGGCGCGGGAATGGCGCGCCGCGTTCAGCAGCGCTGCACTATCGAGGGGCTTGACAGTGTGCATGCTGATGACCCCGCAGCTAAATCCTTGGGCGTCTAATGCCTGCGCCGCCAGCAGGGCGCGCCCGGTTGGTTCGCCAGTCGCGATAAATGTGAGGTCGCTGCCATCGCGAATGGAAATGGCCTTGCCTATCTCAAATCGGGCGCCGGGCGCGTGCAACTCCAGCATGGGCTTCTTGCCGTAGCGGATGTATAGCGGCCGCGGGTGGTTCAGCGCCGCCCTGATTGCCTCGCGGGCCTCAAAATTATCGGCCGGCGCCACGATGTCTATGTTGTTGATCGCGCGCAAGGCGGCGTAATCGTGGATGGAATGATGCGTGCTGCCCAACGCGCCATAGCTGACGCCGGCGCTGATGCCGATAACCTTGACCGGGTGATCGGAATAGGCGATGTCATTCTTGATCTGTTCCAGCGAGCGGGCGGTGAGGAAACAGGCGGGCGATACGGCAAAGACCTTCTTGCCGGTCATCGCCAGACCGGCGGCGACGCCAACCAGATTTTGCTCGGCGATGCCCATTTCCACAAGTTGATCAGGCAATTCTTCGCCAAAGGGTACCAGCTTGCCTGACCCGCGCGAGTCGCTGGTTACTACTACGATTGAGTGGTCGCGCCGCGCCAGCGCAAGCAAGGTATCAGCGAAGACCTCGAGGTTTGCGCGACCTATGGCCGGCGCGATCATAAGGCGGACTCCGCGGCTGCCAGCTCGGTCAGAGCCGCTTGGTATTCGTCGTCGGCCGGCACCCGGTGATGCCACTTCACAACGTCTTCCATAAAGCTGACGCCCGCCCCCTTGACCGTGCGCGCCAACAGAAGATTGGGCTTGCCGCGCTCAAAGGGCAGCCGGTCAAAGGCGCGTGTTAGCGAGGCCACATCGTTGCCATCGCAACTGCGGACGGCGCAGCCAAAAGCGGCGAATTTCTCCGCCAGCGGCTCGAGGCCCATGACGTCTTCGGTAGCGCCGGTGATCTGCAATCCATTGCGATCAACGATGATGACGAGGTTATCCAGCTCATAGTGGCAGGCGGCCATCAAGGCTTCCCAGCTTGAGCCTTCAGCCAGTTCGCCGTCGCCGAGCAATGAAAAGACGCGATGGAGGCTCCCGCTCATTTTCGCGCCCAGCGCCAAACCGACGCTGACGGACAGGCCATGCCCTAAAGCGCCGGTGTTATGCTCGATGCCGGACACCTTGCGTGTGGGATGCCCAACAAAATGTGACTGGAAGCGGCTCAAGGTCTTCAGTTCGGACTCAGGGAAGAAGCCTTGGTCGGCCAGAACAACATAGAGCGCCTCGACCGAGTGACCTTTGCTTTGAATGTAGCGGTCGCGCGCGGTTGATGCGAAGTTCTCCGGCGTGATGTCCATGACGTAGTTGTAGAGCACATTCAGAATGTCAATACAGGAGAGGCTACCGGCGGTATGCCCGGCGTTGGCCGCCTTGATGCTGCGCAGGATGGCTCTTCTATATTCGATTGACTTTCGCTGCAATTGCCTTAGCTGCAAAGCCGATTCCTTGCCCCTGTAGACATCAGAAGTCATGCCATCAAAGCGCCAGCGGTCAATTGATCGGTAATCAATATATTCACAAGCCCGCCCGCCAGCGCGCCGCGGATAGCCTCTACTTTGCGCCTGCCGCCGGCCAGAGCCAGGACGCGGCTGGCGCTTGCAAGCTGGTCAAGCCGAATGCTGACCACTCGCCCGTCGAGTGGCAAGCGTACAGGGCGCCCGCCGGCATCATAAAAGCGCAGGCAGATATCACCCACCGCGCCCGCCTCTTGCAGGGCGCTCAACTCATCGCCGGAGAATACGTTGCCGCTGCTCGCGAGCAATTTCGAGGGCTCGATGCTGCCTATGCCCACAATGGCGAAAGTAACATGAGCGAACCAATCCAGCGCCTCACGTACATACACATCCGTTTCCAATTCGCGGCGTATATCCGCCGACTTGGCGACGCCGGGCGCAGGCAGATAAACCGGCTCACCTTGCACCAGCGAGGCGAAGCGCTCGGTAATGCGGGCGGCATACATCGCCGCGGATGGCTCTCCCACGCCACCCAGGATCTGCACCACCTTGGCGTTAGAGGCCCGCGACAGGGGGTGCATGGCGTCCACCATCGCCAGCAGCGCCGAGCTCCATGACGACAGACCGACCACCTCGTCGCGACCCAGCGTCGTCTCTACATAATGGGCGGCCGCGCTGCCGATATGATGGATAACGGCCTGGTCGCTTTCATCATCACAATGCACAACAATCGCCGACTTCAGCCCGTAGCGGGAGCAGAGTTCATCTTCCAGCTCGGTGTGGATATCAGTCGGAATATTGACCGTCGTTTTTACGATCTTGTCTTGCTCGGCTCGGCGAAGCAGACGGGAGATGGTCGCTTGCGACAAATCAAGCTGCTGCGCGATCTGCGCTTGCTTTAGACCGCGCGTGTGATACAGATAGGCGACGCGCGTCACCAGTCGCAGCTCTTCCTGGGTGGCGCTTCTACGAACGGTTGCCATGCAGAATCATCCGGGCGCCGCACGCTCTGTAAAGCGGAGGGCGAGGTAAGGCACGCTGGGCAGTTCGACAAAGTATGTCGGCGTGGTCCTTTCGGAATAGGTCTGCTTTTCCATTGTGGCCAGGTCAAAAGGCTTGATGGTTGTTGGCGTGACGGTTAGCGCGCGCGTGTCGATAATTTCGACATCGTAGCGGCCGTGTTTGGAATAGTTGGGCATGATCTGTAGCTGATGCTCGCCCAAATAAATTAGCGTGCTGTCGCCAATTGCGCCACCGGAGACGCGTGTCCAGAACCAGCGAGTGAAGGGATGCGGATAGAGGTCGTTGTCAGGAGAGGTTGCCAGGGGCGTCAGTCCCCCAGGCGGCAATTCTTCAATGATGCGGCGCAGGAAAGCGATGCCGCGCCAGCTGTTGCCATGCAGAACGCCGCCTTTTGACCACCACAAGATGTCATCAGGGTGCATATAGGTTTCGCCATGGCCGCCGTAGCCGCCGTTGGCGACCATGATCCAGAAGCGATGCACTTCTTCTTCAGCCGATATGTTGCCCCAGAAGAAAGGAATATTGCCTTCATATTCCAACTCGTCATCGATAATCGGCTTGCCGTAGTCTTCGCGCCATTCGACAACGCGCTTCACATCCCAATTCTGGATGCAGACGTGGGTGACGGCGGGCTTGGTATGGTCATAATTCATCGCCGGGTCACCGTTGTGGATCGAGCGCAGATGACCATAGGGGTCTTCTTCCTGCAAGATGCGGAAAAAGTTGTCCCAGCGCGCCATCGGCTTGTCACTGAGCATGAAGTCGTATTCGTTCGCCAGCGACCACCAGACGTTGCGATAAGCGGCCAGCCGCGCGATGAGGTAGCGCAGGTAGTGATAATCAGTCTCTTCGTCCATATCGGCGTAGCCCCAGCGATCGTAGGGATGCCAGATGATGATATCGGCTTCGATGCCTAGCTCGAGCAACTGTGAGAGACGCTTTTCGAAGTGGGCGAAAAACGCCGGGTCGAAGCGTGTGAAATCGTTCACGCCGTCGGCGTCGCGTTCGAAGGGATAGTATACTGGCTCATTGCGATTGAAGGGATAATGCTTGGGGAAGACGCAAAAGCGAATCTTGTTGAAGGGCTTCTCCGCCAGCGTGCGCAGGGTCTGTTCTTCCAGTTCGTCGCCCTGGTGCACCCAGGCATAGCAGGTAGTGCCGAAGGAGTAATAAGGCGCCCCATCGGCGTAGGCGAAGTGGAACTGATTGTGAACAACCACTGGTCCGTGATTATCGGCGCTGGGCTCGCTGCAACTGAATGCGCCGGTCAGCCCATCCAGCTCGTTGCGGTTGCTGCGGGTGATATACTCCCACTCGCCCACCTCAGTCGGCATGCAGCGGACCTTGTAGACGCCCTCGCCATCGTAGAAGCCGGCTGTTTCGATTTGCGCATCCCCGCAGCGAAACTGCGCGCTGAATTCCACGTCGAGATAGGGATTGCCATCGGCGGGACCCGCCAACTCCAGCTCGAACATGCCCCACTTTTCGACTGTCTTCGTGCTCATATGCGCTCCATTTCTCGTTCAACGATATGACAATAAACTTCACGGCCGTCCGGCAGCAGGGTGGCCGCGGGACGGACATCAGCACAGATCTGCTCCGCCAAAGGGCAGCGGTGGCGGAAGCGGCAGCCTTCGGCGACGAACTCGGTCGCTTCCATGTCTTGCATGGCGATATCCGCTTCCTCCCACTTTTGCCCCATCGTCGCCACCGAGCCTAGCAGCAGCTGCGTGTAGGGATGCTGTGGATCGGAGAGGATCGCGCGGGCGTTTCCGAATTCCACGATCGTGCCGCGATACATCACGGCGATGTAATCGCTGATATAGTAGGCTGTGGCCAAGTCGTGCGTGATATATAGGAAGCTGGTACGGGTCCCTTCCTTCAGCTTCAAGAAAAGATTGATGACATTCATCCGCAAGGAGGCGTCAATCATGCTGACTGGCTCATCGGCGATGATGATGCTGGGCTTGGGAATTAAGGCGCGCGCCACCGAGACCCGCTGTAGTTCGCCGCCCGAGAATTGGTTGGGATACTTGCCTCTGACATCGGCGTAGCGCATGCCCACGGCGACCAGCGCCTCCTCCACCAGGTCTTCCGCCTCGGCGCCTTTCGCTCCCGACACTTTCATCGCCGTCCGCAACAGGTAAGTATCGACCGTGCGATAATTGCTGAAGGCCTCGAAGGGATTCTGGAATATCGGCTGCACCATGGACATGAAAGTCTTCTTGTCCGTCTTGGCGCCCTTGCCCGCCACCACTTGATCGTTGACGATGGCTTGCCCGTCGTTTGGCGCAATCAGGCGCAGCATCACTTTAGCCAGGGTCGTTTTACCGCTGCCAGATTCGCCGACCAGGCTGATGATGACGGGTTCGTCGCTCTGCACATGCAGGTTGACCTTGTCCAGCGCATTGATGCGGACGCGATTGATGAAGCCGCCCAGGCGGTAAACCTTGTGCAAGTCGTCAGTCTTGAGGATCGTTTTCATGCCGGCAGCTCCAGCGTCGGGATGACGTCCCCGGCATAATGGCAGGCGGCGAAGTGATTGGGGCGATGCTCGACCAGGGGCGGTTCTTCCTGCCGGCAAAGTTCGGTCGCCAAGGGGCAGCGAGCGGCAAAACGACAGCCGCGCAGATCATCCCACAAACTAGGCGGCCGGCCCGATACCCCCTGTCGCAAGTGATCGTCGCCGATATTAGGCAGCGACTCGATCAGCATGCGGGTGTAGGGATGCAGCGGCGCGGAGAAGACATCGGGCGACTCGCCGTATTCCACCACTTTGGCGGCGTACATGATGATCATGCGGTGCGAAATCTGATAATGCACGCCCATATCGTGCGAGACAAAAAGTATCGTATTGCCCATCTGCCGCTGCAGCTTGAGCAGCAGAAGCAGAATGCCCTTTTGCACCACCACATCAAGCGCCGTCGTTGGCTCATCAGCTAGGATGATGTCCGGCTGAAAAAAGGTCGCCAGCGCCACCATCATCCGCTGACGCATGCCGCCCGACAGTTGATGAGGATAGGCGTCAAGCGCCTCGGGAGGCAGGTCAAGCTGCTGGATGAACTGACGGACGCGATCAAGCGTGTCGTCCTTGTTCGCCTTTGGTTCGAGGAAGTCGACGAACTGCTTGCGGATGCGTATCACCGGATTGAGCGAGCTCATCGAGCTCTGCGGGATGTAGGAGATACGTTGGAACCAGTAAGCCTGTATTGACGCCGAATCGACCTCCCGTCCAGCGCCATCGGCGAAGCCATAGTTGACGCTTCCCTGCTCCAAGGCCAGGGGATAAGTCAGGTCGCCGTAGATGACCTTGAGCAAGGTGGTTTTGCCACAGCCGGACTCGCCGGCGATGCCAACGATATTGCCCTCGGGGATTGACAAGTCGACGCCATCGACCGCGCGCACACTGCCGCGCACGGTTGTATAAGTCGCCACCAGTTCATTAAGACTGATCATGAGTGTCCCCGCCTGGTGGCGAACAGCTGATTGTAGCCGGTCGATGTCAGAAACAAACCGAGGAAGAGCAGCACGGTCGTCACCACTGGCGCCACGATCCACATGTACTGACCGATGAACATGGCATTGTAATTCAGCGCCCAGAAGATGATGGAACCCAGGGTCGGCACTTCCACGTTAGACAAGCCGATGACCGCCAGCGCCGCCTCAGTATTGATGACAAACAGGATCGAGTTGATAAAGCCCACGACCAAGTAAGCGTACACATGCGGGAATATCTCGTAGAGGATGATTTCCATGGTGCTGCTGCCAGAGAAGCGCGCGGTGTTGATGAATTCGCGCTCACGCAGCGACAGCGCCATCGAGCGCACCGTGCGCGCGTTCCAAGCCCAGCCGAATATGACCAGGACTGTGCCGAGATACCAGAAGGATGTTTGACCGCGAATCAGCGTGCCGAGGACGATAAGGATAGGAAAGCTGGGGATGGCGATGAAAGAGTCCGTGACCAGCATGATGATGCGGTCGTAGACACCGCCAATATAACCCGAACTCAAGCCCAGCAGCAGCGAAATAATCACCGCGAAGAAACTGACGCCGACGCCTAGCACCAGCGAATTGCGCAGGGAGAAGACCAGGTACCAGAAGATATCCTGGCCGATGGAGTTCGTGCCCAGCGGATGATTGCGACTGGCCGGCATATTCCGGAAGTAGGTGCCCTGCTCAGAAGGATTGACATCCGTAAAGAACGGCAGCGTGAAACTGCCGATGGTGAGAATCAGCAGAATGACGATGCCGAGTTTCAGCCGGAGGTTGAGCTTCACGCGCCTACCTCAGCCGAATCCGCGGATCGATGAGCGGGTAAATGAGGTCGATGACAAAGGCCGCCGTAGCCACCGAGAATATGGACACGATAATAGTGCCGTACATCAGATTGAAATCGCCGCTACCGATAGCGGTGCGCATCAGCAAGCCCAAACCGGGATAAGAAAACAAGATCTCGGTCAGCAAAGCGCCGTTGAAGATGGTGCCGATGGAGAGCGCCAGCGCCGTAATCTGCGGCAGGGTGGCGTTGCGGAAGACGTAGCGGGTCATGATGCGACGCGGCTTGACGCCCTTAAGCCGAGCGAAGACGACGTAGGGCTCCTCTTTGGTGGCGAAAGCCAGCGCTTTCATACTAAGGATATTCCAGCCGAAACCCGCCAGGATCAGGGTCATGGCTGGCAAGAATGAATTGTAAATGATGGCGCTGACCTTGTCCCATGTCAGCGGACCCGGGCGAATGGTGGTCGAAAGCGGGAACCACTGCCAGATATAGGCGAATTGCAGAATTAGGACGAGGGCTAGGATGTAATAGGGAATCGGATAAAGCACGACGCCGACCACCTCCAGGGTGGTGGCGAATCTGCTGTTGTGAAAGAAGCCGGCCAGCAAGCCGATGAAGTTGCCGATGACCCAGGCGATGACGATGGACACGCCCAGCAAGCCCAGCGTCCAGGGCAGCGCCGTCCAGATAAACTCCGCGACGGGACGCGGATACGAATACAACGACGGACCGAAATCAAATTGCAGAACGACCTTGTTGATGTAATTGAAATACTGTTCGACCAATGAGCCTTCCAAGCCATACAAGCGCCGCAGCTGTATGCGCAATGCGTCCATCGCTTCGGGAGTGATGGTCTGCCCGGCTTGGTTCTGCATCTGGGCGATGTACCCCTCGATGGGGTCGCTGGGCATTAGGCGGGGCAAAAAGAAAGTGATGGTGACGCCGATGAAGAGCACAGCCAGGTAGGCGACAATTCGCGAAGCCAGGTACTGAAGCAGCTGCATGGACGGTCTCCAGTTAGGGGCAGCCCCTCTCGGCGCCACCCCTACCGCATTCTCCTCTTATTATGCCCCCGTTTGCACGAGGCGGGCGATGACCGACTTGATCGAACTCCACCAGGAGTAGGGCACAGCGTAGTAGTTGTCCTGTTTGGGCCAACCAGTGAAGTAGGTCTCGTTGTTGGGAATCGTGGTTGGGATATTCATGATGTTGATGTATGCCATATCCGTCACGAATTCCTGGATGATCTGTCGACCGAGTTCGTAGAACTCCTCGCTAGTGGTTTCGTGCTGCTTCGATTCCGCCACCAAGCCGTCCACAGTCTCGCTCGCCCACTGATAGACATTGCCCGAGTTAGGTTCGGTCGCATCACCGGCTTGCACATTGGCAACGCTAACAGAGTGCCAGGCGTTCAGATAGTTGGGATTGAAGACGCAGTTCGTCCATTGCAGCAGGGCTTCACGCTCTGAATTGGTGTTTTGCACCACGCCAAACTCAGCATTGTCGACCTGACGCAGGTTCACCTGCAAGCCGGCTTTGCGCCAGCTATCGGCGATCGAGAAGCCGACGCGCTGCATGACCTTGTTCCAGTCGCCGGGGATGACAAAGTCCAAAACCCATTCCTCGCCGTCGGCGTTGACGTAGTTTCCGGCGTCGTTCTTGCTCATGCCGGCAGAATTTAGCAAGGCCTCGGCTTGTGCCGGATCATGCTTCCACCAACCGATACCGAAAGCGACGGAGAGATCTTCCGCTGTCTGCGGGATTTGCGATTCATCGGTGCCGATAGCGCGCAAGTTGTCCGCCAGGTCGGATGCAAAGCCTTCGTCGAAGGGCTGGTAGCCGTCGCCGATTTCCAAGTCGCGCAAGAATTGCAGGTTCGGCTCGAAGTAAATGGGGCGCAGAATCTGCGTATCCACCATCGGCAAGGGCGACGCCTTGAACTCGCCGCTCAGCGCGTTGATGCCAACCGACTTCAATTCGATGCTTAGCGCCAGCGCCCAGCGCACATTCACATTATCCAGGGGCGCCTTCTGCAGGTTCAACAGAATGCCGTAGGAGCAGGCGTCATCCATGTTGTGGTAGGGCAGTTGCGGCGAGAAAGTGGTGATTTTGTCGTTGCGCGCTTGCGCCGCCTTGATGCCATCCGGACTCATGAAGGTATCGGCATCGTAGGCATTCTGCACGAAGGAAAGCGAGCGGGTTTCTTCCGGACCAAAGTCCTTGTAGAGGACGTACTGCGGCATATAGCCGTCTTCATCCAGGAAGCCCCAAGCAGACCGCTCCCAATCCTCGCGCAATTCCCACAATTGCCAGAAGCCATTGGGGTCATATTCCTTGACGGTGTATGGACCCAGCGTGACCGGATAGGTGTTGCGATATTCCGATAGATTTTCGACTTGCGAGAAGACATGCTCGGGCACGATGTTGAAGGCCGAGCCCCAGGTATAGACGCCCAGCACCGTGCTGAAATCAAAAGCGGTATTGATCGTGTCAATGCGCAGCGTGTAGTCGTCAATCTTCTCGTAACCCGATACATAACCCTTGATGCGGTTGACGCCCCACCAGGTCAAGGTGTCGCTTTGCGGACCGAAGTAGGTGTCGAGGGTGAACATCACATCGTCGGCGTTGAAGTGTTCGCCATCGCTCCAGTAGAGGTCATCGCGCAAGCGAACCTCAAACGAGGTGAACTCGTCATTCAGCGGGATTGGCATCTCAGCCGCAACCTCGGGATAGGATTCGCCCGTGCCGGTATCGGTCTCCCAAAGGAAACCCCAGCCCAGTTCACGGAAGCCGCGCCAAATGGCGAAGCTCATCAATGGGTTGTGTTGATCCGGCGTCTGCGTCTGGCGGTCAAAGGTCTGGAAGATAACAGTGTCAGCGCGCGGTGTGCCGACATCCGTCAAGTCTTGCGCCAGCGCCGCTCCGAAGCTCATCAGGGCAAGCAAGAGGACGAGGCACAGGCAAAGAAACTTGTTCATGGTTCTACTCCATTTCTTTCGCAATCATGCTGTAAGCGGTAAGAGCAATCTGAATTCTTTCGCTAGGCGCCTCCTCCACCACAAATGCTCATGTACATTGCCCTTATTCCACGCGCTCGACGCGAACAGCTATGTATGGCCGGCGCGGCAACTCAATCATCACCAAGTCGCTGGCGGATGCATCCGCCTCGGTGATAGTCATATTCCAGGTGTCGATGATGTCGATTCGGTAAGTCTTGTTTGCAGGCAGCGCCAAACGCAGGAATTTCAACTGGTGCGTCCAATAGTAGATGAGCAGGTAGTCCTCACCATTGTGCCCGACAGTTATGCCATTGTAGGGCCGGTCCAGCAACATGTCGCGAACTGCCCTGTTTGTTGATAAAGGAAAGAGACCAGGTGGCGGCGCCGCTTCGATGATCTCGCGCAGAAAGGCGAGACGCACTGGAGAGTCGCCATAGAGCTGGCCGCCCTTCGACCACCACAAGATGTCCTCATCGTGTTCGTAGCATTCGCCGTGTCCGACATAACCGCCGGTACCGAAGCCCTGCCAATGACGCGCGACTAGTTCTTCCGCCGTGAATGATCCAAAAGCGCGGCCAATATCGCCTTCGTAACCGCACTCGTCGACTATCACCGGCTTCTGATACTCCTTTTGCCATCTGGGAATCTGCGTCATATCGTGGCGCTGGATGCTGCAATGCGTGACCCAGGGTTTGCCGTGGTCATAGAAGGTGCGAGCGTTATGATTCGAACGCAAGTGATTGTAAGGATCGTGCTGCTGCACCAGCTTGAAATAATGATCCCAATCCGCCAAGGAGTGTGCAGGCATAAGATCGAATTCGTTGGCGAAGGACCACCAGATATTGCGGAAGGCAGCCAGCCGCGCCACCAAGTATTTCAAATAGCGATCGTTCACCTCCGCTGGCATCTTGTCAAAGCCCCACGCCCCGCAATCATAAGGATGGAAGATGATCAGGTCAGCTTCAATATTCAGGGCGCGCAATTCGAGGATGCGCTGCTCAAGATGGCGGAAATAGGCGGGATTGAACCGGGTGAAATCCCAGCAGTCGGGGATATCTGTGTAGTAACGGTTGCCGAGTTGAGACGGGTCCCAGGTGTGCGTTGGTTCCCCTTCAAAAGGATAAGACGGCGGTTCGTTGGCGTTGTAGCTGTAGCGCTTGGGAAAAACGCACATGCGCATCTTGTTGAACGGCGCGGACGCCAGCGTCTCCAAGGTCTCCTCTTCCAACGCGTCGCCTTGAAGATTCCAGACATAGCAGGTTGTGCCGACCGGATGATACGCCGTGCCGTCTTCGTAGGCGAAGTGATAAGGATCAATGACGCGCACAGGACCATGATTGTCCGCCGAGGGCGCTACACAAGTGAACCCGCCCGTGATTCCGTCCAGCTCAGGTTCATTGCTAGTCGTCACAAACTGCCAGTCGCCTTTGACATCCGGCATGAATCGCGCCAAAAAGCACGAGTCGCCATCGTAGAAGCCGTCGACTACGACTCGGCGGTGTCCCATGGAAAACGTGACAGCAAAATCAACATCGACAAATGGATTACCCGCAGCTTCAGCCCGCAAGGTCAGTTCGAAATAGTCCCACTTTTCAATGTTGCCTCTCAATTGGACCTCCTAAATCCAGGCTGGATCATCCGTATACTTCGAAATCAAGTCATGTATGAAAAGTGTTTGCATCGCAGTTTGCATAATTATTCAAGACCGAATATTTATCTCATGGTTAGTTTAGCGCACCGGACGAGCGATGTCAAATTTTCCCAAATGTGTGCCATTGCGACGGAATGATTACGACGTCCGCAGTTGATTTATATGATCCTGCGACACAGGGACCATGAGACAAGGTCTCCATGCGCTGCGCCTGGCCCAATTTCGCCAGTGAGCGCGGCTTTGATGTCATGGAGCTGACCTTTGACAATGTGCGCGCGTTTATCTGTGAGGCTGATGTCGCCAAGAGCACGTGGCAGAATCGCCGGTCGCACATGCGCAAGCTGCATTTCCTTTCCGCGACCGAGACCAAGATCGAGTTGCAGGAGAACCAGCGCAGCGACCAGATCATCGATGCGCTGATCCAGGAGGTCATCTTCCCGCCGGCGCTGAGCGACTCCTGGGCGCTGGGCGACCCGGACTATAGAAAGCTGGGCGAATCGACCAAGCCGGCCAATCTGGAAGCCTTCAGCGACTACGAAGAAGGCGTGCTGACGCTGAACCTGGCGGGCGACAACTGGGTGCGCCAGGGCGGCTATTCGGACCAGGAGAAGGACAAGCGCATCGGCGGCAAGGATGTGGCGGTCAAGGATGTCGAGTTCCCGCAAGGCGGCTGCACGGTCGCGGTCGAGGCCGAGGCCAATGGCGCCAATCTGGTATTCAAGAACGAGAGCGAGCGGACCGAAGCCATCGTCGAGAAATGCCTGGTCATGGAGAGCAATATCGTGGACGAGGGCCAGATGGACGCGCGCGCCACCGACCAGACCAGCATCACCTACTTCGTCCGGCGCGCGATGAATATCAATCTGCCGTCGATCGATGACCTGGATCAGGCGCAGTACATCGCTGACTTCGAGCGCAACCGGCGCAAGACGCCCTTCGGCCTGGAGCAGATGATGACGCTGCAGTGTAATGATCGTAACTTTCTGGACACAGAATCGCTGGACATTTGAGAGAGTTGCGTTGAATCCACTGCGTCTCAATTTCAGCCGGCGTTTTGTAGTCTAAGGCGCTGTGTATCCGTTTTCGCGAATGGACCACATCAACGAAGTGCCCGATCTACTGTCTGGCCTCAGCCATATTGCGATATTCGCTCAAGAACACTTCCTCCTCCTTGATGGTGCGAATCACCCGTTACGCGTATCCGTTTTCGCTGGGCTTGCCGGCGGCAGCCATACTGATTTAAGTGCCGGCATCTTGCAGGAGCTTCACATAGGCCTTAGCGGCGTACTGCATACCTTGGTCTGAAGGGTGGATGTCAGGCGCCGGTTTGCGCTGCAAGGCTTGATTCAGCGGCGCAAGAGTGAGCTCCTGCCCCAAAGACCAGCTCAGATTCCATCCACGAATCGCCGGACTGAACGGGTCCATCACGATGGCGAGATAGACATCGTCGGCCGGCAAGCGCACGTAAGTGATGTCGGCGACCCACCACTATCCCATATGGCGCGCGTTCCAATTGCGCCTTAATACGCCGACTCTCATAAGTCGGATACCTGGCTGCTATGTCCTCAATCGCGCCCCGCAACTGAGCCTCATCCCGGGCTGTGGCTTATTCGTCGTAGCTGCTGCGCGATAGCCCCAGGACAGCACAGCGCAACGCGCCGACACCGGTTAATCCTCGCCGAGCGACTGCACTACTTCTCGCCTTCAGGCGGTAGAGATTTCACATAATGCGAGGCTTTTTCAGCAATTTCCAGTTGCATCGTCAGCTTCCCCTCCAGGCGCTCCAAGTCGGCCACTTTGTCCGCCCGGCGCTTCTGCTCGGTCGCCTGATCAATGGTAAAAGCCTGCTTGCCGCCTTCGAGAAACTGCTCTCTCCTTCGGTATAGCAGGCTGTCCTTGATCCCGTATTCGCGGCTGGCTTGCGTCACAGACTTTTCGCCGCTAAGAATTTCCAATACGATCCTGACCTTCGTCTCCGGCGAGTGCTTTCGCTGTTTCCCCATGAGCGTCCGTCCGTCGCTGTGCATCTAGCAAACACGCTTCTCTAAGAGTCCAGCTTTTCAGGACCTCTTCAGTGACCATGAGGTTTCTCAACCAGACTGACAGACCGCGTATGTCTGCTCAACGCGGCGAAGCTGTACCTTAACAAAGTGCCTCTTACTATTTTGTAGATCGTCGGAGCGACTCTACATTATCACGGCCACCACCAAGGCGATCAGCAGACCGTCGATCAAGATGGCGGCAACTTGGCGCATATGGTGCTGGTTTCGGATGGATTCGGAGCGAGACAGTGATACGTTTCGCGTCATGTGCTGTAGGCCGTGCCCGAAACAGTCTGGACAGGTGAGATTAGTGTACCCAGCAGATCCAGCCGCTGCCTTTCAGTAGGGTGGCGCGCCCGCAGAGGTTGGGGAAGACGTGTTTCAGTTTAGGCGTGAGTTTGGCGCCCTCTTTGACTCGCGGTTGGGAATGGTGGAGAACAAACGCGGGCCGGGTCGGTCAAGGGATCTCGCAGTCCTTGTCGTCGGCAATTTTGGTGTAGCGCGGCAATTCATCGGCGCCATTCCCGCGCAGGTCGTTGGCGCTGGCATAGACGCGAGAGTCAAACAAGGACTGAATCCCGCGATTGACATTACCGGTCACGATGTTGTCGCGCGCTTCCGCCAGCGAATGGAAGTCGATCATAATGCCATTGCCAAAGCGCGCTCCCTCGCCGCCAGCCGCCGTGTTCATGACCACATTGCCGCAGATGGACGCCATCGACATGTCAAAAACATAGATGCCCGTCTCAACATTGCTATCGACGATATTGTCGGCGACCAAGGCGTGGGACATCTCGTCGATCATAATGCCGTGTTTAAGATTGTCGCTAACAATGTTGTCTTCAATATAAATCTTGCCGGTCATATTGGTTGCGATACCGCTATGAGCATTGTGAGAGACGGTATTGCCGATAATACGGGAGGCAGGCCATTGCGTCGTATTCGTGACGTGGATGCCTCTGCCGTAAGGCGCGTTGGCCGCGCGAATCGTGTTGTGGAGGATATCAACTGCCGCCAGCCTCACCTTGATGCCGGCCAGACGACTGTCGCTAATGAGGTTGTCGCGCACCGTCACGTCTCGGCTGCGGGTAACATAGATGCCGAATTTGCCGCCGCTGATGACCAGGTTCGCGATCAGCACATCGGAAGTGTCAGCGATGGTAATGACAGGCAACTCGACATCGCCGACCAAGAGGACCGTATGACCACGCTTGCCGCGCAAGACCAGCGGGCGGTTTATGCTGAGCGATTCGCGGTATAGCCCTCCCGCAACCTCCACAATCGCATGGTCGTCAGCCCGTTCCAAGGCGGCGCTTATGGTCGGATAATCGGCCGGGACGCGGATAATGCGCTTGTCAAACGCCAGGCTTGATGCCGGTTGTATCAAGGAGAATAAGGCCACCAGCGTCCACAGCCCCGCCTGGCAGCGGAAGCGCGCCCGTCTCGCCCTCATCGTTTTGGCGGAGGCAGCTTGCAAGCGCGACATGGCATTAACCCTTTACAGCGCCAGCCGTCACGCCACGAACAAAATAGCGCTGCAACGAGAAGAAGATCGTCAAGGGCACGATCATTGAGATGAAGGCGCCGGCCGCCAGCAGATTCCACTGGGAGCCGTATTGACCCAGCAACTCGCGTATACCGGCGCTCAGGGGCATCATATTGGAATCTTGCAGGAAAATCAGCGCATTTAACAAGTCGTTCCAGACCCAAACAAATTGAAATATAGCGAGCGAAGCCAGCGCCGGTTTTGAGAGTGGCAAGACAATGCGAAAGAAGATCACCAATTCAGAGGCGCCGTCCACACGTGCCGAATCGAAGACTTCCCCCGGCAAATCGGCAAAGAAGTTGTAAAGCAGAAAAACGGCAAATGAGGACCCGTAAGCGGTATGCGCCAGCCATATCCCGGGCCAGGTACCCGCCAAATCGAAGATGTTGTAGATGCGCAGGACCGGTACCCAGGTCGTTTGCAGCGGGATGATCAGCAGGCCGATAATCAAAAGATATAAGGTATTACGAAAAGGGAACTGCATCCAGGCAAAACCGTAAGCGGCCAGCGCAGCTAAGAAGATTGGCAGGAAAGTGGACGGGACGGTGATGATGATGGTATTCAGGAAGTTTTGGGCGATTCCCGGCGGCGCCGATTCACTGTCTGCTATAACGTCTTCGTAGTTAGTCAGGCTCAAGCGGCCAAGCTCGTCAAATACGGTCCACCAACCGGACGTTGCGATATCCGCCGGCGCGCGAAACGAGGTTGTGAGAATGCCCAAAGAAGGCGTGAGCCAGACGATAGCCAGGAAAATCAGCAGCACGTGCACAGGGCCCCGCCGCGTCAGCTCAATCAAGGTTTGGCTCCACGACGGTTTCCCAGCCGATTCCCCTCTGCCTCTCGCAGATTCCGCAGTAAACAGCTTCATCGCAAGTCCTGTCGGATTTGGCGTATTTGGTAAATGATGGCCGGCAAGACCAAGATAAAGAGTATGACCGCTACCGCGCTGCCGTAACCGACACGGTTGTTGCCGAATATCTCTAGCCAGACCGTGAAGCCAATCACCCGGGTTGCGCCGCGCGGCCCGCCTTCAGTCATTACCAGAATCAAATCAACCATCTTCAAGGCATTGATCGTCAGCATTATCGTCACAAAGGTCAGCGGCCGCAAAAGCATCGGCAAGCTCACGCGCCAGAAAACTTGCCAGGCATTGCCGCCATCAACTCGCGCCGCTTCCAGGATTTCCCGCGGCAAGCCCTTGTACGCCGCTGAAAGCACGACAGTAGGGAGCCCCGCGGATGTCCATGTTGCCGCCAGAATGATGGCTACGTTTGCCAACTCCTTCCGCCCCAGCCAGGTAATCGGCTCAGATTGCGGAAACACCGATGTCATAGCCGCATTCAAGACACCTTTGGTTAAATCCGGGCTATAGACAAAAACAAAGATCACCGAAGCGGCGGTGGAAGAAATAACCATAGGCAAGAAGATGATCGATTTGATGGTAGCTTCGTAGCGGACGCGGTCGGAAAGTATGGCAATGAGCATGCCAATGCCAACGGTCAGCGAGGGAAAGACCAGCACCCAAAGGGCAGTGGTTGGCAAGACCCCGGAAGGCGGCCAGCGATTCAAGCGCAAGAAAGTCTTGTCGGCTGTTAGCAAGCGTTCAAAGTTTGCCAGCCCGACAAACTCCCGGCCCGGGTTCAGCATGGTGCCTTTGGTGAAACTCAGCAAGACAGTGTGGATCGTAGGGTAAACCAGGAAGATCACCAGGATACAAAGCACAGGGCCTACAAACAGCAGGGGAAGCCACTTGCTGTGTTTGCCGACCATCTCTTCCGTCGCCTCCTCAATAGTGGCTTTGGTAATGTTTGACGCTTACATGCAGGTGCAAATAAGCTGAGCAGGGGAGGCGCTCCCTAGCTCTGAGTAGACTGGTTGCGCATACTGGCCCGAGCTTGGGATGCCCCCGCCGGGGACATCCCAAATCTCTGTCAGAAGCTACTGAGCAGCTTGCTCCAGCGCGCCGGGACAATGTCAAATCAGATTTCGCGGACGCTGCAACTCTCCGCCGCTAGTAGGCTGCGTCGGCAGCGTCCTCCAGATTCTCCAGGATTTCCATCATGCTGTCGGGATCGGCCAGATAATCCTGCAAGGCAACAAACATGGCGTCACCGCCGACAGCCCCCGGCGCCAAATCCGATCCGTCGAAAACAAAGACATCAGACGCTGCGATCTGCTGCGCTTCCTTGGCTTTGCACACATCGTACGATTCGAGCGGCACGCCTGTATTCGGCGACAGGATGGCGCCTTCCTCGGCGGTCGCCCAAATGGTTGCCGATTCGGGATTTGCCAGCCATTGCATCGTGGCGCGGACCTCGGGACGGTCATTGAACATCATGATCACATCGCCGCCGCCCATCAGGGTATCGCCAAACATATCGCCCGGTTCAGGGAAGTCGAAGAAATCAAAGTCTTCGCCACAGACTTGGTCGGGGAAGGTTTCAGAGATGATGCCGCCGACGAAACTGCCCGACAGGAATAGCTCGCCCGCCGGATCTTCGGCGCGGAACGCGGCATCAATACCCGAGCGCAAGTCTGTCGACAACGCGCCATCAACTCCGCCGCTGATGCGCTCATCGGCCGGATCGAAGATGCGACGGAAGGTCTCCAGGGTCTCGACAACCGTCGGATCTGTCCATTCGACTTCGTGGGTGACAAACAGACCGTTGTACATCTCTGGCCCGGCGATACTGATATAGAGCGTCTCAAACCAGTCAGTCAAGACCCAGGCTGAGCCCGCCGATATCATGAAAGGCGTGTGACCGGCGGCAACAAATGCGTCGCCCAGCGCCACCAGTTCGTCGTAGCTGGTCGGGGCTTCCATACCCAGCGCTTCCAGTGACGCCGGCTTGTACCAGAATGTGCCCTTGGAGGAAACCTTCACCATGAAGCCGTAAAGCTCTCCGTCAACTGTGCCGATATCCAGTACGCTTGCCGGTGTATGGGCGAGCATCTCGGCTGACAAGACCGGATCGTCACCGCTGGACAACGGAATCAAGGCGCCATCGCGGGCGAAGGAAGCGGTAACGCCGGGGCGCGGCATCTGCGCCAGGTCCGGCGCGTTGCCAGCTGCCACCAGCGGACCCAGATCGACCTCAATGCTGGAAAGCTGAAGGATCTCATAATCGATTCCCGAGCCATCCAGCACCTTGACAAATGCGGCTAATTCCGCGCCGCCCCAGCCGGTCGCAATCGTGACCGGTTCTTGCGCGCCAACCGGCGCAACAAGCAACGCCAACAGCAGAAGCAAGCCGAATATGCGAACAAAGAATTTACTTAAGCGGTACATGGCATCTTCTCCTAAAAATTTTGATATGCGGTCAACGTAGAACTATTTCGCTTTCGACCGGCCTGGTCCGCCGCACGGAAAACCGGTCCAGTGCGATCAACAGCAAGCGATACGTTCATTCTCCAATTGCAACCTTGGCGGCTTCTGCTCTCTGCCGAGCCAACTCCCAATCTTCCTCGTAGCTTAGGTTCGGTTGCATGTGCGATCCTCTGCCGTCTTCCTTCGACGCTTGACCGCCATACCCGATTTCACACCGGATTTCCGTGAGCAAAGTGCCTCGCGCTTTCCAGCTGATATGATAGCTATACGCGGTACCTCGCCCTCAGCAGAGTCCTCGCCCAACTTTCGAAAAGTTGACTATCACACATGAATCAAGTAACATATAAACAAATTCAATACTTTCGTTGAAGATTCGCTATGCGAGCTGACCGACAGCAGCACATCCTTGAGCTTGTTCAGCAGAACAACAGAATCAGTGTGGTAGAGATATGTACACGCTTCGGTGTGTCAGAAATGACGGCCCGCCGAGATCTTCAAGAGTTGGATCGGGAAGGATTGTTGCGCCGTGTGCATGGAGGCGCCATCTATAATCTCGGTCGGAGCTATGAACCGCCCCTGAAAATCCGCACGAAGAAACGATTCAATCAGAAAAAAGCAATTGGTCAAAGGGCAGCGGAACTGATCTTAGATGGGGACAGCATCGCCCTGGATATCGGTACGACCACCCTGGAAATTGCCCGTTCTTTGCACGACAAACGCAATCTGACTGTCGTCACCGCCGGCTTGCCGATAGCCAACGAAATTGTCGCCTCCTACTCGCTTGAATCCGATATTCGCCTCATCATGACCGGAGGTGTGGTACGGAGTAGTGAGTTATCAATGGTGGGCGCTTTTGCCTCGCGCATGTATACCGAGCTTCATGTGGATAAAGCCTTCGTCGGGATTGCCGGGATCAGCCTTGAATCGGGACTTACGGAATACAGTTTGGAAGACGCCTCGGTCAAGTGGTCTCTATTGAAGAGTGTCAGTCAGGTGATTGTGGTGGCCGATGGCTCGAAATTCGGGAAGACCGCCTTCGCCAGCGTCGGGCCGCTCGATGCTGTCCATACCATCATTACCGATAGCAGCGCGCCGCCAGACATCTTGGGAGCGCTGACTACGAGCGGCATCGAGGTGCTGATAGCGTGACCGGCGATCTGAAGTGAGAATTGTCTATGAGGCTGAACGACCTATTCCGTACCGATAAACCCGTCATTGCCATGGCGCATTTGCCCGCGCTGCCGGGCACACCGCGATACGACCAACGCAGGGGCGTGAAGCACATTATCGAACATGTGCAGGCTGATGTAGAAAAGCTGGTTGCGGGCGGTGTAGACGCCATTATGTTTTGTAACGAGGACGATCGTCCTTATGTGTTGAATGCGGGCATCGAGCAGATTGCGGCGATGACCAGTGCGGTATCCGCCGCGGCGCCGGAAGACATTCCCTACGGCGTGGACTTTCTGTGGGATCCGCTGGCGGCGATGGCGATCGCCAATGCAACGGGCGCATGCTTCATCCGCGAAGTGAATTCCGGCCTCTACGAATCGGATATGGGACTGTGGGCGCCTAACGCCGGCGAACTGCTGCGCTATCGCGCGCAAATCGGCGCGGAAAGTATACGGGTTTTCTATAATATCATGCCGGAGTTCGCATCGTCGCTTGGCACGCGAAGTGTGGCGCAGCGCGCGCGCAGCGTTGCCGTGTCAAGCCTGCCTGATGCGATCCTGATATCCGGAGCGATGGCTGGCGATATACCGGAGATTACTCACTTTGAAGCGGTTAAGGATGCCGTGAGTGATATTCCACTCTTGCTGAATACCGGGGCGAATGAGAGAAACATTGAGTCATTTCTGCAGGTTGCCGATGGCGTGATCGTCGGTTCGAGCATGAAGGTAGATGGCTATACGTGGAACGAGGTCGATCAGGCTCGCGTCGAGCGTTTCATGGCGGCGGTGAAGCGGACGCGTGAGAACGGAAAGGCGGCAAGCTAGACCATGTCAAGCGCGCATAGTCCCATCCTGATAGACGCGGTGAAAGAGATCATCGCGCAGTTTCTGGCGCTGGAGCTTCATGCCGCCCGTGCTGGCCGAGAGGTGATGCGCGTCCTGGCGGAGACGGCACGCTGCAGTTCAGCATCGGAAACAACCATGCTCGCGGCAGATATCCGCTTTGCGGTTGATGCCATCCTGCGTGTTATGCCGCCGTATGCTCCCGCGCTGAACGTCATGCACCGCATTTTGGCGCGGGTTGAAGAGGCGCTACGGGCGGACGAAAGCGATGGCGCGCTGCGAGCCGGGCTCGAAGAGCAGGCGGATGCCTATCGGCGCTGGTCGGCGACCGCGCGCGAGCGGATAGCGGCGTACGGCGCCAACTTGATCCCGGACGGCGGGACTATTTTCACTTACACCTTGAGCGAGACGGCGCTCAACTGTCTGCGCTTTGCGGCCGAAAGCGGCAAGCGCTTTTGCCTAATGGTCACGGAGTCCCGCCCTAACAACGATGGGCTTGAAACAGCTCACTCACTCTACAACGCAGGGCTCAATGTTAACGTCAGTATCGATGCTAGTATTGCCCGGCTGCTGCCACGCGCCGATGTGATGATGGTTGGCGCCGAGGCGATTCGGGCGGATGGCAGCGCCATCGCCAAAGTCGGCACCTATCCAAGCGCTTTGGTCGCGCAGCAATTTGCTGTGCCCTGTTACATGATCGTGGATAGCATGAAACTGGATGTCTCGTCGGGGCTGGGACTGCCGCTGAAACTGGATGCCTTGGGGCGCCACGATGTCTTGCCGGCGAAGGCGCCTGACGCGGCCTCTGTTTCCGGCTTGCTCTTTGACCGCACGCCGGGGCACTTGATTCGGGGCGTGGTCAGCGAACGGGGAATACTGACGACCGCCGCTTGTTCCGCCCTAATGCGGAAGATGCCCGTCAGCCAGTACCTGCAGGATAAACTGACGAAAGCGAAATCGTAAATGTGCAAGCATCCGGCCATTAAAACAGTAGTGCAACGCATACATGCCGATGCCATAGGCGGCGCGGCTGATATCGCGAAAGAGGTGGTGGACGCGCTACTCCAACTGAACCGCGACATTGCTGCGGCCGACGCCGATACGTACAAGGCGCAGATCATGGAAGCCGTGGTAGATATCCTGGCGGTCACGCCGTCTTTCGCGCCACCGATCAACGCCATGCACCGACTGTTGGGGCGCATGGAGGCTGCCGACAGAGCCGGTGCGCCGCTGACAGACCTTAAGGCTGAATTCCAGAGTGCCGGCGAAGACTTTCACGCCTGGGCGGAAGCAGCACTAGACAAAGTGGCGCAGTATGGCGCCGAGAAGATCAAAGATGGCGATGTAGTTTTCATGTATAGCATGAGTTCAACCGTCTGGCGCATTTTCAAGCGAGCCAAAGCCAATGGCCGCAGCTTCGAGGTTGTGGTTACCGAATCTCGTCCGGGAAACGAAGGATTGTGGACGGTGAACGAGATGGCTCAGCACGGCATACCTGTCTCGGTCAGCATCGACGCCAACATCGGCGAGCTGGTGCCGTGCAGTGACGCCGTCTTCGTCGGCGCAGATGCCATATCGTCGGCTGGATTCTCTTTCGTCAAGGTAGGCACCTACCCGACGGCCTTGGTGGCTCAGGCGCATGGGGTGCCCTTCTACGTGGCAGCGGACAGTCTGAAATTTGATTCCAGCACGTTGTTGGGATTGCCCTTCCGCGGCGAAACGATTCCTCGATCCGATGTGTTGGATGACGACTTCCCGGCCCACATCGCCGTGGTTGGCGATCTTTTCGAATCTGTCCCGCCGCAGCTGGTTTCAGCGCTCATTACGGAACTGGGTCTGCTAAGCCCCACCGCCGTCGTCAGTGTCATGTGGGAGTTGAAACTGAGCGACAGCCTCAACGCCTTGATCCCGGCCTGGGCGCGTGGTGAATTGGGGAGCCATGGCCATGAGTGATCTTCGTTGGGAGCAACTGGCCGATATCCTGGTCAATTATTCAACTGGCGCGAAAGCGGGCGACAAGGTTCAGATCACGATGATGGAGATCGACACTTTCCCGCTGGCGCGCGCCGTGTACGCCGCGGCAGTCAAGGCGGGGGCGTTGCCGCATATTGAATTCCAGTCGGCCTATCTCGAGCGCGACTTGATGCGCTTCGGCAATCCGGAACAGATTGACTGGCTGCCGGAAATGAAGGCCTACGGCATGGAATGGGCGGATGTCTACATCGGCTTGCGAGGAGCGCGCAATCCGCATGAGTTCTTTGATATACCGGCGGAAAACATTGCCGCGCGCAAGCGTGCTATGGGTGTTGTTTCAGCGATGCGCAACGAGTTGACGCGCTGGGTACTCGTGCGTGTGCCTAACGAATCCTTTGCACAGCAAGCCGAAACCAGCCTCGACGACATGATGTCGTTCTTCTTCAGCGCTACCCTGCGAGATTGGGGAGCGGAACGTACGCGACTGGTGGAGTTGCAGGAAGTTTTTCAAAGCGCCGAACACGTGCGCATAGTCGGGGCGGAGACGGATATTTCCTTCTCGACCAAAGGACGGCTGTATGTGGTCGCCGACGGCAAGTTGAATATGCCCGACGGCGAGATCTTCACCGCGCCAGTCGATAACAGCGTAGAGGGGCAGATCTATTTCGAGTTCCCGGGCGTTTTTGTCGGCCAGAAAGTGGAAGGCATCCGCCTGACCTTCGAGAAAGGCAAAGTGGTTGCCGCCAGCGCGGAGAGCAATTTCGACCTGTTGGAGCAACTGCTGGATATGGATGATGAGGCCCCTTACATCGGCGAATTCGGCGTCGGCTTGAATTACGGCATTGATCGTTTCAGTTACGACATCCTCTATGACGAGAAGATCGGTGGGACGATTCACCTGGCATTGGGACGGGCCTATAAGGAATGCAACGGCGTGAATCAGTCGGCGCTGCACTGGGACATCGTCAAAGATTTGCGAACTCAAGGTGAAATCTATCTGGATGGCGAAAAAATCTTCGAAAATGGCGACTATTTAGTGTAGCAGCCTAGCGACAACGTGATCAGGGGATGGAGGATTTCCGTCTGCCTCAGCAGATCTAAGTGGAAAGGAACGGCCATAGAGAGGGGAGACGAGCATCAGCGGGATATCGAAATGAAAAATAAGCTGTGAAAAAGGAGCATTGATATGTGTACCAGCTTGAAGAGATTAGCTTTGGCGCTACTGATACTAGGGCTTGTTATGCCGGCATCGAGCACATTGCTCGCCCAGGATGACGCGCCGATAGTGGTAACCTGGTGGTCTGAGCCGAGTAACCTCGACTACCATTCCTTCGGCACCGATGGTGACGGCGACTTGCGCATCGCCTTGGCGACGACGCTGATCCGTCGCGCCCAGGTGGACGGACCCTACGACAACACAACTGTTGCGGTAGCAGGCGAGTATGTCGGCGCGCTGGCAGAATCCTGGGAAGTCGATGATGAGGCGGGAACGGTGACTTTCCATTTGAATCCAAACGCCGCTACTGCTGACGGCAGCGCCATCACCGCAGAAGATGTCAAATTCACCGTCGAGCGCGGCTTCCAGTCTCCAACGACCTACATGAATCTGCTGATGCCCTTGGGTGGCATCAACAGCGCTGATCAAGCCGAAGCGGTGGACGCGCACACCATCCGTTTCCATCCAGCGAACGGTGTGACGCCGCTGCTGTTTGAACTGTTGTCCATCGTCAATATGTCGATCATCGACAAGGAGACGATTGACGCCAATGCCACCGAGGACGATCCCTACGCTGCGGCTTGGCTGCCGCTGAATCAGGCCGGCGCCGGACCATACCTGCTGGCGGAAGCCAACCCCGGCGTCGCTTTTTCGATGGCGCCCAATCCCGGTCACTTTGAAGCAGGGCTGCTGCAGAACAGCGGCGTTACTTTCCGCGTCATCCCGACGGCGGCCGATCGACTGCTTCTGCTGCGCAGCGGCGAGCTGGATGTCTTGCGCGGCGTGCCCTACATCGAGATTGACGCCTTGATCGCGGAAGAGGGCATCAAGGTACTGGATTATCCCAGCACCGATACCCGCGCCATCGCCTTCAATGTAAACATCGAGCCTTTCGATGACCTGCGCGTGCGCCAGGCGATCTCCTACGCTATTCCCTATGATGACATCATTGCCACGGTTTGGGCGGGCTACGCGCAACCGCTGCAGAGCGTTATCCCGCAAGGCATGCCTACCAGCGATTTCAGCATGTGGCCCTACGCGACTGATCTGGACAAGGCGCGCGAATTGATGGCGGAAGCGGGACTGGCAGATGGCTTCGAGACCACGCTCTTCACCCGCGCTGATAACCAGGACGACCAGCAAATTGCGCTCTTTGTGCAAGATGCCCTGCGTGATTTGAATATCACGGTCAATATCGAAGCGCTCACCAGTGGCGCATATGCGGCTCGTCAATTTGGCGATCGTGATATGCCGCTGCATTTCTTTGACTTCATCTCCTACGTCAACGATCCCTTCTATCACTTGCATTGGCTGGCGCGCTGCGGTCAAGGCACCAATTACGGCAGCTTCTGTGATCCTGCCCTCGACGATCTGATCAACGCCGGTCTGGTGGAAACGGACCAGGATGCGCGTGCCGAAATCAGTCGCCAGGCGCAGCAAATGCACATGGACGCCGCGCCTTGGGTCTATCTATCGCAGCCCAATTCCGTGACGGCCATGCGCGATGATATACAAGGGTGGGCGGAGTCGCCGGATCGCATCGCGCAATACTGGAATGTCTATCGCGGCTAGACCACTTCAGCAATGGCAGGGCGCGGGGGGATGCTGCGCGCCCTGCCGCCGATGGAGCAACGACTCTGAATTATGCGACTGGCAAAGTATACGCTCCAAAGGACGGCCTTGTCAGCTTTATCGTTCTTTGGGGCGGTGACCTTTGTGTTTTTCCTGACGCATTATTTGCCCGGAAATCCGATTCTGGTGCGGGCTGGCGTGGCGACAGCCGAAAGCGTCGAATTGATCGAGCGACAACTAGGCTTGGATCGCCCGCTGTCGGAGCAGTACCTGGAGTACATGGGCAATCTGACGCGCGGCGACCTGGGCAAATCCTGGGTGACCAATCGTGCTGTCCGCGATGACCTGCGCGACCGCCTGCCCGCAAGCATCGAACTGGCGGTCTACGGGACGGCCCTGTCGCTGCTGCTCGGCTTGCCCCTGGGCATTCTAGCCGCCGTCAAACAAGATACCATCATCGACCATTTCGCCCGGTTGATCGGCGCGCTCGGCGTCTCCACCCCGGCATTTTGGCTCGGGCTGGTGCTGCTCTACATCTTCTTTTTTGTGCTGAAATGGGCGCCCGCGCCTTGGGGCCGTTTGAGCATTGCTATCACCGAGCCGCCCTTGGTGACTGGCCTGCTCACCATTGACAGCTTGCTGGCCGGCAATCGAGACGCCTTCGCCAACGCCCTTGGTCATTTGGCGCTGCCCGCTATAACCCTTGGGGCGGTCGAATTGCCGGTGGTGATGCGACTGACCCGCGCCACCATGATTGACGTTTTGCAGCAGGATTACATCACCACCGCTCGCGCGCTGGGCATTCCTTATCGCCGTATCGTTTTGACCGATGCCCTGCAAAACTCGATGATCTCGATTCTGACAGTGACGGGCCTAATTTTCGCTTTTTTGATCGCGGGCAGCGTCCTGGTGGAGCGAGTTTTTTCCTGGCCGGGCGTCGGTCTTTATGCTTATCGCGCCTTGACCAATAATGACTTCGCAGCCATTCAAGCCTTCATTATCGTTACCACGCTGACCTATATCCTGGTCAACTGGGTTACCGATGTCCTTTACGGCTTGGTTGATCCGCGCATCCGGATCTAGCTATGACTCCAAGGGCCCAAACAGTTTCGACTCACAAACGCGCGCAAGCGACCCGCCTCCAGATTGTGCTGCGGACAGTTCGACAGGTTCCGAGTTTGCTGCTGGGGGGCATCCTGCTGTCTTTCATTCTGGTGGTGGCCTTTGTAGGTCCGCTCGTCGTCACCAGCGATCCGCTGGATACCATGCCGCGTCAGGCCCGGGCGGCGCCATCGGTCGAGTTTCCCTTTGGCAACGATGCGTCTGGGCGCGATATCCTCAGCCGCGTCGTGCATGCGGTGCGGCTCGACCTCGCTGTTGTATGCATAGTGGCATTGGTGGCGACAAGCAGCGGCGCCTTGATCGGGTTGCTAAGTGGGTATGTTGGCGGGCTCACTGACCAGGTGCTGATGCGCTTTGTCGACATCCTGATGGCTTTCCCCGGCTTCTTGCTGGCGCTGACCGTGACCGCGGTGCTGGGCAACAACATCCAGACCATCGTCTTCGCCCTTGGCGTCGCCTACTCGCCGGTGATTATTCGCGTGGTGCGCGCTCAAGTGTTGACGCTGCGTGAAGCGCAATTCATTGAAGCCGCCAGAGCCATCGGCGCCCCAGCTTGGGAAATCATCATCTACCACCTCTTGCCCAATACCTGGTCGATCGTATTGGCGCAAGCTGCGCTCTTCCTGGCTTGGGCGGTGCTAGATATCGCCGGCTTGAGCTTTCTGGGATTGGGCATCAAACCGCCGACGCCGGAACTGGGCGCGATGACCGCCGAGGGCGCCGAGCACATGGTCTCCGGTCGTTGGTGGATGTCCGTATTCCCCGGCGCCTTTATCATGCTGATGGCATTGACCTTCACCCTCATCGGCGACAGCCTGCGCGATATGCTCGATCCGCGCTTTCGGAAGTGAGCGATGTCCGATCGCATGGTCTTATCCGTCGAAAACCTGTCCATCGCTCTGGAGACGCGCGGAGAGCAGGTCAATATCGTCGATCAGATTAGCTTCAGCGTGCCCCAAGGCAAGGTTGTCGGCTTGGTGGGAGAAAGCGGATCGGGCAAGTCGATGACGGCGCTGGCTGTGATGCGGCTGCTGCCACAAGCTGCCTCGCTGGTCGGCGGATCGATTTGGTTCAAGGGCGAAGATCTGGCCGCAGCGGACGAAAGAAGAATGGAGGGCATTCGCGGCCGCAGCATTGCGCTGATATTTCAGAGTTCCAAAACCGCGCTCAATCCCTTGATGACCGTCGGCGCACAGATCGCGCGGGTCTATCGACATCACTTCAAGTTCTCGCGCCAAAAGTCTTGGGATCTCGCTGTCGAGATGCTTGATCGCGTCGGGATACCCCGAGCGGAGGAACGCGCTCGCAGTTTCCCTCATCAGTTCAGCGGCGGCATGGCGCAGCGGGTGATGATTGCGCTGGCGGTAGCCTGCCGCGCCGAACTACTGATCGCCGACGAACCGACCACCGGACTGGATGTGACGACAGAAGCGCAGATACTCGACCTGCTGGAGGAGATTCGGACCGAACAAGGCAGTTCCTTGCTGCTGATCACACACAATCTGGGACTGGTGGCGACGCAATGCGATTATGTCGCGGTCATGCACGCAGGGCATATCGTCGAATTTGGGCCGCTGCGCGAGATATTCCGTAATCCGGCGCACCCGTACACGCAGGGATTGCTGTCTTCCGTGCCGCGCCCGGATCGCGACTTGCTGCTGGAAACCAGCCTAACTGGACGCGCGCCGGATCCCTTGTCCTTGCCGTGCGCGGGCTGTCGTTTCATCGAGCGCTGTCCGCAACGACTGCCGCAGTGTGATCAGCCTGTGCCCCGGGTGACGGTCGGCGCGGAGCACAGCAGCTATTGTCACTTGCACGAGGCGCCGGCATGACCCTGCTCGATGTACGCGACCTGACCAAAGTCTTCGCTGGCGGTCGGTCGACCTCCGCGGGCGTCAACATTGCCAGCCTGATGGCGGGTCAAGCTGCGGACGGCGCCGACAGCTCGATCAACCGCCCCGACGGTGAGACGACAGCGGTGCGCAGTCTAAATCTAACAATTGAGCCTGGCGAAGTCGTCGGTTTGGTCGGCGAAAGCGGCAGCGGCAAGTCGACGGTGGCGCGCTGCCTGCTGCGGCTGATCACACCGACCTCGGGCGACATTCGCTTCGAGGGCCGTTCCATTCTTGATTTGCGTGGCAAGGCCGAAAAGGATTTCCGGCAAAAGGCGCAGATGGTCTTTCAAGATCCCACCGCCACACTCAATCCCCGCTTCAGCGTACGCCGCACCTTGGAAGAGCCGCTACGGGTGCACCGCATGACCGACCGCGCTGGACGGCTGGATCGCATCCACGAGTTGCTGGATGCGGTGCAGTTGCGCGACGATCATCTCGATCGCTACCCGCATGAGCTAAGCGGCGGGGAACGCCAACGGGTGGTAATAGCGCGTGCGTTGGCGACTAATCCGCGCTTCCTCATTCTGGATGAACCGACATCGGCGCTGGATGTCTCTGTGCAGGTTCGTATCATTGGTTTGCTGCGCGACCTCAAGCGGCGTTTTGACATGACCTATCTGGTCATCTCCCACGATCTAAGTGTGATTCGACATCTTTGTGAGCGTGTCGTGGTGATGTAT
Organism: Anaerolineae bacterium; assembly: GCA_022824465.1. GTDB lineage: Bacteria > Chloroflexota > Anaerolineae > Aggregatilineales > Phototrophicaceae > UBA6055. Next base: position 199,577 of record JAJDZV010000007.1, read on the forward strand.
CTGGGTCAAGCCATCGAGCAGGCGCCAACAGCCGATCTCATAGAACGACCGCGACATCCCTATACCGCAGCCCTGATGTCTGCAATTCCTATCCCGGATCCGGATTATCAGCGTTCGCGCATCCGTCTGACTGGTGATATTCGCTCATCGCTGCCACCCGAGCGCGGTTGCCCGCTGGCCGCGCGCTGCCATCATGCCGTCGAGGCTTGCGCGCGCACGCCGCAGCAATTGACCCGCATAGAAGAACATCGCTGGGTGGCCTGTCATCGTGTCAGCGGCGGGGAGATCTGAGCCGTGAGCGGGGAACTTTTGCTGGCGCTTGACATTGGAACGACTGCCATCAAGGTGGGATTGTTTCATATCGACGGGCGATTGATGAAAGTAGTCGCGCGCGAGCAGTCGCTGTCATTTCCAGCGCCGGGTCGGGTCGAGCAGTCGCCGCGCGTCGCACGTGAGCTAATTGCAGACACTGTGTCGGAACTGCTGCAAGCAGTTGACAAGTCGCGGATTTCGGCGATTGGATTGACCAATCATCGTGGTACGGCAATTGCGCTGGATACGAAAGGCGAACCGCTAACGGAGTTTATCGTCTGGATGGACAAACGAGGTCTGCCGCAAGTTGACTTTCTGCTGCAGCGCATCGGCAACCATCGCTACTACGATGTCTGTGGGCATCCCATCGTATCCTACACCGGTATCAGCAAGGTGCTGTGGTTGCAGCAGAGCGCGCCGGATATTTTCGAACGCGCCGCGGTCATCGCGCCGCCGCAGACGTATTTCCTCCGGTGGTTGGGCTGCGACGATTTCGTCTGTGATGTGTCGTCGGGCGCCTTTCTCTTTCCATTTGATATCGACAGACAGACCTGGAGCCAATCAGTTGCCGCGGAGATGGGCTTTCCTTTGGAGAAGCTGCCGAGATTGGTGCGGGCGACTGATATCGTCGGCGAATTGAGCGCTGAAGCCGCGACGTCATTGGATCTTCCGGCGGGCATACCGTTGGTGGCGGGCGGCGGCGATGGGCAATGCGCCGGTGTCGGCAGCGGCGTCATCGAAAGTGGCAAAGCAATGATAAATATCGGCACGGCCACCGGCGTACAGGTCTTCCTCAATTCGACGCGGCGCGATCCACGGCATACGCTCAATTGCGCGGCGCATGTGGTCCCAGGCTGCTGGGAGATGGAGGGGCATACGCAGTCATCAGGCGCAGCTTTCCGGTGGCTGCGTGACGAGTTTGGCGCGAGAGAACTGGCGCAGCAGCGGGATTCGGCCGTGGATGCCTATGACCTGTTGATCGAGAAGGCATGCACTGCTCCTCCGGGCGCGGGCGGTTTGCTCTTTTTGCCGACCTTCAATGGCAGCAGCGCGCCCCAGGTGGATCTCTCCGCGCGTGGCTGCTTGATCGGGCTGTCTCTGGCTCATCGCCGTGGGCATGTCATCCGCGCGCTGTTGGAGGGCATCTCGCTGGAGATACGCTGGATGCTGGACGCAATTGCCGATATCGGAGTTAGAATCGGCGATGTTCACTTGGCCGGGGGTGGCGCGCGCAACAAACACTGGAATCAGATCCACGCCGACATCCTCGGGCGACCGGTCCAGACATTGCGCGTGAGCGACGCAGCGATGGTCGGCGCGGCGATGTGCGCGGCCATGGCGCTGGGCGCCTATCCTGATTGGCGGTCCCTGGCTGCCGCTTTTGTCGAGGTCGGTGAAGTATATGAACCGGAACCGATGCTGCGCGACGCTTATGAGCGGCTCTATGAGAGTTACAAGGAAGTATTTGCCCTGTTGAGCGAGAGTGGCGCCTTCAGCCGTCTCGCCATGATTTCATCAGACGATTGACCGGAGGAGCGTGAAAATGACCCCTGAAGAAGAACGCAATCGAGAGGCGGTTCTGAATGCCATCAAGGCGCTGAGCGATCACGATGTCGATGGCTTTATGTCCTACCATACGGAAGACATGACCTCGCATGAACCCTTCTATCCGGATCCGATACCCCGTGATGAACTCGTCGTGCTCTTGCATCAGTGGCTCAACACCTATCCCGATGCCAAGATCGAAACGCAGCGCGTCTTCGTCGAAGGCGATATCGTAGCGGTCGAGAATCTGGTAAGCGGTACTTTCCAGAATGACTTTCTGGGTGAAAAGGCTACTGGGCGCTCATATCAAACGCGCGAGGCGGTTTTCTTCGAAATGGAAAACGGCAAGATCAAAGCCGAGCGCATTTATATCGATCGCAAACACATCGCCGAACAGCTCGGCGCGGAAAGCGAGGAGGCATGATGGGCGAGCAGCAGGAACGCAACAAAGAGACCGTGCGAAAGGCCATTGCCGCCTTCAACAAGCAAGACCTGGAAGAATTCTGGACATACCACACTGAAGACACCACCTCGCACGAGGTCTATTTTCCTGAACCGTTGACCAAAGCGGAAATGTCGCTATTCGTGCCAAAACTATGGGCGGCATATCCGGACTGGACCATCGACACCAAAACTATCATCGCGCAAGGCAGTACCGTTGTGGTCGAGAACATCATGACCGCCACCTTCGTCAATGACTTTGAAGATCAAAAGGCCACCGGCAAGACCTTCAGCGTGCGCGAAGCGGTCTTCTTCGAATTCAAGGGCGACAAGATAAAAGACGTGAGAGTTTTCCTGGATCGGCAAACTCAGGAAGAACAGCTGGGTACAGTCTGACGCTGTGGAGCTTATGCGCTCATGAGCATTCTGCCACAACATCCGGAGACAATTCCGCCCGATCCGTCGCGGATGGAAGAATTGACCTTCGTCTCGCCAGCCGATGGCAGTGCACGGGCGGCGCTGGTGTATTCGCCCGCAGGCGATCGCGGCGGCCCGTTGCCGCTGGTGCTGGCTCCGCATCCCATCACCTGGACGGCTGCGCAGGAATACCAAGGTGGCTGGGCTGGCATGCAGAAGTGGGGCTATCATAGCGGCTGGCACGGGTTGGCGGATGACTATGGCGTAATTATCGCGCTGCCGCATGGGCATCATCGCCGCGAAGAAAACTGCTCGCTCGGCGCAAGGGAGCAAATCGCCGATATGATCCATCTCATTGATGTGCTGGCGCGCCGAGGCTATGACATCGATTCGAGGCGCGTCTACGTCTGCGGCAAGAGCATGGGCGGGCAAGAGGCACTGATATTGGCGGGGAAATACCCCGATCGCGTGGCAGCATGCGTGGCCTTCAATCCCATCGTCAATTTGGCGGCTTGGCAAGAAGACCTCGCGCACTCTGTTGTGCCGGAAATCCGCGAGTTTGAAACCGCTCAACTGGTGTCGCGCGAAGTTGGCGGTCTGCCGGCCGAGATACCCGAGCTGTATGCCGAGCGCAGCGCTGATTCGTACATTGATGGACTGTCACAAGTGCCGACGCTGATCTTCTGGAGCGACGAGGATCTGATTGTGCCTCGCCAGGTCACCCATCACAGTTATCAACTGTACCAGATGGTCAAAGCGCGCTCACCCGCATGTCCCATAGCGGAATACAACCATACCCGGGCGCACGGATTGACGACGCTGGATGACGAGATCCGCTGGCAATTGCATGAGTGGTGCGACTATGAATTGGCTTTGAAATGGCTGCTTCATCATCGGCGCCAGATGGCGTAAGCAGAGCAGGGACTGAAGCATATTTTCTGTACAGTAGCTCTAGCGCGAAGGGACGATGCAAGCGGAGGTTCGCTATTTCGGCCCTCAATCAGAGACTATGACTCGCAGTACCCTTGGGGACTGGTTCTCAGTGACGATCCTAGGGCTTCGACGAAGAAGCGCATTGGTTCCAACGCGGTTAGCTCAAGGTTCGCAATTAGCTTTAAGCGCCAACTAAGTTCACAGTCTTCATGGTGGCACGAATTCAGGATTGCGTAGTTTTACCTTGGCTATCGCCATTACCGCATACCGAAATTCAGTGCGGTCAGTTCATTGCAGACCTCTGGATCGGCGGGTGTGAAGACGCTGCCATCCGAAATCATCGTCCGCTCCAGCAACGAATTGTGCAGCGAGCTGCAGCTGGTTCATCGCGCGGCGGCGATCGTCGCCGACAGCCTGTCGCTTACATCGAGGCGGGTCTATGATTGCGCTTTCCGCGCCTGGCGCAATTTCGCCGATGAGCAGAGCTTCCGCATCGATGAGGTCACATACGTCCATGTGCGCGCCTTCATCTACCAGGCGGACCTGGCCAAGACGACCCGCCAGAACCGGATCAGCCACATGCGCAAGGTCCTGGAAGCGCTGTCTATTGCCGACCGCGAGCGCTACGAGCAGCACTTCCAAGGTGTGAAGTACTTTCTCAAAGTAAACGTGGAAGAGGGCGATCTTGAACGTCCTGATCGGGTCAGGCGCGCTTTGAAGCCGCACGACGTCACGCGGCTGCTGGATGTCTGGCGGGATGAACGGAGTATCCAGGGCTTGCGCAACAACATCATGATCCGCCTGCTGGTCTTCACCGGGCTGCGCCGCTCGGAACTGGTGGCGCCATTCTCGAAAGCACGGATGGCGCCAAGCTCGCCCAGGAGCGCTTGCGGGAATCGCAGCTCGGGCAATTCCGGAACATATTCGCTTCAAGCACCGAATTGAAGGGAGTTCCTTCGCCGTTCCTTATACGTTCTAGCGACCGGCGGCAGCTGTCCCGAGCTCCCGCTAGGTCGCGCTTGCGCTTTTCATCGTAAGTCGCTGCTCCGTTCAGCAAGCGACCGTCCTGAACCGCGCAACTCCATTCGCCCTGTCCGTCAAAAGGTATTGCACACGCGATGCGATAAAGTATCGCATTCCCCGGGCAATCGCTTCCAACGGTGGTTTCGCCGGTTGTTTGCGCTGGTTTTTTCCATGCTGTCTCCGTCCTTTTCCCGCCTGTAGGCATCTTCTTACAACCTGCGTCCACCTTTTTCTTCAGTGCCGCCGGCGGTGGATTATGCGCGGCTGGGGCGGATGAGAGCGGGCGCTATGCCATCGTCGAGGGATGCAATCGCGTGATCGAGGTTTATGGTAGCACGGATGTGCGCTTCAAAGGCGAACATATGGTCGCGCATTGGCAAATTCAAATGTTTGGGGGATTCTCAGCATAGGGGATCGATGGGATGAGCCGCCGGCTGGCCTGTACGCAAGGAAATGGAGGCAGCGGGGACGCCGGCGACATGATATCCCGCCCCTACAGCAAGCTGGTTGGAGCGCGGGCTGATGGCGGCATTGACGCAATCGCACTCACAACTTGGGGCGGCGACATGCTACAATGAACGGCGAATCAAAATAGCAACGTGGGGCTTGGCATGTATCGGCGTGGCGCGCGCCTTTCGCTTCTGGGCATTTGGATAATGACGCTGGTCTTCGCGCTGCCGCCGGCGGGGGCGCAGGACAACTTTCGCGACTTCATCGAGATGTCGGTCGAAGTTGGCTTTGACGCTTATTTCCGACCCGGAGATTGGACGCCAGTCGACATCCGGTTGAAGAATAACGGAGAGTCGTTGACGGGGCGGGTGGTCGTGCGCCCGGCGACATCGGGCACGGTTGTCGGCAACGCCTTCAGCGCGCCGGTGGATTTGCCCAGCGGCGCTGAGAAATCGACGCTGCTGAATATCCGGGCGCGCTCCTTCCCCGACAGATTGCGTGTCGAACTAATCGATGATGGCGGGACGGTGCGCGCGGTTCAAGACGCCAGTTTGATCGACCTTAGCCCGCAGGACTTGCTAACCGTGATTGTGGTCGGACCCAACACGGCGGCGCCCAATCTGACTGGTGTGCATGTCGGCGGTTTCGAGGCGGCGCAGGCGATCTGGGCGGCGCATGAGATTCCCGAATACGGCGAATCGCTGGAATCGCTGGACCTGATGATGCTGATCAATATCGACGGCGAGAGCCTGTCAAGCGGACAGCGGCGGGCGATCGAGGATTGGGTGGCGGGCGGCGGTCACATGATCGTCGCCGGGGGACCATCGGCGCTAAGCAGCGCGTCCGGCATCATGGCGCTTCTGCCCTTGCAGCCGGAGGGGAGCCAGACTGTCCCAGACTTGCGCGAACTGGCGCGTTTCGCCGGCGACAATCAAGCGAGCCTGGATGAGCGGGCGGTCATCGCCACGGGCATCGTCCGCGAAGACGCCACAGTGTTGGCCGAGCAGGATGGTTTCCCCTTGCTGACACGGCGTGAACTAGGCGCCGGGCTGGTCGACTATTTGGCGGCAGACCCGACCTTGGCGCCCCTGCTGGATTGGGAGCGGCTGAGCGACCTATGGCGGAAGCTGATGGCGACGCGGGCGCCGCATCCGGCCTGGCGAGAGGGCTTGACGCGGCCCGAGTGGGGAGCGGAGGCGGTGGCGAATCTGCCGGGGGTGGACCTGCTGCCGCCGATGCAGACGCTTTGCCTCTTCCTGGCCGCCTATATCGGGCTGATTGGACCGGCCAATTATATGATATTGTCGCGTCTGGGGCGCAACGGCTGGGGCTGGTTCACGATTCCACTGGTGATCGTCAGTTTCGCTGTCATCGCCTGGACGGTCGGATTCAATCTGCGCGGCACGGAAGTCATGCTCAGCCGGCTGACGCTGCTTGAGTCCTACAGGGACAGCGATGAGGCGCGCGTGAATCAGTTCGTCGGCTTGCTGTCGCCGCGGCGCGCCACCTATTCGTTGACGGCGCCGGCGGGGCATTTCCTGGCGGTGGCCGGGGCGACGACGCCGAGCAGCATCTTCGCCAGCAATACAATTCAGACCGCGACCGAGATTTCGCAGGGGACGAACTTTGGCGCGCAAGACTTCACGGTTGACGGCGGCATCTTCGCCAATTTCACAGTGTCGGGGCGGATCGCCAAGCCAGCCATCGAGGGCAGCTTCACGCTGGACTACGAGATACTGGAGAGCGGCCGCATGGCGGGCGGCTATCAAGGCGTCATCAGCAACCGGAGCGAAGTCACGCTGCGCGACGCGGTTGTGATCGGCGAAGGCTTGGCTTATCAATTGGAAGGCGAGCTGAAGCCGGGCGACATTGTCACGCTCGGGCGCGAGGAACTTCAAGCCGATTTCGCCGATCGGCCGACGCAGCCTAACCCGCTGGAGTTGCATTCGGGAGCGCTGGGCGCGAGCTTGTCGCCGTTTTCCGGCAGTCAACACAATATATCGATGAAACAAGTCCAGGGCGAGCGCTTCATGCGGAGCCGGACGTTTTTGAACGCGGAATCCACAGCCGAGCGTCAAGCCGCGCGCGAGCAAGCCTTTCTGGCCAGCTTCATGCTGGATCAGTTTCAGTCGACGGCGCGGGGCACGCGCTTGTTCCTGGCTGGCTGGAGCGATGAATGGGGTCGTGACTTGGCGATCAGCGGCGCGGGCTGGTCGTCGATTGACACCAGCCTTTACATCGTCGAGCTTGATATCGATATCGAGTTGCCGCGGGAACGCGCGACGTTGACATCGGAGAATTTCAGTTGGTTGACGCTCGACCGGGAGGGCATCACGGGCAACGGCACGGAGAACTTCAATCTCTATGAAGGGCAGGCGGTCGAGTTCTTGTTTCATCCGCTGCCGGGCTTGGCGATGGATGTGGTCGATCATCTTATGGTGGATGTAGACCGGGGCGGCGGCTATGCCCAGGCGCTGGCGGTCGAGGTGTATGACTGGACGCGGTCGGAGTACGAAGCCTTCGCATATCGCGATGGCAGCGAGCTGGAGTTCAGTCGCCCGGCGAGATATTTGGGACCGGGCAACGCGGTGAGGATTCGCCTTAAGTACGAGTTTGGCATCGGCACGTTGCGCGTGCGGAAGATTCGCATCGAGCAGAGCGGACGGTATTCCTAAGGTTCAATCGGAAAGAGGCGATGGACTGGATAATCAAGACCTACGATCTGCATAAGTCGTTCGGCAGTTTTGAGGCGCTGCGTGGCATAACGCTGGAGGTGCCGGCCGGTTCGATTTACGGTTTCGTCGGTCCCAATGGCGCTGGCAAGACCACGACGATGCGCATCCTGACGACGCTGACGCGGCCGTCGAGCGGGCAGGCTTGGGTCGCCGGGCATTCAGTGCTGGAAGACAGGCGGGCGGTGCGGCGCGCCATCGGCTATATGCCGGACGAATTCGGCGTCTATGAGGATTTGCGCGTCTGGGAGTATCTGGACTTTTTCGCGGCGTGTTATGACATACCGGAGAACCAGCGGAAGGCGCTGGTGGCGGACCTGCTCGAGTTGGTGGACTTGCAGCACCGGCGCGAAGAGATGGTGGACAAGCTCAGCCGGGGCATGAAGCAGCGTTTGTCTTTGGCGCGGACGCTGGCGCACGATCCGCAGGTGCTGATACTCGATGAGCCGGCCTCGGGACTGGATCCGCGCGCTCGGGTCGAAATCCGCGAGTTGCTCGGCGAGCTGGCGAATATGGGCAAGACGATTTTCTTTTCCTCGCATATCCTCGCGGACGTAGAAGATGTCTGCTCGCATATTGGCATCGTGGAAGCGGGCGAGCTGATCATGCAGGGCAGCATAGACGAGCTCAAGCTGGAGTTGATGGCGCATCGCGAGATCATCATCACGGTGCTGGACCATGGCGCGGCGGAAAGCGTGATAGGCTTGGCGCGCGAGATGGGGCAGGTCGTGGAAGCGGAGATCATCACGCCGAAGAACGGCCGGGCACGGGTCCGGGTTGACTTCGCGGGCAACGATGAAGAGCTTGGCAGGCTGAGCCGGCGCATATTTGATGGCGATGTGGCGCTGCTGGGCTTCAATGAAGAAGAGAAGGACCTGGAGCACATGTTCATGCGGGTCACGCGCGGTCTGGTGACATGAACTGAGGGAGAGCGGATATGCCGACATACACTGCCGACAGCCTGCGTTTTCCGGCTGATGACAGCGGTCGCCCGGGCGCATTCGCCGCGCTGGACGCCAAGCGCGCGGGCTGGGACACGATGAATTTCGCTGCCGTGCGCCTGGGCGAGAGCCGGACCTTCGAGGTCGCGATTGATGCCTTTGAATATGTGGCAGTTGTGTTGAGCGGACGCTGCAATATCCGCACGAATAAAGGCGACTTTGAAGGCGTGGGCCGCCGGGGCAGCGTCTTCACGGGCTTGCCTTACGCGGTGTACCTGCCGCCGCATACGGAGTTCTCTATCGAATCGTTGAGCGAGGACTTCGAGTTCGCCTCGTGCTGGGCGCCGTCGGATAAAGAGACGCAGGCGAAGCTCATCACGCCGCGGGAGGTTGAATCGCAACTTTTGGGCGGCGGCAACTGTTCGCGTCAGATGTGTCGAATCATCGGCGGCGACTTCCCGGCGGACCGCCTGCTGGTGTACGAGCTATACACGCCCGGCGGGAATTGGTCGAGCTATCCGCCGCACAAGCATGACAGGCACAGAGCCGATGAGCGCGGGAAGGTGCTTGAGGCGCAGCTGAACCGCTTGAGCTTCTACAAGTTTGACCGGCCGACCGGATACGCCTATCAGCGCGTCTATGCGGCCGACAAGCGCTGGGACGCGCAAATGATGGCGCGACAGCATGACATCATCTTGATGCCCGCCGGTTACTACACGATGGTCAGCGCCCCGGGCACTGCGACATATACATTGAATTTCCTCGCTGGCTCGACCCGAGAGTTCGCCTACAGCGAAGACCCGGAATACGCCTGGGTGCGGGAGGTGCTGCCGGGAATGGATCCGCGCCTGCCGCTGGTGGATATTGGCTTGGAGATTGCGCGCCAAGACCAATAGGTTCGTCGCGTGTAGCGCCGGCAGCCAGTGGATGAAAGCGTCTTCTCGCGGGAAGAATGCCTGGCGTCTCGTCAGCGTGTTTCATACAGCCATGCTAGACTGACCTGGTACAAGTTGACTTCGCGTGCAAAAGGAAGGATGGGAGCGAATATGCGCCGTCTAATTTACCTATTACTCAGCGTGACAGTGTTGCTGTCGCTGGGATCAGCCGCCGTAATGGCTCAGCAAGTCCATGTCGTGCAGCGAGGCGAAACGCTGTTTTCGATCGCGACGCGTTATGGCAGGACTGTCGCCGAAGTCGCGCAGGCGAATGGTTTGAGCGAACCCTATGTGATTCATGCGGGCAACCGACTTACGATCCCGGCTGCTGGCGGGGGGACCCAGGCGTCGGCCCCGGCCCCGGCGCCGGTAGAGACGCAGCCGACCGGCACGACGACCTATACGGTGCAGCGCGGAGACAGTCTGGCGACGATCGCGGCGCAGTTCGGCACGACTTACATCGAATTGGCGCGGCTGAATAATATTGAAGATCCCGATATTCTCCATGTCGGGCAAGTGCTGCAAGTGCCGGCCCCGGCGGGAACGCCGGCGCCAGCCGAAACGAGCGCTCCGGCGCCGCAGCCGACGACAGGCACGTATATTGTTCAGCGCGGAGACAGCCTGGCGACGATCGCGGCGCAATTCAACACCAACTATATTGAGTTGGCGCGTATGAATGGCATCACGAATCCGGACGTCTTGCGCGTGGGACAGGTCTTGACGGTTCCGAGCGCGCCACCGCCGCCAGCGGAAGCAGCGCCGCCCGAGACCGGTGCGCCGCCGCCAAGCACAGCCAATACGGGCGGTTTTGAGCTTGGCGGGCAGGCTTTGAGCTTCGCGCATCCGGGCCACATGCACAACGCGCGCATGACCTGGGTCAAGCGCCAGGTCAAGTGGCATGGCAATGAACCGGCCAGCAACTTCCAGCATTTGATCGACAGCGCGAAAAGCAATGGCTTCAAGGTATTGCTGAGCGTCATTGGCGAGAAGGACCAGATTGCGGGCGATCCCGGCGGGTTCTATCAGCGATTTGCCAACTTCGTGGCTGATTTGGCTCGCGGCGGCGCTGATGGCATAGAGGTATGGAACGAGATGAATATCGACCGCGAGTGGCCCGCGGGTCAAATTAGCGGGTCGAATTACGTGCAGATGCTAAGCGCGGCATACAACGCGATCAAGTCGGCCAACCCGGGCACGCTGGTCATCAGCGGCGCGCCGGCGCCCACCGGTTTCTTCCAGGGATGCGGACCTAACGGCGGCGATGATGACTGCTATCTGCGGCAGATGCAGGCGGCGGGGGCAGCCAACTATATGGATTGCGTCGGCGTCCATTACAACGCCGGCATTGTCCCGCCGGATGCAACCAGCGGAGCGCCGGTCGGCAGTTCCGGTCACTATTCGTGGTATTTGCCGCGTATGATGACCTTGTATCGGAGCTTCTTCCCGGGCAAGCCGCTTTGCATCACCGAGCTTGGTTATCTGACCGGCGAAGGCATCGGCGCGCTGCCGGGCGGGTTCGCCTGGGCATCGGACAATACCTTGGCGGAGCAGGCAGCCTGGTTGGCTGGCGCGGTGCACCGGGCGCGAGGTTCCGGCTATGTCCGCTTGCTGATCGTTTGGAATGTCGATGCGACGTATTGGGGATCCGATCCGCAATCTGGATACGCAATCGTGAGGCCTGGCGGCGGCTGTCCGGCTTGTGATACGCTGCGAGTGGCGATGGGCGGATAATCACTGGCAAAGCAGGCAGAGCCAACAGAGGGGGCGGGGCTATGAAGTCTCGCCCTCTTTTGTTTGGCGGCTGTTAGCGGGCGACTCACAGAGTCGCACCTACAATTCAGCAATTGGAGGGATTGATGGCAGGCGAGCCTTGCCGATTGTCTCTTGGCGCGGCGGAAGCTCGGCAGGCAGAGGTCAGAGTTGATAATCGCCGGTGACGAGCACGATTTTGTGGCTGTAGTTCTCGACGTATTCAAAGAGTTTGTCTTGCAGGTCAGCCCAATCGGCGCTGGTGATGATGCTGCGCATGGCTTTGGCGTCTTCGGCGATAGCGCCGGCCATGATTCGCGGCACAGCGGAATTGGAATAGACGTTGTACCAGGCTTCGATGGGTGTCAAGCCGAGTTTGGTTGTATTTGGCACCCATTCCCGCATGACAAACTCAAAGTACTCTTGGTCCAAGCCCGGTTTGATATCCCAAGTCATAAGGATCTTGACGGTTCCGTTTCGCATTGAATGAGGCCTTCATCGGCAGACGTATAGGGTACAAACAGTATAACGCAAGTGATGGCATAATCGCTTGCCGGCGGTATCAGCCAGCCTGGCGGAGGCAGACCACCTGGGACTGCTCGTTGGCTGCCGCCGAGGTTATGCGGAGCGAGTCTTGCCATTCCACCTCGGTCACGCCCATCGCTTTGAGGAAGCCATCGAGCGCCGATTCAAAGGCTGATTTGCTGAGATTCGCGAAGTGCGCGGGCACGACGGCGCCTGGTTCAATCAGGCTGATCAAATCGGCCAGTTTGTCGTCGCTTGGCACCGCGCCGCCGATCGGCAAGAGCAAGACATGGACTTCATCAAGCTGTTCGATGACAGACTGGTCAGGGACTTCATGAAGCGCGCCCAGGTGCACGAAATTCAAACCATTGGGGTATTCGAAGAGATAAGCGATGTTGCGAATTGCCGGCTCTTCTTCAGCGGTTTGCGCGGTTAGCGGAAAGCCGGTCACGAAGAGTTCGCCGATTTCGTACTCGCCGGGCGCGTCAATGACGTATTTATCGCCGCGGATATCGTCCACCTGTTTGGCGGCGCGCTCATGGCTGACGGCGACCAGATCCGCTTTTAGGCCTCGCTGCGTCAGGTTTTGCCCCGGCAGATAGGGATCGGTCACGACTGTGGTATGTCCGCGCTCGGTGATTCGAAAGCAAGTATAACCGTACCAGGTGATATCCAAGATGCCCTTCCCTCGCTGTTGTGCCGGCTTCACTGCGCTCGTGCGCCCAAAGACTCGCCACTTGCCATGATACAGCCAGCGGCTGGATTTGGCAGGGCGAAGTCAAGTCAGGGCGCTTTCAGTCGGCTAGCGCGCCCCACTCCTCCAGCGCGGCGTCGAGTTCGCCTTGCAGGCGCGCATACGATTCCCCCAGGAGTCGGACTTTGCCGGCGTCGCCGGCTCGGCTTGCGCCGTCGAGTTGGCTGCCGACGCTGTTGAGTTGGGCTTCCAGGGATTCGATCTGTGTTTCCAGTTCGGCGGCGCGTTTGCTCCGCTCATAGGGATTCAAGCCGCGCTTTCGCTCCGTTTTTGTCGTGCGATTTCGAGCTGAGTTCGACGCCGTTTCGTCAGCGCTTCCGAGCGAATCTGGCTGCGGACGGCGGCTGCGCTCTCGCAGGAATTCCTGGTAGCCGCCCGGGGTTATAGCCAGCGCGCCGTCGTTGATGTGCCAGATTTGAGTAGCCAAGGCGTCGATCAGGTAGCGATCATGGCTTACCAAGAGAATTGTGCCGTCAAAATGCGCCAGAACTGCCTGCAAGACTTCCTGGCTGTCGATATCCAGATGATTTGTCGGCTCGTCGAGCAGGAGGAGATTGGCCCCTTGCAGCGCCAATTTAGCAAGCGCGACGCGTCCGCGTTCGCCGCCGGATAGGGAGGCTATCTTGCGAAAGACATCGTCTCCGCTGAAGAGGAAGCGGCCCAACCAATCGCGGGCCTGTGATATGGGCATGGGTTTGACAGCGACGACTGCGTCAAGCAGCGTATTCTCGGCGACGAGCATCTCGTGCGCCTGGGCGAAGTAGCCGACGGTGACCTTGGCGCCGAGCCGCGCTTCGCCTGCCAGGGGCGGCAGGTCGCCGCTCAGCGTTTTGATCAGCGTGGATTTGCCGACGCCGTTTTGCCCGATTATCGCTACGGTTTCGCCGCGCAGCACCAAACTATCGGGCGCTTCAAAGAGGGGATTGTCGGCGTCGTAGCCGATGACGAGGTCGCGGGTCATAATTACTTGATCGCCACTGCGCTCTACGTCGTCCAATTCAATGAACATTTTGCGACGTTGTTTGGGACCGCTTTGGATGATGACGCCGCGCTTCTTCATCGTCTCAAGTTTTTTGAGGCGTCCTCGCGCCTGGGCGGTGCGCTGGCTGCCCATGTGTCGGCGGATGAACTCCTTCTCCTTGCGGATGAATTCCTGTTGCCTCGTGAAGTCGCGGCGCAATGTTTCGCGCTGTTCCGCTCGCTGCTGGACATAGGCGCTGTAATTGCCGCGGTAAACATGCAGACGCTGGCGGTCGATCTCCCAGACAGTCGTGGCGAAGTTATCGATGAAATAGCGGTCGTGGCTGACAGCGAGCACAGCGCCGGTGGTGGTTGCCAGGAATCGCTCCAGCCATTCAACCGCCTGGATATCGAGATGATTGGTCGGCTCGTCGAGTATTAACAAATCGGGTTCTTCCAAGAGAAGGCGGCAGAGCAGCGCGCGCGTCTTCTGCCCGCCGGAGAGCTTGGGCAGCGGCGTATCAACTTCGGCCGCGCTGAAGCCCAGTCCGGAAAGCACCCGCTTAATGCGTGCTTCGTAGTCGTAGCCGCCGCGGCGCTCGAAATCGGCTTGCAGCGGACCGTAGATTTCGAGCGCCTGCACGTAGGCGCCGGGATCCGCCATTAGCCGCTCCAGGCGAGTTAGCTGGGCTTCAGTCTCCCGCAAGGCGGCGAATGCTTTGAGCTGTTCGCGCCAGAGGCTGTGCTCGCCAGCGAGCTCGGGACGTTGGGGCAGGAATGACAGGCTCACATTGCGCGCGAGACTCACGGCGCCATGCGTAGGCAGATCGATGCCAGCCAGCAGATTGAGAAGCGTCGTTTTGCCGGCGCCGTTGGGGCCTACCAGCGCGATACGAGCGCCGCGAGGTATGGCGATGCTTAGGCGGCTGAAGACTTCGTCAGCGCCGTAGAACTTCCCGAGATTGCTGGCAGTGAGCAGAGACATGCGGACCGAAGGAATGTTATTCCGGCAAACCGCCGCATTGTATCATGGCTGGAAGTCTGCAGTAACGGTCGCTTGTCCTTTCACAGCGGCGCATGGCAAAATGACGCTCAGTAGACTGCATACGAATTCAGCCATTGCGGAGACCGATGGACCAAGGGCCGAACGAGATCAAGCGCCGACGAAAGAGTCGCGCAATTCGCACAATCGCCGCGCTCGCATTGTTGTTTGGCGGCATGGCTCTATTCGTGAAGCGGACCTTGCATATTGGTCGGCATTGGCTGGAGGTCGAGCCGGCTATCAGCACCGCGGTGGCGCCACGCGCCGCGACTTATGCCGAGGTTGAATTTGACTTCGGGCGCGGGTTCGCCGACTCTGGCTGGCAGGTTTACTTCAATGAGCCGGACGAAAGCAGCGACCGCTCCGAATACGCCGGAGGGCTCGACGAGGTTTTCGCGTCCGCCATTGACCGGGCGGTCTCCACGTTGGATTTGGCGGCATTTGAGCTTAACAGCGACGCGATACGCGCAGCGATTGCGGCAGCCCACGAGCGCGGTGTCCGCGTGCGGATCCTCACCGATGATGTTCACGGCTTGCAGGACGAGCGCGACCCGCATTTGCGCGATCTGCTCGCGCTTGGCATTTCAGTGACTGGCGACGGCCGGTCAGGGCTGATGCACAACAAGTTCGCGATTATCGACCAACGCGAAGTCTGGACCGGTTCGTGGAATTACACGGTTAACGGCAGCTATCGCAACAACAATAATGTGCTGGCGCTGGCCAGCCTGGAGGCCGCGGCCGCCTATCACGATGAATTTGATGAGATGTATCTTCGGGGCGAATTCGGCAAGACTTCAGTCGACGACGGTCCCATATCGTTTGCACTGGGCGATGGCGAAGTCACGATCGTGTTCGCGGCGGAAGCGGATGAGATCAGCGCGCTGGAGGCAGAGATTGCGCGGGCGCGGCACTCGATACGTTTCATGACCTTCGTGTTTTCGCTGAACGAGCTTGCGGATGCGATGCTTGAGCGAGCGGCAATCGCCGATGTGACGATAGAAGGCGTGTTTGAGAATCGAAACAGCACGGCGAGTTGGAGCCAACTGCCCGCGCTTCACTGCGCTGGCGCGGCGATCCGGCAAGACGGCAATCGTTATATTTTGCATCACAAAGTCATCCTCATCGACGATGTAACGGTGATTACCGGATCCTTCAACTATTCGCGCAGCGCCGCGGAGCGCAACGACGAGAATATCGTTATCATCCGCCATGCCGCTATTGCCGCGCTGTATCGCGACGAGTGGCAGCGGATTTGGGACAGCGCTGAGGCCTTGGCGCCCGATGAAGTCAACTGCGAGTAGCGCGAACTCACTCACATTTGCGCAAATGAAGCGGCGATTTCCTGGGCTGCCGTTCGATTTCCCCGCGCGCTTCAAGGTCCAGCTGAACCGCTTTGCAATACCAGCGCACGGAACCCGGCTTGGGGAAGAGCGCCGGCGGCACGTCATTGTCGCTGAGCCAGGCGCGAACCTTGTCTTCAAGCGCGCCGAATGACAGCCAATCGTCAGCCGGCAGGCCGGCCAGTATGGCGGCGCGAATAAGATTGTACTTCTCCTCTTTGAGGTTTTCGCGATGTTCAGGATGATTGACGTTTCGCGCTTGAATCGTGCTCATATCCATGCTCCTCAGTAGCTGCAAGCGAGTCGTCCAATCATGGCTGTCGACGTCTGTGTTTTGTGGCCGAGCCATTGCTCGCCCCCACGCGCGCTCGCTGATATTGGCGACCCTAGTTCGCGGAAAGTTCTTGCAATCGCTTACTTTCGATCAATTCTAATACGGCGGGTTGGCAGGCGGTCAAGGGGTCAGGCGGATATGACGACGCTTTCGTAGAGTCGATAGGCGTCGTCGCGGCGGCAGAGCTGCGTCCCCGGCGTCATGACCGCAGCGCTGCCAGCGGCCACTCCCAAGCGCGCCGCGTCCACCAGGTCGTGTCCTTCAGCCAAGGCTTTGGCGATGCCGCCAACCATGCTGTCGCCAGCGCCGACCTTGCTAGCGATGGGCACGACAGGCGCGTGCAGGTGCAGATATTGCTCGCTGGTGATCAGGGCGGCGCCGCGCGCGCCGATTGAAACAACGATGACATCGGCCAAGCCGTCTGCGATAAGGCGGCGTCCGGCAGTTCGGATCTGCGTTTCGTCGCGGATCTGTTCGCCAGCGAGCAGCTCCAATTCACGCAGATTGGGCTTAATCAGGTATACGCCCTTTCCCAGGGCGTGGTTAAGCGCGTCGCCGGCCGTATCCAAAATGACGCGTATGCCATGTTCGCGGGCATAGCGGGTGATTTCGCCGTAGAAAGCAAGGGGTACGCCGCCGGGCAAGCTGCCGCTGGCGACCAAATAGGCCGGGTTGAGGTTGAAGACGGTCTCGAGGCAGGCGATCCACTCTTCCGCGGATAGCTCGGGACCGGGCAGCGTAAAGCGATATTGGAGAGAGGTGCTCTGCTCGTAGACGACGAAGCTCTCGCGGGTGATGCCAAGAGTTGGCACGGCGTGATGGTCGATGCCCTCGCCATCCAAGAGCTGCGCGAGCATGGCGCCTATGTGCCCGCCGGCCGCGTAGACCGCGCTGGACGCGCCGCCCAAAAAGCGTATGGCGCGCGATACATTGATGCCGCCGCCGCCGGGATGGAAGC
Source organism: Anaerolineae bacterium (assembly GCA_022824465.1). Classification (GTDB taxonomy): domain Bacteria; phylum Chloroflexota; class Anaerolineae; order Aggregatilineales; family Phototrophicaceae; genus UBA6055. The sequence goes on from JAJDZV010000007.1 coordinate 216,968, forward strand.
GGGGAGCAGCGCAGCGCAGTTTGATTTCCGGCGCCACGGAGTTGATGCTGGAGGCGACGTCGAGAGCTGGATTCATGGTTAGGGTGACAACATTCTGCATAGGCATCGCCGGTTTCTGGCATCAGATCCGCCGCCAAGTTTAGCGACTGCCGATTCCAGTCGCCAGCCTCTATCGGTCTTGGCCGAATTACAGCGAGCAGGGTCGAGCCAACGCGAAAGTCCGCTGGCCTTGGCTTACTTTCCGCGCGGAATTGCTTATAATCGCCTAGTGAGTATGCAAGCAGATTGGAGCAAGGACCGCCAATGCACGTCTATCTCATACGCCACGCGCAATCAGAGAACAACATCTTGACGCCAGGGACGATGCAGCGCCGCAAGGTTGACCCGGATTTGACCGAACTGGGCTACCAGCAGCGCGAGGCATTGGCGGAATATCTGGCGAATGAGTCGGAGCTGGGCGATGACGGCTTCGGCATCAGCCGGCTCTACACCAGCGCGATGTACCGCTCGCTCTTGACCGCGCATCCCGTCAGCTCGTCATTGGATATGCAGCCGACGGTCTGGGTGGATCTGCATGAGAAAGGCGGTATGTTTCGCCGCGAGAATGGAAGCGTAAACGGTTTCTCGGGCATGTCGCGTTCCGCAATCCGGCAAGAGTTTCCCAGCTATCGACTGCCGGGAGCAATTTCGGAGAACGGCTGGTACGATGAGTCCATGGGCTTTGAACCGGAGACTCACAGCGCGTTTCGCGCCATCAAGGTGGCAAAGGAGTTAAGCGAGTGGCGCCAGACAGACGCGGTGGTCGCCTTGATTTCCCACGCCGGATTTCTCGATATCTTGCTCAAGGCGATCTTCGGTCAATTGCCGTCTCGCCCATACAGCATGAGCTATTACCATAACAACACCGCTATCACGCGCGTCGAGTTTGACGGCGAGCGGCCAATCTTGCATTACCTGAATCGCGTCGATCATTTGCCGCCTGCGATGAGATCGTGGTAGCAGCCGGCGGCTTTGAGCGGAGGGAAGCGCCTAATGTCGGACTTAAGCGGACGGGTAGCGGTGGTAACGGGCGGCGGAGGCGGGATCGGCCGAGCCATCTGCGCGCGTTTGGCTAGATCCGGGGCCTGCGTTGTCATTACATATAACAGCGATCAAGGCAAGGCGCGGGCGACGGCAAATGCGCTGGCCGGCGGCAATCACCTTGTGATTGGCTGCTCGGTGGATGATGGCGCCGCTCAAGCCGCCTTGGCGCAAGCCATCGCCGAGAAATATGGTCGCTTGGACATTCTGGTGAACAACGCCGGCATCAGCAAGGCGGTCGCGCATGACGACCTCGAGAGCCTGGACGACGAACTCATCGATCTAATCTTCCGTGTTAATTGGCGCGGCGCCTTTTCGTCGATTCGGGCGCTCGCGCCCCTTTTGCGGTCGGGCGCTGGCGGGGTGATCGTCAATATCTCTTCTATCGCTGGGCGCACGGGTGTCGGCAGCAATGTCGCCTACTGCGCAAGCAAGGCGGCGATGGACAGCATGACAAAGTCGCTGGCGCGGGCCTTGGCGCCGCAGATACGCGTGCTAGCGGTGTCACCGGGATGGGTGAATGGCGACTATGCCCGACGGATGCCGCGCGCGCTGATCGCCGAACAAGAAGCGAAGACGCCGCTGGGGCGCATCGCGGAGGCGGAAGATGTGGCGGAAGCGGTTTATGCGGCGGTCGCGCAATTGCGATTCAGCACCGGCGATATCATCCCGGTCGATGGCGGGCGGCCGCTTCTATAGTTTCTATCGCCTATGGTCTTATATACTATTTCCAAAGTAATAGCTTGCGCGTCGCGGCAGCTTTGCGAAATAGACTTTGTCGACCAGGGACCCGTGGCGCCGAGGATGAGCCTACCCAGTTCAAAAGGGGGAGACTGGTCATGAGAATCGTTATTCTTTTGCTGATAGTGGCTGTGAGCGCGGCGAACATCCTGGCGCATGGCGATGAAGAGCACGATGACGACATTGTTGAAGCGGTAGTTATTGGCGAGGTTAGTGTTCCCGAGAATCCGACCTACCATGAGCATATCGCACCCATCGTTGAAGCCAGATGCGTCGCCTGTCACCGCGACGGTCAAATCGCGGCTTACGCGCCATTGACTGAAGCGCAAGATGTCATCTGGGCGGCGAATGACATTAGATATCATGTCGTCAACGGGATCATGCCGCCGTGGATGCCTTCGCGCGAGAATCTGCCGCTGAAGAATGACCGCAGCCTGTCGGATGCCGAGATCGCCACGATTGCCGCCTGGGTGGATGATGGCGCGGCATTAGGCGAAGCGCAGGATCATGCGCCCGCGGCGACTGATGGATTCGACTTTGTTGAGGTGCGGGCGGACCTGACGTTGCAGCTTGACGAGCCTTACGAGCCGGCCGATGATGTACTGGACGATTACCGTTGTTTCGCTTTTCCCTTGGGTATCGACTCGCCGCAGTTTGTCACTGGCTACGAATTCCTGCCAGGCGTGCCGGCGATGGCGCATCACGCGATTTTGTATCTGGTGGATAGCGCGCTGGAAGCTGAGGCGGAGGGTCGCGACGGCGCTGATGGCGCGCCCGGCTGGAGTTGCTATGGCGCCACCGGATTGTCCGAGAGCGGCAGCATCATCGCCACATGGACGCCGGGCACATTCGGCGTGGCTTTCCCGCCAGGGACCGGCTACAAGATTGAGCCGGGACAGATTATCGTGCTGCAGATGCACTACAACCTGTGGACGACGCGCGAGGCGGACCAGACGCGTGTGCTGATGCAACTCGAATCGGCTGAATCGGGGTTGGCTGAACTTTGGACGATACCGTTGAACGCGCCGGTGGAGATTCCATGCCCGGCCGGTGTTGATGGACCGCAATGCGAGCGCGATTACGCCCTCGATCGAGTCGCGGCATTATTCGGCGGGGCGATGCGCGGCGTGCCCGACCGTCGATTGTCGCGTTGCCGCCAGAGCCTGGAAGATTATACCGACAACACGGGCGAAAACGCGCGCGGCTTCTGCGATTATCCGTCGCCATTCTTTGAGCCGCTCACGGTCTATGGCGTGCTGGGGCATATGCACGAATTGGGGCGCAGCTTCCGCATGGAGCTCAACCCGGGGCGCGAAGACTCGCTCTTGCTGCTTGATATCCCGCGCTGGGATTTCCATTGGCAGGATCGTTACGAGTTTGTCGAGCCGGTAACGATTGAGTTTGGCGACGTCTTGCGCATGTCCTGCATATGGGACAATTCGCTCTCAGAAGATCCAAGGTATGTCGTTTGGGGCGAGGGCACGGCCGACGAGATGTGCTTCGGCACGGTGATGGCGCTGAGGCAGTAGGTTTAGTTTCCAAACAAGTTCATCATGTAGTCAGTAGATATGCCCTGCGACTCAAGATGCGCTTTAAGTTTGCGGCGGGCATCGTGAATGAGCTTGTAGAGGGCGTTGCGGTTCGTGCCCATGCGGTCGGCCAGCACATCCATGGGGATGCCTTTCAGAGCGACCGCCACAAGCGCCTGATACTGCCTCTCGGTCAGCGCTTCTTGCAGCGCAGTCTCGATCTTTTCCAGAACATCATCGCGCTCGGCGACTTTCTCCGGAGTTGGGGATACGGAAGTGGCCAGACGGGTTGACGCCGGCAGCAGCTCGCCATCGGCGGTCAGCTCATCAAGGCTAAAGTCTTTGTAGCGCGCGCGCCGCAGGTCGCTAATGGCGAGCCGGATAGCGATCTTGTTCGCCCAGGTGGTGAAGCGGCTCTCACCGCGAAAGTTGTCCAGGTTGTCCATGACGCGCAGGGTGGCGTCCTGCGCCAGGTCTTCCGCCATCTGCGCGAGTTCCTGGGCGGCCAATCCGCGCAGATCGCTGCGGTCCTGGCTGAGGTAGAAATAGATGCTGCGTTGCAGGCGCAATCGCAGATCCGCCAGAGCCTCAGCCTGCGCCGCGTCGCCGTGGGCGCGCAGCGAGGCAATCCATTCTTCATTGCTGCGATCGGTCATAGATGCGTCGCTTGCTCCAGGCGGATGCCGTGCATGGGATGTTACATGATACTGGAATCGGCGGAAAAATTCAGCGTTGAAGCATCAAGGTCGAATTGAGGTCTGTCGAGCAGGGGGCGAATTGCCTCGCGTACAAGAAAGGGCGGCGGACGCGGATACGGCAGCCATCTCCGGCGAGAGACCAGCAAAATATCACCATTTTGCGCCGCAGAGGCTCTATGTTAGTGAGGCGCGGCGTCGCGGCAGCGCGTTTCGCCGACACAACAACTGATGGAGACCAAGTGATGAACAACCGGTCAGAGCCTCCGCAGCACGTAAGTGAAGGAGGCAAGGATGGCAAGAAGAACAGCGATGGCGGCAAGTCGCCCTTTGGCAACCCGAATGCCCAGCGCATGTGGATCGTGCTGGGCGCCATTGCGCTGGCGCTGGCTTTTCTCGCATTTAATGGGCGGGCGGCGGTGCAGCTGGACAATAGCTGGCCGATGAATCGCATGCTGGAGGACGTCCAGCAGGGACGGGTCGAACGGATCGTCGAGCGCGGGGGGGGACGCGAGTTGGTGGTCACGTATACGGACAATACCACCGAGACCGTATTCAAGAACCCTGCCTCCGACTTCTATTCTCAACTGCAGGCGCTGGGCGTCAATAATGTCGACTACTTCTTCGAGCCAGCCGACGATTCGTCGCAGTTGATCTTCCAGATTCTGATAGGCATCGTGCCCATCCTGATCATCGTCTGGTTTTTGTGGCGGATGATGCGGTCGATGCGCGCCGGGCAGGACCAGGCGATGAGCTTCGGGCGCAGCAAGCCGCGCGTCTCGCGTGATATGGAGCGGCCGCAAGTGACATTCAAAGATGTCGCTGGCGCGGAAGAAGCGAAGGAGGACTTGAAGGAGATCGTCGAGTTCCTCAAGGAGCCGGAGAAATTCATCCGATTGGGAGCGCGGGTGCCAAAGGGCGTGCTGATGGTGGGACCGCCGGGCACCGGCAAGACCTTGATGGCGCGGGCGGTAGCGGGTGAAGCGGGCGTGCCCTTCTTCAGCATCTCGGGTTCGGAGTTTGTCGAGATGTTCGTCGGCGTTGGCGCGAGTCGCGTTCGCGACCTCTTCGAGCGCGCAAAGGCAGAATCGCCGGCGATCATCTTTGTAGATGAGATTGACGCGGTCGGCCGGCATCGCGGCGCCGGCCTGGGCGGCGGCCACGATGAACGCGAGCAAACACTGAATCAGATTCTGGTGGAGATGGATGGCTTCGACAACGAAACAAACATCATCATCATCGCCGCAACCAATCGTCCCGATATCCTCGATCCGGCGCTGCTGCGTCCGGGCCGCTTTGACCGTAAGGTGGTGATGGACAATCCCGATGTTAAGGGAAGGCAAGAGATCCTCAAGGTGCACTCGCTTGGCAAGCCCTTGGGCGGCGATGTGGATGTGGAAGCGCTGGCGAAGATCACAGCGGGCTTCAGCGGCGCCGACCTGGAGAACCTGGTCAACGAGGCGGCCATTTTGGCGGCGCGCCGCAACAAGAAATCCATTGGCATGGGCGAAATGCAGGAGTCAATGGAGCGCGTGGTTATGGGACCGGAACGCCGCAGCCGGGTCATCACGCCGGAAGAGAAGGAGAAGGTCGCCTATCACGAGGCCGGGCACGCCCTGCTCTTCCATCTGCTGGACAATACCAGCCCGGTGCACAAGATCACGATTGTGTCGCGCGGGCGGGCTGGCGGATACGTCATGCCGCTGCCCGATGGCGATGATATGCTGATCACGCGCGAGAAGTTCGAGGACGACATCGTGGCGGCCATGGGTGGGCGCGCGGCGGAGGAAATTGTCTACAATCAGTTCACCACCGGCGCCAGCAATGACTTGCAGCAGGCGACGCGAATGGCGCGGGCGATGGTGACGCAATTCGGCATGAGCGATGTGCTGGGACCGCGATCGTATGGCAACGGCGGCGGCGCGGTTTTCCTAGGGCGGGAGATCGCCGAGCAGCGGGATTACAGCGAGCATTACGCGCAGCAGATTGACGATGAGGTCAAGCGGATATTGCAGGCGGCGTATGAGCGGGCGAAGGGGCTTTTGCTGGAGCAGAAGGACAAGATGGACGAGCTGGTTGAGATTCTGATTGAGCGGGAGACGCTGAACGCGGAGGAGTTTGTTCAGATTGTGGATGGTCCGGCTGCTGCGCTTGCCTAGCTAACCAAATCCATACGTCAATGGTCTAGGGGCGAGCCGGTGGCTCGTCCTTTTCTGTGTGCAAGCACTAACCACTTTGCCGCGAAGCTGATATGATTTGCGCTTGGTTTCGAATCTACGGTCGTAGCGCGATTTGCACGAGTTGAAATACAGGGACGGGAAGTGGCGCGACACGTTCTCAGCAAAGACAAATATGAATACGATGTCTTTCTCTCTCACGCGTCTGAAGACAAAGACGACGTGGCGCGGCCTTTGGCGCTGCTGCTCCAGGAGCGCGGACTGCGTGTATGGTTCGACGAATTTGAACTTAGAATCGGCGATAATCTTACGGCAAAGCTAATGGCAGGAATAAACGAAAGTCGTTCTGGAATTCTGGTATTATCCAATGACTTCTTTGGCAAGAATTGGACAGAGCATGAACTCAACACGCTCGAGAATTTGGCTGTAACTCAGAATCACGTGCTGTTCCCCATTTGGCACAAAATCTCCAAAGGCGAAGTCCGCGCCCAGCGGGCCAGTCTGGCAAACCTGTTTGCACGAAGCACGGCCACGCACACTGTGCAAGAGATAGCCAACGAGATCTATGAAGTAATCTCAGGCTTTGATGTCCTTGACATTTACGAGTGACTCGAATATTAGTGCAAATGAGGCGTCGAATTGTGAGCCGCTCGGCGACCGTGATACCGCTAGCGAGGATAAGAAGCTGCAAGTTATGTGTTATACTTGCGGGATAAGACAGGAAAGCATAGGTCGCAACTGATGCAGTTTATTAAGCATGATCTAGGTCATAGGGAAGGTGGCGAAATCGTCGAAGTCATTCTGAAGGGAAATGCCGCTAACGTACGCCTCATGGACAGTTCGAATTTCCAGAGTTATCGCAGCGGCCGGCGACATCGATACTTTGGAGGACATGCGAAGAAGTCTCCGGTGCGATTGCAGATACCTAACGCCGGACATTGGTACGTAACCGTGGACATGGGAGGCTACGTGGGAAGGGTGGAATCCAGCGCACGCATCCTGCCGGGGAAATTGCGTCCATTCGTCGACAAACCGCTCTCTACAATCCCAACTCTCGTAAGAAATGAACGTGACGTCGACTATGACGTATTCATTTCGTACGCTTCAGAAGACAAGGGTGAGGTAGTAGCTCCACTTGCGGATGCGCTGCGAGCGGGTGGGCTTTCGGTCTGGTATGACGATTTTGAACTGGGCATCGGTGATAGCCTGCGTCAGAAAATCGACAAAGGAATCGCTTCAAGCCGCTTTGCAATCGTTGTGCTTTCTCGAGCTTTCTTTGACAAGGGATGGACCAACTATGAGTTAGATGGGCTGGTAACCAGAGTGGTTGGCGGAGACCAAGTTTTGCTTCCTATTTGGCACGGATTGACCAAGGACGAAGTAGTTGGGTTTAGTCCTTCGCTCGCCGATAAAATCGCCAGAAACACCACCACCCAGACTGTGGAAGAAATCGCGGACGAAATAATCGAAGTAGTACAGGGCGTACCAGTGGAGATTTAGGATCTCGTCTATTCGGCTCAATCCCTGGATTCAGCCGCCGTTGGGGGGTTTTCGCTTGTCTTCCGCCTCCGTCACCCGATGGCAACTCACATAGTGATCCTGGCGCGCCACGATCAGCGAAGGGCTGGGCAAGCAGCCGCGGTGAAGCTAGCGCCCCAGTTGCTCCTCAAATGAGCGCCCGCGCCCACGAACATGGAGCATTTCGCCGGTAAAGGCAATCAGTCCGACGGTTCTAGCGTGTGAAAGGGTCATACGCAAGACTTCGTCCCATTCCCTTGCCGAGTAAGCGTCGTCGTTCTGGGAAAACGCATCAACTTGCACAAAGGGAAGGAGCGGCTTAGCGGTTTCCGCCGCCAGTTCATCCAGGACTTCCGTCATCCAGGCGGGCGAGAAGCCGAGTACATGATGGTAAAGCATTGGCGAGAAGCAGTCGGCATGCGCGGATAAGGCAGGCAGACGTTGCCCGAGAAGGCGCTCTCGCTGAGAGGATCTGGCAGGCACGATATCCAAGCCAAACGGTTTGTCAGGCATACTCGTTTTGACAATGGTCTTGGCTTGGGCGACAAAGTCGGTAATGACATGGCATTTGAAGTCAATCCACTCGCGCCGATGCGCCCGCAGAATCCAATCGGCCTTTAGCTTCGTCGTTCCGGCAGGAATGTCTATAGCGGAGTAGCGCGAGAAGCGCTCAAGGGAGTGATCGTCGAAACTTGCTTCAAGCGGCACCGGCGTATCAGCGCGCAATTCTTGTTCCCAGTGCAGAGGCCAACGTATGAAGTCCAGCCATATGCCATCTAGCTCATACGCTCTGGTCATGTTGCTCAGCACTTCAAGCCGTGATTGAGCGTATGGCTGGTGCGTTGGCGTAATGCCTACATACCAGTTCATCCGCGGGCGCAGCTGCCCGTCCCGACCGACAGGACGCAACTCGGGGCTTCTCGACAGCACGGCGTCATTTTTGAAGCAGGTCAAGCCGCCCATAAAGCGCAAGCCAATATCATGCGCGATTTGAATAATATCACGGCGATAGTGATCGGCCTCGGAGAATATAGTGTTGACGCCATAGCGCTGGAAGCGGCTGAACTCGGCTCGCGCCTCTTCCAGGTTCCAGTCCCGCCAGACATGGGCGCCTAGATATGCGCCAACGATGGTCATATGAAAGTCATCGAGAAATCGAAAGGACAAAAGGCTTACATGTTACGCCCTTTGTCCGAAACTCTGACTTCGCTACGTTACCCGATGGCAGCTCACGAAGTGATCCGGGCGCACCTCGATCAGCGGCGGGTCGGGTTCTTGATAGCAAAGGTCGAAGGCGACCGGACAGCGCGTGTTGAAGTTGCAGCCGGTCGGGGGACTCGCCGGATTGGGCAGATCGCCGGAGATGATGATGCGCTGGCGATTCTCTTCGACGACCGGGTCGGGCACCGGGACGGCTGAGAGCAGCGCCTGCGTATAAGGATGCTGCGGATTCTCGTAGACCTCATCGACGGGACCTAGTTCGACGATTTTGCCCAGGTACATCACGGCGACGCGGTCGCAGATATGGCGCACCATACTGAGGTCGTGGGCGATAAAGAGATAGGTTAGGTTGAGCTCGTCCTGCAATTCTTCCATCAAGTTGACAACCTGCGCTTGAATCGAAACATCAAGCGCCGAGATCGGTTCATCGGCAACGATGAAGCTGGGCTGCAATGCCAGGGCGCGTGCGATGCCGATGCGCTGCCGCTGCCCGCCGGAGAATTCATGCGGATAGCGGTTGATGAAATAAGGATTCAAACCGACTTTTTCCATCAATTGCTCGACGTATTGCTGCCGTTCTTTTTTGTTAGCGTACATCTTGTGGATTTGCAGCGGCTCGCTGACGATGCTGCCGACGGTCATGCGCGGGTTCAGCGAGGCGAAGGGATCCTGGAAGATGATTTGCATCCGGCGGCGCATCTGGCGCAGGTCATTGCCGGTCATGGTGGACAGTTCTTGCCCTTCGAATTTGACGCTGCCTTCGGTCGGGCGATAGAGCTGCAGAATCGTGCGTCCGGTCGTGCTCTTGCCGCAGCCGGATTCGCCCACCAAGCCCAAGGTTTCGCCGCGGATTACATTGAAGCTGACGCCATCGACTGCGCGCACGGCGCCGACCTGCCGCTGAAAGACGATGCCAGATGAAATGGGAAAGTGTTTTTTGAGAGCCGTTACTTCGAGGATGTTGTCGTCCTCGGTGTTTGTCTTGCGTTTGTCGATCGCCATGGCTGGACTAGACATTCTCTGCTACCCCCTCGCGGATATCGGCCCAACAGGACATGATGTGCATGCTGCCTCCGTCGGCATCGGGCACGTTTTCCAGCGGCGGCCGCTGGTCCCAACATTTTTCCAATTGCAGGTATTCGCGCACATCGCAACGGGGCGCGAAGGGGCAGCCGGCTGGTTCGTTGCGCATATCCGGCGGCGACCCTTCGATCTGGGTCAGTTTTTCCTCTCCGCTTGAGTCCAGACGGGGCAGTGAGCCCAAGAGCCCAACCGTATACGGATGACGGCTGTCGCGGAAGACTTCGTTGGACGTCCCCGATTCCATGATGCGACCGCCATACATGACTTGAATGCGGTCGGCGATGCCGGCGACAACGCCCAGATCGTGGGTGATCCAGATCATCGCCATATTGAATTCGTCCTTGAGCTGCTTCACCAACTCGATGATTTGCGCTTGAATGGTCACATCGAGCGCGGTCGTCGGTTCATCGGCGATCAGCAATTTGGGATTGCAGGACAGACCCATGGCGATCATGACGCGCTGCCGCATGCCGCCAGAAAACTGATGCGGGTAATCATCCAGCCGGCGGTAAGCGTCGGGGATTCCCACCATATCAAGCAGGTCGGCCGCACGCTTGCGGGATTGCGACGTATTCATGCCTTCATGGAGTTTCAACGACTCCGTGATTTGCGTGCCGATGGTGAGCACAGGATTTAGCGAAGTCATCGGATCTTGAAAGATCATTGCGATTTCTTTGCCGCGGATGAGCCGCATCTGGTCGGGTTTGAGGGTGAGCAAGTCGCGCCCTTCAAACATGACCGTGCCGGCTTCGACCTTGCCGGGCGGGCTGGGGATCAAGCCCATCAGCGCGAGGCAACTTACACTCTTGCCACTGCCGCTCTCGCCGACGATGCCAAGCGTCTCGCCTTCTTCAAGCTCAAACGACACGCCGTTTACCGCGTAGACGGTGCCTTCCTGCGTATAGAACCTAACGACGAGGTCCTTGACGTCAAGTAACGTGCTCAAGGTGACACCCTCCCTATCCGACAAGTACTCGTTTCAATGCGCGTCGCGGAGATTTGACTTCATTCCGCGAGTCACTGCTTGACGGAGCAACGACTCAATTGAAACGCGCATTCAAAGAGAGTTTGTCTTACCCCTGCGATTCTGTCAACCATCCCGAAAACGGTTTAGTTTGCGCCTGCCCGATTCAGCAGTCCAACGCGCTGTACCGTTAGCTGGCGCCTGGCTGCCGCGAACTGGATAAGGCTAGCGTAATCTTACCAGAGATCGCGCGGTTTTGCCAAAAGTTACGAAACGGGCGCGGGGCTGCGCTCGGCGCGATACCAGCGGATTGTCTCGCGCAAGCCGGCGCGGAAATCTGTCTGCGAGACGAAACCGAACTCACGCTTCGCTCGCGAGACATCGAGCTTGCGCCGGGGCTGACCATTGGGCTTGCTCGTATCCCAGTGAAGATCGCCAGTGAAACCAACTTCTTCGGCGATGATCTGGACCAGGTCGCGAATGCTGATCTCGAAGGCGCTGCCGAGGTTGACCGGCTCGGTTCTGTTATAGCGCTCCGCGGCGAGGACGATGCCCCTGGCGGCATCTCGCACGAACAGAAATTCCCGCGTCGGCGAGCCATCGCCGAAGAGTGTGACCTGCGGCGCGCCGCTCTCCTGCGCATCCACCATTTTGCGGATTACGGCGGGGATGACATGTGAGGATTGCAGATCGAATTTGTCATGCGGTCCATAGAGGTTGACTGGCAGCAGATGAATCGCGTTATAGCCGTACTCCTGGCGATAAGCCTGGCTTTGCACAAGCAGCATCTTCTTGGCCAAGCCATAGGGCGCGTTGGTCTCTTCCGGATAGCCATCCCAGAGGTCTTCTTCCTTGAAGGGGAGGGGCGCGAATTTCGGATAGCTGCAAACGGTGCCGATGCCTACGAACTTATCCACGCCGGCGCGTCGCGCGTATTCCAGCATCAGCGCGCCCATCATCAGATTCTCGTAGAAGAAGAGACCTGGGTGTTCGCGGTTGATGCCGATGCCGCCGACGTTCGCGGCCAGGTGAATGATCATCGTCGCATCGGGATGATCGGCGTAGAGACGATGGACCGCTTCCTGTTGGCGCAGGTCGTATTCAGCGCGGCGCGGCACAATAACGCGCCTGGCGTGATTCGCGCGTAGTTCGTCAACAACATGACGCCCGAGGAAGCCGGTGCCACCGGTCACGATTACCACCTGCCTGCTCCAGAAAGCCGCGCTCATGCTCGCCCCTTTCGCTTTGCTGCCAACATGATAGCAGAGTTCGACAAGTTACATGATGCCGGTACACGGCATTGGCCTTGCCGTCTCAGCGCTGCGCATACACATTTGCGGCACGCGCCTGTATCATATCGGCGATATTTGACGCGCGAATGCAATAAGAAAGGCAATCCCTTGGAACGAACACTGATTATCGTCAAGCCGGACGCGGTTCAGCGCGGTTTGACCGGCGAAATCATCAAGCGGTTTGAGCAGCGCGGTTTGAAAATCGTCGGCATGAAACTGCTGCAAGTCAGCCGCGAACTGGCGGAAAAACACTACGATGTGCACCGCGAGCGTCCTTTTTTCACGAGCTTGGTCGAGTACATCACATCGGCGCCGGTGGTGGCCGTGGCGCTGGAGGGCAGCGATGCGATCGTGGCGGCGCGCAGCACCATTGGCGCGACCAATCCATCCGAAGCGGCGGCCGGTACGATCCGCGGAGATTACGCCTTGGAGATCGGGCGGAATCTGGTGCACGGGTCGGATAGCGTGGAGAACGGCGAGATCGAAGTGGCGAACTTTTTCACTGAGGCGGAGCTATGCGGCGGCTGGACGCGGGATGTGGATGGCTGGGTGTTTGAGTAAGTTTTGAGGTTCTGTCTATGACTGTCGAACGGATGCCGATTACTCCGGCGGTCTTGACTTGGGCACGCGAGCGGGCGGGTTACAAGCTAGAGGATTTGGCTGCCAAACCAAACTTGCGTAAGATTGCTGAATGGGAGAGCGGAGGACTTGGGCCTACGTATCGCCAACTGGAGAAGATCTCGAAGACTCTCGAACTTCCGATGGCGGTCTTTTTCTTCCCTGAGCCACCTGATCTGCCGCCGATAGCAGAAACGTTCCGTACTTTGGGTTCAGCGCAGTTTGATGAGATTCCACCACAGGTACGGCTTCTTTTGTACAAGGCGCGCGCTTTTCAAAATGGTTTGGTTGAGCTGAACCAAGGCAGAAATCCAGCCGAGCGGGAAATTGTCCGCGAAATCGTTCTCGACCGAGGCGAACCTTTGGCGTCCGGAGCTGCTCGTATTCGAGAATTCTTGGGTGTGCCGCTAGATGAGCAATTCGAATGGAGAGATGCCGATACTGCGTTAAAGACTTGGCGCAGCGCATTTTATCGCGTTGGCGTGACCGTCTTCAAAGATGCCTTTGGTGCTGACGAATTCTGCGGCTTCAGCCTCTATGATCTGGAATTTCCAGTGATTTATGTTAACAACTCGAACGTCAAGACCCGGCAGATATTTACGCTGTTTCACGAATTGGCGCATCTGCTGCATCGTACGAGTGGCGTAGACAGGCAAGGTGGATTTGAGCATCCTCTGGCTTCAGAACATTCGGAAACTGAACGACGCTGCAATGCATTGGCGAATGCGATTCTAGTTCCCGCGACCGCGCTGGAAGGCGAGTTCAGCCAAGGGAGTCAACCACGTGCTGAGGCAGAACGCCTCGCCAAGCGCTTCAGTGTCAGCCGGGAAGTCATCTATCGAAACTTCCACGATCGCGGATGGATAGAGCAAGCTGAGTATGAATCTGCAGCCACAGAATGGACAGCGCAAGTCCGCACAAATCGGAGTCCGGGAGGCAATTACTATCGCACCAAGATTCGCTACCTTGGGGAGGAGTATATATCGTTGGTTCTAAGCCGCTTCTATCAAGGTCAGTTCGAAGACGATGAATTGGCAAATCATTTGGATATGAAGCTCGGAAACGTTGACCGTCTCGAAGAGTACTTTTTTGGAGAGCGTCGCTGATGTACGTCTTTGACACGAACAGCTTCTCGAAACTCTTCGGTTGTTATCCAATTGACCGTTTTCCTAGCCTTTGGGCAAGATTCGAGGCTATGTTGGCCAGCGGTAGAATAATGTCTACTCGTGAAGTCATGGTTGAACTTGATGCTGGAAAACGAAGAACAGAAAATGCTCACAATTGGGCAAATGAGAATGAAAATCTATTCACGCCATTGGTTGGTGAAGAGGCGGCCGTCGTCGCGAATATATTCCAAATTGAGCATTTTCAGCGAATCATGCTGCGGAAGCAAACAGTAGTCAGCACAAGTGCAGACCCCTTTATCATTGCTCGCGCAACTGTTCTAGGCGGTACAGTTGTTACAGGAGAAAGCAAGCCGCCACATGGCGCTCGTATTCCAAACATTTGCGAGTTCTTCGGCGTAACTTGTGTCAAGCTGGACAGGTTAATGCAACTTGAGAACTGGATCTTCTGACCACCATGTCATCTCGAAGAACTCGCGGCCCCTCCCCCACCCTACTCATCCTACTCATCCTGCCGCTCTTCGGCATCTTCGTCGCCCTGCTCATGCTCGCCCTGGAATCCGGCAGGCGACCCGCCCCCACACCGGCATTCCAACCCGCGCCGCCGCGCAGCGTGCTCAACTTCAAGGCGCCCGACTTTGAACTGCCGCTCCTCGATGGCTTGACGCTTGTCTCCCCCTCCGACTATGCTGGACGCCCGCTTTTCCTCAACTTCTGGGCGAGTTGGTGCGCGCCTTGCGTCCGTGAGCTGCCGGCGCTGGAAGAATTCGCCGCCGAGCACAGCGGAGACGAGAACGGTCCGGCTGTGCTCGCGATCAATCTGGGCGAGACTGCCGCCGTGATCAGCGGCTTTCTGGTTGAAATCGGCATCGTGAATCTGCCAGTCGCCATGGACATCAACGAAGTGGTCAAGCGCGATTATGGCGTGCAAAACCTGCCGACTACCTTTGTCATTGATGCTGATGGCATGGTTCGTCACCTGAAACTTGGCGAAATGAAATACGAAGAGATGGACGTTTATCTGGCGGCGCTGGATGATGCGGCCGGGCAGTAAGGAGCGGCGGCGATGCGCATCGATTTGAGCGGCAAAGTTGCTTTGGTGACGGGCTCAGCGCGCCGCGTCGGCCGGGCGATCGCGCTGGAGCTCGCCCGGCAGGGCGTGAATATCCTGGTGCATTACTATCGTGCCGAAGCAAGCGAAGCGCGCGATACCTTGCAGGCGATCAAGTCGCATGGCGTCGATGCCCATGGCTTATGCGCCGACCTCAGTCATATCGAGGGCGTGGATACGCTTTTCGCCGCCTTGCAAGAACGCTACGGGCGGCTGGACATTGCCGTGAACAACGCCTCCGTCTTCCAGAAGCGGACCTTGCTGGATGTGACGCTGGCGGAGTGGGACCAGACGATGGCCGTGAACTTGCGCGCGCCTTTTTTGATCACGCAGCGAGCGGCGGGCATCATGGCGGAGAATCCCTTGCCCGGTGGGGTGATCATCAATATCTGCGATGCCGGCGCTGATGGCCCCTGGAAGGACTACCCGCATCATGGCATCAGCAAATCAGCTTTGTGGATGCTGACACAGGTCAGCGCGTTGACGCTTGGTCCATCGATCCGCGTCAATGCCATCGCCCCCGGACCAGTGATGAAGACCGCGGGCCGCGACATCACCGATGAAGACTGGGCGCGCGTCGGCGAGCGCAGCGTCTTGCGGCGCACCGGCAAGCCCGAAGATGTGGCGCGCGCGGTTGGATATCTCTGCCAGGAAGACCATATCACTGGCGAATTGCTGCACGTCAACGCCGGAGAGCACCTGCGATAGTTCACATCCCTTTGCGCCTGACGCGGCGGAAGCCAGCGCCATAAGCGGCGTGCCCCATGCCGATGACGATGAAAGCTTTGGGATCCACCTGCGAGATCTCGTCTTTCAAGTCCCGCACTTGCGATCGCGCAATCGTCACATAGAGCATCGTGCGGTCGGCGCCGGTGTATTCGCCTTTGATCTTCCAACTGGTGACACCGCGCTGCAGTCTGGTGAAAACGCGCTGTGAGATCTCCTCGGGCTTGTCCGTGATGATCATCGCTGTGCGTATTACACTCGGTCCTTCCAGCACATAATCGGTGGCGAGCCCGGCGGTGAAAAGGGCGATGGCGGCGTAGAGCGCGCCTTCCCAGCCATAAACCAAGCCGGCGGCGATGATGATCAGCGTATCTGTGCACATGAACGTGGTGCTCATGGGGAAGCCGAAGCGGCGCTGTAAGATCAGCGCGAGCGTCGATGTGCCGCCGAAGGTCGCGCCGGCGCGATAGACCAGCCCGACGCCGATCCCGCCGGTTATGCCGCCGAAGAGGGCGTTGAGCATGCGGTCATCGCTTAGGCCGCCTTCGGGCGACAGGGAACCCAGATTGTCAACCACGACCGAAAAGACCAGAATAATGCCTACGCTTCGCATGATGACGCGGGCGCCATTTGGCAGCAAGGCATAACCCGCCAGTTGGATCGGGATATTCAGCAGGAAGATCATCAAGCCTACGGGGGTATCGAACAACTCATTCAACAACGTCGAGGCGCCGGCGACGCCTGCCGGGGCGATATCAAGCGGCTGCAAGAAAACAGTCAGCGATATCGCGCCGATGACGATGCCCGTGGCTATCAAGGCATAGCGAATCAAATAGTCGCGCAGCTGGGACAGCATCTGAATTTCTCCCTCGCAAAGCCGGGGACTTGAGCGAAGAGCCGATAATGTACTCTGCTTCTATTATAATATGCGCGATGCTTCGGATAAACGCTGCCAGCGCGAGAGCATTGCCCGCCTGGATGTCAATGCTATACTGTGGACTCAGATTCGTGGCTCTCATACCGAATGGAGCGAAACGTCCATGCCCTTAGTCGCCCATACGCCATTGCCCAGTTTCGAGCGCTTGCGTCAGCATGGTCAAGAAGTGCTGACGCTTTCCCGCGCCTTGAAGCAGGATATTCGCGAACTTCATATTGGACTGCTAAATATGATGCCGGACGCCGCGCTGCAAATCACGGAGCGGCAATTCATGCGATTGGTAGGCAATAGCAACCAGATTGCCCAATTCTATGTCCACGTCTTTTCGGTGCCGGGCTTGGAGCGCAGCCCGGAGACGCAAGCCTACATAGACGAATACTACACAAGTTTCGAGCAGGTGCAGCAGGATGGATTGGACGCGCTGATCATCACCGGCGCCAATGTCGCTAACCCGAGCCTCGATCAAGAAGACTTCTGGCAGCCCTTGACCGAGGTCATCGAATGGGCTGGGGAGAATGTCACCTCGACGCTCTGCTCTTGCCTGTCGACCCATGCGCTGATGAAGTACTTCTATCGGATTGACCGCATCAAGCGCGGCAGAAAGAAATGGGGCGTGTTTGAGCATCGCGTCACTCAGCCGAATCACCCGCTGCTGCGCGAGATCAACACCCGCTTTGATGTGCCGCATTCGCGCTGGAACACGATAACCCGCGAGCAAATTGAGGGCGCCGGTTTGACGGTACTGATCCAAAGCTTCGATGGTGAAGTGCACATGGTCGTCAGCCCCGATCAACTGCGGATGGTCTATTTTCAAGGGCACCCTGAATACGATATCAACAGCTTGCTGAAAGAATACAAGCGCGATTTGCTCGGGTATTTTCACGGCGCGAATCCGCAGCCGCCTTACCCGGAGAATTATTTTCCGCTCGAAGCGCGCGAGATTGCCGAACGTTACATCCGGAAAGCGCAGCTGGCGCTGGAAAATGGCGGGGACTTGCCGGTCTTCCCGGAGAACGATTTCTCGCCCTTGCTTGACAACACCTGGGGCGATACTGCCAAGGCGATCTTCAACAATTGGTTAGGCTCGGTCTACCAGGTAACAAGCGTCGAACGCCACGTGCCTTTCGACGAAAGCGTCGACCCGGACAATCCGCTCGGCGTCTTGTGAGCCCAGCGGCGGCACGCGCCAACTGTCAGGTAAGGAGCAACGCCAATCATGCCACTGCTAACAGCTGAAGACTACACACGATTCGCGCCGGTCGAGCCCCATTTCCGCTATGTCTACGGCGCTGATTCACAGCAATTCGCAGAGCTCACTTTGCCGCGTAGGCCAGGGCCGCATTCGGTCATCGTCTTGGTTCACGGCGGCGGCTACCGCGACGTCTATGACCTCCGTCCTCTGGGCGGCGTTGTCGAGGCGCTGGCCAACGAGGGTTTCGCCGTCTGGAACATTGAGTATCGGCGCGCGGGAAACGGCGGCGACTTTCCCAATATGTTCCTGGACGTCGGCGCCGCAACGGACCATTTGCAGGAGATCGCTGCCGAGCGCGAACTAGATCTCAAAGGCGTCATCACCGTTGGGCATTCCGCCGGCGGTCACCTTGCGCTTTGGCTCGCCGGAAGAAAGCAGATTGCAGAATCCAGCGCAGTGTATCGCGCGGAACCTTTGCCGATTGCCGGCGTCATCGGGCTGGCGCCTCTCGCCGATATCGCAGACGCGCTCGAGAATGACACCGGCGGGTCGCCCTTGCTTACGGTCTTGGGCGGGTCGCTGCCGCGGGCGCAGGCGAATCTGCCGGCGGTCTCGCCAGCGGAATTGCTGCCGCTGGGCGTCCCGCAAATCCACATTGTGGGTTCGGAGGACAAGGTGATGCGGGCGAATCTAAGGCGCTATGTCACTGCATCGTTAGACGCCGGCGACGAAATTGAACTCGTCGAGATTGCTGACGCCGGCCACTTCGAGATCGTCGCCGTCGACGCGCCGGAATGGCAATACGTCATCCAAGCGGTAAGGCGTTTGCGTGGCGCGGTCGCGGTCGCTTTGCGCTAAGCGCGAATCCAAGTTATGCTACATATTACGGCTTGTTAACTTGTTAGAGAGGCGCTCAACGTGATAGTTCGGCTCGCGCATGTCTGCATCGGCGCCACCGATCTGGCGGCCGCGGAAGACTTTTACGTCGGGAGACTGGGCATGGAATTGGCTTTTGAGTTCGTCCGCGCGGGCGAGCGCATTGGCTTTTATGTCAAGGCTGGCGAAGGCACCTTCATTGAAGTATTTGCCGACGCTGATGCGCAAGACGCGGCGCGCCCGCGTATCAAGCATTTCTGCCTCGAAGTAGAGGATTTGGACGCCGTCTTGAAGACCTTGGCCAGCCGAGGCGTCGAGGCATCGGACAAGAAGCTGGGCGCCGACAATGCCTGGCAAGCCTGGACCGTCGACCCGAGCGGCGTGCGAATCGAGTTGATGCAGTATCAAAGGGACAGCGCGCAGTTCACCGGCGCCAACGTCGACCTCGATTAGCAAGGCGTTTGGATTTGGAGCTCGGCGCAACCCAGTTCCACCCGGGACGGCGCAGCATCTTCTTCGGCATGCTTAACCAGCGAATGTACTCATTGTGAGTCAGTTTACTTCACAAACTATTGATAGAGAGGCGTTTTCGTCGCAAGACGCCTTTTATGCGCGGACGGTGGTTGTGCCGATGGGACGCCCCGATACGGCGGCCGAGATGCTGCGTATCGCTGGCGAAATGGTCCACCCGACTCACGGCTTGGTCATCGCATTGGTCATCTCCATTGGCAATGTCGAACAAGCGCACGCCGTCAGCGATCAAGTACAAGATGTTGTTGATCAGTTTCGCGAGACCGACGCCGGGCACCATGTGGAGTTGATGACAGAGCTAGCTGTCAGCGTGTCGCGCGGGATCCTGGATGTCGCCCGCGAGCGCAACGCCGATGTCATCTTGCTCGGCGTGCAGCGGACGACGCATGGCCGCGTGAAGCTCGGCACGGTAGTGGAGAATGTGATCGCCACGGCGCCATGCGGCGTATTGATCTACCGCAGCGCCCCGCGCGCGCAATTCGACCGGGTGGTCGTGCCGGTCGACGGCAGCCTTTCCTCAACGATCGCCATGAAGCTCAGCGTCAGTTTTGCGCTTCATCATGACCTCCCGGTGCGTCAACTGCGCGTTCAATCCGATTATCACTACAACCCGGAGCATGAGGCAGCGATCAAACGCTATGAGGATCATTTGCCGCGCGACCGAGACTTGAAATCCCAAATCATTACGGGACGCTCGCCCGCGGAAGAAATCGTGCAGAGCATGACAGCGGCCGACCTGCTAGTCATGGGCTTCTCGCAGAAGACCGATTTCGAGCGCCATCTCTTCAATGATTTGAGCAACCAACTGCTTAACACGGCGCCGGGACCGGTGATCATGATTTCGCAGATAGAGTGGCATCGGGGCATCCGCGGGGCGATAGAGCACAGTGTTGCGCGCTTAAACCCGCAACTGACTTTGGTTGAGCAGAATGAACTCATCTGGGCGGCGCAAAAGAGCGCAAGCAACAATCTTGATTACATCGTGATGATCGTGCTGTCGGCGGCCTTGGCTACCCTTGGCTTGTTGACCAACAGCGCGGCTGTCATCATTGGCGCCATGCTGGTTGCGCCCTTGATGTCGCCGCTATCAAGTTTTTCCACCGGCATGGCCACCGGTATTATACCCCTCACCCGGCGCGCCAGCGTGACGCTTTTCGTCGGCGTGACGCTCGCCCTGCTCATCTCCATTGTGATGGGCGTACTCCTGCCGATAGACACACCCACAGACGAGATGCTGGCGCGCGGCAGCCCCAACCTGCTGGACGCCGCCATCGCGCTGGTATCCGGCTGGGTTGCTGCTTATGCGACTGCCCGCAAAGGGATCCCGGCCGCTCTGGCTGGCGTGGCGATCGCCGCCGCCTTGATGCCGCCGATCTGCACAATCGGCTTGGGGATCGCGCTGGGCGATATCAGCCTGGCGATCGGCGCGAATCTGCTTTTTCTGGCGAATATCGCTTTCATCATCGCGGCGCAATACATCACCTTCTTGTGGATGGGCATGCACCCCACCCAAGCGCGCGAAGGCGCCACGCTCAACCAGTCGCGCGCCTGGTGGTTTGTGCTCTTTGCGATCACCGTCATTATCCTCCTGGTCTTCGCGCGTTTGGGCTCGCAAGCGGTGGACGAAGCGCATATTCGCGAGCGGCTGCAAGCGGAAGCCTTTCATGGCGCGACAGTTGTCGAGTATCAAGTCATCACATCCGTGCCGTTGGAAGTGCTCTTGATCGTGCAGTCCGATCATCCGATCACGCCGGAGGAAGTCTCGGCCGCCCAGTTGCTGATTGATGAGCTCTATCGACAAAACGTCGATTTGACGGTTGTTGAGCGGCAAGTCGTGCTTCCGCTTGATCCCCTGGCGGAAGCCGCGAGCGCGATTCTGCAAGATACGCTGCCGCGCGCCAGCATCAGCGATGTCTCGGTTGACCGGGAAGACGGCAAATGGGTCCGGGCGACGGTCAGCGATCTTGAGCCTCCGGCACATGCTGACCTTGAAATAGCGCGGAACATGATTAGCGCGGTCGCGGATGCCGACATCGCGTTGGAGATCGCGTTTCAGCAAACGATGCAAATTGTGGCTCAACCGATCACGGTCGCCGTCGAAGCCCAATCCAGCGGCGAAACTGAAGAGTCGCCTTAGGCGTCGCGATTAACTCGAGCTTGCAGTATCGCGTCAATGGCATCGTCCTCGGTCGGCAGCCACTCGGCGCGTATCTCTGAGCCAGCATCGACCAGGAGCTTGATACTGGCTGCGAAATCGCCATCAGCGCGCCAACTGTGCCGCCGGCCATAAAGACAGGTGGTCAAGGGCGTGCCGCCGTATCCATTCAGCCAGCTTAGCGGCGGCGCCGCATCGGCATCGAGGAGAATCGCGATCACATCGGCGAAGCCGTGGAAGGCGGCTGCATGCAATGGCATCATGCGGTCGTCGTCGTAAACGTGCAGGTCAAAACCGAGTGACGCCATCGTTTCGACAGCCTCGACCTGGTTGGTCCAGGCGGCATAGATCAGCTGCCGGCGATCCGCCTCCGGCATTTCCGCTATGATGTCCGGTTGCGCCGCCAGGATCCGCTCCGCCGCCTCCATATTGGCTTCCGCGCAGTGAGCCAACAGCCGTACATCAAGCGGGCTCTGCTCAATAAGATACGTGAAGATTTCGGCGTGTCCGTATTCCAGCGCGACCTGATGCGGCGATAAGCCAGCGGCGTTAAAGGTGTAGACATACTGATGCGAACCATCGGCTTTTGGCGCCAGGTTATAGCCCCGGCCATTGACCCGCGCTCGGATGGCAAATGGATGCTCCGCGAGCGCCTGTTTAACCAGGTCCAGATCGCCGAGGATCACAGCGGCGAAGATATCGACTGCTGCGCCGCGCTTGACCAATTCGCGGGCGGCATCCGTGTTGCGCGCGCCAAGCTGCCATTGCAGGGGCGTCGATGCGTGATCCAGATCGCGCGCTTCCAGGTCGGCGCCACGCTCAATCAGCCAGTCCATCACCGCTGGATCGCTCGCGTAATGCAGCGGCTGCTTGCCATCGCCGCCGCGCTGGTGAATGATGGCAGGATTCTGCTGAAAGGCCGCCGCCAGCCAATCGAGCCAGCCCTGCTCGGCCGCCGCGTGCACGGTGACCTCCGCGCCACGCTCAATGAGCTGCTCGACCGCTTCCGCCGATATCACCTCAAGAATATGGAAGTCGCCCGCCCACCAGTGCGATTTGGCGTTGATATCAGCGCCGTGTTTGAGCAGCGCATCCACGACATCCATATTTTCCTTCGCGACGATTAGCGCGGTCGAGCCGAAGTAGAAATGCGGATCATCCAGCGTGTCGCGCAATTCCGGCTTGGCTGACAGCAAGGCATCAAGCTCCTCAGCGTCCCCCGCGTTTACCAGTTGCTTGAATTGCTCAAGCGCGTCGCCATAATTATGCTCTTGCAGCTTGATTTTGAGGCGCAATTCGCCCCAGCTTTGCGCGTCGTTTTCGCGGGCGATGATGGTTCGCGCGTCTCTCAGCGTCAGCGGGAATGCGCCTGCCTCTGCGCGCGCGCCAAATTTGACCTGCGGCAGATGCTGGTGGACGCGGTCGATGGCGGTAGCGTCGCCGGCTTCAAATGCGGAAAGCAATTCATCCGCCGCGTTGATTAAGTCCGCAGGGCTTGGTTGCGTCTGTATTTTCGCGTCCATCATTCGTCTCCGAGCGCTATGCCGTCAATCGTCCAACACCTTCCGCAGCGTCACAAGATCGACGTTGCCGCCGCTGACGACCACCGCCGTCTCGCGGCCGTCGGCCGGAATGTCATCGCGCAGGATTGCCGCCACGCCGACCGCCCCGCCGCCTTCGACCACCCAGCCCCCCGCCAGCATGAAGCGCATGGCCGCCGCGATCTGGCTCTCGGACACGAGCACGATGTCATCCACATAGCGCTCGCATATCGGCACGGTGATTGAGCCGTTTTCGATGTCGCCGGAGAGAGCATCGGCCAGCGTCTCCCAAACTTGCGGGCGATCCTCCGCATGAAACAAATTGTACATGGCCGGCGCCGATTCAGCATTGACGCCGATGACCTCAATGTCGGCGCATATTTCCTTGACTGCCATTGCGATCCCGGCGATTAGACCGCCGCCGCTGACCGGCACGACGACGCGCTGGACACTTGGCAACTGCTCAATTATTTCAAGACCGATCGTGCCGGCGCCAGCGATCACGCGGGGATCATTGTAGGGCGAGACCCATGTCCCGCCCGCGGCGACGCGGCGCAAAGCCTCGGCTTCCGCTTGGTCGTAGTTGTCGCCAAAGAGAATCGCCTCCGCGCCGTAGCGTCGCACGTTAGCGACCTTTTTCCTGGGCGTTGTCGTCGGCATCAGGATCTGGGCTGATGCGCCAGTCAACTGAGCGGCATAAGCAACCGCGGCCGCATGATTGCCCGATGACGCGGCGATGATGCCCCGGGCGCGCGCCGGTTCATCCAGCGAGAGAACAGCATTCAAGGCGCCGCGAATCTTGAAGGAGTGGGTTCTGTTGGCGTTTTCCAGCTTGAGCCATGTCTTGCCGCTCAAGTCCGGCGCCGGTTCAAGCGGGGACAGCGGCAGATGCGGCTTCAGACGCTGCTGCGCGCCCAGGATATCGCCGAGGGTCATCCGCATTTTCGGCGCTTACAAACCGATGCTGCGCAGGTATTCGCGGTTGCGCTGCGCCGATTCCAGGGGCGCGCCCATGCCCGGCAAGACGTCTTGCTCGACCACGATCCAACTGTCATAGCCGATCTTCTCCAACTCGATCAAGACGCTGGGAAAGTCGACATCGCCCTGTCCCAATTCGGGGAAGATGCCTTTGCCGACCGATTGCGGACCGTCCCATCCCTGTATGCGCGACTGTTCGTGCACGGCCGGATCATGATCTTTGAAGTGCACATACCAAATGCGATCGGCAAATTGCCGAATGCCAGTCAGCGGGTCGCCGCCGCCGAAAGCCCAGTGCCCGGTATCGAATACCAGACCAACGATATCGCCGTCCGTCATGTCCAGCAGTCGCTCAGTCTCCGCTGGCGTCTCGATCCAGGTGCCGGTGTGATGATGCAGCACGGAACGCAAACCGGTCTCGTCCATAACGCGGCGCGCGGCATGATCCGCGCCTTCGGCGAAGACGCGCCAGCCATTATCATCCAGGCTCATCGCGGCTGTGATGCGCCCCGAATTAAGACTCCTCATGGGATTGGTGTAGGGATCGGGACCCAGCACCACCAGAGCCTCGGGCCCGCCGACTGCCGCCAGCAGCTTGGCTGTTCGCAGGCAAGCCTCGGTACTCTCGTCATGCCGGTCCCGGTCTTCAAAATTGACATTGACCCAGGAGCCCAACAGTTTCAGCTTTCGCGCATCAAGTTCGGCGCGCAATTCCACCGGGTCTGTGGGCATAAAGCCCCAATCGCCGAGCTCGGCGCCAGCGTAGCCGCTGGCCGCAATCTCATCCAGCACGCGGGCGTAGTCATAGCGTTCGCCCTCGATATTCTCGATGATGCCCCAGGAGCAAGGCGCATTCGCCACTTGTATCATTTCTTCCTCCGCCATCCGCGCAGGCGCAACCACAATTCGGCGCTAGTGTATAACAGGTCTGGCGGCTGTCGCAAGCACGGCAGACTGGCGATTTCGCCCTGTGCAGCGCTAGGTGGCAGGTCTACAATCGCGCCACAGATTTCAGCCCTGAATCGGCAGCATGCGAGCCAAAGACGAAAGGCGACAACTAGATGAGTCGACCGGATCATATCCGCCTCTTTCTGCCCGGACCGGTGGAAGTCCGCCGCGAAATACTCGAAGCGCAGACGCAATGGATGATCGGCCACCGCACGGATGAATTCGCCGAACTCTTCGCCCGCCTTCAAGCCAAGCTCAAGCGCAGCTTCTTCACCGATAGCCGCGTGTATATCAGCGGTTCCTCCGGCTCCGGCTTGTGGGAAGGCGCGATCCGCTGTGGCGTCCGCGATGATCGCAAAGCGCTGCATCTGACGGGCGGGGCATTTAGCGAGCGCTGGGCGCAGATCAGCCGCGCCAATGGCAAGCAGGTCGACTGCATACAGGTCGACTGGGGTCGCGCTCATACGCCCGAAATGGTCGCCGACGCCCTGGACAAAGCCGGCTATGACGCCGTCTGCGCGGTGCACAATGAAACAAGCACTGGCGTTACCAATCCCATTGGAGCAATCGGCGAGGTCGTCAAGCAGCATCCAGACACCTTCTTCCTTGTCGATACGGTCAGCGGCTATTTGGGCGCCGAACTGCGCGTGGACGACTGGGGGATAGATGTCGCCCTGACCTCGAGCCAGAAGGCCTTCGCCTTGCCGCCCGGGGTCGCTTTCGCCGCCGTCAGCGACCGTCTGCTGGAACGCGCCGCGACCATCAGCAATCGCGGCTATTACTTCGATTTCGTCACGCTGGAGAAATCGCTGCTCAAGAACAACACACCCTCGACACCGCCGATCGCCTTGATGTACGCCGCTGATCGGCAGATGGACAGCATTCTGGCGGAGGGCATCGAAGCGCGTTGGGCTCGTCATAGAGCCATGCGCGATGCGACGCATCAGTGGGCGCTTGAACGAGGCTTTGGCCTCTACGCCCAGGAAGGCTACCGGAGCGATACGGTGACAACGGTCGAAAACACCCTCGGCATTGATGTGAACGCCGTCGACAACTATATGCGCGCCGAAGTCGGCATCGCCATGGACAAGGGCTACGGCGTAATCAAGGGCAGCACCTTCCGCCTGCCCCACATGGGCGATGTAACGCTGGACATGCTGCGCGAAGTCCTCGACGGCATCGACGCCTTCATGGCAAACAAGCGTTAGGGAGCGCGCGATGAATTTCCATGTGCTCGTTCCCGATAACGTACATCAGAAAGCGATCGACCTCCTCGAAGCGAATGACGGCATCCGCGTGTCCGCGCCCGGTAAACTGGAACGCGCCGATCTCTTGGACGCCGTCGCCGATGCCAACGCGCTGATCATCCGCAGCGGCGTCACGGCCGATGCCGAGCTGCTTGCGGAGGGGCCGCAGCTTAAAGCCATCGCCCGAGCCGGCGTCGGCGTCGACAACATCGACCTGGATGCAGCAACCGAGCGCGGCATAGTGGTCATGAATACACCCGGCGGCAATACCATTTCCACCGCCGAGCATACCTTCGGCTTGATGATCGCCCTTTCGCGCCACATCCCGCACGGTCATCAATCGCTGGCCGAGGGCCGTTGGGATCGCAAGCTTTTCTCCGGCGTCGAACTCAAAGGCAAGGCCCTGGGCATCATCGGTTTGGGACGCATCGGTCAAGCCATCGCTACCCGCGCCCAAGCCTTCGAGATGACCGTCATCGCCCACGACCCCTACCTTCCGCCGGAAGTCGCCGAGGCGATTCAAGTCTCGCTGCTTCCGCTCGCCGAGGTCTACGCCCGCTCGGACTTTCTAACCTTCCACGCCATGGTCACAGAGGAAACCCGCGGCATGGTCAACGCCCATTCGATCGCGCGGATGAAAGACGGCGTCCGCATCATCAACGCGGCCCGGGGCGCGCTCATCAATTCGGCCGACCTGGCGCAGGCGCTACGAACCGGCAAAGTCGCCGGCGCCGCCCTGGATGTCTATGAAACGGAGCCGCCGCCCGCCGACCATCCGCTAATCAACCTGCCCAAGGTGATACACACGCCTCATCTGGCCGCCAGCACCTCTGACGCGCAGGTGACCGTTGCGGTGGAAGCGGCGCAGTTGATTGTCGACTACCTGCTGACGGGAGTAGCGGAGAATGTATGCAATCCGGCGGAAAATTCGAGCTAAGTCTCCTCGAAATCGATGCCGAGATAAACTTGGTCGAGCGGCAATTCACAGTCTAGCATCGCCAGCGATATCACATCCTTCATCTCGGTGTACACCTGACTCTGCCAGCCGGCGTCGCCGCGCGTGTGCAATTCCGCGCAAATGCGATGCTGGTCAACAATGAGATAGGCTTCGATTGAAGGCACATCGTAATAGTGCCCAAGTTTTTCCAGTCGGTCTCGATCTTCGCTGGTAGGCGATGTCACTTCGATGACGAATACCGGATTCATCAAGTTGTACTCGCCGGGGTCGGCAAAGTCGGATGCGCCTCGCACAAATGTAAGGTCGGGATAAACATAGCGCGTTGGGCTCACTTGCAGACGAAGTTCGGATGTGTGCATGGTGTAGCGGGATCGGTCAAGCGCAGCGGCGAAGAGATAAATCAGGTTTGTCGTGATTAGACTGTGCTTATTGCTTACTCCAAGCATCTCGATGACGACTCCGTCAATGTATTCGTGTTTACGCTCCTGTTTCAATTCCCATTCGAAATAGTCTTCGACGGTCATGACTGGAGACCGATTGATAGCCATGTCCAAGCTCCTCGTTTGCTACTTGCCAGTATAGCCCGCGCCTGACAAGAAGTCATCACTGTTGGCTAGGGCCGCGCCGGGCTGCCATCGGGCAAGCGCGTCTGCGTCCAGTCCTCGACAAGATCCCGTGGCGGATATTTCGCCGCCAGCGCTTCATCAATGTCGATGCCCAAACCGGGCTCGTCATTCGGATACAGGTAGCCATCCTCGACCACCGGCAAGCCGGGAAAAATCGCGTAATCCAGCTCGGAAGGCTGATACCATTCCTGCACCCCGAAATTGGGAAGCCAGAGATCAAGCTGCAAATTCGCCGCATGCCCCACCGGCGACGTATCGCTCGGACCATGCCAAGCCGTGCGGATGCCATACATATCGGCGAAGATGGCGACATTGCGCGCCGGCGTGATCCCGCCCATCTGGCTGATGTGCATGCGGATGAAATCGATCAGCCGCTCCTGAATCAGCATTTGCCACTCATGCGGATTGTTAAATAGCTCGCCCATGGCCAGCGGCGTGGCGCATTGCCCCCGGATCATGCGGAACCAGTGAATATCTTCCGGCGCCAGCGCGTCCTCAAGGAAGAAAAGCTTGAATTGCTCGACGTCTTTGGCGAACTCTACTGCGTGGATCGGGACGAGCCGCTCATGAACGTCATGCAGCAATTCGACTGCTTCGCCGACCTGCTCGCGCACATAAGCGATCATGTCCAGCATCCGGCGGCAATAATCGCGCGGGTCGAAATAGGCGCCGTCCGGAGCCTTCTTCGGCTTGACCATCGGGCTGCCCTTGCCCCCATAGCCGCCCATCTGCACGCGGATGTAGCGGAAGCCGCGCGCCATATACGCTTGTACATTTTCGGCGACCTCCTCTTTGCACTCGGCATTGGCGTGCACATAGACATGCGCCGCCTCGCGCGACTTTCCGCCCAGCAAATCACAGACGGACATGCCGGCTCGCTTGCCCTTGATATCCCCTAGCGCCTGGTCGACGCCGGAGATGGCATTGTTGAGCACCGGACCATTGCGCCAATAGCCATGCACCATCGACATACTCCAGATCTCTTCGATGCGGTCGACATCCCTGCCCAGCAAGAAAGGCTTCAGGTGCCGCTCAATGGCGGTGGCGACGGCGAAGATCCGCTGCGTAAATGTCGCGCAGCCCAAGCCGTAAAGTCCCGGTTCCGAGGTGCTGACCTTGACGATCGCCAGGCGCGATTTGCCCGGCTGCGTCAAGACAACTCGGACGTCTTGGATGGTGACTGGTAGTGGCATGGCGATGAATTTAACCACAGCCGCTTGCAAATCACAACTTGGCTCACACAAAATATCGGACCCAAAATTGTGACTATCGGTAGGGGTGAGCCTTGGCTCGCCCGTACTGCTATGAATATCCAATCAAACTTTTGCATGACTTGCTTGGTGTTACTGAGGAAATACCAGCGAGAGCGCCGCATCCTACAAGCTAAGCATCGCGCCGCGGCGCTTGTAGCCGTAGAGCGGCAAGTCCAACTGCTCGTCGCCAAGCAAACTCTCGACGCTGAAGCCCTGAATCACCGGATAGCTGCCCCAGGCATCGCTGAATGTCGCTTTGACGCGCTGATTCTCCACCGTGCCCATCTGGTCAGAGAAGCAGACCATCACGCCGGCGGTCGCTTCGTAGCGGCGCACGGTTTCATGCAGCGCCTTCACCGAGTCGGGGCTGACATTGCCGCCCTTGACCTGAACGATAGCGTATTCCGGTTTGACCTTTACCCCCTCGCGCACCGGGAAAAACTTGAGCACGCCATCAACGCCCCCGTCCGCGCCTTTCTCGCCCGGCTCGCGGAACATGCCCTCCGCGCCGATATAACCGCAGACCCACTTCTCAAACTCGAAGGGATCGCTGCGCGCCAGATTGCGCGCTTCAGCGACCGAATCGGGCGTGCCGCGCATGTCGATATCGTCAACGTTGAGGTACTTGAAGTTGTGCAAGATTCGATCGCGGATGAGCCCGGTAGAGAACTTGGAGATGTCGATGCCGATCCACTTGCGCCCCAGCGATTCGGCAGCGTGGACGGTGGTGCCGCAGCCGCAGAAGGGGTCAAGCACGGTGTCGCCTTCGTTGGAACTGGCTTTGATGATGCGCTCCAACAGGGCGAGCGGTTTCTGTGTGGGGTAACCGAGGCGTTCGCTACGCTTGGCGTGCATCATGTCGGGTAGGTCATCCCAACACGCCCCATGCCGAAATGTCTCAACCACCATGCCGTTCTTTTCTTCCAGATCGTATCTAATGCGAATAGAACCTGTACGAGTTTCGTATATGCGCCCTTCGCGACGCAGGACGGCAATTGAGGCATCGGTATAATCCCCTCGCGGCGCGGTCTTGAACCAACCTCGCTCGTCGTTTCTAAATCCCTTGTCCTTCGCCTCGTCAAATGACAGTAGCCTCTTACCAGTAGGGGGATTGAATGTCCAAGACTTGGATTGAGTATAATAAAGAAGAATGTCGTTGTTTCGAGCGAATTGCCTTGCAATCCCTTTCGCTCCGCGAGCGCTCTTACCATAGACCCACAGTAGTTCGTTCCGAAAATTCTTCCGCCCGAAGATCGCGTCCATCAGCAATTTCAAGTAGTGACTCGCGGTCGGATCACAGTGCAGATAGATGCTGCCGGTGTCCTTGAGCACGCGCCGCATGGCTCGCAGGCGCAGCGCCATGTTGAGCAAGTATGAACCTAAACTTGTGCTGCCCCCCCCCCGCTTGCCAAGCGTCGATTCTATCTCAAGGGAGAACTTGATGATAGTCGCCAGCGAGCGTGTGCGCGGGTCGCGATTCAACTCGTCAAGCGTTTCCGCGTCCTTGTCGCTCCATTTCCAGATGTCGACGAAGGCTTCGACCGGCTTGTGCGTCTTGTCCCGGCCTTTGAAAGGCAGGTTGTATTTCGAGTTGGAGTTGAACGGCGGGTCGAGGTAGATTAAGTCAACTGAGGCGTCGAGCAAGGCGTCGCAGTCGTTCAGCACCTCCAGGCAGTCGGCGGCGAAGAGTGTTCGGTTCATGGGAATTGCCTGGTATCGCTGCTGACCTTAGCGAAGAACGGTGTACAGGAAACCAGCCAACGCAAGCTGAGTCGCAATCATCCACATCACAATCAGCCGCGTCTGCCGTTCCAAGTCCGCCTTTGTGGCAAAGTGCTCCAGTATGCTTTCCACCCGTGTTTCCACCTTGGTTAGCCGTTCTCTGATTACCTACTCATTGCCCAATACGTTTGGTTGACTTGCCATGGCAAATTTCCCTGTGCATGATTACAGCATCATTATAACACCCGGCAGCTATTGGTCAACTTGCCGATGCCTGCGATCTCGACGCTGACCACGCTGCCCGCGCCCAGGAATTCGGGCGGATTCATGGCTTTGCCGACGCCGCTTGGCGTGCCGGTCAGAATCATATCGCCGGGGTTCAGCGTGAAGGCCCGCGACAGATGCGCGATCAAGAAGCTGACCGAGAAAATCATGTCCGCGGTCGAGCCATTCTGCTTCTCGACGCCATCGACCCTGGTCTCGATGCGCAGGTTCTGCGGGTCGGGGATTTCGTCGGCGCTGACGACTACCGGCCCCAGCGGGCAGAAAGTGTCGAGACCCTTGGCGCGCGTCCACTGCTTGTCCCGCGATTGCAAGTCCCGCGCCGATACGTCGTTCGCAACGGTGTAGCCAAAGACGAAATCCAGCGCATTCGCTTCAGATACCTTGCGCGCCGTCTTGCCAATGATGACGGCGAGCTCGCCCTCCCAGTCGACTTGGGCGGTCAAGTCTGCTTCCCATTCGATCATATCGCCAGCGCCAATGACAGCGCTTGGCATGACTGCGAAAACGAGCGGTTCGGACGGCGCCGCGTTGCCCAATTCGCGCGCGTGCTCGGCGTAGTTGCGCCCGATCGCCAGAATCTTGCCCGGGATCAGCGGCGGCAGCAGCTCCACATCGGCCAACATATCAAGGTCGCCGGTGGCGCGTGACGCGGCGGTATCGGTCATCAACTCGGTCAAATCGCGGGCCGCGAGTCGTTGAATCGCTTCGCCCTGCAGCGCGCCAATATGCGCGGCGGCATCCTTCATGTAACGCAGCAGCTTCATCGCCTATCCGTTTCTGTTGCTGAGATTCAGCGACTTAGTCTAGCAGATCGACATATGCAAGACCAGCAGAGTCTTGTCGCGGCGTTGCTCTCAATCCTGGCGCCCGCTGGCGGCGATGCCGTCCACGAACCTGAGCTGCGGCCAAGCGTGGCGGTCGACGATTACGTAGCGTAAGCGTTCCGCGAGGTCGGCGTTGAAGACATTGTCGATCCAAGAATTCTCTATTCGCGCGCGTCAGATGCCCGGGAAGAGCGCGGATGAAGGTATCAGACATGGCGCCAGCATCTGCGGACGGTTGTCTTTCGACAGGGATTGCCATCCGCGCCATCGCCAAAGCGCGGCTGACCATTGGTTAGCGGCTGACAAATGAGTTTATTAACTGGCGCAACCCGCCAGCGCGCTT
This sequence comes from Anaerolineae bacterium, assembly GCA_022824465.1. GTDB lineage: Bacteria > Chloroflexota > Anaerolineae > Aggregatilineales > Phototrophicaceae > UBA6055. The sequence continues at coordinate 249,263 of JAJDZV010000007.1, forward strand.
TGCATCAAATCGCCGAAGTTGTTATCATGTTCTTGCGCAAGGCGCAGGTTATCTCAGGTGGAAGTTGTCTTCCATTGCTTGCGCGCTTGCGCGGTCACCGGAGTCAAGATAGTAGAGGAGTTAAAGAGATGCTGCGTTATCTATTCACTACAATCGTCGTTTTGCTCACGCTTCTTATGTTCGGCGCTTTTGGTTTTGCGCAGGACATGATGTACCAGGAAGCGCCGATGCTGGCGGAGCAGGTCGCCGCCGGAGAACTGCCGCCGGTGGCAGATCGCCTTCCGCACAATCCCTTGGTTGTGACGCCGCTTAATGAAATCGGCACTTACGGCGGCACCCTGCGCCGGGGTACAGCCGCGCTCATCACCTACATGACCTACAATATGACTTATGAGCCGCTCGTGCGCTGGAATACGCCGGTTTCCGGAGAAGGTCCCATCCAGCCTAATCTCGCCGAAAGCTGGTCATCCAATGACGACCAGACGGTTTGGACAGTCAATCTGCGCCAAGGGGTCAAGTGGTCGGACGGCGAAGACTTTACCGCCGAGGATGTGCTCTTCCTCTGGTACGACAATTCGCTCAACGAAAGCGTCACGGGCTTTGGCATTGGCGTGACCTATCAGAATGGCGCGCCGCCGCAACTGGAAGCGACTGATGACTACACGCTGGTCTTCACCTATCAAGACCCGTACCCGCTGTTTTCCGAAACCCAAGCGTCGCTGCGCAACATCGCGCTGCCAAAGCACTATCTCTCGCAGTTCCATCCTGATTACAACGAGGAAGCCACCTACGAAGATTATCAGGCGGCGACCTTGCTGGAGAACGGGCGCGGACGCCACACGCTGCAAGCCTGGATGTATGAGGACTTCGTAGTCGGCGAATTCTACAATCAGGTGCGCAATCCCTACTATTGGAAGGTCGATCCGGACGGCAACCAGCTGCCCTATTTCGATCGCGTTACAATCGAGTTGGTCGAGGATCGTCAGGGTGTCGCCTTGGGCAATGTGACCGGCCAGTTCGATTTCGATACGACCTGGGTTGGCGTTCAGCATATCCAGCTGTTCAGCGAAGCCATCCAGGAGGGCCGCGACATCAGCCTGACCTTCGCCGACTTTGACGGCGTCGCCTTTCACTTCAACCTTGACCATCCGGATGACGTGATCAGAAGCGCTTTCCGCGATGTCAATTTCCGCCGCGCTGTCTCGATCGGCATCAACCGGCAGGAGATCGGCGACCTTTTCTACGCCGGGCTGTTCAATCCCAACGGCTCGTCGCTGTCGCCCGAGTCGGGTTATTTCACTGCGGAAGACGGCGGGCTGTGGGCGCAATATGATCCTGATGCCGCGAACGCCATGCTGGAAGAAGCCGGCTACGTCGATTCTGACGGCGACGGCTTCCGCGAAGCGCCAGGTGGCGAGCCACTGCAATTGATCATCGAGGTTGGCATCCACGATCTCTACACGCCGATTGTCGAGCTGGTGACGGAGTACTTTGCCGATATCGGTCTCAACGCGATCATGGACGCCAACGACCAATCGCTGGTGCGCGAGCGTTACACCGCGGGTGAATTCATGATCCACACCTGGGACCGCGATGGCGCGAGCTACCCATTCGGCACTGAGATGCACGGTATAGCGCCGACGGGTCCGAATACGCCTTTCTACCATCGCAATTGGGAGGAAGACCCGGTTGATGACGACTTCCTGCGCAATGTTGAGTTGATGCGCACGGCGCTGACGGCATCGTCGGACGAGCGCAACGAGTTGATGTTTGAGGTATCGAATCTGCACGCGGACAATGTGTGGTATATCTCGACCGGCTTCTGGCAGCGCCCCTTTATCAAGAATAATCGCCTGGGCAATATGGCCGATCGCATTTCGCGCAATGGCCAGTTGCAAGACGCGTCCGCCTATCAGATGGAGACGGCATACGCCAAGTATGCATCCGGCGAGGGCGATTCTTAAGCTTTCGCGGATGTCGTAAAATGTGTTGGCGAGTCGCTTGCTCTGTGGTGGCTCGCCATTCCGCCCCATTAAGTCATAGATCGCTTTTTGTTGCGCCTCATGGAGCCATGCGCTAGATGACCACCTTCATTATTCGGCGTCTTTTGTCGGCGGCGGTAACGTTCTTTCTTATCACCCTGATCAGCTTTGTCGTGATTCAGTTGCCGCCCGGTGATGTCGTCTCAAACTGGGTTCGTCAGCAGGAAGCATCGACTGGCCAGCCGCTGCCGCCCGAGACGATCGAGAATCTGCGTCGCACCTACGGCTTTGATGAACCTGTCATCGTGCAGTATTTCAAGTGGATTGACGGCTTCCCGCGCGGGGACTTCGGCTTCTCGATCGAATACAGCAACGCGCCGGTCGCCGATATTTTGGCGCAGCGGACTGGCTTGACGGTCTTCCTGGGTGTGGCGACCTTGTTCATTTCCTGGGGATTGGCGATACCCTTCGGCATCTTCGCCGCCACACGCAAGAATTCGAAATGGGATTATTTCTTGTCCACGCTGTCCTTCATCGGCATATCGACGCCGGATTTCCTGGTCGCCGTCATCTATCTTTTCATCGCCGTGTTTGTGCTGAAAACGGATTACTCCGGCGGGCTTTTCTCGCAGGAGTTCAAAGACGCGCCCTGGACCTGGGCACGCGTTGTTGATTTCGCCAAGCACCTGCCTGTGCCCTTGGCGATCCTGGGATTGGGCGGCATGGCCGGCACCTTCCGCATCATGCGCGCCAATCTGCTGGATATACTCGACCAGCAGTTTATCGAGGCGGCGCGCGCCAAGGGTTTGCGCGAACGCGTCGTCATCTACAAGCATGCCACACGCATTGCTATCAATCCGCTGATAAGCCGCGTCGGCATGCAACTGCCCTTGCTCATCAGCGGCACGATCATCATTTCAATTGTGCTGGATTTGCCTACATTGGGTCCGCCATTCATTCGCGCCCTGAATCGTCAAGATATGTTCCTGGCCGGCACGGTCTTGATGATCCTCGCCATCATCTTGCTGATCGGCAATCTGATCGCCGATATCGTCCTCGCCTGGAGCGACCCGAGGATTCAGTATGAATAGACTTACGGGCGGATTCGGGCTCTTTGGCGCGCGGAAGAAGAACGTAGAGTTGGGCGTTCAAGACGAATATCAGCTGTTGACTGTGCGGCAACTGATGATTCGCAAGTTTCTGCGGAATCGCATGGCGCTGCTTTCCTTCATCGCCTTGGTCATCATCTACCTGGTGACGCTGTTCGCCGGTTTCTTCGCGCCCTACACCGCGCGCGACGCCGACTCCAAATTGACCTATTCGCCGCCGATGACAATCCGCCTGCAAGACCCGGAAACCGGGCATTTTCATCCGCCTTTCTTTTACCCGCTGCGCGGCAAACGCAATATGGAGACCTTTCAGCTGGAATATGTCGAGGAGCGTGAAAAGCGGATCCCGGTACAGTTTTTCGTCAAAGGCGAGCCCTACAAGGCCTTGGGGATCATCGCGTGGGATGTGCATCTCTTCGGTTCAAGCGATCCGGCGGAGCGGCTGCATATTATGGGGTCTGATGTGCGCGGACGCGACCTATTCTCGCGCATCATCTACGGCGGGCAGGTTTCGCTTTCGGTGGGCATCTTCGGCGTGCTGATCACGATCGCGGTCGGTTCGGTGATTGGCACGCTATCCGGTTATTATGGCGGCGTATTCGACAACGTGGTGCAGCGCGTGATTGAGACGATTCGCTCGTTCCCGCAACTGCCGCTTTGGATGGCGCTGGCCGCCGCTATCCCGCCGCAGTGGCCGCCTGAATGGGTGTATGCCGGCATTGTTGTAGTGCTGGCTTTCATCAATTGGACCGGGTTATCGCGCGAGGTCCGCGGGTTGGTGCTGTCCCTGAAAGAGCGTGATTACGTACACGCCGCGGAAGCGTCCGGCGCCTCGACCGCGCGCATCGTGCGAAAGCATCTGATTCCCAATATGGCAAGCCACATCATCGTAACGGCAACGCTAGCGGTGCCTGTGACCATCCTAGGCGAGAGCGCGCTCAGCTTCCTCGGCATTGGTGTCCGACCGCCGATGGTAAGCTGGGGTTTGCTGCTCAATGACGCGATCAAGATACAGAATATCGTGCTGTATCCCTGGACACTGTTTCCGGGCGCCTTTATTCTGGTGGCGGTCATCGCTTACAACTTCCTGGGCGACGGCTTGCGGGATATGGTGGATCCGTTCTCGCGCTAGCGCTACAAGCGCTGTGACTGAGTGAAGGCGAATATGCCGCTCGTCGCTCGCGACAAGAACTGAAGTTCGGCATGGACATTGTTCTGGAAGTCAACAATCTCAAGACATATTTCTACATCGAACAGGGTGTGGTCCGGGCGGTTGACGGTGTATCTTTCACGTTGGAGGCCGGCAAAACGCTGGGCATAGTCGGCGAAAGCGGCTGCGGCAAGAGCGTCACATCCCGGACGATAATGCGCCTGCTCTCCCCCAGCCTCGCGCGCATTGTCGATGGTTCGATCAAGTATTATCCGGCGGGGAGCCCGCCAATCGAGTTGACCCAAGTCGATCCGTATGGCGACCAGATTCGCGACATCCGCGGCAACGAAATCGCCATGATATTCCAGGAGCCGATGACATCGTTGAACCCGGTCTACACCATTGGCCAGCAGATCATGGAAGCGATTCTGCTGCATCAGGATGTCAGCAAGGAAGTGGCCCGGGCGCGGGCGATTGAGGTGCTGCGCCTGGTCGGCATACCGCTTCCGGATCAGCGCGTCGACCAGTATCCGCATGAGTTTTCCGGCGGGATGCGGCAGCGCGCCATGATTGCCATGGCTTTGAGCTGCAATCCGCGCATCCTGATCGCCGATGAGCCCACCACCGCGCTTGACGTGACGATCGAAGCGCAGATCCTCGAGCTTATCCAGCAGATCCAGCATGATAACGACATGGCATTGATCATGATCACACACGACCTCAATGTGATTGGGGAAGTGGCTGACCACGTCATCGTGATGTATTTGGGACAGGTGGTGGAGAGCGCGCCGGTCGATGACATCTTTGACGAGCCAAAGCATCCATATACGCAAGGCTTGCTGAATTCCCTGCCCATGATCGGGCGGGGCGAGCGCCTCGAACCAATCACCGGTTCTGTTCCCGGCCCGCATGAACGGCCACGGGGCTGCCCTTTCGCGCCCCGCTGCCCGCATGTGATGGATCGCTGTCGCGCGGAGAATCCGCCGAGCTTCACTCTGAGTCCAGCCAGCGAAGTCGCTTGCTGGTTATACGCGGAGGAGATCGAGGTTGGACCATGACTCCAGTCGAGGCAGTGGACGCCGGCGCCATTCTCGAGATCCGCGACCTGCGTCTGCATTTCCCAATCAAAGCCGGTCTGCTCAAGAAGACTGTGGCTTATGTGAAGGCGGTTGATGGCGTGTCCTTCAGCGTCTACCCCGGTGAAACCGTCGGATTGGTCGGTGAAAGTGGCTCAGGCAAGACCACAATCGGGCGCTGCATCGTACGCTTGTACAAACCGACTACCGGTTACATTGGTTTCCGCACCAGTGAAGGCGTATCGGATATCGCCAACCTTGATAAGCGCGAATTGCAGCCGATACGCCGCGATATTCAGATGCTGTTTCAAGACCCCAACTCGTCGCTGAATGCGCGGATGCGCGTCGGTGACATCATCGCCGAGCCGCTGGAAATCCATGCCATCGGCACGGCTGACGAACGGCGCTCGCGGGTCGAAGACTTGCTGGAGCATGTCGGCCTTGGCGCCGAGATGTACAACCGCTACCCGCATCAACTGAGCGGCGGGCAACGCCAGCGGGTGGGCGTCGCACGGGCGCTGAGCATAGAGCCGCGCCTGGTCATCTGCGATGAGCCCGTCTCCGCCCTTGATGTATCGGTGCAGGCGCAGGTGCTCAACCTGCTGGCGGACTTGCAGGAAGAACTGGGACTGACCTATGTCTTCATCGCCCATGACCTAAGCGTCGTGGAATATATCAGCGATCGTGTCATGGTGATGTATCTGGGCAAGCTGATGGAAACCGCGCCGACCAGAAAGATTTTTGAGAGGCCAGCGCATCCCTACACCGAAGCCCTGCTCAATTCGATTCCCAAGCGTGTACGCGGCGGTCATCGCAAGCGTTTTGTGTTGACGGGCGATATTCCCAGCCCGGTGAATCCGCCCTCGGGTTGTGTTTTCCATACCCGCTGCCAATACGCAAAGGATATCTGCAAGACCGAATCGCCGCCCCTAATGCCGCTGCCAGACGATCCCGATACCAGCGTCGCCTGCCACTTGGTGGATGAGCTGTCACTTTCACCCTATTACACGTCCGAAGAGCGCGCTGGCATGGAGACGAACCGTGCCTGAATGCTGGGATTTCGTCGTAGAATCCGACTACGCGCTGCCTGAGAATTACGTTGTCAAGCATCGCCTCGACGGTTTCATAGCCGATCCGCAACGGCCGCGTCTGCATGCAGCGGAACTGGATGCCGCCGGCGCCATCGTGGACCCTCACATTCCCTGCCAGTTTGATCGGGAAGATGGGCAGGCGACAGCGCTATTTCTGCTTGCTGGCGGAACCGCCGCCGCTTGCCCTCGCTATTTTCGCATTCAACCGGCTGACCACGAGCCGCCCGGCAAGAGGTTGGTTGAATTGCGCCAAAGCCTTGTGTATCAGGAGCAAGAGAGTTATCAAATTCGAACGCCCAGCGCGACCTATTTCTATCATGTTTCGGGCGCCGGCTTCGCCAGCATGATCGACCGCGATGGCAACGACTGGTTGAGCTATCGCCCGTATGGCGGCTCTGACGGGAAGTATCGTGGAATCCCGAATCTGGCGCACCCGGAGAATCACTTTCACCCCGGCGGCGACGGCTGCCGCAGCCGCATCTTGGACGCGGGTCCGCTCAAGATCACCATCGCTTCCGAGTCGGTCGACGGCAAGTGGGCTTGTCGCTGGGAGGTTTTCCCCACTCATGCGCGGTTGACCGTGCTCCAAGTCGATCATCCCTACTGGTTTCTCTACGAAGGCACACCGGGCGGCGCGCTGGACGAAAAGGGGGATTATTGTGTGATGTCTGATGGCAGTCGGCGGACCTTATCCGAAAGCTGGGAGCGTACCCTGCCCCACCCGGAATGGATCTACTTCGGCGCGTCTAACGTGGAGCGCGCGCTCTTTCTGGCGCATCATGAATCAGATCAGCACATCGATTCTTATTGGCCAATGGAAGGCAATATGACCGTATTCGGATTTGGCCGAGACGGACTAAGTAAATTCATGACCGAGACGCCGGCGCAGTTTACAATCGGTTTCGCCGAAAGCAGCGACTTCGACGCTGTGCGCGACCTCATCGACGCGGTCACGCAGCCTGAATCGATCAATGTGGTCGAGCAATGACAGGAGAGGCTTTGACAGACCGACCCAAGATCACCATCATCGGCGCCGCCAGTACCACCTTTGGACCCAAAGTGCTGCGCGATATTCTGAATCATTCGCAGCTGAGCGGCAGCCGGCTTTGCTTCGTGGACATCAACGAAGAGCGGCTCGCGATCTATGCCAAGCTGGCGCAAAAACTGAATCAGTACCTTGTAGTCCCCATCGACATCAAGGCGACCACCGACCGCCGCGCCGTTTTGCCCGGCAGCGACTACGTCATCATCACCGTCGACACCGGCCACTACCATACCTGGCAGCAAGATTTCAGCGTGCCAGTCAAGTTCGGCAGTCGGCAAATACTGGGCGAGCTCGGCGGGCCGGGCGGACTGTTCCATTCGCTGCGGCAGATTCCACTGCACCTGGAGATCGCCCGCGATATCAACGAGCTATGCCCGGGCGCCATGGTCATGGTGACATCGAATCCTCTCAATCGCATATGCCTTGCCCTGGAGCGTCACGCGAATCTCGGTCCGATTTTGGGCTTGTGCCACGGCGTGGAGATGGCGCTCTATCTGTATCTGAATCGCGTCATGGGCGTAGCGGGCGATGACATGGCGGTCACGGCGGCGGGTACCAACCATCTGACCTGGATTCTCGACTTGCGGCATAAGCATACTGGCGAGGATTTGCTCCCGCTGATGAAAGAGCGCCTTAGCCAAGTCGACGACGACGAACAATCGCTTTCGCGGAAATTGCTGGATGTCTACGGCTATTTCCCCGGCACGCTCGACAGCCACGCCGGCGAGTACATTTCCTACGCCTGGGAGTTCTATGGCATCAAAGGCATCGATTTCTCCGGGCATTTGGAGCAGGAGGCGAATCGCTGGCAATACCTTCGCGACCTGGCCAACAACGACGCCGAATGGGACAAATTCGAGCAGGCTTACGGCGATCAGAGCGAGCTCTCGGCGGAGCTGCGCCTGGATCCATTTTTCGCGCCGCGCAGTTGGGCTGACACGCTGGCCTTCCCCATCATCGCCGCGATGACCGCCAACAAACTCCATCGGCTGCCCGCGGTCAATATGCTCAATACCGGTCAGATCAGCAATTTGCCGCTCGGCATATTCGTTGAGACGCCTGCGGTCGTTGACAGCGGCGGCATCTACCCGCTGTCGATGGGCGAATTGCCGGGGCCGCTGGCAGCATTCTGCCGGCGCGATATCGACCAGACCGAACTCATCGTGGAAGCGGCTGTCCGCGGCGATCGGACTCTGGTGTTGCAAGCCGCTTTGCTTGATCCGGTCGCCGAGAGCGTTACTCAAGCGGAGGCGATGATCGATGAAATGCTGCGACTGAACGCCGATTATCTGCCACAATTCGCGTAACTGAATGTGATCGATCGGAGAGCTTATGTCCAAATTCAATTTCCGCCAACATTTCGTCGCGCTGGATGTGCCACCCATGCTGGCGCAGACCTGCCTGGCTGACCTCGATGGCGATGGCGCGTTGGAGTACATCATCGGCCAGCGCTTCGGCACGCTCTACTGGTACAAGTGTCATGCGCCCGACCAGTGGACGCGGCATATCGTGGGTCAGGATTCGCCTTCCGATGTCGGCTGCATCGCGCTGGATGTCACGGGCGACGGCCGGCTGGATGTCATCGCGGGCGGCGTCTGGTATCGCAATACGGGCGAATACAGCCAGCCCTTTGAACGTCACGTTTTTGACGGCCGGTTGGAGGCTGTTCACGACATTGCAGCGGCGGATATAGACGGCGACGGCCGCCCGGAGATCATCACCATGTCCGACAAGAACGATCTGCGCTGGTACAAGATTCCCGCCGACCCCGCTGGCGCCTGGCAGCACCAGGTCATCGGCCCGGCTGTTCATGCCGGGGTCGCTGTCGGCGATCTGGATGGCGATGGCGACCTCGATATCGTACGGACCAATGTCTGGTTTGAAAATGTGAAGGGCGATGGCAGTCAATGGCAAGTGCGCCCCATCGGCCCGAACACCTATCCGCCTGAGGACTTCCGCCCGCGCTTCGCTTTTGATGGCGTGCGCGCTGTAGTCTGCGATATGAACGGAAACGGCCGGAATGATGTGGTCTTCTGCGATGCCGAAATACCTGGCGGGCAAGTCTGGTGGATGGAGAACCTGGACGGCGTCGGGCACTACTGGAAGCGGCATGATATCTGTCGACCGACCGTACCGCGGCGGGGCGCGCTGCACAGCTTGCACGTTGGCGAACTGGACGGCGATGGCGACCTTGATGTCTTCTCCTGCGAGATGGAGTGGGTGCGCGGCGATGCCACACCGCGTTTTTTCATTTGGGAGAATCTGGATGGCGTCGGCGGCGCCTGGCAGGAGCACGTCATCTTTGACGGCAATCTAGGCGGTCACGAAGCGGTTGTCGGGGATGTGACTGGCAACGGCTGGCCCGATATCATCGCCAAACCCTGGCAGCCGCACCCCGATAACGCGCTCGGCGGCCAGATGTTCATTCTGTTTCTGGAGAATCTTGGAATCAACTGAATTATCGTCATTTCCAATGCAGTAAAGCGAAGGGAGAAGGTATGGCCAAGGACAAAGTAAAGGTCGGCGTGGTCGGCTGTGGTGTGGTCGCCGCGGCTTACTACCTGCCCTATCTGATGACCATGGAGAATGCGGAGATCACTGCAGTCTGTGATCTTCATTCGGTGCGGACTGAGGCTTGCGCCCGCGTCTTTGGCGCGCGCGAACAATACAGCGATTATTACGATATGCTGGAGAAATCCGATATTGATGCCGTCTTCATCCTCACGGCGCCTGGCACGCACGTTCCTTTCGCGATGGCGGCGATCAAGGCGGGCAAGCATCTACTCATCCAGAAGCCGATGGCGACCGAGCTGGATGACGCGCGCAAGATTCGCGATGGCGTGCGCGCCGCTGGCTTGAAAGCGATTATCGAGCCCAGTTCAAGCACACCGCTCGATCCGGACTTCGCCTTGCTGCGCAACCTGGTGAGGCAAGGAGTCCTGGGCGATATTTTGTGGTTCTCGCTGGGCGCCACCGGTCCGACCCGGTACGGACCTGGCTTGGCGAGCAATCCCTATGGCAAAGCGGCTTTTTTTGATGCCGACAGCGGCGGTTTCCTTTTCGACCTGCCCTACGCGCCGACCAATATCGTCGGAGTGCTTGGTCCCTGCAAGAGCGTATTCGCCCACGCCAAAATCTCAGTGGCGGACGATTTCATCGTGCCCGAGTCGGAGTTTGACAAGTACATGGCGCAGATTAGTGATCCGCAGGACGCGAATTACTGGGATGTGGTCGTGAATTTGCCGCGAACTGAAGCGGTCAAAATGGAAGCGGTCGACCAAGCCTACTCCCTATACGAGATGGCAGACGGCTCGCATGGCGCCTGCCACGTTGGCCGCATCTATCATCCGGTTTTGCCTGGCGCTGGCGGCGGCTCGCTCAGCGTGTACGGCACAGAAGGCAACTTGCAATTTGGCGCCGGCTACAAGGCGTCTATCATCAGCAGCCGCAAGGACCTGCTGCCCGAAGTTTCCGAAGATGGCTGGTTCCATATCCCCTTGCGCGGAGACCGCAGCAAGGCGCGCTGGCCCGTGCCCGTGCCGGGCGCCTTCAATTACTACCATGAGTCGTCGAGGCATCTGGTCGAATGCATCCTCGAAGACAAGGAGCCGCTGGTAAATGTCGATTGGGGCCTGCACATCACGGAAATGATGTACGGCGCGCTACGATCCTCCCAGACGGGCGAGCTCTATCATATGACGACCAGCCTGGACTATTAGGAGCGGAAGATGAAGCGATTCAAGGTAGGCGTCGTCGGATTGCGTTTTGGGCAGTTCCTGGCGCGCGCGTTGGCGCATCTGGAGGGCGCGCAGCTTGTGGCGCTGGCTGATCGCAACCCGAACATCGCCGAAGGGCTGGACACATACGCCGCTCGTTATGGCGCCAAAGGCTATCGCTCCAGCGATGAAATGTTCGCGAATGAAGCGCTGGACGCGGTGGTCATCGCCACAGCGCCCAAAGCGCGGGCGGCGATCATTGAGCAAGCGGCCGAGCGCGGCATCGCCATGTTCGTGGAGAAACCCTGGGCGACCAACCCAAGCCACGCGACTGAGTTGGCCGCGATTTGCCAGCGGCAGGACGCGACAGTGATGCTGGGATTCAGCTTTCGCTTTCATCCGGCGATCGCGCGCTTGCGGGAGCTTATGGATGGGGACTTGGGCGAAGGCTGGATGCTCAACGGCGAATATGTCTTTGATCTTATGCCGCCGGAAGCTGGCTGGTTCTGGGATCCGGCAAACGGCAACGGGATGTTCAACGAAAACTCCTGCCATCTTTTTGACGCGGTCTGCTATCTTTTGGGCAAGCCGGTTTCCGTGATGGCGGAAGCGGCGCAATTCGTTGGCCGCCCGTCGGAAGAAGCCGCCGCGATTTCACTGAAATTCGCAAACGGCGCGATCGCCGCCCTGACTGTCGGCGGTTATGGATCAAACGCACACTGGGATTTCCCGCGGATCGACATCACAACCGAGCAGGGGCAGGCGCGCCTGCGGGGCCGCCATCATATGTGGGACTCGCTAACCTGGGCAATGCGTGGCGAGGATACCGTAAACACGTTTACGCAACCGGCCGAGATCCTCGGCACGACGCGTTACACGCATGCCTTTGCGCATTTCTTCGAATGTCTGCGCCAAGGCGAGAAACCAAGCGCCACGATTCAGGATGGCATGCTGTCAGTCGCCATCGCCGATGCAGTCACCAAAGCAGCGCGCGGCGGGAAGAAAGTTCTGTTGGAAGCAAAGTGAGGATAGCTATATGCGATTAGGCGTAGAAGTCGGCAAGCACACGCAAGACGTGGCGGTGGAACACGGGATCAAAGGTGTTCCGATCTCGGCAGATCAGCTGGTCAACGAAGGCGTGAATAGAACGCTGGCGCCATTGACGGCACGCGGCCTGCAGGTCTGTCAAATCGGCGCATTTGGTTTCAATCCTCTGTCGGTCGATGCCGAAGCGCAGGCGAACCAGACGGAGACGCTTGCCAAAGCCATTCCTTTGGCGGCGGAAACCGGCTGCCCCTATATTGTCATCAACGGCGGCAATTATCATCCGTCAGGCTTCGGCGCGGCCGATGCGCGCAACTTCAGCGATGATTCCTTGCAACGCGTCGCCGAGGCGCTGACGCCGCTGCTCGAGTCAGCGGAGAAGCACGGCGCCAAGCTGTCGATCGAAGCGTATCTGAAGACCGCCGTCAATTCGCCGGAGAGTTTCTTGCGGATGAAAGAACTGGCCGGGGGCTCGCAGGCTTTGCGCTGCAACATCGATGTGACCAGCCTGTACAATTATCAGGATCTATGGGACCCCGCGCCAAAGGTCGAGCAGGTCTGCAATGGTTTGGCTGGTCATTATGGATTGGGTCATGTCAAGGGCGTGGCGCTCAAAGACGGCTTCCACATTCACGTCGAACTGGCGCCGATAACTGAAGACACTACGGACTGGGCGCAAATGCTGCGGCTGATGGCACCGCATATGCCCGCTGACAGCTGGCTGATACTGGAGCACATGTTCACGCCCGAAGAAGCGCATACGAGCCTGGCTCATCTGCGAGAGGCCGCCGATGAGGCAGGAGTGACCCTGGAATAGGCGACTGCGGTCCAACTCAGTATTCGCCGAAACGAGCATGGAGATCAATCGGCATGCCGCTGTCGATGGACTCGTATCCAGCCTGCACGATACCGAGCGTGCGCCGCTCGCTCACGCCGGAGGTGGGTCCCGGCTTTCCGCTCTCGATGTAGTCGACAAAGGCCTCCAACTCTAAGGCATAATCCGACAGAGGCGAGGCCGGGTAGGCTTGTAACTTTGGCGCCTCTTCTGAGCCGCCCGTGTAAACGACAAAACCATCGTCGCGAGCATGGATGCTGCCTTCGCTGCCGTGCAGCCACAAGCCTCCTGCGCTGCCCTTCAATTCAAGCTCGCATGAGTGCAGAATACTAAGGTGAACGCCGCTTTCCAAAGTAAAGAGACCGTGGACCGTACCTTCCACCTCCGGGGTCGCAAACCTGCTGCTGTGATGTTCCCGCAGATACACCAACCGCACCGCGCCCAATATATGCCGCAGGCGGGCGATGCTGTGAATTCCATGCAGCATCCAGGTACCCGTGCCGCCCTCTGTTGGCTTGCCCAGCCAGGCGCGCCGTCCACTATAACCGTATTGACGCGCCCGGAATCCCCAAGCGTATCTGGCAGCGGTCAGCTCACCGATGTGTCTTCCCGTTGCGACGATTTCCCGCAAATGCGCGGTCATTGGCGAATACACCCAGTTTTCGGCGACATACAATTTGACCCCGTTTGACTCCGACGCGTCGATCATGTCTGTAGCATCGTCCACGGTCAGCGCCATCGGCTTTTCCACCAGGACGTGTTTTCCCGCTTGCGCCGCCGCGACCGCCATCGGCTTATGCAGCGCATGGGGCGTACAAATCGAGACGGCGTCAATCCGAGGATCTGCCAGCATATCGCCCAGGTTCTGATACGCAGCATCCATGTCAAGGGCAGTCGCCATTTCACGCAAGTGCTCGCCATCGTTGTCAGCAATAGCCGTGACTTCGATTCTGCCGCCCAGTTCGGGCGCCGCGCGTATCTGCCGCTGACCCGCCCAGCCGACGCCAATCACGCCCAGTCGTAACATCTCGTCGCCATCTCCTCATCCGCGATTTTCGCGACGGCATTGCGGTGACGCTTGGGCATGCCATGCTTGTTCTTCGGCAACCGGTCGCCGATATACTCGTCGTAGCCAATCGACGCCAAGATGGCTTCTCGATCACGCTCGCCTTCCGCGATCATGCCTGCAACGGCGCTACGAACGCCACTTATGTACGTGGTTAGCCAATTCAGCCAATCCTGAACGACTGCTTGCCCATGCAGCGCCGGCCCATGACCCGAAATCAGCGTTTCGATTTCCAACTGCTTGAGCCGGTTGATAGACGCTTCCAACTCAACGCTGCTGTGAAAGATGGCCGGCGCGATGCCAGTAACGACCGTATCGCTGGCGACCAGCAATCGGCAGTCGCTGATGTAGACGCTGACGATATCCGGGCTATGCCCGGGTGTGGGAAAGAGATGCAATTGTCGGTCGCCCAGGTCGATCCAGAGTTGATCATCAAATGTAATCGTCGGATGCAGAACTCGGCGGCGGATTACGTCTTCGGCGAGACCCATCTGTTTGGCGAGTCCCGGAATCTGACGCCGAATCTCGCCGACTGTCTTGCGCGGCGCGAAGACATCGACGCCACGAAAGACTTCGCCACCCAGGATATGATCGCGATGACCGTGCGTGATGATCACGCGATTCGGTTGGTAGCCGCGCGCGCGGATGAAGTCCGCCATCTGGCCTCCCTCTTCCGGATGCGTGCCGACGTCAATGGCGATGGCCGACTCCTCGCCGAGGGCGATGACGTTTCTGCCTTCCGCCGCGCTGTGGGGCACGCTGAAAATGCCCGGCGCTTCTTCAGCGATCATGCCTTCACACTTTGTGTGTTATGAGCAGTCAACCCCACCCCCAGCCCCCTCCCCGAAGCATCAGGGAGGGGGAGCTATGGACACAGCAGTATGCAACGTATTTTGCGCCGGCGGCGGCATTGTCACGCTGGCGTCAATTCATCGTAGGTGCTCGTCGTAGTAGGCCTGATAAGCCGCGACCCACTCATCGCCGCCTGCTGCCTGCCATTCGTCGAGAAACTCTTGCCACTCGGCTTCGAAATTGGCTGGATCGGCCGTGATCATCTCTGTCCAGCCCGTCAGCAATGCATCCCCCAGGGCAACCTTGATATCGTTCAATTCGGGGAATTCGACAAATTGGAAGGGCATCGAGTCGCCCGTCCACAAGGCGCTTGCCACCAAGGTATCGCGCAAGCCACCGCCGACCGTCGGCTCCCAGATTTCGACATTGGCGAAAGCTTCGTCAAGCGTATCGTATTCGGCAATGGGGATGACGCCGCGGGCGCCGCCCTGCCCAAAGTAGAACCAGAGCGGATAGTAGGTGGATTCGTAGGGCCAATTCTCTTCAATCCGTTCGAAATTCCCGTTCTCATCAAACGATGAGTAGTGAACGCCCTCGATGCCGGCGGAAAGCAGTTTGCGCGCTTCGCGGGAATTCAAGTACTCGAGGAAGTCGACCGCTGCCTGCGGCGTATCGGATACAGCGGATACAGAAATCCAGCCATTGTTGACGACGCCTTCAGACCGCGTGAACTCGAAACCGGTCGCGGTGAATGGCGGCAAAAAGCCCAGCTCGGCATTAGGAATGGGGAAGTTGCCGGAATTGGGGAACCACGACAAGCCCGCTTTCCCCGCTTGAATGTAACGTTCGCTGAGATCCGGGAAGCTTCGGATCGTTGGGAAGTCGGTGTTGACCAGACCGTCAGCGTACAAGCCGTTCATATACTCCAACGCAGCCTTGATATTGCTGCTGGTGACGATCGGCTCCAAGTTGCCGTCTTCACTGATGTAGAAATTCTTCTCCTGGTCGAAGAAGCTGGTGGGCACGCCGAATGCGGTAAAGACCGGCAGCATGGTGCGACGGAAGCCGCCGCCCGTCCCTTCCAGTTGCCAGCCCACAGTGCGTCCGTCCGGGTCGCGGTCTTTGAATGCTTGCAGCAGCTCGCGGAACTCGACTTCGTTAGTGGGGTAATCCAGGCCAAGCTCGTCCATCCAATCCTGGCGCACGAGGAAGACCCAATCGAAACCTTCGGCTACCATCGGCACATAGTAAACTTTTCCGTCGCGCTTCATCGAGCTATAGCGGTCGGAGTGCACCAAATTGTAAAGGTATGGGTGATCATCCGCGTTGATGTAGTCATCCAGCGCGATGATGACCTCGTCCTCGATCCATTGCGGGCTGAGGTCCATGTGGTGGTAAATGTCGATATCCTCTTCGGAAGCGAGCGCGAGGTTGCGTACTTGCCCGATATCGCCCCAGCCTGCCGTGACGAACTTGACGTCCACGCGGGCCTGTCGCTCCAGCTCCAAAATGATGGGGTCGTTGTCCCAATCAATTGTCACACCGCCGCGGAACACAGTGATTTCGGTCGGTGCGTCCTGCGCGCTTGTGAGCGTCAGCGACAGAATCACAAGCACAATGACAAGCAAGTGAAACGGTTTCAAGCTTGAATTAGCGGTCATTATTCATTCTCCTACAAACTAATTGGTTGACGAATAGCGTGCATACAACCGTCGAGTTTTTCCTCCTTTCCGGCGCTCATTCCTTGCTCGATCCCAACAGTATCCCGTGCACAAAATAGCGCTGCACAAACGGGTAAGCCAGCACAATCGGTATGATGGTCAGCACGATTGTAGATGCCCGAATTGTGGCTGGCGACGTGACGCCGATGCCGCCGGTATTGTGCTCAAACGACGTTGATTGCGTCACGATGTTGCGCAAGTGCAGCGCCAGGGGGAATAGCTCGCGCTCCGAGAGGTAGATCATGGGCCAGAACCAGTCGTTCCAGTACTGCACCGCGTAGAAGAGTCCGATTGTCGCCAGAATCGGTTTTGAGGTCGGCACGACGATGCGGAAGAGGATGGTGAAGGCGCTGGCGCCGTCGACTCTCGCCGCCTCTTCAATCTCCGGATTGCGCGTTCGGAAATAATTCTTGGTGAGGATCAGGAAGAATGGATTGATGGTGAAGGGCAGTATGACGGAAAGCAAGTTGTTGCGCAAGCCCAATTGACGAATGAGGATGAATTTTGGAACCAGGCCGCCGTCAAAGAAAAGCGTTACCAAGAAGAGCGTGAAGATAACAGAGACAAAGGCCAGGCCGCGCTTTGACAGAAAGTACCCGGTGATTGTGGTCCAGATAAGACTATTGGTCGTGCCGATTGCGGTGATAAAGATCGAGTTGGCCAAGCTGCGCGTCAACTGCGGATTCTCAAGGTTGTATTGGTAGGCTTCTATGGTGAAACTCGAAGGGATGAGATGGTAGTCGCTGGCGAAATAAGCCTCGGGCGTGGAGAAGGAGATCACGAGGATGTACCAGAAGGGATAGAGCGTCATTAGGCCGAAGACCGCCAATCCGACTACGATGGCAATATCAACTGGTGACCATCTCAGGATCCGCATCAGTAAATGCCCTCGCCGTCTTGGAGGCGCTTTACCGCTTCGTTGGCGACCAAGAGCATGATAAGTCCCAGAAGCGACTGGATGAATCCAGCCGCCGCCAAGCGCGAAAAACGCGGAAACTCGGAAAAAGAACGCACGATATAGGTCATGATGATATCGCCCGTTTCGTAAACCAGCGGGTTGTAGAGATTGAAGACTTGGTCAAAGCCCACGCGCAGCACGTTGCCAATACTCAGCAGCAGCAGAATAACCATGGTCGGCCGCAGCGCTGGCAGCGTGATATACAGGATTTTCTGCAGACGGTTGGCGCCGTCGACTTCCGCCGCCTCGTACAAGGTGGGGCTGATTGTGGCAATGGTTGCCAGATAGAAGATGCTGCCCCAACCGACGGTGCGCCAAATCTCGGTAACCACCAGCGTGAATGGGAACACATTGGGATCTTGCAAGAAGTCAATCCGCGGCAGGCCAAGGATGGCGAAAACATTATTCACGGCGCCAAAGTCGCGCGAGAGCAAGTCGTTGAATATGCCCGCAAGCACCACCCAGGAGATGAAGAAGGGCAAATAAGAAACCGTCTGTACAGTTCGCTTGAATAGCGTGACGCGCACTTCATTAATCAGCAGCGCCAGGATGATGGGACAAGGGAATCCAATGACGATGCGCAGCAGATTAATCTTGAAGGTGTTGAAGAAGGCCCGGCGGAAAGACGGATTCTCGAACAGCCACTGAAAGTGTTCGAGTCCAACCCAGTCGCTGCCAAAGTAGCCTTTCCTAAATGAAAAGTCCTGGAAGGAAATGATGACGCCGTACATCGGCACGTAATGGAAAACAAAAAGGTAGACCAGCGGCGGAATGATCAGCAGATATAGCATCTTGTTCATGCGCATGTCGCGCAGTGCCAAGCGCATGTACGACGCGTTGGGGCTGATGCGTCCGAACACCTGACTTCGATTTGCCAGCCAGGCTTGGCTACCTCGATACACTTTCATAAAACGCTTCTGACTAAAACTATAATACTTGGCGACCCGATCTAGTTTGGACCTTGAGATTCTGGGAAACCTATTATGTCTCTGCAACCAATGCAACTGAAATGCCACTTTGGACGATCATTCATAGTTGCCATATTGTAGCGCAAAACGCGCTTCCAATTCTTGGCAGCCAGGCGCGCCTACAAGTCGTGCCTAATGCAGTTCCGCGCGATCCCAGACGATGCTCAGTCGCGGGATAAGCAGCTGCCGCCTGGAATCAGATACTTCGCGTCAATCTCGGCCATACGGCGCACTTTAGGGGCAGACGGGCTGCTATCGTCAAACTCCGACACAAGCCAGGTGTCTACGATCGACTTCGCGAGTTCGGGTCCAATCACGCGCGCGCCCATGGTCAAGATCTGCGCATCATTGCTCTTGCGGGAGCGCTCCGCTGAATAGGCGTCGTGACAGAGCGCGGCGCGGATTCCCGGCACTTTGCAGGCGGTGATGGCCATGCCGATCCCGGTGCCGCAGACGAGTATGCCGCGGTCACAGCCGTCGTTTGCAACCGCTAGAGCCACTCGCTCCGCCACATCCGGATAATACTCAGTGGCGTCGGTATCTGCTGCGCTGAGGTTGATCACAACGACAGTGTTATTGTCCTGCAAAAGCTCTTCAACGATTCGCAGCAGCGGTTCACCGGCATCATCGCAGCCAATTGCGATTTTCATGACATTTCCCTCGTTTGCTTGTGCTCTTGTACTTCCATGGCGACCTGCTCTATTTCGCCCATCCAATGTTCAGGCAAGGGACGTCTCAACTGTCGCGCATGCGACTTTGCGCTGCTTGGGACCGTCCAACTCGAGCAGCAGGACGTTTTGCCATGTACCCAGGGCAAGCACGCCATTGACAATCGGGATCGCGAGCGAGGCGCCGGCGAAAGCGCTGAGGATATGCGCTTCGGCATTGGGATTGCTGCGCCGCGCGTGGCGAAACGGTCGCATATCGCGCAGCCAGTTCTCCGCGACTTGCACAAGATCCTCCCGGAGATCCGCGTCGTCTTCACAAAGAATCAGCGCGGCGGTGGTATGCATCAGGTGAAAGACGGCGAGTCCGTTTTTCACTGTGCCGATCATCGCCTGACATTGCGCAGTGACATCAATCACCTGCGTCTTTTGACTTGTGGCGACAGTTATCTGGTTCATCATCAGCTATTGATGGCTTCCGGCTCACACCAAACCTAGTAGCGGCGATCAAAAAGCGGGTGATAGACTTCGCGGAAGAAAGCTTGGCGTTCCGCGTGCAAGCCATCGATGACCGCTTGATCAAATCTTGGTTTGTGGTGGCGCACGTTCACATGATTATAGGCATAGAAAACCGCAATGCGGTCGTGCTCCGCTACTTCCCAAGTGTTGCCGGAGTGGCAGACCGCTTCGGCGAAGGCGACGATAGACCCCGGCGGGCAAGCGTAACGATCAAAGAGGAAGGACTTGGTCACTTCTTCGCGCCGCTCTTTATCGAAGACGCTTTGCGGAACCTTGAAGTTGGACTTATGCGAACCAGCCATGAATAGCGTTCCGCCCTTGTCGTATACGACTTCGTTCAACTCGAATACCACGCGCAGCATACCTGTGTAGATCTTGTTGTTGTAAGCGTGATAATGATAGTTGGGATTGAGGGTGGGCCCACCGCCATGCGGACCAATGCCTTGATCGCCGTATTTGCGGACACTGACGAAAGTGCTTTCCAGCCGCCATTTCTCGGGATTGTTGGAAATGGTGAATTCCAGCAGATCAATGACGGCGGGATGATCAATCAATTCGGCGAAGGGACCGCCGGGCAAAGATCGTTCATGCGCTGGCAGCGATTCCGATTCGTTCTCGAGTAATTCGGTGTGGGTCTTCAAACGATCAACGAGATCTGGCTCGAGTACACCGGGCAGGACGATGTAACCCTTAAGATCAAAGGTGAATTTCTGTTCTTCCGTCAACATAAGCGTTCGCTCCTATTTCAATTGCGCGTCTAGAATCTACCAAATGTGGTCTAAAGGGACCTTCCGCCTTTCGCTTCGATTGCCCGTTCTACGTCGCTGACGAGGATCATGCCGTCGGCGCCGCTGCCGGCGATGCTTGTCCAATCAAGGCTCGCGTGTTTTGCCAGGCGCCTCGCTTTGGGCGAGATCTTGGGTCGCGGCCTGCGCCTCTGCACATCCGCGCGTTTCACGTCTTGATCTACGGTCGCGGAGCTATTTTCGATAGCTGGGCTCTTGTTGACCAGGTCGAGCCTACTGGGCGACTCTGAGATGGTTTGCCCGCCGCCGCTTTCGACTGCGCGGTCGACAGCCGCGGTTTCTATTATCGCAACCACTTGCTGCGGCATGACGGCGCTATCTTTCGGTTCAATGATCTCGGTAAGCGTCCCGTCAACGAAGGCATCCACTTCGACAATGGCTTTGTCCGAGTCGATCTCGAAGAGCAGGTCGCCCTTCTTCACCGGGTCGCCTATATGCTTGTGCCAAGCAATCAAAAGCAATTCGGCGACAGCTTCCCCGATCTGCGGGACCAGAACCTCTACACGCATATCAATGATCCATCACTTCCAAGATTGCATTTCGGATTCGAGATTCGTCCGGAATGACGGCGTTCTCTAAAACGGGCGAAAATGGTATCGGCACGTTGGGAGAGGCAACGCGCAAAATCGGAGCGTCCAAGTATCCGATGGCTGCGCCAGCGATTTCAGCCGCCAACTGCGCGCCCCAGCCTCCTCGTTCATTGCCTTCCTCCACGATGACCAGGCGCGATGTCTTTATTACCGAGTCTATCACCAGATCGGCGTCGAAGGGAACCAGGCAGCGCGGATCGATGACTTCCGCGCTCAAGCCTTCGCTTTCGAGAGCCTCCGCCACGTTCAAGCTGCGGTGCAGCATCAGCCCGTTGGCGACAACGGTAATGTCGCTGCCCCGTTTCTTGATATCGCCTTTGCCAAGCGGCACAAGGTATTCATCATCCGGCACATGGCCCCGGCTGATGCTGCTTGCAGCCAACTGTCGGCCCTTGCTGCCGTAGAGGTGCTTGTGCACGCAGAAGAGCACCGGGTTGTCATCGCGCACGGCGGACTTGAACAGCCCTTTGGCGTCGTAGGGTGTGGCCGGCGTAACGATCTTTAGTCCGGGAAGGCCGAAGAAAACTGTCTCCACCGAGTTGGCGTGCTGCGCGCCACGGCCGGAAGCGCCGGTTGGCAATTGAAACACCAGCGGGATACTGACTTGCCCGCCCGACATATAGCGCAGTTTGGTACATTGCTGAATGATCTGATCGAAGGCGGTGAAGATGAAGTCGCCGTATTGGAAATCGATGATTGGGCGCAGGCCCTGGATGGCGGCGCCTATGGCCAATCCCACAAAACCGGCTTCCGATATCGGCGTATTGAGAACGCGCTCGGGACCGTACTCGTCCAGCAAGCCGAGGGTGAACAGGAATGAGCCGCCTATACGGATGTCCTCGCCCAGCACGAACACGCGCTCATCACGGCGCATTTCTTCCCGCACCGCTTCACGCAAGGCCTGTACAACCGTCAATACGCGCGTAGGCGATTTTGACGATGTCCTCTTGTCAGTCTGCATAGACATGCTCCAAAGCCGACGCGACGGCGGGAGTATCGCTAGCCTGCGCGAGGTCTACAGAGGCGTCGATTGCAGTCTTCACGGAGGCTTCCAGGTCTTCAATCACACTCGTCGAGAAGCGCGGGTCCTGCAGCAGTCGATCGCGAAATGCGGGTATGGGATCGGTCTTGAACCAAGCCTCCACCTCTTCCTGCGGGCGATAGGCGCCGGGATCATCGCGCTTGTGTCCTCCACGGCGATAGGTTAGGCATTCGATTAGCGCAGGTCCAGCGCCTGCTCTGGCGCGATTGGCCGCGGTCCTCACAGCTTCGTAGACGATGATGGGGTCATTTCCGTAGATTGTGCGGCCCGGCATGCCATAAGCCGAGGCGCGTTCGGCGACATACTCGATCGCCATCACCTCCGTTATGTGAGTCGATACGCCGTATAGATTGTTTTCGCAGAGGAAAATCACCGGCAGATTCCAAATCGCCGCGAGATTAAGCGCCTCGTGCCAGTCGCCCTTATTGGCAGTTCCTTCGCCGAAAAAGTTCAGAGCGACCTGTCCTGTTTCCTGGCGCTTGAAGGCGAAGGCCATACCGGCGGCAATTGGCGAGGAGGCGCCAACAATGGCGATCGCAGGCAGCGCGCCCACTGACATATCTCCGATGTGCAAGG
Organism: Anaerolineae bacterium; assembly: GCA_022824465.1. GTDB lineage: Bacteria > Chloroflexota > Anaerolineae > Aggregatilineales > Phototrophicaceae > UBA6055. Next base: position 272,014 of record JAJDZV010000007.1, read on the forward strand.
AGCCGCCTTTGCCCTGGCAGCAGCCCGTCTCCTTACCGAACAATTCCGCCATCAAGGCATCGGCGCTGAGGCCCTTCGCCAAAGCCTGGCCGTGCCCGCGATGCGTCAAAGTGATGACATCATCCGCTTCGAGCGCCAGGCAGGCGCCGACGACGCTCGCTTCCTGGCCCAATGACAGATGAATGGTACCCGGCATGATTCCTTGCAGAAACAGTTCATTGACTTTCATTTCAAATTGGCGGATCAAAACCATGCGCCGATACGTTTCGGTCAGCAAGCCCGCATCATAGTCAGCAAGCGGCGCGACATCCGGTATTTCAGGCAACCGCATATTCAGGACCTGCATGCACTATTCCTCGCCGGCGCTTTGTCGTTCCAGGGTCCGGAGATGCGGCTCGAGAGCCCGCGTCACCGCCCGGTAGGTCGAGAAGCCTTCGTCATAGAGTTCGCGGCGCGCTTCGATTGGCTGCAAGACCTCGGTTGGCAAAGATCTCACGCTTCGAGCGTCTGCCCAGCCGCGGAAAACACCTGTCGCAACGCCAGCCAATATGGCGGCGCCATAGGCCGCAGATTGTATAACGGGCTTTGACAAGTTGCGACCCATCACATCACAGACGATTTGACTCCAAAGCTGGCTTTTCGCGCCGCCGCCGATCAAATACAACTGTTCAATCGATTCGCCAAACGATTTGACCAACTCGAAACAGTCGCGCAGCGAAAATGCAACGCCTTCCAAGACAGCGCGCGCGAAATCCTCAAGGCAATGTCGTCGGTGGATGCCAACAAAGTCGCCTCTCAAATGCGGATCCCAGTAAGGAGACCTCTCGCCCTGCAAGTAGGGATGAAACAACAGACCGCGCGCGCCCGCCGCCGAATCCGCGGCCAAGGTATCAACCTGCTGGTACGCGGGCTTTCCATCGGCATAGATCGCAGCTGAACGACAAAATGTCTCCGCGAACCACTGCAAGGTGGAAGTTCCGGAGTTGGTTGCTGTGATCGCGAACCAATGCGGATCTACGACATGTCGGTAGACGATGGCGCCGGGATGAGGTTGGGCAGCGCGCGTGACCAGGTTTACATTGGCGGCCGTGCCCAGTTTGAGGACGCAATGTCCCGGCGCGATCGCCCCAATGCCGGCTGCCTCCACGACCGAATCGCCACTGCCAACCGCCACGGGCGTGCCTTCCAGCAAGCCGCACTCGCGCGCGGCCGCCCGCGTCAAGCCGCCGCTGAGATCGGTCGCCGCTCGCACTTCCGGCAGCGCTCCCTCAGCCAATCCGACTATATCAAGCAAAGCAGGCGACCAAGCGCCGGCGCGCAGATCATAGAGTTGCGTGCCAATGGCGTCATACCGATCGGTCTGAGTAAGCCCGGTGAGTCGGTAACGCACATAGTCTTTAACCACGAGGATGCGACGCAAACGCCGGTAAACAGTATTCCGATTTTCTCGCAGCCAAAGCAATTGCGGCAGCGTCCAGGCGGGATTGACGCGGCAGAGGGCGGCCGCGAATATGGCGTCGCCGCAATCGGTTTCGAGGCGCTCGGCTTGTGGAGTACTGCGCAAATCCGACCAATGGATGGTCGGATGCAGAATGTCGCCAGCGTCATCCATAAGCGCGACGCTATGGGCGGGTCCGGCGATAGAAATGCCCATGACGTTCGCCGGCTTGATGCCGCTTGATTCCAGGCAGTTGCGTAGCGCTTGACAGGCGCTTCGGTACCAATCCTCAGGGTCCTGCTCCGCTGCGTCAACTTGCGGATAGTGTGTGGGGTAGGATTGAGCGCATTGGTTGAGCAGGCGCAGACTGTCGTCGACTATCACGCATTTGCAGGCGCTGCTGCCGACATCAATGCCAATCAGAAACCGAGACATAAGGACTATCCGAAGCAGAAGTTAAGCGCTAATTCTTTAGTTTCATATTGCGTGTCCGCATTCGGCAGCCGAACGCAATTGTCATAGCCTAGCGCTTCACTATTTGTGACGCAAGCGTCCAAATTCATGGGAAGCGCTGAGTTTAGGGAGTATGGACTGAATTGCAGGCGCGACTTACCTGATCTCCCGTGTCGTCAGGTTCAGTTTTCGGGAGACTTGAGTAGTCGTCCCTACACTCGCTCGCGACCTTGGCGCATCGACAACTTTCAGCAATCCCGATTCATGTTCGCTTTTCCGAGTTCGACTTTGGACTGTAGAACCGCAATAGAATCTCGAATTGGACCAGGGAGGCGGGCGGCTCCTACAGTCGGGTCTAACCGAAGCCAATCCCGAGGAAAAAGCAGGGGCCGGCGCCAGGCGCCTGGGCGTGGCTGGGCTCGGCGCTTGTCAAGTATGGAATTTAGCGGCGGCTGTGGCGCGGAGGACGAGGCGCTAGAATTGCAGGCGCGGACGCGTCGAAGCTGCGCAAACGGCTTAAAGCATCACGCGGCGATGAGTCGATTACGCTCCGCTGATATTCTTAGCGAAGCCGGTTGAAGCGGCGTCAGCGCGGATGCATCACGCCAACGCGAATCGCCCCCTGTGGCTGGTTTTCAGCAGGCGCGGCGATTTCCTTTGGAAGCCATTGCAGGATGCTGCCATGCCACTGGCGAGGCGCGCCCGCAAACGACGCGCCCGCCGCGCGCAAACAACCAACCACTTGGCTTCTGGTGTCAACTTAGGACGAACAATATCCGCGTGACTCTGCTGCTATGAGTGGACGCCAGCTTTTTTGACAGGCTGAAAGCGACTGACTATAATTGTCTCTGAAAGTGCCAACCTATGGTGACTTGTCGAAGGGGAGGAGGTCTTATCGGGCAGTGTCACGGTGCTTTTGAGTCCGCAAGAATACTACGAAGAAATGAGGAAACTAATCATGAAACTCTTGGCTAGAATCATACTGGTCGCCTGTCTAATCCTGACGCTGGCGGCGCCAGCACTGTCACAGGATGAGACGGTCCTGCGCATAATGCACTGGACCTCAAGCATGAGCAGCGAATCGGAGTGGTGGAATGCCATCCTGGATGGCTTCCTTGAAATGCACCCCGGCGTCACGATCGAGAACAATTTCGTGCCTTTCCCGCAGTACTTGCCGACACTGGAATCTATGATTGCGGGCGAGGAGCTGCCCGATGTCTTCTTCGGACATGTGAAAGCGGCTGAGCTAGGTCGAGGCGGACTCTCGGTGAATTACAGCGAGGTCATGGACGAAGAATTTCTAAGCCAGTTCTATGAAGGTCCGACGCGCCAATTCACCTTTGATGGTCAAATCTATGCCATCCCCTGGACCGCGCAAATGTTCGGCATCTTTGTCAACCCGGCCATCATGGAGGAATTAGGCTTGGAACCGCCCGAGACCTGGGATGACTTGATCGCTATGGCGCCGACCATTAACGATGCGGGCTATATACCAGTGGCTTGGGGCAACTCGGCGATGAACGTTTGTCCCGACTTCGTACTGCCCATCATCACGCAGTTTGGCGGCGATGTTTGGGCGCTGGATGATCTGTCCGATCCTGATGTTTCCTGGGATTCCGAGCCGGTTGTGCAGGCGCTGGCGCTGGTGCAAGACCTCGCAATGAACAACGTGTTCATGCCGGGCATCAACGGCGTGAGCGAGGCGCAAGGCGCGCAAATCTTCTATCAGGGGCGTTCGGCTATGTTTTACGGCGGATCCTGGTATCCGGGCATCATCGTGAATGAGGCGCCCGAGGAGTTGGCCGCCAACTATTACGTGGCCAAGAATCCGGCGCTTACCGCTGAAGATATCCACTGGTCGGGCAATGGCAGCGGCGAAGGCTGGGTTACCAAGGCAAACAGCGACAACACCGAATTGGCGTTGGAGCTAGTCCAGTACTTGATGAGCCCGGAGATTTATTCGCAGCACATCACAGAAACGCAGAACATGCCATCTATGGAAGCGGGCCTCGATTTCGTGGAAAATGAAATCGTGCGCGAGATGACCAGTTGGCTGACAACAGACGGCGCGAACCACATCCTATTCGGGCAAGGCAGTTGGGACGGCATTTCGGGCGTCTGCGCAAGCATACTGGACGGCTCGATCACGCCGGAAGCTGGCGCGGCTGAGATTCAGGCGAATGTCTTGGCGGCGCGCGCGCGCTAGCTGTTTGCGGCAACCCGCCAGATGCTAGCACACTAGGCAGAATGTAGGGCAGGGCGACGGTTTGATGCCGACGCCCTGCGCTCTGTCGCATGCCCTCATGTTGATGGTGCGCCCGGTCGCTCCAGAAAAGTTGCCGTATGGCCGTCTCCACGGTTAATCACAAAAGTGAATACCTTCTGGTAACTCAGTTGCGTAAATACTGGTTGCCTGCGCTTTTTCTGGCGCCGGCCGCTTTCTTCTTGGCGGCCTTCATCGCGGTGCCAATGATACAGGCCATACTGCTAGGCTTTCAGCGTTGGAATGGAATTGAGCCGGCGACCTGGATTGGTCTGCGCAACTATGAGAACCTGCTTCAGGACAAGGTCTTCTGGAAATCAATGGGCAATGTCGTCTATTACACCGTCGCCACGACCGTCTTCCAGACGACGATTCCGTTGCTGATTGCCAACATACTGAATTCGGGATTAAGGGGCAGCACCGCCTTCCGCTTCCTGTATTTCTTGCCGGTAATTATCTCCTTGACGATCACCGGCCTGCTGTGGCGCATGATTTATGAGCCTAACTTTGGCGTCCTGAACGAGTTGCTGCGCAGCTTGGGCTTGCGCGATTGGACTCAACTTTGGCTGGCGGACAGAAACCTGGTGATTCCCTGTATCATTGCGGTTTCCATCTGGCAGTCGCTTGGCTTTTTCATGATGATATTCTTCGCCGCCATGCAGGGCATCCCACAAGATCTGTACGAGTCAGCCTCGATTGATGGCGCCAACGTCTGGCATCGCTTTCGCTTCATAACCGTCCCGATGCTGCGGAGCACAATGACCGTGGTCATCGTGCTGAATACCATCGGCGGCATCCGAGCCTTCGATCAGATATGGGTAATGACCACGGGCGGCCCCAATCACGCCAGCGAAACGCTCGGCACTTACTTGTACCGTACCGCTTTTGGCGCTCTCGGCAGTTCCAACCCGCATCTAGGATATGCGACCGCCATCGCCATCGTCATTCTTATTTTCAGTCTGATATTCAGCATCATCCAGATTCGTGTCGGGCAAGTGAATGAAGTAGAGCTATGACCGCCACCGACCAATACCGAATCATTCAGAGCATACGACAACTGGTTACATACGCCTTCTTGATATTGCTGTCGATAGTGATGGCTTTCCCGCTGCTCTGGATGGTCATGACATCGGTAAAAGAGCAGCGCGAGGTATTCACATCATTCTTGCCGCGGCAGCTCGACTTCTCCAACTACGAGCGCGTCTGGCATGCGATGGATCTGCCCAATCATCTGGGAAACTCGCTGTATGTAGCGGGCATCAACGTTGCCATCGTGCTCATAACCGCCACTTTGGCCGGCTACGCATTCGCACGCTTCCAGTTTCCTGGGCGAGACTGGATATTCTACGTCTTCCTGGCAGCGATGATGATTCCCGGTCAGGCGATCTTGATTCCGATGTTCCAGTACCTCAAGTCGCTTGACTTGTTAAACACACATGTCGGCTTGGCTCTGTCTATGACTGGCGGCGCCATATCCTTCGCGACATTCTTGATGCGCGCATTCTTCCGAACGCTGCCCTTTGAATTGGGCGACGCCGGCAAGATTGATGGCTGTACCGAGTGGGGCGTTTTCTGGTATGTCTATCTGCCGCTGGCGCGCCCTGGCATCGCGACTGTATTGATATTCCAATTCATGGGCGTGTGGAATGAATTCATGTTTTCCACGACCTTCTTGATCTCGCCCAAACTCAAAACAATTCAACCGGCCCTTTATCAAGTCATCGGGCGTTATTCTGTCGACTACACCGCGCTCAGCGCTGGCTTGCTGCTGGCGATTCTGCCGATTCTGATCGTCTTTCTGCTGCTGCAAAAGCAGTTCATCAAGGGACTGACCGCGGGCGCCTTCAAAGGCTAAGCGAAGGGATACGATAGCCGCGACAGTGCCCATTGGGTTGCGCGCGGAGCCGCAAGAAAAGTGGTCCGCGCGCGCTCGATTATCGGACGTTTATAACAGCCAGGTGAAATGCAATGCTAGGAAAGGTGCAGATCGGCGATAACACGCAGCGCCACGCGCCAATCGGGCTGGGCTGCTCGTTTTACGGTGTGGCTCGCTATGACGAAAGCGAGGCGTCAGGCCTTCTCGATGCTATGGCGGCCTCGCTGCAAGGCGGCATCACGCATTTTGATACCGCTCACGCTTACGGCGATGGCGAATCTGAGCGCTTGATAGGACGCTTTCTTGCGGCGGATGCGAGTCGCCGAGAACGCATGCTTCTGGCCTCCAAAGCCAACTTGACAGACCTGACTGTGGAAGCCATGTCACAGGCAATTGAGCTCAGCCGAAATCGACTCGGCATCGACCTAATTGATATCTATTACATTCATTGGCCTATCACCAATGCCGATTTGCGGCCCTGGGCGGAAGCGCTTGAAACTGCGCGTATGCGCGGGCGTATCCGAGCGATTGGCGTTAGCAACTTCTCAATTGCACAGATAGAGCAAGTGGCCGAAGTCGCGCAAATCGACGTGCTGCAGATTGGATACAACTTGCTTTGGCGCTTCCCCGAAGTGGACTTGATCCCCTATTGTCACGAGCGAGGCATCTCAATTATCGCCTACAGCGCCCTGGCATCCGGCATCTTGGGCGGCAATTACCAGCGTCAGCTTAGCTTTGCTCCACACGATCAGCGCTGGAGCATTTTGCATTTTCGCGATGGCATTTGGGACGCGCTGTATCCATCGGTTGTGCAATTCAATGAAGTCGCCGAGCGCGCCGGCTTGGCGCTCAGTCAACTGGCGCTGCGCTGGATTCTGCATCAGCCCGGTGTTACTGCTGCCTTGGTCAGCGCCAAGAGCAGGCGCCAAGCTTTGGCGAATTGCGCCGCATTGGAGGCAAATATTGATGCCTCAATCCTGGAGGAGCTCGGCGCGATAAGCGATACCGCCATGAAGCATATTCCGGCTGAGGGGAATCCATTTGGTTACTATCCCTGAGTTAGCGGCATATACATGCACGGAGGAGAAACTCACGTGAGCGAATTATCTTTCAGCGAAAGGGCCATTGCCCAAGTCTGCCTCATTGCGGAGGATGTGGAGAAGAGCGCGGATCGCTGGCGGCGTGTATTCAATTGGGCGATATCCGACGAAGTTGAAATTACTCACGCTCATGACCATACCAAAGCGACCTATCACGGGGAACCGACGGACGCGCGGGCGAAGATTGTGCATTGCGGCATTGGCGATATACATTTCGAGATCTTGCAGCCCATGGAGCCGCCAAGTTCTTGGCAAGACTTTCTCGACCGACATGGCGAAGGGATCCATCACATCGCCTTTTTCGTTCCCGATACAGCGGCGGCGCTGGCGCCCTATCTCGCCGCCGGCTACCAGGTTGTGCATCAGGGGCTTTTCACCGGTCAAGGCGGGATGTACACCTATCTGGACACGGACAAGGACATGGGCATCGTCATTGAGCTGCTGGAAGTGTTTGGCGATTTACGCCTGCCTCCGGCGCCGCCTTTCGATCGCTCGACTGGCATCGGTACTGATGTTATCTGTCAGGTGGGCGTCATTGTGAATGATGTTCTCGCGAGCTCTAAGCGCGTCGCCGCCGTACTGGGTAAACCGCAGCCGCCGATAATCCAGACGCCGGGATATGACTTGGCGAAAACGATGTACCGAGGCGCGCCTTCAGAAGCGACCGCCAAACTCGCCTTCTTTGACTTCGGCCAGGTTCAGATTGAATTGATCGAGCCGGATGAAGAGCCGAGCGTATGGCGCGATTATCTCGAAGCGAAAGGCGAAGGAGCCCAGCACATCGCCTTTCAGGTGGATAATACGCGCATAGTTACCGATTACTTGGCCGGGCACGGCATTGAAGTGATCCAGCAGGGGCTGTATGCCGATGGCAGCGGCATGTACACCTATCTTGACAGCGATAACTTGCTGGGTACCACGATAGAACTGCTTGAGAATTACAGTTAACAGGTGTTAGCATCACAATCGGTCATGTAATCAAAGAACGTCGATGCATGGCGCTGGCGCCGCAGGAATAGGCGCAGCGATTTCGCGACTCTAAGTTTGTAGGGCCGCTGTCAGTCGCTAATCAGCCTACTCTACTAGCGAATGATGGACCGTTCGGCAGAACATGTTGTAGCCCTCCGCCCTCCCGGCGTTAGTCGGCCCCCGGCAGCAATGCCGATTCTGAGAACGCGTCTCGTCTCCAGAAACGCTGCATGCCAAAGCGCGTCGGATGCGAACCGATACTTTGCCGCGGCGCCGATCCAAGATCTCCGTGTTTTAGGCACAATAATCTATTGACTTTATATGCTGGATCGTCCCTGACAAGAAGCAGTTGCCGGTTCTACCAGACCGCCTCAGCGAACCAATGGTCCGGCAAGGCATCGCGATCCGCCGCCAGCAGTTCGCGGAGAATGGCGTCGGCATCGGCGATAGAATTGGTCAGGGGGTCGGTCATCAGCGCGCGGCGCAATAAGCCGTAATCCGCCTTGACAATGGCTTCCGCCGTCAGTTCGTGCGTATCGAGCACCAGTTCATTTAATCCGCGCAACCCACGAGGCATCTCACCGACCGGGCGCGGACGCGGCCCCCCCATATCAATGTCGCAGAGCAGCTCCAGAAACGCGTCATCCGACATATTTGACACCGCTCCGCGATTTGAAGTATTGATGTAAAAGGGCTGGCTCAAGCCGCCGACCATGTTTTCAATGATGTCGGTCGCATGATCAGGACCGAGTGTCTTCATGAATCGGCTGATGGGGGCGGCGCCGCTGTTGAACTCTTCGACTTGCCGCCACATCAGATCATGACGAGCGTAGCGCGCATCCGTCTCCCAAATCGAGAGCGGCGGTATCGCGTCCGGCAAGCGACCATGCCCTTGATAAAAGCGCAAGTACTCTTTGGTATGAGCGACGCATGTGGGCACGTAGCCGAAAACTTCGTAGAGCTGCCAGGCGATAGTATCATTGTGCAGGGCTTTGGCGCCCCGGTCGCCGCCAAGATCTTCTGTGGCCGCGCTGAGGCGCAGCGACTCAGCGATTGTTCGGCTGACATCATGACCGCGCCACTCGGCTTTCAACATCCAGGTGAAATGATTGACGCCGGCGATGCGCAAGTCAAATTCGGTATCGAGTTCCTCGGTCCATTCGCTGGCATCGGTGATAATGCCCGCCCGGGCGGCGTACCTGGCTTTGACATGCGGCATATGCAGCGAGTCGCATAAGGCGAAACATTTGAGTCGCGGCGCATACCGCGCGAGCGCCATGCCATTTACCGCGCTGGGATTGATGTAGTTGATGACCCAGGCTTTGGGACAATATCGTTCAACATCGGCCGCGCAATTCATAATGACGGGCAACTCCCGCATGGCGCGGAAGATGCCACCCGGTCCGATGGTATCGCCGCTGCACATTCGAACGCCGTGTTTCTCGCTAATTTGGCAGTCAAGCCCACGGTAGCGCACTGTGTCGACTGCGAAGCTGAGCACTATAAAATCCGCGTCAGGCAGAGCTTTCTTCCAATCTGAGGCGACTTCAATCCGCAAGCGAACGCCAGTTTCCGCCACCACCTTCTCCGCCAGCCGTCCCATTTGCTCCAAGCGCCTCGGGTCGATATCTACCAAGGCCAGCGTGCCTGTGTTCAGATAGGGCGAATGCACCATCTGCCATATCGCCTGCCGACCGAAAAAAAGGCTGCCCGCGCCAATGACGACCACCTTGGGCTGTTGAACCTTTGTCATCTTTCCCTCTCCGTTACAGTTCCGTCTCTACAGCGGCGTATTGATGCCTCCAGCGCGGCCAATCTATCAGTCAAATGCCGCAAGTATCTCCGACACATCAATGATGTACATCTGACGCTCGCCCTCGTGAGCGGAGTCGATACAGACCTGCCTGCCATCGCGATTCCAGCGCGGGTGGAGATCGCAGCGCAGCGGACCATTCAGAGCTGGCGGCGCATGGTACTTGCCGATGTCGATGCGCGTCTCGCTTTCGAGGTGAAACAGCATCAATGCTCGAATGTCCCGCGCATCGGGATACGTGTCGGTGAGCAGCCAGCGGCGGTCAGGCGAGAAGCTGCAATGGCCGTCGCTGGTGAAAACAGAATCCCCGAGAATCTTAACTTCCTCATTGCAGCGGCGGAAAAGAAAATAGCGATCGCCGACGCCTTTCTTCCGCGCCCAGGCCAGCACGACATCGGGGCTGTAATGATCCAAATGTGAGACATAGCCGTCATCGGCGACCAGGCAAAGGCCGCTGCCATCAAGCCTGGCGCTGAATAGCCGGTCGCTGAAATAGCGCCCCGCTCCGGCCGGATCGCCCCAGCGGTGCAAGCAAATGAAGTTCGAGGCATCGCTGGCGATGTGGATATGATTGCACCAATGCTGCGCCTGCGCCATAGAGGGCTTGGGTTGGAAATGGCGCAGTTGATCCAAACTTATTATGAGCCGGTTTTCGCCGCTCTCGATGTCCATCAAGAATATGCCGTCTTTAGCCGGATGCGCCTCATCCGCCCAGGAATCAGCCACGCCGACATAACCGTAACCCGGGCGTGTGCGGTGGCTGCGGGCGAAATTGAGGCAGAGGGCTTGCGAGCCGTTGATGGCGTAGATGGCGCGCGGGAGCACCCGCGTCTCGCCGCTGAAGACATCTTGCACCACGCTGATGAAACGGTCGCCATCGCGCTGATTGTAAATGATCTTGCGCGTAGGCTCGCCGGGCAGCCATTGCAGCATCGCGCCTTGCTGCCAGCCCCAGGCGCCCGTCTCCGCAAGCGGGATCCAACAATTGCCGTCCTCGAGATCGACCATGCCGATGCGCGCCTTGTCAGCGGGCTCGGGCATCCGGTCCATAAAATCAACTTGCATCGCAAGAAGATAGCGGCCAGTCGTGTCCCAGGGCGGCTTGTCATAGTAACCAAAGAAATGGTGCGCGCCGCCCGTCACGCGCCGCGCCGGCAGTAGGTTTTCAATGATAGTCATGTGGCGGTCTCACCCTCGCTGGATAGGTCCAGCTGCATGGCATAATCATCGTAGCGGATAACCATCAGCGGCTGCTTGAAGTCTGCCCGGCAATATGGACTGCTGTAATGCAACCGCCGCGAGATCGCTGGCGCATCAACTGACGGCGGCTGGCTGCAGCGCTTCATGAAGCTTTCGAAGTCGCCGTCCTTTTCCGCGCTGCCCAGGCAGAGGCTCAGGCGCGCATCTGCCCGGCCGGTCCGCAGGATCCGGTTCCGGCGCAGTCCCTTGTCCAGCAGTTCAAACCCGCTCTCGCTGTGCAATGCCAGGTAGCCCTCAGCGCGGCGCGCGAAAGCCCAATTCTCGGCGATTGTCCAATCGTCAAACGCATACGTCGGGAAGTAGATGTCCTGCGCGCCTTGGCACGTCAGCTTGTCCTCTTGCTGCTTCAGAAGCTGGCCAGGGCTCTCCGCGAAGACGCGAACATGTCCCAGCTCCGCCAGCCAGCGCTGACCGACCGATACGAGGCTGGAATCGCCATGGCGATATAGTTGTCGCTGGCTCAAACTAACGCCGCTGCGATGTTGATCAATCGCGCAAAGAGAAAATTTAGGCTTGATCGCGATGGCTTGAATCAACGACGGAATCTCGTATGACTCAGCGCAAGCCAGAAGAACCGCCGCCCCGTTGGATGGATTCCAATTGCCCGCGCCCCAGAGCAGCCGCGTCACCGGGCTCAGCGGCGACAAGCGGACGTCCATAGCGAAGTCGGTCGGATGCAGCGCCAGCGTGAAAAGCAATTTGTCGAGCACAGCGGCGGCGAGTTCGCCAAATTCATCGTCGAATTCTACCAACGCCGTCAGCGCCATCAACTCGTCAGCCAGAGGCGCAAAAAAGTCGAAGCCGTCCGCAGCGCGCGCTGTCAGCCAGGCGCGGGTCTCGGCTGCCGCGCGGTCGCCTCGCTTGTAGAGCAAGGCCGCCAGCCGACGGCAAACGATAGTGAGCGGGGTTGGACTGCCGGAATTGAATTCATGCCGGCGCAAATTGCCGTTGAGCAGCGCCGCCAACCCCGGCGGCAACTGTTGACCATACTTGAATATAATGAACAGCAACGGGAGCAATCTTCGCGCCTCGTCGCCTTCGCTTGCCTTGACTAGAATCGCCTCACGGATAGCCATCCCCCAAGCGAGTCGCGCGAGTTCGCTGATGACATCGGGTCCGCGGCGGCTGGCATCGCTTAGCGCTTCCTCGCGGCGGCAGCTGTTATCGCCATAGTGTCTGGTCGATACATTGCCATTGATGACCCGGAAAGGCAGAGCGACTTCATAAGGCGTCGCCCCATAATACTCGCTGGCTTTGGGGCGAATAAGCGCATAATAAAGTCCGTCCGGCGCGTTGAGGGTTTTGCGCAGGACAACCGAATTCGTATCCTCGTCGAGCATGGTGTTGGCTTCCGCGTAGATGCGGCCCGACTGATGCCTCATGCTGATATGCACATCGCAGAATTCGTCTAATTCGGGCGGGAAATCCACCCGGATTATGTCGCATCCGCTGTAAATGTCGCGCGCCAGCCAAGCCTGCGGGAAGATCCGCTGAAACTTCTGCAGACGCGCCGATGCGCTGTTTGCGTTACTGCGCGGCTCTGTCATGGCGTCGCCTCCGCCAGAGCGATGCCCTCAAGGTCGACTTCGCCGGCATAGTGGCAACTGGCGAATTGCCCGGGGCGGACTTCGCGCATTATCGGCGTCTCGCTCTGGCAGCGGTCGCCATCGTTGAAGCGGCAGCGATTGTGAAACGGGCAGCCGCCAGGCACAGCGTAGGGATCGGGAATCGAGCCGCGAATGACATTCAGTTTCCCGCCGGGCTGGCTGCTCCCCAGGCGCGGGATGCTATGCAACAGAGCGCCGGTATAAGGATGCTGCGGCTGATAGAAGAGCGAATCCACATCAGCCGATTCAACGATCCGCCCCATGTACATGACGATCACATGATCAGTCATCTGGGCGATGACCCCCAGATCGTGCGTGATGAACATGATCGCCATGCCCAGCTCCCCTTGCAGTCGACGCAGCAGCGCCAGGATCTGCGCTTGCGTGGTGACATCAAGAGCGGTGGTCGGTTCATCAGCGATGAGCAGACGCGGCTCGCAGCTAAGCGCCATCGCGATCATGGCTCGCTGCCGCATGCCGCCGGAAAGCTCGTGCGGATAGCGGTCAATGATGCCTTCCGGGCGCGGCATGCCGACCAGGCTAAGCACCTCGATCGTCCGCTCCCGCGCCGCCGCTTTGCTGAACAGTTGGTGCAGCCTGATGGCTTCGCTGATTTGATCGCCAATGGTATGCACTGGACTCAGCGAAGTCATCGGCTCCTGGAAGACCATCGCGATTTCAGCGCCGCGGATGGCGCGGATCTCCGCGCTTTTCGGGTCGAGCGCAGCCAAGTCGATCGATTCGCCATCGCGCTGGTAGAGGATCTTGCCGCCGACGATCTCGCCCGGATGAGGCACGATGCGCAAAATCGAGCGCGACATGATCGACTTGCCGCAGCCGCTTTCGCCGACTATGCCAAGGGTCTGCCCGCTTTCCAGCCTGAAACTGGCGCCGTCCACCGCGCGGACCCGCCCCAGCTCGCTGACGAAGTGGGTCTGCAAGTTACGAACTTCCAGCAGCGTAGCGCTCATGTCAGTTGGCTCCCTGCAGATCAAGCTCGGCGGCGCGGTGGCAGGCCACCCAATGCCCGCCCGCGTTCGGATGCAATGCGGGGCTTTCGCTGCGGCAGCGCTCGATGACATAAGGGCAGCGCGGATGGAAAGCACAGCCTGCCGGCGGGTCCGCCGGGTCGGCCACTTCGCCTTCGAGAACGAGCGGCGCAGCCCTGCGGCGCGGGTCCGGCTTTGGCACAGCCGATAGCAAGGCTTCCGTGTAAGGGTGGCGCGGCTTCCGATAGAGACGCGCTGTCTCGGTCATTTCGACGATCTTGCCGACGTACATCACCGCCACGCGATCGCATATATGCTCAACCACGCTCAAATCGTGTGCGATAAAGAGATAGGTCAAGCCAAACTCCGATTGCAAATCGCCGAGGAGATTGAGGATCTGCGCCTGCACCGAGACATCCAGCGCCGAAACCGGCTCGTCGCAAACAATCAGCCGCGGATTGAGGGCGAGGGCGCGGGCGATGCCGATGCGCTGACGCTGCCCGCCGCTGAAGGCATGAGGATAGCGCGTCATGGTTTCCGAGCGCAAGCCAACCACGCTAAGCAATGCCGCCACGCGTTCCTTGATGACATTGCCATCCTTGACGCCGTTTACCTTGAGCGGCTCGCCAATGAGTTGCAGTAGCGTCATGCGCGGGTTGAGCGAGCCGAAGGGATCTTGGAAGATCATCTGAATTTGCCGGCGAAATGGGCGCAGTTCAACGCCGCTGAGTCGCGCAAGATCGGTAACCCCCTTGTCGCTCCCCTCACCCCCAAAGAGAATCTCTCCCGCCGTCGGCTGGTAGGCGCGGACGATGCACCGGCCCAGCGTCGTTTTGCCGCAGCCGCTTTCGCCGACCAAACCCAGTGTCTCACCTGCACGAACCTCGAAGCTGACGCCGTCAACCGCCTTGACCTGCCCTACCGCGCGTGAAAACAATCCTCTCTTGATCGGGAAATACTTCTTCAACGAACGGACTTCCAGTAGATTCGCCATTTTAACTCGCAAAAGGATCAGCCGCATCGCGCGCGCCATCGCCGACGAAATTGAATGCCAGAACAGCGACGATCACGCAAAGGGCGGGACCAATCCACATCCAGGGATAGAAGTGCACCACGAGGTTATCTTGCGCCGCCTGCAACAACACGCCCCAACTGATGGTCGGCGGATTCAACCCGATGCCTAGAAAACTTAGCGCCGTCTCCGCCAGGATGATGCGCGGAACAGCCAGCGTAATATTGACGATGACATAACTCATGATGCTGGGGATGAGATGGCGCGTGATAATCCGCCACTGGCTGCAGCCGTAAAGCCGCGCCGCCATGACAAAATCTTGCTCGCGGACGGCGAGAAATCGCCCGCGGGCGACCCGCGCCGTGCTCGTCCAGGAGATTAGCGATAGCACGATAAGGATGGCGAAATACTGCTGCACCGGATCCCAGTCCCGCGGGATAGCGGCCGCCAATCCCATCCATAGCGGGATGGACGGAATGGCGATAATCGCTTCGATAACGCGCTGTATCAGGCTGTCGACCCAGCCCCCGTACAAACCGGAAATGCCGCCGAGAATTAAACCGAGGGCGAGGCTGAGAAAGACCGACGCCAAGCCGATGGATAGCGAAATCTGCGCCCCATAGATCAGCCGGCTGTAGAGGTCCCTTCCCAATTGGTCGGTGCCGAAGAAATTGACCGGCGCCCCCGCAGCGCCGAAAAGGCGAACATCTAGCCTGATATGCAGCGGACGCAAGGCGTTCAGCGGGACGCCGTGCAAGCCAATCTTGTATTCATCGCCACGGACCAAGAAATGCAGCGGATATATTTCATCGGTGTTGACCGTGTAAATCGGCCGCAGCGTATTCAGATCGCGGGACATCGTCATGCCATAGACGAAGGGCGCGCGCAATTTCCCTTCGCTGTCGATGATGCGCGGCGGATTGGGCGGCATATACAGGTTGCGTCCGCGGGAGAGCGGGTCATAAGGGGCGAAGAATCCGGCAAAGACCGAGCCGACATAAGCCAACAGGAGCAAGATGCCCGAGAAAACAGCCGGCTTGTGACGGCGGAATTTCCACCACATCAGCCGCTGCGGCGAAACCACCTCCAGAGGCGATTCTTCACTGGGCGGATTTGCAACCTGGTCTTTCGGCATCGCCGCCCCTACTCAAACTGAATCCGCGGATCCGCCCAAATCAGCAACAGATCGGAAACGAAGGTGCCGATGACCGTCAGCAAGCTAAGGAAGAGGATCATCGAGCCAGCCAAGAGCATATCCTGCGCCAGCAAGGCGTTGAGCAGCAGCGGACCCGTCGTGGGCAAATTAAGCACGATGGCGACGATCGCCGTGCCCGAGATCAAGGCGGGCAGCACGAAGCCGATGGTGCTTAGCACCGGGCTGATCGCCACGCGCACCGGATACTTGAAGATGAGACGGGCTTCGCTCAAGCCTTTGGCGCGGGCGGTTTCCACATAAGGCTGGCGCATTTCGTCCAGCATCATGCCGCGCATGACGCGAATCGTGCCCGCTGTGCCCGCCGTGCCCACCACGATAACGGGAATCCACAGATTGGAAAGCAAATCGAGAAACTTCCCAAATGACCAGGGCGCCAATTCGTATTCCGGCGAGAACAAGCCAGCAACGTTTGCATCAAAATACTGACTGCCGATATAGAGCAGGATAATGGCGAAGAGGAAATTGGGAATCGCAAGGCCAATGAAGCCGACAAATGAAAAGAGATAATCGAGCAGCGAATACTGATTCAGCGCCGAATAAATGCCTATGGGAATGGCGATGAGATAGACGAGCACGGCGGTGGGCAAAGTGATGGCCAGCGTCAGCGGCAGTCGCTCGCCCAGCAAATCTGCGACCGTGCGCTGATGCTGAAAGGACACGCCGTAATTGCCGCGTAGGACATTGCTGATCCACTTGACATACTGAATGAGGAAGGGTTCATCCAGGCCGAATTGCGCGCGCAAGGCGTCGATAGTCTCCTGGGTGAAGGTCTCGCCGCCGGAGATGGTGGTGACATAGGCGTCGACAAAATCGCCCGGCGGCAACTGGATGACAATGAAGGCGACGATGCTCACGATGAGCATGATCACGATCATCTGCAGGAAGCGTCTGATGACGTAGGCGGTCATGACTACGCCTCCATCCTCCGGTCCCTTCCCCTACAAGCGCGGAAGCGGTGCGAAGTGACTGGTCGCCGAGTATCAGTTCCCCCTCCCTCTTTATGTGGGAGGGGGTTTGCCAATCAACATCAAGCCTAACTCGGCGCGCCCACCCACTCGCCGCCTTCAAAGTAGCACTGCTCGATGTGATACTGATGGTTGCCCAGCCAGTCGAAGCTGGTGAAGCCCTGCGCCGGATAGTTGCGGAAGTTGCTGCCCAAGACCACCGGGATCGGCACCTCGCCCACATCGCCGATATTCCACAGGTTCTCGATGTTCAGCCGCATGATCTCCTTGCCGATATTCACGCGCTCGGCTTCATCGATCGTGGTCTTCATCTGGTCGAAGAGCTGCTGAACTTGCGCCGCATCGCCCATTGGCGCCTCGCCGCTTTCGCCGCCGGTGGCGTAGTGTACGGCGTATTGCGGACCCCACTGATTCCAGTCTGTGGGCAAGAATGGCACATGCCATACTGGCGTATGCGGGAACATCGAGTCGCTGCATTTATCCGCGATCCAAATGCCGCATTCGATGTCGTTATTGTCGATCAAAGCGCGGATCTGCTCGCGCGCGACCACCCGCACATCAAGATCGACGCCGACCTCAGCCAAGAATTCGCGCAGCAATTCGCCGACGTCTTCGCTGCCCGGCTGCCCGATCGAGATGTCCATGCGGATGCTCAACGCGCTGCCGTCAGCCCGCGACCGCATGCCATCGCCGCCGGTGCTCAAACCCATCTCATCCAGCAAGGCGCCCGCAGCGGCCGGATCGTAGTCGGTGTGGCGCGTCACATATTCTTCCACGCGGAACTTGCTGCCCGGGATCACCTGCACCTGCGATGGCACGCCGAAACCCTGATACACCACATTAGAGATGGTCTGCCGGTCGATCGCCATAGACATCGCCTGCTTAAAGCGAATATCGTTGAAAATCTCGCGTAAACCCTCATCTTTGGCGTTGTGATTGAACATGATGGTGTGCTCGGCCGAGCGGCTCGTCTGCCACAGCCGCACTTCATAATTGCCCGCCTCAGCATTTTCTTGGTAAAGCGGGAAATTGGTGAACGTCAAATCAGTATTGACCCAATTCATCTCGCCGGCGGCAATGGCGGCGTCGCGTACCTCCGCGCCCTCGTAATTCGTCAGGATGACCTGGTTGATGTAGGGCAACTGGTTGCCTTCGGTATCGACCTTCCAGTAGTAGGGATTGCGGTCGGCGACCACGATGTTTAGCTCCATGGCGCGGCTCGTCTTGAAAGGCAGCAAGTTTGGCAGATCGAGGTTGTCGAAGTGCAAGCCATATTGAACCGCGACGCGATTGTTGAAGAGCTCGTCCCAGGTGGAGAAACCGGCTTCCGCAATCTTCGCTTCCAGTTCCGCCGCATCGGCGAAATCGGGATGGAACTGCTCAAGATAGTGACGCGGCATCCAGCGCGGCAGCTGTGAGCCGATCCAGTGAGAAAGCAAGCCGGGCAAATTGGCGTGCGGCGCCACGAAGGTCCATTGCACCGTCAGATCATCCACGACCTCAAATTCCGCCAACTCGCCATTGATGACAAACTCCGAGCGCGGCGAGGGCGAGAGCGTCGTATTCGTCAGCACATGATTCCAGTAGAACTCGAAATCATGCGCCCCAAATGGCGCGCCATCGGACCATTTCATGCCTTCGCGCAAATGCAAGACGAAAGTGTTGCCGTCGTTAGTATACTCCCAACTCTCGGCGATATTGGGTTCAATTGTGCTGGAATCCCAGCCAATGCGCAGGATCGGCTCCGGACCCCAGGCCGAACGCGCCTGGAAACCGCGTCCCTGGAAGATTCCAGTGCGGATGGCGCCGCCATATTCGCCGATGCTGTCCAGCGGCTCAATCACGACCGGGTTCAGCGGCAAGCGATCGGCCACCGGCGGCAGGTCGCCAGCAGCGACCATATCCGCGAGTTCAGGCGCCTCGCTGTACATCATGTCCTGCGCCGCAAGCGGCAAGCCATTGCTCAAAACCGCCATGCCGGCGCCAGCGCTTATGGACAATTTGAGAAACTTGCGGC
This sequence comes from Anaerolineae bacterium, assembly GCA_022824465.1. Taxonomy (GTDB): domain Bacteria; phylum Chloroflexota; class Anaerolineae; order Aggregatilineales; family Phototrophicaceae; genus UBA6055. Next base: position 290,992 of record JAJDZV010000007.1, read on the forward strand.
GACTCATCTTACGAGACATTACAATTCTCCTCCTAGAAACGATACTTTCCATTCGACGGGCTGATACGTATCTTTGCCGTGATGCGCTCCTTTCCCCATTTTCCTGGTTTTTGCTCGCGCTCTTTCTTATGGCGCGCTGTCTCTAATGACCAGTTGATGCCGGATCACCTGGCGCCGAGTGGGCTGCTCCCCATCAATATGCGCGAAAAGATTGCGCGCGATCAGTTCGCCCAGGACGCGGCGGTCGACGCGCAAAGTGGTGAGCTTCGGTGAGATCAGGCTCGCCAGCGGGATGTCATCGCAGCCGACTACAGCGATATCGCCAGGTACGCTCTTGCCATGCGTCATGCAAGCTTGCATCGCCCCTACCGCCGCCAAATCATTGTGGCAGACCAAGCCATCGAGATCGGGTTGACGCGCAAGCAGCGTCTGCGCAGCTCTAAAGCCGGTATGAATATGCGCCGTCTCGATATGTTCGATCAGCGCGTCGTCTCCGTTGGTGGCGCTGCGGAAACCATCCAGACGCGCCTGCGCGCTGTGCGAGCGGCTGCCGCCAGCGATCATGCCCAGTCGCCTCCGTCCCCCGGCTTCCAGGTGCTCCACGAGGCGAACAATGCCGGCGGCATCCGCCAGCATGACGACATTAGCGTCCTTCGCCGTCGTTTCACGGTTAAATAGGAGGCAGGCGGGGAACATTTCCAGCAGCCGTGGCAGATCGTCATCTGCCAGGCGCGTGCTGCAGACGATGACGCCGTCCACTTGTTTCGCTTCCAACATGCGCATGACTTGCCGCTCGCGCCGCGGGTCCTCCTGCGTATTGCAGAGGATGACGTTGTAATGGTGCTGCCAAGCAACCGTTTCTATGCCGGCCGTGATCTCGGCAAAAAAGGGATTGGCGATATCAACCACGATGACGCCGATAGTGTAGCTGCGGCTTCCTGTCAAGCTTCGGGCGATGTGATTAGGCGCATAATCAAGCTCGTCAATGACCTTCATGACGCGCTGCCGTGTCTCGGGCTTGATCGCATCCTTATTGTTGATCACGCGCGACACCGTCATAGCGGACACATTCGCCACTTCCGCGACATCAGCAATCGTGACACGTCTCCGGCGTCTTATCACGGCGGCGCCACTTCCTATGTTAACGCTAACATTCCTTCTATCATATTCGTTTCATTTTCTAAAATCAAGAGAGCGCGCCTGGTTTGCGATTTTGCAGGCTTGCCTTGGAGACGGTCAAACATGATTTGTCGCAGGAAAGCTGATCCGCGACAATCTATTGCCGCCAGATAAGCGCAGTAATGTCACGACATGCCAAGTTATGCGCCCGGCAGCCAAGGAAGGGAGAGAGAAGATCTGCGACCGGGCAATTGAGTCTCGGGCGGCCCATTCCAATTGGCAGCGGCGAGGCTACATGCGCTCGCGCTACTTGCGGCTAAGGCCAGCTACAATTCTCCGGGCAAACTGGTCTTCGCGGCGAGAGGCGATTCCCGCTTTGCTGGCAATCGCGCCTGGGAAGCAACGAAACAGTCTGTCGATAGCGCTGGCAAAGTCTAGACCTGCTTAGCTGCAGTCACCTTGACCATTTACATAGTCAGCGCTAATCCAGCCGCGCGCGCCGTGGTAATCGACCAGAATCCAATCCCGATTTCTCTCCAGCGCCGTCAGCTTGACTCTAGCTGGCAATACTCTTTGCGCCGCGCCCTGGGAACGGTCGCGCAGGTTGAGCGGCGCCAAGAGCGTGACCATGCAATTCGTCAGCTTCCGAATCTGGGATAAACCCGCGTTAGGCTGTGCGAGACCGTAGGGCGCGGCGTGCAGCAAAACTACCGTGCCATGATGCGGGATGCGCGCGCAACTGTAGCCGTGGCGTTCGACGAACGGCAAATGCTCGATTGTGCGCGGCGCGCGATCTGCGTTCAAGAATACCATTGCCCGGCCTTTTGCGCTGAAGCAGGCTTCGGTGCCGTTGCCCACCCAGCTCCAGATATCGACCGCGTCGACGATGCCCGCAGCGACCAATTCCGCTTTGCCAACGCCCGCCGCGCCCACGCGCTGGCACTCGGTATGGCTCGTTAAATCAGTGACGAGGATTTCAGGCGCCAAAGCGAGGCAGGTGGGAATGCGCGCCTCGGGCTTTCTGTTGGTCGTGGACCGTGCCGGGCGCTTCGGCGGAAAGGGACCGACATCCGGCGGCAACAAAGCGTCCGGATTGCGCGCGTCAGTAATGCTGCCGGCTGTGTTGGCGATATCCTGGGGCGTGTTGCCTTCAAAGACGACGCTGTCCGCCAGAGTCAGACTTGGAGTCTCTCCGTGAACGCTATCGACGCCGGCGTAGATGGCCGCCACGCCGCCGTGATTATTGCGGACTATCGAGTTGCGGATGGTCGCCGTTCCCGACAGCAAATGCCGCAGCGCCGATGAATGCGAGCCGCCTGTCTGGGTAGTGCTGTTCGACTCAAATATGACGCGATCAAACTCGACATTTTGCGAGGCCATCAGGATGGGTCCCTCATTGCCGCGAAAGGCGACATGCCGGAATACGCTCGTGCTTTGCAGGATGAGGAAGGCCGGTCCGCTGCTGCCTGCGCCGGTGAATGTGACATTGGTCACCGTCAACATGCCCGCGCTCTGCAGGATTCTGGCGCCGCCCGCGGAATGGATGGTGTAGCCGTTGCCGTTGATGGTGACCGTTAAGTCTTTGGGAATGTAGAGCGTTCCGGTCATTTGGCAGTCGGCGACCAGGTTGTAGGTCGCGCTCTGAACCAGCACGCCTTCCAGCGGCAAACCGCAGGCCGAGGCGCGTGGCGCCGGAATCTGGCGCGCTGCCGGTGCGCCGTTGCCGATCGTGCCCGAGCAGGCGCCGGTGGTGTTGTTGATAACATTGCCGTTGGACAATTGGGGGTAGACCGCTTCCGCTGTCAGACAGCCCGTAAGCGTTATGCTGCTCAGCGGGTCGGCATCGGGACGGATGTTGAAGGCCGCGTTGCCGCCGAACAGACGGCGCAGCACAACATTGTTGACCGTCACTGTCGAGTGATTGCCGACATCAAACACCGTGCCGCTCTGCAGATGCGAATTGTAGGATCCGACAGCGTCTTCAATCAGGACGTCTGTGAGTGCTATTGTGACCGTACCGCTTATGGGAGAAGTGATGGCGGTCCTGACGAAATTGCGAATGGTCACATTGCTTAAACTGATATTGCCGTCCGCGTGTATGGGTCCTTGGCCGGTGCTGCCGCCGCCTTCAAGCGTCGCCTGGCTTATGCTAAGGCTGGCGTTTGTGTTAACGCGAAATAACCCGCTCGACCCGGTCAGCGCGCTGCCGTTGATGGTGACGCCGTTGCCATTAATCGTCATCGGCGAAAGGGAGATATCGACAAGTGAGGCCAATGTAATCGCGTCGACGTCGGCAGACACCTCTATCATATCGCTGCCCAATTCGCCCGCTGCGCAGTCGCCGCCGGTGGTATCGCTGTCGCTGCTGGCGTTATTGATCGCCTCGCGCAAAGTGCAAACGCCATCGCCAGCCGTGGCGTCGTCGTCGCCGCTGTTAACGGTAATCGTGGCCGCCTGTGTTGGCGCCGCCCCAGCCCAGAACGCGGCAACCAGCAGGCAAGCCGCTAGCCTCAGCGCCCTAGTCCCGCGCCATGGAGCCAGTAGGCAAATTCCCAACATTTGGTCTCTGTCCTCGCCTTCGACTATCAATAAGTCTGACCTGGAAGTCCCTTGCACGCGCCAGACGGTCCCCCGGGACGCCGCTTGGTCGCCGCCATCGTTGGCGAGCAATGAAACAGCGCTGACCCTGTCTTTCGTGAACCGAGCCAACGCCTTGTTTCTCGGTCGGGAGCGCCGGTGGTCAGCCTGCCGATCGTGAAACTCGTCCCAGCGATGCGCTCAATCGTCGTGCCGGGGTCAATGCTGCCGCCTGCTTCAATGTAGAACAGCTGATAGTGCGTGACGCCGCTGTCGTAGCTTCTTGGCCGCATCCAACTCACGCGAATCAGCCCGGCGCCCAGCGTCAGCAAAGCATGGTTGTGGGACACTATCAAAATATACGCTTCATATTACACGGATGCGACGACTTATCTTCTGGTTTACGCGACCGCAATCCTATACAATGCGCAATCGTGAATCAACATATTAGGTCGCTTATAGAGCGGATTCTTTAGTATTGACCTATAAGCCGGACAACTTAGCGCCAGCATATTGTCATAGCAATAGGCAGCTCAACCTATTATGCTCTCGCTTACTCGGTCCGGTATAATACATAGGTTATTCTTGAGGCAGACCTACCACGGCAATTCACTCACGCGCGCCAGGAGCGATGCCAAGAAATGCCGAAAAACGATAAACGCATGGAACGCACTCGCAAGAAGCTCTCCGAGGCTTGCATAGACTTGATGCTCGAATTCGGCTACGAGGGCATCTCCGTCCGGGGACTGGCGCGACGAGCCGACGTCAGCTCCTCCACTTTCTATCGTCACTATCAGGACAAAGACGACGTGTTGACGCGCGTCTCGCTCGACTTCATGCAAAGTTTCAAGGACGCGTTGGCGCCGGCGAAGTCACCGCGCGACGAAGCGACGCTGTTATTTCGCTACGCCCGAGAGAACCCGAAAGTTATTCTGCTTTACGCCAGCCTGCCGCCGAGCAGTCGGGCGCATCAGCAAACCAGACAGGCGCTGGCCGATATGGTGCGTGAACGCTACCGGCCTCGCGAGTCGTCCAAGGTCGATCCCGTCATCGCGATCAATCACATTTGTGTCGCTTACACTGAAGTAGTAATGTGGTATTTGAACAATTTGGATCGCTACAGTCCCGAGGATATTGCGGAGATCTGCGGCGATCTTGTGGTGCGCGCGGCCGTCGATGTTGCCTTTGAGCCGCGCGAAGAGTGGCTTGAGCGCTTCAACTGATTCCTGGCGGCGCCGCGCAACGCGTTCTGCAATCTCTGATAAAATGCAATGTGTTGTCGCTTCGCCAATATATAGTCAGGAGTCAAACGTTGAAGCTGCTGCATTTGCTTGCGCTGGCCCTGCTGGCATCACTGCTGCTGGCGGCTTGCAGCGACACCGGCAACGTCGCCAATGACGCTAAATCCGCGCAACGTCTGCTGCCAAACTTGGCCTCCTACACCGCGTCTGATGTCGATACGACCCTTGACGGGGCTTTCGCCGCTGTCGGTGGCGCGTCGCTCTTGAGCGGGCAGGTAGGCATTACCGCCGTCATCGCCAAAGCTGAACAGATTCTGCAGTGTTTCCAGGACCGCGGCGCCCTCGCTGCAAAATTCTATCGTCAGAGCGATTCCACCTTAACGGCGCCAAAGATCGGCGGCGCCATGGTGCTCAATCAGTCGCGTGTCAACCAAGAGATACTAAACTGCATGCTGGGCGGCCAGGAAGGTCAAGCCAGCGCCCAGTCCTTCTCCATTGAGCCATGCGCCAGCGCCGGCACATTTGACTACGAAGGCGATATGATCAGTTACTTCTATGTCGGCTCCCACTCCGATGTTTGCGCGGTATTTCAACTGCACTTTGATAATCTCGCTGGTGAGGCTCAAGAGGCGGCAACCGCAACGCCAAGCCAATAGCGCCGCTATGATACGACCAATAATTGGAGAATCTCATGACCGAATTCAACGGTTTAGGCTTGCACTTGGGCAACCTCTCGCGACTGTCCTCAGCGAAGACGCGCTCGCTCAGCGCCGAGAACTTTGATGGCGCGAAGGGCCGCGGCGGTCTGGCGCGCGAAGGCACTGGCAGCCACGCTTCCCGCGACCTCGGGCAAGGCTGGAAGGTATCGCCATCGGTGCGGATCAATGCGGGGGAAACTTTCACTATGGCCGATATCAGCGGCCCCGGCGCGATCCAGCAGATTTGGATGACGCCGACTGGCATCTGGCGCTATTGCATCTTGCGCATTTACTGGGATGGCAGCGAGCAGCCATCGGTCGAATGTCCCATCGGCGATTTCTTCGCTGTCGGCTGGGGCGAATACGCACAGGTCACCTCCCTGCCCATCTGCGTCAACCCGGGCAGCGCTTTCAACTCCTACTGGGAGATGCCCTTCCGGAAGCATTGCCGCATGACCATTAGCAATATCGCCGAAGAAGATATGACGCTCTACTACCAAGTGAATTACACCTTGACCGATGTGCCGGAAGACGCCGCCTATTTCCATGCCCAATTCCGCCGCGTCAACCCCCTGCCCTACAAAGACGTCTACACCATCGTCGATGGCATCCGCGGACGCGGGCATTACGTCGGAACATATGTGGCTTGGGGCGCAAACAACAACGGCTGGTGGGGCGAAGGCGAGCTAAAGTTCTACCTCGATGGCGACGATTACCCCACCATCTGCGGCACCGGGACCGAAGACTACTTCTGCGGCTCCTACAACTTCGACCCTAGCCCGCGACACAACCAGGGCTATGTCACCTTCACCACACCCTACGCCGGCTTCCACCAGGTGATCCGCCCCGACGGCGGCTACCGCTCACAGCATCGCATGGGCATGTACCGCTGGCATATCATGGACCCAATCCGCTTCGAAGCCGACTTGCGCGTGACCATGCAAGCGCTGGGCTGGGGCTATAACCGCCGCTACCTGCCCCTGCAAGACGATATCGCCTCGGTCGCCTACTGGTATCAGGCGCTGCCGCAGGCGCCATTCCCGCCCTTGCCCGAGCGCGAGCAATTGCAGATCATCTAGCGCGGCAGATTTCTTCGTAAAGCCGCTCGTAGCTGGAAGCCGTCTGCGCCCAGCTGTATCGTGATTCAATCAGCGCGCGGCCGTGCGTCGAAAGCCGTTCCCGCCGGGCGGCGTCGCCCAGCAGCTCGATGGTCTTCCGCGCTATCTGGTCAATGGGAGCGACCAGGGCGGATTCCCCTTCGCAGACGTCTATCCCTTGGATGCTCAGCGGCGTCGCTACGACCGGAATGCCCATCGCCAAAGCCTCCAGAACCTTGTTCTTCAAGCCGGCGCCAAATCGCAGCGGGCAAACGAAAACAGTGCCTCGCGCCAGGTAGGGCGTTACTTCCGGCACATGTCCGCTGACTTCAATGCGGTCATTCGCCATTTCCCGCAGCCAAGCCGGCGGATTGTTGCCGATCAACTGCAGCCGCGCCTCCGGCACAACCCGGCAGACGTCGGGCAGCACCATGTCAATGAGAATGCGCGCGGCGTCTTGGTTCGGCGGGTATTCATAGTTGCCGACGAATAGCAGCGTATGCGGATCGCGCTCGACTTCCGGCGGGCGAAAGCGCTCGAGCTCTATGCCGTTGGGTATCACGTCGACCGATAGCTCCGGCTGCAGCTCGCGCAGCAGCGCCCGGTCCGCTTCTGAGATGACCACGCACCGGTCGTAGGGTTCGAACATGAATTGCTCGAAGCGCCGCGCTAAAGGCAAACGGAGGCGCGCGCCAATCTGGCCCTGAGCGGAAGCTGTCTGCAAATACAGCGTATGCGATTCATAAGGTGTGATCACATTGGGCAAATGGGCGAAGAGCGGATGATACTCGTATACGCTGACTGAGCCGAAGCAGTGTGCCAGGTCATAGTCGCCCTGCTTCAGTCGCGCGGCAATCGCCTGCCAGAGCGGCGGGCAAAAGCTCCCCTCGGCAGACGTAGCGAAACGCGCGCCAGGCGCAAACAAGCGGCGAAGGTATGCCATGCCCTTGCGGCGCGGCTCAGCGAACAACTCGATGTGGCGGAAGAAGGAGCGGTACTTGTCTATCTGCTGCGGACCCTCGCCGCAGTCATACAGCGCCAGCAAATCCACGACGTGGCCGCGCCGGGATAGCTCGCGCGCCAAATGCCAGATAATCAGCCGATCGCCGAGATGCAGCGGATAAGGCGGGCAGCGCGATATAAGCAGGATGGTCGTCATTGGCCAGCGGTCGAGAGTGGATTGGGCATGATCGTAGCAGCGAAATGACTAGGCGGTAAGCCCAGGCGCAAGCGACGGACCAAAAGCAAAAACTCGCCGCAAGGACGAGCATTTTCTGTGCCGAGACCCAGACTTGAACTGGGGACACCCGCATTTTCAGTGCGATGCTCTACCAACTGAGCTATCTCGGCAATTTTCCAAGAAATTGGAACAAACAGTGTAGAGCTTGCGTCCACCGATGTCAAGACAATTGTCGCGTTTCCAGCCACTCGCCGATGACGCGCGCAGTCTCCAGCGGCGTCGCCTGCGGGAAGAGATGACCCTGCCCTTTCAACTCGTGAAAGTCAGCTTCAGGCGCCAGCTTTCGCGCCAATGTAAACGAAGATTCTGGAAGCGTGTCGCTGTATTCGGCGCGGACGATCAAGGTCGGCGCTATGCCGTTGAGCTTGGCTAAACCTTGCCAGACATCGCGGTAGACTGTGGAGAAGTAATGCGCCTCCCAGGCTGTGCTCCAACGCAACTCGAAGCCGGAACAATCAGCCCGCGGCTGCAACCCATGCTCGACATACAGCCTTAGGGCTTCCTCGCTCCAATCGGCGAAGACGCGCTTCTCCCGAAAGCGCGCCAGAGCTTCAGCGCGGCTGGCGAAAAACCTGCGCCGCCTCAGCGCTCCGCCAACCAGCGGAAACTCTTGAATCGCGCCATCGTCCCAAGCCCTCTCGAGCATGTTAAGCATCGTCTGCGGCAGGATGACTGGGTCAAGCATGATAAGGGCTTTGAAGCGCTCGGGAGCCTTGAGCAGCGCCAGCATTGAGACGATGCCGCCGAGCGAGTGACCGACCAAGACCACATCGCACAGCTCATGCCGCTCGAAACCAGCCAGCAGATCATCAGCGTCGGCCTGCCAACTGCGATAACCGACTGGCGGCGGCTCGTCGCCCCATAGCGCCCGCGGCGGCAGGCTGATCGCGCGGAATCCCGGCAAATGGCGCAGCATGGGCAGGTAGGTCTCTGGCGGGAAGCCGTTGGCCGGCATGATATGCAGCAGGGGCGCCGCGGAATCGCCGGTCAGTTCAATCAGTTGCTGCGACATGCCGCAAGCCGTTCGGTGCTATTTTAGTAGAGGACTGTGCATTTCCCGGCTGTAAGCTATGGGAGCAACCGAGGAGTCTCAACATGATCGATCGATCCATAATCTTTGCGGTCGGGGCGTCGCTTGTCGCGCTGCTGGTGGTGCTAGAATTGGTGCGGCGGCGGCATCTAAGCGAAGAATACTCGCTGCTCTGGCTGGGCACGGCGATCGTCATGTTGGTGATCGGCGTCTGGCGCGACCTTCTGCATGGCTTGGCCGACCTCGTCAACATCGAGTATCCGCCAAACCTGCTCTTCCTGCTCGCGGCACTATTCCTGCTCTTCATCCAGCTGTATTTCTCCACCGTCATTACGCGGCTTACCCACGAGAGCAAAGAATCTGCCCAGCAGATCGCGCTCCTACGCTTTGAGCTCGAGCAATTACGCCGCGAGCAATTTGACAGCGACGAAGACGAATCCGACTAAGGCGCCGACATAAATCACCAGATCGAGCAGCCGCAGCCGCAGTGGATTACGATCCGCCGCAACGATCTTACGCAAGCCGGTATCCTGGTGCGCCAGCAGCGTGATACGCGGACCGATGCGCAAGGCGAGAAGCGCGCCGCCGAGCATGCCGCCGATATGCCCCCAATTGTCAATGCGCGAGCCGGGGAAGAAGCCTATCAACAGATTGATGCCGATGATAAAAGCCATGTGGCGCAACTGCTCGCGGACGTTGGCATAGAGCCGTTTGTTCTGATACAAATGAACCGCGTGTGCCGCGAAGATGGCGAAGACCGCGCCAGACGCCCCGACCGACGCGCCTTGCAGCCCGCCCAGCGCCAAGCTCAATGCTGAACCGGTCAAGCCGCCAAGCACATAGACAAGCAGAAATCGCAGCCGACCGAACACTGGCTCAACCGCCAGCCCAACGATGTAAAGCGCATAGATGTTGAAGAATACGTGGCCGAGACTGCCATGCAGAAACATGGCCGTTATCAGACGATAAAACTCGCCATGGTGAACTACCAACTGTGGAATAAGCGCGCCGCCGAGGAACAGTTCCCTTTCCACCTGCGGCTCAAGGAAACCGACCAAATAGATCAGACCATTGATCGCCATCAAGCCAAAGGTCAGCGGAGCCACGACTAACGAAGGACGGCGACGGCTCTTGACGCGCCTGTCGCCCTCCGACATCGCTGCCGGTTCCCCCATGCCCTTTTGATTTAGCGGATGGTCATTCTCGCCGTTTGATTGCATCACAGCATCCAATCTGTCTTGGCTGACGTCGCTAGTGAGATTACGCGGATTCTGCCCCTTGGTGGCGCGAACGGACCCTCAACGCCACTGAAAACCGGAGAATCACGTGCAAAAGCGGCTTGGTTTATGATAAGCTTATCGTGCGCTTGCTTCAATGCGCATCGTGTTATGCAGACAATGAAATAGTGTAGGGATCTAGCCCCAATGTCCGACCAATCGTCCGCCGATATTATGATCGTTCCCGAAGAGATCCTATGTGAAAAGCACGAAGAAGGCGACGCCTGCGATGTTATCGTGCAAATGGAAGACGGGACTGTCTATACTGCCTTGTTCGCTACGCTTTCCTATATTCATCGACAACTGGCGCTGACTTGGATGGTCACCGAGTCCATTCCCGAAACGGCGCCGGTACGCTACGCCGTGCTCGATACGCCTCATATCATTGTGGAGCGACTGGAATTAGACACGATTGAAGACACCATTGACAATTTAGTGGCTCAGGATGTCTTCGAAAGCCTCTTTACGCGCGTTACCGAGGACCAGCGTGAGGATGCCCCGACAGAGAGCCGCGCCAAACAGCTCGCCACGCAAGAGATCGCCCAGGCTGTCATTGAAGAAGTCCTAGTGCTCTTCGACAGTTGATCGTGTGTGTGATCGCGCGCGGCGACTGCCCCTTTCTGACAATCCGCCTTCACCACTATAATTTCTCGCGGCGCGCCCGGCGGCCCAGGTCCCGATGCCGCCTGATCGTCAACCTGCGGTTCACATAAGAAATCCGACTTTTGGGGTACCCGAATGACCGAAGAACGATACGAGGAAAGCCAACTCTACAAAATTCGACATTCGGCCGCGCATGTTATGGCAGAGGCGATGTTGGAGCGCTTTCCCGAAGCGAAGATAGCCATTGGTCCGCCGATCGAGGACGGTTTCTACTACGACTTTGATCTGCCCGCGGCTGTCACCGACGCGGATATCAAGTGGGTCGAAAAGCGAATGAAGAAGATAATATCGGGGCGCCACGAATTCTCTATGCGCGCGATCACCGCCGACGAAGCCCGGGATCTGTTCCGCGACCAACCCTACAAACTTGAGCTCATAGACGACCTGGTCAATGGCAGGCTGGACGACAACGGGGCGCCAATCGCCGATCCAACCGACCGCTTGACCATTTACACGCAGAACAAGTTCACCGATCTCTGCCGCGGTCCCCACGTAGCGAACACCAAGGACATCAATCCCAAAGCGGTTAGCGTCACGCTGCGTCCTCCCGCTGGCGCCTATTGGCGCGGCGACGAAAAACGTCCGCAATTGACGCGCGTCTACGGCACGGCCTGGCGGACGCCGGAGGAACTTGCGGATTACCGCCAGCGCCTGGAAGAAGCGGTTAAGCGCGACCATCGCGTGCTGGGCGAGAAGCTCGACCTCTTCATCATCGATTCAATGGTGGGCAAGGGATTGCCGCTCTGGCTGCCGGAAGGCGCGACTCTGCGCGATACGCTGGAACGCTGGCTGCGCGCTATTCAGATCGAGCGCGGCTACCTGCCGGTGGTCACGCCGCATCTGGGCAATATCGAACTATACAAGACTTCCGGGCACTATCCCTATTATGCCGACAGTCAATACAGCCCGATTGACGTGGACGGCGATGAGTTTATGCTCCGCCCGATGAATTGCCCGCACCATTGCCGCATCTACAGTAGTCAGCCGCGTTCATATCGCGATCTGCCGCTGCGCTATGCCGAGTTCGGCACGGTCTATCGTTACGAGCAATCCGGCGAATTGCGGGGCTTGACGCGAGTGCGAGGCTTCACTGTCGACGACGCCCATCTTTTCGTGCGCCCCGACCAACTGCTGGACGAATTCAAAGGCGTGGTGAACCTGATACAGCATGTCTTCGGCGCCTTGGGCATGGCCGACTTCCGCGCCCGCATCGGCACGCGCGACCCAGACAGCGACAAGTACGTCGGCGATAACGCCCTGTGGGAAGAAGCCACGGTCGCAATTATCGCCGCTTGCGATGAGTTGGGATTGGATTATCACATCGAGCCGGGGGAAGCGGCCTTCTATGGACCGAAGCTGGACTTCATCGTGCGCGATGTGCTCAAGCGCGAATGGCAACTGGGCACGGTGCAAGTCGATTACAATTTGCCGCAGCGCTTCGACCTGGAATATGTCGACAAAGACAATGAACGCAAACGCCCGGTCATGATCCATCGCGCGCCCTTCGGCAGTTTGGAGCGATTCATCGGCATCCTCATCGAGCATTTCGCCGGCGCCTTCCCGCCCTGGCTGGCGCCGACGCAGGCGATAATCATCCCCATCCGCGAGAGCCACAATGATTACGCCAGCGAAGTGGAAACCCTGCTCAAATCGCGGGGGATGCGCGTCAAAGCCGACTTGCAAGACCGCAACATGCGCTCGAAGATCAGGCAGCATCGGCGGATGAATATCCCCTGGCTACTAATCGTCGGCGACCGTGACGCGGCCAATCGCACGGTCAGCGTCCGCCTGCGCAGCGACGAGGATCTGGGAGCGATGCCGCTGGAGGCCTTCGCGGACGCCGCGGCGGCAAAGATTAACTCACATGTTCAAGAAATCGGATTTTGAGGTTAACTATCAACGTCGCAGGACAGTTATGACTACCGTCGCAGCCCGGTAGACCATTTACTCGATGCCAATTAAACATAATCGCTATCCACCAAAAGAGGACAGCTTCACATCTCTAATCACGACAAGAAATCTGAATGCTGTAAACTCCAGTTCGCAGATTCGGCCTCCCAACGCCTGTTTGACGCGCAGATGTTATTTCACAGCCTCGAGGTGCTGAGAATCCCATAGTATCGACACGATGGTGATTAGCTGTCGAAACAATGTCAGCAACTGTCGGCACGAGAAGTAACATAGAAAGAACAAACGCGGCTCCAGTTGCGATCATAACAAGACAAATAACAAAGAACTGAGTGTTCGTAAAAGTCGGCTTTGCTGGATGATTCTTTCCATACGAAAAGCCTCTCATGATTTCCCCTTGATTAGTCTATATTGACGAGGATGGCTTTGATTCGTGTTTTGGGGATCATTGCCAATCTCAAATACACGCAAACAATAAGCGATTCACCTACAACAGACCATAGAATGCGCAGCAGTACTAATTCCTGTCTGCCACATCAGCGCTCCAGGCAGGACTCGAACCTGCGACACTTGGTTTAGGAAACCAATGCTCTATCCACTGAGCTACTGGAGCCAACATTTCTGCCACAGATTATATCAGACAGTATCCGCGCCTCAAGCCTGCTCTGGCGCGGCGATGTTTTCGGCGACGCAAAAACGTTGCCTCTTGCCCGATTACGGCGGTCAGATCTTGCCGGCGAAACCAGACATTAACAGTAGCCACAAACGGCAAGTTGGGCTACCATAGCGCAGGTAACCGCAGTCAAGTAAGTTTTCGCTAGCGACAGCGTCATATTAGCAATGCGAAACGGCAAGGAGTCAGCAAATGACGCATATCATCACCAGCCTGTGCTTGAGAGATGGCGCCTGCGTTGAGGTATGCCCGGTCGAGTGTATCATCGGCGGCAAGCCGGAAAACGAGTGGCCCTGGTATTACATTGACCCCGATACCTGTATCGATTGCGGCGCTTGCATCCCCGAATGCCCCTACGAAGCCATCTACGTCGAAGAAGAGGTCCCGTCCGATTACGAGATGATGGAGGGGCAAGAACGCGTGCCTCATGACGTCAGGGTGATCATTGAGCACGAAGAAGGCGATATCATCGACCTCACGCCGGATATCGCTCCGAATTACGATTTCTTCACCCAAGGACCTGGCTACGACGCGCTCAATATGTAGCGGCTGAATCAAGAGCCTGTCCACTCCTATCGCCGACAAACCAATCGTCCCTCCCGCGCTCAATCCGTAGCAATGCCAATGAGATTGAACCGCTCAGGAGGGATTCGCTTTGTGTCGATGCCTTCGCGGCGTGATCATCCCCGTCACCAATCCGACGCTCATTAGCACCACTGCCAGCCCGACGATCATACCGGCGCTGATCGCCTCCCCCAGCAAGAGCGCGCCCCAAATGAGACCGAATACCGGTATTAGCAAGGTCACCGTCAGCGCTTGAAGCGGGCCAGCGCTTATGATCAGATAATAATATAGCTGATAGGCGAAGGCGGTACATAACACCACCAGCGCAAGCGTTGCCCCAATTGCTGCAGTCGAGACCTCGCGCAGCGGCAGATCGACCGCCGACGCCGGCGCCAGAATAAGCGACGCAAAAAGCAACTGGCCGGTTGACATAGACATATTGTCCAAGCCCTGGAAAAAGCGTTTGGCATAAACGCCGCCGAGGGCGTAACTCAGCGTCGCCGCCAGCAGAGCCAGGATTGCGGCGAGCGCCTCGATTGTCAGCGCCATATCGCTGCCGCCAACCGTCACCGCCACGCCGATAATGCCGAGCGTCGCGCCGATCAGCTTGTACAGGGTCAGCCGCTCGCCCAAGCCAATTGCGGCGACAAAGGTCGTGAATAGCGGGGTGGTCGACATCAGGATTGCGGCCATCGATGCTGTGACCGTTAGCTCAGCCCAGGCAATCAAAGTGAATGGCAAAGCCGAGCCCAGGAATCCCAGGACGATGAAGCGGCGCCAATGCCCGCGGATATCCGGCTTCTGGCGGCGAATGCGAGCATAGGCCAGGAGGATCAGCCCGGAAAGGCCCACGCGGACAAACCCCAAGAAGACCGGTCCAAGCGGCTCGACCGCGACGCGGATGAAGATGTAAGAGGCGCCCCACATCGCGCCGAGAGCGAGAAGCGCGGTCAATTGTGTGAGCGACAATGAATTGCCTCCAGAGGCCAATGAGCGCCGCCATTCTAGCACATGGCCTAATGGCAGGTATCACCGTTTCTTGCGCGGTTTGGATGGAAATAAAAAGCCGACGCAGCGCGCCGGCTCCCGATAGGCTAGGTCTCATGCGTCTAGCATTGGATGTGATGTCTCTCAGAAATTGAAGTAGAAGGAGGCGGGTTTCACCAAGAGCGAAGCGAGCGACGGGTCTTCATTGAGATGATATTGGACTACTTTTCGGTGTTCCCAGCCAACATTGGAGCGATTGTCCGGGTCGATTTCATACGCGGCAAGCATTTGCTGTTCATAACAGGGCACCTCTCCCACATCCCCGAGGTGACAATGGCAGGCTTCGTGAACGATTATCGCGGCCTCGTAGACCAGATCCCTATGGAACTCGAAAATAAATCTATCCCACCTGTCGGAGTAGTATGTTCGCTCTCCTTCACAAAGGACTTCCCCGCCAAACTGGCCTGGATCGCCGTCCTGCCGAGTCTGTACGATCCGGTCCAGTCCGCTGATCGCATAGTTGTAATAGTACGGCGATTTCTGCTTCAGCAAATCAAAAGCCGAACGCATCAAGCTCACAAAATAGCGTGACCCCTCTATCTTTACCGGCATTTCCGCATCGGGCGCTGAAGGCGCGGGCCCACCACATTCATTCCGCTGATAAGCCCAATAGCCGTCTACCCATTCCTGGTCGGTCTGGCATTGTCGATTCACGAAGCAGCAGTTATCGATGGAGGGCGATGCCGGCTCGCCCGCCACGCGGGTCATCGGCACCCAGCCAGCGAGCCAGACCTCTCTGCCGCCCCAGGCGACCTTCAGCCAATTCTCGTGGCTGCCCAAAACACCGAACGTCGTGCCGCCGGCGACCGTGCTGACTACGCGCGATTGCAGGCTGTAACTTGTTCGCAGGTTGGTCTTGTAGGTCACAGTTACAGAGTCGCCCGGTTCCGCTGTAACGCTGCCACTGGTGGAAACCGGCTGAGACGACACTTGCGTATGCGAAATCGGCGCGCTGCAGGTCCTGTCATACAGATAGGCATCATAGCCACGCTGCCAGTCGTCGTAGGTGTTGCATGACCATCCCAGCCAACAGCAATTGTCAATTTCAACTGCTTCTCCACATAGGGCTTCCTGATAGGCGGCATGACCCCTTTCCCAATCCCCATTGGTATTGCAGTTCCAACCAATTTGACAGCAATTGTCCACTACGGGACTTTGCGACAAGGCTTGCAATCCAGGCCTGTTTTCTACCCGTCTGAACGCTCGCCATTCCGGCCGATTGTCCAACCAGACGATGGCTCCGTGTCTATCGATTGTCAAAAACTCGCCCTGCTCGCCGACGACGTGCAGGATTGTGCTCACTGGAACATATTCAGTCGGCGTTGTGTACCGGTCAGGCGCGTCCTTCAAGACAACCCTGCCCGTTGTAACAACATAATAATCCTGCGCTGCCGCCACGCCGCAGAGCGCGAACAGAGCAATCACTATCGTAAGTAGTTTTGCTTTCATAATGACTCCATTTTGGCGACCGAAGTTACAGTTATTCATAGCATATACGCCGAGCGGCGGAAAATCAGATTCTTATGAAAGCGCAACGACGATGCATGGGCGTCTACCCGCTTGGCCAGCGACGACCTGCCCAAAGGTCTAATGTCATCGCATGTAATCTCAATACAAAATAGGAGCAACGCAAAGAAACAGAAGGAGAGTATTGTGTCGAATACGCTGCAACAATTATCAAACGAGATGGCGAGCCTGGTGGAAGGCGCCGCCGAAAGCGTCGTTCGGGTGGATGCGCGCCGGCGTATACCGGCGACCGGCATCGCCTGGTCCGAGAATCTTATCATCACCGCGCATCACGTGGTGGAAAGCGACGACGACATCAGTATCGGTTTGCCCGATGGCGAGCGCGTCGACGCGGAGCTTGTCGGACGTGATGCGCGCAATGACCTTGCGCTGCTGCGCGCCGACGCGTCCTTGCAGCCGGCCAGTTTTGCCGCCGCCGATGGACTGCGGGTCGGCAATCTGGCGCTGGCGCTGGGACGGCCGCGTCATAACATCAAAGCGAGCCTGGGCATCGTTAGCGGCTTGGTCAGCCCGGGTTATTCCCGCCGGCGGCGACAACACAAGCGCGGTGCCAGCCACAGGCCGGGAATGGCAAGACGACATAGAGGGAGAAGAGCAAAATGGCAAAGACAAATCATGCGCGATATCGGCGGCCTCGGCCCGGTCCTGGCCGGCGGCGCCATCCAAAGCGACCTCACCATGTACCCCGGTTTTTCCGGCGGCCCCCTCGTCGGCGCCGATGGCGCGGTCCATGGCATGACTACATCCGGTTTCGGAGGTGGCTTCGGCGTAGCTATTCCGATTGCCGCCTTGTCTAGCTCGGTGGCCGCGCTGCAAGAGCACGGCGCGATCCGCAGTGGCTATCTGGGCATCGGCGTACAGCCGGCACAACTGCCTCACAGCGTCGCCGAGAGCCTGCAGCAAGACACCGGTCTCTTGGTCGTCTCGGTCGAAGCGGGCAGCCCAGCCGCGGAGGCCGGCATGCTGGTAGGCGACACCCTGATCGCGCTTGCCGGCGAAAGGCTCGAAGATGTCGATCAAC
The DNA here is from genome assembly GCA_022824465.1 of Anaerolineae bacterium. Taxonomy (GTDB): domain Bacteria; phylum Chloroflexota; class Anaerolineae; order Aggregatilineales; family Phototrophicaceae; genus UBA6055. Next base: position 308,674 of record JAJDZV010000007.1, read on the forward strand.
TGCAGTGGCTGCTTGCCCATCTGGACGTGGGAACCGAAGTTCTGTCGCGCTATGTGCGCGGAGGCGTCGTCAGCGAAGGCCGCGTGGCAATCGGAGAAAAGTAGGCTTACGTCTCTCATGCTTAGTCCCTCCCTTAACAAAGAGGGAGGGATGATTGAATGTCGCCACGGAGTCATTGTCGCAAAGCGCTTACAGTTCCGGCGCGACCACTTCTCGGTACAACGTTACCGCCGACTTTTCGCCTTCTCCGCTCGCGTTGTAGGGTATCACCCAGGTCGCCGTCTCTATGAAGCACAGCGCCTCCTCCCCTTCGCGGCAATAGTAGAGCGTCAGGTCCGCGTTGAGCTTGCCCTTGCCATCGCCGAAATCGAAGGGCAGGCTGAGGTCTGTCCCGGTGACGATAATTCGCTCGTTCCATCCGTCGTCCGAGCTTAGCTCCAAGAGACTGTCGATAAGCGGATTAATCTTGTAATCCTCCTGCAGCGCCAACTGCAACTCAAGGGCGCCTACGCCAGGCGCCAGAAGCTGCAATTCCAACTCGATTATCGTGTCAGCGGAAAGGTTGCCGCCGACGATGGTCAGCGCTTCCGGATCGATCACAAGCGCCTCCGGATTACTAATTTCGAGTGTGTCGACTATGCCCGCCTCCAGCTGAATTTCGCGAATTACGTGGTTGTTGGTGTCGGCAACATAAAGGATGCCGTCGGCGTAGCTCAAGCCGCCGGGTTCATCGAATTCGGCGAGCTCGGCGCCGCCGTCCGCATAGCCGCCCGCGCCGCCCAATCCGAACAGGGTCTGCGTATTTGTCTCGCCAGCCGGTATCAACTTGATACGGCTGTTGTAGGTGTCCGCGACATAGATTTCGCCCGTGGGTCCCCCGTCGACCCCGAGCGCGTGCTGCAAGCGGTTGGCGCCCAACTCGCCATCGACATCGCCAAAGTCGAACAAGTTATTGGCGGTCGTGCCGGATACGACTGTCACTTGGTCGTTCTCGAAGTCGGCCAGGCGGATTGTGCTCGACTCGCTATCAGCGAAATAGAGCTTGCCTTCGCCGGCGTAGTACAGCCCGCTCGGCTGAGCCAGCTCGGCATTTGCCAGGCTGACATTGTTGAGATTTGCCTCGCGTCCATTGCCGACCGAAGCATACAAGCGGTTGGTATCCGGTTCGTAGATGTAAAGCTGATGCGTGCCGGCCATGGCGATATGCAGACGTCCGGTGTCGTCAAGTTCGACATCCCATGGGCTGCGCAGGGAGACGCCCAGGGGATTATCGACGGACCTTCCGAACTCGATGCGACTGCGACCCATGATCCCGTTGCCGGCAACAGTGATCACTTCGCGCGCGGCCAAGTCAGCTGCGCGAATCGCATGATTGTTGACATCGGCGATATAGAGCAAGTCGCCATCAATCGCCATGCCCTGCGGTTTGTCAAAGTTGGCGTCATCGAAGCTGCCATCGGCGAAGCCGCGCGCAGACGTGCCGATGATGTCAATGACCGCGTTGGTAGCCCGGTCGACGACAACGATGCGATTGTGGCTGCTGTCCGCGATGAAGAGACGGTCGCCAGCGCTGTCCGCCAAGACCTTGCCAGGATACAGCAAGGGCGTTCCCGGGTCTCCGGCGCCCTCCAGCGCCAGCTCGAGCGGCGTCCGGTCAATGAGACTTTCATATTCGTTGTCGTAATACTCGATCATGCCGGTTAGGTAGTTGTCGAAGGCTTCAAAGGGAATCTCGCCGGACTGCAGGATGACGCCGTAGCCGCGCGGATCAATGATGACGACTGTGGGCCAAGCGCGCGCGCCGAAGCTTCGCCAGATGTCAAACTCATGATCGTTGACGACCGGGTGATGGATGCCGTAGCGCTGCACAATCTGCCGCAGATTCTCGGTATTGCCCTCGTTATCGAACTTCGCCGAATGGACGCCGATGACGACGACTTCTTCGGCGTACTTTTCTTCCACCTTTTCCAGCACCGGTATGACATGCAGGCAGTTGACGCAGCCATAGGTCCAGAAGTCAAGAATGACAATCTTGCCCGCCAAGCCACCCAAGGTCAGCGGATTTTCGACATTGATCCAATCCAGGTCGGAAGGGAATTCCGGCGGCTCAAACTTGCCCTCGTACAATTCTTGCGGCGTCCGTTGCGCTTGCGCCAATCCGCCCAAAGCCAAAAGCAATGACAAAAGTATGGCGATTTTCTTCTTCATGCCCGTCCTCCTCAAGACAACAGAAGAGAGCGTACTTGCGATGCTCTCCTGTATACCGTGCTGCTTTCAGACTAGGCCGCAAAGCTAAAGACCAGCTTGCCTATTCCTTGCCGTTGTATAACGCCGGTTGGAAAGCCCGCTCCAGCGCTACCTGTAATCCGGCGTCGCATCAGGTCCTTTCGACTCGGCCGGCGCCAGCGTCGGCGGCATCATGCGGCGAGCCACGTTCCAATGGCGGCTACTCTGGCGACGCAGTCTCCGAACTAGCTGGCGCAAGAGATGCAGCGGCGTTCAGCGAACGGCTCAATGCGCGCCGATTCTCATTGGCGCATATATCGGAGACGTCAACCGAAAGCACCCAGTCAAATTGCGCGTAGGCGGCAGCGGCGTCGTTTTGCGCTACGTAGATCATACCCAGGCGGCAGCGCAGGTCCAGCCGCGTCGGCGCCAGCTTGAGCGCCTCGATCAAGCTTGCTTCCGCCCCAGCGAAGTCAGCTTGCATGCCGTACAGCGACGCCAGGAAATCGTAATCATCGACGCTCGCGCCAGCGCCGTCTGTGACTTTCAGCATCCATTTGATCGCGGCATCCAGGTCGCGCGATTTCAGCGCTTGCCGCGCCTGCCGACGCGCGTCACGATCGGCGGCCCTGAAGCGCAGTTCGCCGGTCTGCTCCATCAGTCGCGCAGGATTGCTGGCTACTGTGCCCGGCTCAACTAGAGCTGACTTGCGGGTATCGGGCGCCGTCTCGTATGGCGTCAGCCAGTGCGGCATTACAAACCCGGACCCGCGCTTCGCCTCTACAGTGTTGCGCGCCGCTTCGGCTCGGGTGAAGTAGTACCGCGCCGTAGGCAGCTGTCCTCGATCACTGTATATGCGGCCCAGGAGATGCAAGGCCGTCTCATCTTTCGGAGCTTGCAGCAGGGCGCATTGCAAGTGAATCAGCGCCTGACTGTTGTCGCCGCGTTCAAGCGCGCCTTCGCCCAGCGCTCGTTGATTTTCGTCAGGGTTGCATACGGGCGTCAAGGTTGATGCGCCGTTTCGAGACCAAGCGCTGCTTGCGCCGACGATATCCTCATGCAGATTCTCGATCATGATCGGAATGATCACGCTCTCGGGAATTTCTTGCCGCGCACATTCGTAATGGCGCAGCGCTGGTCCATAGTCGCCCATGTCATGCAACTCTACCGCGCGGGCGTAATTCGAATAGCTGAAGTCGCAATCGCTTTGGCTCCAAACATGGATTGAGGCGCCAAGAAGCAGAAGCAATAAGAGCGCCAAAAAAGCGAGCCGCCTAACCATGATGTCCAGCCTTTCGCCATGTTCCTTTGCCGAATTCTACTGCGCCGGGCTGCGTCTGGTCAAATTCCAACCGCGGATCGCCTCGCGCGTCCGCAGAAGATGCTCTAAGTCAGACATGCGGAAGGCGAGCTGTAGTCTTGCCTGAGCGCGGTCGATTCGCTAGCGAGCAGCGAGTATGCGAGAAAACTGTTAGCTTGCGTTTGCGCCTTGTCTGACATTGTCGGACAAAGAAAAACATTCTTCGGACAAAAGGCAGGGATTTCTGGCTGAAACGGACAAAGCGGTCGGGCGCCGCGATAGGGCCATGGTTTGCATGCGCGCTGGCGCCTTGGAGCCCCGAGGAAATCCCGGCTGGCTCCGCAACTTGGCAAGTGTATAGACACAGTATAGATACGTGCAGGGGGGGGAGGGATTCGAGCGCAGAATCCGCCGGGAGTGAGCGAATGAGAGAGTTGATCCATAGGGAGCGTGCATCATCGTCATAAGCGGCAGGTTAGCACAAATGTGCGTGACAATCCACCGGGTTTTCTTGCCGCTTTCATGCGCCCGCCTGATTTCAGTAGTTCCGATTTTGTCATGCGGAGAGCAGATCGTAGTCTATAGTGTGCGTGGGCGAGCTAGTGGCTTGTCCCTGCAAGGCTTCGATGAATCAGGAGATCGCGTCGAAGCGGCGCATATTGTCTTCACTCGCTTAAGATTACTGAGACGTGGCTCTATTGGCGAGGCGCGCTCAAGCAGTGAGGAAGCGATCAGTCAGCGGCGGCCTGGGATTGCCCTGTTGGTCGACGATGCCATAGCCATTGTGCATGCCCTGCGCCCAGGCGTACCAAATCAGCGCCGCGATCTTCCCGGGATATTGCGTCTTGAGATAGCGAATCATATCGGTGGCATAACGAGCGATCTGCCCCGCCGAGTCCTTTGGCCGATCCAGTACGCCGAATTCGGTGATCCAGAGCGGTTTCTGCGGCAAGACAGCGCTGTAAGCCCAGACGGATTCATCAATGTGGCCATAAGCCGAATAGTAGGGATGCCCGTTGACGCCGCGTCCATAAGGATGGAAGGCGATGCCATCGGGCAGAAGGCCAGCCGGCAGCGCTTGCAGCATCTGCCGGGCGTAGGCGCTGCCGCTCACGGGACCACTGTTGAAGCCGGCAGTGATAATTTGAACGTCGCTGTCGGCGCTGCGGATCGCCTGGTAGATTTCGCCAAACATCTCGCCGTATTGCCGTCCGCTCATCGGCACCGACGCCACGCCGCTGCGGGAATCCGGCTCGTTCCAGATTTGCCAGGCGCCGATGAGGTCCCTGCCAGCCCACTGCGACGATATCTGATGCATCATCTCGGCGAATCGCCCGCGCAGAATACGCCACTTGGCATCGGTCATCTGGGACCAGGGCCAGAACTCGCTCTTGCCTTCGCCATAGGTCTGATGGCTGGTGGTCATGATGACGCGGTAGCCAGCCTCGCGATAGGCGGCCACCAGCGGCAAGTAGCGCGCCAGGGTGACATTGATATCTTCGGAGCCGCGCCCGTTGGAGACATTGTAGCCGTAGCGCGCCCAGCCGATCGCGCCAAGACGAGCCGGCGCGGGCCGTCCCATGGGATGGAAGATATCCAGGTTGACGCCTACCGGATTGATGTTGCGAAAGACGACCGATCCTTCGTCGAGGGTGGTTGCGCCCAGATACCAGGCGGCGGCATAGCCCTCAACGCCGGCGACCGACCGCACCTTCAGCCAGCTGCCTTCAAGGCCGATCTTTTCGATGGCGCGCCCGTGGTGCTCTTGCGGCTCCAACAGGTGCCAGCTGTAGACGCGACCAACGATGCTGGCGCGGGAGCTAGGCAGCTTACGCACGTTTAGTCCATCCACCGTCGGACGCGCGCGAAACTGCGGGATGTACACATAATCCCGCGGATTCATTAGATTGTCCCAGCCGAGCGCGCTCGTTCCATTGGGAGGATTCTGCACCGTAATGGACAGTCGGTCGCCAGCGGCTTTGGCTATCGCCTTGCCCAGGACAAGTTCATCGCCAACCGCGACCGCGCGCTGCTTCAGGCCTTCGTACGACGTGATGAAGCGTTCGCCCTCCACAATTGATTCGACCTGAATACGATCGCCGACAGCGGTGACCGTGCCGGGCGCGCCACAAATGACAGCGGCGCCTTCGCGCGTAAAGAGGTCCAAGCTGCGTCGCAGGTCGCCTTTCGCCGGATCAATGTTGAAGCGATCGAGCACAGCGATCGGGCGCGCGTCGGTCATCCATTCCAGCACGAATCGATTGAAGATATGCTGCGGCTCGGTGTCTTGCTCGCCGTAGCGGTCATTGTTAGCCACGCGACGGCTGATGATTGGCGCCAATTCCTCCGGCGCGCTCGCGTCAATCACATCGACCATTACCACTGAGGGATAGACGCGGCGGATGTGCGTCAGAGCCGAATCCCGCCACCAGGTGAGCGGCGCGTCAACGGCGGTAACATTGCGGAAGCGGTTGAGGTTGTTGCCGGCTGGCGAGCGTATGACCGCAACCCGCTCGAAGGTCTTAAGGTAGGGGCGCAAGACCGCCAGCCACTCGTAGAAGTTGTGGTCTGGCAGGACGAAGGCATGGGAGATTACGCTTGAGGAAGACATGGTCTGTATCCGGCTCGCGATCGCGCGGTTGAGCGCACATTTGGTCAGTATGCATTCCTTATAGCATTGCCAAGACGCCTATAGGCGACTATATAGTCGCGTATAGCGGCAATTCGGCAAACCAGCCAAGCGCCGACGAATCGCGTATAATACATTATATGTTGCCAGGCGCTTCCCGATATGGAGGCGCGGCTGGCAATTCAGACTGATTCGGGAGCGGCGGAAATGAAGCTGGACAAGGAGAAGGCGATTAAGCTCGTCATCGTCACGTTGGCGACATTGGCGGCGCTGGCAGTGATGAGCACACTGGTGCAATTGATCCAGACGATTCTGCCTTTTCTAATCGTAGGGGCGGGCATCACCATCGCCTATCGCTGGGCGCTGAGCGATGCGCCCCCGCCAAGCGCGGACGAGGTCGAAGAGCAGGCGCGCGGCCTATTCAGTCGCTTCCGCCGCGCCAAGAAAGCGGTCGATACAACGATGAAGGTGGGCGATGCGCTTGGCGATTTGGCGGACACCGGCGAAAAGAAAACGCGTCGACGGCGACGGTCGCGCAAGGTTGATGCCGCCACAGCCAGCGCAAAAGCCGACGCTGCGCCGAGAGAGGCTGCGAACGCGGAAGCCAACAAGGGCGGCGAGCGCGAAGAAGAGCTGAGTCAGTCCAAAACGAGCCGTGCCAGCAAGCGAAAAGGCGCGATCGAATTCAAGGACAGCGATGTGGTCATCAACGAAAAAGATATTGAGCAGCCGGATATTTCGCGTTTGGAGGAGAAAGAGAAAGAAGTCCCAGAGGTCACCAACAATGTGCTGGCGCAAATCGAAGAGCGCCGACGCCGCCTCGAGGGCGACAGTTAGCGTCCGCCGCCGGTCAAGCGGATTTCACTTGTCAGCCGCCATCGACTGATAGATTGGGCGCAGCGCGCGATACAAGTCACCATAGAGGTCTAGTTGTCGCCGATAATGCGCCCGCCGGTCCGCGCGCGGCTCGAATGTTTTGCGCGGTTTTATGAGGTTTGCCGCCGCCTCGTTCAAGCTGCTGTATACGCCGGTCGCCCAGCCGGCCAACATGGCGACGCCCAAGCTGGCCGCTTCCGATGTGTGAATAATCGTCACCGGCAAATCGGTGATATCGGCTTTGATCTGCATCCAGCGTTCGGATCGCGCGCCGCCGCCAATCGCGGTAAGGGCATTGATGGGCACTCCGCTCTGGTTCAGCCCGCGGATGCCCAGCGCCTGTTCGAAGGTCAGTCCTTCGAGAATCGCCGCAACGATGTCTTTACGCCGCGTGTCAAAGTTCATGCCGATCAAGGCGCCGGATGCCAATGGATCTTCGTGGTAGGTTCCGCTGCCGACGAAATATGGCAGCAGCAGCAGGCGCGCGGGCGCGTCGTCGATCTGTTCGACGATCACATCGTAGACATCGCGGTCCGCGGCCGCGGCGATAGCGCGTTCAGCCGCCGCCAATTCGTCCCGATACCAGCGCAGCAGTCGGCCGCCGGTCTGGTTGCCGCTTAAGGCGATGAAGAGCCCGGGCGCGGCATGCGGGTAACAAGAGATATGATATTCCAACATTTCCAGGCGCGGCTCATCAGTGACGGCGACCAGCGCTTCAGTCGTCCCGATAGCGAGCATGGCGCGCCCCGGTTGCAGCACCCCGGCGCCCAATGCCCCTGCCGGTTGATCGTGCCCGCCTGTAACGACCTTCACATTCCGCCTTGTGAAGCCCAGGTCAGCCGCCAATTTGGACGGAATCTCGCCGATGACGGCGCCGCTCGGCACGGCGCGCGCGAGCTGATCGCGGCGTACGCTGCCCGCCGCCAGCAGTTCATCCGACCAATCGAGTTTGCGCACATCAAGCGCCAGCGTCCGCGCCGCCATGCTGTAGTCGATAGCCGGTTCCACACCGAGCTTCCAAGCGACAAAGTCGACATAGCAGAGATACTTCCAGGTCTGCTCGAGGATTTCGGGCGCATGATCCCGCCACCAGAGCACTTTGGGCAGGGTGTAAATGGTGCTCATCGGTTGGCCCGTAAGGGTGTAGATATATTCCGCGCCCAGGGCGGCTGCCATCTCGGCGGTCTGCGCCCGATTGCGGGTGTCTGAGCTAATCGGGCTATTGGCCAGGATACGACCGTCGTGGGCTATTGGCGTCATCGCCTCGCCCTGGGAGGAGATTGCGAGCGCGCTGACCGGGTCATGCGCAATTAGGGCGTTCGCCTCGCGCAGGCAGTCGCGGACATCCCGCCAGACTCGTTCCGGGTCGAGCTCATACCAGCCCGGCTGCGGGACAATAAGCGGGTATTCCCGGGCGGCCTGCGCCAATACGACGCCGGACTCGTCGAAAGCTACCACCTTGCAGCCGGTCGTGCCGACATCAATGCCCATCAAGCTCATGTAAACCCCTAGGTCTAATCCCGCCTCTATGCAGCGGAATGGACGTCAAAATGATGCGCTTTATCCCCGCACCGCGCCGGCGGTCAGACCGCTGACCATGAAGCGCTGCATCAAATAATAGACGATGATGACCGGCAGCGTGATAAGCGTCAAGATGGCGAACATCGGTCCCGGGCGCATCATGAATTGCCCGCTGTAGACCAGCGGCACCAGCGTCAGAGGCTTCACGTCGACCGAGTTCATCGTCACCAGCGCAAGGATGAACTCGTTCCAGGAGGTCATGAATTGCCAGATGATCACCACAGCCACGGCGGGCCAGCTGACCGGCATCATGACGCGCCAGTAAATGCCCAAACGCGTACAGCCGTCGAGGCGCGCCGCCTCCTCAATCTCGATGGGGAAGCCAGCGAAGAAGCTGCGCAAGACGACGATGGCGAAGGGCACGCCCAGCGCGGTATAGGGCAGAATGAGTCCGAGATAACTGTCGTTTAAGCCAAGCGCCTTGTTGATCTGAAAAATCGGCACCACCAAGGTCGGGATCGGCAGCATAAGCGTCATGATTAGCAAGTAAAACCATATATCGCGAGCGAAGAATTGCAGGCGCGCCAGGGCAAAAGCCGCCAACGAACTGATGACCACGACCAGAACCACTGAAGGGATCGTCACCGCCATGCTGTTGATGAAGTGCATGACGATCTCGGCGTCTTCAAAGACCGTTGCATAGTTCTTTAAGCTGACGCCCTTTATCAGCAGTCCGCCAAAGCGCGGCGCTCGCTGATCCGGCGGCATGAATGAGACCACCAGCATCATGATAATGGGGACGAGCCAGATTAGCGCCAAGACGCTGACAAAGGCAAAGGCGAGCGACTTGCCTAGTTTCACGCGTCCCCCAATCCGCCGCCCCTACATTTAGACAATATCATAGACAATATCATTTGGTTCCAATCGTGAAGCGCGAGCCTAGCACGCTCACCTGGAAGATGCTGGCGCTCAAGGCGATCACAAGCAGAACGACAGCAACCGCCGAGGCGTAGCCCATGCTCTGCAGCGGGAAGGCTTGCAAGAAAATGTAGGTGGGCAACATTTCGGTGGCGTGGTTGGGGCCGCCCTTGGTGAGCATGAATACGAGCGCGAAGGTTTGCAGCGTGCCGATGACGCCCAGAAGAATCAAAGTCAGGTGAACGTGTTTGAGCATCGGCACGACGATGTAGCGGATGCGCTGCCGCGCGCCGGCGCCGTCGACTTCGGCCGCGCTCAAGACCTCTTCGGGCAAGCCCTGCAAGCCGGCCACGTACATCAACATGGAAAAACCGGTCCATTGCCAGACGTTGACGAAGATGGTGGAAAAGATGGCGATTTTCGGATCGGAGAGATAGGGCTGCTGCAAGAAGCGCAAGTCGGTCTCAAAGGCCAGATCCGCGAGCAAGCCGCCGAAGGGCGCGTATATCCGCTGCCAGATGATGCCCAGCACGACCGGCGATACGATGGCGGGCATGAAGAATATGATGCGAAAGAGGTTTTGCAGCGGAATCCCTGAGGTCAGGATGTAGGCCAAGAGGAAGCCGAGAATCATCTGCGGGAAGATCGTCAAGAAGGTCCAGTAGATGGAGTTGCGGATGGAAACGGCGAAGGCGCGGTCATCGGTGAACATCTCGATGTAATTCTGAATGCCGATGTAAACGGCTTGGTTGATGCCGTCCCAGTCGTAGAGGCTGGCGTTGAAGATGTAGAAGATGGGATACAAGACGAAGACGACGAACAGGATTATGGCCGGCGCCATGAAGAAAAGACCCTGATTGTCGATCAGCCAGTTGCGTGTTTCTGTGGCGCCTTTCACAGTCCTGACCTAAATCAGTACTTCGCGGTGTAGGGGCAACCCAGTGGGTCGCCCGCAATGATGTTCGCTCTGTTTAGACGGGCGACCTGATAGGTCGCCCCTACAGAATGCAATAGCTTAGAGGTTGTCCCACTACATATTGGCGTCTTGCACCATTTGCATGCCTTCAGCCGGGGTCATCTCGCCCGCGGCGACAGCGGCAAGCGCGTCTTCCAGCGCCTGCTTGACATCCGGGCTCTTGAGCTGCCGCGCGTACTGCACGCTCGCCAGCCAGTCTTCGGTGAAGAGATCCCAAACCGCTTCCTGGTTCTCCGAACCGAAGGATGCGGGCCGCAAACCGATATAAGCCGGCAAGTCGTTGTAGGTGTTGATCAAGGCTTGCGCGCCAGCGCCGCTGATCCAGTCGGTGATGACCTTGCAAGCCGCGTCGGGATTGGCCGAGCCGCGCGTGACGCCCATCATGACGTCAATGCCGCCAAGCAAGTCGTCCGGCGCGCCCATGCCCGTCACATCGGGGAACTTGAAGGGCGCGTATCCCTGCAGGTTCTGATCCAGCGGCGGCGGATCGGGATTGCCCGCCTGCTGCTGCCACCAGGCGCCCATCGGGAACATCGCGGCGCGTCCCGCCTGAATCTGCTCGACAGCGGCGGGATAATGCGTCATGCCCAGCGCGCCGATCTGGAAGATGCCGTCGTCGAAGAGGCGCTTCCACCAGGTCATCGCTTCCACAAAGGCATCATCGGTGAAGCTGGCCATGCCATCTTCCGCCTCATAGATCAAGCCCGGCGCGATGTTGTGAATCAGCTGCATATAGACATCGCGGCGGATCCAGCCGTCGCCCGCGCCGATCATGACCGGGGCAATGCCCTGCGCGTTGAACATATCCGCCAGTTCTTTGAGTTCATCGTAGGTCGTCGGCGGTTCGACACCGGCTTCTTCAAAGATCGGCACGGTGTACCACATATTGATGGTCTGGACGAGTACGGGCAAACCGTAGATATTGTCGTCGCCTTCCGGGTTGCCCAGACGCGCCTGTTCAATGCCAACCGGGAAGAACTGATCTTCCCAGTCTTCGCCCCAGGTCGCGACAGCGCAATCCTGCAAGGGCATCAAATGGTCGCGGTACTGCTGCGTCAGGGCGCCCGGCTCCAGGCCGACAAGGTCCGGCAGCGCGCCGCCAGCCGCCATAGTCTGCAAGTCCACGAGATACTCAGGATAGTTGGTGATATCCGGCTCGATGCGGATATCGGGATTCTCCGAGTTGAAGGCTTCGATCATCGCTTCGGTCGTGGCGATCACCGGGCTCCAGGAGCGGAAGCGAACGACGACCTCGTCTTGCGCCAGGGCCGGCACGCTCAAAGCCAGGACGAGCAGCAGCAGAACTGCCAATGTGAGTTTTCGGTACATGTCTAAACTCCTCAATTAGAAACGAACCTTACGAAATGTGAGCGATTCATCTTTTCAATATGCCGATACCTCCTTTCTTAGCTTCTTAGCGCTGCATTCAATCTCCCATGCGCTACTGATAGCCCGCTTGACTCACGGCTCAGGCCAAACATGAATCGACCAACCATCATCGTCAAAATTCGACGCCTCAAGGTAAAACGTACACGCTGGATCCTCATCATCCCAGCGAAGTCTACCCTCTCTAGAGAAGTACATTCTGAACGGTAGTGAATTGCAATGAGAGACTTCCGGTTCCTCAATGACGCACCAGGGTCCCATGCCGTTAGTCTCGTACCGATAAAGTCCCGGCGGGAGATCAATTGTGAACGGATTGATGATTCCAGTATCCCCCTGCGTCTCACTGCTGATGAAGAATTCATTTTTGGCCGTCACCGACTACGCTTGCGTCCCTCGGATCTCAGCTTGGTCAGGTATCAATGCAACGGGATTATGAATGGGAATGATCATCGAAATTATGCCGCCCAGAATCCCCGCCAGAAAGCTAATCACGATACTCATCAGCTTCTCCAAAATCACTCAGTTTTTCAGCGCTACGGGCTACCCAACCAAGCGGTCGTGATAGTGCTTGGGAATCAGATGCGGTTCGCCGTGCTGCAGCGCCATGTGGTGGAGCTGCGCCGAAATCTCGACCATGACCGTGCAGTGGATCGCCTTCCGCAAGCTGCTGCCGACAGCCAGCATGCCGTGGTTCGCCCAAACCACCGCGTTCTTGTCGCCCATCACTTCCAGCATATCGTAACCGAATTGGCGCGAGCCACTGGGCGCAAAAGGCATCACCGGCACATCGCCGCGCACATCAATCAAGGCGCCGACGTGCAAGGGCGCGATCGACTTGTGTAAGACGCCAAAGAGGTTGGTATAGATCGGCTCGGCGTGCACGATACCGCCAGCGTCGGCTCGCCGCTCGTAAACCGCCAGATGCACCGGCGCTTCGTGGGATGGCTCGCGCTCGCCCTCGATGACCTGCCCCGCCAGGTCCAGCACCATTACATCGTCCGGCTTTAGCTGGTCGTAAGGGTAGTCGTGCGGCGTCATCAAGATGTGCCCGCTGGCTGGATCGCGCAGGCTGAGGTTTCCTTGTGTCAGCGGCGCCAAACCGATGCTCGCGAAGAGCGCCGCGCCTTCAAGCAGCTCCTGCTTCAGCGATAGAAATCCGCTGTTGTCTGCGGCGGAATTCACCATACGCGCTATCCCCATTTTGATCAATGCGACTCGCCAGACAAGGGATATTGTAGCGAGCCCGGCAAGAAACGCAAAAGGCGCGTCGCATTTCAGAGGGCATGCGCTTGAAATCTTTTTGCCGCCGATGTCAAAATCGGCAATGCGGAATCCAACTGACGATAGCCCTCAGTGTCCTCGGCGGATAAAATCTCTGTGTTCTCGGTGTTGAGAAACAGTTTGATGCGATTGCCCCGCAGCCTGTCATCAGGGAACTAGCCCGCCTTAGCCGCCTGTGCTAGCATCTCGGGATTCTATCCACGCGTCGCCAGGGACTGCCCATGCCCAACAGACGGGCGCTGTTGATCATATCAATTATCATCTTCTCGGCTGGCCTGACGCCGATCGCAATCCGCATCGCGCAAAGCGAAGGCATGCCGTCGCTGGTCATCGTCTTCATCCGACTTTGGCTCGTAACTCTCGGTTTGCTACCGATCATATTGGCTCGCTTTCGAGAAGATCTGGCGCGCCTAAGCCTTGGTCAATGCCTGCTCGCGGCCGTCGCCGGTTTCTGGCTGGCGCTGAACCTCCTGCTGCTCTTCGTCGCGCTGGAATACACCAGCGTCTTGATGACAAGCCTGCTGCGCCGGACTACGCCGATGTGGATCGTCTTGCCGGAGATCTTCATTTTCGGCCTGGTCTTTTCCCGCCGTTTCTGGCTCAGCCTGGTCGTGACCCTCATCGGCGTGACCATGGTCGGTCTCGGCGGCTTCAGCGCCATTGAAGCGGGCAGCGATCCTTTGCTCGGCGGCGCCTTGGCGCTCTGCGGTTCCTTCTGCTTCGGCGCTTACCTGCTGATCGGGCGGCGCTTGAACAATCTCATCCCGCCACTGTTATATAGCTTTCTCGTTTTCTTCGCTTCCGCGCTGATCTTGACGGTCTTCGTCGTCTTCAGCCGGACGCCCGTCATCGGCTATTCCCTCAACAGCTATGTTTGGGCGATCATCGTGACGATCCTGGCGCAAGTATTGGGGCATCTCTTCATGAACATCGCCCTGCAACATTTCACCGCCACCGCCGTGTCCATCATCTTGCAGGTCGGCGTCGTGCTCAGCGCCGTCATCGCCCAATTTCTATTTGGCGAGATCCCCGCCTTCGCGCAAATCGTCGGCGGCATATTGGTCATCTATGGCGTCACGGTTGCGACAATCGAGCAGACGCGGGCGAAGTGGAAACGCCAGCCGCAGACAGTGTAACGATACAGGTGGAATTCTATCTCTTATTGCTGCGCCAACTGTTGTAGAGTAGCGCGCTAATCATACAATAGAAACCGCTGCAAGGAGCGAAATACATGAAACTCGAGACCCAAGCGATCCACGCCGGTTATGAGAGCGAACCCACCACCCATTCCGTCGCCGTGCCGATTTACCAGACCGTCGCCTACGAATTCGACAATGCGCAACACGGCGCCGACCTCTTCAACCTGGCCGTGCCCGGCAATATCTACACGCGCATCATGAACCCCACTAATGATGTACTGGAGCAGCGCGTCGCGGCGATGGAGGGCGGCGTCGCCTCGCTGGCGCTGGCATCGGGCCAGGCAGCCATCACCTATTCGATCCTGAATCTTGCCGAAGCCGGCAACAACATAGTCACCGTGCCCCAGCTCTACGGCGGCACCTGGACGCTCTTCCGCCACATGCTGCCGAAGCTGGGCATTGACGTTCGCTTCGCCGAGGGCGACAGCCCGGACGATCTGGCGAAACTCATTGACGATGATACGCGCGCCGTCTTCCTCGAATCGATCGGCAACCCAGCAGGCAATATCCCGGATATGGCCGCCATCGCCGACATGGCGCACGCGCACGGCGTGCCCGTCATCGTTGACAACACCGTGCCGACGCCAGCCCTCTGCCGCCCGGTCGAGCATGGCTGCGACATCATCCTGCATTCCATGACCAAGTACATGGGCGGGCATGGCAACAGCATCGCCGGCATCCTGGTCGACGGCGGCATCTTCGACTGGGAGAAACATAGGGAACGCTTCTACATGTTCAGCACGCCCGAGCCGAGCTATCACGGCGTGGTCTTCACTGAAGCGATGGGTCCGGCGGCATATATCGCCCGCGCGCGCGTCGTCGCCCTGCGCAATACCGGCTCGGCGCTGAGCCCATTCAACGCCTTCCTGATTATTCAAGGCTTGCAGACATTGTCGCTGCGGATGGAACGACATGTCGAAAACGCGATGGCAGTGGCGAAACACCTCGAGGGCAGCCCGCAGGTTGACTGGGTCACCTACGCCGGTTTGGAAAGCTCGCCCTATTACGAACTTGCGCAGAAATACACCGGCGGGAAGCCATCGGCGCTGCTGACCTTCGGCATCAAAGGCGGCTTTGACGCCGGCGTGAAATTCTATGACGCGCTCAAGGTCTTCAAGCGGCTGGTCAATATCGGCGACGCCAAATCGCTGGCAGCGCATCCCGCCTCGACCACGCACCGCCAACTGACGCCGGAGGAGCAGCTTGCCTCGGGCGTTACCCCGGATACCATCCGACTCTGCATCGGCATCGAGCACATTGACGACATCATCGGAGACATCGAACAGGCCTTGGCGGCCGCGCGCTAGCCAGGCGCCCTCGCGTCATGGGTCTATTGGGGGCGGCACATCATGTCGCCCCGTCCAATCCCAAACCGTGATAGCCGCTATAATGTAGCTATGAATCTCATTGATTACGCTGGCATACTTGTTCGCCGCGGCTGGATTATGCTGCTGCTTGGCATCCTTGCCGCGGGCAGCGCCTTCTTCTTCAGTCGCACGCTTGACCCCGTCTATCGCGCTACGCAGCGCGTGCGCATCGAGCCAAGCCGCTCCGACTTCGGCTTGGTGCAATCCGCCAAGCAACTGCTCAACAGCCAGGTGTCTTATCTCGACAGCTCGCTGCGGGCGGCGGAAGTCATAGACCGGTTGCAAATGGACATGACGCCGCAGCAGCTGCGCGCCGACGTCCGCATCGCGCCCAATCTCGATAGCCTGGTCATTCAAATTGACGCGGAGCACAAGGACATTGGGCAAGCCGCCCTAATCGCCACTGAGTGGGCACAGTTGCTAATCCGCTATCGCAATGACCAAAATCAGCAGGCGCGCCAGGAAGATCGCATCTACGCCAGCCTCCAAGACAATCCGGTCATCGCCCTCGCCCGACCCAACGTCACGATCAACACTCTGGTCGGGCTGATCGCCGGGGTCTTCGTCGGCGGCATCATCGTATTCGTCCTGGAGTATCTGGAAAGCGCCATTGTGCGGCGCCGCGAAGATGTGGAGTCCGTCGCCGGATTGCCGGTGCTGGCCGCAGTGCCGCCGGCCGACTAAGGCTGGGCCAGAATCTCCGCCAGAACATGTCGCTCGATATTTCCGCCCGAGACGACGCAAACCACTTTGCCCGCGCCCGCACTGCCCGCCAGCGCCGCCGCCACAGATGCCGCGCCCGCCCCCTCGGCGACGACTCGCTGGCGCTCCGCCAGCAACCGTATCGCCGACCGGACTTCATCCAGCGACACCACCAGCGAACCATCAAGCAAGCCACTGACCATTGCCCACATCTCGGGCAAGACGCTCTTGCCGCCGATGCCATCAACAAAACTGGCGGTGTAATCAACCGCAACCGGCTTTCCCCGCTGTAGCGACGCCGCTAGAGGCGCCGCCGTCTCGACCTCAACCGCATATATGCGCGTCGTTGGTTTGAGCGCGCGAAAAGCCGAGGCGATGCCGCTGCTCAATCCGCCCCCGCCATAAGGGATTACCACAGCGTCGACATCCGGCAGATCCTCCAGAATCTCCAGCCCGATCGCGCCGTTCCCCGCCATCACCGCCGGATCGCTGACTGGATGAATGAAGCGACCGTCCAGACCCTGGCATTCGCCGCTGACGATGATTTCCCACCAGCGATCAAAGGGAACCTTGATGACCTTGCCGCCGAGCCGCCTGACCGCCGCCAGCTTCGTCTCCGGCGCGTGATCGGGCACGACGACTCGGCAGGAAAGGCCCAGACGCCGCGCGTGCCAGGCGACTCCCTGCGCCATATTGCCTGCGCTGGCTGTATAGACGCCGCGCGCCAGCTCCGCCTCGTACAGTTGCGCAATCGCATTGCCCGCCCCTCGCAGCTTGAAAGAGCCGATCGGCTGAAGATTCTCCAGCTTGAGGTAGATCTTGCAGGCGGATCCCTCAATTGGCAGACGCAACAGCGGTGTCCGAACGACAGCATCGGCGATACGAGCAGCCGCCGCCTCAATCTCTCGCAGGGGGATCATTCAGTCGCTCGCAACGAATTCCGACAGCGCATCCATGTCCACGTCTACGCCCAGCCCGGGCGCGCTCGGCACGGCCGCCATGCCATCAACCACCTGAAAGAGCGGCTTGGTCAGTCTGTCTCGCAGCGGATTCTCCGAGCGATCCATCTCTAGCAGCGGCTCCGGCATCCGCAATCGACCGGGCAAGACATCGAGCGCGCTCACTAAATGCAGACCTGCGGCAAAGGCGATGCCCGTTCCCCAGCTATGCGGTATGATGTTCACATGATAGGCGCGCGCAAGCGCCGCGATCCGCTTTACCTCGCTGAGACCGCCGGCGCCGCAGATATCTGGCTGCGCGATATCAACGCAACGTCCAGCCAACAGATGCCGAAAGCCCTCCAACAGATACTCGCACTCGCCGCCGGCGATCGGGATCGCCGTTCGATTGCGCAATTCCCGATACCCATCGTAGTCTTCAGGTGAAATCGGCTCCTCAAAGAAACTGATATCGAACTCCTCCGCCCGCCGCGCAAGACGAAGAGCCTCGTTCAACGAATAGGCATGATTGGCGTCGATCATCAGCTGCGTATCAGCGCCGATTGCCTGGCGCACCGCCCTCACATGCCGTAGATCGCGTTCCACGCCCAGCCCGACCTTCATCTTGATTGCGCCGAAGCCCTGGGAAACGTAACAGCGCGCCTCGTCAACCAGCCGGCAGACCAGATCATCGGTATCAGTGAAGTACAAGCCGGTAGCGTAAACTCTGACATTCTCGCGCCGTCGGCCGCCCAGCAGCGTCGATACTGGCTGATGCAACAGCTTGCCGCGTAAATCCCACAAGGCAATGTCGATGGCGCTCATGGCGCCCACCAGCACGCCCCGCCGAGCATAATCCAACGAGCGTCGGTGCATCTTATGCCAAACGGCCTCCACCTGAAGCGGATCTTCCCCCAGGGCAAGCGGCGCCAGATAGTCAATCCCGGCGCGGAGCACCGTCGCCGGTCCATAGCCCTCGCCCCAGCCATAAGTCCCGTCTTCAGCCGTCACCTTCACCAAACAAACTTGCCGCGCCTGAAACTCAAATTGCGAGAAGTAGAAGGGCTTATCCAGCTTTTGCTCGGCTACAAAGGTCTCGACACGTTCAATCTTCATAGTGTCGCGCTATGCCTCGTTCTTTGAATCCGATATAGTCTAGCGACTTGCCATCGAATACGCGACTGCGAGAATGGCGCATTGCCCATAATGACCAGACCGAAACCGGCGCAGTCGGTCTTGCGCCACCTTCCCGTCAGCGACCGCGACGAAGTCAGCAGCGTTATGTCGCGCATCGTTGACGGTCTCGATACCATACTTCGCGATCAACTGATCGGCATCTATCTCTATGGATCGCTGGTCACCGGCGACTTTGAAGCTGACGTCAGCGATATCGATCTGGTGGTCTTGCTCGCCCAGCCGCTTGACAAGCGCCACTTCACCCGGCTGCGGCAGTTTCACGCCGATGTCGTCCGCGCGCACCCCGCCTGGAACGACCGGCTTGAATTGGCATACATCTCGGCGCGGGGGTTGCGCGACTTCCGCCGTGAATCCAGCATCATCGGGATTATGAGCCCCGGCGAGCCCTTTCACCTCGTTCAAGCCGGCGACGACTGGCTGATAAGCTGGTACGCCCTGCGGGAAAATGGCATCGCCTTGCATGGACCGCCAGTCGAAACCATGATTGATCCGATGCCCAAAGCCGATTGGCTTGTAGCGGTGCGCGACCATATCTGCGCCTATCACGGGTCAGTGCAGCAGGCGCAAGACAAAGCCAGCTTGTCTTATGTCGTGTTGACCGTCGCCCGCGGGCTCTACACCCTGACGCATAGACGCGACGCCTCAAAAGTCAAAGCGGCAACCTGGCTGGCCGCCGCCAATCCTCGCTGGGCCAGCCTCATTCAGCGCGCTCTTCAATATCGGCGAAACCCGGCCGCTGATTCGATGCCGCCGGACCAGCTCCGTCCGCAAGTCAAAGCATACCTGAGAGATCTATTGCCTGGGGCGACTTGCGGCGAAGACTAGCTGGCGCAGTCTGGCTAATCGCAGGCGCCTTCCGTTTGCACAAACGCGGCGCTGATCCAGCCATCCGAGCCCAAAAAATCGACGAAGAACCAACTCGCTGTTCGGGCGCGCGCGCTCAAGGTTGCGCGGAATGGCACCAAAGCCCGAACCACGCCTCCGCCGGCTTCGTCCCGCAGCCGCAGCACATTGGCGGTTGTGACGACGCAATCCGTCAACGGTATGGATGCGTCGTCGCGCAGTGGCAAGACGTGGACTACGGTGCCCGCGCGCGTGATCGAGCTGCACTGCAACTCGTCGGCGTCGTATAATTCGAGCCGCGTTACCGCCGGCGGAGACTCAGACGTATCCATGAAGACCAGCGAGCCGCCTCCGTTGAAGCAGACTTCCGCCCCCTCCTGGACGCGCCCCCATATGTCAATGGCCACCTTGATGCCGGCGTCCAAAAGCCGATGTTTGTCGATATCGCTAGACGCCACCAGCTCGCAACGGACATCCCGATGGGAGGATTTCACGAAAATCTCGAATGGAATGTCAATGCAAATGTAAGGCGACTCCGGTGAAAATGGGTCGACTGCTACGGCGCAGCCCGGCGCCTCAAGCACTTGACCGACCGAGAGCAGATCGTCCTCCAGTCGATTGAGGAGGCGCAATTCTTCCACCGTCGTGGAAAGCCGCGCCGCGATTGTCGTCAAGCTGTCGCCCGGCACAATGACATAAATGCACTCGCGTGGCGGCTCGGGCGGTCCAGGCGAATTCGTCGGGTCCGGGTCGGGCGTCGGCTCTTCTTCGACTTCCCACGACAGCTCGAAAGCGCCGATATCACAAGCGTCGCCCTGCGGACGCGTTGTTTCGACCAGGTCGGAATCAGGATCGCGCAACTGCTCACATATTTCCTGGTCGGCGCTGTCAATCGCCGGGCTGCCAAAAAGCAGCGGATAATAGACGACCCCCTTATACGTTCGCGGCTCGCCCAAAACGATGCCCTCAATAGGACCGGACGGATCATCTTCCTGCGTCTCTTCAATCGTGTTTTGCGCTTCAAGGTCTTCTTCCGTCTCGGGCGCCAGCCGAATCGTTAACTCGTCGTCGTTAGCGACGGCTCGAGTTGTCGTCTGCTTGTCGTCGCCACTGTCGCCTGTCGCTACTTCCTCCTCCTCTTCAACCACCAACGGGCAGGAGCCATCGCTAATCGCATTGCGCACCCACGAAATGACATTGAACTCACTGATGCCGGGATGGCATTGCGAGACGCCTTCAGCCGTTTCACCGGCAATAATTGAATTGGCGATGCTCAAAGTCGCTTGAGATCCCGTCAAGGCGATGGCGGCGCCCCGCTCGTCAGCCGTATTGTTCGCCATCGTCACGTGAATTAGGGTAACAGCAGTCGTCGAGTCAAGGTCTGCGCCAGCGTTGATTGCGCCGCCCTCCCGCGCATGATTCTCGCTCATGGTGGTGTTTTCTACCTTCAGACTGCCGTTCCAAACCTCGATGACGCCGCCTTCATCAGCTGTATTGTCGCTGAAACTGCTTTTGTCGATCGTGACGATGCCGCCGTCCACGTGAATGGCGCCGCCATCCTGCGACACCGTATTGCCGCTGAAGGAGCTCCATTCGGCGATATTCAACCTGTGCGCGTTAGTAGAACTGGCGAAATACAAACCCGCCCCGCCGCTGCGCCCAGCCTCGTTGTCGTTTACCTGGCTCGCGATTAAGTTGATATCGCTGTCCCTCGCATAAATACCGCCGCCAGCATTCCCAGCCCAGTTGTCCTTCACCACAACGTTTTCCAACTTCAAGGCGCTCGTCGTCGCGTGAATCGCTCCGCCGCGCGCGCCAGTCTTGCCGTTAGTGGCGGTCATATTCTTGAGTGTGACCACCGCATCCTGAATTACAAAAATCGCGCTGCCGTCATCGCCCGAAATCGTATGATTCGAACCATCAATTGTCATGTCAGACGATATGGTCGGCAGCCGCCCCGCAAGCGTGACATCACCGGTAAGCGTGATAGTGTCCTCGCCATCGCCGGCGGTGCAGCGATTGAAGACCGCGTCGTTGTTCGCGGCGTGAATCGCCTCGCTCAAGGTACAGTCCTCATCCACGGAAATTGTGGCGGCTTCGCTGAACTCCGCTTGCCAGATCGTGAGCGCAAGAAGCAGGCTTGTCGCCACCAGTCGCGAGAATCGAGCGGCTCTCATCCGTCGCGTTTCCTTTGCCAAGCTTTTGTGTTACATTGCCTTACACACTATAATCAAGCATTATAGTGGTCAGTTTAATCGCGTCAAACGAAAACCAGACCGATTCCAAAGTTGCTTGACTGCGCGCCGTTTGCGGAAAGCGACCTGTTTCTCTATTCGCGGATGTCGTTGGCGCGGGCAAAACGCGCGCTGATCCAGCCCCCGGCTCCGAGGATATCTAGCTTGAACCAGTTGCTCGCGCGGGCGCTTGCTACCAGCGTCACGTTGTACGGCGCCAAGCCCCTGACAACTGAACTCCCAAGGTCGGCGCGCAATCGCAACGTTCGCGTCGTCGTGGCTTGGCAAGTTGACAATTCCAGCCAGGAATCCTGCTCGGTGATGGTAGCCACCAGCACAACAGCGCCGTTGTCGTATACTTCTCCGCAGGTCATGCCTTCCGGGTTGACATAACGCTCCAACGAGCGCGGGGTTGCCGCTTCGGTCGCCGCATCCAGGAAAACCAGGTCGCCGATGCTTCGGAAGCAAATCTCTACGCCTGCTTCGACATAGGCAAGCAGTTCCACCGCTGCGATCATTCCTGTCGCCTAGGAGGGATGCTTGTCAATAAATTCGATGTCGAAGGGACGGCAATCCACGTTATCACTCGTCGTACGAACCACCACAACGTCAAACCGCTCCTGACAAGTGGTTTCGAGCGTAGCGCTCGTCGCGTCGTCAGCCGGGATCTAGCAGTCAGGCACGATCAGCTCCTCGCCATGCCGAATCGCATCGCCCGGGAAGACGCCCCTTCACTTGACAGCGAGAGCCTAAAGTGCCAGCGCGTCGGCGCATCCGGACTCGTAAAATCATACATAATGGGTAACTGAATCCAGCCGGCGCCGCTTGCCTCGGCGCCGTAAAGAGATGGGGCCCGCCACGGTCTTCACTGCTCTAGCCCGCTCCGAGGACTCCCGGCAGAGATGCATCTACGACCTGCCCGCATTATCGAATGGATTGCGCTTGCGCTCGTTTTCGCCTGCCTCCCGGCATGCAACCTGAAGCGCCCTTCAACGCCCACGCCGCCTCCAAGCCCGACGGCCGACCGGCCGCGCGCGCAGATTTTATTCCCGGCGCACAACAGACAGGTCGTTGAAGGCGTTGTATTCGATATTGAGATCCTCGCGTCGGACTCGGCCGGCATCGACCGCATTGAGCTCTATGTCGACGAGCAGCTCCTGCAGAGCAGCCGCAGCGACAGCGGCGCCGTGCGCAACTATCGCGTCACAATGAATTGGTTTGCAAAAGGCATCGGCTGGCACAAATTCTCCGCCGTCGCTTACCGAGAGGATGACACGCCCAGCCATCCTCATACCATCGCCCTGGAGGTCATCCCGCCGGGTTAGCCACGTCGGCGGGGGCGATTGGTCTATTCCTGAGACTGCGTTAGAATGGTAATCTGCCTGCCCGGAGCGAATGACCAGCGACTGCGCCATGGACATTGAACTGCGGAATATCCACAAGCGCTTTGGACCCGTCCACGCCAACAATGACATCAACGTCAGATTCAGCCACGGCCGCATCGTCGGCATCCTCGGTGAAAATGGCGCTGGCAAGTCCACGCTGATGAAGATTCTCTCCGGCTTCCAACCCGCCGACGAAGGCGAGATTCTGATCGACAACGACATCATCGACTACACCGGTCCGGCCGCCGCTATCGCCAATGGCATCGGCATGCTGCAACAAGACCCGCTGGACGTCGGCGCCTTCAGCGTGCTCGAGAATTTCATCTATGGCGGCGCTGAAGGCATCACCATGAAGCGCGCCCGCGCCGAATCCAAACTCATGGAACTGTCGGCTCGCTTCGGCTTTGAGCTCGATCCGCACCAGCTAATCGACAATCTGCTCATCGCCGAAAGACAGCAACTGGAAATCATCCGCTTGCTCGCTTTGGGGGTCGAGACGCTGATCCTGGACGAGCCGACCACCGGCATTTCCGCCGATCAAAAAGATATCCTGTTCAACGCGCTGCGGCGTTTGGCGCACGACGAAGGGCTGGTCGTGCTGCTTGTGTCGCATAAGCTCGAAGACGTCATCGACCTCTGTGACGAGGTGGTGGTGTTGCGCAACGGACTGATGATCGGCGAGATGAATATGCCCGCCAGCGATGCCAACTTGACCAGCGCCGTCATCGCCCGGACGAAGCAGCGACTCGTGACCATGATGTTCGGTGAAATCCTGGAAGCGCAGCAACGACCGCACTTCGAGATTGGCGCCCCCGTCCTGTCTGCCAATGACCTTGTCGTACACGACCAGCGACTCGAAATGCAGCCGATTACCATGTCCGCGCATACCGGCGAGGTCATCGGACTGGCCGGCTTGGGCGGTAGCGGCCAGGAACTATTCATGCGCGCCTGCGCTCGCCTGCAGCGTATTGAAAGCGGCGCGCTCGACTTTGACGGAATCAGCAGCCTCAACACCAACTATCGCGGGCTCTTCCGCCGAGGCTGCGTTTTCGCCGCCGCGGGCCGCCTGGAAGAAGGTCTGATCACCGGCTTGACTTTGACCGAGCACACCGCCCTGGTCAGCGACGACCGGCTGCAAATTGACTGGAACGCCGTCGAGAAACTCACCGCGTCCCGCATTGAGCGCTATCGCGTCAAAGGGCGCTCGGGGGACACTATCGAGCAGCTTTCCGGCGGCAATCAGCAGCGCGTGCTCATTGGCCTATTGCCCGATGACCCGAAGTTGCTCATCCTGGAACAGCCGACGCGGGGCTTGGATGTTGGCTCTGCCCGCTGGATTTGGACGCAGCTGCTCGAACGCTGCCAGCGCGGCGCCGCCATCATCTTTAACTCCTCCGACCTCGAAGAATTGGTCACTTTCAGCGACCGCATTTTTGTATTCTATGCCGGCCGCATCCATGAGGTTCCCGATGTGAGGCAAACTACAATCGACGAATTGGGACATCTGATCGGCGGGGAGTTCTTAGCCCCCATCCCCCAGCCCCCACCCGCCATCTCTATGGCGGGCATCCCACAGGGAGGGAAGGGGAGCCATGGCGGTTAGAAGTCCTTCCCTCTTTATGGAGGAAGGATTTAGGATGGGGGAATCCAAGAGGAGCGCGAATGCCACTCAGCGAAAAACACGACGAAACCAAAACCTACGACGATATCCTCAATGCGGGCCCGCCACTGGAGCAATTGGCGAAGGATTTCGTGACGCCGACCGACCTCTTCTTCGTGCGCAACCACACCCAGATTCCGCACCTGCAATTGGACAGCTACCGCCTGGGCGTCCATGGCTTGGTATCGCGCGAATTATCGCTGAGCCTGAATCAGATAAAAGGCGACTTCGAGCGCTATACGCTTACCGCCACCCTGCAATGCGCGGGCAACCGGCGCAAGGAACTGGTCAGCTACAAGCCCATTGACGACCAGCTAGCCTGGGACATTGAAGCCATCGGCACCGCCGAATGGACCGGCCTGCGCCTGGGCGATGTGCTGGCCGCCGCCGGCATCAGCAGCCCGCAAGCCGAGCATGTCGCTTTCCTGGGCCTGGATACCCTCCTGCGCGATGGCGAGCGCGAATCCTTCGGCAGCTCCATCCCGCTGGACAAAGCGCTGGGTTGTGAAGTGCTGCTGGCTTACGAGATGAACGGCGAAGACCTGCCGCTGGCGCATGGCTGCCCCCTGCGCGTGGTCGTGCCCGGCTACATCGGCGCGCGCAGCGTCAAGTGGCTCAGCGATATCTGCGTGCAAGACTGCCCCTCCGACAATCATTTTCAGCAAGTCGGCTACAAGCTCTTCCCGCCCCATATCAATATGTACAATGTCGATTATCATGACGGCATGCAGCTCACCAAGCTGCCGGTTAATTCCGTCATCGTGCGCCCGCAAGACCGCAGCCTGCTGCCGGCCGGCAAGATCGCGGTCGAGGGCTACGCCATGAGCGACGGCGAGCACGAAATCACCTGGATCAGCGTCTCGCCCGATGGCGGCGAGACCTGGCAGCGCGCCCAGTTCCTCAACGAGCCGCAGCTCTGGACCTGGCAGCTTTGGCGCGCCGAATTCGACCTGCCGCCGGGCAGGCACGAGCTGGTCGTCCGCGCCTGGGACAGCGCCGCCAATAGCCAGCCCGAGACGATCGCCAGCGTCTGGAATTTCAAGGGTTATGTCAACAACGCCTGGCATCGCGTTCAGATTACGACGAAGTGAGGTCTTGGCGCCACCTGTGGCGCCTCTATCATGCAGGTCACTTGTCACGTAAGTTGATAGGATGACCGAACAATGCGAGAGAGTTCCTGGCGTTTACTGTTGGATTTGAATGACTTCGAGGATTATCATGCGCGGCAACGCTATCCGATATATGGGCGCGAGGACATCGTCAAAATGCTCGCTCCCTTCCGAAACCGTTCACGATTCGTCGTGCTAGAAACAAATGAGGAATATGAGTACACTTTCTGGGACGGACAGTCTTGGTATGACGAGTTCAAAGATTGGGACGATGAAGAAAACGGCTAGGCGGGCGAATTTGCTGCGCCTGAGGTCTAACAGGTAGACCCAAGGAGCGACCAATTGTCACCGAAACACGACATTATCACGCTTGAACAGATTATCAACAGATTGCGCGCTGGCAGATTTCCCGACATGAAACGAGAGCGATTCTTCGAGCATTTCGTCGCTGAACAAATCTTGAAAGAACGCGACTTGAACTATGACCAACTACTTGCGGGCAATGTCGGCGGTCCGTATGACGGCGGCATTGATGCGATTCACCTTTTTGTAAATGGTGATCACATAGACGATACGAATGTCGAGCGTTATAAGAGCATGAAAGAAGGCGTGAAGATCGACCTCCACCTTATCCAGGCGAAAGACAAAGACCGCATGGAAGTGGTCGTCGTTAACACCTTTGCTGCGTTGGCGGACGATATGTTCGTACCGAATGTCGAGCTTCACAACCTTGCTGGTCAGTACAATTCAGGCGTCTTGCAAGCCTTCGAGTGGTTCTGGGACATTTTTAATGCGCTTCGGATTACTGCCGTTCCAGAAATAAACATCATCTTCTCCTATGCAACCAAGGCTGGCGGGCCAACAAAAAATATGCGCAAAAAAGCGAAGCAACTTGAAACGAAGCTGGGGCGTCTCATCCACGGTTGCAATTGCAGATTTGAGTTCCTCGGTTCGACTGAACTGCTTGATCTTTCGCGCGCAAAACCCCCACAACATTTTGAATTAATTGCAGCAGGCCAGCCTCTTTCGGCAGATGCCACCGGTGGAAGTTATGTAGCATTAGTTCGCCTCGACAGCTACTTTGACTTCATTACCTCCGACAATGGAGACTTGCATTGGCGTCTGTTCGAGGCAAACGTGCGCGATTGGCAAGGTGATAACAAGGTTAACAGACAGATTCAGGAGTCTTTGCGGCAACAGGATTCAAACGATTTTTGGTGGCTGAACAATGGTGTGACGATGTTGGTGAAATCGCTCGTGCCAAGTGGACACAGCTTGCGGCTGGAAAACCCCGAAATCGTGAATGGATTGC
>JAJDZV010000014.1 GCA_022824465.1 Anaerolineae bacterium
GACAGATTCAGGAGTCTTTGCGGCAACAGGATTCAAACGATTTTTGGTGGCTGAACAATGGTGTGACGATGTTGGTGAAATCGCTCGTGCCAAGTGGACACAGCTTGCGGCTGGAAAACCCCGAAATCGTGAATGGATTGCAAACAACACGCGCGATATGGCAGCACTTTCGCGAACAGCCGGCGGGAACGAGCGATGACAGGCGGTTGCTGACACGCATAATCGTTATCGGCGACGGCAGCGAGAATCGAGAAACTATCATCCGCGCTACGAACAGTCAGACGGCTGTTCCTACTTACGCTCTGCGTTCCTTGGACAGAGTCCATCGCAACATTCAGGAGTATTTTCTTGCTCAACAAGAGCATCTACTCTTCTACGACCGTAGGAAGAATTATTACAAGAACCTAGGAAAGCCAGCCAAAAGCATCATAGACCTGCGAACACTTGCGCAAGCCATTATTGCGACCGGGCTTGGCAAACCCGACGATGCTAGAGGCCGGCCTTCCGACTATTTGGGCGCAAGCGACGATGAGAAGTACCGCGCAGTTTTTGATGACGACACCGACCCCAAATTTTACTTTTTCTGCGCTCGATTCTATAAACTCATTGAGAATCTGTTGAAGCATGAAGCAATTGATGATGAGTTCGACTCAGCACAGAGGCGCTCCGTCCGCTTCCACATAATGACTCATGTCATCTCGCGTCACTTGGCACTTGCGCCTTCGCAACTATCGAAGTCCATTAACACAATCGCTATCCTGAACGTCGACGATATTGCCGAAGATCTCGTTATAAAAAGTATCAATCGTGTGCTTCGTTTGCTCGATAACTTTCATAGGCGGCAAGAATCAAGCCGAATCAAATGGGGCGAATTTGAAGCCGTCTTCCTTAAGGACCTAGACAGCCTACTCGAACATCAGAAATCCCCATGAAATCCCCCCGCGCCATCGCCATTCGGCTGACCTTCCTCATCCTCCCCATCGCCATCTCTCTGGCGGTGGCGGCCGCCCTTGTCATCGCTGTGGGACGCGACCCGCTCGAAGTGGTCGACGCCCTGTGGAAAGGCGCTTTCAAAGACAGTCGCAAGATCGGCGGCGTCTTCAACTTCTGGATTCCGCTGACCCTCGTCAGCATCGGCCTGGTCGTGACTTTCCGCGCCGGCTTGTGGAATATCGGCGTCGAAGGGCAGATGATGATGGGCGCGCTCTTCGCCAGTTGGGGCGCGCAATACCTGCTGCTGCCCGAAAGTCTATCGCCCCTGCTCAACGTGATACTGATTGCGCTGGCGGCTCTGGGCGGCATGTTCTGGGCATTTGTCGTCGGCGCGCTGAAAATCCGCCTGGGCGTCAATGAGATCTTCGGTGGCGTGGCGCTGAACGCCCTGGTCAACGTCATCTCCATCTACTTGATTTCCGGCCCCTGGCAGCCGCGCATCGGCGGCTCGGCGCAAGGCACCGAACCCTTTCCCACGCCCGCCCTGCTGCCCGAGTTCGCGCCGACATTCCCGGTCAACCTCTTTATGATCGCGCTGGTAATCGCTGCCTTTATCATCGTCCTGGTCCTGCTTAACGCCACCCGCTGGGGACTGAATCTCAAGGCGGTCGGGGCGAACATGCGCTCGGCATTGCTGCTGGGCGTGGCCACCGAGCGCACCTCCATGAGCGCCTTCCTGGTCTGCGGCGCGCTGGCGGGCATCGCCGGCAGCTACCGCGTCCTCTTCACCTTCGATAACTTGCGTCCGCTGGCATCGGGCGGGATCGGCTTCCTGGGCTTGCTGGTCGTGCTGCTGCTGAGCATTCGCCTACTCTGGGTGCCGCTGATCGCCTTTGCCTTCGCCGCCATCCTCACCGGCAGCACGCGGCTGCAGATATCGCTGCAACTAGACTCTTCGCTGGCCGGCGTGCTTCAAGGCATGCTAGTCCTCTTCGTGATCCTCTTCCACGGCGTGCAAGAGGTCTTCTTTCCGGGTACGCTGGCTGATGACGAGGGCAACGAACCTACTACAAATCTGGAGGCAGAATCAGAATAAACGTCCAAGCTCGTCTAAATTGGAGGCTGTACCGCAAGTTACGCATCTGATACGGGAGCAGAAATGAAGAAATCACATCTTAAGTCAATAACTTTCCTCGTATTCCTCTCGTCAGTAATGCTCGCCTGTAGAATTGGTGGCGTTGAATTGCAGTATGACCAAGAGTCCGAATCATGGATTGAACCCATTACTGGTTTGGACTTCACGCACCTTGCTGGTGGCCCAGGAAATCTAGCTCCTAGTGTTAGCGACAACATTGAGGCGATTGCCAACGCAGGAGAAATATGTGTAATTCATGCTGAGACCTCTCTTTGCAAAGCCGTATTGAGCAGAGACATGTCGGCAATCGAAAGCCTACCTATTGAGCTCCAAGTTGCCGATCTTATTTATCTTTCCGAAGCCCTGTCTGAAGCTTTCGCCGGGATGAATGCAAGTGCCGCAGAACAACCTTAATGGTAATTCAACAACGCGTTGAATCTGTCCTCCTCAACATCTCGGCATTAGGGGGCCAGGGGATGGGAGCATGAACGAAGAATTCCTCAACACCCTCGGCAGCATCATCGGCGCCGCCACGCCGCTGGTCATCGCCAGCCTTGGCGAGACTATCACCGAGCGGGCCGGCGTCGTCAATCTCTCCCTCGATGGCAGCTTGGCGCTGGCTGCCGTGACCGGTTTCGCCGCTGCCTGGACGGCGCAGGAAATGGGTGTGCTTGATGTGCCCATGCAACTGGCGGTTGGCATCGCGGCCGCCATGATCATCGGCGCGCTAATCGCCCTGCTGGTCGCCTTTTCCAGCATCAAACTCCGGCGCGACCAAGTCGCCGTCGGCTTCGTCTTGACCCTGCTCGCGGCCGAACTGGCGCGCTTCCTCGGCGCCGATTACACCCGCATCCCGGGTCCGCAAATCACGCGCTTCAACATTCCGCTGTTCGAAGACTTGCCAATTCTGGGTCCCGTTTTCTTCCAGCAAAACGCGCTCGTCTATTTCAGTTTTTTCTTGATGTTCGCCATCTGGTTTTGGCTCTTCCGCACAAACGGGGGCTTGGCATTGCGCGCCATCGGCGAGCGACCGGAAGCCGCGTATGCCCGCGGCGCCCCGGTGCAGCGTCTCCGCTACTGGTATACCTTCCTGGGCGGCGCTCTGGTTGGCTTGGCCGGGGCGGCTTACTCGCTCAATGTCAAACCCGGCTGGTCCAGCCCGCCCGCCATGCAAGGCGATGGCTGGATCGCGCTGGCAATCGTGATATTCGGCGGCTGGCATCCCTTCCGCGCGGTTCTGGGCGCTTACCTCTTTGCGGCGTTGCGCGCCGTCTCCAGCAACATCCAGACCAACGGCTTGTTCATCTTCGGCCAGGAGATTAACTTCCCCTTCGTTCTGCTTAATACGCTGCCCTGGCTGCTCATGATCGTCACCCTGCTCATCGTCAGCGGCGGACTCACCGAGCGATTGCTGCAATATATGCCTCGCGGGGTCCAACACCGCTTGCGCGCCTTCCTGCGCTCCGACCCGCCGAAAGCCCTCGGAACGCGCTTTGAAGCCGAGTAAGCCCTTTCGCGCGCCAAGAATCTATAGGGGCGACTTATCAGACGCTGTTGGAAATCCTGTTTCACCACCACCCCAAGACCCGCCCCCATTTGAACGGAGGCGCTTTCACGGCTCGTTTTGGCGTAAGCAAGCTCCCTTTCCCTCTTGATGGGGGCCGGGGGTGTTTTTCAACGGACTCTATCAAGTCGACCGCAAATAGCCACCAGCGGAACTGCGATATGGGCAAAAAGGCTAAAAGGAAAAAGGCGCGGATTCGCCCGCTGGCAATCTGCGTATTTCGGCGGGATGACAAGATCTTCGTCGCCCGCGGCTATGACTCGCATAAAGGCGAAACATTCTATCGGCCCATCGGCGGCAAAATCGAATTCGGCGAGCGCAGCAGCGAAACCGTCATCCGCGAAGTCCGCGAAGAGATCGGCGTCGAAGTCACGGACCTCGCCTATCTCGGCGCGCTGGAGAACATCTTTAGCTTCGAGGAGCAACCCGGTCACGAGATCCTGTTTATCTACGACGGCGAGTTTCGCGACCCGGCGATGAATCGAGATGATCTCGAGATCATCGGGCGCGATGACGGCGAAATCCTCTACGAAGGCAGTTGGAAGCCGCTCGATTTCTTTCGTGGCGATGAGGCGCCGCCGCTCTATCCAAGGGGCTTGCTCGAGCTGCTCGACGCCGCATCGGCTTGAGCGCGCCGGGGCCGCTTTTCCCTCGCTGTAGCCCTGCGCGCCGGCGAATTTACAGTTGGAAGCGAAGACTGGTATAATGGCGCTTTGAGGTTGCAATAGGGACGACGCCGATGGATATCCGCCTGCCCCTGCCCGCAGCGCTCCGTCACCGCCTGCAAACCGACGAAGCCCTGTGGGCGCATGCCGTCTCGCTGATCTTGAGCCCGCCGCTTGTCTGGGCTATCTGGGTGGTCAGCTTCACACTGACCAGCACGAATCGACGCGACAGCGACTGGCTAAGCGCCTCGCTCTTCGTCCTGTCGATCTGCGTCGCGCCGATGCTATTCGTCGCCTACAACGTGCGCAACGGCAAAATCAGCGACATGCACATGCGCCTCAGCCGCGAGCGTTATATACCCTATTCCATTGCCATTGCAGCCGGTGTCGCGTCAGCCATAATCATGGCCAACTATGGCGCTGACCCAACCCTGCTCATCGTCACCCTGGCGAGCATCGTCGAGCTCGTCGTCATCCTGGCCGGCACATTTTTTATCCATATAAGCCTGCACGCCATGGGCATGGCCAGCATCATATCCGCCACAGCTGTGATCTTCGGCGTCGGGCAAAGCCTGCTATTCTTGCCGCTGCTGCTTCTGGTGGCTTTGGCGCGGCTCGTGCTCAAACGCCACACCGCGTCGCAGATTGTTGTCGGCGCCCTTATCGGCCTGCTCGCGCCCTTGGCAGTGGTGGCATTCCTGGGTCAGGTGGTGTGAGGCCGCTCAAAGGTCCCATACCCGCGCCGTCCCATCCCAGGACCAGGATAGGATCTGTGTCGCATCGCTATTCCAAATCGCGCCTCTGACCAGGTTCCGGTGGCGGAAGCGCACCCAGTCGCTCTCGCTCTCCCACAAATAGACGTAGATATGCGACCACGACAGAACACGTTCCTCTGCCAAATCCCAGCGCGCGCCGATCACCCAGTCTTCATGGCGATACACATGCCGCGAGCGTCCGTCATCAGCCGACCAAATATGGACCGTATCGTCGCCCGCCCACGACATCACCAGAGATTCATCCGCCGACCAAATCGCCTGCTGCACGAAGCTGTTGTGTCGCACGCCGCTAATTCGGCCGCGACCAATACTCGCGCCGTCCGATTCATACAGATTGACCAAACCATCCGTGAACCAGGCGAGTACGCGCGTATCATCCGCATTCCACAACAACCCAAGCAGCATGTCCCGATGCGGCGGCCGCGCTTCAAACGCTTCGCCCGATGCTAGCTGAAAGCTATATACCGTTCCGTCTTCAGACCAAGCGCGCGCACGCGTCTCATCAGCGCTAAGGGCCGCGCCGCTGATTTTGGCGCTCGCATCGAATTCAACGATTCGACCGCCGTCTCCGAGCGACAATATCGCCCCGCCGGCTACATCGGTGAATACCAGCGCCTGCGTCGCCTCATCATTTAGCTCAAGCGCGACCGGCGTGCCGTCCAATTGCCAGCGTTGCGCTTCCGCGCCGTCCGCCCGCTCGCTCAGCAAGATCAAGCCGCTCTCATCGGCCGAGAGAATCGCCGCGCCGTCCTTCACCCAAAGCGCATGCGTCACTGGGCTGCCGTCGTGGTCTATCGTCAGCGTCGTCTCGCCATTATTCGCAGACCACACCCGCACGAATCCCCGTTCGCTCGCCGTGAGAATCTCAGTCTCCGCGCTGTTCCAGGCGGCCGTCACCACACCGGAATCGTGCTCCAAAACGAAAGCCGCTTCCGGCGCTTGCGCAGCGACTTGCGCCAGCAAAAGCAACGCGACCATTGTCAACGTCAGTAGACGAATCATGCTATTCACTCGCATAACCATGTCAGCACTCAA
The DNA here is from genome assembly GCA_022824465.1 of Anaerolineae bacterium. Taxonomy (GTDB): domain Bacteria; phylum Chloroflexota; class Anaerolineae; order Aggregatilineales; family Phototrophicaceae; genus UBA6055. The sequence goes on from JAJDZV010000014.1 coordinate 6,109, forward strand.
GCGTTAAGATTAGCACAGAATTCTTAAATTCTAATGACGACCTCGACGCGCGACGACGCTGCACCCCACAGCGCGCGTCCGCTTGCGGCGCCCATGCCAAAAGTGTATGATGAAAATGGCACGGGTTATTCATGAGACGTCCAATATGACCAGACCCAACTTCCTCTTTATGATCGCCGACGATCATCGCCATTCCGCGCTCGGAGCGCTGGGCGCCGAAGCGGTAAGCACGCCGACCTTCGACCGGATGATTTCGCAAGGGACCTGCTTCACGCAAGCGCATATCATGGGCTCGACCTCCGCCGCCGTCTGCATGCCCAGCCGCGGCATGTTGATGTCTGGGCGCAACCTCTTCGACACGCCCGATCCCCTGCCGGAAGAGGTCCCCCTGTTGCCCGAACTGCTGCGCGACAGCGGATACACCACCTTCGGCACAGGCAAATGGCACAATCGCCGAGGCAGCTATGCCCGCTGCTTCAACGAGAGCGGCCGCGTCTTCTTCGGCGGCATGAACGATCAATTCGCCATGCCCGTCAACGACTTTGACCCCGCCGGCAAGTACCCGCCAGAAGAAACATATATCGCCGACGGCTACGCTACGACCGTTTTCTGCGACGACGCGATCGACTTCCTCAATTCGCGCGAACCTGATGGCGAGCCCTTCTTCGCCTACATCGCCTTCACCTCGCCGCACGATCCGCGCACCCCGCCAGCGCCCTACGACAATATGTACGACCCGGCCGCGATCGAGCTGCCGCCCAACTTCCTGCCCGAGCACCCCTTTGATATCGGCGTGCGCGACATCCGCGACGAAGTCCTCGCCGGCTATCCGCGAACCGAAGACGAGATCAGGCGTCATATCGCCGACTACTATGGCATGATTTCGCACATGGATATGGATATCGGCCGCGTCCTTGATACGCTGGAGGCGCGCGGCTTGAGCGATAACACCATCGTCATCTACACATCGGATCATGGTCTGGGCGTCGGCCAGCACGGCTTGATGGGCAAGCAAAACCTCTACGACCACAGTATGCGCGTCCCGCTCATCATGCGCGGTCCGGGCATCCCCGCCGGGATGCGCAGCAGCGCCATGCTCTACCTGCACGATCTCTATCCCACCTTGCTAAACTGCGCCGGGGTCGATGTTCCCGCGACCAGCGCCGGGCACAGCCTCGCCAATGTTCTCAACCAATTGACGACCAAACACCGCAAGCTGATATTCTCCGCTTATCAAGGCGTCTTCGGTCATCCCGAGCGCCGCCCTTACCAGCGCAGCGTCAAAGACGGGCGCTACAAACTGATTCAGACTGTGGTCGATGCCGTCGAAACCTGGCAGTTGTTTGACCTGGCGGAGGACCCTTGGGAACAATGGGACCTCATTAATCAGCCGGGCAACAACAGGCTGATAAACCAACTGAAAGCCTGCCTGCGCAAACGGCAGGCGCGCTCCAACGATCCGCTCGTGACTGAGGCAGAGACTCGCTAGTCAGTCGACTGACCCGCTGCATATTCTCGGAGGAAAGACATGACAAGGGACATTCGCGTGAATGGCGCGCGTCTTTGGGACAGCATCATGGCAATGGCGGAAATCGGCGCAACAGCCAATGGCGGCAGCCACCGCCTCACGCTGAGCGACGAAGACAAAAGCGCCCGCGACCGCTTTGCCGGTTGGTGCGCCGAGGCCGGGCTCGCCCTGACCGTCGACCAAATGGGCGATATGTTCGCGCTTCGTGCCGGCGCCGACGCCAACCGCGCCCCAATAGGCATCGGCAGCCACCTCGATACGCAACCCTACGGCGGCAAGTTCGACGGCGTCTTCGGCGTGCTAGCCGGTCTCGAGGTAATCCGTACGCTGAACGACCACCGCATCAATACCATAGCACCGCTGGAAGTAGTCAACTGGACCAACGAAGAGGGCGCCCGCTTCGCGCCGGCGATGCTGGCTTCGGGCGTGTATGGCGGCGCCTTTGAGCTCGATTGGGCGCACTCGCGACGCGCGGTCGACAGCGGCGCGACCGTGCTCGACGAACTCAAGCGCATCGGCTATCACGGCGATGCGCCCGTCCACGAGCATGAATTCTCCGCCTTTTTCGAATGCCACATCGAGCAAGGTCCCATCCTCGATGCCGGCGGCGTCTCGGTCGGCGTGGTGGATACGGCGCAGGGCTTCCGCTGGTATGATGTGTCGCTGGAAGGCTTCGCCCAGCATACCGGCTCGACGCCGATGGTCGGGAGGCGCAACGCCCTGCTCGGCATGGCAAGGGTCGTACAGGCCGTCGACGACATCGCGCAGGAACACGCCCCCCTGGCCCGCGGAACGGTCGGCAGCCAGGTCGAAGTCGGTCCCGGGTCGCGCAATGTCATACCCGGCAAGGTAAATTTCACCGTCGACCTGCGCCACCCGTCGGCGGAAACGCTCTCAGCTATGGACGCCGCGCTGCGCCAAGCCTGCGCCGAAGCCGCCGCTGATATCCGCTTGGAGCATTCGCTTGAGCAAATCTCCTACACCGCCCCTGTCGCTTTCGATGGGCGCTGCGTCGCCGCAGTGAAAAGCGCCTGCGAGCGGCTCGGCGTCTCGCATGAAACCATCACCTCCGGCGCCGGGCACGATGCCTGCTATGTCGCGCGGCGCGTGCCGACTGCGATGCTCTTCGCGCCTTGCAAGGATGGCATCAGCCATCACGAATCGGAAAGCGCCGAACCAGAAGACCTTGAAGCCGTCTGCAACGCGCTGCTGCATGCCGTGCTTGATATCGCCGGCGTCGTGAACTGAAATCCGCCCTCATCTCTCCAGGGACCGCCGAAATCTCAGTAAGGTCCTGTCAGCCGCAGTCAGCGCTAGTCGTCGCAAAACCCGCGCCGATCCAGCCCGCTTTGCCCTTATATTCCACATTGAACCAATGCTCACTCCGCGATAGCGCGCGCAGACTTTCCCCTCTCGGCACATAGTCGACGATCTCGGCAACCACCGAAGGCTCAGCCCGCAGTTTGAGATGACCCGTCGTGATGATGCCGCATCCCTGCCATTGCGCTGCGGCAGAAGCAAGCCCGACCGTCCCATCACAGTCGACCCTCACATAGCGCGCGCTGATCCAGCCTTCCTTGACCAGGTATTCCACATTGAACCAATGCTCATTCCGCGATAGCGCGCGCGGACTTTCTCCTCTCGGCACATAACCGATGATCTCGGCAGCGGCCGAAGGCTCAGCCCGCAGTTTGAGATGACCCGTCGTGATGATGCCGCATCCCTGCCATTGCGCTGCGCCAGAAGCAAGCCCGATCGTCCTGTCACAGTCGACCCTCACATAACGCGCGCCTAACCAGCCTTCCTTTTCAAGATATTCCACATTGAACCAATGACTGTTCCGCATAAGCATCCGCGGGCTCTCACCGCTTGGTACATAGCCGATGATCTCGGCAGCGGCCGAAGGCGAAGCGCGAAGCCTAAGGTGACCCGTCGTAATGATGCGGCAATCTTGATATCGCGATCCAGCCGGCATAAGCACGAGCGTGCCAGCGCGGTCTAGCGTCGCGCAAGTCTGGCCATCTCGCTGCGCCGAATCCAACCAGATTTGGGCGCGTGGCGCGCTGCCTGCATCGAGGAAAAGCAGCGAGCCTGCGCCATCCAAGCAGACCTCGCCGCGCACGTCATCACCCCATACATCAAACGCATCAATGAAACCGGCATCAATGATCCACTGCACGCCAATGCCCGCGCCGCCAATTCGCCGGATGTTCATGCTCGATGCAGTCGTGATTGCCGACCGACTCGCGACGCTTGCGCCGCTGCCCCGATTGTCGCCGCGTGAAGTGTTGCCGCCGCAAAAGGAGGTGATGCGAGCAATATTGCAGAGCCAGTCAAACGAGACCGGTCTACAAAAGTAGCGCGTTCCGGGACCCGTGTATGAGTGGTCTTGTATATCGCAATGATACCAGCCGGATTGCGCCTGCGTCACGCTGTATTGGGCGGCTGACGAAGCAAGCAGCATCATCAAGAAGAGCAGCGTCTGCCGGAGGCCGCCGCAGCGCCGCCCAAATGCGCCCAAGGCGCGCCGTCCAACAAAACATCCCCTAATCATAAGAAACTCTTTCGATATCATTTTGCGCCCCTGATGAACCGACGATCCATCAACGACAGCGCGTCAAACGAACTATCTTGAGATTGGCTGGAGGAATGGCGTAAACGTTGCTTATCGGTAAAGTTCTGCCACAATTGTCATTCATAAGTATCAATAATACATAATTGCTGCTCGTGGCAGGATTATAACCAGCCTCTTGAAGTATTACAAATTATTGCAAGCCGCAAACTGAACCGAGACTATAGACTATGAACAATAGGCTTGGCCGCCCGTCCGTTCCACGACTGCAAGCGGTCGAAGCTCAAAGTCAATTCAGCCACGCATCCCCCGGCAAAGCTAACGACGCGGGCGACATGTCTGCAGTATCGGCGCCCCGCTATCCTTTGCCAAAAGCGCCTTGCCGCTCACCAGCATGGCAAGCATAATTGGCGCGTTACAATAGACCGGATTTGCGCATGGCGGCATCGTGAACTGGCGTATCGCCACACTCGTGCTTCTAGTCGGCTTGGCGGTTGCATTGGCCCTGAGATTGATTGAGCCGCTCGACGGCAGCGCGCTCAACGCCCGGGCGCGCCTGGAACCGCCGCCCCAGGACACCGGCGGATTCGTCCGCGCCATTGAACCCTGGAACTGGCAATTCCCCCGCGATCACGGCGCCCACCCCGACTTCCAAACCGAGTGGTGGTATTACACCGGCGTCATGGCGACGGCGGAAGGCAGACGTTTCGGCTTTCAGTTCACGATTTTTCGCCGGGCGGTCTCCCCCATCGCCCTGAAATCGACTTCCGAATTCCGAACCAAGGACATCTACATGGCGCACTTCACCGTCAGCGACATCGCGGCAGGCGACTTCTATCATGATGTCCGTTACGCTCGCGGCAGCGCGGGTTTGGCCGGCGCGACAGTCGAGCCAAGGTATCGCGTCTGGCTGGAAGACTGGCATGTGCAAGCGGAAAACGACGACGCGACTGTGACCCGCATCAGCGTCGCCAACCGGGACTTCGCCGTTGACTTGCAACTGCGACAAGTCAAGCCGCCCGCCCTGCAAGGCGATAATGGGCTCAGCCCGAAGAGCGAAGAGATCGGTAACGCCAGCTACTATTACAGCTTGAGCCGCATGCTTGGCAGCGGCAGCCTGAGGGTCGGCGGGGAGACCTTCGCCGTGGCGGGCAATGCCTGGATGGATCATGAATTCAGCACTTCGGCGCTGGCTGAAAACGCCCAGGGCTGGGATTGGTTCGGCTTGATCTTCGATGACAACAGCGAGTTGATGGTCGGGCAGATTCGGCTGATGGATGGCGGCATTGAGCCGGCTTTTGGCGGGCTTCTGATACATCCTGATGGCGGCACGCGCAAGGTTGGCGCTGACGACATCAGCATCAACCCTACGGCTACATGGCGCAGCCCGCACAGTGGAGCGGAATACCCGGCTCGCTGGGAGATTCATATTCTCGCTGATGACGGCTTTCGCATCGACCTGACGCCCATGCTGGCGGACCAGGAACTTCACGGCGCAGGCATCGTTTATTGGGAGGGGGCGGTGCGGGTCAGCGGCGACAAGAGCGGCTACGGCTACGCGGAGCTGACCGGCTACGTCGGCTCGATGGCGAATCGGTTCTGAGCCCGACCATGAGCGAGCGCCGCAAATCTTACGACCCGATCGCCCGGCTTTACGATCGCGCCCGCCCGACTTATCCGGCTGAACTCTTCGACGATATCATCGCCTTTGCCAATCTTGGCGCCGGGGCGCGCTTGCTCGAAATCGGCTCGGGCACAGGCCAAGCGACCTTGCCGCTGGCGGAGCGCGGCTGCGCGATCGATTGCGTCGAACTGGGTAAGGAACTGGCCGCCTTCGCCCGGCAGAAATTGACGCAGTTTCCCAAGGTGCGCGTCATAAACGCCGATTTCGAGACGGTCGCGCTGCCCTGGCGTCACTACGACCTGGTTTACGCGGCGACCGCCTTTCACTGGATCGACCCGGCCATCAGTTTCCGCAAGGCGCATAGCCTGCTGAAACCGGGCGGGGCGCTGGCGCTCTTCTGGCATCGCCCCGTCTTGACCGTCGACAGCCGCGAGCTGGTGAATGCGCTGCAAGCGGTTTACCGACGCATCGTGCCGGCGATGGCGCGGGATTACACGCTCCCGCCCAGCCCCGATGAGGTCAGCACGGAATACGATCAGCTCATCCCAGCCAGCGGCCTCTTCGACGACATCACTGTACGCAAGCGCTACGTCGTGACCGAATACAAGACCGAGGCATACCTCGACCTGCTAGCGACCTTCTCCGACCATATTGCCTTGCCGGCGCAAACGCAAAAGCATCTGCATGACGAATTACGCGCGCTGATCAACCGGCGCTTCCGCGGGACGCTGCAGCGCGAGACGGTCGCGCTCCTGTATTTGGCGCGGCCGCGAGACACTTCCCCAACCTGTACAAGTGTCGCCGCCAATTAAAGTGTAGAATCCTCGTGTATGGAACTAGGCGCGTACGTGAAAGGGAGGCCTATGATCCGCGCATTAATCACCGGCGGCGCCGGCTTCATCGGCAGTCATCTCGCCGAACAGCTGCTGAGAAGCGGCTTTCAGGTGACTATCATCGACAACTTGTCCACCGGACGACTGGACAACATCAAACACCTGGTCGCGCAGCCGCATTTTCGCTACGCAGTCGAGGATATCCGCAATATCCACGTCATTGACCGCCTTGTCAGCGAATGCGACATCATCTTTCATCTGGCGGCGGCCGTTGGCGTGCGGAATATCATCGAGCGCCCCATCAACACCATTGAAGTCAACATCGGCGGCACGGAAATGATCCTCCAGACTGCCAGTCGCTATCGTCGGCGCGTGCTGATCGCCTCGACTTCCGAGGTCTATGGCAAAGGCGTAAAGTTCCCCTTCTGCGAAGACGATGACACCCTCTCCGGACCAACCGCGCGCAGCCGCTGGAGTTACGCTGCCTCCAAAGCCATCGACGAATTCCTCGCCTTCGCTTATCACGCGGAGATTGGCTTGCCCGTGACGCTGTTTCGCCTGTTCAATACGGTGGGACCGCGGCAGCTGGGGCAATATGGCATGGTCGTGCCGCGCTTCGTGCGCTGGGCGCTGGCGAACGAGACGATTCAGGTCTACGGAGACGGGCGGCAGCGGCGCTGTTTCGCCAATGTCTATGATGTCGTCGGCGCGATCCAGGCTTTGGCCGCCTGCGACGCGACGATAGGCGAGCTCTATAATATCGGCAGCGACGAAGAAATCAGCATCATGGATCTGGCAACGCGCATCCGTGACCGCGCGGACAGCGCCTCCGATATTCAGCTTGTGCCTTATGATCAAGCCTATGCCCAGCCGGGCTTTGAAGATTTTCGCCGGCGCGTGCCCAGCATCGAGAAAATCGGCGCCGCAATCGGCTGGCAGCCGAGCACGCCGCTCGATGACACCATTGACCAGATCATCGCACATATTCAAAGCCAGATGTTGAGCGCGCAACCATGAATGCCCGCTGACAACAACCGGAGTTTCGTCGTCGGAGGACGCCGTGCACATTGCCGTCAACGGATGGTTTTATGACCAGGTGTCCACCGGCAGCGGACAATACTTGCGCCACCTATTGAAGAACTTGCCGGCGGTCGCGCCCGAGCTGAAGATTTCGCTCATCCTGCCGTCGCATATCCCAACTCCCTCCGACCAGGCGATCAATATCGTCAGCACAAGCGACTTCCGCCTTCCCCCCAAGGCAATGGGGAGGCTAGCCAAGGTCATATTCGAGCAGCGGACCTTCCCCCGCCTCGCCCGCGAGATCGAAGCCGATATCGCCCATGTGCCCTATTGGGGCACGCCCCTGTCTTGCCCGGTCAGGCTGGTGACAACCATGCTCGATGTCATTCCCCTGCTCTATCCTGTCTACAATCAAGGTCTGCTCACCAACGCCTATACCTCGCTGGTAAGCGCAGCCGCGCGCGGCAGCAACCACATACTTACGATAAGCGAAACCGCCAAGATCGATATAGAGGAGCAGTTGGGCATCGCCGATCAGGATATCTCGGTGACCTACCTTGCGCCGGATGAGCGCTTTCATCCCCGCATCGGCGCTGAAAATGACGAAGCCGTCCGCGCGAAATATAACTTGCCGGAGCAGTTCGTGCTTTATCTCGGCGGCTTTGACTGGCGCAAGCAAGTCAATACGCTCATGCTGGCTTACACCTACGTTGGCGAAGCCGATGGCGATGCCTTCCCCTTGGTGCTGGCTGGGCGCGAGCCGCCTTACCATGACAAGCTCTTCCCCGACTTGCGCGAATACAGCCGCCGGCTGAATATCGACGACTACATTCGTTGGATCGGCTATGTTGATGAGGCCGACAAGCCGTCGTTGTTTCGGCTGGCCGATGTCTTCGTCTTTCCCAGCTTGTACGAGGGCTTCGGCTTGATGGCGCTGGAAGCGATGGCGGCCGGCACGCCGGTGGTGACATCGGATGCCATCGTCTTCGAAGAGATACTGGAAGATGCCGCCTACATCGTCAATAATGCGCGGGAGATGGCGGGCGCCATCATCGCCCTCTTGATTCAGGAGCCCTTGCGCGACGCCATGATCAATCAGGGCTTGGCGCTGGCGAGCAATTACACCTGGCGCAAAACCGCTCAAGAAACCGCAGCCGTCTATGAGATGGTCATGCGGCAATGAGGAGGCGCGTCGATGAGTGAAGACCCCGTAGACCGGCGCGACTTGTCGCTGATGGCGAAGCTCTCCCTGCCGGAGGAGTCGGAACCGCCCTGGAGCTTATTGAGCGCTCTGCTCACAGTCGCCGTCTTGTTTGTCTGCCTGGCGCTTATTGGTCCCGCGTCGGTGTCGGCAGTGATGGCATCAACGGGAAATACCCGAGACGTTTTATTCCCGTTCGAGCTGATGCTAAGCTGGATGATTGGTCTGGCGGTGGCGATCGTCTTTGTTCTCGTCAGCCGCCGCAGCAGCGAAGAAAGCTGGCATGCCCTGCGACTGGTCAGAGGCGAGCTGCCGCTGCCGATGTCGCTTCTCATCGGCATTGCGATAGCCCTGGCGCTCGATCTGGCGGTCAGCCTGGCAAGCGGGGAATTCTGGCCCCTGCCGCTTATGCTGGGCTTTCAACTGAAAGGCGCCCAGGGCATATTGCTGGCGCTTATCCAGTTAGTCGCCTTGCAGCCTCTGGCGGAGACATTGGTCTTTCAAGGCGTGTTGCTGCCGCGCATGCGCTGGGCATTCGGTCATTGGGGCGGCGTGATCGGGACGGCGGCAATGTATACCATCGTCTACCAGTTGGTGTTTATTGAGGCATATCCATTCTACGATAAGCTCTGGCATGGCATCGTATTCCCCATGAGCGCCGGGATTCTCTTCTGCCTGCTCAAGATCTATACCCGGTCGACCGGCGCGGCGCTCTTGGGACGGATGAGCGCCGGTCTCATCTTTTTGCTGACCGCCGTTGCTATTTCCGGCGGCTAGTTCATGTTGCTCCAAGCAATCGTTAGAAGAAGGAAGGTAAGGATTCCGATGAGCGTTTACCAACTTCAAATCGGCGAGATTAACTGCGCTGTGCTGCAAGAAGGCGTCGTGAAAATGACCGCCGAAGATGTCATTGCCCGCTACCCCAATGCCGAACCCGACGCCATCGCCGCCGCCATCGCCGCACAGCCGCCGAGTGGCAGCCTCAACCTGCTTTATCTACAATCCGCGGGATCTCATATCCTGGTTGATGTCGGTTTCGGCGAGACCCCCGGACCGCCTGACATGGGCGGCGTTTTGCGTGGATTAACGAGCCTGGGACTATCAGCGGCTGATATCGACATCATCCATCTCACACACTTTCACGGCGATCACATCTCTGGCTTGGTCGATGCCGATGGCGCAACCGCTTACCCCAACGCCCGCTATGTAACGACACGGTCCGAATGGAATGAATGGATGGCGCGCTGGAAAGCCTCCGACGCCGCGCGGGATCGGCATCGCCTCCAACTCATCTCCAGCATCGCCGAGCGAGTCAGCTTTGTCGCGCCCGGCGAGGAAATCGCGCCTGGAGTCGAGGTCGTCAATCTCGAAGGCCATACCCTCGGCCATTCGGGCTTGCTCATAGAATCTAAGGGCGAGCGTCTCTTTCACGTTGTCGATATACTGCATCAAGCCTTCCAACTCGCTCGCCCCGATTGGCATTTCGGCCTGGATTCCGACGGCGCCCTCGCCGAGCGGGTCCGCCGCCAGACGCTGGGACGCTGCGCCGACGAGAATATCCTGACGCTCTTCTATCACCTGGACTTCCCTGGATTGGGCAGGGTCGGTCGGGACGGCGAGGTTTTCGCTTGGAAACCCGTCAACTGAAACCCTCACGCCGTTTTTGAATGATTCCAAGCCTGTGTTACACTCCAGCATATCCTCGCCGTACTCACGCGTCGACGTAGAAACATCCGTATCAAGAGCCGGAAGAAAGGAATACTCATGAACTTTGCACGCAAGCTTTCGCTACTCCTGTCGCTCGCACTATTCTTGTCCCTGCCCCTTGGCGCTGCCTTCGCGCAGGACATCATGGATCCAGCCACATTCGGCCTGCAAGAAGGCAAACCCTATGATGGCACGCACCTGGACTTCCTGATCTGCTGCAGCACCGCGCCACAATTCGCCTCGGCGGCAGTCAAAGGCGCTGAGGAATTCACCGCCATGACCGGCATCTCCGTTACCTTTGGCGATATTCCCTTCGGTTCTTTCCAGGAGCAGCTCTATTTGGAAGCCACCAACCCCAGCACTGATTTCGACATCGTCGCCTTTGTCGACGCCTGGGGCACCAACATCTACGACTTCCTGTATCCGCTCAACGACTTTGTTGCGGATGCCGGTTTCGACTGGGACGATTACGGTCCCGCTTATCAGAGCGCATCAACCGGCAACAGCGATACCATCTACGGCTTGCCCTTCCGCGGTCATCCCTTGCTGCTCTTCTACCGCCAGGACGTCTTCGATGCAGTCGGCGTCGATGTGCCAACCACCTGGCAGGAGCTATCCGAAGTCTCCCAAGCCATCGTGGATAGCGGTATGGACATTGACCCCATCGCGATGTACTACGGCGTGAACGTCGATCAGAATCTCTTTAACTGGTACAGCCATCTTTGGGGCGCCGGCGCCGATATCTTTGACGACAATTGGGAACCGGCTTTCAACAACGAAATCGGCGTAGCCGCGACCGAGCAATACGTCAGCTACGTGCGCGACGGCTATTCGCCCGAAGCATCCGTCACCTACAACGAGTCGGAAGCTAATCAGGAAATGATTCAGGGTCGCGCGGCCATGTTCGTCGGTTGGTGGTGGTACGCCAGCCGCGTCTTCGCCTCTGAACTGCCCGAAGTCGCGGACAACGCGGCATTTGCGGCGGCGCCGGGTTGGGAAGGCGGCAGCGCGGCGTCTTATGGCTACCTGTGGCCAGTGGGCGTCCTGGCGCAATCCGACAATCTGGAAGCGTCGCTCGAGTATTTGAAGTGGCTCTTGCATCCGATTACCGAGCGCCGCATCGTGCTTGATGCCGAAGATTCCGCGCTGGATACCAATGTCGCCGTTCGACTGTCGATCTTGGCGGACGAAGAAGTCAACGCTGCGCACGGCGGTTTGCAGGGCGTTGCTTCCGCGGTTTTGGCGGATGCCCGCACCATCCCGTTGATTCCGGAGTACACGCAGGTCATCCCGATCCTGGCGGAGACGATCAACGAGATCTCGATTGATCCCAACGCCGATATTCAAGGGCTTCTGGATATCGCCGCCGAGGACGTTCGCTTTGTGATGCAAGCCGCGGGCTACTACGACGGCTAAGCTGCCCGCGCAAATGAAGGGCGTGACAGCAACCACTATGAACACGCCGCTTGTCAACCCCATCCCCCAACCCCTTCCCCAAATCTTCAGGGAAGGGGAGCGTTGCTACATTCCAACTGCTGGATTCGTAGCAGCCTTCCCCCCGTTGCTACGGGGGGACCGAGGGGGGTAAAACCAATGCGCAAAAAACGCTGGGTTCCCTGGGTGCTGGTAGCTCCCGCCTTGGTCGTCGTCTTCGCCACGACAATATATCCTTTGCTGGCCGCCTTCTATTACAGCTTCCACAAATACGACTTGCGCAAGGCGCCTCAATTCGCTATCCAGTTCGCCAGCCAGGCCGGCGATCCGCTCATATCGATTGACTGGAGCCTGCTCTCGTTACGGAACTATACCCTGGCCTTCAGCGACTCACGCTTTATCAACAGCCTGAACGTCACCTTCTGGTTCACAATCATTTCCGTCGGCTTGTCTGTGGTCATCGGCCTGTTCATTGCCGTGATCGTCCAGAAACCGGGCCGGCTGCAAACCTTGACCAAAATACTCCTCATTTTCCCTTTTGCGGTCAGTCCGGCTCTCAAGGGCTATAGCTGGCGCTATATGCTCAACGATCAATACGGCATCTACGACTTGCTGGCCGTCGAACTGCTTATCAAACCGGTAAACCTTATAATCGAGCTGCTCAATCACCTTCCACTTATCGACATCACGCCGATAAACGAAACCGTCGTCTGGCTGGCGGATCGATTCTGGGCGCTGTTCATGCTGGCGATGAGCGAGACCTGGGGCTGGGCGCCATTGATCGCCTTGATGTTCGTCGGCGCGCTCGGTTCAATCGATGCGCAGATCTTTGAAGCCGCGCGGATCGACGGCGCCAATCGCCTGCAGATTTTCTTCCGCGTGACCTTGCCGTTGTTGCGCCCGGTCATCTTGATCGTCACTATGCTCAAGGCCATTTTCTCGCTGAAGATGTTCGATCAAGTCGTCACCATGACCGGCGGCGGACCGGTCCGCGCTACCCAGACCATCAACTACTATATTCACCAGGTTGGCTTTGTGCGCAATCTGGATATCGGCTACGCCTCGGCTCTGGCCTATATCCTGGTGGTGATTCTCACAGTATTTTCGGCGCTCTACGTCGCCAAAGTTCTAAATCGAGAGTGAGCGCGAGGCCAGGCAAAATGACAGCCAAACCTGCTGTTGACGCTCGAAACATCCGGGCCAGCGAATACATACGGCTCAATGTCGCCCGCTTGTTGGAGGTAATTGCGCTGCTGCTGATTATCGCCTTTATCATGTTCCCAATTTTTTGGCTGGCTCTAACCTCGATCAAGCCCCTGGAGAAAGCCTACAGCACTGACGTCATCTTCACGCCGACGCTGAAGAACTATGAGATTATCTTTTCCGATACCACTGTCATCGAAAACGAAGGCACCGATCGCGAGCGCGGCTCCGTCGGACGGAAAATGATACCCAATGTGATCAACAGCGTGGTTGTATCCGGCGCTACCGTCTTGATCGCCATCCCCTTGGCCACTATCGCCGCCTACGCCTTCAGTCGCTATAACTTCTTCGGCAACCGCGCGCTGCTCATCTGGATACTCACCACACAATTCCTGCCGGCGATTGTGGTGGCGATTCCCTTTTTCGCCTTGTTCCGCACAGTCGAGGTCTTTGGCGCGCCTCTGCTCGGCTCGCGCCTCGGTCTCATCATCGTCAATATGTCGATGGTGTTGCCCTACGCGATCTGGATGATCAAGGGCTTCGTCGATGCCTTGCCCGACGAAATCGAAGAAGCCGCCTATGTCGACGGCGCCAACGACTTCCAGGTCCTTTTCTTCGTATCGCTGCCCTTGGTGCGCCCGGGGATACTAGTGGCTTCGGTCTTCGCCTTCATCATGTCCTGGAATGAATTTCTCTTCGCCCTCATCATCGGGCGCGAGATGCGCACTATGCAGGTCGCGCTGATGACCACCAGCGGCGTGCGCGGCGTCATGTGGGAACAAATGGCCGCCGCCGGCATGGTCGTCATGGCGCCGATATTCTTCCTGGCGCTATTCATCCGCAAGAATGTCGTAGACGGCTTGACCATGGGCGCGGTGAAATAGGGCGCGTGATAGCGTAGGCAGCGCTAATCTTCAGCAGCCGTATGCTTGAGCTTGTGGCGTAATTCCCAAATCAAAAGGCAGTGACTTCTTCGGGATGACCTGCAGTTGGCGAGGTAGTGACCCGGGTAGTGTCGCTGGACGAAGGAGTGGTCTTGCTGGCGGAAGGAGGCATCTGACCGGTAGATTTGAGATAATCAGTCCTCATCCTTGCCAACTTCTCAAGCTCTTTTCTAGCTTTAATCTGCTGCTCAAGAATCTCTTGCGGATATCGGATGCTCATGTTCAACGCTCCGACACAATTATTGAACACTCAAAATTTGCAATTGGATGTCATCTTCGGGGTTTAAGCAGTCCGCAGCGACCCACTATCGACGGCCGTCATGCTCTACCGATTGCGTTTCGATCTTGCCGATTTCCAATTCAGTCCACAAGATTGGGAGATTCAACATCAGATTTTCGACGGCGTTCATCTGCGTGTCATCAAGCTCCGACGCCTCTCTATCCCAGTGGATAGCGCGCGTTTGGAAGACGCTCAGCATCGACAGAGTCCGCGTTGAATCTCGCTAATTACGTATTAGTTCACTTCTCACCAATTCGCGACGCAAAACCTGACACGGTTCCTGTCATAAGTCAAATTCCAGCGCAATCATAAGTTTGCCCCTTAACTCTTTTGTCACTGCGTAGTCGAACTTACGATCGCAGCGCAGCCGACCCAATTCTCCGATGCGCCCACTATTCCTCAACCCCCGCCAGCCAGCTTTCCGGGATCACCACCGGCTTCTCCTGCCCCGTCACCGCGGCGAACCAGCGCAGCATATTCACCGCCCGCTCCGTCATCGAGCTCGCCGATTCCAGCGCATCCAGCCGCGCGTCAATCAGCACGCCGCCACGCCCGCCCTTAAGCCGCAAGCGCAAGCGTCGCTTCCCGCCGACGGACAGACCGCGCCGCGCCTGCATCCGCAACTCGACGCTGGACCCGGCCGGCACGGGCAAGTGCCATACATCGCCCGCCGCGACATCGCGATGCAGACGTTCGCCATGCTGATGGCTCGCGCTAACTTTCAGCGCGGTCGCGCCCCCAGGCGCCTTGCCGCTGACGCGAACCAACGCGCCAACATGCTCCAGCGCATTGCCGTTCAGAATCTGCACGACCGCCAAAGGCTCCGCCGCCGCCAAGACTCCCAGCCCGGCCAGCGCCCCGTGCGGATCAGCCCATACCTCCAGCGCCCCCTCGCTCTCCAGCGCATCGGCCAGCAGCAGCATATCCAGCGCGCCCTGGCCGCTGCCGCAAAGCGTCCCGCCAGCCACCAGCGCCAGCCTGACTTGCGCCGGATCCGGCATGTCTGAGATGTCTTCGGTCTGTTTCCGAAGCCCCGCCAACAGATGCCGTATCGCCGCGCGCAGCATGGCATATTCAATATAGCGCTCCCGCATGTCCAGCGGCACGCTTTCCACACGCAAACCTTTGGTCAGAGCGTATTGCGCCAGTTCATCCTTGCGCGCGTGAAATGGCAGCCACTTGCCAACCGCATCCTCGCCGACAGCCTCGAGCGTCGTCGCAGCGCTGTGTCCGACGCCAATATCATTGCGGACGAGCGTATGAACAGCGCCCCGTCCCGCCAACGATAGCTGCGAGCGCGCGCTCCCTATGTCCATCGCCAGCGCGGCGCCCTCGACCTGGCGCGAGAAAAACGCCGTCATTCTCTCGACGCCCCGTGCGCTCGGCTGGATGCCGGTGTCGGTCAATGCAGCGACTCGCTGATAACTGCGGCTCCGTCGCCGGCTGGCGTCGAAATGCTCCGCCAGAATCCGCTGAACGCCATCAAGGCGGATGCCGTCGCCCTGACGGATATTCGGCGACATCAATACTTCGACCTGCTGACCAAGCATCTCGCGGATTGACGCAATCAAACGGCTGTTGCCAGCGAATATGACCGTCGGCCGGCTGCCCTTCGTTATTAGCGAGATCGCCTGGCGCGCCACCGCCAGCATCTCCAGCAGCACCGTCCGCGCGCCGCCGTCCGTGCCCCCCGTAACCAGCATCAACTGCGGACGACCGTGCGCTAACCGGTTGAGTCGCGCTCGCGATGTCATGCCGTCGTTCAGATGCAGTTCAGCCACGATGTCGACGTAGAACGGCGCGATGGCGCGACGGGCTGCGGCGATATCCTGCTCCTCGTACAAGCCAAGCAACGCTACCCGCGTCGGCGCCCCCGCGCTAGCGGTCGTCACGCAATAGTCGACCCCGACGCGATCAACTTCTTCAGGCTTGATCAACGCGCCCTTATCGTCAAAAAAGCGGCGTCCGCTGGCATGGGCGATTCCACGCAAGACCTTCGCCAGCCCAACCTGCACATCGTCTACGGGCGAGCCTATCGTCGTGCGCGCAATGCCCTGCGCCACAAGGCGATACTCGCCCTCAACGATGTCATACAGCAGCGCCCGCGTATTGACGCCGCCGAAATCAACCGACAGAATCGAATTGATTAATCGCTCAGTCATCGATCAGGCTCCGAACTGAAACAGGAATCCGATCCGCTCAGTGAGGATCGTCAGACTGGTCAGCAGCGCCGATGCGTAAATGGCGCCGAGCGTCGTGACCAAAAATGCCTTGCCGATGTGGCGAAAGCCGCGGCCCACCCGGCTCTGCTCCTCATTGCCGTCAGCGCGCGCCCGCGCCTGATAATGAAAATAATACAGTCCCGTCATCGTCCCGACGAAGATCAGCAGCGATTCAACCAACACCTCGAAATCCGCAGTCAGATCATCCGGCAAGGCAACGGTCGCCTGCAATAGCGGGAAGAGCGTGCCGTTCAGCGCGCCGACCGCGCCAACCGCGGCGCCAACCACAATCACCACCGCGTAGACGCTGTTCGTCAGCCAGGTTAGCCTGTTGATCGGCTTTAGCAGCAACAGCAACGCAAACAGCAGCGCCGTGAACATGATTGTTATGTCAGCGCGATAACCGAGCGCCGTCCAACTGGTTGACTGATCCTGGATATCTTGCAGATAGGGCAAGATCACGCCTTCATAGCTGACAACCAGCGTGAACGCGGCCGTCATGCCGATGAAGATGTACACCGCGATTCGATACAGGCCGCCTATCAGCGGCGCGTCGCCAAACAGGTAACTGAAGACCATAAGCGTCAAAACAAAACTGACAAGGCTGATGGTGTTCTCCGCCATGTCCCTCTAGTCGCCTCGCGTTCCGCGCAGGCTCAACAACGCGCGCGCGGCGTAGATCACATTGCCAAATATAATCGCCAGCGCCGCCGCCAATGTTCCCAAGGTCATCGCCTCCAAACGCGGAATCTCCTGGGCGCGATCGCGATTGAGCGCCACCTCCAATCGATCGCCCGACGCTGGCGCCTGTGCTTGGTAAAACCGCGGCGCCGGCTTGCCCAGCCGCAGCATGTATTCTCTTTGCAGCACCGCGCGCTCGCCTCGCTGCGTGTCGGCCGCGGACGCGCTCGCTTGCGCGCCGGCCAGCTCCGCCGCGCTTACCAACCGCTCGTCCACCAGAAACTCCGCGATCCAGCCTTCCACACCGCCCGGCAGCAAGATTTCGTACCAGCTGCCATCCCCATTGGCGCCGATAACTTCGAACATATCGCCTTCGTAGCCCAGCCCCAATATATCGTCGACAGTGGTCGGACCCCGCCGAATGTTGACGCGCTGCCCTGATGTCACCACCACAACGCGAACTGGCGCCTCCGTCGCCGTCGCCGTCGCCGTGGGCGAGTCGGTCGCCCTTGGCGCCGGCGTGTCGGTCGGCTGCGGCCTGTCAGTCGCGAAATACGTGGCGGTTGGCGGCGCAGTCTCGGTCGGCTGCGGCAATGCGGTCGCTATGGCGTCCTCGGCAGGCAGCTCTGGTCCACGCCGACCCTCCGCTTGCGAATCCGATGAAGCGTCCGCGTCCAGCTGCTCAAACTCAGGTTCTTGAGGCGACGCCTCAGCCGGAAGCAGGGCGCCGAAATTGGTCTCCAGCTTCTGTCCGTATGTGTAAGCATCGCGGATGCCGACTATCGGTCCAATGACCTGATCGAGGCTGTCGGCGTAGGCTTGCGCCAACGGCTGCGCGGCGTAACTCGTTGCCACTAACAATCGCCGCCCTTCCGCCGCAGACGCGACCTGCTCCACCCAGTGTCTGATGTCATCCGCGCTCGCGGCGATCAGCACGATTTCCGTCATCTCGTCAAGCGTGTCAAATTGCAGCCCGGTCGGCAATCCCTTCGCCGAAATCCGCGCCACATCATCAAAGTTCTCGCTGAGTTCGCGCAAGCCCAGCGCCCCGCCCGGCAGGTAGCGCAACAGAAAATAGTCTTCGCCGTGCAGCAGTTGCTCGCCGGCCAGGTCAAGCGAGCGATTGATCGCCCGTATGACATTCTGCGCGTGGACGATGGCGATGGGATTGCTGCTGACGATGATCGGCTTGGCGCGCTGCGCGAGAATATGACGCAGCAGCAGGTCAGCCAGTATATCGAGTTCTCCAGCCGCGGCCGGTCCATATTCAAACGCGACCAGGACATAGTCGTCGCCAGTCAGATTATCCAGCAAATTGTAGAACGTGGTCGGCTCGTGCCTGTCTTCGTGAAACTCCGCCGGCGGCAAATCCCCCTCGGCGTAATCCGATGAAACAAATGGCAGCGACACCGCCAGCAGCAGCACCGCGCTGCCCAACAATCGCGGCGCAGCACTCAACGCAAATCCGGAAAAAAAGCGCGGACTGCGCCCGCCAGCGTTGGCCGCTTCTGGCGCGCCGCCGACTACATCACGCAGCATCTCCACTTGCTGCTGCTGCGCCTTCGACAACGATACCGCGCTGATAACACCGCCCGGCCTATCCTGCAACGCTGGTCCCGCCAGCAGATCGTCGACAGCATAAAGCGCTTGATGGCTTGGCGCCGGCTGCGATGCTTCAACTGACCGCTCACGCAGCGCGCGCAAGCGATCATCCAAGTCCTCCAGCGGACGATTCAATTGTTCGCCGAGGATATCGGCCGCGCTTGGCTGATGGCTCTCCCGCGCGCCACCACGCCGCCGCAAACTGGGCAATCGCAGTTTAGGCAGGCGCGGACGCGGGATTCCCGGCATGCGCGGCAACGCGGGCCGCCGTAAGCTTGGTAAACGCGGCAGCAACCGACGCAAACCACGCCGTCCGCTCCGCCCTTCTTCTTCAAGCGCGGCCGCCTCCATCTCCTCGCTATACTCGAGCCAGTTGAATTCTTCGCTCATCGCCTATCCCCGGACGGAACGATCCTGACCCAGCAGCGCGCGCGTTCCCGCGACAACCGCGCCCAAGGCTACGCCAAGCAGAATCGCGCGCGCACCCGCCCCTACCGGCACGCGCATCAGCCAATCCCGCCAAGCTTGCAGCGGCGCCAGTTCCGCCAGAGGCGCGCTCGCCAAGAGCACGACCACGACCACCGCGACAAAGAGCAATCCCCAAATGTCGGCCCGCTTGCCCAAAACACGCGAACCGCCGTGCAGCAGCGATAGCGCGACCAAAGCCGCCAATGCCGACTCGATTGGCAACTGCGCCGCCTCCAGCAGCGACGTATCTCCCGGCCGCGTTACTTGCCAAAACACCGTGAAGCCGAAACTCGCTAGCAATACCGCGCTATAGAATTTGCCGCGCGCCAGTTTGCCCGCATGAACGTAGAGCAAGTTGGCGATGCCAATCACTATACTCAGCGCCACCACGATCGTCGCCAGCCGCAATAGCGCATCCGCCGGCGCCGCAATCAGTTCAGCCAGTTGCTCGGCGCCCGGCTGATTGCCAAACAGCGCCGGATTATCGCCCAGCAACAGGCTCAACGCGGTCGTCACGCCAACTGCGAAAGCGACAAAGGCCGACAGCGCGATGCCGAATCTCTGCCCGCGTCCCATTAGCCGTCTCCCTCGGGCAAATGCCTGCGATAAATGAGCAAGCCAAATACAACCAGTAGCGCCGATACCGACAGAACCAGCGCCCAATTCAGCCAAGGCATCCGCTTGGCGACCTCCAGCATCAGCACAATCGTCACGCCCATAATCAACAGCGCCCGCCAGACATCCAGCACAATCGCATCCGCCTGCGCCCGCCCGTCATCCGTCGCGTATCCAGCCGCCGCGAAAATCTCCTCGCCGATCAAATACTCATCCGCCATCGCATAAGCCACCGCCTGCCCCTCCAAACGATCGCTGACCGCCAGGCTGCCCTGCCCGCGCCGACCAGCGGTATCGATCATCAGCGCCAACTCCGGACCAAAACTGCCCGCCAGGATATGCGCCGCCGGATCCTCGCCCTGTAAAGCGCCCGTCACTGCCGCCGCATACGCGATATCGGGCGGATACCACTGCGCGCGCGCCAGATAATCCCCGCTCCGCCAAGCGCGCCGCACCGTGTCCTGCCCCAAGGGAATACTCGACGCCGCCGACATCGTGACTATCGGCGAGACATCGCTCGCGTTTGCCCGCTCAACCAAATGATGAAAGAACTCGGCCCCGGCCAGCGCGACTGCCGTGTTATCCTCGCCAACAGCCGCGCCGCCCAGCGCCAGATGCAAGGGACGGTTCGCTTCTATCGACTGTTTCGTCCACTCGCCGACACGCTCCACGCCTGCTATCCGCCGCAAAGCGCGCTGCCGGCCCCGCCGCTGAAAATAGCGCGCCGTATACACCAGCACCACTGTCGCGAATACAAAAAGGACCGCGAGTACCTGCTGCGTCGTCTGGTCCAATGGCTCTACTCCGTCGGCTCCTCAGCCAACTGCCCTCGCAGCGCTTCAAGGCTCTCGGGATCGTCCAACAATTCGGACAGCTCGCGCAGCGCGCCACCGCCGCCCCACAAAGCCGCCACCGGCTCAGCCGCCAGCAAACCGCTCGCCAAAACCGGCGCAATCGGCTTGACCGCCTCCAGCAAGGTCAGCAGCAGCGGCGCTCCCCCGCGCTCCTTGGCCGCCGTGATCCCGCGCGCTACCTGTGACTCTCTCTCCATACCGCGCAGTATAGCATCGTTCGCGAACAGCGTCGCTTGAGCAAGCGTGGGATTTGCCGCGGCTGTCTGCATGGCAAGCTTATGTGTTTGAAGTTCGCCCCGCCTGCGCAACCCCCGCCGCGCCCGACGAGGCCATTTGCGCTGCCTGCGGCTGGAACTACGCCCGGCCTGGCGACGATTTCCAGGTACTGGTTCTCGTACTGGCGCTGAATCTGGCGCGGACAGGCGCTTCTTAGGAGATGCAGCGGTGGCATACCATGACGCGCGCTTATGAACCACAAAGATACAGAGATATAACCCTGACAATCGAACACTTGTTTGCTATGATGCAGCAATTGTCTCCTCCGTATCGCAAAGAGCAGAAAACATGCCAATGCCGCCAAAACTGGATGAGAAGATTCGCAATCGTTTCGACGAATTGATCGCCGAGGCGAACGAACTCATTCCGAAGATGCAAAAATATGGTGCTGAGTATGACCGTAATCGGAGCGATTCGGTTCTTTTCGCCCCCACCAATTATGGGCATGTGTCCGAGTTTCAGGCATTTGTCGTGAAGGTTTTGAATCTCACAGAGACTGTGTTAGGCGAGTCGCAACAGCAACGTGAAGTTACAGAGCGAATAAAGCAACTTACAGATCATGATCGTACTCCGTATGAACTCGAAGACATTAGCGGAACATTACAAGGTCTAAAGGACATCTATCAGAATGGGTTCCTGGACGATTTGGAAACGCGAGTTGCGGCTAACATCTCAGCTGACTATATGACACAGGTTGAAGGCCTACTCGGCGAAGGAATACCCGGTCAAAACGACCATGTTCCGGCCGCGGTTTTGTGTGGCGCAATCTTAGAGGACGCGCTAAGGCGTTTGTGTGAAAGACAGACGCCTCAAGTAGTAACAAGAAATCAGCATGGTCAGCCCAAAAACCTTAATTCACTGATACAAGACTTGCAGAAAGCGAATGTATTCAACAAGCTGAAAGCTGACCAACTGCGCTCGTGGGCGAAAGTTCGCAATTATGCCGCGCACGGCGAGTTTTCAGAGTTCAACCGAAACGACGTTGAGCAGATGGTGAACGGCGTGAAAAACTTCCTCGCTGACTATCTCTAGTCATCGAGTCACAATTGCTCTGCGCCAAAAAATCTCTGTGCCTCTGTGCCTCTGTGGTAAAAACCCCCTTTGTGCCCTTCGTGTCTTCGTGCCTTTGTGCTAAATTCCTCCGCGGTGAAATCCCCCGACCAATTTCCCAATGCGCGACCATATAGTCGCCTATCACAACCCAAAAACCTGCTACCCTGACTGCATGACCGCCGCATCCCTTCTCCCAATTCCAGCCCCCGCCCGCCATACCGGGATACCCCCACCCCCCCCCCCACTATATGCATACTGTATCTATACACTTGCCAAATTATTGGGGCTTTCTGGAGATTTTATGGGAAAAACCCCTCTGTGCTCTCTGCGCCTCTGTGGCGATAACACTCCACTGCTAAAATGAAACCATCTGCAAATCCAGGAGACGCACCATGAGCGGGATAATAGAAGAATTCAAAAAGTTCGTCATGCGCGGCAACGTCGTCGATCTCGCCGTCGGCATCATCATCGGCACCGCCTTCAAAGGCATTACCACCTCCCTCGTCAAAGACGTCGTCACGCCACCCATCGGCCAACTGACCGGCGGGCTCGATTTCTCCCATTGGGTCATCCCTCTTGATCTTCTGAATTTCGGCCGCGCCTCTGCCGAAGTCGCCACCATCAACATAGGCAACTTTCTCAATGTCGTCATCGACTTTGGCATCACCGCCGCCGCCATCTTCGTGCTTATCAAAGTCGTCAACAAGCTGGATGAAGCCGTCGACGACATCGGCGATATGCTCGACGGCGACGAAGAAGTCGCGCCCGAACCGGAACCTGAACCCGAGCCCGAACCGGAACCGGAACCCGAGCCCGAGCCGGAACCAACCACCGAAGAGAGAATCCTGATCGTGCTCGAAGAAATCTCAGCCAAGCTCGACAAAGCGGGATGATGCCGATGACGCTGGCTACCAACCCGCCGCCCGCGCCCAACAGCTCCCGCTAGGCTTGGAATTTGCCGGGGCGATTGACGCGCGCTGTCTGCACGCCCCCGTGAATCGCCGGCGGTGCGCCATCATTTGGTTCAGCGCAGTTGGACAAGGCAAACCTGCGCTGATATAGTGAACCGTGAATCAACGAAATATCTCAGGAGACACAGCAAATGTCAGACGACACCATCAGCAACGCCCTCAAAATGATGCCCTACGGCTTCTATGCCTTCACCACCAAGAGCGCCGACGACGCCAATATCATGGTCGTCAACTGGGTCTCCCAGATGTCCTTCTCCCCACGCCTGCTCGCCGTCGGCATCCAGAATTACTGCCATTCATACGGCGTCGTGAAGGCAGGCGGCGTCTTCGGACTTAATATCTTCCTGCAAGCCGATGAAGAAGCCATCAAGCCCGCTCTCGGCGGACGCGCCAAACGACCCGACAAGATGAAAGAAGCCGACTACACCCCCGCGCCCGAAACCGGCGTGCCCATCCTCGCCGGCGCCGCTGCCTATATCGAATGCAAAGTCGCCAAGATCGTCGATATCGGCGGCGACCACGACATCATCGTCGGCGAAGCCATCAACGCCGAAATCATCAAAGAAGCCAGCCCGCCCGAAATCCTCTCTCTCACAGAAATGGGCTGGAGCTACGCCGGCTAGCTCGCAACATCGAAGCTCGCAGGGCGATTCTGTCTATCACCCGCCCTGACAGCCGTCGCGTGTAGGGGCGATCTATCAGGTCGCCCGCCGGTATCACAAAGTATCCGCCGGCCGCTCACCCGTCGCCAGCACGTTAAGCAGCCGCTCAACCAAACGCGGCAAACTGTGCTCGCGAACGACATTCGCCCGCAACGCCTCGCCTATCGCCAAGCGCTCAGCCGCCGAAAGCGCGCAAATGCGCCGCAGCCGCGCGCGCAATCCGGCGACATCCTCGGGTCCCGCCGCCAACAACAGCTCCCGATGCTCGCCCAGCAAGGGAGCGAAAGCCCGATTGCAGACGACCGTTGGCACAGCGCAAGCCATGCTCTCCAGCGCCGCCTTGTCGAAGAGCCCCGCCGGGCTCATATTCACCGCGACCGTCGCCCGCCGATACCACCCGCGGAGCTCGACCGGGGGCAAGTCGCCGAGCAACTGGCAACGCGCCTCCAGTCCCAACCGGCTTATGAGACTTCGCAAATGCTCCTCATATTCCCGCGGCGCGCCCGGCTGTACGCCGCCGATCAAAGCCAGCTCCGCGTCAACCCCAGCCAGCGCCTGTATCGTCGTCGCCTGATGCTTTATCCCCGCCAGACGTCCCACCTGCGTGACCAACGGACGGCTCTTATCCCCGGTCCCCGTTCCTGCCAACTCTATTGCGGGCAACCCGCCAGGAGGGAAGGAAGTTTGGATGCCCTCGCCCGAGCTTGGGGCTTGAGTTCCCCCTCCCTCTTGATGGGGGAGGGGGTTAGAGGGTGGGGGTGAATAATACTCAGTGTCGATGCCGTGCCCGATGACGCGCAGCTTGTCAGTCGCGTAGGGGAAGCTGCTGGCGTCCGCGCTGACCACCCGCCGCGACATCGCCGCGCCAAGCCGCAACTGCGCCGACCGCTGCCGATGCGTATACCAAAGCGTCGTCGGGATGCCGCGCGCCATAAGCGGCGGTCCCGCCAATCCGGCGAATAGCGGCATCATGTGTGCAAAGCAAGCATCGTAGCGCCCCGTCGCCAGCAGGCGCAGCAGATGCCGGTAGAAATTCAGGAGACGCCGCGGCTTGCTCGAGCCCCGCTCGCGTCCGGCCGAGTAGACGCGGACGTTTGACGGCAATTGATACGCGCCGCGATACATGGTGATGACATCCACTCGCTCGCAGCGCACCGCCAATTCCCGAATCCAGCCAGGGGCGAAACCCAGCACGGGATCGCTTTCGTCGGTCATGAGATTGAAGAGCAGCAGACGCATAGCAACTCTCGCAGCGATAGACATGTAAAGCCGCGCTAAAGTCTACACCCCGCTTGGAGCGTCGCCTTATGTTTGGGTGGTGAGACGCGGAATTCGCGCTTACCCGCTAGCATGACCTCCCGCCGCGGGAGCGACCTACTCGCCCGGTGCGAGGCAGAGCATCGCCTTCGCTCGTCAGGAGCGTTTGCCGCTTTGCCTTTAAGTGAAGACGCCGGGCGCGAAATCGCATTTCAGGCTCGCGGATAACCCAGCCCGTCTATCGCTGCGGCCGCGGCGAAATCCTTGGCCGATAGCTTATTGCCGGCGTCATGCGTGGTGAAGGCTACCGTAACGCGCCGCCAGCCGATCGTCATATCCGGATGATGATTCAAGCCTTCGGCGATCACGCCGACGCTCGAAGCGAAAGCCAGACCCGCGAGATAACTGTCAAAGCGGAATTCCTTGACCAGCGTATCGCAATCGCGCGACCAGTCCTTCAGCTCAGCCAGTCCCGCATTGATTTCCGCTTCGCTTAATGCTTGTGCCATTTGCGCTTCTCCCCTTCCCTATTCCGCCTAAATCTATCACAGGCTTGGCGCGGCTGTGTAGGGGATTCGCTCAGAGCGGCGAATGACAATCGCAAGTCCGTCCGACCCGAGCAGTCGGCACATATCCCTCAATGCCGTAGTCGACGCCGAGCGACTCCACCAGCGCCGGCAATTGCTCAAGGACCGTGGCCCCCGGGCAAAGCGTGCCCTCGTTGAATTGATTATGCGCCGCCAGATGCGTCAAGCCCAGTTCCGCTATCAGCCAGCGGCTCACGGCTGCCAACCCCGCCCATTGCGCCGGCGTCGGCGATTTGTAACGGAAATCCCCCAGCAAACAGACCCCGGCGCTGCCAGTGTTGCGCCCTTGCGTATGCGCGCCACGAACTCTCAGATTCCGACCTTCATAGATGGCGCCGTCTCGATCAACCAGATAGTGATAGCCGACATCCGCCCAACCGCGATCCTCACGATGCAGGCGCTGCACCTCCAGCAAAGTCGCGATGCCGCTCGCCTCGTAAAAGGCGCTGTGATGAATGACCAGGGTCTGATAACTGTCGCGCAGGTCGCCGGAATAGACGTGCCAACCGGCCGGATTTAGAGTTTTCTCGTAGACGCCGCGCTCATTGGGCGCCGAAATATCAACCGAAAAGGCGCCCCATTCCTCGCGGCTGATAATCGGCGGAGGCATTCTTTCGGCCTGAGTTCCGCTGTAGGGCAGAACAATGACTTCCGCCGGACGATTCAGCCCGTACGCGATGAGGCCCGCCAAGCCGCCCAATGCGCCCAACCCAGCCAGCCGCCTCAGCCAGTCCCGCCGGCTGATTCCGCGCTCTGTGATATGTGGCTGACTTGGCATGTTTGGCCGCTCGTGATCGGTTTCACCTAGTATAACGAGCTTGACGCGCTACGCTCCTGTGTTTCTCAATATCATCAGCGAATCTCAAACTTCATTAGAGCAAACTTATAAACTACACTTGAGGCAGCGATTCTATAGTTCCGTTAGCGAAGATCGGATGGCGGCAGTCAGTGGCGGGTGACAGCTTCTTTGTCGTAATTGAAGGCATTGATGGCGCGGGCAAGACCAGCATCGCCCGGACGCTGACCAACATCCTGCGACAGACGCTCGGCGAGAATGTCCTGCTTACCGAAGAGCCCCACAACGAGTCGCTGATGGGCGCCGAAATACGCAGCGCGCTAAGACGAGAGCGTGCGCTTGAACCCGTCGAGTTGGCTCAGGCCTTCGCACTCAATCGAAGCAATCACCTCAAATCTGTTATCGAATGCCATTTGCAAAAGCCTCAGGCCGTCGTTATTTGCGATCGCTACCTGCTGTCGTCACTGGTGTATCAGACGCGCGACGACATTACGATGAAGGACATCTACCATATCAACCGCTGGGCGCGAGTGCCGGACTTGACCATCGTGCTGAAAGTGTCCGCCCACGTCGCCTACCAACGAATGGACGAGCGCAGTAAGAGCGCGCGCGAACTGTTTGAAAATGACCTGCCCACGCGCCTGAGGAAGTACTGCGCCGGCGTCGAACTGCTTCGCCGCAAGGGGCAAAACATCATCACCGTTGACGGCGATGGCGAGCTGCAGAATGTTGTCAAAGACGTGCTTGACGCGCTCGAGGACAGAGCGCCGCCCTGGCTGCGTATCCAGCCGCCGCTGCTATTGTGATTACGCCAGACTAAATTCGCCCCTAAATCCCTTGACACTAACTCAAATGTTCTATAGACTGGAGGCATGGCTGGCCGACTTGTCTCCGAAACCCTGACCAAACTCTCCCAGATGGGCGATGTCACCCTGCACGAACCCGCCGGCGACAGTCCGCAAGCCGAGCGCGTCCGCCGCGCGCGCAAACAAGAATTCAACTTCAGCGATTGCATCGCCAACCTGCAAACGCCCAGCGGACCTAAACCAGTACTTAAAACCATGATGACAACCGCCTGCGAGCGAAACTGTCATTATTGCGTCTTTCGCGCCGGCCGGGCGAAAACCAAACGCGTGACCTTCCAGCCGGACGAAATGGCGACCACATTCGACACGCTCGAGCGCGCCGGCAAGGTCGATGGTCTCTTCCTCTCCTCCGGCATCATCAAAGGCTCAGTCACTACGCAGGACAAGATCATCGATACCGCCGACATCATCCGCAACCGTCAAGGCTACCGCGGCTACATCCATCTCAAGATCATGCCCGGCATCGAATACGATCAACTCTACCGCTCCATGCAGTTAGCCGATCGCATATCGGTCAACCTGGAAGCGCCGACCAGCGCGCGCCTGGCCGCCCTGGCGCCCAAGAAAGTCTTCATCGAAGAACTGGTCCAGATGCTGCAATGGGCGCAACAAATCCGCCGGGACCGTCAGAACGAACGATTGGCAAGCAGCGTCACACAATTCGTCATCGGCGCCGTCGGCGACACTGACCTTGAACTGCTCTCCATGAGCGCCAAGCTCTACAGCCAGGCGAAGCTGGCGCGCGTCTATTACTCCGCCTTCTCGCCGGTCCCCGGGACGCCCTTTGAAGGGTTGCCCGCCACCGAAGCCATCCGCGAATTCCGGCTCTATCAGTCCAGCTTTTTGCTGCGCGACTACAAATGGGATGTGGAGGAACTGCCCTTCCTTAGCCACGGCAATCTGCGCGCCGATGTTGACCCTAAACAGGCTTGGGCGGATGTGCATTTGATTCATCAGCCGGTCGAAATCATGCGGGCCGAGCGCGAGCAACTTTTGCGTGTGCCAGGCATCGGACCAGTCGGCGCCGACGCCATTATCCGCAACCGCCGGCGCGGCGCCTTGAGCGAATTGCTCCACCTCCGACAAATCGGCATCCGCCGGCCCGACCGTCTGGCGAAGTACATCCTGCTGAATGGCAAGCAGCCGGCTTATCAGCGGCGGCTCTTCTAAGCGCCCCTTGACCGTCCGCAACTCAAGTCTCGACAGTCGCCCAGAGTCGCAGGGCAACATTGCCTTCTGTACTGCCAGGGGCTAAGATAGCCGCGCTTTTGCTTTGGTAAGCGCTGCACGAACGGGAGAATTCAATGACGCAAACTATCCGGACGCTGATACTGCTGGCAATCTGCGCTGCCATAGCGGTACCCTCCTTTGCTCAGACCAGTTTCCCTGACGGGACGAACATCAGCCTGCTGCAGTGGAGTCATTTCGTGCCGACCTACGACGAGTGGTTCGAAAACTATATCCGCGAATGGGGCGCGGCCAACAATGTTGCCGTCTCGGTAGATCATGTCAACTTCGCCGAGCTGCCCGCCTCCCTGGCTGCCGAAATCGATGCCGGCCTGGGCCACACGATCATCGAATTGCCTTCCTCGCCCGCGTCTCTGGTTCAGGGCTTGCACGACCTAAGCGATATCAACAACCAAGCGAGCGCGCTCTTTGGCGAACAGCGCCCCCACTGCAAAGCCGTGACCTACCTCCCGGCAGTCGACGCCTACTACGGCTTTTCTGCCGGCTACGCCCTCAACCATGGCAACTACGACATCGAACTCTGGACGCAGGCTGGCTTTCCGCAGGGTCCGCAATCCTACGAGGAATTGCTCGCGGGAGGAAGGGCGATTTATGATGCAACCGGCATACCCGTCGGCATCGGCATCAGCCCCGAAATCGACAGCGAGATTGCCATCCGCGAAGTGATTTGGAGCTTTGGCGGCAGCGTTCAAGACGAAGAAAGCAACCCCGTCTTCAACAGTCCCGAGACGGTCGCAGCGGTCAAATACCTGGCGCAATTGCAGAATCAAGCCATGACCGCTGAAGTCTTTGGCTGGACAGGCGCCAGCAACAACCAGGCGCTGGTCGCCGGCGACGCCAGCTTCATCCTTAACCCAGATTCGGCATACCGTAGCCTGCAAAAGGTCGACCGCTCCGCCGCCGCCAATATCGGCTTTACACCGGCGCTCCTTGGGCCAGCCGGCGCCTTCGGCGGGACTCATGCCTTCATCAGCGTGATACCGGCCTACGTAAAAGGCAGTCAGCTGCAAGCCGCCAAGAAATTCCTCCTCGACCTGGCCGCCAGTTACAGCGATATCACCTACCACAGCGAACTATTCAACCTGCCTTGCTTCCCTGATACCGTCGGGGAATTGGACACATGGCTCGACGACGATCCCTTCGGTTCTCTACCGGCGGACAAATTCGCCGTCCTGAAGACAGCCATCGATCGCGCGGTGAACTTTGGCTTTCCCGGCTACAGCAACCCGGCGATCGCGCAAGTCTATGCTGAGCACATCGTCCCCAAAGCAATCGCCCAAGTCGCCCTGGGCGAGGCAACTGCCGAAGAAGCCGTCGCACTGGCCGGCGATCGCATACAAGAGATATTCGCTCACTGGCGCTCACTGGGTCTTGTCGGCAGCGGGGGATGAGTCTGCCAGCGCGATACCTCCCGCGCAACGCATCGAGAGTGGTGAAAATCGACGACATGCCAACCAGAATCCCTGTCTCAGCAAACCCTAGATGTAGGGGCGAGGCTTGACTCGCCCGTATCGAATTCTCCAAACGGGCGTGATTGTATCTTCGCGGTTCATCACAACCAACGCATCAGAATCATTGCCAAGCAAATCACGGTTCGTTAGAATCGAGGTTGGATAATAGCCGCGAGGCTACGATGAAAAGTTCCTATGATTAAAGGAGACAGACTCATGAAACTAGCGATACGCTTGCTAATCGTACTCAGCATTTTTGCCGCCCTCGGCGTCGGCGTCAACGCGCAGGGCGACTATGCCGAAGGCACCGAAATCAGCCTGCTGCAGTGGAGCCACTTCGTGCCCCGCTATGACGAGTGGTTCGATGCTTATGCCGCCGAATGGGGCGAGGCGAACGGCGTCGGCGTGACGGTTGATCACGTAAATTTCACCGAGCTGTTCTCCACCCTGGCGGCCGAGATTGACGCTGGCGACGGCCATACGATCGTCGAGGTGCTATTCTCGCCCGCGTCCTTTATTGACGGTCTGCATGACTTGCGCGATATCAATGAAGCCGCTGCCGAAGCCCATGGCGAACGCACCGCCACCTGCCACGCAGCCTCATACTTGCCCATCAACGACGCCTATTACGCCTACACGCACGGCTACGTGCCCGACCCGGGCGATTATGACATCGCGCTTTGGACCGACGCCGGCTACCCCGATGGTCCCAAGACCTATGACGATTTGCTTGAGGGCGGCCGCGCCATTTATGAAGCGACCGGCATCCCGGTCGGCATCGGCATGAGCCCCGAGCTCGACAGCCGTATGGCGAATCGGGCGGCGATCTGGAGCTTCGGCGGCAGCATCCAGGACGAGAACGAAAACGTCGTGCTCAACAGTGAGGAGACTATCGCCGCGGTCAAGTATCTGGCGCAACTGCAGAATGAGGCGATGACTGACGAAGTCTTCGGCTGGACGGCCGCCAGCAACAACCAGGCGCTGATCGCCGGCGAAGTCAGCTACATCCTGAACTCCAATTCCGCCTATCGCAGCTTGCAGAAGATCGACGAAGCAGCCGCCGCCAACATCGGCTTCACGCCAGCATTGGCGGGTCCAGCCGGCGCCTACGCCTCATCGCATGTCTGGCAGATCTACGTCATCCCCAAGTACGTCGAGGGCGATGAGTTGGCCGCCGCCAAGCAGTTCATCCTCGACCACACCGAGAACTACAGCGACGTCACCTATTACAGCGAGCTCTACAACTTCCCCTGCTACCCCACCACCGTGCCGGAATTGGATGGCTGGCTGGAAGCAGATCCCTGGGGCTCGGAGCCGCCCAACAAGTTCGAGGTGCTGAAGACGGTCAATGACTGGTCTGTGCATCTCGGTTTCCCGGGCGTCACCAACCCGGCCGTCAGCCAGGTCTTCGCCGAGAGCATCATTCCCAATATGGTCGCGCAGGTCGCCTTGGGCGAACAGACGGCGGAAGATGCCGTCGCGGCGGCGCATGAGCGGATTGAGGAGATCTTCGCTGACTGGCGCGCCCGCGGCATGGTCGGCGGCATGTAGCTCGCCCCCATCCCCTAACCCCTTCCCCCGCAAGGAGGGACGGGGGATATGTTCGCATGAGGATGATGCAATTGATAACTCCCCTCCCTCTCTATGGGGGAGGGGCCGGGGGTGGGGGAGACATCGCATGAGCCTGGTTCAAATACGCGGTCTCAAGAAGCATTTTGATACCGTTCGCGCGGTTGACGGCGTCGATTTGGATATCGACGAGGGCGAATTCCTGGTTATCCTGGGTCCCTCCGGCTGCGGCAAGACCACCTTGATGCGAATGATCGCCGGTTTGGAAAAGCCGACCGCGGGCGCGATTTCTATCGGCGGCGCCGATGTAACCGCCCTGCCGCCTCGCATGCGCGGCGTCTCCATGGTCTTCCAGAGCTATGCCCTCTATCCGCATATGAATGTCTTCAACAATATCGCCTTCCCCTTGCGCGCGCAGCGAAGAGAGAAAAAACTCGACAAGCGCGCCATCCGCGAAAAAGTAGTAAACACCGCCGGCGCCCTCGAGATCGACATGCTGCTCGACCGGCGCCCGCGGCAGCTCTCGGGCGGGCAGCGGCAGCGCGTCGCCATCGCCCGCGCCATGGTCACCCAGCCAGCCGTCCTGCTGCTTGATGAACCCCTGTCAAATCTCGACGCCAAGCTGCGCGCAAATGCCCGTGACGAGCTGAAGGACTTTCAGCGCTCCTCCAATATCACCGCGGTCTTCGTCACGCACGATCAGATCGAAGCGATGGGATTGGGCGACCGCATTGTGGTCATGTCCGAGGGCAAGATCCAGCAAATCGGCAGCCCGCAGCATATCTACGATGACCCGGCAAACGAGTTCGTCGCGACATTTCTCGGCTCGCCCAGCATGAACATGCTCAGCGTCGATGGCCATCGCATGGGCTTCCGACCAGAGCATTTCCTGCCCAAGACGCTGAATGACAAACCCGACAACTCGCGCGTATTTCATTACTACGTCAAGCGCGTGGAGTACCTCGGTTCGGACCGCCTGATATATGGCTACATTCAAGGGCACGACCATGCGTTGACCCTGGCGAAAGTGCCGTCAAACGTGCGCGCTGCGCTTGATGTCGAAGGCGACTACCAGTTCGCCGTGCACAACAACGATATCAAGTACTTCGACAAGCGCACCGGCTTGAGGATTCAGCCAGTTAAGGCGCATTGATGCCGAGCCTGCGCCATCCATTTGACAACCAGCGCCTGGTCGGGACCTTGTTTCTCGCGCCGGCGCTTCTGTACATAGTCCTGATCGTCGGATTTCCCTTCTTGCTGGCGATCGCCTTCGGCTTCTCCGATGTGACGGTTGGCAATACCGAGCTCAACTTTGTCGGTTTGCGCAACTTCGAGGCGGTTTGGGATAATGCGATTTTCCGCCAGGTCTTCGAAACGACAATTCGATTCACGCTGATCTCACAAGTTTTCATCCTGCTATTCGCCAATATCCTGGCGATCATCTTCACGCAAGATTTCACCGGCAAATGGTTCGCGCGCTTCATCTTCATCTTGCCCTGGGCGACGCCGGTGTCGCTGGCGATGATCGGCTGGCTCTGGATGCTGGATACCAAATACAGCCCGATCGACTACTTGCTATTGCAGACGGGCTTTCTGGGACGTGGCGGCATATTGAGCGATGATCGCAATCTGTTCTGGCTGGCCTCGCCCGATCTGGCGCAGATTAGCGTCATCTTCGTGCAAGTCTGGCGCATGACCCCGCTGGCGACGGTGATTCTGATGGCCGGGCTCTCGTCAATCCCGACCGATATTCTCGATCAAGCCGAGGTCGATGGCTCGCGCTTTATGCGCACCCTGCTGCTCATCAAGCTGCCGCTGATCTTGCCGATAATGGTGATCGCCCTGCTCTTCAGCATGATTACCATGTTCGGCGATATGACAGTGGTCTATGTGCTGACGCGCGGCGGACCGGTCGATTATACGCGCGTGCTGGGGCTCTACTCCTTCCAGGTCGGCATCGAGG
This sequence comes from Anaerolineae bacterium, assembly GCA_022824465.1. GTDB lineage: Bacteria > Chloroflexota > Anaerolineae > Aggregatilineales > Phototrophicaceae > UBA6055. Next base: position 39,596 of record JAJDZV010000014.1, read on the forward strand.
GCGGCAACCTGGCGCAGGGCGCGGCCATCTCGCTGTTCGCCTTTCCGCTGCTGCTGGCGATGGCGATCTTCATGCTGCGCACAGCCAGCCGGGCCGAGGTGCGCTGATGGGTGTGTTGAGCTGGATTCTGACCAACTTTTGGGCGCTGCTCGTCGTAGCGCTGGCGGGTGTCGTCGGCTCGCGCATCGCCTGGCGCGTCCGCAAATATGGGGCAACGCGGGAAGAATTCTCGTATGTGTTGCGCCGCTCGCCATTTTATCTCGTGGTTCTGACCTTTTGCTTCTTCGCTATAGCGCCCTTCCTGATCATGTTCCTGCATACCTTCAAGACCGATGGCGACCTCTACCGCCGGCCGCAGCCTTTCGTCTTCCGGCAAGAGCCCACCATAGAGCACCTTGACGCGCTCTTCAACAACACTGCCTACCTCGACTTCATCCGCAACTCCATCGTGGTAGGCGTCGCGGTTGTGATCATCACGCTTGTTCTGTCGCTTCCAGCGGCGTACGCCTTGGCGCGCCTGACCGGCCGCTGGGGCGAACGCGCCGGCATCTTGATGTTCCTGGTCTATCTCGTGCCGCCTACCCTGCTCTTCATCCCCATGTTTCGCATCGTCGTCCTGCTCGGCCTCAAAGACAGCCCGATGTCCTTGATAGTGGTTTATCCATCATTCACCGTGCCATTCAGCATGTGGCTGCTGCAAGGCTTCTTCAAAGCGGTCCCGCCCGAATTGGAAGAAGCGGCGCTGGTCGATGGCTACAACCGCGTGGGAGCTTTCTTGCGCGTCGTGCTTCCGCTGTCCCTGCCCGGCATCATCTCGACAGTCGTCTTCACCTTCACCCTGACGCTGCACGAGTTCATTTACGGGCTGGTCTTCATCGCCAATACCTCGCAGCGAACCTTGAGCGTCGGCGTGCCCACCGAGCTTATCCTTGGTGATGTCTATTTCTGGCAGCCGCTGCTGGCGGCCGCGCTCATCATCGCCATCCCGGTCGGCTTGGCGTACAACCTCTTCCTTGACAGCCTGGTGCAGGGCTTTACCATGGGCGCCGTCAAAGGCTGAACCCTCATATCAATGGAATTGTAGCGACGAGCCACCGGCTCACCCGAACAGAAAGAAGCCAACATGCCCACAATCACCGTCAAGCTCCAACAGGTCGACGCCACCACCACCGCCGCCCAAATCCGTAGCCACGCCATCGACATCGACCGCCCCCAATCCAAAGGCGGAAATGACAAGGGCGCCATGGGCGGGGAGCTGCTGCTGGCATCGCTCGGCGGCTGCTTCAACAGCAATCTGCTGGCGGCCATCCGCGCCCGCGATCTGGCGATCAACGATATCGCCATCGAAGTCAGCGGCGAATTGGCGGCGGCGCCGGCGCGTTTCGCCTCCATAGAGTTGGTGGTCAATTCCAGCTATGCCGACCGGGAAACGCTGGAGAAGCTCGTCACCATGTCGGAGCGGGCTTGCATCGTCGCCAACACGCTCAAGAACTCCGTCGATCTTACCGTCAGCGTCGCTTAGGCGCGCTCGCGTTCGGGCACATGCCAATTTCCGAATACATCAAGCGTATCCGCGCCAAAATCGGCAGCGACCTGCTTCTTCTGCCGGGCGTGACGGCGGTCGTCGTTAACGAGCGGGACGAAGTCTTGCTGCAACTGCGGCGCGATACCAAGACCTGGGCGCCGCCGAGCGGTGGCGTCGAACCGGGCGAAACCGTCGCCGATACCGCCATCCGCGAAGTCTATGAAGAGACGGGTATCAAGGTCCTGCCTGTGCGAATCGTCGCCGTGCTTTCGGGCAGCGACTACTTTGTAACCTATCCAAACGGCGACCGGATGGCGACCGTGACCACCGTCTTCCGCTGCCGTCCCGTGCAGCCAAGCGCGCCGCGGGTCAACGATGACGAATCGCTGGACATCCGCTTTTTCCCATGTGATGTCATGCCGGAGAACATGCTGCCGCGTCACAAGCGCATTATCATCATGGCGCTGGAAAACGATCCCGGCGCTTACTTCGATCCACCGTCGGCATAAACTGCGCGGAAGTCCGCCCGATCCAAGCCGCTATGCCACTCGCCAGTGGCGCAGAACATGGCGCCAATGCGCCCGATCTCGTCTGAAGACTTGGCGGCATAACCGTTGCCAGCCGTCGCCAGGTAAATCCGCCCGTCTTCCAGCGCATCAATATATGGATTGCCATGGGCAGAATTGGTGATCAGGCAAGGCGCCGAATGATGCGATTGGGTCTTCAAGTCGGGAATCTTTCGATGAAGCGCCGCTCTCATGGCTTCGGCGATGTCTTCCCGCCCGTCACTGTGGAACCAGTCCAGCAATTGACCGTCATCCTTGACCGCATCAAAGGTTGGCTCGGGCGCGGGCAACTCTTGCGGGCGTCCGCTGGGACCCAGTTTGATATAGGTCTTCCCGTCAGGATATGGTACCGGCGGCAGCATGTATAGCGATGCGACCGACGGATCTTCGAAGCGGCTGATGATGGATGGCATCGCGCGCAGCCGCTTGATCTCATCAGGCGGGACTTCCGCCAGCAGGATCGTATGTCCCTTGGCCGCCAGAGCCAGCTTTCTATCGAGCAGCGTATTGCTGTATCCGCCCGCCGCGAGCAGCAGCTTGCGCGCCCGCAGCAGGCCCCCTTCGCGCGTCCGTATGGTCAAGCCATCGCCGTCGTCATCGATTGCACTAACGATCTCGCGGTTGATCTCGGCGCCATTTGCCCCTGCGACCCTCAGTTGCGCCGCGATCAAGGAGCGCGGGTTTATATAACCGGCCTCGCCTTTTTCATCCCAGGCGACAAAGTCATCGGAGAAGGACAGGAAGGGATAGACCGCCTTGCAGCCGGCCGCGTCCAGGCGTTGATGCGGCGGATTATACCTTCGGGCGCAGGCATCAACTTCGGCTATGCGCTCCTCAATGTCGGTGGCACGCAAGCAGCCCGAGCGATGATGAAACTGCAAGCCGCTGGCCGCCTCGATATCCGCATAGCGCGCGATCGATTCCCGCGCCAATTCACCACAAAGTTGACTCGGATCCAATACTCGTGTAATCCGGCCTTGGTCGTAGTGGCTGGCAAAGACACCCTGATGCGTCTTGCGATCGCTCGGCTCGTCCGGTCCAATGCCGCATAGGCGCAGGTTCGGGAAGCTCAGGCTCAAATGCCGCAGCGCTGCGCTGCCGATCAATCCCAGCCCGATTACCGCAATATCGTAGCTTGTCATCGCTTTACCTTATCACTGAACTGTCATAATCCCGCATTTGTACCACATTCGCCTTTGTACCGATATCAAATGTGACAGAACCGCTATCTGTGGACATACCATTGCTATAATGCCGTTTTCAAAGCATGATGACGCCAACGCTGGGATGGGGAGCGCGAGGCAAAATATGGGCAAACAAAGCGATGAAGTACCTGCTGACAAATTGAAGCTTTACAAAAAGCTAATCGACGCTCATCCCGAAATCGAACTCAAAGGCGGGCTGAAGCTGCCGTACACCTCCTACCAGGGCAATATGTTTACCATGCTGTCCAAAGCGGGGGTAGTTGGCTTGCGAATGGGCAAAGCGGAGCGGGACGATTTTATCAACCGATTCGATAGCAAGCTCTTCAAAACCTCCGGCACGGTGATGAAGGAATATGTCGAAGCGCCCGACGAACTCCTGGAAAACACTGAGCAACTGCTGCCTTATCTGGAGCAAAGTTATGCTTATGTAAAGACCCTCAAACCAAAAGCGACCAAAAAGAAAAAGTAACGCGCCGCGCTTGTCTGCTTGCCAACAGGGACATCGAATGCCGACAATTGAGTTAGACGTAAACGACGCCAGCCTACATGCGATTTTCGACCGGGAGGCGGAATTAGAGGTCCTGGCCGACGGCTTCAAATTCCTCGAAGGTCCGGCCTGGCAGCCTTACGCTAGGCACCTTCGCTTCAGCGATATCCTCGGCAACTCACTCCTGCAATGGTCGCAGGCGGCCGGCATCAGCATCTTCGAGCGCAACAGCCACATGGCAAACGGCAATACTTATGACCGAGACGGCCGCTTCCTCAGCTGCCATCACGCCAGCAGCCGCGTCACCCGCAGGGACGAAAGCGGCGCCACAGTCGTGCTCGCCTCACATTACGGCGGCAAGGAATTGAACAGCCCCAACGATATCGTCGTCAAGCGCGACGGCAGCGTCTACTTCACCGATCCGCCCTTCGGACGCGAGCCCAAAGTCGGCATCCCGCGCCAATGCCAGCTCGACTTCAACGGGGTGTATCGCTGGGATCCGACCGATGAGTCACTGACCTTGCTGACCAAGGACCTCAACCGCCCGAATGGCTTGTGCTTTTCCGCAGACGAGACCTTGCTCTACATCAATGACAGCCCGGAATACAAGATTTACGCATTTGATGTCGCGGGCGATGGAACGATCAAGAACGGTCGTCTCTTTGCCGAGACGCAGGGAGATGGACCCGGCGTGCCGGATGGCATGAAGATTGACAGCGAGGGCAATCTTTACTGCTGCGCCCAAGGCGGCTTGCATGTATTCCGCGCCGATGGCAGTTGGTTGGGGCGCTTGCGAACGCCCATGCAGGTGACCAACTTCACTTGGGGCGGCGCCGACTTGCGCAGCCTCTTTCTCACCGGCATTACAACGCTTTATCGCCTGTGGACGCGGATTCCAGGTCCAACGCTGTTTTGAACAAGTGAGATCTGCGCTTTCCACCTAGACGGAGGGCAATGATCTGAGGGGCCAGCCAGCGCGTGGAAGCCAATAGAACATTCGCCCGTGCGCGACCTCGCAAGTTTGACTGATCCGCCGATGCAGCGCTGGATCGGACGTGTAGGCATCGATATGTATCACTGTCTCGCCATCAAGCGCCCGTCGCGCGATGGCCTGCTCACGAGCATCATCCGAGCGCGCGAACTCTTCCAGCAGCACAGTTATCCGCGGCATGGCGTCCAAGCGAACCAGACCGAAGAGGATGGTGAAACGCAATTCTTCTTCCGCTAGCATACGATGCAGAGCGGCGGAGACTGCGGGCCTTAGATCTCCTTGCCAACGCCCCTCGTCGCCCGCCAGCATACTCAGCGCGCGCCGACGCAGCTTTCGCGTCAAGTCTCCGTCTTTGGCGATCTCTTCGAGCCGAGCAACGACTTCCGGATAAGCAAGGTAATTCGGGCAAGCTTGAATGGCAACCGCACAGACGCGCCGCGTCTCGTCGTTCAGTCCAGCCAGCAGGCCGCGCATCGCCAACCTGCCCCGCTGATGCCGCAACACCCGCAACATCAGAACCCGCGTGTTGCGGTCCGCGCCGCTCATATGGGACACCGCGGAATCCACCAGCGTCTCGACCGATGGATTGCCGATCTGCGCCAAAGCCTCGTCCAAGGTCAAATCTTCATGGGCGCTGTAACCCAGGCGCAGCACCTGGAAATCGCCGAGGCTCATCATGAAACGCTTCTCCTGAACAGAATACGGCGGGCAGTCTGTTGTATGCTCGACACATTTCAGAATCTTTAGCAATGATCCCCCGCCGCGAATGACAGCATACATCAATCGGCACGCACTGTCTACCAGTGGCGCGACTATCAAGTCGCCGTGCCTGAGCGAGGAGCGGAAAAAATTAAGGACATGGCGACCAAAGATCCTGACTCCGGAATACTGGATGTAGCGGCGAGCCTTGACTCACCCACAGTCGCAGAGTCTCCGCCCCGACTTGTATCCTCCTAATTCACCACCTCCCCGTACGCGAGCTTATTCTCGATCCAGCCCCGCCGCTTGTTATACTGATGCAACACACGGCGTCGGCACACCCGCGCATGTCGGCGCCGCTTACATATGGGGAGACCGCAACCATGACTCTGCGCGTCGCCGGAATCCAAATGCCTGTCACTCGAGACATCGCGGCCAACCGCCGGCATATTGAAGACGCTATTCTCTGGGTAAGCGCCGAAAACGCCGATATCCTCTTGACTCCCGAGGGTTCGCTTAGCGGTTACACACACGAATTCGACCCCGCCGATGTGCGGGACGCCCTTAGGCAGGTTGAGGCGGCGGCCGCTCGCGCCCGGTTAGGCCTCGCGCTGGGCGTCTGCTTCCTTGAGGAGTCGGATGGCAAGACCTACAATCAACTCCGCTTCTACCAGCCCGATGGTCGCTATCTCGGTTTTCACAGTAAATCCCTGCCGACAGGCGCCATGAGCGCAGAGCCCGTCGGCGAACTCAATCATTACGCGATTCGTCCGTTGCAATCCTTTCAGTTTGAGGAGCGCACGATCGCCGGCTTGATCTGCAATGACTTGTGGGCCAACCCGACTTGTACCCCAATGCCCGATCCGCACCTATCGCATTTGCTCGCGAGGCAAGGCGCCCAGATTATCTTCCACGCTGTTAACGGCGGACGCAGTCGCGAAGAATGGTCCGATGTGAATTGGCAGTTTCACAGCAGCAATCTGCGAATGCGCGCCCGCGCCAGCCGAATATGGATCGTCACGGTGGATAGCTGCGAACCTGTGGGAATCCGCTGCTCGGCGCCATCGGGCGTGGTTGATCCAAACGGCGAATGGCGCTGCCGAACTCGCGATACCGGCATCGATCGCTTCGTCTACTCCATTCCCGCGTAAGCCCAATCCTACTTCGGTCTTGACCAGAGCGTCCGCCGGCTTATGCTAGTTGACGGCCGACGCTCTTTCCCGGAAGCGGCAAAGCTCGGCAGCCCAATGACCAACAAGTTTACACAGGAGAAATCATCTTGGCGCAATTCGGATTGATTTATGTTGGCGAACCACAATTCTCTGGTTCGGAAGAAGAAGCGCAGGCGCACCAACAGAAATACTTCGCTTGGCTCGAAGGTTTGGGCGATGCGATCGTCAATCGCGGCATGCCCTTTGGTCCACCCACGCGAGTAGACGCCAGCGGTGTATCCACTGAATCACGCGAAGATCGCCTCACCGGAATAACAATCATCGAAGCGGACGATATGGACGCCGCCGTCGAGATTGCCAAGAACTGCCCCTATATTGAGGTGGCCGCCCTCGACGTAGTGCAGATATTCGAAATGTAAAACTGTTTGCCACTGCCTGTCGGTACTCCAGCTTGAATTGCCGGCAGGTTGCCCCGCGTCGCAACTTGCAGACTTTGTGCCTCCAGCCCAGGGACGCTACACTCCTTCCCAATATTCACCGAGCGACTCGCGGCAATGAGCTTAACCCTCCGCTATATGCAGCACGCCGACATCCGTCAGGTGGCGACGATTGACGTGATGTGCTTCGACCCGCCCTGGTCGTATGAGTCCTACGCCTTCGAAATCAAGGAATCCAGGGTCAGCCACATGGTCGTGCTGGAAGAGGTCATCGGCGCGGCGCAACCGGCGCCGGTTCAACGGCAGTCCTGGTTTGATCGGCTGCGCGGCCGCGGGCGGAATGGCGCCGCCACGCTTGACGGCACGGGCCTCATTCTCGGCTATGGCGGGCTCTGGAAGATTGAAGACGAAGCGCATATCAGCACCATCGCAATAGACCCGGCCTGGCGCGGAAAAGGCTATGGCGAGATCTTGCTCGCCGGCATGTTTGGCAAGGCGCTGCAGCTGAACGCCGAATTCATCGTGCTGGAGGTGCGGGTCAGCAATGCTATTGCCCAAAGCCTCTATCGCAAGTACGGCTTCAGCCGCGTGCGCCGGCGCAAGAACTATTATCGCAGCGACAATGAAGACGCTTGGGATATGCGCGTCTCATTGGATCGCGATACGCGACTCCGTTTCGAGCGGCTCTACCAGAAGCTGAGGCTGCAGCACGGCTTTCTTGATTCGTATAGTCGGAAGTCGCGTCCGCGGGGGTGAAACAGACAGTTGAGACTCTCCTACTGCATAATGAAGTAGACTACCGTTACAATTCTCCCATCTGCCTGCCGATAATGTGAATCATCCGTGAATGAACTTAAAGATGTGCCCGATACCGACTTTATGTACTATTCAAACATTGAGCAAAGGCTTTTGGAACTTGACGGCCGAGTTCGGAAAATTCGTCGGGAGGTTGGAAAACTGACCCCTCAAGTCATGTCTCACGTTAAGCGACAATTCCGCATCAAAGGTATTTACCATTCAAATGCCATAGAGGGAAACTCTTTGTCAATAGGTGAAACTCGCGCTGTCGTAGAACAAGGACTAACCATTGCGGGAAAGTCACTGAAGGATCAGGCAGAGGCAAAGAATCTATCTCATGCTTTAGATCGTATGGAGGACTTAGCCAGAGATAAAGAAATCCCGATTACATTGAAAGATATTCGAGAAATACACAAGCTCATTTTGACAGACATAGAAGACGAGCACGCTGGAAACTACCGCGAAGGCGAGGTGAAGATTTCGGCTTCTGACTACGAGCCTCCTAAATTCTATGAGATTCGGCCCAAAATGGCTGAACTGGGGGATTACGTGCAGTCAGTAACATCAGTCGAGGCCGAAATCCGTGACTTGCCTATATTGACAGCCACTGCGGTACATGCCTGGCTTGCACGAATTCACCCATTTATTGATGGGAATGGACGCACGTCGAGGATACTAATGAACCTAATCCTCATAAGGCGCGGCTATCCAATATGTATAATCACACACGAGGAGCGGCTGCGTTACTACGACGCGTTGGAAGAATCGCAAGCGGGTAACCTGACACCGTTGATTGAATTGGTATATGAGGGGGTTGTTGAAAGTCAAGAAGTATGGGAGCAAGCCGCCGACGAGCAGAAGAGAGACATGGAACGACGTCTACAGATTGCGGCACGTCTTGAACAGCCCGTAAAGACTCGCGCCCAAAATGAATACCAAGTTTGGTTCAACGCGATGGAGCTGCTAAAGAGCTACTTCAAGCAATTTGTTGAAGACGTAAACGACAGCCGGGAAACACAAAGTGTCTTCTTGAAATACAAACCGTTTGGAATCCTTAGCGATGAGAAATTCTTTGCTCTTCGCGAAAAAAGGAGCGCAAAGCGAACCTGGTATTTCGGAATTGAGTTTAACGGTGAAAAAAGACGCTCCAGGTATCTGTTCTATTTTGGATATGCGGATTTCGTACTTAGCCCACATACATCAGTAATTCTTATTCTCGCGAAAGATGTTGAACTTAACTACCACTATGTAACTATGCGAGAGATTAATCAGCCAAATCGATTGGATATCTTTCAGGTTGGCTTCGACATGAAAGAACAGAAATTTGTAGCGTCAACCACAGGTGGGTTATGGGAAGGCAAAGTTGAAGATCTGGCTTATCAGTTCTTCGACCAAGTAATCCAACGCGATTTCGGAACCTAACCTACTCCCGCAGCGCGCGCATCCCATTCAGCGTCACCGCCAGCGACATGCCCATATCAGCCAATACCGCCGCCAGCATGCTTACGTTGCCCGTCACCGCCAACAGCAGAAAGACCGCCTTCAAGCCGAATGACAGCGCGATGTTCTGCCGGATCAGCCGCCGCGCAAATCGCGAACGTCGAATCGTCCCGGGCAGTTGACCCAAGCCATCCGCCAACAGGACGACATCAGCCGTCTCCATCGCCTGCGCGCTGCTAGCGCCGCCCATGGCTATCCCCACCGACGCCCGCGCCAACGCCGGACTGTCGTTGATGCCATCGCCGACCATCGCCACCTGACCATGCTTCGTCAGGAGCTTCTCCACCGCCATCACTTTATCCTGGGGCAGCAATTCGCCATAGCAACGATCGACGCCCACTTGCTCCGCAATCGATGCGGCAACCACCTTGTTGTCTCCGCTAAGCATGACCGACTGGATCGCCATGTCGCCCAAGGCGCCCACAACCGCGCGGCTTTCCCCACGCGGCGCGTCAGCCAGGGCGATCACTCCGCGTACCGCCTCGCCATCGTGCACCATGACCGCGCTCTGGCCCCGTTCTTCTATCCCTGACGCGACATTACAAAGATGCGCCGTGTGGTCAAATTCCGCGTCAAAATATCGGTGGCTGCCGATCGTCACGGCTTTGCCCGCTACCTCGCCGCGCAAGCCCAGTCCGGCTATCGTTTCGACCGACCGGGCGCCTGCGTATGTCAGACCTTTCTCCCTCGCCGTCTGCAAAATGGCATTGGCGAAGGGATGTGTGCTCTGCGCCTCGACCGAAGCCGCCAAAGCCAGCAACTCGGCGCAAGGCTCGCAGGCCGGTCCTTCGGCGCAATCGTCGGTATGGGTGGCCGCGACATGCAGTTGGCCCTGTGTTAAGGTGCCGGTCTTGTCAAAGGCGATGACCTTGGCGCATGCCAGCGCTTCCAAGGCGCCGCCGCCCTTGATCAAGACTCCGCGCCGCGCCGCCGCTGTAACGGCGCTGATCACCGTCACCGGCGTGCTAATCACCAGCGCGCAGGGGCAGGCGATCACCAGCATCGCCAGCGCTCGATACAGCCAACCCTGCCCCTCCGGACCACCCCAGAAACTCCCGCCAAAAGCCAGGGGCGGCACAAAGGCGACCGCCAGCGCGGTCAGCGCCACAGCCGGCGTGTAGATATGGGCGAAGCGGTCTATTAGTCGTTGACTGGGCGCCCGGCGGGAATGCGCCGACTGCAAGAGCTCGATAATCCGACTGAGCGTGTTATCGGCGGTCAACCGGCTTACTCGGATCTCGAGCGCCGCGCCGCCATTGATCGAGCCGGCAAAAACTTCATCACCAGGCGCCTTTATCACCGGCAGACTCTCGCCGGTGATATGCGCCTGATCCACCGCGCTAAGTCCCGTCAGCACAGTGCCGTCCATCGGAATGCGTTCACCCGGCAAGACGCGAATCCGATCATCAATATTCAGTGCCTCTACCGGCACGACAATTACGTCATCGCCGATAATCCGCTGAGCGGTTGGCGGCTTCAAGGCGACCAGCGAGCGCAGGCTGTCGCGGGCGCGATCGGCGGTGTAGCCTTCCAGCGCCTCGCCGATGGAGAAAAGAAAAATGACCGTAGCCGCTTCGAGAAACTCGCCGAGGATCAGCGCGCCTATGGCGGCGATCGTCATCAGCATGTTGATATTGAATTGTCGATTGAAGCGCAAGGCACGGACGCCACTGGTCGCAATCGGCTTCATCGCCACCAGCATCGCAAGCGCGTACAGAAGACTAACGGCATCGCCTGGCGCCAACCGCGCAAGGTCGAGCGCAATCGCAACCAACAGCAACGCCCCGCCGGCAAGCGCCAGGCGGCTATCGGGACGCCCGCGCAAGTAGTCCCAAAAGCCGAGCGCGCCAGCCCGCTTGACCTTCTCGCTGTTGATTGTCTCCAATGCCGCGGCGTCGCTTATCGACTTGCCGACCGACTCCACTCGCCTACGCAAAGCGCAACGGTCGACATCGCCAATAAGATATAGAGTATTAGTGAAATAATCTACACGAGCGGAGCGCGCGCCTTCCAGGGTTCCCACCGCGCTCTCGACTTCCAACGCGCAACCCGGGCAATCCATACCATCAATTCTAAATTGTTCCGATTTCATAAGCCCGCCAGCCTATTGATATGAAGTATCATTAGTGAGTTACTTACTGCATTCATAGGAACACTACTCTAAAATCTGCATTCTGTCAACATCGCTTCTATATGTCGCAATAGCTTGTCACTAATCCCTCGTGGTTGACGCCGTCAATTTCTTGCCGATCAAGCCGATCTTCGTTGACACTATATACTGTCTTATACACATAAACTCGCCACAGTTTATTTGCAAGGGGGGAAGATAATGTGTAACGCTCATGTCGCGCAGACAGTGCGCAAACGCATCGAGAAGGAGGGCTTGCCCAGCGCGAGCCGACGCGATTTCTTGAAGATTGGCAGCATCCTCGCAGCTGGCGCCGCCTTGACGCCGCAAATCGCTCGCGCCGATATGCATGGCGGCGGTTTGGTAGATCTCACGCATGCCTTTACCACCGATTTCCCGGTCTTTCCCGGCGGTCCCCAAGCGCAACGCGAGACCTTGGTCACCGTAGACGCTGACGGCTACTTCATCCAGCGATGGCACTTCGCCGAACATACGGGCACGCACATGGACTTCCCCGGTCATTTCATCGCTGATGGCTTGCGCACCGACACTTACCCGGTCGAGATGCTTATGGGACCAGCGGTAGTCATTGATATCGCGGCCCGCGCCGAAAACGATCGCGATACAATGGTCACGGTCGAAGATCTCCAGTCCTGGGAAATGGAAAACGGCGACATTCCCGAAGGCGCATTCGTGATGATGTATTCCGGCTGGGAGCGCCATATCGGCACGCCCGCATTCCTCGGCGATGATACCGGCTTGCACTTCCCCGGTTTCAGCGGGGAGGCATCGGAGTGGCTTGTTGGCGAGCGCTCGATCCATGGCATTGGCGTTGATACGCTCAGCATCGACCACGGACCATCGGCGACCTTTGATACGCATTACATTATTCTCGGGGCGGGTCTGTTGGGCATCGAAAACGTCGCTAACCTGGAAGCGATCCAAGGTACGCAGGCGACCGTGATTTGCGGCATCCCGCGTTATGAAGAAGGTTCGGGCGGGCCAGCGCGCATCCTCGCCTTAACCTGAGCAGAATCAGCGCGCATTCTGTATTGGCGGGAGCGTCGCCGTCGTCTTGCGGCAATACGCCGACTGGTCGCCGATTCCCTATTGGCCGCCGCTTAGCCGAGCGCGGAGGCGAGCAAGCTCAAGCCAAGCCAAGCCAGCAAGAGCGCCGTCGCCAGGATGAGGGCGCGCAGGTATTGCACGCGGATCCGTCTGGCATAATGAAATATCGCGACCCAGCCGCATAATCCGCCGAGGAATACGCCGTAAAACGCGACGAGGAAAGCCGCAGCGTGCGCCGGCGACGCCTTAAGAGCGGCGACCAACAGCGGTCCGTTCACCGCGCCCCAAAAGAGCCAGGGACCAGGACTGAGCAAGTTCATCAACACGCCGGTTAGCAATACTCTCTGCCAGGACTCGATGGAGGCGCCGTCGGCATCAGCCAGCGCGACGCTCGGACCCGCGCGGTATTGCCGCAGGGCGCCCCAAGCGATAAAGAGCAGCAGGCAGCCGCCTCCAGCCTGAATCAGCTTCAACAGTTCCGGCGGCATCTGACCCAGAACGACTATCATCAAGACGATGATTGGCGCGTCGGTAATCAGAGGCGAGAGCACGACGAGCAGCGCCTTGCGCCAACCTAGCCGCAAGGTCGTGTTGACTAGGTAAGCGATCAGCGGACCGGGAATGACCGCTGCGCTCAAGCCAAAGCTAAGCGCCGGCGCGATCAGCTGCTGGAACATGCCTGCTCAGGTCTCCTTCATCGCGGTTCTGCGCTAGTCAAATTCGGTTGGCAGGTCAGGCTGGCGCCAGTGTTTGAACCAGCGCTTGATCTGCCCCTTGCTGACCCGCCCCAATGATAGCGGCGGGAGGTCGTCTTCGTCGAACCAGCCGACCGCGGTCGTCTCGTCGCTCGTTCGCGCCTCGCCGCCGACAAGCTCGCAGAGAAAAGCCAGCTTGTAAACCTCGTTCAGCGATGGCGGATGACGGCGCTTTCGGTCTTCCACCGCCAGCAGTTTGATCGCATTTGCTTCGAAGCCGCTCTCCTCACGTATTTCGCGCTCGACCGCTTCGGACGGGGCATCGCCGATATCGGCCCAGCCGCCGGGCAAGGTCCACAGCCCGTCGACCGCTTCCCGCACCAGGAGGATCTTGCCGGCGCGAAATACCGCGCCGCGCACATCAACTTTGGGGGTGATGTAGCCGTCGTCTTGTTGCAGGATCAGCTTGACCCGCGCCGAATCGGCGTCGGCAGCCGCAGCCGGCATATCGGCGGCGATAGCGAGCAACTGTTGATAGCGGTCGGCGTCATAGTGATTGCGGGCATAGTGTATGCCCGTTTTCGCCAGCGCGGCAATCTGCTTCGCCCATTCGACCTGATTGACCATTCGCACCCTGCCCGGCTCCTCGTTCGTTCGGTCATTATACACCTGCGGCGGCTCGAGACGCTGACGGGAGCCAGCGTCCGCCTGTGGTAGAATAAGCGGACCAGGAGGCAGTGAGCCGGGCGCGATGCCACCGTATCGCAAGATCAAGCGCAACTATGGCAAACCTTTCTTCGGCCGTCGCCGCGGCCTGGCTGGGGGACCGATTCTGCTCGTTCTGTCGGTCACGCTGGCGGCAGTCGGCGCGCTGCTGGCGGCCGCCTTGGTCCTCAGAGTCGAGGTCGAGCTGGCCGTGAACGAATTCATGGGCACGCCGCGACCAACGCCGACCCTGCCGTCCCATCAGTATGCTGAGCGCGGCTTTTCGCGCTACCTGGAAGGCGACCTTGACGAAGCCTTGGCGGACTTCGAGCGCGCGCTGGCGCAACGACCAAGCGACATCGCCTATCTCTATGAATACGGGCGAGTCCTGATTGAACTGGAGGACTACGAGAGGGCGTCAGCAACAGGCGATCGCGCCATGAACGCTGCGCCGGATAATCCGCGCGGTTATGCGCTGAAGGCGCGCGCCTTGATGTGGAGCGACCCGGGCTCGGCCATTCCCGTGGCTGTTTCGGGCTTGGAGCGCGACCCGGCCTTCGCGCCCCTGCATGCGGCGCTGGCGGTGGCCTATACCAATATCGGGCGCTATGCCGAAGCCCTGCAGCGCGGGATACAAGCCACCGAGCTGGATCCCTTGAACGCCTTTGCCCACCGCGCGCTCTCCATCCCCTTGATCTATACGGGCCGCAGCAATGACGCAATTGACGCGCTGGAACGGGCGGTGGCGATTAACCCCAATCTGACGGCGCCCTATTTCGAGCTGGCGGCGCAATATCGCGCCACCGATTACCAGGAGATGGCGGTCGGAATCTATCGCCGCATCCTTGAGCTTGAGCCCGACAATGCCAAAGCCTACCTGCGCATCTGCCAGACATACGCCGAGGTGGGCGAATTCCTCGAAGGCACGCGCTTTTGCGACACCGCCACTGAGATCGATGAGACCTACGCGCCGGCCTGGCAGATGCTCGGGCAGCTGCAGTACAACCGACGCAATTATGAGAGCGCGGTCGATTCGCTTGAGAAATGCGTGGAATACGGTTCCACAGCGGTCGAGTGCTACTACATTCGCGGCTTGGCATACTACTTCCTCGGCGACTGCGAGCGGGCTTGGGAAACCTTGCTGGAATCCTTCCGGTATTCGACCGCTCCCTCGATCGTTGACATCATCAACATCGGCCTGGGCGATATTCGCAACAACTGCCCCGGTTTTGAGAACGCGCGGCTGCCGACGCCGATCCCGCCGACGCCAATCCCGCCGACGCCAATCGGAGGCATCTAGCGTGAAGATCACGCGTGATTACACGCAGCCATTCTTCCGCCAGCCGAAACGTCATCCCGTTCGCAACATGCTGATCGCCGCGCTGCTGGGCGCCCTGCTGGGTCTCGCGGTCGTGTGGCAGCGAGACGCGGTGGAATCCGTGATCGGGACGCTTAGCGGCAGCCCGGCAACGCCGACGCCACGGCCGAGCGAGCTGGCGACCCGCGCGACCGAGCTCTTCCTCGCCGGCGACTTGACAGGAGCGGAGGAGTTGCTGGCGCGGGCGGTGGCGGAGAGACCTGATAACATCGCCTATCTTTACGAGCATGGTTGGCTCCTGATCGAGTTGGGACGTTTCGAAGCAGCGGAGGCGCACGGGGCGGCAATCACCCAGCTGGACGCGCGCGACGAGCGCGGCTTCGCGTTGAAAGCGGCGGCATTGACCTGGCAGGGGCAGCCGGCGGTCGCGATCCCGATCGCCTTGTCGGGCCTGGAATTGAATCCGCGTTTCGCGCCGCTGCACGCCACACTGACGCGCGCCTACGTCGATTCGGAGCGCTGGGCGGATGGCTTGGACGCGGGCCAGCGCGGTCTGTCCATTGAAGCGGATGATGTAGGCGTGATCCGGGCTTATGCCTACGCTTTGCAATCGGTCGGCTCGTATGACGAGGCGGTGAACTATCTGCAACGGGCGATTGAGCTGCGCCCGACTTATATGCCGATCCACTTTGAGCTGGCGGGCTTGTATCTGGCGCGCGATGAAGATCAGAGCGCCATAGACATCTATAATCGCATCTTGTCACTGGATCCGCGCAACGCCCGGGCGATGCTGCGGCTTTGCCTGGCATATCGCAAAGTGGGCGAGTTTTCGCGGGCGCTTGGCTTCTGTGAAGACTCGGCAGCCAACGATCCGGCGGATGCGGAAGCGCATTTTCAACTGGGTCATCTATATTACCGCGACCGGCAGTTTCAGAGGTCGCGTGATGCCTTCGAGCAGTGCTTGCGGCATGATGACGGCTTCTATGACCTGTCTTGCCGCTATCGTCTGGGTTTGTCGCACTATTACACGGGCGAGTGTGCGCGCGGCTGGGCGCTTCTGCGCGAATCGTTGGATCTGGCGCAAGGCACGGGCGATAACGTGACGATCGGCAACATATTGAAAGGGCTGGACGCGATCGAGAGCGACCCGCAGTGCATCGAGGATGCGGCGGCGCCGGTATCGCTTGAGGATTGACCCGCGCCCAGCGGCGTCGTAGCCTACTCGCGACCAGCCAAGACAATGGAATACAATGCGCGCATTGGATACCAGCCTGTGGCTCTACCGCAAGACGGTGAAACGCATTGGGCCGGCGCATAGAGCGCTGCACCGCGTGATGGACCGCTTGCTGCTGCCAGCGCTGGAGCGCGCGACTGATTTCAAAACGATCGCCGACGACCCCTTCTGGTTCCGGCTTGAACTCTTGACGCGGCAGCACGAACGCGAGACGCGACAACTGCTTTCGCGGCTGGCGGCGCCGGGCATGGTAGCGCTGGATGTTGGCGCGCATGTCGGCTACTACACGCGGCTGCTGGCCGAGCGAGCAGGCGGGAGCGGCCGCGTCATCGCTTTCGAGCCGCATCCGCGGACGCATGAGGCGCTGAAGCGGAACGTATGTCATTTGCCTAACGTGACCGCGCTGCAACTGGCGGCGGCCGAGAGCGATGGTTCCGCGGAGTTGTACGACTATCTGATGATGTCGGCGAGCGGCTCGCTGCATTATGACGCGGGCTTGGCCGATCAGCAGCGGGCGCGGATGGGCGCGGGCGATGTGGCGCCGCGGCGGGAGGCTGGCTTCGAGATGGAGCGCTACGGGGTGCGGACGGTCGCGCTGGATGACTACCTGGAGCAGCTTGGCGTCGGTCGCGTTGATCTGGTGAAGATGGATATTGAGGGGGCGGAGTTGGCGGCGCTGCGAGCGATGCGGCGGACGATCGCGGCCTCTCCGGGGCTGGCGCTGGTGATGGAGTACAATCCGGGAGCGCTGGCGGCTTTTGGTCATGAGCCGGTTGCGGCGCTGCAGGAGGTCTTGGATCTGGGCTTTCGGCGGGTTCGGGCAATTGAGGCGGGCGGTCGTCTGCGGGATTGGGGGGCGCCGAGCTTGGTGGCGCGGGAGACGGCGCGTCTTCAGGCGGGGATGGCGGTGGTGAATCTGTTGTTTACGAAGTGAATGCGTTAAGGTAATTCGCCACAGAGGACACAGAGCAAATATCGCGCTAACGTGGTAGAATGCGCTGCATAAAAATCCTTGCAACCATCCGCCTTCAGTTGTAATTCATTTTGCAGGAGAAGCCGTGGCATCAGTGGTCGACATATTTTGCGGTGCTGGTGGGCTAACTCACGGTTTCGTTCAGCAGGGGTTTAATGTCGTCGCCGGCATCGACAACGACATCCACTGCAAGTTTCCCTTTGAGCACAACAATAAAGGCGCCCGCTTCATCCATAAATCAATCTGTGACATTAGACCAGATGAGATCAATGCACTCTTTCTTCAGAAGCAGCCGAAAATCCTGGTCGGTTGCGCTCCTTGCCAGCCATTCTCAAGCTACACACACAAGCGCGAATATGATGACAAGTGGGACTTGGTGATAAAATTCGCTGAGTTGATTATTAACGTAAAGCCGGACGTATTCTCGATGGAGAACGTCCCTGCCTTAGTGTCTTATAAAAAGGGGGAAGTCTTTGATAAATTCATTGACTTGCTTAAGCCTCATTATCCGCACGGGATTTGGCAGGACATAGTTAATGCGCGTGATTACGGTGTACCGCAGAACAGAAGAAGGCTGGTTGTTTTGGGTTCAAAGCTGGGAAAAATAGAGCTTTTGGCAAGGACCTGCGAACCAAATGAATACGCCACTGTAGAAGATACGATAGGCGATCTGCCGCCGATAGACGCAGGCGAAGTTGGCGAAGGCGATCCCCTTCATAGGTCACAAGGGTTGTCACCAATCAATTTGAAACGCATACAACAGTCCAAGCCCGGAGGGACGTGGCGCGACTGGGACGAGGATTTGCGCGCGCCATGCCACCAAAAAGCCACGGGTCAAACCTATGCTTCGGTGTATGGCCGCATGAGCTCCGACAGGCCTTCTCCAACGATAACGACACAAGCATGTAGTTTTGGCACCGGTCGTTTCGGACATCCTAGCCAAGATAGAGCCTTATCGCTGCGTGAAATGGCGTTGCTTCAGACATTCCCTGATGATTACGAGTTTCTTGATTTCAAAAAATCAGAGTGCTCATTCAAGCGAGTCGGTAAGCTCATTGGCAATGCGGTGCCGGTTCTCTTGGCAGAACGCATAGCTGAAAGTATTCAGAGGCATTTGGAAGAGCATGGACACTCAAAGTAACGAACACAAATACGAGATGACCATTAGCCTGAGTGTGTTAGATCACTTGGGCAGAGGACTCTACAGCAATGTGCCTGCTGTGCTTTCGGAAGTGGTAGCAAATGCGTGGGACGCAGATGCGGAAAACGTAGATATCGCCATCAACAGCGACGACAAGACAATAGTCATTACCGACGACGGCTTTGGAATGACTCTGAATGACATCAACAGACGGTTTCTCAATATCGGCTATCGGAAACGCGCAGACAAATCCATCTCTGATCTCACGCCGCGCGAGCGAAAACCTATGGGGAGAAAGGGCATTGGAAAGCTCTCCGTATTTGCCATAGCCGATACAGTTGAGATTCATACAGTTAGAGACGGGGAACGAAATGCGTTTAGAATGGACTATAATGACATTAGAAAACAGATTGATGACGATCCTAGCTCCACATACTATCCATTGGAGTTGCCGCCTGCCTCGGTGGATTTCGAAAGAGGCACTACAGTCATTTTGTCGAAATTACGGAGAGAGAGAACACCATCTGTCTCCATAGTTACGCGGCGATTGGCGAGACGATTCAGCATCATCGGCAAACACGACTTCAGTGTGTCAATCAATGGCGATTTCATCTCCGCCAGAAATCGCGATTATCAGAAATTCATGCAGTTTGTCTGGCACTTTGGAGATGTACCCGATTCTGTCAAGGAATTGTTTCCCAATGCCAATCCTGTGGTACGTGAACTTGATACGTTCGGTCAGGATGGTGAATTCTCTATTTCCGGGTGGATCGGTACGGTAGAGAAGCAAGAGCAAATTGATGAGGACACTAACGGTATCGTGATCTTTTCGCGAGGCAAGCTTGTTCATGAGAATATACTTGACGACATGATGCAGGGAGGCGTCTGGACGAAGTATGTGATAGGTGAAATTGACGCCGAGTTTCTGGATGATAATGGTGAAGATATTATCACGAGCGCTCGTCAGCGATTGAAGCAAGACGATGATCGATATATTGTCCTTAAGGAGTTTCTGGAAGATGGAGTAATACGGCGCATCTCAAATAGTTGGTTGGATTGGCGGCGCAAGGAAGGCGCGAAAGATGCACTGAGTAAACGCCCGAATGTGAAAAGGTGGTATGAGCTTCTCGGACCGGATCAGCAGAAACTGGCCCTCCGGCTTTTCGGCAAGATTGAGGCCCTTGTGAATTTGGACGAAACAGGAAAACGGGAGCTATATAAGGCTTCCATGTTTGCCTTTGAACGACTGGCTATCACCGATCAGCTCTCAATTCTCAATAACTTGGAAACTGAGGCCGATTTTGAGCGGGTGTCCGAGATCTTCGGAGACTTAACTGAGTTGGCCAGAGTTCACTATTACAGCATTGCCAAAGTGCGAGTTGAAATCATCAAGAGGTTTATTGGCATTGTGGATTCCAATAAGAAGGAGCGCGTGATTCAGCAACATATCTTCAATGCGCTTTGGCTGCTGGATCCTTCGTGGGAGCGCGCCGCGACCAACAGCAGAATGGAGCAATCTATTACAAGAGAATTCAAGAATATGGAAAGCAAGTTAAGTGCGGATGAGCGCAAAGGACGAATCGACATCAGGTATCAGACCGTCACTGGTAAGCACGTTGTTATAGAACTTAAGAGATATAGTGAGGAAGTTGATTTGTTTGACCTATTGAAACAAGTGTCGCGATACAAGCGTTCCGTAAAGAAGTGCCTAGCTGACAGGTTTGGCGATCGATACGAAGACATTGTGGTGGAGGTTGTGTGTATAACAGGTAAGCGCCCGCAGTCTCCACTAAGTCATGACGAGGAAGAAAAGATGAAAGTGGCCACGGGTGTTAGATGCATAACTTATGACCTTCTAATCGAAAATGCTTTGCTGAGCTACAACGACTACTTGGAAGCGGAAAAGCGCATATCTGACTTGGTACAAATCATTGAGAGTATAGACGAAGACTTTGATACATAATTCTTCTGTGGTGAAACCATCTGCGCACTCTGTGCCTCCGTGGTGAAATAATCACAGCACCATCCCGCCTGCAGGCCCCCGACCTCCGCCGCGACGCCGTCCAAGCCCAAATCGAGCGCACCGACCGCGAAATCGACCACCTCGTCTACCAACTCTACGACCTCACGCCCGCCGAAATCGCCATCGTCGAAGGCCGTGACGCCTAGTCCTCTGTGCCTCTGCGGCAATCCCATCACAGCACAATCCCCGTCTCCACGCCCCCGACCTCCGCCGCCAGCGCCCGCCACGCTTCACCGATGCGACCAAAGCCCTCCTCAATCGCCCCCGGCCGATGTATCCCGAAGTTGAGGCGCAGAGCCTGCTCCCCGCCGTCGCCGGTGTAGAAGAGGGCGCCGATGGCGAAGGCCACATCGCGCTGGATGGCGGCGATGAAGGTCTCGGCGGCGCTGGGACCGTCAGGCGGCAGTTCCACCCAGAGATAGAGGCCGCCTTGGGGCGCGATCCAGGTCGATCCAGGCGGGAAGTAGCGTTGGGCGGCGGCGAGCGCGGCGACGCGGCGACGCCTCAGTTCGATCCGATTGCGCTCGAGTTGCTGCGCCAGAATGCCGCGCTCCAGAAGCAGGTGGATGGTGCGCTGGTTGAGGCCCGAGGTGGAGATATCGGCGGCTTGCTTGACCCGGACGAGGCGCTCGTACGCAGGTCCGCTGGCGATAAGATAGCCGATGCGAATGCCGGGCAGCAGGACCTTGGTGAAGGCGTTGGTGTGAATGACGACATCTCCCTCGTCCAAGGCTTTGAGGGGCGGCAGTTCCTCGCCCTCGAAGCGGAATTCGCGGTAGACCTCATCTTCGAGGATGGTGACGCGGTGGCGCGCGGCCAAGCGGACGAGCTGGCGGCGGCGGTGCATGGGCATAAGATGCCCTGTGGGATTCTGATAGCTGGGCATGACGTAAATCAGGCGCGGGCGCAGGTCTTCGAGGGCGTTTTCCAGGGCGTCTATGCGGATGCCGTCCTGGTCGATGGGGATGCCGTGGATGCGGACGCGGCGGGCTTGGGCGATGTCGATGATGCCAAGATAGGTGGGGTCGGCGGTGAGCAGAGTTTCGCCCGGGCTCATCAGCGATTGCAGAACGAGGTCGATCGCTTGCTGGGCGCCGCCGGTGATGAGCACGTCTTCCAAGCGGCAGTGGATGCCGATGGCGCGGACGTAATCGCGGACGGCGCTCCGTAACGGAAGATAACCTTCCGCGACTTCGTAGGAGAGGGCGCTGGCGCCATCGCGATCGATAACCTGGTTGATGGCGTCCTGCAGGTAGCGGACGGGAAAGAACTCGCTGGGCGGCGAGCCGCTGCTAAAGTCGATGATGCCGGGCTTGCGGGCGAGACGCATCATCTGGCGGATGGACGCGGCGCGCTGCCGGCTGGCTTGCGGCGACGAGGGCGTCGATGCCAATTCGGTCGCTTGGTCAACGCGAGCGACAAAGGAGCCGCGGCCAGCGTGGGCGTTAAGGTAGCCGGCGCTGCGCAACTCGTTGTAGGCGTTGACGACGCTGATGCGACTGATGCCAAGCTGCCTGGCGAGCGCGCGACTGGCGGGCAGGCGGGTGCCGGCGGTCAAAACGCCGCCCGCAATCTGGCTCTGAATCTGGTCGATTAGCTGGCGGTATATCGGGGTTTCGCTCTCACGCTGGAGTGTGATGTCGAGCGGGAGTTTTGACATGGCGGGCCGGCAGATTTGGTTATGGCTGGCATCGTCCAATTTTAGCGCCAAGCATATCCAATCGCAAGGCGGCATCGATCGGAGGGCGGTCAATTTGCAGCGTTTCTCTGGCACAGGCGCCATCCCGTGAAGCACTCGATGGGCGCCGCCTCGCGCAAGTTTTCACAGGCTGCCGGGCAAAAGCTGTCCTTTGCTGGGTAAATTCTGAAGGGCGCTAAGAAAAAATTTGACAATTCTGCTGACTTTAAGATAAAGTGTTTGTAGTAAAAGATACTTTGCCTTGATACGACAAAAGCGATGAATATGTACAATACCTTAGGAACGCGCTCACTGGTTTGCATGCTGGGACTGCTTTTGTGGGCGGCTGCCGGCGCGCTGGCGCAAGGTTCCGGCGTCCAGATCACGACATTGTGTGACGGTCGGGTGGCGCTCGACTGGGGCGGCGGCTCGGGGCAAATCTACTTCGACCGGGAGACCGCAGACGGCACCATATTGGACAATGAAGGCCGGCCGATATCGCCCGGTCCCCACGAACTAAGGAGAAATACCCCCTATCAGTTATATATTGACTGGGGCGACAGCAATGAGACGATATCCTTCGTCACCAGCGGGGAAGCATGCAAACGCCCAGCGCCTCCCAGCAAGCCGCCGGATATAACCTGCCCGCTTCTGCCAGCAAGCATCGTCGTAAGCGGATACGGCAGGAATACCCAATGCAAGCAGGTGGGCGATGCTGGCGTCGCCATCCCGGCGCTGAGCGCGCAGGGCATCATTGACGCGGTAGACGTATTTGGCGATGTTGACTCCGAAGTTCGCGTCTGCTTCCGCCACAAGGGCCGGTTGAAGTTTCTGGATGCGGCAACGGCGCCGCGATTGGAAACAGACTTGGCGGTAGAAACTACCAAAGGTATGACCTGCGGCACAATTGATCGGGCGGGCACGGTGATTCTCCTCCAAGCCGATGACACTATCGAGATTGCGCCTGCCGCCGCCGAATCCGGTCCGACGTCTTCAATTGTCTGTCAATTGACCACCACCGGTTACCTGAGCCTGCGTGGCGGACCCAGCGTGTATTTCGAGAGACTTCTGGCGATGCCTAAAGGCTCGCGATTGATCGGCATGGCGAGAGAGGGCGACTGGTTCCTGGTCGATTATGCCGGGCAGCGGGGCTGGGCCAGCGCAACATTTCTTGCCGCGAGCCCGGGCTGTGACGGCATCGGCGGATCAAGCCGGGTGTTTTTGCCGCTTGCGACCGAGCCCTCGTCGGTCGAAGCGGACGCGCCGGAAGACATAGGCGATTCGGCACAGACGGAGGCGCGCATGCCTGGCGTCTGGTCACTGCCCCATTGCAGCCTGAGAGCGGGCGACATCATCAACCACCGGGAGGGACCGGGGCTTGAATATGACGTAATCGCGGAGATCCCGTATCAGACCATTTTGATTGCTACGGAAAGGACGCGGGATTGGTTCCTGGTCGAATACAATGACGAGACCGGTTGGGTTCACATAGATTATGTTTTCCGTCATGGCTGCGGTTAAGCGGGCGTCGAGGGAGCGATGGCGATACGCGGGGATAGCAGTGGACTCGAGCGCGGCTACCTGCTTGACATGCTACCGCGCGAAATCGGTCGCGTGCTGGAGATTGGCTGCGGTGATGGCCGGCTGACGCGGAAGTACGCGGGCCAGGCGGCGCACGTCGTGGGTATCGACTTGGCGGAAGCGATGCCGTCGAGCGACCGGTCCGAGTTGGCGAGCGTGATGGCCCTGACGGCGGCTAGCGGCGTGTCCCTGCCTTTTCGCGATCGCAGCTTTGACCACGCTATATTCTCGCTCTCGTTCTGATGAATTGAGCCTCAGGGCATGGTTCATGCCCTGTCAGAAGCGCGGCGGGTACTCAAGACCGGGGGTTCGTTGATTGATCTGCGGCCGACGGCGCGAAACCGGCTGGTTGATTTGGAATACGCAGGACAGAGAATTCATGTCGGTGATATAGACTCGGCGCGCTCCGCCCATGAAAAGCGGCTGGCGAACGAGGCGCTGCGAGATGCCTTGGACATGGGATTGTTTCGCCTAGAGCATTGTGCGACTTTCGAGTATGTCACCGACCTGGACGGATTGCCGGACTTGCGAGAATTCGCCGCGCGATTGCGGCGCAGCGTGATGCCGGAGGATATGCCGGAGCGTATCGCTGCGCTGACGGCCGGGATCCAGGAGGATTATCTCATTCGGATTCGGCGGGAGATGATTATCTGGCGTCTGCGGCGCTAATAGTACATCCGTTGCCAAGTTTGGCTCAAATATTGTACTATTACTTAAGATTGATTACGAGAGATTCGGAGCAGGGACAATGTTGAGAATACTGCTAATCGCGCTTTACTCGTTGCTGATGGCGGCGTCAGTCGCGGGACAGGCTGAGGACAAGCCTACCGTTGCCATGCTGCGTTTTGGTTCATTCTTTTCGTTCACATACGTTGAGAACGCCGTACTGGATACCTTGCTCGTCTCCGGGCTCGTCACTGAAGCGGAACACGCCAAGCTCCATGCGCGCGAAAACCTGCAG
This sequence comes from Anaerolineae bacterium, assembly GCA_022824465.1. Taxonomy (GTDB): domain Bacteria; phylum Chloroflexota; class Anaerolineae; order Aggregatilineales; family Phototrophicaceae; genus UBA6055. The sequence goes on from JAJDZV010000014.1 coordinate 64,481, forward strand.
GGAGAGAGCATCAATGTCTATTGGAATGATGCTAATTTTGATTTTGCCGCCGTCAACACGATCGTCGAGGACGCATTGGACCGAGGCGCGGATGCCTTGGTCGTATTGTCGACGCCGACCGCGCAAGCCGCCGTCAACGTTACGCAGGATATGGATGACCCGCCCATCATCCTTTTCACCTCGGTTTTCAATCCCTATGAGGCGGGCATCGCGCAAGCGCCCTGCGTCAAGCCCAGCCATGTCGCCGGCATCGAATCCGTGACTCTCTATGAAGACATCGTGCCGCTATTGCTCTTGCAGGACCCAGATCTCCAAACGATTGGCACGATATACAGTTCTTCGGAAACGAGCGGGCGCCTGGGCGCGGAGGCGATCGTTGCGGCGGCCGAAGCCCATGGATTGACCGTCGAAGTCGCCGCCATCGCTAACCTGCCCGACATGGCGATCGCCGCGCAAGCTCAGGTGGACAAAGGCGTAGAAGCCTTTCTATTGCCCTCGGATTTGCTAACCATGAGCGGCTTGCCCGTGATCACGCAGATCGCGATAGAGAATGGATTGCCCGTTTATCACTCGACGTCAAACACGATAAACCTGGGCGCGACCGTTAGCGCGGGCGCGGGCCACAACTCGCTTCAAGGCAGTTTGATTGGCGCCATGCTGGCCGGGCATCTGCATGGCGAGCTCGATATTGCCAGCACAGGCATCGGCATGATCGACCTTCTCAGCGTCGGTCTTAATATGGATGTCGCAGCCGAACAGGGCATCGAATTCACTGACTCGCTGATGGAGCAGGCGCACGTACAGCTGCAAAATGGCGGCATGTCAGGACGGGGTTTGGTTTTGTGGTTAGAGTCGATGGGAATGGATGAAGAGACAACGGCTCTGGTGCTTAGGGCGATTGCGGACGCCCAGACCGGCGGCGGTGAAATCAATGTGGACTTGCCCGATGAAGTCCTCGCCGCGCTAACGGCCGCCATCGCGTCACAAACGAGGACGGAGGATGTTGGCGCGATTCTCGATAGTCTGCACTGCACTCCCGAGATGGTTGCCGAGCAGCAAGCGGCGCTTGAAACATCGGATTGAGCGTCGACCGATCGGCAGCATTGGCTCGCTTGAACCGGGCGGGCAATTCTGACTTCGCGAACGCTTGGACCCTAGCGGAAGCGGTCAATAGGCAAATTCGCTGAAAGACCGGCGGCGGACTGGTTGAAACAGAAAGTTTGCCGCGCGAATAGAATTTGTTACACTCTAGGCAGCGGCGATGAGCCGCCTGAGAACGGATTTATGAGACACTTCCTGGAGGAATGCATGTTTAGTCGACTGCCCTTGCTAGTCCTTGTACTCGTGTTGGTTGCGTCGCTGGCGGTTCCCGCGCTGACGCAAGACGATTTGGTTGTAGGCGTTGTGCTGGTCGGTCCGAATGACGACCGCGGCTGGAGCACATCGCATCATGAAGCTGGCGAGTATGTCGCCGCGCATACCGGCGCGACTGTGCTCGAGTTTGAGAGCTTGAATCCGGCGGATTCGCCGGAGACCACGCTGATGGATGTGGTCGAGTTGATGGTGGATGAGGGCGCGTCGGTCATCTTCACAACGTCCGACAGCTTTGAAGAAGACACAAATGTCGTTGCGGAGGCATTCCCCGATGTGACCTTCATCAATATCACTGGTAGCAATGCCATCATGGCGAGCGATGTTGTGGAAGGCGAGCACGCGGTGATGCACGACTTGCCCGAGCTGCCGCCGGCGAACGTGGGCAACTTCAATACCTATATGGAATTGCCGCGTATGATCGCCGGTTGCGCCGCGGCGCTGGCGAGCGAGTCGGGCCATATTGGCTATCTGGGCGCGCTTATCAATCCGGAGACGCGGCGTCTGGCCGCCTCGAGCTATCTGGGCGCGCGCTATTGCGCCGAGAATTACCGCGATGACTTGATGGCGGATGACATAACTTTCGAGGTGGTTTGGATCGGCTTCTGGTTCAATATTCCGGGCGTGACGCTGGATCCGACCGAAGTGGCGACCGGCTTCCTCGATGGCGGCGCGGATGTGATCATCTCCGGCATTGACACGACCGAAGCGATCACCGTGGCGGGCCAATACACTGCCGAGGGCGATACGAGCTATGGCGTACCCTACGGCAACATCAACGGTTGCTCGGAAGCGCCGGAGGCTTGTCTCGGGGCAGCCTACTACAATTGGGGTCCGGCGTATCTCAGCGTTGTTGAGCGCGTATTGGACGGCAGTTGGTCGCAGGAATGGCTGTGGTGGGAGCCGAAGTGGGATGAGATCGGCGATGACGGTTTCTACACTGATACCGATTACAGCGTCGGCGGCTATGTCTTCGGCGACGGCTTGGGCATGGAGCATCGCGAAACCTTGACAGCCTTCGCGCAAGAGATCCATGACTTCCAGACCGATCCGATGCACGCGGGCGAGATGTTCTTGTGGCATGGGCCGCTGAACCTGCAAGATGGCGCCCAATTGGCGGGCGACATGGAGCCGGTGACTTTGCTCGATATCTGGTTCCTGCCGCAATTACTGGAGGGCATGATCGGCGCGAGCGAGTAAATCAAAACTGAGGCGTGACTGTGGGCGGTCAATCCTAGCATCGCCCACAGTTTATGCCCTGTGCGGTATCGGATCATCGACTATCTGCTGACGACGCGATTGTGGTAGAAGTGCATTAAGCCGGGTCCCAACAAGAAACGTAAATGGCCAGCAAAACCAAGGCAATTGTCTAGTCGGATTTGGCAACGCGTGTCACGGCTATGGAATCGGCCAGAGACGGTGAAGGCCCGCACATGGCCACAAAAGCGGAATTTATTGCGATGGAAGCAAAACTCATACGTTGGATCGTAGGCACGGGTATCGCGCTTTTTGCAGCGCTAGTTGCTATCGCTACCCCCATCGTTTTGTACATCATCAGCCGCTTACGCTAAGCGTATTCCACCATCCCTACCCACCAGAAAAATACAATGCGCTACTTGATAATGCTCTCGACTCTGTGCCTGGGAGCGATATTTCATGCCGCTGCGCAGGAATTGCCACAGCTGCAGCTGTTGAATATGGAGATCGGCGTCCAGCCGGACGGCTTCGGCGGCGAGGTGCTGGTGGTCGCGGGCGAGGCGCATAATGTTGGCGCGGACGCCTACAGCCAGGTCAGCATATTGGTCGAGGCGCTCGACGCCGAAGATCAAGTGATCGGCGAGGGTTTCGGGTATCTGGTCGACGCCTGCGGAACGGCGCTGCTGGATTATGCCTTGCCGCCGGGCGGGGTTCAGCGCTACTCCGCGCCTTTTGAGTTATTCGCGGCGGGCGATGTGGCGCAGGTCAAGCTGACTATCGACGCGCGCGCCGAAACGTACCAAACTGCATCGGTGGCGGCGGCGCCCACCGTTCCAAAGATCGCGTCGGGCGAGATCGTCATGCTCGAATGGCTCGACGAGCAGACGCTGATTTATGGCGTCGGTTGCGCCGGCGCTGTCTTCACCGAATTGGATTGGTGGCGCTACAGTTTCAGCGAAGGCAGCTTGAGCCAAAGCGAGCATCCGGATGCGGCGCGGGTGACGCCCGAGATGATCGAACTGGCGGATGTCACCCTGGTGTCGCAATCGGGCGAGCGCAATCCGGCGCTGTACTACAATTCGCAGTTGACGTATTCGCCGACCGCGCGGCGGGTGGTCTATCAGAACGATCTGCATTCGATTTATTCATCGGAGCCGGACGGGTCATATCGGCGGGTGATCCATCGCAACCTTGGGCGGCGCAGTCTGCGCGGCTTTCTGTGGGCACGGAACCCCGGCGTCTTCCTCGCCTATTATTTTGGCGCTTATGGCGAGCCAGTCTACTATTTCACGGCGGACGTGGACGGGCAGATGCGGTCGGCTTGGCTGGAGAATCTGCCGCCGTCGGCGATCGTGCCTGGACCGGCGCCCGATGGTTACGCGGCCGTGGTGGGTCGGCGGAATGGCGCTGTCAGCGGCTATTATTGGCAGGCGCTTTATGGCGATGCCGAGCTGCTATTTGAAGCCGAGCTTCCGGGCAACAATTATCCGGCGCCGGTGGTGACCCGGGGTGAGATCTATGTTATTCGTGAGATTGACGGGTGGCCGACGCTGCAGTGTTTCAGCCGGCAACGGCGCGACATAAGGACAATAAGCGCGCTGCCGCTACCATTGACGCGGGAGGCGCGGGCTTGGGCTTGGCTGTCGCCGGGCGGGGGCAAGCTGGCGCTGGGCATGAATGGCGTGAATGGCGGTTTGTGGTGGCTTGAGACTGGGGGCGGATGCGCCTAGAAGTGATTTAGTACAGGCGGGCTATGCGGCCGATTTCATGATCGGGGATATCGACCGTACGCGACTTCGCCCAAATCAGCAACAAGAGAATGATTGCACCATCTTTGACGCGGTATACCACTCTGAAGCCGCCGCGCGCGCCGACTCTGGCGGAGGTATTGGGCAGTCGCGCCTTGTAAACTTCCATGCCGCCCATATTCTGCAATTGATAGTCTTTAGGGCGAACGCCGTCTTTCAGCTTGGCGCTTAACAGCGCTATGTCCTGGTCGACTAAACGATATGTCTTGCGTATCTTCCGTGTCAAGGCCTCAAATTCACTCGTTGATACGACTCTCATGGTCAGCCGCTTCGTCTTCTTTGCGCAACTCATCCAAGAATTCTTGAACGGGGCGGTATTCACCGCGCGCCGCCTGCTGAAAACTGCGATGCAGGCTCTCGATGAGTTCCTTCTCTTCCGCGGTCAGTTCACGCGCTTCCGCCGCTTTCGGCTGCGTCGGTATTGTATCGCCTGTAGCCATTGCGATTCTCCTTGTCGCGCCCCGTACGAAGATGCTACAAATTATGTTGAGCAAAGTCAAGCTGACCGCCGCCTTTGCAAAAGGGACTCGCTCTGTGCGCGCCCTGTTGTCTATGGTCAAATGTCACGCGAGAGGCGCAGGAGGCTCGGGCTTGGCAGTCGCCGTGTTGACGCATACTTGCTGTAAGGGGCGGACGGGCGAGTAATATGGGCAAAGACTACGACGTCATCGTCATCGGCTTGGGCGGGATGGGCAGCGCGGCGCTGTATCACCTGGCCAAGCGCGGCCTGAATGTACTGGGCATCGAGCGATATGAGATCCCGCACGGGATGGGTTCATCGCATGGTTTGACGCGGATCATCCGCCTGGCTTATTACGAAGACAGCTCGTATGTGCCGCTTCTGCGCCGCTCGTACGCGCTTTGGGCAGAGCTTGAGCGCGAGTTCGGCGAGCAGTTGTACTTTCAAACCGGCAGCATCGACATGGGTCCGGAAGATGGCGAGGTCTTCAGCGGCAGTCTGCGCAGTTGTCTGGAGAATGAGCTGGCGCATGAGGCGCTGGACAGCAGACAACTGAGCGCGCGCTTCCCGGGCTATCACATGCCGCCGGAGACGATGGCGCTCTTTCAGCCGCAGGGCGGACTGCTGATACCAGAGCGCTGCATCATCGCCCACGTCGAGCTGGCAAAGTCGTATGGCGCGGCGGCGCATACCGGCGAGCGCGTGCTCGGTTGGGACATTCTGACGGATGAACGCCTGGCTCTGCGGACGGACGCCGGTCGCTATGTCGCCGAGAAGCTCGTAATCTGCGGCGGCGCCTGGGCGGCGAAGCTGGCGCCGGAGCTGGCGGGTGTGGCGCTGCCCGAGCGTCAGGTGGTGCTCTGGCTGGAGACGAAGCAACCCAAGCTGTTCACGCCGGAGCGCTTCCCGGTGTGGAACGGGCAAGTGGAAGAGGGGCGCTTTTATGGCTTCCCCGAGTTCAATCCGGGCGGAGGCGCGCCGGGCATGAAATTCGGGCGGTATCATCATCGTGAAGAGTTGGTCGATCCTGACGCAATGGACCGCACAGTTCGCGCCGAAGACGAGGCGCTGCTGCGCGCCTTCGCCCAGCGTTATTTCTCCGCTGGCGCCGGCAAGACGCTCGACGCCGCGGTCTGCATGTTCACCAATACCGCCGACGAGCACTTTGTGCTGGACAGCTTGCCGGGCGCGCCGCAGGTGACGGTGGCGGCCGGCTTCAGCGGTCACGGATTCAAGATGGCGAGCGTTGTCGGCGAGATCATGGCGGACCTGGCGCAGTCCGGCGAGACAAGGCACGATATTCAGTTGCATCGGCTGGGGCGGCTGCAAACCGCGAAGCAGAGTAGCGGCGCATGAAAACGATCGGCTTGATCGGCGGCTTGAGTTGGGAATCAAGCGCCGAGTATTACCGCATCATCAATCAGGCGGCGCAGCGGCGGCTTGGCGGTCTGCATTCGGCCGACTGCTTAATGCTCTCCTTTGATTTTGCCGCGATCGAAGCCTTGCAAGCAGCGGGCGACTGGGAGGCGGCGACTGCGCGCATGGTGGGAGCGGCCGAAGGGCTGGCGCGCGGCGGCGCCGAGTGCATCGTCATCTGCAGCAATACGATGCACCGGATGGCGGCGGAGATTGAGGCAGCGGTGAGCTTGCCGCTTATCCACATCGCCGATGCGACAGCCGAGCCGATCCTGGCGGCGGGATACCGGCGCGTGGCGTTGTTGGGCACGCGCTTCACTATGGAGCAGAGCTTTTACAAAGGGCGGATGACTGAGCGCTTCGGGCTTGATGTGCTGACGCCGGACGCGACCGGGCGCGAGATCGTCGATCGCGTCATATATGAGGAATTAGTTCGCGGTGTGATAAAAGCTGATTCGCGCCGACAGTATCAGGCCGTGATCGCCGAGCTGGCGACGGCGGGCGCGGAAGCAGTCGTTTTGGGCTGCACCGAGATCGGACTGCTGATCAAACCGGGAGACAGCGTCTTGCCGAGTTTCGACACCACCAAACTGCACGCCTTGGCGGCGCTGGATTGGGCGCTGGAAGATTGATGGCGTAGCTTTTGATTGCCGCCGAAATTGGCGTAGGCCGCCTTTGAGTTTGGGCGGCTTTGTAATTGCGGGCGGTACGTGCTAGGCTATGCGCGCGAACGAAATCGTTGTCGCGCCTAGGCTAGTGGGAGCGTAAAAGGGGAAAGTGGCGAAAGTGGATAACGAGAGCAAAGACATGCAAGTTTCGGCGGCGGAAAACGCGGACGAGAAATCGCGCATCAGCATGCAGCGGAAGCTGGATATCCAATTCATGGAAGACGCCAAGGGACAACGGGCGCATTCGATGGCGGGCTTTGACCCGCGTTACAAGGACTTTGTCGATTGGATCATCGGCATCACGCACGAGATCTGGGAAGAAAAAGGCATCGGCAAGCTCTACGATTATTATGCGAACACGATGAAGATTCACACCTCAAGCGGCATGATTTTCGGGCGGGAGGCGGTCTTCGCCGCCACGATTGAGGCGCTGGCGGCCTTCCCCGATCGACGCCTGTATGGCGACGTGGTGATCTGGGGCGGCAATGATAGCGAAGGCTTGTATTCGTCGCATCGCGTGACGCATGCCGGCACGAACCGAGGCTGGACCCAGTATGGTCCGCCAACGGGCAAACGGGTTCGCTATAGCGGCGTCGCCGACTGTTTCTGCAAGCGAAATATGGTGGTGGAAGAATGGATCGTTCGCGATGAGTTGACCCTGGTGATGCAGTTGGGCTTGGATCCGGTCGCGACGGCGAAAGAGCAGGCGGCGAAGCGGCGCGACAAGGGCATGCAGCTGCAAGTCGCCGGCGATATCGAGCGCGGCATCGGGCAGTATCCCCCGCCACAATGGGACGCGCCCCAAACCGAGAGCTTTGACCCGGAAGCATTCGTCGGGCGCATGTTTCACGAGATTTGGAACTGGCGCCTCCTCAACAAGACGCGCGAGTTCTACGCCGAGAACTTTGCGTTTGACGGACCATCGCGGCGGGCTTTCAATGGCGTCAATGACTTCCACGCCTATGTGCTTTCGCTGCTGTCGCCATTCCCGGATCTGGCGCTCTATTGCGATCACTTTTGTCACATCGGCGGCGAGGCTGAGGGCTATCACGTGGCGACGCGCTGGACGATGCGGGGCACACATACCGGCTACGGCCTTTACGGCGAGCCGACCGGCAACCCAATTCGCATCATCGGCGTCAGCCACCACCTGATTAGGGACGGGCTGATCCACGAAGAGTTTACGCGCTTCGACGAATTCGCCTTGCTCCAGCAGATTTACGCCTGAACTGCGCCAACCAGTGCATGAGACGATGACGGCGGAAGCAGACAAGTATTTCACGACTGAGTTCCGCTACAGCCCGGTGGATCAAGCGCGGAACATCGCCAACAAGCGTCGCGTCATGACGATCATGGGCGCGCTGTTGGAAGCGCCTCTTGAGCGCCTTGTGGAGATCGCGCGCGACAGCCTGGCGGACGATATCGCGCTGAACGTCGCGCATCCGATAAACGAGTTGCGCGGAATCGACGCTGGTCTCGAAAAGCTCTGGCTGCCGCTGCGGCAAGCGCTGCCGGATATGGAGCGGCGCGAGCATTTCGTCGCCGGCGGCCGTTACCGCGATGGCGATTGGATCGCCTGCATGGGGCACTATCTCGGGACCTTCGAGCGCGACTTGCTCGGGATCCCGGCGACGCGCGGCGCGATTTGCCTGCGCTTTTGCGAGGGGCATGAGCTGCGCGACGGGGTCATCGTCACGAGCTACGTATTTCTTGATTTCCTGGATCTAATGCGCCAGGCCGGGTATTGGCCGATAGCGCCGAGCCTGGGTTGCGAGATGCGCTGGCTGCCGCCGCGGACGCTGGATGGCGTGATATTGAGGCCGCAGGACGAAGCGCGTTCCCGCCAAACGATCGAGACCGTGCTGAAGATGCACCGGGCGCTCGGACAATACAGCGGGCAGCCGCCGACGCGTGAAGTGCTTGACGAGATGGAGCAAGCACAGCACTGGCACAAGAACTTCATGTGGTATGGACCAGCGGGCATCGGCACGACGCGGGGGCTCCAAGGCTTTGAAGACTATCATCAGATACCCTTCCTGGTGGCTTTCCCCGACCGCGGCGGCTCAACACAGGGTCATTTCATTCGCATCGGCGATGGCTATTATGCGGTCACCGGCGGCTGGGGCTACCTGCGGGCGACGCATACGGGCGGCGAGCTATTTGGCGTGGCGCCGACCGGCAGGCGCGTCAAGATGCGGGTGATGGATTTCTATCGCTGTGACGACGAGACGATCGTCGAGAACTGGATTCCGATAGACGTGCCGCATATTCTTTTGCAGATGGGCGTGGACGTCTTCGGGCGCATGCGGCATCAGTTTCGGCAGCGTGAAGCGCTCAACGCGAGCCAGTGGCTGGTGGGGGATTGATAGCCAAGAGGCGCAGAAACAATCCCTAGAAAGCAATGAGAATGACAAAGGTTTCAACACGATCCCCAAAATCTTCGAAACGTTGTAGCGGCAAACCAGTGGCTCGCCCCTACAGAATTCGTCAGATTTTGGCGTACGAAGAGTGGCGCGTTGCGTCAAATCCGGTCGACGCAATTGCGCGCGGCATACTTTATCAATAGGTGCCCAGCTTTTCAGGACCACGCAGTGGTGAAACCGGATTATCAACAGCATCCACCGGCTCGCCCGCCCGCACAACGAGCTTCAACTAGCGAGGCTGATGTTCAGGCGGGATGTCAGCGATGAGCGGATTGCTGCGGTCACGGGCGGATAGCGCTGGCTCCGCCACGCCCCAATCGATGGCGGCTTGCGGGTCGTTCCAGGCGATGCCGAATTCGTCGGCGCCGCCGTCGTAATAGTTGTTCACGATGTACATCAAGGTGCAGTCGGTCAAGGCCGCAAAGCCATGCGCCACGCCTTCGGGGATGAAGAGACCCATGGGATTGTCGCCGTCCAGATCGAGGCTGACTGAACGCAAGTAGGTAGGCGATGAGCGCCGCAGGTCGACCAAGCCGACGCGAATGAAGCCCATGACCGGGAACCAATAATCCACTTGCTTGAAGTGATAATGCAAGCCACGGAGGACGCCGGCGCTGCTGTCGCTGCGGTTGCTTTGGAGACGGTCCCATGTCACCTGCGGAAACCACTCGGCACGAAAGGTCTCCATGAAGCGGCCCCGCGCGTCGCCGAAAGGGTCTGGCGGCACGGTCATGACGCCGTGGATGGGCGCGAAGGGCTGGGCGGGGGGGTTGGTCATGATTCTGTACGCTAACCCGCGACCTAGTGAGTCGCCCCGGCGGTGACTTGCAGTTGGCAATAAGCAAATTCGAGCATCAACTCCTGATGATGAATCTGCTCTTCAATCGCCAGCGAGCCGTGGCCCGCGTCGAACCAGACGACCTCGATAGACTTGCCCAGCTCCTTGAGCTTCTGCTCGTAGACTTGCATCTGGCGGGCGGGGCAGCGGGTGTCATTCTCGCCTTGGATCACCAGGATGGGCGCGGCGATATTCTCGGCGTAGGTAATCGGCGAGGCTTTGCGGTGGGCTTCCGGCTTCTCGTCCGGCGTGCCGCCGAACATGCTGCGCTGATAGCCTCGCAGGGTGGCCGCCTGGTCTTCGTACATCAGCGTCCAATCGGCGATGGCGACCACTGCCATGCCGCCAGCGAAGAGCTCGGGCTTCCTTCCCAGGCTTTGCAGCGTCAGATAACCGCCGTAGGAGCCGCCGGTTTTGAGAATCGCCTCGGGCTGCGCGATGCCTTGGTCAACCAACCAGGCGACGCCCGCCGCGATATCTTCCACTTCCAGGTCGCCCAGGTTGCCGTCGATGGCATGCTGGAAGTCGTAGCCGAAGGTGGTCGAGCCGCGATAATTCAGGCTGAAGAAGGCGAAACCGTGATCGAGCCAGGCTTGGGCATCGGGCTTCCAGCTGTTGGTCTGCACGGCTGTTGGACCGCCATGCGTGTGCACGATGGTCGGGAAGGGACCGGCGCCGGGCGGGGTGGCCAGCCAAGCCTGTATTTCCGCGCCGTCGCTTGAAGCGTAGGTTACTGAGCGCCAGGGCAGGCCGCGCGGCACATCGACGCCGAGGTCGATGACATTGCGCAAGACCTTTCCGCTATCGGCATCAAGTTCCAGCAGGCGCGTAGGCGCGGTTGCGTCGGCGAGATGCACTTGTAGTTTATTGTCTTCGACGAAACCGCTGCCGGGCATGAAGACGCCGGGCGGCGCCTCCAGCTTGCAAAGGCGTCGCTCGGCTATGTGGTAGACGTATAGCGTCGGCGCGGCGCGGTCGAATTGGTGCAGCAGCAGACGCCCGCCATCGGGCGACCAATGCCAGACTTTGACATCGCCACAGAAGACATCGGATTGGATATCGCAGCGCTTGCCGCTTCGGGGATTCCAGATGAAGGGACGATGACGGCCGCCGGCGTTGGATGACCCGGCGAAGCGCATATCGCCAAGCGCGGGCGAGAAGCCGCCGAACCCGGTCCCGCTGCCGGGACCGTCCCAGAGTTCCGCGATCAGCGCGCCGCTAGCGACATCATAGGCTTCAAGCGCGTATTCGTGCATGCCGGTTTTCTCGGTCGAGGCGATGACGGCAATTTCGGCGTCATGCGACATAAACGGTCCGACAGAAATGGCGCTTTTGCTCAGCGAGAAAAGGGGCGCCGCCATGTCGTCTCGGGCGTACAGATATATGTGAAAGCCAGCATCGTCGGCCGCGGTGAATCCGATTGCCTTGCCAGAGAAACTTTCGTTGATGTCGAACGAGGCGTAGTCGGGCAAATCGGGCGTGATGTCCTGCGCGTCTCCTCCAGCGAAAGGCAGACGAACATAATGGCCGATTTCATCGCCGCGGCGGTCGCGCAAGTAATAGACATACTCGCCATCGGCCGATAGCGATCCGTGGGGGACACCGGCGGGATCGCGGGTCAGCTGCCTAAGGCTGTCTGTCTCTGTGTCCCAGGCATATAGCTGGTAGACGCCGTCTTTGTTGCTGACTACCAAGCCGCGATAGGGGTTGCGAACGGCGCGGGAAGAGCCAGCGATGGCGGGCGCGCGGAAACGCCGCTTCCAGGGCGCATCGGCTTTGAGGTTTAGCGGGTTGAGCACGGCATATGCCTTTCACGAGTCGATAGCGGCGCTTATCATAAGCGGACAGGCGTCGACGCGCAATAGGCGCGCGGCGCGCATAGGGAATGCGACCTAGACCCGCAGTGATTCGTCCAGCATAATACGACAAACGCTGGCGACCATCGAGGAGACTGGGAATGGCGATCGCGGTGATGGTAGTGATCATTCTATTGAATATCGTTCTGCTATTGGCTGTGATGCGCATCGGCACGATGGAGGAATTCCACAGCGAAGTGGCGGCTGATGATTCGGCGGCGGTCCTGGCTTGGCGCGCAAGACTGGCGGCGCAAGGCGAAGCGGCCGTGGAGGCAGCCGAAGCCAACGACGGCGATTCCGCATAATGCCAAACGCATGCGGATTGGACTGCTCACTTCCGACCTCAGCAATAAGAACGGCTGGGCGAATTACAGCCTGAACCTCGTCCGCCAACTCAATGCGCGCGGGCTCGAGACGACGGTCGTCTGCGCCCGGAATTGTCCGCCGATTGAGATTGCGCATACCCCCCTGTTGCCAGCGGTAAGCCCACCGGAAGGACACAGCTTCATCAAATCGCTTGCGCTGCTGCGGCGCGCGCGGCGTCTGATGCGCAGTTGCGATATTGTGCACAGCACCATCGAGCCTTACGCGATTTTGGCCGCGGCTGTCGCCGGGGACCGACCCTTATTCATCACAGCGCACGGCAGTTACGTCAATTTGCCGCGTCTGCGGCGCTTCCCCATCGGACGTCTTTATCGACGGGCTTTTGAGAGGGCGCATTTGATCTGCGTCAGCCGGCACACCGCAGAGGTGGCGCGGGAGATCGCGCCGGGCGCCGACGTACAGGTTATCAACAACGGCTTGGATATCGCGCGCTTCGACCGTCCGCCGACGGTTCGCGTGGACAAGACAGCGCCGACCGTCGTCACAGTTGGCGAGATCAAGCCGCGCAAAGGAACGCTGCAACTGGTCGAGGCGATGGCGCTTGTATGCCAGCGGATGCCGGCGGCGCAATGCCTGATAATGGGCAATCCCCAGACAGGCAGCCGCTATACGGCGCAAGTGGAGCAACGAATCCGTGAGCTGGGGCTGCAGGACAATGTGCGGATTATGGGTTTCGTTGAGGAGAGCCTGCTGCGCGCCTGGCTGTCGGCGGCGGACGTCTTTGCGTTGCCAGCCATGAATGACGGCTGCTTTTTTGAGGGCTTCGGCTTGGCAGCGCTTGAGGCGAGCGCGGCGGGAACGGCGGTCGTTGGCACGGACAATTGCGGCCTGGCTGACGCGACCGAGGACGGCCTTAGCGGGCTGGTTGTCTCGCAAGCACGGGTCGCGGAAGAATTGCCGCGGGCGCTGTTGGAATTGCTAAGCGACCCGGCGAAAGCGGCGCGCATGGGCGCGGCCGGGCGTGAGCGGGCGCTGGCGATGACTTGGGAATCAGTAGCGGTTCAGGTCATCGAACGCTATCAGCGGGCGCTGGATTAGCCGCTCTTGCGTCCGTCAGCATAGAGGAAAAAGTTTTCGGTCGCCTTGACGTCAATGTCAAATCCATGCGCGCATAAGATCTTGGTGAGCGAAGCCGGCTCGTAATAGATTTTGACGATCTGGTAAGGACTTCCGTCTTTGAGCACGCGTCGCTGCAATTCGCCGTCGGTGTTGATGCTTTGATCCGCTGAGGTCGATTGCTCCGCCCGGCGGGAATCCACAAAGAAGAGTCGTCCACTCGGTGTCAGCGCCGCGTTCACCGCGTCCAGAAAGGCGCTCAGTTTGGCGTCCGGCACATGCGAGAGCCAGAAGCCGAAGAAGACCATGTCAAATTGTCGCTGCGGCTGCCAGGCGAAGAGATCGGTCAGGTGATATTCAACCCGGTCGGACGCCAGCTTGGCGCGGTTGATGGCGATCATCTCCGGCGAGGCGTCAAGAGCGGCGACGCGCGCGCCGATACTGAGGAGCTCGCTGGTCCAGATGCCGGTGCCCGGCGCCAGCTCCAGGATATTCGCGAAGCCGGACTGACTGCGCAGTTGATCGCGGACTTGCTGCGCTTCGCCTTCCCATTGCCGAGTATGCGCTTGGCCGCGGTCGTAACGCCCCAAGCGATAAAACCATTCGTCATACTCGGGCGCGCGGGCGCGGTAATAATCGATTTGCTGTTGAAGCAAGTCCGACATATTTCCTCTGCCTGCATGGGAGCGACTTGGAAAGTCGCCGCTACAACTCCTTCAACGGACCGCGAGGCGACAAGCCATCGGGGTCATTGGCGACGGCGCCGGGCGGCGCGGGGATATGACCGCGCAGCAGGGGATCGTCGGTGGCGCGCATCCAGCGCTCCAGGCGGGCGCGCAGGTCCGTCAATACGTCAGCGTGTTCGGCGCTGTCGATGAGATTGACGCGCTCGCCCGGATCGAGAATGGTGTCGTAAAGTCGCTCAGGCGCGACGTGGCTATCGGCGTATCCGGCATCCAGCCAGGCGCTCTTGGTGAGACCGTCGTCAATATTCGGCAGGACTGGCGACTCTCGGCCGTCGTAGCGGCGGATATATTTGTAACGCTCAGTGCGGACGGCGCGCTTTGGTTCGTACGCGGCGTGGTAGTTCACCTCGGCGAAGACCTCATCGCGGATGGACTGGGCTTCTCCATGCAGCAGTGGCAGGATGGAAGTCCCTTGCAGCCAGTCGGGCGGCGCGATCGCCAACAGGTCGCAGAGCGTCGGGAAAATGTCGATATGGCTGACCAGGTTGTCGACGACGCGTCCGCCGCTGAATGGCGCCGGACCATCCATGATGAGAGCGACGCCGATGCCATGGTCGGTCAGATTGCATTTCATATCGGGGAAAGCCAGCCCGTGATCGGTAGTGTAAATGACCAGCGTATTCTCGCGCAGACCGGATTCATCAAGCTCTGCGAGGACATGGCCGATCTTGTCATCCAGGATCCGCGCCATAGCCACGTAATTCGCCATGTCCTGGCGCGTGCCGGGCGTATCCGGGAAGAGCGCCGGCGGCAGCACATAATTAGGCATGACATCGTGCTCGGTCGGGTATTCGCGATGCGTCTCGAAGAAGCCGACGGTCAGCCAGAAGGGCTCTGCCGGTTTGGATCGGATGAAATCGGCGGCGGCAATTTGCGCTCTCCTGTGATCGGTCGTAAGCACCCGGTCGTAGCCAACCGCCTCGGCGCCGCGATGAAACTGCGCGCTGGTGAGATGTTGAATGCCAGCCAGCGCCGAGGTATAGCCAGCCGCCTTCAGCGTGTGAATGATGTGTTGACGGAAGTCGCGCAGGACGAAGCCGCGATTGGCCAATCCCAGCATGCCGGCGCTGTGGGCGGCTTGCCCGGTGAGCAAGGCGGCGCGGCTGGGCGAGCAGGTGGGCGCGGCGCAATAGGCGCGCCGAAACAGGACGCCCCGTTCCGCCAGGCGCTGCAAGTTGGGCGTGGGGATGGCGTGACCATAGGGCTGCAAGTAGCGGCCTGTATCGTGGGAGTGGATATAGAGGATGTTGGGTTTGGGCATCAAGCGTTCCCCCCACCGCAAACCCCTCCCCCACAAGGAGGGAGGGGCTTAAAGCGCTCGCGCTTTCAAGGAGACACTAACTCTATCGCCTATGCCGGCATCCAGTCTTCCATGCCGCGGAAGGGCATGTGAATGGCGGGATCGTAGACCGGGCGCTGGGCGTATTTGTTGCTGTTGCTGGCGTCGGGCTTGCCACGCACGAGGATGGCGCGGTCGTCATCGCGTTTGACGCGGGTCGAGGTCGGGATATAACGCAAGGTCAAGCCAATGCGCCATTTGTCCGAGGTATTGGCTTCGCTGCCATGGATTATTTTGGGATTGTGAATGGAAACATCGCCCGGCTGCAATTCCAGATCAACCACATCGGAGTCGTCAATCATTGATGGATGGATGCCGGAAGACAGCACATTCTTGCCATCGGGCACATCCTGCAATTCGGCGCGCGACAGAAGTTTGTTGCGCTGGGTGCCGGGCAGGACGCGCAGGCAGCCGTTCTCGCGGGTGGATTCGGTGGCGGCCAGCCATATCGTCGTCACTTCCATCGGTTCCAGCGGCCAATAGCTGCCGTCCTGATGCCAAAGCACCTTCTGTCCGGTCTTGGGCGGTTTGGCGATATAGTGCGCCGCCCACATAGCGCAGTTAGAGCCTATGAATTGCTCGGCGATATCGACCAGGCGGTCATCGCCGACCAAGCGGTGCATGAAGGGGTCGCTCACCAGCATGCCGTGGTGGAAATGTTCCGGGCGGGTATCGGGATTTCGCTCCGCCAGCCAATGCACATGCTCGGCGGTTTCGCGGGCCAGGTCAGCGTCAATGGCGTTGCGGACGATGACGTAGCCGTTTTCCTCGTATTCTTGTTTCAAGTTGGTGGTCATTCTGTGCCTCACATTGAATTCGACCGTTCACTTTGGATGCTGAAAAAGCAGCGGATGACAGACCAAGCGTGGGAGGTATAATGACGCGAGTTGAGTTGAATGTCAAGAAGTCAAACACTCTCCCAGACCCATCGATCTCACCAAGAACAATAACGCTCCAGAAAAAGAAAAACCCCGTCGCGCGGGGCCTCAACAGCAAGAATCTGTTTAGCCTAATCGCGCGCCAGCTCTTTCTTTATCCACTCGACGTCAGTGCTTATGGTGGCCGATGAAACTTTCAGGTCGCACAAGTCATCTCGAATAGACTGGTGCGCATCCTCTGAAGCTTTGCGAACACCTTCTATCTTACTGTCAAGGCGCCACCACATAAGCAGCATAGCGCCGATAACGGTTAGTGGCGGAAGGACAACGTCCCATTGGATTTCCATTCATAGACCTCTAATCAAACCTAAGTCTAAATCATGTATACCAAGTGAGTGTGACTAATCAAATACACTATCGCAACATTTCATCCGAAATACGCAATCGTTCAGTCAATATCGTCTTCACCTTTGCTTTTGCGCGGCGGATGCTGCGCCTTTAGCTCAAAAGTAATGCCGCCGAAAATTGGCGCGCAGACATTGTAGAGGGAGACGGTCAGCGCGGTGGAGACGCCGCCGAGCACAGCCGCGATCAGGGCGGTCTGCGCCAGCATGGGACCGAGCACATCGGGCGGGATTTCGATGTCGAGGAATTTGAAGACCGCGTTGAGCAGCAGCAGCAAGATGATGGGCAGAACGGCGGCCGCTGCCGAGATGATGGCGGCGATCTTGACAGCGGACATGAAGCCGATGCGTTTGAGTGTGTAGGTCATGGGATACCTCATTCTGTTGCGAATCGGGTCACTTGAAACCCGCTTCGTGTATAAAGTCCTCAATCAAAGTCTGCATATCCAAATGCAGATCTTCAAACAACTCGTCGAAGTAGCTGCGTTTCGCGACAAACCTTCGATTGTGCGCGGAGAGATCACCCAATTTTTTGAGCCGGATAAGTACACGCTTTGTATTGCGACTCAGGTTAAAGGCTGGTTCGATCCGCGCATTGTCTATCAAAGCTCCCAAGGAAACGAAGTCCCCATCGTCATCCTTGATTCTATCCTCAATGTTCTTGGCGATATATGTCTCTATAATAAGCGTTTCAATGAACCGCCTCAGCATTACCGCGCAGGCATCGTACCAGCCATTTTCGTACGTTCCGTTAATCTGATCAGCGACCTTTTCCAGATATCCTCTTGTTCCGGCGATGAGAGTTGGATCAATGACTCGTGCTGTTCTGGGCTTTGTTCCTTCTAGTGGCGGCTGCGTCGCATCTTCCGCGTTCTCTTGTAGTTGCCGAAGTGCGTAGAGAGCATTTCTCGCGAACTGTCTCATACGACTTATTCAGCATCTTTGCCGTACAAGTGCTTAGCCATGCTTTCAAATATCTTGTCGATTTGCTCTGGTGGCGCGTCAGCCGCAATATGCACTTGAAAGTCAATGTGCAGTGCGGGCGCAGGCGATTCAATACTCTGAGGGGGAGATGCCAAAGGCGAGACTGTACTTGACGACGAGCCGTTTTCTGTGTCAACACCGCTCGCGCCATTTCTTGACGCGGCAGTGAAATCCGCCAATTTGCACAACTCTTCGAATGTTTTCACCATTAGCGAGATAACCGCATCCCCCAAAGAAGAATTTGCCCGGAAGAAGTTACCTAAGTCTTCTGGGCTTCGTCTCTCCGCGTCCGGATAATGATTAAACAGCGCGGAATAACTCTCCCGCACTCGACGCGCAAGTACGTGTCTTGAATTGCTTTGGTCGCGGTACGCTTGCCAATCGTCCGTTGGTACTCGGGACGAATCTATAAAACCGATAAACTGCAATACGTTTATCATGGATACATCGTTCGAAGACGTATAACCACTGGACTTAAGCCACTTGTTTGACGCTTTCTCAGGTTTGCCTGCAAGCTGGATACGCTGAAGGAATCCCTCAAGCTTCTTCGGTGACTTGGCATATGGGAAGTCAGACATAATTCAATACACTCCAATCACAATACTATTTCGTAATTGTATACAACAGTTGAAGCTATGTCAATCGCAAATGCTAAGAAATTCAGCGCGCTTCAAGATGTGTGTGTAGTACGTAAACTGGGTTGTATTGCGTTATCCCAGAATCTGCCCTGCCCGGTCGAGGCTGCCGACATTGTAGTATTTCGCTTCGGGATGATGCGTGAATAGGGCGGCGGTGCTCTGCTCGGGCAGCCACTGCCAGGAGTCGGTCAAGGACATGCCCAGCTCGCTCGCCAGTTGCGGCAGCAGGCGCAGGACGATTTCGTGGTCGGCCAGTTCCGGACAAGCCGGATAACCCCAGCTGTAGCGTTTGCCGCGATTCGCCGCTATGCCCAGCTGGCCCTGCGCGATATGCGTCAGGTAGTTGGCGGTCGCTTCCGCCGCTTGCACTGCCAGGCCGTGGAAGAAATAGGCTTCGCTGTATTCGTTGGCGGCTTGCAGGCGCTCGACTTCTGCGGTGGCTTCATGCCCGACCGTCACCGCTTGCAAGACCATGACATCGACGCGGTCGGCATCCAGTGGCGCGAAGTAATCGCTGATGCAGAGCGTCTCGCCATCGGGTTGGCGCGGGAAGCTGAAACGGGCGGCTTCGACGCTTTCTCCGGTTTCGGCATAGCGCTGAGCCTCCCAGACGAGCAGGTCATCGCCCTCGCTGTTGACGGGCAAGTAGGCGTAGACGGCTTGCGGCTTTAGCGCCCCGCGGCGGGCGGCATCTTTGGACATGCGCAACAGGCGCGCTTCAAACTCGGCTGAGAGTTGTTCCCATTCCGCTCCCCGCGTGTTTTTCGCGCCCCAGGAGAGGCGGAAGAGTTCCGGTTTGTGGAGATATTGCAGGACGATCTCCAACGGCATTTCGCGCACGACGCGGCTGCCCCAGTAAGGCGGCGTCGGGATATCGGGCGCGTCGCCGACGGTTTTGCGGAATCCAGCGCGGCGGGCACGACGGCGGCGGGGCGCGCGCTCGACTTCGGCATAAGCTTCGGCGAAGACATCGTCCAGGAATTGCTCATGACGCTCGGCATCAAGCAGTTGATCGACTACCGCCAAACCTTCAAAGGCATCCTTGCAATAGAAGACGCCGGCCGCATAGGGCTCCTGCGAATCTTGCAGGAAGAGGATGCGCCGCCCGAAGCGCCGATTGATGGCCGCCCCGCCGACCAGCACGGGGATATCCAAGCCGCGACGCGCCAGTTCATTGACGATGAGCGGCATCTGCCTGGAAGTGCTGACGAGCAGGGCAGACAAGCCGATAGCGTTGGCTTTGTATTCCAGCGCCTTGTCGATGATGGTATTGGCCGGCACCTGCTTGCCCAGGTCGTGCACGGTGTAGCCGTTGTTGCTGAGGATAGTCTTGACCAGATTCTTGCCGATATCGTGCACATCGCCATAGACGGTCGCCAAGACGACAATGCCTTTGCTGGCGCTTTCTACTTTGTCCATGAATTGCTCAAGGTAGGCGACCGCTTTCTTCATCACCTCGGCCGAACCCAGCACAAAGGGCAGAATGAGTTCGCCGGCGCCGAATTTATCACCGACTTCCTTCATTGCTGGCAACAGTACGGTATTCAGCGCGCTGACGGCATCCTTGCGCGTGAGGATGTCATCAATCAGCGCCTCAATTCCTTCCTTCTTGCGATGCACAATCTGCCAGTGCAGCGCCTCTTCCCCGGTCATATCGGCGGTGGGGTCGATTTCATCCGCGCCGGCGATTTGCACTTCATTGTCCTCAAAATACTGGATGAAACGCGGCAGGGCATCGGCATCGCTATTGAAGATCAGATTCTCCGCCACTTTGCGCTGGTCATCGGGAATTTCAAAATATGGCGTGATATGGGCAGGATTGACGATGGCCATATCCAAGCCGGCTTTTACCGCGTGGTAGAGGAAGACGCTGTTGAGCACGCCGCGAGCGGCCGCCCCGACGCCGAAGCTGACGTTGCTGATGCCCAGCGCGGTCATCACGCCGGGGATTCCCTCCTTGATGAGGCGGATGCCT
Organism: Anaerolineae bacterium; assembly: GCA_022824465.1. GTDB lineage: Bacteria > Chloroflexota > Anaerolineae > Aggregatilineales > Phototrophicaceae > UBA6055. The sequence goes on from JAJDZV010000014.1 coordinate 84,922, forward strand.
TCCAGCGTCTCGACAGCGTCGTTGCGCAATTCCTCTTGCCCGGTGGTCAGGGGAAAGGTCAGCGTATCGAAGACGAGGTCGTCCGTCGTCAGTCCATATTCATTGATGGCGATATCGCTGATGCGCCGGGCGATTTCAAACTTCTTTTCGCGAGAATGCGCCATGCCCTCTTCGTCGATGGTCATCGACAAGACGGCGGCGCCGTGCTTCACCGCTATTGGCAGAATCCGAGTGATGCGCTCGCGGCCGTTTTCCAGGTTGTTGCCGTTGATGATGCCGCGGCCAGGATAGAGAGCCAGCGCCGCTTCGGCGACATCGGCTTCGGTGGTATCAATGATCAGCGGAACCTCCACCGCCAGAGATAGCTTCTTGACCAGTGCCTGCATCTGCGCTTTTTCGTCATCGCGCTCGGTGAGGGCGACGCAGACATCAAGCATGTGCGCGCCGCGCTCCACCTGCCCCACAGCGATCGCAACGATGCTATCGTAGTCCTCTTCCAGCAGCAGGCGCTTAACCTTTCGGCTGCCCTGGCTGTTGACGCGCTCGCCGATCAGGGTCGGACCCGGATCTTGGTTCATGCGCGCCGCCGTCATGCCGCTGGAGACGCGCGGCTCCAATATGATGTCGCGTTGGCTTGGCGCTCGCCGGGCGGATCGCTGCTTTAGCGTCTCGTCATAGCTGACTCCATGCACGCGCTCGTAGAGCCGGGCAATGTGCTCGGGCGTCGTGCCGCAGCAGCCGCCGACCGCATTGACGCCCCAACGCGCGAATTCCGCCACCATCTCGCTGAAAGGTTCCGGTCCCATGGGGTAAACCGCTTCGCCATCGACATTGATGGGCAAGCCCGCATTGGGCAAGACACTGATGGGAAAGGGCGAGCGCTCGATAAGATACTGGATAGGCAGACGCATGTATTCGGGACCGGTCGAGCAATTCATGCCCAGCACATCAAGCGACAGCGCTGACAAGGTGGCCACCGCGCCGGTGATATCGGTGCCGAAGAGCATGCGTCCGCTGACGTCAAGCGTAATCTGCACTTGCAGCGGGAGGCGCGCCCCGCTGTCGGCGAAATAGCGATTGATGCCGTAAAGGGCGGCTTTGACCTCGAGGATGTCCTGACTGGTCTCGAGCAGCAGGAGATCCGCCCCGCCCTCTACCAAACCCTGCGCCTGCTCGCCAAACAGGTCAGCGAGTTCGTCAAAGCTGATGACGCTTAGGTCGGGGTCATCGCCAGAGGGCAGCATGCCGCTGGGTCCCATGCTGCCGGCGACGAAACGCGGTATGCCGCTCTCAGCTTCGATTTTGTCGCAGGCGGCGCGGGCGATCCGGGCGGCGGCGCGGTTGATTTCCAGCGTGCGCTCGCCCAGGCCGTGCTCCGCCAAGGTGCGGCGGTTGGCGCGAAAGGTGTTGGTTTCGACCGCTTCAGCGCCGGCGCGCAAGAAGGATTCGTGAATCTCGCCGATGATATCAGGGCGGGTGATGACGAGGTAGTCAATGCAGTCCTGGTATTGCTCGCCGCCGAAGTCGGCAGGGGCGAGCTCGTAGGACTGGATGCTGGTGCCCATAGCGCCGTCGAAGACGACAATATGGTCTTCGATGGCGTCGAGGTAGCGCCGGTTGCTGAATGCTTGCGTTGGGTTTCTCATGGCGCGCATGATAGCAGAGGCGGTGGGATTTTCCACTACGGCGGCTTTGATAGCCGGTGGATTTTCTTGTTTCGCCATTATGACTCAAGGGACGCGAAACCGCCCAGCGACAGCGACAGTATGACCTTGTCGACGATTCCGGAGCTAAGTGGCAAAACGCCAATGCCCGCCGTTAGGCAGCGTGGGATCGTAGACCGGTTTGCCCATTGGGCGCGTTTTGAGTGTGCCGGCGTAAAAAGCCTCCACCCGTCCACGCGCGATCTCTATATACTCTTCCATGATGTCGCAGCCGTAGCCATTGCGCCCGTGCTTTATAGCGGCGATGACAGACGAACCTACGCCGACATAGGGGTCAAATACATCATCGTTTTCGTCTGTCAATGACAATACAAGCCGCTCCACCAACTCAACCGGGAATTGACAAGGATGAACCGTTTTTTCCGGGTGATTGCTCTTGACGTTAGGGAACTCCCAAACATCGCTCGGGTTTTTGCCCTTGGGGTTGCCCGAGAGTTCGCCTTTGCGCGGACCTTTGAAGTGACGCTTGCCGGGATATTTGGACGGAACACGAATGGGATCCAGATTCCAGGTATAGTCGTTGCCTTTGGTCCACCAATTGATAGTCTCATATCTCCCCGAAAGCCGGTTGCGGCAGTGCAGCCCGTGACCGAAGTGCCATATGATGCGATTGCGCAATTTCAATCCGAATTCGCGAAAGATCGGAAACAGCAGAGAATCCAAGGGCAGGATCTCGCCGTTTTCAGTGAAGTTGCCGACTTGCCAGCAGATTGATCCCTGTGGATGCAAGACGCGAACGCATTCGGCAATCACTTTTTTCTGGTTTGCCAGATATTTGTCCAGCGACGATCGTTGTTCATAACTCTTGCCGATATTGTAGGGCGGCGAGGTAACGACAAGCTTGAATTTTTCGCTGGGCTGGCTTTGCAGGAATTCGAGGTTGTCTTGGCATTTCAGCACGACATAATTGCTTTGTCGATCCGCGTCGTGAAGAAAATCTATCGGCAGGTTCTGTGGTCTGGCTTCGTCAGCAAAGTCGGCGATCAGGCCGAGTGATTGCTGTCTTTGTTGCTGGTCAGGCGACATATCTACGGCGCTTTTGTCGACACTTTTTTCGCGAGGAATTACCGTCGGCGCATAAGCAAACGCTGACAATACTATACTGTTTTGCTTGCGCTGACGCAAACCTGATTGCTACGGCCAGCGCCCCATTAAAGTACGCAATCGTTGGCAACTGGCTGTGCTGCGCTATAATCTTCCGCTAACGCACAAGCTAAAGTGGGCGGGTTCATGACTTCTGGCGCGGCTGTTGTTCAAGACAATCCGAAATCGACGGGCAGATTCCAATATGGGCGCATTCTGCTCATCTGCAGCGGCCATTTCGTGCACGATGTCTATTCCGCTTTCATCGCGCCGCTGCTGCCGCTCTTGATCGACAAGCTGGGCTTGACGCTGCTGATGGCGGGCTCGCTGCCCGTTTTCATGCAGGCGCCCTCGCTGCTGGGTCCCTTTATCGGCTATCTGGCGGACCGCTTCTCGGTGCGTTATCTGGTCATCTTCGCGCCCGCAATCACAGCGACGCTGGCAACGCTCATCGGCTTCATGCCCACCTATGGCACGGCGGCGCTGCTGCTCTTTTGCGTCGGCGTCAACATCATGGCATTCCACGCGCCGGCGCCAGCGATGATCGCGCATGTGGCCGGCAACCGCGTTGGGCGGGGCATGAGTTTCTTCATGGCGTCCGGCGAATTGGCGCGCTCGGTCGGTCCCTTGCTGGTCGGCTTCGGCGTGGCCGAATGGGGCATGGAGGGTTTGTGGCGGCTGATGTTCTTCGGCTGGCTGTCGAGCACGGTGCTCTATTGGCGGCTGCGCGATGTCTCAGCCAAACGGGCGCCGCGCAAGGGCAAAAGCAAGCTGGCGCTGCGGCGGTTCGCTCGCGTGTTCGCGCCGCTCTTCGCGGTGATGATTCTGCGCAACATGGCGGTGAGCAGCCTGGGCATCTTCATGGTGGTCTACCTGGTGAATGTGCGCGGTTATGAACTGACACTGGCGACGGGCGCGCTGGCTCTCTACGAATTCTCAGGCGTCGGCGGCGCGCTGGCCGGCGGCACACTCAGCGATCGCATCGGGCGTCGCCGAATGGTGGCCGGCGCCGCGCTGATTTCGGCGATACTGATGCTGCTGTTTGTGCACGCCGAGGGAGCTGCGCTTGTCCCCATTCTCATCGCATTGGGACTGACCGCGCTCTCGGTGTCGCCGGTCTTCCTCGCGCTGGTGCAGGATCAACTGCCGGAGAACCGCGCCACCGCCAACGGGCTCTTCATGACCTTCGCCTTCGGTATTCGCGCGCTCAATGTGCTGATGGTCGGCGCCTTGGGCGATGCCCTGGGCTTGCAATCGGCTTTCATCGCGGCCGCCTTGATCTCGCTGCTGTCGCTGCCGGTCATTGCCACGCTGCCGGCGACGCCGGCCGTCCGGCACGAAGACCTCTAGCCCGCCGGCGGCGCCGCGGCCCACTCCCCCAGCAACGCCTCAAGCGCCGCTTCGTCGTCAACGAACCGGACGCAGCCATCGCTTGTGATCAGCTTGCCGTCGCGCAAGTCTTCAACTTCGACCGCCGGCATGCCAATGACTGCTGCGCGGCCAGTCAGGCGCGCCTGGGTCACGCGGCCGAAGCTGCGCAGGTGTGCCGCGGCGCCCGCCGGCAGCGTTTGACGCGTGCTGCCGCGCAAGTCGATGACGCTGTCCACCGGCGCTTCAGCCGACAACAGCGTGAAGGCCGCGGCGCGGACGGCATGATGATAGTCCTTCCAATTCCAGTCGCCGTCGGCGATGTAGCTGATGGCGCGCTTGCTCTGGTCGCGCCATTCAAAGCGAAAGGGCATCTTCAGCCTCCCCTGCCCTCCTTTTGCGAGCGATTATAGTGCATGCGTGCAATTCTCGGTTGAACTGATCCCATGCGGCAACAGAGTCGCGTTGACATGGAATTCCTGTCGTCCCTGCGGCGCGGGTGCTGATCGCTAAACACGTATTTCTACACTATCCCGAGCCCTTGCCCAGTTTATTAGGGAAAGCAGACTCGGCCAACCAAATTGGCGCATAAGCTTCGGATGAACACAGAACTTCACCATTAATGGTACCTGCTTGCAGCGCGCCCCCAATGACTCCTGCTGACAGGAAAGTTGTTTTTCCGAGGATCTTCCGCCCGCATTTGTCGGTAAATCGCCAATACTGGCCGCCAATTCCCTGCGCAATCTGTAGGGATGACTCTGTGAGTCGCCCGAAAGACTTCGGTATCGACATGAGACTGTTCTGAGAGACAAACCTGTCCTGTCCTCAGCCTATCATTCGGAGAGAGCGCACCGGTAGTGAGGCAGACGTCGTCAGCAACGCCAATCCCAAAGGCGTCCGTTCCTCTGTGCGCGGGAGGCGGCGTGGTCTTGTGCAAGCGCCTCGCCTGTGACACAATGATTTTGGTCGCATTGATGCCATTGTAGGCGCCTGAAAGATGGAATTGCGCTTTCGCTTCATCCTGCTGACGCTGGTCGCTCTGATCGCCGTCGCCGTCTGGACATTTCCCGCCTGGCGCGTCTACTTTCGCGAGCGTGGGGAAAACGCGCCCTTCCCGGGCTTGGCTTTCGAGTTGCAGGACGACTTCCTGGCTTTGCCGCGGGCGCAGCGCGAGAAACTGCTGGACGAATACGAACGAAACGCGACAATGGCGCTGGATATGGCTCTGGTCGCGATAGAAGCCGACCAGCCGGCGCCACCGGAGGACATCGGCGACCAGCTTGAGGCGGCGCGGGCGATAGTCAGCGGCGAATTCCAAGAGCTGGACGCTTTGCATTGGGGCGCGGGCATGGCGACGATCTACCAGTTGCTCGACGGACGGCGCATACTACGCTTTGAAAACTTCGCGTCGGCGCGCTGTAGCGATGTCCGCGTATACCTGGCGCGCGATCCGCAGCCCTTGAGCGCCCTGCAACTGGAGGCGGGATCGCTGGACCTGGGGCGGCTGAAAGGCAATATTGGCGACCAGTACTACTTCTTACCGACCGACCACGACTTGAGTGTATATGAATCCGCCGTGGTATTCTGCAGGCAATTCAACACCGTGCTCACGGCGGCGCGGCTTCGTTGAACGCCGCTCCTTACATCCATTCGCCAGCCTACACTATCCGTTGCCGTCATGTTTCGCCGACCGCTAGTTCGCGCATTCTACACAGCGCCGTCCGCCGGAATCTCATCTACGGGGAGCGCATCGAAGGGAAACTGCTAATGTCGACGCGACGTTTGCTGATCTGCGCTGCCGTCTGCGCGCTTGGCTTGGCGGCGCATATGGCCTCAGCGCCCAGCTACGCGATCGACAAAGCCACGCCGACGCCCGCCGCCACTGTCATCCCCGACGACTACGCCGTCGACGAAGCGCTGGACGACCTCTTGTCGCTCTTGGAAGACGGCGATTTCCAGGACGCCCTGACGCTAGCCGACTGGATTCTTGGCGAGGACGCTGAAGCCTGGCGAGCCTATTACTATCGGGGCTTCGCGCAGGTACAACTGGACGACCTCGAGGCGGGCATTGAGAACTACACGCAAGTGCTCGAGTTGCGCCCCTGGGACAGCCAATTCTGGCGTTTGCGGGGCGATTTGCACCTGCGCGATCGCAATCCCAGGGCCGCGCGCCGCGACTACAAGCGCGCCTTATTCCATACCCCGCGATCGTCCGAGGCTTTCCAAAGACTGGCCGAGCTCCACGAGCGCGATATCGACAAGCGGCTGAATCAGCTCTATGAAGTCATCATAGAGGCGCAAATCGCGGACGCGCGCGGCTCCAGCAACCGCGCCATCAACCTGCTGACTGATCTCATTGAAGGCTTTGACCGCGGCAGCAACCCGCCCGAGCTCGGCTATGCCTATTACACGCGCGCGCGGATTTGGACAGGGCAAGACCTGCGTGAGCAAGCGCTGGCGGATCTAAGCACAGCGATCGAGCTGCAACCGGAGATGCCAGACTACTACTTGTCACGCGGCGCCCTGTACGCGCAGGCGAAGCAGCCGGCGCTGGCGGGCGAGGATTTCTACCAGCGCATGATCCTCCTGGAGCGCGAGTCACTGGACGCCGAGATTGACGACACGCAGGCTGTCACTGCGGAGATGGCGCACGGACGTGTGGCTCGGCTGCGCTTCCGCGGGACGGCCGGGCAGCGCGTCACCATCGCCGCCCGCGACTACTTGGGCGCCGGCGTCGATCCGCTCCTGATTCTCCTGAGCGCGGAGGGGTTTCCCCTGGCCGGCGACGATAGCAGCGGCGGCGAGCTGGATGCGATGATCAGCAATGTCGCCCTGCCGACAGACGGGACCTATACGCTGATGCTCAGCCACGCCAATGGCGGCTTTGAAGGCATGGTACGCCTCAGCCTGCGGCGAGTGAGCGAAGACGCAAACAGCTGATCCGCCACGTCCGACCGCAATCTCCCTGATGTTTCCCCTGCCGACAGCCAGCACCGGCGCGACCTGCGCGAGCCTCGCTTGCAAACATAACCGCCAGTCAGAGCCTGAGGACAGGACAGGTTTCATGCGGTCCACTACAACAGCGGCTCGAAAGCAATCACAGACATCGGATTCAGCGAATGCCGCAGCGGCGCGCCACTGACTCATCCATCCTCGCCAAAGACTTCAGCAATCGAGAGAATGTCATTGAAAAAGCTCCCCGCGAACTAGGATCGCCAAAATCAGCGGGCGCGTGTAGGGGCGAGCCTTGGCACGCCTACATATCACAAATGTCAACAGCCATGATTTGCATGACCCAATTGCCTTTGCTTCTACCCACTATTCGCCTGACCAACTTGAATCTACAGACGCAGGGCGCTGGCGAAGCGAAAAGATCAGCGTACAATGCGGGAACATTTGTTCTTTACTTCGGCTCAATATGATGATACGCTTGCCCTATGGATAAACTGTCTCATGCGCTCATGCTCGGCTCTCAGAGGATTCCGTCCTCGAAGCCCCCCCTCCGCGTATCTATACTGTATCTATACACTTGCCGAACTACCCAGCCGGCTGGGATACTCTCAACCCTCTGTCGCTGGCTCGCCCGCAAACCAAAATCATGCCGCCGACGACCGGTCGTTTGTCCGTATCTGCCAATAACTATGCCCTTTGTCCGTAAACACTTTTTCTTTGTCCGACAATCGGACAATGCCGGACAATGCGCAAACGCGAAACAAACTATCGCCGTGCCAATGGCTGCTCGCGCGCCAATTCTCATTGTGCGGGAAACCTGCTTGGGCCAGCTGACGAATCGCCCGCTGGCGCCAAACCCGCTTTTGAAGTTTGCTGAAACTTGAGGAAGACTCTTGGGGGCGCTCCGCCGGGAAGATGAGTCAGGAAACCACAAGACACCCAGATGTTTTCCTTAGTGCTGCTGCCGTTAAGCCCTGACACGGTTCGGAATTTTCTGCCGCAAGGGGCCCGACTCATCATCGCGGAGGAGCGCGAATTGTGACGAGTATAGTAGCGTGCGAATCGCTAGTCAATACAGGCCGCAATTGCCAGGCGAGGTCAATTGCGGAAACAGTCGCCCTTGGACATAATACGCGGCAAGGACAAACGGTGGAGACACAACTGATGACCGAGGACATTCGATTCGACTTGCCGCAGAGCGCGATTCCGACCCAATGGTACAACGTGCAAGCCGATTTGCCGCGTCCGCTGCCTCCCGTCTTGCATCCGGGCACGCATCAGCCGGTGGGTCCGGACGACTTGGCGCCACTCTTCCCCATGCAGCTGATCATGCAGGAGGTCAGCCAGGATCGCTGGATCGAGATACCCGACGAGGTGCGCCAGATTTACAAGCTCTGGCGGCCCACCCCGCTGCTTAGGGCGCGCCGTCTGGAAAAGGCGCTCGATACGCCAGCGCATATCTATTACAAGTACGAAGGCGTATCGCCATCAGGCAGCCACAAACTCAACACCGCCACAGCCCAAGCCTGGTACAACAAGCAGGAGGGCATCAACGGGCTGACGACCGAGACCGGCGCCGGGCAATGGGGCACAGCCTTGGCGCAGGCGTGCAGCTTCTTTGATATGGAGTGCATCGTTTACATGGTGCGCATCAGTTATGAGCAGAAGCCTTATCGGCGCGCCATAATGCAGAGCTTCGGCGCCAGCGTCACCGCCAGCCCCAGCGATTCCACCAATGCCGGACGCGCCATCCGGGAGCAAGATCCTGACAGCACGGGCTCGCTGGGCATCGCCATCAGCGAAGCGGTGGAAGTAGCGGCGACCAGCGGCGGCAAATACAAATACTCCCTGGGCAGCGTCCTGAATCATGTCTTGATGCACCAGACGGTGATCGGGCAGGAAGCGCTGGCGCAAATGGAATTGGCCGGCGAGTATCCAGATGTGGTGGTGGGACCGACCGGCGGCGGCAGCAATTTCGCCGGCATCGCCCTGCCCTTCCTGCATCAGAACTTGACGGCGGGCACGCAGACCAAACTTCTCGGCGTCGAGCCGGCCGCATGCCCGAGCTTGACGCGCGGGGTATATGCCTATGACTTCGGCGATACGGTGGGCATGACGCCGCTGGTGAAGATGTATACGCTGGGTCACGGCTTCGTGCCGCCGCCCTTGCACGCCGGGGGCTTGCGTTATCATGGCATGGCCTCGATCATCTGTGAGCTTTGGGATCAGGATTTGATCTCGATGCAGGCCATTCCACAGATGGAGACCTTTGGCGCGGCGCTGACATTTGCCAAAGCCGAAGGCATCATCGCGGCGCCGGAAGCGGCTCACGGGATCGCCGGCGCGCTGCGAGAGGCGCAGGCGGCCAAAGACGCCGGCGAGGAGCGCGTCATCCTCTTCAATCTCTGCGGGCACGGCCACTTCGACATGAGCGCCTACGACGCCTACCTCGGCGGGGAACTAGCGGATTACCAGTATCCGCAGGCGGAAATCGAAAAGGCGATGGAAGCGCTGCCGCAAGTGGGCTAGCAGGCTTCATAGAATCCCGCGCTAGTCAAGTAGCCCGTCTCGCCAGTCGCCACTATAATGGAATCAGCCTTGATTTGGCGCGAGGGGGCGAGACCGGATGAAGTTAAGACTGCTGGCAATGTTGCTGATTTGCGCTTTGCTGTTGGTCGCCTGTTATAGGCAGACTGAGGAGCCATTCCAGCAAGCCGAAAGCGCCGAGGTGGTCATCGCGGCGACGCCGACCAGCATTGAGGCCGTCGTGGAAGAAGGCGCGGACTCGGCTGATGACGGCGCTGACGAAGCGACAACGCGACAGTACATAACGCCGGAGTTGGCGCCAGGTCAGGTCGAGCAGCCGACGATCGAATTGCCGACCGACATTCCCATCGGAGCGACCTCGCCGCCAGTGACCTTGACGCCCTTCGTGCGCCCAACCGTGACCCCAGCCTTTGAGGACGAACTCGACCCGCTTCACGAGTGTGTCTACACCGTGCAGTCAGGCGACAACCTGTTCCGGCTCTCCCTGAATTGGAATACGACAGTGCAGGAAATCATGGATGCGAGCCAAATTGATAGCGATGCGCTTTCGATCGGTCAGTTGCTGCTGCGCCCCGGCTGCGAATACAGCCAACCGACCCCTAGACCGACGGAATCGCCGGCGCCGGTGGCGGTCGATACCGAGGCGCCCGAGGCGCAGATGCCGGACGCGGAGACGGAAGTTGAAACTGCACTTGAGCCCGAGGTCGCGATTGAGGCAGTCGATACGGCGACGCCGGGACCGCGTTTCCATGTGGTATCGGCCGGGGAGACTATCGAGAGCATCTCGCTGCGCTATCGCGTGGATGTCAACCATCTGATCGCGTTGAACAATCTCACCAACCCGAACCGGCTGGCGGTAGGACAGGAGTTGCTGCTGCCGGACTAGACCGCGCGCTCCCGCTGGAATGTCGCGGGCGTGAGTCGATTCAGCGCGGACTGCGACAACTTTAGCACACTGTCATAGTCATCGAGATTAAGCAGCGCCGTCGGCGTGTGAATGTAGCGACAGGGCGCCGAAATCGGCATGGTCGGGATGCCCGCCTGCGCCACGTGAATCGCCCCGCCGTCCGTGCCGCCGCCATCCATGGTCTTCACCTGGTAGGCGATGTCATTAGCTTCGGCTGTTTCGCGCAAGAAAGCGAAGACGCGCGGGTCGGTGATCATCTGCCGGTCGGAGAGCGTGATGACGGCGCCGTCGCCGAAGCGCGTTCCGGGATTGCCTGGCAGGTCGCCCGCATCGACTTCGCGGTTGGGGTCGGGCACATCGAAAGCGTAGGTGCCTTCAAGCACAATGGCGGCGTCGGGACGCAAGCGTTGGGCGGCAACGGTAGCGCCGCGCAAGCCGATCTCTTCCTGCACGGTAAAGGCGGCGGCGATGGTGACCGGATAGGGTCCCTGCTGAAGAATATCAACCAGAATCGAACAACCGACGCGATCGTCAAAGGCTTTCCCGCGGACGACCTTTGGGCTGAGCCGGGCGTAGCTGCCATCAAAGGCGATGCGGTCGCCGGGATTGGCCGCGCTATTGTCGTGGGCGCCGACATCAATCCGCAGGCTGTCGATCCCGACGGCCTTCATCTCGCGACCCATGTGGATGGGCTTCCAGAGGACGACGCCGGGCGCGCGCCGGGCGCCGACTTTGACGCGTAAACCGGGCAGGATGCGCGGATCGACGCCGCCAACGTTCGTGAACTGGATCAAGCCTTTGGCCTCAACCGCGGTGACCATCAGACCGATTTCGTCCATGTGCGCCGCGATCATCACCGTATAGTCGGGATAGGCTGCGCCGCGCTGCCAGGCGGTGAGGTTGCCCAGGGCATCGACTTGAATATCGTTCGCGTAATCGCGAATTGCCGGGAGGATAAGTTCGCGGACGTCGTCTTCTTCGCCGCTTACGCCAATGGCATTCGACAAGCTTTCCAGCAGCATGTGCCGTCCTTTGGAGGTCGTATAGCTTTGGGATAGTGACGGCAAGTATAGCGGATTAGCCGCGCGGCGATAAGATAGCGACTGCGCGAACTGCCCAAGCCTAGGCGCTTGATTAGCTTGGCTAGAGCGCGATAGACGAAAACGCGGGACTCAGGGTGAGCGCCCGCGACAGATTACCGACGCTTTTGCCCTCAGCTGGGCGTCGGCGTAGCGGTCGGATTCAGGCTGTCGATGATATTGGAGAAGATATTGCCGATTGCCGGTCCCAACAGCGCCAGGATGACGATAACGACCACCGCCACCAATACGAGGATCAACGCGTATTCCACCAAGCCTTGTCCGTTGGGGTTTCTTGCTTTGAACGCCATGAAATTACTCCTGCGATAAGTGTGTCGGCGAGAATGAACGGCGAGCGATCACTTAGGCTCAATATAGCATAGGAATAACCTGCGGGCAATCAAGCCGGGCGGCGGCGTAGGCGAAACGAACGGCAGAGTTCACTTGGATAGAAAATCGATGACCTGCTTGATAACTTCCCCGAGGGACGGACCTAGCAACACGAGCGTGACGATAACGACAGTGGCAAAGAGAAGAAGCGCAAGGGCAATTTCAACCAGGCTCTGGCCCGGCTCGTCGCTCGGAAACCGCTTCAACGATTGACGCTCCCGCGGCGCGACGCAACACTGCCCAAGCAATTGCCGGCGGATTCTCATAATCAAGTTAGGGCAGATTTATTCCCAAGAACGAAATGCCAATTAGTGCAGCTTCTAGGCAGTATCCAAAATCATCCAAACGTTGTAGCCGCTAGCCCACGCTCGCTTATGACTATAAATCACTTTTCATAAGACTAACTTGGAACTGTTGAGACGCTAGTCATAGCGAAGCACGTTCATGACCCGTTCCTTGAGAGCGACGCGAACACTAAGGAAGGTGGCTGTCCAGCCGATGAGGATGGCGGCGATGAACAGGCCAAGGGCGGTGATGCGGGCGTCCGTCGGCAGGGGGATGGCGATGCCGCCGGCCGCTGCCAGCAGGCTTATGCACAGAGCGCTGACGCCGATGCCGATGAGGGCGCTGAGCAAGCCGATCAAGCTGGACTCGATGAACATGACTTGCAGGACCCTTCGGGAGGTCAAGCCGATGGCTTTGAGGATGCCAATCTGTCGGCGGCGCTCCAGGGTGGAGAGGGCGACGGTGTTCGCCATGATGACAGCCGCGGCAAAGAGCGATAGCAAACCGGCTATCGTCGGGATGGCCGCGAATTGATCAATCAGGCGGCCGATCAGCCCGTCGATGAATTGCACGTCAAGCGCGAGGGCGAAGATCACCGTTGAAAGCTCGGCGAGCGCGCGGTTGAGCTCGGCATCCGCCACTTGAAAGGCATACAAGGTGAACTCTGATGCGAACGACGGCGGCAACACATCGGGCGGGAGAATGCCGCCGGCGTCGCCGAAGACTGCCGCGCCCTCGCCGCTGTCGACGATGCCGATGACCTCAAGGCTTAGATCGGGAGCGCCTTCCAACTGTATGTGATCGCCAATGTCAATCCGCAGCGCATCCGTCACATCCCGCGGCAAGACGATGCGGGGCTGCCCGGCGTCCTCCAGCGCAAGCATTCGGCCCGCGAGGAGCGAGGGCTGGCCGCTGTAAATGTCGGGCTTGTCGGAGCGCCAGACAGACAGGTCAAGCGCATTGGCCTCAGCCACAGGCGCGCCGTTTATCTGGGCGACGTCGGTCTCATACATATCGATAGTGGTGCGATAGCTGATTTCAATATCGGCCAAGGCGTCGTCAATGGCGCCCTCAATCAGATTTTGCGGCAGCCCGGGAAAGGGGAAGACGAGAATGTTGCCGCCGAAAGTGCGGCTGAGTTGGAGATTGACCAGCTCGCGCGTGCCTTCGCCGACGAAGGCGATACTGCTAAGCGCGAACATGCCCGCGCTCAAAGCCAGCAACGTGACGGCGGTCCGGACGCGATTGGTCGAGAGGTTGCGCTGGGCGAGGCGAAGCGTGACCATACCCAGCGATGGGAGCTTGCCGACCAGGAAAACGATGAGCCATAACAGGGCTATAAGCAGCGCAAAGACGAGGAAGACCGCCGCGACTCCGATAACGCCAGCGAGATATGGCAATGGAGCGCCGACTTCGTCATCGTCGCTGATTGCGCCAAAGCCCACCGATCCACGCAGCGCCTCGCGCTCTTCCGGATTCAGGCTTTCAGCATCGCGCGCGGCAATTTCGGCGACGCGTCTTTCCGTCAACTCAAAGGACGGGCGCACAATTTGCCCGACGATCAAGCCCAGACTGATGGTGACGAAGATGAGCAGCAGGAGCGACTGCAGCAGGCCAAGCGAGATCAGGTGGTTTTCGTTGGGGCGCAGAATGATGCTCGGGCGAACCTTAACCGCAGTGAGAATCGGCGCGACACCGAAAATGGCGGTGACGACCAATCCCAGCGCAAAGCCGAAGACGAGCGCCTCGGGGTAGATTCGCCACACGAGCGTTTGACGCAGCGCCACCGATCCGTATTCGTTAACGATGACGCTCAGTCCGACGCCGACGATCAAGCCGACAACGCTGCCGATCAAGCCGAGCATCAAGCCTTCGGTGAGGAAGAGCGCCGCCACCTGGCGTCCATGCAAGCCAAATGTCTTAACCGCCGCGATTTCGTTGGTCCGCCGGCGCACCAAGACCAGCATCGTATTCATAATGCCGACCCCGCCAATGAGCAGCGCGCCAAGTCCCATCACAACGGCGAAATCGCTGAGATACTGTGAGACGACTTCGTAGCGTTCAAGAAAATCGTAGATGTCGGTGGACTCGATGCCGGGCGCAAGCGCCTCCACTTCGGCGCCGAGCCGGTCAAGCGCCGCTTCGTCCGGCCGATCGGGAAACACCAAACCGATGCGGTTCGGCGCGAATTCATCGTTGATCGTCGATTGCGCGTTGGCTAGATCGAAGTAAGCGAAACCGAAGAAGGCGTTAAGGAAGTTGGTCACGCTGCTCTCTTCGGCGACTGAGACGATGCCGCGCACGGTAAATGGTTCTTGCGTGCCGCTGACGCGCACCGTATCGCCGACTCCGATGCCGTTCTGCGCCGCCAGGTTGTCGCTGATGACGACATCGTTGCCGCCGGTGAAGAGCTGCGCAAGCGGCGAGGCGGGCGGATCAAGCGCCAAGATCGTATGCGTCGGCGGATAAGTCTCCGGATTGATGAAGTTGCTGCCGATGAAGCTGGGACGACCGAATTGCGCGCCTTCCGCCTTCGTGATCTGCATATTGCGCCCGCTCATAAAGACCGACGCACGCGCGCCCTGCTCACTCGCCCAGGCGAGGAGACGCTCCAGTTCCTCAGTTGTGAACGCGCGCGGATCGTTGCTGCCGAAGCCGCCAAAGATGCTGTCATTGCGAATAAGCAGATCGCCCTTGACCTCAATGCGAACGTTGTTAGTCAAGGTATCGCCCACCGCCAAGCCCAGCGACCGCAAAGCAACCACGGTGGCGACGCCGGCGCTGATGCAGAGGATGGCGAGCGTCGTCCAGCGTCCTCCGCGGCGAATGTTGCGCAGCGCGTAGGTCAAGTAGAAACGCAGGCGGTGGCTCATCAGGCGGTCCCGTAGACACTTTGCGTCAACTTATCACTGACATTTAACCACAGAGCGCCCGGCGGGAAAATGCACAGTTGTTTGCGCGGGGACCGCCGCCCTCATGCTTGCTTGCTGTTGACAGCTCGACTATATTTGAGCCCCAGGCTGGAAGACAGCGCGGAAAAGGATAGCAAGATGGACAGACCCGTGATCGGCATCACCAGCGGCGGACGGAGCGAGGGCTACATCAAGTCGCGGCATTATCGGGAGTTTTTCAGCGCGCCGGCGCCCTACGTGGATGCCGTGCGGCGGGCGGGCGGCATCGCCCTTATCATCCCGCCGGGCGAGCCTTGGGAGCACGTTTTGCCGCTGCTGGATGGCGTGATCGTGACTGGCGGCACGGACATTGATCCCGGCGAATATGGCGGCGAAAGGCGCAATCCGCATATTCTGCCGGCGGACAACGAGCGCGACAAAAGTGAATTAGCCTTGGTCCGGCATTTGCTGCATGAGCGGGAAAAGCCGACGCTGTGCATCTGCCGCGGCTTGCAGGTCTTGAATGTGGCCGCTGGCGGGACTTTGCATGAGCATATTCCCGACATTGGCGATGCCGATATTCACCGCGACGAAGCCGGTTTGTGGGCGATGCAGACTGTGCATGTGGAAGCAGACAGCTTGATCGCGGACGTCCTGGGGAAGACGAGTCTGACCGCGTCATCCGGGCATCACCAGGCGGTTAAGGCGCTGGGCGAGGGATTGCGCGTGACGGCATTGGCGGCCGACGGCATCATCGAAGCGCTGGAAGCGGAGCGGCATCCCTGGATGATCGCCGTGCAATGGCATCCGGAAGTGACCGCGGCGGATGACCCGATCCAGCAGGCGCTGTTTGACGCGCTGGTGTTGAAAGCTCGCGCGCGCCAGCTTTTAGGCAGTCCCGGCTGAGACTGGCGCTATTCGGTCGTCAGGGTCATGAATTCGAGTTCGCGCTCAAAGCGTGTTTGGCTGCTGACGTCAGTGCCGGGCAGGCTGAGGCCAGTTGCGTAATTGTAGACGATTAGCTTGACGGCATAAGTCCCCGGCGCCAGGCTGGACAAATCAATCTCATATTGGCTCAAGGCATCGCGGACGACGAAATCTTGCCCATACGCCTTATTCTCACTTTCATCGAAAAACTGAATGGATACGGCGTGCCTTTCCACCGGCAGGCGCTTCCACAAGACCGCAAGCTGGAGAGTGTCCCCCTTGGATGCAGCCTGCGCGTTGCCGAGAAGCGCCTTGTCATCGTAGTTGACGGCGAGCGGCGCATCGCTCAGGACCAGCTCGCAGGCGAACTCAGCGCGCAGGAAGATTTCGATGACAGCGGACTCGCCATCGGCGACGCGTCCGCAATCCCTGAAATGGCGGAAAAGCCAGACGCGGTATGCTTCAGCCGCGTCCGGCGCCGCCGCGCTTGGGTCATAGGCGAAGAGCACCAGACTCTTGGCGCTCAAATGAACATCGGCGTGTTGGGCGCTCAAGCCGGCGGCCGACCTTGAAACTTCGTCACCAGCTTCAATCTCAAATCGCAGAAGATCTCCGTCAGTTTTCAGCACGGTCAAATGACCTCCGCCAGGAATCGCCGACGCCGCAGCCAGCGGGTAAATGGCAAGGATCGCAGACTCGCTCTGTGGAATGATGACGCCGGATCGGTCAATCACCCCTTCAAAGCGCGCAACGGTCTCGCTCAAAGCGGCGCTGGCGTCACAGGTCTCGCCCAGGTCTCCCAGACGGAAAATCTGTACCAGCTCATCGGCGTAAGCGGCGGGGACGTCGACGAAGCTATGCGCCAGATCTTCGTCCGCAACTCTTCCGCGATGAAGAATGATATGCGTGAAGCCGTCAGACACAAGTTGCGCCTGGGCGGCGGCAAAATCGTCTCTATTGCCCGGCGAACAAGTGATGGACTCGTCGGCGCGCCAAGTCTTTAGCAGCAGGTTGCCGTCAATATAGTCATAGGCGGATTCAGGCGTGCGCCCAGCCAGTCCCTCGACTTGTGGATAGCCATGCAAAGTCTGATGGTAGAGGTAACGCTTTGACCGATTGCGCCCCATCGGCAGATTGATCAAGCGGATGGCGTCTTGCTCCGGTTCCGCCGCCAGCCAGTCGATCCACTGATAGCGCGGCTGATGCCGATGGTAACCGGCAGTCGGCGGTTGATAATATTCAAATGCCAAGAGCGCGATGCAGGCGAGGACCGCGAAGGGGCGCAGTTTGCGCGGGAAAGCGACCAGAATTGCCTGCAAGCCATAACATGTGAGCACAGCTAGCGGCAGAAGGATGCCGATTTGAAAAAATGAAGTATCCCAAAACGCTTTCGTTAGCCACGGAACGAGTAAATCCAAGTAATGTTTTGGCAGGAGCAAGTTTGAAAAGACCTGCCCGTCAATTTGAAGAACGTGACCAAGACGCAAAACGACGAAAAAGACAAGCATAATCAGCCAAGGCGCCATAAGGCGACGATTTGCGCTACGGAAAAGACCGACGACAATTAGCAGAAGCGGCAAAAAACCTAGATAACCATTAGGCGGTACCTTCGGCGGCGCACGATGAAACAGGCTGTCGAATACCGTTGGTGTGAAAGGGTGGCGCGGGTTGACTAGAAAAACCAACAGGTCGGTGCTGTTAGGCGCGTTGGCGCCTTTGTCAAGAGCCTCGCCAAGAAAGTTCTGGTCGACGATCATTGGAGTGATGCGTATTATTCCAATTGACGCCGCGACCAAAACCGTCAGCGCCACCCCGAACCAGAAGCGATGTTGCCGCCATCGTGTTGAAGCCAGATATAGTGTGTAAAGAGCCATCGCTACGAAAAGACAGACAAGGTTGTACATGATGATGAAGGCGGTCAACCCCGCGAAGAAGCCGGCAGCGAACAACCATTTCCAGCGCCCCTCGACAATGCCGCGATGGAAGGCATAGAGCGTGAGCGGAATCGTCCAAATGGTTATTTGATCTAAATGATGAGCGTGAGTCAAAAAATAGGGACTGAAGCTGAAAATGACAGCGCCAACCAGCGCAATCCACTTGCCCGGGAATAATTGTCGCAGAAAGATGTAGCTGGCCAGGGCATTTGAAAACACGGTAATCATATAAGTGAGGAAGAACGCGTTGACGGTCGGCAAGACAGCCTGTAATCCGCGAAATATGAGAATATGCGGAAGACCAATATGATGGAAGGCAAGCGACAAACCATCGGGATAAAACAGCAACTCAGTGTAAAAGTAATTCGCCCTCCCCCCCAGCAGCAGTTCGCCATACCAGGCGTCCCAAAACTCGATCAATACATCGGCATCGCCTGGAGGACGATGCAGGGAATGCACATCGAGAATATTCTGCGCCAGGGGCCAGGTCGTCGCGATGATGAGCAGCGGGACGATGATCAGAAAGTGGAGATGTTCGCGCAGCGTGCGAATGACAGAACTCATAGGACTTTCCGAAGTGATGTTGACGGAATCCACAAAGCGCCAGGCAATTAACATAGCACAGCCAACGCGAATGTGACAGAAGATTATGGCTTTGTTTCAATCGTTATGCGAGTAAGATCCAGTTCGCGCTCGAAGCGAGTCTGGCTAAGCACGTCGGCGCCGGACAGGCTGACGCCAGTCGCGTAGTTGTAGACGATCAGCTTGACGGCGTAATGCCCAGGCGCCAGGCCAGACAAATCAATCTCGTACTGATCTAGCGCCTCACCATGAAAGACGAAGTCCTGCCCCAGCGCCTTGGTCCCGTCTTCAGCGAAGAACTGGACCGAGAAAGCATGCGCCTCCGCTGGCAGCCGCTTCCACAGGATGGCGAGTTCCAACTTGTCGAGGTCCACAGCCGACAGCAAGTTGCCCAGCCGAATGCCATTGTCATAGTCAACCGCCAGCGGCGCATCGCTCAGTACCAGCTCGCAGGGGTAATCCGGGCGCAGAAAAATCTCGATGACGGCAGTCTCCGTATCAACCAGGCGAGCGCAGGCTTTGAAATGCCGCGCCAGCCAAGCCTTGTAATTGTCGACCGTATCCCGGTCAGTCGCCGCCGGGTTGAAGACTGTTAGCGCGACCCGATTGCTTGTGAGCGCCGCCAAGGTACTCCCGGCTTGAGCCTCGGCGCTCCCCGAAGACTCGCCATAAATATCCGCTTCATGCACGGGTATGGAGTCGCGCAGACTGTACAGAAAGGCGTGGTAGTACCGCTCGGCGCCGCTGTCGTAATAGGCGCTCGGAAAGATGCCGAGCAGCGCAAACTGCTGCAAGGGGAGTATTGCCTGCTCTTCGACGCTCTTGAACAGCCGGATGCCGTCCTGATTCCATAGCGTCGGCGCGAAGTTGCAGCTTTGTCTCAGATCCTCAACGCGATAGACGCTGACAAATCGGTCGCTATAAACCGCCGGGATATTGACGAAGTTGGCGGAAAGCGCCTGGCGCTGGATGAGCGCGTGATGCAGCAGGATATGCGTGAAGCCAAAATCGAGCATTTGCTTCCGGGCAGCGAGAAACTCGGACTGGTTGCCGGGCAGGCAGTTGTACGCCTTTCCCGCGCGCCACTCCCGCAGCAGCAGGTTGCCTTCGATGGCGTCGAAGGCGCGTGGCGGTGTGCGCGTTGGTCGCCCCTCGGCATGGGGATAGCCATGGAAGGTCTGGTGAAAGGCGTAGAATTTGGAATACTGGCCGCCCATTGGCAGATTTATCAGGCGGATAGATTCCTGGTCGTCTTGCTCCCCAAACCAGTCAATGAAATCCAACGAGCCTTGCGGCAGCTCAAATGGGCGCTGCACCTGATAGTACTCAAACGCGACTGCGCCAGCCAACAGCAATATGACGCCGAGCCTGAGCTTGCGCCGAACCGAATGCAGGAGCGCGGTTAGCCCGATGCAAGCCAGAATAGCGAGCGGGAGGAGGGCGCCAGCAAGAAATGCGTCCACCGTCCAAAATGGCTTAAAGACAGCAGGAATTGCCTGCGAAAGATAGTACTTTGGCAGAAACACGTTTTCGTAATTCGTCGAGTTCAGGGTAAGCGTTGAGCCAAGGCGCAAGATGAGGAAGATGAGCGCCACAGCCAGCCAGGGCAGCGCCAGGCGGCGAGTCTTGCGTTTCCACAGCGCAAGCGCAAGCAAAGCCAGCGGGATATAGCCGAGATAGACGATGCGATCCCAGCCGGGCTTGTCCACGATTGGATACAGCTGGTGGAACAGAGGCGTCAGTACAGGATGCTTGTAATTGACGAAATACCACATCAGGTCGGTGCCGACCTCAAAGCCTTCATTCTTGGCCAGGGCGCCGGAAAGGCCGGCCGGGTCGCTTATCATGGGATAGACGCGGAGGAAAACGAAAGCGGCTATCACAGAGAGCAGCAGCGCGATCGAGAGCCAGTAGCGGGGGGTTCGCCAGCGATTGAGCGCGAAGCCCAGGATATAAAGCGTCAGGATGATCAACAGGCAGACCAG
The DNA here is from genome assembly GCA_022824465.1 of Anaerolineae bacterium. Taxonomy (GTDB): domain Bacteria; phylum Chloroflexota; class Anaerolineae; order Aggregatilineales; family Phototrophicaceae; genus UBA6055. The sequence continues at coordinate 105,576 of JAJDZV010000014.1, forward strand.
GGTATACATGCCGACGAAAGCGGTCGCCCCGGCGAACAAGCCCGCCAGCAGCATAAGTTTCCAGTTCTCTTCCAGCACGGCGCGATGAAAACAATATAGAGACAGCGGAATGGTCGAGATGAAGGAAATATGTATTTGGGCGGGACGCGTCAGAATAAAGCCGCTCATGCCGAATACGATTGAACCGAAAAGGGCGATCCAGCGATCGCGAAACAGGTAGTTAAGATACAGGTAACCGGATGCGGCGACCAAGGCGCAGAGCAAAAGATAGGTCAGGTTGAAGGCGTTGGCCGGGGGCAATATTGTCTTCAGGGCGGCGAGGGCGGCCATGTGCGGCAGACTGAAATTGTGGAAAGCGAGGGACACGCCGTCGGGATGAAAGAGAAGATCCGTGAAGAAATAGTCGGCTTGGCCGGTGATTAAGCGTTCAAAATACCAGGCGTCCCAGAAGAGCATATTTGAGTCGATATTTTCTTGCGCCAGCCAAAAGCCATCGCGATCGAAGACATGGATGATTGTGGGCCAGGTCATCGCGATAATGAGCAAGGGTACGATGATCAAGAATGGCAGGTGATGACGCAGGACGCCGCGAAGGTTTTTCATGAACGCTACATGGGTTCCGGTGCGATGGATGACTTGCATTTCCGGTTTTGCTTCAGGTCAAGCTTATCATTGCGGCGGGAGCTTGCAAAGCAGCATTGCGTCAGGATCCGGGGCGCGCGCGCCACACATTTTGTGTTGATCGCCTTGTAGAATTTTGAAAAACACGCGCGTTGCGGGCGCTTCAGCGAAACGCCCCTAAACTTTTGCGCGTAAAGGGATTGCCCCGGCATCAGAATCTTTCCGTACGGGCGACTCTGAAACATAGGCGGATTCAGGCAGAGTCCAGCCAGCCGACGGCCTCTTTGGCGAAGTACGTGATGATCATGTCCGCGCCGGCGCGTTTGATGCTGATGAGGCTTTCAAGCGCGGCGCCTTCGAGATCGAGCCAGCCCTGACGCGCGGCCGCGTGGATCATGGCGTATTCTCCGCTGACCTGATAGGCGGCAAGCGGCAAATCAAAGCGACGACGCGCTTCGCTGAGGATGTCGAGGCTGGGCAGCGCCGGTTTCACGAGCAAAATGTCAGCGCCTTCTTCGGCATCGAGGGCGATCTCCTTGAGCGCCTCGCGCTTATTTGCCGGGTCGAGTTGGTATTGCGTTCGATCGCCGAAGCTGGGCGGGCTTTCGGCTGCATCGCGGAAAGGTCCGTAGAAGACGCTGGCGGCTTTGGCGGCGTAGCTCATCACGGCGACCTGCGCCATGGCGTCGGCATCAAGCGCGCGGCGAATGGCGGCGACCATGCCGTCCAGCATGCCGGAGGGCGCGATGATATCGGCGCCGGCGCGGGCATGCACGACCGATGCGCGAGCCAGCAATGCCAGCGTGGGGTCGTTGAGCAAGTAGCCGAGCGGCAGACTGGGATCGAAATGAGGGTTGCCAGGCCTGTTTATCAGCCCGCAATGTCCGTGATCGGTGTATTCGCAAAAGCACATATCGGAGATTACAGCGAGTTCTGGCGCCGCTTCTTTGATGACGCTGATCGCCCGCGGAATGATGCCGGCCGGATCATAGTTGTCGCTGCCGCAAGCGTCCTTCATCGCCGGAATGCCAAAGACAATGACCGCCGGAATGCCCAAGGCGGCGATCGCTTTGACCTCAGCCGGCAGGCGATCAAGCGTCAACTGAAATTGCCCGGGCATGGAATCGATAGGAATACGCAAATCGCGGCCGTGGCGAATGAAGAGCGGAACTATGAAGTCGTCCGGCCCCAGAACCGTTTCGCGTACCAAGCGCCTAATCGACGGGGCGAGCCGCAATCGGCGCGGACGCATGACCTGCGCCGTCGCGGTGGCGTCTCTTGCCGCAATCGTCGTCGGCTTGCCGTCCGCCATTGTGGAGTCGTCCAGGGTCCGAGCCGCCTTACCAAGTCTCCCAATGCGCGACATCATCGTAAACACGGCGTCCGCCAGCGCGCAAGGGTTCGCTGGTTTGCCGCGCATCCGCCGGATAACCGAATGAGATGACCAGGCGCGTCTGATGATCATCCGGGATGCCGAGCAAGTCGCGGGCGCCGTCGGGTTGATAGATCGTGCCCAGGCAGGAGCCAATGCCGAGCTCGGTAGCCGCCAGTTGCATGTATGCGGCGCTCTGCCCCGAATCAAAGAAGTGCCAGAGCGTGCGCTCGTTTTCAGTCGGCACGACGATGACGATGCAAAGGGCGGCGCCGGCGACATGCCCCATGCCTGCTCCCAAGCCCGCCAATTGCGCCAGGCGTCCCTTGTCTTGCACCGCGATGAAATGCCAGGGTTGGCTGTTCTTTGAGCTTTGCGCGCGCCGGCCGGCGTTGAGGATGCGTTCGATGTGGGCCGGCTGAAGCGGCTCGTCACTGAATTCGCGGATGGCGCGTTTGTTTTGGATCGCGTCCCAGACTTGCATGTTTCGCCTCACTTCTGCTGAAAGTCGGTCAGATCAAGATTGTGCCATGTCGCCGCTCTAATCGTCCACGTTCTGGCGGGAGAGGGGAGCATTATGACGAAGCGTTCCGTAACCCTGCATTTCAGCGCGCAGCATATCGTTGACTTCCGCTGCATAGACCATGTGCGCCTCGACATCGGCTTCCATGGCGAAGTCCAGCATGACCTCCGCGACCGAATTCTTGACAGTTCGTTTGATCAACTCCTCAAGTTCGCTAACCGTCAGTTCCGCGATGGCTCTGTTGTCCATGTGTATTGGGCGAAGCAGCCGCGGCGCGACTGTCTGACCCGGCTCCTTTCATCTGTGATGCCGTCGATTGTAGCAAAACAACCGGCAACCCGCCGCAGCCGCCTGTGGAATTTACATGCTTCTGACATTTGGCTTGGGGCGAGGCGCGCTCAAAGACTTATACGCATGACAAGGCGAAAAGGCGCAATACGCTGGTCCGTCAAGCGCGGCGCGGACGCGGCAGAGCCTTGCCCATCGCCAGAGTATGTGTGACACTGCGCTTGGCGAAGCGATACAACAAATGGCGATGGTCAGCATGCTGGCGGCAGCGGGACTCATCATGTTTGCGGGCAGCGTCGTGCAGGGCGCGATCGGCTTTGCCCTGGGCTTGATTGCGGCGCCTCTGCTGGTGGAAGCCGGCTTCAGCTTGTCGCAAGCCGTCGCGCTGACCACCCTGTCCCTCGGCATTCAGGCTTTCTTTGGCGCCTGGCAGTTGCGCCGGCACATCCCCGCCGCCGACGTCAAACTGGCCGCCGCCGTCCGCTATCTGACCATGCCATTGGGCGTCGCGCTGCTGCTTTCGGTCGAGACTTTGAATACCGAGGACGTAAAGCGCGTGGTCGGGCTGGGCGTCTTGCTCGGCGCGCTGCTCCGCATTTGGGCGCGCAACATGACGGTCCGCGACTTGCCGGCTGCCGTGTCCGTGGCGACTTTCGCTCTAAGCGGCCTGCTGCAAGGTTTGGTGGCGATGGGCGGGCCGCCCATGGTGCTGTGGATGACCACGCGCGAATGGCGGGCGCATCAGGCGCGCGCATTTACTCTAGCGCTGTTCTTGCTCAACGCGCCGCTGCAAGTGCTCTTATTGCTCTTCCTGTCGGACACGCTGAGCGTCGAGGCGCTCCTGATGGCGCTGGCGCTAACACCGGTGATCTTCCTAGGCACGACCATCGGCCTGCGCCTGGGCAATCGCTTTTCCAAACCCTGGCTCAACCGAGTCGCCGTGGGCCTTTTATTGCTGATTGCCTTCAAGGCCATCATCTAGTTGGGGACAAACGCTAATGGGTGAGAGAGACGCGCTTGCATTCAGCCCCGAAGAAATGCGGCGCTTCGGCTATGAAGTCATCGACCAGCTCATTGACTTCTACACAAAGCGCGACCAAGAGCCAGTGGCCCGCGAGCTGGATCATGCGGCGCTGGAAGCCATCCTGCATGAGCCGCTGCCGAGAACGGGCATGCCCTGGCCGGCGGCGCTGGAGCAGTTCGAGCGCCAGGTGGTCGCGCCAACCAACCACGTCGATCATACCCGCTTCTTCGCCTATATTCCGCTGGCGAACAACTTCGTCGGCGTGATGGCCGATGCGCTGGCATCAGGCTACAACATCTTCAACGCCGTCTGGATGCAGGGCGCGGGCGCAGCGCAGGTCGAGCGATTGACGGTGGACTGGCTGCGGCAACTCTTTGGCTTTCCCGAGGGATCCGGCGGCACATTTGTTAGCGGCGGCTCGATGGCGAATCTAACCGGCTTGGCGGTCGCGCGGCAGGTACGCCTGCACGGCGACATGCGCGGCGCGGTCGCTTATTGCTCCGATCAGGGTCATTTCGCGATTTCACGCGGCCTGCGCCTGCTCGGATTCGCGCCCGAGCAACTGCGAAAAGTCGCGAGCGATGAGCGCTTTCGGCTTTCAGCAGCGAAGTTGCAATCGGCAATCGCCGAAGATCGCGCGGCCGGGCGAAATCCCTTCTGTGTCATCGCAACAGCCGGCACGACCAACACCGGCGCGGTGGATCCGCTCATTGACCTGGCGAACTTGTGCCAGCGCGAGGGTCTCTGGCTGCATGTCGATGGCGCTTACGGCGCACCGGCCGCCTTCTGCGATAGAGGCAAGCGGGCGCTAGCGGGCTTGGAGCGCGCCGACTCGCTGGCCTTGGACGCGCATAAGTGGCTCTTCCAGCCGATAGAATGCGGCGTCGTTATCGTCCGCGAGCGACGCTGGCTGGCGCAGACATTCAAGGAAAAGGGCGAATACCTCAAAGACATCCAGCAAGAAGACGACGAAATCAATTTCGGCTTCCAGGGTGTTCAGCTGACGCGGCAGTTCCGCGCGCTGAAGCTCTGGCTGAGCTTCAAAGTCTTTGGCCTCGACGCCATCAGCCAGGCGATAGCGGCCGGCTTTGAAAATGCCGAAATCGCCGAGGCGCTGCTCCGGGAAGCGGGCTGCTGGCAAATTGTCACCCCCGCGCAGATGGCGATCCTCACCTTCCGTTACTTGCCAAAGAACGGCGACGACCACAAAGCCGATCGAGTGACACATGACCTGGTGGGCGCGCTGCTAAAAGACGGATACGCCTTCGCCTCTGGCACACAGCTTTGCGGCCGGCCCGTGATGCGCATGTGCTGCAACAATCCCCGCACGACGCCCGAAGACTTGCGCGGGACCGTCCGCTTGCTGGGCCAACTAGCGGCGAAACTGGAAGAGTTGGTTTAACATTACATTCGTGCCTCGCATGCAATTCGAGAGGACCCTATATGCGAAACGTCAATCCTCAAGACCAGCTAAAGCTCAGCGCTAATGATATGCGTGAAATGGGCTACCGCATCATCGACATGCTGGTCGATTATACGGGCGCGCAAGCCCAGTTTCCGGTGACGCGCGCGCTGGATCATGCGACATTCGAGGAAATCCTGGACGAGCCCCTCCCAGAGGCTGGAACCGATTGGCAAGATGTGCTGGAGCAGTTCGAGCGACAGGTGCTGACAACTATCGATCACCTCGATCATCCGCGTTTCTTCGCCTATATTCCCTCCTCCAGCAACTTCGTCGGCGCTATGGCGGATGCCCTGGCTTCCGGCTACAACATCTTCAACGCCCTTTACCCGCTTGGGACCGGCGCGGCCGTAGTCGAACGGCTGGCCATCAGTTGGTTGCGCCAGCTATGCGGCATGCCGGAAGCGGCCGGCGGTCTGTTTGTCAGCGGCGGTTCCGTGGCGAACCTCACGGGATTGGCGGTGGCGCGGCAGATCCAGCTAGATGGCGATATGCGCGACGCCGTCGCTTACTGCTCAGATCAGGCGCACTTCGTCATTTCACGCGGCTTGCGCATCCTCGGCTTCGCGCCGGAACAACTGCGGGAAATCCAGTCTGATGAGGACTTCCGGCTTCCAGTAGCGGAGCTTGAACGGGCGATAGCGGAGGACAGAGCGGCGGGCAAACGTCCCTTTTGCGTTGCTGCGACAGCCGGCACGACCAATTCGGGCGCGTTGGATCCGCTCGGGGACCTGGCGGATCTGTGTGAGCGGGAGGGTCTTTGGCTGCATGTCGATGGCGCTTACGGCGCGTCCGCCTGCTTGACGGAGTATAGGAAACAAGCCCTGGCTGGCATTGAACGCGCGCATTCACTGACCTGGGACGCGCATAAATGGATGTTCCAACCGGTTGAGTGCAGCGCTTTGCTGGTCCGCGATCGTCATTGGCTAAGCGCTACGTTCAAGGAAACAGCCCAT
>JAJDZV010000005.1 GCA_022824465.1 Anaerolineae bacterium
AGGATATATCGTCATACAGCAACTCGCCCGCCGCTGCCGCTTCCGCATAACCTCGCACCGTTTCCAGCCAGCTCACCTGCCCGGCCGGGCTTTGGCCTGTGCCAAAAGGATAAGTCTCCATCACCCAGCGATCGTAATCCAGTCCACAAGCATCCATCAAAACCAGGCCCAAGACCATATCCGGGTTCTCCGCCGCGTAAATCTGGGCGATCGGCGCGCCACAAGACCACGCCAGGATATAAAACGGCTCGGTTTCGCCCAGCGCATCAAGCAATTCCGCGAATTCCTGGGCGGAATTGTACGCTGTGCGGTCAGAGCCATTGGGCGCGCTCCAGCCCATGCCCGCGCGATCATAGGCGCAAACGCGGCTGTGTTCTCCTAGCTGGTCTTGGAACGGCTGCCAGGTGACTACCATCGCCGCCCAGCCGTTCTCCAGCCAAATCGTGGGACTGCCTTCTCCTACGCAATGCACGAGGACATCGCGACCGTTAACATCGACCAATTCGCCGATGAAAGGTTCTCCCAAATCAGGAGCCGTGTCGTCTTGGGCTATAGTCGCACTCGTCCAAAACGACGATACTATGACCAGCAGGGCAAGAATCATTCTACGCCTATTCATTGTATAACCTCCAATTCTCGATTCAATTGCAGTTCGCGTACTTGTGACCCGAACTTGATGTTATCACGGCGCAAAGTAGGCGTCAAAGCCTCCCTCCGTTTGGCGCTTGCTGCCCATAATATCGATCGCGAATCTGTGCTAGAATGCCCATCTAATGCATCGCATCGGAGCGCGCTCGTGACACCACTGCTCAACGTAGATTCTGCCTTGGAGAACATACTCGCCAGCGTGAAGACGCTGCCGGCCGAGACCGTCTCATTGGCCGAGGCGCATAATCGCGTAATCGCGGACGATGTCGTCTCGCCGATAGACCTGCCCGCCTTCGACAACTCGGCGATGGACGGGTACGCCATTCACCATGGGGACAGCGCTGAGGCCGGCCAAGCGCAGCCGGCGACGCTCAGGGTCAACATGGACATTCGGGCCGGCGACGCGCCCAGCGGGCTGCTTGAGCGGGGCTGTGCCGCGCGCATCATGACCGGGGCGCCGATCCCGCCCGGCTGCACGGCTGTGATCCCGGTAGAAGACACCGACGATGAATGGCGGAAAGGCGAAGACAGCCCGCCGCCGGAAGTGCGTTTGCGCAGAAGCCTGGATTGGGGCGAGAACATCCGGCGGGCGGGTGAAAACATTGAGGCTGGCGAAACCATTGTGCGCGCGGGGACCGTCGCGACGCCCGCGGTAATCGGCATGCTTGCCGGCATCGGCTGCGCCAAAGTCGGCGTGATCCGCCAGCCAAAAGTGGTCATCCTCAGCAGCGGCGATGAGCTGGTGGAGGCGCATCAAGCGCTGCAGCCGGGCAAAATCCGCGACACAAACAGTTATACGCTGGCCGCGCTGGTCCGCCGGTCGGGTGGAATCCCTATTCGGCTGCCAATCGCCAAAGACAGCCTGGATTCCATCCGCAAGCTCTATCGGCGGGCGCTGGATATCAATCCCGATATGATCATCAGCACAGCCGGCGTGTCAGTCGGCGCGGCGGATCTCGTGCGGGTGGTGATGGACGAGCTCGGCGATATCGACTTCTGGCGCATCAACATGCGGCCTGGCAAGCCCCTCGCCTACGGCACGCTGCGAGGCGTGCCTTTCTTTGGTTTGCCGGGCAACCCAGTGTCGACGATGGTGACTTATGAAGTCCTCGTGCAACCGGCTTTGGCGAAGATCGCCGGGCGCAAGGCGCGAGCACGTACCATCCGGGCGATCGTCGCGGACGATCTTCGCTCTGACGGCCGCCGCAGTTACAACCGCGTTAGGCTGACGCGCGAGACCGACCGCGTAGTCGCGCATTCGACCGGCATCCAAAGCTCAGGCGCGCTGATGTCGATGGTGCTGGCGGACGGCCTCGCCATCATTCCTGAGGGTCGCGCGCAAGTCGCCGCGGGCGAGGAATTGTCGGTCTTGCTGCTGCGCGATCTCGGTTGACTTGGGAGATAACGAGATGACATTCGTCCCGGGCGATTCCAAGAAGACGGGCGGCGCGCCTGTTGCCAGACTGCGGTTGTTTCAGATGCTGCTGGTGCTTGTGGGCTTGATCGTCGCGGGCTATTTGAGCTACCTCAAGTTCGCCAGCGCGCCGGCGGTCTGCATTGAATCCGGCCCCTTCAACTGCAATGTTGTGCTGAACAGCCAATACTCGGAGCTAGCCGGCATCCCAATCGCCTATCTGGGTTTCGCCGTCTATTTGATCATTGGCTGTACGCTGGCGCTGGAGACACGCAGTCGCTTGCTTGACGAATACGGCAGTCTGATCGTCTTCGGCGTCGGACTATTCGCCTGGCTCTTCTCGATGTGGTTGGTCTATGTGCAATTGGGTCTGCTCGAGGCGGTCTGCCCCTGGTGCCTGACGCACGAGATCAACTTCACGCTTTTGTTCATGACCATCGCCTACCGCGTTTATCGCGAGTCCATGGCTTAGGCGGCGCCCATCCGCGAAGTGAAAGACGGGCGCGCATTCGCCACCCGGCGGTATTAAGGTACAGCTTCGTCTCAGGCTCGGGAGTTGCGCAAGGTCCGCGCCAGGATCTCTTCCTGTTTCTCGCGGTGTTTGCTTTGCGCGCCTCGTCGGTGATTGTGGGGTTCGGCCGCGCCGTCGTCCGGCCGCATCGCCCGTTGGAAAGCCTGCGCCATTGACGTGGGCAAGTCATCGTCTTCGTCCTCATCGTCAGCGATGTCGAAGTCCATCGGGTCGGATTTCATTGACAGATCGATTTGACGCGGGCGACCATTTTTCTTGATAACGCGCACGCGCACTTCCTGACCGACGCTGGCGACATCGCCGGGCGATTTCACGTAGCCATCAGCCATTTCGGAGACATGCACCATGCCGGGGCGTTCCGCGCCGAAATCTACAAAGACGCCGAAATCTTCCACACGCACGACCACGCCCGCGTAGGAGTTGCCGCGCTTGATCGTCTGCCAGGGAACGGCTGGCGGTTTGTCCAGCGTCAATTCGACGCGGCCGTCGCGGCGGGTCTTGTAGATCCAGGCGGTAATCTCGCTTGCGGGCTGCGCTACCTCGGCCAGGGCGCGGTCTTCGTTCGCGCCAAGTTGAGAGATATGCAGCATGGCGTCTTGACCGGCGCCGATATCCACCAGCGCGCCGTACAAGCCGAGATGCCTGACCGTGCCTTTAACCTCTGCGCCGACCGCCAGCGCGCCCCTATCTGCTGCCATCTCGCTATTGCTCCCTGAATTCAATAGACTCGAATCTTGCCGCCTGCGCGACTAGCCGGTTGGGCAAAGCTCGTCATCGCCGACGCCCTCGCCGACATAGTCGAATTCGCCTTCAGCGTATGCCGAAAACGAGGTGAAGCCGCGCCAGTGATACAAGTTGGCGCATACCATCAACTCGTCCACTTCATCAGCGACCAGGTACATCGCGCCGATGATCGGGCTGGAAACGGACAGCTCTCCGGAGGCCGGCGTCGCGATATAGGCGTAGACGATCAAGGGCACATCGGAATAGATCAACGCTACATAGCCTTGTTCCTCGCTGACCTGTTCGCCGGCGGCGAAGTCGGGCTCGCCATATACATCGAACACCGGTCCGTAGTTCATGACGGGCGCGGTCTGCAGCAGGAAAGACGAAACCGTTTCGCCATCGCGACTTAACACTTGGCAGCAAGCCGGGCTATCGCCTTCGGAAAAGGCAAACCGGCGCACGACGCTGCCCTCTTCCGGATCGGGTTCGTCGCCTAGCGCATAGCGCTCGTCGCTTTCGATGATCAACTTGGCGTCGCGATAGAGCGTCTCGCCCGGCACGATGCCGTTCCAGCAGGGCGCCTCACAGGGGTCGCCGGTTAGCAAACTGGTATCGCTGAGCATATCGTCGTTGAGTAGATTGATATCGGGCGAACATGCGGCAAGCAAGAGTGAGGCAAGCATTACAAATGTGAGGAGACAGCCGCGTTCCATCCGTATTCGCTTTCGCAGCTTATCGTACTGATAGGTGGCGAGCATCATATCAGAGGCTTTCCGCATTGTACAATACCGCAGATATCAGCCGGCGGTTCAGTTCCTGGTCATCACAAGTTCGTATATGCCGATCGTCCCGCCGTATTGATTGCCATAGCGCGTCGCGATCACGGTATAGGGACCATTCTCCGGCAAGACATAGCCAGTGATCCGCGAGTCGGTTGGCCGGCCCGTCAAACCCAGTTCGACCGGATCACCGTCGTCATTGCTCGCCAGCTCGGCGCCACTGGGACCAATCAAGTACAGATTGGTATCCAGCACCAGCGTGACGCCGGACAAGCTCAAGCTGACGGTATCGCCGGCAATCCCGTCAAACTGATAAACGTCAAAGGGGTTGCCGGGCGAGATGGCGCCACGAACGGGACGGCCGCTTTCGATAGTCGGCGCGACTAGCGCTTCCTCCTGAAAACTCAAGCTGGCGCTGCCTGCGTCGATGAAGCCGCCTTCACCAGCGACGGCGAATCCCGAAGGTTGCACGGTAAAGTTGGTGACGTAGCGCTGACCTGGCTGCGGGAATTGCCGTTGCCGGGCGACAACGACGCCGTTGACCTCGATCTGCAGCGTGAAATTGACCGGCGGCGGGAAGTCGACGCAAGGGTCCTGATACCAAACTTCGACTTCATAGGCGCCGGGCCGCAATAAGCCTTCGGGCCAATAGACATACGACACGGGCGCGCCCTCAGAGGCGACGCAATTGGCGTTGCCTGCCGCCTGCAGGATGCCGCCCGAAGTTGCCGCCGGATTGTCGTCAAAGACCGATTCGCCAAGCGGGTCGCGGACGAGCAGCTGCAAATCGGCGCTAGTGCTCCAATACAAGCCGACCTCCACAACACCCTGCGGCAGGTTCAATTGGCTGCCCAATGCCACGGCATTGCCGGTTGGTCCGGTCAAGGTCAGCTGGAACTGACCGAAGGTGCCGCCGGCTTCCTTTGCGTAGCGCGTCGCGATTATGCGATAGCTGCCGCTGCTGAGGAGCCGCGCGTCGGTCACCAGTGAGTCAGTCGTGCCGCCGAGCGCGGAGTCATCGTTGACATCGACAATGGCGCCGTTGGGGTCGATTATCTGCACGAGCGTGTCCAAACTGTCGCTGAGCGCCTGCATTTCCACTGTGATCAATTCGTTGGCGGCGCCTTCAAACGAATAGGCGGCAAAGGGCTGGGCGTTGCTGATCTGGCCGATGACCGGCACATCGCGCGCGATCGGCGTCGGGACATCGGCGGCAAAGTCATAAGTGCCGGGCAGGCTCGTCACGCTGGCGGCTGGGTATAAGCCGCCGGGGACGACATCCGCGGTACCGTCGCCGCCGAGCACGAAGCGGCCCACGTAGATGTTCTGTTGGCCGAGCGCGCCCGGCGATATCAGGTCTTCTATCGCGCCGCTGGTCTGGCCGTCTACGAGCACTTCAACCCGAAATGGCACGGTGGCGGTCAATGCGTCGCAGGCTTGTTCATAGTAGACGATGATTTCGTAGCTGCCGGTGGGCAAGAAGCCGGGCTGCCAGGTGGCGGTCTCTTCCGGGCTCGCGCTAATAACGTCACAGAGGCCGTTGGCGTCGAAACCAAAGCCGCCGCCATTCTCGGTCGCGCGCGAATTCCAGAAGAGCGTCTGCCCGATGGGATCGCGAACCTCGAGGTCCAGGTCGGCTGCGCCCGTCCAGGTCAGACGGACCTCTATGCCAGCGACAAGCAGAATCTGCGCGGGCGCCGCCGGTTCGGCAACTTCCGCGGCAACCTCCTCCGCCGCCAGGTCAAAGGTCAGATCAAATGAAGTCGCCTGCGCGACGGTTCCGGGCGCGATATAGACGAATACAAGATAACGACCGCCGGAGTCGAGCTGCGCGTCCACCGCGGCCGAATCGCCGGAAGCCTGTGCAATCATGTTGCCGTTAGTGTCGCTGATGTGCAGCGCCAGCGCGCCGCCGCTGACATTCTCCAGCGAGACACTCGCCCTCGAATTCGCGGTCGCGTCAAAGACCAGGGTCATGGCGCTGGCATCCGCGTCTAGCGCGCCGGAAACAGTCGTTCCAGCCACCAGTATGCGGCTTCCGTCTTGGGCGAATCCGGGCGTAGCCAAGCAGGCGGCGAGCGCCAGGCAAAGGAGCAGCCGGGCAAAGTGTCTCCGCCCATTCAGTTTAGATTCGGACATGCTGACCCCTCCATCCATTCAGGTCCCGCTTCCGCTTTCGCTACGAAGTGTATCGGTTTCATATAACGCTCGCCACACGAACAGCCAACGCCTATTCAACGCTGCCGCAGCGCCTGAGCTCGTGAAAAGAGTTTCCGCGCCGCTGTTTCAATGCTCGCAATCGCTTGCGCGTCAACGGATTCAGGCGCTTCCGCGCAGAATGCGCTGATTCTACAGTCAAATTCGGCGCGCTTCAATTCACAATAGCGCATTTCGTCACCCGCCCCATTGTGAGTTATTGTTGCGGCAAGTATAGCCTATACGCAGGGGATCGCCGTTATGAACCTCTTTAGAGTGAGAATTCTAACAACCTTGGTAGCGCTGCTCTCGCTGCTGCCGGCGCAGGCGCAGCCGAACGCGGAAATCACGCATCTCGTCAGGCCAGGCGAAACGTTGAGTCGCATTGCCCAGTCATACGGCGTGGATATTTATCGGCTGGCGGCGATCAATGGCATTAGCAACGCCCATATCGTCTACTCCTGGCAGCAGCTCACGATTCCCAAGGACGGCGCGCTAAGCGCCCCGGAACCTGAAGCCGTCGCAATTCATGTCGTGCAGAGCGGCGAGACCCTGGATGCCATCGCCGCGTCTTATGGTATTGATTTGTTCGAGCTGCAAGCGCTCAACAATTTGTGGGGCTGGCTGATCTACCCCGGCGACGAATTGGCGCTGCCCGTCGAGAGCCGCGACGCGCGAACGTCGCCTGTCGAGGATGTTTCGCCTGAGACGCCGACAAGGGTCGTCGCAGGCGAATACACGCATGTCGTCCGCTTTGGGGAGACGCTGGGCACAATTGCGGCGAGCTACGGCGTGAGTCTCGTCGACTTGCAGGAACTCAACGAAACCTGGACCTATCTGATCTATCCGGGCCAAGAACTGCTGATTCCGGCGGGTGGAGCGCCACCGGCCGACGAGCCAGCAGCGACGGAAGAGACGGACGAACAGGAGAGCGCTGTAGCCGTTGAGCCTGTAGATCCCAGCATTGAAACGACGCCGGTTACACGTCCAGACTCGTATACGGTCCGGCGTGGCGACACGCTATTCAGCATAGCGCGGCGATTCAATGTGCCGGTCGACCGGCTGATGCAAGCCAATGGCATCGCTGATCCACGCTTTGTGCATGCTGGCCTATCGCTGCGCATCCGTAACCTGGACACTGCGCCGCCGCCACAATCCCGCCCGAGCGCGCCGGCGCCAGACGTGAATCGCGAACAGTACACAGTGCAGCCGGGCGAGTTTCTCTCCTCCATTGGCAACCGCTTTGGCATGAGTTGGCTGGCGATCGCTGCCATAAATAGCATCACCAATCCCGACACAGTATACGCCGGTACGGTCTTGCAGATCCCAACGCAAGAAGAGGCGGCGCGCTATGGTCCCGTCCTGCCGGTGCATGTGGACCCGGGTCCGCATATTGGCGTTGGGCGTGAAATCGTGATCGTGCTGAGCACGCAGCGAGCCTATGCCTACTTGGACGGCGTCCTGCAGCGGAGCGCCATCATCTCCAGCGGCTTGCCGGATACGCCGACAGTCCAGGGCAATTTCAAAGTCACGCGCAAGCTGCCGTCACGACACATGGTGGGACCCGATTACGACCTGCCAGGCGTGCCATGGGTCAGCTACTTTTATGCCGGCTATGCCATTCACGGCACCTATTGGCACAACAACTTTGGCACGCCGATGAGCCATGGCTGCGTCAATATGACAACGCCCGATGCCAAGTGGTTCTATGATTTCGCGCCTGTCGGCACGCCCGTGCACGTCCGCTACTAACACGCTAAGACTTCACGCCGTCGAGCCCCAATTCGGCGGCGTGATCCTGCATCGCCTTCAACACCAGCGGAATATGAAACTCCCAGACATCCACGCCCAGCACTTCACAGCCATCGATGACATCCTGCCGATTGACGCCGGCGGCGAAAGCCTTGTCCTTCCACTTCTTGCGGATGCTGCGCGCCTTGACATCGCGGATGTCCTTACTGGGTCGAACGAGCGCCACCGCCGTGATCAAGCCCGTCAGTTCATCGACGGCATAGAGCGCCTTGTCGCGCAATGTGACGCGATCATCCGCCGCCAGCGGACCGTGACTCAGAATCGTGCGGATATCTTCTTCGCCCAGCCCCCGCGCGCGCAGAATCGGCGCCCCGTCCATCGGGTGCTGCTCCAGCGAGGGGTGGATCTCCCAGTCAAAGTCGTGCAGCAAGCCGACCAGTCCCCAGGAGTCCGGGTCTTCGCCGTAGTGCTCGGCATAGGCGCGCATGGCGAATTCGACAGCGAGCATGTGCTTGCGCAGCGACTTGGATTGCACGAATTCGCAGACGATGTCGTAGGCTGTTTGTCGGTCCAAGATTTCGCACCTCCCGTGCGGCGGCGATGGCGCACGCCAGAATTGTCTAACTGGCGCACATTATAATGCCGGATTCCAGATTACGAAACGGCACTCGTGGCGCGCTTCTTGGTGAATGCGGTCAATCCAGGCGCCGGAGAATCCGCGCCAATTCAATCTGGCGGACAGCGCCTCAATGTGGGATTCTCCAATTCCAAGCAAGTTAAGGAGCGAATTATGGCAAAGGAAGCGCGCGAGCTAGAACAAGCCTTCATCGCCTCGCTTGAAGACGAGACGGGCGCCGATCTCGCTGACTGGATGCGAATAGTGGAAGCAGCCGGTATGCAAAAGAATAATGAGATCGTGAAATGGCTTAAGAGCGAGAAGGATTTCAACCATATGCAAGCCACGATGCTGGCGGGCATATTCCTCAATGGCGGCGAACCCGTCTTCCATTATCCCACGCTTTTCCGCAAGATATTCGCTGGCAAAGAAAAGCAGCGACCGCTGTATGACGCGATTGTCGCCAATCTGCAGGATTCATTGCCCCAGATTCTCTTCATACCGACCAAGACCTATGTGTCGATCGAAGAAGAACGCGTATTTGGCTGCGCGAAGATCAACAAGACCAATATTCGCGTCGGCCTAGATTTAGGCGACGAGCCCTTCGGCGACTATGCGCGCAAGGGCGTGGGTTTAGGCGCCATGCCAAACATCACTCACATGATCGAGCTTAAGGATGCGGCGCAGATCGACGAGCGACTGGCCGCGTACACCCGGCAAGCTTATGAGCGCGCGCATAGCGCCTGAGCAAAGGCGGCAGCTTGCTAGCCTTTCACCGCGCCAAACGTGATCCCGCGGATCAGATACTTTTGCGCGAACAAGGCGAAGACGATCATCGGCACGATCATGACCACGCTCATGGCTGCCATCGGACCCCATTGTATGCCTTTGTCGCTGACAAAGCTGGCAACCGCGATAGACAGGACGCTCGCCTTGCGCCGGGCGACGCTCGACGCAATCAGAAATTCGTTCCAGGATAGAAAGGCGGTCAAGATTGCCGCCGCCGAGACGCTCGGCATAACAATCGGCAAGACCACGCGCGAGAACCGCTGCCAGACACTCGCGCCATCGACTACAGCCGCTTCTTCAATCTCGCTCGGCAAATCTTGAAAGACGACCAGCATCAGCCAGGTCACAAACGGGATCGTTATGCCGAGCTGCCCGATGACTATCGCCCAGACCGTGTCCAGCAAGTCAAACTGCCGCATCACCAGGAAGAACGGTATCACCGTGGTTACGCGCGGATAAAAGCGAATGAAGAGAAAAGTGAATGTAACCAGCGCCAATATCTTGGCTGAGAGCCGCGCGCGCGCCAGACCATAGGCCGCCAGCGTGCCCGTCAAGATGGTGACGCCGGTCGTCCAAACCGCGACGGTCAAACTATTCTGGAAATAGCGCACGGTTTTCTTGTCGTCAATAAGCTCTTGATAATGCTCAAAAGTCACTTCCGTTGGCAGGATCGTCGGCGGAATGGTCAGAAATTCCCGCGGCAACTTGATACTGTTGATTATCAGATAACCCAGCGGCACGATCACCACCAGGCAGGCAAGAGCCAGCACAAAAGCGTGTATGACAGAGAAGAGCCGCTGCCTTAAGGACTTGCGTCTTCTCATATCGAGCTTTCCTTGAAGATTCCAGCCATGCTACCAGTCCTTCCGCTGGAACCAGAAGACCAGCGCGATTGATACGCTGGCGAAAGCCATGAAGATCCATGACGAAGCCGCCGCCGCGCCAAAATTGAAATTTCGCAGCCCCTGCGTATAAATGTAAAAGGTCATCGTATAGGTGCTGAACCCGGGGCCGCCAAATGTCAGCGAATAAATCGAATCCAGCGACAAGAGCGACTCCAACATGCGGAAGACCAGCGTCAACAGCAGCAGCGGCGTCAAAAGCGGCAATTCAATATACGCGAAGGTCTTCCAGCGCGAGGCGCCATCAATGGCCGCCACCTCCAGCAGATCGCCGGGAATGCTGGCAATCGCCGCGCCCGCGACTAACAACACAAAGGGCGTCCACTGCCAGGTATCGAGAAGGATTACCGATACGATCGCCCAATCCGGCGACGCGAGCCACTCCGGTCCCTGAACGCCGATCAGACCGAGCAGATGATTAACCAAGCCGGCGCGATAATTCAGCAGGATGCGCCACAAGGTGCCAGCCGCGACCGGCGCAATCACCATCGGCAAGATGAGCAAAGTGCGAACAGCGCGCATCCGCCAGCTTGAACCCATCGTCAAATACGCGAGGCACACCCCCAAAAGCATTTCGAGGACGACTGCCCCGCCCGTAATCCAAACGCTGTTGCGGACAGAACGCCTGAAGGTTTCGTCGCCCAGTTCCTTCACAAAGTTCTCCAGGCCGACAAAGCCTTCAGGCGCCTGCGATTTGGTCAGCGACCATTCCTGCACCGAGAGGAGAGCCGAGTAAGCCAAGGGATAAAACTGAACGGCGACAACAATGACGAAAGCCGGCAACACAAAGGCTATCAGCCAAGGCATATCGTGCCTTCTGTGCCAGGTCATGACGAGGTTGCCCCCAGGCTAAATCCCTCCCCGGCGGGTCAGTGTCTATGCGACCCCATAACGAGGGAGGGACTTTCTTGCTAATCGTCGTGCGAGCGTCAGTTTACGTTCAAAGGCGACATTTGCCCGCATCGCTCGTGGACCAGGAGCGATTACATCTCCTGCTGCTGCCCCTGCGCGGCGGCTGATTGCACCAGCGCCGGCGGCACCGTCACTTCAGACCAGCCCGCCAGCGTATTCGCCAGCGCCTCTTCCGCGCTTATCGAACCGATGACCAATTCGCTGGTGTTGCGGAAGAAGATCTCAAAGGCTTCGAATACCCAGGGCACCGACTGCGCCCGACCCAGGTTATGCACCATGCCCGGGAAGTCATGGCTGTAGGCATCCATCAGGTCCGGATCTTCGTAGGTGCTCAGATAGGGCGAGCCAACGCCGAGTTCGACGAAGCGCTGGGTCGACTGCTCAGGATTGATGTAGTACTTGACCCACTCCCAAGCTGCTTCGGGATTCTCGCTGTATTCCGAGATGAACAGATTCCAGGCGGACAAGAAGGGGAAGCCGGGACCCGGGAAGGGGGCCACCGCCCAGTTGTCGACCACCAGGGACGCATCGGGATTTTGCGCCGAGGCGCGCATGAAACTGACCCAGCAGATCATCGTCGCCGAGTTGCCCGTCAAGAAGACCGCGTTGGATTCGTCGATGCTCAAGCCGGCCGCGCCCTCCGGATTGTATGCCAGCAGGCTGGCCATCTTCTCCAGCGCCGCCAGCGCGCTCGCCTCATCCAGCGCATAATTGCCATCGGCATCGACCAAATAACCATCGTACATGCCCAGGAAAATGGACGGCGTCTGCTCAGCCGCGCCCCAGGAGAAGACGCTCGGCGCGATATCCGTACCTTCCAGGTGCATCGCCAGTTTGTCCAGCGTCGCGATGTAATCGTCCCAGGTCTCCCAATCGGCGCTCAAGCCCGCTTCCTCGAAGATATCGGTGCGATAGACAATGCCATAAGCATCGGCGCTGTAGGGAATGCCGATCCGCTTGCCATCAAAGTAGCCCGAGGGTCCCGGCTGCCAGATGGTCGGGATGTAATCGCCGCCGAAGCCGTCGCGGGCGACAAGATCATCCAGCGGCAGCATCCTGTCATAGACGCTGGCGATCCAGAATTCGCCCGACATCACATCAAACTCGCCGGTGCCAGTGGTCAAGTCGGTGATGTGGTTCTGATTCAGCACGGCCCAGGGCGAGGCCACCAATTCGAGCTCGATGCCGGTCTCGGCTTCGAACGCATCTTCGATATTCTCCGCGCCCACATCGTAGGTGCCCGACTGCATGTAAGTGGCGACGATTTCCACGCCCGCGTGGGGCATGTCCTGCGCCAGCGCGCTGCCCAGCGGCAGCAAGGCGATGATGAGTAGCAATAGCAGTGCTTTCTTCATGGTGCTTTTCCTCATTTGATAAGCGAACGAACAGTTGATAGATGGGGTGTGATGAGAGTAGTCGTCAGTAGGCGCCTCCTTTGGCGGGGTCGGGCTGATGGG
Source organism: Anaerolineae bacterium (assembly GCA_022824465.1). GTDB lineage: Bacteria > Chloroflexota > Anaerolineae > Aggregatilineales > Phototrophicaceae > UBA6055. The sequence continues at coordinate 12,724 of JAJDZV010000005.1, forward strand.
CAGATTGTAGCGGGCTTGGCGTGGGTTGGCGAATTTGTGTGAAAGCGGAGCGTGAGGAAGTTAGGAATGCTTAATTTTCGAAAGATCTTGGAACGGATCCGAATCAAGCGCTTTTGATATAGCCTTGCGTTGAAGAAACTGTTGCTTTAGTCGTAGGAAGTCCCGGCCAGGTATTTCGCGGGCAAAATGTACGATATTCCCGTATTCATCGGTTAATTGAGCGCCCAGTTGCTGGATCTCATCCACCTGCATCGAATCCAAACGCGGGATGAGCATGTCGATCTTTCGTAGAAACCTTGTGTATGCATCTCCGCCCGACTTAAATGAATTCGCAATCTCGGAAAACCGCAATTCCATTCTAAGTAACATCATTAGGAAAACTACACTGGAAAAGAACGCGGAGACAAGGGGCTGATTTGGACCGCCAACGGCATCCAAAAGCATTTTCGCATGGTCAGTCGTTGAAAGGACCGTAATTCCAGAAAGCAGCACGAGCGAGACATTTAAGACTCTGGCTCGCAGACTTATCCGACTTGCCAGTTCATAGTTACAGTACTGCTGCAATGCGGTTTTCCGCTTGAGATTCTTGATTTCCTTGATGGTTTCCGTCTCGCTTACAGTCATGCGTCAAATGACTCGCTCCAATTGCCCAACGCGTCTGACGTTAGTCTTATTTCAAGCCTCGCCAGTTGTGCCGACAACTGAATCCGATCCTGAGGCGACAAATGACTAGACACGTCATTCGATTGCCCACCTCGATCTGCGATTCGTTGACGCACCAGTGTCTTGCTTTTGCTTAGTAAGTGGCGAAGCATGCTTCTATTGCTATATGGACCGCTAAAGTGCTCAAAAGCCTTTAGAGCCATGTTTTCGACGTGATAAGACTTAAGATCAATGCCATTGCGTTTGAACAGGTGTTTAGCCAATTTAATTGTCGGAATTAACTGTCCGATACACTTTTCGTTTACCTCGCTTAACTTCCTACTGTGCGCAACGGGATTACTTAACTTCCAGCCTGAAGAGTTAACGTCAGGTACCTTGTATGCTTTGCCCTCACGATACGCGGGCAATATTTGTACTTCAAGACCATCGCTGAACTTGACCGAGACTGCCATCCTGCCAACTTCAATTGTCGATTTCGGAAATCGCTCTCTTAATCGCTGGGCTAGCGAGGCGATAGCTTCATCAGAAGAATACGGCAGTTCGGACTTGTCGCGAAATGTTGCTAACAGGTCTATGTCACTATGCTCAACGACATCAGTCCTTCGTGCATGAGATCCAGCGAAATTCATCTTTTCAATATCGAATTCCTGTCTCAGTGCATCTTGAATTGATTCCCGATGGGCATGTATCGCACTATAGTCAAGATCATTTATTTCTTTGAGTTTCTCTGACAAGTAATGTTCCAGCTCCGTAGCGCTTTGTAGAGAATCTGTTTCATTCACAGAATCCTCTAGTAACTCTCGACGAGTCACTTGCTGAAAACTCTGCCAGTTTTGACGTCCTCCACCGCTCATAATCTATCTCCTCCATCAGAAAGAACCTGCTGTACAAAGTTCATTTCGTCTTGAAATCTGCTGTAGTCACTTGAAATCGCAGAATACGATAGGTCATAGCGCAAACGCTGTAATTCCTCGATATTGTTTGCTACTATCTCGGGGAGGTAGAAGCTCAATTGCGAATGCCGCGATAAAGGTACTAGTGCTTCGTACTCTCGGGTATAGAATGTTGAGCGATTGTTGATGAAGTACCGCAGCCAAGATAGGCCGTCAAAAATATCGGCTCCCACAAGAAAGAAATAAACTATCGATTTCGGATCAAAGCATCCGAAGAGATGTATGGGCACGTACACTCCTAGTTCACCTGATAGTTCCTTTCGCAAATTATCAATGAAGTTTATGCCCTTAAACCAGGTGCTAGCAATCTCTTTCTCAGTAAAACCGAGTACGTCAAAACATCCTTCGAATCTTTTAACGTCTTTAGCCAGTGACTTTAGATCTGTGCTTTCGTCAACGTGGAGGAGAATATCACGCATATAGTTTCCCGGAATCCGTTCAAAGAGCCGACAGGCGTCCTCCAACTGCACAGCGACGGGCTTAGAGGTTCGATTCTTGTATGCATCATAGCTGACGAGAATATCTCGAGAATTCCAAGGTATTGTGCGCGCAGTTTCCACGTAAGTGTCTTCACACCAAAGTTCAATTCCGGGAATGGCGCTGAAATGAGCCGATAGGTCATCGTCGGCTGACGTTTCATATCCTCCGCTATCCCAAATGCGAATTCGCGTGTCCCCATTATCAATGTCCTGGATTTCGTCGAGAAGATATCGATAATCGTAGAGTGAAACTAGGAATGAGTCCGGCACTCGAGAAAGAACTGACGCCAATAGATCGGGCAAATCCAAAAAACCTTTACTGGAAAAAGAAAACGCGAACAGCGGCAACAATTCGTCATAAATCGTCATTGCATTACGATCCATACAGAAAACCCCTCTCGTCCATGAACTCGTTCCTTTCCAAACAAGATGGACATCGACCGCAAGCTGCTGAGTCGCTATCTTCACAGCTAAAAGTTAGCTTGACAGGTACTCTGTGTTCTTTGCAGTAGGACACGATATCCGACTTAAACCATGAACCAAATGGGAAATCGAAATCAATACGATAACGCGAGGACAGCCTTGCCACCGCGCTAAGATGTTTCTGGAATTCCAGCGAACAGTCTGCATAACCGCTTCCGGAATGGATTCCCATAGCTATGAGACCGTGCGTTGAGTCGAAATTCGCCAAAGCGATGGATGCCAACATCAGATTTCTCCCAACTATCTCGTTCGAGTCAGCAATCGACCAGCGAATATCTTGACACCGAAATACAACATAAGAGATATCGAAATAGTCGCAGACATTCACCAACGCACTCTTCTCGGGTTTATAGGCATTCTGACCATAATCTACATGCAGGGTCCTGACCACGAATCCCCGCGAAATGTAGTAGTAGATGCAGGCGGTCGAGTCTATACCGCCCGAGGCCAATACAAGTACACTTGTCACTTGACATTACTCAACTATATCTCAGGGTCCATTTTAGCTTCGTTGCAAGACATTGTGGCGGAAATACGGTAGAAATTGCGGCCAGAATTCCGTTCAATCCCAACACGCGACCATCCAGTCGCCCCAGCCACCCCAACCCGTGCTACCCTGCACTCAAGTGCGCCTTACCATCCCCATACGCCAGCTTGCCAGATTGCCAGATCGCCGAAAAAACTTTCGCCCCGGCAATTGCCGCCGCTACTCCGCGATCCCGCCCTCGGTCATCGCGTGAGCATCCAGCGCCGCGTCCAGCTCCGCCGCTTCCATCAAGCCCAGCTCCAGCACCACCTCGCGCACGCTCTTGCCCTCCGCCAGCGCCTGCTTCGCCACCCTGGCCCCGTTGTTGTAGCCGATAATCGGATTCAGCGCCGTCACCAGAATCGGATTGCGCGCCAGCCAGCTCTCCGCCCGCTCGCGATTGACCGCCAGGCCCGCCATCAGCTTGTCCGTGAAGGCGCCGACCGCGCCGATCATCACCGTCATCATCTCGTTCAGGTTATGCGCGATTACCGGCATCATCACGTTGAGCTCGAATTGGCCGGCCGCACCGCAGAGGTTCACGGTCGTATCGTCCCCCATGACGTGGTACATGGCCTGGTTGAGCATCTCCGCCAGCACCGGATTCACCTTGCCCGGCATGATGGACGAGCCCGGCTGCACGGTCGGGGCGGTCAGCTCGGCGATACCGGTGGTCGGCCCGGCCGATAGCAGGCGCACATCATTGGCGATGCGCGTGAAATCCATGGCCAGGTTGCGCAGCGCCGCCGAGAAGAAGACCGCGTCCTGCATCGACTGCATCGCCTCGAAGAGGTCATCGCTCTCGACCAGGCGGATGCCGCTCAGCGCCGACAGCTTGGCCACCATTAGCGCGTGATACTGCGGATGCGCGTTCAAGCCGGTGCCGGCCGCCGTGCCGCCGATGCCCAGCCGCCGCAGCCCCTCGGCCGCGAAGCTGACCTTGTCGCCGCCGCGCTCGATGGCTGTCGCCCAGGCGCCGACTTCCTGCCCCAGCCGAATCGGCACCGCGTCCTGCAGATGCGTCCGCCCCGACTTGACCACATCGTCCCAGTCGGCCGCCTTGCCCCGCGTCACGCTGACGAAGCGCGCAAGCGTCTCCAGCAGCTCGTCCAGCCGCCAGAGCGCGCCCAGCCGAATCGCCGTCGGGATAGTGTCGTTGGTCGATTGCGCCATGTTGACGTGGTCGTTGGGATGCACGGGCTTGTCGCTCGCTTCTATCGCGTAGCCGAGGATCTGATTGGCGCGGTTGGCCATGACCTCGTTGGCGTTCATGTTGTGGCTGGTGCCCGCGCCCGCCTGAAAGGGATCGACTACGAAGTGCTGGTGGTGCTCGCCAGCCAGGATCTCGTCGCCGGCCTGGATGATAGCCTGCGCCAGCTTCTCGTCGAGCAAGCCCAGCTCCATGTTGACCTCGGCGGCCGCCCGTTTGATCAGCGCAATGCTCCAGATGAAGGCGGGCAGCGGCTTCATGCCGGTGATCGGGAAGTTCTCCAGCGCGCGCTGCGTCTGCGCGGCGTAGAGCGCTTCCCGCGGCACCCGCACCTCGCCCAGCGAATCCACCTCGATACGATACTCTGTCATCGGAAGTCTCCCGTCAGCCAATGCGCAAACAAAAAAGAGCGCCACAATTGTAGCGCCCAATGTGTTGCTTGAGAACGATCTGCCGCGCCCGGCGCCACACTCCCCTACCCTAGCTTGCTGGGGTTTAGGGGGCCGTGGGATGGGGTTAACCAGCCGCGTACAGCTCGGCGACCTTATCCCAGTTGATCACGTTGAACCAGGCGGCGATGTAATCCGCCCGCCGATTCTGATAGTGGAGGTAGTAAGCGTGCTCCCAGACATCAATGCCCAGAATCGGCCTCTTCCCATGCATCAGCGGTGTATCCTGATTCGGCGTGGATACGATCTGCAACGCGCCATCCCGGACCTCCAGCCAAGCCCAGCCCGAGCCAAACACACCGGCGGCCGTTTGCGTGAAGGCGCTATTGAATTCGGAGAAGCCGCCAAAGGCGCTGTCGATAGCATCAGCCAGCGCGCCGCTCGGCTCGCCGCCGCCCGCTGGACTCATGATCTGCCAGAACAAGCTGTGATTGGCATAGCCCCCGCCGTTGTTGCGCAGGGCAGCGCGAATATCGGCCGGCGCGGAATCCAGATCTCCGAGAATGTCTTCGATGGACCTCCCGACCAGATCAGTGCCTTCAATAGCGGCGTTTAGCTTGCTGGTATAACCCGCGTGATGCTTGCCGTGGTGGATGCCCATGGTGCCGGCGTCAATATAGGGTTCGAGGGCGTCTTCGGGGTAAGGCAGCGGCGGGAGCTGGAAGCGCCAGTCGTCGCTGTCGGCGTCGGCGGCTTTCTGTTCTTGCGCTGCGGCAACGAAGGAAGCGCCAGCCAGCGCAGCGCTCATACTGCCGGCCGCGGCCATTTTCAAGATGTCGCGGCGACTCAAACTATCATTTTCTACTGTCATCACAGCATCTCCTCAAATGACAGGACCCTCAGAAGACAACACAGCGAACCGGATGGCGCGCTGTGTTCATCTTTCTCAAGCGGTCTAGCCAGCGGCGGCGTAAAGCTCGGCCACCTTGTCCCAGTTGATGACGTTGAAGAAGGCGGCGATGTAATCGGGCCGGCGGTTCTGATAGTTCAAGTAGTAGGCGTGTTCCCAGACATCGATGCCGAGAATTGGCGACCCGCCGTCCATCAGCGGCGTGTCCTGGTTGGGCGTCGAGGTGACGCTGACGGCGCCGCCATCAGCCACCAGCCAAGCCCAGCCTGAGCCGAAGCGTGTAGCGGCCGCCGCCGAGAAAGCCGCCTGGAAATCTGCGAAGCCGCCAAAGGCGTTGTTGATCGCATCCGCCAGCGCGCCGCTAGGTTCGCCGCCGCCGTCAGGACCCATGATCTGCCAGAACAGGTTGTGATTGGCGTAGCCGCCGCCGTTGTTGCGTACAGCCGTGCGGATGTTCTCCGGCACAGCCGACAGATCGCCGAGGATCTCTTCTATGGACTTGCCTTCAAGCTCGGTGCCTGCGATCGCCGCGTTCAGGTTGGTCGTGTAGCTGGCGTGGTGCTTGCCGTGGTGAATGCCCATGGTGCGGGCGTCGATATGCGGTTCCAGCGCGTCTTCCGCATAGGGGAGAGAAGGAAGTTCAAAAGCCATGATTCAATTTGCTCCTTAGATACTTAGAGAAACGTACGGTATTCGCTGACATTCTAACACGCGCGTCAAAGAAGTGACCATTACAAGCGGCAAATGTCAACGTTGCTCACGAATGATTGTACAAACTGTCGGTTGATCTTCATAGGCTGTATAGGCGCGCGTACCTGCCCTGGCCTGCGCGTTCATTGACGATTGCGACTTGCAATTTGGAGGAATCGCATGATGATTAGCGAACCTCGCTTTGGGAGAATGAACATTGAAACCGCCGCAGGAATCCACCGCTCGTTCAACTCCCCTCAAAGCCTATATCGTCATCTTGGTCGCCATCGTGGCGACATCGTCCGCGGCAATTCTCATCCGCTACGCCTTGGACGAGACGATGCCGCCATTGCTTATCGCCGCGGCTCGTCTGACAGTGGCGGCGGTCGCGCTGACGCCGGTCGCGCTGCGGCGTTACCGAGGCGAATTGAAACAGCTGACGCGCCGGGAATGGCTGCTCATTCTGGCTTCGGGGATTTGTCTCGCGATTCATTTCACCGCCTGGGTGTCGTCCTTGCAATACACAACCGTGCTGGTTAGCGTCGTCATCGTGTCGACTGGTCCGATTTGGGTGGCGATCATGGAAGTCTTCTTTCTGAAGATACGTCTGTCGCGCCTGGTCGTAATCGGACTCTTGACGGCGCTGGCTGGCGGCGTAGTCATTGGCCTGCCCCTGGGCGAATCGGCGTTTACCGCGCCCGGCGCAGAGGACCTCGGCGCGACGGCGACAGGCGCCCTGCTGGCCTGGATTGGCGCGCTTTCGGTATCGGTGTATATGCTCATCGGACGCAAGCTGCGGGCGACTTTGCCCGTGATTCCTTATGTGTGGCTGGTATATGGCGCGGCGTCCGTCTGCGCCATTGCCGTGATTCTAGCCACGTCGACGCCGGTCGCGGGCTTTCGCGCGCAAGGGTATTTGATACTGCTGGCGATGGGCTTGGCGCCGCAACTGATCGGCCACTCGTCGTTGAACTACCTCTTGGAGTACTTCCCCGCGGCGATCGTCAGCATGTTTTCTCAACTGGAGCCCATCGGCAGCGCGGTATTGGCCTTGCTGCTCTTCCGCGAATTGCCGCCGGACCAGCAGATCGCCGGGAGCGGCATCATCATCATCGGCGTGATATTGGCTAGTCGAGGCGAGATTCGTCAGTCGGCGCCGCGAGATGCCGATGCGTCTTAAACTGGCGGCGCCCTCCCTGCCTCAGCTGTGGCTTCTGGTGGCGGTATCGGCGGTAGCTTGGTCCTTCGGTCCCATCTGCGTCCGATTTGCCTTTCAGTATGACATACCGGCCGCTTTGCTAGCCTTTGGCCGGATGATCACCGGCGTGGTCATGTTCGCGCCGTATATCTGGTACCGCGGTCAGCGAGAGCTAGCCACGATGCCGCGAAGGAGCTTGTGGCTCGCGCTGGGCGCAGGCGTGATGTCCGGCGCGAATATCTTGCTGATGATCGCCTCGCTCGAACACATCAGCGTCTTGGTCAATCAAGCGTTCATTGCGACGATTCCGATCTGGGTGGCCGTCTTTGAAGTGACGCTGCTGAAACAAAACCTGGGCAAGGCGATTTGGATCGGCATTCTGGCAGCTTTCGCAGGCGGGCTGATGGTCGCCTTCGCCACAACTGGCGAGCCCTCGATAATCGAAGGCGGCAATCCAGCGCTAGGCGTGGCGCTGGCAGTGACCAGCGCGTGCTCAGCGTCCTTGTATATCATTGCGGGCCGGCGTCTGCGGGGCAGCGTCTCATTCATCCCGTATATCTGGCTGGTGTATCTTGGCGGCGCGCTTGTTACGCTGCTCATCATTAGCATCAGCGGCGTGAAACTCGTCGGTTATGATCCGCGCGGTTATGCCTGGATTCTGCTACTGGCGATTCTGGCGCAGATCATCGGTCACGGCGCGCTCAACTTTGTGGTGAAGTTCATGTCTCCCACGACCTTGACTATGTCGGTGCAGACGGTGCCAGTCATGAGCGCGGTCTGGGCCTTCGTAGTATTTAGCGAGATGCCCACTGGCTGGCAGGCGATCGGCGGCGCTATTCTGCTGCTGGGCGTTTTGATCGTGCTTAAGTTCCAGAATCGGCCACAGCCTGCGAAAGATTGATGCCGGCAAACTGGCTGGCGCCGGGGATGATCTCGAAGTCGGGCAAATTGTCAGAGACCAGCAGCGGCGCGGTCAGGCGATAAAGCGTGCCGTCAAGGATGAATTCTTGCAGGGTGTAATCCAGCAAGTGGCGAATGTCGGGGTCGTTGTAAGGCAACCCGAAGGCATAGAAGGATCGGCTGTACCAGCGTTCTGTCAAGCGCAGCGCATTGGGGTTCGCTGCCAAATGCTCAATCAGCGCCAGGCTGTCGGCATAGATGGCGTTGGCGTTATTGAATTCCAGGAGCGTCTGGGCGGCGCCGCTCTCGGTCGTCTGAATGAAGCGGACGGTGGCGTTGATGCTGTCGGCCCAAGCCTCGGCCCGGTCCCGGGAGGCGGCATCGCCGATGAGTACGCCGACGAAGCGGCCGCGAAGGTTGTTGAAGCCGGCAATGCCCGAGTTCGTCCGCACCATCAACCGGTCGCCATGCAGCAGGTAGGGCATAGAGTATTCCAGCGCGTCAGCCCCAGCCCAGTCCGGCTTCAAGCCAACGACCAGATCAACTGCGCCGCTATTGAGCAGGTCGGCGGCGGAAGACGAGTCGCTCGGGACCAGCTCGAGGTTGACGCTCCAACGCGCGGCTATCTCGTTCGCCAAGGCGAGGTTGAGCTGCGTCAAGCGCCGTTGCCCGGCGGTAGCGGCTTGCGTGCTGTCGCCGACGCCAGCGACGCGCAAGACGCCGCGAGACAAGATTCTCGGCAGCGCATAAGACGATTGGTAACGTATGGCGGTGGGAAACAGCGCCGGCGTCACTTCGTCGCCGATGTTCGACCAGAGCGCGATGATATCGCCGTTGTAGGCGGCATCGGGGAAGTATTCGCGAAACAGGACATCTAGCTCGCCTTCGCGCGCCAGAAACTGCAATGACCGATTAAGCAGGAGGCGCATGGGCGCGTCCTGTCGCCTGACGGCAAAGGCATGCGCTTCGCTGACGACGGACTGGTCCAGCAACTTGAGATCGGCGCCATTGTCCGCGGTGAGGCGTAGCAGCGCCTGCTCCTCCGCGAGGACGCCGGCGACTTCCGCGCGCGCAACCGCGGCAATTGCCCGGTCCAGGGTTAGATATGGGCGCAGGCTCAATTCGTTGCCCAAGCGGTCTTGCCAGATCGCCAGCACCCTTTCGCTCCGCGTGCCCAGGACATAACCGATGGTCTGGTCGACAAGGTCGGCTGACGTCGCGAAGGGACTATCGGCGGCGACCAAGAGCGACTGTTTGCCCTGCAGGTAGGTATGGCTGAAGTCGACGGCGGCGTCCAGGTCACGGTAATGGACGAGGGCGGAGGCGACGGCGTGCGCCTCGCCCCGATTGAGTTTTTCAATCGCATTGAGGCGAGTCACCTGGATGAATTCGATTTCGCTCTCCCAAAGCTTGGCGATATTTCGCAGCAGATCGGCATTGAAACCGCTTACTGCGCCGCGCAGCGTCAGTTCGCTATATGGGGGGTCGTTGAAGAGCAGGCCGACGCGAAAGACGCCGGATTCGATGATTTCAGCCACCGCCGAGACAGCAGCCAATGCATCGACCGGCTCAGGGTCGGCGGCAACCGGCATCAGTGTGGGGACGGCCAAGGTTGGCGCTGGCGGACTGTCCTGCGCAAGCTGAGGCGGCGCGAGCGAGAGTATGAGCGCGACAAGGAGAAAGGAGACGCAGGCGCGAGACATAAGCAATCAGCGATACAAATTGTGATCGTTGATATAGTCGAGAACGGCGTCGGGCACGAGATAGCGTATGCTGCGGTTGGCGCGCAGACGGTCCACCACGTAGGACGAGGATAGCCAGACGCTGAGCATTGGCACATCGACGATGTCTACCTGGCGGGACAGACCGGGCAAAGTGTCGTCATGCATGTCCGGGGCAATGTCTTCGTCGGCGCGTTTCATCACCGCGAGCCGGCAGCAGCGATAGACGGCGGACGGCCGCTCCCAGGTTGGGAAGTCGCGAAGGTTGTCGCCGCCCATGATGAACGTCAGATCCGCGCCCGGATGGCAGGCGCGCAGCAGCTTGACTGTATCCGCCGAATAATGGGGACCGACGCGGTCAATGTCGATACGCGAGCTGCTGAACCTGGGGTTTCCGCGTATTGCCAGCTCCAGCATGGCAAGCCGATGCCCAATTGGCAGTCGAAGTTCGTCGCGTTTCACCGGGTGGTCGGCGACTGGCACAAATAGCACACGATCAATAGCCAGCGCCTCACAGGTATATTCGGCGAGGATGAGGTGGCCGATCTGGGGCGGGTCGAAGGCGCCGCCAAGAATGCCGATTCGTTCGCGCGTCACTCGGACCACTCCAGTTCAAAGTCGCCGATGAAGACGGTATCGCCATCGCTCACACCCGCTTTTTGCAGAGCCGATGCGATGCCCATGGTTTCCAGGATTTTGTGAAAGCGCGAGACGGCTTCGTCATAATCCCAATAGGTCATGGCGGCGGCCCGCTCGATGCGCTCGCCAGTGACAAAGTACACGCCGTTGTCCAGCGCCAATTCAAAGGACAGGCCGTCGTCTTCGTCCAGCGCGTAGGTGGGCTGCTCGTTCAGGAGTTGCTCGCGCTGAGACGGAACAGTCGCTGCGAGGGCGAAGGCGCGTTGGACGAGTTGGTTCACGTTTTCGCGCGTCAGGGCGGAGATTGCAATAGGCTGTTGGACGCCGCGCTCCGCGAGACTGTCTTCGAGCAAGCCGAGGTATTCGCGCGCATCCGGCAGGTCGATTTTGTTCACGACGACGATTTCGGGCTTTTCCGCCAGGAGCGGATCGAAGAGCGCGAGCTCGGCGCGGATCTGATTGTAGTCGGCCAAGGGGTCAGCCGCGGCGCCGTCCAGCAGGTGGATGATTAGAGAAGTGCGCTGGACGTGGCGGAGGAATGAATGGCCGAGCCCGACGCCTAGATGGGCGCCTTCAATGAGGCCCGGCACATCGGCGAATACCAGGTCTTTGTTGTCGTATACGACTGTGCCGAGATTGGGTTCCAGAGTCGTAAAGGGATAATCAGCGATCTTGGGCTTGGCGTTGCTGACAACCGAGAGCAGAGTCGACTTGCCGGCGTTCGGCAAGCCAACCAGGGCGACATCGGCGATCAGCTTAAGCTCAAGCGTGATCCAGCGCTCGACGCCCGGCGCGCCCTTCTCCGCCAGGCGGGGGGCTTGGTTGGCGGCTGTTCTAAAGCGGGCGTTGCCCCTTCCGCCGCGGCCCCCAGGCGCGACGACGACCTCGGCATCGTTGGCGACCAGGTCGGCAATCAAGCCGCCAGTTTCGGCGTCGCGCGCGATGGTGCCCAAGGGCACGCGAATGACGAGCCCCTCGGCATCAGCGCCGGTGCGGTTGCTGGAGCCGCCCCTGACGCCGGAATCGGCTTTGAAGTGAACCCGCTTGCGGAAGGAAAACAGGGTGTTTAGATTGGGATCGGTCTTGAGAATGACGTCGCCGCCGCGCCCGCCGTCGCCGCCGGAGGGTCCGCCACGAGGGACATATTTCTCGCGGCGGAAGGAGACCATGCCGTCGCCGCCTTTGCCGCTGGCTACAAATATCTTGGCTTCATCAACCAACATGGCGCATGACCGTTGTTCTGTGGCGGGCTCGGCGCGGCATGAGCATACAGCAGATTGTTCTCGGCGTGTAGAGGCAAAGGCAGCGCGAGGGACAGCGCCCCGGCACAGGCGGGCGCCACACCACAGTTCAGCAACTGTTTCATTAATGATGTTGTCCCGGTTGGCACGTCGCCCGTAATCCAAGCGAGCCGTGAAAGCAACGTTGAAATGCGCAAGATTGGCTATATGCTCTTGCCTTTCCGCCGCGAAGGCCGCCTGGACAGTATCCAGACGGTACACTTTCGGTTAATATTAGATATATTTTGGTCTTGGAGACTGGCAATTCCGCCTTGATGAGTTGCGAGCGTTGTAGCAGGACGAACGGGGAGCGACGAGCGGACTTGGTAAAGGAGCGCTGTTTTGATCGAACGGATTCGCTGGCAAGGACATGGAAGCTTCAGGATTGAAGGCGCCCCGCTTATACAGATCGCGCCTTGGCGGGTGGTCAAAGACGAAACCCCGCCGGACGTCATTCTTGTGGGACACGACAATTTCGATCATTGCTCGCGAGCCGATGTCGAGAAAATAAGAGGCGAAGGCACTGCTGTTTTCGGCAGCGAAGGAGCCGCGCGCGTCATCCCGGGGATGACAGTGTTGCGCGAGTGGCAGAGCGTGAGCGTCGAGCAAGCGAAAATCACGGCGATTCCGGCGGCGACCAAGGTATCCAATGGCGGGAAGAACGCAGACGGTAGGCTGGGTTTTCTCATATCGCTGTACCTGTACGATATCTATTATGTTGGAGAGGCGGAGGTCACACCGCAGGCGCAACATTTCAAGCCGGATATTGTGTTGCTGCCGATTGACGGATACGGGCGGCTGTCGCTTGACGCGGGCTTAGAGTTGATCGATCTAATCAAGCCTGCCTGGGCGATACCCTACAATTGGGGAGGGACCGGCGCGGAAGCGACGCAAATGGACGCGCAGAGTTTCAAGAGCCGCGTCGCTGGTCCCACGGAGGTGGTATTGTTGCCGGTGGAGCGCTAGGCGGCGGGATGTATTTCGTCCGAAAGGTCAATGTCGCTGCCGTCTCGCGTGAAGGTTCGCGGCTTATCTTCACCGCGGATGACGGCGGCGTCAATCACGACGCGCGAGATCTCTTCGCGGCTGGGCGCCTCGAACATAACGTCAAGCAAGCAAGACTCGATGATGGAGCGCAATCCGCGCGCGCCGGTATCGCGTTCGATGGCAAGTTGCGCCGCCGCTTGAAGCGCGGCATCTTCAAAGACCAACTCGACGTCGTCCAGCGACAGCAGATGTTGGTATTGCCGGATGAGCGCGTTCTTCGGCTCGATCATGATGCGCGCGAGGTCGTCCAGTTCCAACTGTTGCAGCGCTACAATGACAGGAAGACGGCCGACCATTTCCGGAATCATGCCGTGTTGCATCAAGTCTTCAGGAGACGTACGGCTTAGCAGCGCGGCTTCAGCTTGCGCAGGCGCGTCGTTCTGTGCGCCAAAGCCGATTTTGCTTTGCAGGCCGATGCGACGGCGGATCACGTCGTCCAGGCCGGCGAAAGTTCCGCCGACGATGAAGAGGATGTTGCGGGTGTCGATCTGCAGGAAATCTTGATGCGGATGTTTGCGCCCGCCTTGGGGCGGCACGTTGGCGACAGTGCCTTCGAGGATCTTGAGCAGTGCCTGCTGCACGCCTTCGCCCGAAACGTCGCGCGTTATCGATGGATTTGAATTGGACATGCGGGAGATTTTGTCGATCTCGTCAATGTAGATGATGCCGCGCTCGGCACGGGCGATATTGCCGTCGGCGGCTTGAATCAGACGCAGCAGGATATTCTCCACGTCTTCGCCGACGTAGCCGGCTTCGGTGAGCGCGGTGGCGTCGGTGATGCAGATGGGCACATCAAGGATGCGGGCGAGGGTCTGCGCGAGCAGGGTTTTGCCGCAACCGGTCGGACCGATAAGCAGGATGTTGCTCTTGTCCAACTCGACGTCCAAGGGTTCGCTGGCTGACTGAATGCGTTTGTAGTGGTTGTAGACGGCCACGCTCAGCACACGCTTGGCGTCCGTCTGCCCGATGACGTATTCGTCCAGACTTTGCAAAATCTGGCGCGGCGAGAAAGTAAGCTCGAAATCAATGCCGGGCTCAGCGGTTATGTCGTTGGCTTCCTCCTTGAGCAGGAGGTTGTGGCAGAGCTCGACGCAGAAGTTGCAGATGTGGATATGCTCTGGACCGGCGATGAGGCGGTCGACCTCATCGTGACTGCGGGCGCAAAAGTTGCAGCGGTGTTTTATCGGCGAAAGGCTCACCTTATGCCCCTTCCAGCCCGCGCTCCTCACCAATGAGCACGGAATCGATCAGGCCAAAGTCGGTCGCTTCTTGCGCGGTCATGTACACATCGCGGTCGGTCACGCGTTCGACCTCTTCGGGCGATTTGCCGGTGTGGTTGACAAAGATGTCGATGATGCGCTTCTTGAGCCGGACGATCTCTTCAGCCTGAATTACGATATCGGATGCCTGCCCTTGGGCGCCGCCGAGCGGCTGGTGCATGTGAATTGTGGCGTTGGGCAAGGCCAGGCGCATATCGGGCGAGCCGGCCGTCAGCAAGACCGTGCCGAAACTGGCGGTGATGCCGACGGCGACTGTGCTGACTGGGGCCGCGATCTGCTGCATAGTGTCGTAGATTGCCAAGCCGGAATAGACGGCGCCGCCGGGTGAGTTTATGTACATTTGAATGCGACGGTCGGGACCTTCGCGCTCGAGGAATAGCAATTGCGCGACAATGAGATTGGCGATCTGGTCGTTTATGCCCGAGCCGACAAAGATGATGCGTTCTTTGAGCAGCAGGGAATAGATGTCGTAGGCTCGTTCACCGCGGCTGCCCTGCTCGATGACCATTGGGATTACGCTGTGAAAGTTGTTCATTCGCTGCGGCAGTCCTTTCGTTTTGTCAGGCGGTTTGTCATGTCAGGCTAGGAGTGGTTCAGGCGCGCGCGGCATCGTCAACAGGCTGCTCGACTTCCGCTTGTGTTGCGAGTTCGGCATCGGCGCCGCCTGACGATTCAGCGGCGGTCGCGGCGGCCGCCTCATCCTCTTCTTGATAGCGCTGCAGCCGTTCGTATCGGTCGCGCGCAAGCTTCGCGTCTTCCGCCATGCGCGAACGCAAAGCCACGACGGCTTCCGCCGGGTCCGCGCCTCGTCCAATGGCGACCAGCTGCTCATTGAGCAGGCTCATCACCACTTCGTTGCGGATGTTGCCGCGCATCTGCGGGGTATCAAAGAGCTTACGAATTTCGGGGCTTGAGCCGTAGCCGGCAGCGACGACGTCAAGGCGCCGTTCGACATCGTCGTCGGTCGCCTCCAGCCCTTGCGCGCGCGCGAATTCGCGCAGGACCAAGGTATGCCGCAAAGAGTGGAGCGCGCCCTCGCGATGCTGCTCCCGCAAGTCGTCCTTGGAGGTGTTGGTCAGACGATAGTAGTCGTCAAGCTTGATGCCTTGCCTCGCCAGGTTCTGCTCGAAGTCGCCGATCATTTCGTCGATATGTTCGTCGAGCATCATGTCAGGAAAGGCGATCTCGGCGCCGTCGACCATTTGTTGCAGCACCGCGCCGCTGTACTGGGATCGTGCTTCTTGCCGCTTTGAGCGCTCGAGTTCTCGTTCGGTAGAGGCTCGCAATGCGGGGAGGTCCATCACTTCATCGCCGCGATTTCGGCTGAGGCGACGGGCGAAATCATCGTCCAACTCGGGGATCGAAATCTCTTCGATTTTTTTGATTTCGACAGTGAAGCTCACCCGACGTCCGATGATGGTTTCGTCGGCGTCGTCGTCAGGAATCGTCAATTCGAATTCGACATCACTGCCTAGCTCCGCGCCGATGACGTGCTCGACGAATCCGTGCGTGAAGGGGTCTTCGTTGGGGTCGAGGATGATGACGGCGTTGGGGTCATTGACGAAGGCGTCTCCCAGTTTCGGAATGTACGGCGCGGGAGGCGCTTGTTCTTCGTCATCAGAATTCGCGTCTGCGTCTGGCTGTGATCCTTGCGTCAAGGGCGATAGCTCATTCTGCGCCGCTTCTTCGTCGTCTTCGGGCGCTTCTCCATCAACGAATTCGCTTTCGACGCCGATGGTGACACGGTGGCCGGCTTCGGCGACGGCGACGTTTTCGTCGACAGTCTCGACGGCGCGCTGCTGGAGCTGCTTTAAAGCCTGGTCAACTTCGTCGGGATCGACCCCAGGTTCCTCAAAGTCGACCCGGAGGTCCTTGTAGTTCTTGAGATCGACTTCCGGTTGCAGCGGTACGGTGAAGACGAAGGTAGGCGCGGGCTCCAGCGTGAAGTCGTCAAAGGCGCCAGGACCATAAGGCAACACTTCGGACTCGTCGAGCGCCTGTTTGTACACGGCGTCGCCAAGCGCTTCGACCGCTTCTTCGAGGATGGCGCCTTCACCTACGGTTTGCGCGACCCGGCGATAAGGCGCTCTTCCCTTGCGAAAGCCCTTGATCCGGACCTGGCGCGAGATCTTGCGCGCGGCCTTTTGCTTGGCGTCTTCAAGCTGATCGGGTTCAACTTCTATGGTGAATTGCGCTCGATGGTTGTCGATTCGTTCAGTTTTCAGGTTCAAGTCTGGTCCTTCGATTCTGTTGTTGCGGATTAGCGCCGGCCGACATCATCGCGTCGGCGAGATTCATATTGTAAAGTCGAAAGGCGCATGCCGCGCCCCAAACTGGATGTCGTGATGAGGAAGGAGGGACTCGAACCCTCACCTCAAAGAGACATGATCCTAAGTCATGCGCGTCTGCCAATTCCGCCACTTCCTCAGACTGTCGTTCAAACTCAGATTATAGATAGCGGGCTACCGGGCTACAAGGGGCGAAACGGGCTGATCAGCGGCGTCAGGAGCGGGCGCAAGCGACGGGCAGCATACAATACTTGACGGCGACGCGGTCGACTGCGCGCCTATACGACTTGTTGCGTCGTCGGCAGCCGGGGCGGGCGATCAGACATCCGACGCACCCGCGGGAATCAAGCGAACCTTCAAGCCAAAGCACATTTCTGTGGCAGGGCTTCTTTGCGAGTGGTAATATCACTTTGTAGAAAGTTTCACAAACTTGTCTTTACGGGTTGGGCTTCATGGCAGGCCAATCAAAGATGAGCATTCCAGACATTGTCATTGGTCGGCTTCCGCTGTACTTGCGCGCGTTGCGGCGCTTGCAGCAAGAGAGCAATCCGGTCACGTCTTCGCATGAGCTGGGCCGGCGGCTCGATATCAGTTCGGCGCAGATTCGTAAGGACTTATCCCATTTTGGGGGCTTTGGCAAGCAGGGAACTGGCTACCAGATTGAGTTTCTTATCGAACGCCTGGAGGCGGTGCTGCAAGTTAATCTGGAGTGGATGGTGGCGGTGGTCGGCGCGGGCAATCTTGGCAGCGCAATTTCGCACTATCGCGGCTTTCAAGATCGGGGCTTTCGCATTGCTTATTTGTTTGACATAAGCCCGGAGAAGGTGGGCCAGCGGATTGGCGGATTTGAAGTCCTGCCGATGAGTGGCATGAGCGAGACCATTCGCAGAGACGGCGTAAAGATCGCCATGCTGGCGGTGCCCGCCGAGAATGCGCAATTCGTCGCCGACCAGTTAGTTGAGGCTGGCGTACAGGCGATACTCAATTACGCGCCGATAAACATCATTGTACCGGAGGGCGTGCAGATTCAGTATATTGACCCGGTGACGCATTTGCAGCGCATGACCTATTATTTGTAGGCGTGCGGCGCCAGCGGACTCCCGATGCGAGATTAGTAGTAGTTGGTCTGTTCCAGGCGGCGCAGCACGGCTGGGTCTTCCATGGCGCGGCCGCAACCCACGACGACGTTTATCAGCGGGTTATCGGCTTGATAGACTGGCACGCCGGTTTCGCGCGTTAAGTAGGCGTCAACGCCGCGCAGAAGCGCTCCGCCACCGGTAAGCACGATTCCGCGGTCGATAATATCGGATGACAATTCGGGCGGCGTCTCCGACAGAACGTTCCGCACGACGGTTGCGATTTGTCCGAGCGGCTCGGCTAAAGCTTCTACGACTTCGCCGGTGGTGATGCGAACGGTGCGGGGCAGCCCGGAAACGTTGTCGCGGCCCTGGATTTCCATCGCCAGGTCTTGCGGCTGGTCGACGGCGGCGCCAATTTGGATCTTAACCGACTCGGCCGTGGGTTGGCCTATGGTCAAGTTGTATTTGCGACGCACGTAGGTGACGATGCCTTCGTCCAGGCGCAATCCGCCCACACGTCCGCTTTCCGCCCGCACGATGTTGTTCATCGTGAGCACGGCCGCCTCGGTAATGCCGCCGCCGATATTGACAACCATGCCGCCAGCCGGCGTGCTGACGGGCAAGCCGGCGCCGAGGGCGGAGGCCAGCGGCTCCCACATCAACTGCACTTCGCGAGCGCCGGCCGCCAGGATCGCTTCGCGAACCGCGCGTCGTTCGACACTGGTCGCGCCATAGGGCACGGCGACCATGACCGAGGGGCGGAAGAGACGCAAGCGACCGGCGATCCGACTGAAGAAGTATTCGAGCATGGCTTCGGTGACTTCATAGTCGGCGATGACGCCGTTTTGCAAGGGGCGCATGACCTGGATGTCTTCGTCATCGACGCGCCCGAGCATTTCGCGAGCGGGATTGCCAAAGTCGACGATTCGCTCTTCTTCGGCTAGCAAGGCGACCAGCGACGGTTCTTGCAGAACGATGCGGCCGCTGTCGTATATGAGGACGTTAATCGTGCCGAGGTCGACGCCGAGCTGCTTTCCAAAGCGGGGCATGCGGGCACCCGGTGAAACTAGCTGTGTACGCTAAAACTATTCTACAGCAAAAGCCGCGCCCGGACTACAGAAGCGGCGCCGGGCACAAGCGTCGAATTGTTTGCGGGCGGTCTGCGCCAACGATCAGAGTTCGTCGTCGTGCTCGTCGATGATGCGAAGCGCCGTGCCGCGGCTGCGGATTTTCTGGCTGATGCGGACGGCCAGGTTAGCGCGACGCAGCGCTAGTTCGGCTTCGCGGTTCACTGAATCCGCAGGACCTTGCTCGACAACTTCACGGGCGTGATCGCGCGCTTCTTGCGCTCGTTCCAGGTCTAGCGCGTACGAAGACTCGGCAATGTCGGCCAGGACAACGACTTTGTCCGGGCGGACGTCGACGACGCCGCCGTAGATAGCGAAGCGTTCTTCCGCCTCGCCTTTGCGCACGACCAATTCGCCGAAAGTCAAGGTGGTAAGGACGGGCGAGTGATTGGGCAGCACGCCCATTTCGCCTTCGACGGCGGGCACGATGATGATATCGGCTTCGGGTTCGTCGAAGATCTTCCGCTCCTGGGTGACCAGCTCGATATGAATCGGCACGATGTCCTCCTAGGCGCTCTCGCGGCTGGCGAAGCGTTCAAGCACGTCGTCGATCGCGCCACACATATAGAAGTCCTGCTCGGGGATGTGATCAACTTCGCCGTCGAGAATCATCCGGAAGCCGCGCACTGTGTCACGGATAGGGACGTAGCGCCCGGCTTGGCCCGTGAATTGCTCGGCGACAAACATGGGTTGGCTTAGGAAGTTCTCCATTTTGCGGGCGCGGGCGACGAGAACTTTGTCGTCGTCCGAGAGTTCTTCGACGCCGAGGATGGCGATGATGTCCTGCAGGTCTTTGTAGCGCTGGAGCACTTGCTGCACTTCGCGGGCAGTGCTGTAGTGGTCATCGCCGACGACTTCCGGCTGGAGGATGTTGCTTGTGCTCGCCAGCGGGTCAACCGCCGGGAAGAGCCCGCGAGCGGCGATGGAGCGTTCCAGCGCGATGGTGCTGTCGAGATGGGTGAAGACGGCGACGGGGGCGGGATCGGAGTAGTCATCTGCGGGCACGTAGACGGCCTGCATAGAGGTGATGGAGCCGCTGCGCGTCGAGGTGATGCGTTCTTGCAGCATGCCCATCTCTTCGCCAAGGTTGGGCTGATAGCCGACGGCGGAGGGCATGCGGCCGAGCAGCGCCGAGACTTCCGCGCCAGCCAGCGAATAGCGAAAGATGTTGTCGATGAAGATGAGGACGTCGCGGCCCTGATCGCGGAAGTATTCGGCCATGGTCAAGCCGGACAAGCCGACACGCAGACGCACGCCGGGCGGTTCGTTCATTTGTCCGAAGACCATAGCCAGCTTTTCGAGAACGTTGGCCTCTTTCATCTCGTGATAGAGGTCGGTGCCTTCGCGGGTGCGCTCTCCGACGCCTGCGAAGACTGACAAACCGTCGTGCTGGGTGGCGATGGAGTTGATCAGTTCTTGAATGGTGACAGTTTTGCCGACGCCGGCGCCGCCAAAGATGCCGGTCTTGCCGCCTTTGGTCATCGGCGCGACAAGATCGATGACTTTCATGCCGGTCTCGAAGACTTCAATGGTGGGCGATTGGTCTTCAAAGGAAGGCGCGTCGGCGTGGATTGGGCGTCTCTCGGCATCATCGGCCACGGGATCGCCCATATCAATTGGGCGACCGAGCACATTGAAAATGCGCCCGAGGGTCGGCTCGCCAACTGGCACGGCGATTGGCTGACCGGTGGCGTAAGCGGGCACGCCTCGCGCCAAGCCATCGGTCGAATCCATGGCGACGGTGCGCACGGCGCTATCGCCGAGATGCAACTCGACCTCAAGAATGAGATCGTCCTCGTCTTCGCGCGGCACTTCGACTGCGTCAAAGATATCCGGCAATTGCCCGGCGGGAAATTCAACATCGACAACATTGCCCAGGACTTGCGTCACCGTACCTTGAATATCTGCCATCTTAGCTGCTCCTTCAGTTTGTCTCTGGCTCGCTGAACGCGGCTCAGGCGTCCAGGAAATGTCCGGCTAGTGATTCTGCATTGAGGATGTCATCCGCGGTCGAGTCGATCGCCTGTTGCAAGGCGTTGGCGCCGCCGACGATATCGAGTATCTCGGCAGTGATGGCGGCTTGACGCGCTTTGTTGTATTGCAGGGTCAGGTCGGCGGTCAGTTGGGTGGCGTTGTCAGTGGCGTTCTTCATAGCAGCCATGCGGGCGGCATGTTCGCTGGCTTGCGCCTCGAGCAAAGCCTGGTAGAGCTGCAGTTCGGTGAAGCGCGGCACGATCTCGTCAACGACGGCTTCGGCGTTTGGTTCGTAGTCATAGTTCTGGATGCCGCCGCTCACGGCAGCCACATCCTTGACGTATTCGGAAGCCACCTGCTCGGCGACTGTATGCGTCGTCAAGGGCAGCCAGCCGAGAACAGCCGGGCGCTGCGCCAGCATGTTTATGAAGTCGGTGTAGGCGATCAGCACTTCGTCGACCTCGCCGTTAAGATAAGCGTCAATGGCGATACGGGCGATCGGCGAGATATCGGCGATCTTCGGTTCCGCTGGCATGTCGGTGAATGAGGCGACGATGCTGGCGTTGAGGCGGGCGAGAGAGTCACGGCCCTTGCGCCCAACGGTGACGTAGTCGACGGGCTTGCCCAGGCGCGTAGCGAAACGTTGGGCGACGCGCAGGATATTGGCGTTGTAGGCGCCGGCGAGCCCGCGATCGGAGGTAATCACGACGACCATGACTCGGTTGATTGCATCGCGCTCGGTCAGCAAGGGATGCAGCGGCAGGTTCTTGCTGGCGGCTTGAATATTGACCAGGATTTCCCAAGCTTTTTCGGCGAAGGCGCGGCTGGCAAAAACGCGAGCCTGGGCGCGCCGCACTCGCGAGGCTGAAACCGCCTCTAAGGCGCGCGTGATTTGGGTGATGTTGCGGACACTGCGTATGCGGTTCTTGACTTCTCTGAGGGTGGGCATTTAGTGTCTCCTCTCTGCAGTCGGCGACGACACTAAGACCAAGCCTCGTTGAAGGTCGTGATCGCGGTGTTTAATCTCTCCTGAATTTGCTCGGCAGCGCGTTCGCTGCGGTTTTCACGGATGAACTCGCCCGTATCGGAGAATTGGGTGCGGAAGGAGCGCAGGAACTCTTCCTTCCAAGCCAGCATGCGTTCCACCGGCACGCCGTCGGTCAAACCGCTGGTACCGGCGTAGGTCAGCGCGACCTGTTCATCTAGCGAAAGCGTTTGGTATTGCACCTGCTTGAAGAGCTCGGTCAGACGCATGCCGCGATCGAGCTGCTGCTGGGTGGCTTTGTCGAGGTTGGAGCCGAATTGCGCGAATGCCGCCAGGTCGCGGAATTGCGCCATTTGCAGCTTCAAGCCGCCAGCGACGTCTTTCATGGCGCGGGTTTGGGCGGCGCTGCCAACCCGACTGACGCTAATGCCGGTGTTGAGCGCCGGACGCAAGCCAGCGTTGAAGAGTTCCGACTCGAGATAGATTTGACCGTCGGTGATGGAAATGACGTTTGTGGGTATGAAGGCGGAGACATCGCCGAGCAGGGTTTCGATGACAGGCAGGGCGGTCAAGCTGCCGCCGCCGCGTTCGTCGCTCAATTGGGCGGCGCGTTCCAGGAGACGACTGTGGAGATAGAAGACGTCGCCGGGGAAGGCTTCGCGCCCGGGCGGGCGGCGCATCAAGAGCGAGACCTGGCGGTAGGCATTGGCGTGCTTGGAAAGATCGTCGTAGATGACCAGCGCGTCCTTGCCGTTTTCCATGAACCACTCGCCGATGGCGCAGCCGGAGTAAGGCGAGAGGAATTGAAGGGCGGCGGCATCGGAGGCGGAGGCGACCACAAGCGTGGTGTAGTCCATCGCGCCTTCGCGCTCGAGTGTTTCACGGATGCGCGCTACTTCGCCGCGGCGCTTGCCAATGGCGACGTAGATGCAATACATATCTTCGCCCTGCTGGTTGACAATGGTGTCCAGCGCCAGGGCGGTTTTGCCAGTCTGGCGGTCGCCGATGATGAGTTCTCGTTGTCCGCGGCCGATAGGGATCATGGTGTCGATCGCCAGGATGCCTGTCTGCACCGGGCGGTCGACGCTGCGGCGTTCCATGACGCCGGGGGCGATGCGCTCGATATTGTAGAATTCATCCGATTGCACCGGACCGCGGCCGTCGATCGGTTGGCCCAGCGCGTTGACGACGCGGCCCACCAAGCCCATGCCGACTGGCACAGAGGCGATGCGACCGAGCGCGCTGACGGAGTCGCCTTCCTGGATGTCATCGTAGGCGCCCATGATGATGATGCCGACATTTTCTTTTTCCAGGTTGAACGCGATTCCGGCGACGCCGTTTTCGAACTCAACGAGTTCGTTGTAGCGGACCTTGTCCAATCCGGAGATGCGCGCGATGCCGTCGCCGACTTCTTCGACGTAGCCGACTTCAACAGACTCCAGCTGGCCGAGCTCGATATCCTTTATCTGCTCGAGAATCGATTCATAGATGTTGTCTGCCATTCGCTGGCTCCTTGCTCAAGATCGTAATAGTGCGGGTTAGAAGTAATTCAGCGGCATATGTCAGCCGCGAACTCAGATTTCACTGGGCAAAGCCGAACACGCGTTCCGGCGCCCACAGACGCATACGCCGAGATTACGGTCATTGTAGCGCAGATAGTATGGCTTGTCCATTATTTCACAATCAGATTCAACCGAGACAAACGGCGCTATTGCCCTAGCGCTTGCGACCGGCGATAAGCCGCCCAGACGCCTTCGGAAAGCACGGTGCGCAAGCCGCCCTTTTCCATCTCGTGCAGAGCGGCCGCGGTGGTGCCGCCCGGACTGGTGACCTGGTTGCGCAACTGCGCCGGGTGCAGGCCGGATTGCTGGGCGTAGAGTACAGACCCGAGCAAAGTTTTCATCACCAATTTTTCGGCGTCGCGGCGCGCGAAACCCATGTGGACGCCGGCGTCGATGAGCGCCTCCATAAACATGAAGACATAGGCGGGACCTGAGCCGCCAAGCGCGGTCGCCATGTCGAGGAAGCTCTCGTCGCTGGCGTAGATGTGGTCGCCGAGCGCGCCCAAGAGAATCTCGGCTTGCTGTCGCTGTTCGCCGGCTACTTCGGGCGTGGCGGTCCATACGGTAATGCCTTGGCCGATCTGCCCGGGCGTATTGGGCATGGAGCGGACGACGCGCGGATTGAGCAAGCCCTCGGCGATGGTCTGGAGCGGAACACCGGCAACGATGCTGACAATAAGGCGCACGTTATTTGCATAGCCGCGCAACTCGGGCAGGACTTTGCCCATCACCTGGGGCTTAACCGACAGGACGAGCGCGTCGGAGTCGCGGGCAGCCTCGACGTTGTCAGTCGTGACACAAATGCCGTAACGTTGCTTAATCGACGCTAGATGATCGCCACGCGGATCTGAGGCAATGATGTTGTCGGGCCGCAGCCACTCTTGGTGGAGCAAGCCTTTGATCATGGCTTCGCCCATGACGCCAGCGCCGACAAATGCAATTCTCTCACCATTGAAAGCCATTGTCGCACCTTAGTTCTTTCGATATTCATCATCAAAATGATGGCTCAGCAAATAGAATGACCGGCGGCAGCCTTCGAATTGGTCGGAAACGAAGTCGGTTACGATATAGCCGGCCGCGAACATCTTGCTGAAGACATCGCGAATATGGTAGCGCCAGTCGTTGGCGAGACGGCGTTGGGAGGATTCGAGCGCGATGAAATCGGCGGGGATTTCCACGAGGGCAAAGGTCGAACTGGGAACGTCGGTCATGCGCCGGGGCCGGAGCCAGTCATGGCGCGCATCCGCCCGATTCACAATTGGAGCGTTCACATCGAAATACTGTTGCAGCGTCACCGCGCTGGCTCGGCCCTTGGCGCGCTCCTTCACCCGCCGATGCGTCACCCACCAATCGACAAAGAGGCGATCGGCGCGCAGGCTGTTCGGCTCATCCAGTTCAAAGTAGTTTGCGGAAAAGCGTTGGATGACGCCACCGAGCTTGCGGATATTAAGATGAGCGTTGGGCGCCAACATGGGATCAACGGTCCAGCAGACCAGGCGAATGGCTTGCTTGAGAGCGATGTCGCGTTGAGCCATCTTGAGACGAAAGCCGATATTTTGGCCGCGGTAGGCCGGAAGCACGAGCATGCGTTTGGACATCAGGAGTAGATTTGCCATTGCGGGCCGCGCGTTTCGCTCGTCAATATCGCTGTCGGCGCCAATGAAGCCGATGACGCAGCCGACAAGATCGTCGCCAACGTAGGCGCCGAGGATATGACCGCCATAGCGCGCTATGGAATGCAGCATATGGGCGGGAACGAGATTGCCGGCGTCGTCGCCCCAGTAGGCTTTTTGCAGTTCAACCGCCTGGTCGTGCTGGTCGCGCCGAAGCAGGCGTTCAATGCGCACTCCGTCCATGAGCAATCCCGGTTTGTCAATCGGCGCGAGGCCTGCGGCGGAAAGAGCCGCGCAGCGCCCCGGCGAAGTGACGTCGTTGCGGCAGATAGGTCAACAAGGTCTCCTCAAAACGTCGCGGCTGAAATCCGAAATAATCGTAGGTGTTGCCAAGCGGCGCCGCGCGATTGGCCGCCAGGATATCCAGCCACTGGCTAGTCATCAGCGAACGGGGCAGCATGCGGCTGTAGACGCCGGTGAGCCAGCGCAGCAAATATGGCGGCATGCCAATCAGGAATCGCCGCATGCCGGTGACGCGCATGACAGTTCGCATCAGATCGCGCAGGGACATATATTCGGCGCCGCCGATCTCCACCGTCGAGTCGACTAGTCGGATGAGATTCAAGCTACGATAGACGGCTTCCACCAGATCGTCAATATAGATGGGATGCAGGACGATATCGCCAGCGCCAGGCAGGAGGAAGAACAAGGGATTCACACGAAGCATGCCAGCGATATGGTTGATAAAACTGTCCTCTGACGCGTATACGATGCCGCTGCGGATGATAGTGAAGGCGACGCCGCTGCCGCGCAGGATCTGTTCAACCTCGCCCTTGACGCGATGCAACGTGTAGGCGGAGGAAGGCGCCGCGCCTAATTGGCTAATGGTAATGATGCGACCGACGCGAGCCGCGCGCGCCACCGCCGCCAGTGCCCGCGCGCCAGCCAATTCCACCCGTTCCAGATCGCGGCGCCTGCCCCACCACATGGCGTTCTCCAGATGGATGACCGCGTGGCAGCCGCTGACCGCGCGGAAGAAGGCTTCTTCGTCCGTAACCGCGCCAATGATAATCTCGGGCGCGTGGGGATTACCCGTATCCCAAGGCAGGTTGCGCAGCCGGCTATCGGAAAGGAGGCAACGCATGGGCAGGGTCGCATCCATCATACGCCGCACGAGGTGACGCCCGATCAGACCGGTGGCGCCCGTAATCAGAATCACAAATTGCCCTCAAACCTATGGTCCTGGGCCAGATGGCGATGGCGCAGGCTGAAGCCCGTATTATATGTTTCTGCGCGCAGCCTGTAAAGCAACGGAAGCGGCGACATGGTGTTACAATAGGTGTGGCGGCGCTGTTCATAGGGGGCTTGAAGCGGAGGCGCGCTTGAATAAGCCAAGAGTTGTCATTACTGGGATGGGTATCGTCTGTCCTACCGGGAACAATGTTCAAGAAGCCTGGACGAACACGGCCGCCGGCGCCAATGGCATCGGCTTCATATCTCGTTATGACCGCGCCTTGACACAAAACCAGTTGGCTGGGGAAGTCAAGGGTTTTGATCCTGGCTCGCTCTTCGGGCGCAAAGAAGCGCGGCGGATGGACCGCGTGGCGCAATTCGCGCTCGAAGCCAGCCGGCAAGCGCTGGAAGACAGCGGCTTGAGCATCACTGACGAGAACATGTACGAAGTGGGCTGCATTATTGGCTCCGGCGTCGGCGGCATCAATTCGTTTGTCGAAGCGCAGCAAGGCATAGACAGCCGCGGTCATCGCGGAATAAAGCCGCTAGCGATCCCGAAGATACTCAGCGACTCCTGCTCGGGCACGGTATCGCTGGCTTACAACTTGCGTGGACCCAATCACTGCATCGTCACGGCCTGCGCTTCGGGCAACAACTCCATCGGCGAAGCGATGCATATCATTCGGCGCGGCGATGCCAAGGCGATGGTGGCGGGCGCGTCTGAAGCCGCCATCGTGCCATTGTGTGTGGCGGGCTTCAATAATATGACCGCGCTAAGCCGCAACGACGATCCGGCGACGGCGTCGCGCCCCTTTGACCTGAATCGCGATGGCTTCGTGCCGGGCGAAGGCGCGGGGATTCTGGTGCTTGAATCCCTGGATCACGCCTTGGCGCGCGGGGCGACGATCTATGCCGAATTAACGGGCTATGGGCATACATCGGATGCTTACCATATCACCGCGCCGATGGAAACGGGCGAAGGCGCTGCCAAGGCGGTCGAATTCGCGCTGCGCGATGCCGATCTTGCGCCAGACGATATTGACTACATTAACGCTCACGGCACGAGCACGCCCTTGAACGACACCGCGGAAACAAACGCGCTCAAACGGGCGCTTGGAGAAAGGGTCTACAGCATACCCGTCAGTTCCACCAAGTCGATGACCGGGCACCTGCTCGGCGGCGGCGCCGCGATTGAAGCGATCTTTTGTGTCATGGCGATTCGAGAGGATTTCGTTCCGCCGACGATTCACTTGGAGGAAAGGGATCCGACTTGCGATCTCGATTATGTGCCCAATGTTGGCGTCCGGCATGAAATACGATACGCCATGTCAAACGCCTTCGGATTTGGCGGGCACAATGCCGTCGTGATTTTTGGCGAATACAGTGACAATGGCAACCTTTGACGCTCAGTCCGAGACCAGCGGCAGCGCTAACGAGCGTCGCCACGCCCATATCGTTGGCTGGGGCATGGCCGTGCCTGATACGGCGCTCACCAATGACGAGCTATCCACATTCGTAGAAACGAATGACGAATGGATCTATGCTCGAACGGGGATTCGCCAGCGTTATATCGCGCACGAGGGCGAATCAACGGCGACGCTCGCGTACCGCGCGGCGCAACAGGCTTTGGAAGTGGCGGATATTCTGCCCACCGACCTAGACCTGATTGTAGTGGCGACTTCGACGCCGGAGAACATCTTTCCCAGCACGGCCAGCCTGGTGCAAGACTGGTTGAACGCGCATGAGGCGGGCGCCTTCGACTTGAGCGCGGCCTGTTCCGGGTTTGTTTATGCCCTGAATATGGCGGCCGATTCGATACGCGCCGGATCGATCGCGGCGGCACTGGTCATTGGCGCCGAGACGATGAGCCGGATCCTGGACTGGCAAGATCGCAGCACCTGCATACTCTTCGGCGATGGCGCGGGCGCTGTCGTTTTGCAGGCGAGCGAGGCCGAGGGCGGCGTGCTTTCGAGCGTGTTGCGATCCGATGGCGCCGGCGGCGACTTGCTGGCGATTCCCAGCGTGGGCAGCATCGACGCCGATGAATCGCGCGCCGGGGCGAATGGGAGCAAGCTGTACAAGATGAATATGGCGGGCGGCGAAGTCTTCAAGTTTGCCACCCGAGTCGTCAGCGAGAGCATCGAAGAGACATGCAAAAAGGCGGGAATACCGGTCACAGATATCGATCTCGTGATTCCGCATCAAGCCAACCTCCGTATATTGCAGGCGGCGTCGCGCAAGCTGGGCATTGACATTGACAGGTTCATGAGCAACGTTGAGCGTTACGGCAATACGTCGGCCGCGTCCATCCCGATAGCCTTATGCGATGCGATCGAGCAGGAGCGCGTCCAGGACAAGAATCACATCGCTTTGGTGGGATTTGGCGGCGGCTTGACCTGGGCGGCCATGGTCATCCGCTGGGGCGTGCCCAAGCCAAGCCTGCAGCACAGTTCGCTGCTGAACCGTCAGCGCCGTCATGTTCAGTATCGCATCGCCAAGTGGCGCTCGCGCTCTCGCCGCTGGCGCCGGCGTGTCAATCGCAAGGTGCGTGACATTCGCGCATGAATCCGGTTTCGCTTCGGCTCTTGTGATTATGTTCGGACCAGCGGGTCTAGGGAGGCGCTCGTATTGAGCCGCCAACGCTATAACCTCAGCGGAAAGGCGTAAGCGTTGGCAGCGGCGCGGATATGTAGATGTTTACCTGGCAGGACGCCTTCAAGGTATTGGTGATGTCGTACACCATCAGTCGCAATTGGTATTCGCCGGGTTCGTAACCGGCTGGCACGAACAGGCTAAATTCGGCGGGTTCGCGCACTTCAACCAACTGATCATCAATGAGTTGAAAGCTGCCGCGCGTGCTGGGACCATTGATTTCCACGGAGGCGTAGGAAAACTGGTCGGTGAATACCGTGCCAACCACCGGGACCGGCTGGAAGACGCGCATGCCATTGTCGGGAATCTGCAGGCGCGCCTCGGGAGAATCACATCCGACGGGCGGATCAGCCGGGATGATCGTGCCGACGGCGGTGGGCGTCGGCAGAGGCGTCGGCAAGAGCTGGCCGGTGGTATCGACTGAGCGTGGCAGCGCCACTGGTGCAATGCCGAGGTCGGCGGCGGGCGGCGCTGGCACGGGGGTTTCGAAAATGCCATCTTCCGCGCGCGACCGCGCCAGCAGCTCCTGCAGGCGGCGTTGGTCGAGCAACTCGGGGACGACAACCAGTTGGATGCCAACCACGATGATCGCGAGTTCGATGAGGAAAATGACCAGCGTAAGGGCGTTTGCGCCGCGATACCGGGCGAGATCGCGTTCCAACTCGAAATACGACGAGCGATACTCCTCGCTGAAGATGAGATACCGCCGAAGCGCAAAGAGAATGCCGGCGGCAATCAGAAAATAGATGCCGATTGCGATCTGGTCAATGAGCGCAATTATGGCGGTCATGTCGGGAAGTCGCGCAGCACGCCTTTCAGTATCGTGGACAGGCGCGGCACGATGATCTTCGCCGCTTCCAGGACTTCCAGATGATTGGTTTCGGCGTCGCTGTCGACTACGTCAATTGCCACATTGGTCACGCCGGAGCAAGCCATGACGCCCATGCCGGCATGGCGCGCCACCAGGACTTCGTGGACGGTGGACATGCCGACCGCATCGCCGCCGAGCGTTCGTATCATGCGGATCTCGGCCGGTGTCTCGAAAGCGGGACCGGAGAGGCCGCAGTAGACGCCGCTGTGCAACGGAATGTCATGCGCGCGCGCAACTTCGAGGGCTCGCTGTCGCAAGCGCCGGTCGTAGGCTTGCGCCATACCGACAAAGCGCTCGCCCAATTCGTCGTCATTGGGACCCATCAGAGGGTTGGCGCCAACCATGCCGGGCAGATTTATATGGTCTTCCAACAGCATCAGGTCGCCGGTTCGATAGGCTCGGTTGACGCCGCCGGCTGCGTTGGTCAGGATTAGCGTGTGGACACCCAATTCTTTCATCACGCGGATTGGGAAGGTGACTTGCTGGAGCGTGTAACCTTCGTAGAAGTGCGCGCGACCTTGCTGGGCGGCGACGATCTGACCTTCCAGTTCGCCGATGACGAGATTGCCTTGGTGGCCGTGCACGGTCGACTGCGGCCAGCCGGGAATCTCCGCGTAGGGCACGATGGTCGGCCGCCCCAAGGATTCAGCCAAGACGCCCAAGCCTGAACCCAGGACCAGGCCGATGGTCGGCAACAGGTCGGCGCGTCCGCGAATGAATGCTGCCGCCCGCTGCCAGTCTTGACCCTGGACCATGATTTTACTCCAGTTCAGATTCCCTGCCGCCCTATGAATCGCCGGGTTGGCGACAGCCGCCGACAAGACATCGAGTACCGACATCATATCACAAGATAGGGTTCTCCGATATAATGCGGAAAGGATCAAGACAGGCACAGAAAGGACAGTCAAGCCTTGGAAGACGTCCGGAGGCAATTCCGCGCAGCGACAATTTTGATACTGATAATCTTGCCTATCGGGGTGGTTGGCTACATGCTCATTGAAGAACGGACGCTCTTTGACGCCTTCTATATGACCATGATCACGCTGACTACGATAGGCTATGGCGACTTTGTGCCGACGTCATTCGTGGGCCGCGTTTTTACCTTGCTGCTCGTTTTCGCGGGTTTGGGCGCGTTGGCGTTCTTCCTGTCGTCGTCATTTGCCTTGCTGTTCAGCTCCGAGGCGATGGCAAGACGACGGCGATTCCGCATACGGCACAAGATCGACAAACTGAAGAGCCATTACATCATTTGCGGCACCGGCGAAATGGTCGACAAGACCATCGGCTACGTATTGCGCGGCGCGGAGATTCGGCGAAGGCGACATCAGGATGCATTGCGAAGGCCAGCGGAATCCTTGTTGAACAAGCTTTTGGGACCGCCGGAACGGGAACGGCTAATGGGTCTGCGCAAGTTTGTCCGCCGATTATTCGTGCTTTATCACGACTATTTCGTTGAGCATACGACTCTGTTGGATCTGCTGGTCGTTGTTACCGAAGACCGGGATTATGCCGAGAGGCTGCGCAGCGCGGGCATCTTGGTCATTGATGGCGACTCGACCGATGACGACACCTTGTTGGATGCCGGCATCAAGAGAGCCAAAGCAATCATGGTAATGCTGAACCAGGATACGGAGAGCTTGCTCACCGTTTTGACAGCGCGCAACCTCAATCCGTGGCTTTACGTCACGGCGGCGGCCATTGAAGAGGACTTGCAAATGAAGATGATCAAGTCCGGCGCCAATATCGTGCTCGCGCCCTACGAGGTGTCGGCGCAGTTCCTCAATAGCGCGACCTTGCGTCCGGCGGTGAACGATTATTTCAACAGCATCCTGTTTGACCAGGACACGAATCATCAAATCACGCAGCTGGAATTGGAAGACGATTCGCCGTGGATCGGCAAACGCATCGCCGAATTGGATCTTCGCGCCAAGTTCGATGCCGGAGTCATCGGCATACGGTTGGAGACGGGAGACTTCGCGCACGCGCCCGGCGGCAGCCGCGTCCTGGGAGAACACGAAATCATGCTGGTCGTGGCGCCGGGGCAGATGATCCCGCGTCTGCAAGCGGCATGTCGCCAATCGGGCAGAAACGAGATGCGTCACGCCACCCTCCAGCGATTGGCGCAGGAGCGCAAGGTCAAGCGGCTGGATGCGATCATGAGCTCGTCCGAGCGCGAGGCGAAGATCGCGGGTATGCAGAAGCATTTCATCATTTGCGGCAACGACCATATCATTCAGAGCGCGGTGCGCTTTCTCGATCCTTCGCGGCCCTTTGTATTGCTCACAAGCGACGAAGAATTGGCTCAGCAGTGGATTGAGCGCGGCTTCAGCGTCATTCATGGCAATCCAACGCATGAGTACGTTCTCAATCAGGCGGGGGTCGAGCGGGCGCAGGCGCTGATGATATCGGTACGTGACAAGGCGGCAGCGGTGCTCACGGTACTTTCGGCGCGAAGCATCAGCCGGTCGCTTTTGATCGCGGTGACCGCCAAGACCGATGACATGATTGACAAGCTCCGGCGATCGGGCGCGGATCGCGTCGTCAGTCCCTTTCACGTAGCGGCGCAGTTCGTGATATTGTCGACGACGCGCCCCGAGATCGCTGACTTTTTGCAGCATGTGCTCTATAACGAAATCACGGGCATGGAGACGGCGGAACTCTACATGGAAGATGATTCGCCCTGGATTGGTCAGAGCATCGGCGACCTGGGGCTGTCGGTCCGATATCGCGCTGGCGTCATCGGCATCCGCCAGCCGAATGGCTCCGAGTTTCTTTACGCGCCGCCGCCGGATCATGTGATCCAGCCGAACGAGGTTTTGATTGTCATCACGCCGATGCAGTATTTCGATGAAATGCGGGCGAACTCCACCGGTGACATGGACAGGCGACCGGCGACGTTGCGCCTGAATGCCGATATGATGAGCAGCGGAGCCTGGTCGCGCGATGTAATTCGAGAGCTGATTGCGCAACAAGGCGGCTGAGGAACACGGACCTACAGGCTTATCTGCCGATGGCCGCTGCGTGATTCGCTTGCGGTTTCGTTATGGCCGAACGAGACACTGGCATCGGCATCCATATAGCTTACATGAGCTTCAAAGCGGCGAATAATCTCGCTAAAGTCGCTACAGCGGGGCGCTTGGGCTAGATCTCCCCAGTATTTGCGCGCAATCAGGAAGGGCGCAACAAAGTCGCCACGCAAGCGCGGCACGATAAAGTCGCCGTCGCCGCGAGCATAGGCGGACAAGATATGGAATATCAGCTTTGGCGGGATGCGTTCGGCGCGGCCGGGCGCCACGAGCGCGGCCGCCACGCGCCCGGGCATTGAGGCCAGGCCGACATTCAAGCTGGACAGGAATCCGCCTGACTTCCAAGCGCGATTGTGCGCTGTTTTGACGCCAAGATGCTTGACGGCTTTCCGCACTTCGCGCGCGCGTTTGCCAGTGACCAGGCGAATATGATCTATGCGTGAGCGCATCATCTGTTCGGTCAGGTTCGCCAGCGCGCCGCCGCCATCTGCGGACGGAAGGAGCGCATCAAGATAGGGACAAGAGGCGCCGCCGGCGGCCAAGATTAGCGCGCCGACCGCCCGCTGCAATTCGAGCACTGGTTCCGCGCCGCGTACCGAGCCAAGCGCGACGGCATTGATGCGCTCGTTTTGCAGGCTCAAGCGCGCAATCATACGAGCGCGGCCGCGTACATAGCCTCGTTCTGGCGTCTGGTTGAGAAAAACCACGACGCGCGCCGAAGTTGGGACGCCGCGCAAACCCAATTCCTCATCGCGGAGCACCTGCGCGAGCCAGGGTGATTTGACCGGGCTATTTTCGACAAAGCCATACCTGTCTATCATTGCCGCCGAGTTATAGACGTGTTCATCATCCAGGGGTTTTCCCAAGGCGCTAAGCGAAGCGACAGACACAACCAACGATGTCTCGGGCGGAATATGCGGTTCGTCGGGGAAGGGCGCCTTGAAGGGCAGTCCGCGCGCGTCATCGGCTTCCACCAGCAAGATATCGGAATCGAGGCGGTCCAACATGCGCCGCGTCCACTCCGGCGACGGTCCGTATACGTTTCCACCGTTTATTTCGCCATGCAAAACGACAAATAGCTTTTCGCCGAGCGCCTGCGAGATGCTTCGGGCATCGGTATCGGCGGGCAAGCGGCAAGGAAAGAGCGCTAACTGTTCGCTGGCGAGCTGCGTACTCGTGGTCGCCAGCACGCGCCAACCAGCCTCGGCCAGTTCGTAGCCAAGGCTCACCATCAGCGAGGTTTTACCGCCGGCGCCGACGAAGGCGACAACGTCGCCACGCGCAAGATCAAAGGCTTGGGCAATTTTCATGCCGGCTCCGTAGAGGTCGCGTTCGTAGCGCTATTCCAATGGTGATTGGCGATCGTCGCATAGGTTCAACCAATGATAACACGAAAGCGGCCAGACGCGCCCGACTTGAGCCGGGCGAGAAGTGGAGGCGTAGGCAATGGCGCGCCTGGTATTGTTTGCAGCGCGCGATGGACGGTACGAGAGGGCGATGCAGCCGCCGGCAACTTGCGCTGGCGAGACGGGGCCGCAATAAAGAGCTTGCCGTGTTTGAGTCATGCTGCTGATGTCGTTTCAGTAAAGGAGGGACAAAGTATATAAAAGGGCGGATGGAGTATGGTGAAAGTAAGGTGAAGGTATGAGAGAAGGCAGGAAATTCGCGCGACTCTATCGACACAGTATCGATACGGCTGGGTTTCCTGCGCTGATTTTGCCGGATTTGCATGAAAGCGGTTGCGTTTTGGGATAGCGGCGGCATGTTTTGCCTCGGATCCGGAAATGAAAGTCGGTTGAACATGATGATCAGTTTGGCACAGATTAGCCGGTTATAGGCGACTAAATGGTCGCGTTTGGAAGGGACTTTTCCGAGTGCGCAAGGCGCTTGGAGCGTCAACCGCGAGAAGACTGGCGCGACCGGCGGCATGTTAGCGATTCCGCCTGAGGTTTGCCAGGGCGCCGGAGAACTGTCGGCGTGGCGACGACGGAAGCCGCGAGTTGCGGCTGGCGATATGAAGCAATCAGACGACGCCGATGCCATGCTGGCGCAGCGCCTTGACGACCTTCTGCGCGGTGAAGGGCTGCGAATCAAGCCAGACGCCAGTGGCGTCAAAGATGGCGGCGGCGATGGCAGGCGCGAGCGGAAGGAAGGGCATCTCCGCCATGCCGCGAAGGCCCCAGGGTCCGATCGGGTCGGGATTTTCCAGGATCACGGACTTGACTCGCGGCGGCACGTCGAGAGAGGTCGGAATCAGATAGGTTGAGAGGTAGGGATTCTGGATTTTGCCTTCGGTTGAAACCAGGTATTCCATCAGGGCATAGCCTTGTGCCTGGATGACGGCGCCTTCGATTTGCCCTTCGAGCTGCTGCGGATTTATGACTTTGCCGACGTCGTTGGCGCAGACGACATCGAGCAAGCGCACTTCACCGGTTTCAATATCGACTTCGACTTCGACCGCTTCGGCGACATAGCCATAGGCAAAGTTGGGATCAGCTTTGCCAGTAACCGGGTCGTAGGCGGTGGTAGGCGGCGGGCGATACATAAACTCGCCTTTGGCGGGCCGTTCTTCGTCGCGCCATTTGCGCAGGGCGATCTCGGCGGCGCCGCGTATGGCATTGCCGGACATGAATGTCAGACGCGAGGCCGACGCGCTGCCGGAGGAGCCGGAAGTGGCGGTATCGGAGGCGACGATCTCGACCATTTCAAAGGGAAGGCCAACGGCGTCAGCGGTCATTTGCAGAAGCGCGGTATGGGCGCCCTGCCCCACATCAGCGCCGGCGTGGAAGAGGATGACCTTTTCGATCTCGGAGCGTCCGCGCAGTTCAATGCCAGCCCAGCAATGCTCGGGGAAGCCAAAACTGAAGCCTACGTTTTTGAATCCGCCAGCCAGGCCGCGGCCACGGCGTTTGCTGGCGTCAGCGGGCTGCGCGGGTTTGCGCAGCGTCCAGCCGTCGGCCGTCTGGCGCCACCAGGATTCACGGCCACAGGCTTCGAAGACTTGGGGCATGGTAACGCCGGCGGGAAAAGGCGTGGCGACCGAGCCGATGCTGCCTTCGCGGATGCTGTTGATGAGGCGGATTTCCAGGGGGTCCATGCCCAGGGCGGCAGCCAGCCGATTCATCTGCCCTTCGGCGGCAAGCAGGGCTTGCGGCGCGCCAAAACCGCGAAATGCGCCGGAGGGGATATTGTTGGTATACACGGCGTAGGTGTCGATTTGGATGTTTGCCGTTTCATAGGGACCGCTAACGGTGAGATGGGCGTTGCCCAGCACTTTATTTGAAGTGTAGTTGTAGGCGCCGGCGTCGCCGATGACCTCGGCTTGAACGGCGGTAAGCGCGCCGGAGCGGGTCGCGCCCCATTTGGCCCGCACTTTGATGGGATGTCGCTTGTGATGATAGAGGATAGACTCCTCGCGATTCCACTGGACTTTGACCGGTTGACGCAGCTTCCAGCTCGCCAAAGCCAAGACGATCTGCACCGACATGTCTTCGCGGCCGCCGAACGCGCCGCCGATGGCCGGGTAGATGACGCGCACCTGTTCCGGCGGCAAATTCAAGGCGTGAAAGATTTGTTCCTGGTCTTCGTGGGTCCATTGGCCAGCCACGATCACAGTCACGCGGTCCTCGTCGTCGATGTAGGCGAGACCGGCTTCCGGCTGGAGATAGGCATGTTCTTGCCAGGTCGTTTCGTATTCGCCTTCGACAATGACGTCGGCGGCGTCCCAGCCAGCCTGCATATCGCCTTTGCGTATGCGGTACTGAGCAACCAGGTTTCGCGGGTGTTCGCCATGCAATTGCGGCGCGGCGTCGGCCATGGCGTCTTCGGGATCAAAAACTGTGGGCAGATCTTCATAATCTACGCGAATTAAGTCCAGCGCGCGCTTGGCAATGGCATCGGATTCGGCGACGACAGTAGCGACCATGTCCATGTAGCAGCGAACGATGTCTGTTCCGGCCTTGGGTCCGCCGGGGCCACAGAGCACGGGCTGGTCCTTCATGACCAAGCCGTATTCGTTAACCGGGACATCGCGACTGGTGAAGACGCGGATGACGCCCGGCAGAGCTTCGGCTTGGCTGGCGTCGACGCCGCGGACGCGGGCATGGGCGCGCTCGCTGAATTTGATGCGCAGCCAAAGCTGGCCCTGGAGATCAATGTCGCCGGGATAGGGGGTTTCGCCGGTGACTTTGCCCCGGGCGTCGATGCGCGCGATCGATTGGCTGATTGCCGAGTTTGCTTGGATCAATGGTCGTTGCCCTCGGAATATGAAATGACGGAAGCGTGAAGCTCAGTAAGATGGAATCGCCTCAAAGGCGGTCTCGATGTACTTTTCGGTTTCGTTGAAGAAGATACGCCGCAAGATGGCGATAGCGGCGGCGTAGGTCGGTTCGACGCCGCCGTAGCTCAAGCTGCCGGCGCCGAGATTCTGCCCGCGCTTCATTGGTTTGTCTGACGCATAGTGCAAGAAGCCGATATCAAAGCGCACGGAATGCAGGTTAACGATCTCGTTGACGGGATGGCGCTGCGGCCGGAATGCCTCGTAAATCGCAGAAAGGTAGGGTCCGCCTTCCATTTCGATATCGGTATAGCCCTCCTTATAGAAGACGCTCATATAGTTTGGGTTCTGCAGGAATGTGCCGAGCACGGTGACGGCTTTCTGATTGTCGAGCACGTTGCCGTGCTCCATCCAGGAGCGGACGTGGCGGGCGGTGAAACAGTTGCGGAAAAGAAAGGTGTTTTGAGAATGCTCGTCGTGGATGACATTGGGGATCATCATGTCGCCGATGCGCCCGTTGAGCGTCGCCGCTTTGCCCATTACATAGACGCCGTCAAGCCGGCCGACGCCCTGTGAAATCCGGCTGAGGAGCTCGTAGGAGGCCATTCCCAGCGGGTAATCGATATTGATGATGATGGCATTGCTATGACGCAGGGGTTGCAGGTCTTCGGCGCGGCCCAAGCGCGGATCGAACCACTGCGCTTCCAGCTTGCCCAGCTCGA
Source organism: Anaerolineae bacterium (assembly GCA_022824465.1). GTDB lineage: Bacteria > Chloroflexota > Anaerolineae > Aggregatilineales > Phototrophicaceae > UBA6055. The sequence goes on from JAJDZV010000005.1 coordinate 50,500, forward strand.
TCACTTGCGTTTCCATTTCAAAGCCGTGCCGGCTGGGCACACGATGGATGCCGAGGCGATGTTCTTCTTCTTGTAGCCTGCGCTTCGCTTTGCCATCTTGCTCCGAGAGATATTGGCGCAAGACAAAGTACAGGAAATTGTCGGTGCTTTTGTGGTAACTCTCTTTGAGATCTTCGTACTCGGTCAGCAGCAATTTCTCTTCGAATTGTTCGATGTAGTTGACCAGACTTTCTTCAAAGCGGCGGGCGAAACCAGCCAGGAGATTAACCAAGGCATGGGTGTTGCTGGAGACGAAGTAGACGGGTCTTTCCTGAAGGTCAATGTCTGCGAGCGCCATCTCTTCGCAAAGTTCATGCCACCAGGAGGAGGTAGCGCGGCGGTAATCGGCGAGCGAGCCGGCGATCAACCGCAGGGTCATGCTTTTGCGGCGGCGCGCTATGCGGAGCAAGTTATTAACAAAGTCGGCATCCCACAAGAGCTGCAAGCGGCGCAAATCACTGACGGCCATTCGCAAGCAAACCGCCAGCCTGGCGAATTCGTCTTGCGGCAGATTACCGGTTTCGGCGCAGGGTTCCAACAGAATACGCGCGTCTTCCGCCTGGAGCAGGCGGTGGAGTTTGTTCCATTCGATCTGAAAGGCGGTCAAGATGGGCACGAGATCGTCAATATCGGAGCGGCTGACGATGTAAACCGCCAAAGCCTTGTCGCCGTTGAAATGGGTGCGGCGTCGGCGGCCCGGGGCGAAGACGCGTTGCCAGGCGGCGATGTTTTTGAAACCGGCGGCGATGAAGGCGCGCTCGAGTTGGCCGACCAGGACCTCTTCGACATCGATGATGCAGCTGGGCAGACGCAGCGCGCAATACATCAAGGCGGAGGCGTCGGGTTCGGCGGCGTCACCGTGCTCGTGCAAAGAGGAGGCCATAGCCAGATGGCTCTCGACCAGGGTTTCGATTTTGATGCTATCGCTGGAGCGCAGCAGCGAATAGTAGGTGCGCATGTAGAGTTCAATCTCTTCGCTGCCGGTTTTGGGAACGCGTCGGTCCATGGCGCCGCCCTTAGGGAATTGCAGCCGTTGATTGGCTGGCTTGGCGGAAGGCTTCGACGATCTTGTAGTAGCCGGTGCAGCGACAGAGGTTCCCGCTGATGCTGTAGTTGATCTGTTCGGTGTCAGGCTCGGCGAACTCTTCCAGCAGCTTGGCGCCGGCCATCAAGAAGCCCGGCGTGCAGTAGCCGCACTGGACGGCGGCCTCGTCAATGAAAGCCTGCTGAATTGGATGCAGTCGCTCGCCACTTCGCAAGCCTTCAACGGTGACGATGTCAGCGCCGTGCGCGCGGGGGGCGTGCACCATGCATGACATGACGGCGGCGTCGTCGAGAAAGACGGTGCAAGCGCCGCACTCGCCTTCGGCGCAGCCTTCCTTGGCGCCGGGCAAGCCGACATCGTCGCGCAGCCAATGCAGGAGCGATTTCTGCTGGCCGCTGGTTATAAGCACATCGTTGCCGTTTACGCGACTGCTAATGGGGGTGTCGGGCTGGTGGACGAATTGCTTTGGCATTCCTAGTTTGACGATGGCGCAATCCTTGCCCCAGAGCATGGGAGGCGCTGCTGGCAAGCCGGTCTCGCGCTCATTCGCAGCCAGTTGACGCAGCAGGCGCACGACCAGAATCTTGACCATTTCGCTGCGATACTCGGCGCTGCCGCGGACATCGTCGATCGGCCTTGCCTCTGCGCTGGCGAGGCGTCCGGTCTCGGCGATCGTTTCAACGGTTAACGGTTTGCCACGCAAGAATTGTTCGGCGGCGGGAGCGCGAATAATGGTCGCGGCGACGCTGCCGAGCGCTATGCGCGCGTCGGTCACTTGGTTAGCGTCGTCAAAGCGCAGGACAGCGGCGGCGTCGACGACGGATATCGCTTGAGCGCGCCGCAAGCCCAGCTTGAGAAAGGCGCCGCGTTGATCGTCGGCGAGCGGCGGGATGCGGATTTCCAGCAACATCTCGTCAGGCCGAAGAACCGTCTGGCGGAATCCGCTGTAGAAGTCCGCCAGTTTGAGCTTCCGCTGGCCTTGGAGCGACGCCAAGGTCACCTCGGCATTCATGGCGATCAGTGGCGTGATGGTATCGTTTGCGGGCGACGCGGTAATCAGATTGCCGGCGATAGTGGCGCGGTTGCGAATTTGAGGCGCGCCAACTTCCCAGGAAGCTTGCGCCAGGGGGAGGGCGCGTTGACGGATCAGCTGGCTTCCAACCACATGATTATGGGTCACGAGGGGTCCCAGGATGATCTTGTCGTTTTGCGGGCGGATCTGATCCAAGCCGGGCACGCGCGTGATATCGACGAGAACCTGAAGCTGCGGATGCGCGCCGCGTTCCACTTCGATGATGAGGTCGGTGCCGCCGGCGACGATTCTTGCCGCCGCCCGGTGTTCATGCAAGAGGGCGAGCGCCTCGTCGACTCGGCTTACGCTGTGATATTCTCGCCACATGCGGGCTCTGCCTCCCCGGGCTCTTTCCGATTAAAGCGGGTCAAGCTCCAAGATTGTGAACGGGTTTATATTCATGACGCAGGTTGATTCGAATTCGGTACGCACGGTTTTTCGGCGGTCCCAGGTATGCACGTGCCCATGCAGCATGTAGCGAGGACGGAACCATTTCATAAAGGTGAGAAAGCTGCTGAAGCCGCGATGCGCGACATCCGCGCCGTCGTGGATGCCCTTTGCCGGCGAATGCGTAACGAAGAGATCAATGCCGCGTTTCCGCGCCAGGCGATTCCAGAGTATGGCCGGCGCAAGTCCAAGCGTCATGCGCCGCATCTGGGATTGCGTGTACTGAATACGGCCTTTGTTGTATTTGATCGAGCCTTCGAGGCCGACCATGGTGATCCCGTCGAATTCCACCACTTGTTGGTGCAGGTCAATGCCGCCGGGCGGCTCTTCATCGTAGATTTCATCATGATTGCCTCGGACGTAAAACATGGGCACGCTTGTAATGCTGGTGATGAAGTCCAAGTAACCGGGAGACAGATCGCCACAGCTAATGATGGCGTCAATATCGTTGTATTGTCGGCGCAGATTGACCGCGTTATGCAGTTGGGGCATTTCGATATCGCTTACACAAAGGATTTTCACTGCGCCCTGAGCCTTGTCGCGTCCGCCGTCCACAGCTGCGTAATTGGTCCTAGTTGGAGTAGCCGCCGGCGAAGGTATCGATCATCAGGCGAACGTCTTCGCCCAATGGATAAAGAATCGGGCAGGTTGCGCCAGCTGCGATGTATTCGCGCACCTTGGCTTTGACTTCTGCCGGCGTCCCGGAGGCGGTGATCATTTGCACGACCTCGTCCGGCACAAGCTTCATCGCTTCCAGGATCTGTTCTTCGGTGGCGGGCCAGGTCAAGACTTGGCTGATCTCGTCGAGCACATCCTGGCTTACGCCACTGGCTTTCATGATATGCGGCTGTTGGCCGAGGTATTGTGTAACGAGCTTACGAGCGGCGTCGAGCGCTTTGGCGCGATCGTTGTCCACCGAGCAGACGACCAACTGCGGGCGATCGACATCGTGAATGGATTTGCCGGCTTTTTTCGCGCCGAGCTCAAGCTGCGCCATCGCCATGTCATTGTACTTCGGCGATACGAGATAGTTTAGCACGGCGCCGTCAGCGATTTCGCCGGTGAGCGCCATCATTTTGGGTCCGGTCGCGCCGATGTAAATAGGCACGTTGCGCGGTTCTTTGCGCCCATGCACGACATCCAGCTCGACGTCTTCCAATTGCACGAATTCGCCATCAAAGCTGACCCTTTCGCGGTTCAGCAGCCGGCGGACGACGGTCACGACTTCACGCATTGCCAGCAGGTTTTTGCGTCGGTTGATGCCGACCTTGGCCGCCAGCGGATCCCACCAGGCGCCGACGCCGCAGTAGATCCGGTCTTGCGCCAGGTCATCCAGCGTGAGAAAGGTGGCGGCGATCACGGCAGCGTTTCGCGTCCAGTTGTTGATCACGCCCGAGCCGATTTTGATGCGGGAGGTGACCGCGGCAAAGGCAGCCATCGGCACAATGGCATCGCGCACCAGGCGGCTTTCGGCTTGCCAGACCGCTTCAAAACCGCATAGTTCGGCGTATTTCACGTATTCGATCGCGTCGGACAAGCTGTGCGCGTCCTGCAAATAGAGCGCTACCCGATCAGCCATGAGAAGTCTCCAGTTATCTATTGTTTGCCTAGTTGCCGATACTATTTACTATACATCGCCGCGTCGGTCAAATCGAAGGCCGCCTCAGCTTGCGTCGCGCGCCAAGGGAAACGAAGGCAAGTGACCAAAGCGTCCACGCTCCAAAATGGCTTGGTAATCCCTCAAGTCTTCGGGGATATCGATGTCCAGAGCCAGGCGGTCGGAGCGGTAGACGGCGACGTGAAGACCGGCTCGCTTCGCCAGGTCTATGTGCCGGCGGTAGCTGCCGGCGCCGTATTCGTACTGAATGGCGCCAGGCGGACGGACCAAGAGGGCGTTTGTGCCGTCGCTGCCGCGATCGGTGGCGATGACCATCGAGCGATTTTCAGCCAAACCGATCATCGCCTGGATATCGTCGGCGTTGACGAAGGGAAGATCGGCGGGCAGGACGAGCACGGCGTCGGCGCGCCAGCTCTCGACAACCATTGTCGCGCGCAGCAGCGCCGGATTCAAATTGGAGAACGCGCCTTCCTGCAAGGTCTTGGCTCCGAATTCGCGCGCGATGGCGAGAGCCCGCGTATCACGAGAGACTACCAGAACGCCGGTCACTTGTTGGACAGTCGTAGTCACGGACAGGACGTGTCGAAACATGGCGGTCGCGAGCTCGAGACGCTGGGCGGGCGATAGCGCCGACGCCAGTCGACTTTTGGCATTGTCCAGAGGCTTCAGCGGAACTATCGCCCAGAGGCTCATCGCGTCCAGCCTTTTATCCAAGCCAGGATTTCGCGCGCCAGACGCGTCTTGGCTGAAAGGTCGGTCATCAGCGTGTCAGCGCGCAAGATGCGGAGCCCGTTGGCGGTGAAGGCTTCATTGCGGCAGTCGTCGACGAATCCGCTGATCATGTTGCGGTAGAAGTTCGCCACAGACGCGGCTGAGATCTCGATGTTCAATTCGCTCATAATTTTCGCCGTTGGTCCCTTGACCGCGGCGCCGCCAATGATCGGCGTCACCGCCACAATTGGCAAGGGCAAGCCGGCGAGAAAGGCGCGCAGGCCGGGAACAGCCAGTATCGGCGCGAGCGAAAGCCAGGGATTGGACGGCGCGATCAAAACGATGTCGGCGTTGCGAAGGGCATGGCGCGCGGCAGTCGTTAGCTGGGCCAGTCGGCAGTCTTTATGCTTGATTGACGTGACGATCGGCTGCCAACGATGCCTGACGAAGTATTCTTGGAAGCCCAGGGCGCCGTGGTCTTTTGTTTCAATGATGGTCGGCATTTCGGCGTCCGTCATGGGCAGCAAACGAGAACGAATACCCAGACGCTCGGTCAGGCAGGCGGTGGCATCGGTCAGCGTATGACCGCGCCGTAGCAGGTCCGTGCGGACAAGATGCGTAGCCAGATCTTTGTCGCCGAGCCGAAACCAGGGCTCAAAGCCGTAGTTTGTCGCGAGGCTTTGAAGCGCGGCGGTCGAATCGTTGGCGCGTCCCCAGCCGGTTTCCGGATCGACCAGACCGGACAAGGTATACATCAAAGTATCGAGGTCGGGGCAGATTTTCAGACCGAGATGCCAGAAATCGTCGCCTGTATTGACGATAAAGGTCAGGCGTTCAGCCGCGACGACTTGCGCCAAACCGAGCGCAAGCTTGGCGCCGCCGACGCCGCCAATCAAGACAACAATGTTTTCGTCTAGCGCCATAGTGTTTGGCTGTCCCATGGTTCGCGGCTTTTGCGGCGAGTCTGCGCCGGATAACCCAGCGTGACCATGCCTTGGGGCCGCCAATCGGCCGGCAGCTCCAGCACGGACGCGACCAGGTCTTGGCAGAATAGCGGCGCGCACATCCAGCACGCGCCCAAGCCCAGGCTGGCCGCCATCAGCAGCAGGTTCTGGCCAGCCATCGCCGTGCTCTGCAGCGCCATGGCGGCTTCGTGCGCATTACGTTGATCATCGGTGTAGACATCCATGTCTTGCAAGCTGGCGCAGAGCAGAATCAGAAGCGGCGCTGAGGTTATTCGCAGATGCGAGCGGCTGACGTCCGCCTCTATGAGCGCATGCGGCGCGCCGTCGGCTTGCAGGTCTTGTCGCAGGCGGGCGCCCATCTCCCGCGCCAGGCGTTCCTTTGTCGTTGCCGCCTCAATTATTACGAAGCGCCAGGGCTGGCGATTATGGGCGGAGGGCGCCCAGATTGCCGCCTCCAGCAGCTTCTGGATATGCGCCTTTGGCACGGCGCGCGTCTCGTAACGGCGCAGCGATCGGCGATCGCGCAAGAATTGCAGCAATTCGCTGGCGTTCATCGACGCGCTAGCGGTAGAGATCGTGCTGAGCGGAGCGGATCAACTCGGCGGCGCGACCGTGCGCCGCGCCCAGGTCGAGCCCGCGAACGACGACGGCCGGCAAACCTTCGTCGGCCTCGCCAGAGAGCAAATGCGCCGCCGATGCGACCAGGTCGGCATAAGCCAACTGCGTGACTTCGAGGACGCGGCCGTAGAGATCGCGGCTGCCGCGCAAGTCCATCACGGCCGGCAAACCAGCGGCGCCAATGGCGACGCCGACGTTGCCGACGCGAAAGGCGCGGCCGTGGGTATCGCTGATGATGACGGCGATGTCCAGGCCGAGCCGGCGCTTAATGTCGGCGCGAATCTCTGCGGCTGCGCGGTCAGGATCGCAGGGCAAGAGCAGCGCCGCTTCATCGCCGTGTTCGATATTGCTTTGGTCGACGCCGGCGTTAGCGGAGACGAACCCGAGCCGATGCTCAGTGACCAGCACGCCTAGGCGCTTGCGCGAGACCGCTCTGGATTCCTGCAGGATTAGCTCGACCAATCGAGGATCCTTGCCCGTCTCGGTTGCCAAACGGTCCGCTTGGCTCGAGGGGCAAACCTCGGACAGACGCAGATAACGCCCCTCGGCTTTGGCGACGATCTTAGAGGCGATGACCAGCACATCGCCGCTAATCAGCGTCAGCCGGGACGACTCGGCGCGCGCGGCAATAATGCCAACGATGTCATCGCCCGCTTGAATCAGGGGGATATCTGGAATGGCGAACGCGGAGAAACTTGGCGGGCGCGTCATACAGCCGAATCCAATCCAGTGATGCGTATGCCGGCGCCTCGCACTTTGTAGACGCGGTTGATGTGCAAGAGCACGGGCGTCAGGGACTCGGCGGCGACGGCATTTTTCAGCGGACCGGCATCGACGCCGCGCATGCCGGCGGCTGTCACCAGCTCGAGGACAGTCGACTTGGCGTCGGCGTCGTCGGCGCAGACCAGGACATCACAGTCGACATCGCGATCAAGCTGTCGCAACTTGACCGCGCTGACATTTTGAAAGGCGGCGACGACTGCAACGTCGGCGCCAAGCAGCGCCTGCGCTTCCAAGGCGGCCGCGCGCCCGCCGGGCAGGTTGACAGCCGTGATTTCCGGCGGTTGAAGCGGCACGGTCAGGTCAACCAAGAGTTTGCCCTGGCATTGGTCGCGCACAGTTCGCAAGGTGGGCGCGTGCGCGCCGTAGGGAACGCTAAGGATCACGATGTCAGCGGCGGCGGCCGCGGCTTCATTCGCCATGCCGATCAGGAGATCGGCGCCGAGCTCGACATTCATTTCCCGGGCGCGCCTTTCGGCTTTTTCGGCGGCGCGCGACCCGATGATGACGCGATAGCCACTCCGCGCCCAACGCATAGCCAAACCGGCGCCCTCGTTGCCGGTGCCGCCCAGGATTGCCAATGCGGTCATAGTCACCTCAGTCACTTGTTCGGAGCCGAGCTAGGATTGTATAGCATCCAGGGCGTTTCGCGTATACTTTTCCCACAGGGCAGGCGCCAGCGCCAGCGCTTCGGCGGCGATTTCGGCTTCGTTGAGCGTCAGTAGTTCTCGGTCTCGCATGAGCAAACGGCCGGCGCAAATCGTTGTGGTCACCTGGGAGGCTTCAAAACCGAAGAGGAGATGCCAGGGCAAATTGCCGGCGGTCAGCGGCGTAAAGGGTTGATAATCGACGAAGATGAGATCGGCAACCGCGCCCGGGGAGATCTCGCCGATGATCTCGCCTGGGAAGTACCGCTGCATTAGGCGCGCGTTGTTTTGCCAAGCCATGCGCGCGATATTCATGCCATTTGCCCGGCGCGGATCGCGATTAACGACTTTGTGCAGCAGATAGGCCGCTTTCCATTCGGCCCACATATTGTTGCTGAAGCCATCGTTGCCGAGGCAAAGTTTGACGCCAGCTTCTAGCAAACCATCGATATCGGCCGCGCCTACCCCGTTGTTCATGTTGGAGCGCGGCTGATGGCTGACCCAGACGCCGCGGTCGCGCAGGATGTCGCGTTCAGCCGCGTTGATGTGCACGCAATGCGCGGCGATGGTCGCGTCGCGCCAGATGCCGAATCGGTCGAGCCGCTCCACGACGCGCAGGCCGCTGCGGCGAAGGCTGTCTTTTTCATCGGCTTCGTGCTCGGCGACATGAATATGGAATCCGGCGTCGGCTGGCATGGCGTCGGCGCAGGCGCGCAGACTTTCATCACTCAGGGTTAAGCTGGCGTGCAGACCAAAGGCGCCGCGAAGACGGGGGTGCGTCGCCGTAGCCGACATAAAGCGCAGATTCTCGTCGATGCCGGCTTGCAATTTGGATTTGCCGTCGCGATCGGATACTTCGTAACAGAGCAGGGCGCGCAGACCGGCGGCGTCGACGGCGGCGCCGATTATGTCGAGGCTGCCGGCGATGCAATTCGGGCTGGCGTGATGATCCACCAGGCTGGTCGCGCCGTGTTTGATGGCGTCGACAAGGCAGACCAAAGCGCTGGCGCGGACGCTGTCGCGATCGAGGGCCTTGTCCAGGGGCCACCAAAGTTGGTCAAGGATTTGCGGAAAGTCTCGCGGCGCTGGTCCGGGAATCGCCAGGCCGCGAGCGTAGGCGCCGTAGAAGTGCGTATGGGCGCAGATATTGCCCGGCATCACGTACTGCCCGCGAGCGTCAATGATTTCCGCTTCAGGATGCCCTGACTCCAGTTCCTGGCGCGTGCCGAGCGCTGTGATCTTGTCTTCGGCGACATGCAAGGCGTGATCGGCCAAGACGCGCGGGTCGTCGCCCAAGGTCACGATGGTCGCGTTTACAATCAGCAATTCAGACATATGTCCCGCCTCCCGCCGTTCAGTTGCGCAACGCGTGATAGACGCGATCGACATAGTAGTCGGCGACGCTGTACAGATCGCTGATGGTCTCGGCGCCAATGAAGCGGTCCCAGGTCGTGCGGATGAAGCTGACCGACCGCGCCGGCAGATTGGCTATCGGCGGGTCGCGCTGGATCAGACGCCGAAACTGCACCTGGTAGTAGATGTCGCGGGAACGCGCGCTTTCGTCCGGCAGCAAGTCTTGGCGGCGGGCGAGCTCCAAGCCGGTGACGCGAGCGAAGTAGGCGATTGTGCCGCTGCGTTCGCGAAAGGTTCTACCGCTGAGAAAGAGGGCGATGTATTCGGCATTCAGTCCGCGGGGCAGTTGCCGCTGCGGAATGCGATACCAATGATAATCGCGCGCGATGTCAAGGTCTTTCTTGCGTTTAATGACGCCGACCAGCACTCGGTCATCAGCGTACATCGTTGATCCTGTGTCTTAGGTCTAGGGGCCGCGTTGCGCCAGCAAACGACTGTCGACCTCGGCGACGCGCTCCTGCTGGCGGATCCACCAGGCTGGGTCGCGCTGGGCGTCCAGTTCGTCGACGGATTTGCCCTGTTGCTCCACCCAGGTGTAATACTTGAGATTATGCCAGCGTTCGCGGGCCTCGCGGCTGCCTTCCATGATCCAATCGGCGCCAGCGCGGTGAAAGACGCCGTCAATTATCGCTGTCGCCTGAGCCTCGTCTAGCGGACCGTGGTCGCGGCGCAAGCGCGCCATGACAGATCCGTAACGTTCCATGGCATCGGTGGCGACCGTCACAATGACATCCCGGCTGGTCATATCGTAGAATTTGGCGGTTTTGATGGCGCCAATTATATTGCATATGCCGCTGATGCCCAAGATTTGCGCGAGCTGCTGAACCTGATCCGGCGCCAAGCCCAATCGCTTGCGCAGGGCGTCGCGCCCGCTCGCTTCCGCCAGGACGCGCAAACCGTTCAGGGCATCCATGTCGTCTATCGCCATGAGGGCGTCCATATTGAAGACGTTATGAATCCAAGTCACATGCTTGTCGCCGATGCCTTGAATCTCGTGAGCGCCATAACCATTATTGAACAGGGTCGGGCATTGAATCGGCTCCAGACCAACGATTTTGTGGTCGGGCCAGACCTGCTTCAGCCGGTCGCCGGCGGCGATTGTGCCTGCGCTGCCCATCGCCGAAACAAAAGCCGAAATCTGGCCGGCGCCGATGCCATCGGCCTGCAACTCAGCCGCCAAGTCGACCAGGGTATTGCCAGTCACGTAATAGTGAAAACGGTAATTGCCCATCACTTCGAACTGATTGAGCACACGAATCTTGGGATCGCTCCGCCGCAGCCGCCTCACCTCGTCATAAATCTCCTTGACGTTGCTTTCGCTGCCGGCCGTGCGGATGATGCGCGCGCCGTAGCGGCTGATGCGCTCGAAGCGTTCCTGGCTCATTTCCTCCGGCAAGACGACAATGCTGTCGTATTCCATGCGGCAACCGATGAAAGCGCCGCCGATGCCATAGTTGCCGGTCGAGGGCCAGACAAGGGTATGCTCGTTGGGATCGACTTCGCCGAGCAGCTGTTTCTCCAGCAATACCGAGTAGGCGGCGCCCACCTTGTGGCTGCCGGAGGGGAAGCCCATGCCATAGATAAGCGCGATATTGGCGTCGACGCCGGTGAGCGCCTTTGGCAAGACGATGTGATAGACGCGATTCTGCCCGTCGCGCCAGCTTATGTTGTATAGATTCAGGGGACTGAGCGGGTCGTCCTCAAGCGCGGCCCGCGCTTCGGCTCGCAACGCGGGATCAATTGTCTGCGGGCGCAACATTTCTTCAAAGCTGGGACCAGTGACCATCCTGCACTCCTCATTGGGCGCCGGGCGCATCATCTTCCATCAGGTTCAATTGTCTTTCCAGCAGCCGCATTTCATTCAAGATTTCGCTGCGTTTCCGCGCCAATTCGCGATACAGCTGGCGGTCTTCGCTCGACATATCTTGGCTCTTGCCGCCGTTGGCCATAATCAAGGCGTCTATGCGGCTGTCAATCGCTTCATAATCAGCGACCAACTGCCGGTATTGACGCACCAGCTGCAAGTCTTTGCCTTCAGACGCGGCCATCGATTTCCGCTTCCGGTGGAGTCTGCTCGATAGTTTCAGCGTTCGGCTGCGCCATGACGGGAAGGGCGCGCGCACGCTGAACCGGCGCGCGCGATTCCGTCAGCCCGAAGGTAGAGGCGACGATGTATAGCGGACGATCGCGCGATTCGTCGTAGATACGCGCGACATATTGGCCGATGATGAAAAGGAAAAACAATTGAAAAGCGCTGAGCAGAAGCAGCAGGATGATAGTGGTTGATTGCCCGCCAAAAAACTCTTCGCCCAGCGCCAGGCGCAAGCCGGAAATCACGATGCCAACGAGCAGCGAGGCGACCGCCAGAGAAAGACTGATAAAGATCATGATTTGCAGCGGAAAGAATGAAAAGCTGGTGATGGCGTCCAAGGCGAAGGCGATCATTTTGCGCAGCGGGTACTTCGTTTCCCCCCAGACGCGTTCTTCGCGCACATATTCGACGCCGGTCTGTTTATAGCCGACCCAACTGGTCAAGCCGCGCACAAAACGATAATGTTCGCGCATTTGACGCAGCACGGCGGCGACGCGTTCGTCCATTAGACGAAAATCACCGGTGTCGACGGGTATGTCGATGTCGGTGATGCGATGAAGCAGGCGATAGAAGACTTTGGCGCTGAAGCGTTTCCACAGGCTCTCGCCGCGGCGCTCGGCGCGTATGGCGTAGACGACGTCATAACCTTCTTTCCATTTGGCGATTAAACGGGGTATGACCGCCGGCGGATCCTGCAGATCGGCATCGATCAGGATGACGGCGCGCCCGCAGGCGTAATCGATGCCGGCTGTCACTGCGATCTGATGCCCGAAATTCCGCGCGAAACTAATCACCCTTAGACGCGCGTCGGTTTCGGCCAATTGCAGCATCAGTTCGTGGGAGGCATCGGTGCTGCCATCGTTGACCAGAATCAGCTCCCAGCTCTCGTCAATGCCGTCCAGCGTCGAGCGCACCTCTTGGCAGAAGCGTTTGAGGTTGCCGGCTTCGTTGTAAACCGGCGCCACAACTGAAATCGTCGGTCGCGCGCTCATAGGACCCCCACAGATTGCAGGGCTCGGCGAATGTCAGCGGCATCGGCGGCTACGCGCAATTCTCCGCCGACAGCCTTGCGCGCGTTGGCGATATCTTTCAAGCCATTGCCGGTGCTCACCAAGCATACGCTCTCTTCCGAGTCTATCAGACCGGCTTTGACAGCGCTCTCCAAACCGGCGCAGGCGGCGGCCGAGGCGGGCTCGGCGAAGACTCCGCTCGCCTGTGCCAGCGTCGGTATCGCCTCCAGGATGCGCTCATCCGATACCGTGACAAAAGCGCCGCCGGTCTGGCGCACGGCGCGCAGAGCCTTGGCGCGATCGCGCGGCAATTCGGAGGCGATGCTGTCGGCGACGGTGGTCGCTTTCGCACGCTGGATGGATTCGGGAGCGGCGCCGGCGGCGAAAGCCTTCGCGAGCGCGGCGCTGCCTTCGGCTTGCACACCGATCAAGCGTGGCGCGCGGTCTATCCAGCCCAATTGAAGAAGGTCGCTGAAGCCCTTGTGAATGCCGCTGATGATGCTGCCATCGCCAACGCTAACTACCACGACATCGGGCGCCTGCCAGTTCAACTGCTCGGCGATTTCAAAGGCGACGGTTTTCTTGCCTTCGGTGGTGAAGGGATTCACGCCAGTGTTGCGCATATACCAGCCCTGTTCGCGGCAGAATTCAAGGCACAATTCAAAGGCGTCGTCGTAGGCGCCGTCGACAAGCAGCACGGTAGCGCCGTACACGAGCAATTGCGCGATTTTCGCTTCGGGGGCGCTCGCTGGCACGAAGATGACGATGCCAATTTCCGGCAAAGACGCGCCCAAGCCAGCCAGGGCGGCCGCGGCGTTGCCAGTGCTGGCAGTGCTGACGACGCCCAGCTCCGATTCCAGCGCGCGCGCCAGAACCAGGGCGCTGGCGCGATCCTTCAAGGAGCCGGTCGGGTTGGCGCCATCGTCTTTCAGCCAAAGCCGAGAAAGCCCGAGGGCATCTGCCAGCCGAGGCGAATCGTAGAGCGGCGTCCAGCCGACGGCGAGCGGCGGCACACGACTGCATTCATCGATGGGCAACAAGGTCTTGTAGCGCCAGCAACTGTGCAAGGCGCTAACGCTGATCTCGTCTCGATCGATGTCGCGGCGCAGCGCGGCGTAATCATATAATACGTCCAGCGTGCCGGCCTCGCCATGCACCGGGCATGTGTAGACGTCCTCCGCAGCCCTGTAACTGCAGCCGCCGATAACACAGCGCAATTCCTTGATTTCCGCCATTACGCTTGTTTCACCTCACATTTCCGCCGTAGCGCAACGCACAATGAATGATTTGGTCACAAGCCGCCGCCGGGAACAATTCGCGTGCCGGTTTCCCCATGCAAGGCACGCGTTATGTTCTGGGGATTGGTGATGATCGCGCGCGGACCGCCATTGTGCACAAAGTCAATCGCGGCTTCAACCTTGGGATACATGCTTCCGCGCGCGAATTGGCCGGCTTCTAGATGCCCTCTGGCCTCCTGCAGGGTCATGGAGTCGATCGGGCGTTCCCCGGGCGTATTGAAATCCAGGCACACGCGTTCGACGGCGGTTGAGATCAGCAGCAGGTCGGCGCGCAGGGTCTGCGCCAGTGTGCTGCTAGCGCGGTCTTTGTCGATGACAGCGGGGATCCCGCGCAAGCTGCCGAATTCGTTGCGCACAACCGGCACGCCGCCGCCGCCGCAGACGATGACGATATAACCGGCCAAGACCAAAGCCTGGATCGCATTTATTTCGTTAACGACTTGGGGCTTTGGCGATGCGACAACGCGGCGCCAGCCTCGCCCGGCGTCTTCCATCACATGCCAGCCGTCAGCGACCGCTTCATGCGCTTCCGCTTCGGTCAGGAAGCCGCCTATCGGTTTGTCGGGATACTCGAAAGCGGGATCATCGGGGTCGACTCGCATCTGCGTGATGAGCGTCGCCACGGTGTGGTTCATCCCGACGCGGCGCAAGGAGTTATCCAGCGCTTGCTGCAGCATATAACCGATGCTGCCCTGTGTATCAGCCACGACCAAGTCGAGCGGCACTTCGTGGATGCCGGCTTCGCGCTTGGCGATTTCAGAACGATTCATGATGTAGCCGACTTGGGGTCCGTTGCCATGCGTGATCACGACCTGCCAGCCATCGGCGACCATGTCGGCGATATGACGGCAAGTCTCGCGCACGGCATCCCACTGTTGTTCTATATCGGGGTTGCGCGGGTCGGGTATCAGAGAGTTGCCGCCGATGGCCACCACGACGAGTTTGTCAATCATGCTTAGCGTCTCTTTAAGTGGTCTCCGTCTGATTTCTCATGCGCAATTGGCGGCTCAGCACTGATCAAGCTCAGCGCATAGTCAGCGCCATCGCCGCCTTTTGCACATGCAGGCGATTCTCGGCCTCGTCATAGACGACGCTTTGAGGTCCGTCAATGACGCTGTCGGTCACTTCGATATTGCGATCGGCGGGCAAGCAGTGCATGTAGACCGCGTCTTTGCTGGCTTGCGCCATTCGCCGGTCGTCGGTGATCCAGTCGCTATATTTGGCGCCGATATCGGCTGATGCCGCCTCGTCTTCGGTCGTGAGCCAACTGCCCCAGCTCTTCGGATACAGAATGTCGGCGCCGGCGAAACCGGCATCAAAGTTGTCAATGATTTCGAAGGAGCCGCCGTGCTTGCGCGTATTGACTCGAGCCTGTTCGACGATATCGGGCATGAGTTCATATTCCGGCGGCCGCGTCAGCCGGACATTCATGCCAAAGCGGGACATGAGCAGAACAAGGCTCTGCGGAACCGAGATCGGCTTTTGATAGCTGGCGGCGTAGGCCCAACTGATATTGATGGTTTTGCCGCGCAGGTCGCGGCCGAATTTTTCCTGGATGGTCATCAGGTCCGCCAAGATCTGGAAGGGATGGTAGATGTCGCATTGCATATTTAAGACTGGCGCGCGACTGGCCTCAGCCACGGCATTGATATATTTGTTGCCGAAGCCCCAGTCGCATTGGCGGATGGCGATGCCATCGGTGTATCTGCCGACGATTTCGCCTATTTCCTTGGCGGTATCGCCGTGACTGATTTGCGTCGTGGTGTGGTCGATAAATTGCGCGTGTCCGCCCAATTGCGCCATGCCGGCTTCAAAGCTGATTCTGGTTCTGGTGCTGGTGAAAAAGAACAGGAGAGCAAGCACCTTGTCGCGGAGGTAGGGGTGCGGCTCGCCAAGAGCCCGTTTACGTTTCAGGTCCCAGGCGACGTCAAGCAGGGTTTCTATTTCTTCTCTGGTCCAGTCTTGCGTGCTGATTAAATCTCGTCCGCGCAAATCCGTCTGCATTGCATTCTCCCTTTGTGGTCTAACGTAGAGCTTGGCGCGCGGCCAAAGCGCGCTTGCGTTATTCTAGGCGAACACGGCATGCGTTCAAGCGTTTGCCATGCCGTTGAGAGTCTGGCTGAGAACAGCCGGGAACAAGGCATACCATTCGGTCGAGCGCACGACATCTTCCAGCGGCACTTGATCCAGGACGGTATGGGCATGGATCTCGTTGCCGGGCGCGAAGCCGATGCTCGGTATGCCGGCCTTGCCCGCCCAGTAAATGCCGTTGGTGGAGAAGTCCCATTTGCCGGTATCCACCGGTCCATAGAGCGCCGCCGCCGCCGCCAGTCCGGCCCTGACTATCGGCTCGTCCTCCTCAAAGGCCCAGGCGGGATAGATCTTGTCAAGCGGGAAAGCGAAGCCGGTGTAGCTGGGCTCGTCATAGACGAGAATCTCGGCGCGGATATCATTACGGCGCCCGATGATGTTCCGCAAGCGCCGCAACTCGGTATCCGGGTCCTCGCCAAAGGTGATTCGCCGGTCGACATAGATGGTGGCTTCGTCCGGCACCGCGTTTATGCTAGGCGTCTTGACCTCCATATCGGTAACAGTGATGCGACCCTGCCCGAGAAAGTCATGGTCGCCCAATTCCGGCTCAATATGACTAATGCGCTCAATAATGGGCAGCAGTTTATAGATGGCGTTATCGCCAAGATAGTTGCTGGCGGCATGGGCGCTTTTGCCTTTGGCGACGATCTTGAATTCCACCCGGCCTTTGTGTCCGCGATAGATTTGCATTTTTGTCGGTTCGCCAATGACCACGTAATCCGGCTTGATGCCTTCGGTCTGCACAAAGGCGTGGGGCGCTTGGCCATCGTTCCATTCTTCCATATTGCCAAAATAGTAGACGCTGTAGCCCTCAAGCAAACCAAGATCGCGCGCCAGCGCCAAGCCGTAGACCATACCGGGCGTGCTGCCTTTCTCGTCGCAGGCGCCGCGGGCGTATAAGACGCCGTTTTCGATTTTGCCTTGGAAGGGATCCCACTCCCATTCGTCGGGATCGCCGATGCCGACGGTATCAATATGGCTGTCGTATAGCAGGATCGTGTCACCGTCGCCGATACGGCCTACAATATTGCCCATCTTATCCCAGAAGATCTCGTCATAGCCAAGCTTGGTCATCTCGGACGCGATGCGCTCGCCGCAAGCCCGTATCTGGCTGTCCATGCTCGGAATTGCGCAGATCTCGCGGAGAAACGCAATGATTTCGTGACGCCGAGCTTCTACGCCGTTGCGCAACTCTTGCAGTTTTACGTGGTCGACCATATCGCTGCCCGCCCGTTAGTATGTTCACAAACCGCCGAAACTCTAGCACAAATCCACAAAAGTCCACAGTTGCTCTTTATACAAAAAGTTCAACCAATTCGAAGCGGTCGACGTCCACGAGACCAAGGTCAGTCAGTTTCAGTTTGGGAATCACTTCGAGTCCCATGAAGCTCATGACGATGAACGGGTCGTTCATTCCGGCGCCCAGCGCGCGGGCGACGGCAATCAACTGGTCATAGTCCTTGCGCAAGGCATCTATGGGTTTTTCGCTCATCAAGCCGGCAATTGGCAGGGGCAGACGCGCCAGAACGTTTTCGCCGTCGGCAAGCGCCAAACCGCCGCCCATTTCAACTATTGCGCGAACAGCCGTCCGCATGCTGGCGTCGTCTACGCCGATGACCGCCAGGTTATGGTGATCGTGCGCGACCGTGCCAGCGATAGCGCCTTTCCGCAAGCCGAATCCCTTGATGAATCCGAGCCCGACATTGCCGCTGGCTCGATGCCGCTCGACCATGGCGAACTTGAGAATGTCGCGTTGGATATCGCTTTCGACGCAGCCGGCGACAACACGGGCGGGCGCGATCAGATGCTCGGTAACCACTTGATCTGTGACCGTTTCTATGACGCGGATCCTTTCACCGGCGGCCGGGACGCGCAAGTCCAGGGTGGACAAGTCTAGGTTGACCGTGCTGCCCACGCTTTCACGGCTCGATTGCGCGGGTTCAAGGACCATAGCGCCGTCGCGCGCGACCAGCGCTCCTCCGCGATAGACCTGCTCGGGACGAAAGTCATGCAAGTCGTGCACGATTAGCAGATCCGCGTATTTCCCCGGGGCGACAGCGCCGTGCTTTCGCAATCCAAAATGGCGCGCCGTGTTGTAGCTGCCCATTCGAATGGCCATGATCGGTTCGATGCCTTCGGCGATGGCGACGCGCAGCATGTGGTCGATAGACCCCTGGTCGATCAGGTCAGCGGGAATCCGGTCGTCAGTGCAAAAGCAAATAGCGCCATGATTCTGCGCCGTTATCAACGGCAGCAAGGGTTTGAGATTGCGTGTGGTCGTGCCTTCGCGGACAAATATCGTCATGCCAAGGCGCAGCTTCTCCCGCGCTTCAGCGACGCTGGTGCATTCGTGCTCGCTCTGGACGCCGGCTGTGACATAGGCGTTGAGCATTGCGCCGGTCATATCGGGCGCGTGACCGTCGAGCGCCATGTGCCTGAAGAGGCTAATTTTGTCAAGCATGCCCTCGTCGCCGAGCGCCACACCCGGGTAATTCATCAATTCAGCCAAGCCCAGGACCCATGGGTTTTCCAATAAGGGCGCGAGGTCTTCGGCTTCCAGGCGAGCGCCGGAGCTTTCCATGTCGGTGGCCGGCACGCAGCTGGACGCCATGACAAAAATGTTCAGGGGACCGTGCTTTGCCTGTCGCAGCATAAAGCGAATGCCTTCCAAGCCAAGCACATTCGCGATTTCATGTGGATCGGCAATGACAGTCGTAACGCCATGCGGCAAAACGGCGCGGGCGAATTGCGGCGGAGTCGCCAGACTGCTCTCGATATGAACATGGGCATCAATGAGGCCGGGCGTCACGTATTTGCCTGAGACGTCAAGCTCGCGTCTTCCGCGGTAGCCGGGACCCAGCGCCACCACATGACGATCGTGAATGACGATATCGCTGCGATAGATTTCGCCGCTGACGACGTTGACCAGGTTGCCGCCGCGCAGGACTAGGTCGGCTCTGATCTCGCCGCGCGCCGCCGCCAGTCGATCAACAATGGACATTCCGTCTCTCCGCGTCTCGCTTTATTGCAGCGGCCCGCTCATCCAGCGCCCCGAAGCAGGTCAGCCGACAGCCGATTATGTACGCTTATGAGTCTTGGCAATTCCGCCGTAAGCAACTCGCCGTCTTCGACCACGATCTCCCCGTTGATTATGGACAGGTCGACGCTTGATGGCTGGCAGAATACCAATGCGGCGACGGGGTCGTGCAAGGCGCCAGCCAGCGCCAGGGAGTCCAGCCGAAAAGCGATGACGTCGGCGGACTTGCCGGGCGCGATCTGGCCGATGTCGTCACGGCCGAGGACGCGCGCGCCGCCCAAGGTCGCCATCTCCAGCGCCTCGCGAGCAGTAAGCGCGGCCGGATCGCCCAGCGCCCGCTGAAGCAACATCGCCTGGCGCGCTTCGCCGAGCAAGTGCCCGCTGTCGTTTGAGGCTGAGCCGTCGACGCCCAAAGCAACTTTGACGCCCTGGTCGAGCATAAGGCGCACAGGCGCGATGCCGGAAGCCAAACGCATGTTGGAAGACGGACAATGACAGACGCCGGCGCCGCAGCTCGCGAACAACTGTATCTCGGCTTCATTCAGCTTGACGCAGTGCGCGTGCCAAACGTCATCGTGCAGCCAACCCACGTCTTGCGCATATTGCCCTGGTTCCAAGCCAAATTGTTCTCGACTATAGGCGACGTCTTTGTCGTTTTCAGCCAGGTGGGTATGCAGACGCACGCCGTAAGCGCGGGCCAAGGCAGCCGATTCGCGCATCAGGTCGGAGGTAACGCTGAAAGGCGAGGCCGGCGCGACCACGATGCGCAACATGGACTGCGGCGCCGGATCATGCCAGGTCTCGATCAGCCGCTGCGTATCGCGCAGAATATCCGGCTCGCGCTCGACCAGGCTATCGGGCGGCAAGCCACCGTCGCTCTCGCCAAGACTTGTTGATCCGCGAGCGGCGTGAAAGCGAATGCCGATTTCCTGCGCCGCGCGTATCTCGTCTTCAAGCTGCACGTCGTTGGGAAACAAGTAATGATGATCGCTGGCGGTGGCGCAGCCTGAGAGCATTAGCTCGGCCATCGCCAATTTGGCCGCGGTGTATAGGTGTTCGCCGCGCAAGCCAGACCAGACCGGGTAAAGTTTAAGCAGCCAATTGAATAGTTCTTCCTCTTGCGCCCAGACTCGGGTCAAGCTTTGAAACATGTGGTGATGCGTATTGACAAGGCCCGGCAGAACCACGTGATTGGAGAGATCAATAACGCGATCAGGCGTCGTCTCGGGCGGGAAATCGTCTCCGGCGCCAACCGCGGCGATGACAGTATCGCGAATCAGAATCCAGGCGGACGACAACTCCCGACGCTGATCGTCCATGGTTGCCAGACAATGGATGTTATTGAGCAGCAAGGTCGCCATGTCCGTCCTTGATCATTAGATCGGCGTTCTCACGCGCGGCGCATACGGTTACAATACTGCGCCTCCGCCTAGCTGGCGACCGCCAGGCTGCGCTGAGCCGCCTTGAGCGTATTGGCCAAGAGCATAGTTATCGTCATCGGTCCGACGCCGCCCGGCACTTTGGTAATGTGGCCCGCCACCGAGCGCGCGGCTTCAAAGTCGACATCGCCGACATAGCGGTAACCTTTCTCGGATTCGGGAGCGGGCACGGAGTTCGAACCCACGTCAATGACGACTGCGCCGGGTTTTAACCAGTCGCCCTGCACATACTCAGCCCGCCCTACCGCCGCCACAAGGATGTCCGCGCGCTTGACGACTTTGGCGAGATCCCGCGTTCGGCTGTGGCAGATGGTCACAGTAGCGTTGGCGTTCGCCAGCATCAGCGCCACGGGCAGGCCGACGATGTTGCTGCGCCCGATCACTACCGCCTCCGCCCCTTCGATTTGGGCGCCGGTTTCGTTGATCAGGATCATTACGCCAGTGGGTGTGGCCGGCGTGAAGCTGGGTTCGCGCCCTCGCATGCCAAGCAGGCCCAGATTGACAGGATGGATGCCGTCGACGTCCTTTGCCAAACCGACCACATTGAGCGCCGCCTCCTCGTCTATGTGATCCGGCATGGGCAATTGCACAAGGATTCCGTGAATCGACTGGTCGCAATTGAAGGCGCGGATGGCGCTTTCAACTTCTTGCTGCGTAGCCGACGCGGGCAGGATATGCGCCTCGGAGTGGATGCCGACCCGTTCGCAAGCGCGCCGTTTCATGCGCACATACATGGCCGAGGCCGGGTCATCGCCGACCAATACGACGCCCAGACCGGGCGCCGCCCCGGCACTCGCTACAAAATCTTTGACATGCTCGCCGATTTCGGCTTGCAGGCGCTTGGCTACAGCCCGTCCGTCAATGATTTCCGCCGGCATCCTGCTGTCCTTTCTTATGGGCTTGGCAAAATGCTGTCATGATCGCGTATTTGCGCGTTCCCGGTCACGGGTCTCGCCAAATCACAGCACCCTGCCAGCGAGCGGCTATGGTCAGAATCAGTCGCTGTTGCTACACTAAATGGCGTTGCATTCACACGCTAAGGATAACACAAGGTGAGCGCTTTTGAGAGCCTGCCCGGCGTGATTTTCGTCATGATTGGGCCGGGCGGCGCCGGTAAGAACGCGATCATGAGGGCGCTTATCGCCCGGTTTGACAAGGTTGAGCAATTGGCGACCGCGACCACCCGGCCGATGCGCGGCGACGAAGCGCAGGGACGCGAACACCACTTCCTGAGCCGGGCGGAATTTACGCAGATGCTCGAGCGCGGCGACCTGCTTGAGCATCAAGAGGTGACGCCTGGCAAGTTTTATGGCATCCCCAGGAGGACGGTCGCGGAGGCGCTTGTGAATGGTTGCGCGCGCATCGCAGACATTGACGTGCTGGGAGCGATTGCGCTGGCGCAAGCGTTTCGCAAGAATGTGGTGCAGATATTCGTGACTGCGCCGGGCGAGACGCTGGCGCAGCAATTGAGTGTTTTGCGCCAAAGAATGCAAGTTCGCGCCGACCTGTTTACCGATATTGAGGCGCGACTGGAGCGAGCAATGACGTTGGAGCTGCCGTATCAAGACAAGTGCGATTATGTGATCGTGAACGACAGTTTGGCGCAGGCTATAGAGCGGACAAGCGCAATCGTCCAAAGCGAATTGCAGGCTCGCAGTCTCTTGGGCGAGCCCTCATGATTTCGCTGGCAGAGCAGCACCGCGCGTTGGGCGCGACCTTGGTGCCCGACGGCATTCCCTTAGATTACGGCGATCAAGCGGGCGAGATTGACGCGGCGACCAAGGCCGCCATCCTGCTGGATCGGTCGCATGAAGGGCGAATCCTGCTGACTGGACGCGACCGCAGGACCCTGGTCAACCGCATGTCGACCAACGATGTCGCGTCGCTGAAAGCCCATCAAGGCTGCGCCACCGTGTTCACCAATTCAAACGCGAGAATCTTGTTCCGGGCGGTTTGCCTGAACCGGCCAGAGGGCTTGTTGCTCATAAGCGAAGCGGGTCAAGGACCAGCCTTGGCGGCGTATTTACGGCGGAACATATTCTTCGGCGATCAGACGCAGGTGAGCGAGATCAGCGGCGCCACGGCCCAATTCGCGCTGCATGGACCGCGCGCGCGTCGCGTCATCGAAAGTCTCTCGCCCGACCTTGATGGCGTTCAGTTGATGCAAAGCGTCGAACAGGACGCGTTCGGCGTTCGCCTCACTGTCGCGCGGCGGAAGCCGATTTGCGGCGACCATTGGTTGCTGATATGCGCGGCGGAAAAGGCTGGTTGGATACATAGTCAGCTATTGAACGCAGGCGCCGACTACGGACTAAGGCCGGCTGGTTCGCTCACGTTCAACGCTTTGCGCATACGCAGCGGTCGACCCGCTGGACTCGAGCTGTCCACCGATTACATACCCCTCGAGGTCGGGCTGTGGGACGAGGTCAGCTTCAGCAAGGGCTGTTACACCGGCCAGGAGATCATTGCGCGGATGGAGAGCCGCGGACGTTTGGCAAAGACTATCGTCAAACTGGGCATGGCGAGAATGGTAGCGGCGCCGGCGAAAGTGACCATCAATGGCAGAGCGATTGGCGCGCTGACGAGCAGCGTGCAGGCGGCCGATGGCGAGACTTACGGTCTGGCGGTAGTCCGCCTCAAATTCGCCAAACCGGGTCATTCGCTGCAACTGGGCGAAGAACTCGTTTCGGCAAGGGTCACAGACGTCGCCGGCGCCCAGCCGCCATTTCTCTCGCAACTGATACAAGAGCAGCGATCGCCAGATTGATAGACGCGATTGGCGCTATTCTAGCGCTGACGGAGGCGCGTCAAAGAAGAGCGCCCACCACAGTTGCCAGTTCTCGGGTTCGGGACGGGTGGTTTCGAATGCGACCAGTTGGCGCGTGGCGGCAGGCAGCGCATCTTGAACGCCGACGCCCTGAGGCAGAATCAAGACTTCGCCTTCCTTGATCATCTTGCCTTCGTCGCGCGCCCAATATTCGACGTAGGCGTCGCTCTTGACGTATTCCAGCTCAGCCAAGAGAGACTTTTGTTCCGCGAGCAAAGAGTCGATTTCCCGCCCGAATTCGGTGTGGATGCGCCCGAGATCCCGGTCAAGGGTGATGCGGCCGCTAAAATTGAGAGCCAGCACCAGACCGAGCGTCAAGGCGACCGCCAGTATCACTTGTACGCTTGTCAAGCGGCGGCGGGCGTCGAAACGTCGGGCCACGCCTGTATCGGACCCGCTGCCAAGGCCGACTTCTGTCATAGAAGGTCATCGTTCTCATTCGCGTGACAACTCAATCTTATATCAGCGTCGGAATCCCGCCAGCGCGCGCGAGAGGCATTCGCATCAAAGGCTGGCTAGCCCATCGCCAGCGGGGAAAAACACAAGGGCAAGCGCGAGCGTTCGCCACGAGTCTGAAGCCCAATGGCAGGCGGAATCACGATACTGACAGCGTATTGACAAGCAAAGAGCTCGGCGACGGCCGAGCTTATTAGTTGCCGAAGGTGGGAGTCGAACCCACACTCCCCGAAGAGAACTACGCCCTGAACGTAGCGCGTCTGCCAATTCCGCCACTTCGGCTTGTAACTATCCAGCAGTATAAACGCTAGACGCAAGATGTCAATATTCAGGTCGCATCCGGCAAGACAAGCCGGCGTCGATGAGACTCGGCTGCCTCGCCTAAGCCTTCTCGCCGGGCACAAGCGCCTAACGCAGTTTGTAGTGCTCCTCTGGGGATTCGCGCAGGCGTGCAGCGGCTTGCTCTGGCGTAATGTCTCGCTGCGCCTCAGCCAGCATTTCATACCCGACCATGAATTTCTTTACCGTAGAGGAGCGCAGCAAAGGCGGATAAAAGTGCGCATGCAACTGCCAGTGGTCATTGGCGTCGCCGGAGTGTGGCGCGCCATGCCAGCCCATTGAATAGGGAAAGGACGTTTCGAATAGATTATCGTAGGCGACAAGCAGCCGCTTTAGTATCTGCGACAGTTTGCGGCGCTGCCTTGCGTCAAGCTCCGGCAGGCGCATAACGGGAAACTTGGGAAGGAGCATGGTCTCATAGGGCCAGAGCGCCCAGTAGGGTACGACAACAAGCCAACTGCTGTTCTCCATCACCACTCGTTCAGCCATTTCCAGCTCGCGATTGGCGTACTCCAACAGCAGCCTGTTTCCACAACGTTCGCTAAAGGCGCGTTGCTGAGCGTCTTCCTTATGAGGAATGGAGCCCAAGCTATCGGTGGCCCAAATCTGGCCGTGGGGATGCGGGTTGGAGGCGCCCATCATCGCGCCGCGATTCTCGAAGACCTGCACCCAGCTATATCTCTCTCCAAGCTCGAGCGTCTGGCGCGCCCAAAGGTCGACTACTCGCTCGATTTCTGTAAGCGACATCTCGGCCAGCGTCAGATCGTGCCGCGGCGAGAAGCAGATAACACGCGCCTCGCCACGAAGCGACATTGTCTTGAACAGGGCTCCGGCGCATTTATCGAAATCGGGGGCGTCTGGCAACACGGCGGAGTAATCGTTAACGAAGACGAAGGTGGATTCGTAGTTTGGATTCCGGTCGCCATTCGCGCGCGTGTTGCCCGGGCAGAGATAGCAGTCAGGATCGTATGGCGGGCGGACAATAGCGGGCGGTCTTTCTTCGCTCCCCTGCCATGGTCGCTTGGCGCGATGCGGCGATACCAGAATCCACTCGTCCAGAAGGGGGTTATAGCGCCGGTGCGGATGCTTCTCCAGATCAAAACTCATGGGTCAATCGCTGATTCGCGCGCGGCCGCGATCTAATGCCACCGTGTTGCGTTCTTTAACCCGGGTGCGAAAGCCAACTTCTTGCGCGCTTAGGCGCCACATTTCGGTTATCAGCGCCTCGCCAGGAAAGACGTGATTGGAGAAGCGCGCATCCAAGCCGCGCAATCGCCCGGCCTCATTTTCACAGAAATGCCGCAATACCGCGCGCGCCGCGAAACCATAGACGCAAAGGCCGTGCATGATTGGCGCGGGATATCCGGCGATGCTGGCAACGCGCGGGTCGGCATGGAGTGGATTGGCGTCGCCCGCCAGGCGATAGAGGAGCGCCTGTGTTGGCAGCGTTGTCGCCTCGTTTACCGCGTCCGGCTTACGATGTGGCAGGGTGACCTGAGCGCCGGACCGCCGATGCGGGTCGAAGCCGCCGATTCCGCGAAT
Source organism: Anaerolineae bacterium (assembly GCA_022824465.1). Lineage (GTDB taxonomy): Bacteria > Chloroflexota > Anaerolineae > Aggregatilineales > Phototrophicaceae > UBA6055. The sequence continues at coordinate 75,986 of JAJDZV010000005.1, forward strand.
GAATATCGAGAAGCGCGCGACCGCGAGCGCTGCCCCGTCCAAGCGATTGCTTTCAATCCTGATAACCATAAGGAGACCGCTGCCCTTGTCCTGGATGTCGGCGATAGTACAAGTGGATTCCACCGTGGCGGCGCGCGGCAAGGGTCCGAACAACTCCAACTGTTGCTCGCCGTGCAACAGCAACTTGCTGTCGTATTCAATGCCTTCAATCTTGCCGCCAAGCACAAGGTCGTATAGATTTCGCGCGAATACGACGGCGAACGTGGGCAATACCTGGAAGTCACTGCTGCGCTCGTAGACGAATTTCAGATCGTCGTTATACCAATGACCGGAGGCGGCGCCGATTCCCAGCGCATAGCGTATGGCGTCGTACTCGTTATAGGTATAACGCGACCGCGCTATCACCTTGTCAATCGCATTATTGACGGTCTGCTGCGTGGGAGGCGGCATACGCGCTGAACCCTGTTTTTATTGGCGCCTTATGACCAAGTCAATCGCGTTGTGCCACGCCGCTTGCAAGCCAGCTTCGCGCTTCAATCGCCGCTTTTAGCCCTTGACCGCGCCTTGGGTCAAGCCGCCTACGATTTGGTCTTGAAGCGACAGATAGATAATCAGGCTCGGAAGCGCGCCAATGACGGCGCCGGCGGCGAAGACACCCCAATCCTGACCGAAGGTGGCGCTAATGAATTGCCACAAGCCGACCATCAAGGTCCAACTGTCCTTGTCGCGGAGCAGGACGCGCGCCAGCACAAACTCATTGTAAATGCCGACAAATGACAAGATGCCGACGACCACCAGCACGGGCCGCACCAGCGGGAATATCAAGCGCCAATAGACCTGCCAATGGTTTGCGCCGTCCACCATCGCCGACTCGTCAATATCGCGCGGCACAGAATCGAAGAAGCCTTTCATCAGCCAGATGTTGATGCCCATCGCGCCGCCGACGTAAACCAAGATCAAGCCGCCGGCCGTGTTCAAGCCAAAGAATGGGATGTGCTGGCCGATTTGCTGCAGCATCAGAAAGATCGCAACCATGGACAGCAAGTTTGGGAAGACTTGCACCAGCAAAATCAAGACGAGCAAATTGCGCCGCCCGGCAAAACGAAAGCGCGAGAAAGAATAGGCGCTGAATGCCGTGATGAGCACCACGATGATGGAACTGACGCTGGCGATAACGACCGAGTTGAACATCCAGCGCATAAATGGTTTGCGCTCGGTGTTAAGCAAGGTGTCAACATTGATGAGATAGCTGGAACGGATATCATACAAGTCGTCGCCGGCCAGGAAGGACTCGCCTGGCTCAAGCCTGATATTGTCGACGTATCCATTCTTGGGCGCGCGCAGTTCTTTTTCTTCGCCGTCGATTTCCACCAGAAGGACCAATTCCGCGCTGCGCTCCACACGCGCGCCATCGGGCGATGCGATTCGCAAGAGCTTGCCCGGCTCGTCGGCGGTGATGATTCGCCTGTCAGGCAGTGGCGGGATAACCGTCTGCGAGCTCATCGACTGGCTGGGGTTGAGGGCCGCCGAGATAACCCAGACAATTGGGAACAGGGCGAAGATCACCGCGGCCGCCAGAATGGTCGTCTGCAGCGCCAGTTGGAGGTTCTCGGCCGGTCGATAGCGTCTGCGTTTGGGCGCCTTGGCTTTAGACATTCTCTGATGTCTCCTCCCAGCCTTTGGTCAGCCGGTACTGAAGCAAGGTCACGGCCGCCACCATGAGGAAAATGATGATGGTGATGGCTGAGGCCAAGCCAAAATCGGCGCCGCGCCCGCCGCCGAAGGCCAGACGAAAGGCATAACTGATGAGTATGTCCGTGTGGCCCGCGGGCAAGGTCCCCGACTCCACCATGGGCGGACCGCCCTCGTTGAAGGCTTCGATCAGCACAAAATTATTGAAGTTGTAGGTGAACGAGGCTATCAGCAGGGGTCCGACAGCGACCAGGAGCATCGGCAGGGTCAAGTCGCGGAACTTGCTCCACCAGCCGGCGCCATCAACCTCAGCCGCCTCATACATATCGGAGGGAATCGCCGCCAGCGCGCCGCTGCAAACCAGCATGAAATAGGGATAGCCAAGCCAGAGATTGATCAGGAGAATGCCCGCCTTCGCCCAGCCGGGGTCGATGAAGAAGGGCGGCGCCTCCAAGCCGATGGCGCGGAGCAAGTTGGAAACGACGCCCAGGTTGGGATTGAGCATACCCTTCCACACCGCCACAGAGATGAGCCCGGGAATCGCCCATGGTACTATGAGCAAGGTGCGGAAGGCGCGTCGGAAGGGAATCCGCCGGTTTTGCAGAATGAGCGCAAAGCATAAACCGACCGTAAAGGTCGAAAGCACAGACAGCAATGAGAAGCTAATAGTCCACAAGAATATCCGCGTCAAGGGAATGCGGATGTCGTCGCGCTCAAGAAAGCTGCGGTAGTTTTTGATGCCGATATTGGCGATGAAACCGGTGCGCAAGGTAGCGCCCGCGTCGTTCACGAACTGTCCGGTACGATAGGATTGCCCCGCCGGGTCTTTGCCCGTTGCATACACGGGATAGAAGATCGAGCCAGTCGCCCGGTCCAAAACGGCGTCCTGTTCTTCTTGGTAGATGTAACGTTGGGCAAACTCGCCGGCGATTCTGCGTCCAGCGATGCCGATCGGCGCCGAGGGCGGGCCAAAGCTCAGGTTTTGCGCTTCCCCGCTAGCGCGCAGGGATTCCGCCCGGCTCAGCCTGCGATAGCCTTGATAAGTTTCCGGCAGGTCAGCGCCAGCGGCGACAGCGGCGACCGGCGCGAAGTCAGCGGTTGTGGCGAAGTAATATTTGTCGCCGTCGGCCTCGTCAGTCAGCCAAAGCGCAAGCGCGCCCTGCTCGTTCCGGTAAAGAGCCCAAGCGTATTCTTTGCCGCCCTCCGGCAGGTAAGTCTCGCGCGATACGAGCTTGATCACCTGCGACTTTGTCAGCAAGTTGCCATCGCCATAATTGGTGAAGGAGACGTATACCGTATAGGCAATCGGATAAACGACGAGCAGGCACATCAGCGCCAGCGCCGGCGCGATCCAACGCAAGGCATAGAGCCAGGGACGCAAGTTGATCACGTTGACCATCAAGGTGATCAAGCCGACGGTGATCGCCAGTTCCCACACGCCGTCTGCGGCGAAAGCGTAGACAAGAAAGAGCGCGAAGGCGTCAACGACCATCAGTCCCAAATAGACGAGTCCGAGCCTGAAAATCGATGCGAGCCCGAATGCTCTCTGATTGGTTATCGCCGCGGGTGTTGACTCAGCCATGGGCATCAGTCGCCAAACTCAAGCGCTATTGCGCAAGGTCCTCAGTTTTCGAAGCAGTAAGAGCCAGAAGCGGAGGACAGCCTTGCGGGCGATCCTCCGCTTGCAACATGCTCATGTCTGCCAAACGCTTACTATGGGCGCGGCTTATTCTTCGCCCGCAATCAAGCTGCGGATTTGTTCGCCTGCGTTGCCAAAGGCGTCTTCCGCGCTTGATTCACCGGTGCGCACCAATTCCATCGCGTTGCCCCACGCCGACCATACCGAAGCCATCTCGGGAATCGCCGGCATGGCCAAGCCTTCGCTGCCGGCGGCGACAAAGCCGAGCATGATCTCGTCTTCCAAGCCATCACGCGCTTCCAGCAAGGCGGGCGGACGCGGATCGGCGCTGTATAGCGACTGCATCGTTTCTACCGTGGCTACATAATCCAGCAGGAAAGTTTCCGCCAGGATCTTGTTTTCGCTGAAGGCGCTCACCATAAAGCCTTGCACGCCCAGGAAAGGCTTGCCGGCCCCGCCGGGTCCGGCCGGTATAGCCGCCACTTCAAAGCTGACGCCGGATTCTTCTATGCGCGGGATCGCCCAGGGACCGGTGATGATCATGGCGGCATCGCCCGATTCAAACATGGTGTGCATCACGTCGTAGTCGATGCCGGTCGGCATCAAGCCATCGGCGCCGTAGGCCTCAAGATAGGCGGCGGCCGCGATCGAACCTTCGCTGTCCATGCCGACGTCGCCGGGATCATAACCTTCGTCGGTCAAGCCAAAGATATATCCGCCGAATGCCGTTTGCACGGGGAAGAAGTGGTAGGGATTGTTGTCGAACATGATGAAACCGTATTGCGAGGCGCCATCGGCGATGAGCTGCTCGCTGATCGCGCGGACATCGTCCCAAGTTGCTGGGTTATCAGCCACCAGTTCCGTATTGCGAAGGAAGGCGACATTCTCGGCGGCATAGGGCAAGCCGTATTGCGCGCCTTCATAAACGAAAGCGGACAGCGACGCGGGCAGGAACTGATCGGCGACGTCAGAAACGTCAATCTCCGCCAGCAATCCGTTCACGGCTAATTCGCCAAGCCAATCGTGCGCGCCGATGATCATATCGGGTCCTTCGCCCGCCGGCGCGGCCGTTTTGAATTGGTCGCGGATATCGCCGAAGCCAAGCTCGTGCACGACGACGGCAATGCCAAATTCATCCTCGAACTGCGCGCCAAGCTCCTCCAGGATCGGGGCGCGCGTATCGTCAGCCCAGATTGTGAGGCTGTCGTCTTGCGCCGAGACGGCAAAGGCGCTGGCAAGCAGCAGCATGACCAACAAGAAGAGTCGTGTGGATTTCATCTCGTTTTCCCTCTATATGTCTTGTGTACCTTATGTTAGGCGTGATGCTGCAATTCTATTCTGATTTTGCCGATTATCAATAAGGAAGTGGCTGGCGCGCGAATATTGTCAGGCCGTCGGCTGTTGCGGAGAGATGTGTCGCAAGTATTCCCAAGTATAGATGCCGGTGCTATGGCCGTCGTCCCAGCTTGGTTGCAGCGCGTAGTTGCCAACGGCGCTGATAGCGGCAACCGCGTAGGAGCGCCTGGGCGTGAGCTTGAGGATATCGTCGGGCGCGTGCGCCATGCCCATCTTGCCATGGCCGCCGCGGCACTCGACGCAAGGACAGGCTTCGCGCAGGTGGCTCAAGGGGTAGCGGCTGACCAGACCATCGGTCCAGGTGATTTCCAGCGCGTCCGCATTCCTGTCCAACGTAATTGCTTGAGGCTTCACGTCCGATCGCCACTCTCATGTAACTTCAGCAGCGCGTCTATCGTAATAGATACTGACGCGAGCGACCAGTCGTAAACTCTTCTCGCCTGCGCTCGCCGCCGACTTTACTTGCAGTACGCTTGCGCTCTGCTACAATGGCGGCGCTTTCGTCATTGTTTCCAAGGGCGGAGGATACAAAATGCCAGCAACCTTTCGTTTGCTGCGACTGCTCGTAGGCATCGTCTTCCTATCGGCTTGCCAGGGACCGACGATTGCGCCGGCGCAGCAAACTGCCACGGCCGAGTCCGAGGCGGTCGCCCAGCATATCGCCACCTTGGGCAGCATCGCCGCCACCGGCACCGCTATACAGGCAACTGCGCAGTTTGACCAAGTTGAAACCGAAGCGGCGCCGACCGAAACGCCGACAATTACGCCGACGCCGGATCCCTTCCCCACCCCAGTCAAGGGCAAGATTTATGTCGCCGAGCAGCGCTTCGAAGGCGGCCGGATGTTCTGGCTACAGCCCAACGGACAGATTTGGGCGCTCAGCGTTGACGAAAACGGCAACAACATCTGGTCGGTGTACGACGATACCTTTGTGGAGGGCGAAGCCGAATTTGATGCCAATATCGTGGCGCCGGAGAATCGCCATCAACCCATACGCGGTTTCGGCAAGCTATGGCGGGATAACCTGGAGGTGCGGCAGGAGCTTGGTTGGGCGCTTGAGTCTGAAGTGGGGCACACGACGCGCTACGAATATCACCATGGCGGCCGCCTTAGCGACGCGAATGTTTATGTGCCGGGACCCGGCTATCACCTGGTGCGCAGCGCCAACGGCGACACCTACCGTTTCAACGAGGGTGTTTTCACCTGGTCGATTGAAAGTTAATCGCTGACGGATGTACAGCATGCAGCATCTCCGCCGCCAATCGATCGCTCACGACCAGCCCTTCGAGTATCACATCGCGGCCGACGCCCGCATTAGCAAGACAGACTATTGCGACGATCAAGCCTGGGTGGCGCGCCTGGGATCCCGCGATGAAGCGGCAATAGCAATGCAGACCCAGTATGGCGGGCGCGCGGGTTTGGTCAGCTTGGTACCGATGTGGCGCGTCGGCAATCGAGTGATATATCAGACGCAAGTGTACGCCCGGCGACCGGTGATTACCGCCTTTGCCCCCAATTTCATCCAGATTGAAGCGGCGCCCCTGCCAGAGCTTGAATTGGTAGCGCGCTTCCTGGCGCTAGAATCACGCGCGGCGGGCGGCGAGTTTACACTGAAGAATTCCGGCGCCGAATCGCTTGATGTCCAGCTCGACCTCTTCGGTCATGTAGTTATCAATGAACGCAATCAGACCTTGAATGTGCTGACGATGGAGGATTACAGCCTGGCGCTGCATCTGGGGCAAGTTGGCAATCTCAACCCAGTGGCGACACTTGAAGGCGCCAGCGTTGAGATCTATGGGGGGCGCATCAGCAGCCCGAAAATTGGTCGCCGTGTGACACTGGCGCCCGGAGATGAAGCTCGATTGCCCTTTGTCGTCGCGAGCCTGCCTGATATGCGCGACGCATATAGCGTCGCCATGAACTGGTTGTCTCGGCCTTGGGTCGGCTACTACGAAAACATCGTCCGATGCGCGGCGGCGACGCCGATAATCAGCACGGGCCGCGAGAGTTGGGATCTGCTATTGGATTTGTCCTTCGCCCAGCTGTTCAAGTCTTTCATGGATCCTACCGAGCATTTGCCTCACGCGTCGCTAGTGGCGACACGCGCCAGCAATCGCGGCTGGAGCCGGCGCGGCGACGGCAAGGACCATGCGCGCTCCTGGTCCGGGCAAGACCCGACCTTGGCTTATCTGGCTACAAAGGCAGTCGCAGCTTCTAACTTGGAAATCGCCAAGTCGGTCATTCGCAACTATCTATCGGTCCAGGAGGAATCCGGATTCATCGATCGACGTCCGGGCTTGGGCGGACAACGGCAAGGCGTCCTGCTGATGCCGATATTGGCGCGGCTGTCGCTCTTTCTTATAGAGTTGAGCGGCGATCTACCTTTTGCCGTCGAAGCGCTGCCGCAGTTGGCGGCGTTCTTTGGCCGATGGCTGGCGACCGATGCCGATGGCGATGGCGTGCCCGAATGGCAATCAGAACGCCAAATGGGTTATATCGCCATGCCGACCTTCGGGCGGGGGCAAGCCTGGGCGCAGGGCGCGGATATCCGCCAAATGGAGACGCCGGATTTGCTTGCTTACTTGATCTCGGAAGCCGATTCCATAAGGCGCATCGCCGAGTTCGCGGACGATGCGGCGACCGCCGAAGTCATGGTAGAGAATCGGGACAGGCTAGAGGCGCAACTGGACGACTTTTGGGATGGCGCGCGTTACGCCTATCGCGATCGCGACTCGCACCATGCGGGCGGCGAACAGCATCTGCTTCGGCGCGGAGCAGGCGATCAAACACACGAAATCGGCCAGACCTTGGAACCGCCGTCGCGCTTGATGATACGCGTGGTCGGCGGTGTCAGCCAGCGACCTCGAATCTCGTTGCATCTGGAAGGCCGGGACGAGCGCGGCGTCGCCTGCCTTATCCAAGCGCCTGTGGATGACTTTCTCTGGCAGAACCGCCAAGGCGTCTACACAACCGAAGAGCCGCTCTCCCGCGTGGAACGCATCACCGTTAAGGGCTTGAGCCGCGTATACAAGGTATATGCCCAGACCATTGACTACGGCAAGCTGGACATTAATGCGCTGCTGCCCTTATGGACCGGTCGACTCTCGTCCGAACGCGCCGGGGCTACGGTCGAGATGGCGCTGGACGAACAGCTGTTCCTGCAGCCCAACGGTATCACTATGGTGAGCGCCAAAGACCGCAATTATGATCCGTCCAGCGCGCGCGGAGGCGGCGGCATCTGGATGTACTGGCTGACGCTGGTCGGCGAAGGCATGTTGAGATCCGGCTATCGGCAGGCGGCGACGGATATTGTGAAGCGCGTTATTGACATGCTCGCGCGGATCCTTGAGCGCGAGGGAAAGCTGTCACGTTTCTATCATGCTGATGAAGCCAAGGGGTTCGGGGAAGATCATCATATTGGCGGCATCGTGCCGCTTAGCTTGTTGCATGATGTCATCGGCGTGAGAATCATAGCGCCGGACAAGGTATGGGTGGGCGGCGAGTTCTTTTGGGGACGCGCGGTACGCGTCGACCAGCATGGAATCACCGTGCGGCGATCAGCGGACGGGACTCAAATTGACTTCCCGTCCGGTCACAGCCAGACCCTGCCCGCCGATGCGCCGTGGCAGTTGCTGCGCGATCCGGCGCCAGTCACACGGGCCGAAGAGCCAGAGACGATTGAATTGCCCGCAGCAGTGCTCCCAAGCGAGCGAGATGCCGCAGGACCAGTGTCAATCGAAGTCGAGGACAACAACGGCACGGACACATACAAGTCCGGGCCTGAAGAAGCTTGCGACGATCGGGCGGACGATGATGACGCTTCGCAGGCATAGGATTCAGGACCAGAACCTTGTGATTGGCGCGGCTTCTATAGGCGGCGAATCCACGAGGCCGCCGCGATACGCCTGATGTACCGTGTTCGATCCGGCGGGGGCAAACGCAAGCGCGAAATTCCGGCGACGAGAATGCAGTGGCGCCGCTTGCTGGGTTATCTGCTGTCACACAAGCTTCGATTGTCCATAGCCGCGATCGGCTTGGCGCTCGCCTCAGCGCTTAGCCTGGTGTTTCCCGCCGTGATTCGGGACGTGATTGATTCTGTATTCGCCGACACCGATATTGCGCTGCTTGACACCATTACGTTTGTCTTGCTTGCCGTCTTTGCGTTTCGATCGCTGGCCAGCTTTGTGCAGACTTACAACTTGAATTACGTCGGCGAGCGCGTTGTTGTGCAAATGCGCACCGAGCTATATGCCCACCTGCAAACGCTTTCGATCCGCTTCTATGCCGATCGGCGCGTCGGCGAGTTGATAAGCCGCATCTCTTCCGATGTCACGGTCGTGCGAACAGTGCTCACAGGCAATCTCAGCACGTTTTTGCAGCAAACTCTGACACTGATTGGCGCGGTCGCCATCATGTTCTACCTCAACTGGAGGCTGACGCTCTTCATCATCGTGTTGATGCCGATAATCGTGGCGATTGGCTTCGCGCTCGGCGGTGTGATACGCCGAACCAGCACAAGAGTACAGGACGAAATTGCCGGCGCTACGGTCGTCGCCGAAGAGGTTTTCCAGAATATCCGCGAAGTCAAGAGCTTTGTCCGCGAGCGCTACGAAATCGATCGTTATAACAGCGCCATCGCGGTTGCCTTTCGCGCCGCCGTCAAATTATTGACCGTGCGCTCGGTCTTCGGTCCCATCATCGCGTTCTTCGCCTTCGCGGGCTTGGCGCTGATTCTCTGGTATGGCGGACGTGAAGTCCTGGCGGGCCGGCTCAGCCCCGGCGAATTGGTGTCCTTTCTCATCTACGGCTTAACTGTCGCCGCCAATTTCGCTGGCGTAATCAGTGTCTATTCGCAGGTCCAGGAAGCCATCGGCGCGACCAAACGCGTATTTGAGATCCTTGACGCCAATCCAGATGTCTGCGACGCGCCGGACGCGCAGGAATTGGAAGCGGTCAGCGGCGCCATAAGGCTGCGCGGCGTGAGCTTCGCCTATGAGGCGGGTCTTAAAGTCTTGAGCGACATCGATCTGAATATCGCCGCTGGCGAAATCATCGCGCTTGTGGGTCCGAGCGGCGCGGGCAAGAGTACCTTGTTCAATTTGATCCCGCGCTTCTATGATCCTGACATCGGCACGATCCGCATCGACGGCTATGACATTCGCCAGGTGACGCAAAGCAGCCTGCGCGGGCATATAGGCATTGTTCCGCAAGAGACGCTGCTATTCGGCGGCAGCATTCGCGAGAACATACTTTACGGCAAGCTTGACGCCGACGAAGCTGAATTGATCGCGGCGGCGAAATCCGCCAATGCGCACGACTTCATCATGGCGCTGCCCAAGACATACGATACCGTGGTGGGCGAGCGCGGCGTCAAGCTCAGCGGCGGACAGCGCCAGCGCATTGCGATCGCGCGCGCCCTGCTCAAGAATCCCTCGATATTGCTGTTGGACGAAGCCACATCCAGCCTCGACAGCGAAAGCGAACAGCAAGTGCAAGACGCGTTGAGCCGACTGATGAAAGACCGCACGACCCTCATAATCGCGCATCGCTTGAGCACGGTACGCGTCGCGCATCGTATTGCGGTGCTTGACCATGGACGCATCATTGAGCTCGGCAGCCACGAAGATCTGATGGCGCTGCAAGGCCTCTACGCCAGGCTCTACGAGATGCAATTTCGCGAGGCGGACTTGTTCGTCGCGTAGCGGCGCGGCCGAGGTCATTCACTCGAAATCAAGGCGAGGCGAAAATCTGGCGTGGATTCAGTCTTGACATTGCTGTTGGCGCTCCTCGCGCCGGCACTTGCCGCATTTCTCGTATGGTGGCTTGTGTTCGAGACGGAAGGCGTCTACCTGGGTCGACGAGCCGTCATCGCGCTCTATGACCTCTACGCCAATCGTTACGACCGGATAAAGCAATTCGACGAGCGAGCCGACCTCATGCTGGTTGCTCTGCCCTTGCTGGATCGCCTCGCGCCGCAAACCGACCCGCTCATTTTGGACGTGGCCACCGGTACGGGCCGCCTGCCGCTGCTCATGGCGCGGGTCGCCCGCTTCCAGGGGCATGTCATCGGCATCGACGCCAGCCGACGCATGTTGCACAAGGCGCGCGAGAAAGTCCGCCGCGAATGCTTTGAGCCCTTCGTGACCTTGCTCCGTCACGACGCCAGCGCATTGCCCTTCCCTGACAGATCCTTTAATGTCGTGACCTGTATTGAAGCGCTGGAGTTTATGCCTGACCCAAAGCAGACGCTAGCCGAAATGACGCGTGTGCTGCGGCCCGGCGGCTTGCTGCTCGCCACGATACGCATTGATACGCGCTGGATGCCCAACCGAACCTGGAGCGAGGCGCGCATGCGGCTAGAGCTTGAAGCCTTAGGGTTGCGCGATGTTGACGTAATGATCTGGCAAGACGACTACAGCCAAGTATGGGCTTTCAAGAAATCTGTACAACCGCAAACTTCAGGAAATCTCCATTAACATCTTACCTTATTTTGCTAGACTGCAAGTATAACGTCTCCGCACAAACATAGAGGGCGAATAATGAAAAAGTTTGGCAAACAGTTCAACGACTTGGCGAAAGAACAAGCTAAAGCCTTTGACAAAATAGCAAAAAAACAAAGTGCCAGAATCAACAAGCAGTTGGCGGATTCATTACCCGACTTTACCCGTCTTGTTCCCCCGATACAAATCGACCATGATTTGAGAACACCCATTGACATCCTGATCAAGGATTCCCTGCCCGACTTCGACGCACTTTTTCCGCCGTTGGAAATAGAACGCGAAACACGAAAGCGCCTCGACAAAATCATTAACGACAGTTTGCCAGACTTTGATGCACTTTGCCGGAACGTAATTCAAGGGCAGGTAGAGATAGCGCTAAAGAAGGCTCAATCGTCGGGTAAATTGCCTGAATTTGAAATACCTGACATACCCGTTTCAATACCTAAACTCCCTGTGCACGGCGATTTCACATATCCAGCTATGCGGTTGTCGCGCCTTGCAAAGAAGAATCCGTTAATCATTGCTGAGACTATCAAGAACAATATGCCCCGTTCAGTCTTTGTTGATGAAATGGAGATAATACCCCCAGGGTTTCTGAACTTTTTTAGCGATTCCGGGCACTTTGCGGAACTAGAAAAACGAATACTAGTAGGCTGGGTCGATGTAATAATTGACGACTTTGAACAACTGTTGCCTCTATATATTGGTGAGGACAAGCAAGCGCAAGTCGAGTTCGTCAGCGCCAACCCCAGCGGTCCTATTACCATCGGTCACACACGCAACGCAGTCGTGGGTGATGCTATGGCGCGTTTGCTGGAAGCAGCCGGTTACACGGTGCAGCGCGAATACTACTACAACAATGCCGGCAATCAGATGATCGTGCTGGGCAAGAGCCTTATGCTGCGCTATCTGCAACAGTTAGGCGATGCCATCGACTTCCCGGATGACTATTATCAGGGCGACTATCTGGTAGAGGTTGCCGCCGACCTAGCGCGACAGCATGGCGACGGGCTGCGTGACAGCGATTGGCAGCGCTTCAAGGACGTCGCCGAAACCCGCATGTTCGCCTGGATTAATCGATCGCTCGCCGCAATTGATATCAAGCATGACGATTTCTACAACGAGACATCGCTATTCGAGTCTAGGAAGATCTGGCGTGTGCTCGACGCCCTTCGCGCCAACGGACACATCTACGAATCGAGCCATCGAGAAGGCGCTGACGCCGCCGAAGTCGCCGATACCAAGGAGAAAGCATACCAGCCAGCCACCTGGTTCCGCAGCACGACATTCGGCGACGAAAAAGACCGGGTAATGGTCAAGAGCGACGGCGCACCGACCTATACGCTGCCCGATATCGCTTATCATTGCGACAAGCTCAAGCGCGGCTTCGATGTCGCGGTCAATGTGTTGGGCGCCGATCACTTTTCACAAGCCGCGGTCGTGAAATATGGCCTCCGCGCCTTGAAGCTGAATCCCGATCCGATTCACGTCATCTTCATTCAGATGGTGCGCGCGGTGCGCCGAAACAAAGAAAGCGGCGAACACGAAGCGATCAAGCAATCGAAACGGGCGGGCGACTTCGATACCCTCGATGATCTGGTCGCCATGACCAGCGCCGACGCCGTGCGCTATCACATGCTGGCGCGCAGCCCAAACAGCCAACTGGACTTTGACGTCGATCAAGTAGTGAAGCAAACCAATGAGAATCCGGTCTACTATATTCAGAACGCATACGTCCGCTGCGCTGGCATCTTCCGCGAAGCTGAGGAGCGCGGCTTTGATGACGACGGCGCTGACCTGAACCTGCTCGACGCGGTCGAGCTGAAGTTCATCCGCAAGTCGCTGGAGCTAGGCAATGTCATCGAGCAGGCGGTGACAAACTATGAGCCGCACAAGATCGCATTCTTCGCCCATGAACTTGCCGCGATCTTTCATCCCATCTACGACCAGGCGCGTGTGCTTCATAGCGAAGTGCCGCCGGGCGTCGCCAAGGCGCGCCTTCGCTTTTATCGAGCGGCTGCTGTGGTATTTCACCGTATTCTGCGGCTCATGGGCATGACCACGCCGGAACGTATGTGACGCGCTCGGCAGGGAGGCTCTATGGGACTCAAACCCGATCACTGGATCAAGAAGATGGCGCGCGAACAGCGCATGATTGAACCATTCGTCGATCAACAGGTCCGCGAAGGCGCAATCAGTTATGGCGTCTCGTCTTATGGCTATGACCTGCGCGTATCAGACGAATTCAAGATCTTCACCAATGTGCGCTCCGCCATCGTCGACCCCAAAGATTTCGCCAGCGACTCCTTTGTTGATTATCAAGGCGCCGTCTGCCTCATACCGCCAAACTCATTTGCGCTGGCGCGCTCTATCGAGTACTTTCGCATTCCGCGCCGCGTGCTGACCGTCTGCCTCGGCAAGTCCACCTATGCCCGCTGCGGCCTGATCGTGAACGTCACGCCTTTTGAGCCGGAATGGGAAGGCTACGCCACCCTTGAAATCAGCAACACCACGCCGCTGCCAGCCAAGGTGTATGCCAACGAAGGACTGGCGCAGGTATTGTTCTTTGAAGCCGACGAGGTATGTGAGCAATCCTATGCCGACAAAAAAGGCAAATACCAGGGACAGACCGGCGTTACGCCGCCGCGGATGTGACCAAAGAAACCTTGACGGCAACGACTATCCATCACTATAATACGGAATCTGCGGGCGATTAGCTCAATTGGCAGAGCATCCGGTTTACACCCGGAAGGTTGTAGGTTCGAGTCTTACATCGCCCATTCAGCAGTTGCGGAGCAACGTGCCCTGCGTCCGGCGTCACGAACCAATGGAATGCTCTGGATTTTGTTGCGCAGTTGGCGCGCCTAGCGGCAAACCTTGGCTAAGTCATTTGACTTCGTATTCTCCCATAGCCGACGTCGAAGTCTAAATGCGACCATTTAGTCGCCTGTGGCGTCGGGATTTCCGCTATGCTTAACAATTGAGGCGTCTGTTGTGGCATCACGAGCGCGCGCAATGCGTCTATGGAAGAATGGTGAATTGCTAGGCGGCACAAAATGACGATACTTCATTCCCTCTATTCCGTCGCTTTACGCAACAGGCCAATCCTGACACGATCAAATCTAGGACTGGTAGCCCAATGGCCAGATTGCCAGATTGCCGGAAAAACATTTCTTCTGGCGTGCCATACTCTCGCAGCGCGGGGAAGCTTGACAGCAGGTTGTCAATTGTCTACAATACGACAATATTCTCCGCTCAGCATCGGCTGACGCATGACTCGCGATAGCAACTACGTTCTTGAAGTGCGTGACTTACGCACGTACTTTCATTTGCCGGAAGGGACGCTCAAGGCCGTCGACGGCGTTGATCTGACGATTGAGCCGGGACAGACTGTTGGCGTCATCGGCGAGTCGGGCTCAGGCAAAAGCGTCACCGCCCAGTCCATTTTGCAGATCGTCACGCCGCCAGGCGCAATCGAGTCCGGTGAGATTATCCTGCGCCGCAAGAACGGCAACGTAGCCGACTTGGCAAATATGGACGCGCGCAGTCGCGAGATTCGCGCCATCCGCGGCGCCGAAATCTCGATGGTCTTTCAAGAACCGATGACGAGTCTATCCCCGGTTCATACAATCGGCGCGCAGATTGTTGAAGCGATTCAACTGCATATAATGCCGGATAAGCGCAACGCCAAGGACCTGGCGCTGGACATGATCAATCGCGTCGGCATCTCTAGCCCGGCGCAGCGCTTCGATGAATACCCGCACCAACTTTCCGGCGGCATGCGTCAGCGCGCCATGATCGCGATGGCGCTGTCTTGCAGTCCCGCGCTCTTGATCGCCGACGAACCCACCACCGCGCTTGATGTGACCGTGCAAGCCCAGATACTTGAGTTGATGAAAGAGCTGCAGGATGAGCTGGGCATGGCGGTCATGTATATCACGCATGATCTGGGCGTCATTGCTGAAATCGCCGATCTCGTCAATGTTATGTATCTTGGTCGAGTCGTCGAGCGCGCTACGACCGTCGAGCTCTTCAAGAATCCGCTGCATCCGTATACCCAGCGGCTGTTGAGTTCCATCCCGCGCCTGGGAAGTCGCGGTCAAGGCCGCCTTGACGCCATCCGCGGCAGCGTGCCCGTGCCGATGGATCCGCCGCCTCAATGCGGTTTCGCGTCGCGCTGCGATGAGTTCATGGCGGGCAAATGCGACGCCGCCGTGCCGTCGTTGGTCGATATGGGCAACGAGCACTGGGTGCGCTGCTACCTGCACAGCGAAGAAAGCGAAGCGCAATATGCCTGACTCGACGATGAAGGAGCAAGCGTCCGCGACGAAGGAAATCGGCGAAGTTCTGTTGGACGTGCGCGACCTCAAGAAATACTTTCCCATCGAGAAGGGTTTCTTTCGGTCGGTTACGGGAAACGTGCGGGCGGTAGACGGCGTCAGCTTCCAAATCCATGAAGGCGAGACCTTTGGCTTGGTCGGCGAATCCGGCAGCGGCAAGACCACCCTCGGGCGGTGTATCGTGCGGGCGATTTCGCCGACAAGCGGGCAGATTCGTTTTCGCTTGCCCGATGGCGACGAGGTCGACATTGCGGCGCTGTCCCGCCGCGAATTGCGGGACGTGCGGAAACACTTTCACATGATTTTCCAGGATCCCTACTCCTCGCTCGATCCCAGGATGTCAGTATTGGATATCATCGCCGAGCCGATACGCAACAACAGGCTGCTCGCCGAAAAGCGCGACATTCAAGATCGAGTGCGTGACCTGATGCAAGTCGTCGGATTGGATATCCAGCATCTCAACCGCTATCCGCACGCGTTCTCCGGCGGACAGCGTCAGCGCATTGGCATCGCGCGTTCGCTGGCGCCCAATCCCCGGCTCATCGTCTGCGACGAAGCGGTATCGGCGCTTGATGTTTCAATTCAGGCGCAGATTCTCAATTTGCTCGAAGACCTGCAGGAAGACTTCAATCTGACCTTTCTGTTCATCGCGCATGACTTGTCTGTGGTGGAGCACATCTCGGATCGCGTCGGCGTGATGTATGTTGGCAAACTCGTCGAAATGGCTGATACCGACTCGCTCTTCGCCGACCCGAAACATCCCTACACCGAAGCGCTGCTGTCCGCCGTGCCGACCACCGATCCCGAAATCAAGATGGATCGCATAATCCTGCCGGGCGAAGTGGCCAATCCCGCTGCGCCGCCCTCCGGTTGCTATTTTCATCCCCGCTGCCGGTACGCGCAGGACATCTGCAAGAGCGAAACGCCACAGTGGAACGAGGTAGCGCCCGGGCACTTTGCCGCCTGCCACTTCGCCGACGAGCTCGATTTACGCGGTGTGGATAGCGTGCGCTGATGGATCTGCTCCTTCTTTTCGGCCTGGCAGCCGTCATCGGCGCACTAGCCATAGCCGCTGTGATTATCTGGTCGACGCAACGGGCGGCCGCATCAGCCATAACCAGCTATTTCAAGGCGAGCGAATTTATCCTGGAAACTGGCCAGCCGCCTCCCGAGTGGCTGGCGCAAACCAAGCGCCGGCGTCTGTTTCGCGTGAATCGATCCCGCGCGTCGCATGCGGAACTGATGGCGCGCTTTGACGAGTTGGCGCGCTTCTTTGAAGGCTGCCGTTTCTTCGAGGACGAATGGGCGCGCGAGCAAATGCTGACGCAATTGGCGGCTATTCGCGAAAAGTGGCAGGATCGCGCGTTCACCTGCGCATCGATTGACAGACTATAGCTTTCGCACATAAACGTAATACGCGCCGCGCTCGCGCTTGGACCTGGCATTCGAAAGCCGGGTGCTTAGCAATGTCGCGCCAGCGCCCAAGTCCACTTTGAAGACGGCGCTGCTGGCGCCTGGCTCAAGCGGCTGCTCCCACTCGACCTCGCCCACCTTTACAACGGCGCGATCAGCGCCTATGGGCTGATCGACATTGATGGGATAGCTGCGCAATTCGACCTCGTAGCTGCCTGGCGCCGTCGCGTCTATGCGCCAGAATCCGTTAGCGTCAACCTCGGGCGAGTCGATCCAGCTTTGCATCCAAGGGACGCGGCCGCTTGTCGGATGCCAATCACGCGCCGATAGCAGTACCGGATCATGGCGAGTATCGCCAACGGGAATAGCGATGGTTTCAGAGAACGCGCCCTGCATATCCGCCCACCAGCGGTCGTAATCGCGTCGAAGCTCCGCCGCCCGCCCGTGATTTTCAGCCAAACGATTGCAGGTTTGCGCCGGATCTCGCTGGGTGTCGTAGAGTTCTCCGTCATTGATCAGGCGCCAGCGCCCCTTGAGCACAGCGGTATGATGCCACTTCGTCGGTTGGTCCGGCTGCAATTGAATTACAATCGAGCGCTCCGGTAAGACTGAGTCATCGCCGCGCATGAGATCCGCCAGGCTCAGCCCATCGAATTCAACAGTTGCAGCGGGCGCTAGATCGCAGAGTTCAAGCAAGGTCGGGAGGATATCAATATGGGCGGTAGCCTGGGGGATTCTTCGCGCAGCCGGGAGCGAGCCTTGCCAGCGCATAAAGAAGCTGACACGATGGCCGCCGTCATACACCGAGCCCTTCTTGCCGCGCATGCCGGCATTGTAGCCCTCGCCAGTTAGAGGGTCGTAACCGGCCGCTGTGCCATGGTCAGAGGTGAAGATTACGATAGTGTCTTCATCAAGTTGCAGTCGTTTCAAGAGTGTGAAAAGGCGGCCCATGTTTTCGTCGAAGTTTGCGATCATGCCGTAGAAATTGGCGCGGTCCTCAGGAATTCCCAGCTTCTTGTAGGGCGCGGCGTATTGCTTAGGCACAATGAAGGGTGAATGCATGGCGTTTGTGGCCAGGTAAACGAAGAACGGTGATTGGGCGCTTGCGTTGATGAAGTCGAGCGCGGCCTCAAAGAAGACATCAGTGCAATAGCCCGCGCATTGTTCCGGCACGCCCTTGCGGAAGTAGGCGTCGTCGAAGTAGCTGTTGCCCCAGAAATCGGGCAATTCGCCGACGCCGCCGCCACGATGGCACAGGACGTCGTGAAAGCCACGAAATTCCGGGGCAAAGGGGTAGTTGTCTCCCAGATGCCATTTGCCGAACATGCCGCAGCGGTAGCCGTTTGCCGCGAAGTGGTCGGCCATTGTTAGCGCCTTGGGATTCAGCAGATGCCGTCCTTGAGTCACATGCCAGACGCCATTGCGAGCGGCGTATTGACCGGTAAGGAGCGCCGCGCGCGAGGGCGAACAAAGCGGATCGTGATGATGGTCATCGAGTTGGACGCTTTCGCGCGCCATCTGATCGAGGTTCGGCGTTTGCAGCAGCGGATTGCCGTGACAACCGATATCGCCGTAGCCTTGGTCGTCAGTGAAGACGAGTATCACGTTCGGCGATCGCGTCATGTCAGCTCAAGTCGATTACTGTTAGGCTTCGCCCGTCTGGGCACGACATGCAATGGGAAGTGACGCGCCACTGGCGATTTGGCGCAGACTGGTTGGAGACTGCGACCATGGCGCTGGGACAGGGCGAGGATGTGGTTTGGTTCGCGGCGGCAACAGAATGTCGAGCGTATGGGACCGGCATTGCGAAATGCGCTAGCGGCGGAACGAAGGAGCGGATGGCTCAAGCATAACCGCCGCGATGATGTGAGCTTTCCCAACGAACGATGAAGTCCCAAGGTTCGTCGTTTGCCAGCAAGCCTAGCGGATCATGCCCTTGCACGACGTTGTGGGCGCTATAAGTCGCCACGTGGCTCAACCCCCAGCGCAAGCCGGAAAGCGGCTCGGCATTGTCGGCGTCCTCAACGCGCGTGGCGCCGGTAGCCTGTGGCGGCGCGATGATGGTCGCCTTTGGCTCGAAGTTGATGCCGTCTTGCGCGAACTGGATCGTATTCTTCTCAGGACCGCAGCGGGTGAGCAGGGCGCCGACCCCGCCGCTGTAATTCCAAACCATGACTTCGTGGCCGCTGTTGGTGATTGGATTGAAAGGAGACTTCGTGTAGGGACCGCACGGATTATCGGCGATGGCGACGCCCCACATGCTGTGCATATTACTGTGTCCGATGCCTTCGCCTTTGAAGTAGAGCCAATACTGCCCATTGCGGTAGAGCAAGGCGGGATCATGGACGCGGAGGCTGTCGAACGTGCCCTTTACGGTGGCGTCAAGCGGATGGGCGCGCTCGTCAACTTCGCCAGACGGGTCTGGCTCGACGACGGGCGCGGGGCTTTTGGTCCAGGGTCCGCTCGGCGAATCGGACCAAGCGATGGCGATGGACTCCGGCGTACAGCGCCAGGTAGGCGCGGCAGTGACTTGGTAAACCAGGTAGTAGCGTCCGTCATGCGCCAGGACATCGGGCGTGAAGACGCTGCGCTCGTCGTAGCTGCCGGCCGGTCCTCGTTCAACTGCTGGACCTTGCTCCTGCCAGGTATGGCCGTCTGCCGATGTCGCAAACCAGACATCGGTAAGATCCCAAGGCATAGCGGGCAAGGCGTCTGTAGCGCGTTCGTGGCCGACTGGCGGGCAGGGATGGGCGCCGCGCGTGTACCAGACGTAGTAGAGACCGTCGACTTGAATGATGCAGCTGGGATCGCGACGGACAATGCCGCGCTCATAACCGAGACCAGGAGCGGGCATATAGCGGAAGCGTGTGAACCAGGGATTGTCTTCGTCGGGACCGTGGTATCGTTTGCTGGCGGCGCTTTGCATAAAAGTCAATACTCCAGTAGCAACTAGATATAGGTGCGGCGCTCGTCATCGATTTCCCAGCGAACGAGGAAATCCCATGGTTCGTCGATATCGGCAAGCCCCAGCGGATCCGCGCCTTGCATGATGAGATGAGAGCTCCGCGGAATGACATGACTCAAGCCCCAGCGGAAACGCGCCAGCGGCTCGGTGTTTCGCGCTTCATCGACTCGATGGGGACCGGCGGCTTGCGGCGGCACAACCAACTGCGCCATCACCTCAAAGTTGATGCCGTCGGCGGCGAACTGGAAGGTGTTTTTCTCCGGACCGCAGCGGTTAACCAGGCCGGCCACGCCACCTTCGTATGACCACACTACCACCTCGTGTCCGCTGTTGGTGATCGGGTTGAAGAGCGATCGGGTGTAGGGACCGAAGGGCGAATCGGCAAGCGCCACGCCCCATTTGCTCTCCATGTGATGGTAGCCGATGCCTTCGCCCTTATAGTAGAGCCAGAATTTCCCCTCGCGGTAAATCAGGGCGGGATCGTGGACTTGCAGGCTGTCCCAGGCGCCGCGTTCTATACAGTCTTCGGGGTCGCACCGTTCGTCGACCACGCCCGAGGGGTGGGGTTCAAGGATCGGCGACGGGCTCTTTGTCCAAGGTCCGCGAGGCGAGTCGGCCCAGGCAATGGCGATGGATTCCGGCGTGCTGCGAAAATTGGGCGAGCGCGCTACCTGGTAGACCATGTAATAGCGGCCCTCATGCAAGAGCACATCGGCGGTGAAGACGCCGCGCTCATCATAGGCGCCGACGCCTCCGCGCTCAACCGCAGGACCCTGCTCCACCCAGTTATGCCCGTCGACCGATGTGGCATACCAGACATCAGCCAAGTCCCAAGGCGTGGCCGGCAGGGTGTCGGTCATGCGGTCGAAGCCAACCGGCGGACAAGGATGGGCGGCGCGGGTGTACCAGATGAAATACTCGCCGTTTATCTGCAGAATGGCGCTGGGGTCGCGGCGGACGACGCCTTTCTCGTATCCCAAGCCGGTTATGGGACTGTATTTGAACTTTGCGTACCAGGGATTATCGCGATCGGGTTGGTGGAATCGTTGCATGGCGGCGCTTAAAGGCATAGTTTGTCCTTTCAAAAAGAAGCAAGGTGGTGCGACAGGCGTCACACCACCGTTTGCGTTGCGTTTTGCGGCAAGAGCTTAGTTGCTGCCGCCTTCGAAGTACCACTGTTCGGGCATGAACATGACCCATTGGCGGTAGCTCCATGCCCATTGACCGACAGTGTCGTTTGGCGGCGTGTTCTTCAAGTTGGTCTTGAAGAGTAGGGGCTGGGGCGGGCGCTGGATGGTGCCGATGATGTAGAGTCCGCCGAAGGAAGCGTTGTAGAAGGTTTTGCCGGTCTCGATCCATTCGTCAGTGCCGTAGGGGGCTTCCAGGAATTGCTCGCCAAGTTCCCAGAGTTCCTTGATCACTTCCGGCGGTTCTTCGCCATTTTCGCCGTCGCTGAGAATCCAGTCACGCCAGGGAATGCCGGAGGCGCGGTTGCCCCAACTGACACGGGTGTTGCCGAGTTGGCTGGCAACTTCACCGATATCCAGGATATCAGCTCCCCAGGCGGAGACATCAAGCTGGTTGCTGTTACGCAGCTCACGGAAGAGGCTGTCGCCGATGAGCTTGTACTGGGTTTTGACGCCGACTTCGTTCCAGTAGGAGCTGATCAACTCGCCGATTTGACGCCAGGCGTCTTCGGGGACATAGACCTGGAAGTTGATGAAGAGCGTTTCGCCGTCGGGGCGGAGGCGGAAGCCATCGCTATCGCGCTGGTCCAAGCCCATTTCGTCCAGGAGCTGGTTGGCCAGGTCGGGGTCATATTGGGCGTAGTGGGTGGTCATCCAGGGTTCGTAGAAGTTCGACGATGGCACAAGGGAGTTCTGTGAAGCATTGGCGAGACCGAAGTAGACGAGTTCGTTGATCTCTTCGCGGTTGATGGCGACGGACATGGCTTGTCGGAAGCGGACATCCCAGAAGATCTCGCGCAGGGGCATATTTTCGGTGGTGAAGTTGAAGCCCAGGGCGTATTCATTGCCGCGGCTGTATTCAGCCAGGGCGGTGCGATAGCCGCCGGCTTCTTCATTTTCGCGATAGGTGGGGTAGCTGGCGAGGGTGCCCCAGCCGAAGTGGGTGTATTCGCCGGCGATGCCTTTGAGGTCCTGGACTTGCACATCTTCGACCAGGAGGCGGCGCAGGGTATCGGTATAGGGCAGTTGGTTGCCGGCGGTATCGACCTTGAAGAAGTAGGGGTTGCGCTCATAGAGCTTGTTGCCGAAAGCGTCTTCGCTGACGAAGACGAAGGTGTTGAGCGTGGGCGAATAGGGATCGGTTTCCGAGCCCAGGTTCCAGGTGAAGTTGTAGGTGTTCATCTTGGCGTTGAACATCTGGACCCAGTCTTCGAAGCCGAGTTCATCGGCGAGCGCATTGGCATCGGCGTTGTAGTCGAGGTGGTACTGCTGGAAGTAGTGTGAGGGGCGGAAGCCGCGGTGGCCGACCTCGCTGCCGAGTTGAATGATCAGGCCGTTGCGGGGTTCGGGATAGGTGAAGGTGATGGTGGTGTCGTCGATGATGTCCATTTGCGGCAGTTCGCCGTCGAGGACCCAGGGTCCGCCGGGCGCTGGCGTCAGGTCGGTATTGCCGAGCACGTCTTCAAAGTAGAAGCGGAAGTCTTCGGTGGTGAAGGGGGTGCCGTCGGACCATTTGTGGCCTTCGCGCAGGTGGAAGGTGAAGGTGGTCAGGTCGTCGGAGACTTCGTAGTCTTGGGCGATGTTGGGAACGATGGAAGCCAGGTCGGTGTCGATGGTGAGCAGCTTCTGCAAGCGCATCTCCAGGACATCCCAGCCGCAGCAATTGGGAAGGGCTGTTGGTCCTTTCAGTTCGCCGCCGTATTCGCCGATTTGCTCGAGCGGCTGGACGACGACGGGTTGTGCGGGCAGGCGCTCTTCAACCGGCGGCAGTTCGCCAGCGGCGACGCGTTCGGCCAGCATGGGCGGTTCGCCCCAAGAGTCAATCGAGTTGCCGGTGGCGGCGGTGTAAGCGTCGAGGTCACCATATTGGAATGGATAGACGAGTTCGCCCTCGTGCATGACTTGCGCGAGCGTCCCGCCTGATAGCAATATCAATGCGAAGAGGAGCGCGCTAGTAAAGATAATTCGCTTCATGGGTTGTTTCCTCCCAAAGACTGTACGCGATAGAAACGTTTTCTAGATGCAGAGTTCTTCAACCGACCTCCCTTCAACCAAAGGATCACTTAAGGTTATCAGCGTGTAATCCAAGGCTACGCCGAATCTCACCATGAGGTTAACGCATTTGGTTCACTTTGTAAATTGTCCATTGTTGACAATCTGGCGTCAAATCCTCATTTTATCCCCAAGCATCAGCCTGTGACTTCAAAGTCGCGTAATTGGTCCCAATCAAATTGGACGCCGTGCCCGGGCACATCAGGCGCGCGCATAATGCCATCGCGCAACTGCGGCGGGTTAGTGATGAAGCGTTCCAAGCCAAAGCTATGGACTTCCAAGTACGACGCGTTGGGTATGGCAGCCAGGAGGTGCAGATGCAACTCATGGACGCCATGTGATGTCACCTGCAAGTTGTGGGCATAAGCCAGCTTGGCCACGCGCATCCAATTGGTGATGCCGCCGATATTGGAAACATCGGGCTCGGGAAAGGCGATCTTGCCGATCTCGATCGAGTGGCGAAATTCAAAGATGGTGTGCAGGTTTTCCCCGGCGGCGATAGGCAAGCCACCCTCGGCGGCGATCCGCGCCATGCCTTGATAGTCGTCGGGAATGGTCGGCTCTTCGAACCAAAACACATCGTATTCGCTAAAGGCTCGCGCCGCCCGGATTGCCTGTTCGACCGACCAACGCATATTGGCATCGACCATGAGCGGGAGATCTGGACCGAGGCATTCGCGCACGGCCCGCACTCGCGCGATGTCTTCGGAGAGCTTGTCGCGCCCGACTTTGATTTTTATCGCGCGGAAACCTTTCTGCAGGTTGCAGAGTGTCTGCTCGATCAATTCGTCGGGGTTGAGTTGGAGGTCGATGCCGCCGGCATAAGCGCGCGCCTCGCCCGAGAATCCGCCCAGCATTTTCCAGAGCGGCTGGCAATCGGTTTGTCCACGCAAGTCCCAAAGGGCGATATCTACGGCGGACATGGCGAAGGAAACCAATCCACCGCGGCCGATATAATGCAGGCAGCGCCACATGCGCTCCCAGGTCTGTTCTATGCGGCGGGCGTCGGCGCCAAGCAGCAACGGCTTCAAATCCCGCTCGATCAAGGCAGCGATCGCCGCGCCGCCACGCCCGATGGTGTAGGTGTAACCGTAGCCAGCGCAGCCGCACTGTGACTCCAGCCGGACGACCACGACTTCAAAGTCGGTATGCAGGCCGTGGGTTGCGTCCGTCATAGGGTGGCTGAGCGGCAAGCGGTAGAGCTTAGTTTCGATGTATCGCACGAACATGTTAGGCACCATCGCGGCAGCAAGGGCCGCAACTGAATCAAGACGCTTCATGTTTGTTAGGCAACGGCATCAATGGTAAAGACCTTGATCAAGATAATAGATGCGGTTCAAAGGATTTACAAGTGATTGTAAAGTGTACATTGTTGACAATTTGCAATCTTGAAGCTAGACTGCCGAAGTATGGCGTTTGCGCCGCTCGCGTTTGCCTAAGGCAATGAGATCGTAAGACACGAACCATGAAGAACTACTTGTTTAAGCGTTTCGTTTATATGGTTTTTCTTCTGTGGTTGGTTTCGGTTGTTACCTTCATCGTAATTGAATTGCCGCCGGGCGATTATTTGTCCACCTACATTATCCTGCTTGAACAGAATACGGGGCAGCAACTCAGCGAGGACATCGTTGAGCGGCTTCGGCGGCAGTATGGTCTCGACTTGCCGACATACGCTCGGTATTTCAAGTGGTTTGGACAGGTGCTTCAGGGCGAGTTTGGCTTCTCATTTGATTGGCAACAGCCGGTCCGCGACATAATCGGCGAGCGGCTTGTGTTGACCTTTACCATCGCGATATTGAGCGCGATATTCACGTACGCGGTAGCGATTCCAATCGGGATTTATTCTGCGACGCATCAGTATTCCTTTGGCGATTATTTGGTGTCCATCATCGGCTTTGTCGGCTTAGCCATACCGAATTTCATGTTGGCTCTGATCATGCTTTACGTAGGCTTTAAGCAATTCGGCGTGAACCTATCCGGTCTTTTTTCTCCGGATTACCTGGACGCGCCATGGAATCTGGCAAAGATTGGCGATTTGTTGTTGCACCTGCCGATTCCGATTATCGTCATCGGAACCGGCGGAACAGCCGGCTTAATTCGCGTATTGCGCGGAACATTGCTGGATGAGCTTAACAAGCAGTATGTAATCACGGCGCGCAGCAAGGGCGTCGGCGAAGTACGGCTTCTATTCAAGTATCCGGTTAGAGTGGCGCTGAATCCCATCGTCAGCAGTCTCGCCTGGCTGTTTCCTTCGCTGGTTTCGGGGGGAACGATAACTGCGATTGTCCTGGGCCTGCCGACGGCGGGACCGATGCTATTGCGCGCTCTGCTCGCGCAGGACACCTTCCTCACGGCGACGCTGCTTATGTTCATCACGATTCTCACCGTGATAGGCACGACGGTATCCGATATCTTGCTGGTGGTAGTGGATCCGCGTATACGCATGGAACGCGCGGCCAGCTAGACGGGTTGGATCATGTGGCGACGACTGCTTGGCAGGCAGAAGAGCAACGAGCCTACAACTGGTCAATACGACGAGAGCTACTATCTGGCGTCGCAATGGCAGTTGATGTGGCGCAAGTTCCGCCGCCACCGTTTGGCGATGGTTTCGCTTGTCGTCATACTCTTCTTGTATTCGCTGGCGCTTTTCGCCGAATTCTATTCGATAAACGATCACCACAGGCGCCATGTCAAGTATGCGAAAGCGCCGCCGCATACCTTGTATTTCGTCGATGAAGACGGCAAGTTTCACCTTGTTCCCTTCATATACGATCTCAAGCAAGAGCTCGATTTGGATACCCTGCAGCGCAATTACACCGAGGATCGCTCGAAGCGTTTTCATCTGCGCTTCTTTGTTGAGGGCGAGCCGTACAAGCTCTTGGGTTTGCTGGAGAGCAATATCCACCTGGTCGGCGTCGATCAGCCAGCGGTGTTCTTTCCTTTTGGGACCGATGATTTGGGGCGAGACTTGTTCTCGCGCACGATGTACGCGGCGAGGATTTCCCTTTCCATAGGTGTATTTGGGGTCGTGATCAGCTTCGTATTGGGCTGCCTCATCGGCGGCATTTCCGGTTACTTTGGCGGCACGGTTGATCTTATCATTCAACGCGTCATTGAGTTCATCATATCAATTCCGCATATTCCGCTGTGGATTGCGCTTGCGGCCGCTCTGCCTGCCGAGTGGAGTTCGACGCAAGTCTACTTCGGCATTACGATCGTGTTGGCGACGGTCGGCTGGACGACGCTGGCGCGCGCCGTCCGCGGCAAGCTGCTGGAATTGCGCGAGGCGGACTTTGTTATGGCGGCGCGGATTTCCAATATGGGCGACTTCGACATTATCGTGAAACACCTGCTGCCGTCCTTCGCGAGCTTCTTGATCGTGGTGCTCAGCCTGTCGGTGCCGGGCATGATCCTGGCGGAGACGGCGCTTAGCTTCTTGCGGATTGGAATCCAGCCGCCAGCCGTGAGTTGGGGCGTACTTCTGCAGGACGCGCAAAATATACGCAGTTTGAGCCAGAGCCCATGGCTGCTGATTCCCGGTTTATTTGTAATCGTCACGGTACTGGCTTTCAACTTTCTAGGCGACGGCTTGCGTGATGCGGCCGATCCGTATAAACAGTAGCGATTAAGCGTCGCTTGATGCCCGGCTATTTGGTAGAGATGAGCAGATGTCCACACCCGAAATCTATCGCACACTTCCAGAGCAGATCGCTGCCCGATTGCGGCAGGAGGTTCTGTCAAGCAAGCTGAAGCCGGGGGACCCGCTTCGCGAGGTTGATCTCTCTGAGCGCTTTGGCGTTAGTCGAGGACCGGTACGCGAAGCCTTCCGCCAATTGACGCAGCAGGGCCTGTTGGTGCTGGAACCAAATAAGGGTGTGCGCGTGGCGGAGAACCCGAGTGTAGAAGTGCGACCGCTGGTTGTAAGATTGCGGCGCACAATCGAAATATTCGTGCTGGAGAGCATATTTGAGCGGATCACTGAAGACGATGTTTCGAACTGGGAAGATATTCTAGCGGATATCAAAACGGCATGTGAGTCCAACGATGTGGATGCCTTAACCGAGCACGATTTGCGTTTTCATCAGGCAATCATCCGCAGCCATGATGACAAGGACTTGTTCGCATTGTGGCAGCCGATAGCGATGCGAATGATGATGCACTACAATCGCCTGGATGACATTATGGACAGCTATCGCGAGCACGAGCGCATTCTCGAAGCTATTCGCGCTGGCGACCGGGCGGCGGCCGTCCGCGCCCTCGAAACCAACATTCAGTAGCCGGCTTCCCAGCAGCAGACTTGCGAAGACAATTGATGTTCTCCGATTGAAGACGACAATATGACAAAAGCAGCCTACTACCTGGGCGACCATACGATTCGTCACGGACCAGGTGAGATAATCGAACCGAAGAGCGGCGAGGTTCAGCTTAAGGTATCACATTGCGGCATCTGCGGCACGGACCTGCACATCTACCACGGCGCGATGGACGCTCGTGTCAAGATGCCCTTGGTCATGGGACATGAGATGTCGGGGACGGTGCAATCTGTCGGTGATGGCGTTGTCAATTTCGCCGCGGGCGATAAAGTGGTTGTCATGCCGCTAGCCCCATGTGGCGACTGCCCCGCTTGCGCCACCGGACATAGCCATATCTGCCATAATCTGAACTTCCTCGGCATTGACACGCCGGGCGCATTCCAAAGCTATTGGACAGTGCCGGCCTACACCTTGCACAGGATGCCGGAACATCTCTCTCTGGCGCATGGCGCCTTGATAGAGCCGCTGGCGGTCGCCGCGCACGATGTGCGGCTGGCCGGAGTGAAAGCTGGCGATGAAGTTGTGGTGCTGGGCGGCGGACCCATCGGATTGCTCGTCGCCTTGGTGGCGCGGCAAGCTGGCGCTCGTGTACTCGTATCCGAGATCAATCCTTACCGCGTCGAGTTGGCTATGCGTCTCGGTTTGGATGCGATCAATCCAAATGAGGCGGATCTAATCAAGCTGGTCATGCAGCGCACAAGCGGCGCCGGCGCCGATATTGTCTTTGAGGTGTCGGGTTCGCAAGCTGGCGCATCGGTCATGACTGAATTGCTGCGCACACGTGGACTGGCAGTGGTGGTGGCGATATTTGCGCGGAAGCCTGAGGTCGATCTTTTTCGTTTCTTCTGGCGCGAATTGCGCTTGCAGGGCGTACGGGTTTATGAATCCGAAGATTTCACCGCTGCGATTGAACTGGCTGCCTCCGGCGTCTTGCCGCTAGACGATCTAATCACCGATATCCGTCCGCTGAGCGCTTTGAAGTCTGGTTTCAAGGATTTGGATAGGGGCGGGCGCGTGATGAAGATACTTCTGGAGCTCTAAATGAAGGTACTGCAGAGTTTTCGTCTGGACGGGAAGACAGCGCTGGTTACCGGCGCGCGCCGCGGCATCGGGCGGGCAATGGCGAATGCCCTGGCGGAGGCGGGCGCGGATATTATCGCGGTCAGCGCCAACCTTGAGGCGACCGGCAGTGATATCGAACAAGAGGTTACCAGGCTGGGCCGACGCTTTGCTGGCTACCGCTGCGACTTTTCCCATCGTGATGACGTCTATCGTTTTGTCCAGCGGGTGACTGCTGACCATCCGGCGATAGACATCCTGGTCAACAACGCCGGCACGGTAGTGCGTGAGCCGGCTGAGAACCACTCTGACGAATATTGGGACAGAATCATAGAGACCAACCTCAGCGCCCAATTCGTGCTCAGCCGTGAATTGGGCAAGCGGATGCTTGAGCGCGGTCGGGGCAAGATCATCTTTACCGCGTCGCTTCTAACCTTCCAGGGCGGTATAACTGTGCCTGGTTATGCGGCGAGCAAAGGCGGCATCGGGCAGTTGACCAAGGCGCTCGCCAACGAGTGGGCGGGACGGGGCGTCCAGGTCAACGCGATCGCGCCTGGTTATGTGCGCACGGATGTCACCGAAGCGCTGCAAAATGATCCTGATCGTTACCGCGCCATTCTCGAACGGATTCCCGCCGGACGCTGGGGCAACATTGATGATTTCAAGGGTCCGGCGGTCTTCCTGGCTTCGGCCGCTTCAGATTTTGTGAACGGCGAGATCCTGGTGGTCGATGGCGGTTGGATGGGGCGCTAACCTGGACCACGGATGCACAGTGAAATCTCCTCACAGTTTCAAGTCCCGATTGTTGACCGGTCGAATTCGGACTGTTGCGCCAGGATCTGCTTGCGCCACTCGTCCGGCAGTTGAGCAATCGGCTGAAACCAACTGTCTTCGTGCCAGTGCAGATTACTTCGTTTGAATTCTTGCCGATTGCTGTCGCGCGACAGCTCACAATCAAAGCGCACGATGTAGAGCCCTTTGTTCGTGTTGGGTGTCTGCGGATGGATGTGGCTCAAACCCCAGGTAATACCGCGTCCGTCGCCATTGTCAGCGAACGCGTCAGGGCAGAAGGGACCGGGCGCGTGAGGCGAAAGCTGGACGTGCGCCTTTGGTTCGAAATTTAGTCCATCCGGCGCGAATTGCACGGTATCTTTTTCCGGACCATCCTGGATGAGCAAGGCGGCGATGCCACCCTCGTAGGGCCACAACATTGTTTCATGACCGGAATTGGTCACCGGATTCAAATCCGGTTTTACGAAGGGCCCTTCGGGATGCTCGGCGATTGCCACGCCTTGCGCCAGCCTTAAGCTGCCGGGCGACTTATCGGCCGGCGAGCCTTTGTAATAGAGCCAAATCTTGCCCTGATAGATCAAGGGATAAGGGTCGTGGATGGCGCAACTGTCCCAATCGCCGGGCAAGCCTTGTGGAATCACCGGCCGGTCAAGACGCGTCCACGGACCATCCGGCGAATCTGACCAGGCGGCGCTGACGTTAACGCAGTCGTTCTGACGCCACATCGTGGTGAAGGTCTGATAATAGAGATAGTAGCGCCCCTTGAAAACCAGGATATCCGGCGTCGAAAGCGATCGGTCGCCATAGGAGCCTTTGGGCGCGCGCGGCACGGCGACGCCCTGCTCCACCCAGTCAAAACCGTCTTTAGAGGTAGCGTAGCATATGTCGGCGAGATCCCAATCGACCACCGGTATTTCGTTATTCGCCTTGTCGATATTGAAACGCCCAACCGGCATAAACTTCGTGCGTCGCCGCGTATACCACACATAGTAGGTATCGCCAATTTTGAGAACTTTCGACGGATCCCGCCGAGACACCGAAAGTTCGGTCTCATCCTTTCCGATGCCCGTGACCCGCGAATATCTGAATGTTGTATAGAATGGGTTGCCGATATCTTGTCTGGGCGTCCACCTATCGTAGACCCGCGCCATCGCCGCGCTCAGCGGTCGGTCAGTCGGTTTTTCCAGCGGCAACTTGCCAGGGAATGCTCCTCTTGATTCGCTCATTACTCCTCCTGAATTACTGGATTGCCGCAAAGCGCGCTGCCTCAACAATTGTCTGGCTATTTGCAGCAGTGTACAATCTGTAAATTGTAGACAATTGACAAAGCTGCGTCAAATTATGGAGCGCATTTACGAGCGCCAATGACTTGGAGCCTAAATGAACGTTGCCGATTATATCGTCATCGGCGCCGGGTCTGCGGGCGCGGCGGTAGCGGGCCGTCTGAGCGAAAGCGGCCGCTTCACTGTGCTGCTGCTTGAAGCGGGCGGACCGGATTCCAATCCGAATATTCATATTCCAGCGCGATTTTCTGACTTATTTCACAGCGATATCGATTGGGATTATGTGACCGTTCCGCAGCCCGGTCTGAATGGACGCCGGGAGTACGTGCCGCGGGGCAAGGTTTTCGGCGGCACCAGCTCAATGAACGCCATGGTCTATCAGCGCGGACATCCCTCGGATTACGATCGCTGGGCGGCGGGTGGCAACAGTGGCTGGGCTTATGACGAGTTGCTGCCCTACTTCCGTAAGATGCAGCATCAGGAGCGCGGCGAATCGGCGAATCACGGCGTCGGGGGGCCGATCAATGTGGCTGATCTGCAAGACCCCAATCCGCTGAGTCATGCATTCGTGGCGGCGGCGCTGACATTGGGCTTTCGCCACAATGCCGACTTCAATGATGGCGAGCAGGAAGGCTTTGGTCTCTACCAAGTGACGCAGAAAGACGGACGGCGACATAGCTCGGCGGTGGGCTATTTGCGGCCCGCCTTAAAGCGAGAAAACTTCAGCGCCCTGCCCCTCGCCCGAGCCACAGAGCTGGATGTCAAGAGCGGACGCTGCGTCGGCGTCAGGTATCTGCATGAGGGCGCAGAAAAGACTGCGCGCGCCGTTCAGGAAGTCATCGTCTGTGGCGGCGCCATTAATTCACCCCAACTGCTGATGCTTTCGGGGATCGGACCGCGCGATCATCTTTTGGATAAAGGCATAGAAGTGATCCAAGACCTGCCCGGCGTCGGACAGAACCTGATGGATCATATGCAAGTCCCCTTGGCCTATCACTGCAAAGAGCCAGTCAGCCTGGTCGGTAAGGAATCAGCCGGGCAGCTAAGACAGTATCAGCAGAGCCGGATGGGCTTATTGACGTCTAATTTGGGCGAGGCGGGCGGGTTCGTACGCTTGAACGCGGATTCGACTGCGCCGGAATTGCAATATCATTTTGGTCCGGACTGGTTCATCCGCCACGGCTTCGAAACGCCCGACGGCCACGGCTTTACCATTCTGGCTGGCATGGTCAGCACCAAAAGCATCGGCGAACTTAGGTTGCGGTCGGCGAGTCTTTTAGCGCCACCTCTCATTGACTTCGCTTGTCTCAGCCGCGATGAAGACGTTCAGACGCTATTGGCAGGCATTAGATTGGGGCGCGAGATCGCTTCCGCCACAACCTTCGATCGCTATCGCGGCGATGAGTTTTTGCCGGGGGCTGGCGTCGCCTCTGATGAAGATCTCACGCATTATATTCGAGAATTCGCCACCACCATTTATCATCCGGCGGGCAGCTGCAAGATGGGCAGCGATCGTATGGCGGTTGTGGATGAGCGCCTCCGCGTCAGAGGCATCGAAGGCTTGCGCGTAGCTGACGCATCGATAATGCCGCATATCATCAATGCCAATACCAACGCGCCTTGCATCATGATCGGCGAAAAGGCCGCCGCTATGATTCTTGAGGATTCCTAAGCCATGAGCAAACTGAGCAGCGACTTGCCCAGGCTGCCGGGGGAGCCGAGCAGCGAGAGGCCGGCGGATCGACAGTTAAGCGCCGCCAGCGAGCGCCTCTATGACAAGTGGGGACGCTTTCAAGACTCGACAAGCGAGTTCTACACGACTTTCAAATACAGCCAAATTACTGGGATTGGCAAAGAAGCTGGCGTGACCCGGCGCGACCCGTCGACTGTGCTGCGGATTGAAGACACGTACTACGTCTGGTATACGCGCCGCAAGACCGCGGATGATCGCAATCCGCAGAATAAGCCGCCACACCGCGTTCAAAGCTGGGATACGCCGGTATTTGACTGGGACCTGGCGGAAATCTGGTACGCCACCTCGGAAGACGGCTTCCACTGGCAAGAACAGGGTGTGGCAGTGAAGCGCGGACCCAGAGACGCTTACGACGGACGCTCGGTCTTCACGCCCGATGTGCTGATGGCGGGCGACAAATTCTATCTCTATTATCAGGCGGTCGATTACCCTTACCGAACGCGAACCCGCAACACTGTTGGCATGTCTTGGGCAGAGTCGCCTGATGGTCCCTGGCAGCGCGCCGAGGCGCCACTACTTCTGCCCGGCGAAGCCGGCGAATGGCTGGGCGACGATGACTCCGACGAGGTCCGGCGTTATGGCGCTTGGGATAGCCACAAAGTGCACGACCCTTTCATTCTTATGCGCGAGGGCAAGTACTGGCTCTATTACAAAGGGCAGCCGATGGGCTGGACGACGCGGTATGCGCGCGGTATTGGCTGGGGTGTGGCTGTCGCCGATAAGCCAGAGGGACCATTTGTCAAGTCGCCGCTGAATCCTGTCACAAACAGCGGTCACGAGACCTGTCTCTTCCCGTACGGTGAAGGCTTGCTCGCCATTTGCGGTCATGACGGACCGGAGAAAGATACGATTCAGTATGCGCGGGATGGGCTGAACTTTGATGTTGTGGCGCATGTCACGCTGCCGCCATTGGCTGCAGGACCGTTCGCGCCAGATTCCTACAAGAGTACTCGTGACGGCAAGGGCGTTATCTGGGGGCTGTCTCACATCGCGACGGAGGAGATGAAAACAGGGAATTCCTATATCGTGCGTTTCGATTGCAATTTGCGGCGCGACCTTGAACGGTCCGGTTTTCGTGGCACGAACATACGCTTTCCCGAAGAGGTGTATTTCTCACCTGATCTGGAACTGAACCAAGGGAATATGGAGGAACCGAGATACTTCAACGCGCCAGTTCGACCATCGGAAGCGCGACCTTCGGGACCTATCAGCCGGACGATGAGGCGGGTATACGACAGGTATGGCGTCCGCAAAGACCAGGGCAGTGACTTCTTCTCCGCCTTCAGATATTGCGCGCTGTCTGGCATTGGCAAAGAATTTGGGGTGACGCGGCGCGATCCATCCAAAGTAATCAAGGTCGGCGACCTCTACTATGTTTGGTACACGCGGAGGCAGACTGCGACCACATGGCGCGGCATAGCCTATGCGAGCGAGTCCCGACCGGCCTGGGATTGGGATATGGCGGACATCTGGTTTGCCACGTCATCGGATGGCTTTCACTGGACGGAGCGTGGCTGCGCCGTCCGCCGCGGCGAAAATGGCGACTTCGATGATCGCTCGGTTTTCACGCCCGATCTCCTGATCCACAACAACAAGTATTATCTTTACTATCAAGTCATAAGCGGCGTCTGGAAGCATAGAACGCCCCACCAGCTCGGGATGGCTTGGTCCGATTCGCCCGCTGGTCCCTGGACCAAGCTGGGCAATCCCGTGCTGCGTCCAGGACGGCGCGGTGAATTTCTCGGTGACGCAGACGATGCTGACGCGATCGCCAGTTTCGGCGACTGGGATTCTCACAAATTGCATGATCCCTATTTGCTAAAATATCGAGGGCAAATCTGGCTGTATTACAAAGGCGTTCAGTACGGCCGAACGTATCGGCACGACTTGGGCATCGGCTGGGGCGTTGCAACTGCCGACGATCCCTGCGGTCCCTTTGTCAAGTCGCCGTTGAACCCGGTAACTAACAGCGGGCACGAGACGTTTCTGTATCCATTTCGCGAAGGCATTGTAGCCATTACGAGTCACGAAGGTCCCGAGAAGAACACCGTACAGTACGCACCGGACGGATTGAATTTCGAAGTTGTCGGAAAAGTGAGCGCGCCGCCGGTCGCCGCCGGTCCCTTCGTGCCCGACGCCTTTGCCAGCAATGGCGATGGGCGTGGCATCACTTGGGGCTTGGCGCATGTTCAGCACGATAATGATGGTCCGTTATCCCACGGCTACCTTGTCCGCTTCGACTGTAACTTAAGCCGAGACGCGCAGCGAGCTGATTTTTACCGCGCCTGGAATTACCGGTTCCCGGAGTCGGTCTACTTCAGCCGCGATTTCGCCCTGAGCGAGGCGATGCGAGACGAAGCGCTCGAACTAATGGCCACCGTGGACGAGGATACTGCGGCGCCATCTCGACGAGCGAGACCAGTGACCTCGTCTAGCGAGTGTTGCGGCGCGGTGCGTTAGTGTCAATGATGGCTCGGGCCTCGATACGATAGCCGACTTCATTGATATGCGTCTGATCATAGAAGATCTCGTCGCTGACATCGCGGAACAGGTCCGAGAGGATGAGAACATCGTCCCTCGATTTCGCGCTGGCGGCCGCAGGTATGATTGCGTTCACTTTCTGGTATAATGCGACGAAAGTGGAAAGCCGGCGTTTTATGTCCCTTCGGCGGGTCTAACATTCACGACGCCGACTCAGCGACCAGACTGAACATAAAGGGGAAGTTCCGCGGCAGATGTTGTGGGGCGCCGTAACGTCTGCCGCCGAGGTCGCGCATATCGGGCATCGGTCGGAATCCGTTGCAATGGGCGTGTTCCTGCAGATGCCTCAGACTCAGGCCCGCTTGCAGCAACGCGCGCACAACTTCGGCAAGGCCCCACTGATATTCGACGCCAGGGTAGGGATTGCGAAAATCGACCATGCCGGGCTGCAATGAGTCGATCTCGGCAGCCGAACCGGTCAACGCGACGTAATCGCCGATTCCCGACTCGAACTCGTAGCGAACGCCGCCCATATACTCATGACGCAATTGCCATGACGCGTCGAACATGGCAAAGGCTGGATGGAAGTCGATCAATACAAAGCGCCCGCCGGGCTGCAAGCTGCCGGTGATGCCACGCGCCCATTCTCGCAGGTCAGATAGCCAGCAGAGTACGCCGTACGAACTGAAGATGAGATCAAAACGTCGGCAATTGTCATGAAAGAAATCGTAGATATCCGCGCGAATGAAATCGGCTGGTATATCGCAATCCGAAGACAATTGCCGGGCGAAACGTATGGCTTCGTCGCTGATATCGACGCCGGTCACCCGGGCGCCCAGATGGTTGGCGATGCTCAGGCTGTCCTGCCCGCAATTGCACTGCAAATGCAACAGGGTTTTGCCTGCAATATCGCCAAGCAGCGTCTGCTCCTCGTGAAACAATGTGTTGCCGCCAGCACGAAAATAGGCAGCCTGGTCGCCTTTGTGGCTGTTGTGAGCCTTGGTGGCTTCATTCCATGAGAACCGGTTTAGTTCGTGGCGCGCTCTGTCTGGCATGGCGCAGATCCTCTCGCGTTAGACCACGTCGATTCTAGCTGTTTGAATAGCAAGCTGCAATGCGGTGTATTGCCAGCGAAAGCTAGGCTGGTGATTCTCGTCGGCGTTGCTCGCATGCAAACCTCTTTAAGTTCGGGCAACCCTTGCTTGTCTCAGGATACACTCAAGTCTATAATGCTGGACACGGTTACGGGACGGTCAAACGCGTATCGCTCTTGTGATCATGAGCCGTGCAACCGAGATGCCTGACCGTCTACCCTACGCGCGGCAGAA
Source organism: Anaerolineae bacterium (assembly GCA_022824465.1). Taxonomy (GTDB): domain Bacteria; phylum Chloroflexota; class Anaerolineae; order Aggregatilineales; family Phototrophicaceae; genus UBA6055. The sequence goes on from JAJDZV010000005.1 coordinate 112,139, forward strand.
TTGACAAGCAAAACGGCTGACAAATCAGGTTACAGAATGCGTTTCCCTAATCTGACGCAAGTGGTCTTGTCGACGCTGCAATCGTCGATTTCCCCCGGAATAGCGCGTGCAAATCACGACGAGGGGCATCGGCTGAGAGCCAAGATTCTAGGCGTCATTATTAGAAAGGCGCGGCAAGATGTAGAACTTTCGGCTGAAGATTGCGCGCGCTATCTGGGCGAGCCGCCCAAAACTATTGAGGCATGGGAATACGGCCAGAGCGCGCCAAGTTTAGCGCAGTTGGAAAGTTTGGCTGATTGCTTCCAATTGTCTAACGGCAGCGAACTACTTGGGCAGCGCCCACACAAACTTGGCGAATATGCGCGTCTGCGGCAACGGTTGGCAGGCGCTTTGCTGCGGTCGGCGCGGCGAGCAAACGACAACAGCCTGCGCGATTTAGGCGCGCAAACGGGCTTGGATGCAGAGCTACTGACACGCTACGAATTTGGCGAAACCGCGATACCGGTGCATCATCTCGCTATTCTCGCGCGAGCTTTGGGGCGGGACATCAGCTACTTTGAAGACAGCGCTGACTTAGGTCGCCGGGTGATGGAAGATAAGCTCGGCGAGACGATCCGAGCCAATGATGATGAAGCCCAGATAAAGGAGTTCGCCGCGGACGGTCGCAACGAGCCGTTTATTCGTTTGGCAATGGCTTTTCGGGACATTGACCGCGACGATCTTGGTCGGCTTGCATCCGCGCTTGCCGCAATTATAAGAGAACGTCGCGACTCCAACGGCCTGCCTCCAGCATGACAACGACGATGCCCCGATGCTCGTCTCCAGGCTAAAGACTTTCCCTTTCAGCATTCTGGCGCTGCTCGTCACCCTTACGCTTGGCGTCTATATGTTGACCTACCGCGCGGTCATTCAGTCGGGCGATACTCTGCGGGCTTTGGACGCGGTGACCAGTCAAGGGCGTTATGGCGACTGGCTGATGGACGAATCAAACTGGTTTAAGCAGGCGTCGAAAATTCGGGAGGCGTCGGCTCTGCCGCTGCGCGAGTACGATGTTGAGGAGCGCCTGAACACGCAGTTGGCGATACCTTTGCTTCATCTGGCGGATACGCTGCCTCGGCTTGGCGCGATCCACACAGTGTGGCTATTCAACGTTTTTGTCACTTCGTTAATCGTGGGACTCATTTTCTGTTTGGCGCGCGCGCTACAATATGGCGACCCCGCCGCTGCAATCGTCGCTGTAACGGCCGGTCTCGGCACAAACCTGTGGTCTTATTCGCAGACTTTTTTTCGCGAACCATTGAGCGCGCTTTTCGTCGTGAGCGCGCTGCTGCTCATCCGTCTCGGCCACGAACGGCCGATGCGGCTTCGACTCTTAAGTCTTGGCGCCGGCGCAGTCAGCTTAACCTTGGCAATATTGACCAAGCATTCAGCTGTATTCGCGATTCCCGCCGCGCTAGTTTTCGCTATCCCTGAACCAACTGGCGCGGAAAGGCCGGCTCACCGTCGATTCGCTTTACTAAGCATTGCGCTGGCTGGCGCCGCCATTCTCGCCCTAATGATTATTGATCCGCTTCCGAGACCACTGCTTGGGCTATTGGAACGCGGCGGACTCAAGGCGGAGTTTACCGGCGCCGCCCTTCGCAGCTATCTACTTAGCCCCGGCGCTAGCATCTGGGGCACATCGCCTATCGTTCTTCTGGCGATTGCGGGCTGCAGCATGCTCTGGCGCGAGAAGCGATACACGTTAGTTTCAACGGTTATCGCGCTACTATTCTGTTATGCGGTCGGCCATGCGCTAATTCTGGGCGCGCACTGGTTCGGTGGTTTAAGCTGGCCGCCTCGTTTTCTGTTGCCAGTTCTGCCTATCCTAATGCTGGCGACCGCACCCGTTGCCGAAAAAGTGGCGCGGCGCGGCGTCGGTCGCCTGCGTATTCTTTGGGTCGCGCTGTTATTGTATGGCGCCTGGATTCAGTTTAGCGGCGTTTCCTTGAGTTGGTCCCATTATGGAGACACGTTGCCAGCAGAATCGCAAGGCCTGGCCGAATGGCTGCCGTCCATGTTTCAGCCGCAGTATTTTCGTTGGGTCCTGCTGCCCCAGCGTTGGGACGACTTGGGCATCGACTTCTTATGGACGCGCGGACATCTGCCCTTTTGGGGCATAAGTTTCATATTCTTCATCGCGGTCTGCGCCTGGGCGCTGATTCGAATCTTACGCAACCATCGCAGTCGTTGGCGTTACGCTGCCCCGCTTTTGACACTGATCTGTCTCAACCTGATCTTGCTCAACCTCAGCGCCGCGTATTTTCGGGATCCTCGCACCCAGTCAGCGCAGCTTGCTCTGCATGAAGTTCGCCGATACCTCACGAAGGAAGCTGTACCGGACGACATCCTGCTGCTGCCGGGCAACGACTATGGCAATTTCGCGCTGAATCATTTCGACGATACGGGTCCGCGTGTCATCGTCCTGCCGCGTCCGCTGGCTCAAGCGGCGAGCGACCGGCAACCAGCGCGGATTATCTCTGAGAATCCTAACAGCTGGTTTGATGTGCAAAGTCTGCGCGTCATTCAGCACGTGGCGAGCCAACACGACCGCATTTGGGTATTAGACAATACGAGCGAATTCATGCCTTGGAGTTTCCGTCCCTTGGAGCGCTATTTGGCAATGCACTATTACTTCGTTCAGGAATTGTCCCTTTCCAGCGCCGATGACACCGTGAGGCTGTTGGAATACAGCGCGGAGGTAGCTGCGCCTGATCCGATGACCTTGTATTTTGGCGAGTCATCCGCCAATTTGCGCTATGGCGATTCGGTGCAGTTGGTCAGCTTTGTCCTGCCAAAAGGGAATCGCTTTCAGCCTGGCGCAGCGGTTCCGTTTTCGCTGCTGTGGAGAACAACCGCGGAACTTGACCGCGATTACACCGTAGCGACATTCATAGTTGACGCGGGAGCCGGCAAAGTAGTCGCGCAAGGATACGACTCGCGTCCCCAAGGCGGTTTCTCCGGCACATCCGAATGGGCGCGCGGGGCGTCCGTCTGGGACAACCGGGCGATCCGGTTCCCGGCGGAGGTCGAAGACGGCGCGTATCGGATCTGGGTAATCATGTATAGCATCGAGCCTGAATCCGGCGAAATTGCGCGCTTGCAGGTTGAAGGCGCGGAGGTCGCGGGAGACGGCACGATAGGCGTCTTACCAATGGCGCTTGATGTTCAATCATGAGACTTTGGACTGTCCGCCGGTCGCGGTCGGCCTAATCTTCTATTCTTGAATCAGCAAGTTTCCGATAAACTCGGCGATTGACTTCCCGTAGCTAGCCACGGAGCGGCCATGGCGCTTGAGTTCAGCGTAAAGTCACCGATCAAGACCAACCATACGAGCCCATTCCGTTTCATCGTTTCGCATATCACGCGTCACCCGATAGCGGCGCTGCTGCTTATACTCGGCGCCTTTAGCAACGCGTTCCTGGCGGGCGTGGTTCCTGGGGCGGTCGGCAGCGCCTTTGATGCGATTCGGCTGATGAACGATGAGACGCTGCGCTTGGTGCTCAATAGCGTCCTCATTATCATTGCGTCGCAGACCTTGCGTTCGTTTCTGCAATTCATCCGCAACTTTTCAGCTGAAGTCTTCGCGCAGCGCTTTGAACGCGACATTCGCGATGAGCTCTATGCAAGTTTACTGGGCAAGAGCATGAGTTATCACGACCTTCAGCCAGTCGGCGAGACCATGGCGCGCGTTACCAACGATGTGCGCGAGATGAACCTGATGATGAACCCGGGCGTGAATCTTATCGCCGGCGCGTTCATGTTTCTGATCATGCCCGCAATTTACGCGCCGGGCATTCACCCTCAACTGATATTGGTTCCGCTGCTTTTTGTCGCCTCGCACTTGCTTGTGCAGGTCTATTTTGTTTGGCGCCTATACCCGATTGCGCAGGAAGTACGCGGCAGCTTCGGGCGTATGAACGCGCGGCTCGCTGAGTCATTGGACGGGCTGGAGGTGGTGAAAGGATCCGCGCAGGAGAATCAAGAGATAGGCGCATTCAACAACCTGGCGGACTTGGTGCGCGATCGGTTCATAGCTCAAGGCGAATTCGAGGCGCGATATCTTTCGGTGTTATTCTTCGGCCTCGCCGTGGTCGCCGCGCTGATCCATTCTGTAGCGCTCTATCGGTCTGGCGCGATCGGCGAGGGGCAAGTTATCGCCTTTCTCGGTCTGATCAATATGTTCCAGTTTCCGGTCTTTATCTCGCTGTTTTCGTCGTCGCGGATCGCGTCAGGATACGCCGGCGCCGAGCGCATCCTGGAGGTAATTAATGCGAAAACGGCGCTGGATCAAAATGCTCGCGGCTACAACGCGGGCATCATAGGGTCGATCGTTTTCGACAATGCCAGCTTTGGCTACAGCGATGATGAAGAGGCGATTAGCAATGTGTCGTTCGAGGCGCGGGCGGGCCAGACAGTTGCGATCGTCGGTCAAACGGGTTCCGGCAAGAGCACGCTCAGCAAACTTATCAATCGCATCTATGACGTGGACGAGGGGCGTGTGCTTGTCGACGGCGTGGACGTGCGCGACTGGAACCTGCAGTCGCTGCGTTCGCAGATAAGTATCATTGAACAGGACGTATTTTTGTTCAGCCGCAGCGTTGCGGACAATATCGCCTTTGGCAAAGACAGACCAGACAGGGAGAGCATTGTCGAATCGTCCAAGGCAGCGCAAGCGCATGAGTTCGTCTCCGCCTTCCCTGCCCAATATGACACGATTATCGGCCAGCGCGGCATGACCCTTAGCGGCGGCCAGCGACAACGCCTCGCCTTGGCGCGCGCCTTTCTGACAGATCCGCCCGTCCTGATACTTGACGACAGCACCAGCGCCATAGACAGCGCCACCGAAGACAAGATACAGCGAGCGATTTGGTCTGCGGCCAGGGGACGCACGACGCTTCTCATCACGCATCGGCTGTCGCAGATACGATGGGCTGATCACATTGTCGTGCTGCGCCGGGGGCGTGTCGTGGCGCAAGGAACGCACGAGGAACTTCTGCGAACATCCGAGTCTTATCGTCACATTTTTGACCGTTACGCGCCATCAGAATCGGCGTCCTTGGCCCAGACAGGAGGCTGACGTGGCAGCAGTGTTTGGCGGCTTGCAAAGCGACCGATATGACCGCCAGTATTCAGACGCTTATTTATTCAAACGTATATTCCGTTATGTCGGCGAGCACCGGTTGCAGGTCGCGCTTGGTCTGCTGGGATTCCTAATCGTTGGAGTCGCGCGCGCGGTCCGGCCCGTATTGATCAGCGCGTCGGTGGATGAATTGGTGGGCGGCAGCGAGTTCCTGGCGTTTCTTTTGACCGCTTTGACAGTCGTCACTGTTACAGAATATGTCTCGAATTATGGCCGGCGACGGTTCACCGTAGTTGTCATCGGCAAGATAGTGGCGCAAATGCGCAAGGATTCTTTTCGAGCGGCGGTCGAGCGAGACCTTTCCTTCTACGACCGCCAAAAGTCAGGCGCCGTCATCAGCCGAATCACCAGCGACACGCAAGAATTCGGCGATGTCATGCTCTTGGGAAGCGATGTCGTCTCGCAGTTTCTCGCGGTGGTCATTTTGTTTGCGGCGTTGCTTGCGTATTCGGTCGAACTTACAATTGTGCTGTTGCTGACGATGCCATTCGTCGCCTTCGCCGCCCTAGGGTTTCGAGTTATCGCTCGCATAGTAACCCGTCAGGGCGCGCGCGCGATGGCTGTAGTCAACGACAATATTCAGGAGAGCGTCACTGGCATTCGCGTCGCGAAGAACTTCCGCCAGGAACAGATGATTTACGACGAATTCTCGGCGGTAAACACCTTGAGCTACCGCATTAATTTGAAGCGAGGCTTCGTCATGTCATTAGTATTCCCGACTATGGGCGTTCTGTCCGCGCTCGCGTTGTCCATCATCGTCTGGACAGGTTCGCACTCAGTGATTGGCGGGGCAATAACGGCCGGCGCCTGGTACCTGTTTATCCAGGGTGTAGACCGATTCTGGTTCCCGTTCATGAATCTGGCTTCATTCTGGAGCCAATTCCAGCAAGGGTTAAGCGCGGCTGAGAGAATATTCGCCTTGATCGACGCGGAAAACGAAGTCGTCCAGAGTGACAGTCTCGCATTAGGTCAATTGAGAGGCCAAATCACATTTGAGAGCGTTGACTTTGAGTACGACGACGGTGAACCGGTTCTGCGCGACTTCAGCCTTGATATTCAGCCAGGCGAAAACGTAGCGTTTGTGGGCCACACTGGCGCCGGGAAGAGCACGATTGCCAAGCTAATTACCCGCTTCTACGAATATCAAAGCGGGCGGCTGCTGATCGACGGCGTGGACATCCGCACGCTCGATCTTAAGCGTTACCGCGCGGACTTAGGCGTCGTCCCGCAGCAACCCTTCCTCTTCAGCGGAACCGTACTGGAAAACGTGCAATACGGAAACAGGCGGGCCACGCTGGAGGAGATCCAGGACGTTGCCAATAGTATTGGGCATGGCGAGTGGCTGGAAAGCTTGCCGGACGGTTTGAACACCGGCGTCGGCGAACGTGGCGGGCGGCTGAGCCTGGGTCAACGTCAACTTGTCAGCCTTCTGCGCGTTCTGGTGCAAAAGCCGTCGATTTTCATCCTTGACGAGGCGACCGCCAGCATAGATCCCTTCACCGAGTCGCAGATTCAAGACGCTATCGAGTTGATTTTGGAACGTTCAACTTCCATTCTGATTGCGCATCGGCTAAGCACCGTTCAAAGCGCCGACCGCATCGTAGTCCTTCGTGACGGCCAAATTATTGAAGAGGGCAACCATGTTCAGCTTATGCGAAGCGGCGGTCACTACGCCGACTTATACAACACCTATTTCCGTCATCAGTCTTTGAATTACGTGGAGCATGCCAAAGAGATGTTTGCCGCAGCCGGTGGATAGGTCCGATTCGCGCGTTTGCTGCCTCGGCCTGACGTTTGCACGGTGCCATGCACGGGCGCGGCTCTCGCGGCCAATGCGTCTATCATGCGGATCTGCGTCCAAATTTGCGCCGTAAATTCGATTTGCGGGCTTATGGCAACGAGCTAGGGAGATTTGCAATTCATGCGTGGACGCTTGGCAGCCGGCAACCAATTTCTATTGCCGATAAGGTCATCTATTCAAGACAAGCTTGGTCGCCTGCTTGCGCTGATGGCGCGCGCATGGCGCTGGGTGGATTCGCTTGAAATCCCGCTGAGCCCGCTTCAATGGGTGCTTCTATTCTACATTGTGTTTGGCGCCATATACGCGACCGCCACACCCGTATTTGAAGCCAACGACGAAATATGGCACTTCGGATATATTCAGCACATTCGCGAATCCCGGACCCTGCCGGTCCTGGTATTTGACGGCGCGGACACCAGGTATCAGCAGCATGGCAGTCAACCGCCGCTCTACTATGTCCTTTCGGCAGCGCTGACATCGCCCATAAGCCTTGACGACGCCGAGAAGTATCGCCTGCTAAACCCTCACGTGACTGCCAACCAGCCCGACGCCTTTGGAAACAAGAATCTCACATTGAGCGACGCGTCACACTCTATGTGGCGCGGCGCCGGCTTGGCGGTTCTAGCTTTGCGCCTCTTCGGCTTGGCGCTCGGCGCAAGCGCGATTGTCTTCGTATTCAAGATTGGCGAATTGGTTGCGCCGCAGCGACCGACAGTCGCCTTTGTGGCGGCGGCCATTACCGGCTTGAATCCAATGTTCATCTATGTCTGCGCGTCAGTCACTAACGACGCCATGGCCATGGCGCTTAACGGAGCGCTTGTTTTAGCCTTGCTGCGGACATTGCGCGACGGTTTCAAGCTGCGCTACATCGCTGTCATTGCGATCCTGTTTGCGTTGACTAGCCTGACCAAACTAACCTCATTGGCGCTTCTGCCGGTTTTAGTCGCGGCTGCGTTCTTCGCGCATCGGAAGACGCGCAATCGACGCGGATTGCTGATCTACGTCTATGCGCTCGCGCTTGCATGGCTCCTGATCGCCGGCTGGTGGTATTTGAGAAACATCCAGCTTTACGGCGAACCGCTCGGCATCATCATGATGTCTAATCTCGCCGGTCCACGCGACCTCACATTTAGCGTCGTTGACCTCTTCGCGGAGTTCCAATTGTTTCGCATGTCTTACTGGGGCCTCTTCGGCGCGCTTAACATTCAACTGACGAGCATATTCTACTTGCTTGTCGACTTGATGACGCTTTTGAGTGTCTTCGGCTTGGCCTTCCTGATTCTGCAACTGACGGCGATCAGCGACTTCGCTTATGCCCGCTACGAGCTTGCGCACCTGCTAACATTATTGAGCGCCTTGGCGCTGACATCGCTGGGCCTTATCGTCTGGAGCACGCTGACCCGCGCGGCTGACGGACGGATCGTTTTCCCTTTGATAGCGGTCACAAGTCCCCTGCTTGCAGTCGGTTTGGTAGAAGCCGTTTGGTGGATCGTGTTTTCGCTGCGTCCTCCAAATCTGGAGTTCGTCCGCGCAGGCGACGCCGTCCCGAAGGATCTGTTGCACGATACAATGCTCTGGCAACTTCGCGTGTTAGGAATCGTCGCATTCTTTGCGCCTCTGACAGTCATTGCCAGTCATTACACCGCGCCTCAACCGGTGGAACAGGCGCCGGAGAAGGCGCAAGAAGTATACGCCGAATTTGGCGACGTCGCTTTGGTGGCGTACGAGCGGATCGACCGGAGATACGCTGCCGGCGACCGTGTCCGCCTTAAGCTCTATTGGCAGGTGCTAGAGCAATCCACTACAGACAAGACCATCCATCTGACGCTGGTCGACGATAATCAGCAGGAGATAGGCCGGTATTCGACCTATCCGGGCGCGGGCAGCTTGCGCACATCGCATTGGCGAGCAGGCGCAATTTATCCTGATGAGTATCTCGTCAACATTTACCAGTATGCCTATGGGCGCTACCCGTTCTACCTGCGCATCGCTTGGGAAGACATGCAAAGTGATGTTTCGTTGGCGCCGACCGACGCCGAAGGCAACATAATCGAACCCGTTTTGTTGGATGTTGGCGCAGTTGTTTCACTTGGATCGCAGTCGGCCGCCACCGGTTTCAACGAGATTCCGACTGACATTCAGCCGAAATTCGACGACGCGGTCATTCTAGAGTCGTTTCAACTGGATCTAGAACTCAACGAGATAGTTTTGAGTTGGAAGGCGGAAACGGCGCCGACTGAGAACTACACCGTTTTCGCTCACATGCTGGACGAAGCGGGATCTATCTTGACCCAGGCGGATGCGTCGCCGCGACTGCCGACAAAGTACTGGCGCTGGGGAGAATCGTATGCGACATATCATCGCTTCCCGCCTGAATTCGAAATGATCGAGCGCGAGGTAATTGTCGGTCTGTATGTCAACGACGGTCTGACCTATCCCAAGGCGGAATACACCTTAACACTTACGACCGAACAGATCGAAGCGACGGAAGCAGCCGGCGCGGAAATCGGCAACGATATCGTTACCCAAGCCGTTAGCGACGAGCAGCTGGACCAACTCGCCGAGACAGGCGAGGAGATGGTTTACTTGGATTCGTTTACGATACCCTGGGAAATCGCCAGCGAAGTGATAGCGTTGACGCCAACGGCCGAACCGACTGCGGAAGGCAACGGCGGCCTTCCGCCCGAAGCGGCGGCTCACGAGCGGCTTACGGCAGCGCCCGCGGCCACAATGGACGAGTGACCAAAGAGACCTCGCCAAGGCAATGTTGGGGTCGTCGGCTGGCAGATTCAGCGACCACGAAAGCGCCAAAACGCTTGCCTTGATACGGTCAAACGAAACTATACGGGAAGTCCGCTTGGAGCCGCGGCGCGACTGTCTAGGCGAGCGGCGCCGTAAACAACTTTGTCCAGGTAACCCGCATCCGCGCGCGAATATTGGCAAGCGTATCCGGAACCGTCTGCGTGCCGCCGACTGTCAGCATAAAGTTGGCATCGCCGGGCCAGCGCGGTACGACGTGAAAATGGTAATGCGCGGCGATCCCCGCGCCCGCGGCCTCGCCGATATTTGCGCCGACGTTGAACGCTGGCGCGTTGGCTATTGCGCGCAGAACGCGCATTATTCGATTGGTAGTAACTGCCATCTCAGTCAGCGCTTCTGCAGACAAGTCTTCCGGTGACGACACATGATCATATGGCGCGATCATGGTGTGTCCATAGGTATAGGGATAACGATTCAATAATACATACACATGGGATAAACGCGCGATCATGAGGCCGTCGTCCTCGGCGGATTCCGTGCCCAACTCGCAGAATACGCAGGTGTCTAGAAATTCGCCTTCGCGTTTGTCGTCTATGTATTCCATTCGCCACGGCGTCCACAGATGATTCATTTTGGGCTATCTGGCGTAAATTCGCATCTGACTGCGCTTCATATTCTATCCGTCTTTGCGAGTCTGATACAATGCACAGACAGATAGCGTTGCTTGAGCAATCATGGCTCTTTCACACGGGAAACTGAAAGCCCAGTTAGCGCGGCGCCTTCGCTATTACGACAGCGTTGGCAGCACCAACGACTCAGCTAAAGAGTGGCTGATTGAGGGCGCGCCCGACGGGGCCGTCGTCATTGCCGATGAGCAGCGGCGCGGGCGCGGCAGGCACGGTCGCGTCTGGCATACGCCGCCCGGAGTCGCGTTGGCGCTTTCTGTGATACTTAAGCCGCTTGACGCCAGCCCGGCGCACGTAAACATGATTGGCGCCCTAAGCGTATACGACTTAGCACGGCAAATCGGTTGCGACGAGGTCGCGATCAAGTGGCCCAACGACGTGCTGATCGGCGGCAAGAAAGTAAGCGGCATCCTTGTGGAAAGCATCTGGGAGAGTGACCGGCTCCTTGGCGTAGTCCTTGGTATCGGCGTCAACGTCCGAGTCAAGTTTCCCAGCGCCGAATTACTGCATACGGCTGCTAATCTGGAAGACGCCGCGCGATCGCCGCTTGAGCGTGCTGAACTGCTGCGCCAATTGCTGGAGTTGGTCGACTCGTGGTACGCGGCCAGCGCCGACCAGGTATACGTCGCCTGGAGGCGTCGCCTATTGACCCTGGGACAACGTGTCTGCTCCAGTGGAATCCGCGGGCTTGCGACTGATGTGACGCCGGAAGGCGCCTTGCGGGTCAAGTGCGATTCCGGCGAAATACGTCTTATTCACGCGGGAGATCTCGCTCTGGCCGACAATTCCGAGGGCGCCGGATGAGTCGAATCAGATTCGAGTGGAATATTGAAGCGCAAGTGGTTGATGTCGCCGACAGCGAGGATCCTCATCTGAGACTGCGGCGCCGGCGGACGATTTTGCGCCTCGCGCTGCTTGTCGGCTTGCTGCTCGCTTTGATAGGTCTCGGCGCGTTTGCCGTGAGACAACGCCTGGCAGACGTGCGGAATCAATATGCGCAGCTGCTGCAGGATACAGTTAAGGCAGAGGTTGCTGCACTACGTATTGGCGACCTCAGTTCCTGGATGCAGCTCCAAAGCGGGGAGAACGACGAATGGATAAGCCGTCAGAGAAACCAGTTCCTGCAGTACGCAACATTGAAAGCCCAAGCAACGATCGAGCTTACCGGCAGTATCGTAGGTGTAACCATCGACGAGACCCGCGCGCGCGTCCAAGTGCTAGAGACTATTAGCGGCATACCCTATGTCCGGCTTTGGTTTTATGAACGATCTGAAGGCGGCTGGCTACACGTTGCGCCCGACTTCGCGTTTTGGGGAGACGCCCGTCAAGTCACCGGCGAAGGCGTCAGTATCCGGTATCGCGCCGCTGACGAGCAATTCGCGCGACAGCTTGGCGATGTATTGGTCGCTGGGCGCGCGCGCAGCTGCCGCTTCCTGGACTGTAGCGCGCTACCGAGCATCCAGGTAGACATCGCGCCCGATGCCGCAGAGGAAGTGGCATGGGCGGACGAGCGCAATCTTCAATTGTTGCTGCGTTCCCCTTACGTCGATATCGCCCGCGCCGACTTGCCATTTGATGGCTCGTTGCGTATCCAAGTCAGCAGTCTGATTGCCAGGCGTCTGGCACAGGCGCATTCAGGTCTCCAATCCGCGGCCTACCCGCATGATGCCTTCTTTCTATTTGAGGCCGCGATCGCCTGGCTTGGCGATACCTTGGTTGGCTCTGAAACCAGCGGACGCCTGGTACCGTCGCTTGCGCAGAACTACGGCGATAGGCGAGTCGCTCAGTTGCTCACGGAAGTAAATCCGCGCGACGATATGTCGATCTTGCAGCAGGTTGTTCCAGTAACGCTCGAGTCGGCGGAATTGGACTGGCGCGATTTCATTGCTTGGCGCTTGCAGACGGAAACCGAGCTCGTCGCATCGAGAGCCGAGAGCGACTGGCTGCGTCTCTATGATACATCTGACGAAAGCGTTCGCATCGCGGCATATCAGCGCTTCAGCAATAATGCGCCAATGCAACTGCAAGAGGTGATCGATTTCATCATTTTGACGTCGGACGCCGGTATGCCGCAGCTGCAAGCTAATGTTGTATTCGCCGACGGCAATGTTGACGCGGCGGAGTCTGTACTATTCAATCTGGTGAACAATGTCTGGAAGCGGGCGAGTTGACCGGGGCATAAGCCTCAATGTTTTGGGGCGAACGAGCGATCACGCCTAGGTGAGGGAATGACATCTGGTTACGCCCAAGGAAAACGGGGCAGCGTATAACACTGCCCCGTCTGGCTTAATGTTGACTCGAGACGTTTTAAGGCGGGTCGCTAACCTTTGTCGCCGTCGCCCATGCCCATCGCCGCGTCGCGCAGGACCACGATGAAAGCGAGTACGTGGCCGAAGACTATGTGGCCATAGAAACTCGGGCCGATTGTCAATTGCAGAACGTCGCCGCCGCCAACGATAGGCATGACGATGTTTCCGCCAATGATCCACCAGATTAGCCCGTAGATCAAACCGCCCACCACAATGTTGGTCAAGTTATTGCCCAAGTTCACGTACTGCATGAACACACCAGTGTAGAGCGCGCCAATTACAATACTAATAATGATATGCAAGATAAAGCCGACAAAGGAGTCAGCACTGATCATGCCGCCTACCATGTCTTGCATACCCGGACCCGCGTAAGCGAGGAAAATGTAACCGGCGATGACACCGGGCACAATGCCTCTCCTCATATCGTCGCTATTCATAACAATTCCTCCCAAATACTATGAACGTGCGATTGCGACTCAACGATGTAATGACAGAAGCATTTAGGTATTATTTACAAGCTGCGCCCCTGTCGATTGTTTACATTATATACGTTTGGCTTTCAGAGGGCAAGCAAATCAGTCAAGATTCTGTTGCGCAAGGGCTGAAATCCCGTTGCCCTTGCAAACTCCAGGCGCGCAAGCGCATGACGGCGCGGGTCTGCGCGCGCTTGCTAGCAACGCAAGACATTGCGGTGAAAGGGAGAACATTCGACTCTGTGGCACGGATACGACGGCCTTCGCAATAGCGGCAACTGCGCCTCCATGCTACAATTGCTGCAGATAATCGCGAAGACGCCACAGCGCGATGATGGTCCAGTTTGGCGCAGTAGTTAGAGTGCCACGAGCGTTAAGCGTATCGAGAGCAACAGGCCGGCGGGCAAATCAATGGGACTCCGTTGATGGACAGTTTCAATTCGCAGAATCTTGACGACAATGCGGGCGCTATCCGCACCATTACGATCAACGAAGAGATGCGCGGCAGCTATCTCAATTATGCCATGAGCGTGATTGTGGCGCGCGCCTTGCCGGACGCCCGCGACGGGCTCAAGCCGGTTCACCGCCGCATCCTGTTTGCCATGCACGATATGGGCTTGCGCCCCGGCGCCGCCCACAAGAAGAGCGCGCGCCTCGTTGGCGAGGTGCTCGGCAAATATCACCCGCATGGCGATCAGGCGGTCTACGATGCGATGGCGCGGATGGCGCAAGACTTCTCGCTGCGCTATCCGCTGGTAGACGGGCAAGGCAACTTCGGCAGCCAGGACGGCGACAAACCGGCCGCCATGCGCTACACCGAAGCGCGTATGGCGAACATCGCAAGCGAAATGTTGACCGACATCAACATGAACACCGTTGACTTTGCCGAGAATTATGATGGCACGCAAGACGAGCCAACGGTATTGCCTGCGAGACTGCCAAACCTGTTGCTCAATGGGGCGAGCGGCATTGCGGTCGGCATGGCGACCAACATCCCGCCGCACAACCTTCGCGAATTAGCGGAGGCGGTCACGCACCTGATCGACAACTATGAGAATATTGATTCCGTCAGCGTTGATGACCTAATGCAGTTCGTAAAGGGTCCCGACTTCCCTACCGGCGCAACAATTGTCGTTGGCGACGCGTTGAAAGAGGCGTATGCCTTTGGCAAAGGGCGCGTTGTCGTGCGCTCTGGCGCGGAATTTGAAGAGGGTCCGGGCGACACGCGCAACATCGTCTTCACATCGATTCCGTACCAACTGAGCAAATCAACCATAATCGAGCGCATCGTTTCCTTAGTGCGCGACGGACGAATTGAAGCCATTCGCGACCTGCGCGACGAATCCGACCGGCAAGGACTGCGATTGGTAGTCGAACTAAAGCGCCACGCCCAACCGCAGCGCGTCCTAAATCAACTTTACAAGTACACCCAATTGCAGAGCGTATACAGCATTCAAATGCTCGCGCTGGTCAATGGCGAGCCGCGAACGCTCAGCTTAAAGCGATGTCTGCAGATTTACATTGAGCATCGCTACGAAGTAATTGTGCGACGCTCGGAATATGATTTAGAACGTCAGAGGGCGCGCGCGCACGTGCTCAGCGGGCTTTTGAAGGCGGTCGCTAACATTGACGCCGTTATTCGAACCATTCGCGATTCGCCGAATGTCGAACAGGCCAGAATCCAATTGATGTCGACGCTTGAGCTGGACGAAATCCAAGCTAATGCAATACTGGACATGCAATTGCGACGCTTGGCCGCGCTGGAGCGCCAGAAACTGCAGGACGAATATGACACTGTACAAGCACGCATTGAATACCTAGTCGACTTGCTCGCCTCGCCGCATAAAATACTCGATTTGATCCGAAATGATGTCGGCGAAATCGCCGACGAATTCGGGGACGAGCGAAAGACAACGGTCATTTACGGCAATGTGGATCTGGATGAAGCCGACTTGTACCGCCGTGAAAACGTTGTCATTTCGCTCACTGAGAACGGCTACATCAAACGCGTGGCGGCGCGGCACTATCGGTCGCAGCGGCGCGGAGGCAAAGGCATGCGCGGCTTCAAGCTGAAAGACGATGACAAGTTGATGGACATATTCTTTGCCTATAGTCACGACACAGTATTGTTTTTCAGCGACCGCGGAAGGGTCTATTCCTGCGTCGCCTACGAGATACCGGAATCGCAGCGCGAAAAACGAGGAATGCTGATTCAAAGCTTGTTGCCGCTTGAAGGCGACGAGAAGATAACCGCAGTGGTTGCCCTCACCGAAGAGCAGGCCGAACGCGATTGCGGGTTCTTCATTTTGGCGACCAATCGCGGAAAAGTGAAGCGCGTAAGTCAACGCGAATTCAAGGACGTGCGCTACAGTGGCTTGATTGCAATGAATGTGCTTGAAGGCGACACCCTGCGTTGGGTGAAGTGGTCCGATGGCGACCAACAGATTGTGATGGCTTCCGCCGATGGGCAGAGCATCCTGTTTCACGAGTCAGATGTGCGCGTGATGGGCAGGCAAGCGGCAGGCGTTATGGGCATGGCTCTGCGCGAAAACGATGAGATAGTTGGCATGGATGTCGTGCCGGACGCTGACGCGCATGTGCTAGTTGTGACGCGACTGGGCTTTGGCAAGCGCACGCCGGTGACGGACTATCGAAAGCAGGCGCGTTACGGTCTCGGCGTCCGTACGCTCAAGCGCAACGCCCGAACCGGACCGGTGATTGCCGTGCGCTGCGTAAAGATCGATGATGAGATCATGCTCATATCGAAGAACGGCATCGTGCTGCGCACGCGGCTGTCTGAATTGCGCGAGATCGGACGCAACACGCAAGGCGTCATCTTGATGAAGTTTGACAACGGCGATGAGGTGGCCGGGATCGCTATCCTGAAAGCCGAGGACGACGACAAGCTTGAGTCGCCGAGTCAAGACGGATTCAACCCGAACGGCGCGACCGACGGCGATGGTCTTTGAGCGCTTGGTCCGGATGGTCTAGTAGTAAGGAGACTCGGCGCCATGGGCCGGGTCGTTGATCATCGTCCGATGTAAGAGAGCTTCCGCGATTAATCGGCTGGGGCTTCTTGAGCCTCCTCGTCCTCCTCCTCTGCCGCTTCTCCGTCCTCAAGTTCCTCCTCAAGGTCGTCTTCGGCGCGCGCAGCGGCCGGTTGAACGATCTTGGCGAGCATTTCGTTGGGGTCATTGTGCACCGTAACACTCTCGCCAAATGTCAAATCGCTTACGAGCACCTCCGCCCCCAATTCGGTCAGCGCAGAAAGGTCGATGAGGATCCGGTCGCGGATGTCGCTGGGGAAAACTTCCAGCGTCAGTGAGCTTCTTCCGGTGATGAGAATGCCTTCGCGCGCCGTAACAACCGGGCTGTCTCCCTCCATGATAATGGGGACTTCGACTCTGATTCGCTGCGACTGATCTACCGCGAGGAAGTCAACATGCAAGATATTGCCGCGCACAACATCGCGTTGGACTTCACGAGCCAGCGACGGAAAGGTATCGCCATTTATCGTGATATCTATAAGATTTGTGCCGCCCGCATTCATCAGCGTCACTTCGATTTCGCGATACGGAAACTGCACGCTGATTGGTTTCGTCGAGGGTCCATAAACGATACCGGGCACAAAGCCGGTTCGGCGCAACTGTCGATTACCGCGACCGCGCGTCTGACGAAGGTCAGCCCTTAGCTGAAACTCTGCCATATTCCCATTCTCCTTGCTGCTTTACATCATCGCGGGCTGTTCCGCGCGTTTCGAATTTTTCTGGGCAAAAGCGCCGCTATTCTATGGCTCAAGCCGAGTTTGGTCAAGAGCCTGATAGGTACAAAGAAACCCGCCTCTTGGCGGGCAACCACACGTAAGCGGGTAACGGGACTCGAACCCGTGACCTTCTGCTTGGGAAGCAGGCGCTCTACCAACTGAGCTACACCCGCCCGATGTTGTGATTCTAAACTTGACTGTCTGCGCTGTCAAGAGAGCGCGCGGCCGTCGGACCGGCGCACGCCCATCAGCCGCAGCAAAAGGACTTCGCTCCCGCGCGCGTTTCCGCTGAATTAAGTGGATTGCCTCTCCTGTTTCCCGCGCCTGATTGGGACCCGCCAAGTCAAGTCGCATATGAGACGTCTGCAATCGGCGAGTGTATACTTGAGATCGCTTACTACCGACCGGGCATATCCAAATTGCCATCTTCAGCAGATTCGGCATCATGCGTTAGACTCGTAATGGCGACAGACCGATACAAGCAAATGGCGCAATCCCTGTCTAGATACAAGCCAGTCGAAGACTCCAATCGCAAGCTGCGGATACTCATGCTCTTGCTTTACTACCATCCCCATCCAACGGGATTGACGCACTACGTGAAGACGGTCGCCGAGAGCCTCGCCCAGCGCGGTCATAAGGTAACTGTGCTAGCCGCCCAGCACACAAGAGCGACACCGCTTGGCGACCATGTCGAGAACGGTGTGCGAATAGTGCGGCTCTGGGCGCCGGTTCGTATCAGCCGGGGCATGCTCATGCCGTCTTTTCCTTGGCGGCTCGCAGGTCTCCTGCGAGAGCACGACATCGTGAATGTGCATATGCCGATGCTTGAATCCGCATTTGTGGCTCTTGCGGCGCCTCTTTGCGGCGTCAAGATCGTCGCCACACATCATGCGGACCTGGTGTTGCCCAAGAGCCCGATCAACAATCTCATTACGACCATCATGTACACCTGTCAGCAAGTACTTATGCGCCGCGCGCGCTGCGTCATTGCATATAGTGAAGACAATGCCGACAACTCATTCTATCTTAAACGCGTTCGTCAAAACGTCAGGACAATTTATCCTCCCGTGGTCATTCCTGAACCCGACGCGATGAAAGTCCGTCAACTGCAATCGGTATGGCGCTCGAATGGGGGACCCCTGATCGGGTTTTGCGGACGATTTGCGGAGGAAAAGCGTCCCGACTTGCTGATCCGGTCGCTGCAAGTCATCAACCAAAAGTATCCAAATGCGCGCGTGGTATTCGCTGGTGAAAACGAGATTTCTTATGAAGATACATGGACGCGACACCGAAAACTCGTGGAGAGATTCAATTCCCAACTGATATTCCTCGGTCTGTTGCGAGACAAGAAAGAGCTTGCCAACTTTTACGCCGCCTGCGATGTGCTGGTCGTGCCGAGTGATACCGAGGTGTTTGGCTTGGTGCAGGGCGAGGCGATGCTCTGCGGCACGCCCGTTGTGGCAACAGATATCCACGGGGGGCGCGTGGCCGTAACCGTCACGGGCATGGGCACACTGGCGAGAAAAGGCGACTGGCGCTCTATCGGCGAAGCTGCCCTGGCCGTACTTGACAACCCCCGGCGGTTTATCAAGCCGAAAGCCGCCATACAGGGTATCTTTTCGCTGGAAATGACTGTTGACCAATACGAAAGTGTATTCTATGAGTTCGCAAGCAATCAATTGCCTGAGGGCAGCTGAGTTATGCTATTGTGTCGAAGTTGCACAGTTGGCATAGTCGCTTCGCCCGTAGCACAAGAGGCGCTACACTGATGCCGTCCAGGCATGTCGACCCGCTGTCCAATGATAGCGAAGACGCCGGAGCGACTGGATCAATCGCATCTGCTGACGCCAGGGATTCCGCGCCGCCATTGACTTTCTCTAATTCCACGTCTCCGCCCTCGGCTGAAGCACCTTCGAATCCAGCGAATGCCGCTTCGGCCGACGAAGATTCAACTTCGGCGCGTCAATTTGAGGAGCTGACCATCAGCGAGTTTCTCGCGTTGATGTTGCGATCGCCGCTTGGGACCTGGCGTCGCCTCCGCCAGGCCGCTAACCCTGTGCATGCGAGCCCATTGGCGGAAAATCGCTTGCGTCATCCGGCTCTATTCGGCGACTCGTCGGCTCAATCCATTGTGTCCCCAAGCGTAGACTATGCGAGAGCTTTCAGCGGCCCTTACCTGCAACTGATCATTTATAGCGCCGCGATATTGTTCGCATTTGTCGGCAGCCTTTTCGCCCGCGAAACGCCCGCAATTGCTGGCGACTCGCTGGAATTCGCCGCGCCGTATCTTTGGGCGGGATTTCTTCTGTGGCTCGCCGCAGACGTCGTCGGCCACTTGCCGAAATTGAAATCACACTGGCGCAAATGCGGCCGGCTCGAACGAATCCGCCGGGCGGCAAGAGTCGTTCCCGCGCTCATTGCGCTCGCCGCGCTGCACCAGCTCACTCAGTCAATGGGAGCGCCGCGACCGCAAATCTTGGAATTGGCCGGCGCCGCAATCGGCTTGCTGCTCGTCGCGCTGCTGATATTCGTGATCATCGAGATCGTTTGTCGCCTGGCAAAGCGAATGCCGCAGTTTGCCGTAGGCACAGAATCCGGATTCGGGCTACAAGCCGGTCAGACTTGGATAGTCGATCAATATCCACAAGAGATTGTAGCTTGGCGCGGCATGAGCCGCTGGCGAGCGATCGCTATGGTCAGTGCGGCGCTAAGCAGTCTTTATGTATGGTTGAACACGACCGGCAACCGCATTGAGACCGCGACGATTCTGGTCTGGCTCCTAAGTATAGGTTTGTCGTCGGTGTCATTTGCGCCGCATCGTTGGAACATATTTGAATGGGCAGCGGATCGGGTTGATGCATGGCGGGGCTTGCGATTGCGTGAGCGCCGTTTGCCCCTCCTTGCGCTCGCCCTTGTCCTGCTGCTCGGCTTCCAGCTACGATTTTCCGACCTTGACTCATCGCCTCCGCAACTCATCAGCGACCATGTCGAGAACATCAAGGATTCGTATCGGATTCGCTACGACGGCTACCTGCCGATCCTCTTTACAGACTATAACAATCGCGAACCGCTGCACCAATATCTGGCGGTGGCGCTCAGTAGTCTACCTGGATTGGAAGTAGACCGATACACATTCAGCCTGCTGTCAGCAATTGAAGGCTTTCTCACGCTGCCGCTGATCTTCTGGCTTGCGCTCGAGCTAATGGGTAGGCGCAATCGTCGATTTGGGCGCTGGTACGCGCTTTGCGTCGCTGCCCTGGTCGCCGTCAACCTGTGGCATATCACGATGTCGCGGCAGGGCTTGCGCACCACGCTCTGTCCCTTGTTCATGACCTGGTCATTCGTCTTTTTTGCGCGCGCCTTGCGGTTCAATCGCCGGACGGACTTCGTTAAGGCGGGCTTGCTCTTGGGATTCGGCTTGATGTCCTACCAGCCTATGCAGATGCTGCCCCTGATTTACCTAGCCGGCGTGGTCATTTGCTTGCTGATTCGGGGGATGTTCTGGCACGTGAGCTTACGCTATTTGTTCAACCTGGCAGTGCTAGCCATTTGCGCGATTTCTGTATTTTTGCCGCTCTTACATGTCTGGATGGAGAATCCGCAACAGGCCCTCATGCGGCAAAGTCAAACCATTTTCGGCGACGCGCCGATGTCGAATGAAGAGCGACTTGATTTCTTGCGCGAAGACGGCTTGCCGGCGCTTTTGAGCAACTTCCGGCTGACGGCGCTTATGTTTCATCATGCGGGCGATAAGGTCTGGCTATCAGCCGTGCGAGACGAACCAGCGACCGATCCTCTGACCGCTGCGTTCATCCTTCTTGGCGTCGCGGCCTGGCTAACAAAGATCATCTCCCGACGCGATGCTGTCCTTTTCCTTGTTCCAGTCGCGCTGGTATTTATGCTCTTGGTTCCTAGCCTCGCTCTGGCGCATCAGAATTATTCGCCTCACTATATGCGCGCCCTCGGCAGCCTGTGTCCAATATTCTTGATTGCCGGGCTGCCACTCGCCCGGTATTGCTGGCTCATGTATTTGGTGTTGCCGCAGAAGCTCGGCGCATTGGCTGTCGTTTGCATTTTGGCTGGCTGTATACTTTACGCATACGAGTACAATTCCAGCAAGTATTTCGAAAGCTATACTGAGTATTACCTTGCCCGAGCGCAACCGCATCGCCAGGCGGGCGCGATACTCAGAGGCTTCGCCGAGAGCGACGGCAGTTACGGCAATGCCTTCGCGCTGACATACCCGCACTGGTGGGATAGCCGCGCGGTCGGCATGGAGGCCGGCAATGCACGATGGTCAAATGCCATTCCCGCAGCGGAGAGCCTGCCGCATTATCTACGAAGCGCATCGGAACGACATGACCACTTGCGCCTCAACCCGGACCGCGACCTGCTCTTCTTCTATTCGCAGGATGATCAAGCGGCGCCCTCAGTGCTTAGCCACTGGTTTCCTCAAGGCAGACCGCAACGACACAATTTGGAGTTTGATTGGAAGTCTTTCTATTCATATCGTGTGCCGGCCCTGGGCAGCGCCGGACTGGCTGAATTCCTTAACCAATTTGCCTAGCATAAAAAGCCTGGGGACCTGAGAATTGTACACAATCATCGCCAGCGACTTCATAAATTCGAGCTTATAGCCTATGCGCCATAGATTGCTGCCGAGTTTGCTGCTCGCTCTCATTCTGGTCTACGGAGCGGTCTTGCGATTTACGGGCCAGAATTGGGATGACTTCTCGCATGGCCACCCGGATGAACGCTTTCTGACGGCACTCTTGCTTCCTCAAATTGGAGGCGGAAACACATTTACCGCCGACAGGCAGAACTACCCGGAACAAGCGATCGTCGTTGCGAGCGACGCGCCAAACAGTCGCGCCTTGGAAGCGTTTGCCGATGATCCCAATGCGAGATTTGGCGTCATTGGCAACACATTTGCGTCCGCCGTTGCCGGCTGGATTCTCGACAGCCATCGAATCAGCTCCTACCTCGATCGTCAGGAAGCCGAAACCGCTCTGTCCGCGGGCCAGGTGGACGCTTTGCTGGTCGCGGCTTCGAACGCAGATTCATCCGGCGCCACGCGCAGAGTCGACACGCTGAGCTCGGAAGAACTCCAGTCACTTCATTGTCGGCATCGATATCCAGATACTTACGGCATCGGAGGCTACTTCGACACACGCTGTTCGCCCCTGAATCCGCACAACGCCGGGCACGGCTTTTATGTATATGGCGCCTTTCCGCTGTTTCTGGCGCATTTCGGCAGCGAGATTGTGCGGAGCGCAGTTGACAGCGGGCTGCCGCTATTCGACTTTCAGGGCGGCCATTTGGTATGGCGCGGCATCTCAGCGATGTCTGATCTTCTGACCATATTTCTAGCCTTCGCGCTGGGCAATCGAATTCATGGCGCGCGTGTCGGGCTGTTCGCCGCCCTGTTCTACGCCGCCGCGCCATTGGCGATCCAGAAAGCCCATTTTGGCACAGTGAATGCCATCGCGACCTGCCTGGTCACGGCCGCGTTGTATTTCGCCGTGGCCGTTCAGCAGCGCGGCAAACTCAGACATTATGTCCTGTTCGGTCTATTAGCCGGGACCGCGGTCGCGAGCCGAATCAATCTCGCTCCGCTGGCGGGAGTTATCGTCATTGCGGCCGGCATGCAGGCCGTGCCGATATTTGACAGCCGGCTTGATACTAGCGAACGCCAACAAATCCTGGTTCGCCATCTGCTTGGTCTGGTTCTGGCCGGCATTGCCTGCTTTTTGGCTTTCCGCATCTTGAATCCCTATGCGTTCGCAGGTCCGGGCTTCTTTGGCTTGCTGCCGAATCATCGATGGATCGACAACCTTGAGAGTATCAGCGCCGGTGTTTCCGGCGCGCAGGATTTCCCGCCGAACTGGCAATGGCTGGCGCGTTCATCTGTTGTATACACGCAGAAAGACATGCTGCTTTGGTCGATGGGCTTGGCATTTGGCGTGCTAGGCTGGTTTGGCTGGTTTTGGTCCGCATACCGCGTCTTGCGCAACCGCCCGGCTGCCTGCGCCGCTATCGTCCTGGTCGTTTGGATCGGCGGATACTATCTCTTCATGAGCCGCCTGGCGGCGCAGACCATGCGTTACTACTTGCCGCTATACCCCTCTCTGGCTGTCCTTGCGGGCTGGAGCCTGCATGTATGGCTAGCCCGCGCCAAGTCGCAAGGGCGCAGCTTGTCAAATATCGTCGTACCTATGGCGGCCATCGGCGCCGTGCTTTCGGCCGTCGCCGCTTATCAATGGTTAAACGGCGCCCTGGATGCCACGGCAACGACCGCCGGTCTTGCCGGCGCCGCTCTTCTGGCAAGCGCAATCGTTCCAATACTCAGCAAATGGCGTCCCTTGATTCTAGCCGGATTCGCCATAGTGTACTCGCTCATTTGGGGATTGATGTTCAGCAACATCTATCGCCATCAGACGACTCTTGTGCAATCGGCTCACTACATTTTTGAACGGATTCCCGGCGACTTTGCATTGGAGGTCGAAGGTGCGGCCGAGTCTGCGCCCCTAATCAACATCGCCTTTCATAATACGGGTTATAGCGCTCCCGGCTTGCAGGGGTCACCCTTTGACAACGCCAACCTTTACCGCGAAGGAGAAAGCTCGCAATCGATATTCCGCGCGCCGGCGAGCGGGACAATCACGCGCGTTTTCGCGCCTCACCTCGGCGACCCGCTCGACGATCCGCAATTGGAAGAAATCCATATTCGCGTCTTTCGGAACGACGGGGACGAGCTTCTGGCCTCCGCCACCTTGCGGGCCAATCTCGCGCGGGACGCCCACCCGCTCGGGAGTGCCTACGCGATTCCATTTGACCAGCCCATCGACGTTGTTGAAGGCCAAGGTTATACCTTTCTTGTCACCGTTGCGGAAGGAAGCGGCGACGTTATTGGCTCCGGGTCGGTCGTTCTTAACGAAGGCAGCTGGGACAATCGCGCAACCGGAACAATCGCCTGCAAGCTTCCGGAGGGCGTGACGCTGGCGGATGATCCGCCGCCTGGGTTGGTTAGCTCCCGTGACTGCCGCGGCGCATACCCCTTTTCGGCATTAATCAACTCGCAAGACCAGATTATGTCGTATCCGGTGGACAACCAAGTCAAATACGATGACATCGTGCGCACGCTGGATATCGGCGACTATCTGACGATTGCAAGCAATCGCTTCTATGATACGCAACCCCGCAATCAGATGCGCTGGCCGCTCACGACGCTTTACTATGACAAGCTGTTTGCCGGGGAGCTGGGATATGAACTGGTGGCCGTCTTTGAAGAGACCTTCGAATTCGGACCTTGGCGCGTTTCTGATCAGCGCCTGCCCATATACGACTCGCCCTTTTGGCTGAACGAACTGGAAGCCGACGAAGCCTTCCATGTATACGACCATCCGACTGTGTTCATCTTCCGGAAGACCGAAGAGTACTCTCGCGCAAGGGTCGAAGCCATACTCGGGAAGGCGTCGCTGCAGCAAGCGCATGAGCTTCAACCGGACGATGGGCAGGCGCAGTTGCTGGGCGTCTTTTACTGGCTCATATCCGATGCCGAGACGGCGCCGACCGGGCTGACATTCACGCCAGCCGAGCGCGAGACGCAATCAAAGGGCGGGACCTGGTCAGACCGATTCTTCAGCGACAGCCTGGTCAACAGCAATCAGTTCCTTGGCGTGATCATCTGGTACGCCACCATCTTTCTATTTGGCGCGCTCACATTCCCGCTGGTCTTCGCGATATTGTCCAACATGGCCGACGGCGGTTACGGCATAAGCAAGCTTGTTGGCATGCTCCTGGTCGCCTGGTTTGCCTGGGCCGTCTCCAGCCTGAAAATTCCGCTCTGGTCCCAAGGCGGCATAGTCTTGTCGCTCATTCTGCTGGCAGGCGCAAGCGCGCTTCTCACGCGAATCCGATTGGTCGAGTTCATCCGCGACAACTGGCGGCGTATGGCTTTTATCGAGCTTCTCAGCTTTGTCGCCTTTATCGGTCTGATCGTCGTGCGCCTTACCAACCCGGACCTCTGGCATCCTGTCAAGGGCGGCGAAAAGCCGATGGACTTCACCTATCTCAACGGCGTCTTGCGCAGCACCACCTTCCCTCCGATTGATCCTTGGTTTTCCGGCGGATTCATAAACTACTATTACTTCGGTTTTGTGTTGGTGGGCGCGCCTGCGCTTCTACTCGGCATCGTTCCCGCTTTCGCCTACAACTTGATGATTCCAACGATATTCAGCTTGACCGGATTGGGCGCATTCTCCGTCGCCTTCAATATTTGGGCGCGCTGGCGCGGACTCGGGCATTCAGCCAAAGAAAACGTGGTATCCCGCCCTATACCCGGCAGCCCCTGGGTCGCCGGCATCATGGCTCTGTTGCTTTGCGTAGTTTTGGGCAATCTTGATACCGTGCGCGTAGTCGGCAATGAAGTCGCCGAGTTAGGCGGCTATCAGCGTCCTGAGAGCCTGGAAGAGTTTTTGATCGACGAGTACGAGTCCGCCCACGCGGGCCCAGCCTCTCCCGATATCAGCGCCGAACTGAGGCGGCGAGCGGCCGAATTGCACCACTGGGACAGCCTGCGCTATGAAATCAACCATTCGCTATCACTGGTCGGTGGCTTGTTGCGCGGGACCGGCAAATTGCTGCAAGGCGAACAGCCGTACATCAACAGCGATCGCTGGTATTGGGGTCCCTCTCGCGTCTTGGCGGAGACGCCTGGCGTCCGCGGCAACGCCATCACCGAAATGCCCTATTTCACCTTTCTTTATGGCGATCTGCACGCGCACATGATCAATATGCCGCTCATACTTCTAACGCTGCTGCTTCTATTTAACGAGCTCGCACAAACGGGACGATTTCATCGTTCCACCCGGGAGCGCTTCCTCTCGCTAGCGCTCATCGGCTTAACCGTCGGCGTCATGCGCGCCACCAATACCTGGGACTGGCCATCGATGAGTTTGCTGGCAATCCTCACTTTGGCCTACGCCTGGACGAAACGCTGGAAGACAACCTTTCGACCGCTCGAAGACAGGCGTTTCGTCGCCGCGTTAATTGGCGCTCTGCTATTCGCCGCCGGACTAGCGTCGTTGCAATCGGATTCCGGCCTTCCGCACGACGGTATGTCCATCTCTGCCCTCCTTGGCTTGTTGCAAACGTCGCTGCTGATATCTGCCGCCGCCGTGATGCTTTGGCTCGCCGCACGGCATTTGCTGGTGCGCGCTTCCGCCATCGAGTTTGTGACAATCGTCGGCGGCTTCGTCGCTCTCAACCTGGCATTTGCCCTGCCCTACACCAGTTGGCATGCGACCACCTACAACAGCGTACAACTTTGGCAAGGGGGCCGGACGCCGCTCTGGGCATACTTTGATATTCACGGCCTCTTCCTGTTTCTCATCGTTTCATTGCTGGCTTGGGACACCGGCCGCTGGTTCCAAAGCACAAACGTCAAGACGCTGATTGAATACAAGACCTTGACTACTCGTGTCCTCATTGCCGTGTCGTTTGCGCTGCTCTTGGCGCTGGCTTTGACGCTGGCGGGTTATCAGGTTGCTTTGATCGTAATGCCGCTGGTTTGCTGGATCGCACTGCTGTTCTTTCGACCGGCCCAGTCGGAAGCGATGCGGTTTATGCTAGTCTTGACGGGCTTGGCGCTCTCGATGACGCTCGGCGTCGAGGCGCTTGTCATCGGCGGCGACATTGGCAGGCAAAACACGGTCTTCAAATTCTACATCCAGGCTTGGCTGCTCTTCAGCGTTGTCGGCGGCCTTGCTTTCGCGCGCGTGTTCGAGGCGTCGGCGCGATTCAAGCGCGGTCTAAAAGTCGCCTGGTATTTGCCTTGTGTGCTGCTGATGGGCATCGCAGGCTTGTTTCCTATCACGGCCACACGCGGTCGCTCATTTGACCGCATGGCGCCGAACCTTCCATTGACGCTGAATGGCATGGACTTCATGACCCAGGCGACTCATACAGAATTCTCCCAAGAACGAAACCGGCGAGTGGAGACCGACCTCGCGGTCGATTATCAGCTGATTCGTTGGCTGCAGGAAAACGCTCAAGGCTCGCCAGTTATTATTGAGGGCAGGCAACCGGGCGGCGAATATCGCTGGAACGGACGGATATCCATCATGACCGGGCTGCCATCGGTGCTCGGTTGGAACTGGCACCAAAGGCAGCAACGCGTCATTCATCCCATGCAACAATGGGTGCTTCAGCGCGAACGGAATATTCTGCAGTTCTATGATACGGCCGACATCGACATAGCCGTGGACATCATCCATCACTTTGACATCACTTACGTCATCCGCAGCGGCTTGGAGGAAGCGCATGCCACGCCGGAAGGCTTGCTCAAATTCGATCGAATGGCAGCCGCCGGCTTGCTCGAGATCGCCTATGAAGTCCCGGGCGGCAAGATCTACGAGGTCAATAGAGACGAATTGCTTGACTACCTGGTGGAGCGCGCGCGATGACGCTACTTCTGGATTGGCTGACGCGCGAAGGCCACCTCGTGCTGGCATGGTGGCTCTGGATGACCCTTGCCGGATTGGCATGCTTGCCGCTCTGTTTGCGACTGTTTGGCGCTCTACCCGACCGCGGCTACACTATCGCGCGCGCGCTTGGCTTGCTCCTCGTGACTTGGACCTCCTGGCTCCTCGGCAGCTACGGCTTTCTTGACAATTCTCGCGGCAGCATAGCGCTTTGCTGGCTGCTGGCGCTGTCGGTTTCGCTTGCGGTCTATTTTCGACGTGGCCAGTCACGCGTGCTGTCAGGTTGGTGGCGCGAGAACCGAAGCGCGGTGATATACGCGGAGCTGCTTTTCGCGGCGCTATTCTTCGGCTGGGCGCTCTACCGCGCGCATCAAAATGGCTTGGTCGGCACAGAAAAGCCGATGGAACTGGCTTTCATTAGTTCAGCGCTGCGCAGCAACGGTTTTCCACCCGCCGATCCCTGGATGTCCGGCTACGCCATCAGCTATTACTACATGGGCTATGTCATGTCCGCGAGCCTCGCAAAACTGAGCGGCATAAGCAGCGCCATCGCCTTCAACCTGACCAATGCCTCGCTGTTTTCACTGACCGGGCTGGCTGCGTTTGGCGTCGTCTACAATCTTGCGAAGTCGCCCGCGGCCGCGGTTCGCAATCGCGAGCCCTTAAGCTGGCGCTTGCAAGCCGGCGCCATTGCCGCGGGATCATTGGCGACGGTCATGCTAGTGCTGATGGGCAATTTTCAATTCGCGCTGATTGAAGCGCCTCTGCAGACCCGCGCCGCCCCGAAATCATATATCCAATTCTGGCGCACGCAGAAGCTCCCCGACTTCGAGACGTCGAGCTACGCGCAGAATGCGACCGGACTCCCAAGTTTGGAAACCGCTCGCTGGCCGCACTGGTGGTGGTTTAGCGCCAGCCGCGTTCCCACCGACTTCGACCTAAACGACCAATTGACAGCTATCCAGCCCATTGGCGAATTCCCGGCATTCAGTTTCTTGCTGGCTGACAATCATCCCCATGTGTTCAGTCTGCCGTTCGTCGTCGCCGCGATTGGATTGATGCTCAACATCGTTGTGACACCCGGTCCGCCAAGCCGAGAAGCGACAGCTGTATACGGCATCGTCGTCGGGGGCCTGGCATTCCTCAACGCGTGGGATGCGCCGACCATGCTCGCCGGTCTGGCCGGAGCCGAGGCTCTGCGCCGGCTCATGACAAACAGTCACGGCCGGCTTACGGCACGTGATTGGCTTGCGACAGCAACATTTGGCGCGAAGCTGGCGCTGATTGCCTTGCTCGCCTACTTGCCCTATTTCGTCGGTCTGCGCTCCCAAGCGGGCGGCATTCTGCCAAATCTGCTTCACCCCTCGCTCTTTCGTCACTTCTTCGTCATGTTTGGTCCTTTGATCGTCGTGCTCGTCATATACTTAGCGGTGGAGTCGTGGCGAGGACATCGCGCGCGCCGAATGAACTGGCGCCGCGGTCTAGCGCTGGCCGGAAGTCTGCTAGCGATCCTGCTCGCCATAATGACAATTCTGGGCTTCGCGCTCGCCGTCGCCAGCGCTGGCGCGGAGATTGTGGGCAATCTCGCTGTCCATGACGGCGACGGTGATCTGGCGTCGCGTTTGATACAGCGACGCATCAGCTATAGCTTGACCGCAGTTCTGCTCCTGGCAGCCATCGCGACCGTCATCGCCCGTTTGTTTCCAGCGTCGCGACAGGCGGGCAATCTTGGAGAAGTAGCCGTCGCCTGGATCAAGTACCCGCCCGCCACCGGCTTCACGTTTCTCCTGATCGGCATTGGACTTTGCCTAACCATTTTCTGCGAGTTCTTCTATCTCAAGGACAACTTCTTAGCCAGGATAAACACCGTCTTCAAGCTCTATTACCAGGCGTGGACGCTATGGAGCGTCGCCTGCGCCTATGCCATTTACAGCCTGTTCCTTGATCGCAACCTGCCTAAGCCGCACTTTCTCCTGCAAACGGTTGTCGCGTTCGCGACTGCGCTAGCCATTCTGGCGGGCGCCGCATATTCAGGCGCGGCGCTTCACCACCGCGGCTGGATAGAAACCGGACGGCATCACGCCTATCAACACAACAGAATTGCGCCGCCGGCCTCATGGGGAAACGCGATTCGCCACGTGCGCGAAGGCGAGGTCGTTGCGCCCGGCGCTATCCTTTATTCGCGCGTTGGCTTAATGGACGCGGAGGAGGCGGATCTGTTGCAGGCGGACGTCGGCGGCATAGCAATCTTTGACGGCAACGACCTTGTTGTCGCTGAGCCGCTCACCTTGGACGGCGCGCGCGGACTGTTGCATGTCGATGATCAAAGAGCCCTCGAATGCCTGCAACTGGCCGTCGCTAGCGAAGACGCCGTCGTAGCGGAAGCGGTGGGCGAAGCTTACAATATCGCCTTTGGTCGAGTTGGCGCCGTCACAGGAATCCCGGTGGTGCTAGGATGGGTAAATCACCAACGTCAATGGCGCGGCGCCACCTACGGCGCGATTGCGGGATCGCGAGCCTCTGACCTGCGAGACTTGTATACCCGTGCCGAAATGAGTGATGTCCGGCATATCATAGAGCGGTATGCAATCACGCATATTCTGTACGGCGCGACCGAGCGACGCGTCTACGGCAGCGAAGGCGAAGCAAAATTCCTGGATCATTTGCCGGTACAATGTGAATCGGGCACATCGCGGATATTCTTCACCGGAAGATGAATCAGCTACCGCTTGTCGATGGGATCCAGTACCTACATGGACTCGTAACAACTGCCGATGAACGCTAAACAGAGCGCGCTTGCGCCAAACCCAACCCCTGCCGCCGCAGGCAATGCACGGTCCCGTACGCTGCCACAATACATCTCAATGGAACTGCTGGCATATCTCGCGATTGCGGCTTTGGCTTTGTGGCTGCGCGTCTCCATGCTTGATGCCGCACCAGTAACCGAGTTTGAGGCGCAGCAATTCTTGCATGCCTGGCATACAGTTGAAGACGACGCGCCAGGCAGCTATTCGGTCGCGCGAAGCCCGCTGACCTATGTCACGCAACTCCTTACATTTTCCGTTTTGGGCGCCGACGAATTCAGCGCTCGCATAGGAACTGCCGTAGCCGGGTTCGCGCTGGCTATGTCACCGCTGCTCTTCCGCGAGAGCCTGGGCAAGACGCGGACTTTCGTTTGGACAATCCTTCTCTCCTTTCTCACCGTGCCCTTGACGACATCGCGCGCAGCCGACGGGACCAGCTTCATGCTGCTATTCGCTGTCCTGTCGGTCTGGATGATCAGGCGCTACTGGTATTCGCAGCAATTCAAAGACGCCTGCTGGGCAATTGTCGCCCTCACCTCCATGCTCCTTCTCTCCAGTCCATCCGGTCTACCGCTCTTGGTCATCATGATCGCCGCTGGCTGGCTTGCCGTATGGCGCACGGCAATCAGCGCGCCTCAGCGCCTGGATTTGCCCGGCGATGACATTCTCCAGCTCGCGGTGAAACAACTGCGCGCATTTCCATTCGCTAGCACAATGGCGATCCCCTTGTTCGTCACCATAGTTTCGTCCACATTGTTCCTCTTTGAACCTGCCGGATTGAGGACGGTGAGCCAACTGCTTGAGTCGTCGCTCAGTGGAATCACTCAGAGCGCCTCGTCGCACGGCCTTCGGCTGGGATTCGCCGCGCTGGTCCTTCAGGAACCCCTGCTAATCGTCTTCGCTTGCGGCGGCGCCTGGCTCTTGTGGAAACACGGCGACGTCACCTATGTCGATCGTTTTGCCGCCGCCTGGGCTGCGCTTGGCGCCTTGGGGCTACTGCTCTACCCAGGAGCGAGCGCATCCGATGCGCTCTGGGTTGTCCTGCCGCTAAGCCTGCTCGCCAGCTACGGCATAACCCAGCTACTCGTAGATCGGCGAGTGATCGTCCTTTGGTCAAGGCTCAACCCTGGCGCCGATGACGACAACGGCCTTCTCTATACGACCCAGTATTGGTGGGCGAAGTGGGCGATTTCTGCAATTGTCTTGCTCTGTCTGTTCATAATCTCTGTGCAATTCGCGCAGGTGGCTCGTCTGCTGGCGAGCATTCCCGCTGGCGCAAGTTTCCCGGAGTTTATAGCGCTGCTTGGCGACCCTTCACAGTTGCGTATGCTTCAAGGCTTGGGACTGCTAGCCATTACGTCGGTCATATGTCTCGTTGTGTTTCTTTTGATAGCCAACTTCTGGGGGATTGGCGCCTGCCTCCAAGGAACCGGCATGGGATTCTTCTGGCTGCTTTTGCTCTCCGGCCTAGGTGGCGGTTGGCAGGCGTCGGTTGCCAACGTTGAAAGCCCGGACCACTTGTGGCGCGAAGTTGCTGTGACCGCAGACGCCTACCTCTTGCGCGAGACTCTCTTTGAGCTGGCGGACCGTGAGTCCTCCGGCTTCCCGCTGATCGACCTGGTCATCGTTGAGGACGGACAGAGCAAGGTATCTGGTCGCGGCCTATTGGCTTGGCTCTTGCGTGACTTTCCCCATGCGCGCTTTGCTGATTTCGCTGGCGCTGCTGCCGGTGAACGCATCGTAATCGCGGCCGACGACGAGCGTGGGACCGCCGATCTCGCCGGCGATTACGTAGGGCAGCGTTTCCTGCTGCGCCGGAAAACGTCGCTAACCAAGCTGGATGTTTGGGATCTGGCCGCCTGGTGGTCGCAAGGTAGACTGGACCCGTTCAGCGTCGAGGAAGAAGCGGTAATCTTATGGCTGCGGCAAGACGTTTATGCTGGCGCGTGAACGACCAGAATGCCGGGGAGTGGTGAAAACCGAGGTCATGTCACCCAATCATCCTGTCTCAGAATCCACCAGATGTAGGCGAGAGCCTTGGCTCGCCCGCATCGGATTCCCCGAACAGGCGCGATTACGGCTTGATGATTTACCACTAGCGAATGCCGTACTGTGAGGATGATCTTACATTGCCGTGTACAATAACGAGTGTCGGTGAAGGAATTACAGTGAGAGGAATGATGACCGACAAGCGAGCAACAGAGCGCATTGAAATCGACGCCATCATCGCACGCGCCCTCGCCGGCGACCAACCCGCTTACGCCGAGCTCTATGACCGCTTCGCCGCCAGCCTCTATCGCCTGTGCTATAGCCTCCTGATGAACGAGCAAGATGCGGAGGACATTCTCCAGGAATCATTCTTGTACGCATTCAAAAACCTGCATCGATTTGACTCGAACAAAGCTTCGTTAAAGACGTGGCTCTATACAATCTCCGTCAGTCGATGCCGCAACACGTATCGCCGCAAGCGTTTTCTCACTGTCGATATTTCGCAATGGCTGGGCTTTGAATTGAAGGCGCCGCCCTCCGAAGCGCCGGAAGCCGCGGTCATCAGGCGCGATGCCAACGAATCAATCTCCAACGCGTTGCTGGATTTGTCGCCGCGTCTGCGCGAAGCGATTGTTTTGCGCTATGGGCAAGGCATGACCTACCGTGAGATTTCAGAAGTGATGGGCTGCCCGCAGAAAACTGCCGAGAGCCGAGTCCGCCTTGGGCACCAGCGTCTGCGCAAGTCGTTGCAGCCGGTCGGGCTTGGCTTGCTGGAAGAACTCCTGCGCGTGCACTAAGGCGCAAGCGAGGCATAACGAGTAACATGGTCAGGTTCAAGTACCGCTTTTGCAAAGTCCACATGGCGCGTTTCGTCAATGGCGACCTGTCTGAGCCGGTGCGTCGGCGCGTGGCGCGTTACATCGATGAATGCGACGACTGTTACCGCGAGTACATGCGCCACCGTGAATTCGCCGTCAAACTCGAGCGCAGTCTGCCATCGCTCGGACGTCCGAACTCCGACCGCTTGAATCGAGTTTGGTCAGCTGTACAGTCCGATTTGCTAGTGACGCCGCCTCGTCCGATCGTTTTCGGCGATTTCGGCACGCGCTCCAGTCTCAATTTCAGCTACGGTCTGGTGATCATCGCGATTGCCATTGCGCTTCTATTGCCAATGACGATCGGCTTTCATGCAACTTTGCTCTCGGTCGACCTGCGGCGCCTGCCGCAATTCGCATCAATCGCCCATACGCCAGCGAACAACGCGCCTAAGGCCGTCTTTGTTGGCGCGACCGCGCCACCAGGCTCTATTCAGCTATCGCCCGCTCCAAAGAACACGCCAGCGCCAAGCTTCTGAGCGAATTATGCCGGGCATGTCCAAATTCCAACACTGACTCATTCAATATGATCACCAGTCCAAATCAGCAAGAACAGAACGCCATAGGGCATGCGCTTTCCCATCGCCTCCCCGTGAACTGGGAGCTTGCCGCCTACATAGTTCTCTTCGCGCTTGCGGTCTTCTCCCGCTTCCACCTGCTGGATGCGCGTGTCATGAGCCATGACGAAAGCCTGCACACTCGCTTTTCCTACAATCTCTACAACGAGGGCAACTTCCAGCATACGCCGTTGATGCACGGACCCGTGCTGTTTCACGCGACCGCTTTTTCCTTCCATCTCTTCGGCGACAACGACTTTTCCGGCCGTCTCTATACCGCGGCGCTGGGCGTCATAATGGTCATGTTTCCGCTGCTTTGGCGAAAATGGCTCGGCAGATGGGGCGCGCTGCTCGCCTCGCTCATGCTGCTGATATCGCCGCTGCTTATGTATTACAACCGCTACATTCGCCACGACACGCCATCAATATTCTTTGCGCTGGTCATGGCGTACTGCATATTGATGTACCTCGATGGTTCGCCTCGCTTTCGCCGTCGCGGCCTCTGGCTTTACCTGTTTGCCGCCGCCATGATCCTGAATTTGGGCTCCAAAGAGACCGCATTCATCTACATCGCCATATTCGGCAGTTTCCTGGTGATCTTCTTTCTAGCGCGCCTGATTCAGCATCGACGATCCGTTCGCGGACGCGACATATTTCGAGCGCTGATATTGGGAATCCTGCTGGGCGGCATGATGACGCTCGGCATGTACATTGTTGTCGATATTATCCCGGCCGAGATTATCGCCGGCCGCGGTACGCCCTTTCAAGATCTGACCGACCTGGAGCGTTCGACTTGGCTGAGTTGGATGGCGGTATCCGTCTTCAGCGGCTTATTCGTTCTAGCTTCAACCGCGATTTTTGCATTCCGCGATCGTTTAAGCCTCATCCCCTGGCGCGAGCTCCTGCTGATATTCCTGATCGCGCTCATCACCGCCTGCGGGCTCCTCCTCATCGAAGAATTGTCGCACTTCCCGACCCCCACCGAGACCGCCCAGCCCATAAACCCGGAACTAGAAACTGACGCGACGGCTGATAGCGGCGCTGGCGCGGCGATACGCTGGGCGCCCGCGCTTGCGCTGTGGCTGCTTGCTCTCGCCGTTGCCGCCTACTTGATCCGAGACGCTCGACGCTCAACGCAGCGCGCCGATTTCCCGGCGCAAAATATTACGCCCGATAGCGGCTTCTGGGGCTACCTCCATCGCTTCCCGGAAGTCGACATATTGGTCATCATAATCACGCTGATTCTGCCGTGGACTACCGCGCTATTCACCCGTCTCATGGGCGGCGCGCACAGCGACTATGATTTGCTTGCCGAATCGCTGCCCGACAGCATCTTCGGCATCGTTCAGAATCTGCCAAACCTCGTAGACGCAGCGCAGGTCGGGCAGTTTCTGGTCGGCGCATCGATTTTCTTGCCGCTGTCGCTGCTTTCGCTTGTGATTGGCTTGACTTGGAACTGGAGGCGTTGGCTGATCGCCGCGGCGATCTTCCATATCTTGTTCGCGTTTTTCTTCACGACCGTGTTCACCAACATTGCGGGCTTGGGCACCGGCATGATTTACAGCCTGGGCTACTGGCTGGAACAGCAGGGCGTCCGCCGCGGCAGCCAGCCGCAGTACTATTATCTGCTGCTCATCATGCCGACCTACGAGTTCTTGCCGATCGTTGGCGCGGCAAGCGCGATGTTTGCCGGCGTCACCCGCTACTGGAAGTCGCGGCGAAAGCGTCTTTTCGAGATAGATGGCTCGCAAGCGCCGGCACGGCTCGCCTCGGAAGATATCAGCGCGCACGCCCCTGAAGCCGATTCAGCCAAAACAGAATCCAGCGGCAGTGACGAGAGCGACTCCCCCTTCGCCGGGACCGATGCCGAGGCGCCGATAATCAAAACCGCCCCCGACCCGGACGAAGCGGCGCCTGCATCCGTGGCAACGCCCGAACCAGACAACGGCAAGCTCAGCCGCCTGCCCTTCCTGCTTCTGCTCGCTTGGTGGGCAGTGCTGAATCTGGTCGGCTATTCGCTGGCTGGCGAGAAGATGCCCTGGTTGGGCACACACTTGACCACCCCCATGATTCTGATATCCGCCTGGTATTTCGGCGGCGTCTTTTCGCGCGTCTGCAAAGCGAAATTCCTGGCAAACGGTTGGCTGGCGCTACTGCTTGCCCCCTTGTTCTTGATCAGCCTCGCTCAGGTGATTGGCGCGTTTGTCGCTGGCGATCCCCCTTTCCGGGGCCTCTCCTTGGCCCAGCTTGAACGCACGAATTCGTGGCTGGCGTCCCTATTCGTCACGCTGTGCCTGGGATACGCACTGCTTCGTCTGGCGCGAAACACAAGCTTTCTGCACATCCGGCGCCTGCTGGCTGTGGCAGCTTTTGGCTTGTTGAGCCTGCTAACCGTCCGCGCCGCCTGGATGGCCTCCTTCATCAACTATGACCTGCCGACGGAATTCCTGGTCTATGCGCACGCCGGTCCCGCGGTCAAGTGGGTGCTGGACGACCTTGAAGAGATGAGTTTGCGCATGACCGATGGACTTGATCTCAAATTCGTCTATGACGACGAAGTGTCTTGGCCCTATAGCTGGTACTTTCGGAACTTCAACGACGCTGTATTCGTCGGCGGCAATCCTACGGTGCAAAATACCGAAGACGCCATCTTCGTTGTCGTCGGCGCCGGCAATCGCGGCGATGTGGAACCAATTCTCGAGGACCGCTATATTCGCCGCGACCACATGCGCATGTGGTGGCCCATGCAAGAATACTTCGGGCTGACCCCGCAACGTATCCTTAACGTGCTTGACTTCTCGCCCCAAAACGCCACCGCCTCGGCGCTGCGCCGAGGCATCTTTGATATCTGGTGGGCGCGCGATTACGACCAGTATGGCGAGGCAACCGGCAAAGACTTCTCCCTGACTAACTGGCCCGTCTCCGATCGCATGCACGTCTATATCCGCAAGGATTTCGCTGCGATGATCTGGGAGTATGGCCTCGGAGACGGCGCTGTACAAAGTACAATTCCGACCGAGATTAACCAGTGCGCGGCAAATTGGCGCAGCTTGGCGCCGCTCCTCGAATTCGATACCTCCAGCCAGCCGCTGTTACATCCACTTGCCCTGACTGTGGCTGGCGACAATGTATACGTCGCCGATGAAAACGCGAACCGCATCCACGCATTCTCAACAGAAGGCGAGTTTCTCCAAAGTTACGGCGAGACGAGTGAGTATTCGCTGAATCGACCGAATAGCGTCGCTGTTCTTCCGGATGGCGATCTGCTCGTCGTCGACACATGGAATTACCGGATTCTCCATCTGGACCCGCAAGGCGCGCTTCAAACCGCGTGGGGCGGGGCCGGCGAATTCGGATTCGACGCGCCGGTCGAACCACTTGATGCCTTCTGGGGACCCCGCGACGCGGCCATTGACGCTGCTGGCAACATTTATGTCGCCGATACCGGCAACAAGCGGATTCGCGTTTACGCCTTGGACAGGGGAGAAGCCGAATACTTGTACGACATTGGCGGCGGCGGCAGCGGTCCCGGCGAGCTTGATGAGCCAAGCGGCTTGGCGACGCATTCCGACGGCCGGCTGTTTGTCGCCGACACCTGGAATCGGCGCGTCTCGACATTCGACGCCGACGGCAACCACCTGGCCAGTTTCCGCGTGCGCGGCTGGTATAACAACGTCGTCAATCGTCCCTACCTGGCGCTCGATGAAGCGCGAGACAGGCTCTACATCACTGACCCGGACGGCAAGCGCGTCCTGGTCTACAATACCTATGGCGAATGCTTGGGCTCATTTGGCGAAGCCGGCGAAAACACTTCCGCGGGCCAATTCCAAACGCTTGGCGGCATCGCGGTAGATTCGGCCGGCTCGGTATATGTCAGCGACTCCGTAGCCAGCAAAATCGTTAAATTCGCTCCCTTCATTGTCGAGTAGGCAACGCTGCCCAACCAGCAGCCATGCCGTCGGCTCCCTGACTCCATTGCCAACTGTCGACTTCAGACAAACCAGTTTCTCTTGACTTGCTCGGCATGACGTGATACACTGTCGTTAATTGAGATTGTCCGGAAAAAGTGGGAAGCCCCCACTTTTCGTTTTATATCGGGTTGTTTTGTCTTCAATCGCTTGAAACAGCTCGTATGCTGGAGACCATCAACATGTCAAACGAACTGCAATCCGCCTTCAAGGAGATCAAAGATTTTCGCGATCTGCCGGAGGATATCATACTCGACGCCTTGCAGAGCGCCTTGGTCTCCGCCTATCGAAAAGACACTGGCGCGAGCGCTGCCCAAGCCATTGAAGCGGAAATAGACCCGGATAGCGGGCGCACAAAAGTATTCGTGGAAAAAGAAGTGGTGGACGAAGTCTATAGCGACGCCACCGAGGTAACGCTTGAGCGCGCGCGCTTCTACAAGCCCGAAGCCGAGCTTAACGATATCGTCATGGTCCAGGTCGACAATACCACGCGCAACTTCGGCAGAATCGCCGCGCAGACCGCCAAACAGGTGATCCTGCAAAAGATTCGCGAAGCCGAGCGCAATGCCCTCTACGATGAATTCATCAATCGCGAGGGCGATCTTATCACCGGCACGGTCCAGAGTACAAACGCGCGCAAAGTCACGCTCAGCCTCGGACGAGCAGAGGCCGACTTGCCCCGCCAGCAACAGATTCCGGGAGAACGCTACCGCACGCACGAGAAAATCCGCGTCTACGTCGTTGAGGTGGCGAAGAGCAATCGCGGACCGCAAATCCTGGTGAGCCGAGCCCATCGGAATATGCTGCGCCGCCTGCTCGAATACGAAGTGCCCGAGATTTACAACGGCCAGGTTGAGATCAAGAATATCGCCCGCGAAGCCGGTCACCGCTCAAAAGTCGCGGTGGCCGCTTTGCAAGACGGCATAGACCCGGTCGGCGCTTGCGTCGGCATGCGCGGCATCCGCATCCAGAACATCGTGAAGGAACTCCACAACGAAAAAATCGACGTTATCGAATGGAATACCGATGCCGTCGCCTTCATCACCAAAGCATTGAGCCCGGCGCGCGTCACCGGCGTCTACCTGGACGACGACCCGATTGACGGCAGGACCGCCGCTGTCTTGGTGCCCGAAGACCAACTGTCGCTCGCCATCGGTCGCGAGGGGCAAAATGCCCGACTGGCCGCAAAACTCACCGGCTGGCGCATCGACATCAAGAGCGTCGCGGAAACGGTTCAAAACGCGCTCGATAACCTGGACTCGGAACTGCTAAACGGATTGACAGTTCGTTATGCCGACTTGATCGCCGAGTCCTTGCGTATCATGGAGAAAAAGCGCCTGGAACTGGCTGTGATGCCCGAGGAATACAAGTCGCTGGCTCGCTTTGCCGATATCGTCGAACAACTGATGCAGGAAGAACGCGACCAGGCGCGCGAGCTCTTCCTCCAGAAACGCGAAGCCGTTCGCGACACACTTGATCCCAAGCTCTTCGAATTGCCGCTTGATGTCCTGGCGGTTTCGCAGGAAATGCTTGACGCGCTGGAGCACTTCGAGAATGTCGGCGAAGTCATGCTCACCAGGCTTGTTAGAGAAGACGCTGTGAGACGGCGCCTGGCGCACTTGCGAGTCGAGCCTGAACCTGAGTCAGCTTCCGACGAAGACCTGGAGTCCGGCGTCGACACCCTACCAGAAGCAGAAATCGCAGCTGCGCCCGAGAATGGGGCATCGCCAGCGTCCGAACAAGCCCGCGTCGCCGAGGCTGTGCCGGTGCCAGAGACCGAAGCTGAATCGCATCCTGAGCCAGCTCCCGCTGCCGATACACAATCCACCACCGAATCCCATGACGAAACGACGGTTGTCGCGCCCTACGACCCGATGCCAGACCTGCAATTGGCGCTTGATACGATCATGGCCGCCGACATTGACCAGTTGCTCGCCGAAGCGATTTCCATCGAAGAATCCGAAGAGCCGGACGAAATCGACGCCGCAGCTGAGGACGACGAGCCAGAAGCAACAGCCGAATCTGCCGAGGAAGACAAAGAAGCAGTCGCCACTTTGGCCGACGCCGAGCAGCCGGATGTCCTGGTTGACGCTTTCGGCCAGCCCATCCTCCAGCCCGAAGCCGACGATGCCGCGGATGCAACAGCCGCTGATTCCGAGCAAACGCTGCAGCCAACCGTGCCCGTGGTCGACAAGCCCGCGCCCAAAGAATCTGACCGCGATAACGAGCTTCAAGCCGAAGAAGAAGGCGAACGCGAATTTGAACTCGATCTGCGCAAGGGCAAGCAACAGAGGCGCAAAGATCGACAGAGACGGCGCCAATTGGTGTTGGACGAGCAGAGCGGCGAAGTTATCGCCAAGCGCCGGCGCAAAGGCGGACGTGGCAGCTGGGATGAAGAAGAATGGGAAGATTACGACTTCTAAATCTATAGAAGAGGCGGGGCGTGCCTGGCAAACACAAGCCACAACGTAGTTGCGTGGTTTGCCGCGTGAAAACCGACAAGCGGAAACTGACTCGGCTGGTCATTGCCGATGGTAAACTGCAGATGGATGAAACTGGCAAGATGAATGGACGCGGCGCCTATTTGTGTGCAAGCCGGGATTGCTGGAATCACAAGTCCGCGCAATCGCTGCTGGCTCGCGCGCTGCGGCATGAACTGAGCGACTGCGATCGTGACTGCTTGCGGCAGATGACACCCTCATGAGCCAAAGCAATTAGTCGAGGCGGGTCTCGCCAGCCTGCCTCAATACGCCGCAAAAACTGAAGGAGACAGGTATGGCAGAGTCACCCAAAGAGATCTTAATTCCGGATTTCATCGTCGTCCGCGAATTGGCGACCTTGATTGGCATTAGCCCTATCGATGTCATGAAAACGTTGATATCCAACGGGATCATGGCCTCAATTAACCAGACTATTGACTTTGACACCGCCGCCATTGTTGTTGAAGAACTTGGATTCATTGCCAAGTCGGCGAGCGAGGAAGCGGCCGCTCAAGAAGAAGTCAAGCGCGCCGAAGAACGCGAAGAAAAATGGAGCGTCATGTACCAGGGCGAAGCGCCTGACTCGCTTTCGTCCCGGCCGCCTATCATTACCATCCTCGGCCATGTCGACCATGGCAAGACCACCCTGCTCGACACGATACGCAAAACTGCCGTCGCCGAAGGAGAAGCCGGCGGAATTACGCAGCATATCGGCGCGTATCAAGCGAGACACAGCGGCCGCACACTTACATTCCTTGATACCCCGGGCCACGAAGCCTTCACCGCCATGCGAGCCCGTGGCGCGCACGGCGCCGATATCGCCATTCTCGTCGTCGCCGCCGACGATGGCGTCATGCCAACCACGCGCGAAGCCCTCGACCACGCCCGGGCGGCCAATGTGCCGATTGTGGTCGCCATTACCAAAGTCGACAGGCGCAACGCCAGTCCCGAAACCGTCAAACAGCAGCTGGCTGAGTTGGATCTCATTCCCGACGACTGGGACGGCAACACCATGATGCTGCCGGTCAATTCGCTGTCCGGCGAAGGCATAGAAGACTTGCTCGAAGCCCTGACTCTCGTCGCTGACGCTAACACGATCGTCGCCAATCCGAAGGGTTCCTTGCGCGGCACCGTCGTCGAAGCCGAGGTCGACCGCTCGCGAGGCACGATGGCCACGCTGCTCGTGATGAATGGCGCCATGAAGCGCGGCGACACAATCATTGCCGGAACATCTTACGGTCGAATCAAGGCGATGTTTGATTCTTCAGGCAAGGAAGTGAAACGCGCCCTGCCTTCAATGCCTGTAGCGGTACTAGGCTTGGACGCGCCGCCCGATCCAGGCGTTATGTTCGAAATCGCGCCGGACGACAAATCCGCGCGCAGCCATGCCGAAAGTCGCCGCAATGAAGAGCGCTTGCGCAACGTCTACGGCGGAACGCCTGCCTCGTTGACGCTCGACGAATTCTTCGAGCAATTCCAATCCGGAGAAACTAAGGAACTGGCGATCGTGCTGAAAGCCGATGTGCAAGGTTCGCTTCAGCCCATCACCGATGAACTGCAGAATATCTCCCAGCGCAATGAAGAACAGATCGGCGTCCGCATTCTGCGGCAGGAGGTCGGGCGTGTCACCGAGTCCGATGTAATGCTCGCCAGCGCTTCCAACGCCATCATTATCGGCTTCAACGTCGATGTCGACAACGCCGCCCTGGCCTCCGCCGAAGTGCAAGGCGTCGAGATTCGCCGCTACCAAATCATTTACAAGCTCTTCGAAGATATCGAACTGGCTCTGCACGGTATGCTGGAACCGAAATTCGCCAATCGCGTCATCGGTGTGGCTGAAGTGCGCCAGATCTTCAAGATTCCGCGCAGCGGCTTGATCGCCGGCTGCATGATCCGTGATGGCGTGGCGCGCCGCAACGCCAAAGCGCGCGTGAAACGCGGACAGTCCTTGGCAGTCGAAAGCGTTGGCGTCGCCTCGCTCAAACGCTTTCAAGAAGACGTTCGCGAAGTGCGGGCCGGCTTCGAATGCGGCATAGGCCTCGACGGCGTGAACGAATACCAAGAAGGTGACCTCATCGAATTCTTCGTCCGCGAGCGCGTGAATTAGGGCGGCTGGATGTCCATAAAACAGGGCCGCATGAGCGACCGGATTCACCAAATCCTCAGCGCCTTGCTTTTGCGCGAGGTATCCGATCCGCGTCTGCGAGATGTGTCTGTTACCGAAGTCGCCCTCGACCCCGAACTTGTCGTCGCGACGGTTTACGTCATCGCCTTGGGCGATCCAGGGCGAGAGACCGAAGTAATGGCGGCATTCAAACGCGCCAACGGCTTCTTGCGCCGCGAAGTTGGCAAGCGCATCCGCCTGCGGCGCACACCGGAGTTGCACTTCTATTGGGATCACACGCTTGAACAAGCTGACCGCATCAACAAAATAATCTCCAGCCTGGATATCCCCGCTGACCCGGTCGATGGCGCGGATTATGAACACTGAGTATCCTGCCGAGCCACAATGGACGGCGGCCGCCGAAGCCATCAGCCGGGCGCATTCCGTCCTGGTAGTGGCGCATATCGCGCCCGATGGCGATGCTGTCGGTTCGCTCCTGGGCTTGGCTTTGCCCTTGAGAAGACTGGGCAAAGACGTCATCGTCGCCATTGACGACGGTCCGCCCTGCAGCCTGCGCTTCATCCCGGGCAGCGATACTATTTTGTCGATTGCGCCCCAGCGCGAATATGACCTCTTGATCGCCGTCGACTCGAGCGACATAGAGCGCATTGGACAAGCCGGCGCCAAGGGCCTGGCGCAAAGCAAGCTGACAATCAACCTCGACCATCATCCGACCAATACACGCTACGCTGACATAAACCTGGTGGTCCCGCATGCTGTCGCCGCCGTCGAAATTGTCTATGACTTGCTTCAACGCATGGCCATCGAAATCTCAGCAGATGTCGCTTGCGCGCTCCTGACCGGGCTCGTCACAGACACGCAGGGATTTCGCATTAGCGCTACCTCCAGCAGGACGCTTGAGATCGCGCAAGACCTTATGAACCGCGGCGCCCCGTTGGCTCAAATCATGGCGAACACGCTCAACAGCCGCTCGCTGGCGGAAGTCGAATTGTGGAAGCTGGTCCTGCCTACCGTGCGGCTCGATCGCGGCTTGATTCACGCAACCATTCGTCAAAGCGATATCCGCAGCGTAGGCATGAAACAAATGTCAGACGGCGGCTTGGTCAGCCATCTGGTCAACGTCAAACAAGCGAGAGTATCCATCGTCTTCAAAGAACTGCCGGACCAGGAAGTCGAAGTCGCCTTTCGCTCAAAGCCCGGCTTTGATGTCGCCAGCTTGGCGCTTCAACTTGGCGGCGGCGGTCACACGCTCGCATCCGGATGCACCGCCAAGGGCACGCTTGAGCAAGTCCAAGAAACCGTTTTGCCGCTGGCGCGCAAGGCCATCGCTGAAGGGACCAGCGCTTGAGCACGCATGTACGCACCGGCTTTCTCAATATCAACAAACCGCTGCAATTGACCAGCCATGATGTAGTGGCAACGGTTCGACGCCGATACCGCGCGCAGACCGGCCTCAAGAAAGTCGGGCATGCCGGGACCTTGGACCCCTTGGCTGATGGCGTGCTTGTCATCTGCCTCGGCGCCGCCACCCGGCTCAGCGAATACATCATGCCTAGCCGCAAGACCTATCGCGCGCGCATCACCCTCGGCGCGACCACCTCAACCGATGATGCCGCTGGCGAAATTCTCACTCGAAACGACGCCAGGCATATTACCCCCGCCGACATCGAGTCAGCCATCCCGCGCTTCCTCGGCGAAACCCAACAAATTCCGCCGATGTACAGCGCCATCAAACTTGGTGGCAAAAAGCTCTATGAATTAGCCCGTAAAGGCGAAACGGTCGCGCGTCCGCCTCGAAAGGTGACTATTCACGCTATCGAGCTCGTCGACTGGTGCAACCCGGTACTTGAACTCAAAGTGCATTGCGGCGCCGGTACCTACATCCGCTCGCTCGCGCGCGACCTCGGCGAGGCTCTTGCCACCGGCGCCTACCTGTCCGGACTGACGCGCCTCGCCAGCGGCATCTTCAAATTGACCGACAGCATCGCGCTTGATGCCATTTGCCATAGCGACAACTGGGTTCGACACATAATCTCGACCTACGACGCGCTGCGCAATCATAAGCGCATAACGCTGCCCGAGCCTGACTGCCGCCGATTGCGACAGGGCGGATTCATCCGCCGGCCGCAGAACCCGGTCGACGATTCACACGTCTTCGCCTTCGACGCCTACCGACAGCTCGTCGCCGTCCTTGAACCGCGCGAAGCGCTGTGGAAGCCGCGTAAAGTCTTTCCTAGCATGTCCTGATTCAATGCAGTCTTATGCCACGCTCGGACCACTGACCAATTGCCATGATACGCTTGCGCAGCCTGAAAGCAGCGAGACTCGACTCTGACGCCCTCGTGACTGTCGGCGTCTATGACGGCCTACATCGGGGGCACCAAAGCCTGATTCGGCGACTCGTCGACCGAGCATATTCCACCAACCGCAAATCCGTGGTCGTCACCTTCTTCCCACATCCAGACAAAGTGCTCAATGAGG
Organism: Anaerolineae bacterium; assembly: GCA_022824465.1. GTDB lineage: Bacteria > Chloroflexota > Anaerolineae > Aggregatilineales > Phototrophicaceae > UBA6055. Next base: position 156,876 of record JAJDZV010000005.1, read on the forward strand.
CCTCCGACCGCTACTACCTCACGACGCCCGACGAACGCGCCAGGCTCATTGAACGGATGAATATCGACCTCCTGGTCACGCTCCCATTTGATGCGTATCTGCAAAAGCAGCCAGCAGCCGACTTCGTACAACTGCTAATTGAACATTTGAATATGAAGGAACTTTGGGTCGGCGTTGACTTCGCCTTGGGCTTCCGCCGGCAAGGCGACATTCGCTTCTTGCGCCGGTTAGGCGAAAAACACAGTTTCAAAGTCAAAGCCATCGAACTAACCGCCGCCGACAACAGCGACCGCCTGATTCGCAGTTCAACAATTCGCGACTTCGTCCGCAGCGGGCAAATGCAGGCTGCAAGCGACATGCTGGGCCGTCCCTACGCGCTTACTGGCAAGGTCGTTGCCGGTGATCGGCGCGGACGCGCAATCGGCATTCCCACTGCGAACATTGCCGCCTGGCGCGAGCAAATCATCCCCGCAAACGGCGTCTATGCCACTTGGGCTCTGCTTGGCGAGGACGTCTTCATGGCCCCAACCAACATCGGCCGCCGACCAACCTTTGCCGGAAACGAAGTCACCGTCGAAGCGCATCTGCTGGACTTCAACCGCGACATTTATGGAGAAGACCTGACCTTGCGCTTCATCGAGAAACTGCGCCCCGAGCGCAAGTTCGACCGCCTTGACGACCTGGTCGCCCAAATTCACGCCGATATCGCCGCCAGTCGCCAAATTCTAAGAGCCAACCCGCCTGGCTTGGCCGCGTTTGCGCCGCGGTAAGGCATAGCCAACGCGCCGCATAAACTCATCATTGCCGCGCCAGTTCTTCAGCACTTTGACCCGTGTTTCCAGGCGTACTTTCGCGCTCAGCAGATTCTGCAGTTCCTTCCGCGCGTCGACGCCGATCTGTTTGATCAACCGACCGCGCCGGCCGATGACGATGCCCTTTTGCGACTCTCGCTCGACATAGACCGTCGCTTCAATGATCGTCATATCCCGCCGCTCGCGAAATCGCGTGATCTCGACCGCGACCGCGTGCGGCACTTCCTCGTTGGTTAAATCTATGATTTTTTCACGAATAATCTCGGCAGCGATGAAGCGCAGATTGGCATCGCTGGCCTGATCCGCCGGGAAATACCGTGGACCAAGCGGCATCAACGCAACCAGTCGTTCTACCAATTCATCCACGCCGCGTTTTTCCGTCGCGCTCGTTTCCAGCCTATGGCAAGCGTCCCACAACGCGAGATGGGCGCTGCGATCCTCTTCCGCGCGCGCTATATCAATCTTGTTTAACACCAGAACTACCGGCGTATCTGCAGCCAGCTTTGACAGCAGACTCGCAATCTGCTGGTCTTCCTCAAGCGGCGCCACAGACGCGTCAACAATCCAGGCAACCGCATCAGCATCGCGGAGCGCCCCGCGCGCGCTTCCGACCATGAACTCACCCAGCCGATGCTGCGGTCTGTGTATGCCCGGCGTATCTGTAAACAGAATCTGCGCATTGACCCGCGTCAAGATGCCCAACTGTCTCTGACGCGTCGTCTGTGGCTTGGCTGCCGTTATGGCGATCTTCTGACCCAGGATAGCGTTGATTAGCGTAGACTTTCCTACATTGGGGCGGCCCACGACAGCCACGACGCCCGACCGGTGATCGTCGCCCCAGTCATCGCTGAAGATCGAATCCAACTCATCCATCGGCGCGCCATTGATCCAGGCTGGCGAAAGTCGACAAATGCCTGGCCAAACGCCGCGGAAACTTGGCGCGGTCTACCGCAATCAGCGCCGAGACCTGCGCCAAAGGCTGACGCTCCGATTCCCGTCCGTAAACGTAGACATCGTACGGCCCGTCAAGATCCAACTGCTTCAACGCCACCATGTCCTCTTGCCCGTCATTGCGCCTGCCGCAAACATCCGCGCGCGGATAAAGATGCCCCTTATCCATGAGAAACCGCCAAGCTTCTTCTCCCCGCAACAGCTCGCCGTAATCGGCCACCACAAGGTCGGGCACGATCGTGACATGCGGCTTGCCAAGATACGTGATGCCATAACGTATCACCAGCTCGCCCTGGGCGATCGTTTCGCCAACCGTAAGCTTGCGGCTTGAAAGCAGCGCTGCGCCCGCCAACAGCGTAACTACGCCCGTCACACGCTCCGCGATCGGCGCCCGATACGGCTCAGATTCTTCTGGCATGGGGATAATCAGTGATGCTCCGCTTCGGCCGGAACGTTGATATCGTCAAATCGCTCGAAGGGACGCGTCCAGCCCAGCCATAGACCGATGGCGAGAACCAACAACAATAAGCCAATCACTATCATTAAGCCCAGCGAATGCGTCGCCCCGGCCTTCAAAGCGGCGCCAAAGACAACGCCGACGCTCGCGCCCAGGATCATCATTGTCATACCGATGCCGCCGACCATCGCCAAACAGTATAGCGTTAGCCTGCTCGGTTGCGCCACCGCGCCCGTCTGCTCTTCTGTCACTCGATAATTGCCTTCACTATGATACACTTCTGGCTCGTCCGCAATTCTGCCTGCGGCGCGCGAATTCGTCAAGACTGAGAGAAAGCCATGAGCGTCAGCAAGGTCCTGTTCATTCGACATGGACAAACAGATTTCAACCGCCAACGTCGCCTGCAAGGCGCCTTGCCCGTGCCAATCAACGACTGCGGAATCAAGCAGTCAAGCGCCCTCGCCCGTTATCTCAAGTCGCAGCCGATTGACGCGCTATTCACCAGTCCCCGTCGGCGCGCCCTTGAAACCGCGCACATCGTCGCCGACAGTATCCAGATCCCGCTCCAATCCGACGAGCGACTCGCCGAGATCGCGTTTGGCGTCTTTGAAGGCTGCACCTTTGCCGAAGTCGCGGAGCGCTTTCCCGACGCCTTCCGCAAATGGGAATCCGGCTACCGACGTTATCGCGTTCCCGGCGGCGAATCGCGGCACGACGTTCAACAGCGCATGGAAGCCGCCTGGCACGACATCACCCGCGCGGACCGCCACGTCACGGTCGCCATTATCGGACATAGCTCCGCCATGATGATCATGCTCGCTAGCATGTTCGCAATTCTCCCAGACAAGCGCATTCGGAACACATCAATCACCACCCTAGAGCGCCTTGACGAAATCTGGCGAATCGCGTCCTTTGCCGAAACGCCCCACATGGCTCAATAGTCAAACGATTTCACAATCCAATTGACAAAGGTAAGAACGTGTGTTCTACTCTAGGTGACCGGTTTACGCGTCGCCTTTTTCGCCAGCCACCTTGCAAAGGGACTCTTATGCCTTCCCAATACTCAGATTCTCAAAAGCAGCAAGCCCTGGAAATGCTCGCTATAAGCGAGGATATCGCCTTTGTCAGCGAAAGCGTTGGCATTCCCGAACGCACGCTTCGTCATTGGCGTCAACTACAGAACGAGCAGCCAGATTGCCAGATTGCCGAAAAAAACATTTCTTCGGAAGCCGAGGATGCGCAAGAGCCAGACGGAAACTCAGACGACCATTCCGACCACGCAACAGCCGACCAACCCGAAAGCGCCGAATACAGCGACCAGGAAAACTACGCCTTCATCCGCGAAAAGCTCAAAACTTGTGCCCGCCAAATGGCAATCAACCTCCAACCGGACGCGCCCGATATCAGTCGCCGCACCTTGGCTTTGGCGCGTATCCTCGACCGCATTGAACGGCTCGATCATGTTTTGCAGGAGCTATCGGTGGAAGAAGAACGCCCCGTCTGGCAAGACGCCTACGACGCCTTCATGGCATGCAACCCAAGCGCTATGACAATGCTCCGCGCGCGACAAGCAGCTGAGAATCGAGATCCGCAGTCGCAAGCCAAAGTTTACGAGTGGTACGTTGAACAGTTCCAACGAGACAGCTAAAGGCCAACCAGCTTGACGCGTCACTATTGAACAACCATCGTTCGGGGTTCAGTCATTGTGTATGATGCATAGGTCTTTATGTACATTATGCGCAAGCACGCCAATGCCGCCGCGCACGCCAGCCGGAGTCATGCGCCGTATCTGGTATTCCGCGACATTTGCAGTACAATCGCCGCGCTTTGCCGCATCGTCCTGGTCGAAAGGAACGACTTCATGACAGCGCCCATTCGCATCGCAGTCACCGGCGGCGCCGGCCAAATCGCCTACAGCCTGCTCTTTCGCATCGGCAATGGCGAGCTCTTCGGAGCCGATCAGCCGGTCATCCTGCAAATCCTGGAAATCCCGCCGGCCATGGAAGCCTTGAGCGGCGTCGTCATGGAATTGCAGGATAGCGCCCAGCCTCTGCTCCAAAACATTATCATCTCCGACGACCCGCGCGTCGCCTTTCAAGACGCCAACTGGGCGATTCTCGTCGGCGGTATGCCCCGCGGACCCGGAATGGCGCGCAGCGACCTGATCGCCGCGAACGGTCCCATATTCGTGGCGCAAGGCAAGGCGCTCAACCAGTGCGCCGCCGACGACATTCGCGTGCTGGTAGTCGCCAACCCCTGCAATTCCAACTGCTTGGTCGCCAAAGCCAACGCCCCCGATATCCCGCCAGAGCGCTTCTTCGCCATGACAAGACTCGACGAAAACCGAGCCAAATCCCAACTGGCGCAGAAAGCCGGCGCGCTCGTCGGCGATATCAGCCGACTGGCGATATGGGGCAACCACAGTTCCACGCAATTCCCCAACTTCGAGCATGCGCTGATCAACCGCGCTCCCGCCGAGACAATCATTGACGACCGCGCCTGGCTGGAAAACGTCTTTTTGTCTACCGTCCAAGAACGTGGCGCCGCCATCATCCGCGCGCGCGGCCTTAGCTCGGCTGCCAGCGCCGCCAATGCCGCCCTCGATTCCATTCGCAGCTTGATTTCGCCCTCGCAACCGGGCGATTGGTTCAGCGCCGCTATCGCCAGCGATGGCAATCCTTACGGCATCGCCGACGGCTTGATCTATTCATTTCCGCTGCAAAACGGCGATAATAGCAATGTAGAAATTGTCGAAGACCTTCCGATTAGTGACTACGCCCGGCGCAAGATGCGCGCGTCGGAAACTGAACTCATGCAGGAACGCGAGGCCATTCGCGACCTGCTATGACCGATAGCCAGCCAAAAGCTCTGAAAACTACGTCGCTCTTTCGCGCGCGCGGTCAGATTCTTCTACTCGTTCTTGACCTTTTCCACCGTCGCTTGAACGTATTCCGGCTCTTCGGGCACAACCACCGCCATGACGAAGTACAGCAGTACACCCGGTCCGCCAGCCAGCGCCAGCAGCACCCACAGGATTCGCACGATCGTCGGATCAACTCCCAAATACTCTCCGATTCCGCCGCAGACGCCCGCGATGCGCTGGTCTCTGCGCGAACGATACAGTCGCTTTCTTATGTTTATGCCCATCGCTCTAATAGCTCCAGTTCCGCCGGCTTTGCGCTCGCCAAAAGCGCTCATTGACTTATACGCAAGTCCGCAATCCGGCGTCGCGACGACTTCGCCCGTCCGTGCCCGTGTCATGACCCTCAGTTGGCGCGAAAGGGACTTCTGCCGATGCCCGGGAACACGCGCAACACACCCCAGATCGTTCGCATGGCAATCCACCCGACTGTCGCCAGCCAGACCGCGCTGAAGCTCTCTGCGCTGTCCGTGTTCACCAGCTGCAATCCAAGCAAGCCGCAACCGGTAGCCAAGAGCATGGCATTGCGCAAGAAACCGTAATCGCTCGTGCCCCAATGGATGCCATCGGTAATGAAGGCAAGCGCGTTTAGCGGCTGCGACAGCGCGGCTATGACCCATGGGAGCGTGAACAGAAACGCCGCCTCCAACGGCACAAAAGCGCGCGCTACCGCCGGCGTCGCCGCTAGCATTATCAGCATCAAACCGACGCCCGCTCCCAAGCTCCAGCGCATAGTCGAAATCGCTACCCGCCTGGCGATCGGCATCTGCCCCGAACCGTAGAAGTAGCCCACCAAACTCTGCGCGGTCGTGGCGAATGCTTCAACAAAAAGCGCCGTGAAGAACCAGACTTGCCGGATGACCTGATGAGCGGCGCCCGCCTCGGCGCCCATCTGGTTGGCGACCCGCGTCGCCGCCAGGAGGAAGAGCGTCAGCGCGCCGCTGCGCACCACCAAGTCCCCACCCACTCGCAAAAGCCGGCCGCCGTCTCTCAGGCTGATCTCGCCGCGCAGCCCGTGCCGTCGCTCCAATTCCCAGAGCATCCAGGCGGCCCCTAGCCAATGACTGACTGAGCTTGCCAGCGCCGCTCCCGCCACGCCTAGCGCCGGGACGAACTGCCAGCCGAAGATTAAAACTGGATCGAGAACAATGTTGACGAGGTTGATGCCCAGCGCGATCCACAGAGCCCGGCGCATGTCTTGCGCGCCGCGCAATGCGCCGAATCCAACGATCACGATGATCACCGCCGGTCCACCCAGCAACCGGAGCTGGATGTACTGCGCCGCGTATCCCAACACCGCGCCCTCCGCGCCGAGCAGCGACGATGCAAGTTTAGCGCCGGCAAACAGCAACACATAGAGTGCCAGGCTGATTATGACGCCCACGACTAATGCGAGGCTGATCAGCTTGCTCACGGTCTTGGTCGCGCCCCGGCCAATCGCCTGCGCGACATCGGTCTGTGTCGCCGTCGCCAGGAATCCAAACAACCAGAACACGGAACCCAAGGCGCCCGTGCCAACGCCCAGAGCCGCCAAAGGTTCGGCGCCCAACTGCGCTACAAAGGCGGTATCGACCAGTCCCGTCAACGGCTCGGCAATCAGCGACAGCAGGATTGGCAATGACAAGGTAAGAATCGTGCGGTTTGGCTTGCGCAGAAATGGATGACGCTCCGCTGTCGACTGGCCTGGCTTCATCCTGGTCTTCCCTGCCTGCGCTTCTATGACCGCTCGCCAGCTCTCGCGAGTAAGGTCGCTGCTCTGGACCGCCCGCCGGCGCAATCGGACGTGGAACCACGCCGTCGATTCACGTGCAGCCTTTTCGGCTCATGCGCGCAAAGACATTAGTCTGGCGGCTCGCCCAGCCGCGCCCCGACGAAATCTCGATGACCGTTTACGAACTCAGCCGCCGACAGCCGTTTCTTGCCCGCGGCTTGAAGTACTTCAGGAATGTACAAGCCGTCGCCGGCGCCAATCGCGACAGTTCCGCCCTCCTCGACAACCAAGCCAGGCGCGGCCGCGCCGCAAGCCCATCGTCCCGAAATCACTTTCACTTCCCGCCCTTCCCAGCGCGTATAGGCGCCGGGCCAAGGCTTGAAAGCGCGTACCAGCCGATCAATCGCATCCGCCGGCTGCGTCCAGTCGATCGCGCCATCGGCCTTCTTGAGTTGCGGCGCGTAGGTCGCCAGCGCGTCGTCTTGCGGCTGGGGCTGAATCACGCCAGACAGATACCTTGGCAGAGTTTCCAGCAGAAGATTCGCGCCCGCATGAGAAAGCTTGTCGTGCAGGCTCTGCCCGGTCTCGTCGCTCGCCAACTGGAGCGGCCGCTGCGCCAACAACGGTCCAGTATCGAGGCCGGCATCCAACAGCATGATCGTGACGCCGCTTTCGGCGTCGCCAGCGCGAATGGCCGCCTGAATTGGCGCGGCGCCCCGCCAGCGCGGCAACAGCGACGCATGCACATTGATCGTCCCGAATCGCGGGAGATCGAGCAAGCTCTGCGGCAGGATCTGTCCAAAAGCGACGACGACGAAGAGCTCCGCATCCACCTGCCTTAGCGCCTCAATCGCCGCCGCCTCCCGGATCCGCGACGGCTGAAACAGCGGCAATCCGGCGGCAAGCGCCACCTGCTTCACTGGCGACTGGCGCAACTGCTTCCCGCGCCCGGCTCGCCGATCCGGCTGCGTCACAATCGCGCGAAGATCGTGCGCCGCCATCAAGCCTTTCAAGCTGGGCAGCGCGAATTCCGGCGTGCCCATAAACACAATCTTAGCCATAGCGCCCCTACCGGCAGAATGGTAGTATCATGCTGTCATTCTAGGCATATTCTCGGGCGCAGTCCATGATGCAAAAGGAATGGGTGATCGCGCCGCAAGCGCCGAGCGAGCATCTGCTGCGTTACCACGGCTTCAGCCCGATTTTCGCTCAGATCCTGTTCAACCGCGGCTTTGAAAAGCCGACTGCCGCGCGCGACTTCTTAGTCCGCAGCGACCTCAACGACGATCCTTTCAAACTGCAAGATATGAACACGGCGGTCGCGCGAATCAACTGCGCGATAGAACAGCGGCAATCCATTGTCGTTTACGGCGACTTTGACGCTGATGGAGTCTGCGCAACCGCGCTGATGACACAGGCGCTAAAATCGCTCGGCGCCGTCGTATCGCCCTATATCCCCGAACGCGCCACCGAAGGTTACGGCTTGAATACCGTGGCGCTGCAAAGCCTTGCGCGCGCTGGCGCCGACCTGGTCATCACGGTTGACTGCGGGATTCGCTCGGTCGCGGATGTCGCCGCCGGTCGCCTAATGGGACTGGACGTCATCGTCACCGACCATCACACCATCGGCGCGGATTTGCCGCCGGCGCTGGCGGTAGTAAACCCTCGACGGTCCGAATGCGCCGGTGACGAGGGCTTGTCCGGCGTCGGGGTCGCATTCATGCTGGCGAAAGCCTTATTGCGGCATCGCTGGGATACCGACCGCGACAACTATCCGGAAGGCCTGCGCTTATCCGACTTCCTTGACCTGGTCGCCTTGGGCACAGTAGCGGATATGATGCCGCTAAACCTGGGCTTGAACCGACGCCTGATCCGTCACGGGCTCATGACGATGAATGAGTTGCGGCGGCCCGGCATCCGCGCCCTGGCGAACGTTGCTGGACTTAAGCCTGGCGGCATCCGAGCCAGCCACATAGGCTTCGTCTTGGGCCCGCGAATCAACGCCGCCGGGCGCCTCGACTCCGCAATGACCGCTTACCAACTGCTAGTAGCCAACAGCCACGAAGATGCTCTGCCCTGCGCAGTGGCTCTCCAGCAATTGAATATGCGCCGGCAAGCTCTGACCCGCGATGCGCATGCGGCGATAAGCGAGCGCGTAAGTGAGGCCGCCGACCTGTCGCTCATCTTTGAAGGCGACGCGAATATCCCCGCGGGCATCGTTGGTCTGGTCGCCGGTCGTCTGGCGGAATCCTTCTACCGACCAGCCATCATATTGGAATACGGCGAAGAGCAGAGCCGCGCCTCCTGCCGCAGCATCCCTGAATTCGACATAACGCGCGCCTTGGACGAATGCGCCGACCTGCTGGTCCGGCATGGCGGGCACGCGATGGCTGCGGGCTTTACGGTGCGCAACCGCAACCTGGACGCCTTGCAGCGCGAATTGGAGCGTAAAGCGCAAGCCAGTCTTGCCGGTAAAGAGCTCAGACCGCGAATCAACATTGATTGCGAAATCGCCATCGATGAACTGCATGAGGAACTGGTCGCGGAGCTTGACCAGCTGGAGCCGACAGGCAACTCAAACCCGCCGGCCACTTTCTTGACTCGGAAGCTCGCCATTGCGCACAAGCGTCGCGTCGGCGCCGACGGCAGTCATCTGAAGCTCCGACTCTCCCGCCCCGGCAACCCGCCGCTTGACGCCATCGGCTTTGGCCTCGGTGAAAGGTATGGCAAGCTTCCCTGTCTCATTGACGCGGTTTATCATCCGGAAATCAACGAATGGAACGGGAATAGTCGGCTGCAAATGCAGCTGCTCGATATTGCGCCCGCAAGCTAGACCGAGCGCTTGTCTTTGCGCTTGACCGCGCCGAGCCAAAGTCGTATATTGGGCGGGTTATGAAGCAGCAGGAGCAACCATTGAAGAACTCAACGGAGCGGGAAGCCGGAGCGCTCAAGTTTTCATACGGCGGGCAAGCGGTGATTGAGGGCGTGATGATGCGCGGCGCCCATTCGATGGCGGTGGCTGCGCGCGACCCCGAGGGGCAAATCGTTATACACGAGCAGCCTATTAGCGCCCGACTGTATCGTGGGCGCATCGCCCGGACGCCCTTTCTGCGCGGGCTCATCGGCCTCTGGGACGCGCTGGGTTTGGGCATCCGCGCCCTGATGTGGTCGGCCGACGTCGCCCTGGGCGACGAAGAAGACGTCAACTTTAACGGGCCGATCGGTTGGGCGACCATCGCCGTTTCGCTGCTCATCGGGGTCGGCATCTTCTTTCTCCTGCCGACTGCCGCGGCGACTGGCATCGGCAATCAGCTTGGTCTGAGCACGGCGGCGCGAGAAGTCATCATCGACGAGCAAGGCAACGAAATTGAAGTGGCGAGCCAAAGCAGCAATATCCTGGCTTATGAAGCGCTGCCCATCGGCTTGGACGCCTTCCTCATCAATCTTATCGAAGGCATCGTTCAACTCTCGATCCTGGTCGTGTATATCTGGTTCGTCGGCCGAACGAAGGATGGCCGACGCATCTTCGCCTACCACGGCGCCGAACACAAAACGATCAACGCTTATGAAGCCGGCGACCAGTTACTGCCGCAGGTGGTTAGCCGTTACCCGATAGAGCATCCCCGCTGCGGCACCGCCTTCCTCTTGACGGTGGTTTTCGTCAGCGTGCTGCTTTTCTCGCTCATCGGACGGCCGCCGTTCGGCCTGCTGATTCTGTCGCGCGTGATTTTCATTCCAATCATCGCCGGCGTCGCCTACGAGTTCCTGAAGTACACCGCTTCCAACCTGGACAAGCCTTGGATCCGCTTCATGATCAAGCCGAATCTGGCATTGCAGCACCTCACCACCAACGAACCGAGCTTTGATATGATTGAGGTTGCCATTGTGTCATTCAAGCGCGTGCTGCTGTCTGAAGGCATCATCCCGAAAGAAGAGGCGCAGATACCGGCGGCGAATCCCGATGCGGCTCATTCGCCGGGCAGCTAGTCCGCGTGTCTCGCCGCGTCCGTCTCATGTCACCTTGGCGTAACCGAGTCGACGCAGTGCTTCGCCTGCCTCACGCTCGAAGAAAGCTCTATCGCTCTTGTCAAACATATGGCGCCAGTCGCCGCTCTTGCCGACCCGCGGATGGTCAGACGACCGCCGCCCCGGCAACCCGATGCCACGCCGTTCGAAAAAGCGCATGAGCGCATTGGCGTCGTCAGATTTACTCAAGGAATCGACGGGCTTCAATTCTGGATTGAGCCTGACGTTTATGAAGTCCGCCATTCGCCGCAAAGTAGCCGCGTAATCGGTCTCCAGGTCACGGTAGGCAACCGCGAGCAAGTCGTCCTTCGCAAGCCAGGACTCGACATGGCGCGCCCAGTAAGCGGGACGGCTGAGAGCCGCTTCCGGCCTGGCTTGCGCTGGCTCCGCGCGCAAAAAGCGCGAGAAAGACTGGTTGCGCACGGTCTCGCTCAAGGACTTCATGTAGTAGTACATCGAAACCATGACGTCGCGACCATCGCGATGAACATAGATGGTCGGCGAGTTGCGAAGAATCGTACGGACAAACAGGCGCTCGTCCAAGCCCGCCCAATGATCCGCAGTTGGCATTTCTTGCGCGCTAATGAGCACTTGACCTTCGAGGTTGAGCAACTGGCGGCGGAAATCGGCAAGTGGGACGGCGGCGTGGTCGCCTGTTTCAATCTGCTCAAGAGACATATAGGTCTCGCTGATCGCCGGGCTATTGTGGCGCAGGGCGTCGATCGCCCATTGAGCGCCTGAGCGGCGATGCGCGGCGATAACGACGGTATTGAAAACGAACATTTACGTCTCCGCCACCATGCGCTTCAGTTCATATAGCGTGGTCAAGGCTTCAATTGGGCTGAGCTCGTCAACTTTCAACGAGCGCAGCTGCTTGAGCGCGGGGCTTTCCGGCGCGTCAAAGAAGCTCAACTGCTGATGCTGCGGGCTCGGTTTGCGGAGCGCGAAATCGCTGCCGCCCCCTTCCAGCTGGCCCAGAAGCTCGTGGGCGCGCTCGACGACTGAACGCGGCATGCCGGCCAAGCGCGCAACATGCACGCCATAACTCTGGTCGGCGCCGCCGGGCAGGACGCGATGCAAGAACACGATATCCTCGCCTTGCTCAGCCACCGCGACATTGTAATTCGCGGTCCGGGGCAAGATATTCGGCAGTTCGGTCAGCTCGTGGTAATGCGTAGCGAAGAGCGTGCGACAATTCAGCCGCGGGCTGTTGTGGATGTATTCGATGACCGCGCGGGCAATAGCCATGCCGTCATAGGTTGACGTGCCGCGTCCGATCTCGTCGAGGATCAACAAACTGCGAGGACTGCTGCCGGATAGGAGGCGTGCCGTCTCCACCATTTCCACCATAAAGGTGCTCTGGCCGGCGTGGATTTCGTCTTGAGCGCCGATGCGCGCGAAGATGCGATCGACCAAGCCGACCGTGGCGGAATCGGCCGGGACGAAGCTGCCGATCTGCGCCATCAGCGTGATCAGCGCGACCTGTCGTATGTAGGTCGATTTGCCCGACATATTAGGACCGGTGATGATATGAACGCGCGAGGATAGATCGAGACAGCTGTCGTTCGGGACGTAGCGCGTGGTGCTCTCCAGCAGTTTCTCCACGACCGGATGACGTCCGGCTTCAATCTCCAGGATATTCTCATCGCTTAGTTTTGGACGGGTGTAACTTTCGCGCGCCGCCACCGACGCCAACGAGAGGAGAGCGTCCAAGTGGGCGATCGCCTGTCCGGTCGTCTGCAGCGGCGCCTTGTAGGAAGATATCTGCCGACAGACCTCTGCGAATAGCTCGCGTTCAATCGCCACGATTTCTTCTTCCGCGCTGAGCACGCGGGATTCGTATTCCTTAAGCGCCGGCGTGATGTAGCGCTCGGCATTGACGAGCGTCTGCTTGCGGACATAGTCTTCCGGCGTCTTGTCGGCGTGCGCGTTAGTGACCTCAATGTAATAGCCAAAGACCTTGTTATAGCTCACCTTGAGGCTGGGGATGCCCGTTCGTTGGCGCTCGTGAGCCTCCAAGTTGGCGATCCACTCACGGGCGTCTTGGGATGCGGCGACAATCGCATCAAGCTCACTGGAGTAACCGCTGCGAATCACGCCAATCGTATTCAGCACGGCCGGCGGCTCATCGCTGATAGCATTTGAAATCAGATTGAATACGTCATCACAGGAATCAAGCCGGTCAGCGATACTCGCCAGGCTAGGCATGTCGGCGATTAATTCGCGCAGACGCGGCACTAGGCCGAGCGTGGCCCTGAGCCCAAGCAATTCGCGGGGACCGGCTTGGCCGAGCGCGATGCGATTTACCAGGCGTTCGATGTCGGCGATTGACTTGAGTTCCGCGGCGATCTCTTCGCGCGCCAAATCGTTGTGGAACAGGGCTTCGACGGCGTCCAATCTAGCGTTGAGGCGATTGAGATCGAGCAGGGGCTCGTTCAACCAGCGGCGAATCAGGCGCGCGCCCATTGCTGATTCTGTGCGATCCAGCAGGCCGAGCAGGCTGCCGCGTTTTGCGCCGCCGCGTATCGTCTCGACCAGCTCCAGGTTGCGGCGGGTGAACTGATCCAGCACCATGAATGACTCGGTCGAATAGGCTCGAATCGTTGTTAGTTGCTCGAGCGATTGCTTTTGAGTCGTTCGCAGATATTGCAGCACGCCGCCGGCCGCCGCGATGGCAGCGGTCTGGCTTGCCAATCCATAGCCGGCCAGGGTCGACACGCGGAAGTGATCAGCCAGCAACTGCGCCGCGCCGTCTTGCTCAAAGATCCAGTCTTGGGCTGAGCTAAGATGGATGCCGGCGGGCAAGGTCACGCCGCGTTCTACCCAACTCTCGGGCATAATGACCTCGCGTGGTTCGACCCGAGCCAACTCCTCCAAGACGCGCATGCCTATGTTGTCGCCCGCAAGCTCCGTAGCGCTGAATTCGCCGGTGGAGATATCGGCAAAGGCGATGCCCGCTCGCGTCCAAACGCCGGCTTCAGCATCGCCAACAGGCACGATGCCCATGAGATAGTTGGATTTGCCCTCGTCGAGCAGAACCGGCTCCACAACAGTGCCGGGGGTCATCACGCGCGTCACCTCGCGCTCGACGATCCCGCGGCCCGTCGGCTCGGTTACTTGATCGCAGACGGCGACATGAAAGCCCTTCTCAATCAATGTGGCGATGTACCCGTCGACCGAGTGGTAGGGCACGCCCGCCATGGGTATCTTCTCACCGCCCTTGCGATGCGCCCTTGATGTCAGCGTAATGTCGAGTTCCCGCGCGGCTAGTTCGGCATCGTCATCAAACATTTCGTAAAAGTCGCCCATCCGGAACATCAGAATACAATCCGGATATTGGCTCTTTATTTCCAGGTATTGCCGCCGCATGGGCGTGACGCGCGCCATGTGCCCATCCCCAAGCAAGTGTTCAACAGAGCTTAAAGCAGACGCAGATTCATGCTATTCTATCAGCGTCATATAGCGCTCACAAGCTGCGCTGGCGGGATGTTGGCGCCCGATGCGGGGTCCTCTCAGCGCGCCGGAACAGTCAACGCGTCCGGGCGAATCAGACGCCTGCATGACGCAACTTATGGCGCGAAGCTCGCAATTGCGCGCTAGAGTGGAGGGCGGATTCATGGCGAAAGCGATCATCGCGGTCGACCTGGGCGGAACACAACTGCGCGCCGCCCGCTTCGACCAGGATCTAACGTTGCTCCAGCGCGAAAGCACCTTGACGCGCGCCGATCTCGGTCCGAAGCACACGATTGACGAAATGCAAGCCTTCATCCGCAAGGTCATGCCTTGCGACCGGGGCGATGTTGTCGGCATAGGCATCTCATCGCCGGGACCGCTGAATCCGGCAACCGGCGTCATTATCGCGCCGCCAAATTTACCGGGCTGGCGCAATGTGCCGCTGAGCGACATTATCACGTCCGAGTTTGCTCTGCCTGTATACGTTGGCAACGACGCCAATGTCGCCGCCCTGGCCGAAGCGTCAAAGGGCGCGGCGCAAGGCTGCCGCCACGTCGTCTATCTCACTGTCAGCACCGGCATCGGCTCCGGCGTGATAAGCGATGGCAAGCTGGTGACCGGGCGCGCGGGTCTGGCGGCCGAGCTTGGGCATATACCGATCCTCATCGACGGCGGCGAAGTCACATCCATTGAATTGGAGGCGGCCGGTCCGGCAATCGCCCGGCGCTGCCGAGTGCAGCTTGAAGCCGGTGTCAAGTCAGCTGTGCTCGAGTTAGTTGCTGGCGACCTACACGCGATCGACGCCAAGGTTGTCGGCGCGGCGGCGGCACGAGGGGACAGCCTGGCGGTCGAGTGTTTGGCGCATGCCGGGCACATGATTGGGTTGGGAATCGTTACCGCTCTCCTCCTCTACAATCCCGAGATCATCGTCGTGGGCGGTGGCGTGACCAAGACCGGCGAGCTGCTCTTTGCGCCCATGCGACAGGCGGTGCAAGCGCATATTCTGGACAGCGCCTTCACCGATGGCTTGCGGATAGAGCCGGCTGCGCTTGGCGATGATGTCGCGCTGGTTGGCGCGGCCGCTTTGGCGGCGACGAAGGGCGGCCGCAGGGACATCAGCGAATTGGATCACATATTCTAAGGGCTCTGCGCGCCAGCCGGCGCCTCGCGCGGCGCTCGCCAGTTCGGGAGCATGATACAATCTAGCCATGTTAATGCGACCCGATCTGCGCACGCAGCAACGCAATTTCCTCTTGGAGATCACGCGCGCGATAACGGCACAGCTTGACCTTAGCGAGGTGCTGCGCCGGGTCTTGCACGCGTCGCTTGTGATGCTCGCGGGTCGCGTCGGCGTCATCGCCCTTAGCGACAAGCAGGACAGCAGATATTATGTGCGCGCCTATAGCGGCGTTGCCTCCGCGATTGTTCCGCAATTGAACATCAAGCTGCAAGAGTTGATGGCGCCGGTGGACGAGGGCGCCTTAAGCCGAGAGTTTCTCGATAGCAAATTGCGGGAGATGGCTGACGCTATCGATACCCGCCTCGTCCAGTCGATTGCCATTCCGCTTGTTTTCGCCAACCACCCGCTCGGCCTGCTGATTGTATTCCGCTCATACCAGACGGCGATCACGCCTGATGACGTGAACGCGCTGCAAAGCTTCGCCGATCAAGCCGCGATCGCCGTCAACAACGCCCAGCTCTACGGGCAGATATATAGCGAACGGCAGCGGCTTGAAGCCATTTTCAACAGCAGCGGAGACGGCGTTCTGATCCTAAATGCCGATCTGACTATTGAGCAAGCGAACAGAGCCTTCGAAAGGATTACCGGCTGGTCTCGAGACGATCTGATCGGCTTGCCTAAGAGCGAGGTCATCGACTGGACAAATCTCGAGAGCGATGATATTGAGGCGGCGCTGCGAGCCGGCTGGGCGCAATCGAGTCCCGACGAGTCCGGCCTGGATGCCTTGTATGTCGAAGGCGACGCGGTCCGCAGAGACGGCGCCGCGCTGAGCATTGGCATCACTTACGCGCCGTTGCGCGCCGAAGACGGCAGCCTGGAAAGCATCATTGCCAACGTGCGCGATATCACAGACCGACGTCGGGCGCAGGCGATGCAGTCGGTCTTCATTTCAACGGTGCATCACGAATTGCGGACGCCGATCGCGATCATCAAAGGTTACGCCAGCACGCTGCGGCGGGACGATGTCGAATGGGACAGCGCCCTGATCCGCGACAAGATGGCGATAATCGAGGACGAAGCGGACCGCCTCACGAACCTGGTTGAGGACTTGTTGACAGCGAGCAAAATTCAAGCCACACGCGAATTCAAGCTCAGCCTGGCGGATGTCGATCTTCGCGCAGTGGCGACGCGCGCGGCCGGTCGGCTGGACGAGCCGGCATCGCATCGCATTGAGCTTAGTTTCCCCGACGATTTCCCTCTGATTCAAGGCGATGAAGCCCGTTTGCGCCAAGTCATTGATAACCTGTTGACGAATGCTTTGAAGTATTCGCCGCCCGGCAAGCTGGTCACGGTGGGCGGTCGATTCAGCGAGAGAAGCGTGACAGTTTTCGTGCGCGATGAAGGCGCGGGCATTCCCAGGCATGAAACCGACAAAGTCTTTGAACGCTTCTACCGCATAGATGACAATCTGACGCGTCATACGCAGGGGACTGGCCTCGGGCTATACCTGGCTAAGGCGATTGTTGAAGCGCATGGCGGCGACATTTCGGTGAAGAGCCAGGTTGGCAGCGGCTCCACCTTTTACTTTACGCTGCCGCGCGATCTGCCGGGCTGATATGCCCGGACGCAGCAAGCCGGAGAATGGAGGGCGAAGCAATAGACTATGGCATTCTTGAGCAGTTTCGTTATGCTTTTGGACGGCTAACAAATTTGACACAAGCGAGAAACGGTATGAAATCGACACACCTTTTGAAGACGCCGGCGCGATATGTTCTGCTGCTGCTGTTGCTCAGTCCGGTTTTGTTCGCCAGTGCGCATACGCTGGCGCAGGACGAATCTGAAGGGGTGACTGTGGTTGTCAGCCCGGTGAGGCAAGGCATGGAGATTGCGCGCGAACTGGTGGAGGACGACATAGGCTACCGCTTGCGGCTCCGGCGTTGGCGTTTCTTTGAAGACAATTGGACCAGCCCCGAGAGCGCGCGACTGTATGGCTTTTACGGTATCGACAGCTGCGCCGCCAGCGTGCCTCCGAGCGAGAAGCGCGATCACATTCTCTTCGGCTGGAGCTATATTTTCACGGAAACTTCGGGCGAGGAGCACCAGGCGCGCGTGAGCTATGATCTGGCGGACAGCGTGCTTTGCGATGAGGTCCATATTCCGCCGCAGTATGCCCCGCCGCCGGCCCCGGCAGCGCCAGCGGAAGCCGGTGAAGAGGGCGAAACCGTGGAGGCGGAGGCGCTGGCGCTGGCAAGCACAGCCTATGTGGGCGCCTTCGCCTTGGGCGGCCACGTCGCGAGCCTTGACGGCGCCGCTATCAACGCCATGAGGAGCGCTGGCATGAGCTGGGTCAAGAAGCAGGTGAAGCACGGTCATTCGGATGGCCGTGATGTCATCGCGGCCGCGCATGCCCAGGGCTTCAAGGTGATTCTCGGCGCGCTTGGGGACAAGAACAGGCTGGCCAACAATTTTGACGGCTACGTCGCGGAATTCGCGAAATACGTAGCGCATCTGGCTGGTCTTGGCGCGGACGCGATTGAAGTTTGGAACGAGCCGAATATCGATCGCGAATGGCCCGCTGGTCAAATCAGCGGAGCGAATTATACGCGTTTGCTGCAGGCGGCCTACCAGGCGATCAAGGAGGTCAATCCGGCGGTCCTGGTCATCAGCGGCGCGCCCGCGCCAACCGGTTTCTATGGCGCCGCTGGCTGCGCCGCCGCGGGCTGCAACGATGATCACTTTATGCGGCAAATGGCGCAAGCGGGAGCAGCCAGCTACATGGACTGCGTTGGCATCCATTACAATGCCGGCACATCGCCGCCGAACAGCACAACCGGGGCCAATGTTCAAGGTTGGCATTACTCATGGTATCTGCCCAGCATGATGAATGTATATCACGGCGCGTTCCCGTCTAAGCCGCTTTGCTTCACCGAGCTCGGCTATCTCAGTGGCGAGGGATTGGGCAGCCTGCCGGGTGGATTTGCCTGGGCAGCGAACACCTCTTTGTCGGAACATGCCGCTTGGCTCGGCGGCGCGGTCAGTCTGGCCCGCGCTTCCGGCTATGTGAACATGATCATCGTGTGGAATGTGAATTTCTCGAATTATGGCGCAGACCCAATGGCGGGCTACGCGATAATCAGACCCGGAGGCGCCTGCCCGGCGTGCAATACTTTGCGCGCGGCGATGGGCGGATAGCGCGGCGGTCGACTGGCGAACAAGCGATCCACTGGAGAGCCTCGCGACTGCGCGTGGCTCTATCGTTTATGGATTCCAAACTCAAGAATCCAGGCTCTGCACCCACAGACCGTCGAACTTGCATGAGGTTTCGACGGAATTGTAGTTGACGACGGCAATGCCAACGCTGCCGACGCGCGGCTGCGACGGCATGCTGCCGACATGTTCTTCGTCGAGAAAATAGTGAATAGCCTCGTCCGTAGCGATGATCAGCAGGTACTGCTCTGACTCGTTAGGCGGGGAGCGCTTGCCGTAGATGCCGGGCTCAAAGCCGTCGCCATTGCGCCGCGATACGCCGAAGTCGCCTTGACGCGTCGTGTAAGCCAGGGTGTAGTGCTCGTCATTATTGAAATGAAAGAACAGTCCGCAGCCGCCGTTGCCCTCCCCATAGACGTCAAACGAAAGGGACGCGCCCAAAGCGAACTGCTCGTATTGACGCTCGGAAGCAATTGATATCCGCGTCACGCCGGCGCGCACATGTCGCACCGAGCTTTCTTGCTGAACGAAACTCACGCTGTGGCCCGCGGGAACCAATTGTTTGCGCGCCAGGTCACGCGCCATTAGATAGTCGAGACGATTCAGAATCTGCGGCGGGAAGAGGATGCTGCCATTGACCCGCGTCGGCAATGTCACGAGCGTCTGGCGGACGGCAAACGACAGAAGGCCGCCGGACACCTCATCGCTGCGCACAACGATGCCGAGCCCGCCTGGCATAGGCGGCGAAGCGTCTGCGGCGGACCCGACTACTTGGCCGTTGTAGACCACATCAATGTGCCGGCCGCTAGCCAGAACGCCGAGGCGGAAGTCCGGCTCGCCGGGCACAATCGCCGGATGGGTGGACCAGTTTCTCACCACGTCAAGTTCACCGTTTTCGATCCGCTCCACACGCCAGAAGCCGGTTTTGCTAAGAAGAATGCGGTGATAGTTTTCCGGCGACTGATAGCGATAGACTAGACCAACCTTCCAGTCAACCGGCGAGGTGACGGTGTCGAAGGTGGCTTCGATGTAGACATCCTGCTCCTGCGGCAGGTGGGCGCCGATCAAGACCGCGGTGCGGGCGAAACCCTCCAGCTCCACGGCGTAGAGGCTGGATTCGGAGATGTCCAAGGCGGTATCGCTGAAGGCAACCTGCCAATCAGATTTGCTCATGGTGGCGTCGCGAATCGCCAGCACATCGAAACCGGGCAGCAAATGCAGGCGATAGTCGCCGCCGCTGCCGCCATGCCCGCTGACTGAAATCGTGTAGGTCGAGGAGCTTCGGAGGACGAGCGCTTGAATGGCGGCGTCGTGGGTCGCCGGATAGTCATAGTCGTCGTTCGCGGCGATCAGTCGGTCGTCACGGTCAAGGAGCTCGAATCGAGGATCTAGCGTGTCGGTCAAGGCTTCGACGCGGATTGAAAGCAGGGTCAATTCCAAGGCGACAAAGGTATAGCGATGGGTATCGCCCGGCGCCAGGCTCGCGTCAATGATGTCTCCCAGCTGAAGGCGCGTGTCCTGCGCCTGCAGGCTTCCGTAGCCGACCAGCAGAGTCGCGGCGCAGAGCAGGAATCGACAAAGAGCCTTCACTTGTCTTTGGGCATCCAAGACGTATAGGTATCGGCCAGATAATCGAGATAGGCGTGATAATCATCCAGGGACAGTTCGGCGCCAAGTTCGCCGCGATGAAACTCGGCCTGGGCGATTCGGCGTTGGCTGCCGGCTTCGCGCAAGTCTCGCGAATCATCGTTGTTCTTGTCCTTCTTTCGTTGGTATTTCCGCGACAGCCTTGAGAGCGGCAATGTCTCAAAGTCGGCGGGCGACGCGATACTGTAGCTGACGATATATTGGCCGTCCTGTTCCAGCGCATTGGCTACGACGTACCAGCCCTTTGGCACCCGCGGATGGCGCTTGGCTTCGAAATGCCATTGGAGCAGGTTGACGTTTTGTCCGGCGTCGATTTCGCCTTGAATTTGATTGCCTTTGACAAGCAGAATCATATCGTCAAGAAACTGGATGGCGCGATTGCTGGGCCAGTAGAGCTTGCTTAGGTGATCGGCGGCATAAGTCAAGGCGACCGCTATCGCCAGCGCGGCGCCTATTGTCAGCAAGCCGCCATTGGGCGCCAAGGAATTGATGATCAGAAAGCTGGCGACTGCCCCGAGGAGAAAAGTGAGACAGCCGACCATCCGCACGCCGGAATGTTCCTTGTCCACTTGGAATTCAAAAGCGGGAATCTGATCGTGCCGATTGATTTCAGCCATAGGTTGGTCCTTCAATACCAGAGGCGGCGCGGACGCTGGAGCGCATCCATATGACATGATAGTTGAATCGGCGCATCTTTCAATAGTACCGCATCCGGCGCGGCGCGGCATTCGCAGACGCGGCTGGATTCGCCGGCTGGCCGCCCGGCTAACTCTCGTATTGCCGCCACCAGATGCCAGTGCATTCGGGCACAATGACAGCGCCTTCGTCGAGGCAGGCCTCAGCCATTTGGTCGCCAAAGAAGAAGCGCATAAGTTCGTCGGCTTCTTCTGGCGAGTCGAACTGGAAATCGGTACGAATCCAGCGTTGGTTAAAGCCGCAGTCGTTCTCCCAATAGCGATAGAGCCGCGCCAACTCCGGCGATGGCGCACGCGGTCGGCGCCGTCCCGTGCCCAGGGTCTCGATGAGCACAGCAGTGCCGCCGGGTTTAAGCAAGCGGCGCATCTCGGCAAGCATGGCGTCAGTGGTTCGCCGCCATTCGAGCGGATGCCACTCCATTACGTGGGCGAAGCTCCAGCCTTCTATCACCAGATCGGCGCAACCGGAGGCGACCGGCATTCTGGCATTGTCGCCAATCGTCAGCGACCAGTTCGTCAAGCCGCTCGCGCGCAAGATTGAAGCGGCTTTAGCCAGCATGGCCGGCTCAAAATCAAAGGCGAAGACGCGAGCCGCTATGACCGCGATCAGACGAGTCAGGCGGCCCGTGCCCGCGCCGAACTCGACCACGTCCAAGCCCGCAAACGAAATGATGTCATTGAGGGCTGCGAACAGGTTGCCGCGGCTGTCTTCACGCGCCGCTAATTGCTCGTAGCGTTCCGCCTGGCGACTGTAGATACGCTTAAAGTGGTCGGTCATGGAGCTTGCGGAATCTGCAATGCCGAGCGCGGCAGTCTGAGCAATGGCAATTAGTTGGCGAAGGCTTCCACTTGGGCAACAAACTTTTCCTGATCGATCTGCGGATATTTGTCGAGCTGAGTCTTGAAGACATCCATGTACTGAGAAATCTGCGCGCGAGTATAGGCTTCAAAGCGCAGAGTCACGGCCGGCTGCGTGTTGCTGGCGCGCACGAGTCCCCAGCCTTGCTCAAAGATGACACGCGCGCCATCGACGGTGGCTACCTCGTAGTGATTCTGAAGGCTGGCGGTCATTTCGTCGATCATTCTGAACTTGAGATCGTCCGGCGCCGAGAGCACGATTTCGGGCGTGGCGACGAGCTTAGGGATGCCTTCAAAGATTTCGGCGATGGTCCGGTTGGACCTGCTGATGATTTCGAGGGTCTTCAGCGCGACGAGGGGCGCGTCGTCGAAGCCGTAGTAGTCTTCGCCAATGAAAAGATGTCCGCTCACTTCCCCGCCGAGGAGCGAGCCGATTTCATGCATCTTCTGTTTCATCAAACTATGGCCCGACTTCCACATAACCGGCTCCCCGCCGTACTTCTTGATTTCGTCGGGCAGCGCTTGTGAAGCTTTGACATCAAAGACGACAGGCGTGCCCGGGTGGCGGCTTAGCAGGTCGCGCGCCAAGAGAGCCAGCAGGCGGTCTGCGGCGATATGATGGCCAAGATTGTCGATGAATCCGCAGCGGTCGCTATCGCCGTCAAATGCCAGACCGAGGTCTGCGCCAAGCGCGACAACTCTGGCTTCAAGGTCACGGGTCATTTCCGGATCTTCCGGATTGGGCAAATGATTCGGGAATGTGCCGTCCGGTTCGCAATACAGGCACTCGACCTCTAAACCGAGCGACCGCAAGACCGGCGGGATATAGGCGCCTGACAGACCGTTGCCGGCGTCGAGGACGACTTTCATGGGCTTCGCCATGGTCACCTTGCTTTGAATGGCAGCCATGTGTTTGTGGACCATGTCGAAGTCTTCGGTTAGGGCGCCGGCGCCGGTGGCAAAGGCGGCTTCATTGATAATTGTGAGCAGGTCCTGGATCTGCGGTCCAGCCAAGGCGAGTTTGCCGTAGGCCATCTTGATGCCGTTATAGCGCGTGTCCAAGTGACTGCCGGTGATCATGACGCCGGCGCCTGCGCCCGGGTACGAGGCCGACGCGTAGTAGACGGTGGGCGTCAAGACCTCGCCGATATCGGTCACCGACATACCGGTCGCGGTCAAGCCGTGGATGAGGGCGGCCTTTAAGGGACCGGAGGTAAGACGGTTATCCGAGCCAACGTATACTCGCTCCGAGCCAAATTCACGCGGCAGGTATGTGCCCAGCGCCTTGCCAACCAAATGGGCTACAGCCGGTACAAGCTGCGGGGAGTCGCCGGCCGCCGTACCGCGAATATCGTATTTTCTAAAGATTGAAGGATCGAGTGTGGTCATTGAGTCCTCTTCTAGGTAGTTTGCAATTGTTGATTTCGAGACTAGCAGTTACTTGAAAGAGAATTCCAGACCGCCGCCGCGCTTGCGACTCGCGCTGATTCGTACTTCAGTGCCTTCGTCGGGATTGTGGCGCAGCAAGAAATCGGCCAGCGGTTCGCGCAGGTTGCGCCGCAGGATTCGACGTAGGGGACGCGCGCCATATTCGGGCTCGTCATTTTGGTCGAGCAGCCATTTCTTGGCGCCGTCGGTGAAAGAGAGCTTCAAGCCGCGCTCATTTGCGAGCTTGTTTTCTTTCTCTATCAAGAGGTCTAGAATAGGAACGAAGTCTTCGTCGCTCAATGCGTTGAAGAGAATTACCTCGTCAAGACGGTTGACAAACTCGGGGCGCAGGAAGTCCAGCACCTGGTCCATTATTTTCTCACGAAGCTCGTCGGTAATCTGGCGCACCATGAGATGCTCGGAGCCGATATTGCTGGTCATGATGACGACCGCTTCGCTGAAACGGGCGATATTGCCGCGACCGTCGGTAAGGCGGCCCTCTTCCATAACCTGGAGCAGCACGTCCATGATACGCGGATGCGATTTTTCGATTTCGTCGAGCAAGACGATCGTGTAGGGTTGCTGGCGGATCCGCTCGGTGAGCTGGCCGCCCTCATCGCTGCCCACGTATCCAACCGCGGAGCCAATGAGGCGGTTGATGCTGCTTTCATCTTTGTATTCGCTCATATCCAGCGGGAAGAGATTATCTTCACTGCCAAACATGAAGTCAGCCAAAACGCGCGCCATCTCAGTCTTGCCGATGCCGGTAGGACCGAGGAAGAGGAATGTGCCGATGGGGCGTCGGGGGTCCTTCAGACCGACGCGGGCGGTCTTGATGGCCCGGCTCACCAGTTGAACGGCTTCCTCCTGCCCTATCAAACGTTCGCGCAAATGCTCCACCATATTTGCATAGCGCAGCCGTTCATCAGCGCCAAGTTTGGTTACAGGGATGCCGGTCATCTGGCTGGTGACCAAGGTGACGTCTTCCACATCCAGGCAGGCGTCGTTGGTCTCCGGCTTGAAAGCGAGGTGCGCCTGTTTGCCCATATTGACCATGGCGGCGGTGCGGTGAAGCAGTTGTTCGGCGCTCTGTGGCAGGGGGTTGATAGTCAAGTAACGCTGCGCCATGCGCGCCGTCATTTTCAGGGCTTCGTGGTCAACGGCGATTTCGTAGTCGGATTCCAAATGCGGCGCGATAGTTTCCAGGATCCGCACCGTCTCGTTCAGCGACGGCTCGTCGACGCGTATGACCTGGCTGTTCTCCCTGATGGAGCTGACGTTTTGGATGCGCGCTTCGAATTCCTGCAAGTTGGTCGTGCAAATGACCACCGGATCATCCGCCAGGAACGCCTTCTGCACAAGCGACGTCGCCTTGTTAAAATCCGCTTTGATGGGACCGCCGAAGAAGCGATGCACCAGCGGCAGGAACAAGATTCCGCGGCGGGCGGCGCTCACGCCGGCGCGGAAGGCTTCTTGATCGCCATCGAGAAGTGCGGTCTCGCTTATTTGCACCAGATTCGACAGTCCCGCCGGTCCTTTGTCTTCAGCCATGAGCAGCGCGAGACTGTAAGCCAGCGTGCGCTTGCCAACGCCGTCGGGTCCGACGAGTATGATGTGGCGATTCACGGATTGCGTGAGCACGTTGATCATGTTGCGCAGAAGGTCCTCGCGGAAGTGCACGGCGCGCAGCAAGCCGCGTTTGGCGCGCTTGACATAATCCACGGTGGTGCTGTCTTCGCGGTCGGGAATGATCTTGCTGGCGTCGCTGTAGGCATCCTTTATTGACTTTGGCGTGACGCCAAACTGACGCAGGATGCCGCCGGTGCTTACTGAAGTCTCTGCCAGAATGGCGAGGGCGTGGTCGGTGTCGATCTTCTGTTGATTCATTGAGTTAGCGATGGTCAAGCCGTCGTCCAGCAGGATAATCGACTGTCGGCTCAGCGAGACTTTCCGGTTGCCGATTGCCACGAAGTCCAGGCTGCCGTCAGGATCGCGGCGGGACTGGATCGCCACTTTTACTTGACGCTCCAACCGGTCGAGGTCGACGCCGCGCGTGGACTCGAAGGCCTCAAACATTCGATAGGCGGCAGTGCCCTCGCGTCGCAGCATGGCGAGCAGGACCATTTCCGGCATGATCGACGATTTGCGATACTTATCCAGCATCGGCACGGCATCGTTGAGCACCGCATCCATATCTTTGGACATCAGATCTGGATTTAGAGTCGACATAGACGCTTGAGACCCTCGCTGTAACATCGCTTGAAGCGGGTTGCGGTCATTATAGCTTAGCAGGCGGCGCATCGTACAGAGACGCTGCGCGAAGAACGATATGTATTCAACCGTACAGTATGCGGCAAAGCGCGTATGAATGGCATCAGAATCTGTAGGCGACGCGGGACTGATCTTTGGCTCAAGCTAGAATTTATTTCGTTGAATGAACATAAAGTGGAGGAAGTTAAATCGGTCTTCGCCGGTGAGCAAACGGGGGCGGGCGCGGTCTTCGATGATACCCGGGTAGAGTTCAACCGCAATCAAGGCGCCGTCGTAGATATAGAGCGTATCCAGGAAAAAGCGCTGAAAGCCCCAGCCTAGCTGATCAAAATAGAGATTGCCCAATCCGTAGTGGATAAAAGCCGTATCGCCGCGTTGCGTAGGATAGAACTCGAGCGTCATCGGCTTATGCTCGGCTGTGCCGACGACGATATCCGCGCCCCACTCGGCATAGGCGCGAAAGTCGCGCGTCTGGCTCGGCTCGGGCTCGAATTTCTCATATTCGCGGTACTGAACAGTCAGCAGCGTCAAGTCGACGTCGGAGGCTAGCGTGGCGAGCGCGCCCCGCAGCCAGCCGCTTTCGCAGGAGGCGGCGCCGGGGCGAAGGCCGAATGACGAGTCCGGGTTGTCGCTTGCCAGTGCAAAGGCGGGTCCGATCCAGTTGCAGGCAAGCCAGCCGATGCGCGAGCCGTTGTGTTCCAGAATCAAGGGTTGCCGCGCCTCATCAAGATTGCGGCCGCCGCCGACCACCGCAATGCCGCTGCGCTCAAAGTGATCCAGCGTATGCTGCAGCGGCTCAAATCTGAAGTCGTTGATGTGATTGCCGGTCAGATCCACCACATCGACGTCCAGCAGTTCAAAGAGCCTCGCGTGCTCAATTTTCATGCACAGGCTGAGATCCTTGCCCGCTAAGCCGATTCCCGCATCAGGGCAAGACGCCACTATCGACGCTTCATTGGTGATCTGAAAGTAATCCGACGACCTGACGTAGTCCGCGATACCGCTGGCCGCCGTTTCAAGGCCGATGGCGTCAATGGCAGGCAGGGTGTGGCGCGCCAAGGCGGTAGTGCCCGACAAAGTAATGCGCGTCAGCTTATCGCGGCTGAAGTTTGCAAAGTCGCTTTTGAAGAGAAGCGGATAATCTGCCAGCTGGTCGACGATAGGCTTATCATCAAGCCATAGGGGACGGAGTCGCAAGCGAAACTCGTCAAAGGGCAGCAGCGTAAAGCTGCCTTTTGAGCGCCACAATTCAAAGAATAAACGGTCATGAGGGACGATACTGGTCCCTTGGTGAATGACGAAGCCATGTTGGCGCAGCCGGCCGAGCGCCGATTCGGACAGAATCAGCCGTGGGTCGAGTTCGCCGGCGAGCAGCGCCGCCAGGTCCGTTGAGTCTATGGATAGAAGCAGGGCGCCGAAGCCGGCCGCGGGCAGCCAGAATTCAAATTCGTCGCTGAGTTCTGGTGACGCGCGCTGCTGCGAATCGGTCGATGGCGAGAAAGCGTCCGAATAGAAGGCGAGATAATCCGCGATGTTTTGCGACCAGGTTGCCTCGCTGTGGTCGCCGTCGGGGTAGACGACAAATCTATGCGCCACGTCGCGCCGTTGCAGCTTGACATGCATGCTGTCGACCCCGGTAGCGGCGTAGTCCTGGGCGCCGCGATCCAACCACAGTCGGAGATGTGTCCCGGGATCCAAGGACTCAACCAAGTTCAGCGGATTGTATTCTGGCGCCACATGGTCGCTATCGAAGAATGGGCTGTGGCCGCCCAGGGCGACGAACTGGTGCGGGTAGCGGAAGCCCATGTGATAAGCCCAGAATCCACCCCTTGAAATGCCGCCGATCGCCTGCATGCCGCTGGTTCGATACCGACGCGAAACTTGTGTGATCAGGTCAAGAAGCTGATGATCATAGCTGGCGGGTCCAAAGTGGTTGTCGTTGGCTGCCGCGTCGCCGTAGGGCATCAATACAATCATCGGCGTGGCGGTTCCGTTTTGAATGGCTTCTTCAAGCGCGTAAAGAAAGCCCAGCCGCGCCCATTGTCGGTCATCAGCATTGGAGCCGTGCAAAAGAATGAGCAAGGGGTAAGTCGCCTCGGAGGAGTCATGACAAGGCGGCAGATAAATTTGGAAGCGGATATCGCCTCCATTAACGCCACTGATGTACGTCTCGTGCGAGACGCTCCCTACGCCATTGCAGCCCTCGCTTTGGGCGAATATGCCGGGCGACAGCAACAAGAGAGCGATAAGGGACAGAGGCACGCGCATGGACGCTCCAGCACAGAATACGGCAGCGCAATAGCGTCAAATCTTATCACGAAAGATGATGAATTTGGGCGGTGGTTCACTTGCTGGCGGGGATCTCGCCCAGACGGTAGCCGACGCCACGCACATTCACGATCAGATCGATTTCGCCCAAACCGCGGAGTTTGCGGCGGAGGTTGCTCACGTGCGGACGGATAACCTCACGGGCTTCCGCCTCGTCGGTCTGATAGCCGCGCACTTCCGCGACAAGTTCCTGACAGGTGGCTACGCGGTTGCGGTTTGCAGCCAGGTACAACAGCAGGTCGAATTCTGTTGGCGTCAGGCTGACGGAGCGTTTCCCGGCGGCAATCTGGTACTTGCCTGGCAGAACCGCAAGCGGTCCAAGGTAGATGGTATTTCCACGCTGTGCAGCGCCCGTTCGCCTAGCCAGGTTATCGCCGTCGGTTGCGTCGAAACCATGACCCGAGGAAACAGCCGACGCTTCACGCGCCAATTCGGCGACGTTCCGCTCGATTGTATCTAGCAGGCGGCGGCGGCGCCTCCTTGATTGAGCGCGCCCGATACCGCGCTCCACACTTTCGCGGATGTCTTCGCTAGTAAAGGGCTTGACCAGCAGATCGTTCGCGCCAAAACGCAAGGCGCGCAGCGCTTCATCGACTGTCGCTTCGTCGGTCAAAAGGACAACAATGGCATCGGTCGAGTGTTTCTTGACGCCCTGCAGCAGGTCAAGACCGCTAATTCCCGGCAAGTTGATTTCTGAGAGGACGAGGTCAAAATCATCGGAGGAGAAAAGCTCAAGCGCAGCTTCGCCGCTATCGGCCTCGGCGACCACATATCCCGCCCGCTGTAAAGCTTTGCAAACGGTATATCGATTGACGCCATCGTGATCGACGAGTAGAAGTCGCATCAACTGTCTTTCGGACATTTTGACCGCCGAGCTTGCGCGCCGCAGGTATAGCAATTATAGCATCTGCGTTGAACCGCGCGCCAAAGCAAACGGTGGGGAAAAGAGATTTTATACCAGATGCAAGACCGTTGCCGGTGTGCCGGTCACGGGCAAATCTGATTCGGCGATATGCCAGGTCTTGCCCACGCATATTGCGACAATTGCGCCGTCGGCGTCAATCAGCGGAATGCGATCACGCAGATAGCGGGGAATCTTGCGATCGATCATCCAGTCCTTTAGCTTTCGGGAGCGGCCGCCCATGCCTTTCGGTTTGAATCGGTCGCCGGCGCGGCGCGTCCGCAGCCAAACTTCGGCATCCGACCTGAGAATTATGGTTGCGCCTTTCGCTTGTCCAGAAGCGGCGTCAGTGAGGGAAATGAATATACCGTGCCGCGCGCGCGGCCAGGATGGCGTTATCCGTTCGACGGCGCCAGGCGGGATTAGTCGATAGCCCGAGACCGAAACCGGGCGGCCTTTTTGGCGAATCAATATATCGTCATAGTCGAGGTAAAACTCCAACGAGAAACCGAGATCGCGCACTGCGCCGGCCTTGGCGTGTTTCGCCCAGGCAATGATGTCACGCGTGATATCGAAGGACAGACTCGCTGAATCTTCGCCGAGCTGTTGGACTGCCGCGCGCAGAAGACGCCTCTGAAGCGCTGGATGCAGTGAGAAAAGCTGCCCTTTGCCGAGCCGCCATGCGCCGTCAGTCCTGTCGATGTCTGGCAAAATCTGCTTCTCGAGCCATTCGGACAAAAAGGCTTCGTCGGATGTCACAATATCGCCAAGCCGTCTGAACGCGCCGGTTAGATTTGGATTCAATTGTCTCAACCTGGGTATGACTTCGCGTCGCAGATAGTTGCGGCTGAATCTGGCGTCGGAGTTGGTGTCGTCTTCACAATAGGCGAGACCGTGCGTTTCGCAGTAATCTTCCAGCTGTCGTCGCTCGAAGCGCAGCAGTGGACGGAAGAGCACAATCTCCGGCTGAAACGGCATGGGCGAGAGCATCCGCATGCCGCCGAGCCCGCGGGCGCCGCTGCCGCGAACGATGTTCAGCAAGACGGTTTCGATTTGGTCATCCGCGTGGTGCCCGACGATGACGACGCCGCTTAATTGATTCGCTGCTACCCGAGCCAGGAATTCGTATCGCGATCGGCGCGCGGCGGCCTCGAGACCGATACCCCATTCAACTGCCAATTTCGGGACCTCCGCCCGTTCGACCGTGACCGGAAGCTGCCAGCGATCAGCCAAGCCGCGCACAAGTTCGGCGTCGTGTTGTCCGGCCGCGCCACGGATGCCGTGATCCAAGGTTGCCACGTGAAGGTTCAGGTGTGTTCGCGTCTGCAAGGAGCGCAGAATGTGAAGCAAGGCGACAGAATCGCAGCCGCCGGAAACGGCAACGACGGCAGTAGTTGTCGGCGCCAAGGCGTCGGTAGACTCGATAGACTGCAACACACTCTCGGCAATCATAGCGCGTAATCCGACGAACAGCCGACGACTCCCATGCTTTTACCATCTTAACCTCTTGGCATAACTTGGGAAACATAAGAGATTCAATGATATATTGAGTCGTAGTCTTGGATTGAAGTTTTAAGTATGTAATACATTGATTATAGTTAGTAATTGGTTAAGACCGGTTGTGATATAATGCGCTGCGAACGCATCACGTCGAGGACTACATAGTGCTTAGCCCCCTGGATTTCCTCTTCGGGCTCTTCTCGCTCGACATTGGCATAGACTTGGGTACCGCGTATACCTTGGTCTACGTTCGTGGCAAGGGAATCGTCATCAACGAACCATCCTTTGTCGCCATTGACCGCAAGTCGCGCAGGCCGATCGAAGTTGGCGCGCGCGCCAAAGAAATGTGGAGCAAGAATCCAAAGGACATATTGATTGTCCGTCCGCTGCGTGATGGCGTAATCAGCGAGTATGAAATCACCGCGCGCATGCTGGACTACTTAATCAAGAAAGCGCACGAACAGAGTTGGGTGCCGGTGCCGCGACCGCGGGTCGTAGTGGGCATACCGAGCGGCGTCACGGAGGTGGAAAAGCGCGCGGTTATAGAGGCGACGCTGGACGCCGGCGCGCGAGAAGCGCATCTCATTGAAGAACCGGTCGCAGCGGCAATTGGCGCCAACCTGCCTGTATTGGAGACGCGCGGCAGCATGGTGGTTGATATCGGCGGCGGCACCACTGAGGTAGCCCTGTTCTCTCTTGGCGGCATCGTTATTAGTCGGTCTATTCGCGTGGCCGGCGACGAAATGGACGAAGACATCGTCCAGCATTTGCGCAACAAGCATAATCTGTTGATTGGGGAACCGACCGCGGAGAAAGCCAAGATTGACATTGGGTCGGCATACCCGCTCCCGCAAGAGCGAACTTATATGGTCAAGGGCAGAAACTTGACAACGGGCTTGCCGGATTCGGTGGAAGTCAGTTCTATCGAGATTAGAGAGGCGATTGGCGGTTCTGTCAGCATCATTCTTGACACTGTAAAGGACGCGCTTGACGATACGCCGCCGGAGTTGGTCGCAGACTTGATGGAGAGCGGCATCACAATCGCGGGCGGCGGCGGCCAGCTGCGCGGGCTCGGCGAACGATTGCGCGAGGAAGTCAATATACGCGCCTGGCTTGCCGATGACGCGATGACCTGTGTGGCGCGAGGCGCCGGGCGAGTGCTTGAAGATTACAACAACTTGCGCCGTCTGCTCACGGGACCGGAACGCGGCAGCACTCGGCATTGAAGGCTCACTGAACGGAATCTCGGCATCGCTCGCCGGGTCTGCGGTCCTGGCGCTCTCAAGGCTTCGACCAGATTTGTGATAAGATTAGTCGAAACCAGCTAGGGCGAGGACCGTTGCTTGAGATCGCTTGGACGTCCCGGTCGCATTCTCTTGCTAACTGCGGCGCTTGCCATTTGCGCCGTATTGATACTGTTGAGCGTCACTGGCATTTCTAGACCGGTAGAAGGCGTGGTCGCAACTCCCTTACATGGACTAGCGGGCGTCTTAAACAGACTGTCGCTGTCGATCGCGGCCGTTTTCGACGACTTAAACAATTTGGGACAGTTGCGCGCGCGTATAGGCGACCTGGAGGAACAGCTTGCGCGCAGGCAGGTGGAGTCCATTCAGTTGCGGGAAGCGGCCAGCGATTACCAGCGCTTGATTAGCTTGCTGAACTATACAACGGCGCTGGAAAACCAGGACTTTTTGACGGCCGATGTCATTGCGGTGGAGCAAACAGGCGTCGCCCGCGCGATCATAATCAACCGCGGGACGCGCGACGGCGTGGCGAGAGGCATGCCGGTAACTACAGAATTGGGACTCGTGGGTCGCGTCATTGACGTCAGCGCAAACGCAGCCCAGGTGCAGCTCATCAATGATGAAAACAGCGCCGTGAGTTCACGCCTGCAGGCGACGCGCGCGCACGGCAGCATCATTGGGCAGGCATCGGGAGTTTTGCGTCTGACTATGGTGGACTTGGACGAGGAAATCCGACAAGGCGATCTAGTGATAACCTCGGGATTAGGCGGAAATTTCCCGCCCGATATCCTGGTTGGCCAGGTGACGAGCGTGAGGCAGTTTGAATTCGAGCTGTTTCAAGAAGCTGAGGTCCGCAGCTTGATAGACTTTGAAACACTGGAGGTTGTACTGGTCATCACCAGCTTCGAGCCAATCGACCTTTCGCTTTTCGAGCAAACAGGAGGCAGCTAGCATGGGTCGCACCTTGTCAATCCCGGTGCTGGGGTTGTCGGCGGCGCTGACTGCCAGCATCATTCCACATTTCTTAGATCTGTTAGTCGACTTGCTGAACAGCGTATCTCCAGTGCTGGCGAACACGCGCGGACAAGTCAATCTCGTCATGCT
This sequence comes from Anaerolineae bacterium, assembly GCA_022824465.1. Lineage (GTDB taxonomy): Bacteria > Chloroflexota > Anaerolineae > Aggregatilineales > Phototrophicaceae > UBA6055. Next base: position 189,569 of record JAJDZV010000005.1, read on the forward strand.
CTTCGTCATCTGTTGGTCGGCGCGCGCCGATCTCGCCGGGAGTCTGATTTGGGGATTCGTCGGCGGTCTGGCGCTGGATCTGTTGTCGATTCTACCGATAGGGACAACATCGGCAGCGCTTATAGTTATGGCGTTCGTTATCAACAGCGTCGCCAGCCAGGTCTTTCGCGTGCGCCTGATTTTCCTGGTCGCGGCGACGCCGCTAGCGACTGTGCTATTGACAACGTACACATTATTGGCGCTGGGGCTGCTCGGCAACGGGTATGATGTCATTGCTGTCACGCGGCTCGTTCTAATCCCGACGGTCTTTTGGAACTGCCTGGCGGTGATACCTGTGTACTCCCTTGTCCGGCTGATGCAACGTCGCCTGGAAGGCGGCCTGCTAATTGCGCCGCAAAGCCTCAACCAAGGTTCTGATTCGAGGTCGGCCGAGTGAAATCAAACCGCTTGATCCCCTTCCAGACCTGGCGACTGACGTTTTTCCAGGCGGTGATTTTCGCGGTGTTTCTCATTTTTGGAATCCGCATGTATGAGCTGCAAATATTGCAGCACGGCGAATTCCAAGGCAGAGCCGATGAAAACCGACTGAAGAGCTTGCCAATCGCCGCCCGACGCGGCGCGATCTTTGACCGCTATGACCAGCGCCTCGCATTCAACGTGCCCGCATTCAACGTCACGGTCATTCCGGCGCAATTGCCGGACGCGGAAGAGGAAGAGCTTGCGGTATTCAATCGGCTGTCGGCGCTGGTGGGCGTGCCGCCCACGAGGGAAATCGCAGAGCAGTCGAGTCAATTCGTGCGCAGCATCCAGGAGTTGGTGGAGGAAGGCGCGGGTATTGAGCCATTTAGCCCGGTTATCGTCGCGCAAGACGTGCCGCAGTTGGCGGCAATGCAGATTCTTGAAGAGCGGATATATATGCCCGGCGTGGATGTGGAAGCGGTATCGGTGCGCGAGTACCCCACCGGTGTCCTGACGACTCACATTGTCGGCTACATGGGACCTATCCCGGCGGAGCAGGCGGTTGAGTTGCGAGCGCAGGGCTACAACCCCGCGTTTGACCGTATCGGTTATGAAGGGGTCGAGCGGTATCTTGAGAGCCAATTGGCTGGCACGCGCGGATTGGTCATGCGCGAAGTCGATGTCGCAGGCGAGGTCGTCAGGGTGATTGGTCAAGTAGAGCCGCAACCGGGGCAAAATGTACGGCTCACGATCGACACGGCGCTGCAGGCCTTTGCCCAGCAGGCGCTAATCGATCAGTTGGAACAACTTAATTCGACTGCTGGTCGCACTGTGTCGCGGCAAGGCGATGTTATCGCTATGGATCCGCGCACAGGCGAAGTCCTTGTTCTGGTCAGCTATCCCAGCTATGACAATTCGCGGTTTGCCCGCGCGATTGATGGCGAGTATTTCCTGGAGATCGCCGCTGATCCATTGCGACCGCTGGTAAACAATACGATCAAGAGCAAGTATCCGCCGGGTTCTGTCTGGAAAGTGATAACGGCGGCCGCGGTGCTGGAAGAAGAGGTAATAGACCCGAGCACGCTGCTCCTGGACGAGGGGCAGATCCTGGTGGAAAACCGTTACGCGCCGAACGACCGCGCCGCCTCGCAGCGATTCGTCTGCTGGTTGCGCACGGGGCATGGGCGCGTCAACATGATCAACGGCATTGCCTGGAGCTGCGATGTCTATTTCTATCAGATCGGCGGCGGCAACCCAGATTTGTCTTCTCGGACGATCCGGCCTGGCGGGTTGGGCATTGACGATCTGTTTCGTTATGGCACGGCCTTCGGCATCGGCAGCGAACTTGGCATTGAGCTGCCGTTCGAAAACCCGAACCGTATGCCCGACCCTGATTGGAAGCGACGCAACGAGGGCGAGAGTTGGTCTACGGGTGATACGTATAACGCCGCTTTCGGGCAAGGCTACGTGAATGTTACGCCACTGCAGTTGATCTCGTCCGTAGCCGCCACTATCAATGGCGGGGTCCTGTATCAACCGACCATCGTTCGCGAGTTCTTGGACGAAGAGCGTCAGGTGATAGAGCCCTTTGAACCGAAGGCGCTGCGCACAATCAATCGCGCCATGTTGGAACCGGGCGAAGAATTGACCCTTCTGCTGCTGGAAGATATGCTGATGAAGCGGGAGTCCAGCCTTGCCTGTGTGTGTGAACCGGATTCTCAGTGGTACGATCCCAATCGCTGTGACCCGGAAGGCTATCGCAACACGGTGGATCTTGATCCCGATCCTGGCGTTGAAGACTTGCAGACTTATCGCATACATATCCCGCTCAACTACAGCTTCAATGGTTCCGTATGCCAGCCGGTACGTTTTCGAGCGGCGAGCGAACCATACATCCCGCCTTTTGTCTCGCATAACTCCCTTGACTTGGTTCGCCAAGGCATGCGCGCCGCGGTGGTCGCTGAAGGCGGCACGGCGCAACCCGCGACCTTGCCATTTGTCGAAGTGGCCGGGAAAACTGGCACGGCCGAGTACTGCGACGATGTCGCCAGACCGCTCAATCTTTGCGTGCCGGGTCAATGGCCCTCTCACGCCTGGTATACCGGCTACGCGCCGTTTGACGATCCGGAAATCATAATCATCGCCTTTGTCTACAACGGCGGCGAGGGTTCGCAGACGGCGCTGCCGATCGTTCGCCGCGTGATGGAGGAGTATTATCGACTGCAAGTCGAACGGGGGGAGAGCACACTGGACATATTCTCGGCGGCGAGCGAGGCCTGATATGCAGCCACTGACCACGGCGCAGCGACAATTGCTGCGGCAGTGGAGCCCAGCATTCATCGCGGCTGGCGCGTCCTGGCTGCTCTTGATTTTCGTTGGCGCCACGCCGATTGCGCGCTCAAGCGGGCTTGCTCTGGCCATCCTGGGCGTCACGGCAAGCATGCGCCGCATGGGATACGTGGCGTCAACCGCGGGCGGGCTTGCATTGGCGCTCTGCCCGGTGTTTTGGTCACAGACCGGCGGCAGCGAATCTGAGCCGCTGATCACTATAATCGCCGTCGCTGTCGCTTTGCTTGTCATGTTGCTAGCGTCCGATCTGTTTCGACGCCGAGACCTCGGCATCGGACTAGGGATAACGGCGTTTCTGCTGATTTTCTGGAGTCAGATCGGCGCCATGCAAAGCTTGCGGCTCACCGGGTTGGCGACCGCCTGGTTACTGTATCTGCTGGTAGACATGGTCCTATTGACCAATCCCAGGCCCGGCATCAAGCCGGCGGCGGCGCCAAAGCCCTGGCATACGCTTGGCTTGGTGTTTCTGTTCGTAGCCGGCGTGGCGAACGACCCGCTAACGACGCTTTTGGCGCCAGCGATTCTGCTCGCGCTATTCCTCTCATATGCCAAACTCCCGACTTGGTATTGGCTGACCGTATTGCTGGCCGTAAGCGGTGGTTTCGCCTTGCTTGCGCGCGCATATTTGGGGCCCGACCGCGCGGTCCTGGACCTGGTTGCCTGGCGCGAGGCGCTGCGCTGGATCGAACTGGGGGAGTTGATAGGCGGGCAATTCGGTCTCGTCGGCATTGTGCTCGGAATTATCGGCGTCGCGCGACTCGCTCGCTGGTATCCTCCCTTGGGCGTGGTGACCATGATCGCCTTTGGCGCCTACGCGTTTTTTGGGCTGGTATACGTGGGCGTCCACCGCGAGGTTTTGCTGCTTCCGTTGACCATAATTCAGGTCATTTGGATGACCTATGCCGTCAACACCCTTGGTCAATGGATCAACCAGTCGCTCGATAATGAGTCAGGCTTGTGGATACATATTGTATCGGCGGTTTACTTCGTACTGCCGGCTATTCTGCTGCTAAATATAATGGCGACGCGGGCGACTGTTTCGCCTTTGTGACCAGGCTTCGGCAGGGGAAAGACTTCTTGGTCGTTTCCGGGCTAAACGTCGAGTATTGCTAACGTCAACGCCATGCGCGCAATTCAAATCCGAGTATATTAGGAGGTATGTCGCAGGAGATGCCGCGCGAAGCTTTTGGTGTGATTGATGCAGGAAGAACTGATTGCGATAAAGGGCGTAAACGATGGCTTGCTGATCTCGCTCAGCACAACCGAGAAATGGCAATCCGTTACCGATCAGCTGGCCGCGCGTATAGACGAACGAGCCGAATTCTTCAACGGCGCCAAAATTACGATTGAACTCGGAACCAGACCGGTGCCGAAGTACGAGTTGAGTTCGCTAAAGGCGCTGCTGGAACGCCGCGGCTTGAAGCTCAGCCTGGTTCTAAGCGAGAGCGATACTACCAGGAGTTCCGCTACCGCGCTGAAGGTGCCGACCGAACGCAATGGCCGCCCCGTAGCGGTCGTCGCGCCGGCGAAACTGCCCGAATTGCAGGAGACCGCGCCAGTCAATTCCGAAGAAACGGGCACACAAGGGACCCTGGTGCGGCGCACTTTGCGTTCGGGGCGTACGATTCATAGTGAGGGGCACGTTGTGGTCTTTGGCGATGTCAACCCGGGCGCCAAGGTTATCGCCGCGGGAGATATCATAGTTTGGGGCAAGCTGCGCGGCTACGCGCACGCCGGCGTACACGGTGACGAGTCCGCTATAGTTTGCGCGCTTGACATGAGCCCGAGTCAATTGAGGATCGCCGGGCATGTTGTCACGTCTCCGCCTGGCAAAAGGAAGAAGATTGTGCCGGAAGTCGCAATGGTGCGCAACAGCCAGATCATTGTGGAAGCCAGGGACTAAACCGAGAAAGGACGCCAAATGGCAGGCAAAGTAGTCACTATATCATCGGGCAAAGGAGGCGTCGGCAAGACGACGGCGACAGCCAATCTTGGGATTTCTCTGGCGAGCCTGGGCAAAAGAGTCGTCGTGATTGATGCCGATATTGGCTTGCGCAATCTCGATGTCATTATGGGGTTGGAGAACCGCATCGTATATGACCTGGTCGATATCGTCGAGGGCCGGAGCAAGTTGCGGCAGAGCATGATCAAGCACAAGAAGTTTGAAGACCTGTTTCTAATTCCGGCGGCGCAGACACGGGATAAGATGGCAGTCAGCCCGGACGATATGGTGAAGCTGACTGACGAACTTCGCGACGATTTCGATTATGTTCTTATTGACTCGCCGGCGGGAATCGAGCGCGGCTTCCGTAATGCGCTGGAGCCAGCGGATGAAGTTGTCATCGTGACGAACCCGGAAGTGTCAGCCGTGCGTGATGCTGATCGCATTACGGGATTGATTGAGGCAGCGGATAAGGGTCCTGGGCGGTTGATAATCAATCGGCTTAAGCCTGACCTGGTAAAAAAGGGCGAAATGCTGTCTTCGGACGATGTATATGACATTTTGGGATTGAGCATCATAGGCATCATTCCTGAAGACGAACTGGTGCTTTCAGCCTCGAATAGCGGGATACCAGTGACGCTGAATACGAATTCCAAGGCTGGCATGGCGTTCAACAATGTCGCGCGCCGCCTGACCGGCGAAGATGTGCCCTTCATGAATTTGAACGGCCACCGAAGTTTCCTGCAGCGCGTCATCAGCCTCCTAGAGGGCCGTTAGAACAGTAACGACGCAACGAAAGATGAGCGGCAACCACCAGAAAAGGAAGAACCCATGACGAGCCTATTGAATCGATTGTTTGGGCGCGCCAAGATAGGCAGCGGCGCGACGGCGAAAAACAGATTGCGCTTTGTCCTGCAGCATGACCGCATCAATCTGCCGCCGGAACGCGCCGAAGAGATGAAAAAAGAGATTCTGGCGGTTATCGTGAAGTATCTGGCGGTTGACCGGGAGCGCGTGGAAATCGACCTCGAACAGCGCGACCGAACGCATAGCAAGCTGGTGGCGGAACTTCCAATAGTCAACGAGACGGATAAGAACGCTAGACCGGCGGCTGAGGTTTCAGCCATAGCCGAGTCGAATGGCGCCGTGAAGACCGCTGACGACGAGGCAGACAAAGTCGGCGAAGACAGCGCTGCCAAGCCGGCAAAGAAAGAACCAATTCCTAAGGCTGCCGTCGGCGAAGCGGCCGAAGAAAACGACAATAAGCAACGAGGATCTTCCGCGCAGAAGCCTCCAGTCTGACCTTAGCCGGGGACGGCTGCCGCTGGGGGCGCAATCATTTCGCGTTGCTGGCTCATAGCAGCCAATGGCGCTCTCCCCTACCCTGTATGCGCGCAACATGTTCAGTATAATAGCGCGACGTGAAGATCTGCATCAGCGAAGCGCGCAATGGACAGCCTGAGCATCTGGCGCCGATTCGACTATGTACTGTTTGCCGCCACGGCAGCATTGGTCGTGTTTGGCATTCTGATGATCGACAGCGCCACTCAAGACGCAATAGATGACGACATCATCAGCCGCGTGCCCGATCAGATTCGCTTCGCGCTGATCGGTTTTGCCGTAGCTATATCAGTGGCGGCAATTGATTATCGTCTCCTGGGCGGGATAAGTCCCTGGCTATACGGTGTGATGGTGGCTATGTTGATCCTAGTGCGCTACTTCGGCGTGGAGGGCGCGGGCGGCGCGACGCGTTGGCTCAACGTCGGCATCCGCATTCAGCCGTCGGAAATCGGCAAGATTATCATGATCATTACCTTGTCACAGTATGTTGCCGCGCGCTATCTGGATCTGGGACGCTTGACCACCGTATTTGGCACGATGCTGCACATGGCGATACCCGCAGCGCTGATTTTCGATCAGCCGGACCTGGGTACGACAATCGTTTTTCTGGTGATCTGGGCGGTAATCGTTTGGTCGGCCGGTTTGCGCATCAAGCACATCATGCTATTCCTTAGCGCCGGATTGGTCATCCTGATTATTGTCTTTCCGCTGTTGCCGACCTATCAGCAAGCGCGAGTCGAAACTTTTCTTGCGCCCGATACCGAGTCTGGCGCCTATTACAATATCGAACAGGCGCTGATCAGCATTGGTTCCGGTGGACTGCTTGGCAAAGGCTATTACGTGGGATCACAGAACACTGGACGTTTCCTGCGCGTGCGCCACACTGATTTCATATTCAGCGTGATCGCTCATGAGTTTGGCATGCTCGGCGGTGTTGCCCTGCTGGCCATGTTTGCGCTCGTGTTATCGCGAATACTGCGCGGCGCGCGGGAGGCCAGCGACCCGCTGGGAAGCATGATATGCTACGGCGTCGCCGCCATGATATTCTTCCAGACGACGGTCTCTGTCGGCATGAATCTAAATCTTATGCCGGTGACGGGATTGACGCTGCCATTTGTTAGTTCGGGCGGCACGTCGCTGCTATTTACCATGGTCGGCATCGGATTGGTGCAGAGTGTGATCGCGCGGCGACGTCGACTAAACGCCTAAGCCCAAAGAATCGGCGCATTGCGATTGCCGCTTGTGGAGAAGTGACCTTGAACGACCTTAGAAGCGCGCCCGTACGCACGCGATACGCGCCAAGCCCAACCGGACCGCAACATATCGGAGGCATTCGCTCCGCGCTTTTTGGCTGGCTTTACGCTAGACGCCACGGCGGACAATTCATACTGCGCATTGAAGACACGGACCAGAAACGTACCGTGCCCGGCGCAGTTGAGTTGATCCAGGAATCATTTGACTGGCTGGGCATAGACATCGATGAAGGTCCGCGCGAAGGAGGAGAATACGGTCCCTATGTTCAGTCCGATAGGCTGGAGCTCTATCAATCCTGGGCGAAGCGGCTCGTTGCGCAAGGACATGCCTACAAGTGTTTCGCCACCGCCGAGGAGCTCAGTGAAATGCGGGCGTTGGGAAGAGGCTACGATCGGCGCTATCGCGACATTCCTGATTGGCAAGCGGCTGAACTGGAAGCTCAGGGCAAATCCTATGTCATCCGCTTCAAGATGCCGCAGTCGGGCGTGACCGTCGGCGCCGACATGATTCGTGGTCAGGTAGAATTCGACAATACCCAACTGCAAGACGCCGTTATTCTGAAGTCTGATGGCTATCCGACTTACCATCTGGCGCATATCGTCGATGACTATCACATGCGCATCTCCCACGTGACGCGCGCGGTGGAGTGGCTTCCGTCGTTTCCGCTTCATCTGAGCATTTGGGAGGCGCTTGGCTGGGAAAAGCCGCAATTTGCCCACTTGCCGGTGATGCTCAATCCAAACGGCAAAGGCAAGCTCAGCAAGCGCAGGCAGCAGTTTGCCGAATCCGGGCGGAGCGTGCCGGTTCTGGCGCGCGAGTTCATGGAAGCTGGTTACTTGCCGGAGGCGGTTATCAATTTCCTGATTAACATTGGCTGGAACTTCGGCGACGATCGTGAAGTATTCTCGCTTAATGAAGCGATCGAACGCTTCGACCTAAAGGATGTCAATCCGGCAAACAGCGCCTACCCAATCAAGAAGCTGGATTGGCTCAACAGCCAGTATATGCAGCGCGCGGATGTGGACAAGCTGGCGCGCCGGCTCAAGCCTGTGCTGGAGAGCGCCGGTTACAGGGTTGATGAGGAGCGGCTGCGGCAAGTTGTGCCGCTCCTGCAGGTTCGCTTAAAGACATTGCGCGATGCGGCGCCGATGGCAGGCTTCTTCTTTGCCGATTGGTCGACATTTGAGGCGCCGCCGCACCAAATCTTGATTCAGCGCAAGATGACTGTAGATGGCGCTCGCATGGTGCTGTCGCGATCCCTGCCGACTCTAGAAGACCTCGAAGACTTTTCAGCCGCCGCTCAGCACGCCGCAATGACCCGACTGGCCAAAGACTTGGGCTTGAAGAACGGGCAGGTATTCGGAACCTTGCGCGCAGCGGTTACCGGTCAACGCGTATCGCCGCCGACATTCGAGACGATGGAGATCCTTGGACGCGACGAGTCGCTGCGCCGCATCAAACTCGCGCTGGAATCATTGGCGCTAGCGACAAACTGATTTGACCGGGTCGAGCGTCGCCGTAAATCGACTCCAGTTGCCAAGACTTGAAAACGCCAATCCGAGGTGATACGATAGTTCTAGATTCTTGGGAGATAGTTTAATCGGCAAAACAGCGGACTCTGGATCCGCCATTCCTGGTTCGAGTCCAGGTCTCCCAGATATCGTTGACGGCTCACCTGCGTGAGTCGTTTTGCGTTCACTCGATTGCGAAGGCATTCTGCGTATCGTAGCGCTTCACGATACCGACAACACCACAAGTTCCACCCACTTGCGGAACTCTTCGTGCTGGGCGTTGTACAACAGGCGCGTGCGCAAGGGCAAGCCCAACCACATGTATGAGAGCTTGCGCCGTTCCTCGCGCGTCGTATGCTCGACGATGTCGCGATACCAAGTGGGGAATCGCAAGAAGATCTCGGGATAGCGCAGCACGTTGTCGCGGATGCGCCAATAGAGCATCACGGAGATGACAAATGCAAAGACTCCTACAAGCACAAGCAGAGACGAGGGCGCGAGAAGCACAAAAAGCAAGTAGGCCGCCACCATCCCCCAGACGCATGATTCGAATAGGGGACTGAAACCGACCTCTTCGCCATACTGTTGAAAAGCCGACAGTATTGGCTCCTTATAGTAACCCAGGGTGACCAGGCAAGCGCGCAGGAATAGCAGGCAGACAACAAAAAAGGCGAAGGGCATTAGCGTCGACATAGCGTCAGATCTAGCTTCTCCGCGGGCTATGTGCGACGGCATTCATCATACACTCAGGCATCGACGGATTCCGTTGCTTCTTCTTCTGACAATCGAAAGCCATGACGCTGCTGGCCGGCGACGCGCGCCTCCAGGTTCGGACTGGGATATGGCGTGCATGGCAGCGGGATCCGCCAGCAAAGCGCATCGCCGACGGGCACATTGAGCGTCAGACCGCTAGTCGTGACGAATTCGCTGTAGCGCGCAGGCGGATGAGCGTGAAAGCCTCGTTCTGGACCGGCCTGCAGTGGAAAGGCGCCAAGTTTGACGATCAAATACAGCACGTACACAATGCAGGCGGCGGCAACTGCCAGTGGCGCAAACTTCCAGCGACGAATCGCGATTGGCTGCCAAGTTTGCAGCGCCGTTATCACCGCTAGGGCCGCGACGCTCCACAACAAGAAGCGAGCATACTTGGGCTCGGGATAGGTCAGGAACCAGACCATGAGCGCTGCCAGCATGGGCGCCAATGTCCAGGGAGTCATGCGCGCCTCAAGCCGTTTGATTACGTGCCGCCTACGCCCAAGCGTGTGCAAGGCGATCGCGGCAACAGCGATCAGCGTCGGGAGCAATGTGGGCATGAAATTGCCGGCAAAACGAGTCAGCCAGGGCCCCAGCCAATCCCACGACGCTAGAACTTCCGCTTGATCGCCTCCTCGCAGGCGGGTATTCGTCGATAGATTCAGCTGGCGTTGTCGCAAGTCATCCTCGGGAATCGTCCAGTCCAACTCCACTCGGCCGAAAGTGAGCGGATAACCGATATAGCCACTGGTGATCACACCGCGCGCTACCCATGGCATCAGAAACGCGCAAGCAATTAATGCCGCCGAAAGCAGAACGCGCGCGAGTTGTCTTCCGCCAGCAAATGACCGACTGCGCTGAAACATGACCAGGCAGGCAAATGCCGAGACCGTTATGCCGAATACTATGAAGCTCTGCTTAATTGTAAAACCAACAAAAACAATGACAGCAAGTCGGTAGACCAGGACTTCATTTGCTTTTCTGTCCGCGCGCCAGTACTGAAGGAAATCCAACAGAAATATCACGCTCACGAAACCGACCAATTCGACCGCGTTGTCCGTCAGGAAGTGGGTTATGCCTCCCCAAGTGGATGTGTAGTAGAAGACATAGGGCGCGGTCAATGTGGCAAAGATCCATGACCAGCGCATGTCTCGCAGTTCGCGACACCGGCAAAGCAAATGGGCGGACTTGGCTGCAAACGCAAGATACGCAAAGACCAGAAGGCCTGTTGCAATGTAGTTGGAGCGCCCTGACCAGATTGAGGCGTCCAGCAATGCGTCGTACAAATAGACCGATTGATTGAAAGCCAACGATGAAAACAGGTTGCCCAGACCGGGAGTCAGCGGATAGGAATCGGTCCAGATGACGGCCTGCATGTCGCGAAATCCGGTGTCATAGGCAACCGGCATCCCCAACGCGCGATTGGACATCCAAAGCGCCAGCAACGCCATAATCAGCACGAAGGGCTTGTCAATGGACCGATTTCGGATCGTCCGCACAAGCAAACGTCGCTGCATAGCCATCGCGCTTGCGGCAATTGCGGCCAACAACAGAAGCGCCATGTCATCAACTGGAAACAGAAAGTGCCACAGTTGAAGTATTCCAAGCGTCAGCGCCCAGCCCAGCCAAAAGGCATCCTGCCAAAGCCAATTTGAAGAGCAAGGGCGGCCGATCAGCATAAGCATTGCACTGCCGAGACCACTGAACATGAAGAAGAGCAACAGCCAACTCGCCAGCACCGAAGTCATCGGAATCAAAACGTCTAGCACGCGCCCGATACCTTTGCGATTACCGAGTGATCTGCCAGAGACCTTCAGGCTGTCGATTATAATGCCTGGGTTGGCATTCTGCGATTCTCTTCTGCCTGTCCGGCGCCAATCGATTGCGATTATTGAAAGGCGCACTAGATAATGATGAACGGCCAGCGCGCGCTCTTAGGCTGACGCTGATCGCGCAAATGCGCATTTTGTGACTCCGAATGGCAGCCGGGTGAATCAACTAAAGCTTGCCGACATTACTCATGAGCGATGCTTTGACTGCCGGGAATATGGCGGGGAGGGGACGAAACGGGGGCGCGCGCTCGCACACCCTAATTGCGTTACGACAAACCTAAGGCGATGGCTAGCGGCGTTCCTTCAACCGAGCGGATTTGCCGCGCCGATTGCGCAAGTAATAGAGTTGCGCCCGACGTACCTTGGCGCGCCGCAGGATTTCCACCCGCTCGACGCGCGGACTGCGCAGCAGAAATGTCCGCTCCACGCCTATGCCGTGGCTCGCGATGCGCCGGACCGTGAAGTTCGCTTCGTTGCCGCCTTTGCGCGCGCGTATCACTACGCCTTGGAAAACCTGTACGCGCTCGCGGCTGCCTTCCACAATGCGAACATGCACCTTAACCGTATCACCCGACTCGATCGACGGATGACGATGGTTGTCGGCGACCAAGGTCTGCATGAGTTCTTGGCTCATGATGAGTGCCTCTCAAAAAAACACGCCCTGAGGCGTGATCTCGACTTGCGCAATAACTGACAGTCTAGCACAAGCAAATGGCGCTGTACAAGGGTGATTAGTTGCGAATGAGACTGAGCGCGACTCTGCTCGAGCTTTGAACTGTGGGGGCAGAGGAAACTGGCGCTACGGAATCTGCAGAACTTCACCAGCGTTCAAACTGTCGACGTCGGCAATGCTGTTGAGCGCCGCCAGCACGTCCACGGTCGTGCCAAATCGGGTGGCGATTTCAAACAAGGTGTCATTTTGCTGCACGGTATAAGACCCGCTAGGCGTCGCCTCGCCGCTTAGCTGCGCGCTGAATATCTCCAGGGGGTCGACCTGCGCGTTGTCTAGCAGCGCCTCTTGCGCCTGCTCGATGAGCGCGCTCCGCGTGTCATCGACGCCTGCAATATCGAGTTCGCCTGGATCAATAGTCGGTGCAATTGCCACCGTCTCTAAAGTCGCGGTCGGGACGGACGTTGGCGGTGGTATGAAGCCGCTCGTGCCGCACTCGGGGATCGTAATCTTTTGCCCGACGCTTATGCGGTCCGGATTGACGATTTCGCTTGCAGCCGCGATCTCGTCCACCGTCACACCGTAAGCCAGCGACAACTGAAATAGCGTTTCGCCAGCGCGAATCTCGTGAACACAATCTTCGCCCGGCGGAATAGTTGACCTCGGGATAGCCGCCGTCGTAGCTTGCCCGGCCGCGGCCGAGTTGGCGATTGTAGGCTCCAAAGACGAGGTATCTTGCTCGACGGCTGGTTGAGTCTGCCGCGCTATGAGCGCTGTCGCCGTAAGCGCGAATTGATCGGCAACCGGCTCAGTCGCCTCAGGTTCGGGCAAGTCCGTCGGCGCGAGCGCAGTCGGCTCCTCAACGACTATCGGCGTCGCCGATGGATATTCGCGAGCAACCGGCTGTTGCTGAATTGCCTCGCTAGTATCACGGAAGCAAGCGGTCAGCAGCAGCGCAGCAGCAACCAATGTCAAAGACAGTCGGCGCCACCTACGGTGATTCGACATGTATCTGCTACTCCTCATCGCAAGAGCTATCGGCAAGCTACCACCCGATCGTCCCAAACATGCAAGAGACGCTTCGGTGATCTTCAGCCTCACATTCATTACAAGCTCATTATAGGTAGAGTCCGGATAATGGACAAACGAGATGTGGACTGGCTTGCATGTAAATCTGGCAGCCAGTAACTGCTGAAAGACTTTCCGAGTCAGCCGTTAGAAGTGACAGCCAGCACAAAGAGACCGATGGCAATGCGATAGTAGCCAAAAATCAGAAAACTATTGCGCGCAATGAAATTGACGAGCCACCCGATAGCAAACCAGGCGAATATCGCCGAAAGCGTTGCCCCCAAGAATAAAAGGAATAGCTGACTCGAATCGAGAGCTTGCAAAGAGTCCGCCAATCTATACAGCGTAGCGCCGCCAAGCAGCGGCATCGCCAGGAAAAACGAAAACTCGGTGGCGAGACGTCGATTCATTCCCGCCAGCATGCCGCCGACGATAGAACTGCCTGAGCGCGACATGCCCGGTATCAAAGCTAGCGCCTGTATAAGACCGACGACGACAGCCTGCCGCACGGTTATGTTCAAGATTGTAGCCGAGCGGTCGTCGCTACGCACAGACGCGGGCAGATTCCGCTCTACGAGTAGAAATACGACTCCGCCAAATACGAGCGACACAGCAACAATCTGGGGTGTGAACAGAAGAGCCTCGATATGCGCGCCAAGGGCGAGTCCAAATGCTGCGGCCGGTAGACATCCTAAACAAACAAGCAGCCAGAATCGCCTGATTGCGGGCACAGTCCGGGCCTTCCGGGCGTGCGACGCTAATGAATTACGGTAATAGGCGATCAGCGCGACTGCGGCGCCAAATTGAATGAATATCTCGAATACCGAGCCTATCACATCGAAATTGAGCACCGATGTGCCCAAGACCAGATGACCAGTCGAAGAGATCGGCAGAAACTCGGTGACGCCTTCTATCAACGACAGCAGGATGACTTTGACAATGTCTTCGGTCATGGACATGCCTCAAATGCGCCAGTTTACCCGCGGCGGCTCATGCAGCGCCGAATAGACGGTGGCCAAGGCACAGACCGGCCGCGGCACAAAGCAGACACAAGCCGTTGTTCAGAATCAGGTTTAGGAAGGATATGCCAAGCGCGCCTTGGTTGACAATTGCGACACTCTCGTTTGCAAACGTAGAAAAGGTGGTGAAAGCGCCAAAGAACCCGCTGCCGACCAGCCAGCGCAGATGCGGCGACATGCCCGTGCGAGCGCTGAACCAAACCCCGAATATGGCAAAGCCGAAGGAGCCCAGAACATTGACAGCAAGCGTGCCATAGGGAAACGCTCCCCAGCGCGGCGTAAGCCAAGCATCGGCCCAATGCGACAAGAGGAAACGCGCATTGGCGCCGAAGAACCCGCCAATACCAACATAGAGAAGGCTTTCCATGAGCATGTCCCGGTCGTGAACGCAGCAATACGAAGTGCATCCAACATCGAATTCAAATTCATACGCTCACCATTATAGCGCTCGACTGCCGATTGCGACGTGCATCGGGCGGTCATGTACTGTACACTTGCAGCCGGCTCCCGAGGCGCTCTATGGATTATGTTCAGCTTCTGTCCAGCAACAGAGATTTCGCCAAACTTTGGGCGGCGCAACTCGTCAGCCTGCTGGGCGACTGGTTCAGCACCATTGTCATCTCGGCATTGATCGTCAGTTACACCGAAGACACGGGATACCAAGGCATAGCGGTCAGCGGCTTTTTGATCGCGCGAATGCTGCCGCCATTTCTGGCGCGACCGATTGCCGGCGTGTTGGCCGATCGCTTCGACCGCAAGCGGCTCCTCATCGTCAGCGATCTTGCCCGGTCTCTGGTCGTTCTGGGTTTGCTGTTTACAACGCGCAGCCCCGAATATCTGCCGCTTGTCTACTTCTTTGTGATCATCCAGTTTCTTGTTTCGTCCGTATTTGAACCGGCGCGCAACGCCATCATGCCGAGCATTCTCTATCGGCATCAACTGATCATCGGCAACACGCTTAGCAGCGTAACCTGGTCGGCGATGCTGGCTATTGGGGCGATCACGGGGGGTCTCGTGGCCGAAGTCTTTGGCACGGAAATCGCGCTTCTCGTGGACTCAATGACCTTCGTACTGTCGGCCGTGCTGGTCGCAATGATCGTCGTTCCCGAGTCGCCCCGTTCGGAGGTTGGCGGCGCGCAACGCATGACCAAGGATATATCCGAACGCACCTTTCTCGACGGCCTGCGATATTTTCGCCGCCATCCGGAAACCGCTGCCGCTGTATTTGTCAAAGCCGGCATGAGCATCACGAGCACCGATGCGTTGCTCATCATCTACGGGACACAAGTTTTTGCGCGCGGGCAGCAAGGCATTACGTCTATGGCGATCCTTTGGACCGCGTTCGGATTCGGCGCGATCGTCGGACCGCTCATCAGTAACAGGTTCAGCGACGACTCGGTGCGAGTTCTGCGCCGGCTGATCGCTGCCGGCTTCGCGCTTATTGTCGCTGGTTGGTTTATCTGGGGCATCGCGCCTTCGCTAGAATTGCTGACGCTGGCGGTGACGGTCCGGGCGATGGGCGGCTCCATAAACTGGACCTACAGCTCTGTGATTATCCAGCAACAGGTTCATGATGAGTATCTGGGGAGAATGTTCTCCTTGGACTTTGCGGGTTTCGAATTGGTGCAGACAATTGGCATTCTTGCAGTTGGTCTCGCCATAGACTTCTTTGGCAACGGCGCGGTCCAAGGTATCGTCTTCGCATCGGCGCTGGCAGCCGTCATTCCATTGCTTCTTTGGCTTCGAATGACGAGTTGGCTGGAGTCGCGCGAGAATGCGGCAGCTTGGACGGCGCCCGATCTGGTCGCAGGAGGGTAACATGGCAAACTTTCAGTACGACGCGCGAATCATCGCGGACTATCCGCAATTGGTCGCTGGAGTCATCGTGGCGGAGGGTCTCTTGAATTCGCCGACCTCCGACGCATTGCGCGACCAGTACTTTGCCGAGCAAGCCGCGACCAAGGCGCGCATCGGGGATACGCCATTGAGCGATCTCCCGTCGTTAAGCGCGTGGCGCCGCGCGTTCAGCGCTTTCGGCGTCTCGCCCACCAAGTACCGCAGCGCAGCAGAAGCTTTGCTGCGCCGGCTCACCAAGAAGGGGGACATCCCAAGCATCAACACGCTTGTGGACGTGGGAAATCTCGTCAGCATACGTTACGGATTGCCCGTCGCCACGTTTGACACTCGACAGATATCGGCGCCAATAACGGTCCATTACTCGGATGGCAGCGAGCAGTTTGCCGATCTGGCCACGGGCGCGACGATGCGGCCTGACGAAGGTGAAGTAGTGTTCGCCGACCGGAAGAAGATGGTCGTAGCGCGCCGCTGGTGCTGGCGGCAGAGTTACACAAGCGCTGCGAACGAGTCCACATCCGAGGCGGTCATAACGGTTGAAGCGCACCACGATGGCGGCAGAGCCGATATCGAAAACGCCCTGGCAGATCTGATGGCTTTGTTCGCCGAGCATGCTGGCGGTCAGTTTGAATCGGCTGTTCTTGATGCGAACGCGCCCGTAATCTAGCGCAAACGCAGACGCCCGGTTAGAATCGGCGGTATCTGCGTATAGTTGCGCCAGCTCAGGCGGTCGTCGCTTGGTGCGTCTGCGGACGTGAAGGCGGGCTCAAGCAAGCCGTCCAATACGAAGCCGGCGGCGAAGGCGGCGCCCAGCAAGTCCTCTAGTGACCGATGGTAGTAATAGTGGGGCGTCGGTTCGCCCGGAGCCCCCGCGCCCTTGACCGGCGCAACCTCAAGATATTCGCTCAATTTGACGGAGTAACGCTCTGTGACTACGCCGTCGCGGTCTTCCTTTTCGTGAATGAAGACTGGATTATTCGAGTTGAAAGCCGGGTGCATTGTGGAAAAAACGAAGCGGCCCGCATTGCTCAAGAGCCTGACCGCGGCGTTAAACAGAGGCATAATAGTCGGTATGTCCATCAAGGTCATCGTGCAAGTGACGGCGTCAAAGCAGCCCTGTCCGAGCCGCAAAAGAGCGCTTTCGTCGGTGGCGTCGCATAGCAAATACTTGATTGAGCCACACTGCCCGCCGCCGCGCGCTCGCGCCAGATTGATCATTTCAATGCTAAAGTCAACGGCGGTGACATCTGCGCCAAGCGCCGCCAGACGCCGCGCCAAAGCGCCGTTTCCGCAACCTAGGTCCAGCACTGACTCGCCCGCGCGCAGATCCAACAGCTGCAAGACACTCGGCTCGACCAGGCGCCTGTGAAATTCGTTGCCAGTCTCGCCGTGCAGCGCGTCCCAGAATCTAGCCTTGCGATTCCAAAGTTCGCGACCGTCGTCGTTCAGCTTTTTGATATCCACGGCTATTTCCCGGCTAGCGGAGCTGCCAACGATTTTACTTCGACGCAATCCGGCGCAAAAGCCACAGCCGAGCTTTTTGCTTTCTCGATTGAAATCTTGACCTGGCGTATAATTGACGAAGAACGCTTATCAATCATATTACCTCGCGAGATCATGGAAGAGATTTTGGCTTTTGCTCTGGTGGGCATTCTGATTGGTTTTTCCAAAGGCGGATTGGGCGGGCCCGTGCCGGTCGCGCTAACTGTGCCGATCCTGTCCCTGGTCATTGACCCGCAGGTCGCCGTTGCGCTGGTGCTGCCCTTGCTGATATTCGCCGATGTCTTCGCGCTCTACATTTATTGGCAGCGATGGGATCGCAAGTATATCAAGCTGATGCTGCTGCCTGGACTGGCAGGCGTGGTCCTGGGCGCTCTCGTGCTGCAGGAGATTGATGCGCTTACTTTGAAGCGCCTCATTGGCGGATTGACCTTGCTTGCATTGATTTTCAAAATCGGCAGCGACCACATGGCGTCAGTTTCCTATTCGTCTCGTAGGTGGCACGGAACCTTCGCCGGATGGGCATCAGGATTTGGCTCGACGCTGGCCAACGTGGGCGCCCCGCCCTTCACCGCATATTTGCTCCTTCAGCCAAAAATGACGCCACGGCGCTTCATCGGCACGACCACACTTTTCTTTGCGGTGATGAATCTCACCAAATTGCCCAGTTATATCGCCATCGACATTCTTGATATTGATCGCCTGGCAAGCATCGCCTGGGTATTTGTCTTGATCCCGCCCGCGGTGCTCGTCGCTCGATCCTTGATTGACCGAATTAACCAGCAAGTCTTCGAGTGGCTGATGATGATTCCGCTTGCTGTACTGAGCCTGTACCTATTGCTTTTCGCGCAATGAAAGTGGCGCGCAAGAGGGCAAAGCGATTTGGCAGTGCCGCTGACTGCGTTTCAAATTGACATCATAGTTTCAAATGGCATAATTGGCGCACACTCCGAGCGGCGCGCGGATTCCATCGCATGACAGCTGTCGCAGACTATATCGTTGAGCAATTGGCATTTGCTGGCGTCAAACGTGTTTATGGACTGCCGGGCGGCGAGAATGTCGTCCTGCTTGACGCGATCAAACGGCGCGGTCTCGAATTTCTGCTGGTAAAGAATGAAAGCAGCGCCTGCTTTATGGCGGCGACAGAGGCGCGCTTGACCGGCGAACTTGGGGTCGCTTTAACGACCTTGGGACCCGGCGCAGCCAATGCATTCACCGGGCTAGCCCATGCCCACCTTGATCGCGCGCCGATATTGCTGCTCACTGCCGCGCCCGATCGTGAAGATAACGGACGCCACACGCATCAAGCGCTGGACCTCCAGGCGGTGTTTCAGCCGGTCTGCAAATTCACCGCCGAGATCAGACCGGAAAATGCCCCGGAAGTTCTCGGCCGCGCGTTTACCATGGCAAGAGCGTGCCGACCGGGACCCGTGCATCTCAGCCTGCACAACGGGATCGCCTCCCAACAGATCGCCCCCTGCAATCCGCCAGCGCTCGATTCAAACGCGCCTGCCTATAGCGAGAGCGATCTACAGCATACCCGTGCCCTAATCGACAGCAGCCATAGACCGGTCATTGTCGTGGGCTTGGGCCTTGAGCCTGACGCTCCCTACGCGCAACTTCGTCGGCTTGCCGAATTCTTACGCGCGCCCGTCATTGATACGCCGAAGAGCAAAGGCGCATTGTCCGCCGACCATCCCTTGCACCTGGGCGCCTTGGGCTTGACGCCTCACGATCCGGCGTATGAGGTGATTGAAGAAGCCGACTGCATCATCGCCGTGGGCTTTGATGTCGTTGAGTTGGTCAAGCCGTGGGACTACCATAAGCCGCTCGTCTGGATAGCAAACTGGCGCAATCGAGACGCGAGCATTGCCTGCGAGGCGGCCTTGGCGGGAAACCTGAATGAGTTACTTGGCAAGCTTTGCGACATAGCGCCAGCAACCAACGCCGGCTGGGGCGAGGAACGCGTCGCGCGATTCCGTGGACAATTAGCGGCTGAAGAGCGTCCTCTTTTCCAGGCGAATCGCATCTTGCCGCAGGCCTTTCTTAGCTCGCTGCGAGCAAACACGCCCGATGATATCATCGTCACAACCGATGTCGGATCACATAAGATCTTCGCCGCATTGAATTGGCCGGCGCGCCAGCCCAATCGGTACTTCGTTTCGAATGGGCTCTCGGCGATGGGATTTGGCTTGTGCAGCGCGATCGCAGCCGCCGAAGTCACTGGCCACGCTGTCGTCTGCATTACCGGCGATGCCGGCTTGGCGATGGTCATGGGCGAACTGGCTTTGCTGGTCGAACGCAAACTGCCCGTGCTGGTGGCATTGATGAATGACTGCGCGCTGGATCTCATCCGCTCCGCCCAAGTTAGGCAAGGTCGGTCTGCCTACGGCGTCGAATTCGCGAATCCTGCATTTGAATTCATCGCCCGCGCCTTTGGTTTGGACTATTATCGAGTGGAATCATCCGCCGACTGCGACAGAGCGATTCAAGACGGACTGGCAGCTCGAGCGCCAGTCTTGATCGACGTGATGATTGACCCAATAGGCTATCCGACCAGCATGCGAGAAACCACGGGTCTATAGAGCGCTTATTCTATCCGCCAGCGTCGGATCGCGCCGCAGCGCCGACTGCACCTTTTTCAGCGCGGCTACCACTTCGTCAACGCCTTCGCTACCCGCGCGGAATATCGCCTCATCAAGCCAGAATCCTTCGCGCCCGCTAATCCGTTCAGTGACAGGCAGGCGAGTCTTGGTATAGTCGAAGTATTGTGGAAAAGCGGAGGGAACAGCCAAACGCGACGCCGCTGGCTGAAACAAGTCATAGCGGTACATGGGATCATAGCCGCGCAAGCAGGGAATGCCTTCCGCCAAAAGCGCGCGCTCAAGAACGTCGTTCGGCGCGCCGAAATCGTCTGGCGCAATTGCGAAGGTGTAGCGGTATAGCGCGCGTTTTTCGAGCCGGCGATCGCGTGGGAGGACGCGCACGCCGTCAACCTCACTCAGCGCCTCGTCCATATAATTCGCCATGTCTTCTCGCTGCCGCGCCTGCGCTGGAAAACGTTCCAGCGCCACGATTAGGAGCGCGGCCTGCAACTCAGTCATGCGATAATTGCCGCCCTGCACAATGATCTGGCCCGCGGGATCATGCGGACGCCCGCAATCAATGATACTGGCCGCGCGCCAGGCATGCTCCTCATCGCGACAAAGCAAAACCCCACCCTCGCCAGCGGTCATAATCTTCGTCGACTGCATGCTGAACGACCCGAAATGGCCGATCGCGCCAGCGCTTTTGCCGTTCCAGACCGCGCCATGCGCATGAGCCGCATCTTCAATGACTATAAGGTTGTGGCGCGCCGCGATCGCCATGATGGCATCCATATCCGCCATCTGCGACGCGATGTGGACCGGGATGATCGCGCGGGTCCGATCCGTGATCGCCGCCTCAATAGCCGCCGGAGCGATGCAAAAGGTATCAGGGTCAATATCGACCAATACCGGAATGGCGCCCGCCATCATCGGCGCTGAAGCGGTAGCTTGAAAGGTGTAGGCGGGCACGATCACTTCATCGCCCCAGCCAATCCCAGCCGCGCGCAGCGCCACTTCCATCGTGATGGTGCCATTCATAACCGCGATGCCATAGCGCCCGCCCTGCATCGCGATGAACGCGTTAAGAAAGCGCCGCGTCTGCGGGCCCGGGTAGGGAAAGCCGCCCCAGTTTCCGCTGCGCACGACGTCAGCCACAGCCGCTACATCGCGCTCGTCATGCAGGGGCCAAGCCGGATAGGCGGTCTTACGAGTCTTTTCTCCGCCGAATAGCGCAAGTTCACTCATGGTTACTCCTCCGGTGGCGTAGCCCGCCCGTTCCATCTGCCTTTATGCGCCGCTAATTCTAACGAAGGTGGCCACGGCGACAAACACAACCGGGATCAATCCCAGCAGCAGCATCCGACGGATGACGGGACCTTCGCGCCCGCCTAGCCCAACGGTGCTACAACCAACAATGATCTTCGCTGGCGCCAGGACGCTGCCCAGCGACGCGCCGGCCGTCTGGCCCGCCAGAACAATTGGTACGCTCAAGGCCAGCAGATTGGCCGTCTCCTGCTGTAGCGCGCCGAAGACTACGTTGGAGTTTGTATTGCTGCCGGTCATGAAGGCGCCCAGCGCGCCAACGAATGGCGCCGCCAAGGGATACAACTCCCGACTAAAAGCCTCGCTGATGCCCAGCGCGATAATCTGCGTCATGCCCGAATGCGTCATGAGCGCCGCCATCGCGACGAGCGCCAAAATCGAGATAGTAGATTTCTGCGCCGACCGGCGTACTTTGGACCAAATCTCGCCCCATACGCTTGCGCTTTCGTAGTAACCCGCTCGCCTATACAACAGGAATGACAGCGCGCCTGCGTAAAAGAGTATCGCGCCGGCGTGTCCAAATATGCTGAGCGCTCGTCCGCTTTCCGCCGATACGCCCCAGCCAAAGCTTGTCGAAACGGCGGGAAATTCTATGTCTATCCGCAAGCTATTCGCCAGTAGCTTCAAGGGTTCGATGAGATTGACCGAAAAGGCGATGACTAGCAATATCGCGTAGGCCGCGATCGCCATGAGGATCCGGCGTGACGTTATGTTGCCGGCAGCATACGCGCCCTTGGCTCGGGAGCCGTGCAGCGGGGACAACACAAAGGCGACGCCGACAATGGCGCCCGCCAGCGCGCCCGAGGTCGAACCAAGCGTCCACATGCCATTCGTCGCCATCCACCACTGAGCAACGCCCATGACCGCGCCCACCATAATCAACATCGGTATCGAGCGCAGAAATCCTTCCCAGCCAGCGCTTACGTATGCAACGAGTGCGCCGCTGATCAAACAGGCCGCGCCCAAAATCACCGCAGCGTCATGCGCCAAGGCCTCGCCGGGCAAGCCGGTCACAGCTGTCAAAGCGACAAATGAGGTGCCCAGCGAGCCAAATGTCACTGCCCAACCATGACCAAGTGATGCCATAATCACCGACTGCGTCGCAGAATAACCGAGTCCAACCAGTAGGGGCGCCACAACGGCTACCGGTACGCCGAAACCTCCGACTCCCTGCAACAGCGACACGAATACCCAGCTTATCAGCAAGCTTTGCGCGGCGCGGTCGGCGCTAAGTCGGGGCAAACTTCGTCCGATGAGCGCGACCGAGCCGGATTCATTAGTGACGTTGTAGAAGAAAAGAGCCATCCAGACGATGTATAGAACGTCAACTGCCAACAGCAGTGATTTGCCGACGGCTACGGCGGCGAGAGGCAGATTCCCGCCGAATAGGGTAAGCGACAAAACCAGCGCAGTGCCAAAGCCGGCGGAACCGGCGCGGCTGCCGCCCCAGCCCATACCGACCATTGAAAGGAGCACTGTCAATACCGGCAGCAGCGCTAAAAACCAGGTTGCCGCATTGAGTTCCAAGGTCATCTCGTCGTCGCCGGCCTCATTCGACCCCAAGCCCGCCAAGGATTGAGGATGGCGTAACCGCCGTTTCGAGAGTTCATCAGGCAGACGACGCCGCGACTCCGCCGAAGGACGGCCTGCGCTCATAGAAGCGCGTGGCTTCTTGAAAGGCATAAGCCAATTGCAGCAGCTTGAACTCGGAGTGCGGGCGGCCGACAATCTGCAAACCAACTGGCAATCCCTCGCGAGTGAAGCCGCACGGCACAGATATCGCTGGCAAGCTGGTCACAGTGATGAAGGCGCAGCTCATCATCCAATCGATGTAGGTCTGCATCGGCGCGCCATTGATTTCCTGCGGATACTCCCACTCTATCGGAAAAGGCGGCACTTGCGCTGTCGGCAGCAGAAGAAACTCATAAGTTTCCAGGAATTCCCGCACGCGATGATAAAGCTCGGTCTGCTTCACCTGGATGCGGCTGATTTGCGGGGCGCTCAACGACCGGCCCTTGGCGGCATTCCAGCGGATCGTCTCTTTGAAATTGTCTTCGCCAAACTCGGCAAAGTACTCGGCGAAGCTCAATTCAAAGCTCCAGGCGCGCAAGGTATGAAAGATGTCGTAGGCGTCGCTGAAGTCAGGATGCGCCTGCCCGACCTTGCAACCGAGGTCGCCAAATACGGGCAGCTGCCGCTCGATGGTTTCCACCACGCGGCTATCGACGCACAAGCTACCCAAATCGGGGCTCCAGGCTATCTTCACGTCCTCGAAATCTCGCTCGAGTTTTTCGGCAAAGACTGTCGGCGGCTGGTGCAATGAAATCGGCGACCGACTGTCATAACCGGCGATCGCCTGCATGATGAGCGCGACATCTTGCACCGTCCGCCCCATGGGTCCTGACACACTGAGGGTCGCCCAGGCATTGGCTGCGGGATAACTCGGCACGCGTCCCGGCGAAGGGCGCAAGCCAACCACATTGCAAAAGCTTGCCGGATTGCGAAGCGACCCGCCCATATCGCCGCCATCGGCTATCGGCATCATGCCGGCAGCCAAAGCCACGGCCGAACCGCCGCTGCTGCCGCCGCAAGTCTTTGACAAATCATACGGGTTAGCGGTCGCGCCAAACAAGCGATTGAAGGTATGCGAGCCCGCGCCAAACTCCGGCACGTTGGTCTTGCCCAGCGTTATGCAGCCCGCCGCCTTCAGCCGCGCGATCGTCAGGTCGTCGGATTCCGGAATAAAGTCGCTGAAGACCGGCGAACCCATGGTGGTGCGTATGCCCGCCGTCTCGAAGAGGTCTTTGTGGGCGATAGGCAGCCCATGCAGGACACCCAATTCCTCGCCGCGAACCTGCCGTTCATCCGCGGCGCGCGCTAACTCGAGCGCCTGTTCCGGCAGGTAGGTCACAATTGCGTTGAGCGCTGGATTGACGCGATCAATCTGCGCCAAATGGGCTTGCAAGACGTCGACCGCGGATACATCGCCGCGCCGGAGCATAGCCGCCAGCTCAACGGCGGTCAGCCAAATGAGCTCGTTCACGATACGTCAGCCTCGGCCAACATAAGGCATCCCGGTTGCCATGACGGTCATGAAAAGGACATTCGCTGATAGCGGCAGATTGGCCATATAGACTACGGCTTCCGCGACATTGCGCGCATCCATTGTCGGCTCGACCGCCACTGAGCCATTCGCCTGCAAGATGCCACGTTCCATGGGCCCGGTCATTTCTGTCCGCGCGTTGCCAATATCGATTTGACCGCAAGCGATATCGTATGCTCTGCCATCCAGAGCGGTCGATTTGGTCAAGCCCGTCATCGCGTGCTTGGTAGCGGTGTACGGCGCCGAATGCGGACGCGGGACCTGCGCCGATATCGACCCGTTGTTTATGATTCTTCCGCCTCGCGGCCGCTGGGATTTCATGAGCTTGATGGCTTCCTGCGTGCACCAGAAGGCGCCGGTCAGGTTAACCGCCACCACTTGCTGCCATTGCTGCTCGCTCAGCTCTTCCAAGGGGATGGGAGGCGCGCCCATGCCGGCGTTGTTGAAAAGCAGATCCAGCCGGCCGTAACGCTGATTCGTCGCCGCGAAGAGATGGCCGACTGCCTGCCGATCGGTGACGTCAGTGGGCACAACAAGCGCGCGCGCCGTTTGCGCATTCGCCAAAGCCGCAGTCTCTTCAAGCGCCGCCTTGCGCCGGCCGGCCAAGGCTAACGAGTAGCCATCGGCCCACAGCGCCAAGGCAACTGCGCGGCCAATGCCTGAACCCGCTCCCGTAATGACTGCGACACGCTCGTTCATTGCCGATCCGTTGATCCTGAGGCGCCACCAAGTGTACGACCGGCGCACGCTATTGTCAAATCGTGACAAGTAGCGGACCATGCGCTAGTATTCCGCCACATCCGCTAGTCACGAGAAAGGCTGATAGCGTGAAGATAGCCGCCTGCGTTTGGACATTGGGCATGCCGGAGACAGAGATGCTGCGTGCTATGCGGCAGCTGGGCTTCGATTGGATCGACATTCAGCCTGGTCACTTGCGGACGCTGGAAAGCCGACTCTTGGCGCAGGAACTGGGCATTCGGGTTTCTTGCGTTGGCGGCTCATTCGGCATGCCGGCCGGTTGCTCCCTGGACAGCGCTGACAGCGTCGCGCGACAGACTGCCGTGGAGCACACGGCAAGGGCGCTACAGCATGCGGCTGCAGTAGGCGCCGGCATCGTCTACGTTGTGCCGGGCAATGACCCAAGCGCGCGGGCGCTGGAGCGCTATGCTAAGTCGCTTACGCGCCTGGCCGATGCCGCCAGCGAGACGGCGGTCAAACTTGCCATAGAGCACTTTCCCGGCACGGCGCTGCCGACCGCGGCCGATACCCTGGAGTTTATCTACGGTACGGCGCATAGGAATCTGTACTTGCTGATTGATACGGGCCATCTTCAGATATCCTGCGAAGAACCGGAACAGACGATAATCAATGCTGGCGAGCGCCTGGCTTATGTCCACTTCGACGACAACGACGGCATAAGCGACTTGCATTGGTCGCTGCTTGATGGCGTGATGACGGAAGAATCGCTGGCGGCCGCCATCGCTGCACTCGACTGCATCGGGTACCAGGGAGCGCTCAGTCTTGAGCTGAATCCCAATTTGCCTAAGGTCGAGCGAGCCCTGCAAAGTAGCCGCGATGTTTTGATGCGCGCGAGTCTTCTGTGAAAGACTGTATCCGCCGACCAGCGTCGGCAGTGGAAGAAACGACACGATTGAAGTTTTCCCAGCTCTCTTTCACGAGGAGTAAGTTTCGGGCATTTTCTTGACATGTTTCAGCAAATCAGATAAAGTTGTTTCCGACATTTGCTTGTTGCGCGTACAGATTATGGGCGACTCGATACAGCGACAGAAGGCACAGACGACGATTCGCGATATCGCGCGCGAGGCTGATGTGTCTATATCTACTGTTTCCCGCGTCTTGAACGACCATCCTCACGTCGATTCTCATACGCGCCAGGCGGTGTGGAAGACAGCGAACGAGCTTGACTATCCATTTTCGCGGCTGCGGGGGCAGATCTCGAAGCAGGGGCGCACGATGGCCTTCCTGTCGTCGTCGTTGGAGCATCATGCCCAGGTTTTGCCGGCACTGTCTGGCGGAATCGAGCAGCTAATCGTCCGCGGCGCGCAGTCGGTCTTTGAAGAGCGGCGCGTCTCAACGCATATTTACAAGGCGTTCGCCGATGTTGAGCAGATGGCCGATGTGATCGAGGCGAATCATATCAGTGGGGTGATCTTTCTCGGCGGCGTCTTCAATTATGCGCTACTGCGCAAATTACAAGCGCAGTCCGTCCCGTTTGTCACTGCCGGCGGGCATGCCCATCCTCTTGACAGCAATGCCGTCATGGCGAATTATGTACAGGGTATGGTTTATGCGATTGGCCATCTTAAAGCGCGGGGGCGGCGGCATATTTGTCTGGTGAACGGACCGGAAACAACTAATACAAGCCGGGAGAAATACTGGGGTTATCGTCTTGCGCTTGGCTTGAACGATTTGCGGTATAAAAGCTATATGACGACGCGCGGAACTGATTTCAATGTCGAGAGCGGGTTCGTCGCCGCTGCGGAATTGCTTGGTCTGCGCAAGCCGGTGGACGCCATCGTATTTGCCGACGACGGCATGGCTGTGGGTGGTCTAAAAGCAATTCGCGAGTCAGGGCGCAAAGCGCCAGACGACATCGCGGTCATTGGATTTCACAATTATGATTACGCGCGCTTTGCCGACCCGGCGCTGACGACAATCGGTTTTGATATGCAGATGATGGGGCGGCTGGCGGCGCTTCGCCTGTGCAACTTGATGGATGGCGCCAAGGATGACCCGCATGTGATGACTGTCTCGACCAAATTAATCGTCAGGGACTCAACATGAACACAACACGTCGCATAAACGTAGCAAAGGAGAAATTGGTGTAGCCGAGTGTACAATGGTCGGTCCCACCAGCCAGACCGTACAAGGCATCTTTGAGTCAGTGTTAAATTCTCTTGACCGCGAGTATCGATCTACAGTGAAAGGACAGTTCAATGTATAGGAGATCAACGTTCTTGCTGCTGGCATTGTGCATGATTCTGGCGATGCTGCCGCTTTCAATGACCGTTTCGGCGCAAAACCCGGACTGCGAAGGCGATGTCACCCTGACCTACTGGCATCACTGGGGCGGCAATCGCATTCCCTTGCAGGAGCACCAAGTCGCCGCTTTTGAAGATGCCCACCCGGGCATCTGCGTCGACAACATCTTCTTGCCCTGGGACAACCGCCTGCAGAATCTGCTGGCCGCCATCGCCGCCGGCAACCCGCCCGATGTGACGATGTTTGGCCGGCACGACCTGCCCTTCTTCGCCGCCACCGAGTCCATCATCCCGCTTGATGATTACATGGCGGCTGATGGCGTCGATCCCGCGATCTTCCATCCGTCAGAATTTGCCGGTACGCAATTCAACGGCAAGACCTGGCTGCTGCCCCTGCCGGGCGGCGGCGCTTTCAGCATCGCCTGGTACAACACCGATCACTTCGCCGAGGCTGGCATCGAGAAATTCCCTGAGACCTGGGATGAGATGCTGGAAGTCGCTGAGACTTTGCGTATTGGCGATGGCAGCTTCCTCGAGCGCGTCGGTGTGAACACCCAGTCGACCAGTGGTCCCGGCGCCTTCCTGACCTGGCTGAACGCCAACGGTCAAGACTGGATCAGCGCTGACCTGCGCACGATCACCATCAACAACGAAGCCGGCGTTCAGGCACTGGGATTCATGCAAGATATGGCTGAGATCAACTACGGCATCGAGGAGCTGAACGCCTTCTGGGAAATGGCGGGCGAGTTCGATCAGGGTCCGCTGATCCAGGGTCTGGTCTCCATCGAGATCAACGGCTCATGGACGCTGTTCCAGGTCGAAGACCATGCCGAGTCGCTGAACTACGATGTCGCGCCGATTCCCTACGGTCCCATGGGCAACCCGGGACGGCGCGGCGGCGCGCATGGTGGCTGGGGTTACATGATCCCGAAGAATGCCGCGCATCCGGATGAAGCCTGGAAGCTGGTCAAGTGGCTGACCACCGAGGTCGAAGGGGATGGCGCATGCTGGTTCATCCAGCAGCAGCAACGGCCATCGCCCTTGGTCGAATGCAATGGCTACGAGAAGGACGGCGTCGTGCATCCACGGGCGGAAGCCCTGCTAGGCGTGGCTGCGTTGGATAATCTCGTCACCGTCTCGCCAGTACAGCCGGAAGCCAACCAGATCATCAACCGCATGGTCGAAGATGTGCTCTTCGGCGACAGCAGCATTGAAGACGCGCTCGCCAGCGCTGAAGGCGAGATTCAAGAACTGCTTGACGCCTTCTGGGAAGAATACGGCTAAAGCGACATAGTTCAGAAGTGGGGCATCTTCGGGCGCCCCGCTTCTCGCTACACAGAACTGACGGTTTCGGAGATAGCACATGGCCACAGCATTCGGCTCGCAATTCAGCGCCCTGCGCGGCCGGCGGCGGGAACGCTGGCGCGACCTATCGCCAATGCGCAAGCGTGAAGCCAAGATGGGCTTGCTTTTCATCACCCCTTGGATCATCGGCGTTTTGCTGTTTTCGCTCTTCCCCTTTGTAGCGTCCTTCCTGCTTAGCTTCACCAAATACAATATCGTGGCCCCCCCAAAATGGGTGGGCATGGAACATTACGTTCATATCTTCACCGATGACCCGCTTTTCTTGAAATCATTGAGAAATACCGGCGTATATGTTGGCGGCTCGGTCGCCATTCGCATCGTGCTCGGCTTTGCGCTGGCGCTTCTCCTCAACACCAAAGTGCGATTTCTCGGGCTTTGGCGCACTTTATTCTATTTGCCGTCGGTCGTGCCTATCGTGGCGCTATCGGTCATTTGGCTCTATGTGCTAAACGCGCGCGCCGGCTTGCTTAACTCGTTCCTATACGCAATTGGATTGCCGCGTTTTCGCTGGTTTGCCGACCCCGACATCGCGATGATCGGTTACTTGATCATGAGCACCACCTGGGTGGGCGTGACTATGGTCATTTTTCTCGCCGGTTTGCAGGGCATACCGGAAGAATACTATGATGCGGCGAAAATTGATGGCGCCAATGTTTTCCAGCGTCTGCTGCGTGTGACCATCCCGTTGATGACGCCAACCATTTATCTGAACATCCTCATCAATATCATTAACGCGTTTCAGGTCTTCACCCAAGTCTTCATCATGACGGATGGGCAAGGCGGGCCCCGTGACGCGACGCGAGTTTACGTCCTGCATCTATTTGATCATGCCTTCCAATACCTGCCGCCGCAGATGGGCTATTCATCGGCGCTGGCCTGGATTCTCTTCATGATCATTTTTGTTTTCACTGCCGTAATCGTAACAACATCGCAGCGCTGGGTCTTTTATCAGGGCGGGGAGACGGATTGATGACAGCAACGACTGCTTCTCAAGACTTCCTGCATCGCGACACGGTACACCGTCTGACGCGAACTATCGGGCGCGTCTTGCTGTATCTTCTGCTCATCGTGATGAGCCTCTGGTTCCTGGCGCCGCTGTTCTGGATGTTCATGTCGTCATTGATGCCGCTGGATCAAGTCGGCGTCTTCCCTGTCCAGTGGATACCCCGCGTTTGGATGCCGGAAAACTACACCCTGGCCTTGGAATTCTGGAACTTCGGCATCACTTTCCGCAACACCATGTTCATCGCGATCGTCTCATTAGTCGGCGATATTGGTTCTTGCACACTCGTGGCTTATGGCTTCGCACGCTTCCGCTTTCCATTTCGCGACACCCTGTTCTTGATCCTGCTGGCGACGCTGATGCTGCCCTTCGCCGTGCGCTTGATTCCCGTCTACGCCGCTTATGACGCCATCGGCTGGATCGATACCTTTTATCCCTTGATCGTGCCGAATTTCTTTGGCAACGCCTTTTACATTTTCATCTGCCGGCAATTTTTCCTCGGCATCCCGCAAGACTTGCTTGACGCGGCCAAGATCGACGGAGCCAGCGAGGTGCGAATTTTCACGCAAGTAATGATTCCGCTCGCCAAGCCTGCGATTGTCGTCATCGCCATCTTGAGTTTCCAGAACAGTTGGAACGACTTCCTGGGTCCATTGATCTACCTGAAAGATCCTGACCTGCACACGCTTGCTATCGGACTTTACAAGTTCACCTCGCTGCCCGGGCAAGGCGGGATCTACAATCAGCAGATGGCTGCCTCAACTATGATGGTGCTGCCGGTCTTGATTGTCTTCTTCCTGTTTCAAAAGCAATTCATCCAGGGCGCGAATATCTCCGGATTGAAGGGCTGATACGCCAGACATGGATTCCGCTTCCGTTATCCTCTCCGTGAAGACGGATCCGCTCGGCGCGCCTTGGCATGACCGCGTAATTCCTGAGAAGCCTCTCCAGCCGTAACTACGCATACACAATAAGAGAAAGCGCAATGCGATGGCATCAAATCAGTATATGAACGCAAGTGGCGTATTTCCCCATCTCGCTTTGACTGCCGAACTAGGACCGCCGCGCACCGAATGCGGCGTTGGCGCGATGATGGCTTGGGCCGGCAAGCTTTGGCTAGTCACCTATGTGTCGCATTTGTCAGCCAGCGGCGTGGGCACGGGACTCTATAGCATCGACGAGCAACTGGAGATGACCAAGCATCCGGACAGCTATGTGGGCACGTACACCAACCGGATGATCCATTGGGAATCTAATCAGTTGTTCATTGGTCCGCACGTCATCGACGCCCAGGGCAAGGTTCGCACTGTGGAAGACTTGCTGGAAGTGCGGATTTGCGCGACTATGCGCCACCTGCGCGACCAGGACAACATGGTCTACATGCTGGGCATGGAGGGAGAGTTCTACGAGCTGAACGTTCACACGCTCGAGACGACGTGGCTGGCGGATCTTACAGTGGAGCTAGGCGTTCCTGATCATCAATACGCGCATTTCAAAGCGGCTTACAGCAACTTCGGTCGGGTCGTTGTCGCCAATAATAGTTACGACGAGCGGGATTTCACCGGCGCGGAAGCTGCGGGTCGATTGGCGGAATGGGACGGCGAGCGCTGGACCATCATCGAGCGCAACCCATTCATTGAGGTCAACGGTCGCGGCGACTTCGCAGGCACAATCTTTGCCATGGGCTGGGACAAGCGCTCCGCGATCCTGCAAGTCTTCACCGAAGCGGACGGACAATGGAAGCGCTATCGCCTGCCCAAAGCCAGCCACTGTTTCGATCACATGTGGCAGACCGAATGGCCCCGCATCCGCGAAGTCGACCACGAGCGCTTCCTCATGGATTGCCACGGCATGTTCTACGAATTGTCCCCCTGGGCTTACGAGAACCGTGTTTGGGGCATCCGACCGATTTCGACGCATCTTTGGGTGCACGGCGATTTCTGCACCTTTCGCGGCATGTTGGTGCTCGGCTCGGACAACGCGAGCCCTCACGGCGGCGCCAATCACTTGGCCGGCGAGCCGCAGTCCGGCTTGTATTTCGGTAAAACGGACGATCTGTGGCAATTTGGCAAGCCGAGTGGCTGGGGCGGTGTCTGGTGGGAGGATTGCGTCACGGCGGACGAGACATCCGAACCCTACCTGATGACAGGCTTCGACAAGAAAGTTCTGCACCTGAGCAATGATGGCGACGAGGTTATCACCGTCCGCATCGAGGTTGATTTCCTGGGCAACGGCACGTGGAAGCGTTACGATGCCTTTGCCATTGTGCCCGGCGGTTACCGGCATCACGAATTCCCTAGCGGTTTCAGCGCGCATTGGGCAAGAATTGTCGCTGAGGAGGCAGGTGTCGCCACCGCCTACTTCACTTATACTTAGACGATAAGCGAATGATTGTAGGAGTCGAAACATGAACGGGTTTGTGAAGTTGACCGAGGCCCAGCGCGCCCAGTTTCGCGACGAGGGCTATCTGATCGTGCGAAATGCGCTTGATGAAGACCAAATCCACCAACTGCTGGAAGCGGGCGACCGGCTCATCGCTACGGACGAGCGGCTTAATCGCCACAAGACCAGCGAGTACTATGACGGCTTCCGCAATTGCATCGTGATGGACGATGCCTTTATCCCGCTGCTGACGAATGACATCACCTTGCCGCTGGTGATCCAGCTGCTGGGCTCCAACTTGCAGCTTTCCACCAGCCACCTGATCTATCGTCACCCCGACCCGCCCGGTACGCCCGACAGCATCAGGCGGCCCGGCTGGCACCGAGATGGCGGACGCATCATGCGTGACCTGGGCGAGGCCCGCTATCCGCGTATGGGTTTGAAGTGCGCCTTCTACCTCACAGACTTGAGCGAGCCGAACTCCGGCGTCACCATGTTGGCGCAAGGCAGCAATCAGTTGGTCGAGAAGATCGATATACCTGAGGGCGCGGCCGATCCAGAAAACGCGCTTGAGCCGCTGCTGAATCCGGGCGATTGCGTCATTTTCGAGTACCGCACCTGGCACGCCGGCGCGCCCAACTTCACCAGCCGGACTCGCAAAGCGGTCATGATCGGCTACTGCTATCGCTGGCTGAAGCCGTTGGATTTCGTCAAGCAAGACCGATCCTTCCTGGACAAGCTAAACCACCTCGAGAGTTACCTCGCTGGCGAAGAGATTGACGATACGCTCGAGTTTCAGCCAACGGGCGGCTTCAATCCGCTTAACAAATGGTGCGCCGAGCACGGCGTGGAGCCGGATCGGATGGGCCTGTAGGACGTGAGACCCAACATTTTGCTGATCTACACGGATCAGCAGCGTTTCGATACGATACGCGCGCTTGGCAACGCGTATATTCACACACCGAACCTGGACCGCTTGGTCGGCGAAGGAGTGGCTTTCACGCAGGCGACTACGCCTTCTCCGGTGTGCCTGGTGAACCGCTGGTGCTTGCATAGCGGGCAATGGTCGAGCAAGAACCGCTGTTATTCCAATCATCACCCCGGTCTGCGTCCGCCGACCGATTTACCCAGGCTTCTGCGAGACGCCGGGTATGTCACGGGATTGAGCGGCAAGAATCACTCGTTCTTGACGCCGGCTGACATGGACGAATGGGACGAGGCGCCTGCCATGCCCCATCATCCGGAGTGGGAACATTATGAGTGCTGGGCGCGATATCGCGAGCAACGCTATCCGCGTCTGGCTGAGGAGCCTGTCTGGACGTCCATCACAGCCGAACATGCCACAACCGCGTCGGCGCTGCGCTTCCTGGAGCGGCACGGCAATAGCAACAAGCCCTTCTTTCTCTGGCTGTCCTATCTATATCCGCACACACCCTATGAAGCGCCGGAGCCATACTTCTCGATGTATGCTGACCTCCCGCCGCCGACAATCGAACCCGTCACCCTGGCAGCCGCTTGCAAGCCGTTCCGGCAGCAATTTCATCAGCGCAACAATGACTTGGTCATCCCTTTCACGCATGAGCAAATCAACCTGATGCGCCGAGTCTACCACGGCATGGTGACGATGATTGACAACGAGGTTGGCAAGATTCTTGACTTCCTGGATGAACGCGGATTGAGTGAAAATACATTGCTAATCTTCACCAGCGACCATGGCGATTTTCAAGGTGACCACGGCCTGATGGCCAAGAGCCCGGCGCTTTATGATGTACTTGTTCGCGTACCCTTGATCGCGCGCTGGCCAGGTCAAATCGACGCCGGTCGGCTAGATGATCGCTTCGCTTCGCATATCGATTTGTTGCCTACTTTTGCCGCTGCAGCCGGCGTGCCCTGCCCACCGCAGGCGCAAGGCGTCAACTTGCTGCCTTGCCTGCGCGATGGCGGCACAGGCGGCGCAATACGCCCCTTTGCCTTCAGCGAATATGGTGTGCCGGGCACGCCATACGATGAAAAACGCTTGATTGCCGACGGGCTGGCCAGCAGGGTATTCACCAATCCGTCCAATGACCGCGTGTCTTGGGAAGGCAACCCGGTTTCGCTGTCAGGGCGCATTTACATGCTGCGCAATCATCGCTGGAAGTTGGTTGATGAAGAAAACGGCGGTGGCGAACTGTATGACCTGCAGAATGATCCGCACGAATTGAGGAATCTGTGGGATGATTCGCAGTATTCGACCATCCGCTGCGAAATGCAATCACAGTTGGTAGATTGGCAAGCGGCTATAGCCTAAAAGGGACTACCCATGAAGCAAGACAATCAAATCCCCAGAATGCTGAGCGAACCATTCTCGCCCGACGTTCGCCGGCCCAAGACGAAGCGCATCGACAGCGATCTTGTCATCGTCGGCGGCGGACTGGCGGGCACAAGCGCGGCCATAACGGCTGCGCGCGCTGGCATCAAGGTTGTGTTGGTGCAAGACCGCCCGGTATTGGGCGGCAATGCCAGCAGCGAAGTCCGTCTCTGGGCGCTTGGCGCCACGTCGCACATGAATAACAACAACCGCTGGGCGCGCGAGGGCGGCGTCATTGACGAAATCCTGGTCGAGAACATGTATCGCAACAAAGAAGGCAATGCGCTGATCTTTGATACCGTTCTACTGGAAAAGGTGGTCGAAGAAGACAATATCACCCTGCTGCTCAACACCGCTGCCGTCAGCGTTTCAAAATCGGACGGTGAGACGATCGAGTCGGTCACCGCCTTCTGTAGCCAGAATTCAACCCAGTACGAACTCAATGCGCCGCTCTTCTGCGATGCCTCCGGCGATGGCATAGTCGCCTTTCAAGCGGGCGCGGCTTTTCGCATGGGCGCCGAGGCGAGCGAAGAATTTGGCGAGAAGTTCGCCCCAAGCGAAGAATACGGTTATCTGCTAGGGCATTCGATTTATTTCTACACCAAAGATATCGGCGTGCCTGTCAATTTCGTCCCGCCAAGCTACGCGCTGGATGACATCACGCGGATTCCGCGCTTTCGCAGCTTTAACACCGCCACCGACGGCTGCCGGCTGTGGTGGATCGAATACGGCGGCCGGCTTGACACCGTGCACGAGACCGAGACCATCAAATGGCAGCTCTGGAAGGTCGTTTACGGCGTCTGGAATTACATCAAAAATTCCGGCGAATTCCCGGATGCCGAGAATTTGACGCTGGAATGGGTCGGGCAGATCCCGGGAAAACGCGAGAGCCGGCGTTTTGAAGGCGACTACATGATGATTCAGCAAGACATCATCGAGCAGCGTTACCACTATGACGCCATCTCGTTCGGTGGCTGGTCCATCGATTTGCACCCGGCTGACGGCGTCTTCAGCGAGTTGCCCGGCTGCGATCAGTGGCATGCCAAGGGCGTATACCAAGTCCCCTACCGGACCCAGTACAGCAGGAATATCCGCAACCTATTCATCACCGGGCGCATCATGAGCGCCTCGCATGTCGCCTTCGGTTCGACCCGCGTGATGCTCACTTTGGCTTGCGCCGCCCAGTCAGTTGGCATGGCAGCCGCGCACTGCGCTCAGCGTGGCTTGCTGCCGCGTGACATCGCCGAACCAGACAACGTCAGATTGCTGCAGCGCGACCTCCAACGCGTCGGCGGCTACATTCCGCAATTCCGACTTGCAGACGATGCCAATCTTGTCCGGCAGGCTGCCGTGACCGCGTCCAGCAAACTCTGCCTGGAAGCGTTGCGGGATGACGGTCCGCGGCTCGCACTCGAGCGGCCCTATGCCCAGATGCTGCCTATGCAACGGGGCCGCGTCCCAAGCATGACTGTCACCGTCGACGCCGTTGCCGAGGCGCCTCTTGAGATTCAGCTGCGACAAAGCTCGAAACGGGACAATCACACACCGGACATCATCCTGAAGACGCTTCAATTCGATTTGCCAGCCGGCCCCGATCAAGTGATAGACCTGGACTTTGACGAACTGATCGACGAGTCGCGTTACGTCTTCGTCTGCGTGATGGAGAACCCGGCATTGCGCCTGCACCTGAGCGAGACCCGAATCACTGGTTTAATCGCGCTTCAATACCGGCGGGACCAGACGCCCTTCGACGACATCGGCGTCGAATCGTTTGAGTTCTGGTCGCCGCCGCGACGCCCCAAAGGGCAGAATATCGCGATGACCTTTTCTCCGCCAATAAATGGCTTTGACCCGCAAAATGTCTGCAACGGCTTGGCGCGCCCGGTCGCCGAAGCAAACGCCTGGGTGGCCGATCCCAATGATGACGCCCCAACCTTGGACATAAAGTGGCTTGCTCCTCAAAGCATCAGCCGCGTGACGCTGATGTTTGACACCGACTTCGACCATGCGATGGAGACAGTCACGCGGGGTCACCCGGAAAATGTTATGCCATTCGCCGTCAAGCGTTTTCGTTTACGCGCTGGCGATGGAACGACCCTGGCCGAGGTCACGGACAATCACCAGACCGTTAATCAGATCGATTTTGACGAGCCCGTCGAAACTGACCGCCTGCGAGTCGAACTGATTGATAGTCACGGAGATGCGCCCGCCGCTCTTTTCGCGGTTCAATGTTACGAATAGACCCAAGTGTGGAGCAGACATGGTAAGCGCAAGCGAAGAGTACTTCTTTGACCTGCGAGGTTATTTGTTGCTAAAGGGCGCCCTTGAGCGGCAGGAAGTTCTGGACATCAACCGAGCGATAGACGCCCTGCTGCCGGTCAAGCCCGGCGAATGGAAGGGCCGTGTGCACGGTCACAACTTCGGCGATGACGATGGCGTGAACTTGCAGCAAATCTATGAGGGCGGCGAAGCCTTCGAAAAGCTCATCGACCATCCGGCGTGGATCGAGAAAGTAAAGCACTTCGTCGGCGGCGTCGGCACATTCGATTACAACCATGGTCCCCTCTTCATCGACGAGTGTTTCGCCAATATTCGCGGTCCCGGCGAGGCGATCGGACTGCATTCCGGCGGCCACGAAGGTACAAAGCGCACCCAATTTCGTTATCACAACGGCCGCTTTCATTGCGGGCAGATCAATGTGCTGATGGCGCTGACCGACATCGGACCGGGCGACGGCGGCACAATGGTCATTCCCGGAAGCCACAAAGCAAACTTCCCGCATCCGGACTTTGAAAAATACCGCATGCGTAGCGAGCAGTCGTCAGTCGACGATGTTAAAGGCGCGACTGAGATGCACATGGATGCCGGCGACGCACTGCTCTTCGTCGACTGCCTCAGCCATGGTTCGGCGAAGCGTGTAAACCCCGGCGCCCGACGAATCATCGTCTTCCGCTATGGTCCGTCCTGGGGCAACTTCCGCCATGGCTACCAAGTCTCGGATGAGCTGGCGTCTCGCCTCACGCCCGCGCGCCTGCAAATCGTACGACCCCAGGCGCCGCTCGTTCCAAGCTAGCTGCGCGCGATTACGCTTGCAGTTCGCGCAGTCGTCTCTCGTCAAGCGCTACACCGAGCCCGGCGGCATTGGGGAGCTCATACGCGCCTGCGCGGCAAACGAGTGGCCTATCCAACAATTGATTCGCGATCTCAAATACCGGCGGCTGGTATTCGAGCAAATACAAGTTGGGGATCGCGGCAGCAGTGTGAATTGACGCTGCAATGCAGATTCCCAAGCCGACGCTGAGATGCGGCGCCATCTTCACATTAAACGCTTCCGCCATTGAGCCGATCTTGATTACCTCGGATATGCCGGCGCGCCCCACATCGGGTTGCAAGATATCCGCCGCCTTTTGCATCAGCCAGGGCCGAAACTGATAACGCGTCCGCTCTGTTTCGCCGTGAGCGACTGGCACGGCGACCGCCTGCGCCAACTGCGCATGCGACTCAAGGTCCTCCGGGTTGATTGGCGCTTCAAAGAAACCCACATCCAATTCAGCCAGGGCGTGGCCGAGTTGGACCGCCTCGTCCAACGCGTATACCCAATGCGCATCGAGCAAAAGCGTCGCCTCGTCGCCGAGCGCCGCGCGCAAGGTAGCAATCGAATCTGTGTCTTCTCGCACGCCATGTCCCGCCGCCAACTTGAACGCATGAAATCCGCTCGCAACAAAAGATTGCGCCAAGGCCACTCTCTCGGATGCAGTTGGTCGAGGCAATCCCGATACGTAGCACGGGATCCGCTCGCGATATGCGCCGCCCAGCAGTTGATAGACCGGCCGTCCCAGGATCTTGCCGCGCAGGTCCCAAAGTGCCACATCACAGGCGCTGATCGCGTCGAGCATGAAGCCGCCGTAATATCCCCGTTCGCGCATCAAGTCATACATCACGTTCCACAATACATTTCCGTCAAGCGGATTCCGCCCTAGCAGGGCAGGCGTCAACAATTGCTCGATAATCTGCTGGACCACTTCGGGCGCGACCGGCGCCAGCGCCTCTCCCCAACCGATAACTCCGTCAGCCGTCGTGATCTTTACGAAAGCCGTTTCGAAATGGGCGGAGTAAAGCGCGCGATAAGGCGGCCGCATGAAATAGGCGCCATCGTCAGCCTCTGCCGGCAAACTGCCAAGGTAGGCTTCTTCACGCTTGATTCGCACTGGTAGGGTTTCCACTCGAACGATTCGCATTTCTAAATGCCTCTCAACGCCGCTGTAGATTCTCGCCTGCAAGACGGGTATAGTTTAGGCGATGGCGGGAGCTTCCGCAAAGCAGGCATCATATAGACGAGGTCACGATGTTAGCCGGAATATACCAGATTCTGCAGACGCCCTTCGACGACCACGGCAATATCGACTGGGACAGTTTCGCGCGTCAAATCGAGTACTGCGTCGCCGCAGGCGCGCACGGCATGGTCGTCCCGGCCCTCGCCAGCGAATTCTTCACCCTCAGCGATGCCGAGCGCAAACAGATTGTAGCCTTTGCTGGGGAGCGCATTGCTGGACGCACTCCCTTTGTTGTCGGCGTACAGGGTCTCAATCAGCGCATCGCTCTGGAGTTTGCCCGTCACGCCTGTGATCATGCGGCCACCGCATTAATGGCGATGCCGCCCTATCTGCGCAAAGCGCCGAAAGCTGACGTACGCGGCTACTATCAGCAGCTCGCCGGCTTTGATCGTCCGCTAATCATTCAGAACGCCCCGGCGCCAATTGGCTCTCCGCTATCTCCACAAGAGCTGGTTGAGCTGCTCGCGGCGGAATGCGAGATCAAATATATCAAAGAAGAAACGCCCCCCATCCTCCAGCATATCAGCCAGATCCTCGAACTTGACAAGGGAGACTGCCTGGGCGTTTTCGGTGGGGCTAACGGCATTTATCTGGTCGACGAGCTCAAGCGCGGCGCCTGCGGCAACATGCCGGCCGGCGGATTCGTCGATGTCCAGGTGAGAATCTACGACTTGTTTCGCGCTGGTGAAATCGAGCAAGCGGAACAACTCGGTTTTCAGCTTTTGCCGCTGCTGAATTACGCGATGGTTTACGGTGTCTCGCTGCACAAATATGTCATGTGGCGGCGGGGCGTCATCACTTCTCCCTTCGCGCGCGACCCGCAAAAGATAAACCTTGACGCCGACGACATTCGCACTGTCGAGCGCCTCTGGACGCGCGTCGCCGAGCACTCGATACCGGACTTTCCCTTCAAGTGATCCCGTGCAAATCGCTGCTTAGTAGGTCCAGGCGCGCGGCAGCGGACGCTCGATTTGCAGCAGCCGTCTAAGCAGCAGCCGCCTGCATTCCGCAAGCGCTCCGGCGTATTCGTCTGATCCAGCAACATTATGGTATTCGCCGGGATCTACGTCCATGTCCCAGAGCATTTCCTCGCCATCGTCATGAATCAGATAGCGATAGGCGCCGGTCCGCAAGCACTTCCAACGAGACCCCTCCGTCAGCGCGACCTGCTTCTGACCGCTCTCCCCGAATTCGATTATTCCCGCCAAGCTATCGCCCTGCATAAACGGCGGAATCTGAATTCCTGCCAGCTCAAGCAAGGTCGGCGCGATATCCACCGCTTCGACGATGTCCTGGCAAAATTGACCTGGCCGCCCGCCTGGCGCGGCAATGATTAGGGGTACCCGGCTGACAGCGTCATCGGCCGGATAACCCTTGCCAAAGCGCAGATGATCGCCCAGCCACTCGCCATGATCCGATGTGAATACAACAATCGTGTCATCCGCTTTACCGCAGGCTTCCAGCGTCTCCAAGACCCGCCCAACATAATGATCGAGTTCGCTGATCATCGCGTAATAGCCTTGTTTCGCGCGACCAAGCTGCGCATCGGAAAACTGCGCTTCTGGCTTTTGCGGCCGCTGCGCGTCTATCGCTGGCGGATACGACGGCAACGACAGCGCCGCAGGATCATAGAGATCGAGATACTTTTGCGGCGCAATCCAGGGGGCATGCGGCGAATAGAAGCCGGCGACACAGAAGAATGGCGCAGCGCCAGCGCTACGGATGAATTCGCTGGTCTGCTCGCCGACAAAGGCGCTAAATGTCAGCTCCTCATCAGCCGCAAACGGTAGGCCGCCTTCGAAGTCGCGCCGACCTTCCGGATCCCCGCGATGCGCAATGCCATCGTCGAAGCCCATCGCCCGCTGCCAGACGCGGGTCATCGGCGGGATGCCCGCGCTAATCTTGTCCATCTGCTCTGGCGCCCGCCGCCTAACCCAGGCGCGATACGCGTCTTCATAGACGCCCGGCTCGTCTGCGACTTCCAGATGATCAAACCCGTATGTGGGATGCGGCATCCGATGCTCTCGGTTGGCATGCGGCAAGAAATGCAGCTTGCCGATATTCGCAGTTCGATAACCGTATTGCTTCAAGATACGAGGCAATGTCATAACTTCGACGGGCACGGGCACGCCCATATGCGTGATTCCCAAGCCAGACGGATATCGTCCGGAAAACATGCTGATGCGGCTTGGCATGCAGACCGGATTCTGCACAAAGCAGCGTGAGAAGTTGACACCGCGGGCGGCAAGCGCGTCCAGATTCGGCGTTTTAATCTCGCCATTGCCATTGGCGCCCAAGGCGTCCCAACGCTGTTGATCAGAGTACAATATGAGGATATTAGGGCGTTTCACGGGCGCGCTCCCTTCCCAGCGTTGCGAACGATTCTAGCACGCACCGGCAACTCAAGCCGATGGAGGAGAATTTGACGAAACCACGACAAACGAACTATTATGTGGTTTCTGACATCATTGGGACTAGCCGTAAATCTCCAGATTAGCGCGGCCGCGCGCTTAGCGACGAGGAAATAGAATGGTCATCGCAGACTTTGAGAACATTTCAGAAGTAGAGCTTACGCAGGAAGCCTTCGACCAAGCCTTCCGCGACAACTTGTATTACACCAGCGGTCAAGCAATTTATACTGCTACGCCACACGACCTTTACTTCGCAATGGCTCATACTGTTCGCGACTACATCATGTACAACTGGCAGCAAAACGTCGACTGCTACTTCCGCCAAAACCCCAAGTTCGTCTACTACCTTTCCGCCGAGTACCTTATCGGTCAGCAGTTAGAGAAGAACCTGCTCTATACCAATACCTTCGACATGGCGCGTCGAACCATGCAGCGGCACGACATTGACCTCGCCGATCTCATCGCGCTCGATATTGAACCGGGTTTGGGCAACGGCGGGTTGGGACGGCTCTCAGCTTGCTTCATGGATTCGCTCGCGGCGCTGAACATCCCGGCTGTCGGCTACGGCATCCGCTATGAATACGGCATCTTCCGACAGAGCTTCCGCGACGGCTGGCAAGTCGAGAGTCCCGACGAATGGCTATATTATGGCAATCCTTGGGAATTCCCGCAGCCGGACGATATGGTCGAAGTAGGCTTTGGCGGACGCACCGAACACTATGCCGACCTCGATGGCAATTATCGCGTGCGCTGGCTGCCGGCGCAGACGATTATGGGACAGCCCTATCACACTCTCGTGCCCGGTTTTCAGACCCAAACCGTCAACATGCTTCGGCTGTGGAGCGCGCGCGCCACCAGCGAATTTGATCTGCAGTTGTTTGACGTCGGCGATTACACCCGCGCGGTGGAACAGAAGACCAGCTCAGAGAATGTCACCAAAGTCCTCTATCCCAACGACAACACGCCTCAAGGCAAGGAGCTGCGGCTGAAACAGCAGTACTTCTTTGTCGCATGCTCGCTCAACAATATCATCAAGCGCTTCATGATCAAGAATGTGGAATGGGAAGAATTGCCCAATGTCGCCGTCATCCATTTGAACGATTCCCACCCGGTAATCGCGATCGCCGAACTCATGCGCCTGCTGCTTGACACCTATCGCCTTGATTGGGAACGCGCCTGGAAAATCACCGAAAGGACCTTTGCCGCCACGCAGCACACGCTTTTGCCCGAGGCGCTGGAAAAGTGGCCCGTCTGGTTGATGGAGCGCGTCCTGCCGCGCCATCTTGAAATCATATATGAAATCAACCACCGCTTCCTTGAAGTCGTCCGGATGACTTTCCCTAACGATGCCGCCAAAGTCTCCAGCCTGTCGATAATCGAAGAGGGCGCGGAGAAGCAAGTGCGCATGGCCAACCTCGCCTGCATCGGCAGTTTCTCGGTAAACGGCGTGGCGCAGCTGCAATCGGAATTGCTGCAGTCGCGCGTATTCCCCGACTTCGCCGCTTTATGGCCCCATAAGTTCGGCAACAAAACCAATGGCGTAACGCCACGTCGATTCATGCGCTTGGCCAATCCTATATTGTCCGATCTCATCACCGATCGCATCGGGGATGGCTGGCTGACCAACCTCGACGAACTATCGCGGCTGGAAGCGTTTGCCGATGATCCGGACTTCCGTCAAGCCTGGCGCGCCATGAAAGCCGCAAACAAACGGCAACTTGCGGACTACGTTCAAGGGCGCCTAGAGCTTAGCGTCAATATCGACTCAATCTTCGACGTTATGGTCAAGCGACTGCATGAATACAAGCGGCAATTACTGAAGACGCTGCACATCATTCATCTCTATCAGGCATTGAAGCGCGATCCAAATGCGGAGCAAATGCCGATGACGTTTTTCTTCGGCGCCAAAGCCGCGCCGGGCTATTACATGGCAAAGCTCATCATCAAGTTGGTCAACGCGGTCGCCGATGTTGTCAATCGCGATCCCGTCTCAGCCGATAGGCTGCGCGTCGTTTTCATTCCCAACTTCAATGTCACGGTCGGGCAACTGGTTTATCCGGCGGCCGACATCTCTGAGCAAATCTCGCTGGCCGGCAAAGAAGCTTCCGGCACCGGCAATATGAAATTCGCCCTCAATGGCGCGCTGACCGTCGGCACGCTCGACGGCGCCAACATCGAAATCCGCGAACGGGTCGGGGAAGAGAATTTCTTTCTTTTTGGCTTGACCACCGAGGAAGTCTTCGCCGCCAAAGAACAGGGCTACAATCCGCGCGACTACTACGAAAGCGATGCGGACCTGCGCGAAGCCATCGACTGGATCGCAAGCGGTCAGTTTTCCGGTGGCGATACGAATCTATTCCGGCCCATCGTCGACTCATTGCTTTATCATGACGAATACATGCTCTGCGCCGACTTCGCCAGCTATGTCGCCTGCCAGCGACGAATCGCCGAAGCTTACGCCGATCCGGAGCGTTGGACCACCATGTCGATTCTCAATGCCGCGCGCTCGGGTTTCTTTTCCTCCGACCGGACGATCGCCGAATACAATCGCGATATCTGGCAAGCGTCTTTTCTTGACCTGGCTGACTAAATAAAATTGACGCCAAAGCCGCGTCACCGTTGCCAATCCGTTGCGCTCGGGGACTGCGTTCGCGTGCGGCAACGGGAGGTTGAGCGAGTGTCAAATGCTTCCGGAAGAGCTACGCGGGCGACCGGCTTGATATTTGGCGGGGGGGGGATATACTTCCCTAATGTTGCCTTGCCATTGGCGGGCAACACTTCTGTTGAATGGAAGGCAGTCGTATACAA
This sequence comes from Anaerolineae bacterium, assembly GCA_022824465.1. GTDB lineage: Bacteria > Chloroflexota > Anaerolineae > Aggregatilineales > Phototrophicaceae > UBA6055. Next base: position 233,790 of record JAJDZV010000005.1, read on the forward strand.
GAAAGGCGACTATGAGAGAAAAGTGATACAGAAGTGATCCGGAAATGCTTCACGAATCAAAGGAGAAAATAAAAATGGTCAAACGACTGAGTCTGATTCTCACCCTTGCGTTGCTTGTCGCCGCAATGTTGGTGATTTCCATGCCGATGAGCACGGTTGCGCAGGATGCAGAACCTACGCCGATCGTCGGCGCCTTCGGTGGCGGCGAAACCAAGATATCCTATTGGAACGGACTGACCGGCTCGGACGGCGTCACCATGAACGAAATGCTGGCGCAATTCGCGGACGAGAATCCTGAATTCGAAGTAACCAGCGAGATCATCCCGTGGAACACGCTCTATGCCAAGCTGCAAGCGGCCTTCGTCGCCAATCAGCCGCCGGACCTCATCCTGATGCACGCCTCGGAAGTTCCGCAGTTCGCAAACTTCGGCGTCTTGATGGATTTGGGTCCCTGGTACGCTGGCAATGGCGGCTGGTTCGACGAGAACGATATCTCCGCAATCACCTATTCCGGCATGCAGTATCAAGGCGTCACATACGCAATCCCGCTGGATAATCATGGCCGCGGTCTCTGGATCAATACCGACATGTTTGACGCGGCCGGCGTAGACACCGACCCGGCGACCGCGCCCGACAACTATGAAGACTGGGTCACGCTCTTTCAAGCTTTGACCCTGGACGCAAATGGCAACAACGCCGCTGATCCCGATTTTGATGCCGAGAACGTTGTGCAGTGGGGTTACGTCGTTGGCGAATGGCCCCGCGTCAACTTCCTGAGCGCGCTGGCGCAGCACGGCGGGGAAATGGTATCGCCGGAAGGACAAGTGACTGTCAATTCCGACGCCGGCATAGCTGCGCTGCAACAGACTAAGGATCTGGTCTTCGAATACAACGTATCGCCGCCGCCAGCCGGTTTCGACACCTGGCAAGGCTTCGCCAGCGGGGCGGTTGCGGTAATTCCGACCGGTACCTGGTTCCGCAATTTCGCCGTCGACCAGACCGACATCAACGGTATGGCTTGGCCGCAAGTCCAATTCGGCGCGCAGCCCGCCACCTGGTTCGGCATCCATGCTTTTATGCTGCCGGCTAGCTCCACGCCGGAAAAAGCCGAGGCGGTACAGACCTTGTTGCAATGGATCAGCGCAAACCAGGGGACTTGGGCCGGCTCCGGGCAAGTGCCTGCGCTGCTTTCGGTGCAAGCCTCGCTTGACGCGGTGAATTACCCCTCCAACATCTTGCTGGGGCAGACATTTACCGATTACGGTATCCTCGACTATACCAGCACGGTAACGCAGGAGATGTACGCCGCGCTGGATCCGGAATTGGATGGCGCGTTGAACAACCTGAAGTCGGTCGAAGACGCATTGAACGACGCTGCCGAGCGCATGCAGCAGGTGCTTGACCGCGCAATGTAGCTTGTCAAACCGTTCAAGTGAAGCAGTTAACTCGGTGGGGCAGTGATGGCTGCCCCGCCGGATCGCTTCTTACGCATCCCGGCGAGAGCCAAGTGAGGGAAGACTAGAATGAGCGCGCGCGCTAATTCAGCAGGCAACCGCAACTGGCGATTCACTTTAACCTTGAAGTCGCGAGAGACCCTCGCCGCCTGCGCGTTTCTTGCGCCGTTTATGGTCTTCTTTGCGGTATTCGTCGTGCGCGCTGTGGTAGAGGCGGTGCGGATGAGCTTCTATGATTGGCATATCCTGCGTCCGATGCGGCCTTATATCGGGATAGAGAATTATATCGAGTTGATAAACGACGACGTTTGGTGGATATCGCTGCAGAATACCATCGTCTTCACCGCGTTGACAGTCGTCGGCACGACCATTGTAGCGCTAGCAGCGGCGGTCGCGGTGACGCGTCCGATAAGAGCACAGAGCTTCTTTCGCGTACTGCTGTACATGCCCAGCTTGCTTTCGGTCGGCGCGGTTGGCTTGATATGGGTGTGGCTGTTGAATACGCAATTCGGCATCATCAATTATGGCTTGAGTTTCTTGGGCATACGCCCTGTGAATTGGCTGGGTGACCCCGGCCTGGTTATACCTTCGTTAAGTCTCACGACTATATGGTGGGGATTCGGCTTCCCGATGTTGATATTCATCGCTGGCTTGCAGGGCATACCAGAACAATTGTATGAGGCGGCGCGCATTGATGGCGGCAGCAATCGAGACCTATTCTTTTATATTACCTTGCCCTTGCTCCGCCCAACCATTCTCTTCGTGACGGTTACGGGCGTCATTTCCCACTTTCAGGTCTATGGACAGCCCTTCATCATGACGACTGGCGGTCCCGGACGCTCTTCCTATTCACTGATTTTCTACTTGTATCAAATCGCCTGGACTGCTTTTCGCATGGGCTACGGCGCGGCCGTGGCGGTTTGCATTGCCGTGATTATGGCAGTGATGACCAGCATACAATTCATTGTCCTCAGTCGTCGCATCGAGTATTAGCGGGAACCGACCAATGAAACCCGAGCGGTCGATACTTCCGCAGCATACCGTCACCTATGTCTTCTTGACCTTGCTGGGACTATTTGTCGTTTTTCCAATGCTGATCGCTATCTCGCAGTCATTCATGACTAACCAAGAGGTCAATCGCTGGCCGCCCCAAATCATCCCGGTAGAGCCGACGCTGCAAGCCATTAACGCTGTTTTGACGCAACAGGACCTGCGCTTGGATCTGTGGCTCCGCAACAGCCTGATCGCGGCAACGGGATATACAGCGGCAGTGCTGGTGTTATGCGCGCCGGCGGCTTTTGCCTTTGCGCGCCTCAGGTTCCCCGGCAACAATATACTCTTTGGCTTCCTGCTGGTCACCATCATGATCCCGTCGCAGGTGACACTGATTCCCAATTACTTGCTCATGCGTGATCTGCAGTGGCTTGATACCTTTAACGCGCTTATTTTCCCCGGCGCCGCCAACGTATTTGGCGTGTTTCTCTTGCGACAATTCTTCATGCAAGTGCCCAGGGACCTGGAAGAGGCCGCCGTCCTGGATGGCGCCGGTTACTTCGGGCGCTTCTGGCATGTCATTCTGCCACTGTCTCGCAACGCTTTGACGGCGCTCGGTATTTTCGTTTTCTTGTTCCACTACAATGACTTATTCTGGCCCTTCATCGTCACCAATAGCCTGGAAACACGCACTTTGCCTGTCGGGCTTGCCATATTGAATTCTTCCTACGCGGGCCAATACAGACCGATGGTCTTGTCAGGCGCCGTGCTGTCTTCCATTCCCATTCTGATCGTCTATATCATCTTCCAGCGACAGATCATACAAGGGATCACCTTGACCGGTATGGGCGGGCGCTAGGAATCTGCCCCCGACCCAAACCCGGCCGCCTGTTGAAGACAGAATCTCTCGACCGCGGCTCGGCTACACCGCTAATTGGATCGACAACGAAAGGAATCAGAATGAGCCAGTCATCGCCTGCGCGCCTGTACATTGATACCAAACGCGTCGTTAGCGAGATTTCGCCCCTGCTGTTCAGCGGATTCGCCGAACACATGGGGCGTTGCATCTACCAAGGCATTTATGACCCCGCCTCCAAACATGCTGATCAAAATGGTCTGCGTAAGGACGTGCTGGCCGCCCTCCGCGCGCTTGATTTCCGCTCTATGCGCTATCCCGGCGGCAATTTCCTCAGCGGCTACCGCTGGGAAGACGGTATCGGACCGAAAGACCAGCGCCCCCGCCGCCGCGAACTGGCGTGGCAATCTATCGAGACCAATCAGTTTGGCACGGACGAATTCTTGCAATTCTGCTCCGAGATCAATACCGAACCGATGCTCGGCGTCAATCTTGGCACCGGCGGCATTCAAGACGCCGCAAACCTGGTCGAATACTGCAATGCGCCTACCGGTACCCACTACAGCGACCTGCGCGCCGAATACGGACAGCGCAATCCTTACGGCGTGAGGTATTGGTGCCTGGGAAACGAGATGGATGGACCCTGGCAAATCGGCCACCTCGACGCCGTCGAATATGGCAAGAAAGCGCGCGAAGCCGCCAAGCTCATGCGCTGGCACGACGACTCGATCGAGCTTGTGCTCTGCGGCTCGTCAAGCTCGCAGATGCCAACCTACCCTGAGTGGGACCGGGTCGCGCTGGAATTTTGCTGGGAGAAGGTCAACTACCACTCTATGCACTACTATGCCGGAAATCCGAACGATGATACGCCCAGCTACCTCGCGCTGAGCGCCGCCTTGGAGGACTATGTCGACACACTTGCCGGCGTATTGCGTTACGTCAAGGCGAAGACTCGCTCCAAGCACGATGTCTACCTGTCTTGGGACGAGTGGAATGTCTGGTACAAGGCGCGTGAGTCCAGCGATTTGCGCGGCAACTGGGCGGAAGCGCCGCACCTCATCGAAGAGATATATAACCTCGAAGACGCTCTCGTGGTCGCGCAATGGCTGAGCGTCTTCTTGCGAAAAGCCGATGTGCTGAAGATCGCCTGCCTCGCGCAAATTGTCAATGTCATCGCCCCGATTCTGACACGCGGGGACGAGTTGCTGCAGCAAGCGACCTTCTACCCGATCAAGGTATTCAGTCAAATGGCGCGCGGCGATTCGCTCGATGTTCTGGTCGAGTCGCCGCGGTACGAGACTAGCGAATATGGAGATATGCCGCTTCTTGACGTCTCCGCCACACATGACGCGGCGGGCGCAGTGAGCGCCATATTCATCGTGAATCGCAGCCAGAACGACGACGTCCCCGTTGAAATCAACTGGCAAGACGCCATGCCGACGCGCGTTGCGTCAGCCTGTCAACTGGCAGGCGACGATCCCAAAGCCGCCAACAGCTGGGACAATCCCCACCAACTGTCGACGCAAGCTATCGACCCGCCGCCCATCGTAGACGGCGCCACGGAACTGCGCTTGCCGCCGCTCTCGTTCACGGCGCTTGAAGTCAAATTCTAGGCGCGCAGCTAGCCTCAAAAGACATTTGGCTCAGTGTCGACCGTGACCCGCTGACCGCTTTCATTCGATGCCACGGCCGCCGCCAGAATCTCGGTGATGTGCCGCGCCGTCCATAGGTTTGAAAGCTCGGGTTGACGTTCGCCCAGAATACACGACAGCCACTCGGCATGTTGATTGGCGACGGGTGGCGCCGGGATCTTTTCGACGATCGGCTCAGCCCATTCCCTTTCAAAGGAGCTTGGTCGAATGTAGTAGATGGCGTCGTCGCTCCGCTTGATCAACTTGCCGGCTGTGCCATGCACCCGCAGATAAGACGATCGCGCCGGGTCGCACCAGCCAGTCTCCACTGTCGCCAACGCGCCATTCGCCATTTCCAGGACCAAGGTCGCCGTGTCTTCCATGGCGGTAGGCTTGGCAACCGTGCGCATCCGAGCGGTCACAGAGTCCACCTTGCCAAGTAGCGCGACCACGTTGGCGACCGAATATACGCCCATGTCGATCAAGGCGCCGCCGCCCGCGGTATCGGCATCAAAAAACCAGAAGTCGTCTTCGACGCGAGGTTCTTCAAAGCAGTCGGTCACCTCGGCGTAGTACACTTCCGGACCGCCGTGGCTGTGCCGTGAAGATGCGCCGGAGACCTGCCCTACAGCACCGTCAGACAGCCGCCGCCGCATTTCATAGACAACCGCGTCAAACGAAGGACGACAGTAGACGATCTGATCGGGCTTTGCTTCGCTGGCCGCCACCAGTTGGTCGGCCTCTTCCAGGGTCGTGCAAAGCGGCTTTTGCATGAAGACATGCAGGCCGCGCTCCAGCGCCGCCAAGCCCGCGTCGGCGTGCAAGGGATGCGGCAGCGCCACAATGACACCGTCCAGGCTCTCATCATTGAGCAGGTCTGTCCAGTTGGTCGAGTAACGGGGCACATCGAAGCGGTCGCACAGCAAGCGAAGTCGACGCTCAGTTCGACCACAAATATGCGTCACGCGCATGCCATCAACCTGCGCGATCTCCGGCAGATGACCTAAAGCGGCAATGCCGCCGGCGCCCAGAATTCCGATTCTAAGCATTCGTATATCCTCGCAGGAACCTGAAGCTTCGTTCGATAGAGCCGATCATATCCTCGTTGCCCGTCTCATCTTCAATCGCCAAGACACCGCTATAGCCGATGTCTCGCAACGCCTGGATATATCCATCCCAAGGCACCAGACCCTCGCCGCAGGTCGCTTGGCGCGTATCCGGATTCCAGTCCTTAGCGTGCGTATGAATAATCTTGTCGCCCAGGATATGCACCCCTTGGATCGTTCCCGCTTCCGAACCGAAGCGCAGCAGGTTGCAGGGATCGTAATTGACCTTCAGCCAGGGATTGTTGACTTCGTCAATGAAGTCTCCCAGCGCCGTGGGCGACTCCTGCCCGGTTTCCAGCGCAAAGTATACTCCGACCTTCCCACCGTGTTCGGCGATTTCGCCGACTGAACCCAGCAGAATGTCGTAGGCCGGGTCGGCGCGGTCTTCAGGCAGCACGCCGGCGTGCGTCGTGACTATGTTTCCGCCCAGCTCAGCCGTCGTGTCCAATGCTTGCTTCGTCTTGTCAATCCGCCAGCGCAAGCCCTCGCTCTCTTCCAAGCCGCCATAAGTCACCGCTCCCTTCAGCTGGGCGCAGAATCCGCTGAACGAAAGCCCCAGTGACTCAGCAATCTTGACTACTTCACGGCGGTCGGCGGCCGAGCCCACCTCCGGGTCAAGAATGCATGGGCGATATTCAAAGTCTACTATCCAGGGCTGCACCGACGTGCAACCAATCCCCGCCGCAATTTCCATCTGCCCCGCCAGGGCAGCGACATCCGGCGTCGCCCCCAGAGTCCACAATGCGCAGCCAATTGACATCTCACTCATGATTTCCACCTGGATCGCTCGTCATGCATTGGTTTTGCTCACTATCATAGCAAATGTTAGTCAGCAAGACATCACGCCACTCGTCCGCAGCGTCCGCAAATGTCCCTAGGTCAATGATACAACCCACGACTGAAGGCGATTTTGAGCCGCTTGACAATACCATAGGATTCGCGTTACCCTCTCTGCATGGCTGGTGGCGCCAGTACATCTGCACTCAGTTATGGGGTCGAGCAAAGGAATCAATCGAAGACGCCATAACTAGACCAGCGACCAGTAACCATTCTTTCGCCTAAACGCAGGTCGGCGCGGACCAGCTTCAACGTATTGATCTGCAGCGCCATGTTGCAGTCGAATACACTCGACCAATCAGAGGAGGACAAGAACATGAAGCGCAGAACTACATTCTTATGTCTGATTGCTACGCTCGCCATGATCGCCTTGTTGCCCTTGGGCGCAGTTCAAGCGGACGGACATTGCGAATTCGCCAATTACACCATTACTATTGGCGGCCTGGCGCCCCTGTCAGCGCCTGGCGCGGTGGCTGGCGGCGTCGCCATGGATTGGGCTTTCAATCAAGCCGCCGATGATATCAATGCCGATTGCGGCGTTCAAATTGACGGCGTGAACTACCAGATCGACGTGGTCACGGGCGATTCCGAAGGCAGCCCAGAGCGAGGCCAGGCAGTAACCGAACGCCTCATCCAGGAAGACGAAGTTGATGCGATGGTCGGTGTTTACCATAGCGCCGTCGGTTTGGCGACTATGGGCATGCTGGAAGCCAATGCGATTCCGACCGTATTCTCCGAGCCCTGGAACGACAACGTCAGCGCCAACGGCATCCGGGAATTCGATGGCGCCCCGCCGCGCTTTGAGGACGGTATCGATCACATCTTCCGGATTTCTCCCGCCAGCTCAATGGTGGGCAGCGTTATTGTCGATTGGCTCCTTAGCCTTGGCGTCGATGATGTCGTATTGATCGTGGAGAATACTGATTATGGGCAGCCCGCTGCCGCCGACGAAGCCGCTCGTTTCGAAGCGGGTGGCGCTACAGTAAGCAAGATTGACGTCGAGCTTGGCACCGAAGACTTCGTGCCGATTCTCAGCCGCATTCAAGCGCGCGCCGAAGCCCCCGACGTCATCCGCATCCTCGTAACCGGCGAAACTTCGTTCAATCTGACGCAGCAAATGGCTGAGCTAGGCATCGCGCCGAGCGACGACACCATATGCGTCACAAACCAGTTTGCCTTCCAGTCGGATCAGTATTGGGCGACCGTGCCAGATGGCAATTTCTGTGCCTTCAACCGAGTCGGCATAATCCCCAGTCTGTTCAGCGACGCCGCTGTGGAGCTAAATGCCAAATACGAAGAGGCCTGGGGTGATATCATTCCAAGCTTCGCGATGGCATCTTACGACGCCGTTCACATTGTGGCGGACGCGATGGAGCGCGCCGGCAGCTATTCGGACGCCGCCGCCATCGTCGCGGCCATCGAAGCTACTGATATCGACCTCTCACAGGGACGCTACTACTTCGAGTATGGCGCGCACAATCCTGAGTTGCCCGAAGGCACGCCGGCCTTCATGTGGCATCAGTGGCCCGACCCAATCGTGACCGTCATGCAATACTATGAGCCCGGTCAAAGCGGTCTGGACGCCGCCGTAATCTATCCGGAAGTCTATCAGACCCACGGAACAGCGTACATTGCGCCAGGTACTTCACCATAGCGCCTATGAATAAGGGGGCGGCGCGAGACGTCGCCCCCACTCGGCGAGTAATGCCAGCCGCGCGCTTCCGGCTGCACATTACTAAGCTGACAGCTGTTTAGGGGTATCATCCGAGTCTTGCCTTATGGTTATTCATGACACAGTCTTCGTCATTTGGCTGCTTGCCGCGGGACCGCTCTGGGCGGCCATTGGCTTGTTTCTGCTCCCCTCGGTGAATCAGGGACGCGCCGAAAGCGAGCAAATCTCGATCACGACGCTGCAAATTGCTGGCGTCATTGGCGGCTTTGCCTTGGGACCCGTTGGCGTCGGACTATTCTATTTCGAGCCCGCGCTTATTCGCCGTACAACGTTGACAGCCGGCGTCGCCATCACGGTCTTCGTGTCATCGCAAGTGCTGGCGCGGATCGTCGACCCGAATCTGCCCTCCGGCTTGTGGCTGCTCCTGGCGGGACCGCTTTGGGCGGCTGTGGCAGCTTTTATCCTGCCACGCCAATATCGCGCAGTCGAAGCCAATGACCAAAATGTGCTGACCGCGGCTGCGCTTGGCGGATTCGCCATTGGTCCCATCATCATTGGCTTGATGTGGAAACATACGCCGAAGATCAGCCGCGACTGGATGATCGTCCTTGGCTCGCTCGGCGCATGGCAGATTTATACGCTCTTCGCCATTCACAACACGACCAACCCCTGCGTCGCCTCGCCCTACCATATCACTTATCTCACGCAGCAGACTGCCAACGGCGTCGTTATCGGCGCGATATATTCGCTAATGGCTGTTGGCTTGACGCTGATCTATTCAGTGCAAGGCATCGTCAGCTTCGCGCACGGCCAGCTCTACATGGTCGGCGGTTACTTTTCCTTCTATTTCTTGCTGCATGGCTCCAACATTCTTAGCGACATAACCGGAGCCGAGATTTCTATCAATCCAATATGGGGCATTCCAGTCGCCGCGATAATCGTATTTGTCATGGGCGCGGTCTTTGAGCGCATCTTCCTCAAACCCATGCACGAAGGGCTGATAGAACGCGTCTCCGAATACGCCATCCTGATAACCTTCGGATTCGGTTTCTTTATCGAGTACACGACCCTGGCAATAGCCGGTCCCTTCCCCCAGCGCACAGACCGCTTCATCGAGATACGCCGCTTTACGCTTCAACGCGCGCAAATCACGGACGACTTCGCCTTCGGTCCTATCAATATCATCGGCGACCGCGCGTTCGCCATGGTCGTCGGCATTATACTCATTTTTGCCTTGCTCTATTTCTTGCAGCGCACCTGGACGGGCCGAGCGCTGCGTGCAACCAGCCAGGATCGTCAAGCCGCTGCTGTCACCGGAATAAACCCTACAAATATGAATACCCTGTCCTTTGGCATGGGCTCCATGCTAGCGGCAATGTCGGGCGCCGCCCTGATACCGATCTTCGCGTGGGTGCCGTGGGTCGGCGCGGAAATGGTCGGACGGTCGTATGTCATCGTCGTGCTTGGCGGCTTGGGTTCCGTGCCAGGCGCGCTGCTGGGCGGTGTGATCGTCGGCATCGTCGAAGCGCTTGGCGCCGGCTGCCATCCCGATCCCAGCCGAGGCGCCGCCTACAAGGAAGCCTTTGCCCTCGTGATCTTTGCTTTGGTGCTGCTGCTAAAGCCCACCGGTCTCTTTGGCAGGGAGCAAACTTGATTATGGCAATCCTCAATCGCATTGAGTCCGCCATAGACGAAAGCATCGGTCGCCGCCGCTTGGGCTACGCCTTGTTGGGTCTGATCATTCTCTTCTTCCTTTGGTTTCCAAACGACGCTTCACAATCCAACTACGCCAAGACTGTTTTCATTAGCGGTTTCTTCTACGCCATTATGTCGTCAAGCTGGGCGCTGCTGGCGGGCATCGCCGGCCAATTCTCTTTCGGCCACATGGCTTTCATGGGCATCGGCGCTTATGTCGCCGGCCTTGTCGCCCGTGACGGCATCGTCTTCGCTTCGCTTGGCATCGGAATCACCGCCGAATCATTCTCCGCGATCGGCACGATAATCATTGGCACGCTCATCGCCGGACTCGTAGGCTTGGTGATCGGCTGGCTCCTGCTGCGCTTGCGCTCGGCTTATTTGGCGCTTTTCACTATCGCCTTCTCCGAGCTATTCCGCATCATGATGTTGACTGAGTACGACTACACCGGCGGGTCAAATGGCTTGTCTCTGAGGCCGCTCCTGCAAATCGCCGATATCGACGCCGCCCGACAGGTTGAATACTATCTGATGTTCGCCCTGCTCATCGTCTGCTTGCTTGCCATGTACTGGGTCGCAAATTCGCCTATCGGCCTTTTCCTGCGCGCGATGCGGGAAGATGAAGACGCCGCCTCCGCCCTGGGCGTTAATGTCGTACGCTACAAGATCCTCGTTTTCGTATTCACCAGCATGATCGTGGGCTTGGCCGGCGCAATCTTCTACAGCGATGTCGGTTCCGAACGCATAATCCCGGAGCAGCTCGAAGTCTTGCAAATGTCGCTCATTATCGCCTACGCTGTCATTGGCGGCATGGAGAGCTTGATCGGCGCGGCCGCCGGCGCCTTTATCTCGCGCTACCTGCTCGAGGCTATGCGTGAAGTCGTAATCTCGCTGCCGCTGGGGCTGACACTTCCCGATGGTTCCGACGCTTTTGTTTGGGAGACGGGCGCTTGGCGCTTCGCGGTGTTCGGCGTCGTCATGGTCTTCACGCTTCGCTATATGCGCAACGGCTTGCTATATCCAATCATCACCTGGTTCAGCGGCAGAGACCTGGCGATGCAGGAGACTGTCGCCAAGCGCGACGACGATGATGACTTGGACGAGCAGGCAGGGGCGTCTGATGAGTGACATCAACTTATTGCTCAACCGCGTCTCCAAACGCTTCGGAGGCAACCAGGCAGTCGATCATGTGTCATTCAGCGTGACCAAGCCAGAACTGATCGGCATGATTGGACCTAACGGCGCCGGCAAGACGACCCTTACCAACCTCATGAGTGGCATGCTCAAGCCAACAACCGGCACCATCTACCTCAACGGCCGCCGAATCGACGGCCATCCAGCCTACGACGTCACCCGCGCCGGTCTGGGGCGTACCTTTCAAATCACAAGAGCGCTGGGTCGCATGACCGTACTCGAAAACATGATGGTGCCAGGCTTGGCGCATCGGCCGCGCGCCAGACGCCTCGACCTTGAAGAACGCGCCCACGAAATACTCGGCCTGCTAACAATTGACCATCTCACCAACGAATATAGTCGCGCCCTTAGCGGCGGCCAACGGAAACTGCTCGAACTCGGCCGCCTTCTGATGCTCGAGCCATCAGTCATCATCCTTGACGAGCCCTTCGCCGGTGTCCACCCGCGCCTGCAAGAGACAATCTACCAATACATCCATCGCGTCCACGAAGACGGCAAAGCTATCATATTGATAAGCCACGACATGGACGCCGTCTTCGAGTTGAGTCATCGTCTCTTGGTCTTGCATCACGGCGCCCTAATCGCCGACGGCGCGCCGCAGGCTGTTAGAAGCGATCCCGCTGTCATCGAGGCCTACCTTGGCCATGACGAGGACGACTGATCATGCTCAAGATAGAGGATATCTACGTCGGATATTACGAAGACCTGCATATTCTGCGCGGACTAAGCCTGACGGCGCAGACGGGCAAACTCACCGCCATTCTCGGCGCTAACGGCGTTGGCAAATCGACGCTGCTCAAGGCTATCTACGGCTTTCTGACACCCCACAGCGGACGTATCCTGCTCAACGGCAGCGATGTCACCGGCACCGCGACGCACCAACTCATCAGTCTCGGCATCAGCTACATCCCGCAGCAGCCCGGCATCTTCAAGCACATGAGCGTGCGCGAAAACCTCATGATGGGCGCGTGGACCTTTCAGAATGACAAGAAGCGCATGGAAAGCAAAATAGAAGAAAACTACGAGCGCTTCCCCATCTTGCGCGAAAAGCAGCACGAACAAGCTGGCAATCTCTCCGGCGGCCAGCAACGCATGGTGGAGATCGGCCGCACGCTTATGACTGATCCCGAAGTCATCCTCGTTGACGAACCGACTGCCGGCTTGGCGAAAATGCTCAGCGAAGAGGTCTACCGCATGTTGGTCAACCTGCGCGATGAGGAAGGACTCACCATCCTGCTGGTCGATCAAGAAATCCGCGAAGCGCTGAAAATCGCCGACTATGTCTACGTGCTTGAATTGGGGCGCAACAAATTCGAAGGTCCGGCCTCCGATTTTGAAGATCTCGAGAAAGCATTCTGGTCTTGATGGCGCATTCCAATGCGTATAGATAGTCTGATTGGCGCTCAGGCGACTTCCGCCGCATAAGATGCCAGCTAGCCCTTCAACCCGGTCATGACGACGCCCTGTATGAAGTAACGCTGCGCCAGGAAGAATAACACGATGACGGGCAAGGTCACCGCTGTTGAGGCTGCCAACTGCAAGTCCCAATGGATATCTGTCTGGCTGCGGAAGGAAGCCAACCCTACCGCGATCGTGAAATTGTCCGGCGAACGCAGATACGTCATCGGGCCAATCAAATCGTTCCAAGCGAACAAGAAGGTGAATATGGCAATGGTGATCAGCGCCGGCTTGGATAGCGGCAGCATGATCCGCCAATACACCCCGAACTCACTGCAGCCGTCAATCCGCGCCGCATCAGCAATTTCCTCCGGTATCGTCCGGAAAAATTGCCGCATGAGGAAAATATTAAAGGCGCCGCCGCCGAAGAACTGCGGCACCACCAACGGCAAAAAAGTATCCACCCAGCCCAGGCGCGAGAAGATGATGAAGCTCGGAACGAGCAAGATAGCATAGGGTAAGAACAGCGTCGCCATAACGATGCCAAACCAGAAGTCGCGCCCGGGGAAGCGCATGCGCGCAAAACCATACGCGCAGAACGAAGACGTAAACACGACTGCCAAAACATTCAGACCAGCGACAATCAGCGTATTGCGAAAGTAAAGCCCGAATGGTTTGTACGTGAGCGCATAGACGTAATTCTGTGGCATGAAGGGGTCGGGTATCAGTTGCGGCGGAAATTGGAAGATATTGATCTGCGTTTTCAGCGAACTAGAGAGCAGCCACAAAAATGGCGTGATCATGACCACAGCGAAGAAAACTAGCAGAAACAGTGTCAACCAATGGAAGAATATATCCGTCCTCGATTTCGCGACTCGTTTGGAATCGATGAAGTCGGTCGACCGTTCGCTAAATCCCACCTAAACCTCCCCTATTCGCCGGGATTCTCGTAGTAGACGCGGGACCCGATATAACGGAAGACAAAGAATGACAGCAACATCAAGATCGCGAATAAAAGCCAGGAGAGAACCGAGGCGTAGCCCATCTTTTGGCTGCTGAATGCGGTGCGCCATATATGCAGAACGAGGAAAAGAGTAGCCCGCTGCGGCCCGCCATCGGTGATCAAGAGCGCGCTGACAAAGACTTGAAAGGAATTGATGAAACCGATGACAAGATTAAAGAAGATGATCGGCGACATCATTGGCAAAGTAACGTGAAGCAAGCGCTGCCAGCGACCAGCGCCATCAATTTCCGCCGCTTCATAGAAAATCTGCGGGATACCCTGCAAGCCGGCCAGGAAAATTATCATCGAACCGCCAACGCCCCAAACGGTCAGGATAACAAAAGCCAACATCACCCAGTTGGGATCCTGCAACCAACCAATCTTGGGACCGCCAAAGGCGCGAATGATGTAGTTGATCAAACCGAACTCGGTATTAAAGAGCCAAGCCCATAAGATGGCGTTTGCTACCGCAGGCACTATGCTAGGCAAAAAGTAGATTGTGCGGAATATGGCAATAAACCGGAATTTGCTGTTGATTAGGCTGGCCAGGAAAAAGGCGAAAACCAGGCCCAGGGGCACCGATATTGCCGAAAAGACGATAGTGACCTTGAGACTCTGCGCCAGAATCGGGTCGGAAACCAGCTTTTCGAAGTGGGCCAGTCCAATGAACCGAGGCGCTGATAAGAAATTCCACTTGTGCACGGTCAAGTAGCCGGCGACCATAGCCGGACCCAACCACCAGACTAGGAAGCCCAGAATAAAGGGCATGATGAAGAGATAACCCATCAAGGTGCGGCGCTGCTTGAGCGTCAACCGATTATATTGTCGGCTCAGCCAAAAACCCGGTTCTGCTTCCCGTTTCGCCGTTAGCGAAGTCATCACAACCTAAAGTTAATCTATCCAACAGACAGGTGAAGCGGGAGAGCTTCTGATCTCTCCCGCCCGGACAGAAATCAAGCCTTTTGAATCACAGAAGCGCCAATTTAGCGCGGCGCCCCAGGGCGCGTTACATGTCTTCCTTGGCCGCCGTCAAGATCTCGTTTGCCGCGCGAACGGCGTCAGGCATGACATCCACTGCCATTTCCCCATTTGCCAGCGCCTCAAAAGCCGGATTGATATAGTCGTTGGCAGCTTCAATGTAACCCGGTGGGATCGCTACGGCTACGCCATGCTTCGGCAGATAGTCGGTGGCAAACTGTGAGTAATTCGGCGGATGGATGCCTTCGCGGATCCAGCCCTCCAAGCCTTCTTCAGTCAGCATGGCGGACTGGTTGGGGATCCACAAGCCGATCTTGCAGAAATGCTCCTGGTAGAATGGCGTCGCCAGGAAACGCACCCAGCGCCAGGCTTCCTCCGGATGTTCCGTGGACGACAGCACCGAGTGGAAATGCGCCTGCATGATGCTGGCGGGCTGCGCCATCTTCGGCAGCGCGCCAGTGCCCATAGCGACATTCATCAGCGACGGATTCATCCAGGACAGCGCCCAAGATCCGTCCACCGCCATAGCCAGACGGCCCGTATCGACCATCTGCACATTATTCATGCCCAGGCTGGCAAGGGCGGCGCTGCGAGGCGCGACATGATGCTTATACACTAGATCAGAAATGCGCTGCAAACCCTCCATCGCTTCCGGTGAGTCGAGCCCGATCAGCCCCTCCTCAGTGAGAAATTCGCCGCCGTTGGCATGGGCAGCTAGCCCCAGAGGCATCCACCAGAAGGGCCAGTCAACCGCCCATTGAACGATGTCCTCGCTATCGAAGCCGGCATCGCCCGGATTACGACCGCTGCTGTCTCTGGTGAAGACCTTGCAGATTTCCAGGAATTCTTCCCATTCCCAGATCTCATCGTCCTGGAATCCCGGCGGTGTGATGCCCTCGGCCTCAAACATTTCGGCGTTGTAGTAGAAGTGATGGGCCACCCACGTGGAGCCGATGCCGTACCAACGCCCGTTGACCTCACAGCGATTAGACTCTTGCGGCTCAATGAAATAACCAGGCTGCCCCAAAAGGGGATCGTTCTTGACCAAGTCGGTAATATCCATCAATGCGCCGCCTGTAGCCAAAGTCTCGTAGTTGTCGGACAAAATAAAGCCGGTGTCCGGCGCAGTGCCAGCGGCGAAGCTCGAAAGCAGAATGCGCCCGTATTCGCCCGCATCCGGTGTATGCTGCCACTCGACGGCGATATCTGGATTCTCTTCCATGAAGACTTCGATAGCCGCCTTAACGCCCTCGTCCTCAGCGACGCCGCCCCAACCGCCGAATGTTATCGTGGTGACATCTTGCGCCAGCGCCGGCGGCAGATAGCCAAGCTGCGCCAGCATAGCCGCCGCCGTTGCTGACCCGCCCGTCAACTTCATGAACTCTCTACGTGAAATACTCATGATTGTCTCCTTACAAACCAATCTCGATGAACGGTAGACCGGCCGCCTACAGGATCAGTTGCGCACGGGCGCATCCCTCACCGGTCGGCACAGTATACCCCCCCCTAATTACAAGCAAATCGCTCACATAATTCTTGCGGAAACCGTTGACACTCTCTCATTCTCCTTAACTTGACCGCAGCCAGACGCGCATCTCGCCCGGCTCGCGATTCGCCCACAGGTAATACGGTATCGCCCGAAAACGAAATGTGGACGCCGCAACCTGCTCGCGACTGTGAAATCGATACAAGGCTGAATTGTCCGGCGACGGCTCGATTCGCAGCGCCTCGCCCTCTATCACAGTGACGCCTCCGAACAATTCGCCATCAAATGCCGCTTGGAGTTCCGCTGTCGATGGAATACAGACATTTGCCAAACGTGGACCATTATCGGCTTCTTCCAGGCAATAGATCAGCGGTCCCCGTTGCAAAGCGACCTGCCCCGCCACTTGCCTGATTTCACGATGCGGCAGCACACGCTCAACCGGCATCGCCAATATCAGTTCGATCTTGTCGCCATCGGACCACTCGCGCGATACCAGGGCATAACCCTTTTCCACTGAAACCGCCTGCCTCGCGCCATTCAAAGTGAGTTTGTAGTCGCTGCACCAGTCCGGGATCCGTAATGCAAATTCAAACTGAATCGGCTGCTCGCTGCCGACTGTGAACGCGACTCTGCCGTCCCAAGGATACTCCGTGACCTGCCTTAAGCTGAGGCTGCTTCCGCCGACATCAAGTGACACGGTGTTGTCATGATACAGTTGCGCATATACCCGTCGTCCCGACTGCGAATAAGAATACTCGCCGATGCTCGCGATCATGCGCGAGATATTCGGCGGGCAGCAGGGACAGAAGAACCAATCCACGCGCCTGAAGTGGCCGCTTTCGAGGATGCCGCTCCAGCGCCCCATCGGATTGACGCCAGGATATGCCGCCAATGGATTGGCATAGAAAAAGCCGGCGCCGTCATGCGAGAGGCCGCTCAGACTGCCGTTGTAGATGGCGCGCTCCATGATATCAATATAGCGGCTGTCCGGATCAAGGTGGAACATGCGCTGCGCCCAGAATGCCAGCGCGATCGCCGCGCAGGTTTCAGCATAAGCCGTCTCGGTCGGCATATCATAAGCGAAGGTGAATCCCTCGTTGGAATGCGACGGACCGACCCCGCCATGCACATACATCTGACGCTGCGTCAAATCTTCCCAGAGCCTCCGCGACAGATTCAGCAGCTCTTCATCGCCCGTCTCCAGCGCGACATCAGCAATGCCGGCGTAAAGATAACATGCACGCACCGAGTGACCATTCGCCTCGGTCTGCTCACGCAAAGGCGCATGCGCCTGACAATATCGATAGGTCTGCGCCCAGAAATCCTCGCGAGTCTCGCCGCGCTTTTCCGCCTCTTGGTCGAAGTAGTGCGGCGTCTGCCCTCGTTCGTCTATGAAATACCGCGCCAAATCCAGATAGCGCCGTTCGCCGGTTTTCCGATACAACTTAACCAAAGCGAGCTCAATCTCCGGATGCCCCGGGTAGCCGCGAAGCTTGCCTTCCTCGGCGCCAAAAGTGGCATCAATGCAGTCAGCAAAACGCCGCAAAATATCCAGCAGTTTCCGCTCGCCGGTCGCCTGGAAATAGGCAACGGCCCCTTCGATGAGATGACCAGCATTGTATAACTCGTGCCAATCCCGCAGATTGGTCCATTTGCCTGCCGGATCCAAAACCGGAAAGTACGTATTCAAATAGCCATCATCTTGCTGCGCGCCTTCTATTGCGCCGATCAATTCATCGGCAATCGCCTTGAGCTCCACATCAGGATGGGTCGCCAAACTGTATGCGACCGACTCCAGCCACTTGCCCGTATCCGAATCCCAAAACATGTGCACGACGGAACGTTCTCGAGGCATCTCATGCGTCCGAATGCCGGACCAGGCTTTGATCCGGCCCGTCTCTTCCAGCTTGCGGTAGATCGCGGGGATCGTCCGTTCCCGGTTCACGCGCTGCCGCTCCGCCCAGAAACCCCGTTCGATGGCTACTTGCCTAAGCGGAATAGCTCTGGCACTTTCCGTTTTCATAGATTATCTCCCTTCTTTGCGACTATGCTTCTTTATACGCTGCAACCTCTGCGGCATGGCAGAGCGCATGCCATTTAGGCTAACACACTATTCAACTCTATCGCTTCTGCCTAAAAGCGCAATCTTCGTCCGTCACAGTCCGCTCCTTCACTACCCTTTGATCTGTGTGACAAGGCGACGACCGGGTGAAAATAATCCTGGATGACAGTGTCTAAGTCCCCATCAGTAAACTTAGCAAAGAATTCCTGCGCTAAAGTACAATAACCGTCGGTCAATATTCAGGACAGCAAGACGCTTTAGCGCAGGAAGTGCCAACGGATGCCGAAACGCTTGGCAATCACCGGACTTTACCTAGCGAGCGTGCTGGACTATGACGATCGTCCACTAGCTGCGGATGAGATCCTTGTCAAAACTGAAATCGCTTCCGGCAAACACGGCGCCACCTTCTCCATATTTGACTATTGCACCTTTGAAGACAAGCGATTTGACGTCGAGCGGCATCTTGTTGTTGATGATGGTCGCGATTGGAGCGCTCGCTCGCCGTCGATTGAGAATCCCTGGAACACCGGCACGAGTGGCCTGGGCATAGTGGAGGCGGTCGGCGCCAATGTAGATCGCTTTGTAGCGGGAGACCGCGTCTTTGGGCTAATGGATATTCGCGAAACCAATATCCTCCATCAGAGTCGTTTGTGGCGCCTTGGCGATATTGACCCACTGCTGGCGCTATGCATTGAACCGGCTTATGTCTCAATTCACTTCGTGCGCGAATCCAACCTCCGTTACGGTGACAGAGTCGCAGTTATTGGATTGGGCGCCTTGGGTTTGCTCGCCGTTTGCATCGCCCGTGAGACTGGCGCTGAGTCCGTCTTCGCCGTTGATCTCTTGCCCAATCGTCGTGCCCTCGCGACCGAATATGGCGCAGACCACACCCTGGATCCGCGCGATAATGATCTGCTTCAACTCATCCGCGAGCGGACAGACGGCATGGGTGTTGACATCGCCATTGAATTAAGCGGCGCATATGCCGGTCTCAATACAGCCATCGCTTGTACCCGCGTCGGCAGGTTGGTATGTTCAGCCGGTTTCTACCGGGGGGGGGAAGCGAACAATCTCTTTCTCGATCGAGAGTATCACCACAACCGATTGACAATGATCGTGCCGCATGGTTGTGGCTGGGGTCATGAACCCCGCGACTACCCCTATTGGCACTCGCAACGAGCTTACGATGCCATCGTGGCGATGACGCGGCGCGGACGGTTGCAAGCGCCGGGACTGGTCAACAAGATCTATTCGCTGCCGGACGCAGTTAATGTCTTTCAAGACATCAAGCGCAACACGAACTAAATCATCAAGTTTGCCGTCGACTTCACCGCCCTATGAACGATTAGAACGTGACCTCGCCGTGCGTCTAGACCTCCACGAAGCGCCGCTGCAGAGCCAGGATCAACACAAGGACCGGCGCGATCATCATAAATGCGCCCGCACTGGTCATCGCCCAATCACGCCCGAAGCGATCTCGGCAAGCATATCCATTGCGACCGCTTTGTCAAGCAATGGCCGAGACGGCAGAAACTCAGGACGGAACTTAGATCGATTTCATGCTTGCGGATAGTCTGTTTCAGCCTCGTTTTTGCGGATGCAATAGTCTGCGGTTACAATTGCGCCGTCTCTGCTCACTCAAGGACTTGACTTGCTATGATTCGCCGATATGGCTTGACAGCCTGCGTGGTAATCGTCTTGCTCAGCCAACTCACCGCCTATCGAGCGCAAAACCAAGAAATCAGCAGCTCGTTGCCTCTCAAGGGCGCCTTTCAAAATGTGCACGATCCGGTACTTATAAGGCAGGACGATAGCTACTATATCTTTCACACCGGGCTCGGCGTGCCGGTTAAGCGATCCGTCGATCTACATCATTGGCGCATCGCTCGCGGCACGCCCGTCTTCCGCCGTATTCCAAAAGAAGCGGCCGCTCATGTGCCCGGCGCGACCGAAATATGGGCGCCCGATATCTCTTATTACAATGGACGCTACCATCTATATTACTCCGTCTCCACTTTCGGCTCCAATCGCTCGGCGATAGGCTTGGCGACCAATCTCACGCTGCACCCGGCGGCTGACGACTTCGAGTGGACAGACCAGGGCGTCGTCATCAGTTCCGATTTTTCGGACGAATTCAATGCAATTGACCCCAATCTAGTCCTAGACCAAGACGAGGAACCTTGGCTTGCGTTTGGCAGTTTTTGGAGCGGCATTAAAATGATCAAGCTGGATGGCGAGACCGGCAAGCAGTCGCAACGAGATACGACGCTCTACAGCCTGGCAGCGCGCGCCGATCATCCACGCGCGATAGAAGCGCCATTTATCATCCGCCACCGAGACTTCTTCTACCTCTTTGTTTCGTTTGATCAATGCTGCGCCGGTATCGACAGTACCTACCATGTGCGTGTCGGGCGCGCCGATGCTGTTACCGGTCCCTATGTTGATCGCGCCGGCGTGTCGATGCTCGAGGGCGGTGGCACGCAGATCACATTCTTCAACGAACGCTTTCGCGGACCCGGGCACAATGCCGTCTTCTATGAAGACGATCAGCACTACATAGTTTACCACGCCTACGATACCGTCTACGTCGGTACGCCAACCCTGCAGATTCAGCGCCTGAGCTGGAATGACGACGGCTGGCCCTACATCGCTGAATTTTGGGACCGTGGCTGATGCCGCTGAACCGATCCCGCAAGCCGCGCACGTGCCAGCGTCGCGGCAATCCAGCTTCCACCGAAGACAATGACGGCGCGGGCTTTTGCGGCTCAAGCCGAAGCCAACCGGTGACGCTCCGCCGGCACTATCAAGCATGCGCCGCAAAAGCAAAACCTCCCACGAAGTGCGTGAGAGGCGCGCTTGCAAACAGTTATTGTAGCCCCTACGGGACTCGAACCCGTGTCTCCACCTTGAAAGGGTGGCATCCTAGGCCGCTAGACGAAGGGGCCAGCTAGCCCTGAAATCCTACAGCGGCTTCGTATCAAAGTCAAGATTCTCTTGCGCCGTCGTGTCCACCGCGCCAAATACCGAGCGCCACACCAAGTTCAGCTTTCGCCGTAAGTAGAACTGCGCTTGTGCCCGGCAACCGATTGCAAGTCTTCCCGAGCGACCTCGCCATACAGTTCTTCCCAGAGTCGGTCCAACATCTCCTGCTCAAATTCAACGAAGTGGCACACATCGCAGATGAAAGCGCGAGCATTCGGCATAGCCAACAACTGCCCGTGATAAACATCGACGAAGGTTGTGGTCTTAGGCGCGCATCGACCCACGGTGCAACGCGGGCAAGCGAACCCTCTGGCTTTGGCGTCCATCGGTCCTGCTTCCTAATTTGGAATGATCCCGATCGCGTTCAGCGGCCAATATCTGAAAATCACCTGACCCACGATCTTCTGTATCGGCACCGCGTCAAAGCGTCGGGAATCCCGACTGTTGTTGCGATTGTCCCCCATTACAAAGTACTCGTCATCTCCCAACACCCAGGTCTCGTCGCTGCAGCGGCTCAAACGGCACTCTTCTTTGATATACGGCTCGGCAAGTGGCTCGCCATTGATATACACCAGTTGATCGCGCAATTCCACCGTCTCGCCAGGCAAGCCCACCAATCGCTTTATCAACATGACGCCACGGTCCGCCTCGCTCGGCACCAACGAGTTGAAGACGACTATGTCTCCGCGCTCGGGCCTACCCAACAAGTAGTGCGCTCGGCTCACCACCAGCCGGTCGTCGCCGTGAAATGTCGGCTCCATGCTATGCCCGTCAACTAGCGAACGCGGAATCGCCAGATCAAATAGCACCGTCACCGCGATGACGAAGACAACGGTACTGAAGATTTCAGCAACGGCGCCAGGCATCTTTAGGCGCGGACGCGGCAAATCAACGGCGTGGCTGCGAATCATCCGCGATCCTAAAAACCCCCTAAACCCGACAAGCAATGCGACGTACCTGCGTCAGCACAAATTATAGGTTTCCGGCACTGGCATCGCAATGGCAATCGCGAAAGGTCTTGCCGCATTGTCTGCCCCATGCCGCTACAGGCTTTCGCTCGAATTCACCGCTGACCGCCGCCCTCGCCTGCCGTCCCGCGCGCGGAAACTCATGCGAATCGGCGTACCCTCAAACGCAAACGCGTCGCGAAACTGGTTCTCCAGATAGCGCTTATACGTGAAGTGCACCTGCGTCGGGTCGCTAACGTGAAACAGGAATAGCGGCGGGTCCGTCCTCACTTGAGACGCGTACAGAAACTTGAGACGTTTAGTGCCCTTGCCATGAGGCGGATGTTTCTCGATCGCCTGCCTCATTAGGCGGTTGACCTCGGCCGTCGGAATGCGCAGGAACCGCGCCTCCCAAACTCGCTGCGCCGATTCCAAAACTTGATGAACCCGCTGGCCCCGCAACGCGCTGATGAAAATAACGGGCGCGAAATGGACGAAATGCAGACGATCACGGATGGTCTCCTTGAACACATTCATCGTGAATGCGTCCTTCTCTACCGCGTCCCATTTGTTGACCACAATTACAAGGCTCTTGTATTCATCGATTATGTATCCGGCTATATGCTCATCCTGATCCGTCACGCCAAGATCAGCGTCAATGACCAGCAGCGCGACATCCGCCCGCCCGATCGCTTTCATCGCCCTGATAACGCTATAGCGTTCAACACCCGCTTGAATGCGTCCGCGCCGACGAATGCCAGCAGTATCAATAAGCGTCACCCGTTCGTTGAAATACGTGATATCCGTGTCGATGGCATCGCGTGTTGTACCCGCGACTTCGCTGACGATCGCTCGATCCTGCCCGATGAGCTTGTTCAGCAAGGTGCTCTTGCCGGCATTGGGTCGGCCCACAATCGCGATCTTGAGATGATCTTCGTCCTCCATCTCATCATAGCCAGTCGCCAAACCACCCAGCTTGACAACGATCTCATCAAGCAGATCGCCAACGCCCAATCCGTGAATCGCGCTTATGCCGATGACCGCTTCCAAGCCCAAACTGTAAAACTCGTAAGCATGGCGCTCCTGCCGCTTGTCGTCAATCTTGTTCGCAGCCACCAAGACCGGTTTGTCCGTGCGGCGCAGTATCTCGGCGATCGCTTCGTCTGCGGCTGTCACGCCAAATTGCGCATCCACAACCAGCACTATGACATCCGCGTCTTCTATCGCCACCATCGCCTGATCAATAATCTCGGCGACAAAGTCCGCGCTCCCTTCCGCCAGTGGCGACTCGTCGCGCGAACCTTTCGGCTGATACACCTCAATGCCGCCAGTATCGACAACGTCAAAAGCCACGCCATTCCAAAACGACTCGCCGTGCAAGCGATCTCGCGTTGTGCCCGGAATCTCGTGCGTGACCGCCAGGCGCTCGCCCACGAGCCGGTTGAACAGCGTACTCTTGCCGACGTTTGGGCGGCCCGCCAAGGCCACAACCTTCTTGCTCGACATGTCCGATTTGGCTCCAACCGCACGCGATTCGCATTGGACTGATTCTAGCTGCGGACGTCCATCCGCGACAGGGAAATCCTGAAGTGGATGCCTGAGAAAGAATAGCTAGATCGATAGAACCGGACGCCTAACCACCGGCGTCGGCGACCGGCGACCTGTCATCTGGCTCAGCCTCCTCGGACGAAGTAATCTCTACATTTAGTTCTGCCGGAGACAGCGACACATTGTCTTCGCTGAGCTCTCCTTGCGTGACTGAGATCGACGGCGCGACATCGTAGACGCCCGGTGCCAAGCCCTGCAGGTCGACAATTACCTGAATCTCCTCGCTCGTGAGCGACTCAACCTGCACAACCGGACCCGTGACAATCGCCGACACTGTTGTCGGCACGATCGACACTATATAGTCTTCCGCCAAGCCAATTTGCGCGACGCCTATGCTGTCGATCTGGCGCGAAACGACGATCGGAATAATCTCTATCGACACGGTGATATTGCTGTCGCCGCCCATCACAAACAGCTCGTCATCGGGCAATTGAATGGGCACGCTCGTCACGAATCCTTGTTCCCGGTCCACAAGGCTTATCGGCGCAGTCAACAGCGTATCGGCAATCTTCGCCAGTTGGTCGGGCGCGCCGCTAACAAAAAGCGATTCGGGATCGTAGCTCTGATTTTTTAGTGTGTAGCCTTCCGGCAAGGTCTTCAAGAGCACGTTGGGACGCACCGCAATCTGCCGGATATCGTCGCGCCGCGTAATATTGACCGATACCGACGCAGTCTGCGGTTCGAGCTCGACGCCGTCGATGCGATTGCCGTCCGCATCTATGGCATTCAAGCGCAAATCGACTTCTATCGGATTGCGACTCGCCGAGAGGTCGAGTTCTCCCCTTACCGCCACCACTTGGGAGACCAGGCTCGCGGCGCCGCGCACGATGACCTGCTCAATGTCCAGCACCGGCTCATCGTTCCGAAATCCTATCGGCGGCGATTCGGCAACAGCGATTTCGATCCGCTTTTCGTGCGACTCTCTCGACTCGAGCTCCACCGTAATCTGCGACGGTTCGACCCGAGACACAAGCCGCCTAAATCCTGGCGAATCGGGCTGAACGATATCGACCTTGAGCGTCACCAGATGCGTCCCGGGCTCCAGCCGCGTCAAATCCGCCCGTACCACAATGTCATCATGGCGCCTGGAAGACACCGTTGTCTGCGCGCCCTGTATCGTCACGTCAACAATCCGCGCGGGACTATTTGTCATTACCGCCGCGGCGCCCGTCACATATTGAATCGGCACGCCGTAAAACCGGCGCTGCGTGATTGGATCGGCCGATGTCACGGCGATATACCAGACCGCCGTCGCCAACAAAGCCGAAACGGTCAGCCAAAGGAGATTGCCCGCCATTTCCGAACGCAACAACTGCCGAATCATGATTGCGCCTGTTGTCTTCTACTGCGCGTCTGCATGCGCAGCCTCAAGTCCGCCGCCAATTCCCGCAGCCGCCCGCGCAACGACAGCGACGCGTCTTCCGCCGGTCCATAATAGGCGTTGAGGATGAGGCGCAGCCGATGCGCGTCAAGGTCGAGGATCATGCGACCAGCGTTTGTCACAGAAATCTTGCCCGTCTCTTCCGATACGATGACGCAAAGCGCATCCCCCACTTCGCTGATGCCCACCGCCGCGCGATGCCGCGTGCCAAGATTGGGATTCGGCAAGTTGCGGCTGGCTGTGATCGGCAGCACAGAGGACGCCGCCGCAATCCGCCCGCTGCGATCAATGACTATCGCGCCGTCATGCAACTCTGTCTTCGGCCAAAACAAGGTCACAATCAGGTCGGCTGATACCTCGCTGTCCAAGCGGACTCCCGTCCTAATATATTCTTGCAGGCTGCTGTTTCGCTGCAAAACGATTAGCGCGCCATGCCGCCGTTCTGAGAGCTTGTCGGTGGCCGCGCAGATCTCGTCAATTATGGAGACGCGAATCTCTTGCGGCGCTCGCAATGTCCCGATGATGGAACCCCGCCCCAGCCGCTCCAGCACACGCCGTATCTCCGGCTGGAATATCACAGGAATAGCGATCGCCAAGGCGGTCAAACTGTTGGCAATCAACCAACTCAAAGCCTCCAGATTGAATATTGCCGCGATAGATATGAGCCCGATGACAATCAGCGCGATGCCTCGAAACAGCGCCACCGCCTGCGTACCGCGAAACATAAAAGTGATGCCGTAAAACAACAGCGTAACGATGCCGATATCGACGATATCCGTCAGCACCAAGCTTTGCAGAATAAGTACGATCTGTTCCACGCGCAGTAACTCGCCAACTGAATCGATGCCCGCGCGCCGCCCCCGGGCGCAGGCAAAGCTGCATTATCCAACACAGCCGCCAATATAGAGTTATGACATTCTAACATCGATTGATGCGCCGCGCCTTACGATCAGCGCATTCACGCGCCGTGCGCCGCTAAGACCACGGGCAAAAATGAGCGAGCCCAACTGTTGCGCGCCGCCGCTAAGCCAGCAGACGCGCCAGGATCGCTTTCTGGGCGTGCATGCGGTTTTCCGCTTGCTGAAAGATTCGTGACCGCGCGCCATCCATTACTTCGTCGGTGATCTCGTCGCCGCGATGAGCTGGCAGGCAGTGCATGATAATTGCAGTCTGTTTGGCGTGCTCCAGCAAGCCGGCGTTGACCTGAAAAGCGCCAAATTCGTCCGCGCGCTCGGCCGCTTCCGCTTCCTGGCCCATGCTCACCCAAGTATCGGTGTAAACTACATCGGCTTCCGCCACCGCCAGCTGCGGACGCGTCTGCATGTCAATCGAGTTGCCGTTGCGGTCGGCGATTTCCAGCGCTTGCTTGCGAATCGGCGCTTTCATCTCGTAGCCTTCGGGAGTCGCGATGCTAAAGCTGATCCCAAAGTGCGCGCAGGCCAGCGCCACTGACGCCGCTACGTTGTTCCCATCGCCAACAAACGCCAACTTCAGTCCCTCCAATCGGCCGAAGCTTTCGCGGATCGTGAGGATATCCGCCAACGCCTGACAAGGATGATAGTCGTCGCTCAAGCCGTTGATAACCGGCACGCGCGAATGCTCCGCCAGCGCCGCGACATCCTTGTGATCGTAGACCCGCGCCATAATGCCCTGGACGTAGCGGGACAAGACCCGCGCGACATCTGGTACGCTTTCGCGCACCCCGAGACCAATCTCTTGCGGACCCAACATAAGCGCGTCGCCGCCAAGGTGCCGCATTCCCATTTCAAATGACACGCGCGTTCGCAACGATGGCTTCTGAAAGATCATTCCCAGCGTCTTGCCTCTCAACAACGGCTCATTGCCGCCATCACGCCATTCGGATTTCAGGCGGAGCGCAAGGTTAATCAGTTCATGCAATTCATCGGTCGAGCAGCTTGCCAAATCCAGAAAATGTCTCATTCTCAGATCGCTTCACTTCCGTAA
This sequence comes from Anaerolineae bacterium, assembly GCA_022824465.1. Classification (GTDB taxonomy): domain Bacteria; phylum Chloroflexota; class Anaerolineae; order Aggregatilineales; family Phototrophicaceae; genus UBA6055. The sequence goes on from JAJDZV010000005.1 coordinate 261,038, forward strand.
TGTTCTAACTGGATTGCCGCGACCACAGCCGGCAATCACGCAATCTCGTCCATATCGCGCCAGTTCCGCCCGCTGCTTGCATTCGCTTTCAGCGGCACACGCAATGGCTTGCCATCGGGAAATGCCGTCTCCATCGTCTCCACAACGAGCGCCGTCACCGCCGGCAGTTGATCTTCCTTCACTTCCAGCACAAGCTCATCGTGAACCTGTAGAATCATTGATGCATCGAGGCGAGCCTCCGCCAGCCGACCGTGCAGGTTGATCATGGACTGCTTAAGAATATCCGCCGCCGTTCCTTGAATCGGCATGTTGATCGCCGCGCGTTCTTCCGCAGCGGTGCTGCGCCGATTGCCATTTGACTTGATCGCCGGATAGATGCGCCGCCGTCCGTACAATGTCTCCGTGTAACCGTTTTTCCAAACGAAGGCTTTCGTATCCTTGATATACTGTTCCACGCCCGGCATGCGTTCAAAGTAGGTCTTGATGAAGTCGTCCGCCTCCGCCAGGCTCAAATCACTGTCGCGCGCCAAGCGAAATGCGCCCATGCCATACATCAAGCCGAAATTCACCCGCTTGGCGAAGTTACGCTGCTCGTAGGTCACATCATCTGGCGCGATGCCATTGACCGTCGCCGCCGTCGCTTCATGGATATCAAGCCCTTGGTGAAAGGCGCTGATCAAAGTCTCGTCCCGGCTGATATGCGCCATGACGCGCAATTCAATCTGACTGTAGTCGACCGCGAGCAAGACGTTGCCGGGCGGCGCCACAAACGCCCGCCTGACCTCGCGCCCCAGCTCGGTCCGTATAGGGATATTCTGCAAGTTAGGATTGCTGCTGCTAAAGCGCCCCGTCGCCGAGCCCGCCTGGTTGTAGCTGGTGTGCAAACGCCCTGTCTTCGCATTAACCAGGGCCGGCAGCGCGTCAACATACGTGCTCTTCAGCTTGGAAAGCTCGCGATACTCAACAATCATGTTGATTATCGGATGCGTATCGCGCAAGGCATCCAGGGTGGTCGCGTCGGTAGAAAAGCCGAGCTTGGTTTTTTTCAAGCCGTCGGTCGGCAATTTCAATACATCAAACAATACCGCATTCAACTGCTTCGGGCTGCCTATATTGAACTTGCCGATCGTGCCTGCGCCGTAAATTGACTCTTCCAGACTAGCGATATTCGACGCCAACTGACGGCTCATTGTACTCAAGAACTCGGTGTCAAGCGTCACCCCCTTGGTCTGCATGCTGCTGATGATCGGTATCAGCGGCAACTCCAGCGACTCATACACCTGCTCCAGCTTTGTGCCGCGCAAGTCGTTTCTCAGCGGCTCCACCAGGCGCCGGGTCATCACAGCGTCGGCGGCGGCATAGGGCGCGACATCATCAATGTCGACCATGTCCATGGTGGTCTGGTCTTTACCCTTGCCAAGCAGATCAGCGATCTCTGTCATCTGCACATCCAGCATTTGCGCCACCAGCGCTTTCAGCCCCAGGAACTTGCTGATCGGATTCTTGACCCACTCCGCCAACATGGTATCGAAAGCTATCGGCGCGACATCAATGCCGTAGCGCCGCAGGATCATCAGATCGTAGACGGCATTATGCGCCGTCTTCATGATGCGCGCGTCTTCCAACGGACCGCGCAGCGCTTCAACAACGCGCTCCAAGGGCAGTTGGTCGCCAACCGGCTGTGCAAACATGTTCTGCTGCCCATCGCCGCCCGCCATACGATGCCCTACAGGCACATAAAATCCGCGCTGATCGTCCACCGCCAGCGATATGCCTACCAGTTCCGCCGCCATCTGATCGACGCTGGTGGTCTCCGTGTCAAATGCGATGACCGCCGCGCCGTCGAGCGCTTCGACCAATGCCACGAGCTGAGCCTCGTCCCGCACAACAACCGTCTCCACGACCTCGTGAGCATAAATGATACTCGAATCGTAGGCCTCGCCCTGCAACTGTCCTGACACCTGGTGCAATCGCTCGCGCAAACCGCGAAACTCAAGCTCAGAAAACACGGCGTCAACGATACCGATATCGAAGTCCTGGCCGATGCAGGCTTCCAGGTCGAGCTCGATGTCCAGGTCGCGCATAATGGTCGCCAGCTTGCGGCTCAGAAAGGCCATATCCTTGCCAGCGATCAGGCGGTTGCGCACGCGCGTGCCAATATTGTCAAGATTCTCGTAAATCGTCTCCAGGTCGGGATATTCTCTCAGCAGGCTGGTGGCTGATTTCTCGCCGACGCCGGCCACGCCCGGGATATTGTCTGAGCTGTCGCCCATCAATGCCTTGAGGTCCACCAATTGGCTCGGCTCAATTTTGTACTTCTCGCGAAAAGCGGCCACATCCCACACGACATCGGCGCCGCCCCGTTGCGGCAGTTGCACGCGCACATGCGGGCCCAGCAACTGCAGTATGTCGCGGTCCCCGGTTGCGATATGCACGTCCAGCCCTTGTTCCACCGCTTGTCGGCTTATCGTGCCGAGAATATCGTCCGCTTCCATGTTTGGCATCGTCAAGCACGGAATATTGAACGCTTCGACCATATCGCGAATGCGGTCCAGTTGACTCCGCAGGTCGTCAGGCATCTTCTCCCGCGTGGCTTTGTACTCCGGATATATCTCCTCGCGCGCGCTGAGACCCTCATCAAAGGTCACCGCGAGATACTTCGGCTGATGATGCTCGTACACATCAAGCAGCGTGCGGCTGAAACCATAGACCGCGCTCGTGCTTTCACCGGCTGATGTCGTGAATCCCGCCCGCATCAAGGCAAAGTAGCTGCGATACGCCAGCGCATGTCCATCAATCAAATACAAGACCGGTCGCGTTGCCATATGTCCGACCCGTTTAGTGATACGATGTTCTCTTGGCGGAAAGTATAGACGATGCCCGGCGTTTGTCACAGTTGGACTTGCGCGGGTGGACAGCGAACGAGTTCAAAAGAAGACGACCGCATTCATCCACGCGCAAACTGAAGGAAGTTCCGCACTTCGCGCTCGCCCATATCACGGCCTGGTTGCAGCACTAAATAAGCGTCCGCCCACAAGTCTTCCGGAAGGGCTTTGTCCTCCGAGCACGCGATCTTGCGCGCGCGCTCCATTACGGTCCGCGCTAGATAGTCCGGTGACGCCAGCGCCGGCGCATCAGCAAACAGATAGACATAATCCTGATGCACGTCAAGTCGATGCACGCGCCAATGCAAGCTGTTTAGCTGGACCTCCAACCAGAATACCAGCTGCTCCGCAAGCGTCTTTCGCAATACCATCGCCGGATCTGCCACCATCCAGACGAATGCGAACGGCTGTCTGGCATCGGGTTGGGCTGCATCTACAATACCGCCGCCTTCCGAGGTCGCGGGAGTTGCGTTCTCGGGCGCATCCGCCAGCGCCCGCAACATGCGATCGCCTTGCAAGCGAATGTCCCGCAAATGCTTGCTTCCGGCGAATATCAGCGTCATGCAATGCCCGCCAACGGTATGCCTCGAGCACAGCATGTACTCCGACCCAGTCGCCGGCGGCTTGACAAAGCGGATACGAGACTGACCGCCTTCCGCGCTCCAATCATCAGCGATAACCTGTCTCATCGCGCGGAACTCGTCCACCGCCATTTCGCCCGAAAACGCCACAATGCGATCATCGCGCGTCAACACAGTAGCATCGGCCGTCAAGTCGCTCATCGCTCGCGTCATGGTCAATGCTAGCTGCGCCAAAAGCGGATCGTCCTCGCGGCTCGATAGCGGCGCCAACGACGGCAACGCCGAATTGCCATCGGCGCCCGCCTCTGCTCGCGTCCCCGGTCGATTCTCCTCTTCGTCCCGCTCCTTCACGGCCTCCGCTTCTTCCGCAGCCGCGGGCACAGTCGTTTCGCCGAGTTTCTCGACGCGCTCGACTGGCGGCAATCGCTCCCGCAAGAAGCTCGGCTCGCTGATGAACTTCTCTGTCTCTTTGAGCCAGGCGGGCACAGCGCCGGCGCCAAGCGCGCCCGGCAACTCCCGCGTCGTATCAAAGAGGGATTCCATCGTCAAGTTTTCCAGAGCCGTGCTTTCATCCAAGACCGCGTTGAGCATGCGTTCAAACGCCGCCGTATCCTCAATATCATCCGCGTCGTCGTGGCGCCGTCTCTCAGCCGGCGCCAACGGCTGTGATTCGCCCCGTGCTTCCGCCGCCAACGTTTCCGCCAGCTCTTTGACAGTAGTGCCGCTTCCGCCCAAAACCACAGGCGTTTCATCGCCGGAGCCGACGCCCAAGGCCAAAGTGGTTGACGCCCCTTCATCCGCGGCTTTGATGTAGCGAAAGCGCACCGTGTCGCCTTCGTCTTCCGACGTCGCCAAGAGCTCCAGCGCTTCGCCAGCGGCCGCCCGTTCCGGACGCGGATTCAGCAGGTCCAACGACGCCTGCATGCGGCGCCGTGTGTAATTCAGCCCGGGTTCGTCCTCGAACAGATCGCCAACGATAGACTCGATCGTGACTGTCTCTTCGCCGACGCCGGGCGACGCCGCCTCAGCCGCCATCGGAAGCTCTCCATAGGCCGCCTGCAGCGATTCTTCCAGCACCGGGATCAAAGCGCGCGCCATCACCGGTATGTCTACCACGCCTTCAACCCGATATTGTCCCGCCAATTCATGCACCTCAGCGCGATCCGGCGCCAATACGATCGCGATGTCACTCTGCCTTGAACGAATAATCTCGATCAATATGGCGGGCGAAACGTTTAGTTTGTCAGTGTCCAACAACACCAGTTGCGGCGGCGCATCGCGCAGTTGTTCCATCGCGTTTCGCACGTCAGCCACTGTCGTCACGCTGTATTCGCCGAGCGCCTCAAGCGCGCGCTTAACGTCAATCGCAAACTGAACGTCGCGCGTAATGAGCATGAGTTGCTTTACCGCAATCGCCATCACGAAACCTGTGGTTGAGCGCTAGAGAATCCCGCGTGAAGCTTGCTCCAATTCTAGCATATCTGGCCAGCGCGACCAATCAAAGCGAGCTCATCCGGCCGCCACCGCCACCGCGCTGCAATCGCCATACTCAGTCGTGAAATCGCCGCTGACCCAACCAAGTTGGTTGTTAACGTTTAAGCGCCACCAACTGTGCTCGCTGTTGCGTCCAGTAATTGGCGCAAGCGTGCCGCTAGGCAAGACCGTGATGATGGGGCGCCCCGTGCCTGGACCTGTGCGGAAGTTCAAGCCGACGTTCACCAAAGCGCGGCAAACGTCGTCGTCCGGTATGAACGGCACATTGCCTTGCTGTGCCGGCGTCGCCAGCACTTGAGCCGGGGATTCGCGAACCGTCACATCGATCTCGTCCGGCTCGCTGACGACCGCGCTTCGATAAGCCACCGCCCGCAACCTGATCGTGCCAATATCACGCCGCTGCGGCCGATAATTGAGCACCGCTGGCATCGACAAGTCCCCCTGAAGCGACTCGGAAGACACCGTGCGCACGATCTGATTGTCGACGAACAACTGCACCCGGTTGACGCCAATTGAATCCGCCGCCAAGACAGAAACCAGAATCTCATCGCCGATTACAAATTCGTCGCCGCCGCCCGGCGATACAATCTGTATGGTCGGTTTCCCGCTGACCGCCGGCCCGGCTTGCGTTTGACTTGCAGGTTGCGTGCCGCTTTGCAGGTTGCAGCCAATCAATAGCAGGCTGATGCCCAGCAACAGCGCGCGGGAAACTGCCAAAGGAAAAATGCGGTGATACGTCTTTTTCATCAAACCGCGACAACAAGCAGCGGATCCCGCTCCCGTTCCTGCCGCGGCAGCCGCGCCTGCATGCTCCAAGGACCAGTCCAGGTAATTTCCATTTGCGCCAGCTTCCCGCGCCAATCGCCCGGCGCTTCAAAGAATACCAGCTTGTTCTGCGGCGTGCGCGCGCGCCATCTGCCCTTGTGCCGGCTCTCCACCAGCACTTCAACCTGTCGTCCTAGATACTTGGCGTTTATCTCCGCCACCACCCGCGCCTGCAATTCCTCCAACATGCGATGTCGTTCGCGTTTCTCGTCTTCCGGCACATCATCGTCCATCCGGCGAGCGCTCACCGTCTGCGGGCGCGGACTGTAACGCGCCAGATGCGCCTTATCGAGCTTGAGCTCTTCCAACACTTTGTATGTTTCCATAAACTGCTGGCGCGTCTCACCCGGGAAACCAACAATGATGTCAGTATAGATTGCAACGTCGGGTATGATCTTGCGGATCTTCGCCACCAGTCTGCGGTATTGGTCGGCAGTGTAGCCGCGCCGCATCCGCGCCAGCACAGTGTCGTCGCCGGCTTGAATCGGCGCCTCGATATGCGGCATCACGCGCGGCAGCTCCGCAACCGTCTTCAGCAACTTTTCCGTCATCCAGTTCGGGTGGCTTGTTAGAAAGCGTATCCGCTCCAGTCCGACGTCTTCCGCCACGTCATGCACGATTCGCAGCAAATCCGCCAAATCCGGCCCATCCGGAATGTCTTTGCCATAGCGATCGACAATCTGACCCAACAAGGTCGCTTCTTTCACGCCCTGCGCCGCCAGGCTGCGTATCTGCGCCACAATCTCACCGACGCTCCGGCTACGCTCAACACCCCGCCGAAAGGGGATAATGCAAAATGTACAGGCATGCGAACAGCCATACACCACCGGCACATGAGCGCTTACCAACTCGCCCCGCTCGCGCAAGGGCAATATGAGTTCGCCATCTTGCAGCGCATCGCGTTCCAGCCGCGCAGTCGCTTCCCGTTTGAGCGCATCCGATTCGTCCAGCCGCTCCCTCAGGAAGCTTACCATTGGGCGCGGATCAGACGGCGGCATGAAGACGTCAACATACGGCAAGCGCTGCCGCATCCACAGCGGATCGCGCACGCCCACCATGCAGCCCATTACGCCGATAACTTTGTCCGGCTGCGCCCGCTTGATCTTGTTGAGCAGATGCAGACGCCCTAGTCCCTTGTCTTCCGCGCTCTGCCGCACTACGCAGGTGTTGACCACCATGATGTCAGCCTCTTCGGGCTGCTCGGCGGCTTGATGTCCCAACTTCTCCATCTCAGACGCCAGCAACTGCGAATCAGCTACATTCATCTGACAGCCAAGCGTCCAAATGTGGTATTGCATCGTCAACTCACTCGGCCAAACTCCAGCCGCATTCTAGTGCATGGCAGCGCGGCGGTCAATGTAAGCCTGACCACCGCAGCACGTCGGACTGGCGCCAGATGATCCCGCGCGAGCCTCAAGCCCAGACAATCTTATGCGGCACAAACGACGAATGCAGATACTCATGAAACGGAAGTATCCGCACCGAAAAGCCGACATTTCCCGTCAACCGGAAGACGTGCTCGGCGAGGAAAGTATAGACGCCGCTGCCGTTTTCAACCTCAATCCGCATATCCACCGACTTGCCGTCGCGGATATTGCCGGCGGAATCCAGCGCGCCGTAATAGAGCTGCACCTTGACATCCTTCGGTCCCAAACTGCCCAATTCCACGCGCGCATGGATGTCCGTGCGGCTGCCGATCTCAACATCGCCATCGCGGATGTCCACGTCCAGCACTCTTACCTCGCGCCAGACCCGATCGAGGTTCTGCCGCCAATCGACGAACAGCGCCGCGCCCGCAAAATCAAAGGCGCTCATGGCTTGGCTGGCCTGAAACCGCGGTAGATAAAACTCGTCTGCGTATTCCTGTACCATGCGATGCGTGTTGAAGAAGTGCGCCAGCTCGGTCATGCTGTGCTTTACCCGGCGGATCCATTCGCGCGGCAGACCATCGCGCGCCTGCCGATAGAAGAGCGGCACAATGTCTTGCTCCAACAAATTATATAGCGCCTGACTCTCGACGTAGTCCTGGTGCGCCCAATCCTCTTCTTGATACTCCTCGCCATGTCCGATTGACCAGCCCAGGTCCGGCTGATACGCCTCCGCCCACCAGCCATCGGGAATGCTGCAATTCAAGCCGCCGTTATAGATCACCTTCATTCCGCTCGTGCCGCTGGCTTCCTTTGGCCGCCGCGGATTGTTCAGCCACACATCCACACCCTGCACCATGTACCGCGCCACATTCATATCGTAATTCTCCAGAAATACGATTGAATTGCGGAAGTCATGGTCCCGCGCCACATTGACGATCGTGCGGATAAACTCCTTGCCTTCATTGTCATGCGGATGCGCCTTGCCCGCAAATATGAACTGCACCGGCCGATCCGCATCCGTCAACAAGCGCCGCAACCGGCCCAAGTCGCGAAAGATCAGGGTCGCCCGCTTGTATGTGGCGAAGCGCCGCGCAAAGCCAATCGTCAGCGCATCCGGATTCAATACCTCATCCGCCGCTTCTATCTCCGTCTGCGAGACGCCCCGCCGTTGCAGCTGCGCGCGCAGCCGGTCACGCGCAAAGGCCACCAGTCGTTCCCGCCGCCGCACATGCGTCCGCCAAAGCTCCGCGTCCGGTATCGTCTTCACGCCATCCCAAATCTCCCGCCGAGATTCTTCCGAGCGCCAGCCGGGATCCAGGTAGCGATCGAAAAGCTGCGCCATCTCCTGGCTGACCCAGGTCTGCACATGCACCCCATTGGTGATCGCCCGTATTGGCACTTCATGCTCCGGCACATGGGGGTAGACCCAATTCCACATCGCGCGCGAAACCGCCCCGTGCAACTGCGCCACGCCATTGGTTCCCGACGACAAATTAAGCGCCATCACCGACATGGAAAACAACTCGTAGTGCCCCATGTACTCGCGCCCAAGATCAATAAACTGATCACGACTTATCCCCAGCTCGCCCATCAAATCAGTGAAATGCTCGTCGATAAGGTCGAAGCCGAAGCGCTCCAGGCCCGCCGGCACCGGCGTATGCACCGTAAAGACGCTGCTCGCCGCAGTCATTGCCTTGGCTTGCTCGAAAGTCAAACCATCGTCCTGCATATAGTTGCGAATCCGTTCAAGGAGCAAGAATGCGGAATGCCCTTCGTTCATGTGAAATATGTCCGACTTAATGCCTAGCGCGCGCAATAGGCGAACGCCGCCGATGCCCAGCAATATCTCCTGTCGTATCCGCGTGCGCCGGTCGCCGCCGTAGAGTCTATCGGTGAGATTGCGGTCTTCCTCCCGTTCATTCTCTTCGACATTGGTGTCCAGCAAGTACAGCGACACACGGCCGACTTGCACTTTCCATATTTGCGCCGCCACTTCCCTGCCCGGCATGGGCACACAGACCATGACCGGCGCGCCGCGCTCATCGGTCTCCCGCTTGACTGGCAAGTTCACATAATCATTCAGCGGATACGATTCCAACTGGTAGCCGTCGGCGTTGAGATACTGCTGGAAATACCCCTCCTGATACAGAATGCCCACGCCAACCAGCGGAATATTCAGATCGCTGGCGCTTTTCAAATGATCGCCGCTCAGCACGCCGAGGCCGCCCGAATAATTCTGCAAGCACTCGGTCAATCCAAATTCCATCGAGAAGTACGCGATTGTCGGCTGCGCGTCCAAATGTCCGTATTGCCGATCAAACCAGGTGTCCTCCGCGCGCATGTAATCATCATAGCTGCGGCAAACGCGCGCGTAATGCGCCATAAACGACGGGTCATCTACCAGCGAATTCAACCTATCCTGATCCATTAATCCCAGCATCCACTCCGGATTGTGTTGCGTCTCTTCCCACAAGTCGGGATCCAGTCGCCGGAACAATGAGATTGCTTCATGATCCCAAGCCCAACACAGGTTATATGTCAATTCATGCAATCTACGAAGTTGCGTCGGCAGTCTCGGCGCTACATTGACGCGCGCGACGGGTTGCACCATCAGGCAGGCTCCCTTGTGTCAGACGAATACAGTGTCTTGCAAACCGGCAATTGTATCGCTTGCTGAATATATTTCTACTGTTGAGTTTTCAAGCCACTCGGCTCCGAACCTGATTACGACCGCGCAGCGCATGGTCAACTGTCACAACGGAACCAATGACATTGCCGGCAATTGCGCTCATATCACTTTTTTGCGCCATTCTGTTATGATACGATAAACGCAGCAATACTTTACTCGCTTTGTCTGTCCAACAGATGAGGAGAACGCATGCTGAAGAAACGATACTTGAAAAGCAGAAACGCCTGCAAGGTCACGTTCTACACATCACCGGAAATCTCAGCCGCAAGCGTTGTCTTGATGGGCGACTTCAACGATTGGCGGCGCAATTCCACGCCCATGACGCCCCTGAAAGACGGACGCTTCAAAGCCACGGTCGAACTGCCGAAAGACAAGGCATATCAATTCCGCTACCTCGCAGACGACAGCCAATGGCATAACGATTGGGATGCCGATCAATACGTACCCAATCCCTTCTGCGGAGATAATTCAGTAGTCGAGGTATAGCGATGATAAAGAAGACGCTGCGTAAAGACGGCAACATCCTGGTCTGCTTCTACACCGAAGCGACCCCAGATGCCGAAACGGTTCACTTGGTCGGCAGTTTTGATGACTGGGACACTAACGCGCATCCCATGAAGCGGCTCAAGGACGGCCGCTTTATGGCAAGGCGCATATTTGAACCGGACTTCAGTCACGAATACCGCTATTTGGTGAATGGCGAAACGTGGATCAACGAGGAAGAAGCCGACAATTACGTACCCAACATCCACGGCAGCTACAATTGCGTCGTCAAAACCTGACACATGACTTGCAGGTCTCCGCTACGGAGACCTCTTCTCTTGTCTATGCATTCATCCGGTCGCGCCAGGCAATCAATGCCTCAAGCCTGCCATAATCCGGCGGCACAGCCGTCATCATGATGAAATGGCTCGCTCCCGCTTCGGCAAAGGCATCCAGGTCACCCGGAATATCGTCGTTGCCCGTCACCGATACCGTGCGTTCGACCGCCGCCGGATCCCGCCCAACCTCCGCGCACCACTTGTCCAAGACGGCGCACTTGTGCGCGAATGTCTCCGGCGGGCCAAAACCATTCCATAAGTCCGCGTGCTGCGCCGTCAGCTTCAAAGTCACCTTTTCCCCGCCGCCGCCAATCATTATCGGGATTGGATTGCGCACGGGCGGAGGCAGTTCCTTGGACATCCGCTCTTTGATTATCGGCAGCGCCGCGCCCAAATCTCGTAAACGGCTGCCAGCTGTGCCGAAGTCATAGCCAAATTCCTCGTAGTCCTTCTCGAACCAGCCCGCGCCGATGCCCAATATCAGGCGTCCCCCGCTGATATGATCAACCGTGTTCGCCATCTGCGTCAACAGCGCCGGGTTGCGATAACTATTGCAGGTGACCAAAGTGCCGATTTCCACATTCGACGTCAGCATGGCGATCGCCGTCAAGAGCGTCCAACCCTCGAAGTGATTGTTGTTGCCCTCGCCATAGAGCGGGTAGAAGTGATCCCAATTCCAAATCGAGTCCACGCCCAGCGCTTCACTCGCTTTCACCGCCTCGGCATACGTCTCATAACTCACATGCTGGGGATGCAACTGCACCCCGACCTTGACCTTGCTCATCACTCCTCCTTATTGTCCAGCGCGTGAAGAAAACTCTACATCGCTGCCCGTCGGCACCGTCATATTGCTGAAGCGGGCAAAGCTCTCGTGAGTACAGTCTGACCCGACCACTGTGCCCGCGCCGATCGTGAACTCCGGCGGAATACGCGCGTTCTTGCCCACGCTGGTGATCTTCAGGTCGCCCATATCCTGCCAAGACCCCACACGTGCATTCTTGCCGATGACGGCGATCTTGTCCACCAAGGCGCGCTCCACATGCGCTCCCGATTCCACATAGGCGTCGTTCAAGATTACCGACTCGCGTATCACCGCGCCCGGACCAATGAAAACGCCCGGCGATAATACCGAACGCTCGATTACCGCGCCCGCGCCGATGACCGACCCGTCCGTAATCATGCTGTCGACAATGCGGGCATCCGCGCCGATGCGCACCGGCGGCCGCTCCTCGCTGCGTGTATGAATCACCCAGGTGCGATCGTTGAGATTCAGCGACGGCGGGCTCGCCAACAAATCCATGTGCGCTTCCCAATAGGCGTCAACCGTGCCGACGTCAATCCAGTAACCGCCATACGGATACGCATAGATGCTGAAGTTGTCCGCCACCATCTTGGGAAGGATGTCCTTGCCGAAATCATGTTCCGAAGTTGGATCATTCTGATCGTCGTTCAGCACGCGCTCCAATACGGAATAGTCAAAGACATAAACCCCCATATTCGCCAAATTGCCTGGAGGAGCCTTTGGCTTTTCGATGAAGTCGGTAACCCGGTAGTCCTTGTCCGCGTCAACAATGCCGAAGCGGCTCGCCTCATCCAAAGGCACGCGTATCGTGCAAACCGTCGCGTCGGCGCCCTTGTCGCGGTGATACTGCATCAGCATGTCGTAATCCATCTCATAGATATGGTCGCCCGACAAAACTAGCACATATTCGGGCCGCCCCTGCCGCACAAAATTGAGATTCTGCGCCACCGCGTCAGCCGTCCCAGCGTACCAATCAGTGTCAAAGCTCCCCTGAAATGGCTGCAGCAGACGCACGCCGCCGGTGAATGACCGGTCGAGATCCCAGGGCCGTCCACGCCGGATATGATCGTTCAGACTGTGCGGACGATACTGCGTCAAGACCAATACATCAAACACGTTGGAATTCACGCAGTTGCTCAACGCGAAATCTATGATGCGGTATTTACCCCCGAATGGCACCGCCGGTTTGGCGCGCTTGATCGTCAATACGCCCAGTCGCGTACCCTTGCCGCCGGCCAAGATAACCGCCTTAATCTTCACGCTTCCCCCTTACAACAATGCCGGTTGATTGCTCCGCCCGGCGCGTCTAGGCCACTCGACTCATCGCCTTCATCCGCGCGAGTTCGTAAAGCTCGATATACTCTCCCGCGCTCTTGCGCCAGCTGAAATCCATCCGCATGGCGCGCTCCTGCATGCGGCGCCATGCCTCAGGCTTCTGCTCATAGACATCCAGCGCCCAATTGAGCGTCCCTTCGACCGCTTGCGCCTCCTGCCACTGAAAGACAAACCCGACGCCAACATCTGCGTCGCCATCGTCGAAGTTGACGACGGTATCAGCCAAACCGCCGGTTTCACGCACAAGCGGCAGCGCGCCATAACGCATCGCCATCATCTGCCCCATGCCGCAGGGCTCAAAGTGGCTCGGCATCAAAAAAATATCACAGCCGGCATAGATCTGCTGCGACAGCGCACCATCGAATTGCAGGAAAGCGCGCGCCATGTCGCCGAAATCCTGGTCCAACTGCAAGAAGGCATGTTCAATCTCACTGTCTCCGGCGCCCAGCGCCACCAATTGCACATCACGCGCGCCCAGAATGTTTCGCAGCGCCGGCAGCGCCATGTCAAATCCCTTCTGCGCCGCCAGCCGACTCACCACACCAACCAGCGCAGTATCCGCGCGCACCGGCAACCGCGCAAATGACTGCAAATGACGCTTGTTCGGCGGCCGACCGCTGACGAAACACCCGGCATCGTAATTGCTCGCCAGCTCGCTGTCCGTCGCCGGATCCCAGCGGTCACAATCAAGCCCGTTTAGTATACCGCGCAGATCCGCCGCCCGTGCCTCAATCAACGGCGCGAGCTCATAGCCGGCGTAACTATACTTTATCTCTTCGGCGTATCGCGGGCTGACAGTCGAAATCACATCGCTGTAGGCTATGCCGATGCCCAGCAGATTATCGGTCAAGCCCAGCGCCGCCAGCTCCGGATGATGCCGTCCCAGCACCCCGGCATGCCATAGAAACCCGCCCGCGTGATTGCCCTGATACGCGATGTTATGAATGCTAAGCACGCTCGCCAGGCGCGCCCAGACACCGTCGCCGCCATGCGCGCGAATCATAAAAGGCAGCAGGCTCGTATGCCAATCGTTCACATGCAAACAATCGGGAAACCAGCCCGCTCGCGCCTCCAGTTCATGCAAGGTCGCCATCAGCGCCTGATTGAAATGGATGAAACGCGCCATATCCCAATTCCACTCGCCGTACACATCTCCTTCCTGGCCGAAGTATGGCGGCGATTGCACTTGATAAAACGGCACGCCTTGATACTCGCTGGCATAGAGGCTGATCTGGCTAACGCCAAGGCGATGAGAAAACTCGAAATCGAAGAGCGACTCAACCTCATTGCTCGCATGGTCAATGAAGCCGTATCCCGGCATTATCACGCGCGCGTCCAATCCCTCCCGCCGCAGCGCCGCGGGCAAGGAGCCTACGACATCCGCCATGCCGCCCACCTTGGCGTAGGGCACAGCTTCCGCGCTCGCTATCAAAACCTTCATTGAGCTGGATCCCTACCCGCCATATTCACTCAACGCGCGATTGTAGCCCAACATTCAAACAATGAATACATTCAGCTGCCCAATCGCGTTGCCAGCATTCCGCGCCTATGCTAGTATTCCACTGTCGCGCCACCTGTCACCGGTACCCAGTATGATTCAGCCGCAGCGCCCCCAGCGAAAACTCAACCTGCTCCCGCAAATCGTCTTCCTGACGCTCACCTTTATCACGGCGCTCGGCGGAACCTACCTCGCACTGCGTCTCTTCGGCGATCCCAATCAAGGCAGCCAGGTCCCCGAAATCATCACAGTCGAAGTTATCATCACCGCCACGCCCTTGCCCGCCAAATTCGTCACTGCCGCCCCCGCCGGCGCCGGGCGTCAGCAGATTGATCTCCCGGATGATATCGCCGCCGAAGCCAGAGGCGGGCAAGGCAACGCCATCGACCCCAACGCCCTTGGCGCCCGCAACGCCGGCCTTAGCACGCCGACCGTTTCAATCGCCGGCGGTCCAGTCCTGAATACCGCCTGCGAATTCTATACCGTCCTGGCGGGCGATTCCGCCTATTTCATTGCGCTGCGCAAAAATGTCGAAATGGATGACTTGCTGCGGGTCAACGGCTTGACGATTGATACTGCCGCCAATCTGCAAATTGGACAGCGACTGCTCATTCCGCATGCCGGCTGCCGCGTCGACGAGCGCACTGGCGAGCCGCTGCCCGCCGCCCCCGCCGAGACTCCCGCTCCCGCCGCCACCAACACGCCCCTTGCCCCCCAATTCGAGATCATAGAGGCTGAAGGACTGGGCGACATCACGGCGGAAGCGGTTCGACTGCAAAATAGCGGCGGAACGATCAATATCAGCGACTGGACCCTCTCCGATTCAGCCGGCAATACTTTCACCTTCTACAATACGCTGCTCTTTCCCGGGACCAGCATCATCCTTTATACGCGCAGTGGCACCGCGACCGCCGACGCGCGCTTCTGGGGCAAAGACGAGAGCGTCTGGGAAGCGGGCGAAGAACTCACACTGCGCGACGCAAATGGCCGCCACATGCAAACGCTGACCCTGCCAACAAGCGATGAAAGTCCCTGAATCTGGCTAAGTCTGGAACGAGCCCCAATGGACAGAATCTATCGCGCGCGCCTCGCCTTTGAGCGTCAAATGGGAGACTTAATCGGCGACGGCGATGTCTCGCACCTGCCTGGCGCGGGCAAGCCGCTCAAGCTGGACGACGACCCGCACACGCCCAGCGACCAACGCGCCGCGCGCAAGATTATGCAAGATCACGGTGTCTCGCCATCGTGGGTTGCAGCCGCAATCGCGTTGTCGCAGAGTGAAACCGAACTACAAAACGCTGTCGCCGTTCGCGCCCTACGCCACCGGGACGAACTGCGCCGCGCCAGTTCAGACGCCGCTCTTAACCGGGCGACTTTCCGTTGGTCGCGTTTCCAGACCAGATTCCGCACGCGTGTCGAGCGCCACAATCGCGAAGCTTTGCTCTTCAATCTCAAAGCCCCGGTCGGCATCCGGCACAAGCGCATTCTGGATGCCCAAGCCCTGATCGAACACGCCTTAAGGTGCGCCAATCCCGGCCACTGATCGCAGCTTGTTACGCGTTTTCGGTCTGCTTCTGCTCCGCAGGCGCGGCCTCTTCGCTCTTGCCCTTGGCGCCCTCTTGCAAGCCCTTGCGGAAGTTCGCCACCGCGGAACCCAATTCACCGCCGATTCGCGACACCCGCCCCACGCCAAACAGCAGAATAACTATGGCTAGAATGATAAGAAGTTCAGTTCCGCCAAGGCTACCCATAGGGACCTCCTCGCTACCGCATTCGAAATCTCAGGAACATTGTAGCACGCTTTGCCGAAATATCGACACGCGATTACCTTCGGCGCCGCCGCGCGTAGCCGACGGCGACTCGCGGACCCCATGCTATACTGGTTCAAACTCCTGCCCGGCACGAGGCGCCAAGTATGCAAGAAACCGCTATCATCGCGCGCGTTCCGCTTTTCTCCGCCTTGAGCCCGGACCAGTTGCGGACCATAGCCTCCGCCATGCAGCCGGGCCGCTGCCGCGCCGGCGAAGATATCTTCGCGCAAGGCGCCCCGGCCGATGCCATGCTTGTCCTGTCATCCGGCGCAGCCGTCCTCTTTAGAACCGAGACCGACGGCAGTCAGACGCCGCTCACCACCCTCGCCGCCGGTCAAAGCATCAACCACGAAGCCCTCTTCCGCCAAACCCGGCAGAGCGCTACCTTGCGCGCCTCACAGCCAACGACCCTGCTTTCACTCACGCGAGCGACATTCGCACAATTGCTCGATCAACACCCGGATATCCGCGCCGCGCTCCAAGGCGAACCGGATGCCGAGCGCGACGCCGCGATCAACCCTAGTTTCGCCGAACAGCGCGATGACGAAGAGATCCTCCTCCAAACGCATCGCCACTGGTGGTCATTCATCAGGACCGCCTGGCTGCCGCTGCTCCTGCTGCCCCTCATGCTGGCCGGCGCGGCCCTGGTCGATTCTCATGCGCTGACTGTCGCCTTGCTGGGCTTATCGCTGGCGCTGCCGGGCTTGGGCTTGGTCTACTTCGCCGTCGAATGGCGAAACGACTCGGTAATCGTCACCGACCAGCGAATCATCCGCATCACGCGAACGATTCTGGCGCTGCACCGCCAAGTCACCCAAGTCGGCATGGACAGCATCCACGAAATCAACTTCGATATCCCGCCCTACGATCCCTTCGCCCGGCTCTTCCGCTACGGCGCCGTAATCGTCAAGACCGCCGGCGCCCAGGGCAACCTAGAGTTGCCGATGATGCCCAATCCCGAAGGCTTTCAAAAGCTCATCATGGAAGACCGGCGATACTTCGAAAACCGCAAGGCGCAACGCCATCACAAACTCGTTCGCGCCGAGATGCAGCGCTGGCTGGCAGGCGACGCCTCAAAGGACGACATCCTGGCCCCAGCCGACGACGGACCCCCGCGTCCCCTGCCCGGCAGCAATAGCTATCTCAGCACCAAAATCGCGATGAGCAACGGCGATATTGTCTATCGCAAGCACGTAAGCGTCTGGTTTCAGCATACCGCGCTGCCTGTCCTTACGCTGCTCATCGGCCTCGCCGCCCTGGTGCTGACCTTCACGCTAGTCAACCACGACGCGCGCACCGTCACATTCGCCGCCGCCATGGTGGCGCTTCTCGCCGGCGCCATCACCTATTACTGGCTGGATTGGGACTGGCGCAATGACGTCTACATCATCTCTGACGACACCATTACCCTCGTGCACAAGCGCCCATTCTTCCTGCAAAACCTGCGCGATCAGATTCTCGTCGAGCGTATCGACAACGTCGAATCCGAGTCCACCGGGCTCTTCGCCGCCCTGATGAAATACGGCGATGTCAGCATGTCGCTTGTCGGCGCCGATGAGCCCAAGCGCTTCATCAAAGTGCCCAACCCGCAAGCCATCCAGCAAGAAATCTCGCGCCGGCAACACAACAAAGCCCAACGCCGCGCCCGCTACGACGCCCTGCAGCAGCAGCAAATGCTTGGTGAATATCTCGCTTTATCGCCAGCCGCAAATGCCAACCCGGCGCCGACGATCGGCGACAATCACCCCTTCGGCTTCCAGCAGGCGTCCGTGCCTCACGCACGCGCCAAGTCCGACGCCGCGCCGACGACTCAAGCGGCGCGCAACCCGGACCGCAACCGACCGCCCCGCGTGCCAACCAAAGCGCCAGCGAGCTACCCGCCGCCGAATCCAGGCTTCGAACCAAGCGGCGGACCGCGCCCGGAACGTTTTCGATCCCGCCCGGAAACTTAAGCTCCCCGCCAGGCGAACGCCGCAACCGCCTCACAAGTCGAACCGCATATGCCAAAGCTCGCGCTTGATCTTGAACTCATGCTGCCTGAGCAGCTCGCTGACCGCCTCGTCGTCGCGCGGGTGCTCAATGACGATCGTAGATCGGCTGTAGCGTGACACCACATTGCCCAAAAGCGCCCTGGCGATGTCGCGGTGGTCAATATCCGGCGACGCAAACAACCAGGCGCGGATATTCCCGAATCCCGCGGCGCTCTCCAGCCAGCATGACGCCAAGATCCGCTTCCCGCTGTCGTCACGGATGACAAGCCGCTCAGTGCTATTCAGCGATACTAGATCCCGCAATTGCTTCCAAATCGGCGTCTCAAACGCTGCGCGCCGCACCGGCTTGAGCCAGCCCAGCCCGCCGCGGCTATTGGGACGCGCCGCCTGCGCCAAGGCATATTCGGCTTGCCATTCGCTCGGACGCCGCCGTGTAATGTGAAAGTCAGACGCGCCCGCGAATGGCGCTCGAGTGAAACCGCTGCGCCGCCACACTCGCCAGGCGCGTTCATAGCGGAAGCCATGCCGCTCGTAAAGCCGTAAGGCCGGCAAATTCTCATAATCGACCTGCAATAATACGCGCTCGGCGCCTCGTTCGCGAACCATATCTAGGCTGGCAACCATCAACTCGCCGGCGATGCCGCTTCGCTGATAATCGGGATGCACGCCGACGTTGGCAAGTATCCAGGTCTTGCCACGCGCCGTCGGGTCGTTGGCAGGATACACCGAGATATTGCCGACCAGCCTGCCCCGCTTGACAAACACAAATCCCAAACTGATGCCCAGCGCCAATTCGTTCAGCCGGCTGATCAACTTTAACCCGTAACCCATATTGCTGAGCAAACGCATCTCGCGTATCGCGGAGCGACCGGCGCTGTCCATCGAATCGGCAAAGACCAATTCAATCAAATCTGCCAACGGCTGCAAATCAGTGCGCAGGTTCACCGCGCGCAGGCCCTCTGGCATGGGCGGACGCGCCGCCAGTCGTCGGATGCCGATTCTGGTCACGCGAGCTTTTCCTCACAGGCGGACGGATGCGACAAGCCAGACGACTCACTGGCGCGCGGATCCCGCCTTATTCCCGACTAAGCCTAATCCCTGAACCTGGGGCTGTCAAGCAAGGCAGCCGCGGCTTGGCATCAGCGTTTACATATGCTCGCCTTGTCGATTAAACTATAATCAGAGTGAACTGCGATGCAGTCAGATGCCCGATGGTATTCCGAGCTAGTCGCGGGCAAGTGGTATGTACGTCGACTGCAAGCGTCGTCCGATTAGTCAAATGGCGCTGAAAAACTACGGTAACATAATTTCGGCGACAAGTGTTTTGAGGTATTCTGACATGCAATGCGTCATATCTCTACCGACTTCGCCAGGACCCTGCTGCCATGCCCTAGCTCGCTGGGATATATCCCCCGAGCGGCGGGGAACCGATGGGGCGCAGGCCAGACGATGCGGGTATAGTGGCCCTGCCAATACGAATCACCGAACAAACCATGCAAAGCCGACATTGCATGTCTCACGAGATCAGTCCAATTAATCGCTCATTGTATTCTTGCTTCTAATGCGGTCGCCCAATCCGGTCAACCGAAGGAGTTAGCGCATGACCTATCGCGCCATTGGCGGACGCCGACACCGCAGCGCCGCTTGGCAATGGAGTCTCATTGGCTTTATCCCGGGGCTCTTTTGCGGCCTCATCGCGATGTTCGCCGTATTGCTCGAAGGCACCCTGCCCCAATACCTCCTCCCAACCAGCGAGCCCCAAGTGATCGAGAGACACATCATCATGACGGCGACCGACGACCCAAACGCGCCGACAGCCTCGCCCCAATTCATAATCGTCACCGCCACACCCAACCCCGCTATCTCGGGCCAGCCAGTGACGGTCGCCCAGCCGACACCCCTGCCAGGCGCGGGCGACGGCATCGTTTCCGTGCCGGTGCAGCCGACCGCCGCCCCCACCGACGCGCCAGCGATACCGACCACCGCGCCGACGCCAACCGACAGCGTGCCCGAGATTCTCGTCCTCATACGCAGCCTGACAGTCAGCATCCCCGGCGGGACCATCACCATGGGAACGACCCCCGTCGAAGTCACCGAAGCCGTCAACGCCTGCACGCGCGACGGCGGCGCCTGCGAGGCGAGCTACGCCTTCGACTCCTACCCGGCGCATCAGGTCTCGGTTGATTCCATCTTCATGGAAATCACCGAAGTCACTTTCGACCAGTATGTCGCCTTTCTGAATGTGCGCGGACCCGACACGCATATCAACGGTTGCGCCGGCTTCCCCTGCATTCAGACGCAAAACGAAAGCGTCGACGCCCCCATCGTCTATGACGGCACGAACTATAGTATAGGCGCCGGCTTGCGACCGCATCCGGTCTACGGCGTCACCTACTACGGCGCGCTGGAATACTGTGAAGCTATCGGAAGGCGTCTGCCCACCGAAGCCGAATGGGAACGCGCCGCCCGCGCCGATGACGGACGCATATACCCTTGGGGCAACAGCTGGGACAATGCGCTGGCAAAGACCAACCGACCAGTCGATACGCCGCCGGGCTCCTTCCCAGTCGGCAGCTACCCGAGCGGGGCGAGCCACTATGGCGTTTACGACATGGCGGGAAATGTAGCCGAGTGGGTGAGCGACTGGTACGGCGAGCGCCACTATGAAGATCGAGCGAACCAGAGCGTAATTGACAACCCCACCGGACCAATCGCCGGACAGATGAAAGTGCTGCGCGGCGGATCATGGAACAGCGTGCCATTCTTCAGCCGCACCGTGCATCGGCAGGCCGAAGATCCCAAGTCGTATCAGCGCTGGGTCGGCTTTCGCTGCGTCGAAGACCCGCCAAACCTTGACGCGATTGGCGCTGCCAACCTGAATCCCGCGACCCTCGGCTTGGATGTGCCGGTCGAGCCGCCGCAAGCTTCGGACGCGTCCAACGCGCAGCCGACGCAGCCGCCGCCGCCCGAAGCCAGCCGCGCCGACGATAGCGCTGCCTCCAATTCCGCCGGCTGAACTATACGAGGTAACCTGCTGATGGATGGCGAATATGTCCTGGTAATTGGCTCGGCTGTATTGGAAGTTAGCGCCCGACCGGTGGCGGTTCTGCAGCCCGGCGCCCGGCAAGCCGGGCATATCCACCGCTCCGTAAGCGGCGTCGCCCGCAATATCGCCGAGAATCTCGCCCGCCTTGATATCGAGACGGTCTTGCTTTGCGCCGTCGCCGACGATGACATCGGGCAGCATGTCATCACGCATTCCAGCTTGGCCGGCATTGACTGCAGCCATATCTTGCGCGTCAGCGACGCCCGCACCGCCACCGCCGTGCTGCTATACCAGTCGGAAGAAGACTATACCCGCGTCGATGATCTGGGCATCGCCGACGCGCTCGACTCCGACTACCTGCTTGAGCACGAATGGCTCTTTGAGAACGCGGCGCTCATCGTCATTGACGCGACCCTGTCTGAAGAGGCGCTGGCCACCTTGTTTGAGCTGGCGGCGCGCTATCACGTCCGAGTCTGCGCCGACCCGACTTCGCCGCGACTGGCGAGCCGACTCAGAAACTATATCAGCAGCCTCTATCTCATCGTGCCCAACGCCAGCGAAACCGCCGCCCTCTGCGACATGGACGAGCCGGCGACCGAGCGTGAATCGGCCATCGGCACGGCGCGCCAATTGGTCGGCATGGGAGCCGATATCGCCGTGGTAACCCTGGGCGAGCGCGGCTTGGCCTATGCCGATAGCAGCGGCGGCGGCTACTTGCGCGCCATCCAGACCGAAGTCGTCGACGCGTCGGGCGCGGGCGACGCCTTCTCCGGCGCGGTGATCTTCGGCATCCTCAACGATGTGCCCATCGACGAAGCGATGCGGCTGGGCGTGGCGGCCGCCTCCTTGACCCTGCTCAGCCAGGATACCGTCCTGCAAGCGCTCAATCCCGACATGCTCTACGACGAGCTTGGCGGTTGAGGCGCCGCTCCCCTTCGCGCGGCAAGACGCCGCCAGAAGCTCATCATCTGGCGACCGGCGCATAATTGTCCATCACCCAGCGCAGCAGCACAAAATGCCCGGCCATGCCGGCGTGCTCGCCGAAGCGTTCCAGCGCGTCGCAAACTTGCTGCGCGCCTTTTTCGCCGCGGTCGTCGTGAAAATAGCGCCGCACCGCCGCTTGCAAGGCGACATCGCCGCTGCTGATTTCCGGATAGCGGCCGCAGGCGCGCCCGACGACATTGTTCGCCGTCCAGGGTCCGACGCCTTTAAGCTCCAGCAGCTTGGCGCTGGCTCGCTCGGGCGGAAGCGCTCGCAGGCGCTCCAGGTCGAGTTCCCCGCTGCAGACCGCCGCCGCCACGTTAATGATCAGATCAATGCGCTTGTTCGTGATCTTCATAGGCTTAAACTCCCCGAGAGCAGCGCGCGCCAAGCGCATCGGCGTCGGAAAATCGTAGACTGCGCCAGCGCCGGTGGCCGCCTCGTCGCCGCAGAGCCGCAGCAAGAAGCGTTGCGCGCGCATGGCGTTCTTCCAGGTGATATGCTGCTCAATGATCAAGGTAATCAGCGCTTCGAAAACTGTCTCCGCGCAATGTATGGGCAAGCCCGCCAGCGGCTTGATCACGCGCCAAAGCCGGCTGTCAGCCTTCGCCCTTTCGTAAAAGGCGCTGAGGTCTTGTCCCAATCCGAGGCAATGCCGCGAAACCTGGACAATCCGGGCTCTTTCATCAGGCGCGATTCCCGCTCCGCGGACGACAATGGCATCGCCTTCCTGGCGATAAGACAGCAACTGCCCGGCGGAGAAACGCCAGAGCGCGTCGCCGGCGACAAGCAGCCGCGCCGGATGCTCAATGCGCCTGGCGAATTCCAGCAGCAGCTCAAAGCGATAAGCGTAGGCTGGCAGCGGGAGCCGGATCTCGCTCATTCAGCGCGACCGGATGCGGCGGGACCCGCCCTTGGGTCTGGCGCGTCAATCGGCGTTTCGGCTTCTGGCGTCTGATCCCATTGGCGCCCGTATCGGCGGCGCGCGAGCACGCGCAAGTCGGCAATCGGGTCGGATTCGTCGAGGATTTCAATGCCGAGCAGCGTCTCGACCGCGTCTTCCATCGTGATCAAGCCAGCCGTGCCGCCGTATTCGTCAATGACCAAAAAGATATGCTCTTGCTTGGCGATGAATTCGTCCAGCACCTGCGCGACTGTGTTTGTTTCGGGCACGACCTCGAGCTTCCGCGTAATCGCGCGCATTTTGACCGCCTCTTCGTCGGCGGCCGCGCGCTGATAGATGTCGTGGCGCAAGACGTAGCCCTTGATATCGTCGACCGACTCTCCATACACCGGGATCCGCGAATAACGCAAAACATCGCGGTTCCGCACGACAGCGCCGATTGCGTCGTCTTCGTGAAGCGTCGTCATGACCGTGCGCGGCGTCATGATGGTCTCCACTTGCACATCGGCCAGTTGCAGCAGATTGGCGACGATACGGTTTTCGCGTTCGCGAATGCCGCCCTCTTCCGCGCTGATCCGCGCCATAACCTGCAACTCCGAGCGCGTGACCGTTGGCGCTTCTTCGCGCGGGCGCATGGAACGCGTAACGAACTCAAAGGCGAAGACGGCCGGCTTCATCACCCAGAGCAGCGCGCGCAACGAATATGCGGTGAAGGGCGTCAGCGGCTTGGCATAAACGGCGCCGAGCGTCTTGGGGATGATTTCGGAAAAGACCAGAATCAAGAGCGTCAGCACCGCCGAGATGAGGCCGAAGAATTCGCTGCCGAAGATGGCGGTGGCTTCTGCGCCGGCGCCGGCCGCGCCGACCGTGTGCGCGATGGTGTTCAGCGTCAGAATCGCCGAGATCGGATGTTCGACATTTTGGCGCAGACCTTGCATGATGCTGCCGGCTTTGTTGCCCTGCTGCACCAGCAACTCGATATGCGAAACGGGCGTGGAAAGCATCGCCGCTTCCCAGATAGAGCAGAGGAAGGAGATACCGAGCGCGAGCACGACGTAGAAGATCAGCGCGCTCCATTCGCCAGCGCCAGCCGCGCCGGGCGTCACAGCCAGTATGGGAAAGATGGGGAGTGTGGCGTCCATACTATCCGCTGGCGGGCAGGTCAAAACGAGTGACTTGCGCGGGTTTCACTTGTGTAAGCATAGCAACCTTGAGAGCGGTGTACAAGCAGAAAGGCGTAACGTGATTCGAGACAGATTTGGCGGCACTATGTCGTTATCCATTATGGTATAGACGGGCGGCAGTATGCAAAAAGACGGACCGGGTATGCCAAAAGACGGATTAAGTATGGAAGTGGGCAACGGGAGGCCGCCCGTTCTCCACTCCGTTCCGGCGGAAGCGCACATGCTTTTCGCTCCGGCTTTGGCGCGGCAATAGTCGGAGGCTCGCCGCGCATTGACTTGCTGATAAATCCACACGCGTATCAGGATAACAGACCTTGCGCCGTCAAAGGCGACTAAATGGTCGCGTATGCAGGATGCGCGAGAGACGAGCCGGATTCAAGCCAGCAGCAAAATGCCGCCGAAGGTCAGCGCAATGCCGATGGCTTTGGCGCGGCTCCAGCTTTGGCTGACCAACATGATCCCGACCAGAAACAAGATGATGATGCGGGAGTTGTCCACGGCGATGGCGTAAGCCAGGTTCGGCGCCTTTTCGTAGGAGACGAACTGGGCGGCGTTGCCGATTACGGCGCAGACTATCACGGCGATTATCAGGTGGATATGGGCGAAGCGGATCTTCAGCGACGACTTTTCCGCGATGGCGCCGCCGAGGAAACCTATGCCGGCGACCAGCAGGACGACAATGATCGAGATTTCGCCGCTGACGCCGTCATCGTTGGCGAAGCGCGCGAAAATCGACAGCAGCGCGAAGAAGAAGCCGCCGAGCAGCGCCCAGCTGAGCCAAGCCACTTTGACATCGGAGGACTTCATGCGCCAGGCGCCGGAGACAGCCAGGACGCCGGCGATTACTAGGATCATGCCAGCGAGGCGTAGCGGCTCGAAGGCGGCGCCGAGCATGATCAGCGAATAGACGTAGGTGAGAACCAGACGCCAAGCCATAATCGCTTCAACGTAACCAATATTGCCTTGCAAGCGGATGGCGCGGTTGTAGGCGTAATTGCCAGCCATGCTTGACAAACCGGATAGCACAAGCGGGACAATGTTGCGGGCTACGGCGTCCAGGTGGACAGGGCGCAGGTAGAGCGCCGTTAGTATGACCGTCGCGCCGAGCCAGGCGTAGGTCATGTAGGTGTTGATCGCGTAGTGTTTCTGCAAGCGCTGGTAGACAAGCGCCTGGGCGGAAAGACCAACAGCGGATAGCAGAGCGGCGGCGAACCAGTCCATCGGCAGTCTATTCCAGCGCCATCATGATGTCATGGGGCAATACGTTTCGCAGGCGAACTTCCAATTCGCTGAGCAACATGGCGGTCGCGCCCCAGACCTTGTGCTGGTCGACGACGTAGTAGGGAACGCGAACGTTGTAGCCGCGAATCCGGCGCTGTTCAACCGACTTGATGGCTGGCTGCAGCAAGACTTCCAGGGGAAGGCTGAATATGGCGGCGACTTCGCTGGGATTGCGCGCGAAAGCCGGTCGACAGCTATGGCTGGCCACGAATGGCGTGACGTCAAAATGCGACGCCGGGATGTAAAGCGGCGGCAATTGCCCAAGCAAGCTGATGCCGTCGCAGACGCCGATTTCCTCACAAGTTTCACGCTGAGCCGCGCGCCAGAGCGAGGCGTCGCCGGGGTCCAGTTGGCCGCCGGGAAAGCTGATCTGGCTGCTGTGACTCGGCAGATCGGCGTTGCGCAAGGTCAAGACTGTGCACAGCCGCTCGTCCGCGTCTTCATAAATGAGGATCATCACCGCGGCGCGTTTGGGCGGTGTCTCGCGCTGCCGCCAGCCGCGCGGCGACGGCGCCATGCGTTGCTGCGCCCGGACCGAGTCAAAGTCCGCCAAGGCCAAGGCTTGACGGATGTGCGCGAAAGCAATCAAGCCAGCCAAACCTGCAATCTGTGGTCTTTGCGGACGAAGCGTTTGCCGCGCGCGTCGAGGAGCCTGTCACGCTTGATCGGCGCGAGCCGGAGCCGCAAGCGCTCAAGCAGGTTAGTTTCGCTCGCCCACCAGTCGTCATAGAGCGTCTGAATCGCCATGAACGAGGCGGAGCTGCCAAAGCTGAAAACGGAACCGCCACTGTCGTATGGAGCGAAGGCGGCGCTGCCGGCGGTGAAGAGCAGGACGCCGTTGCCTTCCAAGCCGTAAAAGGTTTCGCCCTCGGGTATCGCGTAGACGGCGAATATGTGGCGCGGCGGTTCATGCAGCATCATGTGAAGTTGGAAGCCATACCAGTAATCTTCCTGGGCCATATCGCCAGGCAGATGATAAATCTCGTAGTCTTGCGAGAGCAGCAGGTGGAGCGCAGCGGTATCGATCTTGTCGATGTCGTCAGCCAGGATTTCGAGATCGCTGCTGCCGACGCGTTTGCGCACTTGGGGTCCGGCCGCCAGCCCTTGCAGATACACGAAGGCGCAGGGGCGATTGTCTTCGCTAAGCAGCGAGCCATCGCTCTGCTTGACGAAGGCGGCGCTGACTTGCACGCCATCGAGCCAGATCGGCGCGACAAGTCTGCCTTCGTCGCGCAGCTGCATCAGCCAGGCGTTCGGCAGGTCCCATACGCCGGCGGTGGCGATGATGCGGTCGTATTGGGCGCGCGGTTCATAGCCGCTGACGGCGTCGCGATTCACCACATGGACATCGGTCATGCCCGCGGCATAGAGATTGTCGATGGCGCGTTGGCTCAGGTCATTGTCGATCTCGAGGGTGGTGACGCTGCCGCGCTTGCCGACGATATGTTTGATGAGGGCGGCGTTAAAACCGGTGGCGGCGCCGATTTCCAATACGTTCATGCCCGGGCGCAGTTCCAGTTGCTCGAGCATAAGCGCCATAATGGTCGGCTGGCTGGCGGAGCTCAGGGTTTCGCCGTTTGCGCCGCGCTTGAGCGGGATGGCATGGTCACGATAGGCTTCCTGCGGAGTGACGTCTGGCAAGAACAGGTGACGCGGGACGGCGGTAAAGGCCGCCTCCACGACGGCGTCTGAAAGCGCCCGCTTCCGCCGCAGTTCATCGACAAGGCCGCGCTGTAGTTTGTCGAGGTCAGCCGCGGGCATACCAAGCCCGGCGTTTGCGCAGGGAGACGCCGGCTTCGGCGCCGCTGCGGCGTGCCGTGCGCACTCGTCCGCGCGAATCGATGTGGACCTGCCCAGCTTTCTGCAGGCGTTCAAATTCTTCGGGAGTGATCGCTGGCGCCGGTTCTCCGCCAAGGCGTTCCAGACGATCGTCCATGTCTTCGTTGGGCGGACCGTTCAAACCAGCATCGTTGTCGTCGTTGCGATTTTTGTTTTCGTCGCTCATGCCTTACCTCTGTTTTGATGCCGCATTAGAAGCCGCCGCTCGTCGACCATCAATCGGCGGCGCCTACGACTACGTCTTATAGTTTAGACGAAACTAGCCGCCTTTGCCAAGTTCTTTTCGTTGCGCAAATCGCCGGATCTCTCGACGACCGGCGGGAGGTTCGCGGATATTGCGCATCCGCTAGCGGCGTATAGGCGACACATCACCCCTTTTACGCATTTCGCGCGCCGAGGTCGTTGAAATTGCCTGACGACTGCCCACCGCTCGGCGCTAAGCCAGTTCGGCGGCTGCCAGCGAGTGGTAGTTAAGCAGCATCGATTCCACCAAGGCATTGAAGTCCGGCGATTCCCGCAGGTCGTCGTAGGCGGCGTAGAGACCGGTATAGCCCTCGGTGATCGCCTGCGCCGGCGGATCCAGCGGCAACTGCAGGTAACCGGTCGGTTTCGACCAGGCGTAGGCATAGATATAAGGCCGCTCCAGCCCCGGGCTGTATGGCGCGAAGCCGACGGCGATCTGCGGGTCGCGCTGCTCATCGGTTTGGCGCGTTGGGAACCAGATAAAGGCGGTGTCGAAGTGATGGGGCCACAAGACCAGCGGGGTCATGAAGCCGGACAACTTGGCGCGAAAGCGAGCCAGAGCCGTGTACGCAGTGTTGAATACGGTCAAGCTGTCGGCAGCGAGCGACGGGTCGATAGACAAGGTTTCTTCGCGCGTGATGAGCTTGAGCGAGGGAGCGATCGGATAACCGCAGTCGGCAAACAGCGCGAGCATCGCCTGGGCGAGCGACACTTGAGAGTGTCCGGTGACCCCAAGCGAAAAGACAATGCGGTCGCAACGACTGAAGCTGAGACGCAGGGACTTGAACTCGAAAGCCAGGACGCCGCCGCAACGCATCGTAGAGGTGGAGAAGCCGGACGCGGTCAAGTCGAGGCTGAATTGCAGATCGTTGGGCAGCGGGTCCGAACAGGCGACGCGCGCCGCGCCGATGACCAGCGCGATCTGATGCAAGGCGTCGCGGGTTGACTCCCAGTTCATTAAGGTTGGATGCGACATTTTTTCTCCCCCATGCCTGTCGCGTCAAGACGCGTTTGATTCTCATTTTGTCCTGTTTACATTAGAGACTGCTAAGAAAAGCGCGAGACGTCCTACATATTGGGTAAAGGAATCGTCATCGTTAGTCTACAGCAGCGCGATCTTCGTACAGAGTGTAGCAAGATCTCGGGCAAGCTTGAAAGTTGCTGCGTGATGACCGGCGCGAACATCGCTGATATAAACGCTCGGTACGATTCCAAATACGGAGACCAGCATGGGCGACTATCTTTCCAAGAGCGTGCGGAACTTGCGTCCTTCGGGCATTCGGCGGTACTTTGACATCGCGGCCACGATGGATGACGTCGTGACGCTCGGAATTGGCGAGCCAAACTTCGTGACGCCGGCGCATATTCTCGATGCGGGCCTGCAAAGCTTGCGCGACGGTCAAACAGGTTATACCTCAAACGCGGGCGTATACGAGCTGCGCGAAGCCATCGCGGATCGAATTACTGAGCGATTCGGCTTGCGCTACGACGCGGAAGATGAATTGCTGGTCACTGTCGGCGTCAGCGAGGCGCTGTATCTGGCGCTGAAGATCTTGCTGGATCCGGGCGATGAGGCGCTGGTGGTGGAGCCCTGTTTCGTCGCCAATCCGGCGCTGGTGGAAACAGCCGGCGGCGTTCCGGTGATGGTTCCCACCTATGTCGACGATGACTTCCAGGTGACGGCTGAGGCGCTGGAGCGGCGCATCACCAAGCGGACCAAGGCGATTTTGCTGAGCTACCCGAGCAATCCGACGGGCGCGGCGCTGACGCTGGAGCATCTGCTGCAGGTGGCCGAGGTGGCGGAACGGCACGACCTGGTTGTGATTTCCGACGAGATTTACGAGCGGTTGGTATATGGCGTCGAGCATTATAACTTTGCGGCGCTGCCGAATATGTTCGAGCGCACGATCGTCTTGAGCGGCATGAGCAAGTCCTACGCGATGACCGGCTGGCGCATCGGTTACGTCACGGCGCCGCGAGTTTTCTCTCAAGCCATGTACAAGATACATCAGTATTTGATTATGTCTGCGCCAACGATGGGACAGGCGGCCGCTTTGCAGGCGATCCGACATGGCGAAGGCGACATCGAGGCGATGAGGCGAGAGTATGACAGGCGGCGGAGGATGATCGTCTCTGGCTTTAATCGCCTGGGTCTGTCGTGCTTTGAGCCGCGCGGCGCTTTCTACGCCTTCCCAAGCATCGCCATTACTGGCATGGAGGATGAGGAGTTTTGCGAAGCGTTGCTGCTGGAAGAGCGGCTCGCCCTGATACCGGGCAGCGCATTCGGCGCGAGCGGGAGAGGTTTCGTCCGAGCGAGTTACGCCACCAGCGAGGCCAACATAAAGGCGGCGCTGGATAGACTCGAGCGCTTCCTGATTCGACGCGGATTGGCGGGGGCAAGCGCGGCGCCGGCACTGGTCAGTTGAGCGGCATAGGCAAAAGCTGCTATCATCCGCAACGGCGATTGCGCCGAGGCCTGGTTTTTGAATTCTGAAGTCTGTCGCGATAGCATAGAGTCTTGCGCTCGGCTGCATTTGCACTACATTAGTCGTTGCCCCCGCCGTTAGCTCTGGGAACAAACATGGGCGAATGGAAGACTGTCATCGGCTTGGAAGTCCACGCCGAGTTGGAAACAGACAGCAAGATGTTCAGCCGCTGTCCGGTGGTGGATAGCGTCGAGGCGGCGCCAAATTCGGCGGTGGATCAGTTGTCGCTTGGCATGCCGGGCACATTGCCGGTGATAAACCGGCAGGCGATGGAGTTTGGCATCATGGTGGGTTTGGCGCTGAATTGCGAGATCCCGCCGGTGAATCAATTCGCGCGGAAGAATTACTTCTACCCCGACTTGCCAAAGGGTTACCAAATTAGCCAGTACGACCGCCCCTTGGCGGTGAATGGCTACGTGACTATCGAGCTTGAAGACGGCGCCGCCAAGCGCATCCGCGTACGCAGGGCGCATATGGAGGAGGACACGGGCAAGCTGAGTCATTTCCTGGGGGGCAGCCTGGTGGATTATAATCGGGCGGGTGTGCCGCTGCTCGAGATTGTGTCCGAGCCAGATATGTACAGCGCGGACGAAGCGGCTCGCTATGCGCGCAAGCTGCGTTCAATTCTGCGCTATCTGGGGGTCAACAGCGGCGACATGTCAAAGGGGGTCTTGCGATTCGAGGCGAACGTCAGCGTGATGCGCGAGTCTGATGACGAGTTGCGCGAACGCACCGAAATCAAAAACCTCAACAGCATTCGCAATATGGTGAAGGCGATCGAATACGAAGTACGACGTCAAATCAAACTGTACCATAGCGGTCAGACAGTCATGCCGGCCACGCTGGGTTGGGATGAGGCGGGGCAACGGATACAGGTGCAGCGCTATAAGGAGCGCGCCGACGAATATCGCTACTTCCCCGAACCCGACTTGCCGATCGTAGAAGTGAGCCGCGAGTGGGTCTCTGAGATTAGGGGCAAGCTGCCTGCCTTGCCGGATGAACTGCAGCGGCGCTTCGTCGAGGACTGTGGCTTGAGCGCGGCCGAGGCTGCTGTATTGACCGCGGAGCGCGCCGTCGCTGGTTATTTTCAAGCGGTGGTGGCATGCGGCGCCGATGCGAAAAGCGCGGCGAACTGGCTCACGACCGAGTTATTCCGCTTGATGAACAGCTACGAGATCGAACGTGAAGACATCGATAGCATCCCGATTAGCGCGCGCTCGTTTGCTGGTTTGTTGGCGCTTGCGGGTGACAACGTAATCAATCAAGGCACAGCGCGGAAACGCGTTTTGCCGGCGATGTGGGAGACAGGCAAGGAAGCGGCGGCGATCGTTGAGGAAGAGGGACTGGCGCAAGTTTCCGACGCTACATTGATCGGCGATGCCGTTGAAAGAGCGCTCGAGGCAAACCAGGATATGGTAAGGCGGTACCTGGAAGGCAACGACAAGGTCATCAACGCGATCTTCGGGCGGATTATGGGCGAGCTGCGCGGCAAGGGCGACCCCGGCGTTGTCCGGCAGCAGTTGACGGAGCGGCTCAAGCGCTTGAACGACCAGAGATAGACTTATTGGGAGAGGCATCATGACGTGGCATCAGACAATCATCGTCGGCAACTTGGGCGGCGACCCGGAACTCAGGTACATGCAGAGCGGAGACGCTGTTTGCAACTTCAGTGTGGCAGTGTCTGAGCGTTGGCGCGACCGGCAAACGGGCGAACAGCGAGAAAAGACCACCTGGTATCGCGTAGCAGTTTGGGGCGGGCAAGCCGAAACATGCAATACGTATCTGTCGCGGGGCCGTCAAGTCATGGTTATCGGAAATGTCAATGCGCGCGGCTACGTCAACAACAATGGCGAAGCAGCCGCTTCCCTTGACTTGAGAGCGCGAGAGGTGCGTTTCCTTGGCGGTCGGGGCGACGGCGACCAGAGTGGCGGCTGGCAAGGCGGCGGCCAGCAACGCGGCGGTCAGCAAGGCGGCGGTCAGCAAGGCGGCCAGCGCCGACAGCAGCAGCGCAGCGACCGCGCCTCGAACTATCCGGATTCGCCCGCCACCATTGACGATATTCCGTTCTAGCAGCATAAATCGCTCCTTAGTGGCGCGCGCGGACCTTGACCGTGACTCGTTCAGCAGTCGATCTAAACGGATGCCGCGCGCTGTTGACTGGCGCCGGCAGCGGCTATGGACGGGAGATTGCGCTGGCTCTCGCCGGGAGCGGCGCGGAGATCTGCGTCAACGACATCAACATTGAACGCGCCGACGCGGTCGTCATCCAGGCCGGCGAGTGCGGCGCCCACGCCATCGCGCTGCACGCCGATGTCTCCAATCGTTTTCAAGCCGCTAACTTGATCGAGCGAACACGCGACGCCCTCGGCGGGATTGACATTCTGGTGAACGCCGTCGAGGTCTTTCATCCGGAAGCGCTGCTGACGATTGATGAATGGAATTGGCGGCGGCAGCTCGAGATGAACATCAGCGGCGCGTTCTTCTGCCTGCAATTGACGGCGCGGGTGATGGCTGATGAAGGCGGCGGCTCAATCATCAACGTGATCGCGGCTGAAGCGCTGGACGCAACTATTTCCGCCGGTATCGGCTATCTGGCGAGCCAGTCGGCGCTGGCTGCCATGACGCGCCAGGCGGCTCGTGAACTGAGGTCAAAGGGAATCCGCGTCAATGCGATCGCGCCTTGGCGCAGCGAGGAATCTCGGCGTCGATTCTTCCAAACTGGCAGCCGGCGCGATGTCATCGGCTACACACATCAAGACGCGGGCGGCGCGGCGCTGTATCTGTGCTCGGACGCGGCGCGGTCCGTCAATGGGCAGGTGATTGTGGTAGCGTAAACTGGGCGGATTACCGAGTCGGTTGATAGCTGAGTCGCCTATGCGCAATCCATCTCCGTCCGACCATAGGAGCGGGAAGTTCCGCAAGGCTCGGCAGGTTTTTCCGCTATGGCTGAGCGCTGGCAAGCCGCTGGTACTCTTCCGCCAATTCGCGCCAGGGAGCGATATCCCAGTATCGTCTAGCGGCGCCCGAGGGTGAGGGAAGCACGTAAAAGCGCGTCGCTCCCGAGCCAATTTCTTGCCAGCCATAGGCGAGTGGGCTGGCTGTTGATTGCCCGTGCCAGGCGCGCCAGGCGGTCTTACTGGTGAAGGCTAGTATTTGCGGCTGGAATCTGGCGATTTTCTGCTGCAGGCGACGCGGCTGAAAGTCGCTTGGTCGCAGCAGACTGTCGCCGCCGGAGACGCGCTTGGCGACATCGGTCAAGCCGATTCTCAAAGGCAGCAGGGCGCGGAATTCTTCGGGGGCGAATAGGCGCGGCGTGATGCCAGTCTCCCAGAGCGCGCGCCAGAAGGCGTTGCCGGGGTGGGCGTAATAGGCGCCGGCGCGAGCGGAAGCCGAACTCGCGGCTGTGCCGCAGAAAACGAGAATCAAGCCGCAATCGAGCAAGTCAGGCAGTATTGGCGGCATCGGCGTCGCGCTCGCCAGCGACCAGCGCCAGATTCTTCCGATGGGCTTCGGTGTAGAATGAATCCAGCGCTGGCGGAAGAACGAAGTCGCGATCGCCGGATAAGGCGCGCAGGTAGGCGACTGTCCGCTCCAGCGCCTCGCGCCCGTCGTATGCGCCGTGCGACGAGACGGTCTGCCAGACGTCGGGGCGCGCCGCCCAGCTTTCCAGGCGAGCCAGCCAATCGTCGATGCCACTGGCGCTGTTGACGACCGGCAGTGGCGTCTCGATGGCGTCGCCGCCAAGAAGTATGCCCCACTGCGGAATCCAGCCCACGATGCTGTCTTCGGTGTGGCCCGGCAAATGATGCAGTTCGAGGGTGAGGCCGCCCAAGTCCAGAGTCAGCGCCGTGTTGAACATTAGGTTAGGCGGGACCAGACGAACCGCGCCCCATTGACCCGGTTCAGCCATCTGCACGCGGTTCAATGCCTCAGGCAACTCTTGGTCAAATCGGCGGCGGCAGGCGAAATGCGCCGCGACAGCGAGCGGCTGCCGCGCGAGACCGGCTGTGCCCCAGCAGTGATCCCAATCGGCGTGGCTGTAGACGAGGTAATATGGCTTTTCGCCCAGGACGTCCGACAGCGCCGCCACATCCGTTGGATGCGACAGGCTATCCCAGACCGCGCTAAAGCGCTCGCCAATAATGACAGCGCCGCGCACCGAGATGCCGGAGACCGTAGCCTCGTGCAGCCAGAAGTTCGTTCGCAGCTCCCGCAGCTCAGGCATCGTTCACCATCGACTTGCTGGATCACTGGTGATGATTACGGCGCGATACGCGCAGCCGGCCCAGATCCCCGAGCCGATAGCCCTTACACCGGATCGACCGCAAGATCGGGCATGAGCCGGAATGAATCGATCACAGCGAGCCAGGGATATTCGGCGCGGTCAACTGTGAGCAAATCCTCATTGAGCGTGGCCGAGCGGACATTGGCGACGTGCAGGCGATTGTCGGCGCCATTGAGCATCAGAAGCAAGCCGCTTTCCACTTCGCCGTCGAGGGTTGTGTGCCTGTATGATACTTGGAAGCCGGGCGCCTCAGCGACGGTCAAAGCTTCGACCGAGAGCGCTTGGATGCCGCGACGCTGGCTCTCAGTCCAGGCGCGCGCCTCATCTTCGCTGGTAATCGCCACATCAAAGGTTGCGACCGCGAGCGTGATGTGATCGCCAACGATGGTTGCCGGCAAGCCCGGCGCGGCGTCCGTCACCGCCCAATCGGACGGATAGCGCAGGATATGCTTGTCGAGATTGTCGAAGTAGGCGTCCCAGCCGAAGGGCGCGTCGACATAAGCTGGCAAGCGTTCAATGCCGTTGGCGACGCCTTGCAGGATGAATTTAAGCGCATCGGGCGCATTCTCCGCCATGACAACGCGGACGGTGTAGATATCGCCGCCTTCGAGCCAGGATTCCTGCCGCGCAATCATGTGGGAGCGTCCGCGCGCGAGATTGAAGTCTATCTGGACGCGACCGTCTGCGGTTGTCTTGCGGCTGGTTTCGTCCCAGCGGGAGTATCCGCTCCAGGTTTGGCTGAGCCAAGATTTGTCAAGGAAGGCGCTAAGAGCGTCGAGGTCGGCGATGCCGGCATGATTCTTGCTGATCCGCACTTCAACTACGCTGAGATAAGCGCTATTGGTGAGGCTGGCGCGAAGCTCGTCGGCGGTGTTGCTGCCGCCGCCAGCGATCCAGCCGCTCGGCGCGGCGACGGTAAAGAGCCCCGAGCTGTGAAGATGCAGGCTGTCAAAGTTGATCGCTGCGGTATCGGGCGGCGCCGGCAGGGTCGGCTCAGGGAAGGGCGTGGGCGCTTCCGCTTCAATGTCGGCTTGGCCGATATTCCCCGTCAACATCGGAAGTATCAGACTGCCGACCATGGCGATCGTCATGATAATGCCGATGATGAAGGTAAAAGTCTTGGTCGTTCTGTTCATGCAGGCGCAACTCCGGCAATGCGGTCAAAACGGCGTCATCATAACGCAAAAGCGGAACACTGTTAAGCAAGACTTTTTGGCTCTATAATCCGCCGCGGCTGGCAGCGACATCGGACCATTTGGACACGCGCGCGTCGGGACATGCGCCGGCAAATTCTGACACTTGCGTATTGAAAGCGGATCATAGCGCACCAATGAGCTACGCAGGATTTGAAAGTCGAACATTGCGGCTGGATGACGCAGCCGCCTATACCGATACCCTAAACGCCATCGCTGAAGATATAGGCATCGGCGATCGGCTGCATGCCGATAGCGCGCTGCTGGAATGGCAAGAGCCCGGATTTGATCTTGGCAATTCCTCGGTCGGCATATTCGACAGCGAGGGCGTCTTGGCCGGCTATGCGATCTTTTGGGCGACATCCGAACCGCCGGTGCGCCCAGGCTTGCGCTGGGGAGTGCATCCGAAACATCAGGCGGCCAAGCTGGCAGACGGCTTGCTGGACTGGGGGCTAACGATGGCGGAAGGCGTGATTCCGCGCTGCCCGCCGGAGGCGCGCGTCAGCCTGAGGAGCGCCGCCTTCAAGGGACATGCCTATGCCGAAGCGGTTTTGCGGGGCGCCGGTTTCAGCGAGGCTCGTTCATTTTTCGATATGGAGATTGTGATGGCCGAACGGCCGCAGCCGCCTCCCTTTCCGGCTGGCATCGTCGCGCGCCCCTACTGTCACGAGTCAGACTTGCCGATTCTGGTGGATGTGGTTCGCGATGCCTTCTCCGACCATTATGGTCATATTGAGCAGCCATTTGAACGGGACCTGGAAATGTTTCGTCATTGGCTGGACAACGATCCCTATTTTGACCCGGAGATGGTGATTTTCCCGGTGGACGAGGGCACAGGCGAGGCGGTTGGCTGCTTACTTGGCTTGACGCAGGATTACCGCGACCCGACGGCGGGTTTTATCGATACGGTCGGCGTGCGAAGAGCTTACCGACGACGAGGCTTGGCGACGGCGATGCTGCAACACAGTTTCGCGATGTTCTGGGACCGCGGGAAGCGGAAAGCGCATCTGGATGTGGATGGCGAAAGCCTGACCAATGCCGTAGCGCTCTACGAGCGGGCCGGGATGCGCGTATATCGGACCCATGTCGTGTACGAGAAGCTGCTGCGCGCGGGCTTTGAGTTAGCAAAGGTGGCGCTGGAGTGAGCGGATTATGCGGAAAACCACAACTGGATACGCCGAAGTCAACGGCGCGCGCTTGTATTACGAAACGGCGGGAAGCGGTCTACCGCTGGTTATGATTCACGCCGGTATCGCCGATTGCCGCATGTGGGATCATGAGTTTGACGCCTTCGCCTGCAGCCACCGCGTTCTGCGCTACGACATGCGCGGATACGGAAAGAGCTTGCCGGTCGCAGGCGCGTTCAATCTTCAGGACGACTTGACGACGCTGCTGGAAACATTGGAGATCCCCGCGCCAGCAATTTTGATGGGCTGTTCCATGGGCGGAGGACTGGCGATCGACTATGCGCTTGACAAGCCGGACAAGACTTCGGCGCTGATTTTGGTCGGCAGCGGACCGGCAGGGCTTGAACTGGAAGCGGAGGAACCAGTTGCGCTTTTCGCCCAATCGGAAGCGGCGTTTCAAGCGGGAGAGCTGGATCGAGTGGCTGAACTGGATATGCGGATCTGGTTTGACGGCATGGGGCGCCGACCGGAAGATGTCGATGTGGAGGCGCGACGGAAGGCATATGAGATGGCCCGCCTGGTCACCGAGCATGAATTAAAGGACTTGGGTGAGCACACGCGCGAGTCAAGCGGCAAGGCGGCAGTTGAACGGCTGCATGAATTGACGATGCCCGTCTTGGTGGTCGTCGGCGAGAATGACCTGCCCTACTTGCGGCTGGCGGCGGAATTCATGGTTGAGCGGCTGCCGAATGCGACCAAGGTCTTGATCCCCAACGCGGGGCATCTGCCGAATATGGAGCATCCGGGATTGTTCGCGGCGACGCTGGTTCAATTCTTGGCAGAAGCTTGAATTATTCTGGAGCTCAAACTCAAGACGCCCGATGGCGACGGCAAACGACAACGAAGATCGCTACGAGGACATCCTCAAACGCATTTCCGAGCGCAGGCCCTTCGGCGTTAAACGTCGCGAAATCCGGCCGCAGACGCCGCACGAGCGCGCGCTTGACCGTATCAACGCCTATGATTGCCTGGCGGAGCTGCCGCGGCAGGACTACGAACATTGGATGTGCTATGGGCCGAAGAGCTTGCGCGCCTCGGCTTGGGCGGGCGTGGTCGTCTGGGCGCATCGCAAGGGTTATCACGGCTATCAGACATTGACCTTGCTCGGCGTATGGGCGCAATACAATGGCGAACACATCGTCATTGGTCTTGGCGAGCGCGAACTGCCCTACAGCGCGCCGGTTTACGATGCTGGCGTATACCGCGTCGCGATACAGGGCAACTTCAAAATCTACTATGACGATACAGGTCGGGCGCCCGGCGCGGACGATCAGTTTCTATACCGCCATACATACAGCGAAAGCGAACGTCTGCGGCTTCGTCAGGCGCTGCGGGAAACGGTTAGACAGTGGAAGCGGGACTTCAGCGCTGGCTAGTCGTCGTCATCTTCAAATTCGATTTCGGTCGTCAGCCCGGAAGCAGCCAAATCGGCGAGCGAAATTCTGCCTTCGTCTTCCTTGACCAACATATTGACGCCCTGCTTCAGACGTTCGCCGCAAACCAGGCAATCGGGATCGCGCCCGATCTCAACCCAGACGCCGGTGTGAGGATCGCTGGATTGACCCTCGATAATCTCGATGGCGTTGTTGGCGACGATCAGCGTGTTGGCGGGCATAGGCTCGTAGGCGGGTGTGCCGCGCAGCAGTTCGTTGATAATGAGGTCGGCTTGTATGCCAGCGACCTTGGTCACATTCACCCAGAGCCCGGGTTCGGCTGCCAGTGTGCCGGCTTCGTCAATCATGCCGTAATCCAGGTCGCCGACCGGGTTCATTGAGACTCTGACGCCATCGCGGGTCGCTTCCGACCAGCAGGCGTAACAGGGTCCGTCAAAGGGCTTGATAATGACGTGGTCGCCGCCTTCGCCGCGCTCATAAACGCCGGCATAAGACGCGCTCATGCGTTTCTCCAGGCATTGTTCGTTGATGGCGTACTTGACCTGCTCGTGATCAACGGCCACAACCAAGATGTCGACGTCATCGAGGCAGTCCCAGTTGTCTTCTATAAGGCCCGCTCGCGCTTCAACTGAGGCTTCGGCATTCCGATGACGGATCAGGTCGGCGACCGCGCTGGCTTTGTTTTGCCCGATGTAGCGCAGGTCGGCCACGTGACGGGTGACATTGCCGCTCTCCAGGTCATCATGGTCGACCAGCACAAAATTGGCAACGCCGCTCATCGCCAGGCTGAGCGCGACAAAGCCGCCGCCTGAGCCCAAGCCGACGACCGCGACTTTTTTCTCGCCGAGCCGGTCCAGATTGTCCGATCCGATCAGTCTCTCGACGCGTTCCCAAATGTCAGCCATGTTACTCCGCCTCTTTGTCCGTCCAGGTGTCTGCGTTGTCCGCTTCAGCGGGGACGCGGTCGTCGCCATTGGAGGCA
Source organism: Anaerolineae bacterium (assembly GCA_022824465.1). Classification (GTDB taxonomy): domain Bacteria; phylum Chloroflexota; class Anaerolineae; order Aggregatilineales; family Phototrophicaceae; genus UBA6055. The sequence goes on from JAJDZV010000005.1 coordinate 300,145, forward strand.
GTCGCCCGCGTTTCGCCGCCGCCGGTTAAGTGGAATTCCGGGGCGGGCGCGGTCTCATCTTCAACAATCAGAATCGGAATGGATTGGGCGCGCGGCTGTCGCAGACCCATGTTGATCTCAATCGCCTCGACATAGTCCAGGAGGTAACGGTCGGCGGTCCAGCGCCAACTCGGCGGATCGTCGATGGGCGTGGCGACCTCCCAAAGCGATTGGAAGGTGGCGACCGGATCCATTAGGTCCAAGCCAGCTACGAAGGGCGCCTGATAAGCCCGGGGCGCCGACTGGGGATAATCGTGCTGCGTCACAAACAAAAGGAAAAAGCTCGCGCCCTGCCGAATCGTAAAGAAGCAGAATTCCAAGGGCACCTCGCCGTCGCATTCGTAGAAGAGCGTGCGGACGAGCAAGCCGTCGTCAACGAGCGCGAGGGTTTCGCTGGACAGGCGATCCGCCAGGACGACGTGCCAGCCATATTTCATCATCTGCGGCAGTTCACCAGCCGGCACGATTTTTGGCGCGACCGGCTGAAACGCGCGCACATCGCGATGAATGTACCACCAGTCCACGCGCATGTCGTAGCCGTTGCCCATTGGCACGGTGATGAAGTTGACCGGCAGATCCGTCTCAACGACCACCGGCGCGTGCCCAACGGTGACGATCGGCACGAGGAGTGAATCCATGCCCAATTCTTCGTCATCGAGCCAGGAGAGCGCGGTCATATGATCACCGTGGCTCGGCTGGATCATCGAACCGGGCTGCTTGTGCCAGTCGCCCAGGTAGCGCAGCGGCACATCAAAGCGTTCGAGCATCGCATCGGTTCCGCGGTTTTGCTCGCGATGGAAATGCCAGTTTTCTTGCAACCACCAGATGATTTCGTCCTGCAAGGCGTCGCCCTGCTGAAAGGTGTGCGAGCGGCGCACGGCGGTTTCATCGGGAGAAATGGTGTCAAGCACATATATGGTGGGCAAGCCCTCGGGGGTATCGTCTTCGACTATGAAGCCAACCATCGCTTCGCCGGTTTCGTCCGCCATATACTGGTTCGCCGCCGAAAGCATGCGTTCGACGGCCCGCTGCGACAAGACCAAGTTGGGTACGATACCGCGTGAAATCATTGCCATCCCCCGCAAGCGCTTCCTGAGATGATCAAACTCGATGTGAACGAGCTTGAGGATGTCCGACTCCGCCCCCGTGCGCATATTCAGCGCCTCCGACGGCGGGGAAGCGGCGTGCTTGCTTTGATTCGCTCTTCAATGCCGGGCCAATTCCCAGTCGAGCGCCAGGTGTAATAGGCGTAGAGCCACTGAATCGCCCAGCCGCCAACCGTAACCGCCGTAGACTTGGAGGGATTCCAGCCGTATTGCTCACCGTCTTTCGGATTGAACAGGCAAAGCTGTCCGTCTTCATATTGGTGCTTTTCACTGTAGATGCGCGGCTTGATGCAGTAGGCTTCGGCGGGCCGGTTGGGATATTCTTTGGGATATACAAGCTTGAGGCTGTGATTTGGAGAATCAAGGATGCTCATATTGATCATTACCGTTCCTTGCCAGTAGAGCAAGCCGCCAAAAGGCGGAACGACCAATTTGAATGTATTGCCAAAGGTAGCTTTCATCGCCTCGACTTCCCAGACGAGGCGGGCGGAGACATTCTTGCGCGAGCCCCACCAATTTGACATAGACTGCACTCCGAAATACGGTATATGCCAGCTTGCTCTGTCAACTCTATTGTCAATGGCGGCTATTGTCTAGGTTCAGCCATTGGCAATTGAAGCGCCTTGGATGATCACGGAGCTCTGCGGCGGATGTAGCTTAGGCCCAAGCACAGGCGGATTAACCGAGCGCAACTTTCGCGGCTGCCAGGATTAACTCGACGGCGAAACGCGCATGAACTCGGCCAAGTCGAATGAGAAAACCGGTTGTTTACCGATGGCGTGGACAACTGGCGTTTGGTTCTGCTAAAAGAGGAAAGTCAATCGGGACGGGAAGGCTTGGCCACCAATTCGCAGTCTCAATTGACTCTCGTATATCTAAGCAAATCCTATCGTGGATTTGTTGCCAACGCAAGGAGCGCAAAGTATGTCCATACAACGTTTTGTCCGTCTCAGCTTTATGACTGTTCTGCTGATTCTCACTATGCTGCCCGCTGTGGCGCAAGATGATGACATCCTCACCATTTACTCGGGCCGGAATGAAAGCTTGATCGGTCCGATCCTGCAACAATTCACGGAAGACACTGGCATCGCCGTTGAAGTGCTGTATGGCGGCACAAGCGCAGTCGCCAATCAGATCCTTACGGAGGGGGAGAATAGCCCGGCCGATGTATTCATCGCGCAGGATGGCGGGGCTTTGGGCGCGCTGGCCGCGGCTGAGATGCTTCATAGACTGCCGGAGGCCACGTTGGAGCGCGTCTCCGATGAGGCCTTTGTATCGCCGGACGGCGCCTGGGTGGGCTTGAGCGGCCGAGCGCGCGTCCTGGTCTACAGTCCGGAGGCGCTTGAAGGATTGGGGCTGCAGCTGCCGGAGTCGATCTTCGACCTGACTGACGAGCAATGGCGCGGTCATGTTGGTTGGGCGCCGACCAACGCCTCTTTCGTCGCAAACGTGACAGCGATGCGAGTCCTGCTGGGCGACCAGGCGACCGCCGAATGGCTGACTGGCATGCTGGCGAACGAGGCGCAAGCCTACCCTAAGAATACGCCGATCGTGCAAGCCGTGATAGATGGTGAAATAGCGGTTGGCCTGGTCAATCACTACTATCTCTTCCGCTTCCTGGCCGAAGATCCGGAAATAACCGCCAGGTTGCATTTCTTCCCGGGCGGCGATCTTGGTTCGCTGATCAATGTGGCTGGCGCGGCGATACTGAAGACCTCCGACCAGCTTATTGACGCCCTGGCGCTGGTCGATTACCTGCTCAGCGATACGGCGCAGGAGTACTTCGCAGCGGCGACCTACGAGTATCCTCTGGTGGATACGGTTGAGCCGTCGGTTGACGTTCCGGCGTTAGAGGACATCGACGCGCCTGCCATTGACCTGTCGGATCTCGCGGATCTGCAGGGCACGCTGGAAATGATTGAAAACAGCGGCGCGCTGGATTAGCGTCTGATTTGGACTTATGAGGGCGGGGAAGATTCTCGCCCTCGCCAATTGCTCACAGGCAATCATGCAGCTATCGAGCCTTATCCCACCTGGAATGCGAGTTAACGGACGGCGCGG
>JAJDZV010000001.1 GCA_022824465.1 Anaerolineae bacterium
TTCCAGCACTTTCGTTTCGTAGCCCCACATCTGCAGATCCTGCCCGGTATCGGTGATCCAGAAATGCACCGTCGAGTCCTGGTCGCCAGTGGCGATGTATTTGCCATCGGGGCTCCATTCCAGTGTGAGCGTCGACCCCTGCCATTCAAAACGGCGCAGCGCTTCCGCCGCTTCCGGGTCATACAGCAGGATTCCATTGTAGGCGGAGATGGCGAACTGTACCCCGTCACGGCGCCACTTGATATCGGTAATCGTGCTGTTCGCATCGGGATACTCGCGGATCAATTCCCCGCTGCTGTTCCACAGTCGCAGTTTGCGCCCGGCGGCCGACACCAGCCAATCACCCACTGGGCTGAATGCGACGCGCTCCACCCAGCTTGCCCCGCCCGCCACTTCAGATGTCTGGGCGCCGGTCTCGACATCCCAGAGCCGCAGCTTGCCGTCTTGACCGACACTCGCGAGGAGGCGGCTGTCATTGCGCCAGGAAATCGCCATCGTATCCAGGGCATGACCGGGCAACTTGTGCTGAACCGCGCCGTCCTCGCCATTAAACAGCGTGATTGGTCCCGATACCCCCGCAACCGCCAGGCTCTTGCCATCCGGCGACCAGGCCAGCCCAATCGGATGATCGTCAATGTTGGCGCGCCATAATGCCTTTAGCGCTGGCTGCGCCTGTTTGGACTTGCGCTTGCGCCGCATCATGCTGCCAGGCATTCGCGGAAGCCGTTCTCCAGCGCAGCTCGATCCAGGTTGCGCCCGATAAAGATCAGCTTGTTTTGACGCAGTTCCTTCCCCCAGGGGCGATCGGGGCGACCATCAAATAGCATATGCACCGCCTGGAATACGAAGCGCTGATCCCAACCGCGTACGCTCAACACGCCTTTCATACGGAAGATGTCCGGTCCCTGTACCTGCAGGAGCTGGCTGAGCCAGCTATTGAGCTTCTCTAACTGGAGATCGCCAGGGAGGGTGATGCCAACGGATGTCACTTCTTCGTCATGTTCGTGATCGGGCTTGTACTCGCGGGTCTCGAGCGGCTCAAGCACCGACTCCGCGCCGCGCAAGATCGCGTCGAATTCATCCGGGTGATGTTCGGTGAAGAGCATGTAATAGCCCGGCTGTTGGATCTCGATATTGAAGACAGTCTCACCGCTTTCATTCAGCATCAGTTGGTTGTACTGTCCTTTGCCAAGGCGCGTCATTTCACCTGCCTCTACCGCCTGCTCATCGTCAGAGAAGGTTAGCACCGCGTCCATCAGCGTCGCTTCCTTCGCCGCCAAGCCCGTATTCGCCAGCGGCAGCAGCGCGGCGCCCATTGACGGGTCAGGCCCTTCACCCATCACCCATTCGTAAGCCCCTCTGTTGAGCTGATAGATACCCGACCATTCAAAGGGGTATTCCGGCTCCATGAACTTCGGATCGATTTCCAGAGCCCGGTCGAGGTTGAAGCCGCCCACATTCAGGATCTTGTCCATCTCAACCACGGCATCGCGGCTGCGGTAGATTTTCGCCATGCTGTTCATGCTTTTGATGCGGGCTTCGAGCTTCTCGAGGTCTTCCGGCGCGACCAGATCAATCTTGTTGAGCAAGATCACATCAGCAAAGGCAACCTGTTCTTTGGCTTCGTCGCTGTCGTCAATATGCTCCCAGATATGCTTGGCGTCGACCAAGGTGACAATCGCATCCAAATGGAGCTTCTGCTGCATGTCATCATCGACGTAGAAGGTCTGCGCGACGGGACCGGGATCGGCCATGCCGGTGGTTTCGATCATGATGTAATCAAACTTGTCGCGGCGTTTCATCAGATGGCCGAGGATGCGAATCAAATCACCCCGCACGGTGCAGCAGATACAGCCGTTGTTCATCTCGAAGATTTCTTCTTCCGCGCCAATGACCAGATCGTTGTCGATGCCGACCTCGCCAAATTCGTTCTCAATCACCGCGATTTTTTTGCCGTGATTTTCGGTCAGGATGCGGTTGAGCAGTGTGGTTTTGCCCGACCCCAGAAAGCCGGTCAGCACCGTAACGGGAACTCGCGATTCAGCAGTATTCATCATGGTTCTTTCTCCTCATTTTGACTGTCGTATTCGTACAGAAGTAAATCCAAGAAAATAATGTGAATTTGTAGGGGTGTTTCAGCGGGTCGCGTAGAACACTGCCCATCTACCGCCCCTTCACCGAATTCACGGGCGACCCACCGGGTCGCCCCTACCAATTTGGGATATGACCGGCTTTGCATCAACCAGGCAGCGCTTCCTGCCCAAACGCGGCATGGACAGCCTCCGGGAAATCAAATGGCTCATAAACTTGAACATCGCTATAAGACTCCAGTTTCCGCGTCAGATGCGGGTTGTGATTCTGAGTCAGATTATCAATGAGGGACACTGTCGTAATCTGAACGCGCTCACTCCGCAAGCTATCCAGAATCGACGCCAGCGCCCCCGGGTCCGCCATCGCTGAGACCGGCAGAAGCGCATAATCAGCATCCAGCCGGCCTAGCTGGGAGATCAGCGCCGCCGCCAGCGAGCAGCAGACACAGCCGCCAGCCAGCCGCTGGCGCCTTACCCCGGCTATCGCCAGCGGCGCGTCGCTATTGTCAAGCAGCGCGAGGCGGTCAGTTTCCTCAGACAGCGCTTCAATGAGGGCCTGCGTGAACCTGGCCTTTGGCTGATGCGGCATCCCGATGATGACGATCAACTGCATGGCTACTCGCCCGCTGCGAAGGCGCCATCCAGCGCAAATAACGGGCGGTAGGCATCATGCCCGGCGCCGTAGGTTTGATCCATCAAAGCCGCGTACTCGGCAGCATGGGCTGGATTGCTGCGCCAGCGCACACCGAGATATTCCGCCGCCTTGACGATGCCCAGCACACCGTGTTTGATCTCCTCTAAGCTGTAATCCGGCCCCACCGGGACGTAGAACCAGCGGGCGAGGTTCGCCGCCGTTCCCCGGTGATCCGGCGCGCCGTCAGCGCGCAGCGCGGCGTAATGCAGAGGTTGAATCTGCGGCAGCCAGCGCACGGGCGTATTCTCCTGCTCAACGTAGGCGTAAAACGTGGCGGCATCGCACTCGGGCGGAATCTGTACCGCGACCGCGGTCGCCAGCGCCAGACGGTTGGGCTCGTGCGTCGCCAGCCCGGCGGCTTCACGCAGACCGCGCCGTACCTCCGCCAGATTCGCGCTTTGCCGCTGCGCCAGTTCCGGCAGACGTTCAGCCTGCGCTAAGGCCAAGGCTGCGTTCGGGCGGTCAGCCGCTTGACGCAGAGCTTTCACCTCCGCATAGAGCGCCTCATCGCTGAAGACCAGCAGCGCGCCGGAGCGGTCATCAGTATCAGGCAGATGCAAGCCGAAAAGCGTCACCGCCGAGCGCTCGGCCGCGCCGGGAACAGGCAGAGTGTCAGCGCAATCGAGCCAGGCAGCGTTCCACGGCTGCCACAAGCCGCGCAGCACCTGCGTCCAGGTGAAGGGCGTACCGGAGGCCGCCAGCCGCAGATTCGCGTCAAAGTCCAGAAAGCGCGGCCGCGCCTTATGATGTTTGACCGACTCGGCCAGGTCGTGGCTGGCATTGGCCGGGATACCGACCCATTCGCCCGGCTGAATCCTCGCCGCCTGATGCAGCAAGCGGCGAGCGCGGTAAGCATCGCGCGCCAGCAGGACCATCGCGCCGCCCAGTATTTCCGACCATGCCTTTTCGGCGATCTCTAGCGTCACATCGGCGCGCAAGCTTGCATCAAAGGGCGAGGTCAGCATGTCATCCAGCGGCGGATGAGCGGCATAATCGGCAGCGCGCACCGGCAAACCGCCCAGCGCCCCCACCGGGCAAAAGCCGCCCAGCCACATTGTTCCCCAGTCGACTGGCAAATTCATCGCGTTCTTTCTCCTGTACAATTAGGCGTTTTGCTGACAGTCCGAGCAGGCGCCGAAGAGCTGCAATCGACTTTCGGTGATGTGATGCCCGCTGGTTTGTTCACTCTGCTGAATCAGATCGTTCAGCGGTTGGCCATCGAGATAATCCGCGCGTCCGCAGTAAAGACAGATGAACAGCATCATCAGTTCTGGCAGGGTCGGCACGAAGTGAGTGCATCCCTGATAGCCGTGAACGCGGCGTATCAGGCCCAGGCTTTCGAGTTTCTCGATCATGCGGTAGACCGTCGCCCTGCCGGTTTTCGGACGCGACTGGCGGGCTACTTCCCAAGCCTGCTCGGCGCTGAGCGGATACTCGCTGTGCGCGAAGATATCGATCAAGGTCTCCTGCACTGATGTCACGCGAAATCCGCTCTCGTCGAGCGCGGTCAGCCAGTCTTCGGGATTGATCGTGTTGCCGGGCATGAGCCATCCAGCCTTAGGCTTCTTATTGATACCACGTATCATTTACATTCTTATTGATACCAGGTATCAATAAGGCTGGCAACAGCGAATTTGAAACCTGTTGAGGATGAGCGTTCGACCTGTAAACGCGCTTTTCGCGCCACTAGCGACTTGTTACGCGCTGGCAGTTACTATCTTTCACCCGACCGCCCCGAGTCAGCGCGACTTAATGCCCCTCTAATCCGCACCTAACATACAGGCTTGCCCACTTAACAAGCATGACTTAGGCTAAGCAGCTATGTTGACCGCCCAGACTTGAGAACAGGAATATCCTGATGGCAAACCCCGCCAAGCCAACTATCCTCTTCACCAACGACGATGGCATACGCTCGCCCGGCTTATGGGCGGCGGTTGAGGCTTTCAGCGGCTGCGGACGCCTTCTGGTCGCTGCCCCGCGCGAGCAGCAATCGGGCATGGGGCGCAGCATGCCGCACTACAGCGAAGGGCGCATCTTCCCTTATGACGCGCCGATCGATTGCGAAGACTGCATCGCCTACGCCGTCGACGGCACGCCGGCGCAAGCGGTGCAGCATGCCGTGCTCGAACTGGCGGAGGAGCAGCCGGCCCTGCTGGTCTCAGGCATCAATTATGGCGAAAACACCGGCAACGGCGTCACCATCTCGGGCACGGTGGGCGCGGCGCTGGAGGGCGCCAGCCTGGGCATTCCCTCCCTGGCGGTTAGCCTGCAAACGCCGACCGACCTGCATCTCAGCCATTCCAACAATGTCGACTTCAGCCTCGCAGCCGACTTCAGCCGACAAATGGGCGGTTGGCTGATGGCGCATTCCACGCTGCCCGACGATGTTGATGCCCTGAAAATAGACGTGCCCTGGGGCGCGACCAGCGACACCGAATGGCGTTTAACCCGGCTCTCGCGCCGGCGCGTCTACTGGCCCACCCGCCCCGAGCGGCTGGCGCTGCACGATAGCGCCAAACTGGGCTACCAGTACAACAGCGATCCCTCAGCCGCCGAGCCGGACAGTGATGTCTACGCCCTGCTGAACGACCGGGTCATCTCGGTCACGCCCATCAGCCTCGACATGACCTCGCGCACGGACATGTTCCGGCTGAGCCAGATCATGCTGGGCAAACGCGAACTGGGGCGGTAGTTGCGCCGCGGCCCGCGCGACTGTTGGATGCGCCAGCGCAATTATGGTAGAATACAGGCGTGATTAGCGGTCAAAGGGCTGGAGATCTCAGTGAGCGAAAAAGCAATGACGCATTCTGAAGCCGCGCGGTCTAGCGCTGAAGTCGCTGTCGGGAGTTACAGCCGCTTGGCGCGCCTTGAAACCGACATGGAGTGGGTGAAACGCTTGCTCTGGTTCTTGGTTGCATTAGTCATTGGCATCTACCTGGATTTGCCCGCTGTAGTACAAGGCTTGATGCCACAGTAGTCAACACTGGTGCCGAGAGCCCTGGCCTGGCAACCCGAGCCAGATTATTATGCTCGGCAAGCGCGAGCTGGGGCGGTAGCTTCGCCACAGAGGCGCAGAGGGCACAGAGCTAATCTATTGGCTGGCGGCCCATGCCTGGCTGTCGGAATTCTCAGGAATGTACTCTATCGCGCCGATGTCACAGGCAGCGCCTTGTGGTCGCGGCGTGCCGATTTGGTCTGTAGCCAAGTTCTGGTCACAATCGACCGCGTCGATTGCGGGACTGTCCGGCAGCAGCGGAAAGTAGCTCGGCGCGCCGTCATCGGGCGTCACGAGTCCGCCAAGTTTGGGATCGCCCGTTAGCGCCGTAGCGCATGATCCGTCCGAGATCAGATTGTCGCTGTTCTCCGCCAGCGCACCCGCGCATTGGCCCCATTCGCCGGCGACGATACTGTTGCGAAGGCGAATCTCCGCGTCGACGTATACGACTATGGAGTGGCCGCGTTCGGCCCTGTTGTCGACCATCGTTACGTGCGTTGCGTCTGCGCTTGACGCCAGGAAAAGATTGAGCGCGCCGCCAAATCCGCTGGCGTGGTTGCCGCTGAATGTCGAGTTGCTGATGACGTATGTCGCCGGGTCGGGAAAGTCCGCCAGGGCGCCACCATAGCCAGCTTGGTTGTCACCGAAACTGCTTCCCCTTATGGTTGCCTCCGCTCCCCCCAATGCAATCGCGCCGCCCATTTCCTCTGCTTGGTTGGCCACAAACCAACTGTTGCTTATCTCAAGCTCGGCATTAGTGGTCCCCAGGATTGCCCCGGCAGACGAAGCGGAAGTATTCTGCTCGAGAACGCTATCGCGGACAATCAGCTTGCCGCCAAAGCCCCACACGGCGCCGGCGATACTGGCCGAATTCCGCCTTAGTTCACTGTGCTCAATTGTCACCGTACCGTGTTCGCTGACGAGCGCGCCCGCGGCTTCCGCTTGATTGTCGCTGAGCTCGGTGTTGCTAATCGTGGCTTTGCCCCCGATTGTACCGATCGCGCCACCAGCCCCATCGGCGCTGTTGCCGCTTAAACTACCGGTGCTGAGGCTCAAATCGGCATCCTCTGTGTAGATAGCGCCACCGTCTTCCTGTGCGTAATTTCCATCAAAGATGCTGTTCTTGATGACTATGGCGGCCGTTTCGTAGAAGATCGCGCCGCCGTTTTCTTTCGCGCGATTATCCGTGAAATTGCAGCCGCTGATCGTCAATGGCCCATCCTCGCCACCGATGGCGCCGCCATCCAGGTCGGACGAATTGTGACGAAAGACGCTGTCGGTAATCGTCACGTCTCCACCCTGATTGCCGATCGCGCCATTGAAGTAAGCTCGATTATTGCTGAAAGCGCTGTCACTTATCGACGCTTGCGCTTCCAAGATGACGATGGCAGCGGCAGCGCCCTCTGCTACATTATCTTCGAAAGTCGAGCCTGACACAGTCAAGGTGCCCCACTGCACAGCCATCGCGCCGCCGCTCACTTCGGCCCTGTTGCCTCGCAGCACCGAGTCGATTATGGTCAAGTTCGCATTGTTGGCGAATATAGCGCCACCGTATCGCGTACTGCCCCCTGTCATGGTCAAATTACTAACGGTGAGCGTACCCTCCAGGACCTCAAATATATTGAACTCGTCAGCTCCGCTTATCGTGCGGTTGGCGCCGGCAATGGTGAGTTCGCTGCTAATCGGCGGCAACTTCGCAGTCAGCGTCACATCCCGGGTCAGCCGGATCGTGTCCGCGCCATCACCGGCCGGGCAGCCGCCGACAGCTGCGTCCGTGTTCGCCGCCTCAATCGCGTCGGCCAGGGTACAGCCCGCGTCTACTACGATATCTGCCGCACGCGCCTTCGGTATGGCGAATAATAAGAGCAGCGCCAAGGACATCAACAGAACGGGCGCTCGCAGACCGAAACTCGCCTTCTTCATTGTCAATCAACCTGTTGTAGCCCTATGAAATTGCTGGCATTCCAGTCTAGCTCAAGCCGAAGCCGCACGACCAGCAATGTCCGCGCGCCGTATGCCAAGCGTAGGCTGAATTGAAGTTTCGGCAATACCAGCAGGTTCAGGCAGCTAAAGCGTCGCGCTAGCTCTTATCCGTTACTTTTAGCCCATTTGGCTAATCGTCCAGCGCCGCCTCCACTTCGCGCTTCCAGCTCCCCGCAACGATCACGCCATGCTCCTTCAAGCCGCCGGAGGCTTGCTCGCCCGTCAGGTAGGGCCGCTTGCCCAGCGGGAAGCCGCTCTTCGCCGTCGCGTCCATCGCGCCGTTGATGAAGTGCAGCGCCACGCCGGCGCGTTCATGCTCGGTCGTATTCGCCAGCGTGCAATGCGCCACGCCATAAGCGAAGAAAGCCACGCCCCCGGCCGGCAGCTCTATCGCTACCGCTTCGTCCTCGGGCGGATAGCAGCGGATATGGTGGTCGCTGTAAGGGTCGCGGCTGTGCTCGTAGGCCACGCGGTAGCTGCCCGGGATAACGTGGATCGTGCCGTTGGCCACGGTGGCGTCGTGCACCGCCGTCCACATCGCCGTGCCCTTTAGCGGTTCGTCGATCTGGAAATAAGCGTTGTCCTGATGCCAGTTGGTGCCCATGCCCTGCTTGCCCGGTTTCAGGAATACCTGGTCTAGATGCAGCACGACCGGGTCGCCGATCAGCTGGCGCACGGCCGCAATCGCTTTGTCAGCGAAGGGCATGGCGCGGTAAAGCGCGCTGTGCGGGAACATGGGGCAGAGCTGCAAGTTGACCTGCTCGTCCGACGGCGTGGCGCCATCGCCAGCTGTGGCGACATTGCGCAGCAGGCCCGCGGCTTTGAGTCGCTCCAGTTCCAGGCGCATCGCCCGCACTTCGCGTTCGGACCAGAAGTCGTCTTTGGCGACCCAGCCTTCGCCCCGGAATTGTTCGATTTCGGATCGGGTGAACATTGTGCGCCTCTCGTTGATTGTTTGCGGGGTTAGCCTCGTCCCTACAGCGGTTCTCGGCGACCTCGTCGGTTCTCCGTGTGCTCGGAGGCGAATTATATCTTGCGCCTTTGCGCCTCGCTGGCAAATGACGCCTACTCCCGCCGCAGCGCCTCCGCCGGTTTGAGCCGACCCAGAAGCAGCGCCGGATACAGACCCGCCAGCAGCGAAGCCAGCAGCGCCGCCAGCAGCGCCTCAAGCAGTGGCGTCGGCTGCGGCGCGAATGCCATCGTCCAGCCGAAGGAGCGCTGATTGATGACATGCGTCAGCACCAGCGATGTCAACAAGCCGATCGGCAGCGCCAGCACACCGGCGACCAGCCCCATCAGCCCGGTCTGTATCATGGCGAACTGCGTCAGTTGCCGCGCGGTCATGCCCGTCGCGCGCATGACGCCGTACTCGCTCGCGTGCTCCAATTGCAGCGACATCAGCGCCGCCAAAATGCCGATGAATGCCACCAGGGTCGTCAGCAGGCGCAAGGCGATGGTGATGGCGAAAGTGCGGTCGAAGACCTCGAGCGCGCCGGCCCGCAAGCTGGCGTTGTCCTGCACCTGCAAGTCGTATTCGGCGTACCGCGCGCGCAGCTCGCCGATGACGGCGTCGACATCGGCCCCCGCAGCGGTGAAGATGCCGAGCGAACTGATGAAGCGATCAGCGAAATAACGATCATATACCGACCGCGCCATGTAGACCGTGCCTTGATCGGTGCTGTAATCGAAGTAAACGCCGAAGACCTCAAAGGTCCGCGCGCCCGATTCAGTATCCAAAGCGATTGTGTTGCCTTCGCGCGTGATGCCGCGGCGGAAGGCGAAGCTCTCGCTGACCATGACGCGCCCCGCTTCCAGCGCCGCCTGATGCGCCTCGACCGGCACGTCGCTCCATTTGAAGCGGCGGTTGTCGCCTGCGATATCAAAGTCGCTGGCCAGCAGGTTCACCGGCGGCATATCGGGATAAGCCAGCGCGCTAACCACTACATGCCGCGCCGACGAAACCGCGGTGACGCCGGCCACCTCCAGCGCGATGTCCTTGACCGCTATATCTACATCAACGCTGGCGTTGTTCGAAGCGAAAAGCGGCGGCGAGACGTAGATCTGCGCGCCAAGCGAGCTCTCCAGCCAGTCGGCGACGGTCAGGCGAAAGCTGCCGATCATGCTGCTTACGCCGACAATCACGCTGACGGCGACGGTCAAGGCGGCGACAGCCACGCCGGTGCGGCTTAGCGAGCGGACGACAGCCCGCGCCGCCAAACGCCCCAGCACGCCGAAGAGCGCCTCGGACGGACGCGACAGCAGGCGCATCGCCAGGACAAGCGCAAGCGGCGTCAAGAGCGCGCCCCCGCAGATGATGCACATCAGCGCGGCGAAGCCCAAGGTCAAGCTGTTCGGCACGCTCAGCAGCGCTAACCCGAGCAGGTTCAGTCCCATGGCGCCGGCCGTCGCCGCCGGCAAGAGGCGACGAGCGGCGCCTTCTTCTGTGGAGCGTTTCATCACGCCGGCGGGCGCTGTCCGCGTCGCCTCCCAGGCGGGCAGCGCCGCCGCCAGCGCGCTCGCCGCGATGCCGATCAGCGCGCCTTTCAGCAAGGTCATCGGCGCGACGCTGATGCGCTGAACATTGACGCTGAAATATAGATCGCTGATGGTCTGCGATACCAGCGACACCGTGCCGCGCCCGAATATGATGCCAAGCGCAATGCCAAGAAGCGTGCCGACGAGACCGAGGATGAAGGCTTCAAGCAATATGAAGCGGAAGATCTGCCCGCGCGTCGTCCCCAGCGAGCGCAGAATGCCGATCACGCCGCGCCGCTGCACCACACTGAAATTGACCGTGTTGTATATGAGGAAGAGACCGACCACCAGCGCCAGCAAACTCATCGCCTGCAGGTTGAGCTCAAAGGCGGCGATCATCTGGTCGAGCGAATTCTCCTTCTTGACATCCACCAGCCTAAGGCCAGCCGGCAGCCACTCGCGCAGCGGCGCCACATCGTCCGCGTCCAGTATCAAGTCGATGCGGCTGAGGCGGCCGCTCATGCCGGTGATTTCTTGCGCCGTGGCGATATCGCTGATGATCAAGTCGTCCACGGCTTGACGGCTGGCACTATTCTGCGGCTGCAATATGCCGACCAGCACAGCATCGCTGAAGCGTCCGCCGGCGCTGATCCGCAATCGCGCTTCCGGCTTTAGCGCCAGACGCCGCGCCAGCGCATCGCTGATGACGACCGCCCCCGGCTCGACGATGATGCGGTTCAGCGCTTCCATATCCACATCATCATTTGCCGCCCCCAGGTAGGCGCGGAAGGGCGAATCCACCAGCGGATCGACGCCCAACAAGCGCAAGGCTTGGTCATCGCCGGCGACGCGCGCGACTTCCGTGACCACCGGCGCGCTGAGCTTGATGCCCCGCTCGATGCGCAGCTCGGTGTAAACCGCTGTCGGGAAGCCGTTGGGACCGCCGACGACCTGATGCGTGGCGCGGCCGACCAGACTTTCGCTGCTCAAGCTGAAGGCGCGCCCCGCCGATTGACTGGCGATGTCGATGGACACCGCCACGCCGACGCCCAGCGCAACGCCGATGACAAACATCGCGCTCTGAAAGAGGCGTCGACTGATATAGCGCTGGGCGAGCCGCAAGCTCAGGGGCGGAATGAGGCGCATCAGCTAGACGCCAAAGATCTCCTTGAAGCGCCGTAGTTGACCCAGATAGTCATCCAGCCTCTCGCCATGAGGATACACAGCGAGTTCCGTGATGCCATTCGCCCGCCAACCCTCCAAATGCGTCTCCCACTCGTGTTCGGGCGTATTCGCCGTCGATAGCCGCGTGTGCAGCCCGACGGCGTCGGCGCGGCCCGCCTCGTCGGCGTACGCCAGGAAGGCGTCGCACAATGGCTTGGCAACCTCCGGATCGCCTTCCTGCGCCAGATAGCCATCGCTGAGCCTGGCCGCCCGCCGCAATACCACATCGGCGTATCCGCCCATCCAAATCGGAATCGGCTCGCTCGGCAGCGGGTTAATGCCGGCATCGTCAATCACGTCGAATCTTCCTTCGATATTGACCAGTTCGCGCGTCCACAGTTCGCGCAAAATGGCGAGCTGCTCCTCCATCCGCGCGCCGCGCGTCTTGAAATCAATGCCGAGCGAGTTGTATTCCACCTCGTTCCAGCCAATGCCGACGCCCATGCGGAAGCGCCCGCCGGACAGCAAATCGAGCTGCGCCGCCTGCTTCGCCACCAGCGCGGTCTGCCGCTGCGGCAAGATCAAAACGCCCGTCATGAAGCCGATACGCTCCGTCAAGCCAGCCATCCAGGAGAAGAGCGTGAATGGCTCGTGAAACATATCCTTGTAGTTGTAAGGTCGTCCCGATTCCCAACCCTCGCGGTCAGGGTTGGCGCCCAGGACGTGATCATAAGCCAGCAGATGATGATAGCCCATGCCTTCCACCGCCTGCGCAAAATCACGCAGAACCGCCGGATCGGCGCCTAACTGCGTTTGCGGAAATACAACACCGTATTTCATTTCAGCCTTCCTCGCGCCTCTATCTATTCGCCGCCATGCTAGCCGAGTTCAGCCGAATATTCCAGACGCCGCGCTTTGCATCCTCCCGGCTTTGTGCTAGCTTGACAGCAGCGCCGGCGAACTGAATGCCACAGCCATGCCCGATCTTTCCGTGGTCATCGTCAGCTACAACACGCGCGACCTGCTGCGAAGCTGTCTGCTGTCGCTGCGGCAGAGCGAAGGACTGGCGCTGGAGGTCATCGTCGTCGATAACGCCTCATCCGATGGCAGCGCCGAACTCGTACGCGCTGAATTCCCCGAAGCCACGCTTCTGGCGCAATCGCTGAATACCTGGTACTGCGGCGGCAACAATATCGGCATTCGCGCCGCCCACGCCGATACGCTGCTGCTGCTCAACCCCGATACGGAAGTCGCGCCAGACGCCCTCGCGCTGATGCACAGTTTCCTGCGCGAAAATCGAGATTACGCCGGCGTCACGGCGCAGATGCGTTACCCCGATGGCGCGCTGCAACAGACCTGCGCGCAGCGGACGCGCTACCAGGATCTGCTGCTGAGTCACAGCCTGCTCGGCTGGCTGCTGCCTTCGTTGAAGCGTCAATCAAGCCACAGGCGATTCTACGGCGACTGGGACCGCCAGAGCGACCGCGATGTCGCCGCCATCCCCGGTTCCTGCACGATGATGCGGCGCGACGTCCTTTGGCTTGATGAAGACCTGCTGCTCTATTTCCCCGAGGACGCGCTCGCCGATCAAGTGCCGGGCAGGCGCCGATTCCGGGCGGCGGCGCGGATCACGCATCACGAGAAATCGTCGACGCGCAGCTTCTTCGCCACGCGCATCTTCTTTCGCGATATGCTGGTCTATTGCCGCAAGCGTTTCGGCCTCGCCCGTATGCTGCTGCTTTGGCTGTTGAGCCGGCCCGTGTACTGGCTGATGTGGCTGAAAGACAAAGACTCGATGGCGCGTGACGAAAGTAGATCGTGACGTGAGCAAGCTGAGCGCCTTTGGTTTGACGACGAGCGACTCATGCGGCTAAGATATTGGACGAGTCATCCATAGTCACTCGTCAAACTCACGCTAGACAACATAAATGTCAGAATCAGCGCTGAATGATCGTTTGACGAGATTGGAGACGCGTTCCGAGGTATATGTAAAGCAAAGCGATATTTCGGCGCCGCTTGCCCGCATTGAGACCAAGCTCGACAACCAGAAGTGGCTCGTTGGCGTTATCGTAGCGATAACTGTCACCATAGGCACAGGCATCACCATGGGCTTGATTATGCTGGCAATACAAGGCGCATAGTTCCAGCGCCCGTAGTTTTTCAAGTACGCGCTAGCCCCAAGCGCGTGTCTCAGCGCCCGAAAACCGCCAACGGCATGTGAAACGAGACCACCCAGTTGGGCGCATCCACAATCTCGCTGATCTTCAGATCGCCGGCGACGCTGCACAGGATATACGCCTGGCTGCGATTCATCCGCTGATTGGCGACCAGCCAGTCGATCATGTAGCGCAGGGCATTCTTGGCGTTCTTCATCAGGTCGGGTCCATGCGCCAAGGTGATGTGATACCCCCGGGTGTCGAGCTTGCTCATCGGGCTGGGACGCCGCACCTGCGCCTCGGGCAAATTCGCGCCCTTAAGCAGCTTGAAGCGCATCGTCACCGTCATCGGCGCTTCAATACCGGTGACGCAGACCTCGCCCTGCCCTTGTGCCGCGTGGCAATCGCCCGTGGCGAAGAGCGCGCCCTCGACCAGCACCGGCAGCCACACCGTCGCGCCGATGGTCATATCGCGCACATCGAGGTTGCCGCCGTTCGCCCGCGGCGGAAACGTGCTGAAGCGCCCCGCCTCCCGCGGCGCCACGCCGACAACGCCCGGATGCGGCTCGAATGGCAGACTGATATGCTCAAGCTCGGTGGAATAGCAGGTCTCGTCCTCAATCCGCCAGTGATGTAGATAGCTGTAATCGAAGTCTTCCGGCAGCAAACCCATGCCCGGGCGGTGCGCCGACCAGCCCCAGCCCTTGTGCCGCATATCAAGAATATCGATCTCCAGCGCGTCGCCGGGCTCGGCGCCCTTTATCCACACCGAGCCATTCAGCGCGTGAATCTTGCTGCGGTCAACATTCAGATAATCTTCGACCGTCCAATCCGGCTGAATCTGCCCATTGGCTTCCAGGCAGTCGAAGACAACCACATCGCCGCTGTCGATCGCCAGGCGCGGTTCAACCGAGTTGTCCCAGAAAGGCTGGATAACGCTGTCGTCGAGAAAGTGTTCGCGCATTGTCCTGTCTCCTCATCTCCTGGGCATGATTGTAACGATCTTGCAGCGGCGCAGAAATGGCGAGCGCTGCGCCCGCCGTATGCCAAGCGGCGCCTTGCCGTCAGACGTCCGCCTATCGCCAGCGCGCCAAGAATCATGGTAAGATGCAAAGCGTCAATCGAGCGCGAAACACAGCCACATGCGAATCTTGCTAATCTCCGATATTCACGCCAATGTCACCGCTTTCGAAGCCGTCCTGGCGCACAGCGAGGGCCAGTGGGATTTCGTCTGGTGCCTGGGCGATGTCGTCGGCTATGGACCCGACCCCAACCAATGCGTCGAACTCTTGCAGACGCTCCCCCAGCTTTGCCTGGCCGGCAATCATGACTGGGCGGCGCTCAATCGGCTGGACGTCAAAACCTTCAATCCCGACGCCCGGCGGGCGGCCGAATGGACGCAGGCAACGCTGACGCCAGAAAACACGCGCTTCCTCGAGCATCTGCCGGTCACCTTCGTCATCGGCGACTATACCCTCGTCCATGCCAGCCCGCGCGAGCCGATCTGGGAATACATCCTTGAGCCGGCCATCGCCACCTTGAACTTCCCGCATTTCGAAACGCCCTATTGCTTCGTAGGCCACACGCATCAGCCGGTCATCTATACCCTGCCCGATGAATCCGGCAATGCGGAATCCAACCTGCCCAAATATAATGAAGCCTATGCGCTGAATGGGCGGCGCCAGATCATCAATCCCGGAAGCATCGGCCAGCCGCGCGATCAAAACCCGAAAGCCGCTTATGGCATTCTCGATATGACCAGCGGCATTTTCGAGCATCGGCGCATCCCGTATGATATCCGCTCCGTGCAGCGCCGCATGTTGGAGCACAACCTGCCCGAACGACTGATTACGCGGCTTGAGCACGGCTTATGACGCAGACGCGATTGATGCCAAACACGCAACCCATTCCACAATGACCAGCCAGCTTAGCAAGAAAATGCGCGCCAACCTGGCCGAGATCTATCGTCTAATTGACCGCCAACCGCGCCAGGAAGATTACGTCAGCACATCGCAACTGGCCGACCTGCTTCTCATCAGCCCGCCAGCCGCCAATCGCATGGTCAACCGTTTTAGCGAGCGCGGACTGCTCGAGCACAAGCCATACAAAGGCGTCGCCATCACCGATGCCGGGCGCATTGAAGCGTTGAAACATATCCGCTATCAGCGCATCGCCGAAGTCTTCCTCGCTCAAGTGATGGGGCTAAACTGGCTTGAAGCGCACGAAGAAGCCCACCGCCTAAGCGACGGCTTGAGCGAAGCCGTCGTCCAACGCATGTTTGAAATGACCGATCATCCGCGCGTCTGCCCGCATGGAGAGCCCATACCCGACGCCGCGGGCGCCCTGCCGCCGACGCAAGACATCTTCCTCTCCCAGGTAGAAGCCGGCTCAAAAGCGCGCATCACCCGGCTGCTCACGCGGGAAAAAGACCGGCTCGTCTATTTGGAAGCCTTGGGTCTCGTGCCCGGCTGCATCTGCGACGTCATCCATGTCGCGCCCTTTGAAGGTCCGATGCAGCTCAAGCTGGGGCGCGAATTTCGCATCATCGGGCAAAACCTCGCAAGCTTGATCCGCGCCGAAGTCATCTCCTAACAATGCGCCGTCCGATTCCAAGGCCGCCGCGCAGACTTAAATGCGGCACTGCCTGGCTCGCCCCTACATTTTCAACCTGTTTGACATTATAAATGGGCAGTTCAAGATTAATGCCAGCGACGCTGCAATGAAGATTGGTGTGCTCGCCTTGCAAGGCGCATTCATTGAGCATGTGAATATGCTGCGACAGCTCGGCGCGGAGGCGGTCGAGGTGCGCCTGCCCGAAGAACTGGACGCGCTTGATGGCTTGATTATCCCCGGCGGCGAAAGCACCACCATCGGCAAACTGGCTGTCGAATATCGACTCATCTCGCCCCTGCGCCGCTTCGCCCGCGCCAAACCGACCTGGGGCACCTGCGCCGGCATGATCTTCCTGGCCAAGGACATCGGCAACCAGGAACAGCCCATCCTCGGCGCCATGGATATCGCTGTCGACCGCAACGCCTTCGGCCGACAGATCGACAGCTTCGAAACTGACCTCGATATCGCCGGGCTGACCGCCGAGCCTTTCCATGCTGTGTTTATTCGCGCGCCTGTTGTCACCGCTGTCGCCGACGGGGTGGATGTGCTCGCGCGCCTTGACGACGGCCGCATCGTAGCGGTGCGCCAAGCACACCTCTTGGCGACCGCCTTCCACCCTGAATTAACCGACGATTTGCGGCTGCATTCGCATTTTTGCGCTATAGTGAGAGAGACGCTGGCTTGAGCCAGACGAAGGGAGCGGAGTGATGCCCGCAGGGGCGCTGCCTAACGGAAATGATGCCCAGCCGCCCGCCGAGGAAAAGGGAATGGAGGCCGCCTCGTTGATCGATTTGCTTATGCGACAGGCGCCAACCAACCTCGATGATATTGAAGGACCGACGGCGGAAGAACTGGACGCGCTCGATGAACTTGACGACCTGGACGCGCTTGTAGCCTTGGACGACGTCGCGCTGGAAACGCCGGCCGCGCAGTCGCCGGCCGCCAGCCCGGCCTTGTCACTTCTCGCTGAGCTCGAAGAACCGGAATTGGTGTCCTTGGAGGGCCTCGACGATGAGGCGCCGACCGCCGCCCCGGAAGACGACCTCGACGATTTTGATGACCTGCCCGACGATGTCGAAAGCTTGATTGAAGACTATATCGACCTCGACCTGGAAGACGACGAACTCGAAGACGAAGGCTACGACCTCGACGATGACGATTTCAACTCCTACCGCGATCTCTACGGCGACGACGACGCTATCGTGCCTTCCTTCCGCGAAGGCGAATTCGCCGAAGAAGAAGACGGCGACACCGATTACTACAATGAACTGCGCTGATCGCCAGCCGCGATGGATGGCATAATCCTGGCGGCCGGCGTCGGCACGCGCATGCGTCCGCTGACCCTGAACACACCGAAACCGCTTCTGCCGCTGCAAGACCGCCCAATCCTGGAATGGTCCTTGCTGAGCCTGCGCGATATCGTCGACCGCGTCCTCGTCGTCGTCCACTATCGCAAAAGCCAGATCGCCGACTACATGGCGCGCCAGACTGTCATCAACGACTATGCCTTGGTCGACCAGCTGCCGGCGCCGCGGGGCACGGGCCATGCGCTGCATTGCTGCGCCACCGCCCTGAACAGCCGCGACTTCCTCGTCATCAACGGCGATGACCTCTACGCCAAGGAAGCGCTGCGCCAACTCAGCAGACAGTCTCACGGCATCCTGTCCGCCAGGCGCGCCGACTATCATCGCTACGGCGTGATCATTCCAAACGCGACCGGCGGCCTGCAAGCTATCGACGAGAAGCCGCCGCCCGGCGCCTATTCCCCGCCAGCCCCCTGCAGCATCGGCGCCTACAAGCTGACCCGCGAGGTCTTCAGTTACGCGCTGGACGAGAGCGACCGCGGCGAACTTGAAATCACCGACTACCTTACCGCTCTCGCCGCCCAGCGCCACGTTGCCGTCGTTGACTCGCGCTTCTGGCTGCCGCTTGGCGACCCCGAGGCTCTCGCCGCTGCGCAGGCTGTCGATATCGCGCGCTGGATTTGCTGACCTCGTCAGGGGCTCAGGCCAATCGCCTGACAATCATCGAATGTCTACATGCGCAAAACCAAGCACGACTTAACTACCGAGTACAAGGAAGCAAGCGTAATTGAGTCGTGCGGATTTCGCCAAGCCAACGATCTGTAACGCTTGTCCGATAACTCAAGTTCAACCCGAATTGCGCGATTAATCAGCGCGTAAACGTCATCAAACTGGCCGAATCCGCGCGAAAACTGTCAAATCAGCCCCAACTCCGCTGAATTTAGCTCCCCTTCCCTGATGATTCGGGGAAGGGGCCGGGGGACGGGGTAGAATAAGCGCACGATACCTTACATTATCGGACAAACCTTGTAGGGCCGACATTGTATGTCGCCCGAAACCACAAACATTAGCGGGAGCGGGCGTCCGAGAGGAGCGCCCCTATAGGCGACTTGATTTCCGTTTTCGCATTACTTTGCTGGAACTGTTGCTTGGCGCGCTCGGCGCTAAAACTTCTTTGAAGCCCGCGCGGGCTCTCAACTTGAAGCGATTGGCTGGTCAATGCTTCCTATAGTTTTGACAGACCAACCCAAATAAAGTAGAGTTTTATTGACAATTTCTTGTCAAGCCAGTTTATTAGAAGGAACGCTGAACGATGTCGATTCTTAGTTGGAGACAAGTCAAGTTACTACCCGCTCTTCTGCTTTTGCTGGTTTCCCCGGCAATTGCCCAGGATCCAGTAACGGTGACGATCTTTGTCGGATTAGGAACCGGGACCTCGCCCGAACAGTTTGAACCGCAAATGGCGCTGCAAGAACGCTTCAATTCCAGCCATGACGATATCCAGATAGAATTCTTCATTGTTCCCCACGATACATCGGAAGATCAATTGACGACTATGATCGCGGGCGGCAATCCGCCGGATCTGGTCGGTCCCAATGGCGTCAGCACGATCGCGCTCTTCCTCGACAATTGGGCGGATATCACTCCCTTTATCGAGGCGGACCAGTTGGACACCAATGACTTTTATCCGGCGTCTCTGGGGCTTAACGCCTATGCGCACGTGAATACGGGCTTGCCGCTGGGTCTGTTCCCGTCGTTCATCTTCTACAATGTCGATCTCTTCGATGCCGAAGGCGTTGAATACCCCCCGTCGGACTTTATGGATACCAGCTGGACCTATGACGAATTGCGTGAACGGGCGATGATGCTGACCTTGGACGCTGAAGGCAACAATGCCGCCTCGCCTGATTTTGATCCCGAGAATGTCGTGCAGTGGGGGTATGACGACTCATGGACAAGCGCCCGCGAAAAGGTGGCGCCATGGGGCTCGGATAGAGTCGGCAGCCCGACCAATGAGGACTACACTGTCGCTATCGCCAACAATGAACACTGGGTCCGGGGCTTGCAGTGGTACAGCGATGGCATCCATGTCGATCACTTCATCCCCGGTATCGACGGCATCGCCGCCTATGAATCCGCAGGCATTGGCACGCCCCTCGATGGCGGCTTAATCGCCATGTTCCACAGCCACACCTGGTATCTGACCGAGTTGGGATTTGAAGGCATCGACTTTGATGTCGAAATCGCGCCGGTGCCTTTCAACCCGGTTGGGACGCGGGTAGCGACGATGCATGCCGATAACTTCACCATTCCGGAAACTTCCGAGAATAAAGAAGCGGCTTGGGAAGTGATGAAGTGGCTCACGTCGCCGGAGCAAATCATTGATGTTTGCCTGATCTATGGCTGTATCCCGGCGCGCATGTCGGTGGCGGAAGACTTCCGGGCGGCGCTGGAAGCGAAGTTCCCGGACATCAACTATGATGTCATTTTCGAATCCATCAATTACCTGGATGACCCCAATCACGAATCCTGGACGCCACAATGGGGACGGATGGAAGATGCCATGGGCTTGGCAGACAGCCTGATTCTCACGGGAGAGAACACTGATGCGCAGGCCGTCCTTGACGAAGCCAACGCCACGATTCAGGCGCTGCTGGATGAATATTGGGAAAGCCAATAATCGTCCCTATCGCGACCCAAAGTGACGCGAGCAGGGTGAGGGGCTCAGGCGACCCCTCGCCCTGTTTTCTATTGGAGACTATCGCGTGATCAATCGACTGCTGGACATCAGCAGCTGGAGCCTGCAAAAGCGGGAAAGCGCGGCCGCCTATACCTATATTTCGCCTTGGATCGCCGGCTTCTTCCTGTTCACGCTTATTCCAATGGCGGCATCGCTGTATTTCTCGTTCACCGATTACAACATCATCGAATCCCCGACTTGGGTCGGACTGAAGAATTATGGCGATCTGCTATACGATCCGCGCTTCTGGCAGTCGCTCAAAGTCACCTTGTCCTTCGCCTTGATGGCTTTGCCGGCGAGCCTTGCGTTTGGCTTGTTTCTGGCGATTCTGCTCAATCAGGATATTCCCCTTGTCAAGCTTTGGCGCACACTCTATTTTCTGCCGTCGGTGCTGACGGGAGTGGCTGTTGTGCTGCTCTGGGTTGTGATATTCAATCCGCAGGTCGGGGTGATCAATAACGCGCTCAAGCTCGTTGGCATCAAAGGACCGGGCTGGCTGCACGACCCGGATTGGGCTTTGATGTCGCTAGTGATCATGAGCCTCTGGGGCGTCGGGCAAACCATGATCATTTACCTGGCCGGGTTGCAGAGCGTGCCGACCGATATGTATGATGCGGCGAAAGTCGACGGTGCCAACATGCTCCGGCGATTCCTCAACATCACCATCCCAATGATGTCTCCCGTCATCTTTTTCAACCTCATCATGGGCTTAATCGCGACATTCCAGTATTTCACCCAGGCATACATCGCCTCGTCATCCGTCGGCGACGAAATCGGAGGACCGGTGCGCTCGACCCTGTTTTACAACATTTACCTGTATCAGAGCGGATTCAAGTTCTTCGAGATGGGCTATGCCTCCGCGCTGGCATGGGTGCTCTTTGTCATCATCCTCGCGTTAACCATACTGGTCTTCAAATCATCGCCGATGTGGGTGCACTACGAAGGCGAATTGCGGGGGAGGACCTGATCATTCAAGGACAAGGGCGCTGGGCTTTGGGCTTACGCGGACAGGAATCCCTGATCCGAGGCGTCACCACGCTGATCCTCGGCGCCGGGGCTGTCGTGATTCTGCTGCCGCTCGTTTATATGCTGGGAACGGCGCTCAAGAGCAAGGCGCAAGTCAGGCAAAATCTGCTCAATCCCATACCGATGACGCATGTCCACGTAGAGCTGGACGGCAAACGGGAGCCGCTCTACAAGGTTGATCTGGACGGGAATGCTGTCGAGATGGCATTGGTCAAGAACGCGCCCGGCGGCATGGGCTTGTTTGTAGATCCAGCCAATCCGGATGAGTCACTCGAGTTGCCGCGCAGGACGCAGACTCCAGTGAAGGTGCTTGACATTCAATGGGGCAACTTTGCAGAAGCGCTGACTATCGTGCCTTTTGATCGTTATTTGGCGAATACCTTGATTGTTACCTTTGTTGGCATGGCCGGCATGTTGTTCTCATCGTCGCTGGTCGCTTACGGCTTCTCGCGTTTTCGGGCGCCGGGGATAAATCTGCTATTCCTGGCGCTGCTGTCGACGATCATGCTGCCGCGGCAGGTCCGGCTGATCCCGCTGTATGTCATCTTCCAGAAAATCGGCTGGATCGATACTTTGCTGCCCTTGATCGTGCCGCTGTTCTTCGCCAATGCTTTTGATGTATTTTTGCTGCGTCAATTCTTCATGACCATTTCGCTGGAACAGGACGAAGCGGCGCAGATAGACGGCGCCAATTCGCTGCAACGGTTGCTGTATGTCATCTTGCCGCAATCGAAGGCGGCGGTTGTAACGGTTGCTATTTTCCACTTCTTGTACGCCTGGAACGACTTCTACGAGCCCTTGATCTTCTTGCACAGCCGCCACAACTGGACGATGGCGGTTGGCTTGCAGCAGTTCCACGGGTTGTACGCCGTCAACACGCATCTGATTATGGCTGCTTCGGCCGTGATGGTCCTCCCGCCGGTATTGCTCTTCTTCTTTAGCCAGCGGATCTTCATGCAAGGCGTGGTCATCTCCGGTTCAAAAGGGTAATTGGCCGCCCGCAACATCCCTGCCTAGCTTGCCCGCCCCAACTATGCCATACTAGGTTGTACTATTTTTCACAAGCGACGAGACAGCTTCGCCCATGATCCGCATCACGTACGCCCAAGCACAAGCCAGCCTCGCCGAAGCCATTAGCGCTGATATCGCCGGACATGTTGACGCGTCCCGTCCGCTGCTGATTGTCCTGGTCTCCCGGCAAGCGAATTCCGACCCCTTTGTCCGCGCCGAGATTGAACGCGCGCTGCGGCAAGGCGACGCGCTTCTGCCGATCCTGGTGGACGATATCGCATTGCCCGCGACCTTGACAGGCCTGCGCTGCCTGGACTTCAAAGACGGTTACAATCGGGAGGGATTGCTCGCGCAGTTGTCCCAAGCCACGCGGACCGGCGCGGCGCTCCGCCGAGCCAACCGCCGCGCGCTGCTGGTCATCGGCGGCTTGGCGGCATTGATGTTCGCCCTGGCGCTCGTCGCCATCAGCAGCGGATTCGTCGCCTTCCCGGTCGATGAATACAATGAAGAAGCGACGCTGCAAGCGCAATGGATCGACGGCTTGATCGGCGAGACCCTCGAATTCGTGCAGCCGCGCAGCACCGAAGAAGCGCGGAACTTCGCCGCCACCTACGAAGCCGCGCCGACGCGACTCCATTTCTATATCCGCGGCACCGCCACCGCGCAGGCAAAGGCGGGCTAATGCCGACGGCTGACGTCCTCATCATCGGCGCCGGTCCAGCCGGCCTCAACGCCGCCTACGCGCTCGAGCGAGCCGGCATTGAATACCGCATTATCGAGCGGACGCGGCAACTGGCGCCCACCTGGAACAGCCTCTATCCCTCCCTGCGCCTGAACACCTCGCGCTTCTTCAGCCAACTGCCCGAGCGGCAGTTCCCACGGCGCTGGGGCATCCATCCCACCGCCAGGCAATACTACCGCTATCTGGTCGACTGGGCGGCCGATCAACCCTTCACAGTTGACTTCGGCGTTGAGGTCGATCGCGTCGCTCCCCGCGGCGACAGCCTCTGGCAGGTCGAGACCAATCACGGCATAGAGACCTACCGCGCAGTCATCCCAGCCACCGGCGTCTTCGATAATCCGCAATTGCCCAACATCGAAGGCATGGACAGCTTCGCCGGCGAGATCATGCACTCGCGCGAGTTCCGCCGCCTCGATCAGATTCGCGGCAAACGGACCATGGTCGTCGGCACCGGTCCCAGCGGCGCAGATATCGCTGTTGCCGCCGGCAAGGTCGCGACTGGCGGATTCGCCTGGCTGTCTATCCGCAGCGGCGTCGACCTGCGCCCGCGTTATCCTTACGGCTTGCCGCGCCACGCCTGGATGATGCTGGGCGAAAAGCTGCCGGAGCGCGCCTGCGTCTGGCTGCAAACACAAACCGGCAAGATCAAATACAATATGGGCGATTTCGGCGTCTGGCAGACGCCACCCAATACCGGTAGCGGCGTCGGCTACCGCGGTCCGGAGCTGCTCAACGCCCTGCGCCAGGGCCAGGCGCGGCCCCTGCGCCAGCCCGTCCGCTTCGATACGCGCGGCGCGACGCTGGCTGATGGCGAATATATTGAGCTTGACGCCGTCATCATGGCGACCGGCTACCTGCCAGTGCTGCACCAGTATCTGGACATCGACATGCAATTCAGCACCCAAGCCTACTATCCCGAGACTGGCTGCGATTGGGATATCGGACCGAACGGCATCCGCGGCTGGCCCCTGCGCGATACCGGCAAGCATCCCAATGGACGCGAGGTGCTCGGTCACGAAGGGCTATTCCTGGTGGGCGTCTTCTATAAGGGGCGCGGCGCCTTTTACAATATGACCGTCGAAGCGCGTATCGCCGCCGAGCAAATCATGCAGCATCTCCGTCAACGGCGCCTCGTGCCAGTGGCGGCTTGATCAACCATGCGCCGCGCGGTATACCTCCTCGGCGCGCTAGTCTTCCTCGCTCTGCTCGCCTTGATGCTCCTGCGATCGTTCCTGGCAGCCGCCTTCCCATCGCCCGTCGTCGCCTACATGACGCTTGAGGACGGGCTGCCGACAGTCATCGTGCATGACCTGCGGCACAATCTGAAGCGGCGGCTCGATCATCTCTATCTTACCGATCCCTCCTTCTCGCCTGACGGGACCCGGCTGGCGCTGACGCAATTTCTGCGCGTCGGCAGCGAAGTCATTACCATTGACATCACAAACGGCGCCACCCGAACCCTCACCGCATCCAACGCCATCGCTGAATCGCCCGCCTGGTCGCCCGACGGGAATTGGATCGCCTATGCCAGCAATCGCGAAGGCGATAACAATATCTATATCGTGCGTCCCGACGGCAGCGGACTGCGCCGCATAACGCCGCACCGGGCCGGCGATCGGCAACCGGCTTGGTCGCCTGACAGCGCTAAGATCGCCTTCAGCTCCAACCGCGCCGACGGCTGGGACCTCTATACGGTCGACTTGGCTAGCGGCGAACTGCGCCAGCTCACGCGGCATCCGGCGCCCGATACCGCCCCCGACTGGTCGCCCGATGGCCGGCAAATCGTCTTCGCCTCGCGCCGCGATGGCGCCTCCTCTGTCTACCTGCTCGAGCTCGAGAGCCTGGCGGTCACGCCCTTGGTGGTCGCGCCCCGCTATGACAGCCTGCCCAAGTGGACGCCCGACGGAACCGCCGTGACCTTCGCCCGCTCCATAGATGGCGTCTCCCAGATCATGCGCCTCGAGCTGGCATCCGGCGCGCTGAACCTGATGGTCTTCGGCGAGCGCGACGCCGATTCGCTGGCGTGGTGGCGCCGCTGATCCGACAACACGCCAAGGCCACCGGCAAGGCGTAACGAGCGTCCATCCAAAGAATCATTGCAGACGCGCGCCTTGGCTCGCCCGCCATCGTGAAGCCGCAACCAAGATCTCAACACGCGACCGTTTAGTCGCCTATCACCGCCGAAACGCCGCTACCCTGTATCCAGAGCCATCACATCTCGACACGCGACATTCCGATGCGTCTTGCCAGATTGCCAGATTGCCAGAAAAGTTTTTCCTACTGCCTTTGCCGGCGACCGAGCCCTTCGCCCGCGTCTCTGCCCAGCTATATGACGAAAAACGCTGTCGCTCTTGTCAAAGAAACCTGTTCGCCAGAAAACCACCGAATCCCGCCGCAAAACGCGAAACCTCCGCCGCAAAAGCGAAGGCTCGCTGTCACATCTGTCGTCTTTGTCTGTCGCTTTATGGCAACAGCGTCACAGAACCTGTGCGGACTAGCCCAGTTTCGCGCGCTCGAAGGAAGGCGGATCGCTATGCGTAATCCCCGACATCTTGACCCAGTCTTGCGAATGCTCCTCGACCAGGTAGATACCCGGTATCGTGATGATGCCGAAGATCAGCCGCACGATCGTCGTGCCGACGAAAGCCGCCGCAATCTCATCGCTGGTCCACGCGCCGGCGAAAGCCAACAACAAAAACAAGATGCGATCCAGCGGGATGCCGATGATATTGCTGACCAGCACCCGTCCCCATTGATGCTGCCCGCCAAAACGCTCCACCCAGCGCGTATAGACTTCGGTATCCACCAGTTGGGACAGCACAGTCGCCACGACCGCCGCCATCAGAAAGCGCCATTCGGGAGTCAGCAGTTGACCAAGCGCGATTCGTTCTTCCGGCGTCATTTCCGGCGACATATTCGAGATGATGCCGAAGAATGCTTGCACGATGAGATAAATGACGGCGGCGGCGATGATAAGCGTGCGCGCGACATGCGGTCCCGCCAGCTTGTGAACCATATCACGCAGCGTGAAGGTCAATGGATAGGCGATGGAGAACGCGCTGACGGCATAACCGGCGATGGTCAAATTACGCAGATTGGTAATGTCCGCCACCATTTGCGCCGCTACATAAGCGACCGACACGAGGATCAATATGTGAAGATTTCGGATGGACATACTTGCCTCCCAACAGAATAGATTCACCTTAATACTATTACAGTGGCGCAATTGCGGTCAAACGAATCTGGTGGGAAACGCGCTGATGCGCCGCTTCGGGCTTGGCATTGCGCGCGCGGATTTCCTCTTGCTCGCGCGGCTACGACCCTTGATCGGCCGCCTCCCGCTGCGCCCGTTCGCGTTCCAGCAGCGCCCGCTTTCGCTCGATGCCCCAGCGATACCCGCCCAGGCTGCGATCCTTGCGGATGATGCGATGGCAGGGGATCACCAGCGCGGCCGGATTCCTGGCGCAGGCATTAGCCACCGCGCGGACAGCCGCGGGCTGGCCGATGGCGGAAGCGATCTCGCTGTAGCTGCGCGTCTCGCCGACCGGTATCTTCTGCAGCTGCTGCCAGACCTTGACCTGGAAGGCGGTCGCGCGCAGGTCAAGCGGCAGATTCAAGTCGGGCTGCCAACCTTCCAGGTAAGCGATGATGCGCTCGGTCCAAAATCCCACGCCTGCATCATCGCGCAGACGCTCGGCTTCGGCATATTCCGCGTCCAAATCGGCGACCAAGACATCGGCGCTGTCAGCCAGGCTCACTTTGCAGATGCCGCGTTCGGTCGCGGCAACCAAAAGCGCGCCCAGCGGACAATCGACAATGCTGTAAAAGATCGTCATGCCCTCCCCCTTCGATCGGTAGGCCGAGGGCGTCATGCCAAGGCTCTCGTCGCTGCGCTCATAGAGACGGCTGGAGGAGCCGTAGCCGACCGCATGAATGGCGTCCGTGATGCGCTCGCCCTGGCGGACCTGCGCCTTGAAGTCCTCCAGGCGCAGCTTCTCCGAGTATTGGCGCGGCGAAATGCCGGTTGCCGCTTTGAAGGTTCGCTGGAGGTGAAAGGGGCTGATATGAAAACGCGCGCCCAAGTCTTGCAAGCTCGCGCTGACAGGATGGATCTCTTGCAGATACGCGCAAATCTCGGCGATCAATTCCGCCCGCTGTAGCTCCTGGCTCTCGCGAATCACGACTGGCTCCTTCCGCCGATGCTTACCGCCAAATCATATCGGAAGCCGCTGACGCTGACACTCTGTTTCTTGCGCGAATCAGAGCGCGGCGTCAGCCACGGCGACTTGAACACGACTTATCGGTGAAGAAAGGACTTCAGACTCAATTGATGCTTTCAATCGAATCGACCAGGCGAATATGTTGTTCGCCACAGGCGGCGCAACAGAAGACAAAGGGCGAAATCTTTTGATATTCCGCGTTAAGCCCAAGCACATAGACGCAGCCCTGGCGCGGATGTGGCGTGCGATGAATCGCCGTCAAGTGGCGCAAGGCGCCATGCGGCACCGCGTACGATCCCTGCATGTCCAATACGATCGGGACCGTAGCATCAACCGATTTGATCATCCGGTGCCAAGACTTGCGCGCCTCAATCAACTGCTCAACCGACCAAGGGTCGTCGAACTGGCATTGAATGAGCGTCTTGGTCTTGTCTTTCCAGTCTACGGTTATGGGCATCTCTTCTCTCGGCAGACATAGGTGTGTGTAGGGTGAAACCGGTCGGCGTCACGGCTTCTACACTATTATGTGTATAAACATTGACAATTTGCAATATTTTATTCCCACAATTTGGGAAATTCTTGCGAGAAATCTATCAAAACAGCCTCCACCGCTTATCAATACAGCAGAAGATAATAGAACAAAGTGAACTTCAAGTAAACGATGCCTTAGCGAAAGATCAACACAAGCCGCAGGCGCCGCCTCCGGGCAGTTGCGCGATTTCGTCGACTGCTAAGAGACTCGGGCGAGTCCGACGGCGAGCCTCAGGCTTCGCCCCAAGGGCGGATGAATTCCTCGCGCTCGACGCCCAAGGCATCGGCGACGCGGTTGATGTAATTGAAGAAGCCGATGATCTGCGTGGCGTCGTGAATCGCGACATCGTCCAAGCCAGCCCTGCGCAGCACTGCAATATCGCCTTCGTCCATGATGGCGGGTGTCCGCGTGAGCTTTTCGGCGTAGGCGCACAACGCACGATCGCTGGCGCTCAGGTCGGCGGCGCGCCAGTCGCTGGCAATGGTGTGAACGAAGGCCTTCGCTTCGTCGGCGTCGGCGAATCCGTCAACCTCAGCCCGGAGGTCGTGCGCGTGGGACTGGATTCAGTAGTCGCAGCGATTCACCTTGCTGACGACGACAGCAAGCATTTCGCGCTGTTGGCGAGACAGCGGCGAAGCAGCGAACATCGTCGCGCCGTACATCTCCATGGCGGCTTTCAGCGTGCGGGCGTTGAGCGACATGATCTGCACGATGTTCCAGACCCGGCCCGCGCGGGCGACCGCTCTCTCCAGTTCGCGCTTGAGCAAACCCGTGGCCTGGTCGATGGTGATCTGCCTGATGTAGGCCATGGCGGTTGCCTCGCTAGATTAATTCAGGCGGCTGGATGCAGCCGTCGCTGATGAGTTCGTCCGGGTCGGGATAGTCGGGCGGGATGCCGGGGGCGGCGACGGGTTCGCCGGCGTCGATTTTGGCGGCGACTTCGAGGTTGAGGGCGAGCAGTTGTTCGAGGATGTCGCGGTCGGGGTCGAAGCCGTAAGCGGCGAGGACGGCTTGGTCGAGGGCGTCGTGGAGGTCGCGGAGGGGGTTGGCGCCAGGGTCTTCCAATGATCGGTACATAGATCGGAGTGTCAATGTATCGTTGAGCGCCATGTGATCTCGACGGAATTCATGCAAAGCGCGTCCAGCATCGGCGACGGCTTTGACTTGGTCGGGCATTGGGTGTTGTGGAAATGGGAAGGTATCGAACACGCTGTGGGAGGTATACCGGTAGTCTGATTTGAGCGTCGACGCTTTCTCGACAAACCACTGCCAGTGGGCGTCGGACTGCAGGATGCCGAAACTGTAATCGTCTTCAAAAGCGAAGACTTTCAAGGCGGAATCAGGGCGAATTGAGTTGGCGACGAAATCAAATATGGGACGTTTGGTTACACGCGAGCAAACAATGTAACGGTCGATTGTTTTGAGATAATGTGTCATCTCCACTCTACCAGTCATGTGATGCCACCATGTTTCCAATAGCTTCTGATAGAACTGGTTTGTTTTCGAATTGGGATTCTTGATAAGCGCCTCATTATTCCGCATGACTTCATTCTGGGCATGTGTCTTGCGCGCTGGCAAGACCTGTTGCGAGATTATCGCAAAGGGCTTGGAGTAGGCCCTCGCTTCCAAGATATCAAGACCAAAGAAATCAATGATATAGCGACTTGGCTGTCCCATTGATTGCCCTAACAAGTCGTCGCCAATCAAATATGGCTTAACAACCTGAGCATTCATTGTGTCGCGCTTAACCATCTCATGAGCAGTCTCTTTATCGCTAACGAAGCCGCTCGACCCTGGCTTAATGCCTTCAAAGACTCGTTTCGGTTTAACGTTGACAGCCAGTTTTCGAGCGCCGCTTACAAAGATATTGTCCGACAAAGCCGCGTTGATTCTCTCTTTTTCCGCCGTGCGGAAGACATACTGCCCGTCTTCATCCTCGCCAGCATAGAAATGCAACCGTCGCTTTTCGACAGGTGGTGCGCCTTTGCACCAATTAGCAATCGACACATGCACCTTGGCTTCACCGGACCAAGGCATGCTCGACACTGCGTCGTAGATATGTCCGCCGTTGGCAAGAATATAATCAAGTCCCCCGATGCGCGAATAATTCTGTCGAATGGTGTTCGTGCCAACCAAGCCGGCTCTCGCCCCGCCCTTCATATTGTCGTGCGTCTTGCGAAACCAATAGACACAATAATCCGCCCGTCCGGGCACATCAGAGTACTTCTCTCTCACTTCGCTCATATAGGCAATACCGCGTTCTTTGCGAATCAGGGAAGCGCCCAAATAAGGCGGATTGCCGATACAAGCGTCAAAATCGATCCAGTCGTTGAATAGCGCGTCTTCGGCTCTGATATTGTCATCGAGATTATCCAATGGTAGTGGGTTCTCATCCGATTCAAATTCATCTACCGCCAGCTTCTTGGCGATCATCAGCGATACTTTCGCCAATTCCACGGCGAATTCGTTGATATCGTAGCCGTAAAACTGCTCTGCTGTCACACGCCGAGTCAACTGTGAAAGGTCACCGCCTAACTCTGCAATTCGATCGCGCAGGTAGTCTTCAAGTGATTTCATTTCACGGAAGGCCACAAAAAGAAAGTTTCCTGAGCCACAGGCCGGATCCAAGATAACGTAGTCGCATAGTTCATCATAAAGCGCAAGCGCGTCCGGCAGGGTTTTAACTGAATCAATATCGTTGCGCCAAGGCTCGGCGATGACGGGATCGACGATGCGTTTGATATCATGCTCGCTGGTATAATGCGCGCCTTCGCGATGGCGTTCTCTTTTATCAAGGCTATATTCAAATATGTTGCCGAATATTGAGGGTCGAACATGGGACCAGTCTTCGCTGGCGGCCCGCTCAAGCCAATTCATTTGATTCGCGGACAGCGAGAGCGGGTGGATTTCTTGAAAGATTCCGCCATTGAAATAATCGACATTGTGAAAGCGTCCGCTGCGGCGCTTGTGTCGCGGATAGTTCATCATGGTGAAAAGCAATGCCATGAGGTCATGCGCATTATCGGACTTTCCGCTTCCATATTTGCTATCGTGTAAGATGTTTGGCACAGTTTCTTCCGGTAGCAGCCCCACATCTTCCGCAAACAGCGCTACCATACATTGAAGCGTGAATCGTTGCGCAATGCCCGCTCCAAGTTCGTCCGCCAATGAGTGATAGAGTTCTGTAAGCAGGAAAGCCGCTTCTTTCGTCACTTGTACGCGGTTGTCTTGAAATACTGGATCGCGGGTTGAATCCGGAACTAGAAATTCCAAGGCTGCGCGGCGGTTTCCTGTCAATTCTTCTACTGGGAGCTTATCAACTGGATCGTAGTATTGGTCGTGAAAGTCGAATATCCAGAATTCATCAAAGTTACATAGAATCGCGTAACGCGGCCGCACATTACTTTCGAGGCTTTTCCAGTATTCCTCCAGTTGCGTATAGTGTTTCTTTAGGTTTTCGCCTCTCTTTTTCATTTCGATGAGAACACGCTTGGGCAGAAGATAATCGGCGAAAGAGACGGTAGTCTTGCCGTTGCGTCGGCGCTGAATCCGCTCCTCGTAGCGCCCGCCAGCTTCGATTGCGCCTTCATGCCCAAAGGCGCGCATCAGATGATCGAGGAAGATCTGCGCTTCGCCTTTTTCGTCGCCTTTGATGTTTTCCCGCCACCAAGCAACGAACTCATGCAGAGATTGTTCTATCGACATCTATACTCTCCTCAATAGAACAATTGTATATCAGAGAAGCATTCAAATCAAAAAAGAACGCGCCATTTTGACGCGCTCCTCGCAATCAAATATGCCGTAGTCGACTCACTTCCGCAAGCGCGGATCGAGCGCGTCGCGCAAGCCGTCGCCGATGAAATTGACGCAGAGCACCGTCAGCGAGATCAACATGCCGGGCCAAAAGACCAGCGTCCAGGTGATCGTCAGGTAGTCCTTGCCGTCAAAGAGCAAGCGGCCCCAGGTGGGAAAGTCGGGCGGGAAGCCCAAGCCCAGGAAGGACAGCGCCGACTCCGTGATGATTGCGCTCGCGATGCTGAAGGTGGCGGCGACGATCACCGGGCTCAATACGTTGGGCAGGATGTGGCTGGCGAGGATGCGGCCATCGCGGGAGCCGACGGCGTTGGCAGCCGTGATGAACTCGCGCGACTTCACCGTCAGCACTTCGCCGCGGACCAAGCGCGCGGTCGGCATCCATTGCAAGCCGCCGATGACCGAGACCATCAGGATGAAGACGCCGCCTTCGGGACCGAAGGAGGCTTTCAGCGGTTCGCGGAAAAGCATCATCAACACCAGCAGCAGCGGCAATTGCGGCAGAGCGATGAAGATATCGGTCAGGCGCATCAGCGGATTATCGAGCCGGCGGAAGTAACCGGAAGCCAAGCCGATGACGGTGCCGATGCTGATCGAAACGAGCATGGCGGAGATGCCAATCAAGAGAGAAACGCGACCGCCGTGTATACAGCGCGCGAGTGTGTCTCGCCCCAGCGTATCGGTGCCCCAGGGATGCTCCAGCGACGAAATGATTGGGGGCAGCCCCAATAGCGACATATCGATGTATTCGGGGTCGAGCGTCCAGAACAGTGGACCGATCATGACCCCGAGGATGATCACGGCGAGAACAAAGATCGCGACCATACCTAGTTTGTGCTTGCGGAATTGCAACCAGGCATCGCCGACGAAGGTGCGGGCTTTAAGCTGTTCGGCCGAGTCCAGATTCTTGGGTTTCGTCTTCTCTTTAGCTGTCATGATTTCAGCCTATCGGTGAGTCTAGGAGTAGGTGACGCGAGGATCGAGAATCCCGTAGAGGACATCGGCGACTATGTTGAATAGCACGACCAGCACGGCGAAAATAAAAGTCACCGTCTGCACCGTGGGCAAGTCGCCGCCTTGTATCGCAATGATCAGATACTGGCCGATGCCATTGATGCGGAAGATTTGCTCGGTGATCAGGGCGCCGGCGAAGATGCCGGGTATGCCAAGCGCAATGAGCGTGACGACTGGAATCAGGCTATTGCGGACGGCATGCCGCGTAACCACGGCGCGTTCCGTCAAGCCTTTGGAGCGGGCGGTGCGAATATAGTCCTGCCCCAGATTATCCAGCGTCGATGCCCGCGTATAGCGGCTGAGCTGCGCCGTGAAATACAGCGTCAGCACCGTCACCGGCATGAACATTTGGTTCAGTTGCTTCTGCAACGAGGCGATATCCGTCACCACATGCGTGGTATCGTAAACCGATGGGAACCATTTCAGATTGACGCTGAAGACGATGATAAACATCAAGCCGGTGAAGAATGTCGGCACCGAGAAGCCGACCATCATCAGAAAAGTGCCGACCTGGTCAAAGATCGAATATTGCTTGTAGGCCGAAATGATGCCGACCGGCACGGCAATGAGCACACCGAGCAAATATGACGAGCCGACCACCCATAAGGTTTGCGGCAGACGTTGA
The DNA here is from genome assembly GCA_022824465.1 of Anaerolineae bacterium. Classification (GTDB taxonomy): domain Bacteria; phylum Chloroflexota; class Anaerolineae; order Aggregatilineales; family Phototrophicaceae; genus UBA6055. The sequence continues at coordinate 33,198 of JAJDZV010000001.1, forward strand.
GCGATGATATCCATGACCGGACCGCGCGTCGTCCAGGAGATAACGCGAACACGGTCTTCCGAGCCGGGGAAGGTTATACGGAAGGAGGTTTCGATGAGATTAAGCGGTTCGGCGATGAAAAATTGGTTGAGCCATTTGACATACTTGATGACGAATGGATCATCAGCGCCCAGGGCTTCGCGGACCTTTGCCCGCACTTCGGGCGGGATGGTCATAGGCAGATCGCCGGTCGGATCGCTGGGCGATAATTCAAGAATGGCGAAAATAATGAAGCTAATAACAAGTATTGTTGGTATGGCGGTCAGGAGCCTGCGTACGAGGAACTTTCCCATGATGCTGCCCTCAATATCTAACCACGGAATTCACTGTAGGGGCGTTTCGCCGAAACGCCCGCCCGTCGAAATCCGCTCTAAATGCAATCCGGAACACCTGGTGTGTAATACGAATCCTCCGCCCAACGCGACGGATTCATCGCAATGTATTCTCGTATGGCTTGCAGCGACTTTTCACTTCGTATGATATGTTCATAATAGTTGCGCTGCCAGACCATAAGGCTTCTGTTCCCTGGCATATTGTGCGCGCGTCTGGATACTTTCCCCTTAAATCGCCCGACTATCGCGCCCAACGATCTTGCCTGCAATGTCTTCGATTGTCCGCTATTGGATGCCGCAGGGGCGACTCGCCGAGTCGGCCGCTGTTCATCATCGAACATAGCTATGATTCCATGCAGATGATTCGGCATCACGACAAAGACATCCAATCCGACATAAGGACGCAACTCCGCTGTCCTTTGCCATTCCTCGGCTATAATTCTGCCGATGGCGTTTGGCGTCATCACCCCGTCCTCAATTGATCCGAACAGATTGGCGTGACGGTACGCGCAGACTGTGACAATGTACGCTCCATTTTGCCGGTAATCGTAACCGTTCAGTCGCAATGACCGGCGAGATTTTATAGACATAGTTTAGCGAACAAATCGGTAAGGTAAGTGGGCGTCTCGGCGAGACGCCCCTACAGCTCGTTACAGGCAAGAAAGGGCGTTTCAGCGAAACGCCCCTACACGATTGAATCGTTGGCGGTTAGCCGTCCATGCGATACCAGTCTTCGATATTCCACATTTCCGAATCCCAGCCGTTTATGTCCAAGCCGCCCAGCGTGTTGGAGAAGCCAGCCGCGGCTGTGGCGCGATAGACAAGCGGGATCAGCACTTGCTCTTGGACGAGTATGTCATTCAAGCGAATGACTACCTGCGCGCGCGCTTCCTCACCCGCTGTGCTGGTCAATTCGTCCAACGCAGCGTCATAGTCCGCGTTGCAGAGACGGATGATATTGGAGCCGGTCCAGTTATTATCGGGCGTGGGCGCGTTGCCACAACGCATACCCGAGAGCTGGCTCTCCATATCGGGCGAGAACGAAAGCGTGGTGTACATCTGAACATCGGAGTAGAACTTGTAGAGTGTGTCCGGGCTGCCGGGGTCAGACCCGAAGAAGACCGACGCGCTGAGATTGCGCAGCTCGGTCTCGATGCCGATTTCGCTCCACCACTGCTTGATCAGCGCCTGCGTCTGTTGACGCACCGCGTTAGTCGACGTCTGGTATTGCACGACCAAGGGATGCCCGTCGTATTCGCGAATGCCATCGCCATCGCTGTCGAGTACGCCGGCTTCGTCCAACATCGCGTTGGCGCCGGCAATGTCTTGCTCACAAGGGTTGTTGGGCGAAACGTTGGAGGCAGGTCCATTGATGAAATTGCAGGACGCAAAGCCCTGAAAGCCGTAGAGCTGCGTGGCGAGTATATCGCGGTCGATGGCCAGGGACATCGCCTGCCGGATGGTCTTGTTGCTGAGGAAAGGATGGGGGTTGGAGCCATCTTCCATCCAAACGGAGCGGTCGGGATTGTCCGGATTGGCATCGGTGCCATTGATCCAGATAGTTTCTATCGCTTGCCCAAATACGCCAACAACCTGGCCTTGCCCAGCTTCAAGCATCGCGTCCAGCACTGCCGGAGAAATCTGCAAGTTCCAGGCGTAATCGGCTTCGCCCGTTTCCAGAACGGCGCGCGCGGCTGATTCGGCATCGCCGCCGCCTTTAAAGACCACACGGTCGAAGTAGGGCTTGCCTTCATCGGCGCCGTGGAAGTGCGGATTGCGGACATAAGTAACGACATCGTTGGGGCGGAAATCCTCGACCATGAAGGCGCCCGTGCCGATGGGTCCGAAATTCTGCTCGCTGCAAGCAGCCATCTCGGCGCCGAGGCACTCTTCGAATTGCGCTTTCTGCAGGATAGGCGTGCCCTGCGCCACGAAGGGCAGGAAGGGATAGGGCTTGGGACCATCGAAAGTGATCGTTACCTGGTGCATGCCCATTGCGTCAACGCTGGCCACGCCATTAAATTCATCGCTTTGGACGCAGCCAGCTTCCGGATGCGTGCAGTATTGCCAGGTAAAGACGACGTCATCAGCGGTGAAGGGCGTGCCGTCCGACCAGAGCACATCGTCGCGCAGATTCCAGGTGATCGACGTAAGGTCTTCAGCGATGCCGCCGTTTTCAATCGTCGGAATCTCGGTCGCCAAAGTAGGCACCAAAGCGCCAGACGGGGCGATATTCGCCAGCGGTTCGAGAATGATCGCCGACGCGTCGGTGTCTTTGGAACCGCTGGAGAGATACGGATTCAAAATTGAAGCCGCCTGCCAATAGAGAATAGTGACTTCGTTCATGTCTTGCGCCATACCAACACCGCCGAAGAGGGTGCAGATGATGAACAAGACGGCCATCAAAGTAACTTTGAGTCGCATTGTTATTCCTTTCTTCATCAGTCGTTTGCCAAGTTTGTGCATTTGGCAAGCCGATTATACACGAATCTGGTCGGAAATTACAAATCTAATCCCCGTTCGATTAACATCGGCGACTATGCGCGGCTTTGGCGCGGGCTGACAGCAGTTGTGCGATCTTGCTCTAGGCCTTGCGCCGCAGGAGGTTTATCACGATCGCCAGGATGACCTTGATCATGTAATAGACTGAGCGCAGGGGCGTGATTGACGACTGCCCGTGCCGCCGCGGCGTCATCGTCGCCGGGACTTCCATTTGGCGCAGACCCCGGCGATGCAGAATGACGATGGCTTCGGGCTCAGGATAATCGTGCGGATAGATCCGGGCGAGCAGGCGAATAGCTTTACGGTTGTAGGCGGAACAGCCCGAAGTCGGGTCGGTGACGCGCTGGCGCGTGATCGCCGATAGCAGGCGCGCCAGGATGCCGCTGCCCAGCCGCCGGAGCCGTGGCGTGCCATAATCGCCGCGGGGACCGAGAAAGCGAGAGCCGATGACAACATCGACATCGCGCGCCGCAAGCCTCTCCAGCAAGACGCGATTGTTCTCGGGCGCATGTTGGCCATCGCCGTCGTTGCGCAGGACTATGTCGTAGTCGCGCGCCGCGGCAAACTGGAAGCCCGCTTGCACAGCGGCGCCAATGCCCACGTTATAAGGCAACTCTAGGATGTTCGCGCCCGCCTTCAGCGCCTGCGCGGATGTGTTGTCGCTTGAGCCATCGTTGACAACCAGGATATCGACCGCGGGCAAATGCGCAAGGATATCGCGCACCGTTCGGGCGATGTTCAGCTCCTCGTTGTAGGCGGGAAGAATGACGAGAATGCGCTCAGGTCGCACGTGGCGATAGCCTCCGCTGGCAGGCGCCTGTATTCGACAAGCGCGCGCGCCTAAAGTCAAGTCTCGCTGGCCTTGGCGATAAAGCGTATCGGCGGCGTCAGCGGCTGTTGCTTTGACGGTATAGACTAGTGTAAGCTCTTGGCGGGGTAGATCGCTCGCGCGAAGGCAGCGCTCGAACAGCGCAGATTTAGCGCCTGGCAAAGAAGAGAGAGACAAGTTATGGCCGATCAAGTCGCGTTGAGCGCAGGCGCGGGAAACTTTCGCCAATGCCTGGCTTTGGCGCGCAAGCGCGGGCTTGGCATTGAATTGACGGCATTTTCGCTGCCGCAGGCGCTTGATGGCGAGTGGCGCGCGCTGGATAAAGAATACCGAGCCGCGCTGGCTGACGCGCCTGGACCCCTGAGCCTGCACGGTCCCTTCATGGACTTGGTCTCGGGCAGCCCGGACGAGCGCATCAATATGGTGACCTACGGACGCTATGAGCATGTGATCCGCATCGCCTCGGGCTTGGGCGCCGGCCAGGTCGTCTTTCACGCCAATTATATCGGTTTGCTGCACAACGACTTCTATCGCCGCGGCTGGCATCAGCGAAACGTCGACTTCTGGGGCTCGCTGGGCGATTACGCCAAAGCCTACGACGTGACGGTCGCCATCGAAAACATGTGGGAATACGATCCGACCATCATCGGCAATCTACTGCGTGAACTGGATCATCCCCATCTGAAAGCCTGCATAGACGTCGGGCACGCCTATCTCTTCTCCGATCCCGATGTAAGTTTTGACGACTGGCTCGACGCCTTGCGCCCCTGGATCATTGAATTGCATCTCAACAACAACAACGGCGTGATGGACGAACATTACGGCTTCGACTGGGAGCGCGGCGTCCTGGATTACGCCGAGATCCTGCCCAAGCTGCGCGAATTGCCGACCGATCCCGTTATGGTGCTGGAAATGGACCGCGTGGAAGATATGAAGAGCAGCCTGCGCTATTTCGCGCTTGATGGCGCCGCGCGGTCCGACGGCTAGGGCGACGGGCCGCGCTGCCTGGGCTCAGTTGTCGCTCGCCTCGTCGAGAGCCGCGCGCCCGGCAAAGGTCGGATCGCACTGCGGGATGACCGTCTCAATATCGGCGGCGAATTGCAAATAATTGCCCTCAATGGCAAGCCGCAAGCCGGGTTTCAGATAGTTAAGCGCGCGCGCGCAATTGCCCAGCAGAATCTGCGAGAAGCCCGCCCAATAGTAGTGCTGCGGGTTGACGCTGCCCAAGTCAATCGCTTTCTCAAACGAGAGCGACGCCTCCTCGATCGAGCCCAGTTTATTCTGCATATAGCCGAGCCAGAACTGGCAGTTCAGGTGGTCGGGGTTGAAGTCAACGCAATCCTGCAGGTAACGCTGCGCCTGCGCCGGGTTGCCGTAAGCGCCCCAATGCCCCTTGCCGGTGAGCAGGAGCGCAGCCTCGTTGCGCGGATCGGCCTCAAGCACATCGCTGAGGAAATCCAGCGCGATGTCGTAGTTGCGCAGGTTGCTCTCCAGTATGGCGATGTCCAGGGCGAAGAGGTTCATATTGTCAGCCATGCCGTAGGCGGTCTGGAAGTCTTCGCGAGCGCCGGCGTAATCGTAGCGGTACTCTTGCCGGATCAAGCCGCGCGCGCGATAGGCTTCGGGGCTATTCGGGTCGGCGTCCAGCAGGGAGTCCACCAGCGCTTCGCCGCGTTCCGCCTGTCCCAGGCTGAGATAAATCTCGGACAGGTAGGCTTGCGCGCGGCTATGGTCAGGATCGAGCTCCAGGGCGTGCAGGGCGCTTGTCAACGCTTCCGTGGCTCGCCGATCCCAATCCAGCGCCCAAGCGTGAATCGCCCAGCCATCAGGGTTAAAGGGGTCGGCGTTGATCGCCCGTTCGGCAAAGCTGGTCGCTTCGCGGTAGCGGCTGCTGTTGATCAAACCAAGGGCGATGCGGCGATAGATTTCGACGGAGTTCGGCAGCGACGGCGCGATCTCCCGATAGAGCTCGGTGGCAGCGCCAAGCGCGCCCTGTCGCCAGTAGTTGTCCGCTTCGATGAGTTGGTTCTGGGGATCGATGGTCGGCGTGGGCTCGGGCACGGCCATGGTCGCCGCGCGGTCTTCCAACTGGCCGATCGCCTCATTGAAGGCTTGCTGCACGACCGGCGCAAATGTCTCGCGATTGAGCAAGATGCCGATGCCGACGCCGATCAGGGCGAACATGAACAGATAAAATGTCAGCCGGCGGCAGCCGATAATGCTGCGCCGCTGAACCCCGCGATATTTTTTTGGCGTTCGGATCTGCACCTGCTGCCTCAGCCAGACTTGCCTGCTTCCAGCTTACCCCAAAACGCGCGCCAGAAACCCGCTGAGATCATCCAGCAAGTAATCCGGCTTGCTGTCTGCCAGGCTTTCGCGCTTGGCATAGCCGGTGCAGACGGCGACGGCGACAGCGTCAATGGCGCGAGCGGCCTCAACATCAGCCGGCGTATCGCCGATGACGAAGATATCGGCGCCATTGAGACGCCGTCCGAGACGGTCGCTCGCTCGTTCCCGCGCCAGCCGCGTCAGGTCGGCGCGCTCGGGCGATTCGTTGCCGAAGGCGCCAACAAGAAACCAGCGCGGTTGAAAGCCGGCCATCTCCAGCTTGATCGCCGCGGTCAATGATGTATTGCCGCTAACCAAGCCGACAAGCGCGTCCTGCCGTTCCCGCAGGATCTGCACAAGATTCATCGCATGGGCGACCGGCTCGGCGGTATAGTCAGCGCGAATCGCATTCATGTGCCGCGCCATGACCGCTTCATACTCGTCGATCTCGCGCCCGATAGCGGCCGAGGAGTAACCGAGCGGCGCCAGCAGATCAGCCAGGATGCCCCAGTCGGTCTTGCCGCCGAAGACGTGGTTGTCCAGGTCGCCGGTCGCGCCAAAGCATTCGAGCATGGCGCGGCGTTTGGCTTCCCGGCCGATGCCGCGGCTGACCAACAGTGTGCCGTCAATATCGAAGAGGACGACTTTCACCCCCCACCCCCAGTCCCAATCTCGTCCCGGTGGTTTACGGTAGGGGCGACTTGGCGAGTCACCCACTCACCGATACCGAGCTTTAACTATTGCAGCCCTTCCACGACGATGAAGGAGGCCTCGGCGGCGCCTTGGCGCACTCTGATCGCCGCTTGGTACTCAGCCGAGGCGTACATGCGGCGCGCGGCGTCGATGCTGTCGAACTTGACCACCACGATGCGCTCGGGCGAGTCCGGACCTTCGAGCACGAGTTTCTCTCCACCGCGGACGACGAACTGCCCGCCATATTTCTCGAGGATCGCGGGCGTGAGCTTCATGTACGCCTGATATTGCTGCATGTCGGTCACATTGGCGCGCACGATCAAGTATGCGGGCATGGCGCTCTCCTCGTTTATTGTAACGGCATTTGTGTGCCGGCAATGATAGCGGCGATGGCGGCGGGGATACAGGGCGTTTGCCCCCACCCTAATTCCCTCGCCCCAAAATGAGGGAGGGACTTTGACCGACACGGATTGAAGGACTATAATCGCTGGGCGTCGAGGGGGTGGATGTGTCCCGGTGGATGCCCCGGTCTTCAAAACCGGTGGGCGGTTGCGCAGAGCAGGCGCTGGTGGGTTCGACTCCCATGCACTCCCGACGGTTTGACATTTCCCAAGATGTCTGATCGAATAGTTGGATCTCTGCGCGAGCCATGTGGTTCGCGCGTTTTTTGATCTGTAATTTGGAGCTGCGCACATGCCCACAATTCGACAAGCCGTTGATATTGATATCTGGTCCGTTAGCAAGCTGATGGATGCCGTTTCCAACAGCCCGGCGGGCAAAAACAAAGTAACGATACCCGAGTTTCAGCGTCGGCTGGAATGGAGCAATTCGACGCGCAAAGGACTAATCGATTCAATTAAGCGGGGCTTTCCATTTGGTTCCATTCTGGTTTTCGAGGATGTCGCGCGCGGGCAGGCGGCCGGCGACGGCAAGCGATATTACAACCTAATCGACGGTCTACAGCGTACTCAGGCGCTTAAGAGCTACGTGGAATATCAGAATGGCTACTTTACGCGCGCCGACCTGGATGATGAATTCGTCGACGCCGTCACTGCCTGCCTGGGCAAGGTATCGGATGAATACAAAGATAGGGTCCGGCAGACAATTGTCGACTGGGTGAAGGCGCAAGAGAGCTATGACGCAAGAGATGGATGGCGGACAGGAAGCCTCGTTGAGGCGATGATTGAAAAAGTGCTTCGCTTTTCACCGGATTCCAGCCTCTACCGCGACACATATTTTGAGTTAAATCGCAATCAAGACCTAATCCGACGACTTGGCGGATTCCTGGACAATGTGAGCAACGAAGTCAAGCTAGTGCTTGATGCGAAAATACCGGTGCTCGTCTATAGCGGGCCTTCGTCGGAGCTTCCGACCGTGTTCGAATTGCTCAATTCCAAAGGTACTGTTCTAAGCCGCTATGAGATCTATGCGGCGCAATGGATCGATTGCCGACAACAGATAATGAACGCTGACGTCATTGATGCCATCTGGAAGAAATACGAGGCTCTGGAAGATGAAGGATTCACCCTGGACGTTTCGGAAGAAGCGCCCGATGAAGCATCGCGTCGAAAACGGCAGTACAGTCTGTTTGACTATCTTTTCGGCTTGGGACAGTTCCTCGCGGACAAGTTCCCGCGGCTCTTCAAACCGGTCAAGGACGACCGACCGAGTTCCGTCGGCTTCAATCTATTGACCGCTTGCCTCGGATTGCATGTGAAAGATATGGCGCAACTGCCAGAAGAAATCGGCGAACTTGCGTGGTCGGATTTGGAACATTGCCTTCTTGAGTCAACCCGCTTCGTAGACAACATTCTCAAACCCATTACCTCCGCGCCACAGGTCGGGCGCAAACGAAGTCCGATCTACCACAGCGAAATGATGATCATTTCGATGATAGCGACCGCCTTCCAGGTAAAGTTCGGCAGGCGCGATCTCACAGAGAACGATGACTGGCGCATTGATCGGCGCAAGCTCAAGAACAAACTGCCCATGTTCTATCTCTACGAGATTCTGCATGACGACTGGCGCGGCTCAGGCGATAGCAAGCTTCACGATGCAGTCAGGAACCTTCACTACGTAGACGCCCTGCCGCCCACAACGCAACGGTGGGAGCAAGTGCTGGACGACTGGTATGCCGACAGCCAAGTCAACCTGGTTCACACCAAGGGCGCGAAACGCCATATCCGAGATTCACGCCCCGAGTATCTATTGTTGAAATACATTTTCGTCGAAGCGATAGAGAAGGCAAAATCCTATCATGTGGAGCACATAGTGCCGGTCGAGGTTCTACAATCGCAAATGGGCGAAGACGACAAATGGCCCATAAACACGATCGGCAATCTGGCTTTGCTTGAGCGCGCAGGTGAGTTAAGGTCGAATGTTCAAACCTTTGCTGTGATGCTGCAAGACAAGCGGCGGCGCGGAGAGATCTCCGGCGAAGAGCAGGCTAGCCAACTTCGTGAATTTGAGCGGCGATTGCAGTGTCCCGCGCGACTCCTGCCCAATCCCCTCAACAAAGACAGCTATGAAGGATTTCTGAGGCAACGCTTCAAACTCCTCAAAGCCGAATTCCTCACCGTCTGGCGCGAGCACATCCCACCCGACCCGCAGACTTAACCCCGCCTACCCCAGCGCGGAATTAACCGCCACAGCAGCCGCTGAACCCGCAGAATCAGCAGGTAGCCCTGCGTCTCGCTGTGATTGTCGTAGTCGCGGCCGCCGCCGCTGCGCAGGTAGTAGCTCAGATCGGCGATGGCTTCGTCATATTTGAACTGCGCCGCCCTTATGCGCCCGCGCGCTTCGTATGCCGCCTTGAGCTCCGGATTCAGCTTCAGCGCCCGCGTCAAGTCAGCCTCAGCCTCGGCGCGCCGGCGGCTGGCTTCGTAGGCCAAGGCGCGATTGAAGTGCGCGTTGTCATACTCCGGCTCAATGTGAATTGCCATCGTGAAGTCGTTGATCGCGCCAGTGATATCGCGTCGAGCGCGCCGAATCTTGCCTCGCTCGTTGTAGGCGGCCGCCATATATGGTTCGGCTTCCAGGGCGCTGTTGACGCTCGCCTCGGCGTCGATCAGTCTTCCGAGCGCCGCCAAAGCCTCCGCCCGGCAAAGATGCGCCGCCGGCAGATCGCCCAAGCCGAGCTTGATGGCGCTATCGAACAACGCGACCGCGCCCTCCAGATCGCCAGCATCCAACTGCCGCAAGCCTTGCTCGAAGTAATTGTCGCGCCCTTCCATCGGCACTCCGTATCCCTCGGCCGCATGACGCCACCCGCATTCAAATATACCAGCAGTTGGCGCTCCCATGATCTTCGCGAGCGCAAAGTCCGCCAGCGGCATTGGACAAGCCGCCCCGCGCTATTTCAAGTTTAGCGCGGGTCTGCTACGATGTGGCGCAACGCCCGCTAGCAGTCCGGAGCTGACATTGGCGCGCCGCCTGCTGATCCTGGTCCTGATCCTGCAAGTCCTCACACATCTGTTTTGGCTGTCGCTTTCGGTCCATTCGGGCCAAGTCGCGATTCCCTGGATGATGAACCAAGGCCTCCGCCTGTTCGACGACATCCTCGAGCAGCACGCGCCGGGCAGCTCAACCCTGGCGGCTTTGGCGCAACGCATCCTCCTGCTGGATCCGGCCCTGACTGTCAAGCTGCTGAATGTGGCGCTCGTCGTCGCCTTCACCGCGCTGGTGTATCTTCTGGCGCGGAGGCTGGCGAACTCGGCCGCAGCCGGCATCGCGGCGGCGCTGGTCTGGGCCTGGCAGGCGCCGGTCTACGGCAATGTCATGCTCTATTTCGACACGCTGCTGGCATTCTGCGTCTTGGCCGCCCTGCTCGCGTACTACTCCAAATCTGATGAGTCGTCGCCGCGCTGGATCGTGATAATGGGCTTGCTGATGGGCGCCGCCACCCTTTTCAAACAGCAGGCTTGGCTGGCGGTCGCTATCATGCTGCTGTGGCTGATGGCGACTGAAGGCCGCCCTTCGCGCGCGCTCGCATTCGCAGGGACGGCGCTGCTGTTGCCGCTGCTGCAATGGGCGATTCTGTTGGCGCAGGGCTCGCTATCGAGCTACATCTACTGGAACTGGACCTTCAACCTCAGCGGCTTGATGGATGGCGTGCCGCTGGACGGCGACTTGTTCCGCAAACTTTTGCTTAGCAATATGCTGGTGATTCCCTACGTCTTGCTCGCCTGGCGCGAACGCGGACGGCGGCCACTCTTGCTCGCGCTCCTGTGGCTGGCAAGTTTGAGCGTTTTGTATCCGCGCTTTGGCGAGGTGCATGCCATGGGACACCTGGCGCTTGCGGCGGTGATGTCCGGCATCGTCATTAACAAAGTCGGATCGGCGCTGGCTGACTGGCGACCTTGGAAGGTGATGCAAGCCGCCTTGGCTGGCCTGGCGATCGCGATTGGACTTGGCTGGCTCTGGACCGGCGCCGCGAGCTACCTGCATCTTCCGCTGGGTCCAGGCGCGACGCTCGGATACGACGAATTCGCCGAGCTGGCGGCTGAACTAAAGGCGCGAAAGGACGCCGATGACACGCTCTTCATCTTGCCGGAGACCGATAGCACGCCACAGCTCCACCCGCTGACGGACATGCTGCCGCCCGGCGTCTGGATAAAAGGCTGGCGCTGGTACTTCCGCGCCGAGGGTGTGCTGGAGCGCTTAAAGGCCGAGTGGGCTGTCGAGCCGCCAAGCTGGATCGTGCTCTTCCCGCAACTGCTGCCGACCGATGAGCCGGGCGTGCCCGACCTGCTCGCCATCGTCGACGAGCGCTACCACCTGGTTGCTGACGTAGACGCCGTATACGGGCACGGTCCCGCCGAAATCTACCAGCTTGATGCCGCTTTCGAATGACGCGCGCTGTGATTCAGCTTTCGCCGCGCGGCAAAGCTATCTACCAGTTCCTGAGCCTGACGACTGCGCTGCTGCCGCTCTACTGCGCCGGCTTCCTGCTGTCCGCGTTCAACCAGCTTCCCGCCTTTCCCTTGCCTGAGCTTTTCGCGGCCCGCCTCAACGAGTTCAGCGCCCAAGCCTTCAACCTGCTCGGCCTCACCGGCTTCATCGCCGCTGGCGCGATGATGGCGAGCGAGGCGACGGACGACGAGGCGCTCGCGAGGATGCCGCGCCTCTGGCTGGCCGTCGTCGCGCTGGCAGCCGCGCTAGGCGTCAGCGAGCATGCGTTGCTTGCGGACATGGCTGTCGCCTTGGCGCTGCTGGCAATCCTGCTGTGGACCAAGCGATTCGCCGCCAACGCATTTTGCCTGCGGACCTGGCGGCTAGGCTTGCTGCTCACCGCCGTGTCGCTGCCAGCGAGTCGTCTGGCTACCGGCGCAACAGCCGCTGCCATAGCCGCGTTCCAGGTCCAGGTCGCTTTCGGCCTCTGCGCCCTGAGCGTCGCTTTCTGGCTGATGCCACGCATCACATCATGCGGAAACCAGTGGGCGCGGCGCAACCAGCGGACGGCGTCGGCGCTGCTGATCCTGGGCGGCAGCTTGACCAGCCTCGGGCGCACCGGCCTGCCCGGCATCGCCGGTCTGGGCGCAGCGTCGCTGATTCTCCTCAGCTACATCCTCCTCGCGAGCCACCTGGCGCGTCCATTGCGCGAGCGCAGCGACAACAACTCGCTCGCGCGGCAATGGCTGGCATTGGCGATCATCTTCTGGCTGGTCGGCAGCGGCATTCTGGGCGCGCTAGGCGTCGAGCGCGCTTTCAGCCAGGCGATGCGCGGCGCGGATCCGCTGGCGGCGCAAGACTGGCTCGTCCATTGGACGCTGCTCGCGCTGGTTTTGGCTTTCGTGAACGAAGCGGCGACATCGCTGCGCGGCGACAATCAGCGCGTGACCGGCTACGCCCCGCTGTGGCTGATCGCCTTTGGCGCCGGTCTGTCATTCGTGGCGCAACTGTGTCGCGGCGTCGCTCGATATGTCCTGCGTGAATTCGCCGGGAGCGCGCCAGCCAGCGAGCCCGAATTGCTGCTGCCGCTGACGCTGGTAACCATCGCCTGCTTAATCGCCCTTTCGGCCGGCGTCGGCGCCTACGCCCTGGGCTTCTTCATGCGCCGTCCCCGGATTCGCGTGGTCGAGCGCTAACTGTCCGCGCCAGGCAGAAAGGCGGCCAACAGAACACTAGCATACGCGAGGAGCAGCCAAGCGCCGAAACTGCCTGCAGCCTCCGGCGGCATATTGGGGAAGACCTGCGCAAAGCTCTCCGTCACGAAGGCGTCCAGCAACATGCCGGAGACGACCAGGAGCACAGCCGCCTCAAATCGCTGGGGGCGCGCCAGTCCACGCCAGCGAAACAGCCCCTGGGCGAGCGCCAGCATCGCCAATACAGTCAGCAGCCACAAGGTCAAGAGAATGACCGATTCCTCATACAGGAAAAGGTTGTGACCAAAGGCGCGAAAGACAATCGTCGCCAACAGCCAGATGACAAATCCGATTCCCAGGAAGAGCTTTCTATTCATGTTGGCCCTAGATCCGGATGGCGCTAGACGCCCATGTGTGCCTTGATCCAGTCGATACGCGGATGACCCAATGCTTCCCACTGACGCAATGCCGCCTCCACGTCGTAGGCTACCGCCCGCAACTGAACTTCCAGCGTGCCATCCGTCCATTCCAGCAGCGCCCATTCGGCGTATCCGGGCTTGCCAAACGACAAGCCGACGCTGCCGGGATTGACCACGCGCCAGCCGCCGACTTCACGATCCATCGCCACATGCGTATGCCCGCAAAGCGCCAGCCGACCGCGCCGGTCCAGCAGGGCGTCGGCCGCTTCTTCGTCGGCGCTGTCGCGCGCCAGGGACATCGCTTCATCATCGCCGGGGATCGCGTGAAAGCCGATGACCGTACCATAGCCCGCGACCCTATGCCGCAATTCCCTACCGATAATCTTGCTCAGAAACGCATATTCTTCCCAATGCAAGTCGCTCAGGTTCCAGGCGTAAATCGCATTGGCGCTGAGGACCTGCTCGCGATAAGCGGAGAATTCCGCTGCCGCCTGCGGTCGGGAAAAAGGCAAGCGCTCGCCAGTGACCAGATAGCGGTCGGTGTTCCCGCCGATGATCTTGAGCTTGTCCTCGCCCAGCTCTTCGCCCAACATCAGCAAACGCCGGACGCACTCGCGCGCCTGCCCGCCCAGCGCGGCCAAATCGCCAAGGCACCAAACCAGATCGAAATTGCCAGCGCGCTCCATGTCCGCTAGCGCCGCTTCCAACGCGGGCAAGTTGCCGTGTATATCGCCAAATACTGCCAGTTTCATATGTTGGTAGTTCCTCCGGCGTGCTCTGTGTTCGAACTTTAACATGGAAGCGGCTCCGTTGCCGCAGGCAAATTGACTTCCACAGAGCGGAGCGCATAGTGCCAATATGATAGAATGTAGGTCGTTATCTAGAGAATGCTTGGGATCATTGGGATGCGCGTCATCAGAGCCTGGAAGCAGCTTCCATTTAATTGGCTGATTCCGCTGGTCTTTTTCTGCATTGGACTGCTCTACATTTACGCTGCGCCTCACTTTGAAGCGTCCGACAATGAATCTCACGTCGGAGTCATTCAGTGGATTGTCGACACTGGCGAGCTGCCGGTGCAGGCCGATGAACATGACCACTTGTACGGCCACGAAGCTAATCAGCCGCCTCTCTTTTACCTGGCGATGGCGCCGATCTATTCCGCATTCGACGCCACTGACTTCTCTGAGTATTTTCTACGCAATCCCTTGGTGCTGTATGGCGATCCTAAGCGCTTGGGCAATCGAAATTATATATTCTACCGGCAACCTTTTCCGCCCGATCTCGCCGGCGCGTCTTTGGCGCTTTATGTCATCCGCTTGCTGAACCTGAGTATGGCGGTGATGACAGTCGCCGCTGTGTATCAGTCCGCGCGAACGATTATGCCGGGTCATGTTGGATTCGCCGTTTTGGCGACGTCTTTGGTCGCTTTTAACCCAATGTTCCTCTTTATATCAACTTCTATCACCAATGATGTCATGGTGACGACGCTGTCAGCGCTTATTGTGTGGCAAATGCTGCTTATGCTGCGCCAGGGTTTCGATTCGCGGCGGAGCCTGTTTTTGGCCATCCTGATCGCCAGCGCGTCACTGGCCAAAATCAGCGGCTTGATTTCTTTGCCGGTTGTAGCGCTCGCCGGAAGTTGGACTCTTTTCCGCACGCGCGACCGTCGCGGTTTCATGATTCTAGGGGTCGCTGTTTCGGCTGTGTTTTTGGCGGTTGCCGGCTGGTGGTTTGCTCGCAATCTCAGCCTCTATGGCGAGCTCTTTGGCACAGGCGCTATGCTTGACCATTTCGGTAGGCGAAGCATCACGTTGTCGCGGATGTTGTCAGAGGAATTCCAAAGCTTGCGTATAAGTTATTGGGGGTTGTTTGGCAAGTTCAGCATCTTGACGCATGATCTCTACTACCATCTCACAGACGCGCTTTCTCTGATAAGCGTCGGCGGGTTCCTCATCTTTCTGGTGAAGAACCGCAAGAACTCCTTTCTGCTAGCAGTCGTCAGCCTGCTAGGCGTTTATCTGGCTATCGGCTGCGCGTCGCTCATCTGGTTTTCGCTGCAAGCGCCGGCGACCTACGGACGACATCTATTCCCTTTTATCACCTCAATCAGCGTCCTTATGACGATGGGTCTGCTTACACTTCGGATCCCGCCGCTGGCAGTCGCCATTCCCATGCTGCTGTTCAGTCTTGCCTCGCCTTTTATCTACATCATGCCGCAATACGATCACCCGCCGACGGTCGCGGAGGTTCCGAAGTCCGCAACTGTGACCTTCGCGCGCTGGGAGGACATCACCTTGATTGGATACGAGATTCCGAAGCCGCGCCGTTGGTCAGCCGGAGACGAGATCCCGCTGACGCTGTATTGGCAACCGCGCGCCCGGTCCAGCGAAATGCAAGCGCTCTTCATCACGCTGATCGATGCCGATGGCGATGCGCTGGCGACAATCGACAGCTTTCCCGGCTGGGGTACCCTGCCCACGACCTGGTGGGAGCCGGGCTCAATCTACCGCGATGACTACCTTTTACAGATCCCGAAAGATGTCGAAGGCTTATCATCTGTGCAGTTGCACATCGGCTGGTATGACTGGGCTGACCGGATAGACATAATGCCAGTGTTGGAGACGGGCGAGGAGAACGCCGCCTTCATCGTGCCCGTCGGCGCGCTTGTCGCCGGCGATAAGGAGCGCGAACTTGGAAGCGGAGCGACGCCGGAAGGCACGGTCTTCGGCGAGGCGATCAAGCTGAACCGCTTTCGCTTCCGCGCCGGACGCATCCTGGAGCTGGAGTGGCGGATTCTGCGTGAGCTGAGCGGGGACTGGCGAGCCTTCGCCATCGTCCTTGACAAGCCTTATCAGGACGGGATCGACTTTGAGGTGATATTCCAGGATGACCAGTCGGCGCCGGTTCCGCTCGATTTTCTCAAGGTCGACGAGACCTTCATCACGCGGCATGATATTCAGCTGCCAACTGGCTATCGAGCCCGGCATGGCATCTACGTCGGCTGGTACAACGAGACGCTTGGAATACGTCTACAAGCCCCCTACCCGCAGAATATGCTCCCCTTGCCGGATATCGCCTTTGACGCCGACGCCAACACAAGCGAGGCGTAAAGCGAAACACCGCCAAATCTCGATTTGCCGAGGATTCGGGAGCGGTGAAAACCGAGGATATGGCAACAAATAATCCTGTCTCCGAAAGCATTAGATGTAGGCGCCAGCCTTGGCTCGCCCGCAGCAAATTCCCCAAACGGGCCTGACTATATCTTCTTGATTCACCACATTCAGGACGCGGCGACATTGACAGATCCCGCGCGGATTGTTATGCTCGCTGGCAATAGATTGAAATTGGAGTCACGATGTCGTATCACCTTTGTTGTTGCTGTTGTCAGAAGATGGGAGCTTAGCCGCCTGAGATAACAGCCAAGCATCCAAGACTGATGTTCCAAGTCAACTGGCAGAGGCGCGCGAGGCGCCCGAAAGGGAAAGCCCGGGTGCGCGCGTCCCCAAAGCTGGTTGGCTTTTTTGTTGGCGAGCGCGTGGAATCAATATGACGATCACTGCGGAATACGATGCGGAAACGCTGACCGAGACCGATGACCAATCGCGGGATATCGAGCGGCAGATAGGCAATACGCCACTGCTCAGCTTCCGCCGCGTCACGCGGACACTGCCGCCGTCCGTGCGCATCTTCGCCAAAGCCGAATGGCAGAACCCGGGCGGCAGCGTCAAAGACAGAGCCGCCTATTATATCATCCGCGCCGCCGAAGCCGATGGCTCCCTGCGCCCGGGCAAAACCATCCTCGATAGCACCAGCGGCAACACCGGCATCGCCTACGCCATGATCGCCGCCGCCAAAGGCTACCGCGTCAAACTCTTGCTGCCGGAAAATGTCAGCCCGGAACGCGTGGCGATATTGCGCGCCTACGATGTCGACCTCGTCTTCACCGACCCGCTCGAAGGCTCGGACGGAGCGCTGCAAGCCGTGCAAACTCTGGCGCTGCGGGAGCCGGAGCGCTACTTCTACGCCGATCAGTACAACAATCCCGCTAACGTTCGGGCACACTATGCGGGCACGGGCGTCGAAGTCTGGCGGCAAACGCGGGGCAAAGCGACGCACTTCGTCGCCGGTCTGGGCACATCCGGCACGCTGATGGGCACTGGACGGCGCTTAAAAGACTATGATCCCTCCGTGCGGATCGTCTCGGTCGAGCCCGACTCGCCCTTCCATGGCTTGGAGGGCTTGAAGCACATGACTACCGCCATTCAGCCCGGCATCTTCCAAGCGAATTTCGCTGATGAGAGACTCTCCGTGCGGACCGAAGAGGCGCATGCCATGGCGCTGCGGCTGGCGCGGGAAGAGGGCTATCTGGTCGGCATCAGTTCGGCTGCGGCCATGGTCGGCGCCCTGCGCGTGGCCGAGGCTCTCGCCGAGCGGGAGCAGCCTGGCACAGTTGTCACGCTATTTCCCGATAATGCCTACAAGTATCTGAGCGAGGCTTTCTGGCGGGGCTAAGACCTCAGCCTAACCCGCCCCATTCCGATCGTAGTTGACAATCTTGTCCCACTCATCCGCCGTCGAGCGCGCCACGAAAGCCACCACCGGCTCGCTATCGCTCAAGTTGAAGACTTCGTGCGGGATGCCCGGCTCAATGAAGATGAAATCGCCGGCGCTATTATCCACCACCTGCTTGCAGCCCTCGCCATATTCATGCCGAACATCACCCTCGACGATATAAAGCATCACTTCGAAGCCGACATGGATATGAGCATAGGCGACGCCGCCCGGCGGAATCGTGGCGACATTGATCGACAACTCCTTGGCTTTGACATTCTTGCTCGATAAACCGGTCTTGTAATGGATGCCGTTCCAATCGCGCTTCTTCCCGCCGCCGCGCAGGACGCTGATGCCATCATCGCCTTCGACCAATGCTCGCAAGTCCTGGTGTTCGCTCATTGCTTCCGCTCCGCCTCCCATTGCCTAATCCGCGCCAGTATAGCTAAGATAGGGGCGGCAATCCATACGAAAGGAGCGGCCATGAGCGCCAGGATTGGCATACTGACCGTGTCCGACCGCGCCTACCGCGGCGTTTATGAAGACCTGGGCGGACCCGCGATTCAGGACTATCTGACGGAGGTGCTGACCAGCGACTGGGAGCCGGTGGCAATGGTCGTGCCCGACGAGTTTGAGCGGATTAAGGCGGCCCTGCTAGAGCTGGTCGATGAAGCCGGCTGCAGCCTGGTGGTGACGACGGGCGGCACCGGACCAGCCGTCCGCGACATCACCCCTGATGCCACCGAAGCCGTCTGCGAGAAGATGATGCCGGGCTTCGGCGAATTGATGCGCCAAGTCTCGCTTAACTATGTGCCGACGGCCATCCTCTCGCGGCAGACCGCCGGGATACGCGGGGCGGCGCTTATCGTCAATCTGCCGGGCAAACCAAGCGCCATCCGCGATTGCCTGGACGCCGTCATGCCCGCCATCCCCTATTGCATCGACCTGATCGAGGGCGCCTATCTCACCACTGACGAATGCAAGATCGTCGCCTTCCGCCCCAAGCCGAAATAGCGCGCCGCTCTAGCGCAATCTCCAAACCCAGCAAATCCTTGTAGGAGCGTTCCGTGGCTCGCCCGCCCTCGCCAAAGACCACTAAGGCCTTCAGCGCGCAGCCAACCTGGAATCGCGGCACAACACCCGGCGCCAATACCTCGCACATTTGTTCTTCACTTCCGCGCAAAATGATGATACAATTGCCCAATGGCTACCCTGTCTCATGCGCTCAATCTCGGCTCTCAGCGGATTGCTTCCTCGGAACTCCGCCCCCCCACGTATCTATACTGTATCCATACACTTGCCAATTTGCCGACACCGCTCGCATTCTGCCAAGACCCTGCGGCACCGGGCTTGCGCGGAAATTGATCAGGACGAACCGCGGTCGCGGACCAGAATCTGACGCCAGCCCGCCAGGCTCCTGTTGTGGCGCGGTGATGGCCACGGCGAGTATACTTGGGCGACAAGCTTGAAGACTCGAGAACTTTCGAAAGCGCCCAAGGGAGCGACAACATGAAAGCGCTGATTACTGGCATAAGCGGGCGCGTCGGCGCCAACCTCGCCCACCAGCTGCAGCAGCGAGGCTATGACATCCGCGGGCTGATCATGCCGGACGACCCGCAAGCGCATAAAGTCGCGCGGCTTGGCGTGGAAATCATCGAAGCCGATTTGGGCGATGCCGAGCGCGTTCGGGCGGCGGCCGATGGCGTCGATGTCATCCTCCATCAAGGGGCGCAGATTCCGCAAGGACAGGACCCAGCCGAGCGCATGCTTGATGTCAATACGCGCGCCACCCTCAGTCTGCTCGAAGGCGCGCTGGCATCCAGTGTGCCGCTAAAGCGCTTTGTGCTGGCCAGCACCTACCAGACCTACAATCCCTTCATCACCAGCGATGTCACCTTCACCGAAGAGACGCCGCAGGAACCAATCGATATCTACGCGCTAACCAAGCTGCTTTCCGAGGAGATCTGCCTGAGTTACATGCGCGAATACGGCATCCCGGTGACAATGCCGCGCTATTGTTCGATCAAGGCGGCAAACGAGGTGCTGGGCATGCTTAACCCGGCGTCGCTGAACTACTTCATCGAACTGACGCTGGCCAAGAATCGCATCCCCTGGTTCGGCGCCGAACATATCGACGAAACCAAGGCGATAATGAGCGATCTGATGCGGACGCCCGACGCCGTCTGCGCCGTGACCGACGCGCAGGGCAAGCCCTGGATGGTGGTCGTCACCGATGTGCGCGATGTCGTCGCCGGCACGATTCAAGCGCTGGAGAACGAGGCGGCGATCGGCGAAGCCTTCAACATGACTGGCTGCCCGCCTGTCACTTACGCCCATGCCGCCCGGCTGATAGCCGATGCGACCGGGCGGCCCTATCGCGAAGTGACGATGCCCTACTTCCGCGGCGCAAACGCCTCGACCGAAAAAGCTCGCGCCATGCTGGGCTACGATCCGCAATTCACCTTCGACAAGATGCTGGAGACGGCGCTGGCGTATCAGCGCGGCGAGCCGATCGACCACATTCCGAATTAGTGGCGGCGCGGTTAGCCAACACATTGGCAGACTGCCAATGCCTTACATCAGAACGCAGACAAGTTACGCTTATGCCTAGCGGCTCGGGAGAACGGAGCGCCACATGGAACCTCAGGCCGAGTTCAAGGAATCGATAGAATCCATCACCAGTAATGGCAAATACAAACTGTACTACACCAACCCGAAGACGCCGCAGAAAGAATTTGTCAACCATCTCTTTGTCAACGATCTCTTTATCAGCTTGCAGCAGGTAAAAGCCGGAGATGTCTGCGATTTGGCAGAGACTTTGCCGGACATACGCGCCGAACTAGGTCTCAATGCAAGTCAGCGTCACACCGACTAGCCGCTTCTCCAGGTTGCTGCGCAAACTCGCGCGCAAGTTTCCTTCAGCCGTCGATGAAGTCGAGATTTTGTCTATACGCGTGAGGCGCGGCGAAGGTCCGGGCAAGCCATACCGGCGCATGGGCGGCAACGTCTACCGCGTGCGCCTGCCAAACCGTTCCGCGCGCCGCGGCAAGAGCGCCGGCTTCCGCAACGCCTGCTGCATCAATACCGAGACCTGCGTCTTACTGTTGGCGATCTGCGATAGGAAGGACTGCGCCGAGTTGGAAGAATCCAATCTGCGCGCGCTCATACCGCTGGCGGGCCTATGAGACAGCCCGTCGTCAAGCCGACCGATGTCGCCGCCAGCTGCCCTCTGCCAAAATCTCGCTGATGGCCGTCATCGCCGCCCGCGCCTCGGCCTCGCTGTTGTAAAAGTGCGGCGCGATGCGGATGCCGGCCTTAGGTCTGAAGTCGATCATGATGTCCCGCGCCAGCAGTTCTTGTGACACCTCCCAGGCATGCGGCGGATTGACCGTGACCGTGCCGGCCCGCCGCTCGGCATCACGCGGCGAGACCACATCATAACCCAGCTCATCCGCCAGGTCGATGATGAGCGCGGTCAGCCGCATCGACTTCTCGCGGATCGCGCTCACGCCGATCTCGGCGATGATATCGACGCCGGGCTGTACAGCGTGCAGGGAGGCGATGCCCGGCGTGCCATTCATCAGGCGGTAGGCGTCCTCGCGCAGGTCCAGCTTCTCCACGTCAAAGGCGAAAGGCGCGCGGCTGGCGAACCAGCCCGTCACTTTCGGCTGCAACGTTGGCAGCAGGTCGGGACGAACGTACATGAAGACGCCGCCCGGTCCGCCGCAAAGCCACTTCAAGACGCCGCCGATGTAATAATCGATATCCCAGGCGCTCACATCAACCGGGATGACGCCGACGCTATGGTAGCCGTTGAAGAGCGCCTGCGCCCCGACCCGATGCGCCTTTTCCGTGATCGCCCGCGCCGGCATGATGAAGGCGCTGCGGAAGAGGACATGCGAGGTGCTGACGAGCCGCGTCCGCTCGTCGATAGCGTCCAGTAACTCGTCAATGTCGATGCTGATGCCATCGCGCGAGCGGATTGTCTGAATCCGCACATGATCGGGCAGCCAACTGCGCAGGGCATAGACATCGCTGGGAAAATCGAGCTCAGTAATGACGACCTTGTCCCGCGATCGGTCGCTGAAGTCCAAGCCGCCCAGCAGGATGCCGTTGGCGATGCTGGCGTTCTGATGCGCGAGCACAGTATTCGGCGCGGCGCCCATCAACGGAGCGATCTTGTTGCCGACTGTCTGGGGCAGCTCGAACCAGCCGCTGCCCCAAGCGGCTACCCCTTGCTCTGCCCAGGCGTCGGCGTAGCTGTTGAGGCTGTCGTAAACGCCGCGGGGCATGGCGCCGAGGGAGTTGCTGATGAGATAGTTGCAGCGGCCAAGGATGGGGAATTCCTCGCGCCATTGTAGCAGGCTGTCAGTGGACATCAGGTTGCTTTCTGGTAACTGGTTTGGCGCTGCGCCGGATTATAGTCCGCGACAGCTCTGAATTGAACGGCTATCAGGCAATTTCGCCCTATCTGTATAGTTGGAAGCTATCGGGGAAGAGGCGCGGGAAACGATGCCGCCGCCAGTGACAGAACTGCTGCCAGAGACGCGGCGATGTCGATTCGATCTTTCGCTTCATGGCGCGCAACATTACGGGCCGATCGCGCGATTCGACCAGGCCCCGGGCGATCAAGGCCTCAATGAGACGGCGAATGTCTACCTCGGCGCGGCGCCGCTCGCGCCAGTTCAGCTTCTGTCCAGTCCTCATTTGCTGAAAGCGGTCCAGGGTTGTTTCAGGCGCCTCTCGCCAGAGCGTCTGCAGGATGCGAATGTAGACTTCCCGGCGCTGCGTCCGCAGGCTGATATCCTGGTCATGACTTAGGGAGACATCATGGCGGCGATAGATCAGCAGTTGGTCGGAAAGGTTCGCGAGCTTGACCTTGCTGTCGCTGAGCAAACGCAAGACCAGTTCCCTCTCTTCTCCGGTTCGCCGCCCAGGCTCATAGCCGCCAGCCGCGCCGAGCAGCTCACGGCGCATCAACACGGTGCTGAAGATAAGCCCCACGCCGATGAAAATGTCGAGGACAATGAGACTATGCTGTTGCGGAAGATTCACTTCGAACAAGGGCTGAAGATCTTCGTCGACTGCCCGTCCACAGATGCCAACAAGGTCAATTTCGGGATTGGCTCGCAGATACCCGACTTGCTTCTCCAGCCTTTCGGGCAAGCTTATATCATCGCAATCCATCATGGTGATGTAATCACCCCTCGCCTCCACGATGCCCCAATTGCGGACGCCGCTCACCCCAACATTCTGTTCCAGATGGAAAGAGCGGATGCGGCTGTCGCATTCCTGGTAGGCGCGAATGATCTCTAGCGAGCTGTCTTGCGAGGCATCGTCCACTACGAGCAATTCCAAATCGGTGAAGGTTTGCGCCAAGATGCTCTCGATGGCTTCAGCGAGATACTTCTCGCCGTTGTAGACCGGCATGATGACAGATACCAATACCACGGAGGCGCGCCTCAGTTTCAAAGTTGATTTAGTTGTATAAGCTGGTGAGCGCAATTATATACCGAAACGGTAGCGCCGCCAGTGGCAGAACTGCTGCCAGAGACGCGGCGATGTCGATTCGATCTTTCGCTTCATGGCGCGCAACATTACGGGCCGATCGCGCGATTCGACCAGGCCCCGGGCGATCAAGGCCTCAATGAGACGGCGAATGTCTTCCTCGGCGCGGCGCCGCTCGCGCCAATTCAGCTTCTGTCCAGTCCTCATTTGCTGAAAGCGGTCCAGGGTTGTTTCAGGCGCCTCTCGCCAGAGCGTCTGCAGGATGCGAATGTAGACTTCCCGGCGCTGCGCCCGCAGGCTGATATCCTGGTCATGACTTAGGGAGCCATCATGGCGGCGATAGATCAGCAGTTGGTCGGAAAGGTTCGCGAGCTTGACCTTGCTGTCGCTGAGCAAACGCAAGATCAGTTCCCTCTCTTCTCCGGCTCGCCGCCCATGCTCATAGCCGCCAGCCGCGCCGAGCAGCTCACGGCGCATCAACACGGTGCTGAAGATAAGCCCCACGCCGATGAAAATGTCGAGGACAATGAGACTATGCTGTTGCGGAAGATTCAATTCGAACAAGGGCAGAAGATCTTCGTCGACTGCCCGTCCACAGATGCCAACAAGGTCAATTTCGGGATTGGCTCGCAGATATGCGACTTGCTTCTCCAGCCTTTCAGGCAAGCTTATATCATCGCAATCCATCTTGGTGATGTATTCACCCGTCGCCTCCACGATGCCCCGATTGCGAGCGTCCGCCGCGCCAAGGTTTCGCTCGTTCCGAAAGAAGCGTATGCGGCCGTCAACCTGCTGGTAGTAACGGATTATGTCGGCGGCGCCGTCCTGCGAGCCATCGTCCACGACCAAGAGTTCGAAATCGGAAAGCGTCTGCGCTAATATGCTCTCGATGGCGTGAGCGAGATACTTCTCGCCGTTGTAGACCGGCATGATGACAGAGACTAGGGGCATCGCATGCGTCCGGTGAATGTATCCGCGCTTCGCGCCATTATAGCAGTCTTCGCGTTTGGCGGAGAGAATCACGGCTGTCTGCCCCGGCGAACTGCCGGCTGTGATACCGGGTCAATTAAGCATCAACGCTAAGGCGGAGCAACGAAAACGACAACCTACGGCGCGCAGACCGCGGGATTAATAACTTTCGTTGACGTCCCCAAGGTCAATAGCTAGAATGGAGCGCAGATAGACCAAATCGAGAGCTAGCGATGGCGGCATTGCAAATCAAAACCATAGGCGGAAACGGCGCCTTCGACGAAGTGATCGCCAAAGCCGAACCCGACGTGCAGGCGCTCGCCCTTGCCGCCCGTGAATTGCTTGCCGACGTCATGCCCGGCATCACCGAGGTTCCATGGGCGCGGCAACGCATCGCCGGTTATGGGGTCGGCCCCAAGAAAATGTCCCAGCACTTCTGCTATCTCGCCCCATTCAGGCGGCATCTCAACTTCGGATTCATGTACGGCGCGCACTTGCCTGACCCGGAGAATCTGCTGGAAGGCAGCGGCGCCGACTTGCGGCATGTAAAGATACGCAGCCTGGCAGATCTCGAGCAGCCCGCCCTGCGGCAACTGGTCGAGGAAGCGTCGCGCTATTTGCCCAAGCTGCAATGAGCGCCCGCCGGTCGGACGCGCTGTCGCAAGCCCTAAGTGATTTTGACGGCAAGAGCACAGCGCCGCTGGAACAATTTGCCGCGGAATACCGCGCTGATGCGAGTTTGATCGCGGATCTGTGTGTTTTCGCCGCCAGCGATGATAGCAAACTGCAAGCGTCCGCCACCTGGCTGCTCAAGCGACTGGGCGTGACCGGCGCGCAGTTGTCCTCAAGCCAAACTGAAACGCTGCTGCGCCTGTTGCTTCAGGACACCAGTTGGCTTTCCCGCATTCACGTACTGCAGATGATGAATTCCTTGGTCGCGCCGGACGAGCTGGTCCCGCCCTTGCTGGCCGCCCTGACGGAGCAAGCAGCCGGCGCCAACACCTTCATCCGCGCCTGGAGTGTGCACGGCGCCGTTGCTCTGGCCGATCAACACCCGGCGCATCGCGATCTCGCATTGGACTTGCTCCTCACTGCCGAGCGAGATGAAGCAGCCTCGGTGCGCGCGCGGATCCGCCGGCTGCGGAAAGACCACGACTGGCTGAGCTAGTTCGTTAAGCCGCGTATCTTGCTGAACAGGTCGCGGAATATTGGATCGCGTTGGACGAAGTTCGCCACCCGCACCAGATGGCGCGAGCGATCGACGCTCCAAGTCAGTTGGTCGGTCAAGATCGGGCTCGGCGCCGTATCGCTGGGGACCCAGTCGGGATTGATCAGCCAGGCGATGGTCGAGATGTCCCAGATCACACTGGATGCGGCAAAGGCATCGGGCTTGTATTCACTGAAGATCTGGCAGAGGTAATCGCCGACGCGGTTGACGCCGCCAATGCAGGCCTGCAATTCGGGCAGCGTGGTGAGCAGGTGGGAGCTTACGCCGTAGCAAGGCGCGATGACAAAGGGAACGCCGCTGTCAAGTACGACTTGCGCCGCGGGCACGTCCTGCGCCAGGTTGAATTCGCGGGAATGGGGCCAATTCAGATTGTGCCCGCCGAGCCAGACGACTACGATATTCCGAATGATCTCCGGCTCCAGCAGCAAAGCCGATGCTACGTTTGTGATCGCCCCGATGGCGACCACGTAGAGCGGGTCTTCCGCTGGGCTGGCGAGCGCCCTTTCAATGAGATCGCGGACGGCGTCGTTGTCTTGCGGCTGGCGGGTCCCGCCAACGTATTCCGTAGAGCCGCGGAAGGCAAAGCCATCGGCAGCGACGCCGAGGAAATCCAGCAGGCGCAGAATCTCTTCGTAGCTTTTTTCCATGCCATCGCCGGGTCCACTGGAACGGCTGTTATGAAATGGGGCAGCGTACACAGCTTCCACCGCGAGCTTTTCCGGCGACAGCAGCGCATAAGTCAGCGCGAACTGGTCGTCGATTTCGTTGTAGGTATCGGTGTCCAGCACCATGCGCGCCTTACCGGTCGGGGGTTGCAAGCGATTCAGGCGCAATTCTTCGCCCAGTAGCGGAAATGTCATCAGGCTCTCTTCCTTTGTTGTCAGGCGCAAAAGAAAACGGGCGGGTTCCTGCCCACCCGTCTATTCACGATATTATATCCCGTTCGCCTGGTAGTCGGCAACTTCAGGGCGATGTGCCCGGCGGAATGTAACTCGTGCCGTGCGTCTGGTAAACTGGCGGATAGATTACCGCGGCATCAAGCGCGTCCTGACCTTGCTCGAAATACTGCATAATCACGACAATCGGGTCGGGCCATTGATGCCACATATAGGTTGGCGTGCCTGCGGGCAAGTCGGGGTTGTGCGACCCGTAGTCGAAGTAGTAGCGCCCCTGCGAGACAACTGTATCAATCGTCTCCAGCGCGGCGACGACCGCGGCGCCGTCATCATAGCTGTCGGCGATATCCATCGCTTGAGCCAGCAGATGCACGCTGTCGTAGGGCTCCATGGCAAATGGCGGCAAGACGCCAGCGTCGCTCCAGTCATCGCGGTAATCGGCAAACAGGCGCTCGGCGATGTCATTGAAAAGCGCCGGCGTCGCGCCATAACGAACGAAGGCGCAATAATTGCCGTCGGGCACCGCGGGCCAGAATTGCCCGGAGTCGCTGGCGAAAGATTCGGCGATGCAGATCGTGTCTTCGCTTGGCGCGATGCCGAGCTCAGCCATCTGTTGGTTGAGATTGAAACCGGTCTCGCCAGTGACCAGGACGTGGATGGCGTCCGCTGGTTCGGGACGCGCCTGCACGCGGCTGAGGATGGGGACGAAGTCTTCCGTGCCCAACTCGACGCTGTAGATTTCGACGGCGATGCCGGCTGCTTCCAGCCGCATTTTTTCGTCGGCGGCGGCCGGAATGCCGTAGTCGGTGTTTTCGGTCATGATGATCACATCTTCCAAGCCCAGCTCGATCATCCAATCCACCGCCACCACCGCCACCATGGCGTTGGCCGGCGATGTACGGAAGATGTAATCCACGCCGTCTTCGATCCGCGGCGGTCTGCCCTCGAATTCGATGATGCCGTTGGCGGTGATATTGTCGTTCCAGGGACCGGCGAAGACGGTCGGGATGCCGTTCTCCTGCGTGATCTTCATCATCGCCAGCGCGACGGCGCTGTGATATCCACCGACCACGCCATGCACGCCGTCTTCGAAAATCCAGCGTTCGGCGAGCGCTTGGCCTCGTTCGGAGATGCCTTCCGAGTCGCCGGTGAGGACTTCCAGCTGGTGATTTACGCCGGCGATACCTATCCCGCAGTCGGCGTTAATGTCAGCCGCCGCTTGTTGGTATGCCCAGTCGATTATGACACCGGCGCCGGTCGCCCCGGGCGGCGAGAGGGGTGCGATCCCGCCAAACTTAATCGTCTCATCGGCGAAGTCGCAGTGGCTGTCGGAGTTTACCCAAGCAATGCTCAGCAACAACAGCAGCGCCACAGTGGTCACAAAAAGAAAGAATTTGGACGCCATGGTGAACTCCCTATAGTCATCATATTTTCTTGAGATGCGAATCTCTCTTTAGTTAAGTGTATCACATAATGTGAGGACGGATGATTCATGCCGCGCTGAAGCGCCCACGCCAGCAGGATTAAGCGAAGATATTTCTGGGCTTTGTTAGCTACCCGGCACGATATAGGAGACGCCGTGAGTTTGATAGGCCGCGGGAAAAACGACGGCGGCATCCAGCGCGTTCTGTCCAAACTCAAAGTATTGCATCACGGTAATGATAGGCGCGGGCCATTGATGCCACAAGAATGCGGGGGCGTCGGGCGGCAGCTCCGGATTGTGGCGCCCATAATCGAAATAATAGCGGCCCTGTGACAATTCCACATCCGATGTTTCCAGCGCGGCGACGATGGCGTCGGCGTCAGTGAAGCTGCCGGCGCGTTCAATCGCATCCGCTAGCAGCAGCACGCTGTCATAAGGCTCCATGGCGAAGCTGGGCGCGGTGTCGTCCCAGGTTTCTTCGTATTTTCGGTTGAGCTCGGCGCCCATCTCGCTGAAGCGGGAAGGGATGACGCCGGTGCGATTGAAAGCGCAGTAATTGCCGTCTTCCACGCTGTTCCAAAACTGCGTCGACTGCTCGGCATCGTAGCCAGCGATGCAGATCGTGTCCCGGCTGGGCGCGATGCCCAGTTCCGCCATTTGCTGGTTGAGGTTGAGGGCGGTATCGCCAGTGATGATGATATGGATGGCATCGGCCGGCTCGGGGCGCAGGTCAATACGGCTGAGTATGGGCACAAAATCCTCCGTGCCCAACTCGATATTGTATTGTTCAACCCGGATGCCAGCCGCCTCCAGCCGCGTTTTCTCGTCCGCGGCGGCCGGCTGCCCGAAATCGGTGTTTTCGGCCAGGATGATCACATCTTCAACGCCCAACGAGATGAGCCAATCGGCGATCACCGCGCCCACCATCGTCCAGGATGGCGAGATGCGGAAGATATAATCCACCCCGTCATTGATGCGCGGCGGTCTGCCTTCATATTCGATGATGCCATTGGCGGTGATGTTGTCGTTCCAGGGACCAGCCCATACCGTCGGGATCTGGTTCTCCTGCAAGATGCCCATCGCCGCCAGTGCCACCGCGCTGTGAAAGCCGGCGACCGCGCCGTGAATGCCTTCGTCAAATATGAAGCGTTCAGCCACCGCCTGCCCGCGCTCGGAGATGCCTTCGGTATCGCCGGTGATAACTTCCAGTCGATGATTCACGCCGTTGACGCTGATGCCGCACTCGGCGTTGATATCGTCGGCCGCTTGCTGCACCGCCCAGTCAATGACGACGCCGGCCACCACCGCCCCGGGCGCGGACAGCGGAGCGAAAGCGCCAAACTTGATGACTTCGTCGGCGAAGGCGCAATCGGACTCCGCCTCGACCGCGCTCCATGGCAGCAGCAGCGCCGCGAGCAGTAAAGCAATCTTGAGCTTCTTCATCGCATCCCCCGGCTTCACGGCCAGCGCTCTAGTAGGACCCGCCGGGCTCGAAATACGACGTACCATGCCCCTGGTAAATCTCCGGATAGACGACCGCCGCGTCCAGCCCGCTCTGGCCTTCCTCGAAATACTGCATGACAGTCACCACCGGCACGGGCCACTGATGCCACATATAGGCGGGCGTGTCCTCTGGCAGTTCCGGGTTATGCGCCCCATAGGCGAAGTAGTAATGCCCCTGCGAGAGATCAATATCAGTCGTCTCCAGCGCGGCGACTATGGCCGCGGGGTCGTCGATGCCGCTGGCGCGCTCAATGGCGTCCGCTATAAGCCAGACGCTGTCATAGGCCTCCATGGCAAAGCTGACCAGGATGTCGCCGAAGTCCTCTTGATAGCGCCGGTCCAGCTCCTTTGCCATGTCGTTATACAAGCTGGGAATCGTGCCGACGCGGTCGAAGGCGCAGAAGTTGCCGTCGGGCACGGTGTTCCAGTATTGCTCCGATTGGAAGGCGAGATGATTAGTGACGCAAATCGTTTCGGCGGTGGGCGCGATGCCGAGCTCGGCCATTTGCTGGGTTAGGTTATAGGAAGTTTCGCCGCTGACCAGGATGCGGATGGCGTCGGGCATGGCCGGGCGCGCCCAAAGACGGCTGAGTATCGGCACGAAGTCTTCCGTGCCGAGCTCGATCTCCAGCTGCTCGACACGCACGCCAGCGCGTTCGAGGTGGGCGCGTTCCGCGGCCGCCGCCGGATGACCGTAGTCGGTGTTCTCCAGAATGAGCACGACTTCCTCGACGCCAAGCGAGACCAGCCAATCGGTGACGATCTTGCCGACGATGGAACTGGGCGGCGAGGTGCGGAAGACATAATCAATGCCCTGGCTGATACGGGGCGGCTCGCCTTCAAATTCGATGTAGCCGGAGGCGCTGATGTAGTCGTTGCGCGGATGGGCGTAAATGGTGGGGATCTGGTAGCGCTGCACCATGCCCATCGTCGCCAAGCCGACCGCGCTGTGATAAAAGCCAACGATGCCGCTGACATTGTCTTGCAGAATCAACCGTTCGACCGCGAGTTGCCCGTATTCCGAGATGCCTTCCGAATCGACGGTGATGACGCGAATACGATGATTGACGCCGTCGATCTGGATACCGCAATCGGCGTTGATATCGGCGACGGCTTGCTGGAAGCCCCAGTCCATGCCGATGCCGCCAGCGACCGAACCCGGCGAAGACAGCGGCACGACGCCGCCTATTACGATCGTCTCGCCGGCGAAGTCGCAGTGGTTGTCGGCTTGCAGGCCGACGGAATTAACAAGAATCAGCAGTGTGACCAGACAGACCCTGGCAATCGGGATTTCCAATATTACGCGCTCCTTACACGACGTATCGGTACAAATCCGCTATCAGCGTATAGTGTAAACGGTGTTCTGACAAGCGCGCGACAGCATCCAGGCTTGGCTAGAGGCGGCCCTGCTCTTCATCTTCGCGCTTGCTCTCGCTCAGCTGCTATGGGAGTTCAACGTCTGCTAGTCAGCGTCGACCCTTGCTGGCATCAGGATTGGTTAGCCCTGCTTTGACACATTCAGTGAGAATGGTTCAAGTACTCCTGGAGGTTGCATGTTCAACGAATCAACACTAAGCAAGATCGAAATCTGCTCAACAAGCCTTTTGCCTGCTGGTGTAAGAAGGGCGAAATTGTACGAACTCTTGAGACCATAAGTCGCTTGCTCCAAGAATTGCTTAGCATTCTGCTCCGCTTTATCGTTGTCGTAATCCGGTATAGTGAGATCTTGCGCATTGGCAATTGCTTTCCAAAACAGAGCGAGTCCAGAAAATACAAACGTGCCGTGCAAGAATCCGCCAGCAGGTCTAAGTCCACTTCGCCATGGCGCAGGAAATCGCGGAAAATCATAATCAAATAAGAGAGGCGTGGACAACTCAATGTGATAGAGAACTTGATGAAGAAACTCGTGAAGAATCGAATCTGCGATATCATCAGACGCCAGAGGCTTATCTCCAGCAAAGGGAGCAACATATATCACATTTGGTGCACTATCGTCGCTAAAGGAAAATATCCCCTTCTCCTCTTTAAGTGTCGACTCGACGAAAAGTATGTCGGAAATCAGTGTGCTGACCGCCAAATCAAGAATCGGGCTCACTGCAGAAAAATATTGCTGAACCGACGACAACGATTTCACGCCGTGCCTATACGCGGCTGACTCTGTCGCAAGCAGACGTATCGAGTCTTCGAATGGTTTGATCAGCCATTGCTCGGCACTCTGAATTCTTACGCGTTGCATCCAAAGAGGAGCCGCTTCAACTCCTTCAGAAAAATCGATCATGTCTCGCAAATTTGAAGCGGCACTGTCTCGCAAGAATATTGCCGCAGCCGGTACGTTATCACCCCTATTCCATTTCTTCTGACCGCTTAAATCGTCAGCGCGCTTTTCGGTTGCTGTTCTCCAAAGATCGCAATTGTCAAGAAGAGCTTCCCCAAAGGAAAGTGCGGACGGTATTTCATGTACTTGGTTGTGAGTGTTTTGATCTATCAAGTCATTTGCTAATAGGTCTGTAGCTTTAGACATGACTGAAAACATTTCGCTGCAATAGACGGTAGGAGCCTCTAGCCCGCGTTCCGCATGGTACCTATGCACTACAGACCCCCCGCCACAAGCCTCCAACACAGGGCAAGTCTTGCATTCCGCGGCGACGCCTTCTAAGGAAAGACGATGTGCGTGTTCAAGAATCCGAGGATGTTCCGCAATGCTTTCAAGACTTGACGAAGCAACAGTTCCGCCCAATTGGTTAATGCCTTCTTCAGCGATCTTAAATACGTCATGATCTGTATAAGTCCCATCTGTTTCGATGACAACAAGGTTTACTGTACCAAATCCCATCACATCAGTTGGACTTGGAACGCCCAGTCTTGACGCAAGTATTGCATCAAAGAAACGGATAGGAAGGTCAGAATAGTCCGTATACCAAAGCTCGAATGCTTCAACAAGCCAATCTCGAAAGAGATCCGGTCTGTGGTCGCTACGTATGGGTGGATTGACATGCGTCGCGTCCGGAAGTAGTAGGTCAAGCCGCGGAATATCAAACTGTGAGAAGAACTCAAATAACTGCTTTGGACTAACGCTGGGATCAATTACGGCAATAACTCCATGAAACACTGACCGATAACTGGTTATTATCAGTTGAAGCGCTTGGAACGTGCCGTCAAAAGTAGATCGGCCGCGATGATCCAAGCGGTGCATATCGTTGACATCCCTTGGACCATCTAAACTTAGCGACACCCCAATTTTTGCCGCTTCAAATGCTTGCAATGCGTCGTCTGTAAGCAAATGACCATTGGTTTGGATCGAAAAGTCAAGCTCGCATTCCGCAACAACCCGATCACGGATTATGTGGCTAGCATTCACTAACCCTTCGGCGGAAAACAGCAACGGTTCGCCACCGTGAAAAATTATGGAAAACTGCGCTATTCCGTTGTTACAAACATAGGAGTTTAGCCTCTTGGAAAAGTGCTGAAGTGTTTCCGAACTCATAAATGCTGGCTGATTCCTCCAAGTTTGGTCTACATGGTGATAGACATAACAGTAGTCGCAATCAAGATTACACCTCGACGCTACCTTTAGGAGTGCCGCTGTGAAATGCGCGACATTGCTCTCATTGGCTACATTCTCATCACTAGCTGTCACGCTACAATCCCTCGTCTTTTCATGGCTCCGCATGTCACTCTCGCATGGATACTCCACGTAACAGGAGGAATCCATATAAGCTAGGGCAGTGGATTGGCTTCGCCACACTGCCCTAGCTAAGACTGCACCTCATTTCAACTACCATTTGACCAGCCCGTCACCGTTTGTTCGATAGGCTCTTGTTGTGACGATGGTGCATCCGGCTATACCTAGCTGAATGCGCTTGCAAAGTATGCGCTCGTACTGCCTCAGCTAGCCGGTTCAACGCGCCTCGACTGTGGTTCTCCATACGACCCAGTAATACCCTGCGCTGCTGAAGTGCGATTTGGTTCTTCATTTTGCATTTCCTTTCGCTACCGATTCGTTCAGCCCCAAGTCTACACCACTCATCCGCATGTGTCAACTATGATCTATAATATAAAATAAGCTCTAACTTCAACTAGTTGATTTTAGCAATTATTTTTTATCATAATCGAAATATGGGATTTCCCATAGTGCTGTATTGCGAAATCTGTTACCATTCTTGGAAGTTCAGATCCGTAGTCACGGAAATCCAAAATGCCCCGACTATTCGTCGCCATTGACCTGCCTGACGCGACAAAAGACCGCGTGCTCAGCCTGCGACAAGACGACCTGCCGCCCGGACGCTGGACGCGGCGCGAGGCGCTGCACCTAACGCTGCACTTCATCGGCGATGTGCCCGAGGCGGTGGCGCGCGCCTATCAGCGGGCGCTGGCGAAAGTGAATGCCCCGGCCTTTGACATGCGCATCGCCGGTGTCGGCCAGTTTCCAGCGGAGGCGCGGCCTCGCGTGATTTGGGCCGGCGTGGAGAATACGCCGGCTCTGCGCGCCCTGCACGAAGCGGCGGGCAAGGCTTTGGAAAGCGAGGGCTTTCGCCGAGAGCGGCGGCGCTTCCACCCGCATATCACGCTGATGCGTTTCAAGAAACCGTTGCGGCGCGGACTGGCGAGCAGGTGGATTCAAGCGCATCTGGACTTTCACACCGCGCCCTTTCGCGTAGAGCAGTTTGCCTTGTATGAGAGCGAACTTAAGCCTGGCGGCGCGGAATACGCCAAGCGCGCCGTCTACGATCTCGTCGCCAAGCCCGTCTAGCTCATGCCGATTCAGGCGCCGGCGGCAATCGATGTACGCGCAGCAGCAGCGCAACGGCGATGATTACCGCGCCCATGACGACGAAAGCGCCATCCAGCGAAACTTCCGCCATTCGAGCGTAGAGCGGCGCCATCAATGCCAGGTAAAGACTGACGAACATATTGATGAGCGACAAAACGGTGGCGCGATTCTTGCCTTCGATCAATGCATTCTGATAAGCGGAGAACAGCGGCGCTTTCATGTCATTGCTTCCATACATCAGGATCACGATAAGCACGGGCGCCAAAGGACCCGCCGCCAGCGCCAGCAGCCAATACATCAGCCCCGGCAAGATGATCAGCAGCGCAATCGCCCGCCCCTGCCCCAGCCATGCCTCCA
This sequence comes from Anaerolineae bacterium, assembly GCA_022824465.1. Taxonomy (GTDB): domain Bacteria; phylum Chloroflexota; class Anaerolineae; order Aggregatilineales; family Phototrophicaceae; genus UBA6055. The sequence goes on from JAJDZV010000001.1 coordinate 67,629, forward strand.
CTTTGTAGGCGTAACGCTGCGTGATGGCCGCCAGCATACTGCCGACTGACAGCGCGACGCCCGCCATGAAGGGCGAGGCATCGTTGAGCGTCAGGTAGGGCGCCGCCAAGGTGGTGATCAAGGCAGCGGTGAAAGGCGCGCTGAAAATAGCCAACAGCGTCAGCCGCCGCAATCGTCGATTATTTCGCACAAGCGCAGCGCCATCCCGCAAAAGCGCGAAACTGCCCGGCTTTTTCTCGGAGGTATCGATCCCCGGCTCTTTCAGCGTCAAGCAGACCAGCAAGCCGATCAGGAGCGCGACCACGGTCAGAGCGATGGCAGGGATGAAGCGCGCCGGGTGGGCGTCGCCGATGATGAGCGCGCCGATAATCGGCGAAATGACGAAGGCGATCTGCCCCCAGCTGTTGACCCGCCCCATCGACCGCTTCATATTGTCTTCACGCTGGTCGTCGTCCGGCAGGCTGTCATAGACCAGCGCTTCAACGGCGCCCGAGGCGAAGGCGAAACCAGTCCCGGTCAAGAGCGCGATGATGACGTACCAATGATAGTCGCGGGCGAAGATGAAGATGAACTCGGCGCACATCAGCAAAATGGTTGAACAGACAATCGACCACTTACGTCCAAGCCGATCAGCCAAGACGCCGGTCGGAATCTCCATCAAGAAGATGGTGAAGATCATGATCGATTCGATCAGGCTGATCTGCGCCAGGGTCAAGCCACGCGCCAGCAGGAGCAGCGCCATCGCGTGCACGTAAAGGTGAAAGCGCTGGCAAAAGTTAATGAATATGACTTTGTTGATGTTGCCGGCCAGCATTCCGTCGGCGCCAATACACTAAAGACTGTCGCAATACCAATCTGAAGCGCTGGGTGTACTGACAGTCTATGTCAACAGATTGGAAAGATTGTAATGTGTACCGCTACAATAGCTTGCCAGAAGCATTCGCGCGTCCGCTGGATCAAGATTCAAAGACGGCGATCCCGCCATTTACGCGACCTGCCGTTTGAATTGGAGCACGCCGTCGGTGTATAGGGTGCATTCGATCTGACCAACATTGAAAACCGCGATCTCTTCAAGCGTCCAGCGCCATGAGTTCTGGTGCAGGTATCCGAGCAGGACCCTACGGCCCATTTCGGACTTCGGGAGAAGCGATTTGACGCAGAGCCAGCCTTCCTTGTTCGCGCGCGCAGCCTCCTCAACAACTGCAAACAGAGCGCTAACAACTCGCTTGGCTTGTGGATGATGCCCCTCAAGTTCCTCGCCTTCAAATTCTTGCTTACGACAGTCTTCCAAACGCTCGTTTGCGTCCTTGTCGGCGACAACTCCGTATAGCAACTTGAGTCCTTCAATTGCCAAGTTTTCCATGTCACACGCTTTCTGCGACTAGCACACTGCGCAAAATGGTAGGGTGTCTGATTATATTCCTTCTCACTCGGAGTCGCCAACTTGATCGTGTTATCAAGCTTGGAAATGCCCCGTTACAACCGTATACTACATTCCCAGTTTATCAGAGTGCTTGAATGGACGAAAGATGCGAGAAAACCGCGTGCGAACACTTTGGGCGGAGGGCAAGCCCGTCATCAACGGCTGGCTGCACAGCCCCAGCGCCTGGTCGGCGGAGGTCATGGCGCATTCAGGCTGGGACAGCCTGGTTGTTGATATGCAGCATGGCATGATGGGCATGGAGACCGCGATACAGATGCTGCAAGCCATCTCGACGACTAATACCGTGCCGATGGTTCGCGTCAACTGGAATACGCCCGGCGATACCATGCGGCTGCTCGATGCCGGCGCGTACGGCGTCATCTGCCCGATGGTCGAAACACGGGAAGAATGCGAGGCCTTCGTCGGCGCCTGCCGCTTCCCGCCGCTGGGTTACCGCAGCCTGGGACCGACGCGCGCGCGGGTTTACGCCGGCGAAGACTATGCCGAGCATGCCAACGACACAGTCATCACTTTTGTCATGATCGAGACGCAGGCTGGCTTCGACAATCGCGATGATATCATGAGCGTCGAAGGACTGGATGGCGTCTTCGTCGGCATTGGCGATCTGCGCTTGAGCATGACGGGCAAAGCAGGCCTCGTGTCGGACGACGCGACCGTGGACGCGGCGCTGGATGCGATACTGGAATCAGCGCGGAAGCATGGCGTCAAAGCCGGGCTTTTCTCGGCCGATACCGACCACGCCATCGACATGCTAGGCCGCGGTTATGAATTCGTCACGGTGATGAACGACGTCTCGCTGATGGCCAGCGCGGCTTCGGCGGTGGTTCAGCGGGTGCGCGAGAGTACGGGCTAGCTCGCTCAGTCCGCTCGGCGACTGCGATAGGTTCTCAACTCATCACTGGTCAGTTCGTGTTCAGGAACCAAACGATAGTGACGTTCGGCGAGTTTTACTATTGATTCTTCCGCGTCTGTCCCAAACTCAAACAGCGCTATACTGTTGTCGTCCATAAACTGAGCCGCAATCGGACGCGCAACTAACTGAGGAAACTTCTCGCTACACAGTGCTAAGTCCTGTTCAATTTGAACAACTCCAATTTGATCTGCCTTGCCTTTAGCTTGCACAGGCAGAACATAGTGCGCCCCTCTCTTGTCCAATCCCACATAAATCTCATCGGTCTCTATCTGACCGATGCTGCGCACGGTGGTCCGCAAGTGATTTTGGATGGAATAACAAGTGACGCCAGTAAAAATGTCTACAAGCCTATTGTATCTAAGTTTCGCCAACAACGCCTGTTCGTCAGTTAAGGCATATCGCGCGACGATTCCAGGGGTAGCATCGGGTACCTTTGTAATTGGCAACATAGAGTCGGGTTGAATCTTTGAAACCAGCTTGAGTTCAAAGGCGTATTTTGCTCTACCCTTTCCGACTATCACCCAAGATAGACCTGTTGGAGCTACCCGAATAATGGAGTCTGGCAGTGGATTTCGATGTCGAAATGAGTAGACGACATCGCCTAGATTCTTGGGCAGAGGGATTTCAAGTCGCTCCGCTGAACGTACAATATCCTCACGCTCAAACGGGACGAATGAATCGCCCGACGAGTAGTGATTGAAAAAGATGTCTTCAATGATCCGGGAGTAGAGATTCTGCTTTGACATAAAGTGAAGTCAACCATTCCACTGTAGCAGCAAGACCTCTTCACGCAGGTGCTCTTTTGTAGCAGTAGAAAAGCGAGTCCGGAACAAGTCAATATCCAGAACCTCGTAACCCAGACGCTCGGCAACTTCCGCCAGAATCTGTCCCGTACGAACCATGATTCGGAAATAGGATGCTTGGTCGCCAACGACGTACGCCAACTTCGCGCCTGGACGAAGCAGCGATCGCAACTCCGATAGGTGGCGCGCCATGCCGCCAAAATACAGCCGAACTACTTTTGCGTACTGTTTCTCGAATCCGGAAGTTTTCCCCAGTTCCAGTCGCCGCGCTTCAATTGAATCCGCGAGTTCCTGGATTCTTGAAATGTCTTGCACCCAACGGTGGTCTTCATCGGATTTATAGACTCCGCGAGTGTTGGATCTGATGAATTGCTGCTTCTGTTTTCGCAGGTCTTGTCGGCTAGACATAAATCCAAGCAATACGGATTCGAGACGCGTCGTTCGACTATAATCCTTTTCATTAGGATAGGGTGGCGAAGTTATAATTGCGTCGACCGAATTTGGCGCCAAGTATCGGCGCATGTTTCTTGCATCAGCCAGAAACACTGTTGAGCGGGTATCTCGCAAGGCGCGACATTCCTGCAAATCGGCAACCATTCTGTCCAAAGCACTCAGCCAAGGCCTCAAGACTGGGGTATCCACCTTCTGCTTGCCCACCCCGATCTCCGGGCCGAAGCGCAGATTGCTGATCTCTTTCACCGTTTGCCTGGCAAGAGCCAGTCTGGCGTGATTTCGCGGCTCATCAGGATAATGCCGTTCAATGCTATCCAGTAGAGTCAGCACCTTGTGCAAGGGCAGTGGACTTATAGAATTCTTTATCAATAATCGTGACTTTTCGCTGTCAAGAGTACGTAGCCGCCCGTTGTATACGCTAACACCGAAATGGTTGTCGCCGGCAGCAAGCACGCGCTCATCTGATTTCTCGCAAATGCTGTTGGCGACCTTTTGCCCAAAGTTGGCTAAATCTACTGGTTCAACGTCCCAGTCTGTCTTCACACTTGCCGCAAAGTGCGCCATAGCATTAGCTTCAACTCCGACGCTGCCAATGCCAAGTTTCTTTGCTTCCACCAGTGTTGTTCCTGTTCCGCAAAACGGATCCAGAATGAGCTGCCCCCGTGAAAGCCCGAACTTTTCGACATAGTGGCGAACCAAATGTGGGGGAAACGACAAGACAAACCTGTACCACTCGTGAACAGGTCGGTCGCTATCGTACAGGCGATTCAATTCGTTACCGTTTTGCAGCTGAGTTGTGTACGTCATCTGTGACTCAGAAATAACTAGAACAATTGTACAGTACACAACGCCGAATTACAAATGCCTCAGACGATGAATCTAACACTCACAGCGGCTCGCCCAGGCAAATTTGCAAATCGCGGGCGGTCTCAAGCCAGGGGTGATCCAGCGGCACATTCTTGCGTCTGCCCGCCACCTCTTCCAGCGGCACCGAATGTACGCCTTCGCCATTTACCCCCACCATTATGTTGGACATGCTGTCGGCGATGCAGTTGGCGGCGGCCGTGCCCAGGCGCGTCGCCAGCAAGCGGTCCTTCGGCGAAGGCACGCCTCCGCGCTGAATGTGACCGAGAATCGTCACGCGCGACTCCAAGCCGGTGCGCTTCTCCAATTCTTGCGTCAATAGCTGCGTCCCGCCGCTGCGCTCCTTCTCGACGTCTGCGAGCTCCGCCCGGGCTTTTCGCCGCCGCTCGCGCGCCGCCTTGTACTTGCCTTTGTCGTCGGCGCTACTCGCCATATCCGCTTCGGCGGCGGACACCTTGGCGCGGGCGTCTTGCAGTTTCTTGCCCACGCGCTGCGTCATCGCGCCTTCGGAAACAGCGACGATGCTGAAGCGCTTGCCGCCGCGGCTGCGGGCGCGTATCGAATCGGCGATGGCTTCAATATTGAAGGGGATCTCCGGAATCAAGATGACATCGGCGCCGCCAGCCAAACCAGCGCCAAGCGCAAGCCAGCCGGTGTTATGTCCCATGATCTCGCAGACGATTATGCGGTGGTGGCTGTGGGCGGTCGAATGCAGCCGGTCAATGGCTTCGGTGGCGATGTTGAGCGCCGTGTCGTAGCCGAAGGTGACATCGGTGCCGCTGACATCGTTGTCGATCGTTTTGGGCAGGAAGATGACGTTGATGCCGAGCTGCGCCAGACGCCAGGCATTCTTCGCCGTGCCGCCCCCGCCGAGGCAAACCAGCGCTTCCAGATGGTGGCGGTGATAGTTCTCCACCATAACATCGGTCATGTCGCGGTTCTTGCCGCCGATGGGCATCTTGTGCGGCTTGTCGCGGCTGGTGCCGAGAATGGTGCCGCCAAGGGTCAGGATGCCGCTTAAGTCTTCGCCGCTCAGCCAGACTACGCGGTTCTGCATCAAGCCGCGGAAGCCGTCGCGGATGCCGACCAAGCGCATGCCATGTTGTGTGATCGCCGTCTTGCCCAAGCCGCGGATGGCCGCGTTCAAGCCGGGGCTGTCGCCGCCGGCGGTTAGGACGCCTATAGTTTTGCCTGTCATATCAAACAACCTTACAAGATCTAGTGTTGCCCTGATTATAGCGGGTTTCAGCCGCCCTGTGCAGCAATGGCGCAAGTTGCCTGTGCCGCCGGTCGAATCAATCTATGGTATGCTATGCGCAAACTAGGCGATCGCGAGAAGACGATGGAACTGCGGCAGCGGCTTTATGACGTAGACGATCTCTGGGAACTCCTGAGTCAAGCTGACAATGACAATCCGCGTTACGAATTGATTGATGGCGAATTGAATGAATTGTCTGGACCCGGCGGAAAACATGGCCGCAGCGCGACAAAGTTTGACCGCTATCTGGATGTGTTTGCCGAGGAGCGTGGGCTGGGCATCGTCACTGTCGAGGCGGGTTATCATCCGCACGACGACCGTAATTCTCTGCACATGCCCGATGTCGCCTACATTAGTCAAGAAAACGCGCCCGATCCGTTTCCTGACAAGTTTGTACCCGCAATGCCTGATTTGGCGGTAGAGATTGTTTCGCCAAATGATTCAATCAGAGCCATAAGGGAGAAAGCGCAGATCTATTTGCTGAATGGCACAAAGCTGGTTTGGATCGCGATGCCAGCGACGCAGAGTGTTGAAGTTTGGCGCATGCAAGCGGACGGCAGCTTCGCGAATAGAATTCTGGCGCGGTCGGACAGCCTTTCGGGCGAAGATGTCTTGCCCGGTTTTGAACTCGACCTGAGCGCCCTTTTCACATGAGACGGTGAACTGCACTCGTTTCATCCCCGTATGCCCACCGACTCAAGACTCAACAAACTCAAGCAGGTCGCCGCGCAGCGACAGTCCGGGCTTACGGTCGTCATTGAAGACGTCTTCGACCCGCATAACCTGGGCGCTATCGCCCGCAGTTGCGACGCCTTCGGCGTCCAACGGATCAACGTGATCTTCGAGCAGCAGCCAGCCTTCGACCCCAAGGAAGCGGGCAAGAATAGCTCCACCGCCACCAATAAGTGGCTCGAGTATCGCATTCACCATTGCGCCGAATCTGCGCTGCGCGCGCTCAAAGCGGAGGGCTGGCACTTGGTCGCCACAGTCGTCGACCCGGCCGCAAAGCCGATGTACGCCGCGGATCTATGCCAGAAGAAGCTCGCCCTGTTATTCGGCAACGAGAAGACCGGGCTATCGTCCACGGCGATGGCATTGGCCGATCAACTCGTGACCTTCCCGATGGCGGGCATCGCCCAGAGCATGAACGTCTCGGTGACGGCCGCGCTCGCCCTATACGAAGCGACTGCCCAGCGCCGCGCGCGCTGCCCGGAGCTGCTGCGAGCCACCCAGGACGAAGCGGAACGCACACTCGCATATCTGCTGGAGATGCACAAACGCTTGAACCGGCGCAACAAGCGGCGGCGCGTGGAGCGAGCCAAGACGCGCTTGGCGAAACGCAGCGGCGCGACAGACGGCTAGGATTCAGGCGCGGGCGAAGATGCCGACCGTCGGGCGATGATCGGTGAGATCGTCAAAAGGGATGGCGCTTTGTATATGGCAGGAGATGACCTCAAACTGTTCGCCGGGGTCATGCAGCAAGATATGATCAATCAAAACGCGATGCTGCTGGTGAGTCCATAACTCCTCGCGGCCATTCTCCGGCTTCAGCAAACGGAAATGCCGCTGCAGCATCTCCATCTCGGGCGCGGCCGGCTGCGCGTTGAAATCGCCCGCAAGCAGGATCGGACGTTCCGGGCTCTCGTTCTCGCGGTCCGCCCGCTTCAGTTCTTCCACAACATACATGATCTCGCTGACCTGCGCTTGCCGCATCTGGGAAGCCGTACGCGAACGCTCGTACGTGATATCGGCCCGGTCCTCGCCGATAAGCACGCCAAGATGCGTATTTAGGAAATACAAAGGGATCCCGCGATAATTCAGAGACGCCGCCATCAGGTTGCGCGGCTGGGTATCACGGTTGCCGCTGCTGTACAAGGTAGCGCGGCTGATAGTCGTATGCCGCGCCCAAGAGCCGCTCATCGCGCAGTTGTCATATTCTGGATAGCTCCCCCATGACCAAGCTTCAACCGGCAGGTTTGTGATGATGGCGTTGCCCTCAGCCGCGCCGGACATGCTGCGGTAGGCGGGGCGATCCCACAAGTTGGGATGCGGATGATCGCACATCGTGACTTCCGGCGCGAAGGCGTCTACGAAGTCCGACCCGAGCAGGCTCGCCATCTTGCGGCTCACGCTCTTGTGGCTCTGGTTGTGGATCGCAACACCGGATTCCTGCAGCGCGATGACGGTTGGTTGGCGCGGATTAATCACCTGCTGCAAGGTGCTGTAGGCGTCGACCGCCAGTTTCTCATGGTCATGCGGCGCCGGTCGCATCCCGCGCGCGCCGCCGATATTGAAACTCACAACCTGAAGCATGAAGCTGTCCTGGTCCTCGAAGATGCGCCGCATTATATCATAGGGCGTTGGCAATCCTAGAGAGTGAAACCGCGCCTGCGAACCGCTAAGCCGGTATGCATCAGACCGGCTTACCCTCTACAAGACGGCGCCAAGAGCGTATCATGGCGCGCAAGAACAGTGTGAGGACGGTAATCTTGACCACGATCGACGAAGGCGCCGCGCTCATCATCATTGATGTGCAAGTTGGTATGGACGATCCGAGTCTGCGCGAGCGCAATAACCCGCTAGCTGAACAGAATATGGCGCGCCTGCTGGCTCATTGGCGCGAGCGCGGGCGACCAGTCATCCACATCCAGCACATGTCCACCGAGCCGCATTCGCCGCTGCGCCCGGAGCTGCCGGGCAACGCCATTAAAGCTATCGTGGCGCCGCTGGGCTCCGAACCGGTCATTCAAAAGCAGGTCAACAGCGCCTTTATCGGCACCGACCTCGACGCGCGCCTGCGGGATGCGCAAATCAAGGCGTTGGTGATCGTCGGGCTGACGACCAATCACTGCGTCTCGACCACCGCGCGTATGGCGGACAACCTGGGCTATGACGCCGTTGTGGTCGCCGACGCCACCGCCGCCCACGCACTTCACAGCTACGACGGAACGCGCTACGCCGCCGAAACCGTGCATCAACTGGCGCTGGCCAATTTGCACCAGGAATTCGCCGCCATCCTCACCACCGATCAAGTTATGGAGCGCGCCTGAGTTATGCCAATTCGAGTGGGCGTGGGCGGGCCAAGGCTCACCCCCGCGGCTATCGACATGAATGCGACTTGAGTGTTGGGCGACACACAGTATCGCCCCTACATATCGACCCGGTGCTGGATTTCGCTACCCCTAGCGCCATAAGCCAGAGAGCGCTTATGATGTGATAATCCGCAGCAAAAGCTTAGCGAGCGCAGCCCCGATGTCCCTTGCGATCATCTCGTCGCTATACCGCTGTGAAGAGTATCTGCGAGCCTATGCGGCCGCCGTTTTCGGCTTTGCCAAGCGCCTCAGCGAAACCGGCATCGAGGTTCACTATCTGCCAATTCTAAACGATGCCACACGCGGGGAACGCGAGCAGATCGAGCGGCTGGCGCGGGAGATCAACGCCAACTACTACGGCCGCATGACCCCGAAGCTTGTGCCGCGCGAGAGCTTGTACGCCTCTTGGAATCGCGGAATCGCATTGACGCAAGCGCCATTTTTCGCGCCCTGGAACGCCGATGACATCCGCTCCGCCGACGCCGTGGTTGAGGGCTATCAGGCATTAAGATCCGGCGCCGACTTGGTGGACTTCAACTACACTCGCGTGATGCGCTACCGGCGTCTTGGCTTGCTGCCGCGCGCGCGCCGAAATCTTGTGCCCTGCCCCTATCACCAGGCGCGATTCACCCGACGCAACGGCCTAAGCCCCTTCTTCATGGCAAGTAAGACTCTATTAAACCGAGCCGGACCTTTCGACGAGCAATTCCAAGTGGCGGGCGATATGGAGTTCGCCAGCCGCATCCAAGCGACCGCGCGCTTCCAAGCGGGATCGCTGCCGGGCGGCGACTTCTTCGTGCACGGCAGCAACCTGAGCAATTCCGGCGCCGACCGCGAAGAGATTGAGGTTAACATCATATTCATGCGGCGGGGCGACTGGAAGCAATTGCGTCCCGCCGAGCCGCGCGCCTTGCGAGAAGCGTGGGAAAGCTGGGGCAATCGCGCCGGGATTGCCCTGCCCGCCGCCGTCGACGATTTCCTTTGGGGCGCTGAAGCTGAGGGGCGATGGCGCCGTTATCGGCAGGAACGGCGTCAACCGCCGCTCATGCGCCGTCTGCGGCTGGCGCTGGCGTCGCGCGGCTGGATGCGCAGCGAGGAATGGGCAATGGCGCAGCGAGGGCGCGACCTGTGATGACCGGGCGGGCTTGGCTGAGACTCCTGGCAGCGCTCCTCATTCTGGCAATGACGCTGCTCTTCTTTCATCAATTGGTCTTTAGCGGGAAGATCCTGGCGCGGGGCGATACTTTTCAATACTTCTATCCTTACTGGGACGCGCGCAACGACGCCTTTCGCGCCGGCCGGCTGCCGCTTTGGACGCCGGACCTATTCATGGGCGCGCCGCTTCTGGCTAATCCGCAACTGGGCGTGTTCTATCCGCTGAATTGGCTGACCGCGCCATTTCGCGCGCCTGCCGCCATCGCGCTCAGCATCATTCTGCACGCGGCTCTGGCGGCCGCCGGAACCGTCTGTCTCTATCGTCAAGCGGTCAGCAAGCAGTGGATTCCGGCTTTGGCGGCGGGCGCCGTCTATGCCTTTGGCGGCGCAGTCAGCGCGCATATCGAACAGATCAATCAGCTCCAAGGGCTCGCCTGGATGCCGCTCCTGTTCCTGCTGGTTCACCGCCTGCTTGCCGGCCCGTCGCCTCGGCGAGACGCGCTGCTGCTGGCGCTGGCTTGGGCGCTGCAAATCTTCAGCGGACATACGCAAACCGTCTTCATCAGCGGCATTGGACTTGCGGTCTACGCCTTGGGATTCTGCGCTTGCAATGGCGGACCCCGGGCGTCTTTGCGGCGCCTGCTGCTAGCGCTGCTGCCGCTGGCGCTCTCTTTCCTGGGCGCGCTGGTCTTGGCGCTGCCGCAACTCTTGCCCAGCCTGGAGCAGTTGCAACTCTCCAATCGCAGCGGCGGCTTAAGCGCGCAGGCGGCGACCGCCTTCTCCCTGTCGCCAGCGTTGTTGGGGCGCGCGCTCCTGCCGAGTTATGATGGCCAGCTCTTCAGCGAATACATCGCTTCGCCCGGCGTCATTGGGCTCGGCCTGGCGCTGTGGGGCATGCTTTCGACGCGCGAAAATCAGCGACATCGCGTGTGGATTCTCTTGGCGCTGGTCGGCATGGCGCTCGCGCTGGGCCGATACAATCCGCTTTATCTGCTGCTGGCGGAACTGCCGGGCTTTAACCTGTTTCGCGTGCCCGCGCGTTTTCTGGCGCTATTCAGCCTGGGCATGGCGCTGCTGGCGGGCATGGGCTTGCAAGCGCTCTCGCCGCCCTTGCCCAGCCGGAAGCCCATTTTCATCATCGCGGGCGCGATCGCCCTTCTGATCGGCCTGACCCGGTTTCTCCTGCCCGGCAATGACGAGATCATCTTTGGCGGCGCCGCGATAAGCGATGGCGCGCTGGCGCTGTGGATCGGCGCCTGGCTGGCGCTGCTGGCGATCCTTGCCCTGCGGCACAGGCGGCTGACCTTGTTCGCCCTGGCATTGCTCGCGGCGGAACTCTTCGTGGCGGGAAAGAACCTGCCCTTCAACGACCTGGCGCCACCCGACGTCTATTTCGACGAGCGCGAGCCCGTAAGCCAATTGCGCGCCCTGCAAGCGACTCAAACAGCGCCGAGCCGGACGCTCTCCGCCAGCCAGATCTATTTCGATCCGCTTGACATTGCCGACCTGAGACGCCGATACGACCGCCTGGGCATGGACTGGCGCGCCCAGTTCCACGCCCTGGATGCCGTCAAAATGCAGGAGACGCTTTACCCCAATCTGGCGCTGACCTGGGGGCTGCCTTCAACCGACGGCTTCGGCGGCGGGATCGCCCCGAGCCGCGCCTACACGCTGTTTAGCTCGCTGCTGCTGCCCTCCGACGAGCCGCTGCCGATAGACGGAAGGCTGGGCGAGCGAATGGCTGTCCCGCGCTGCTGGGGCGCCTGCCTGCCCGAACGGCGCTGGCTGGAGGCAACCGACACGCTACGCCTCGTGACCGACCGTGTCTATGACATCTGGCATGACGATATCCGCTACGACACGGCGCTGGCGCGTTACTGGGCCGATGCCGCCACCACGCCGGCGCTGCCCGACTTCGCCGACGAGGTTCGCATTTTGCACCGAGAACCGCTCAACGCCGGTTTGCCAGCGCTCAAGTTGGAACACGATCTCCTGCTAACGATAATCGACAGCGCCGACCTGCCGCGGATGATGAATCATGCCGCCGGCTTTCTGGCGGTCACCGCCGTAGATAGCCGCCAGCCCGGGTCCTGGCTAGAATTGCAACCGCCGCCATTCCAGCGCAGCTATGCCGGCGCGGTAAAGATTTTCAGCCTTCCCACAGCCAGGCAGCGCGCCTTCCTGGCAGCCGAGACCCGGGTCGTAGCCGACACCCCGGCGGGCGATGAGGCCGCACTGCAATTGCTCCGCGATGGCGCAAGCGTCGTCCTCCACGGCGATATGCAGCCGCTGCGCGCGTCCCTTGACGGCAGCGAAACAGTCGAATTCCTGACCTACGGCGCCGAGCGCGCGACCCTCGCGGTGACCGCGCCGGCCGAATCAATGCTGGTGCTCGCCGAAGCCTGGCATCCGGGCTGGCGGGCAACGGTGAATGGCGAGCCGACGGCGATTCATCGCGCCAATCTGATGTTCCGCGCCCTTCGCCTGCCCGCCGGCGAAAACCTGGTCAGCTTCGAGTTTGCGCCGCAAAACTGGTTCGCTGCACTTTACATCGGCATCGGCTTGTGGTTCATTACCTTGCTGATGCTATTCGCCCTATCGCGCCCGGAGCGCTATCGCCGGAACCGGCAGCGCCGACCAAAGGAGACCGAACCATGAAACTGGGAAGCTATGTTGAGATTCTGAACTATGTCGACGACGCCGAGGACGCGGGCGCGTACTACGAACGACTGGGCTTGATGAGGCTCGGCGACGACGTCTACACCGACGGGCGTTATCACCTGCATCTGCTGCCTGGCAGCGGACCCAACCCCAGCCTGCGTTATTTCGGCTGCGACCCGGACGCGCTGGGAGCCGCGGGCCTGGACGTAGCCGATGGCGCGCTCGTCAGCCCGGCGGGGATTCGAATCCTGCTGAGCAGCGATCCGCCGCCACGAGAACTGCCGCACGACAACGTGGCGCGCGCGCAGGACATCACGCGCTTGGGCAAGTTCGGCGAGCTATCGGCTTTCATCCCGGACCTGGAGGTCGAATGCGCCTTCTGGGAAGCGGCCGGTTATGATGTGCTGGGCAAATACAGCATGCCCAGTCCTTGGGGCATCTGGTGCGACCAGTTGTTTCTCATCGGCTTGCATCAAGACGATGTCGACGAGCCATTCGCCATCTGCCACTTCGCGCCGAATATGCGCGAGGTAAACGCGCAACTGCTTGAAGAAGGCTTTGACTTGAAACCCTTCGCAAGCGGCGACCTGCCCGCCGACTTGACCTACCAGAAACTGATGACCCCCTACGGCATCATGTTCTATCTGTTCACCGGCGATATTTCCGACGCGCAGCCCTAAGACAGATTGGCGGAAGTCTACACGCGCCAGCAAATACTGCTGAGCAAGCCGAGGAAATTGACTTGACCGACGCCGGCATCACCCAAATCGCAAACGACATCATTCAGGTGCAAGTCCCCCTGCCCTATGCCTTGAACATTGTCAATTGCTACCTGTTGCGCGGCGCGACGGGTTGGACGCTCGTCGATACCGGCTTGAACACGGAAGCGGGACGGGCGCGTTGGAAAAGCGCGATGAGCGCCCTCGAAATCACGCCCGGCGATATTGAGATGATCGTGCTGACGCATATGCACCCCGATCACTTCGGCCTTGCTGGTTGGTGGCAGCGGCATAGCGAGCCGCCAATCCCGCTCATCATTCCGGAGCGCGAGCAGCGTCAAATGCGGCCATTCTATGAGCGCCGCAATACGCCGCTGTATCATCAGTGGCTGCTCGAATGCGGCATGGACGAAGCAGCGGCGGAGACCCTCGAGAGCGCGCTTCACAACACGCGCGACTTGACCCAGCCGCATCCCCGGCAACAGGAAACCCTCGAGGCGGGCGCCGTCATCCGCTTGGGCGCGCGCCAGTTCCGCGCGATTCACGCGCCCGGCCACAGCGACGGCCAGATGATCTTCTACGACGAGTCTGACCGCTTGATGATCTGCGGCGATCATGTATTGATGCGCATCACTCCCAACATCGGCGTCTGGCCCCATTCCGAGCCCGATCCTCTGGGAAGATTCCTGCATTCGCTGCAGGCGCTTATGGCATTGGACGTGCGGCTAGCGCTGCCCGGTCATAAATGGCTGATCACCGATTGGCGCGGCCGGATCGAAGAATTGCTGGCGCACCATCATGCCCGCCTGGCGCTCACGCAGACAGCGCTGGAGACGGGCGCGCGGACCGTGCTTGCGGTGGCGGCGCAGCTCTTCGACATGGACCGACTGACGCCGCACGAATGGCGTTTCGCCCTGGCGGAGACCCTCGCCCATCTCGAGTATCTGCGGGAGACAGGCTTGGCCTCGCGCCGGACTAACGGACAAAAGGCGCCGGTTGAATGGCGCCCGCCGGGCAGTCGAGACGCGGCGATCGCGCCTTAACGCTGCAGCGCCGCGATAGTCTCACAAGCCGGACAACTGCCGTCCTGTCTGATAATGGCGTAGCCGGCTTGCGGGTCTGCGCCATAGGTGTCGAAATCGACATTCCAGACGATCGCCAACTCAACCGGCATATCGCTGAAGTTTGCCATAATCGTAACCGCCTCAGCCAGCCAAGCGGCTTGTTCGGCGACCGATGTGGTTGAGGCCCAGGTAAAGCCGCGTGGCAGCGGACCATAGCCCTCCGGCGAGAGATAACCAATCTCGGTCATGCACATCGGGATATCGGCATTGCGGAAGGGCCAGGCGACGCGCCTGAGCATCAGAATCAGATAGCGCGTTTCGTAGGTGTCGCGCGGGTCGCCGCCTTGGGCTCTTGGCGGCAGGATGCCCTCGTTGTAATGCACGCCAATGCAATCAGCATGGTTGGCGGCGCCGGCGTTCGCCATCTGCGCCATAAAGACGTTGTCGTCGCAGCCGCCCCAGGCGCAGCCGCCGAAAAAGCCGGTCGGGGCGGGCGCGCCAGAGATCACCAGCGTCTCCGGATTTACCGCCTTGATCGCTTCGTAGGCTGCTTTGAGCATGCGCGTGTAATTGGCGCCGCTGACTTGCCCGGCGGGCCATTCGCGGTCGATATTTGGCTCGTTCCAGATTTCAATCGCGTCAGCGCCTTGGCTAGCGAGATAGGCGACATATTCGGCGAAGTCGGCCACATAGCCGTCGAAATCGGCCGCCAATTGGTTCTTGTCCCCCTTGGCGCCCAGCAGCACCTTATAGCCTAAGGCATGTGCTTCTTCGATGAGGTCTCTGCCGTCGGAAATGCCAAATTGCACTTGCTTCTTCACCCAGGTCATGCCGGAGGCGCGCAAAGCGGCTTGGGACTCTTCGTCGAAGTCCTGTATATGCCCGCCTAAAGGCAGGGGAAGCCGATTCTCGATGAACTCGACGGGCGCCGCCGGCGACTCGAGGACCTGCACCGGTTCGGTGTTGATGATGCCGCCATCATTGTTGACCGCGATCGGCGCCAAGACATAATACAGGCTCTCTTGAGCGCTATTTACCGCGTGCAGCCGGATTTGGTAGAAGCCGTCTGTTAAGAGGGTCGTGTTCCACGTCCCGATGACATCGTCAACGACCGGCGACATCTGAAAACTGACGATCGGCGCCCAGGCGGCGTCGGCGGCGTCGACATAGGGCGCCGCTTCCACAAAGAACCACTGCTGATCGGGAATGTTGGCGCTGCCCCGAAGTTTGACCGCGCCGCTGACGGTATTGTAGACCGGATCCCATTGCAACATTAGCTCGGCCGGTTGCGCGGCGACGCCGCCAGCGAGCCCAAGAATGACAACCAGAAGAAGGCTTAGATGTCGCATCTGCGCTCCATTTCGCTCGTGAGTATCGCCCCGATTATAAAGCAGGCGGCGTAAGGCGGCTATTGTCGAATGCGACCGAACGAACGGCAGTCGGAAACGGCGCGACGAAATCGCGAATTACAACGGAAATCATTGGTCGAATCTGCACTGTTGGTTTACAATTTTGCGAAATCTTCAAGGTGGCGCGCGGCGCTGCAAGAACGGAGTTGGCGCAATGGTGATGATTCGCGCTGCCGCCACGGCAGAAGAAGAGATTCTCGCTCGCTATGAGGAGCGCACAGGCGCGTCGCGCTTTCGGCATGAGGAGGCGCGACGATACATGCCAGCCGGCGATACTCGCGCGGCCACCTTCTATTCGCCCTATCCGACCTACATGAGGGCCGGCGACGGCGCCTGGCTCAGCGACTGCGACGGCAACCGCTATCTCGATTTGCTGAACAACTTCACATCGCTCGTCCACGGGCACGCGCAGCCGGATATCGTCGAATACGCCGCCGATCAGTTGACGCGCGGGACGGTCTTCGGAACGGCTGCCGAGCCGCAGGTGGCGCTGGCCAAGCTCTTGGTCGAACGCGTGCCGAGCTTTGAAATGCTGCGCTTCACCAACTCCGGCACCGAAGCGACGATGATGATGATGCGGGCGGCGCGCGCCTACATGGGGCGCGACATCATTGTCAAGCTGGACGGCGGCTATCACGGCTCGCACGATTTCGTCGAGGTGAGTGTCAAGGCGGATCTGGACGCGAGCCTCGAGCCGACGGCGCATCTGGAAGGAAGAGGCGTCCCGGCAGCCGTGCTTAACGCGGTCATGGTAGCGCCATTCAACGATTTGCCCGCGATGGAGCGCTTGCTTAACCGGCATCACGAGCGGATTGCCGGCATCATCCTCGAGCCCATGCCGAACTCCGGGGGCATGGTGCCGCCCGCGCCGGGTTATCTGCGCGGTTTGCGCGATCTAGCGGACACATACGATGTGCTCTTGCTCTTCGACGAGATCGTTACGCTTCGCCTCAGCAGCGGCGGCTACCAGGCAATCGCGGATGTCCGGCCGGACTTGACGGCGGTGGCCAAGATCATCGGCGGCGGCTTCCCGGTCGGCGCTTTCGGCGGACGCCGAGCGATCATGCAGCTCTTTGATCCGCTTCGGGACGCGGATGCCCTCTTTCATAGCGGCACCTTCAACGGCAATAACATGACGATGACGGCGGGCCTGGAATCCATGCGCCGCTTGGATGAGACGGCTATAAGGCGCATCAACCGCTTGGGCGAACTGCTGAACGACGGGATCAACCGAATCTTCAAGACCCTCGGTATCCGAGCGCAGTGCCTGGGTTACGGCTCCTTGCAGCAGATTCAATGGACCGATGAACCGCTGGCCACGCTGGCGGATGCGCGCCGCGCCAGCGAACGCGCGGGCAAACTGCGCGACCTGCTGCATTTGGAGTTGCTGAACCGCGGCGTCTATACTAGCAATCGCGGCATGTTCAGCATCTCGACGCCGATGACCGAGGCCGAGATTGACTACGCGCTTTCGGCATTGGAAGGGGCCCTGGCTCTGCTGAAGGCGACTATGCGCGAAGTCGCGCCGCAGCTGCTGCGGGCGTAGGCCGATGGCGCGCGGTCCAAGCGCTTGCCTTTAGTCAAGCGGTGAAGCCGACGCAAATGTCTTTTTGGCAATCTGGCAATCTGGCAATCTGGCAGCGCGGCGAAGCGCCTAAACCGCGGACGATGGCGAAACCGACCTAGGCCTTCATGGCATCAGCCTAGCGGATTGCGCGGCGCGATAGGCGACCATAAAGTCGCGCATTCAAATATCAGTTTGACCAGGAGACGTCGCCCAAGTTTACAGACGCCGATGTGGAATCAGCTCACACCAGCCGCGCGCATATGCGCCTGGATCAGATCAAAGAAGCGCTCTTCCGAATTATCCTCGGGCGCGTAGCCGATGACGCGGCGGGCATTGGCGATGCTCCAGATCGCGTGGGGATTGGCGCTGATGCCATAGAAGATCTGGAAAGGCACGCCCAGTTCATCGCGAATATCCTCGGTTTCGATGCTCTTGATGAAAAGCTGCGACATATCGCGCTGGCTAATATAGACAGCCAGGGCGCGGCGCATCCGGCGCAAGTCGCCCAAGGGGGCGTCGGCGACATCGGTCTCGCGCGGACCGCCGATGCGAATCTGCGCGTTTCCCAGCGGACGGCCGCCGTGCGTGACGCCGCTGGCGAAGACTTGACCGATCTGCTCAAAGGCGATCTTCGCCCAACCATACCAATTGTCGGAGGCGTTCATCTCCGGCGTGACCATCGGCACGGCGCCGTCAAGCGCGTAATTCTCGTAAAAGTCGGCGGCGTGATTGGTGCTGGCGGCGACCAGGCGTCGTGCGCCTTCTTCCCAGGCGACCTGGTAGACATTGTAAGCCAGCTGCAGGTTTTCCAGTTCGGAGGAAAAATAGTCATCGTCGCCTTGATCGTGGATGCGGTAGTAGGCGCAGTGGACGACGGCGTCGGCGCCCTTGAAGTGGCGGCGGTACTGGTCGCGATCTCGGTCCAGCAAGTCGGCGACCTGGATGCCGTCGACTTCCTCGCCGCGCGAATCTGTGCTGCGGGCATCAAGGAGGGTCAGGTCGTAGCGTTCGCGCAGGGCGGGGAGCAGAACGCCGGCGATCGTGCCGCTGGCGCCGGTGACGACAACTTTGCGTTTTGGCATGGGGGTTCTCCTTGCCGAGTGTGAGATGATGGAGGTTTAGTGTGCATGTTGCTGTATAATCGTTGCGAAGTCAAACCTGAGAGTCGGCAGAAGTCGCTGACATCGTCGTAATGCTGTGCGCAAAAGATGAGTCTGATAGTCAAGCGCTTGGCGACAGGAATTCCATCATGAATGACAATGCGAAGGAAATCGCCGAATAGTATGCCCTGCCCGAACGACCATTTCTGTATGGCATGGCGAGCGCGTTTGACATGTTTGGCGTGCTTGGGCGCAAGCGCAGGGAGAAGTTGCTGGCTAACCTTTTGGCTTATTTTGAGAGCCACGAACGGAATACCTTGAAGGATGCATGGGCCCAAGTGGGTCTGAATCTCTATCACGCCATCAAGCTGTATGAAGACTCGGAACGTGAAAGCAGACTCGAGTGACAGACCAACCAGACACCGCAGACGACGAATCCACGCAAACATCTACGCCAAATAGCCTCAAACTACCCGCAGATTTGCTTGCGGCAATACCAGAAGAACAACGAGAAGAGTTCAGTCAGAAATTCGGCGAGCATCTGGTTTCGTTCAGCCGGGAAAAACTATATTCGGGTCCGCTATTGCCTTCGAGGGAAGCGGAGCGCTGGGAGAAGCTGGTATCCGGCAGCGCAGTGAGAAACTTCGACCTTATTGAGAAGATTCAATTGAGACGCATGGAAACGCAAGATCGTGTTCTCACATTGACCGAGGAAACTTCCCGACACGATACGCAAATCGCAATGAAGCAGCACGATGACGAAGTAGACTTGACTAGAACCGAGTTGAAGAACAAAACCGATGAAGTCAAGCGAGGACAGCATATTGCGTTCGCCATCTCACTACTAATCATTCTGGGCGGGTTCACAATGATACACTTGGGCCGCGATATTGGCGGTATCGCATCCCTGTTGGTAGGCGCGGCGTCTGTAGCCGGGATCTTCATCATTCAATTGAGAAAGGGAGAAACATTCCTAGCACAGACAGATCGTGACGGTCAATCAAATTAATCAGTTTCAGCGTCGTGATTTGGCAGCACTCTGTAGAGCTGTATCCTGCCCTCCTCAACGACCAATTTCAGACGCAAATCACTTGGCAACTCATCACCACCAGACCAAAGCACATAGTCCGCGTCTGCAATGTCCACATCGGCGCGGTCCAATAGACGCCATTCGAAATAACGCACGGCGCGAAAGTCCGGCGCGCGGCGTTCAGCAAACACCGGCAGCCAGGCATTGCCATCGGCAGCCAGCACCAAGGCGTCGGGCGGCGTGTTTTCGCGCAGCCAGGTCATCGCCTCGAGTTCGTCGCCAGTTATCGTCGCGGGCGGCAAGTCAAGCGCCGGGCGCAGGGCGTTAAGCAAGGGCTGAAAAGCGCTGCCAACAAGCAAAATGAGAAACGCAGAAAGCGCCATCAAACGATAAGCCAAGCGGCGCAGCCTGTATTTAACCATCGTTGCAACGTGCGCGTCCCAGATCCTCAACAGGGCGAGACCAGCGAAAAAAGCGTAGGGCAGGATTGATCCGTGGCGCGCGAGATTCGGCGCGTTGGTCAGCGCGCCCAGGGGCGGAGCTATTGAGCCCAAGGCGCCGATGAGCGATGCTTCGACTACGAGCAGCAGCCAGACAAGCATCAGACGCGATGCCCGGCGCAAGGAGCCACGGGCGCGCAATCCGCTCCACATGCCGTAGACTGCCAGCGGGAGAATGAAGGCGCCTTGATCTCTGGTCATGTGGCTGAGGTTGTTGAGTTCCGCCGTGAAGGGAGACGGGCTGATGGGCAGCATCAGGGGCAAGTTCTTGAGTAGCCAGGGCGCAATGCCCAGCAGCGCCGCCAGAGGCAGGCCAAAGGTTAAAGCAAGGCGCGATTCAAGCGTGATGGCGTAATGACGATCGAGCCAGGCGACGCCGAGTATCGACAGAAAACCGAAGAACGCGACCAGGCTCAGGCTAAGGTTGGTGATGATGACCGCGCCCAGCATCAGACCGCCGGCGACCAGATCGGCCAGGTTGAATTGACGCAGCAGGCGCAGCGCATATAGCAGAAACGCCGCCGTGAAAAGCAAGGCCAGCAACTCGCTGAAGTGGCCGTCGAGGAAGCTGCGGTGCATGCCGGCGCAAAGCAGGAGCGCGATAGCCATGGCGCGGCCCAAGCGCTTGTCATGCAGCTCGGCGCCGAAGTCGTATGCCAGCCAAACGAGCAAAAAGACAACGACAGCGGAGATGCTGAGTTGGATGAGCGGTATGTTGTGGTCGAGCTGCAGACTGAGATAGGCGGATAGGGCGTGGAAGCCGGGCGCAACGACGACGCCCGACTGCGGCGCGAATGGCGCGAGCGAACTGAAGGATTCGCCTTCGCGCGTGGTCAAGCTGTGGAAGGCGGTGATCTGCCCTTGTACACCCAGGGGCGCAGCCAGGTGAAAGAGCGGCGTGATGACGACGAGGGCGACCAGCGCGAAGAAAGCCAGATCTTCCGGACCGGGCCAGCCTTGGTCGTGATCGGCCAGTCGTTCGCCGCGCGCCTCGGCCCGCGCCTGGGCAGTCGAGAGCGTACCGCCAAGCACAACGCCTGAGAGCAGCGCGAAGAGCATATAGTCGATCACCAGGGTGTCCCAAACGAAGGCTTCGGCGTAGAAGACAGCGCCACCCGTGACCAGCGCCAGGCAGAGCGTCGCCGAAAGGGCGATGCGGGGTTGAGCGGTGCGCCAGGCTGGCGATAGCATCGCGCCCGCGCCGAGCAGGACTGCCCCGAAGATGAAAACGACGAAGAGGCTCATTGCACCGGGGAGAGGCTACCAGACGCGCTGGATGCGATACTGGTCGAAGGCGGCGTCATTGGTGATGATGGGCAGATTCTCCGCGAGAGACTGAGCGATAAGCAGCCTGTCGAAGGGGTCGCGGTGAATGGGCGGAAGATCAGCTACGAGCTTAAGGTGGGATATGTTAATGTTCAAAAGTTGAAAGCGGTTGGTACCCAACTGCTCGTCAATGAAATCAGGAAACGATTGCCGTAAGAACAATCCCCGGCCAAGACTCACTTTTATTGCGATTTCCCAGACGCTTGCTAGGCTCAAGAGGACGGCGTTGTCGTAATCCATCAGGATTTGCGCAGCGGCGACGCTCAACCTATCGTCGTTATACACGAACCACAGGAATGATGATGTATCCAGAAGATAAGTCATTCCATGTATGGTTTAAGCTCTGGCAACGGTTCATAGAACTCGTCAGTAATAATGATTTTCCCTTTTGCGCTGCCCGGTCTGCGCGGTCCCTTTTTAGGTACAATCGTAGCAACCAGTTGATAGGCTTTTTCGTCTTCGTCTATGATGATAGCAGTTCCACCATTTTCCGCATACTCAAGCACTGCGTCAAGATTCTGCTTCGCTTCTTCAACAGTAAAGGTCTTCATCGGCGAACTCCTGCGACTCTCGCATCAACCCAGATTATACACGACCGCTATGGGAACTCAACGAGCCGCCCGGCGCCGAGCAGGACCGCCACGAAGATGAAGGCGACGAAGAGGCTCATTGCACCGGGGAGAGGCTACCAGACGCGCTGGATGCGATACTGGTCGAAGGCGGCGTCATTGGTGATGATGGGCAGATTCTCCGCGAGAGACTGGGCGATAAGCAGCCTGTCGAAGGGGTCGCGGTGCACTCGCGGCAGATTAACATATCTTTCAAGGTGCATGATCTTTATTTCAAGGAGACGAAAACTGTTCCGGTTTTCGATTTCGTTCACAATGACATTGAAGGAAAGTGGCGATGTCAACTTCCCGATGTTGAACTTAATCGCCAACTCCCACAAGCTCGCCAAGCTCACAAAAATGTCAGTGGCCGGGTTTTGTATAAGCGACCTGTTACTGGCTCCCAGTCTTCTGTCATCCGCCAGAAACCATAGTAGCGCCGATGTATCCAGCAGATACTTCATTCCATGTAAGGCTCAAATTCGGGCAACGGCGCATCAAAGTCATCTGCAATTTTGAATTTACCCTTGAGGCTGCCCGGCTTGCGCGGTTTATTGACAGGCATGCGCTTCAGGATCAATTCATATTCACCGCCGTCATTGGCGATGATATAGACTGTCAGTCCTTCTTGCGCTTCCTTCACTAGTTCTTCAAAGTTGGCGACCGCGGACTCCATTGTGTAAGTTTTCATCGCGGAACTCCTGACATCGTTCACTAGTGCAAATTATACACGATCGCAATGGGAACTCAACGCGCGGCGCCGGGGCCGAAGGCGATGTGGAGGTCCACCGTTTACCCGCTCAATGCAAACGCGTCAGTTGAGAATCAATGCGGATATTCTTCGTCTACTGGCAATGTCTCAAGCTATTCTCCTAAGAAGAGCAGGAACTTGATCATGCCTTCCGCGTTTGAAGTTGAGGCGTTCATTGCTTCGAGCGCGTACAACTCGATGGTATGACACATAACTTCACTCTCATAGCCGGCCAGCTTCAAGCCCGCTTTGTATTCATAGAGATGACAAGTTTCATGCACAATAATGCCGATAACCGAGCCGCCAAGACCGGAGGCAGCATGTTTGCTCAGATATATGTTCCGCAAATGTGGATACACGTATGCCATGCCGGAAACAACATCGTGTCTCGAGCCTGGCTCGTATACAATGATCTTGTCCACGGCGCTGGACACATAAGCATACCACTCTGGCGCTTCCGCTTGCAGTCTGCTCAGCGCTTTTGACACGCGTTCCACATGGTAATCGGGACCCTCGACAAGAATCGCTTTTTGATGCGCCGGCAGGACGCCCGCGGGCGGCTGCAAATCAAAATCGCAGTCCATCACATCCAATACCCAACCGCCGCTTGCGAATTCGGGTCCTCTGTCGCAGTTCATGCCACCGACCCGCGACCTGATTTCCAGCCGACCGTCTTTGCCGAAAACATCGTAGTCTAGCCAACTCGCCACCCATGCTTCCTGTCCGTTGTTGTTGATATGGAGCCAGTCGTCAGTCTCGCCGACAACTTGCAGCATTTGACCTGCTCGGGCTTGCCCGACCACGTTACTGCCTCGACTGGGCTCAGCCCGCATATTAGTGACGAACTTGGGCCGAATAAAATATTCGCCCTGCGCCGCGATCATGCCACAGAAGATGAATATCGAGATTAATACCAGTAGAATCCCGGCTTTCAACATCTAGTTCCTCCTAACTCAATATATATTCTTCACTTAGGCGAAAACGCGAATGAGCGACTAAGCGGGACTGCCATACAGCCACCAAAAGTCATCGCGCGGGTAGGCCGGCGCCAGCAGCGGCGACCAGATGAACTCGCCGGCATGCAACAGACGCCGTAACGCCAGGTCCGTCTGCTCCACGCCCGGCAACAGTTCACGCTTGTCGTATCCAAACGCGTCCATCGCGAGCAGGATCTCGGCCGCCATCGTGCGGCGCAGCGCTTCCGGCGGATAAGCCGAGGCGCAACCGCTCGGGTTCTCCTGGCAATCGCGGAAAAAAGCGCGCATCTGTTTCAAGCGCGCTGGCGCTTCGCCCTTGAGTTTGTTTTCGTAGTGAAGTGTCCACTCGCGCTGGACTACATCATGCCGCCGAAGCGCTTTTGAGAGGCGCGACTGCTGGGAGTCACTCAGAGACCAGCGCAATCGCATCAAGCGGCGCCGGCGAAGCAGCAGGGCGCCCGCGCTCAATTGCGGCAGTCTCGACCGACGCGAATAAGCAGCGGAGAGCGGCAGATAAAGCTTGTCGCCCAGGACATAATCTCCCAGACGCTCCGTCATCTGTTCGAGTTCGGCAAGATCGCGCGCGAGCGAATAGTCTCGTGACATCGCATTCGACTAGCTGGCTAGGACTGGTTTATGGCTTCCCAGATGCGGCGCGGGGTCAATGGCATATCGATATGACGTACGCCGAAGCGACTCAAGGCGTCAACAACCGCATTCACGACCGCCGGCGTCGAGCCGATGGTCGCCGCTTCGCCGATGCCCTTGGCGCCAAGCGGGTTGAGCGTCGTTTCGGTGACCGTCTGGTCGATGGTGAATGTCGGGAAGTTATCGGCGCGGGGCATGGCGTAATCCATCATCGTGCCAGTGAGAAGCTGGCCCTGATCATCAAAGACAACCTCTTCCAACAGCGCTTGACCGATGCCTTGCGCCAAGCCGCCGTGTATCTGTCCTTCTACCAGCAGCGGGCTGATACGCGGACCGCAATCATCGACGGAATAGAATTCGCGCAGGCGGATGCAGCCGGTGTCGCGCTCGATCTCGACGACCGCGATATGCGTGCCGAAGGGATAGATGAAATCCGGCGGGCGGAAGAAATCGGTCGCTTCCAAGCCGGTGTCGATATCATCCGGCAGGCGGTCGCTATAGGCGCGCGCAGCGATGTCCTTGAGCGTCAAGCTGCGGCTGGGCACGCCCTTGACGCGATATTCGCCGTCGACGAATTCGATATCGCCGGGCGACGCTTCCAGCATGTGAGCCGCGATGGATATGGCTTTCTCCCGAACTTTGACCGCGGAACGGATGATGGCCGAACCGCCGATGGCCAGACTGCGGCTGCCGAAAGTGCCGACCCCGACCGGCTGCGCGCCAGTATCACCATGCTTGACGACGACCTGGTCATAGTCGGCGCCAATCTCGTCGGCGACGATCTGGGCGAAGGTGGTCTGCAAGCCCTGGCCGTGAGGCGATGTGCCGGTCAAGACCGTGACTGTGCCGCTGGGCTCGACCCGCACGACCCCGCTCTCGTAGGGTCCGAAGCCGCACATCTCGACATACGTGGCCACGCCGATGCCGAGCAAGGTATCGCCATTGTCGGCGCGGCTGGCGGCCTGCTCTTCGCGCAGCGCGGCGTAATTCGCCCGTTGCAAGGCGGTCTCCAGATTCTTTTCGTATTCGCCGGTGTCATAGGTCGAGCCGGTCGGGGTCCTGTAGGGGAACTGCTCCGGCTTGACGTAGTTGCGGCGGCGGACCGCTGCCGGGTCCATACCGAGTGCGGCGGCGATCATGTCGATGGCGCGCTCAATATAATAGATCGCCTCCGGTCGCCCAGCGCCGCGGTAAGCGGCCACGGCAACTGTATTGGTGAAGACATTGCTCGCCTTGAAATGTACGGCGGGGATATGGTAGTTGCCGCTGGCCATCAAGCCCGTCAGGTGCGCGATATCGTAAAATGGCGGATAAGCGCCCAATTCGCCGATCACATGCAAACGCAAGCCGAGGATGGTTCCGCCGTCGTCGAAAGCGACCTCGACATCAGCGATTTGGGATCGGCCATGGGTGGTGGAGACGAAGTGCTCGACGCGCGTCCCCGCCCATTTGAGCGCCAGGTTGAAGCGTTGCGCCAACTTGGCGACCGCGATTTCTTCCGGATAAAGTTGATTCTTAACGCCGAAGCCGCCTCCGACATTGGGCGCGATCACGCGAAGCAAGCTCTCCGGCATGCGCAGGACGGTCGCCAGCGCCGAACGAACGCCGTGCGGAATCTGTGTGCTGGACCACAGCATGAGCCCCCCGGTGACGGCATCGGGCGCGGCTGCGACGGCCCGCACTTCCATCGGCACGCCGGCGACGCGCTGACTCAACATGCGCTGACTGAGCGTCCGCGGCGCATTGGCGAAGACTTCGTCGACATCGTCGGTTTTCTTTTCGCCGGTATCGATGATGTTGCTATCCAAGCCGTCGAATACCGTTGGCGCGTCGCTATCGAAGGCGCTTAACAAGTCGGCGGCGGCTGGCAATTCCTCCCACTCAATGTCTACATCGTCGATCGCGTCTTCGGCTATCTCCGCCGAATCGGCAATGATAGCCGCGACTACCTCGCCGACATGGCGGACGCGGTCGACCGAGAGCGCCAGATGGCTGTACTTCTCCTGAGCGACATCGCCGCCAGCGACCGGGACTGGCTCCCACTGCCCGCGCATGTCCTCGCCGGTGATGACAGCCAGCACGCCAGCGCGCGACGCGGCCGCCGCGGTGTTTATGCTGACGATTCTCGCATGGGCATAGGGACTGCGGACGAAAGCGACATGCCGCATGCCGGGCAGCTTGAGATCGCCGACGTATTTTCCGGCGCCGGTGATCAGGCTGGGGTCTTCTTTTCGTTTGACGTTCGCGCCTACCAATGAGCGTAAAACCATCGTCGTAAACTCCTCATTCTTTACTGAACTTGTAAGCGCGTTGGCGGGCGACCCGAAGAGACACCCCTGCAACTACCAATCTCTGCGTCACTTCGTAATGTATCAACAATTCTTCTTTTCCTGCTCCAGAGTGCTTCGCTGGCTAGACGCTCAGGACTCGTCTGCGCTTTCGACCGCGCGGCCCTGCTTTATCCAGCCTTTGGTCCCTTCTTCCAGGTTGTAAATGTCTTCGTAACCCATACTCGCCAGGTAAAGCGCCGCCTGCGATGAACGCACACCAGTATTGCAGACGAGCGCAACCGGCCCGTCTTCGCTGATTTCGTCTGCGCGCGCCATGAATTCGCTGAGCGGGATATTGCTCGCGCCGGGGATATGGCTCTCGGCGTATTCGTCGTCTTCGCGCACATCGATCAACTGGAAATCGCCGCGGTCGCCGCTGGCGAACTGCTGAAGATAGTCATCGTTGCTGATATCGGTGTACATCGCTGGTCTCCAACCGGCTGTTCCGCTGGCGGCATTATAGCCAAGCTCGAATCAATTACCAAACCGGGCGGCTGCGCGCGTCAGCAAGCCAAACAAGCGTCTGGTGATTGCGCCGCGCCGCCAGTTAGCCGCGCCCCTTCGTCTTTCGATACCATGCGACCGTGCGCCGGAGCCCCGCCGCGAACTCGACAACCGGTTCATATCCGAGCAGCGCTTTCGCCTTGGTCAAATCGGCTTGCGAATGGCGGATATCGCCCGGGCGTTCGGCGGCGTAAATGGGCTCATAGTCAGCATCCATAATGTCGTTGAGCGTGGCTGCCAGTTCGTTCAGCGTGACGCGCCCGCCAGTCGCCAGATTGATGACCTGCCCGACAGCGCCCGGCGCACCGCAGGCCAGCAGGTTGCCATGCACAACATTATCGATATAGGTGAAGTCGCGGCTGTGGCCCCCATCGCCATAGATCACGGGACTTCGACCCGCCAGCATGCGCGTGATGAATCGCGGAATGACGGCGGCGTAGGTCGAATGCGGGTCTTGCCGCGGACCGAAGACATTGAAGTAACGAAGCGCCACCGTTTCCAAGCCATAGGCGCGCGTGAAGGCGGCGCAGTAATTCTCGCCCGCGAGTTTGGCTGCCCCATAAGGCGATACCGGGGCCGGCGAAAGCGACTCGACCTTCAGCGCGCTCGCTTGATCGCCGTAGGCGGATGACGAGGCGGCGTAGACCACGCGTTTGACCTGATTGTCGCGCGCCGCGACCAGCGTGTTGAGCGTGCCGTCGACGCAGTGGCGGTGCGTTTCCAGCGGATCGTCGAGGCT
Source organism: Anaerolineae bacterium (assembly GCA_022824465.1). Classification (GTDB taxonomy): domain Bacteria; phylum Chloroflexota; class Anaerolineae; order Aggregatilineales; family Phototrophicaceae; genus UBA6055. The sequence goes on from JAJDZV010000001.1 coordinate 95,544, forward strand.
GCGCGGGACCGATGGCAAAGCCGCTTGGTGCAGGACATAATCGACGCCCCTGAATAGAGACTGCAAGGCTTCAAGATCGGTGATGGAGCCAGCGGCAACCGACAGATCGCCGTTTAGCGAGCGCAAGGCGTCGAGGTTTTCACGCTTGCCAGTAAGCAGATTATCGATGACCTTGACGCGCTGACCATCACGCAACAGCCGCTCAGCGATATGCGACCCGACGAAGCCGGCGGCGCCAGTGACGACGTAGGTTTGCGCCATGTTTCTCCCTATCAAAATAACGGTCGTCACCATAACGGCGACATCGCCAAAATGCAAGCGCAGTGGCGAACGGCGCCGGCTCTGCGATTTTGCCCTGCCCTGCGCTATAATGGGATTGCATCGCGACAAGCGTCGCAATAGTTGGATAGCAATAGCATGGATTCAACGAGCCAAGACATGCCGCTTGAACGCCAACGACCGGATATTCAAGACGATATCAAGGGCGTCAAATCCCGGACGCCGGCGAAGGGCATCACGACGCATCCGCTGGTGCACGGCGGCCGACCATGCATTGAAGGCACGGGAATCAAAGTGACCGACATCGTTGCGGACCAGAAGGTTCACGCCTTGGGACCAGTTGAAATCGCGGAACACTATGAAATCGAGCTATTCATGGTGGAGGATGCGCTGGCCTATTACGCGGCGCATACCGACTACATCGACGCCGATCTCGAGATAAACAATCTAAACGACATTCAGTTGGCGGAAGCACAATATGGAACCCGACCCGATTCGCTTCTATCTCGATGAACATCTGTCACCTAGAATCACAAAGCCATTGGCGCGGCACGGCATAGACCTTAGTCGGGGAGCATTTTCAGTCGACGACCAAAGCCGCCTTAATCGTGCCCGCGCTATGCAACGCGTATTTTGTACCAAAGACCGGGACTTCTTACGATTGCATGCGGCGGGCGTAGAATATGCAGGCATTGTCAAAGGTTTGAAGCGCCATACCATCGGCGATTGGGTATAATTCCCGAGATTCGTTCACTCCGTCTGCGCGCCTGAGAATTTGCGCAACCATATGGAGCGTCTCTTTCGCGTCGATTGACCGCCCGGAGCCGGGTCCATTGGTTGGAATGATTGATTGAGCATGCCGCTATGAATGGCGAGACACAGCACAAACCCAAAGCGACCGAACTCGAATTGCTTGTCGATAGCTGGGAACGGCGGCATGAATGGCGGCTGCTTTCCAAGACAGTTCCGCGCTCGCTGATCCTGGCGCTGAGTCTAGGCTTGGTCGTCGGCGGCGTCGGTTATTGGCGCTTGGGGCTGGCTGCGGAACAACTGGCTCTGATCGCCACTGGGCTCTGCGCGGCCGGCGGCTTGCTGAACCTGCTCTACACCCTGCTCTTTCCCCGGACATTGGCGGTCCGCGCGCAGTACTTCGACCTCGAATTTGGCTTGCAAGAACGGGTCTCCGCCGCCTTCGAGCTGATGCACGGGCGCATAAAGACGCATCCCGAAATCGAAGCGCGGCAGATTGCCGAGGCTTTGCAAGTCGCGCGCGCGGTTGATCCCAAGGCGCGCATCACTATGGACTTTCGTCCGCGCGAATTGATAGCGTTGCTTGCCCTGACGATCGCCATGGTTGGCATGATCCTCCTGCCAGCGATTGCGGGCGAAGACTTCATGGCCGATGCCCCGTCAGCGGCCGTCGAAGCGGCGCAGGACGACCTGCGCGAGATGATTGAAGTCGTCGCCAAAGACACCGATCTGGATGATGTCGACCGACAGGACTTGCTCGATGCGCTGGACGTAGCGCTGGAACGGCTGCAGGAAGAAGAGATCAGCGACGAAGAAGCTTTCGCCGCGCTCAGCCAGTTGCAGTCGCAGTTGGAAGAATTGGAGAATCGCCTTGAAGACACTGTCGACTTGGACCAGTCGGCTTTGGAAGCGGCGCTTGAGGCTCTCGAGGACTTCATGCCGCCGGCGGCAACCGAGTCCGAAAGCCTGGACGCGACCGCGGTGAACGAGGCGCTGGAGGACCTGGCTGACCTCTCGCAAGGGCTCGATCTAATGGCGCAGGACGCGGCGCAGATGAGCCCGGAGGAATTGCAGCAAGCGGCTGAAGCGTTGGAAGCCGCCGCCGAAGAGCTTGCCCAAATGAACAGCGAACTGGCGGAGCAGATGGGCGCCATGGCGGAGGCGCTTCAAGAAGGCGACGCCGCTGACTTGCAAGAGCAGATGGAGGCGGCGCAAGCGTCGCTCGAGCAAGAACAAGCGCAACAACAGCAAAATGAAAACGCGCGCGCGCTCCTGCAAGAGCAGGCCGAGACAACCGAAGAAGCCGCTGAATCCATCGCGCGGCAACAATCACAAGCGGGCGAGCAACAGGGACAGCCGCAGCCGGGCGAACCAGGACAACAGCGCGCCTCCCAAGCCGGCGAGCAACAAGAAGCCCAAGCCATCCCCGGCGCAAGGTCCGGCCAGCAAGAGCCGCAGCAAAACCGTCCCGGCGCCAGCGAGAGCCAAGGCCGCAATCAAGACAGCCGCGCATCGGGCGCCGACGCCGGCGACGCCGCGCCAAGCAACCAAAGCCTCCCGGGCAGCGGCGGCGAAGACCAGGGCGCCGCAACCGACAACCAGCCTGCGGGAAGGGGCGAGATCGAATACCAAGCGCTATACAGCCCAAGCGGCATCGACGGCGGCGGCCAAGACGAGATCCGCCTCGATACCGACGCCAATGACACCGTGCTCGCCGAAGGCGATTTCGACGACAACCCTATCGGCGAGTCGCGCGTGAGTTACGACACGGTTTTCAGCAACTACCAGAACGCGGCAAACCGCGCGCTCGAAAGCGACTACGTGCCCTTGGGCTTGCGCGATGTCGTGCGCGATTATTTCACCTCGCTCGAACCGCGGGCTGAGTGAGCCGCGACGATGGCCGACCTGCTGATACGCCGCGCCAATATCTTGCAGCTGCGTGACGAATGCGCCCGCATCCTCGCCGATTATGACATTGCCATTTGCGGCAATCGCATCAGCGCGATCGAAGCGACCGGGACGATAGACCCGGCCTCAGCCCGGACCGTCCTCGACGCCGCTGGGCAATTGGCGATGCCCGGCTTCATCAATACCCATGCCCACGTCCCGATGGCGCTTTGGCGCGGCATGGGCGAAGACGTCAATCTTGATAGCTGGTTCAACGATTATATCTGGCAGCTGGAAGCCAACCTGGAACCGGAAGATGTCTACTGGGGCATGCAGCTGGGCTTGCTCGAGATGATAGAAGCGGGCATCACCGCCGTCAGCGATCACTACTGGCACATGGAATACGCCGCCCGCGCCGTCGAGCAGGCGGGGACGCGCGCCTTGCTGAGCCAGGCGATGTTCGGCGCCAATGGCTTGGGGCAGATCGAGGAGTCAGCCGCTTTCGCGCAGCATTGGAACGGCGCCGCTGGCGGCCGCATCCGCACAATTCTTGGTCCGCACGCGCCTTATACCTGCGACGACGACTTCCTGCGAGCGAGCGCGCAAAAGGCCCGCGACATCGGCAGCGGCATTCATATTCACGTGGCTGAAACGCGCGAGCAAACGCAGGCGAGCTTGCGCCGCCGCGGCAAAACGCCGATTGAGGTCTTGAATGACTGCGGCGTCTTTGAGGCGCCGACGATCCTGGCGCACGCCCTGGGCGCCACCCCCGGCGATCTGGAAATCCTGGCGGACTTGCAAACGCCAACCGGCATCGCCCATTGCCCGAAGACCTATGCCAAACTTGCGATGGGCTTCAACAACCTGGTCGAATTGCGCGCGCTTGGCATCGCTGTCGGCTTGGGCACGGACGGCGCCGTCAGCAATAACACCCTCGACTTGTGGGAAGCGATGCGCTTGACCGCGATGGGCCAGAAGCAACTCACGGGCGACGCCGAAAACCTGACGATTCCGCAAGCGCTGACCATCGCCACACAGGAGAGCGCTCGCGTCTACGGGCAGGCGGAAGATCTCGGCGACCTGTCTGTCGGCAAGCTGGCCGATATCATCCTTGTCGACCTCGGCGGGACGCATCATTTTCCGCTCAACAGCGTCACCGCCAGCCTGGTCTACAACACCCGCGCCGGGGATGTGCGCAGCGTGATCTGCGATGGCGCCCCTATCATGCTCGAGCGCGAGCATCTGACGCTGGACAAGGATGAAATCTTCGCCAACATTCTGCCGCGGATGGAACGCCTGCGCCGGCGCGAAAGTGCCGACAAGATCCAGACCTACAACCCCTGAGGCGTCGCCAGCCTAATCGCGTAATCCAAAGCGGCGCGCATACTGCCGGGGTCGGCGATGCCCTGCCCGGCGATGTCGAAGGCGGTGCCGTGCGCGGTGGTCGCGCCGATGACCGGCAAGCCCATCCACAACGTCGCGATATCGCCCCGCGCCTGCAATTTGCGCGCGATGTTCAACTGATCATGATACATGCACACGACGCCATCGAATTCGCCGTCCAACGCGCGCTTGAATATGATGTCGGACGGTACGGGACCGCTGACCCGGATATCGTCGCGTAGCGCGTCCCGAATAGCCGGCTCAATCTCGTCGATCTCCTCGGTTCCGAATAAACCGCCCTCGCCCCCGTGCGGATTGAGCGCGGCCACAGCGATGCGCGGCTCGGCGCGCGTCAGCTTGATGAGCACGCCATGCAAGCGTTGAATGAAACGTAAGACTCGCTCGCGCTTGATATAACCGACGATGTCGCGGAAGGGAATATGCTCGGTCACAGCCACCGCCCAGACGGGGCCCGCGGCCGCCAGGATGTAGGGTTCGCGGCTGCCGGTCAATTCGCCCAGGAACTGCAGTTCATCGTAATAGTCGTAGCCAGCCTCCCGAAACGACTCTTTATTCATCGGCGCCATGACCACGCCATCCACTTGCGAACGCATGGCAAGCCGATATGCCCACTCAAGATAGCGCCCCGCCGCCTCGCCCAATTTGGGATGAACCGCCGGCGGCGGCACTCGACCTACCCTGAACCCGGGCGGGCTCAAAACCGCGTACACTCCCGATTGGAAAGCGGCATCGGCAATATCGTCCGTCGCGTGGAAACGCAGCGCCGAGCCCAGCCAGGCAGCCGATTTGCGCATGACCTCAACATCGCCGATGATCACCGGGCGGCAACGCTCATGCAGCCTCTCATCCCCAAGCGCCTTGACGATGAGCTCGGGTCCGATGCCGGCCGGGTCGCCCATAACGATAGCGATTCTTGGCTTCGTTTTCATAGCGCCCGACTCAGTTGCGTCCGCCGAAATCTCAACCGCGGCTGTCGCGCCAATCCGCCTCTTCGCCTACGGACTCGCGCCGCGCGTTTGTAATTGCCTGTAAACTCGAGTATTGTCATTATGCGATGTCCGCCTCAGACAAGAGTTTAGACGAAGCGAGCGAGTCTTGAAAGCGTTGCTGATTGTCGCACTCATGTGTCTGCTTTTGACGAAGCCGGTATCGGCGCAGGATTGGCAATACGACGAAGACAACGACCTTTATCACAATTGCGATTTGGTCGCCTCCGTCAAAGAAGCCTTTGGCGCCGATAACCTCATGCGTTTCCCGGACGGCAATTACATGACGATGGCTTACTTTCTGGACCGGGTTTTCGCTTCCTGCGCCGTGATGAACCGGGCGGAATCCGTCGGCGAGTTCAACGATTCCGCGGCTGAACCAGAGACCGAACTAGCGGTCATCGCCGTGCTGGATGATCATGAGACGCACAGTATCGACGCCGCTGATTGCAGCGTCAGCGCGAGAGACCGCTTTGACGAAGATCTCAATGTTTCGCTGGCCGGCGTGAATCAAGAGAGCATGTCGGTCGATGTCTATCTGCCCGGCGCCAGCGAGCCGCTGGACATGCCGCATGTCAACAGCTACGAGACCGAGGTCTACGGCGTGGCGCTGCCGGTGCGGACGGAATGGGCGCTCGGCCGCTACTTCCCGCTGGGGCGATACACTTTTGACCTGCATATCCATGACCAAAGCTATCGCTTCCAGTGGCTGCGCCGCGATGAAGCGGTCAACACGATCGTCGTCGCCTGCCTTGACCCGACAAGCGAAGAAGCCACTGAAAACGGCATCCTGGCGGAGTTGGAAGACGGCGAAATCTATTCCTTCCTGGCTTCCGACTGCACCCTGGAAACCAGCGACTTCGCCGGCGAAGTAGACTTGAAGCTGCTCGTATCCGCCGACGATATGGACAGCGTCGAGGTTCGGCTCTTTTATCCCGGCGAGCTAAGCGCCATCGAGCTGGACAACGTTACCAATATGGTCGAGGAAAGCGGTACGCCCTATCGGGTCGAATTCGTCAAAGGCGAGACCTTCCCGACAGGCGTCTACGTGATTGAAGTGCTGATGAACGACGAACTGTATCGATTCAATTGGAATCGTCAGGACGACGGCTTCAAGACGGTCGCCTTCATCTGTACGCGTTGAGAATGGCGAATCGCGCGAGCCGCCGCAATGGCTGCCGAGGCATACACGATGGGGAGTGGTGAATGTCGAGTACATGGCAACCGATAATCCTGTCTCAGAAAGCATAGGATGCAGGGGCGAGCCTTGGCTCATCGGCAACAGATTCCCCGAACGGGCGTGAGAATGTCTTCGTGATTCACCATTCCCATAGGCTGAAGCATAGAAAAAGAAAGTAGGCGCTCATGAAGAAGCTGATTGCTGTGGCGATGATCTGTATGCTAGCCGTTTATGCGGCTGCGGCGCAAGATTGGCAGAGCGACGGCGCCAATGAAAATCAATACAATTGCGCGCTGATTAACGCGCTTATAGACGGCTATGGCGAGCAAGACTTGATCGAAGACGACGCGGGCGAGCATCAAAGCGTAGCCGAATTCCTGCGTGCGCTATTTCCCGCCTGCGAAAGCGAGCCCAGCGGCCGTCTCGCCGAACTGGTCGAAGCGGAAGACCCGGCGCTAATCCGCGTCTTGGTTGAAGGAGCGGCGCTCGAGTGGGGCGAACCACGTTGCAGCATCTTGATCGACGACTTCTACGATGAGCGCTTTACCTTTCTCCTGGGCGGCATAGCGCTGGACCGCATCGCCCTGGACGTCTACCTGCCCGGCGAAAGCCAGGCGGTCGAGATGGACACCGTCATAAGCGATGTGACCCAAAGCGGCAAGCCGATTCGCCTGGAACAGCTAGCCGGCGATGAGTTCCCGTTGGGCGATTATGTCTTTGATGTGCGCATTGACGGCGAGCTCTTTCATTTCGTCTGGATGCGCAACGACCAGGCCATGAATACATTTTCGCTGGTCTGCCAAGAAGAAGAGCCAGCCGAAGCCGACGCTGAAGACGATGACGCCCCAGAAGCGGAAGTCGCAGGCTCGGTTGATGCTGAAGAATCCGCAGACGACAGGGCCCAAGCCGAAAGCGCAGCCGATGCCATTTCGCTGGCAGACGGCGACACCCACAGCTTGGCGAACCTTAGCTGCGTTGTCGCCATCAGCGATGATCACGAAGATGATTTCAATGTGTCCCTGGTCGGTAACAACATCGACCAACTCTCGGTCGATGTCTATCTGCCCGACGAGAGCAAACCCTTGCGCATGGACGAATCCCACGAATACAAACAAGACATCGGCACAGAAGTGCCCGCACGCGTCGAGTGGGCGACGGGCGATGATTTCCCGCTAGGCCTCTATCGATTCGACGTGCGTATCGGCGACGACAGCTATCGTTTCCAATGGGAGCGCGCAGACGCCAGCTACCGCACGATTGTATTGGCTTGCTTCGGCGACGAAAGCCCGATTCCCACGCAGTCGGTATTGGGCGACGATGACCGGACCTTCATCGCCGACGCTGGCTGCCTCGTCTGGACCGAAGCCTGGGACGAAGACTTCAACATCATCATCACCGGCGAAAACCAGGACGGGATGACGGTCGAAGTCACCTTCCCAGGCGAAGATCAGCCGGCGGAAATGGACTCGGAGTACAGTGGTTCCCTCGATGATGGCACCCCCTATCGCGTCGAATGGATCACCGGGAGCGAATTCCCGCTGGGCGCGATCGAGATTGATGTAAGAATCGACGAGCAACTTTATGAGTACCAGTGGGAACGTGAGGATCAGAGCATTAACAGCTTCGGGATCGAGTGCATTGCGGATGAAGAGGAATAAGGTCCGGCTGCCGGGGAGACAAACATGAAGAAGATTGGATTCGCATTGGCTTTACTTTTGCTCTTGGCGGGCTCCGCCAGCGCGCAGGATTGGCAAGAAGACGCCGAGAATAACACGCGTTACGACTGCGATCTGGCGCGCGCCATGATCGCGGCCTACGGCGATCAGGACCTGCTGCAGCTGGATTCAGGCAGTACCGTCACGCTTGAGGCTTTCCTCAACGCCCAGTTCCCGCGCTGCCTTGAGAGCTTGAGCGCCGAAACGGACGCTGACGCAGGCCCAGAAGAAGCCATGCCGCTCGCCACAACGCTGCAAACAGGCGAAATGATCGCCTTCCGCGACTACTGCACGCTCCTAGTGACTCACGACGATGAGGCCGAGCAAAACCGAGTCTTTATCGGCGGCGGCGATCACGAATTGATCAGCGTCGACTTGTACTTGCCGGACGCTGACGAAGCGCTGGCGGTTGAAGCCACTGCGATAGAAGACTTGATGGGCCTGCCCCTGCGCATCGAAACCTTCGGCGATACCGAATTCCCGCCCGGACTATATACTTTCGACGTGCATGTGGAAGACGACAGCTACCGCTTCCAATGGCTGCGCGACGATCTTGAAAATGCCGCCTGGATGGTGAGCTGCGTCGGGCAGGATGGTCCGGTTATCTTGCCGCAGATCCGCGAAATGATGGCGGCCGAAAGCGCCGAGGCCGAAGCCGCCGACCCGCCGGGCGCCGAGCCAGAGGCGACTCGCGCGGTAGACGGCGTGCTTGAATACGATGACGTGCATCTCCTAGACGCCGACTGCTTTGTGCTCGTCACCGGTCGCTTCGACGCCGACGCCAACGTGACAATCACCGGCAGCGGGCAAGACGAAATGTCCGTTGATGTCTATCCCCCGGGCGCAAGCGAGCCGCTGGCCGTGCTCGGAATCGACCATGATGTCTTGGAAAGCGACATACCGCTGCGCATCGAATGGCTGGAAGACGATGAGCTCCCGCTGGGCGTATACACCTTTGACGCGCATATCGGGGACGACAGCCATCGTTTCGAATGGAACCGCGAAGAAGACAGCCCCTTCACCTTCGTCCTGAGTTGCATCCGCTTGGGGGACTTTGAAGAAAGCCTCGACTTCATTGAGGACGGCGGTTTCGTCAGCATCGATGATGCCGGCTGCGGCCTATGGACCGACGAATTCGAACAAGACCTGAATGTCATCGTTTCCGCGCCGGATCCAGAATCCATAGAAGTTGATCTGTATTTCCCGCGAGAGAGCCATCCCGAAGTGATGGACGGCGTACAGCGAGATGAATTCGACGACGGCACGAAGTATCGCGCCGAATGGATTATCGGCGACAGCTTCCCCCTGGGCGGCTACACCATTATTGTCCACCTTGATGGACGATCGCATTCGATCGGCTGGGACCGCCAAGACGACGCTTACAACTCGATCTTCATCTATTGCGAAGGCGGCGAAGACGAATCCTAGCTGATTTAGTTGATTGCGGCGGGCGCAGCCGCTAGAATAATCGCTGTCATGAACGAGATGATCAACGCCGACAACCTGGCGCAAGTGCTGCTCATTATCGCTAGCAGCTACCTGATCGGCTCATTCCCGACCGCCTACTTCGTCGGCAAAGCCAAGGACGTCAACATCTTTGAGGTCGGCAGCGGCAATATGGGCGGGACCAACGTGGCGCGCGCCGTCGGCAAAGGCTGGGCGCTCTTCACCGGCGTCGTCGATGTCTTGAAGGGCGTCTTCGCTGTCTGGCTGGCGCGGGACTTGCTCTTGCCCGCGCAAATCGGCGTGGCGACATCAGTAGCGGCCACTAGCGTGGTGGCGGGCCACAACTGGTCGCTCTTCGCCACCCTGCTGACAGCGTCGATCAAGGAAGGCAAGCTCAAGCTGATTGTGCGCGGGGGCAAAGGCGCAGCCACCGCGTTCGGCGCCATGCTGATGATCCAGCCCCTGCAGATCCTGGTCGCCGCCGCCATCGCCATCGCCATCGTCGTCCGCACCCGCTACGTCTCGCTTGGCGTCTTGATCGGCTTTGGCGTCGCCAACCTCTGGCTGATCCTGCTGGTGAGCGCCGAGTACCAAAAGCCAATCCTCCTGCTCTATGCCATCGCGCTGACCGTCATGATCCCGCTGCGCCACAAAGCCAATGTCGAGCGCCTGCTGGCTGGGACCGAGCGGCGTCTCGGCGAACCGGCGGCCTAAATCATCGCTCTCGGCAAAGTCGCAGGGCTGGTCATTGACGCGCCCGCCACATAACCGGACCTGCCCTACATATTCACCACGGCGCGTGTTACGGTCAATGTCGCAATCAGCCCAATGGCCGACGGCGGACGCGCGCGCGGAAAACCAGCATGATGATCGAAAGCGACAAAGACCAACGCGGCATGCGGCGCATCGGCGAAATCTGCGCGCTGACGCTCAAGCTCATGTTGGACAGCGCCGAACCGGGCATGAGCACCCGCGACCTGGACGACATCGGCCGTGACTACATGACCAAAGCCGGCGCGATCTCCGCCCCGATACGCGCGTACGGCTTCCCCGGCTATACCTGCATCAGCCTAAACGATGAAGCGGCGCATGGCATTCCGCGCAAGGATCGCGTCATCCAGGCCGGCGACCTGCTCAATGTCGACGTCTCGGCACTGCTGGAAGACTACTGGGGCGATACCGGCGCGACAATCATCATCCCGCCGGCCCAGCCCGCCCAAATCAAGCTCTGCCAGGCGACCCGACGCGCCCTCGATCTCGCCATCGGCTTGGCGCGGCATGGACAACGCGCCAACGCTATCGGGCGGGCGGTCGAGAAATACGCAAAGAAACAAGGCTACCGCACCTTGCGCGAGCTGGGCGGGCACGGCGTCGGGCGGCATATCCACGAGAAACCGTCTATCCCAAACTACTTCAACAAGCGCAACAAGGACGTGCTGGCTGACGGCATGGTCGTGACGCTCGAGCCCTTCCTCAACAACGGGCGCGGACGCGTCAAGACCGACGCCGACGGCTGGACGCTGCGCACCGTCGACGGAAGCCTGTCAGCGCAATACGAGCATACCGTCATCATCAATGGCGCTGAGCCGATTCTGCTCACCGAAGTCGACGGCGGCTATGTCTAGATAGAAAGGAACACGACATGATCACCGGCATTGACCACATCGTCATCGCGGCCCAGTCCCTGCCGCAATTAATCGCCACCTATCGCAATCTCGGCTTCACCGTCGTCGACGGCGGCAAACACCCCTACGGCTCCTACAACGCGCTCATAGGATTCGCCGACGGCAGCTATATCGAGCTGCTCAGCTTCTATGAAGACAGCCCTGCCCATCCCTGGTGGGCGCTCCTGGAAGATCGCGGCGCCGGCTTGCTCGATTTCTGCCTGGCAACCGATGACATCCGCAGCGATCTGGCCGCTTTTCGCGCGCAAGGCGTCGCTTCCGGCGAACTCATGCAAGGCGCGCGCGCCCGCCCCGACGGCTACCAGGTCCGCTGGATCAACAACAAAGTCGGAAACGCCTGGCAGGGCTTGATTCCCTTCATCATCGAGGATGTGACGCCCCGCAACGAACGGCTGCCCCAAGAGCGCGAGCACGCGAATGGCGTCACCGGCATCAACAGTCTCAGCCTGGCGACCGCCGATGCCGCGCGCTACGCTAAGGTCATGTCCGCGGTAACCGGCCTTGAAGCGCAGCCCGTGACCAACGAAGCGGCTGGCGCGAGCGGGTTTCGCCTGGATATTGGCTCGCATCGACTGGCTTATCTTGAGCCGAGTCGCGCGGATGGTCCACTGGCGGCGCATCTGACCGAGAACCGACCGGCGCCATTCTCGGTGAGCTTCACGACCACTGGCGCGGCGCGGCAGCTCGGTCCGGCGGAGACGGAGGGCGTTCGCATAACTTTCCTAGCGTGAACTATTCAATCCGTGTCCCCAAAATAGCGCCGTAAAATCTCGTACACTTCGCGCTTTTGCGGCTGCGACGCCGATTGCACAATCGCTACAACGTTCAGCCATCCCGTCTCATCGTCCCAATAATTCCTTTTCATGACCTGATGTCGTCCACATAAAGGCTGCCACTTTGTCGGATCTTTGGGATCAACCTCTGCGTGGATGGCGTGTGGAGTTTTGTGATCAGGGGTCAGCTCTACCGTTCCGCCTCCTACAGGATCAATATCGCCACTGCGTAAGCCGCAAGTGATTCCGCCTTCCGACCATGCACATCTGTTGTCATGTTGTTTCAATACTGTATCCCATGTGTTTGCATTCGGGCGTGTTCGTTTGGAAGCCGTATTGCGCCTTTCCGCATTGGGCATCATGTATTCGCTGACTTTGAGATCACCACGGTTGCGCCATGAAAGAATCGTATATCCGTAATCCGTTCTGAGTTCTGACAGCCTTTGATGCCAGTTTTCTGGCTGTCGACCTGTGACTGGATCGGTAGCTACCTCGATCAACTGCTCGCGTGTAGCGACTTTACCCAGATTGTCAAGAAAGAATGCTTCGATTCTTGCGCGTATGGAATTCTGCGTGTAAGGACCTTTAATCTTGGCGTTTCTATCCTCCATTCTGCTTCCTTACATAGTCTGCAATGCGATTCTCTGAGATAGACAAGTATTCATCAGAATTGTCACAAAGTATTGCATTACGATTAAGATGTAGACAGGCTTCCCCAGTTGTTCCAGACCCGCACATTGGGTCAAGGACTGTGTCACTCTCTTCTGTTGACATCAGGATCAGCGGCTTAATGACTGCCAATGGCTTTTGCGCTGGATGCCCCGTCTGTTCATTTCTTCGCACAAAGCCAACATTCAGTGGCGCTTCTATAACTGAAGGCGGACCAGGGACAAAACGCATCTTGCCTGACTCCCATCTGGCAAGCTGCTCTTCGTTCAGAAAGTGCTCTGGATACACTGTAGCGCCTTCTCTTGCCAGATGAAGACATGTGTTTTGTGCAGAGCGCCAACCGCGAATAACTGATGGGCAATTCTTATAGTACCAAGTTAACCAGGAAACGAGCCCAACTCCTTCAGGAAGCTGCGGAATCTGATACGCAACAATCTCTGGGAAACCCCAAACGAAGACATGCTGCGATATTTTGCACGCGGCATCAATTACATCTGCAAGCCACTCGTGATAGTCAGGACGCGATCCACCTACTCCCTTGTTGTACCAGGGATCTAGAATCACAGCAGATACTTCTCTAGTTGACCGTAAGGTGTCGAGAACATCTGCAGCTGGCAAAATCTCTACCGACGATACAGATCGCGGCAACTCCATTATCCGATCATTCGAAAACATCTGAATCTGCGCCATAGCGATTATTCCCGTAATTCTACGGACAATATATCCGGTCTAGCGCATATGTTCAACTCAATCAAGTCGCTAGAGCAAATGAATTGTCTAAAGCGGATACATTCTGAATATCAGTACACCCGCAGCCGATGCAGCAAGCCGCTGTGCCGCTCAGCCACCCGGTTATTGTTCACCGCGATGTGCAGCGCCTTCCGCGTCCCCACCAGCACCACCAACTGCTTCGCCCGCGTGATCGCCGTGTAAATCAGATTGCGCTGCAACATCATATAATGCTGCGTCAGCACCGGCATCACCACCACCGGATACTCCGAGCCCTGCGAACGGTGCGTGCTGATGCAATAAGCCAGCATGAGGTCAACCGTCTCACTGAAGTCGTAGTCGACATAACCGCCGTGCATCTCGACTTCGAGCGAACTATCGCTGTCGTTGATGCTCTCGACGAAGCCGATATCGCCGTTGAAGACATCCTTGTCGTAGTTGTTGCGCGTCTGCATTACCTTGTCGCCGACGCGGAAGACGCGATTGCCCAGCGTGACTTGCGCCTGCCGCAAATCGCCGTTGAGCTCCGCTTGCAAGCGCTCGTTGAGGTTGTTGACGCCGGCGGCGCCGCGATACATCGGCGCGATCACTTGAATATCCTGAATCGGATCAAAGCCCCAGCGGCTTGGCACTTTCGCCTTGACGATTTTGACGATCTCATCGGCGACCGCTTCCGGCTCGCTGATATTGAAGAAGAAGAAGTCCTTGCTATTGTTGTCGCTGACCGGCTGAAGCCCCTGGTTAATGCGATGCGCGTTGCTGACAATGTGACTGGCGTCGTCCTGGCGGAAGATCTCCTGCAGCCGCGTCACATGCGCAACCCCGCTCTCGATGACATCGCGCAGCACATTGCCCGCGCCCACCGACGGCAACTGGTCGACATCGCCAACGAGCAGCAAATGCGTCGTCGGCTGCAAGGCTTTCAGCAAGCTGTGAAAAAGCCAAAGATCGAGCATCGACGCCTCATCCACCACCACCATGTCGACCGGCAGCGGATTCTCCTCGTCATGCTCGAAACCCATCTCGCCCGGCACGAAACCCAGCATTCGATGAATCGTGCTGGCTTCAACGCCCGTGGTCTCAGCCAGGCGCTTGGCGGCGCGCCCGGTGGGCGATGCCAGCTTAAACGGATAGTCGCCTTCCCGCAGCGCGTTGATTAGCATCTGCAGAGCTGTGGTCTTGCCAGTGCCCGGTCCGCCGGTCAACACGCTGACTTTGCCGCTCAAAGCCGCTTTGACCGCGCTCTGCTGCAATGGCGACAGCGAGACATTATTGCGCGCGCTCAACTTGCCAAGATAGCGCTCCCAATCGGTCTTGCGGTGATCGCGCAGGATCATGCTGCCGCTGCCGGCAATTGTCCGCAGCAACCGCGCCGCGCCCGCCTCCGCCTTCTGGAATCGCGGCAGGTAAATCGCTTCTGTCGGCTCCGGCGCTTGCGGGTCATGCAGCACGTCCGCGACCAGCGTCTTTGCCGCGAGCTGCCCCTTCAAGGCGACGTTCAGCGCCGCTAGATCCTCAATTCCAAGCAGCCCGCTTGCTTTCTCCAACAGCAGCTCGCTGGGCGCATAGGTATGCCCCTCGCGCGATAGCTCTTCCAGCGCGTAATGCAAGCCAGCTCGCATGCGATGCGCCGAGTCTGGCGCCAGACCCATATCCCGCGCAATCTGATCAGCCTTGCGAAAGCCGATCAAGAAGACATCCCGCGCCAGTTGATAGGGATTGTTCTCGATTACGGCATGCGTCTTCTCGCCATATTCGTCCCAGATGCGTTTGGCGAATTTCGCGCTGATGCCCAGCCCTTGCAGGTAAATATAGACATTGCGCATCACGCGATTCTTCGCCCAGGCCTTCATCAAGTTTTCCGCCAGTTCGCACTTCAAGCCCGGCGCCTCATGAATGCGATCCGGCTCCGAATCCAGAATGGCGATAGTCTCATCGCCGAAGTGGTTCACGATCTTCTCGGCAGTCTTCGGCCCTATGCCCCGTACAATGCCGCTGCTCAAATAACTGATGATGCCCGGCGTCGATGTCGGCGTCACCGGGATAGCGCGCTCGGCGCGGAACTGCCGGCCATACCTCTCATCGACGATCCAGTCGCCGACGAACCTGGCGGTCTCGCCTTCGCGCAACTCGGGCATCGTGCCAACAACCGCGATCGTGCCATCCCGCGCTTGCGCCCGGGGGAAACGCTTCTCCGGCATGATCTTGATGACGCTGTAGCCGTTCTCTTCGTTGTAATACGTGACCCGTTCAATCGAGCCGGCGATCTCTTCAGGCATAAGGCGATCCATCGTCTGGCTTGACACTCTATTGTATGCCCAATTGACCGCCAGGCGATAGCCGAACGCGCCCGCCGCCCCGCCCGCTCAACAGCCAAAATCACCGCTTGGTTAGAAAATTCCAATACGCGACTAAATAGTCGCCTATGCATCGAACATTTGTGCCATCCTGCGTCTGAGATGGTCTGATGCTTTGCGCTATCAGACGCTTAACAAGGCGCGAAATCTGCGATTGCGGTTTCACTTTCGGGTGGTGGCTGTCGCCGGCGTCGCGCCCTATGGCTGCCCGCCCCTGCACCACTCGATCGCCGCGTGTGGACGGACCGAGGCAGATCAATCAAAAGCGCGGAAACAGATGATGTCGCTGGAGGAACGACTATGCAGAGCTTAACGGTAAAGACAATCGACGCGCCGGCGGGCCGCATCGGCGGATATCTCATCACCTGGGGCGAGCCGCGCCAACGCGACTTACAAGGCGAGTACTTCACGCCGCGGACGGATGTCGGTTTGGACTGGTATGAGCAACGTCCGGTGCTCTACCACCATGGCTTGGACGGCCACTTGAAGGCGGCTGTCATCGGCGTCATCGACGCCCTGCGCCCGGACGAGAACGGACTATGGGCCGAAGCACAGCTGGACCTGCGCAAACGCTATGTGAGAGCGGTGCAGCGGCTGGTGGATCAAGGCGTCTTGAGCTGGTCCTCGGGCAGCCTGCCCCATCTGGTGGAGGTTGGCGCCGAGGGACAAATCAAACGCTGGCCCATTGTCGAAGGCAGCCTCACGCCCACGCCAGCAGAGCCGCGATTGACCGACGTCAAGACCCTGAAGAGCGCCTACAAGTCGCTGGGTCTGGACATGACGCAGCTGGGCTTGGGCACGACGGACGCCACACACACTCAACCAAGAAAGGAGAACGAAAACACCATGACTGAAAACACCGGAGGCGCCCTGAAACGTCTGCCGCTGGCGGACGAGCGAGACGCCCAAAAGATGACGCGCGTCGCCGTCGGCAGCGAATTCGACGCCCTCGACGCGTTGGACATGCTGCACGGCTACATGCTGCTGCGCTCGGCAAAGAGCTTCCACGGCGTCAGCGAGCGTTATTCCAACGCCCTGGCTGAAAAAATCAATCGCGCCCAACTCAAAGCTACCAAAGCCGACGAACTGGCATACAGCACCCAAACCGGCTTCGGCGACGAATGGGCGCCCGACCTGTGGAGCCAGCAAATCTGGCGCAAGGCGCGGCACGACAATACCATCCTGCCCCTCTTCCAAAGCATCGAAATGCCCAGCAACCCCTTCGAACTGCCCATCGAAGGCGCCGACCCCACCGTATACTTCGTGCCCGAAACCCAGGACGAGGCGCATCTGACGCTCGGCGCCGGCAATCCAATGCCGGATAGCAAAATCGGCTCGGGCAAGGTGACCCTCAACGCCAAAAAACTCGCGCTGCGCGTCGGCTTCAGCAGCGAACTGGTCGAGGATGCGGTAATCCCAGTGCTGAACATCTACCGCGAACAAGCCGTGCGCGCCATCGCCGACGCCATCGACAGCGTCCTGCTCAACGGCGACGCGACTAGCGCCGCAACCGGCAACATCAACAGCGACAACGCCGCGCCGCCCGCCACTGCCAAATACCTGGCGTTGAACGGCTTGCGGCGCCTGCCCCTGGTCGACCGGACCGCCAGCGCGGTCAATATGAACGGCGCGCCCACCCTGGCGAAACTGCGCGAGGCGCGCTTCAAGATGCCGGGCAAATACGCCGCACGCCCCTCAGACCTGGCGTGGCTCGTCGACAGCGGCGCCTATTCCGCGCTGCTCAGCATGAGCGAGTTCCTCACGGTCGATAAAGCGGGACCCCTGGCCACGGCGCAAACCGGCCAGATCGGATTCGTCGACGGCATCCCAGTCTTCGTCAGCGCCGAGATGCCGCTGACCCAGACCGACGGCAAAGTCGGCGGCGGCGCCAACACCAAAGGCCAAGCCGTCTGCGTCTACCGACCGGGCTGGTACGTCGGCTACCGACGCAAGATCGCCGTAAGCGTCGATTACCTGTCCTACTACGACAGCTACCAACTGACGGCGACCGTGCGACTGGCTTTCGTCCACTTCGATGACGATGTGGCCAGCTGCCTCTACAACATCACCGTATAACCGAGTGTGGGCGGGGGCTGCGATGCCTCCGCCCTCTGAACTATGTGTTATACTGGCGCTGCGACGTAAGTGAGGCAAGGATTGGCCAGACGTGAAAATCCCACTGATGGTTACCGCGGACTACGCGACAGTTGATCCCATAACCGGGAAGTTGCACATTCTTGGCGTGTTTCGAAACATAAATGCAAACAGCTTTCCAACTCAGCACCCAAGAATGTGCTTAGCGTTGATCATCGAAGGAGAATTTGCAGATAGCAAGAATCCTCACGAACTGGTCGTCACATTGGCTGATGAGGACGGAACTGAAGTCTTTTCCATGAAGGGTGCGTTTGAAATGCCCAGAGGCGCTAGCGGGATAGCCCCGCATTGCAACGTGCTCTTAGAATTCAATGATCTAAAGTTTGAGAAACCAGGACAGTACTGCTTTTATGTGACTGTTAACAATGATGAAATCGAAGGGTCATCGGCTATACAAGTCGTTCAGCGTGACATTGGAAACGAATAGATGCCCTCCTCAGCGGAAAAACTGCTGGAGCGCATGCGGCGATCAAAATCCGGCTGGAAACGAAAGGACATCGAATCGCTGTATGAAGGATTCGGTTTCGTATTGCATCACGGTGCGAAACATGATTATTATGTGCATCCGGACTACCCGGAACTTAGAGATACGTTAAAGCGTAGTCGAAGTGTACCGGAGTACAATGTGCGCAAAGCAATTAGGCTAATTGACAGCAGCATTGCCTTGAGAGACACAATTAGAAGTGACGAAGACTAGCAAAGGAGAAAGAAGGGATAGCACAAATGAATCAGCAAATGTGGCAGCTAGCTAAGAAGTTGGGAAATCGGCCCTATCAAATGATCACATTTCTGGACAGAACAACAGACGGTGAACCGATTTACGTCGCGCTGACACCGGAACTGTCCGGTTGCCATACGCATGGGGACACTGTCGAGGAAGCGCTTGAATTGCTAAACGAAGTGAGAATCGAGTTTATCTATTTTTTGCTTGAAGATAGCCTAGCCGTCCCCGAACCAAAGCTGCTTGACAAGGATATGCGCGTGAACTTCGGGGACTATATGGAAAATGTCTTCGCAAGCGCGGCAAAGCCTCCCGCGCCGCGTGGGGCATTCCTCGATTCTGAGGCAAATGCGCGCCAAATCGTATAATCTGCAACACTCCGGAAATGTGAAAATTGTCTCGACAGTATCTGGCTTATTGGGCTGTAATTGTATTCCCGACATGACGGACAATTGCTCACCCCGCCAACACCCAAATCGCCTCAAAGAAAAATCCCCCATCCGCCTGCTGCTCCGCCCTGATCGCCACCTCCACCCCCTCGCCCCGCCGGCATAACTCCACCACTGTCCCACAAGCCCCTCTGGGCATCAGCGCCTGCTTCAAGGCGTAGGCCACCCCGTCCGCCCCGACGCACGCCTGCACGCCCGGCAACAGCAACTCGCCCGCCACCGGCAATCGATGCAAGCGCGCGCTGTATTCTTCGGGCGCGATCGCGATGACCTTCAAAGCCTGAACCTTCCAATCCTCCGCGCTCAACTTAACACAACCTAAAGCATGGCGACAGGCGCCGCCGCGTTTTCGATACATTTCCGTCCATTTGCGCCCCATAGAAAGGACTAGCATGTACACCATCCCTACCCTGCACGATCTGCGCCGTCATCTCGGCTTGTCGGCCGCCGACGCCGACGCCGACCAGGACTTGATGCGTGCCTTGGCGAACGCCAGCCGCCTCATCGAATCCTTGACGCAGCGCCGCTTTTGCCCGCGTCTCGAGCGGCGCGCCGTCCCGATTAATCCCATCACCCCGCGCCTGCTTATCCTGCCGGACGACCTGCTCGAACTCCATTCAGTCCGCGATGCCGCCGGCGAGCTTGACCTCGATCTCTTTCTCCGCGTGCCCGAAAATCCCGATGAACCAGCCAGCGTCCTGCATCTTTCAGCGCGATCGGCCTTCTTGACCCGCGACAGCGCGCCCCCAGCTGTCACTGTCTCCGGACTCTGGGGCTGGCATGACCGCTGGACGCGCGCCTGGGTTGATAGCGGCGACGCCATCCGCGAGGCCAGCCTGCTCGCCAGCGCCACTTCTATCGCCGTCTCGGACGCGAACGGCAGCGACGCGGCCGGCTTCAGTCCCCGCTTCCAGGTGGGCCAGTTGCTGCGCATCAAAGACGAATACTTGCGCCTGACCGCCGTCGACATCCCGAACCAGCGCCTGACCGCGCAACGCGGCGTATCCGGAACCGCGGCCGCCGACCATCAACCCGGCGCAACCATCGAGACCTACGTCCCGCCGCTGCCCATCCACGATCTGACCCTCCGCTACGCCCAGCTGATGCTCAAGTCGCAAAGCTTGCTCCCCGACGAGCCATCGGCTCTCCTGTCGCGCATGCGCCGCCTGACCGTCTGATTCGATTCAATCTGGCTAGCGCCGCCGCTCTGCGCTAAGGTTGCCGCTTGAATCGTGCGCCCGACTGAAAGCAACCATGGCGCGTCAACCTCCGCGAATGGTCGCCCTGCGCTACCGTGATTTTCGCTTTCTGTGGCTGGGCGAAATGGTCTCGACCACCGGCTCGCAGATGCAGCTTTTCGCCATCAACTGGCATGTCTTCGAGCTATTGCGCGGGCAGACATTCACCGTCAATCTCTTCGGCAGTCCGCTCGTCATGGGCTCCGAGGCTTTTGGCTTGGGCATGCTCGGGCTGGCCCGCGTTGTGCCCATCATCGTTTTCGCGCTCCTGGGCGGCATCCTCGCCGACGCCCGCGACCGTCGCCGCGTCATGCTCTGGACGCGCGTCGCCTCAGCCGCCATCGCCGCCCTGCTGACCTATCTGACGGTCGCCGAGCAAATCGATGTCCAAAACATCTACCTGCTGACGGCGCTCGGCGCGGCCGCCACCGCCCTCGACAGCCCGGCGCGTCAGTCCATCGTCGCCAACCTGGTCAAACCGCGCCATCTGAGCAACGCCGTCAGCCTGAACACGCTCATTTTCCAGATCGCGACCATCTGCGGTCCAGCCGCCGCCGGGCTGCTCGTCGCCCAATTTAATATCGGCTTGGTCTACGGCATCAATACCGTCACCTTCTTTGTCGCCATCATCGCCATCGGCTTGATCCGCCATCGCGGCAAGCAGACCTACGGCGCCGGCCTCGGTTGGCGAGCCCTGATTGACGGCTTCCGCTTTACCTTCACCACGCGCATCATCATGGGCACGATGCTGCTCGATTTCTTCGCCACGCTCTTCGCCTCCGCCCGAACGATGCTGCCGATTGTCGCCGGCGACATTCTGGGCGTAGGCGCCGCTGGCTATGGCCTGCTGGCGACCGCCCAACCCATCGGCGCTCTGCTAGTCGGCCTTGTCATGTCCTTGCGCTCCGAGATGAAGCGCCAGGGCCTCATCCTGCTAGCCTCAGTGGCTGTCTATGGCTTGGCGACCGCCATCTTTGGCATCTCAACCAGCTTTGCGCTATCCTATTTCATGTTCGCCCTGACCGGCGCCGGCGACACCGTCTCGATGGTCATCCGCGGCACGATCCGCCAACTGATGACGCCGGACGAACTGCGCGGACGCATGGTCTCCGTCAACATGATGTTCTTCATGGGCGGACCGCAGTTGGGCGAATTGGAGGCGGGCTTGGTAGCGGCTGCCTTCGGCGCGCCCTTCGCCATCTTCAGCGGCGGCTTGGCCACCGTCCTGCTGACCGCCTGGGTCGCCTGGCGCTATCCGTCCATCCGGCGCTACAACAACGCCGATGATCTGAAACGAAAGCGCGCGCCCAAACCAGCGTAGGTATACACATGGCGAAAAGAAAAAGCGGCATGAAACGGCACAGCGCCGACCAGCAGAAACACTACGAACGCGAAGCCCGCCTGCAATGGGGACCGTCCGCCGTCAACGACTCGATTCAGCGCTGGAACGACTACAGCAAGGCCAAACAGGACGCCATCATCGCCGAAGGCTCGCAGATCTATTCCGACCTCGCTGACGTTATGACAAATGGCGCGCGCGCTGGCGATCCCGCTGTCGTTGCTATCCTCGAACGCTGGCGCGATCATCTCAATCACTTCTACGAACCGACGATCGATCACCTGCGCGGCTTGGGCCAGCTATACAATTCGCATCCCGAATTCATCGCCAACTTTCAAGACATCCATCCGGAATTGCCCGCCTTCCTCGAGCAGGTGATCGACGACTACGTCGATGACCTCGAGACCGCCGAGCTCGAGCGGATGCTGGCCGACGACGATGCCATGCAACAGCGCCGCAACAACCTCTCGCTCTAAGCCCCGCGCCGCCCGCAAATGCGTCGACCGGATCTGACCCAACGAGCCAATCTTCGTACGCCAAAATCTGACGAATTCTGTAGGGGCGAGTCAGTGGCTCGCCCGCAAACTACCATCTCTACCGCCAACAATGACTGTGCAACACACCTGTCCTGCCCTCAGGCTGATTCGAAGAGGAGGCCGGGGAGGTGAGCTAGACCACAGCGACGCTCCCCCTCTCTGATGATTCGGCTGAGGACAGGACACCTAGCGAGAATGAATGCCGCGCGCAAATGCGTCGACCGGATCTGACGCAACGCGCCAATCTTCGTACGCCAAAATCTGACGAATTCTGTAGGGGCGAGCCAGTGGCTCGCCCGCAAACTACCATCTCTACCGCCAACAATGACTGTGCGACAAACCTGTCCTGTCCTCAGGATGATTCGAAGAGGAGGCCGGGGGATGATGAAGACCGCAGCATCGCCCGCCCTCGCCCACGCCACTCAAAAATACCAATCCCAAGGAAAGGAGCATCTCATGCCGACTTTTCGCGCGGCTCTCTCACGCTTGGCGCGCCTGAATGTGACCGGCGTCCGCCACAACTACGACCTCGACCAACTGCCCGATTCGCTGACGCGAGCGCAACTGCCCGCCTTGCTGACCCTGCCCATAGAGCTGGAACGCGAGCGCCTCTTTCAGCAGCGCCAGGACAGCTTGCAAACAGCCGACTTCAGCGGCGCCGCCAAAACCGTCAACTACCGCGTCACCCACCTGCTGCTCGTTGCCGCCGACCAGTCCGTGCTGGGCATTCGCAGCTGCCTGCCGCAACTGATCGAACTCATCGACAATTACACCGCCGCCATCGCCGCCGATATCACGCTTGACGACACGCTGCTGGCGCCAGCGCGCCTGAGCGTTGAACCGGGCGTCTTTCCCTACGGCGACCGCCAGTTCTATGGCTGCGCCTTCCGCCACGCCTGGCTCCTGCAAACACAGGCGGCGCGCTCATGACGATTCAATACAGCATCGCCATTGACCGCGACCACGACGGCATCCTGGAATCCGAGATCAGACAACAGGTCATCGAATTGCGCTGGCGTCTCGGCCTGCGCCAAGCCTACGACAGCATGGCCGACTTCAGCTGGGCGCGCGTCACCGTAAACAACGACTCAGGCGCCTTCTCCCCCGAGCGCAATCCCTTGACATGCGGGACCCGCATGCGCATCCAAAGCCTCCACGGCGGGGAGCGTCGCTCGCATTTCACCGGCGCCGTCGACCGGGTTGAACCGCAAGCCGGCGCCTGGGGCGAGAAGCAGGCCGTCATACATCTGCACGACCTGCAAGTCGAGCTGGAAAGCAGCCCGGCGCGCCTGCCGCCCCAAGCCGATGTCACCGCCGATCAAGTGATAGCCGCGCTGCTGGATCAGGCGGTCATGCGCCCGGCTGTCATCGCCGGCCATTGCCTGATCGACGTCGCGGGCTTCAACGCCATTAACAGCGTCAAAATCTTCCCGCCCCTGCGTCCGCCACAACGCCTGCAGCGCGGCCTTACGCGCTTCGCGCACGTCGGCGACTGGTGGCGCGAAACGACCTCCATTCGCGCCGCCATCGCCGGCATCGTCGCCAGCGAACGCGGCCGCTTCTTCGTCAATCGCGCCGGCCAAGCCGTCTTCCTCAACCGCCATCACACCCTGACGCACGATGCCCTTACCGCCGAATTTGCCGACGACATCAGCGGCCTGTCCTACGGCTACGGCGACCAGCGCCTGAATCGCCTCACCCTCCTGATGCGTCCCCGCGTCATCGGCGATGACAACCGCCTGCTCTGGCAATTGCAATCCGCGCTCCGCATTGAGCCACATTCCGAGCTAAACGTGACCGCGCGCCTGCAGGACGAGCGCAACCAGCCCATCGGCTTGCTAGCGGTCGATCGACTCGTCAGCCGCTTCCAACTGACCGAATCCGGCGCCAATGTCATCACGCGCAACGTCGCCGCGACAATCGCCGAAGCGGGAACCTCATCGGCGCTTCTGCGCATCAGGAACGGGCGCCGCCACCCGGTCTTCCTTACCCAGTTGCAGCTCTACGGGCGTCCGCTCTATCGCGGCGACCCCCTCGAGATTGTCGCCGCCGATGGCGAAGGCCTTTACCGCTATGGCATAAAACAGCTTTCGCTTGACCTGCCGGCGCTCTCTGATCTGGCCACCGCCCAAGCTTTCGCCGCCTACGAAGTCGCTCGCCGAAAACATCCGCGCGGCGTCATCACAGAAATGCGAATCAACGCGCGCGAACATCCGGCAGCCGCCCTCGGCGCCAGCCTCTTCGACCGGCTCCGCATCAGCGAAAGCCATACCGGGCACATCAGCCAGGACTACTTCATCATCGCAGAAGAACATCACATCAGCGCCGGCGGGACCAGGCACGAGACACGCTGGACGCTCGAGCCGGCCGATTCCGCCCGCTTCCTCATCGTCAACGACAGCCGCATCGGCGACCCCGACAAGGTCCTGGCTCCATACTGATTCCGCGCCCGCTTCTATCGCAATCCCAAGCATCCGGTTAAGATAGATGGCAGGCGCTGAAATCGCGTAAGTCCGGTATGGAGAAGGACGGAGCGCGTATGGCTAAAGACGGAGCCAGTATGCAAAAAGACGGAGCGCGCATAGTCGTGCAGCGCGCCTGCCACACCTGCAAGCGAGGTCCGAAAACGACCAAACCAGCGCCCATAATCACCAGTCGCCGACCACGAAAGTGAGGCCGCGCTGCGCTTCTTCCGCTCCTTGACGCTAGGCTTGCTCTTGGGCGCGCTTGTCGGGCTCTACCTCGGCTGGGCGCAATTCCCGGTCGAATCCCGCAACCGCAGCCTGAGCAGCCTGGCGCGCCTGCACCGCGACGAATACAGCGTCATGGTCGCTGCCGGTTACGCCGCCGACCGCGACGCCTTTGCCGCGATCCAACGCCTTGAGCGCCTCGGGGTCGCCGATGTCTCCAGCCACCTGCGGGAGACGACCGAGCGCATAATTGCCACATCATCCCGCGATATCCGCGATATTGCCTTGCTGGCGCAGTTGGCCGACGCCCTCGGGCAAGCGACCGACGCCATGCAGCCCTTCATAAACGCAGGCCCGGAGCGAGCATGAGACCGGCCGACCGCCGCCCCCAACCCGCTAAAACCGCGTTGAGGCGCGCCGACGGCTACCTGTCCTCCTGGCTCTTCGCGTTTGGCTTGATCGCCGGGCTCATCTTCGGCATCGCCTTCACCCGCGCGCACGGTCCCTGGCGGCGCGGCAACGCCGAACCCTGGCAGCTTCACCCGCATGACCGCCAGCACTACATGATGGCGGTCGCGCTGGAATACGCCCATCGCGGCGACCTGGGGCGAGCGCTGGACAAGCTGATCGCCCTTCGCCCCCTTGGCGACCCGCTCTCGCAGCTGGCGGAAGCAGCCTGCGCGCTAGGCAGCCGCGGCTACCTGGGCAGCGCCGGCGGCATCCCCGCGATACGCAGCGCCGTCGAGCTCTATGCCGCGCAAGGCCGCGCCGGCTGCGCCGAACAGCTCCTGCCGCCACTGGCGACCGAAGCTCCCGCCGCGGCTCAGGCAACGCGCGCCGGGACCGAAATACGACCGACGCCCCTGCCCACCAAACCGCCGCTGCAAGCGGCCCGGCTGGCGACGCCGACCCCGCGCTATCGCCCCGCCCTGCCCGATCAGCGCAGCTTTGAACTGCTCTCGCTTCGCTCCTTCTGCGATTTGCGCCGCCCGGCTCTCATCGAAGTCTATGTAGTGGATTACCTGGGGCGCGGCATTCCGGGACAACGGATCAGGGCGCGCTGGGGCGATGAGGAAGACATCTTCGTCAGCGGACTGAAAACCGAACGCGGCGATGCCTATGCCGATTTCCAAATGGACGAAGGCATCGACTACGCCATCAGTATGGCCAGCGGAGCCGACGCCCTTGGCGCGACCCTTAGCGCCGGTCCCTGCTATACCGAAAACCGCCAAACCTTGAAATCCTACCGCGTCACCTTCGTCGAGCGCTAAGGCAGCTGCGCGCGCCGCTCCGCCCTTTAGTCCTCCGCCTCGCGGACTACCAGGGCGAAATCGCAACTCCCGGCGGCCTGCCGCGTATCAGAAGTAGCGCACTGCTAGACCAGGACTAACGAAAATGGACAAACACGAAAAAGCCTTGCAGGTCGGCACAGGCATTTTATTTGTTGGCTTGGGCTTGTTGTTTCTCACCGGCTGGTGGTGGCCCGGCATCATGTTTGTCATCGCGGCATCGATGATCGCGCGGGCAATGGCTGAGGGCGAGCGCTGGCAATCGGCGAGCGGCGCGCTGTGGCTCATCGGCATCGGCGTCGTATTTGGCCTGCCCGGTCTCATAGGCGATATCGCCGGCGCGTTCTGGCAGGTCTTCCCCATCCTGTTGATCGGCATCGGCCTGTTCATGTTATTCGGCGGCAAGTACCGGCCGAATGTCAGCGGCAAACGCAAGAACGACAGCGACGTTCACCGCGTCTGAACGCAGCGGCAACATTGACATTCGACCAGCCCGGCTTATACTCAAGCCAGCGGCGGGATGGTGGAATGGCAGACACGGGCGCCTTAAAAGCGCCTGCCCGGAAGGGCGTGAGGGTTCGAGCCCCTCTCCCGCTACTTTCTACATCAGCCTGTGCTTTCCTCCCATGTGGCGCGGCTTGAAATCTATGTCTACGCTGCAAAAGCAAGACCAAGCAAGTCATGAGAATGACTGCCGCTGAAACGCACTCGCCAGCCTCATCGAAACCATGTAGGGGCGAGCCGGTGGACGCTGTTGAAGATCCTGTTTCACCACCGCCCCAAATCCCTCCCTCACATAGAGGCTGGGGCTTTCACGGCTCGTTTTGGGGCAAGCAAGCTCCCCTTCCCTCTTGATGGGGGCAAGGGGCCGGGGAATGAGAGTGTTTTTCAACGGACTCCGGTGGCTCGCCCGAGTTTTCGCGATGAGTTCATCCAGCGATTCACAGAATCACCCCTACAACTCTCCCGCTTCTTCGCTCTAAGCTCCTAGAGAGATTTGCGCAGGCAGACATGCCTGCGACACGCTAACGAGTGGGGGCGCCCTGCAAGGATATCCGCTTCCTAAGGCGCCAACTGCAAGTTGTGCAAGCGCGCGTATATCCCGTTCGACTCCAGCAGCTGATCGTGGCTGCCCTGTTCGCAGATGCCATCCGCCGTCAGCACCAGGATGCGGTCGGCATTGCGGATGGTCGACAAGCGGTGGGCGATGACCAGCGTGGTGCGATTCTCGATCAGGCGCTCAAGCGACTGCTGCACGACGCGCTCGCTCACGTTGTCGAGCGCGCTCGTCGCTTCATCGAGGATGATCAGCGGCGGATCTTTCAGGAAGAGGCGCGCGATGCTCAGGCGCTGACGCTGGCCCGCCGAGAGTTTGATGCCGCGCTGCCCGATTTCAGTGTCATAGCCCTGCGGCAGCGCCATGATGAATTCGTGCGCATTGGCTCTCTGGGCGGCGCCAACGATCTCGTCGCGGGGCGCGTCCGGCTTGCCATAGCGGATATTCTCGGCGACGGTCGCCCCAAAGAGATAGACATCCTGGTCGACCGTGCCGATGTTCCGGCGCAGTGAGGCCAGGCTGTACTCGCGAATGTCGACGCCGTCGAGGATGATGCCGCCGCTGGACACATCGTAGAAGCGCGGAATCAAGGCGCCCAAGGTCGTCTTGCCCACGCCCGACGCGCCGACCAGCGCCACATATTCGCCGACCGCGATATGCAGCGACAGATCGCGAAAGACTACGCCAAAGTCGTCGCGGTAGCCGAAGGTGACATTCCGCAACTCCAGCTCGCCGCGCAGCCGCGCCGGGGACAGCGCCTGGCTGGGCTCCTGAATCGCCGGCGGCAATTCCAGCATATCCATAAAGCGCTGAAAACCGGTGATGCCCTCCTGAAACCAGCGCGCGAAATTGACCAGCCGCCTGATCGGCTCGATCAGTATGCCGACATAGAGCAGGAAGGTGATCAGGTCCGGCAAGTCCAGAGAGGCATGCACGATGGCGACAGCGCCGAAGACCACCACCACGATCGTCATCAGCTGCGAAAAAGCCTCCATGCCGCCATAGAATAGTCCTTCACTTCTGTATTCGAGGCGCCGGCTCTCGACGAAGCGCGCGTTCGCCGCGTCAAACTTGGCTTGCTCCAGCGGCTCGTTGGCGAAGGACTGCACAACGCGAATGCCGGACAGCGAGTCCTCAATCTGGGCGTTGACCTGCGCTACTCGCTCCTTGCTCAGCCGCAGCGCGCGATTCATCTTGCGATTGAAATGCAGCGAATACACAAACATCAGCGGCAAGAAGAGCACGACGATGACGCTAAGCGTCGGATTGATGCTCAAGGTGATGAGGAAGACGCCGCTGAACTTCACCAACCCGATGAAGACATCCTCCGGACCGTGATGATAAAGCTCGGAAAGCGCCCAAAGGTCGTTGGTGATCCGCGACATCAGCGTGCCGGTCTTTTGGTCATCATAGAAGCTGAAGGACAACTTCTGCAAATGCGCGAAGAGCTCCCGCCGCATATCGCTCTCCATCATAGCGCCCATCATGTGCCCCTTGTAATCGACAAAGAGATTGCAGAGCGTATGCGCCAAGACCAGCGCCAGCATGACCGCCGCCATCAGGGCGATATCCCGCAATTGATCGGGCGCGCCGGCCTCGAGCAGGTTCTGCGTGATATGGCGGACGCAGAGCGGCAATACCAGGGTAATCGCCGAGATGATGAAGGCGCAGCACAGATCAAGCGCCAGCAAGCGCTTGTAAGGACCATAGAACGACAGAAACTTCTTGACGCGTGAGCTCAAAAGCAGGCTCCTTGACTAGTTGCCCGGCAGATTATACCAGCAGCAAAACTCGGGCTTGCGCGACTTCGCACATTTGTGCTACACTAGTATTTGATATGAGATATACTGCTTATATCTATCTATGAAAGATGGTGACTCAGATATGAGAACTCGACTATTGCTGCTTCTGACAACTGCGATCTGTTGCGCCGGCTGCAGCGCCCTCGCCACCGAAATAAGCGATGAAATGGCGCCGCAAGTCAGCACTGATGTGGCCATCCAGGTTGGGACTGAAGTAGCCATACAAGTTGGTACTGCAATCGCTGGACCTCCGACGCTGGAATCAGCGCCCGCTGATCACCCTGGAGACTTAGCAGGGCTGCCCTACGATTGCGACTCAAAGACCTGCGGGCAGATGTCGTCATGCGAAGAAGCGGTATATAAACTCTACGTATGCGGCCACCGGGCGCGCGACGCCAACAATGATGGCGTGCCCTGCGAATCGCTCTGCCGCGGCGCGAATGTCCCGGCTATCGCCACCAGTTTTGCCGGCATATCGCCAACGCCCCTGCCAACTTTGCCGCCCATCGCCGAATCCCAGCCAAGCGCGAGCGGAGGCGCGCCCGGCACGAGTGAAACCGCGCTGGTCACGCGCGTCATTGACGGCGACACGATTGACGTCCAGCTAAAGGGCCGGACCGAGCGCATCCGCTATGTGCAGATCAATACGCCCGAGCGCGATGAACCCTGCTTTGATGAATCGACGCAGGCGAACGCCAATCTGGTCGCCGGCAAGACCGTGCGCCTGGAGCATAGCAAGCGCTTGACCGATCCATTCGGACGGCTGCTGCATTATGTCCATGTCGGCGATATCATGGTCGAGCGCGTCCTGGTCGAGCAAGGGTACGCCGAGGTCGTGCTTTACCCGCCCAACGATCAGTATTACGAGGAATTCAAGCGGCTCGAAGCGGAAGCGGCGGCGGCCGGGCGCGGCTGTCACCCGACGGGCATCTTCGACGACGGCACATTCGAGCGTTAGTGTTGGAAAACTTTGGCGCAAATCGCGGGCGGCTTTACCGGCGCTGTTGAATATCCTTCTTCAGCCCCACCCCAAACCCTCCCCTTTACAGCGGGAGGGGCTATCACGGCTCGTTTTGGGGAAAGCAAGCTCCCCTTCCCTCTTGATGGGGGCAAGGGGCCGGGGCATGGGGGTGTCTTTCAGCGGTCTCTTTCGAGTCGCCCTTACATCTCCAATATGGGTTGCGTTAGAGTTAGCGCCAGCGACGACAACTGACATGAGACAGCTCCGAACGATGGCGGTGAAGCGACTGTTATACTACCCGGAAGACGAGACGCGCCTGCGGCAAGTGAGCCGGCGCGTGTCGAACGTGAAGAACAAGCGGCTCAAGCGGCTGATTCAAGACCTCAAAGACACGCTTGAATCGCAGCCGGGCGCCGCCATCGCCGCGCCGCAGATCGGCTCGCTCCGCCGGGTCACCGTGGTCAAGTTCGGCCAGAACGACGATGCCGACGAAGAGCCGATGCTGACGCTGATCAATCCCGAGATCATCGAGGCGGGCGCGGATGAAACCGGCTTTGACGGCTGCCTGAGCATCCCCGAGGTTTACACCTGGGATACGCCGCGCCCCAGCTGGATTCGCTTCCGCGCCACGGGCGAAGACGGCGGCGAGATCGTCCGGCGCGTCGAGGGCATGGACGCCCGCGTCATTCATCACGAGATTGACCATCTGGATGGCCGGCTCTTCCTCGACCGCCTGCAAGACAAAGATGAACTCTACACGCCGATGCCGGCCGAGAATGGCAAAACCAAGATGGTTCGTCTGATTGATCTGCCGAGGATGAGCTGATGAGCGGCAGCCAGATGTCCAAAGCGGCGCTGCATAAGCGTCTCTCCACAACGGCGTCGGCTGAACTCATCGAGATTGTGCTTGACGTCCTGGCGGCCGCTCCGGCCAGCCTGCGTGACCTCAGCAAGGGCCTCCCGGACGAGGAACTGACGCGCCCCTTGGGCCAAGGCGAGCGCAGCTTCAAGCGCGATCTGACGCACCTCATCTATTGCGCCGAGCGAGGAACGATTCCGATCTATTATGCGCTCACAGCTAGGGAGCCGCTCATGGCGCGGATTCATGCCGAGCGCCAGTGGGGCAAGCTGCTGCGCTACGAAGCCTTCGACCTGCCGGACTTGATAGCCTACTTCACTTTCAATCGGAGGGCGCTGCTGAATGTATTGCGCGGACTAAGACCGCAGCAATGGGAAAGGGCGGTTCAGCCGGAAGGCAAGCAGCGAAAAGAATCCGTCTATTACGCCGCGCGGGGGCTCTGCGTGCACGAATACGGGCACCTGGAGGACCTGGCGGGCAAGCTCGAGAAGCTGCGCGCCGGGTTGTTCGCCTGAGCGCGCCGCGCCTAGCCCTTGATGCCCGAAGTGGCGATGCTCTCGATAAAAGCCCGCTGCAGCGCCAAGTAGAAAATCAGCACCGGAATCGTCACCACCGACAGATATGCCATGACTTCGCCCCAAGCTGTATTCAACTGGAAGAAATACTGCAAGCCGACCATGATCGGGCGCAATTCTTCCGAGCGGATGGTCATCAGGGGCCAGAGATAGGCGTTCCACATCGTCAAGAATTTGAGGATGGCGACGGTCGCCAGGATGGGACCGGCGATAGGCATGATGATACGGGCGTAGATCTGAAATATGCTGGCGCCATCAATCCGCGCCGCTTCGACCAGTTCGTCGGGAAGATCGCGGAAATACTGGTAAAAGAGGAAGATGCCCAGCGAATCGGCGATGAAGGGGATGATCTGCACGTGGTAGGAATTGAGCCAGCCGATCTCGATGCCGTTGGGACCGATCCAGGGCAGGTTGTTCGCGATCAGAAGCATCGGGATCGCCACAACTTCGAAGGGGACGATGAAGGTGGCGATGATCAGCGAGAGGACGATGGCTTTGCCGCGCCACTTTAGAAAGGCGAAAGAGAAGGCCGCCATTGAGTTGAGCAGGATGCTCGCGCAGACCGATACCACCGTCGTGAATATCGAGTTGAAAGCGAACTGCACCATAGGCACGCGCTCGAAGGCGTCCGCATAATTGTTCAAGGAGATA
>JAJDZV010000002.1 GCA_022824465.1 Anaerolineae bacterium
GCCTGCCCAGCGGCGGCTATCGCTATGGCGCCCCGGCCGGAAGCCACGACGATACCGTCATCGCCACCGCCCTCGCCTGGCACGGCGCCCAATTCGCCGGCCCCTCCATCGCCTTCGTCTGATGACCGCGCCAAAACGCAATCCGCGCGCAGAAGCCACTCGAAGGCGCTACAATCAGCGAGAGCCAACAGACAGAGAGCGCGCCATGAACAAGCCAAATATCTTGATCATCATGTCCGACGAGCACGCGCCGATGTTCAGCAGCGCCTATGGGCATCCGCTCGTGCGAACGCCAAACATGGAGCGGCTGGCGGACGCCGGCGCCACCTTCGATTCGGCCTACTGCAATTCGCCGCTTTGCGCGCCCTCCCGCATGTCCTTCATGACCGGGCGCTACGTCCATCACATCGGCGCCTGGGACAATGTCACGCCCTTGCGCTCGGACCTGGCGACCTGGGCGCATCGGCTGCGGGCCGTGGGCTACCATGTCGCGCTTTCCGGCAAGCAGCATTTCGGCGGACCGGATCAGCTGCACGGTTTCCAGCGGCAATTGGCGCGCGATTTACACGCCGAATGGAATCACCCGATTCACGCCTGGGACGATGGCATCGCGCCGGCCGCCCAGCCCTGGGGCGAAGTCTATGCCGCCGGACCAGGCTGGACCGAAGAACTGACGGTGGATGAACTGGCGCAGACGCGGGCGCTGGAATACCTGCGTGATCCCGCGCGGCAGGCAACGCCCTGGGCGCTGAACGTGTCCTTTATCGCCCCGCATTTTCCGCTGGTGGCGCCGCAGCGCTTTTGGGACATGTATCCGCCGGAGGAGATGGATTTGCCCCTGATTCCGTCAGGACATCTGGAGAATCTTCACCCGATGGCGCAGCGCTTCCGGACGATGTTCGGTTTCCCGCAGTATCCCGATGAAGTAGTGCGGCGGGCGCGCGCTGCCTATTACGCGCTGATCAGCTATCTTGACGAGAAGATCGGCGAGCTGCTGGATGCGCTGATCGAAACCGGGCAATACGAGAATACCGTCATCATACACCTCAGCGATCATGGCGAAATGAACGGCGAGCACGGCATGTGGCGCAAGTCCAACTTTTACGAGGCCTCAGCGCGCGTGCCGCTCCAAGTGGTCTGGGACGGGCGGATAAGCGGCGGGCAAAGGCGCGGCGAAGTCGTCTCGCTGGTCGACGTGACCGCGACCATCTGTGATCTCGCCGGCGACGACTGCGATCTGCCGCTTGATGGCGACAGTCTGCTGCCGCTTCTGACCGGCGGCGACCCCAACTGGAAGGACGAAGCCTTCTGCGAATACTTGGCGCACGGGACAGATCGTCCGCTGGCGATGCTGCGGCGCGGTCGCTACAAGCTGAATGTCAGCTGGGGCCAGCCGGTCGAGTTCTACGATATTGAAGCGGATCCGGGCGAGTTTCAGGATCTGTCGACTGAAGCGGCGCATCAGCCGCTCATCGCCGACATGAAAACGGATCTGCTCGCCGATTGGGACCCGGCGGCGCTGGATGCGCAGGTGCGCGCGAGCCAACGGCAGCAGCAATTTATTGAGGGCAACTTCGGCGCGGGCTGGCGGGCATCTACCCAATCCTCCCGCCAGCATTTGTAGGCGCGCGCCTTGGCTCGCCCGTATTCGCCGCCAAGCGGCTCGCTATTGAATCATGCAGGGGCGACTCTGTGAGTCTCCGGAAAGTGGCGCAGGCACATGTTTTGCAGCAAATCTAGCCCGGAAAGTCTACTTCGCAGCCGCAAGCTCTTCGATCCGCTGGTATTGGCTCATGTAGAGATCGTGATAGAAGCCGCCCATCGCCAGCAACTCGTCGTGCGTGCCGCGCTCGATGATGCGCTGGTCGTTGACGACCAGGACCTGGTCAGCGTTGCGGATGGTGCTGAGGCGATGAGCGATGACGAAAGCCGTCCGTCCCTCAAGCAGGCGCAGCAGCGCTTCCTGAATGTGGATTTCGGTGCGGGTGTCGACGCTGCTGGTGGCTTCATCGAGGATGAGAATGCGCGGGTCAGCCAGGATGGCGCGGGCGATAGCCAGGAGTTGGCGTTGGCCTTGACTGAAATTATGCCCCTTTTCCGAGACCTGCGTCTGATAGCCGCGGGGCAGCAGGCGGATGAAGCCATCGGCGTTCGCCAGCTTTGCCGCTTCGATGACTTCTGCGTCACTGGCGTCCAGGCGGCCGTAGCGGATGTTCTGCATGACTGTGCCGCTGAAGAGGAAGGTGTCTTGCAGGACGATGCCGAGCTGCTCGCGAATGGAGTCCTGGGTGACTTCACGGATGTCCTGCCCGTCGATGCGGATGCTGCCCCCGGAGACGTCGTAGAATCGGCTGAGAAGGCTGATGATGGTGGTTTTGCCGGCGCCGGTGGGACCGACCAGGGCGATGGTCTGGCCCGGCGCGACTTCCAGGTTGATATTCTCCAGCACGGGCTTTCCCGGCTCATAGGCGAAGTCGACATGCTCAAAGCCGATAGCGCCGCGGATATTGCGCAGGGGCTTGGCTTGGGGCGCATCGGTGACGGTGGGCTCGGCGTCGAGGACGGCGAAGATGCGCTCGGCGCCGGCCAGCGCCGATTGCAGCTGATTATAGACCATGGCGATGCCGCGCATGGGGCGGAAGAAGTTCATGATGTAGACGACGAACGCCGCGATCACGCCGACCGAGACGAGGTCGCGCAACGCCAGCCAACCGCCGAGCAGCGAGGTCGCCGCGACGGTCAGGATCATCATGGTAGTGAACATCGGACCGAGGGCGGCGGTGATGAAGTCGGCGCGGATGCCGACCTGGCGATAGGCTTGGCTGGCGCGTTGGAATTCGGCAATGGCGGCGTCTTCCTGGGCGTATGCTTGCACGGCGCGAATGCCGGTGATGTTCTCTTCCATGACGGCGTTGAGCCAGCCGAGGTTTTTCTGCATGCCGCGGAAGGCTACCCTGGTGCGCTCGGTGATTTGGCTAGTGATCCAGAGCATGATGGGGAGGATGATCAGGGTGCCGATCGCCAGGGGCAAGTTCAGCAGCAGCATGGCGACCATGATGCCGCCGAGGGAAAGAATGTTGGTGGTGAACTGGATCAAGCCGTTGGAGAGGATCTGGTTGATGGTCTCGCTGTCGTTGCTGATGCGGCTCATCAGGTCGCCGGTGCGATGCCGGTCGTGGTAGTCCATGGACAGGGCTTGATAGTGTCGGAAGAGAGCCGCGCGAATATCGGCGACGAAGTGCTGGCCGATGCGGATCATGATGACGCCGTGGATGACGGTGAAGACGCCCTGCAGCAGATAGACGCCGAGCATGACGAGCGCGATCGCCAGCAAGCCATCGAGGTCCTGATGAACCACGTATTGGTCGATGGCGAGGCCCAGCAAGGCGGGACCGATGAGACCGAAGAGCGTGGCGACGATGACGAGCAGGGCGACCAGCATCAGCCGAGCGTGGTAGGGCTTGAGATAATCGGAGAGCCGGCGGAGCGTGCCGCGCCGGTCCTTGGCTTTTTCGCCGGTGGGGCGTCCGCCCCCGGAGCCGCCGATGAAGCGCGGGCGCGGGGCGGCGCTGCCTTGCTGGCTCATCGGCTTGCCTTAGCCTGGGACATATTTGCCACCGAGTTCACCGAGTTTTTTCGAGTGCGCAGAGAGAAGCCTAAACACTGATTCTCTTAATACCGGACTTGAGTGAAGGGACATTGAAGTTGATAACCAAGCGACGCCAATGTTGCGAAAAGTCAAGTCATCCCGCTTGCGATCTCCCGCGAGCCTATCTTCGGTTGCTTCAGCCAAGGACTCTGTAGGTGCAAGCAAGTCAATCGTAAAGCGACTAGAAGCAACTGGCGGGCGCGGGCGAGGCACTGGCTCGCCCCTAAAAGCTGTCGATAGTTGTGGCGATAAGGCTAAAGCGGCAGTCATGTTCACTACCTTCCCCGAGTTAACTAGGTGTCCTTGTGTGGTTCTGTATACTCGGCGGCGAAGGCCTCGTCCGTCGGCCCATTCTGACGGGCGACTTCGCCGAGTTGGGATTCGTAGATTTCGCGATAGATGGGAGCGCTTTGCAGCAGTTCATGGTGCGTGCCGCGCTCGGCGATGCGGCCTTGATCGAGGACGAGGATCTTGTCGGCGCGCAGGACGCTGGTGATGCGCTGGGCGATGATGAAGGTGGTTGCATTTGCCGCGAGCGATTCCAGCGCCGTCTGGATCTTGTATTCGGTCTCCAAATCGACGGCGCTGGTGCTGTCATCAAAGACGAGGATACCGGGCTGAATCAGCAGGGCGCGGGCGATGGCGATGCGCTGCTTTTGGCCGCCGGAGAGGTTGGCGCCGCCGGCTTCGATGGGGCTGTCGTAGCCCTTGGGCATTGCCAGGATGAACTTGTGCGCTTGCGCCGCTTGCGCCGCCGCGATGACATCGTCCAGCGTGGCTTCGGGCGCGCCATAGGCGATATTGTCGCGCACGCTGCCGCTGAAGAGGATCGACTCTTGGAGGATCATGCCGATCTGGGAGCGCAGGGCGGTTGGATCCCAATCGCGGACGTCCAGACCATCGACCTTCACCGCGCCGCCACTGACGTCATAGAAGCGCGGGATGAGGTTGACCAGGCTGCTTTTACCGGCGCCGGTCGCGCCGAGCAGGGCGATTTGCTGGCCGGGTTCGGCGCTGAAGCTGAGGTTGTGCAGCACGTCTTCGCCGCTGACGCCCTCCGCGCCGTTGGACTTCGCCGGGTCGCGCCGGCTGTAATGGAAGGAGACGTTCTCGAAAGCGACAGCCCCGCGGATGCGCTCGGCGGTGTGCGCGTTTTCGGCGATTTTGAGCCGCGGACTGGTGTCGAAGACTTCGAGCAGGCGTTCGGCGGAGGCTTCGGCGCGGGCGGACATCATCAGGAGGTTGCCGAGGAAGAGCAGCGGTCCCATGCCGATCATCAGGTAATTGTTGAAGGCGATGAGTTCGCCAATGGTCAGCCGGTCGCCGACCACCGAAAGGCCGCCGAACCAGAGCACCGCCACCGAGCCGACGTTGGTGAGGATCTGCAGTATGGGCATGGCGACGGCCATAAGGACGCCGACTTCGATGTTTTGCTCGCGATAATCGTCATTGCTCGCGCTGAACTGATCGATCTCGTAGCGGCCGCGGACGAAGGCTTTGACCACCTGGATGCCAGCGAGGTTTTCTTGCACGAGGGTATTGAGCGCGCCGAGCTTGAGTTGAACGACGGCGAAAAGGCGGGTGGCTTGCAGCATGAGGTAACGGATGAAGACGGCGGAAACGCCGGCGACGGCGAACATGATCAGGGAAAGCTGCCAATCGGTGAGCAGGAGCATGATCATACTGCCGATGATCATCAGCAGGACGCGCAGAAGGAGGGCAATGCCGGCGCTGGAGAACATGCGCACGACATCGACATCGCTGGAGACGCGGGTCATCAGGCGGCCGGTCTGCATCTGGTCAAGATTGGCGAACGAAAGCGATTGAATGTGGCGGAAGAGTGCGTGGCGGATATCGAATGCCAGTCCTTGGGAGACGATGGCGCGGCAATAGCCCTGCCCGAGCGTGCTGACAGCGCCGATGATGGCGGCGACGAACATCCAGAAGGCGCCGAGCAGGATCATGTCGAGGTTGCGCGGGTAGATGCCGCGGTCGATCATGAATTGGAGCAGGCGGGGCACGCTCAATTCCATAGCGACTGGCAGGACGGTGGTCCAGAAGCCGAAGAAAAGATACCAGCCGTAGGGCTTCGTGAAGCGGAAGATACGCCAGAGGGATGTCATGCGACAAGTTTAGCCGCTTTTGATGCCAGCGAGTACACCGAGTCGTTTAGGGGATCGTGGATTGACTGGACATGCGCGGCAAAACCCGGGTCGAGGCGAATCAGTTGCAGGGGTACCAATCTGGTAATTTGCAACAACCGATAGAAGCAAGACGGGCGACTTGATAAGCCGCTCCTGCAAATTCCGTCATGATTGCAGATAGGAAGTAATTTGAAGTAAGTCATGCGAAAAGCGAGTATTAGGTCTTTGGCGGGCGCGGGCGAGCCAAGTCTCGCCCCTACATTCAGTGCTTGCTGAGACAGGACTATTGGTTGGCAAGTCCTCGATTCTCACCACGCCTGGCTGTTGGAACGGTTTGCATCTGGCGGGTGAATGCGCTAAGCCTCGTGCCCGGGGCGATCGCGCAAGACGATGGCTATACCATCGCCTTTGTGCCGGGCGTCAACCCGGATCCGTTTTATATCACGATGAGCACCGGAGTGTATCCAGCGGCTGCGGACCTAGGCTTGAATATCATCCAGCAAGACCCGGAGCGTTTTGATGTCACTGTGTCAGCGCCGATCATTGAAGCCTTGATCGCACGCGGCGATATTGACGCGCTGGTCACGGCGCCGAATGACAAGGAACAGTCTATACCGGTGCTGCAAGACGCGCATAATGCTGGCATCGTCGTGCTGACGGTGGATACCTTCATCGGCGATGGCAACTATGCCGATGGCGAGGTCACCTTCCCGATCACCTACATCGGTTCGGATAATACCCAGGGCGGTTATATCGCCTGCTCGGCGCTGGCAGATGCCTTGGGCGAGGGCGCAAAGATTTACGTCACCAATACACGCCCCGGCATCAGCACAACCGATCAGCGCGAAGAGGGCTGCCTGGCGGCGGCGGCAGATCGCGGCTTGGTAGTGGCCCGAGTTGATTACAACGAGAACAGCGCCGATACTGCCCAAGCGCAGACGGCTGCGGTTCTGCAAGCCAATCCGGATATCGTTGGCATGTTCGCCACCAATACCTTCGGCGCGCTGGGCGCTGGCACAGCCATCCAGAACGCCGGCTTGCAGGGCGCGGTGGAAGTAGCGCTGTTTGACGCCAGCGAAGAGAATATCGGCTTCCTCAAGGATGGCATCGTCTCGCTGGTCATCGCCCAGAAACCGGCTGATATGGGTTACCTCGGCGTTTCGCTCGCGACCGCATACCTGGACGGCGTTGGCAGCATCCCGGCGCGCATCCCAACCGGATACGCCGTGATCACCGTTGATAATGTCGATGACCCTGATGTGGCGCGCTTCATCTATACCAGCAACACCAGCGATCCGGCGCCGGCTCTCGATGAAAGCTACAACCTGGCCTTCGTGCCGGGCGTCAATCCCGATCCCTTCTATATCACGATGTCGCGCGGCGTCTATGGCGCGGCGGGCCGTTATGGCATGAACGTGATTCAACAAGATCCGGAACGCTTTGACGTGACCGTGTCAGCGCCGATCATCGAAGCCTTGATCGCCCGCGGCGATATCCATTCGCTGGTCACCGCGCCGAATGACAAGGAGCAGTCGATACCGGTCTTGCAAGACGCGCACGAAGCCGGCATCCCGGTCTTGACGGTCGATACCTTCATCGGCGACGGCAATTACGCGGATGGCGAGGTCACATTCCCGCTGACTTATATCGGCTCGGATAACGTAGAAGGCGGCCGCATCGCTTGTTCGGCATTGGCGGACAAGCTGGGCGAGGGCGCCAAGATCTACGTCACCAATACGCGCCCGGGCATCAGCACGACTGATCAGCGCGAAGAAGGCTGCCTGGCCGCGGCTGAGGCTGGCGGACTGGTTGTCGCCCGCGTCGACTACAACGAGAACAGCGCGGATATGGCACAACAGCAGACGGCCGCTGTCCTGCAGGCGAATCCAGATATCGTCGGCATGTTTGCCACCAATACTTTTGGCGCGTTGGGCGCTGGCGCGGCGATCCAGAATGCTGGTTTGCAAGGGGCGGTGGAAGTAGCGCTGTTTGACGCCAGTGAAGAGAATATCGGTTACTTGCGGGATGGCATCGTATCGCTGGTCATCGCGCAGAAGCCGGCCGATATGGGTTATCTCGGCGTAGTGGCGCAGGTCGCCAATTTGCGCGGAGTGACCTCCATGCCGGCGCGCGTCGGCACGGGTTACGCCGTCATCACCATCGACAATGTGGATGATCCGGATGTGGCTCGGTTCATCTATACGGCGGGTTAGAATCGGCCAAGCGAATGCTACGCTTCAACAGAAACGGGCGACCCACCGGGTCGCCCCTACAAGTTATGCCGCGGATAGCTAGGGTATCGTAATGGCAGCGAATAATCCGCTGGTTCGGGCGCAGCGGCTTCCATTCATCAACGCGCGCTCAATTGAGGTTGTGACCAAGAGCTGGTCTTATTTGTTTTTGCTGGGTTTGGTGGTCTATTTCTCGCTGGTGGGGACGGGTTTTTTCTCGGTGCGGAATTTCTCGTCGATTTTGACCACCAGCACGCTGATCATGCTGATGTCGATCGGGCAGACATACGTGATCATCACGGCCGGCATCGACTTGTCCGTCGGCTGGACGGTGGGGTTGGCCTCGGTGACGACGGCGCGGGTGATGCGGGATTTGGCGGCTGGCGGGAACGACATCGCCTTTGCCATGCTGATGGGCACAATGGCGGGCTTGCTGGTGGCGCTGATTCCGGGTTTGGTGAATGGGGTGCTGGTGGCGCGGATTAGGGTGCCGCCGTTTATCGCGACGCTGGGCATGTTCGGCATCGTGCGGGGCGCGGCCTTTTTGCTTACTGATGGTCAACAGGTGGTGCGCGGCTTGTCGGCAGAGCTGCGCGAGGCGCTGCGCATGATCGGCAATGGCAGCTTGCTCTATTATATTCCGGAGGATGGCTTTCATTGGTTCGCGCTGCCGCCGGATCTACCGCCGCAGCAGTTGCGTTTGGTGTCACAACTTTTGCCTTATCCGGTCATCATCACGGCGCTTGTGGCTGTCGTCTTCGCTTTTATTTTGGCGCGGACGAAATTCGGGCGGCATACCTACGTCATCGGCGGCAGTGAAGAAGCGGCTCGGCGTTCGGGCATCAATGTCGATCGGCATTTGATCATTATTTATATCATTTGCGGCTTCACCGCGGGGATCGCTGGCGTGCTGCATCTCTTCCGTTTCACGGCCGGCGCGCCCCAAGCGGGCGAGGCGGCGCTGCTCTCATCGGTGGCGGCGGTGGTCATCGGCGGCACCAACCTCTTTGGGGGCGAGGGCGATATTATGGGCGCGGTGGTCGGGTCGCTGATTATCGCTGTTTTGCAGACGGGTCTGGTGATTTTGAATATCGATTCGATCTGGCAGTTCATCGTTGTGGGCGTAGTCATCATCATTGCCGTGCTGGTCAACCAATTGCAGGCGGCGTTGGAAAGGCTGCAAACTAATGTCTAAGGAGACAAAGCCGGTGCTCACCGCGAGGGGCGTGAGCAAGCACTTCGGCGGCTTGACTGCGGTGGATGAGGTCGATTTCGATGTGTACCCGGGGGAAGTGGTGGCTTTGCTGGGCGATAATGGCGCGGGCAAGTCGACGCTAATCAAGTGCATCTCGGGCGTCTACCGGCCGGAGCAAGGGCAAGTTTTTTTCAATGGCGTCGATATCACGCATCAGCCGCCAGCCGATGTCCGCAATCGCGGCATCGAGACGATTTATCAGGATTTGGCGCTGGCGGAGAACCTTGATGTCGGCGCCAATGTCTTCCTGGGCAAGGAGAAGACGCGTCGACTGATGGGCGTAATTCCGGTCACGGACGACAACTACATGCGGCAGGAAGCGTCCGGCGCGTTGGATGAGTTGGATATCCACATTCCGTCGCTAAGGCAGAAGCTGGTCAATCTGTCCGGCGGGCAGCGGCAAGCGGTGGCGATTGCGCGGGCGATGTATTGGAATGCGCAGTTGGTTATTATGGATGAGCCGACGGCGGCGCTTGGGGTGCCGGAGCAGCGGAAGGTGCTGGCCTTGATTCGTTCGCTGCGCGAGCAGGACATCCCAGTCATCCTGATCAGCCATACGATGCACGATGTGATGGCGGTGGCGGACCGGATGGTGGTCATGCGGCGTGGCCGGGTGGTGGCGAATATCCAACGAGCCGAAGCGACGGAGGAACTGATTGTGCGGCATATCGTCGGCAGCGTCGAAAATGGCGAGAATGCCGTGATGATTTGAGTATCGCGCCGCGCCGCGATTTTCCCTTGTCCAATTGTTTCTGATACAATCGACCCATGTCATCAGGTTCGGAATGGAGACTGATACGATGCGCGTTCCTAAGACGAAACCCGGGAAAACTCAGGAGCTTGACTCGTTGCGCCCGGACGATGTTGCTTTTGACGACGATTACGAACTGAGCAAGGAAGAAATCCTCGACAGTATTGAGCGCGGACTGAGAGAGATGCTCGCTGGCGACGGGCGTCCGGTGCAGGAATTCCTGGATGAGCTAGACAACGAATAAACTATGCCGTCGCGAGTTGTCATCGCCTTGCCCGAATTTGAAAAGGAAGCTCGGCGACTCAAACGCAGATTTCCACGTGTCTCCGACCAAGTCCGAATCCTGGCCTCGTTGTTGAGCGACTGGGCAATGCCCGGCGACAGAGTTCCAGACACATCGCATCGAAACTACAAGGTAAGGTTGCCGAATCCGTCAGCGCGTTGGGGGAAGAGCGGCGGTTTTCGTGTGTATTATGCTGTTGGTCAAAGCGATATGATCTACCTGGTTACGATAAATTCCAAGACCGACCGGGACGATGCATACACGTAGGAAGCGCAGCAAAGAATAAAGCGTATGGACCAAGAATTGAGCGGCAATAGCTTGGTTGACAGCGATGCCGACCTTGATTGAAAGGACAGCCATGCCCCGAAAACTTACACCGGGACGCTTTCGAGGCTTGAAGAATTCCAGCCTGGCAAGGGCCGATGTCTTTGGCATCGTAGCATTTGACCAGCGTGGCAGCTATCGCAAGATGATGCCGCCCGATTCCACTTACGACCAACTGGCCCGTGTGAAGACGGAGATCATCGGCGCGCTCTCATGCGATGCCAGCGCCATCCTCACCGATCCGATTTATGGCTTGGGAGCGGCTATGCGGATGAGCTCGAAAGCGGGGCTGCTGCTCGCGCTGGAAAAGAGCGGATACAGCGGCGATTCGAGCTATCGCAAGACCGAGTTGATTCCGAGTTGGACACCGGAGAAGATCTGTAAAGCGGGCGCGGACGCGGTCAAGTTCATGGTCTACTACCATCCGGGGAGCGGCGTGTTGGCAGATGAGTTGGAGGCGCTTATTCGACGAGTCGCGCGCAACTGCCATGAACTGGATTTGCCCGTTTTCCTCGAGCCGATGTCCTACAGTCTCGATCCAGCGGTGGCGAAGGGGAGCGCTGACTTCGCTGCTGGGCGCGCGGAGGTCGTGATCGAAACGGCGCGTCGATTGTCGCGCACCGGCGTCGATGTCTTGAAAATGGAATTCCCGTTTGATATTCAGTTCAATCAGGATCGGGCAGATTGGCGGGCTGCCTGCCAGCGGCTCAGCGATGCTGCGGCTGTGCCTTGGGTGCTGCTCAGCGCCGGCGTCGACTTTGAGCAATTCAGGCGGCAGTTGCAGGCGGCATGCGAAGGCGGCGCCAGCGGCTTCCTGGCTGGGCGGGCAATCTGGAAGGAAGCGGTCGTGATGTCCCGGGCTGACCGGGCGGCTTTTCTACATGATGTCGCGCGGGACCGCCTGGGCCAACTGCTCGCGATTGCCGCTGCTGATGCCCGTCCCTGGACGGATTTTTACAGCGCGCCGGAATCGTCGGAGAATTGGTACGAGCGTTATGTTTGAACGGGGGTTGTTCGCAGGATCGCGCTGCAGGTTCTACAATTTGGCATATAAGCTTCGAAGGCGCGGGCGAGCCAAGGCTCGCTCCTACAGCAATCGTCAGCGGCGCGGCGGACGAGCCGTTGGGTGGCCTCTTCTTGGTTGGTTCTCAGTATTCTATGTGGAGAGTGTGCGAAGGGAGTGCGTAGTCGGCAATGGAAGAGCGGCGTTTTGGCAGCAGCGACTTGAAGGCTTCGGCCATCGGCTTTGGCACATGGGAGATGAGCGTTCGCCAGTATGGGCATATTGACACTGGGGAAGCGGCACGCGCCGCGCAGAGCGCTATCGACCAAGGCATTACGCTATTCGATACATCGGAGACCTACGGTCCATTCACATCGGAAGCGCTATTGGGGCAAGCATTGGGCAAGCGCCGCAAAGAGGTCGTGATCGTCACCAAGGTCGGTTTCACCTTCCGCGCTGATCCCGACCGCCCGGGATACATGAAGACGGCCGAGCGGGATTCGTCCGCCCGCAACATCATTGAGCACGCCGAGGGCTGTTTGCGGCGGCTGAAGACGGATGTCATCGACCTGCTGCTGGTCCACTTCCACGACCATAAGACAGCGCACGAGGAGACCATCGCCGGATTGCGGGCGCTGCAAGAGGCGGGGAAGATTCGCTATTACGGCGTGTCGAACTACACTGCGCCGATGATGGCCGCCTGTCAGCAGCATGGGCAGCTGACAACCAACCAGGTTGGTTATCACCTCTTCGACCGGCGGGTCGAGAGTGCCGTCCTGCCCTATTGCCGCGTGAATGGCATCGGTTTTATGGCTTACGGGACCCTGGCATACGGTCTGTTGAGCGGCGCATTTACGCCTGAGACCAAGTTTGTCGACTGGGATTGGCGCAGCCGCGGCGATGCTTTTGGCTTGCCGCTGTTCCGCCGTGAGCAGTTTCTGATGGAGCTGCGCGTGGTGGAGCGGCTGAAGGCGCTGGCGGCAGACTATGGCAAGTCGGTCGCGCAGTTGGCGATCGCCTGGCTGCTGGGGCAGCCTGGTGTGACCGTCGCGCTGGTGGGCATGCGGGATGAGCGGGA
Organism: Anaerolineae bacterium; assembly: GCA_022824465.1. Lineage (GTDB taxonomy): Bacteria > Chloroflexota > Anaerolineae > Aggregatilineales > Phototrophicaceae > UBA6055. The sequence goes on from JAJDZV010000002.1 coordinate 12,719, forward strand.
GCTCAAGGAGAATGTCGCCGCGGCGGATTGGCGCTTGAGCGCAGACGACTACGAGACCATCGAGCGCATCTTGGCAGAAGAGGGGGCGCCTGGTTATCTTGATGTTGAGCAGGTGACGTGAGAGCGGGTCGCCGAGGGAATTCGGGAGAGGTGAAGTTGTTTCGGGCGGCTTACAGAGTCGCCCCTGCAACTCCCATCGGGATTTAAGCCAGGACGCCCTGGGCGCGCAGAGCGGCCACTTCAGACGCGGTGTAGCCCAATTCCAGGGCCACCTCGTCGCTGTGCTCGCCGAGGCGAGGCGGATGCCGGCGATAGACCAGGGGCGAATCGCTGAGGTGGACGGGGGTCGCCAGCGATTTAACGATGCCGAGGGCGGGATGCTCCAACTCGATGATCATGCCACGTTCAATGATATGGGGATCTGCCAGCGCCTCAGCTGTGGTGTTGATGCGGCCGCAGGGCACGCCCGCCGCCCGCAGTTCACGCAGCCAGTCATCACAAGGCTTGTCGCGGATGATGGCTCGCACGATCGGCACAAGCGCCTCGTAATTGGCGATGCGTTCGGCGTTGGCAGCGAAGCGCGCATCAGCGGCCAGCTCGGCGCGGCCGACATGGCGGCAGAAGGCGCGCCAAACGTTGTCTGAGGCGACGCCGAGGATGAACCAATCGCCATCGCTGGCTTGCACGGCTTCGTAGGGCACGACTTGTGGATGCCGATTGCCGCGCCGAGGGGGATCATTGCCCAGGGCGAAGTGCTCCGCGGCGACATTCGCCAGCCAGGTCATTTGTCCTTCTTGCAGGGACATGTCGATGAATTGGCCGACGCCGGCGCGCGTCCGCGCTTGCAGAGCCGCCAGGATGCCGATCACGGTGAATAAGCCGCAGGTCATATCGGCGATAGGCGTGGGGAAACGCATGGGCGCGCCGTCCACGTCACCGGTCAGCGCCATCGTGCCCGATTCGGCTTGGGCGACCAGATCGTATCCCGGTTGGTTTGCCCGCGGACCGCGCCGCCCATAGCCGCTGATGGATGTGTAGATCAAACGCGGATTAAGCCGTTGCAAGGTCTCGTAGTCGATGCCGTGGCGCTGGAGGGATGCGGATGTCATGAGATTGGTCAGGAAGATGTCGGCGTCAGCGACCAGCTTGCGCATGAATTCGCGCCCACGGTCGGCGCGGATATCCAGGGCGATGCCGCGTTTGTTGCGGTTGATGGCGAGGTAGTAGCAGCTTTGGTCGCCGATATAGGGCGGCGCCCATTGGCGGGAATTATCGCCAATGCCGGGTTTTTCGATTTTGATGACATCAGCGCCGAGGTCGCCGAGGATCATGGCAGTGTAGGGACCGGCCAGCGCCTGGGTCTGGTCGATTACTTTGATGCCGCTTAGAGGGGAGTTAGTGTTCATCATCCGCCCGCTGCCCACAGTTCACCGAGCCATCGAGTGTTAAGCCGGAAGTAGGCTCTGGCTGAAAGGCGGCACATAGGATAATTGCGGTTTACCATAGGCGGTGGACCGGGTGCAAAGACACTTTCGAATCATTCGTAATGAGCATCAGATTCGCGTGCAGCGCCTGACCAATAAGAAGATGGTCAAAGGGATCGCGATGGTGCAAGGGGATCGTCGCGGTCATGTCGAGATGATCAATGGAAATGGCAAGCAATCGCAGACGACGATTGATCTCGAGTTGTCTGCGTATGAAAATGCCAAAAGGCTGCGGCAATTCCAGTTTGCCGATTCTGACTTTGATCGCGATTTCCCAAAGGCTGGCGATACTAAGGTATATTGTGTGAGAGGGATCTTCAATAGCTGCCGCCGCATTAGCGTTCAATGTGATGTCTTCGTTAAGAAACCACAGAAAAGCATGAGTATCGACAAGATATCTCATGCGCGGCAATCGTCAAATTCAGCCAGCGGCGCGTCGAAATCCTCCGCCATTCTGATCAACCCTTTGGCGCTGCCGGCTTGCAGCGGCTTGTCTTGGGCGATAATTGTCGGGAGCAATTTCATGGCGCGGCCTTGGTTTCCGTGTATCAGAATGTCATCGCCTAAATGCGCCGCCGCCAGCAATTCAGACAGGCAATTCTGCGCCTCTTCAACGCTGTAAGTTTTCATGTCGGCAACTCCGTCAATCTCAACTAGGCTCATTATATACGGCTAAGCGCCTGCTTTGCAGGCAGTGACGGTCGAGAGTGTGGTTAATCACGAAGATATTATCGCGCCCGTTAGGGGAATCTGAAGCGGGCGAGCCAAGGCTCGTCCCTACAGTTTCTGTTTTCTGGGACAGGATTATTGGCTAACATGTCTTCGGATATCACTACTCCGAGTGGCGATCGGTCATCCCGCCTAAGCCCAACGAGTCTCTAGGGCGCGGCGGCGCCAGATGACGCAAGCCGCCAGGAGCAGCACTGCGCCCCACAGGGCGAAAACAGCGTCCCAGCCGTTGAGCTCGACCAGGGCGCCCACAGTGAAACCAGCCATCCCGCCGAAGAAATTCGACATCATGTTGATGCTGCCGGTCACGGCTGACGCGCGGCCCGGGGGCGCCAGCAGAAGCGGCATTGAACTCACCGTCAAGCCAAAAGCGCCATTCAGCATGACCAGGGCAACCGCCATTACCAGCAGCGTGAGGGGGCCGTCGACCGTGATGAGCATCAGCAGCGCCAGGCTGGCAGCGGTCAGCATCAGCGCGGCGGTCACCAATACCTGGTTGCTGCGCCGCACCTGGAAGCGCGCCAGGAAAAGTCCTCCGATTGCGGCGACCTGCATCAGCGCCGCGGCCGGTCCCACCAGATGCTCGGCGATCAAGCCGGTATCGAGAATATAGGTGGGCAGCCAGATGATGGCGCCGTTGAAGACGAATCCGCCCAGCGACGCCGCTACGAGGGCGAAGGCGATAGCGCGCGACTGCTGGATGATAAGGGAGAGGCGCACAGCACTGGGCCGCGACTTGGGCGCATCGATGCCCGCTCGCCGCCAGAAAGCGAGCACGAGCAGGAGCAAGACGCCAGGCAGCCAAAAGGCGATGCGCCAGTCGCCGCCGCCGGCCGCCAAGCCGATCAGCGTCCAGGTCATTACCGTGCCGAAGACATAGCTGAAGGGCATGATGGTGGATACGCGTTTGATCTGGCTGCGCTCGAGGCGCTCCGCCAGAATACGAAACATGGGCGACCAGCCGCCCGATTGGGCGATGCCGTTGATGCCCCAGAGCAGCAGCATGACGACCAGTGAAGTCTGAAAGGCGAATGCGATATTCACCAGCGCGATGACCAGCAGACCAAGGCTGACCATCCTAAAGGGGCTGACGCGGCTGCCGATCTCGCCGCTGACGAAGTGGCTGAGGCCGTAGATCCAAAAGAAGACCGAGCCGAGGGCGCCGACTTCAGCGCGGCTGACTTCAAGATCGGCAGCGATCAAGGGCAGGACCACGCTGAAATTCACGCGGCCGAGGTAGAAGCAGGCGTAGGTGATCCAAAGCGCGCCTATCATCATGGGTTGCGGCTTGGTCAGGGCTGAGCGCACGAAATACCTCCGGAATCCGCGCCGCGGCGATGTTGGGCGCTTGCAGACGCTCGCCGGGTTATTGCCTTTCTTCGGCGCGTTTCCACCAGAGCACAAGCGCCGCCAGCAGCAGGACCAAGCCCCACAGGGCGAATACAGCGCCCCAATCGCTGATCTCCAGGAGGCCGCCGATAGCGAAACCGGCCGTCCCGCCGACGAAGGTCGCCATCATATTGACTGTGCCGGCTGTAGACGAGGCGCGCCCCGGCGGCGCCATAAGCAGTGGAATCGATGCAATTGCCAGATTGAAGGCTCCGTTCATCAGCATCAAGGCGATGCTGACGAGCAGGATGGCCAGGGGGCCGGTCGTCAAGGCGACAAGCAGGAAGCAAAGACCTCCAGCGGCGAACATCAGAACGGCGGTGGTGAAGACCTGGTTGCTGCGGGCCACGCGATAGTGCGCAAGCAGCAGACCGGGGACGGCGATGATCTGCAGCAGTGCGGCGACTGACCCGACCAAGCTGTCGGCCACCAAGCCGGTATCAAGAATGTAGGTCGGCAGCCAGATGAGCGAGCCGTTGCGGACGAAGCCGGCGAGCGCCGCGACGAAGAGGACGAATAAGATGCCGCGGGCCTCGGAGACAATCACGGAGGGGCGCGGGGCGCTGACCTTGGCATTGGGCACGTCGATCGCTGCCTGTCGCCAGAGCGCCAGAATGATAAGCAGCAGCAATCCGGGCAGCCAGAAGCCGGCGCGCCAGTTGCCGCCGACGGTCACCGCCCCGATGAGCGACCAGGTCAAGGCAGTGCCGATGACATAACCGAAGGGCATTAGCGTAGACGCGCGCTTGATATCGCGGGCGTCGAGACGCTCCGCCAGGATGCGCACCATGGGCGACCAGCCGCCGGACTGGGCGATGCCGTTCATGCCCCAGAGCACGAGCATCACCACAAGAGACGTTTGAAAGGCGAAGAGCAGATTGATGATGGCGGTCGCCAAAATGCCGAGACTGACGATACGAAAGGGACTGACGCGGCTGCCGACTTCACCGCTGACAAGCTGGAAGATGCCGTAGAACCAGAAGAAGACTGTGCCGAGGGCGCCGACTTCGGCGAGGCTGAGGTTTAGGTCCTGCGCCAGCATCGGGAGGACGACGCTGAGGTTGAGGCGGCCCAGATAGAGCAGGCCGTAGGTGGCGCACAAGGCGCCGACAAGCCGGGTTGGGTTGTTGGTCTGGGCTGGGCGCAAGAGTCTCCTCGACTTGGCAGGCATTGGACGCATTAGGATTATGGACGCTAAGCGGCTTTGGTTGCCAGTATCTCGTTGGGAGCGGCAGTGAGTTTGAAGGCGCCGAATGATGCGACAGGATGCAGTCAGGTCTGTTCAAGGATACAATAGGCGCACATATCACAAAGGAGTGTGGCGCAGGAAGGGCTCGTGAACAGCGACGAGATGCGAAGAGGCATAACTCCAGGAATGATTGCGGGTTACCTTTTCTTCGCCTATGCGCATCACGACGCACAGGGCGTGCCAATCTCATTTGGATGGTACGTCTTGGCAAGCATGGTGATCGGCGCGATTTACACTGGAGTATTCGTGCAATAATTTAACTTGGGAAACAATCTTGTGAACATGATGGTTGGCGGTGCCGTCTACGGGCTAATTTGGTGGATAGTCGGGTGGAACGTAATTATGCCGCTCCTAAACGGCGCGTCGATTCTTCAGCTTCACATCGGTCCAAGTTTCTACGGACATATGATCTTTGGCCATACGCTAGCTTTTATTGTTCTCCTCCGGGATGCCGCAATTGGCATGTCCTGGGAACATTACAGTGATGATTATGTTGTTAGACTACCACGACTCGAACACCCGGCTGGGTATAATTATGGTGCTACGTCGAGCTCCAGGCCAGGGCAAGTGAAGCACGGACGGACAAACAATCCGCGGCGCCGCCTTAGCGAACTGAAACGCGATTACGGAACTGACACGAAATACAGAAGCATCAAGGTTTCCGACAATGCACCGAGGGACGAAAAAAGGCTGCACAAGAGACTAAATCCGCTTCGCAGAATTGGCGAGTTTTTTGACGTCTTTTAGGATTCTCGAGGAATACCGTAAAGGAAAACCAAATGACCACACAAGCCGACGTAAGCCTGCCCAAGACAATGCCCGCCATCGTTTGCCACGGGCCGGAAGATTACCGGCTGGAGGAATGGCGCGTGCCGACGCCGGCCGCCGGCGAGGTGGTGATCCGCGTGCAATCGGTAGGCATCTGCGCCAGCGACTTGAAATGCTACCAGGGCGCGCCGTTGTTTTGGGGCGATGAGACGCGCGAGGGCTATTGCCAGGCGCCGGTGATACCGGGGCACGAGTTTGTCGGCGAGGTGGTGGCGCTGGGCGAAGGCGCTGGCGAGCAATATGGCCTGCAGTTGGGGGACGTCGCCATCAGCGAGCAGATCGTGCCGTGCTGGAGCTGCCGCTTTTGCAAGCGCGGGCAGTATTGGATGTGCCAGGACAAACACGATGTCTATGGCTTCCGGCAAGCCACCATCGGCGCGATGGCGGAGTATATGCTCTTCCCGGTCGGCGCGCTGAATTACAAAGTGCCTGAATCTTTGCCGGCGCATCACGCCGCTTTCATCGAGCCTCTGGGCTGCTCCATCCACGCGGTGCAGCGGGGGGAGATAGAACTGGATGATGTGGTTGTTATCGCCGGCTGCGGTCCGCTGGGTTTGGGAATGTTCGCGGCTGCCCGCCTGAAGAATCCGCGCCTGCTGATCGCCATCGACCTCAACGACGATCGACTGGAGATCGCCGAGCTCTGCGGCGCCGATATGAGCCTGAACCCGCACAAGGTCGATGTGATTGACGAAGTGTTGAAGCTGACCGATGGCTATGGCTGCGATGTCTATATTGAAGCGACCGGATATCCCGCCGCTGTGACGCAAGGTTTGCAAATGATCCGCAAGCTGGGCACCTTCGTCGAATTCAGCGTCATGCGCGAGCCGGTCACGGCCGATTGGACCATTATTGGCGATACCAAGGAGCTCAACATCCATGGCTCGCACCTAAGCCCCTACACCTACCCCATTGCGATTGATATGCTGAGCAAGGGCTTGCTGCCGATGGAGCGGATCATGACGCACCAACTGCCGCTGAGCGAATTCCAGGCAGGGATGGATATGGTGGCGGCGGGCACGGAGTCGGTCAAGGTGACGCTGACACCGTGATGCTAATCCCCCCTCAGGACGGGGAGGGAGACTGCACCTCCTCAGTTTCAGGCTCGTTGACACGACTTGGGGAGGCAAGCCAGGGCTAAGGAATCATAGGGACGACAGTGTAAATCGCCGGCAATATCGAGGACGCGAAGGATGACACAGGATCTTGCGGGAAAGGTAGTTATCATCACCGGCGCCAGTTCGGGCATCGGCGAAGCCTGCGCTCGTTTGCTGGCGGCGCAGGGCTGCCGGTTGACGCTGGCGGCGCGCTCGGTCGGCAAGTTGGAGGCGCTGGCGGCGGATCTGGAGGCTGAGTGTCTGGCGGTCGGCGCGGATATGACGTCGCCCGGCGATATCAGGCGGATTGTCGAGTGTACGATGGAGCGTTTTGGGCGCGTGGATATTTTGCTGGCCAACGCTGGCATCTATGTCCCGGGCGAGTTTGCCGACGGCGATATCGACGAGTTGACGCGCATGATCGCCATCAATTTGGAGGCGGTGCTGCGCTGCGCCCATGCCGTCATCCCATCAATGAAAGCGCAGGGCGGCGGCGACATAGTTGTGACGAGCTCTATATCGGGGTTCACGGATGTGCATTGGGAGCCGATTTATAGTTGCACCAAGCATGCGGTGCAGACCTTTGTACATACCGTGCGGCGGCAACTGGCGGGCGATGGGATTCGGGTGATGTCGTTGGCGCCGGGGCAAGTGGCGAACGCGCTTTGGGGCTTTTACGATGCCGAGGATATCGCGCGCGTTTCGGCAGTCGAGCGCACGCATTTGAGGTCGGAGGATTGCGCTGAGGCGCTGCTGTTTATGTTGAGCAGACCGCGGCACGTGACGATTCGCGATTTGGTGATCTTGCCGCAGAACCAGGTGAATATCTGAGTGGCGAAAGGAATCGGGGAGCGATGCTCCTTATGAAAGGAAGAGTTTGCCAGTAAGCGGAACGACAGCTTCAGCCAATTGAGACTGCGGAACTTTCAGTGTATTGAGCACATCGTCGTACGCTGGCGAGGAAGCGAGTATACACCCATTTACACCCACAATTTCTCCGGTATCAATCTTGCGCTGCACGTTTGGCGCCTCGTTCTCACCGAGGGTTAAGAGCCAGGTTTCGGCGTTTCTATAGACTCGCCAGAGCGCCCACCCCTCTAGCGCCTACTGCTTGTAACGTTCTCTCATGGACACTTTCAAGGTGAGCACGACTGGACTGCTGCGATGATACAACACCACATCAAAGTCGGCGTTGGGCACGTGTTCAAAACGAGCTTGGTAGTAGAATGGCGTAATTCCTTCTCTTGCCAAAGTTTCACAGATTAGGTACTCGAAGATGCTACCGTTTGTGCTCGGCGTGGTTTGACCTATGGAAAGGTACTCCAAGTATGCGGTGGAGACAAAGTTGTGCGGAGAGGTGTAACTTAGAGGGTCCAACAATTCGCGATAGATTCTCGCTGACTTTCCAGAGGCGAGTACGCTAATCTCGCTTTGCATTCGTCCTCGATTCGCTTAAGCGCCAAGTCGCAGTAGTGAGATTCAAGCTCAATACCCATCGTCTTGCGAAAACCGTTAATTGCAGCGACAAGTGTGGTGCCGCTTCCCGCAAAAGGATCGAGTATTGTATCCCCCATAAACGAAAACAGCTTGATACAACGTTTCGGAAGTTCAATCGGAAAGGGCGCTTCATGACCGATTCGTTTGGCGCTTTCTCCGGCGAATTCCCAGTTGCCAAGTACCCACTCCATGAATTCATCACGTCCAATGTCTGATTGTCCTTGATTCTTCCGTTTCCATGCGCCCTTGTATAGAACAATCACAACCTCGACGGGCGCTATAACATGTGGAGCGCTCGCAGACATCCAGCTACCCCATGCCGTCCTTCGGCTGATATTGCCTTCATTCCAGATTATTGTCGCATGATATTGCCAGCCTACTTCAAGCGCAAGGCGTGTAACATCGGCTGCAATCGGACGTTTTCCATTCTTGTTCTTGTCAAGCGCCACATTCACGCAAAGACGTCCAGTGTCTCTTGTCCAATAGAGGCAGTTTGCAAGCCACGCACGAGTAAAGCGCAAATAAGCATCATAGTCTACTGAGTCGCTACTTGCATATCCGTCGTAAGCCTTGCCAATATTATATGGCGGCGATGTTACCGTGAGATCTACGGTTTCGCTTTGAAGCACGTCCCGATTGGTCGCGTCACCCTGTATGAGCCGATGCGACGGTTCAGTCTCGCCAGCCGGCATGAATAGCATTACTCGTTGTGAATCCATTTGGATTTCTTGCCGTTGCGCTCCTTCCATTTCATTCATTAACACAACTCCTCTTACGTTTGTGCAGTTTGACGCACAGATGGAGATAGTTCAGCCCAAGCAAGTGGTTGCGGATTCACCATGACTATAGTTTAATCGGATAGTGCTTGTACAACCACGTCTTGGACTAGATCGCGAAGTTAACATGACCAACTCACTCTCCGGCAAGGTGGTCGTGATCACCGGCGCCAGCTCCGGCATCGGCGCGGCGGCCGCGCGTACCTTGGCAAGGCAGGGCTCCAAGTTGACCTTGGCGGCTCGGTCGGTCGACAAGTTGCGAGCGCTCGCCGGCGAGCTGCCGACAGAATCGCTCGTTGTCCGGGCTGATATGACCGAGCCATCCGATATTGGTCGCATGGTTGAAGAGACCTTGGATCGTTTCGGGCGGCTTGATGTGATGTTCGCCAATGCAGGCGTGTTTATTCAGGGCGACTTCGCCGATTACGACATGGTGGCCGTCGGCCGGATGCTCAAAGTCAATATAGACGGTGTGCTGCGCTGCGCTCACGCGGTCTTGCCGATTATGAAGGCGCAGGGTTCGGGCGATATTCTCGTGACGAGTTCAATCGCCGGACACGCGGAGTTGCATCGGGGACCGGCGTATGGCGCGAGCAAACACGCAATTGAGACCTTCGTCAACACCTTGCGGCGGCAGGTGGCGGCGGACGGTATTCGCGTGATGTCGCTTGCGCCGGGCAAGGTGGCGAATGAGTTGTGGGGCTTGAGCGACGCGGCTGAGATAAAGCGGCTGTCCGCGGAAGAGGAGACGCACCTAAGTTCTGATGATGTGGCGGAGGCGGCTGTGTTTATGCTGTCGCGCCCGTGGCATGCGACGGTGCGGAATCTGGTGATGGTTCCGCGGCATCAGGACGCGTGAGCCGAAATCCGTTTTCCTGCTGTTTGGCGGAATATTCCTTTAGGCGATTTCGGGCGGAGGATGCAAACCAGCCCTAATCCATGCTCGCCTTGCGGTCACAATCTCCGGACGATTCATGCGTAGTCTGGAGATCGTCGCTCGCCCAACTGACTTCACACCGGTTTACTCCAGTCGGGCCGCTACCCAGAGAAAATGGTCCGACCACCTATCTAAACGCGGATTAAACAGAGGTGACTCAAGCCATGTTTCCAAATCAAGCCCAACCCGGAAATCGGACTTGTAGCTGTTGCAGTGAAAACAAGCGAGGTACAGGTTAGCTATGTCGGTTTCACCGCCGTACGACAAGGGCTTAATGTGGTCTACCACTAGCAGAACTCCGATAAGCTCCTGTGCTTGGCAATACTCACACTGGCCGTTTGCGCATTGGCGGGCGACTTTTCGAAATCTTAAGGGAATATATGCCATTTATACTGCAGCGAGTTCAACGTTCAAATACTGTACTGTATCGTGAACGCGTTCCTGCAACTGAACCAGGGCGTGAGAACGTAGCACTGTTTGCCGATCGACCAAACGGAGCAAAGACTCTAATTCAGATTCTTCAGCGTGGCTCAACGTGTCTTCGCTCCCACGCTCCATCAAGTCTCTAATGCGTCTATCTTGTGCGACAGTCAGACGCAGATGAACCAAGTTCCACAGCTGTTCTTCAGAAAAACATACCAGCCTGTCCAAGAGCTTTTCAACGTTCGCTGATTGGCTAAACAGCATTGCCAAGCCGTCGACAAGAACCGATTCCAAGCTGCAATTCTCTTGTTCCGAGATTCTGCGCGCCAGTTGTTCAATGTCGCTGGGAATCTTCAGTTCAACCTTAGATCGATGCATCGCTCTCTCAAAGAGACTATCCTAGCCTAGTATTGTTACCTATATCAAACCTGCAAGACACGTCCATTCATGCCACGCCGCCTCAGCCCAAAAGCGCGCGCGCGGCGGCGAGACTGCGGGGCACACCGATTGAAAGCGGCTCCTCTGCGCCCTCGAATTCGAGGGACAGCCAGCCAGCGTACCCGGTTTCTCGCAGCATGGTCATGAGAGCAGGCAGATCAACCAGTCCGTCGCCTATCACTGAGCCGGTCAGCAATTGCCCGGCGGGATCGAGAAAGACGTGGCTCGGCTCGTTATCGCCCGCGCGCCGAATATCTTTCAAGTGGACCAGGACGATCCACTCGGCCAGTTCGCGAGCGGCCGCTACCGGGTCCTGCCCGACCGGCAGGAAGTTCCCGGTGTCGAAGTTGACCCGTAGCGCCGGCGAACCGACCTGCTCGGTGATGTCCCGCACCTGATCGCTACGTCCGGCGAAACGCCCGTGATTCTCCAGCGCCAGCGTTACGCCGCGGCTTTCAGCATAGGCGGCGCCAGCGGACAGCCCTTCGAGGATCCAGGCATTGCCTTGATCCTGAGTTACGCCTTCGCGCGCGTCTCCGCTGAATACGCGAAGCAAGTCCGTACCCAACTCGACGGCGAAATCGACGCCGCGTTTCAAGTCGGCCAATTCTCCCGCGCGGGCGCGCGCATCAGGCTGGACGAAGTTGTTGCTGATGGAGAAAACCGCCACTTCCAACCCGGCATCGGCGATCCGTTGTTTCACTTGCGGGATTTCGCGTTCGGCATCCGTCCAGAAGATATCGAGCAGTTCGACGCCGGCAACTTCCTGCGCGGCCGCGTAGTCGACGAATCCCATTAGGTCAAGGCGCCCAGCCCGGACCGCGAGTACACAGCTATACATACTCAGACTCAGTTTCATCATGTTACCCTCGCTGATTCATAAGCCGCTTCAATCACGCGCATCACCGCCAGTCCGTCTTCGCCGTCCACTAGCGGCGGCTCGCCGGTTTCGACACAGCGCAAGAATGCATGCGCCTGCGCCACAAAGCGGTCAGGCTCGTCAAAGTTTTGCTCGGTCCAGTTGGCATCATCCGCCAGCTTGTAGCGCAAGCCAGGCGCGGCATTGTAGTCGATGATCGCCTGTCCTTCGGTCCCATAGAGGCGCACGATCGCTTCCGAGATTGGCGTCACCCAACTGCAGTTCAAAGTCCCCAATACGCCGCCGCTGCTGCGAACCAGCAGGGATGCGCTGTCTTCCACTGCGATGGGCAGCGCGGATGAGACCTGGGCTTGGGCGCTCTCAATCTCGTCGCCGGTCAAGGCGCGGAAGATATCGATGCTGTGCACCAGAGTATCGATCAGTATGCCGCCGCCGGCTGTCTCCGCATCGGTGAACCAGGATGCGCCGGCCCGGGCGAAGCGAAAGCCAAAGCGATTCTCGATTTGGACCACATTGCCCAAGCGGCCGCTGTTGATAAGAGCCTGCGCGGCGCGCAAAGGCGGGTGGAAGCGGTGGCAGAAGGCGAATTGCAGCAGCAGCCCGCGCATCGCGGCGACGATCGCCTCGGTCTCGGCGAGGTTGCGGGCCGGCGGTTTCTCGCACAAGACGGCGATGCCGCGTTCGGCCGCCGCTTTGGCCGCCGGCAGATGAAACTTCGGCGGTGTGCAAATGGAGATGGCATCTGGCTTGACAGCATCCAGCATCATCTCGGCGTTGATGAAGGCGCGGCCGCCGAATTCCGCGACGTTGGCAACGGCCGCCGATTCGACGACATCGGCGATGCCGACGATCTGGCAGCGGTCTGAATGGGCGGCATAGGCGCGCAGATGCGATCTACCGATTCCGCCGGCGCCGATCAGCGCGACTTTGATTTTTCCCATTGAGCCAGCCTGTACGTTCGTCCGCGCTTGCAAATGAGTGTATCATCCGAGCAGAATGCCAGAGCCAGTGTATCCGCCAAGGCATCGATACTTGGACGTGATTATGACCAGCGCCGCAAACTTTGTCAAAATGGCGGAGTGGCGCATCACGACGATATTATCATGCCCATTCAGGGAGTCTGATGCGGGCGTGCCAAGGCTTGCCCCTAGATCTAGCGCTTTTCTGAGACTGGATTATCGGTTGCCAGGTCCTCGATTTACGCCACTCCCCAAAATGACTCGACTCGTGTGAAAATAGGGACCGTAGCCGCGCGGTCAATTGACAGGCTCGACAAGAAGTTGAGGGGAGAAACCAGGATGACGATGCCCCAGGAATGCGCGATTCGCGACAAATTCATGAATACCACGTTTGTGCTGCTCGGCTTTGTTATGAGGCGCTTCATCCTATATGGCGACATTCTGCCGATTTCCCAAACAGCGTCCGGCGGACAAGCGCATGCTGATTGTGGATCCCGACGGAGAATTCACGGCGTTTCAATCGCGCTATCCTCGCTCGCACGATGCCGGGGCCTGCAACGAGGAAGGTGAGGCACTGCAGGATCTCAGGCAATCGACGCCGGCTATCGAGGGCGATATCAGGCGCGCGCAAAGCCGGCTACTCGCCGCTGGAATTGGTCAGTTGCGTCCCGACGCTGATCGACAGCATTCAGCCGCGCGCTGACCTGCGGCTGGCCAAAGCGCGGCGAAGCCTGCCGACTTAGAGCAACCACGAGGAATCAAGATGACAACCATACTCGGCTTGGATAATTTCCTGGAAGCGCATACCGATCTCATCGCAGGCAAGCGCGTTGGCTTGCTCGCCTGTCCCAGCAGCGTCGACCGGGGCTTGCGCAGCAGCATCGAAATCTTGCAGCGCCACTCGGCTGTTAATCTGGTTGCGCTCTTTGGTCCGGAGCACGGCATCCGCGGCGATGCCCAAGCGGGGGCCAAAGTCGCCAGCGCAATTGACCCGCTGACCAATCTGCCCGTTCACAGCCTTTACGGCAAGACACAGAAACCCGACGGCGGCATGCTACGCGATATCGACGCCATGATCATCGACTTGCAGGAAGCCGGCGTCCGCTTCTATACCTTTGTCGCCACCACGCTCTACGTCATGCGGGCAGCGGCCGAAGCCGGCATCAGCGTCATCATTTTGGATCGCCCGGCGCCGATCAACGGAAGGAATGTCGAAGGTCCCGTGCTCGACCCCGCGTACACGTCATTCGTGGGACCCGCGCCGCTGCCCATTCGCTATGGCATGACCATCGGCGAACTTGCCAAGATGTTCAACGATGACAATCTCGGCTGCGACCTGCATGTCATCCCGCTGCGAAACTGGAAGCGCGACCAGTGGCACGACCAGACCAACCTGCCCTTCATCCCGTCGTCACCCAACCTGCCCACGCTGGATGCCGTGACGCTCTATCCCGGCACTTGCCTCATCGAAGGCAGCAACCTCTCCGAAGGGCGCGGGACGACCCGGCCTTTTGAATACATCGGCGCGCCCTGGATCAAGGCGGAGGCGCTCTCCGAGCAACTCAATGATCTAAAGCTGGCGGGTGTGCGTTTTCGTCCGGTCTATTTCGTGCCGACCTTCAGCAAATACCAGGGTGAACTTTGCGCCGGCATCCATCTTTACGTGACGGACCGCGAGAGATTCCAGCCAATCAGCGCCATGCTGCACGTTTTGCAGACGCTCAAACGCAGTTACCCCGACGACTTTGCCTGGCGGGGAGCTTGGCTCCCGGGCCGGCGTCTTCCTATCGATCTGCTCTGGGGCAGCGAGGGGCTGCGGCGGCATATCGACTCTGACCGCCCGGTCGAAGAACTCATTAAAAGTTGGGAGACGAGCTTGACGCGGTTTTTGGAGTTGAGAGCGCGTTACATGATATACTAGGCGATGATTAAGGACTTAGTTCTGTTCACGACTAAGACTTGGAGGAAGAATATGTACCCTAAACGATTGCTTTCTTGTCTGGCATTGCTCGCCCTGTTAGTCGCGTTCAGCGCGGTCCCGCTGGCGCAAGAGACCACCTTGACCATGCTGACTCATTGGGGCACGGAAGATCAACTGGCGGCGCAGCAAGCCATCATTGATGCTTATATGGCGGAGAATCCTGATGTCGCCGTCGAGTTGGTGACGGTCGACTTCGGCGAATTGCGCACCAAGATCATCACTGGTCGCACCGCTGGCATCAGCGCCGATGTTTATCACTTCTATCACCTTTGGCTGCCGGACTTCGTCAATGCCGGCGTGCTCGCCGAGCCGACGCAAGACGCGCTTTCCTACATCGACGAGAATGTCGCGCAAGGCACGATTGATGCCGTCAGCACGTCCGATGGGCAGACATGGGGCTATCCCACCGAGGTCAATCCCTATTTGCTGGTCTATAACAAGCGCCTGCTGGCGGAAGCGGGTTATGATGCCCCGCCGGCGAATTGGGAGGAACTCAAGGAAATCGCCGCGGCGATCACACAGGTCGATGATACCGGCGCCATCACCCAGCTTGGTTTGGGTGTCATGGCTGGCTGGGATTCGGGCATCGTGCATCCCTTCAGCGCGCTGCTATACTCCAATGGCGGCAATTACCTCAGCGCGGACCGCAGGGTCGCGGAGTTCAACAGCCCGCAGGGTATCGAAACCTTGCAGCTATATGCCGATTTGGTCGCCAATGGCGGCACCGACCCCAGCATCAGCGGCTTGGGCGATTTCCCGAGCGGCACGGTGGGCATGGTGATCATGGCGCCTTGGTGGCGGGCTACTTTGCGCGCGGCCGAGGGCATCGACTTCGATAGCGAAGTGGGCGTCGCCGAGATTCCCGTGGGACCGAGCGGCGAGGCGCCGTCGAGCATCGCTTACACCTGGCTCTTCGCCGTCGATTCGAATTCGCCTAACAAGCCGGCCGCCTGGGATTTCATCCACTGGATGAATGCGGAACATGAAGAGGGAGCGGGCTCGGCGATCGGCGATTTCCTGGTCAACGCCCTGGGCGCGATTCCGAGCTTCAGTCATGATCAAGCCGCTTTCGCCGACTCCATGAGCGATCACTATGTCTCGGCCTTCGTCGCCGCCTCCGCCTATGCGCGCCCGGAACAAATCGTCGCCGGCGGCCAGGAGATCAAGACTCTGTTACAAGTCGAGATCGAGGCTGTTCTGACCGGTATGACGACGCCGGAAGACGCGCTGGCATCGGTGGAAATGCAGGCGAATGCGATTCTGGAAGAGCAGAGGATGATGGCTGAAGAATAGCTAGCTCTGCTCCCAATAGCCCTTGTCAGATACTCCAGCATGCCTGCGCCCGTTGGTCTACTCCGCTCAATCCCCCCATATCAATGGGGGGAAGCAGTTTCGAGCCGTGGAAACCGCTTGAAAAGCGACTGACTCCCCTCCCTGATGATTCGGGGAGGGGCCGGGGGAGGGGTAGATATTCGGCGATTCGGCGGGAGCGCGACTCCGGTAAAGGCAGGCAATCGTGAAGACACAATACGGCGTAATTGATGCGCCCGCTGCCAAAGCCGCGTCGTTGCTGCCCGATATGCCCAAGAGCGCGCTCATGCGGCGGCGCATGCTCTGGGCTTACGTCTTCGTGTCGGCGCCGATTATCGCGTTGCTGGTGTTCTTATTGGGTCCGATTCTGTTTTCGGGCTGGGTGAGCCTGCACCGCTGGGACATGCTCTCGCCCGTGGACGAGATGCCCTGGCGCGGCTTGAGCAATTACGTTTTCCTGCTCACGAAAGACAGGGTATTTCTTAAGTCGCTGGGCAACACATTCCTCTTCGCCATCGGCGGCGTCGGCGCCAACACGGCGCTTGGCTTGGGTTTTGCGCTGCTGCTCAACAGCCGCATCCGCGGACGGACTTTATGGCGGGTACTGTATTTCATGCCGGTAATCACGGCGCCGCTGGCGCTGGCCGTGATGTTTTCGTTCATATTCGATCGCAATTTCGGCATCGTCAACAATGTCATCACCGCCTTTGGTCTGCCGCGTCAGCCCTTTCTCAGCGGACCGAGCCAGGCATTGATGACACTGGTCTTCATTGCCGTGTATCAATTTGTCGGGTATTACATCGTGATTTTCCTGGCGGGATTGCAGGGCATCCCGCAAGATTATTACGACGCGGCGCAGGTCGATGGCGCTGGCAAGTTTCAGGAGTTTCGCTTTATCACCTTGCCCTTGCTCCGCCCGGTTATGCTCTTTGTCGTCGTTACCAATACCATCGGCGCCTTGCAGGTCTTTGATCTCGTCTTTGCCACTACCGGCGGCGCGCCTGCAAACAGTTCCATGACCGTTGTCTTGCATATGTACAACACCGCTTTCAAGTTCTCGCGCATGGGACGGGCGTCGGCTATGGCTTTCATTTTGTTCGCCATCATCATGCTGATCACGCTGATACAGGTCCGCCTCTTGCAGGACCGGACTTACCAGGAGTAAGAGCCGGCGCCATGAAAGACGAACGCACATTCCTGCAGCCGATAGGGCTTACGCTGAAATACGTCGTCTTGGCAGTGGGCGCCTTCATCATGGTTTTTCCCTTCATCTGGATGATCATCGCCTCGCTTATGACTGCCGGCGAAATACAGCTGCGTCCGCCGGTGTGGCTGCCCGCCGAGCCGCAATTCAGCAATTACAGCGATCTGGCTGATTCCATACCGATGGGCCGACTGTATTTCAACAGTGTTTTCACTTCCGGTCTCATCGTCTTCGGCGTCTTGCTCAGCAGCTCGCTGGCTGGTTTCGCGTTCGCCAAGTACCGCTTTCCCGGGCGCGAGTTTCTCTTTTATGTGATCCTGGCGACGATGATGATTCCCTTCTTTGTGACCTTGATCCCGGTCTTTTTCATCGTGCGGCAACTGGGCTGGATCGATACTTATCAAGGGCTGGTCGTGCCCGGGCTGACCTCGGCTTATGGCATCTTTTTGATGCGGCAGTTTATCATCACGCTGCCTGATGAATTGATCGACGCCGCCCGCATCGATGGCGCTTCCGAACTGCGGATCTTCTGGCGTATCGTCGTGCCGCTGGTGAAGCCGGCGCTGGCGACCCTGGGCACCTTCACTTTCATCGGCTCCTGGAATGCCTTCTTATGGCCCCTGCTGGTCATCAACAGCCGTGAATTGATGACGCTGCCGCTGGGCATCAACTCGATGAAGAGCCTCTATGCCGACAATACCAACTTGCTGATGGCCGGCACTGCCGTCGCAGTCATTCCGATGCTAATTGTGTTCATCTTCTTGCAACGTTACTTCATTCAGGGGATCGCGCTCACAGGCTTGAAAGGATAATGGACGGTTATGGAAATCCGAACATTTCAAGGCAAAGACGAACTTGAGCTGTTGGATGTTTGGCATCGCGCCATGTCGAGCGATCGAATCAGCGCCAGCCTCTTCCGCACGCAAGTCCTGCTGGATCCCAACTTTCACCCCGACTATGTTCCAGTAGCCGTTGAGGACGGACGCGTGGTGGGTTTCATACTCTGTCTTGCGCGTCGAGTCCCTTATTTTCTGCAGGGCATGGACCCGACCGAAGCCTGGATCAGCGCATTCGGCGTGCATCCGGATTATCGCGGACACGGCATTGGCAGCGCTCTTTTTGAGCGCATCATGGGCAAACTGCGAGAAGAGGGACGCGAGACGGTTGATATCTCGCCTTATGTGCCGAATTATTTTGTGCCGGGCGTGGACACGCAAGCCTACCCCGATACCATCCGATTCATGCAGGAGCGCATCGGCTTTGAGACGCTGTATCACGCGATCAGCATGGGCGCCGACTTAAGCGGATTTCAAGTCCCGGACGATATTCAGGCGCGCATCGAGCGAAGCGAAGCGGAAGAGGACCTGACAATCCGCCCGATAGAAGCGGCTGATATCCCTGACCTGATGCCCTTCTTGGTCGAGCACTTCGGTTGGGACTGGTTCCGGCACGCGCAGAGTTATCTGCTGGAATACTTCGGCGATAGTCCGCATCGAATCTGTTTTCTGGTCGCGCGGGAGAAGGGCGACCTGGTAGGCTTCTGTCAACAGCGGAACGAACGCTTTGGGCCGTTTGGCGTCCGGCCTGATTGCCGCAACCGGGGAATCGGCAGAATGCTGCTCTTCAAATGTCTGGAACAGATGAGCGCCAAACAGGTCTACTTCGCCTATTTCCTCTGGACTGACGAGGACGCGGCACGCTTGTATTCGCTCGCTGGTTTCGAGCGTCGGCGGGAATTCGCTGTGATGCGCAAACTTCTCTAGTAACGAAGCAAGGAGAGAGAAAGCATGTCCGGACATTTGATGGTCGTAGGCGGCCATATATCCGACGCCGAAAACATGGCGGGCGCCGTCATGCTCAAGCACAAGCAAGCGGGCTGGGATATCACTATCGTGCACGCGACGACGGGCGAAAAGGGCCATCCCACGCTCAGCGCCCAAGACTATCTCAAGATGCGCCTGGCGGATGCGGAAGCCTCGGCCGAGTTCATCGGCGCCAATATGGAATTGATGCCTTATGGCGATGGCGAACTGCCGGTGAATGACGAAGCGATCTGGCTGATGGCGGATCTCATCCGCAAGCACAAACCAACGCTCATCATCACGCATTGGAAGGGCAGCTTCCATATTGACCATAACAACGCGCATGATGTGGTCATGAAAGCGCTGTTCCGCGCGGGCTTGCCGGCATTTGAGCGCGAAGAGCCGGCGCATTCTCCGCAAGCGGTCCTGTTTTCCGAAAACTGGGAAGATATGGAAGGGTATAACGCAGATATCTATCTCGATGTCAGCGAGGTGTTTGAAGATTATCTGGCGCTGTTAAAGACGCATGCGCTGATGCGCGAGAGTTATTCCAGCTTCCGTTATTGGGATTACTATAAAGCTTTGGGAGAAGCGCGCGGGGCGCTGGGCGGCTTCGACCGGGCGGTGACCTTGATGCGCCCGCGGAGTCTGTATTCGTTCGAGCGCAAAAGCGGGCTGCTGCTGGACTGAGGGTGGCTGCGGGCGAGCCGCGGGTCGCGTAGACTCTGAGCGGTGACACTGACCGGCAGCATAGAGCATTTGGTTGTCAAGGCGCTGAGGGGACGAGCGACAGCGCCAGTTCCTCCGTCTCCAGTACGGAGCAAATCAGCACGGGAATCTGCGCTGTTGCCGGATGAGCTTTGAAGCGCGGCTAGATCTGCCAGTCATCCGCCGCAGCAGTATCACATCCAAAAAAACGCAAAGGAGCGGCGTCCCCGCCCGCTTCACCGCGCAGGTCGTAGATGCGCCCGAGCAATCGACCAGCTACGCATCTTACGCCACCGGTTTGCATCAGCGGGCATCAGGCGCGTGAAACTGTCTTCAAGGGCGCGTTCGCATTTCTGCCAGCGCCTGTCTATCATAAGCGAAATCACAATGGAGGAGGCTGGCTCATGCTCCCGATCGCCCGGCGCGGACGGATGACCGCGGACGAACGCTTGATGTTCGAATGCTTCGGTTACATCATTATTGAAGACGCGCTCACAGCGGCCGAAACCGAAGCCGCGCTGGCCGCGTCCAAACGGCTGCACGCGGAAACGACCGATATCTGGCGGCAGATCGGCGCTGGCTTCGAGAAAGAGCCGGCCCTTGCCGCGCTTATCGACCACCCGGCCGTCTTGCCTAAAGTCCGCGCGCTCTATGGCGATCAATTCATCCTACAATCGGCCTGGTGCACTGTGCAAGCCGCCCGCAGCGAAAGCATCGGCTGGCATCAAGATGGTTCGGGCGTCTTCGAGTTTCGCGAACTCGGTTATCCGCTGCCCCTGCTGCAGCTGCGCGCCAGCTACAGCCTCACCGATCAATCGCGCGAATTCAGCGGCAATATGATGATGATCCCCGGCAGCCATCGCAGCCCGGTCTCCTTGCCCGCGGACAAACGGGGGCAACTGATCGCTTCGCCCATCCAGCACAATATCCTCTGCGGCGCCGGGGCGGCACTGCTCTTCCACAACGGCGTCTGGCACTCGCCCATGCCCAACCGCCAGGATATAGACCGCTACAATATGCACTATATCTACAGTCCGCCCTGGCTGCGCCGCTCGGATCGCTTCGCCACCGACCCCGACTTCCTCGCCGGGACGACGCCGCTGCGCCGGGCATTGATGGGCGAATTCGAGCGACCTGACGCTCCCTTTGGCGCGGGTGTTCCGCCGCTGCCTTTCGAGGACTGAGCGATGCCACTTGACATTCTCACAATCGGCGAGGCGCTGGTCGAAGTCATGCGAACGGACATTGACCAGCCGCTGCATGCGCCCGGTCCCTTCACGGGTCCCTACCCCAGCGGGGCGCCGTTTATTTTCGCCGCGCAAGCCGCCCGCCTGGGGATGCGCTGCGGCGCGATTGGCGCGGTGGGTGCGGATGCTTTTGGCGAGTGCCTGCTGGATCAATTGCAGGCCGATGGCATAGAGACCGAGGCCGTGCGACAGCTAAGAGACCAGACGACCGGCGTGGCCTTCGTCGCCTACCAAGCGGATGGCGCGCGCGATTATGTCTTTAGCCTGGGCGCGGGCGGGCGCCTCACCTTGGATATGCTGCTGCCCGAGCTCTTTGAGGGACTGCGCTGCTTTCATGTCATGGGCTCGACCTTGTCGATGAGCGCTGAGGCGCTGAATGTCTGCCGCGAGGCGCTGCGGATGGCTTTGGCTGCGGGCGCGTTGATCAGCTTTGATCCCAACTTGCGGCCCGAGTTGCTGTCGGCGCAAGAGGCGCGAATCGCCTTCGCCGAATTCATGTCGGCGGCCAGGGTCGTATTGCCGACTGCAGCTGAGCTGCTGCAACTGACCGGCGCGGCAACGATTGCGCAAGGGGTTGACGCCCTGCTGGCAGAGAATCCGGACCGCTCCATCGTCGTCACGCGCGGCGCGGAAGGCTGCACCGTGTTTACAGCAAATGGCGCGGCCAGCGTGCCGGGCTACGCTGTCGACGAGATCGACCCGACCGGCGCTGGCGATTGCTTTGACGCCGGCTTCCTAAGCGAGCTGCTGGAGGGCAAGTCGCCGGTTGAAGCTGCGCGGCTGGCGAATGCGTGCGGGGCGCTGGCGGTGACGGCGAAGGGTCCAATGGCTGGCGCCAGGGCGCGCGCCGAAGTCGAGCGTTTCATGCAGCGCGCGCGGACTCGCGGCTAAGACAGCGCGGCGGGTTCCAGTGGCTTTGATGATCCTGCCTGATTCCCTTTGCAGTTTTGCTACAGTTCGTTGGGATGGTTGGTGTGGTCGCGGCGCAACGCAGCCAGCGCCTGCCGGCAAGTGGCGAAGCACAAAGATATGAATGCGCCCGTACGGGGAAGCTGAGGCGGACGAGCCACGGCGCGCCCCGACATCTAATGGTATCCGAGACAGGAATACTGGTTGACAGGTGCTCGATTTTCACCACTCCGCCTGCCGCGGGCGACCTGTGGCAATCCGCGATCGGGGCTATAATCATCGGATCAGAGCGCCAGGAGGAGACTCGATATGCCGCTATTTGATATGCCCCTGGATCAGTTGCGCAGCTACAAGCCGCCGCGGGAAGAACAAGACGACTTCGATGCTTTCTGGGCGGCTACCTTGGCCGGCGCCCGTTCGCACAGTTTGGACGCCGAATTTGAGCCGGTGGATTGCGGGCTGGAAAGCGTGTTGGTATGCGATGTGACTTTCTCTGGATTTCAGGGCGACCGCATCAAAGCCTGGTACATTCGTCCGCGCGGGGAGGCGGGCGCTTTGCCGGGCATTGTCGAGTATATCGGATACGGCGGCGGGCGCGGTTTCCCGCATGAGTGGCTCGCCTTCCCGTCAGCCGGCTTCGCTTATATGGTCATGGATACGCGGGGGCAAGGCTCGGTCTGGCGACGCGGGGACACGCCGGATATTCCCAATGGCGCGAATCCGTCCGTGCCCGGCTTCATGACCCAGGGCATCCTCGATCCCAAGACTTACTATTATCGCCGCTTGTACACCGATGCCGTCCGCGCCGTCGAGGCTTTGCGCAGCCGACCCGAGGTTGATGCAGCGCGCATCGCCGTCACTGGCGGCAGTCAAGGTGGCGGGCTGTCGATCGCCGCGGCTGGTTTGTTGCCCGAGGTCAAAGCCTGCTTGACGGACGTGCCCTTTCTTTCGCATTTTCGGCGCGCGGTCGAGATTACGCCGAACAACCCCTACCTGGAGATCGCCCGCTATCTGCAGACGCACCGCGAAAAGGTCGACCGGGTCTTTCGCACCTTAAGCTATTTCGACGGCATGAACTTCGCTGCGCGCATGTCGGCCCGCGCGCTGTTCTCGGTCGGCATCATGGACACCACCTGCCCGCCGTCAACAGTCTTCGCCGCGTACAACCATGTGCCCGGCGAGAAGGCGATAGTGGAGTATCGGTTCAACAATCATGAAGGCGGCGGCGCGGCGCACCTGGCGGAGAAAATTCGGTATCTGCGCGCGCTTTGGAAGCCGCTCGGCGCCAGCGACAAGGGCAGCCCTAGTGTCTCGGATTCGGATCCGGGCTAGTGAAGGATTCGATGAGCCGGGCGCGGGTCCTCATCCTTGGCAGCGGCACGCCCAATGCGGAAGCGGGGCGCGTCAGTTCCGGCGTCGCCATCGCAGTCGATGATCAGCCTTACTTAATCGACTGCGGGCACGGCATTGTGCAGCGCGTGGTGGAGGCGCATGACGCTGGTCTCATCACATGGGACACGAAAGCGCTGACGCGCCTCTTCGTCACGCATTTGCATGCGGACCATACCGTAGGCATACCCGATCTGCTCTTTACGCCCTGGATTCACGGGCGCAAGGAGCCGGCGCAGGTCTATGGACCGGCGGGCCTGGAAGCGATGCTGCGACATATCCAACTGGCGTACGCCGAGAACATCCGCGAGCATCGCGCGGCCCATCCCAGCAGCGAGCGGGGTTATCAGGCGGAAGCGCGCGAAGTGAAAGAGGGGCTATGCTATCGGGATGAAAGGGCGTCGGTCTACGCGCTGGCGGCGGATCACGGCGGTCTGGCCGCATTGAGTTACAAGTTCGTCACGCCTGCCGGCACGGTAGTAATCTCCGGCGATACCAAGCCCGTGCCGGGTTTCGGCGATTGGGCGCGGGGCTGCGACCTGCTCATCCATGAGGTGTATTCGGCGCGGCGGTTCCTCAAGCAGAGCGCCGCGTGGCAAGCGTATCACGCCCGCGTACATACTTCGACGCGCGAGTTGGCGGCGCTGGCGAATGAGATTCGTCCCGGACGCCTGCTGCTCTATCATCAGCTATTCTGGGGGCAGACGGCGGAAGCGCTCGTCGCCGAAATCGCCAGCGATTATGCGGGCGCGATAGTAAGCGTCAATGACCTAGATGTATTCGAGCTATAGATTGACGCGGGAGACACTCAAACGATGCCGGACGAAGCACAATTTAAGGCGCTGGACTATGAACGGCTGAGCGAGAGGGAGCAATTGCGCCGTTCGGGAGAGTTCCTGCGGCGGATGCTCAAGCGGCGCAGCGTGCGCCAATTCTCCTCCGAAGCGGTTCCGGTTGAGCTGATCGAGAGGGCAATACGCGTGGCCGGCTCCGCCCCTTCCGGCGCCAACCAGCAGCCGTGGACTTTCGTCGTCGTTAGCGATGCCGAGCTTAAGCGGCGAATCCGCCAGGCGGCAGAAGCCGAGGAGAAAGAAAGCTATGAGCGGCGCATGAGCCCGGAGTGGCTGGCGGCGCTTGAACCGCTGGGCACAGACTGGCGCAAGCCGCATATCGAAGACGCGCCTTATGTGATCGTCGTCTTTCGGCAGGCTTATGGCATCGGCCGCGACGAGGATGGCAATGACAAGCGGATCATGCACTACTACAGCGAAGAATCAGTCGGCATCGCGGTCGGTTTCCTGCTGGCGGCATTGCATATCTCAGGCCTCGCTACTTTGACGCATACGCCCAGCCCGATGAAGTTTCTCACTAAGATACTCGCGCGCCCGGCCAACGAGCGGCCCTACGTGGTGATACCGGTCGGCTACCCGGCGGCGGAGGCCAGCGTGCCGGCCATAAGCAAGAAAACGCTGGATGAGATTCTGCTGCGGCGCTGAAGCGCGGGGCTGCCTTAGAATTTTGTGCCGTAGGCCGGCAGGATGGCGCCGTGGATAATCTGGCCAGCTTCCGATGCCAAGAATGCGATGACGCGGCCAAGCTGCGTCGGCGTCACGCCCGAATGCGGATCGGCGCCGTATTGGTCGCCGGTGGCGATCGCGGAGGGCAGGACGGCGTTCACGCGAATGCCGCGGCGCTTGTATTCTTCCGACATACTCTCGGTCAAGCGCAGGACCGCCGCCTTGGACGCGGCATAGGCGGCGTCGTTGCCACTGGAGCGCAATCCGGGGCGCGCGCCGATATTGATAATGACGCCGCTGCGCTGGTCGAGCATGGTTGGTATGACTGCTCGGCTGGTCAGGAATGGGACGGTCGCATTGAGCCGGTGCATCGTCTCCCAAGTATCGAGCGTCATTTCGTGCACGGGCGCGCCCGCGTCCCAGCCGCCGACGATATTCACCAGCACATCAATCCGTCCGAAGGCGTCGCGGGTTTTTCGCGCCAGTTCGTCAGCGGCGGTCGGTGCGGACAGGTCGTGGTTTTGCAAGCAGAGGTGATAGGGATCGTCCTGCAGATCGGGAAAGCGCTGATAGAGCCGGTCGTCGCCGCAGGTCAAGGCGAGGCGTGCGCCGCCCGCGCGAAACTCAGGAATCACGCCTGAGGCCAGCAAGCCCGACGCCCCGGTGACAATCGCCACTTGTCCGCTGAATGCCGTCATCAGATTCTCCTTTGCCGGATCGCTCCTGAGAAAAGCATATCACATTTCCAGGGCATCCTGGTTGAAGCGGCGGCGAGTCGATAGCGGGCGATGCTGTTTCGCCGCAGTTTCGCGCGCCCGTGCTGATGCGCTGTTATCATCCTGCTCACTTGCCATCGCTGAATCTAGGAGGAGACCAAATGCGCATTCTTGTCATTGGCGGCAGCGGCGCCGTCGGAACGATGATCACGCCCTATTTGAGGGAATCGCATTCGCTGACGATTTTCGATTTGCAGCCGCCTTCCGATGCGGCGATGCCGTTCGTTCAAGGCGATGTCACTGCCTACGATGAGCTCTTGCGCGCTATGGCGGAACAGGAGGCTTTGGTTTATATGGCGATGGGCAGCCTGGACTGGGACACAATTGATGGCATCGGCAGCGCCTACGATGTCAACGTCAAGGGCTTGCACCTGGCGTTGCGCGCGGCGCAGGAAGCCGGCATCACACAAGCGATCTATACCAGCAGCATGTCGGTGTACGCTGACTTGTCGGGGCGGAGATTCGCCGATGAAAGCGTGGCGCCGGACGCGCGTCATCTATATGGATTCACCAAGTCGCTGGGCGAGCAGGTCTGCCTCAATGCGGTCCGCAATTGGGATATGCATATCAATGTGCTGCGCCTGTGCTTCCCGACGCCGGACGAGCAAATGCAGAGGGTTGAGTCGGAAACGCGAATCCTCGCCACGGCCGCCAGCGATGTGGCCAGCGCCGTTGCGGCTGCGCTTCGCTTCCGCGGCCGCTACCAGACCTTCATGATCAGTGGAGATTTTCGGGAGACTATGTTAAACATGAGCAAGGCACAGCAACTGCTCGGCTGGGCGGCGAAACAGTTCTGATATCCGGTTGGCGGCTAGCAGCGTACGGGAGCGCAAAAGAAGATCATGCCTCAATACGACCTCTTACTGAAAAATGGCCATGTCCTCGACCCGGCGAACAAGATTGACCGTGAGATGGATGTGGCGATCACAGGCGACTCAATCGCCGCTGTCGCCGAGGCTATCGCGTCCGCGGAGGCGACGCAAACGGTGGATGTCGCCGGCTGCCTGGTCACGCCGGGCCTGATCGACATGCACGTTCATGTTTATCACACGCGCGAGCCGGAGACTTTGAGCATCATCGCCGATCACCATACGTTTCGCTCGGGCGTCACGACGGTGGTTGATACCGGCACGGCCGGCGCGAAGCATTTCCTGCATTTCAAGCGCACCGTCATTGACCGCTGGAGGACGCGCATCTTCGCCTATATCAATATCGTCAAGTCGGGCATGGTTGGACCCTTCGAGCAAGATATTGATGAGATGGACGCGGCGCTGGCGGCTTCCATCGTGCTGGCTTATCCGGATGATTGCGTCGGCATCAAGACAGCGCACTACTGGGTATCCGAGCCATTTGACGAACGGCATCCGCCCTGGGCGGCGGTCGACCGGGCGCTTGAGGCATCTGACATCTGCAAGAAGCCGCTGATGGTTGATTTCTGGCATCGCGAGGGGCGCAGCTATCAGGAACTGCTGCGCAAGATGCAGCCGGGCGATATCCACACCCACGTCTACGCCCAACAGTTCCCCATCCTGGACGACGACAGAACGCCGGCCGATTTCATGTTCGCGGCGCGCGAGCGCGGCATCGTCTTCGACCTTGGGCATGGCGCCGGCAGCTTTTGGTGGCGGCTCGCGATTCCGGCATTCCAGGGCGGCTTTGGTCCCGATTCGATCAGCACGGATCTGCACATCGGCAACGTGAACGGCGTAGTGCATGATATGCTGACCACGATGTCCAAGCTGCTGTGTATGGGCATGCCGCTCAACGAGGTCATTTACCGCTCGACCGTGACGCCGGCGCAGGAGATCGGCCACCCGGAACTGGGGACCTTGAGCGTTGGCGCGGAGGCCGATATCGCCGTGCTGCGCCAGGACCGGGGCGAGTTTGGCTATGTCGATTGCGGCGGGGCGCGCATGAATGGCGATCGCAAGCTCGGCTGCGAAATGACCATCCGCGCTGGCGAGATTGTCTATGACCTGAACGGCCGGGCGACGCCGTTGTGGGAAGACGCGCCGGCGGCATACTGGAAAATTCGCCCGCCGAAAGGCAGCTTTGATCCATGACCAGTTACAAATCGCTGGGCGTGCGCCCGCTCATCAACGCCTACGCCACAGTGACCAAATATGGCGGCTCGCTGATGCCGCCGGAAGTCGTCAGCGCTATGAGCGAGGCGGCTGGCGCATTCGTCGAGCTGGCTGCGTTGCAGCGCCGGGTGGGCGAGCGCATCGCCCGGCTGACCGGCAACGAAGCGGCTTATGTCACATCGGGCGCGGCCGCAGGCATTCAACTCGCCGGGGCTGCCGCCGTCTTGCACAAGCAGCCGGAGGCGCTCAAGCGCTTCCCCGATATCGCCGCTTTCAAGAACGAAGCGATCATCTTCCGCGGGCAGCGCAACCCTTACGATTACAGCATAAAGGCGGTGGGCTTGAGGTACGTCGAAATCGCCGGCTCAATGGACGACTTGCGCGCCGCCTTCAGCGAGCGCAGCGCTTGCGTCTTCTGGTTTCATGGGGCGCTGGTCTCGGATGATGATCCGCCGCTCGCCGACTTGATCGCGGTTGCGGAAGGGCGCGATATTCCGGTCATCGTCGATGCCGCGGCGCAGTTGCCGCCGGTGGAGAACTTGTGGCGCTTCACCGAGATGGGCGCGGCGCTCGCGCTTTTCAGCGGCGGCAAGGATCTGCGCGGACCGCAGTCCACCGGCTTGATGCTGGGCCGCCGCGACCTCATTGATTCGATCCGCCCGATCAGCAATCCCAATCATGGCTTGGGCCGCCCCTTTAAAGTCGGCAAAGAAGAGATGATGGGCGCTCTCGCGGCTGTGGAGCGTTACCTCAAGCTTGACCATGGCGCGCGCGCCCAATACTGCGAAGATGTGGCGCGCATGTTTTGCGAGGCGCTGAA
This sequence comes from Anaerolineae bacterium, assembly GCA_022824465.1. GTDB lineage: Bacteria > Chloroflexota > Anaerolineae > Aggregatilineales > Phototrophicaceae > UBA6055. The sequence continues at coordinate 41,153 of JAJDZV010000002.1, forward strand.
TCCGCTGCCCGGTGTTTGCGCCGAGCGTGAATTCCCCAACGAAGCCGGTCAGCCGCTGCCCTGGTGCCGTGTGACCGTGGACCCGGACGCGCTCGGCAAGACAGCCGACGACCTGGTGCAAGCCTTCCTGGCGCATGAGCCCGGCATCGCCGTGTCGCCGCTGAATGAGACACAGTTCCACCTCAATCCGATGACGCTGCATCCGGGCGAGGAAATCGTCGTCCGCGATGCTTGTCTGAAGCTGCTTGCCTAGCGCCCGCCATAATCCGTGTGGTAGACTTCGCCAAGATGTCGACGCCTCTTGATTATGCGCGCGCGGACGAGCCAATGGCTCGCCCCTACTAGGTTTCGATGATTATGGAGACTGCGAAAAGACAGCGGTCATTCTCATCAGTTCTTTGAATCTGTATCCGAATCTCTTGGGTGAATTAGTTTGTCTCCAGTTCGCGGATTGTCACACATGATCAACCGTAAGCGCTTCCCATGAACCGACCGTTTGAACTTTACGACCTGCGCGTCACCGTCGAACGCATCGAAGGTCGCTCCGTCTGCGGGCTGGAGGTCGGCGATTACTTCGAATTGACCGAAAGCGCCAAGCTGCGCATTCCCGCTGGCAAGCACTTCTGTATCTACGCGCTGTCGGCCGTGCTGCCCTTGCTGGCGGCGAAGCAGCGCGAGCTCAGCGAAAATGACTGGATGACGCGCGATACGGTGGCTGCCTGCCCGGATGTCGATGAGCGGCTCATCATGCGCATTGAGAGGCGCGACAAACGCAGGCTGGACAGCGACGACCTCACTTGAGCGTGCGCGTGTTGCGGCTGCCAGCGGCGATGAATTGGCCGGTTGCAGCAGGCGCGATAGGCAGACGCGTGTGCTAAATCACTTCGAGATATTCGCGATCGGGCAACGCGGGAAATGGCGCATGCGGCTCCGCCTGATACCAGAAAGCGGTTGAGGCGATATCGTCTTGCAGCGGCAAGTAACGAGCCTCGTCAAAGCTTTCCTTATGCAGCATGCTGGATCGCCAGCCGAGCGCCTGAATGGTCACGCGAAGGTCTTCATCAAAGCGGATCGGATCCGGTATATGCCAGCGGTACATGCCAAAGCGCTGCTGACTCTGATAGAAACCATCCGGTATGATGACCTGGGGCAAGCCCAGATAAGGCGTTGTGAAGGGGATATAATTGCCTTCCTGATTGCCGAAGCACCAGGCGCCGCCGAAATAGTCTTCCGTACCGGTGCCGCATATCGTGGGAAAGTCGCTGTCTCCGTCCATGTAGAATTTGATCTCGCCCTCGCCCCACCAGCCGCGGTTATTGCTGCCCCATGCCATATAAGTCCCGACGTAGTGGCCCATACCTTGAATGCCGTCGACGATCGTATAGACATCCTTGTACGGCAGCGGGTTGCTGCGGCGCCATTGCGCGTGCAGATAGCCGACATCCTCGGGCACATCGGTCAGCGTGTAGTCGAATTGGTAGAACATGGGTTGAACGGGCTTGTCAAGCAAGTTTTCTATGGTGACGCGGGCGCTCTTGCGGAAGGGCATCTCCCAATAGCTGTTGAAGGCGCTGTGGGGATTGGCGGATATGGGCATTGAATTGACATGACAGTATTCTGTCCAGCCGTTACAGAAGAAGTCGCCAAAGGGCGCCTCGATCGAGGGAGTCTCTTCATCGTCCCAATAGAAGCGCAGGATCAGCGAGCGCCAGTACTTGGAAAAGGTGGTGATCCAGATATGTTGGATGGCGCCCGGTCCCTCAATCTCGGCTAGCGTGGTGACGCTGTTGGCGTCCAACTGGATGCATGGCGAGACTTTCCAGCCCTGCCCCAAGTCTTGCGCGGCCGATAGAGAGAAGCCCTCGGTGGCCATGCCGCCGGCTCCTTTTTCGCCGCGGAAATTCTCGGCGCTGATCGAGCGCGTCTTCGCCTTGGACAAGCGCGAGATATTACCCATGTTCAGATGCAATCCGTTGAAGTAGTTCATCAAGTCACCTCATTTATGATTTGACTAGTTCCAAGTTTGTCATGCCTAAAGTGAATGGAAGTCGTTGGCGAGCGCGGGCGAGTTGGTAGCTCGTCTTTATGTTATTTACACCACCCCGGCCCCAATCCTGAGGAGCGGACGCCTTTGGGATTGGAGCGCCGCTGCGGTTTACCTCATCCCCCGGTCCCCTCTCCGAGTCATCAGAGAGGGGGAGCGCGCAGCACGAAGATGGAATCATGTGGGCATGTGTGCGTCCGGCAGGAGATAATGCGCCAATACTAGGTCGAGTCAGCCTTCTCTGTTGAACCGGGGGTCGGCGGAGAATTGGGTACAAGAACATGTCCGCTCCTCCGCGGCCGCACGCCGTCGCATCAGGGAGGGGAGCGAAACTGAGCCGACTCGGAGATTCTGCACGAGATTTCGTTGCTGGCAGCGGCTCTTGGCGAAATCTTCCTGCGATTGATATGGGGGGATTGAGGCGGGTAGACTCAAGTGGGCGAATCACAGAATCGCCCCTACCGGCTCGCTTGCGACGGGGTCGTAATCGACGGGTTTGTAGCAAAGCGCCTGCCGCTCGTCCGAGACTTGCACCATAGGCGGGGCAGTGCGCTCGCAGATCGGACGGACATATTTGCAGCGTTTGGCGAATTTGCAGGCCTGCGCCTGGTATTCCTTCAATTCGATATCGGGCAGCGTCACGTCGCGTTCCCACTTATGGTCGACAGTCGGAACGGAATCGAGCAGCAATTCGGTATAGGGATGGGCAGAATCGGTCAGGATTTGATCGGAGGGTCCGTATTCGACGACGCTGCCGCGGTACATGATGGCGATGTAATCGCTGACATAGTAGGCGGTCGAGAGATCGTGCGTGATATAGACGAAGCTGACCTTGTAGCGCTCTTTCAGTTCGAGGAACAAGTTGACGATGTTCATGCGCAGCGAGGCATCAATCATGCTCACCGGTTCGTCGGCGACAATGAGCTTAGGGCGCGGGATAAGGCTGCGGGCGACGGAGATGCGCTGCAGCTCGCCACCTGAGAACTGATTGGCGTATTTGCCTTCCACGCGCGACAGGTCCAGCCCCACGGACTCCAGCACCTCGGCGACGATCGCGCGCGCTTCTTTCCTGTTCGCGGCGACGCCCAGGCGAATAGCGGCATTGAAGAGATAGCGATCGACCTTTTTCCGCGCGCTGAAAGCCTCGAAAGGATTCTGAAAGATCGGCTGTACCGCGCGATAGTAGTCGCGCCCTTTCAAGCCGTCGCCGCCCTTTGCGTATAGCGGATGACCGTCGATTAGCACATTGCCAGATGTCGGATGCTCCAGCTCGAGGATGATGCGGGCCAGCGTGGTTTTGCCGCTGCCGGATTCGCCAACTATGCTGAGTATCGAAGGCTCGGCCGCCGGCAAGCTCAGGCTGACATCGTCGACGGCCACCAGGCGCGTGCCGAGGACCAAGCCGCCGATGCGGAAGACCTTGCTGACATTGCGCAGTTCGAGCAGGTTTGCAGTCAAGAGGCAGCCTCTCCGTAAAGGTGACAGGACACAAAGTGCTGATCCTCGATTTGGATCATTGTGGGATCCTGATGGGCGCAGTGCTCCATGACTTTGGGGCAGCGCGCGGCAAATCGGCAGCCGGCCGGCGGGTCAATGAGGTTCGGCGGCCGGCCGGAGATGCCCGAGCGCTGCGCGCGATCGCCGACGCGCGGCAAAGATTGAATCAACATTTGCGTGTATGGATGCAGCGGATTGCGGAAGATGGCATCGGTGGGACCATATTCCACCAGCTTGCCAGCATACATGATCGCCAGCCGGTCGCTGATTTGATAGTGCACGCCCATATCGTGCGAGACGACGACCAGCGTGTTTTCCATCTGCTGCTGCAATTCGATCAGCATCAGCAGGATGCCTTTTTGCACGACCACATCCAACGCGGTTGTCGGTTCGTCAGCCAGGACGATCTGTGGATGCAGGAAGGTGCCGAGCGCCACCAGAACCCGCTGCTTCATGCCGCCGCTGAGTTGATGCGGGTAGGACTTCAAGACCTCGACCGGCAACTCCAGGTCTTTTAGATATGCGGCCACCCGTTCGCGTATCGCCTTTTTGCCTCTTGCCTTCAGCGCATGGCTCTTTGGCACGGCGTCAAAGAACTGGTTTTCGATGCGAATCACGGGATTGAGCACGCTCATCGAGCCTTGAGGAATATATGAGATGAAGTCCCACCAATGCTTGCGGATTTCGCCGGGTCCGATGGTATTGATCTTACCGTTGCTGTCGGGAAAATCGGCTTCGTAGCTGCCGGAGACGATCTGCAGCGGCGGCTGAATGTAGTCGTATAGCACCTTGAGCAAGGTCGACTTGCCGCAGCCCGATTCGCCGGCGATGCCGAGCACCTCGTTGGGCTGAATTTCAAAGGAGACGCCATCGACCGCCTGCACGACGCCGCGCGGCGTAGCGTAATGGCATCTTAGATCGCGCAGCCTAAGCATCGCCGTGCCCCCGCCGCTCGGCGGACAAGCTGGATATGCCGGTCGAAATCAGGAACAAAGCGATAAACAGCAGGATGATGGCGACCACGGGCGAGCCGATCCACCACCAGCGTTGGCCGAGCAGCGCCTGGTGCTGGAGCGCCCAATAGATGGTGGTGCCAAGCGTGGCTTCTTCCAGGCTCGACAATCCGATCACCGCCAAGCCCGATTCGATGGCGATGGCGACCAAGACCGTGTTGACGAAGTTGGCCATCGCCCAACTGAAAATATGGGGCACGATTTCTTCCGCCAAAATGTGAATTGTGCTTGAGCCAGAGAAGCGCGCCGTATTGACGAACTGGCGTTCACGCATGCTCAGGGCGATCGAGCGCATTTGGCGGGCGGGCCAGGGCCAGTTGAAGAGAATCAAGATGATGCTGATCAAGAGCAGGGAGGCGCGGCCCTGCAAGAGCGACGACATCAGGATGAGAATGGGCAAAGACGGGACGACGATAAAGACATCGGCAAGCAAGGTGATGACGCGGTCGGGGATGCCGCCGAGGAAGCCGGCTGCCAGCCCGGCGAAGACGCCGATTAGCGTGGCGAAGAAGGCGACGAAGACACCGATCAAGAGCGAGTTTTGCGTCGCATAGGACATGAGCCAGAAGGTGTCCTGCCCCAGATTGGTCGTGCCCAGCAGATGTTCGGCGCTGGGCGGCAGGTTGCGCTGATGCCGGATCCAGTCGCGCGGGTCTTCCGGCGAGAAGAAGGGCAGGATGCCGCCAAGAACAAGGAAGGCGGCAAAGATAGCGACGCCGATCGTCAGCCTGGGATTGGATCGGCGCATCGCTACCTCTGTCTGATCCGTGGATCAAAGAAGGGGTAAAGCAGGTCGATAATCAAAGTGGACGTGGCGACAGCGATGATAGATATGGTAATCGTGCCCATGAGCAGGTTGTAGTCGGCTTGAAGCACGGCGTTGTAGGTCATGGTGCCCAAACCGGGATAACTGAAGAGGATCTCCGCGATCAGCGCGCCATTGAAGATGGCGCCCAGTTGCAGCGCCAAAACCGTCACCTGCGGCAGGATGGCGTTGCGCAGCACGTAGGCGGTCATGATGCGCCCCTCGCCGGCGCCCTTCAGCTTGGCGAAATAGACGAAGTCTTCTTCCGAGATACTTGACGCCAGCGCCTTCATGCTCAAGACCCACCAGCCAAAACCGACAATGACGATCGAGGCGGCCGGCAGAATCGAGTTGTAGATCACGCTGGAAATGAATTGCCAGGACCAGGCGTCGCCGCGGACGGAGAAGAAGAGCGGGAAGATCGGATTAATGTGGATGAACAAAATGATCAAGATGAGCGCGGTGATGTAGTAGGGGATGGGGTAGACGAAGATGGCGATGACTTCCAGCGCGCGGGAGGAGAGCCAGCGGCTTTTGTAACCGGCGAGCAGGCCGATGGCGTTGCCGACGATCCAGGCGATGATGGTTGACGACAGCAGCAAGCCAAGCGTCCAGGGGAGGGCTTGCCCGATCAATTCGTTAACCGGGGTGGGAAACATGGAAAGCGAGGGACCGAAATCGCGCGTCAAAAAGGTGCGGTGGAAGAAGCCGAAATACTGCTCTGCCAAAGTTCCTTCCAGGCCGAATGCCTGCGTCAGCGTGGCGCGCATTGCCTGGACCTGGCTGGCTTCCATATAGGCGCCCTGGCTCATAATCCGGCCGAGCATGGACTCGACCGGGTCGGAGGGCATGAATCGCGGCACAAAGAAGACAACCGAGATGCCGATCCAGATCACCAGAACATAGGCGATGATCCGCGTGACCACGAATTTGGCAAATTGCATAAGAGCGTCTCGAGCCGGGTGGATTGGGTCTGCCCGGTAGAACGGACCCAATCCACTGCGCTGTCAAATCAGCCTAGCCGTCTGACTTTGGCTGGATGAAGGGCATGTGATACTTGAACAGCGACCACCACCACCAGGGTCCTTCGTAGAAGTTATCGGCGGTGGGCATGCCGTCCCAGTAGGTCGTGACGACTGGCACGAATTTCGAGGTGCCGAACATCGGCAGCCAGGGCCGCTCGACGATGAACTGCTTTTCGAACTCGGTCAGCAGCGGGATGGTGTCGGGATGGTCGCTCGGCAGCGGCGCGATCTGATCAAGAATGCCACTGAGCGCATCGCTGTCGTAGCGCATGGCGTTGCCGGGCGCCGGCTGGCCGATGGGCACGATGTGACGTTTGTGCCAGAAGGCATCCAGCAGGTCCCAGCTATCGGGCAAGGCGCCGCAGCCGGGCCAATAGGAGCCGGCATCAAAGGTGCCATTGTTGTAGTTGCTCCAGAAGGTGCCGCCGTCCATCTGCTGCACGGTGGCGTCAATGCCGAAATCGCGCCAATTGTCGGCGACAGCGAAAGCCAGCCGCTGCGATTGCACCTCGAAGTTTGAAGGCGAGTTGATAGTGATTTGCCAGGGGCTGCCGTCCGGCTTGTGCCAGGCGCCGTTTTCCAGCGTGAAGCCCTCAGCTTGCAGCATTTCGGTGGCTTTGGCCGGGTCGTGCTTCCACCAGCCGACGCCGAAGAGATCAACCAGCGCCTCTTCACTTTCAGGCAAGCCCTCGATGCCCTGCTCCGCCAGGATCGCGGCGATGTCGACCGCGTAATTGGGGTCAAAGGGCTGGTAGCCGTCTTCGAAGGCGAACTCGGTCATCCAGTCGCGCATGGGCTTGTGAAAGGCATCATGAATGACTTGGACCGGCGGCACAGCCAGCGGCGATACGCGCAAGATGCCGGCGAATGTAGCCAGGCCGACGCTCTTGATATCGGTCGCCAGCGCCATCGCCCAGCGGACGTTCTGGTTGTCCCAGGGTTCCTGGGTGTTGGAGAAGACGATGCCCCGCTCGCAGGGATCATCGAAGTTGGCGTAGGGGAAGTTGGCATGCCAGGCGCGCGCGTTCGGGTTGCCATCGCGCAGGATGTCCCAGGCTTCCGGTGAGATATCGGTGAAGATATCCAGCTGGTTCTGGATGCCGGCGATGATGCGGCGCTCTTCGGTGCCATAGAAACGGAAAAGCACGTATTCCGGACCGGGCTCGCCATAGATCTGGCCGACATCGGTATGCTGCCAGTCTTCGCGCTTGGTATAGAGGAACCAGTTGCCATTGGGATCGACATCCGTCATCGTGTAAGGTCCGCTGCCCACCGGCGGGTAATTCTGGAAGGTGGCCGGGTCTTCATTCTCCCAAATATGCTTGGGCACCATGCGGAAGTTGTCGCCCCAGATGTGGACGCCGAGGGTGTAGGCCAGGCGCGGCTCCGAGCGTTTCAAATTGAGTATAATCGTCAAGTCGTCAACCACTTCGTAGTTGTCGATAACTTGCGACAGGAAGCCGCTGTAGGGGAACTCCGGCGTATTCAAAACCATGTCGATGTTGAAAGCCATATCAGCAGTCGTGATCGGCTCGCCATCGCTCCAGCGCAAGCCATCGCGCAAGGTAACGCGGAAGCTGGTGTAATCGTCGTTGAGCGCCTCGGGCATCTCGGCCGCCAACGCCGGGAATTGTTCGCCAGTGGCGGTGTTGATCTCCCACAATGTCGAGTAAATCAACTGGTGCAAGCCCGCGCTCATGTGCGTGCCCGCCTGGTAGGGGTTGGTCTGGGTGGGGTTATTGATGCGACCGCCAAGCTGATCGACAATCAGCGTCGTGGCGCGCGGCGTACCGACTTCGGTCTGTTCCTGGGCCGAGACGAGCGCGGTGGAGAGGAAAACCATAGCCGCCAAGACTAGGATTGAGAAAAAAACTGTGCGGTGTTTCTTGGACATGAGAAGACTCCTAAGTCTAACTATCGAAAGGCAATCAATGAAAGAAGCCAAGCTACGATGGCGCCAGTTCATGAATCAACTATAGCTTCTTTCATAGATTCCGGCTATTATAGCATGGAAAAACGTTTTCGCAACAACGTTTGTTCAAGTGCGCTCTTCGGTCTGGTTGTGGTTGCGTCATCGCTTGCGAGACGCGCAGCGCCTTCGGTATAGGACAATCATCATGTCTCGAAAATCGGCAGTGGGTATTCGCGACATCGCGGAAGCGGCCGGCGTGTCAATCGGCACGGTATCCAAGATTTTGAATGACAGAACAGACGGAGTACGCATCAGCGCCGAGACGCGCCGACGCGTGACGGAGATTGCTCAGCGCTTGGGCTATCAGCCTAATCCCTTCGCCTCGGCTTTGCGCTCGAAGCGCACAGGCATCATTGGCGCGGTCAACCTTAATCCGGGCGGCTGGTTCATGGGACGGATGGGCTTGGAGGTGCAGCTTGCCGCTCAGAAACGGGGCGTCGAGCTATTTGTCGGCGCCGTCCACAGCCGAGCTGAAAGTGTTGAGGCCCAATTGAGCATCTTGCAGGGACAACTATTCGATGGTTTCCTGTTGCTCGGCGAAATGCCCAGCTACCAAGACGCGTCGCACAGATGGAAACAACTCGACAAACCATTTGTGTCGGTGGCCGCTGGCGCTAACATACAAGCGCCCATGGTCCACACCGATGAAGCGCGCGGCATGCAACTGATCCTCGATTACCTGGTCGGGTTGGGGCATCGGAAGATCGCCTTCATGGGGAGTTTGGTTTGGCCACTGGCGCCGGAAAGACTTCAACTTTTCCGGAAGTATCTGACAGAAGCAGGTCTTGCCATGCCCGACAGATTTTTGTCGGATGTGGATTGCTTCCCCTATCAACCGGAGGAATTCGCCGACTTGGAGCGTATGCATCGCGTAGCGATTCAACATGCCAAGACCTTGCTGCAGCAGCCGAATCCACCGACAGCTATCTTTTGCGCGGGAGACGCCTTTGCCTTGGCCGCCCTCAAAGGCGTTCAACAGTTGGGATTGGCGGTCCCAAATGATGTATCTATAACGAGTTTTGACGGAACCGATGGTACATTTGCCTGCCAGCCCGAGCTGACCACCTTGCGGCGTCCCATAAAAACGGTCGCCGCCGAGGCCATCAATTTGCTGCTCGCTCTCATTGACTCGCCCGATGATCCGACGCTGCAAAAGAGCATCCTGGTTGAGCCAGAGCTTATCGTGCGCGATTCCTGCGCGCCTGTTTAGACAGCGCAAGCCTGGCGGATTACCGCCAGCGATTTTTCAGTGAAGCGACGGCGGGCTCAGCAGCATGTAGCGGGCCGGCGCCGTCAAAGCTATATTCTCATGACTGCTCGCTGAACGGCGCTTGGCAATCATAGCGTTAGCTTGAAGGCGCAAAAGGAGAATCTCCTGATGAAGTCAATCATGTTGATGTTCGATTCGCTCAACCGGCATATGCTGCCGCCTTATGGCAATGACTGGACGCATGCGCCGAATTTTCAGCGGCTGGCTGAGCGAACGGCGGTCTTCGATCGCTGCTATGTCGGCAGCATGCCTTGCATGCCCGCTCGCCGTGAGCTGCATACCGGGCGCTATAACTTTCTGCATCGCGGCTGGACGCCCCTGGAACCCTTCGACGACTCGATGCCACAGATGCTCAAAGACAGCGGCGTTTACACTCGTCTGGTGACCGACCATCAGCATTATTGGGAAGACGGCGGCGCCACTTACCACAATCGCTATAGCAGCTATGAGTTCATCCGCGGGCAGGAGGGCGATTTCTGGAAGGCGCAAGTCGAGCCGGCGGTGGAGATTCCTTTCAATTCGCGCGGTTTGGACGACCCCACATTTATCGACGACAGTTGGAAGCAGGACTGGATCAACCGCAGCGCCATGCCGCGCCCCGAAGACCAGCCACAGTCGCGAACCTTCAGCGCCGGCATGGAATTCATCCGCGACAACCATGAAGCCGACAATTGGTATTTGCAAATCGAAACATTTGATCCGCACGAGCCCTTCTTCACGCAGCAGGAGTTCAAGAACTTCTATCCCAAGATCTTTGACGAAGCGCCGCCGCGTCTGGCATTCGACTGGCCCAGCTACAAACCGGTGACCGAAGGCGCCGAATATGTCCAACACATGCGCTATCAGTACGCCGCGCTCTTGAGCATGTGCGACCGTTACCTTGGGCGGGTGCTTGACCTGCTGGATGAATTGGCGCTGTGGGACGATACCATGCTGATCGTCTGCACTGATCACGGTTTTATGCTGGGCGAACATGATTGGTGGGCGAAGAATCGGCAACCCTGGTATCAGGAACTGGCGAATACGCCGCTGTTCATCTGGGATCCTCGCAGCGGCGTCGCCGGCGAACGGCGCGAAAGCCTGGTCCAGATGATCGACTTGCCCGCCACCCTGCTTGACTATTTCGGCGTCGCGCGGCCGCCCGATATGCAAGGCGCGCCGCTGGCGGAAACGGTCGCGAACGACCGACCCGTTCGCGAAGCGGCGCTGTTTGGCATCCACGGCGGGCATGTCAACTGCACCGACGGGCGCTACGTTTACATGCGCGCGCCGGTTAAGGCCGCCAACGAGCCGCTTTATGAATACACGCTCATGCCCTTGCGCATCCGCTCGCCTTTCGCCATGTCTGATCTGCAGGACATTCAACTGGCTGAGCCTTTCGCTTTCACCAAGGGCGCCCGCACGATGAAGATACCGGCGCGCGCCTGGCCCGACGCCCATTCCTTCGGCACGCTGCTTTTCGATGTTGAAGCCGATCGAAGGCAGGAGCGCCCGCTGGACGACCCGCAAGTTGAAGCCGAGATGATCAATCATATGCTGCGGCTGATGCGCGCGAATGACTGCCCGCCCGAACAGTTTGAGCGCCTTGGTTTGCAGCAGTTCCTGTAAACTCAGGCGAGGCGGGAGAGCGGGGCTTGCGCGCATCTGGCTGGCAGGACAGTTGGGGAGTGGTGAATCGCGAAGGTATAATCACGCCCGTCGGGGAATCTGATGTATCCGAGCCACGGCCCGCCCCTGTATCCAATGGTTTCTGAGACGGGATTCTTGCTTGAGATCACCTCGATTTTCGCCACCTCCGAATGTAGGGGAAAGTAGCGACGAACATGACAGGCTGGCTATAATCGGGTAGTGTGCGCCAGATGAACGAGCGGATCCGCCGGCGAAGCTCAGGCGACAGGGTCTTAGACAGATGGGAGAAAGCGAGGCGCGATATCCAAGTTGGCTGATGTGAATCGCCAGTATTTTTCGTATAGCAACTCTTAGCGATTGGGGAAAACCGAATGACACGCATATTGTTCGTGATTTTGCTTTGCGCGCTTATGGCAACGGGCGTCACCGCGCAAGACCGACCCTATGAGGGCGTCACCCTGAATTTCTTCTATTTCCCGCTCACCTATATTGTCGGGCTGCAGCCGCTGGTGCCGGAATTCGAAGAGGCGACCGGCATGACCGTTGAATTTGAATTGCTAGAAGAGCAGGCTTCGGTTCAGAAGGCGCAGCTCGAGTTGGCCGCCGGCGCAGGCAACTTTGATGTCGTCGGCATCCAAAGCGGCAATATGCCACTCTATGCTCAGGGCGGCTGGGTGACGCCAGTGGAAGACTTCTATGACGCCGATTACGCCGATGCGGACCTGCTGGGCGTCGATGATTTCGTCGGCTCGACGATGGACGCGCTGGCCTTCGGCGGCACGCAGTATTGCCTGCCGATGTTTGCCGCGACAACCATTCTCTATTATCGGATCGACAAATTCGAGGAAGCCGGCATCGAGAGCCCGCCAGCGACCTACGATGAACTGCTGGAGATCGCGCCCTCGCTGCACAGCGATGAAGTGCCAATGATCGCTTTGCGCGGCAATCCGCCAGCGGCGCCTGGCAACGTCTGGATCTTCAACTCCTTCTTCCATGGCGAAGGCGCAAGCTATTTCGCTGACTTCCCCGATGACTTGACGCCGACGGTCAACTCGCCGGAAGCGATCAGGGCGCTGACGAATTTCGTGACGGTCAAGAACAACTACGGACCAGAGGGCGTCGCCGCCTTTGTTTACGACGATGTCGTCACATCCATGCAGCAAGGCACCGTTGTGATGGTCATTGATGGCGCGCCACTGGCTGGCAGGATCTTGCATCCAGATCAGTCCAAGGTCGCGGGCAATCTCGGTTTCGCCGTGATGCCGGGCGGGGCTGCTGGACCCAAACCGGGGTTCGCCGCGCACGGACTTTGCGTGGTCGCCAATTCGGACAAGCAGGAAGCGGCGTATAAATTCCTCGAATGGGCTTTGAGCTTCGACACGATGAAGCGAATCGCGCTTGATTCGCCACATGTGGCCGTGTCACGCAATTCGCTGTGGGAAGATGCGGATTTCATCGCCAAGTACGACTATGACTACGGCGGCGGTTCCTTCATCAAAGCCTATCAGGACAGCTTGAATGCCGCGCCGGCCGATCACTTCCCGCCTTTCGCCGCGTGGCCCCTGCTAAGCGAGATCATGGGGCAGGCGATACAGGAAGCCGAAATCGGCATCAAGACGCCGGAACAAGCGCTGAACGATGCCAACGATCTGATGACCCAGTATCTGGAAGATGAGGGCTATCTCCCCTAAGGGCTGATAGTAACGAAATGACCCTCGGGTGCATCTTAACCACTCGAGGGTCACAAATTCATCTCTGACACCCGTTATCCTGCCCCGCAGTAGTGGGAACAGACTAGGATCGAATTGTGTCGCTTGCAGCCAGAGCACTCGGACGGGGCAAGGGTCCCGAGGATGTAGCGTCGAGCCGCGCTCATTACAAGTACCTGGCGCCATCAATCGCGCTGTTGCTGGCGCTGACGATTCTGCCGATGCTGTTCACGCTGTATTTGAGCACATCGTCGCTGTCGTATACCAGTCCGCGGCCGCCGCGCTACATTGGCTTGCGAAACTACGAGCGCCTGCTGGATGATGCGCGCTTTTTGCAGAGCATCCCGGTCAGCCTATTGTTCATCGCCGCGCCGGTGGCCGCGCAACTGGCGCTTGGTTTCGTCGTTGCCGTCGTCATGAACGAGCGCTTGCCCTTTATGCGCTGGCTGCGCTACGTATTTGTCGCGCCGATGGTCATCCCGCCAATCGCCATGGGTTTGATGTGGCGCATACTCTATACGCCGCATCTGGGAGGGCTGAATTATTTTCTCGGTCTGGTCGGCATTGATGGACCGGGCTGGCTGACCGAACCGAACTGGGCGCTCGTCGCCATCATCATGGTCGCCGTCTGGGGCTGGACGCCCTTCGTCGGTCTTTTCTTTCTGGCGGTCATGCAGTCGATCCCCGAGGAGCTGTATGAGGCGGGCGTTATTGACGGCGCCACCTGGGTCCAATCGGTCCGCCACATCACCCTGCCCCTGCTTCGGCCGACATTCGCGTTCATCGGCATTTTCCGTGTGATCGAGTCGCTGGGCATCTTCCCGATTATCTATATCGTGACCAATGGGGGACCGGCCACGGCGACGGAAACGGTCAACTTCTATGGCTTCGTCAGCGGCTTCAATAACCTGCGGGTGGGCTATGCCTCGGCGATAATCGTCGTCTTCTTCCTCATGCTATTCGTGATCGTCGTCCCGACCATGCGCTTCTTGCTGAGAAATATCCAGGCAGGCGAATAAGCCGTGAAGCGCCGGTCGACGGTTACAACCTTCTTTCTCTACCTGGTGGGCACGCTCTATGGGCTGGCTGTTCTTTTCCCCATCGTCTGGATGCTGATGCTGGCCTTGAAGAGCCAACTGGACGCATTCGCCAAGCCGCCGCTGCTCATCTTCCAGCCGACCCTGGAGCACTTTATCGCCATATTCCAGGACCGCGAGTTCCTCGAATCCATTGCCAACAGCGTCATCATCTCGACCGGCTCGGTGGTCTTCGCCATGGTTTTCGCCATCCCCGCCACCTTCGCGCTGACCATCATGCAGGGGCGCGTCCGGCGCAACGCCTTGCTCACCATCCTGCTGATACGCACGGCGCCGGGCATGATCTACCTTCTGCCATATTTCGTGGTTTATTCGCGGCTGGGCATGCTTGATACCCACGCCGCGCTGATCATCATCTATCTCATATTCAACGTGCCGTTGATCATCTGGACGCTGATGCCGGTCTGGAGCGCTGTGCCGCGCGAGCTGCGGGAATCCGGCATGATTGACGGCGCTAGTTTGTGGCAGATTCTGTTCTGGATTGAGTTGCCGCTGGTGCGCGTCGGCATCATCGCCTCGGGGATCGTGGCTTTCATTTTCGCCTGGAACGAATTCCTCTTCGCGCTGGTCATCAGCGCCAACGATTCGGTCACGCTGGCTGTCGCCATCACGCGCTATATGGGTTATGAAGGCACGGAATGGGGCAAGCTGGCCGCGGCTGCCGCCGTCATGATGCTGCCGGGCATCATCTTCGGTTTCTTGATTCAGCGCTATATGGTCGCCGGGCTGACTGCTGGCGCTATCAAGGGCTAGCGGTGAGGCGTTGCCTGTGGAACGATTTTCCCAAGCCGGAAAGCGAGAATTATGAACGCGAAGCCACCCAACATACTTTGGATCTGTACCGACCAGCAGCGTTATGACACCATCGGCGGGCTGAACAACCCGCAAGTCCAAACGCCCAACATCGACAAGCTGGCGGCGAGCGGGGTGGCATTTGAGCGCGCCTTCTGCCAAAGCCCGATCTGCACACCCAGCCGCGGCAGCTTCCTGACGGGCATGTATCCCAGCACGATCCACGGCTGCTTCAATGGCAACGACCGTTGGGATGAAGCCGCGCCGCTGGTCACGGCATTGCTGGCGGACGCGGGCTACGATTGCGCGCTTTCCGGCAAGCTGCACCTGGCGGGCACGCATGGGCGAATCGAGCCCCGTCCCAGACACGATGGCTACCGCGTCTTTCACTGGAGCCACGACCCGGAGGATCAGTGGGCGTCTGGACACGCTTATGCCGACTGGATCGCAGAACAAGGTCATGATCTGGGCGAGCTGCGCAAGCGTCCGCGCGAGATCCCGCCGGAGCTGCATCAAACCACCTGGTGCAGCGACCGCGCCATCGACTTCATCGAAGCCGATCATGGCGGCAAGCCCTGGCTGATGAGCGTCAATATATTCGACCCGCACGAGCCCTTTGACCCGCCTCAGCCCTACCTCCACCGCTTGGATGCCGCTGCGCTAACCGGTCCGCTCTTCCGCGAGAGCGACCTGGAGGCACAAGCGAAACTTAGCGCCATCGACTTCCAGACGCCGCCGCGGCGTCCCGAAGAATTCAATGCCAAGTGGATTCAAGCGGCCTATTACGCCATGATCGAATTGATCGACGACAATGTCGGCCGCATGCTGGACGCGCTGGAGCGCACGAATCAGCGCGATAACACCCTGGTCATTTTCATGAGCGATCATGGCGAGATGCTTGGCGATCACGGTTTGCTGCAGAAAGGCTGCCGCTTTTATGAGGGTTTGGTCCGCGTGCCGCTCATCATGTCGTTGCCTGGACGACTGCTTGAGGGCCTTCGCCGGCGCGCGCTAGTCGAACTGATGGATATCGCGCCGACCCTGCTGGAGCTGGCGGGAGAGCCGGTCCCCACTGCTATGCAAGGGCGCTCGCTGTTGCCGCTACTCGATAGCCCGCAGGCGGAAGACCAGCATCGCAATTTCGCGCGCTGCGAATACTACAACGCGATAAACGCCGAGTACAACGAGCGCTTCAGCGGCACGTACGCTACCATGCTGCGCGACGAACGCTACAAGCTGGTCGTCTATCACGGACACGGGCTGGGCGAACTGTTTGATCTGGACGGCGACCCGGGCGAATTCATCAATCTCTGGGATGACGCGGCGATGCAGGAAACAAAAATGCGCTTGATGCAGGCCAGTTTCGACGCGCTGGCTTTCGCAACCGATCTGGGAACCGAACCCGTCACGGTATTCTAAGACCGCCGACTCTCGGTCTGGTCAGCGCGGCCGACCGGGCGGAGATGAGGCAGCGAATGTCTTGGCGGGCGGCGCACCGGGTGGGGCCAGCCTTGCCTTCCGTGCAGCAGAATTAGCGTGTCCGCCGCCTAGCCCAGAATCGGATTCAGCGGCGAGGCGGCCAGGTCGCCCGGCTCGGCGCCCGGCAGCCAACGGTCGCGATCGCCGATGCGGTTCTTGTTATCCAGTTCGCTCACAAGCGTGCCATCGGCGTAGTAGATGACCGTCATCGCCGGGCGCATGCGGTCGGAGAAGTTAGGCGGGGCGGAGTGAAGGGTCCAGCCGCTGTGGAAGGTGGCCGCGCCGGCGCGCATCTCGTCGGCTTGCTGCAGCGTGAAGCCCTTGCGTTCGACAAATTCGCGCAGTTGCGCCTCGGATTCGTCGGAGATGGGGATATCGCCCAGATAGCCCTCGACATGGGAGCCGGAAGCAAAGCGCAGCGTGCCCATATCGGCGCTGATATCCGCCAGCGTCATCCACATGGTGATGGTCTTGTTGGTGGCCAGGGGCCAGTAGTGCTGGTCCTGATGCCAGGGCGTGATACCGCCGCCGGCTTCCTTAAAGAGCGCCTGATCATGATACAGGCGGACGCGCTCGACGCCCATCAGCCGGGCGGCAATGCGGGCGAAGCGCTTCGCCATCACATATTCCTTGACCGTGTCGCTGTATTCCCAGAGGTTCATCGTCTGCAGAAAAGCCATGCCGTAGGTGTCGCGGTCTTTTAGCGCGCGCGTTTCGGTATTGCGCTCGGCGACTGTCCGCACGATCGCGTCGTGGTAGGGCGGAATGTTTGAAGCGGGCAGCACGTCGTCGAGCAGGATATGACCGTCCCGTTGGTAGGCGGCGACTTGCTCGTCGCTGATCGGATACTCATTTTCCGGGATCATAGGTTCTCCCATAGCCTTCGCGTTTTTGTCTGTGTCCTCAGCAGTTCCAAGGTAGTCATGCGAAAAGTGAAAGAGGTCTATCGCGAGCGCGGGCGAGCCGCTGACCCGCCCCTACAACGATTCGAAGGTTTTCTGGATTGCGTTGAAATGGCTGTCATTCTCATTATTCTCTTGCAATTGCTGGTGTGCCTCAGTGTGGAAAGTCTAATGATCGTGGTCGACGTCTTCATGCGGGACGAGGACCATGAAGCCGTTATCATCGCCCATCATAGATTTCGTGCGATGGTCATCGAAGCGCTGCCCGTATAGTTCCGGCGCGTTGGCCGCGCAGAGCGTGCCGAATTTTGGCTGGGCGTAGGGCAAGTGGGTGGCGCCGCGGGCTAGAATATGCTCCTGATTGGCCGCGCCGCCTGCCTCATCGCCGTCGTAAGGAAGGCCGTGGTTCCAAGGCACGCGCGACCGGGCGTTGCAATAGTGGCTGACGAAGGCCCGCCGCGAGCGCCCCGAGTCGTTCTGATGCGAGCGATGAAAGACGTGCCCGCCGAAGAATATGACATCGCCCGGCTCGGCTGTCACTTTGACCTCGTTGCCATATTCGAGGGCGATGCGCGCCAGGGTATTGACTTCGACATCGGGGTGGCTGGCCGCCTTGATCGACGCGATGTCGCCCAGGATGGTATCGCCCTGCTGGGTCACGCCATCGCAATCGGGATAAATCGGCTCGTGCTGGGAGCCTGGCGTCATCCAGAGGCAGCCGTTGTCTTCGTCGGCCGCGTCAATCGCCAGCCAGGCGCCGATGAGGGTATCGGGCTGGGTGGGGATGTAGTAGGAGTCTTGGTGAAAGCCTTGGCCGGCTTGCCCGGGCTGTTTGAAGAAGAGCATGGTTTGCAGGGCGAGGATGTCAGGTCCGATGAGCGCCTCCAGCACGTCGATGATGCGCGGATGCAACAGGCAGCGCTCGGCTAGCTCAAGCGAGCGGTGCGGCATGTGGATTCGCTCATAGAAGACGCGGCGCTCGGCCTCGGTCAAGTCCGCTGGCGGGGCGGGAATGCCGGGCATGCTGGTCTTGCCCGCCATCATGTCGTCGGTAAAGCGCTCGAGCTCGGCGACTTCGTCGGCGTCGACCAAACTTTTGATATGCAGGAAGCCATCGCGGCGGAAGGCTTTGTAATCTTCGACGCGCACCTGGTAGGCTTCGTGCGAACGTTGAACCGGGTCTGCCAAAATCATTATGCTACCCTCGATACTTCAATTTGCTCACAAGTTTATCGGATTTGCGCCAGACTTCAATCTACGCAGCGTAAAGTTCGCCATGAGACTGGCGGTCGGATGCCGGCAGAGAGCGGAGGTTGAGCCATGCGCTGTTAACAATTCCGAAGAGGTCATCACAGCCGCGCCAACTTGGGGTATCTTGCAGGTATGCCAGTATCGAGCGCGATTCTGGAATCATCAAGCATGCGGCGCATTCATCACATTTGACCGCCAGAGTTTACGAGACAGCCGATTTCAAGATTTATCTCGTTTTCCCGCGGCGCATCTGCCGCATTCACGGTACAGGGTCGAACCGGCGGAACGCGAATGGAAGGGCGCGACTCTAGCCACGTCAATCTCCGACTATCATTGCGATATATCCGCTTGATTTGTATCTGATGGGCCTACTAGAAGAGCGCTTGAGATTGCGTTGGGCGCAGTTAATTGCGGACGGCGACCTGTCATCTACTCCTCGACGTATCGGCCGATGTGGCTTCGAGTGAATAGAATTCGCACGATATGAATCTGGTCATCGACGTGTCGGTAGACGATGTACTGCTGCTCTCTTCTGACCAGGAGCAGATCATCAAGGATTTCGTCATGCCGCCGACCGATTCCAGACGTAACCCGTAGAGGTTGGATGCCCTCAGCCAGCTTGCTTAGGTACGCGTCAACTTGCTTTTCGCCGAACTTCTCGACGGTGTAGCGGCGAATATCAGCAAGGTCATTCCTGGCTTCCGGCGATAACTAAACTTAGTGTATCTGCGGGCTGTTGGTCTTTGCTAATCGGAATGTTGGCTTCGTCTCGCTCTTGAGCCCAGCGCTTCGCGTCTTCGAGAAAGGTATCTGGATTGAAGGGAGTTCCATCGCCGTTTTCCAGACCTTCCAGCGAACGGTGGCAACTGGCCTGGAATTCCGCCACGGCGCGCTTGCGTTTCTCATTGTAAGTCGCTACACCGGTCAGCCATTCTCCAACCGAAACATTGGCGGCTTTTGCTCTCTGCCGAGCCAATTCCCAATCTTCCTCATACGTCACGTTCGGTTGCATCTTCGAACCTCGGCTGTCATCCTTCCATGGGCGACCACCATACTCGATGGCGGCTGCAACCAAGCAACAAATGCGACGCGCCCTTACGCACGGTATTGTAACCCAAGGTACCTTGGCGATGCTAAAGCGAGTGGATGCCTATCCGTTAAGAGTACAAGGCGTCAGCGTTCGTCACTTTCGCGCATTGCGCGTGAAGGCCTTGAGAATCGGCGCGATCATCTCAAAGCGCCGTGAGCGTTGTTTTTGGAATTGGCGCATTGTCGCTATACTAGCGGCAGTCCGAGGGTGATCTGACGAGGAGGAACAGGAGATGGAGCAGCGAACTTTCGGCAATACGGACTTGACTTGCTCGGCGATCGGCTTCGGCACATGGGAGATGGGCACAACGCAATATGGCGAGATCGATATCAACGATGCCGTGCGGGCGGTGCAAATGGCGATCGACCATGGCATCACGCTCTTCGATACGGCTGAGGTTTATGGACCCTTCACCTCTGAAGAATTGCTGGCGCGCGGTTTAGGGGAGCGGCGTCAGGAGGTCGTGGTGGTGACCAAGGTGGGCTTCCTGTTTCACGATGATCCCTCAGTCGTCGGCAATGACGCCATCGTCGGGCGCGATGCCTCGATCGCCTACATTACCGAACGCACCGAAGGCTGCCTCAAACGGCTAAATACCGACTATATCGACCTGATGCTGATTCACTGGCCCGATCTGGTGACGCCGCACGAAGAGACCATGCGCGGACTGGAAGCGCTGAAAGACGCCGGCAAGATACGCCATTATGGCGTCTCCAACTATGATGTGCCGATGATGCAAGCATGCCAGGAACATGGCAGCCTGACGGCCAACCAAGTCGGCTACCATTTATTCGATCGGCGGATGGAAGCGGCGGTTCTGCCATATTGCCTGGAGGCCGGCGTCGGTTTCATGGCTTACGGCAGTCTGGGATTCGGCTTGCTGACCGGCGCCTTCACGCCCGATACCACCTTCGTCGACTGGGATTGGCGCAGTGGCGGTTACGCCTTCGGCTTGCCCCTGTTTGAGCGCGAGAACTTCCTCAAGGAGCTGCGCGTCACCGAGCGGCTCAAGCAGCTGGCGGCCGGCTACGATAAGTCGGTGGCGCAGCTTGCCCTGGCCTGGCTGCTGGGCAACCCGGCGGTGACGGTCGCCCTGGTCGGCATGCGCAACGAGCGCGAATTGCGGGAGAATGTGGCCGCGGCTGATTGGCGCCTGACCAGCGCCGAGCGCGCCGAAATTGACCGTATTTTTGAGGAAGAAGGCGTGCCTACCTATATTGACGCGCCGCAGCGGACTAATGTCGAGGAACTGGGCGCCGACTTGGATGAATAAGCTGTAAATGGCTGAGAGTCAGCCCTCTTGCAGACCCGCCGGCGCCAATTCGCCAATCGAGCGCTCCAGCTCGCTGGCCTCGCTCAAGGGCTCGTCGAGCGGCTCCGGATTCGCCGTCGGCGGCAGGGGCGTGTCGTATTCGTAATCAGGGTCGCGCTTCTGCCGGTCCCAGACCATGCGCATTTCTTTCCAGGCGCCGACCAGCGTGCGTGGCGCCGGCATGTCGTATTTGATCTCGTCGTAGAGCGTCGCCAGGTTGTAGCAGGGAACGCCGGCGTACATGTGGTGTTCGATATGCCAATTCATGCGCCAGTATAGAAACGAAAAGAGCGGGTTCAGCTTGACCGAGCGGGTATTCTTGCGGAAGTCGCGGCTGTGGTTGCGCAAGCCGCAATGCTGCGTCAAGCCGACAAAATAGGACAGCCAATTGGCGATGAAGACCGCCAGCGAAAAGATTAGGGGCAGCACCCAATAGCCGCTGAGGCTGCCGATGATCAAGACGCCGCCATGAAAGGCGAGCAGCAGGCGCGACCACAGGATAGATTTGCGATGCTGCTCCGGTTGGTCGCGGTGCAGGGCGTTCAGCCATTCGTTGATCGGCGCGCGCTCGTCCGATGGCACTAGCCCAAATGCGCCCAAGGCGGTGATGATCACGGTGGAGATGAGTCCGCCCTTGCCGAAAGTGCGTCCGCGCTGCGTCAGCAAGTTCACGGTGAAAAGCTGCAGCATGAAGCTGGAAGCCAGCGATGGCTCGAGTGGCAGCAGATTCTCGCGATCCCCCTCCGGGTGCAGGGTGTAGCGATGGTGATAAGTGTGGCTGCTGGCGTAATCGAAGGGGTCCCACCAGCCAATCAGACTGAAGAGATAAAGAAAGAGTTTGTTGAGCCGCTTGGTCTTGAAGACGGTGCCATGACCCAGTTCATGCGGCGCTGTGCCGGTGAAGAAACTGGTTACTGTGCCATGCAGGAAGAGGGCGATCAACATTGCCAGCCACAGCTCTTCCCACCAGAAAGCGAAGACGAGCGCGCCAGTGAGGATGAAGAGCCCGAAGTGCCCGCTGGCCTGGAACCAGCCCTGGGCGTCGCTGCGGCGAGACAGCTCGCGCAGTACGCCCGGCTTCATCGGGCAGCGATACCAGTCGACGCGGAGGGACTTGCGGACTTCGGACAGTTCTTGGTATGCCATATCATGCCACCTCTTGCTCGCTGATACGAAAGACGGCGCTTTGCTTACATAGTGCGGGACCGATTGATTGCGCGCCCGCCTGCAAAGGGAAGATGGCTTGTCGCCGCTCAGCACCCGCGGCAGGAGCTACGCGCGCTCTTGCAGCCCCGCCGGCGCCAACTCGCCGATAGAGCCCTCCAGCGCCGAATCTACCCGGTCTTCGCGCGCGTGCATAGCCGTTGCAGGCAGGGGCGTATCGAATTGATACTCGGGGTCGATCTTCTGTCGGCGCCAGGTTTCGCGCATTTCTTTCCAGGCGCCGATTAGCGTGCGTGGCTCCGGCATATCCTGGGCGACTTCCTTATGCAGCTTTCCCAAGTTGTAGCAGGGCACGCCGGCGAACATATGGTGCTCAATATGCCAGCCCATCCGCCAATACAGAAAGTCGAAGAGCGGGTTGAGCTTCATCGAGCGCGTATTTTTGCGAAAGTCGGAGGTGTGATCACGCAAGCCGCAGTGTTGTGGCAAGCCGACGAAGTAACCAAGCCAATTGCCAATGAAGACCGAGGCCGAGAGTATCAAAGGCAGGACCCAAACGCCTGTGATAATGGCGATAAGCAGGACCGAGCCATGGAAAAGCAGCAGGATACGCGACCACAAGATTGAGTTATGATGCTCCTCTGGTTGGTCAAGATGCAGCGCCCGCAGCCACTCCTTGTCGGGCGGCAGGCGGCCGACCGCGCCAAGTGCCGTCATTATCACGGTGGAGATCAATCCGCCGCGATGGATGCTGCGGCCGGGCGGGGTCAACAGATTGATCGTGAACATCTGCAGCATGAATGTTGATGCCAGCGAAGGCTCAATCGGCAGCAGCACCTCGCGGTCTCCCTCCGGATGCAAGGTGTAGCGATGATGGTAGGTGTGGCTGCTGGCGTAGTCAAAGTGGTCCCACCAGCCGATTAAGCTGAACAGATACATGAAAAACTTGTTGAGCCATTTCGTCTTGAAGACCGTGCCATGCCCTAATTCATGAGGCGCGACGCCGCGGAAGAACGAAGTCACTGTGCCGTGACAAAACAGCGCGAGTAGCATGGCCAGCCAAAGCCCATGCGACCAAAAGTAGAAGACCAGCGCGCCAGTGAGGATGAAGAGCGCGAGGTGCCCGCCAGCCTGGAACCAAGCTTGGGCATCGCTGCGCCGAGACAGCTCGCGCAGCAAACCAGGGCGCGTCTTGCAGCGATACCAATCAACGCGGAGGGTCTTGCGGACTTCGGAAAGCTCTTGGTAAGTCATGGCATGGGCTCACGGTTTTCTTTAGAAGCAAGCGGTTTATGTATATCCTGCAAATCGTGCCGACTGTTGGGGCGAACCGCGGTTCGCCCAATTGCCCTGGATTTCGAAGACGGGCGAGCCAAGGCACGTCCCTACGTCAGCGCTGCAGTTTGCGGCCTGGCTACTCGAGGGGGACGCCCAACTCATTCAAGACTGCAAGCGCCTCGTCCAGGTTGACGCGGTCGCGGGCATTCTTGATCGAGCGTTGCAGCATGAAGATCGCGTCTTTGTCGCCCGCGCGCGCCAAATCAATCGCCTCGGCGAAACCCTTGTCGCTATAGCTCATGTCGCGCTCAACGACCCGGTTGTCGAATTTCCTCCAATAGAATTTGAGGTCTTCATGCCGCCAATGCAGGTAGATGTCATCCCAACTGAGCTGGCTGGGTCCATGCGGCTCAAGCATGTGCTCGGCGATATTGTCGCCGACCAGCATATAGCGATTGTCCAGCGAGAGACGCAGCTTGTCATCCGTATAGTTTGGCAGCGCCCGGTGTATGGTCAAAGCCGGGAAGAAGAGGGCGTCGCCCGCTTCGTAATCGGCGGTATGCCAAACCGGGTCGATCTCGTCATGCGCGGTCTCGTCGACGATCAAGCCGCCGGCGCCCAGGGAGAAGTGATGATCGAGCACGCGGTTGACCTTATGCGAACGTGGGATGACCGCCAAGCCGCCCAGCTCGATCGGGCAGTCGCCGATGGGCGCCCAGCAGGTGATATTGTCGTAACTGCCTTGAAAGTGCACGAAGTCTTGATGCGTAGGCGTGGTGTGCTCGGTGTATTTAGGGAACCAGATGCGGGCAACCTTTTGGGGATGGGGCATGACGGGCGCGCCAGTCATCTTTTCCACGATGTCAAGATACTCTGGCCAGTGGGCAGAGCGGTGGAAGTTTTCGATCTTGTAAACCTCGGCATAACCGGCGCTGTATTCGTTATCGCCTTCGGTGTAGCGCATGTTGATATCGGCGATGCCATCCATCGGGTCGGTGTCGGCGACCAGCCAGCCGACTTGCTGGATTACGCTCATCATTTCGCGGCGGAGTTCCCAGAGTTTGTCTGGGCTCACCAGTCGCTTGAAAAAGAGATAGCCGTCGTCGGCGATGCGCCGCTGTAATTCGGCCGCGTCGTCCACGGCATCGTTGGACACGCGCAGGTATTTTAGCTCATTGGACATAGGAATTGTCGCCCCTCATACTCGAGCTGCTACTACACGTATTGTATCCATTTACAGCCCTTATATCAGCCTTAACAAGCGCTTATTGCAAATGTTGTGAGAATCGCGCAAAGTTCGTTATAATTGAATGGTCAGAGTTTCTTGTAACAGAAAGAGAGGGTAGAGATGTTCCGTAGATATATTTTTGCATTTGTCTTGCTGCTGCTTTTGAGTTCGTTTGCCGGCATGGCAATGGCTCAAGACGCGGTCAGCATCACCATTCGTTGTATCGCGAGCCCGCCGGAAGAAGACTGGCGCTGCAACAATTTCGCTACAGTCGAAGAGCAGGTCGAAGCCGAGTTGGGCATCGAAATTGAGTTGAATCTGATTCAAGACAATGCCAGTTGGGGCGATTACAAGAATGAATTCGTCCTGGCGTCGGAAGCCGGCGAAGCGCCGGATATCGTCTTGTCCGGTCACGAGGATATTGGCGCCTGGGCGCCGGCCGGATTTATCATCCCGCTGGATGATATGATTCCCATGCACAGCGAGTTTGAAGATATCGTGCCCTCGCTTTGGGATTCGCATGGTTACGCGGGTCAGATTTGGGGCATCCCGCAAGATGCCGAAGCGCGTCCGATCTTCTACAGCAAGCTGCTGCTGCGCGACCTGGGCTGGAGCGAAGAAGAGATCGAGTCTCTACCCGAGCGCGTCGCCGCTGGCGAGTGGACCTTCGCCGATATGATGGCTACGGCTGAAGCAGCGATTGACGAGGGCATCGTCGACAGCGGCAACGGCTGGTGGCACCGCCCGAGCAATGGTCCGGACTTCCTGTACTACTACTATGGGCATGGCGGCGAAGTCCTCGATATGGATGGCAACCTGGTTGTCGATCGTGACGCTCTGGTCGCGACCTACGAGCTCTTGGGCGGCGCTGTCGCCTCCGGCGTGCTGCGCTCAGATGTCATTGGGCTCGACTGGAACGAGGTCTGGCATCCGACGGTGGCGCAAGCTGATACGGTGCTCTTCGCCGCTGGCGGCACCTGGAATTGGCCAAACTGGGCGATCAACTATGTCGCCGACAAGGGTGGCGATGAGTTTCTCTTCGAGAACATCGGTTTGACGCTGATTCCAGCGATGGCGACCGGCAACGCCATCACGCTGACGCACCCGCTGACCTACATGATCAGCAGCGGCAGCGAGCATCCTGATGTGGCGCTGGAGTTGATCGCGGCGATCACCACGCCCGAGCATAACAACAAGCACGCCATTGACAGCTTCCATCTGGGAATTCTCAACGCGCAATTGGAGTCCGAGGCGTATGCCAACAACCGTTTGCTGAGCAGCGCGCACTATATGCTGGATCACACGACGGCATTGCCCAACCATCCTGGTTGGAACGCCTGGTCGGGTGCCTACTTCCTGGGCATCCAGGCCGTAGAAACGGGCGATGCGGATGCGGCCGGCGCGGCTGATATCGCAATCGCGCAGATGCAGAATGAATTGGGAGACGGCATCATCGTCCGCTAATGGGCGAAATGCCGCCATTTCGCTTTTCAGCAAAAGCGAAAACCCGGCAGGGGAGCGGATATGCTCCCCTGCTTCCGCAACCGACCGCCGTTCGCCAGCGTTGAAGCAATCCCGTTCTTAGGTTGTACCAGCGGATGCAGTGACTATGTCAATCCTCAAGCCCAAAGGCGGTCAAAGCCAGAGCAGCCGCAATGCCCTGCGATCTTATCTGGGCGCTTACGGCTTTATGGCGCCGGCTGGCGTCCTCGTCATCGTATTCTTTTTGATCCCGGTGGCCATCGTTCTCTACTTGAGCGTCACTAACCTGGCCAGCTCAAACTTCACGTCAGACCTCGCCAAGATGGAGTTCGTTGGATTAAGGAATTACGAAACGCTTCTCAACGATCAATTCGCGCGGAAGATATTCTTCAATACGATATTTTATGTTTTGTTCACGCTTTCCATCTTCAATGTCTCGGCGGCGCTGATTGTATCGTTGCTGACGACCCATATTGATCGCAATGCCGGTTTCCTCTTCCGCGCATTGTGGATCCTGCCCCGCATCACTTCGCCGGTAGTCTACATTCTGATTTGGAAGCGGATGATGGCGGAGGCGCCCTTCGGCATCATCAATCAATTTAACGAATTCTTGGGGCAGCCCACCTACAATTACGTCGCCACCAATCCCTGGGTATTCGTGATTGTTGTGAACGGATTCATCGGAATCTCCTTTGGCATGATCATCTTTACCTCCGCGATTGAATCCATCCCCAAGGATTTGCTTAACGCATCGCTGGTCGACGGTTCGTCAAAGCTGCAGCGCATCCGCTATGTCATTCTGCCCTTGATCCGCTGGCCCCTGCTTTTTGTCGTCACCTATCAGACCTTGTCCCTGCTGACCTCGTTTGTTGAGATTCAATTGCTGACCGATGGCGGACCTGGTTTGTATCGCACCGAGGTCTGGTCCTTAACGGCATTTCATCGCGCCCTGTCCAATTATTTCGGCAATGCCCAATGGGGGTACGGCTCGGCCTTTGCCGTTCTCCTGGTTTTGATTGGCGTTGTGCTCGCGGTGGTATACATGCGAGTTTTTCGCTTTGACGAGTTGATTGCGGAACCTCGCGTGGAGGTACTGTAATGGCGGGCGCTGGTTCTATCGAGATGGGCAAGATCAAAGAGGCCCCGGTTGCGCCCCCGATTCGGCGCGACTTGCTAGAGGCGCTGCAGACCGGCGCGATCAGCATGGCGGTCATGCTCATTGCCGCCATTTTCTTCAGCCGCATCATCGGTCCACTTTTCACGCTGGGCAATGTCGAAGAGACCGTTACCGACGTATTGTCTCGCCTTCTGCTATTGGTGATGCCGTATGTCGCCTATATTGCCGCCGCCAGCGTCGCCCGCCGCTATACATATATCGACACGGCGCGGGCGCTTGGTTTGGCTTTCACTACAACCTTGGCGCTTTTCAGCGTTGTATCGGCTGGACATTATGTTTCCGATACGGGAGTTTTCGCGCCTCGGCCCGCGTTGCAGATGACGTTGGTCCAGTCCGATGCCGGCATTCGCGTTGAGTCCGTAGTCGCTGGCGGCGCGGCCGACCTGGCCGGCATCCAGGCCGGCGATGTCATCACGGCGATACGGCGAGACCCGGTCGATCTGCAAGCCTTTAACCGACGCGTGAGCCAGTCTTTGGAAGGCGATCCCTTGCGCCTGCGCTTTATCCGGGGCGACGAAGAATTGCAGGAGACGGTTCGGATCGTGCTGTTATCGGGCAAGCATTTCAACGCGCTCTTGCCCGGCTTGGCATTCGCGCTGGCATTCACCGCCATCATCGTTTTCCTGCCGGGTCAGTGGGCGCCCTATATCGCGCTTGTCGGCTTGTTGTCGCCCCTGCTGATAGGCTATTTCTGGGTCATCGTCGCCACGTTCTCCTTCCGCACCGAAGGCTTGGTTCCGCTGGACGGAAATGACAACTTTGGCGGTTTGACCTTGAAGAACTGGGAGTCGATCTTCGTCGGCAATATTGCGGGCTTGGAATTCAATATCGTTCCTATCTTCATGACGTCCCTGGCGATCGCCGTCGTGATGACCTTCATTGTGTTGCTGGTATCATCCATGGCGGGTTATGCCTTGTCGCGCATGAATTTTCCCGGCCGGCGTTTCTTCTTGTCTTTCACGCTGATTCTGCATGGCTTCCCGGCAATCACCTTGCTGATCCCGATCTTCTTTGTCCTCCTGCGGCTAGGGGATATCCCCTTCATCGGCGAGCTTATCGGCTTCAATACCATCGGCGGCATTGCTCTGGTCATGGTCGCGTTTCAGCTTCCGCTCGGCGTCTGGTTGATGAAGGGGTTTTTCGACAATATCCCTTGGGACATGGAGCGTTCCGCCTTGATCGATGGCGCTTCCCGCTGGCGCACGTATTGGGAGATCCTCCTTCCTCAAATCCGCCCGGGCTTGCTGGCTTTGGGAATCTTCGCATTCATCGGCGGCTGGAACGCCTACATCATTCCAGCGACGTATTCGATAGGTTCCGGCGTGAGCAACCTGCCAGTTTTCCTGGAAGAGCTGATTGACGCGACAGCGCCGGTGGACTGGAATCAAGTGGCGGCGGTCGGTCTGTTTCAGTTGATTCCCATCTTCATCTTTTTCATCTTCGCCCAGGAGTATCTGCTGAATATCTATGCCGGCGGTGCCAAAGGGACTTCGTAGTCGTGCCAGGCAAGTAATGTGATGGTTTGCCACAGAGTACACCGATTAAGAAAAGAGGCCACAAAGTAAAGCCGATTATTGATTCTGGAGTTTCTACTAGCGCGGAAGGCGCGGCGCATGAGAATTACGATTGACAATCTCACAAAGAAGTTCGGCGATGTGGTTGGGGTGGAAGACCTGACGCTGCATATTGATGATGGCGAATTTGTGGCTTTCCTCGGTCCCTCCGGCTGTGGCAAGACGACTACGCTGCTGACCCTGGCCGGCATATACAAACCGACCGAGGGCCAGATCAGGTTCGGCGAGCGGGTCGTCAACCAGGTGCAGCCGAAAGATCGCAATATCGGCATGGTCTTTCAAAGTTATGCGCTTTACCCGCACATGACTGTCTTCCAAAACATCGCCTATCCGCTAAAGCTGAAGAAGGTCGCCAAGAATATCCAGCGCGAGCGCGTACAGCAAGTGGCTAATGTGATGGGCATCGGCAACCTGCTGGATCGCCGGCCCGGACAGCTTTCCGGCGGGCAGCAGCAGCGGGTGGCTTTAGGGCGCGCGCTGGTGAAAGAGCCGGATGTTCTGCTCTTTGACGAGCCGCTTTCCAATCTGGACGCGCGGCTGCGTTTGACCATGCGCGGCGAAATCAAGCACTTGCAGAAGGACCTGGGCATCACATCCATTTATGTCACCCACGATCAAGTGGAAGCGATGACCATGGCTGACCGCATCGCAGTGATGAACGGCGGTCACTTGCAGGCTTTTGACGCGCCCGATGAGTTGTACAGCCGCCCCAAAACGCAGTTTGTCGCCGGCTTCGTCGGCAACCCGCCGATGAACTTCGTGTCGGTTGAAGTATCGCGCTCAAATGGGCGCTTCATCGCCGAGACCGATCGATTGCGTCTTGAAGTCGGTGGGGATCGCGGCGGTGCAGCGGCTGGCTTCGCTGGCGCAGTCGTCATGGGCATCCGTCCGGAAGATATTCAAATCAGCGGCGATGGCGATATCGCTGGCGAGATATACGTCGTGGAGCCGCTCGGACGTGAAGACCTGATCGATGTGCGCGTGGGACCACATAGCTTCCTTTTGCTGGCGGGCGCGGAAACGCAGTATCGAGCGGGGGAAGAGGTCAAACTCGCGTTTGACATGGATAAGGTTCAGTTCTTTGATCCGCAGACCGAGAAATCTATCCTCTGGCAGCAATAGATTGACCGAGCGCAGGCTGATGCTCGACGGCGCGCTGGAAGGGCTGAATCGCCGCATCGAATCCCGAAGCGATCATGCGCTGGCCTTGCGCCACGCCCCAATCATCAATTTTGACGCGAGAGAACCCTTCTTTCCCTCCGTCGCTGGCTACACCGTCTTCCGCAGGTCGGCGCGATCGCCTTCTTTCCCGCGCGATATCCAACTGGGCGACGGCGCCGCATTCGCCATCGAATATGCCATCTGGTGGGACTGGGATATACAGCATCTCTATGAACTGGAACATGCCTGGGTCTATATCGATGACCGGGGCGAGGTTTTGGATGTCGAAGCGAGCTGGCATGGCATATACAACCGAATGCTCGACGGCGCGGGGCAACTTCGCCTGCATGGCGGTCGTCCGCTTCTCTATTCCGAGCCCGGCAAACATGCTTTCGCGCCATCGCCTGATTGGCTGCTGCGGCGCAGAATGAGGACCGACGTCAGTTGCGGCCGCCGCGCCGGCTTGATGGGGGTGCATGTCACGCCGCTCTTCGCCGGCATCATCAGCCAGCGCAAGCCGCTAGAGAACCGCCTCGTCCATACCTGGCTTGAACGCCGGCAGTTCGAGCCCAGCTACGATTTTTCAAACACCTTTGACCTGCGCGACGCCATATTTGTCCCCTGGCCGCATCTCGTCAACTGGATACCGGCGCGCGTAGCCTGGTGGACGGGGAGGCTGCGCGCGACCATCCCGCCGCATGAGAGGCGCGTCCTGCGCATCGCTCATCGGGGCGCATCGGCATACGCCAGGGAAAACTCGCCGGAATCGCTGCGTGCTGCGGCCGAGCTGGGCGCCGATATGGTTGAGATCGATATCCATACCTCCGCCGATGACATCCCGATCGTCACCCACGACAGCAGCTTGAAGCGCCTCTACGGCATCGACGGCAATATCTCGGATTATGACTGGGAGAGCCTTCGCGCTTTGACCGCGGCAAAAGGCAGCATCATGGACTTCGATGAGGCGCTCGCGCTCTGCAAGGCGCTGGGTTTGGGCTTGTATCTTGACATCAAGCGGCTCAGCAGTCAGGCGGCGCAATCCATATTCGCCTCGGTCGATGCGCGGCACTATGGCAAGCAAGTGATCTTCGGCTCGTTCAGACCGGATTACCTGGCGGATATCAAAGCCGCTCGGCCAGAGGCTGAGACATCGATATTGTTCAACGCGCTTGACATTGACCCGGTGAAGCTGGCAGGGGCGGTTCGGGCGGATTATGTGCATCCCTGCTGGGAATGGCGCGCGGAGCAGCCGCATCGTTTGCTCACGCCGGAGTGGATCGCTGCGTTGCGACAAGCCGATGTGGGCATCGTCTGCTGGCATGAAGAGCGCCCGTCTGAAATCGCGGCTTTGAAAGCATTGGGCGTCGACGCCATCTGCTCGGATAAACCAGAATTGCTGAACGAGGTCGCTGCCGTTCTGCCCCACCCCCCGGCCCCATCGCGCCATCTGGCCACGCAGGACACAACGGGAGTTAGAGGGCGCCGAGGCTCATATTATGATTCGACACGCCTCCAATGTAATTCGCTGTCTTTCTTACGGAATGGTATATGCCCGAGTATTAAAGTATAGCTTTACTCGGAGTCCTCTGTTTTCCTCTGTGTACTCTGTGGCTTGTTTTGGCGCGGCTTACCTGGACCAACTTCGATGGCGAGCATCCGACGAATCCGATAGGAGGGCGCTATAGGCGAGATAATCTTGTGAAAGCGGATATGCTATTCCCAACCAGCGTTATCGGCAGCCTGCCCCGCCCCAAGTGGGTCATTGACCTGCTGCTGCGGCATCAGAGCGGCGCGCTCAGCGATGGGGCGCTTGACGCGGCTATGGACAAGGCGATCGCTTTCGCCATCGGCATGCAGGAAGCGGCCGGCATCGACATCATCTCGGATGGCGAGTGGCGCCGGATCGGCTATTTTGAAGTCTTCGCCCAGAAGGTGGATGGCATTCGACAAGCGGAATATCAGACGCAAGCGCTCGCGCCCGAGGTCACGCCCGATAGCCGCTTGTCAGCGCCGCAGCAATGGACGCTGAAAGAATTCCGGCAAGCGCTAGTTGTGGCGCCTATCAGCCATTCGCGCGCCATCGCGGCTGAAGGCGGCGCATTTCTTCGTCGTCATACGCAGAAGCGGACCAAAGTCGCTTTGCCATCGCCGCACATGGTCGGCGGGCGGTTGTGGCATCCGGATTATTCGGGCGAGGCTTACCCCACGCGGCGCGACTTTATTGAAGCGGTGATCCCGGTGCTGCGCGCGGAAGCGCTGGCTTTGCGCGATGCCGGCGTCGATGTCGTTCAGTTTGATGATCCCTGGCTCTGTTTCTTTGTTGATCCCGAACACCGCGCGCGATTCGCTGACCCCGATGCCGAGATGGCGCGAGCGATTGATGATCTCAATCGGGTCGTCGCGGGCGTAGACGGCATCAAGACCGCGCTGCATGTATGCCGCGGCAATCGCGCCCGAACCGTCTACGCCAATGGCGATTACGAGCCGATTATGCCCCACCTGCTCCAGGCGGAGGTTGACCAACTGGCGATGGAGTTCGCCGTGTCCGAAGCCGGTGATGTGGCAATCTTCAATGCCTTCCCGACCGACAAAGAGATCGGTCTGGGTGTGGTCGATGTGCGCGGCGAAATGGTGGATACCCCGGCAATCATCGTGGAACGGGTGGAAAAGGCGCTGAAGTTTCTGGCGCCGGAGCAGATCACGCTCAACCCGGATTGCGGCTTCGCGCCGACGAGCACCAATCCCATCTCGTTGGAAGAAGCCTATCAGAAACTGCGCGCGATGACGGAGGCGGCGGAGATCCTGCGCGGTCGCCACGCTTGAGCCAGCGGCGCCGTCTAGGTCGCTGTCAACTTGGTTAAGTCGACCGCCATCGCTTCCGCTTGCAAGGCGAGCTCCGACGCCAGGAAGCAACGCGCCTGTGGAATCGCGGTATCGCTGCGGTTCAGGATGTCGGCGATCAACTGCGCCCCGTAAGTGATCTCGGTGTCGCGGCAATCGACATAACGCGTCTCAGCGCCATTGGCCATGAAGAGGTGGCTCTCGCCTTCGCGGCCCGCCACATCGATATTCTTGCGCAGCTCAATGTAGCCTTCGGTGCCGACGAGAAAGAGGCGCACATCGCCCCAAACAGGCAAGCCAGCCGGCGTCAGCCAGTCGACGCGAATATGCCCGACAGCCTGCGGACTGCGCAGGGTCAAGTCGCCCATATCGTGCATCCTGGGATAATCACGAAATTTGAAATTCCCCACCGTCGCCGCGACAACTTCGGCGCTGTCGCTGTTCGTGAAGAAGAGGAACTGCTCGATTTGGTGGCTGGCCAGGTCATTGACGATGCCGCCGAAATAGCGCCGGTCGAAGGTCCAGGCCGGACGTTGATAGAAACCGAAGAGCCGATGGGGACCGAAACCGCTGGTCTGCACGACTTGGCCGATGGCGCCGGCCGCCACCAACTCGCCGGCCTTGACCGTGGACTTCTGCGTGACGTGCTCGCTGAAGCAGATGGAATAGATGCGGCCCGTTTCGGCTTGCACCCGCCGCGCTTCCGCCAATTGAGCGAAGTCGGTGAACGCTGGCTTGTCGGACATATAGTCTTTGCCGTGTCGCATGACGCGGATGCCGAGCGGCGCCCGCTGATTCGGCAGAGCGGCGCTGACGATCAGCTGAATGCTCTCGTCTTCGAGGATTTGCTCAATGCTCTCCGCTTGGGCAGCGCCGGGAAAGGTCGACTGAAATCGGGCGACGCGCGCGGGATCGACGTCGTGGAACGAGACCAATTCCGCGCCGGCCTCCAGCATGACCTGGACCTGTCCGTAAATGTGTCCGTGTTCAAAGCCGATGGCGGCGAAGCGTATGCTCATGTCGTTCTGCTCCTTTGCGCTATAGATGTAAGAATTTAATTGTGTTTACAAAGGCCGGCATGTCGTTATAATAGTGCGGCGCTGCGAACAGCAAAAAGGAAAGTGTAGTCGCCAGTAGAGGCCGCTGCAAGCGCCTTGGCGGAAACGCGCGCAAAATCTCGTTAAGCTGAACTCTTGGGAGAATCAACCATGAAACGAAGTAAAGTTTTGCTCATACTTTTGTCCATTGCCGTCCTGGTGTTGCCGACGCTCGCCGTGGCCGCGCAGGATCAGACCGAGGTTCGCATTTCCTGGTGGGGCTCGCAGAACCGTCACGACCGCACCATCGCGGCGATTGAACTCTACGAAGAACTCAACCCCGATATCGACATCGTCTACGAATTCCAGGGTTGGGGCGATCATTGGACCAAGCTGTCGACGCAGGCGGCCGGCGGCGAACTGCCGGACATCATGCAGCACGATTACGCCCGCATTGAAGAGTGGGTGGCCAATGGCTTGTTGCTGCCGCTCGATGGCTATATCGAAAGCGGCGCCATCGACGCCATGAGTATCGCCGATGCTTCCTTGGCGGGTGGCATGGTGGACGGGCAGCTCTACGGCATCAACCTGGGCAACAACTCCGAGGTGTTCACCCTGGATACCGATGCCTTTGCCGCCGCTGGACTTGAACTGCCGCCGCTGGACTGGACCTGGACGCAATTCGAAGACATCGCAACCCAGATTCAAGAATCGCTGGGCATTCACGGCATCGGCGTTCTGACCAGCGATCAGCTTTGGAAATCCCAGTATATGGGCTGCTGCGACCAATGGGCTTACGCCGCCGATGGCATGTCCCTCGGCTACGAAGACGATCAGCCGCTGATCGACTATTACAATATGCTGCTGCGTCTGCAAGATAATGGCGGCATGCAGAGCTACGAAGATTCGGTCGCGCGCGGCGATCAAGGCGTGGAAGCGCAACTGATCGTCAGCCAGGAAGCGGCGATGGCTTATCACTGGAGCAACCAGATCGTGGCGGTCTGGAACGCGGCCGGCGCCGAGCGCAACTTCGTGATGTATCCGGTCCCGCGGCCCGAAGGCGGTCAATCGCAGAATTATATCAAGCCGTCGATGTTCTTCTCGGTCACTTCCCAAGCGGACCAGCCGGACGAGGCGGCAGCTTTCATCAACTGGTTCGTCAATTCCGTCGAAGCCAACGAAATCCTGGAAGCCGAGCGCGGCGTGCCGATTTCCTCGGTCGTGCGCGATGCCTTGCTGCCCAATCTCGGCGCGGCGCAAGCTGAGATGTTCAACTATCTTGGCATCATCGAGATGGACAACAGCCCAATCCGCCCGGCTGACCCGGCGGCGCACTCGGATGTGATCAGCAATGTCTTTGGACCAGAGTTCGTTGAGCCGGTCATGTATGGCATGATCAGCCCGGAAGACGCGGCGCCCTTCCTGCGCGAAGAAGCCAACCGCATTCTGGGAGCGCAGTAGGCAAGCAACAACTGACTGTGACAGGTGGGCGGGCCATGGCTCGCCCCCAACAGAATACTGATTTGTGGGCGAGCAGGGCCGCGTCCAAGGGTATCCGTTGCGATAGAGCCAAACGAGTGAAGCGAAAAGCGGATGGCAGCCGCCACGCTAAGTAAAGCCAAGCGCCGCAAGCAATCCAACTTCGGACAGGACAACCTCGTCGGCTACCTATTCATCGGTCCCTGGCTGGCGGCCTTCCTGCTTTTCACCTTTATACCGATCAGCGTCTCTCTGCTGCTGTCCTTCACCGATTACAACGTGCTGGCGAACGCCGGCGAGTTCATCGGCTTGGACAACTTCCAGCGCATGTTCTTTGAGGACCGGCGATATTGGCGCTCGGTCAACGCCACGCTGAAATACGTCGTGTTTTCCGTGCCGCTGCGGCTGCTCTTCGCCCTGGCGGTCGCCATGCTGCTGAACACCTATCGCCGCGGCGTTGGCGTCTATCGCGCGGCTTTCTACGCGCCTTCGATCATCGGCGGCAGCATCGCGGTGGCGGTCATGTGGCGCGAGATTTTCGGCAACGACGGCTTGGTCAATTTCACGCTGAATGTTCTTGGCATCCAGGGTCCCAACTGGCTGGGCAGACCGGAAACCGCCATCTGGACGCTGATCATCCTGGCTGCCTGGCAATTCGGCTCGCCGATGCTGATCTTCCTGGCGGGATTAAAGAATATTCCAAAACATCTGTATGAATCGGCGGAGATCGATGGCGCCAACGCCTGGCAGCGATTCCTGCGCATCACCTTGCCTATGCTGACGCCGATCATCTTCTTCAATCTCATCATGCAGCTCATATCCGGCTTCATGGTCTTCACCCAGGCTTTCATCGTTACCCAGGGCCGGCCCCTGGATACCACGCTATTCTATGCGCTGTATGTCTATCGCCGCGCCTTCGAGCAGAACGAGATGGGATACGCCTCGGCTATGGCTTGGGTCATGCTCATGGTCATCGCCCTTTTGACGGCGCTGGTCTTTCGCTCGTCAAGCTACTGGGTGCATTACGAAGCGGGCGAGGGGGCTTAGTCGATGGCTCGCATTGAAGCCAAAGCGCCAGCCGGGCTCAGCGCGCCGCGGGTTATCCGCCCGGCTGTGCCTTGGTATCAGCATCAGCTGGCGCGCTCGGTATTCTATCACGCGGTGGTGGGCGTGACTTGTTTCTTCATGCTCTATCCGATTCTGTGGCTGGTCGGCAGTTCCTTCAAGCCGCCCGACGAAATCTGGACCAATCAGACCGCGATCATCCCGAAGGACTTTTATCCGCAGAATTATCCCAATGGCTGGGCTGGTTTCGGCGGCATTAGCTTCGCGACCTTCTATCGCAATTCGCTTTTCTACGCCACCTTCGGCACCATCCTCAGCGTCAGCGCTTCGGCTGTGGTGGCTTACGGTTTCGCCCGCCTGCGCTTCCGGGGCCGGCGGATCTGGTTCGCTATCATGCTGGTTACGCTCATGCTGCCCACGCAAGTGCAGATCATCCCACAGTATATCGTCTTCAAGCAGTTGGGCTGGCTGAATACCTTTTATCCGCTGCTTCTGCCGCGGATAGGCGGCTCGGCATTTTTCATCTTCATGATCATCCAATTCATCCGCAGCATCCCGGTCGATCTGGACGAAGCCGCCATGATCGATGGCGCTAACAAATTTGGCATCTTCCTGCGCGTCATCCTGCCCCAGCTCACCCCGGCTATCATCACGGCCGCCATCTTTTCCTTCTACTGGACCTGGGATGAATTTCTGGTCCCGCTGATTTATCTGAACAGCCCGGAACTCTATCTGGTCTCGCTGGCGCTGCGCACTTTTTCCGATCCCTCGGGCCAGACCGATTGGGGCGCTATCTTCGCCATGTCGGCTTTATCCCTGTTGCCGGTCTTTGTCATCTTCATTTCCTTCCAACGCTACCTGGTCGAAGGCATCTCCACGACTGGTTTGAAGGGCTGACGCGGCGGCGGAGCCAGGTCGTCGCGGTTGCGACAGCTTGCAAACCACGATTCGGCGGGCGAGCCAGTGGCTCGCCCCTACAAGGCTTGTCCGGTACGGGGTGCTGGATGCGCTTTTTTCTACCCCATCGCCCGGCCGCGTCTCTGTGACATCCTGAGGACCGGACGGGTATGTCCGACAGTCATTGTAGGCGGCAGCAATGGCAGTTTGCGGACGATTCCCAGTTTCGCCCCTACAGAATCCGACAGATTTTGGCGTACGAAGATTGGCGAGTTGTGTCAGATTACGGCGGCATGATTTCGCCGCGGCATCCATAGTCGCAAGGCCTCATGTCCTGTGCCGAAACATCGGAGAATGGGAGCTACGTTTGGCGGATTCCGAAATACTTTGTTGACACTCATAAAGATCGTCGCCGATTAGTGTGTCGTTTCGCTACTGTGCCAATTATCTTTGCGTTTGACTTGCAGTAGCGACAAGCCCTGGATTTTCCTTAATGCTGCGGCTTTCGGATACAATGCATTGACTATTGCGCGGATGAAGCAGGGGTGGCAATGGGCAATTGGCAGGAGAGCGGATTCTATGCCGGAGCCGAGCGCATTGGCGCCTTCCTCAGCGCCAACTTGGTTACAGTTTTTCTGTTCATGACCGTCATCGGCGCGCCATTTGGATTGCTGGGTCTTTTCGCCGTGATGAACCAATGGGCGCAGGGGCGGCAGCCGGAATTCTTCCGCGTCTACTTCGGCGCTATCCGGCGGCATTGGCGCTCGGCGCTGGCACTGGGCTTGATAAACCTGGCCGGCATCGGGCTTATTCTCTTAAACCTCAGCATCTTCCCGATTATGCAGTTGCGGAGCCTGGCGACGATCCTGTCGCTGACGCTGACGCTCTGCCTGGGGGCGGTCTTCCTGATGGCGAATTTCTATGCCTGGTCAATCCTATCGCTGCTGGATTTGCCTCTGCGCGGCACGATCAAGCTCAGCTTGCTGCTCACACTCAGCCATCCGCTGCGCAGCCTGTTCATCACCGTGGCGGCGCTTCTGCCGCTGCTGGCGAGCCTGGCGCTGCCTGTCGCCTTCCTGCTTCTCGTGTCGCTTTCGGTCTCCGCCTATATCGGGGCGCGCGGTGTTTGCGGGGCGCTGCGCGTCCATTCCTCGCGCGAGGAGTTGGACGAATTATTGGCGGATCCGCTTGATTGATACAATGCTGAAGCCTGTCGACAGCCGCGGCTGCTTGTGTTAGATTTGCCGCATGACACAAACGCAGCGTTCCAAACGCTTTGAGTTGCTCGCCAAGCGCGACATCAACAAAGAGACTTATGTCGAGCCTTGGCCCGAAGCCGGCTTGATCGTCGCCGACAGCCCTTACGATCCGCAGCCGAGCCTCAGCATCACTGCGGGGACGGTCGTCGAAATGGATGGCGTCGCCCAGGCGGACTTTGACGCCCTCGACCGTTTCATCGTCTCTCACGCGCTTGATCTCGCCGTCGCCGACGAGGCAATGGCAATTCCATCACAAGAATACGCGCGCATGTTGGCCGACATCAATGTGCCGCGAGAAGCTATCGCCCGCCTGATCGCCGGCTGCACGCCAGCCAAACTGACCGACATCATGCGGCATCTCAATGTGCTGGAAATGATGATGGGCTTGACGAAGATGCGCATTCGCCGTCAGCCAGCCAATCAAGCGCATGTGACCAACTGGCGCGAGCATCCAGCCCTGCTGGCGGCTGACGCGGCTGAGGCGGCATTGCGCGGTTTCGCCGAGGTCGAGACGACCGTGCGAGTGGCGCGATTCGCCCCCTTGAATGCGCTAGCCATCCTGGTTGGCGCGCAGACGGGAAGAGGCGGCGTACTGACGCAGTGCTCGGTCGAAGAGGCGCTGGGCTTGCGCCTGGCGATGAAAGGACTGACGAGCTACGCCGAGACACTCTCGGTTTACGGCACGGAGAGAACTTTTGTCGATGGCGATGATACGCCCTGGTCAAAGGCTTTTCTGGCTTCAGCCTACGCCTCGCGCGGCGTGAAAATCCGCTTCACCTCCGGCACAGGCTCGGAAGCGCTTATGGGACGCGCTGAGAAGAAATCGATGCTCTATCTGGAAGCGCGCTGCCTGCTGGTGGTCAAAGGCGCGGGCAGCCAAGGCGTGCAGAATGGCTCGATTTCTTGCATCGCTCTGCCGGAAGCCTTGCCCGGCGGCGTGCGGGCCGTGCTGGCGGAGAACTTGCTGGCGGCGATGCTCGGCTTGGAAGTGGCGGCCGGCAACGATGCGCTTGCTTCGCATTCGAGCATCCGCAAGACAGCGAAGCTCATGCTGCAATTCATCCCCGGCGCCGACTTCATCTTCAGCGGCTACAGCGCCATACCCAAGCGCGACAACCTCTTCGGCGGCGGCAACTTCGATGCCGAAGACTTTGACGATTACAACACCTTGCAGCGCGATATGCAGATTGACGGCGGCGTGCAGCCCATCAGCGAGGACGAGGCGCTGAACATCCGCCAAATGGCTGCGCGCGCCATTCAAGCGGTCTATCGCGAACTGGACCTGCCGCCGATCACGGACGAGGAGGTGGAGGCGGCGACGGTCGCCCATAGCAGCGACGATATGCCGGAGCGGGATATCGTGCCCGATCTGGAAGCGGCTGACGCCTTTATGGCGAGCGACCGGGACTTCGTCGCCGTGATTCAAGCCTTGCAAGTTAGCGGTTTCGCCGATGTCGCCGATAATATCCTCGAGATGGGTCGGCAGCGCATCGCCGCGGATTATTTGCAGCCCTCGGCGATATTCGATGCCGACTTCAAAGTGCGGAGCGCCATCAACGACGCGAACGATTATACTGGACCCGGCAGTGGGTACCGCCCGGCCGGGCAGCGCTGGGCGGCCATGCAAGGCATCCCGCAAGCCAAGTCGCCGGAAGGCTTCGTCCAGCCACATAGCGGCGCGCCGCTTTCGCGCTTGGTCGAGATTGGTCCCGCGAGCAAAGGCCTTCAGAAGGAGGTCCTGCTCGCCGTCGGTCCAGCCTTTGGGCGCGGGCTGACGACGACTATCGGCGGCTTGGCGCATGAAGACGTGTTAAAAGCTATTCTGTCCGGCATCGCAGGCGAGGGCATGATCGCGCGGATCCTGCGTGTCTATCATTCTTCCGATTGCGCCGCTATCGGCTACGTCGGCGCGCGCTTGAGCGGCAGCGGCATCGGCATCGGCTTGCAATCGCGGGGCACCGCCGTCATCCATCAGAAAGACCTGGCGCCGCTGAATAATCTCGAACTCTTTCCCCAATCGCCCAGCCTGACGCTTGCGACCTACGAAGCCATCGGCCGCAACGCCGCTCGTTATGCGCTTGGCTTGGCGACTGTGCCGGTGGCGGTCAAGATCGACAATGGCGCGCGCCTGCGCTTGATCGTCAAGACAGCGCTGCTGCACCGCCGCGAGACCGACGAAGTCGATCCTGACAAGCGGCCGCAAGCATTGCGCTTCGATTGGGAGCCGGATCTATGAGCGACTACCCACTGCGGGAAAAGGCGGCCGATGCCTTGCTGACGCACAGTGGACGGCCGCTCTGCGAAGTCAGCGGAGAAGCGTTGGCGGCCGGCAAGTTGCGCGGCGCTGACCTGCGCGTCCACGCCGATACCCTGCGGCAACAGGCTGGCATCGCGAGCGATGGAGGCTACCCACAGTTGGCGGCCAATCTGCTGC
Source organism: Anaerolineae bacterium (assembly GCA_022824465.1). Classification (GTDB taxonomy): domain Bacteria; phylum Chloroflexota; class Anaerolineae; order Aggregatilineales; family Phototrophicaceae; genus UBA6055. Next base: position 82,116 of record JAJDZV010000002.1, read on the forward strand.
GCGCGGCGGAACTGACCAATGTGCCCAACGAAGAGATGCTCAAGATCTACGAGTCGCTGCGGCCCGAGCGCGCCTCGTACGACGAATTGCAGCGCCTGGCGGATTATCTCGAGCGGAACTATAGCGCAAAAGAGAACGCCGCTTTCATCCGCGAAGCCGCCGCCGTCTACCGCGAGCGCAATCTCTTGCGGCGATGAAAAGCGTCCAAGCGTTGAGCACACTGAGTGAAACGAGAAATGACACAATTGGTCTCTGCGCGCTCTGTAGTTCCAAGCAAGACATGCGAAACTTGATTGGAAGTCTCTCGCGATGGCGGTCGAGCCAATGGCTCGCCCCTACAACGCTTCGATGATTCTGGACATTGCGAAAGAACGGCAGTTTTCCTCAATAGTCACTTGGAATTACTCTTGTGTCACGGTGGTGAAAAACGTAAATCAATGACACGGAAAGCAATGATGACCGACACGAGCCTGGAATCCAACATCAACACGCGATCCCGCCCGACCGATCTGCGCATCACCGACTTGCGCGTCGTCAATCTTGAGGCGCTGCCTTATGATGTCAGCCTTTTGCGCATCGACACAAATCAGGGCATCAGCGGCTACGGCGAGGTGCGCGATGGCGCCAGCCCGACCTACGCCCTCCTGCTGAAATCCCGCCTGCTGGGCGAGAACCCCTGCAACATCGACAAAATCTTCCGGCTGATCAAGCAATTTGGCTTCCACGGGCGGCAGGGCGGCGGCGTCTGCGGGATCGAGATGGCGCTATTCGATCTTGCTGGCAAGGCTTACGGCGTGCCGGCTTATCAACTCGCCGGCGGCAAATTCCGCGATAAAGCGCTGATCTATTGCGATACTGAATCCGTTCCCGACGGCGCTGACATGGGGCGGCGCTTGAAGGCGCGCATGGACGCCGGCTTCAGATTCCTCAAGATGGATATCGGCATCGGCTTGCTCGATGGCATCAAGGGCGCCGTGTCCGCGCCGCCGCAAGAGAATGTCGCGCGGCATATCATGCACCCCCTGCGCGGCATCCAACTCACCGATATCGGCATCGACTACTTGGTCGAATACCTGCGCCAGGTCCGCGACATCATCGGCTACGAGATCCCGCTGGCGGCCGATCACTTCGGCTACATCAACGTCGAATCATGCATCCGCCTGGGGCAAGCGCTGGATCAATTCTCCCTGGCTTGGTACGAGGATATGATTCCCTGGCAGCTCACGGAGCAATGGCGGCAATTGAAACAATCGGTGCTTACGCCAGTTTGCACCGGCGAAGACATCTACCTCAAAGAGGGCTTCATGCCCCTGCTCGCGGCGCAGGCGGTCTCGGTGATTCATCCCGATCTCGCCACCTCCGGCGGCATCATGGAGACGAAGAAGATCGGCGATATGGCGCAGGAATATGGCATCCCGATGGCGATGCACATGGCGGGATCGCCCGTGTCTTTTCTGGCGAATATCCACTGCGCCGCCGCCACCGAGAATTTCTATGTGCTGGAGAATCACTCGGTCGATCTGCCTTGGTGGGAGGATCTCATCGATGGCATCGACAAGCCGCTGGTCATAGATGGCTACGCGCGCGTGCCGGAAGCGCCCGGTCTGGGCTTCGGCGAGTTGAATGAAGAAGCCATCCGCGAGCGCATGGATATGAGAAACGGGCGGAATACCGGCTACTTTGAGCCAACGGAGGCGTGGGATGGCGAGTGGTCGCGGGATCACTTGTGGAGTTAGCGCTCTCATCAACGCTATGGTCTAATCACCGAGTGTGCCGAGTGACAGATCCTCTCTCGATCAAGGTCTCAGCGCCTCAGTGTCTCAGTCGCAAGCGTCCGCTGTTGCGGAGCGCGGGAAATCAAGATATGCGCATAACTGACATCCACATAACGCCAGTCGCTGTGCCCGATCCGCCCCTGCTCAACGCCGCCGGCTTGCACGCGCCTTACGCTCTGCGCCTCATCATCGAAATCGTAAGCGCCGACGGCATCTCCGGCTGGGGCGAGATCCCTGGGGGCGAATCGACCCGGGCCGCGCTGGGGACCGCCGCCGAGCGTCTCATCGGCATGGATCCCTGGCATCTCAACGCCATTAGCGCGCTGCTGGATTCGCTCGCCAATCCCGATGACCGCGGCGCGACGCCCTGGGATCAGCGCGCCTGGGTCCATGTCCAAAGCGCGATAGAAGTAGCTTGTTACGATCTGATGGGGAAATCCGTCGGTCGTCCCGTTGTCGATCTGCTTGGCGGACCGGCGCGCGATCAGGTCCCTTTCGCCGCTTATCTCTTCTACAAATATAAGGGCGCGGGCGGCGAATTTGGCTTTGGGCACGACGAGAGCGCTAGTGGCTGGACGGCCGCGCGTCAGGAAGCGGCGCTCGATCCGGCCGGCATCGTGGCGCAGGCGCAGGCGATGGTGGCGCATTACGGCTTCAAGTCCATCAAGCTCAAGGGCGGCGCATTCGAGCCGCAAGTCGAGGTCGATTCGATCCTGGCTCTGCGCCAAGCTTTCGGACCGGATATGCCCTTGCGGCTTGATCCCAACGCCATCTGGCGCGTCGACAGCGCTATCGCCGCCGGGAAGCAGCTTGAAGGCGTGCTGGAGTATTACGAAGACCCGGTCCGCGGACAAGCAAACATGGCGACTGTCGCCCGCGCGCTTGATATCCCGCTGGCCACCAATATGTGCACCACGTCTTTCGCCGATTTGCCAGGCAGCATCACGCATCAATCGGAAGCGATCATTCTCTCCGATCATCACTTCTGGGGCGGCTTCCGCGCTTCGCTGGATTTGGCGCGTTTCTGCGCAGTCTTCGACCGCGGCTTATCCATGCACTCCAATAGTCACCTCGGCATATCGCTGGCGGCGATGGTCCAACTGGCGGCGGCTGTGCCCAACCTGACTTACGACTGCGACACGCATTATCCATGGCAAGACGGGCATGATCTGCTTGTCGAGCCGCTGCGATTCGAGGATGGCGCTGTTGCCCTGCCTGGAGCGCCCGGCTTGGGCATTGAAGTAGACCGCGACAAGCTGGCGCAGTTGGGCGCGAATTATGCGGCTTGCGGCTTGACCGAGCGCGATGACGAAACGGAGATGCAGAAGTTGCAGCCCGGCTGGTCCTTCCAGGCGACGCGCTGGTAAGCGATTCTCGTGATTGCGGCCTCCCTGCATTCGAGCGTCGGCGATGACCGCGCACGTAGGATCTGCGCCTATTGCATTAGCAATGCGCGACCATTTAGTCGCCTTTGACAAGCCGATATGTGCTAGGCTCGTTTCATGGACTTGCAACCGCACTTGCGGCGCCCGCCGCGTCCGCGCTCATGGCTACGTCCGAATCAACGGAATTCGGCGAAAGAGTCTCACTATATTGATACTGTATCGATATCACTCTCGATTCTACTAGCGATTCGTCATCCTCTGTCCCGACTGAGGCCAACCTATGAGTAGCCAAATGACCGCCTCTAGCTTGCGAATGATGATAAGAAAGGCTGAGTCTTTGCCTGATGCTCGTCTGATTCGCCGCCGACCAATCGAGAGATACAGATTGCCAGATTGCCGGAAAAAAACATTTACTCGCCGCGGGCTTCATGTGTCGACCACAGGGTAGACTGCCCATTGACGGTTTCGCGCTGCTGACCCGGCGCGCCGTCCGCAATTCACAGATTAAAGCGAATCCAGGAGGCTGAAACGCCAGCATGTTTATCGAAACGCCTGAACTCCTCAACGCCCTCGATAGCGTTATCAGCATCCCGCTCATCCCCTTCGCTGGATCGCGCATTGACTACGCCGGGCACGGCAAGAATATCGACTACCTCATGCGCAACAACAATCTGCGCGGCGGACGTCCACGCGTCGTCTCAATCGCCGGCACCAGCCTCATCCACCACATCGGCTACGCTGACCAGGTCAAGCTGCTGGATATCGCCGGTCAGCGCATGAACGGGCAGGGCGTCTTGATGGCGGCGATCGCGCCCAACCCACTGCCGGAGGCGGCCGCTTTGCTCGCGCAACTGGCCGCGCTGCCGCGCCCGCCCGATGTGGTTTTGATCATGCCCCTCAGCGGCACCTATGGACCCGTCGGTTTGTACGAAACATTTATGCAATTCGCCGAGGAAGAGGCGCAACGGCACGGAGCGCGCTTCCTCTATTATTATCGGCGTCCGCGCGACCGCGAGCAGATCATACGGCTGATACAAGATTCGCCCCATGTCATTGGCGTCAAAATCGGCACGAGCGAAGATGACGTCCAGCCCTTCGTCGACGCGCTGGATGAGAGCAAGATCGTCATATGGGGTATCGGCGATCGCTCGACCGCGGCCGCGGAGATGGGCGCGCGCGGTCATACCTCGGGCATCAACATCGTCGTCGCCCGGGCTTCGGACGAGATCAACAACGCTCAGCGCCGCCGCGACTACGAAGCGGCCCGGCAGATAGAAAACGAAATCTCGCCGCTGGAAGACATCCGCTTCATGGAGGAACGGGCATACAATTATTCAGCTGTGATGGAGGCGATCAATTGCTCCGGCTTCAATGACGTGGTTGGCGGCAGCGGCGGGCCTTTCAATCCGCGCGTCCCGCCCCATATCGCCCGCAAGATCGAGCGCATCATGGCGAGTCTCGAGCATTATCATTTCTAAAGGCTGGCTGCTGGCGCCCAGGAGACCAGCTTTACGAAGCGCCATTGAGCATGCCTTCGGCGGTGCGCTCATCGGTGCAGAGGCTGTTGATCGCGCCGGAGCGCAGCGCGCCGACAATGGCGGCCGCTTTGTCGACGCCGGCGGCGACAGCGATGGTTTGCGGCACGGCGCTCAACTCGTCCAGCGTCACGCCGATTATGCGCTCATTCAGCGCGCAAGGGACGAGCCTGCCAGCGCCATCGAAGATCTGCCAAGCCATATCGCCGATCGCGCCAGCCTCGCGATATGCCTGCAAGTCGCGCGATTCGGCCACACCGGCGCGCAGGAAGCCGGATGTCTGCGGATGGAGATCGCCGATGCCGACCAGGGCGATATCAGCGCGGCGCACTTGCTCCAGGCTTCGCGCCACGACCGCCTGCTCGCGGATGACGGCGGCGGCGCGGGCATCGTCCGCCAGCAGCGGACACGACAAGTAGAGCGCTTCCCCGCCCAGCTTCTGAGCCAACTGACGGGTCAAGGCGGAACTGTCGAATTCCTTGAGGGCATGGGAGAGGCTGCCGGTGGCTTGCAAGACTTTGACATTCGCCTGAAAGTCCAGGCGGATGGCGTTGATGACTTCGTAGGTCGTGCTGCCGAAACAGATGGACAGGCTCGATCCGTCGGCCAGCTGCGCCTCGAGATAACGGGCGGCCAACTGGGCGACTTGGCGCAGCAGCAAAGCGGAATCAGCCGCGCCGCTAGCCAAGACCAGCGCCTCATCCAAGCCGAAGCGCTCCATGAGTTGCGATTCGACATTGGGCGAGCGTTTGATATGCCAGTCGATGAGGATGCGCACAACCTGCGTTTCCCGCGCTTGCTTGAGCAGCCGGTAGATTTTGACGCGCGAGAGATCCAGGGCGGCGGCGATTTCGTTCTGCGTCATCTCCCGCTCGTAGTACATCGAGGCGACCTTCGCCAGCAGTTCGTGCTGCGCGCTGTCGATCACGCTCAGACGCCCGCGCGATTGCGGCGCAGGATTTCAGCCTTGCCCTGCTCGCTTCGCGGCTGATAGCCGGGCAGCGGCAGCAGGCGTTGATGAATGATGTCGATCATCCAGTCGGGACCGGGGAAGAAGCTCTCGTCCAATTCCGCTGGCGGCGTGATCCAATTGCGCGCGCCGAGGACGGCCACCGGTCCGTCGAGGTAGTCGAAGGCGAGCTGGCTGAGGTTTGAGGCAAGCGTATGCAGGAAGGAGCCGCGCTCGGTCGCGTCGGATGTGAGCAGCGCTCGGCCGGTTTTGCGGACCGATTCCACGAGCGGCGCGTAATTGAGCGGATTGAGGAAGCGGGCATCGATGACCTCGGCGCTAAGGCCATGTTCGGCTTGCAGCCTGTCGGCCGCTTTCAGGGCGCGGTAGAGGGTCGCGCCGATGGTGATGATGGTGATATCGCTGCCTTGGCGATGGGTGAATGGTTCGCCTTCATCAACCTCGTAGTATTCCAGCGGCACGCCGCCGGGGAAGAGCGTCTCCGGCTGGCTGTAGAGGCGCTGACTTTCGAAGAAGACAACCGGGTCCGTGCCGCGCAGCGCTCGGTTGAGCATCCCTTTGGCATCAAAGGCGGTGGCCGGGAAGTAGACCTTCAAGCCGGGGATATGGGCGACGATCGAGCTCCAATCTTGCGAGTGTTGCGCGCCATATTTCATGCCGACGGACACGCGCAGGACCAGCGGCATGCGCAGCACATTTGCCGACATCGCCTGCCACTTCGCCATCTGGTTGAAAATCTCATCGCCGGCACGCCCCATGAAATCGCAGTACATCAACTCGGGCACGGCGCGACCGCCCGCCAGCGCATATCCGACGGCCGCGCCGACGATTGCCGCCTCCGAGATGGGCGTATTGAAAAGACGATGATAGGGGAGCGCTTCGGTCAAGCCGCGGTAAGCGCCGAAAGCGCCGCCCCAATCACGATTCTCCTCGCCAAAGGCGATCATGGTCGGGTCGCTGTAAAAGCGGTGCAGCATGGCCTCGAAGATAGCGTCGGCATAGGTCACGGTCTTGAGCTTAGGATGCGGCTTGCCACGCTCATCATAGGCATAGCGGCGCTTGCTGGCGGTCACGGCGAAGCGCGTTTCGTTCATAGGCTGCAAGACTTCCGGCTCGCGGTCGTGCAGCGCATCGGCTGTTTCATCGGAAAACATCATATCGCCGATGGCATCTTCCGACGCATCCAGCCGCGGCGAGCGCTCGAGATCGACGGCAGCTTCGACCGCATTGACCACTTGCTCGATGACACGCTCCCGCATGGCGGCCAGCATCGCCGCATCAGCGTGCCCGTTGGCGCAGAGATAGTCGCCGAAGCCGCGAATGGAATCCTGTTCGCGCCACATCTCGATCTCGGCGCGTCCTCTATAGGAGGAAGCATCACTGGGCGAATGGCCCGAGTAACGGTAGGTGATGACATCGAGCATGGCTGGTCCGTCGCCAGCGAGCAGCAGCGCTTTCTTTCGGCACGTCGCATCGGCGACGGCGAGCGGATCATAGCCATCGACGCGTTCGCTGTGCATGGCGGCGGCATTGACGCCCAGCCCGACCCGCGCCAGCAGGCCGAAGCCGAGGGTTTCGCCCTGGGGCTGCCCGCCCATGCCATAGAAATTATTCATGAAGTTAAAGAGGATAGGCGGGGCGCCACCGAGCTCAGCCTGCCAGAGCGTATGATATTGATCCATGGCGGCGAAGTTCAGCGCTTCCCAAACGGGACCGCTGGCGACCGATGAATCGCCGATATTGGCGATAACGATGCCCGCGGCCCGGTTGATGCGCTTGAATAGCGCCATGCCCAGGGCGATATCGGCCGAGCCGCCGACGATGGCGTTGTTCGGCATGATGCCGAAAGGAGGGAAGAAGGTGTGCATGGAGCCGCCCATGCCTTTGTTGAAGCCGGTCTCGCGGGCGAAGATTTCGGCGTATGTGCCATAGACCAGCCAGGTCCGCGCTAGCGAGCGGATATCAGCGAAGTCCGCGATCGTCTCGACGATTCGCAGCGCGGCGCCGCCCATATAGCGCTCCATGATGTCGAGCAGTTGGTCCTCACCTAGTTGGCGGATGGCGGAAAGCCCTTTCGCCAGGATCTCGCTGTGGCTGCGGTGCGAGCCGAGGATGAAGTCCTGCGGGTCAAGCGCGAGGCACTGCCCGACGGCGGCCGCTTCCTGCCCGATGGAGAGATGCGCCGGGCCGGCGTGGTTATAGCGGATGCCGCGATAGACGCCCTGCTTCTTGAAGTTGTCGAGGGCGGTCTCAAATTCGCGGATGAGCAGCATATCGTGGTAGACGTTGACAAGCTCATTGCGCGAATAGCAGGCGGCTTCAGCGCTCGGATCGGAGACGTAGGCGTTGACCGGGATCTCGGGAGCGCGGAGGATCGAGCGTTGTCGCGCTTCCGCCGGGTTGATGGTCAGTGATTTTGGCAAGGCTTTACCTCCATCCCCTAGCCCCTTCCCCCAAAATGAGGGAAGGGGAATGGAGTTCGCTGCAAATCTTTGATCTTCAAATCATCGCCAGTAAGTCTATTTCCTTAAGATTGACCGCCAGTTGTTGCAGGAAGCGGGCGGCTGGCGCGCCATCGACGATCTGATGGTTGATAGTCAGCGAGAGCCCGATGTGGGGGATGAACTCCACGTTATCCCCTGCTTGCACCGGCTTTAGGTTTATGCTGCCGATACCAAGGATAGCGACCTGCGGCGGGTTCAGCACCGGCGTGAAACTTTCGATGCCGAGGGCGCCCAGGTTGCTGACAGTGAAGCTGCCGCCGCTCAGTTCCGCCGGTTTTGCGCGGCCGGCGCGGCAGGCCTCCGCCAGGCGTTTTGCCTCGGCCGAAAGCTGTTTCAGCGTCAATGTTTCGGCGTTCCTGATCACCGGGACGAGCAAGCCTCGATCGGTATCGACAGCTGTGGCGAGGTGGACCGCCGTGTGTTGGGTGATGATGTCGTCTTCGAATAGCGCATTGAGCGCGGGAAAGGCGGGCAGCGTCCGCGCGCTAGCGAAGAGCAGCAGGTCGTTGATAGTGACTTCGCGCAAGCCGAGCGATTCGTCGCTTTCTTTCAGTCGTTTGCGCAGAGCTTGCAGAGCGCGCGCATCGGCTGATGCGTTCAGGGTCAGTTGGGCGGTGGTCTGAAGCGATTCGAGCATGCGCGCAGCAATGGTCTTGCGTATGCCCTTCAGCGGGATCGCTTTGACCGCCGGCGCAGTGTCAGCCGGTACGAGATCCGCCTTGCGCACCCGGGGGCTCGCCCGCCGCTCCTCCGCCAGCTTGAACTCGCCACTGTCGAGCATGGCTTGGGCGACCGGGGTGACCTTGACGCGCTCGCCCAACGCGGCCTCGATATCGCGCTCGATGATGCGCCCGTCCGGTCCGCTGCCCCGAAGGGCTTCGTAGTCGACGCCCTTGCGCCGCGCCAGGTTCAGCGCGCGAGGGGAAATGGCGACATCGTCTGTCGACCCCACTCCCCGGCCCCCTCCCCGACGAGTCAGGGAGGTGGGGAGGGCCGCGGCATCCGGGATTTGAATCTTCTCAGCATCATGGTCTAGGGCGAGGTCTTCGGAACAAGCTGCCGCTTGGCCCCCAGTGAACTCGGCGATGGATTCACCGGCTTGGCCGACCACGGCGATATTGTTCATGACCGGGACTTCGTCGCCCGCTTGGCAGAGTTGCGCCAGCAAGACGCCGGCGGCTGTGCTTTCGATTTCGAGCGTGGCTTTGTCGGTTTCGATCTCGCAGAGCAGATCGCCAAGCTCAACGTGGTCGCCGACCGCAACATGCCAAGCCAGGAGGATGGCGCTTTCGACAGTGTTGCCCAGTCTGGGCAGGATGATGGCTTCGGCCATAAATCGCGTCCGACGATGCGAGTGTGCAATTGCCCGGCATTGGAACAATTACACATATGCTATCGCTCGGCGAGGCGGTTGTCAAGTGGACGAGCCACTGGCTCTCCCGTACGAAGGGTATGCGGCTGGATCAATTGGCGGGCGTGGCGTGGGTCGTGAAGACATGGACAGCAGAGAAATCTACCTCACCCCCCGGGGCCTCTCTCCGAATCATCGGCTGAGGACAGGGCGGGTTTGTCGCACAGTCATTGTTGGCGGTAGAGATGGCAGTTTGCGGGCGAGCCACTGGCTCGCCCCTACAGAATTCGTCAGATTTTAACGTACGAAGATTGGCGCGTTGCGTCAAATCCGGTCGACGCATTTGCGTGCGGCATCTATGCTCGCGTGGTTTCCAGCCCGGAGGAATCATCGGAGAGGGGGAGCGCCAGGAGAAGGCGATGGGACGAGTCGCCGGGTCGCGCAGGTCGCGTAGGTCGCGTAGGTCGCGTAGACACTGACCGCCGACACAGACCGTCGCTCGCCTCTACAGATTTTCGTTTCGGGGACGAGCCACCGGCTCGCCCGCACGAAGGGTATGCGGCTGGATCAATTGGCGGGGGTGGCGTGGGTCGTGAAGAAATGGACAGCGGGGAAATCTACCTCACCCCCCGGGCCTCTCTCCGAATCATCGGCTGAGGACAGGACGGGTTTGTCGCACAGTCATTGTTGGCCGTAGAGATGGAAGTTTGCGGGCGAGCCACTGGCTCGCCCCTACAGAATTCGTCAGATTTTAGCGTACGAAGATTGGCGCGTTGCGTCAAATCCGGTCGACGCATTTGCGTGCGGCATCAATGCTCGCGTGGTTTCCAGCCCGGAGGAATCATCGGAGAGGGGGAGCACTACTGGAAGAATCAGGAGATTGCCGGTCGCCAAGTCTAGCGGGCGAGCAGACCCATGAATAATCTTCGTATTATTCCAGCTTCTTTGGCGTGAGAGTCTCTATCGCGGATAAGCCACAATGATTCGATGATTTTGGGGACAGCAAAAAGCGGGGGTCATTGTCATTGCTGTATTGGAATACCTAAGGCATCAATCGGCGCGCGCCATCTGCTGGAATAGCGGCTTCAGCGCTTGGTAGGCGGCTAGGAAGTGCTGGTACTTGCGGTCGTAATGATGGCGGTGGAGGGGATCGGGCGACAGGATGATGGTCTGTGACGAGGGCGGGATGGCGTAAGATTCGCGCGCACCGAGAGTGACTTCCACCGACCGCAAGGCGCCGCGCAGCCCGGCGAATTCGGCCTCCGGCGGCAAATGAACGGGCGTGCCGATGATATCGGCGAAGAGTTGATTCCAGGCGGCGTTGCGCGCGCCGCCGCCGATAAGCGTAAGCTGGTCGGGCAGGGCTGGCGAGAGGGCGCTTAGTGTATGGCGATAGGCGAAGACGATGCCTTCCAGCAGCGCCCGCCAGAGGTCGGCGCGCTCCGTATTAGCTGCGACGCCTATGAAGGCGCCGCGGGCGAAGGGGTCGTCGAAGGGGGCGCGCTCGCCATGCAGGTAAGGCAGGAATATCAAATTGCTCGGCGGGCGGCTCAGCGCTTCATTGATGAGCTGGTCGTGGCTGAAAGGGTTGAAGACGCTCTGCAGCCAATCGATGTTGCCGGCGCTTGTCATCATCGGCGCGACCTGGATGAAGCGACCCGGTTTGGGATGGGCCAAGGTGAGCACGCCAGCGGAAGCGTCGCCGATGATCCGCGCGCTGAAACCGACCCAGCCGCTCGTGCCGACGTAAGCATAGGCTGGACCGGGCTCGCCGCAGCCAGCGCCAATGGTGGCGGCGCCCGCATCGCCCGGCGCAAGATAAACGGGCGCGCCCGGCCGCAAGCCCAAGGCTTTGGCAGCGGTCGCGGTCAAGCAGCCAACATTCGCGCCGCCGCGGAGGACGGGCGTCATAAGGGATGGGAGCCAGCCGAGTTGCATGCGCTCGAGCAGGGCTGCATCGAGGGGCCGGTGGGCCGCCAGATTCCAGAGCCCGGTGGTTGAGGCGGTCGTGGCGTCGGAATGGAAGCGGCCGGTCATGCGCGCGGCGATGAAATCGGCCCCGCCGAGCAGCAGATGCGCCGCTTCCCGCAAGCGTTCCGGCTCGTGTTCGCGCAGCCAGCTCAGCTTGGCCAACAAGCTGCCGGCCGATTGTTCCAGGCCGGTAATCGCCGCCAGTTCCGCCGGGCTGACCCGCTGATGGATGGCTTCGATCTGCGCGGTGGCGCGGGTATCGCTGTAGAGGATGACCGGTCGGATTGGCGCGCCGTCGCCGTCGAGCAAGACGACATCCTGCATCTGTCCGGTCAGCGCGATGCCGGCCAGCTCGCCAGCGCCCTTCAACGCGCGGCAGACCTGCTTGACCGCGCCCCACCAGTCATTGGCGTCTTGCTCGGCAATGCCGCCGGTGGCGTAGCGCGTCTCGTAGGCAGCGGAGGCGGATTGGAGCAATTCGCCGTCTTCAAACAGCGCGGCTTTGGCGCTGCCGCTGCCGACATCGATTGCCAGCCAGGGCGCGGGCATCAACTTGAATCCGCCGGTGACTGTCTGAAGAGGCGGCGCAGCCAGCGCCCGAAGTGACCTTGCTGTTGCGACAGGCTGCTTAGGGTCACCGCCAGAATGATGATGACGCCGGTGGAGATTTGCTGGATGTAGGTGTCGATCTGCATTTGCGTCAGTCCGTTAGCGAGCACACCGAGGATCAAGACGCCGATAAGGGTGCCGATGACGTTGGGCTGGCTCTCTTCGGACAGGGTCATGCCCAGAAAGACGGCGGCGATCGCCTGCAGCATCAAGCCTTCGCCCTGGGTCGGATGGGCGGTCGACAGGCGGCTGAAGAGCATGAGCCCGGCGACGGCTGCGCCGAGGCCGCTGATGACAAAGCTGAGCAAGCGCAGCCGTCGGATGCGGATCCCGCCGAAGCGCGCCGCTTCCATATTGCCGCCGATGGCATAGAGGCGCCGACCGACGATGGTGAAGTTGAGGACAATGAAGACCAGAACCAAGGTGATGAAAGCCAGGATCGTCAAGTTGGGCAAGACCAAATCTGTTTCGCCGATACGCCCCAAGGCGATCGTGCCGCGGCCGAAGCTGGAAAACTCGGCCGGGATCGTCCGTCCGTAGATCGACGCGCCACCGCTGATGTAAAGCGCCAAGCCGCGAAACACGGTCAGCGTGCCCAAGGTGGCGACAAAAGCCGAGATGCCGACGGCCGCGACCAAGACGCCGTTGAGCAAGCCGCCGACCGCGCCGACCAGCAAGCCAAGCGTCACGGCCGAGGCGACCGATCCGCCGCTCTGAAAGGTCGTGCCGGCGACGATGCCGACCAGGCTGGCCATAGCGCCGACGCTGAGATCGAAGTCGCCGGTCACCATCACGATCGTCATGGCAAAGGCGACCACGCCCAGGATGCTCATTTGCCGCGAGATATTCACCCAGTTGGGGATGGTCATGAAGGTCTGCGGGCGCTGGATCCAGAAGAAGAGAACGATCAGAATAAAGCCGACCAGCGTCCCGTAACGGCGCAAGAAAGCCGTCAGCGAAAAGCGCGCTCGGGTTTCAGCAGCGGATGCGAATAGTTTCATGCGCCCAGTCTACGCGAAGTCATAACAGCGCTCAAGCAATTGGCTTTCGGTCAAGCCGGCGGCCGGCAATTCTTCCGCCGGGCGACCGCCGCGCATGACCAGGATGCGGTCGCAAAGCGCGATAAGCTCGTCAAGCTCGGATGAGACCATAAGGATGCTGGCGCCGTCGTCAGCCAGCTGGCGGATCAGCCGATAGATATCGTATTTGGCGCCGACATCGACGCCGCGGGTGGGCTCATCCAGCAAGATGAGGCGCGGTTGCGCCAGGATTGCGCGGGCGAAGAGGATCTTCTGTTGGTTGCCGCCGCTGAGTTGGCGGACGCGCTGGCGCAAGCTGTTTATCTTGAGGCGCACGGCCTCGCCCAGCTGCCGACTGAGGGGATTGGCGCGGCTATCGACGATGAAAGTCTTGAGCCGGCTGAGCTGATCGAGGTGAGGCATGGCGATATTGCGGCTGACGTGATCGCCGAGGAAGAGTCCCTGCGATCGGCGTTCTTCCGGCACATAAGCCATGCCTAGCGCCCATGCCCTAGCCGGCGTCAGCGGCGGCAAGGCGCGGCCGTCTAATTCGATGAAGCCCTCCAGCAGCGGGTCAATGCCGAAAAGCGCGTAGAGCAGCTCCGACCTTCCCGAGCCGACCAAGCCAGCCAAGCCCGCGATTTCGCCGGCTTTCACTTCAAAGCTGGCGCCGGAGATTGAATCCGTGCGCAAGTCCGTCACACGGAGCCGGGTATTGGCTGGCTGCGGCTCTGCGCCGAAATCCGCGCCGCGATCGGCTTTCGCGGGCGTTGCGCGGCCGGTCATTTCCCGGATCAGTTCACTGGTATTGGTGTCGGTGATAGCGTGGCAATTGATGACGCGGCCGTCGCGCAAGACGGTGACGCGCTGGGCGATTCGGAAGAGTTCATCGAGGCGATGCGTGACATAGAGCAGCGCGCAGCCGCGGGCGCGCAGGCGGTCGATGACATCAAAGAGCAGCGATGTTTCGGCGCTGTTGAGGGCGGCGGTCGGCTCGTCCATGACCATGATAAGCGGCTCGTCGCGCGCGTCATCGCCGATGAAGGCGCTGGCGATCTTCACCAGCATAGCGTCGCCGGCGCTAAGGCTGGCGGCCCGGCGCTGCGGGTCGATATGCTTGACGCCAAGCCGCTCCAGTGCTTCAATGGCGCGCCGCCGCAGAGTCGCCCAATCGACCAGGAAGCCGGCCAGACTTGGCAGGGGATTGTTGATGAAGAGATTCTCGGCCACGCTCAAGGCGGGCGCGATGTTCAACTCCTGATGGATAAAACGGAAACCGAGGCGATAGGCGGCGGACCCGTCCGACAGGTCAACGTCTTGGCCGTTGAGGCGTGTCGTCATCTGGTCCGGCTGTTCGAGCCCGGCAAGCAATTTGATCAGGGTCGACTTGCCGGCGCCATTTTCACCGATCAAGCCGTGCGCCTCGCCACCGACAAGGTCCAGCCGGGCGTCAATCAGCGCGCGAACGCCGGCATAGGATTTGCTGGCTTGGCGAAGCTCAAACAGTAGTGTGTTAGCGGACATACGGCAGGCGGGAGTCCGGGATGGACCCCCGCCTTGGTAGAGTTCTATCAGCCGCTGAGATCGGCTTGCGTGACCAGGTTGGCGGCCACGTAGTGATTCACCTGCGAGATCATCGCGCCGCCAAGATGCGCTTCGACCAGGTCAGCGACCTTCTGCGCCATGCCAGCGAAGTCCTGCGCGACGGTAGCTTCAAAGTTGCTGCCGCGCGCGATGGCGTCGCGGGCTTGCTCAGTGGCGTCAATGCCGACGATGACGATGCCCTCGTCAGCGCGCCCGGCATCTTCAATCGCCTGCAGGGCGCCGAGCGCCGGATCATCCCAAGCGGCCCAAACGGCGCTGATGCTGCCGGCCTCGGGGTGCGCCAGCAAGACCGCTTCCATGGCATTGCGCGCGCCCTCGAGCGGACCATTGTCGAAGCTGGGCGTGATGGCGTCCAGAATGTTGATATCGGGCGTATTTTCAAATATGGCCCGGGCGATGGCTCCGCGCTTCTGCACGGGCGGGTAGGGCTCGAAGATGAACATGATGACCTCGCCGGCGGCGTTCAGGCGGTCGACGACATAGGTCGCGGTTTCGGCCGCCATGGTGTAGCCGTTGCTGGTCACATTGGTCACCAGCAGGGGATGCGCGCCGGAATCCAGGCCGAAGACGGGGATGCCGGCGTCGGCGGCGGCGTGCAAGCCGGGCTCGATCTGGGTGGGGTCGACATTGATGACGATGGCGTCGACGGCTTGCAGCGCCACATCTTCCATGCGGCTGACGAGCGCGGCGATGTCCTCGTTTGTGTCGATGACGTTGACGTCCCAGCCCTTGGCCTTGGCGGAGGCTTCAAAGTTCTCCACCATGATCTGGGTGCCGGGTTGGGCGAGGAAGGGTGTCATGACGGCGACGGTCGGCGCGTCTTGAGCCAAGCCAATGCCGGCCGTGGATACGAGCAATAGGATGAGTAAGATTCCGAGTTTGCGCATGAGATTCTCCAGTCCTTTTCCAGCCAACTCCAGTTTCGATGGGCGTATTCTAGCGTAAGGCGCGAGCATCGGTCTAGCCTGCGGATTGAGCGCGGCTGCGCTAAAGTAGGGGTCAGTATAGCGCAAGGAGCAAACAGGCGATGAAAGCCCGACTTCATCATGTCAGCATCCCCCGCCCGCCCGGCAGCGAGGCCGTTGCGCGCGCATTCTTTGGCGGAATTCTGGGCTTGCAAGAGATACCGGCCCCGGCCAGCTTGCAAGGCATGGATGTCATCTGGTTCAAAGCTGGTGAAGATGCCGAATTGCATCTCTTCGGCGAAGAGCCGCTGGACGATCCGTCGATACGGCACTTTTGCCTGATCGTTGACGACTTGTCGGCGTTGCGGCGCAACCTATCCGCGGCCGGCTACGCGCCCTACGATGTAGAGCCGATTCCAGGCAGGCCGCGCTTCTTTTGCCGCGATCCATTCGACAATATCATCGAGTTCACAATGATCGTCGGTGATTTTCTGGCGCTGCAAGACAGCTAGCCGCCTACTAGCCGTAGCCCTGCCCATAGCGCATGGGTCCGCGCCATGCGGCATTGTTCCGGGCGCGCAGCTTGTCGTAATCCAGGGTCGACTCCGTCGCCAGCAAGTCGCCATCCGCGATGCAGGGGCGGTCATTTGCGCGCAGATAGCTGGTCAATGCCGCTCGCAACCCGGCCTGTACCTCGGCGAATCGCGATAGCCCTGCCAGGTTGTGAAGGTCATCGCTATCGGCGGCAAGGTCAAAGAGCAGTTCAGCGGCGCCGTTGAAAAAGTAGCTGTATTTGAAG
This sequence comes from Anaerolineae bacterium, assembly GCA_022824465.1. Taxonomy (GTDB): domain Bacteria; phylum Chloroflexota; class Anaerolineae; order Aggregatilineales; family Phototrophicaceae; genus UBA6055. Next base: position 98,544 of record JAJDZV010000002.1, read on the forward strand.
CGGCCATCGGTCGCGAAGACTGAATCGCGGGTCTCGCCGAACATCACGCGATCATCGGGCAAGTCCAGCAGCGAAACGCCGTCCATGGCGGCATCCGGTTGCAAGCCCGCCAGCTCGAGCAAGGTCGGCGCGATATCGGCTGTCAGCGCCGGTTTGTCTACGCGCCGATTGTAGAGGCCGAACTCGCGCGGCAGGCGCAAGATAATCGGCACGCGCGCCGATGACTCCAGGAATGTTGATTTGGCGAAGAGACGGTGATCGCCCAAGTGCTCGCCATGATCCGATGTGATGACGATTATGGTGTTGTCATAGAGCCCGCGGGTCTTGAGCTCGCCGAAGAGCCGGCCAAGCTGGTAGTCGATGTGCGAGATTTGACCGTAGTAGCAGCGCCTCAATCGCTGAAGGATCGGCGGTGGAATCCGGTCGGCTTTCCGGGCGATGCGATCGGCGATGAGGGCGCTCGGCTCCCCAGGCGAATCCACCCAGTCGCCGATGATCGCATCCGGAATCTCGAAGTCGTCGTACAAGCGATCATAGGGTTCCGGCGGGTCGAAGGGGCTATGGGGCGCTTCGAAGACCAGCCAGAGCATGAAGGGGCAATCGGGGTCGCGGCGCCCGAGGAACCGTATGCCCTCGTCGACGATCCAGTGCGTGTGCGTAAGCGGCTCGGGCACGGCGCTGACGGCTGGATAGACCTCGTTGCCGCCGAGGCCGTGCCCGCGATAGAAACCGCCAAAGCCCTGCTCTTCAAGGAAGTTGATGTAGTCGTCCGGGTGCAGGCTGATGTCTTCAAAGCCGAAACGGGCGCGCGGGGGCCAGAAGTGCATTTTGCCGACGGCTTTGGTCTGGTAGCCGGCTTCGCGCGTGAGGCGATGGGGCAGGCTCTGTTCACGGGCGATGGGCGTGCGTGGTCCGTTAAGGAAGTTATGCGGCATGCCGTGCTGCGCCGCGGTGAAGCCGGTGAGCATAGTGGCGCGCTGCGGCATGCACATTGGGCAATCGGCATAGGCGCGCGAATACCAGGCGCCTTCGTAGGCGATCTGGTCAAAGTGCGGGGTCATCACCGGGTGGGCGCTGTCGGCAATGCCGAGGCAATCGCCGCGCCATTGATCGAGGACGATGTAGACGATATTGGGTTTCTCGGCCGATTTAGGTGACAATGCACTAATTTCCTTGCAGTCTCCAATACTTTACCGCTTGAAAGTCTGCAACTCTCGCGTATGGGAGTCTCCCCTCCCTGATGCTTCGGGGAGGGGCTGGGGTAGACATTATCCCTTGAGGCTGCCCTGGGCGGTGACGCCGCTGATCAGATGCTTTTGCCCGAAGTAGAAGACGACCAGCATGGGGATGATCATCAGCATCGAGAAGACCATGATCAAGTTGAGGCTGTTGTCCTCGCCTTCAAAGCCCTGCAAGCCGTTCAAGCCCAGCGCCAAGGTCCAGAGTTCTTTGTTGGAACCCAGGTAAATCAGCGGGTTGAGGAAGTCGTTCCAGGCGAAGGAAAAGGCGAAGATGGACACAGCCGCCAGCACAGGGCGCGACATCGGCATGAAAATCCGCCACCAGACGCCGAACTCTGAGCAGCCATCAATGCGGGCCGAGTCGTAAATGTCTTCCGGTATGCCGCGGAAGAACTGCCGATACAAAAAGATATAGAAGGCGTTGTGCCCGAGGAGGCGCGGCAAGATAAGAGGACCGAAGGTGCGCGTCCAGCCGATCTCATCGAAAAACAGGAATAAGGGGATTAATCGCACGACATAAGGCAGCATCATGGTCGCCAGCAGGATGCCGAAGAAGATGTTCCGCCCGGGGAAGGCAATACGAGCAAAGGCATAACCGGCGAGCGTGCAGGGCACCCAGGCGCCAAAGAGCGATGCCACCACGATGATCATGGTATTACGAGTATATTGAAGGATCGGTCGCGCCTCAAAGAGGTAGGGATAATTCTCCCAGGCGATTGGATCTGGGATGAGCTCAAGCCGGCGAATGGTGATCTTGTCGCGCGTTTTCAGCGATGTCGAGACGGTCCAGAGCAGCGGCACCATCATCACGATGGCGCCGACGGTCAGCACGGTATAGATCATGAAGTAGCGAACCATTTTCGCTCTGGGATCTTCAATCATGCCTCAATCCTACGTCCGTGACCTAGGGCTCGTCGTCTTGCGCGTCGCCATAGAATACCCAGCGATTCGAGGTGTAGACGAGCATCAGCGTCAACACAAAGATGATAAGGAAGAGAATCACCGACAGGGCGGCGGAATAGCCAAATTCAAAATCTCGAAAGGCTTTATTGTAGACATGCAGCATATATACAAGTCCCGCTTGCAGGGGTCCTCCGTTGGTATCCAGGAGGATAAATACCTGCTCGAAAATCTGGAATCCGCCGATCAGACCGAGAAGCAGATTGAAGAAGATCGTAGGCGTCATCAGCGGCACGGTGATATAGATGAGGCGATGCCAGCCGGTGCCGCCGTCGATGGCGGCCGCTTCATAGAGATCGTCGGGGATGCCTTGCAAGCCGGCGAGGAAGATGATCATCTGCCCGCCGAAGCCCCAGAGGCTGAGCAAGATCAGCGACGGTTTTATGGCATCCGGCGACGACAGCCAGCGTACAGGCGTTGCGCCGATCAAGACGAGGAATTGGTTAAGAAAACCATAGCGCGTATTGAGAAAACCGGCGAATATCACCGTCGCAGCGACCAAGGGCACGACCGACGGGACGTAGAAGAGCGTACGATAAAGCTCCATGCCGCGCACGCGCAGGTTCAGTATAAGCGCGATCAAAAAGGCGAAGATCAGGCGCAGGGGCACGCTGAAGCCGAGGTAGTAGACTGTGTTGTACATGCTCTTTCCGAAGAGTTTGTCTTCGGTAAAGATCTTGGTGTAATTCTCCAGGCCGATCCAGGGCGGCACGCCGACTGTGCCGATCTGATAATCGGTGAAGCTCAAATACAAGTTATAAATGAAGGGCATGGCGTCAAAGATGATGAAGCCGGCGAACCAGGGGAGAATGAAGGCGTAGCCGATCAAGGCGCGGTTGCGGAACCACCATTCCTGCAGCTGGACTCTCCAGGTAGCTGCGGGCTGAGTTCGCTGTGGTTTAAGCGAGGCTTGCGCCATTGTTTTCCGTTTCCCCCATCCCCCGGTCCCTTCCCCCGCTGGGAGGGAAGGGGAATTTGGAGGAGACAATCAACTCTCGAGACCGCCCCGTGTCGACCAAAGCCCCTCGCGCATTTTGGGGTCGGCGGAGGTCGCGTAGACACAGACCGAAGACACAGACCGCCAGCATAGATCCGCCGAGGAGGGGTTTGGTTTGGGGAGCATTGCTACATATTCGCCGCGTCGAATTCAGCCCAGAACTCGTCCAGGATCGCTTGCATATCGGCATGGGCGTCGTTGAGCGCGTCGGCCGGCGACTTTACGCCGAACATCGCTTCCTCGATAGCGTTGGCAAGGATCTCGGCAAGCTGTCCTTGCACCGGCGTGATCGAAACAGCCACATCGGTAGCCAAGCCTTCAAGCACCACGGACCAGGTGGGATTGACTTCATAGTAGGCCGGATTCTCGTTGCATTCCTTCACCGGCGAGGGTCGGCTCTGCGCGAAAAGGAAGGCGCAGCCGCCTAGAGGATGGACACCGATGAACTCGGCGAACTTGAAGGCTGCTTCTTGCTTTTCAGGCGGATGCACGGCTGGAATCGTGTAAGCCCAGGCGCCGCTGTAGTTGTAGCCAGTCGTGCCGGCATGTGTGGCGTCGGGATTGTCGCCGTTGTAGGGCCGCAGCATGGTGCCCCAGTGGGTCGAATCGGCATAACCCTCGGGATCGTTAACGTTATAGTGGCCGTAGAAGGAGGTGTTGATACGGAGGAAAGCAATTTGATCCTCGTACCAGGGATGATCGCCTTGCGCGAAAGCCGTATCCTGGAAGAAGTCGGTCACATTTTCCACGCCGCCGTTGATGTTGTTGGTGAAGTTGACCATCCACTCGAGCGTTTCTATGCCTTCCGGACTGTTGAAGAGCAAGGTGCGGCCATCATCTGATGAATAGCGGCCATTGTTGGTATAGAGCCAGGCGATAAAGGACCAATCTTCGCCGACTATTTCAGCGCCCATGACATCCACGCCCATCGGATCGGCAACGGTAATGGCCGCGGACATCTCTTCCAGCTCTTGCCAGGTTTTCGGCGGGGACTCGGGATCAAAGCCGGCATTGCGCAGCATGTCTTTGTTGTAAATGTACAAGCTGGTCAGGCCGCCGGCGGTGGGCATCGGCAGGCCGTAAAGCTCGCCGTTCCAGTATTGCAAGCCGATCTCGCCGTCGTAGAAGACGCTGAGGTCGGTGCCATGCGCCTCGACGAAGTGATCAATGGGGATGATCAAACCGTTGATGGCAAACTGGTAGGTCTCGGGCCGCGTGGACATGATGATGCCCGGCGGGTTGCTGCTGGCGGCGGCGGTGGCGAGCAATTCGGCGCGATTATCCCAGGGCTGCACCTGGTTGATGACTCTGATGCAGGGGTTTTCGGCCTCGAAGTGCTCAATGAGCGTATCCATTAAGGCTTCGCGGGCGGCGCCCCACCAATTCATGAACTCGAGTTCAACGACCTCGCCTTCGCATTGAGCGGCCGCGGGCAGCAAGCCCAGCGACAGCAAGATGCCAAGCGCCAAAGCCAGACGTACAAACGGTGAAAATTTCATGATGCTCTCCTATATCGCATAAGATTCGTTGCATTAAGGCTATTCAGCCTTCCCTTCACAAAGCTGGTCGCGCTGGCGAGATTGTTGCGGATTGCGGCTTGCCGGTTATACTTGGGCGAAATCTTGCCAGTGCCTACCAGACAATGCTGAGTGTAACGCGTTTCGTGAAGCGTGTCAAAACAGCGGCTTCGACGAGAGGCCTGAGCGCGGGGGAAGCGATGGAAAATCCGGGTGTCTTGAATATCCTGAAGTACGCCAACGCGGTGAAGTTGAAGTGGTATAGCCAAAGCAGCGGTAATCAAGTTTGGATCCGAGCGGACCTCAAACACATGGACGATATCAATGGCGCCAACACCGTGGATATAGCGGACATGAGCCGGGGCAGCGGCTTGCTGGAATTGCTGGTGGAAATCCTCACGTCGCCCGACACCGATTGGATGAAGTACGATTCGCCCGGCGAAGAGGAGTGGTACGTCTTGCCGTCGCTGATGGATACCTAGGAATTGCTGCTGGTAGCGCCATGCCTGGCGGAATGAGGTCACAGGAAATTGTATGAACGCATACGCGAATGATCCCCGTCTCAGCCGCTTTGATCCTCTGGAGCGGATTATTTTCTATGATGACTTCGACGAGGGCGTGAACGGCTGGTCTGAACTGATCGGCAATTATGAGCACACGCTGGACTCGATCATACCGCTTTCGGCTGATTATCGGCCGCCGATGATCAGCAATCTGACTATGTGGGATACTGGCACTGCCGGCTCTATGGAAGGCAGCTATGCGCTCAAGATAGCGAGCCGGGCGCGCGAGGGTGCGCTCGCTACCAGCATCAAGCGCGTGACATTTCGCAAGCCGGGACCGGTTCAGCTGGAAGCCTATTTCTGTTTCAAGCCGGAGGCGTCGGAGTTGCGTCTTTCCGCTGACGATGTCCGGGCGTTCGGCGTACTCTTCGATTTGCAGGACGGCATGAACCCGGAGATCCGCTGGATGCCGCATCTGCGCTACCTCAACGCGCAAGGCGGCGAGATGGTCAGGCGCTGGCAAGTCAAGGGCCAAACGCCGCCATTCCGGAAAATCGGCGACAGGGGCGAGACTGTGTCGACGCCGCATCTAGGACCTGAATTCTGGGAATTTGTCGACGCGCCGGCGCAGGATCTTTGCTACAACGAGATCGCGACCAAGATGAACTGGCATTATCTGCGCGTGAGTTTTGATCTGGCGGAACGGCGCTTCCTCGGTTTCCAGTGCAATGACCTCGTCTACGAAGGCGAAGCGCTGAAATACATCAGCATCCCGGCGATGCCCAACTTGAACTGTATGCTGAACGCGGCTTTCTGGGTGCAGACCAATCGTGACAAGCGCGCCTTTTTCTACCTCGATTCGGTGCTTCTCAGCGGGGAGTTTTGATCATGGCGTTAAGACGGAGTTACACGGCGATCGTCGAACGCAATGTCCTTTGGCAGGGCGACTTCGCCAGTGAGCCCTACGAAGCGGCTTGGGCGTGCGAGGCGATTTTCTTCGTGCGCGCGCTGGATGTATCGCCGGTATTCGGTGGCATGGCAAATGTGCAGATTTCCGCGGACGGGATCCACTGGGCAGACGAAGGCGCCGTTTTCAATTTGCCCACAGCGGAGGGCGCAGTCACGTTCTGCAAGGTTACGCACTTCGGCGGATTTCTGCGAATTAAGGGCAGACTTGCTGCCGACGAAAGAATCAAGGTGCTGGTCTCCTTAGCGCTCAAGGAATGATAATGACTTACGAGTTCGACGCCGTAATCGTGGGCGGTACGCCAGCGGGCATCATGGCGGGTATCGCCGTTGCTCGCGCAGGCCGGCGCGCGGTGATCCTCGAGCGCAACGGGCATATTGGGGGCTTGCCCGCGAACGGACTGGGCGCGACCGATATCGCCACTCGCGGCGCCACCGGCGGCCTCTTTTTGGAATTTGTCAGCCGAATCAAAGAATACTACAGCGATACATACGGGGCTGATTCGCAGCAAGTTGAGCTCTGTTCGGACGGCTACCGCTTTGAGCCGCGCGTCGCCGAGATGATCCTTCTGGGCATGATCGCCGAGTGTGGCGACGGGCTGGAAGTACGGACGCTGCGGCAGTTCAATCCCGAGCCGCAGCAGGTCATCAAAGACGGCGCTGCGCTGCGCCGGATCAGGGTTATCGAGCGCGAAAGCGGAGACGAAGAAGTCTATGCCGGGTCGGTATTCGTCGACGCCACCTACGAAGGAGATTTGGCGGCGGCCGCGGGGGCGCCCTACATGCTGGGACGGGAAGGCGCCGATGAGTATGGCGAGCCCTGCGCCGGCAAGTTTTATCAACGCTGGCGCGCGCCGGTAGACGAGCGTTACTCCACGGGGCAAGGCGACAACGCCATTCAGTCTTACAATTATCGCCTGCCGCTGACCACCAATAAAGCCAACATGCGACGCATCGGCAAGCCGGCGACCTACAACCGTGATGAGTATTTGTCGCTGGCGGAGGATGTGCGACTCAATCGCTTTGCGGGCCCGCCGACGCCGCTGGAGTTTGACGGCATTGGCGCGATTACGAACATGGTCCGCCTGCCCAACGACAAGGTGGACGGCAACAATCAGCATGCCGCTTTCATCTCGACCGACTTGCCGGAGGAGAATTGGCCCTACCCGACCGCCAGTTGGGATTGGCGCGACCGCTTCGCCCTGCGCCTGCGCGATTATATCCTCGGACTTTTCTACTTCGCCCAGAATGACGAGTCGCTGCCGGCCGGCTTTCGCGAGCGCTGTAATCGTTGGGGGCTGTCGCTGGATGAATTTGAAGACAACGACAATTTTCCGCGGCAGATCTATGTGCGCGAGGGGCGGCGGATCCGCGGCGAGTATCTCTTCACCGCGCACGACGCCTTGTCCAAGCGACATTCCCGGGCGCATGTCACAAGCATCACAGCCAGCCATTACGCGCTGGATTCGCACGCCTGCCTCAAGCGGGAGGCGGGACGGCCGCATTTGGATGGTTTCTTTTCGCACAGAACTACGCCATATAGCGTTCCTTACGGGGTGATCGTGCCGTTGGAAGTCGAGAACCTGCTGATCCCCGTGCCGGCGTCGGGCACGCATATCGGCTTCAGCACTTTACGCATGGAGCCTTGCTGGATGGCGCTGGGCGAGGCGGCCGGCGAAGCTATCAACGTCAGCCTCGATGAAGGGACATCAGCGCGCGGCGTCAACGTGGTCGAGTTGCAGCGGCGTCTGCTGGAGGCCGGCGCGGTACTGAGCTATTTTGAAGACGCGGCGCCGGGCGATGCCCATTATCATGCCCTGCAATTCTTCGGCCTGCGCGGCTTCCTGGGCGCTGGCTACGCAGCCGATCTTGACGAGCCGGTCTCGGACGAAGACCGCGCGAATTGGACGACTTGGGCAAATACGCCGGAACTCGCGATATTCAGCGGGACGCGCGGTCAACTCTTAGATAGAATCTATACTGTAGCGAGCGAACGCAGTGATGCGGAACAAGCGGCGCTCTATGCGCAGGTGGAGGGATAAGCGATGGAATTTGTCAAGATCACGCCGGAACAGAAACGGCAATTCGATGAAGAAGGATACTTGATCATGCGCGAGGCGATCGATAGCAGCATGGTCTCGTCGCTTATTGAAGCGGGCGATCGGCTGATCGCTTCCGACCGCGAGCTGAACCGCCAGCGCCGGCCGGGCGGCTTATACGACGGCTTTCGCAACTGCGTGTCGATGGACGATGCCTTTCGGCCGCTGATCACCAATCCGAAGACCTTCTCCATCGTGGCGCAATTGCTAAGCCCTTATCTGTCGCTGCTGACCAGCCACCTTATCTATCGCGCCCCCGATCCGCCGGGTTCGGACGGCACCGGCCGGATTCCGGGCTGGCATCGCGACCACTACATGTCCATGCGCGACCTGGGCGATCAGAACATCCCGCGACATTCGCTCAAGGTGGCCTACTATTTGACTGATTTGAGCGAGCCCAACACCGGCGTCACCATGATGGCGGCCGGCAGCAATCAACTCAAGGCGCCGATCGACATTTCGGAGGATCAGGTCGATCCGGCTACCAAGGTTGAGCCGCTGCTGAACCCGGGCGATGCTGTCTTCTTCGAGAACCGCACCTGGCATGCTGGCGCCGCCAATTTGAGCGATCGCATCCGCAAAGCCGTCATGATCGGCTATTCCTATGATTGGGTCATCCCGACCGATTATCGGCGGCAGGCGCCTGAATTTGTGGAGAAACTTTCGCCGATTGAGCGCTATCTCGTCGGCGAACCGGTAGACGACAATCCCAATTTTGATTTCACCGGCGGTCCCAACCCAATAGACGATTGGTGCGTCGAGAATGGCTATCACTACCAGCCTAAGCAGGGGGTAGGGCACGTTATCGCCGCTGGCGAACCTAGCAAGCCCGGCATGTAATTTCGTGGTGAGGACGGGCAAGCCTTATGCGGTTTAGGAAGATTTGAGCTTGGGCGTCTCGAAGTAGCTTTCGAGGCGGTTTACCGCGGCTTGCAACACCTTCAAGTCGCCGCGGACGTTATGATGCAGATCCAGCGAGGCGTCGGCCTTCTGCTCGATAACATCGAGTTTAGTTTCTATACGGTCGAACCTGGCGTCAATGCGGTCAAGCCTGGCGTCGATGCGGTCAAGCCTGGCGTCTGTCGCATCGAACCTGGTATCAATTGAATCCATTCTAGAAATCAGCGCGGCCTGACTGGCATCAACTTGGCCTAGCCTGGCTTCAACGCTGACCAGTCTGTCGTTCAGGTCTTTAATGTCATCCTTCGTGGCGTAGCGGCGGAAGAAACTGATGATCACCAAAACTGCCACTACCGCATTCATTGCCAGCCCTAGCAGAGTGGGAATTTGCGCTTGATCCACGAACTTGGCTTCTCCAGCTAAACTTGCCCTTCGTCCGCTGATTATATTAAACTCTGTATGAAAATGTCAAATACTTGGCACAGAAGGAAACGAAACATGAAAGAACGAACCTGCGACATCCTCGTCGTCGGCGGCGGCACGGGCGCGATCGGCGCGGCGCTGGCGGCTTTGCGTCTGGGCAAGACCGTCATCATGAGCGAGGAGACCGACTGGATCGGCGGGCAGTTGACGGCCCAAGCGGTCCCGCCGGATGAGAATCCCTGGGTCGATCAATGCGGCGCGACCGCGACCTATATGCGCTTTTCCGATGGCGTGCGCGATTATTACCGCCGCAATTATCCGCTGACGGACAAAGCGCGCTATACGATGAACTGGAATCCGGGACAAGGCAACGTCAGCCGCCTGTGCCATGAACCGCGCATCGGTCTCGCCGTCATTGAGGAGATGCTCGCGCCTTACCGTTCCGGCAGGCAGCTTGACATTTTGCTCTATCACATCCCGGTCGCGGCGGAGACCGATGGCGACCGCGTCCTGGCTGTCACGTTGGAAGATACGCGGACCGCCGATCAGGTGGTGATCTCCGCGCCCTACATCCTCGACGCGACTGAACTGGGCGATTTGCTGGAACTGGCGAATGTCGAATCAATCATCGGCGCCGAGAGTCAAGCGCAGACCGGCGAAATGCACGCGGTCGAGGGCGATCCGCTGCCGCTGGATCAGCAGTCGATCTCCTGGTGCTTCGCTATTGATCACCTGGAAGGCGAAGACCACACCATCGAAAAGCCGGACGATTATGACTTCTGGCGCGAATACAAAGCTGACTTCTGGCCCGATAAGCAATTGAGCTGGACCTATTCAAGTCCGCAAACGCTGGAGCCGGTCCATCGTCAAATTTTCCAGGCCGACTTTCGCCACCGCTACACAGGCGGACCGGGCGATCTCTGGCATTTCCGCCGCATCCTCTACAAAGGACATTATCCCGAAGGCGCCTTTCCCAGCGATATTACGCTGGTCAATTGGCCCCAGATCGATTACTGGCTGAAGCCGCTGCTGGGCGTGGGCGAAGACGTGAAGCAAGCGGCGCTGCGGGAATGCAAGCAGTTGAGCTTCTCTGTGCTGTATTGGATGCAGACTGAAGCGCCTCGCTCCGACGGGAAGGGCTACGGTTATCCCGGCTTGCGTTTGCGCCCCGATGTGGTCGGCACAAGCGACGGTATGGCGAAGTACGTTTACGTGCGCGAGGCGCGGCGCATCCTGGCTGAATTCACCGTGCGGGAACAGCATGTCGGCGTTCAGCAGCGCGAAGGCTTGGACACTGCCGAGCAATTCGACGACAGCGTCGGCATCGGCAGTTATCGCATCGACCTGCATCCCAGCACCGGCTTGCGCAACTACATCGACATCAGTTGTTATCCTTTCCAGATTCCGCTGGGATCACTGATTCCTCAGCGCGTGGAAAACCTGCTGCCGGCTTGCAAGAACCTGGGTGTGACGCATATCACCAACGGCTGCTATCGTCTGCATCCGGTGGAATGGAATATCGGCGAGGCGGCCGGCGCGCTGGCGGCTTATTGCCTGGACAAGGGGCTAACTCCGCGGCAGGCGCGCAACACGGAAGAGCATCTGCGCGACTTTCAACGGCTGCTGGCGACTGAGCTTGGCGTACCGCTGGAGTGGCCTGTCTATGCGCGGCGGACGGTGCGCTAGCCCCCATCCTCCGGCATCATTGTCAAGTCCCAGACAGCGGGCGGCGGCCACATCCCGTCATAGAGCACCGCTTCGGTGATTTCGAAGACAGCCAATGCCCCAGGATTGCCGCAGTCACCCGCAAAGGGTGATTCGTCAAGGCAGGTCAAGGCGCCCGTCACCCCGTCATAATTCTCAACCGCGTTGATAGCTTCGCGCATCGCCTGACGACCGATGAAGAGGACGCCGTCATCAGCCTCAATCGCTACTTTTTCGACCGCGTCCAATATCAGATTGGCCGCATCGTAGGCATGACCGTGGAAGCTGCTGGGCGGCGCCCCGCCGAATTCTTCTTCCCAAGCCTCAAGCAGCGCTTTATATTTCTCGCCTGTGACATTGGGACCCGACACATAGGCGCCCAGCGCCGCTTCTCCGGTATTCTGGGGAAAAGAATTCACCAGGGTGGCATCGGCCAACATTATCACTGTATCTTCCAGCCCGGGCATGTTGGCCATCTGCGCGGTGATGAATTCCGATTCGGGCGGGAAAAAGGGCGCGAATAAGATATCAGGCCCGCTAGCCGCCACTTCGGTCAAGACAGCGGTCATATCGACATCGCCGACATTCACGCTCCCTTGGAAAACAACTTCGCCGCCCAATTCCAGGAAAGTGTCCCGCATGATGCCCGCAAGACTCTCGGTGTAAGTGCCGCCGTCGTGGACGGTCGCCAGCTTACGAACGCCCAAGACACGGTAGGCGAATTGCCCATTGAGCAAACCTTGGAAGCGATCGTTTGCCGTGATGCGGTAGTAGCCGGGGCGCCAGACACCGCCGGAGTCCGTATCGGAGCTGGTCAATTCCGGCGCGGTATTGATCGGCGAGATCGTCAGCATACCGGCCTCGCTGATGATGGGTAGGGCGCCTTGCGCGGCGCTGGTGCAGCCGGGACCCACGATACCCACAATCGTCCGGTCGGCCGCCATCCGCTGTCCGGCTGCTTGCCCGCCTTCCGAGGTGCACTGATCGTCTTCAAGAGTCACTTCAATGTCGCGCCCAAGCACCTGGCCGCCGCGATTCAAGATCGCCAGTTCGACACCGCCTAGCCCATCCTCACCGAAGAATGAATTGGCGCCGGAAAACACCAGCATCGCTCCCAGCACAATTGGATCATCCGGCCCTACCTCGACGCAGCCGAGCGGATCGGCGCAGTCTGCGGCGAATACTGGCAAGACCAGCACGCTCAGCAAAAGTATAATGAGAATGAATCGGTTCATAATCTGCTCACCATCCGAAGCTACATAAAGAGTTGGCAATAGTATGACAGAACTTGCGCTAATTATTGAGACCATGTGGTCGTAACCAGTAGGTTAGCTTGCTCAATTGAAGTCCAGCGATTGAACGTGAGACGCTTTGCCTGGCTGCGCGGACGCGCTACTATAGTGATCTGAACCAGGCGCAAGCCGCTACAGATTCCGAGCGGCGCACGAAGTCTTGGCCGCATGCCCAAGCCTCGGGAGGGTAAATGCTTAAGACATTTCGACATTGTTTGCTGTCGCTCGCTCTGTCGCTGGCTCTGCTGCAATTCGCGCAAGCGGAAGACGGTCCCATCTTCCGCGATGTCAGCGCGGCAGCCGGCATCACGGCGACGCATCGCGGCATATGGGACGACAAAGAAACCATGCAGGGCTACCTCGCGATCGGACAAGCCTGGGGCGATTATGACCGCGACGGCTGGGTCGACCTATTTGTAACCGGCAACCTGGACCCGAATGTGCTTTATCGCAACAACGGCGATGGGACATTCTCTATTATGCAGCACAGCGAGGGTCTGAGCCTGCCTGATGTGCCGAGCGGCGGCGCCACCTGGGCCGACTACGACAATGACGGCTGGGTCGACCTCTACATCGTGAACTACGGCGCCAATCGCCTGTTCCGCAACGAGGGCGGCGACGGCTTCCGCGACACGACGCTGGAGGCGGGAGTGGGCGATACCGGCAAGGGCACATCGGCGGCTTGGGGCGATTACGACAGCGATGGTTGGCTGGATCTATACGTGACGAATTGGTCCTGTTTCCCCGAATGCGCTCCGGTGGATTTCACAGCGCAGCAGGATCGGCTCTACCGCAACAACGGCGATGGCAGTTTCACCGATGTGACCGCCACGCTGGACTACCGGCTGACGCTTGGGGCGGGTTTCGCGCCGGCTTTCCTCGATTATGACGGCGATGGCGATAGCGATATCTACGTCGTCAACGACAAGCTGCAGAACGAGATCGGCAATGTGCTTTGGCGGAATGACGGCGCCGGTTGCGGGCATTGGTGCTGGACGAATGTCGCCGGAGAGAGCGGCGCTGATCTGCTGATCAACGGCATGGGCGTCGACGCGAGCGACTACGACAACGATGGCGATGTCGACATTTACATCACCGACATGGTCTACCAGATGCACCTGCTGATGAATGACGGCGCGGGCGGGTTCCGCAATCGGGCGCGCTCGACCGGCAGCGCAATCAATATGGGTCCCGATAACGGCGTGGGCTGGGGCGCGACTTTCTTCGACTTCGACAACGATGGTTGGCAAGACCTGTACGTGGCGGCGACCAATTATCACCAGACATTTCCCGAGCTGGAAGTCAGCTTCATGAATCCCAGGCCCGATTCGCTCTTCCGCAACGACCGGCATCGGGGCTTCCAGGATGTCAGCGCGGGCAGCGGCATCGACGCGGCGCTGGCGACCCTTGGGGTGGCTTATGCCGATTATGATCGTGATGGCGACCTCGATTTGGTGACCGGGAATTGGAATAGCGGCTATCGGCTGTATGAGAATCAGGGTGGCGGCGGGCGCTGGCTGTCGCTCGATTTGCGCGGGGGCGGCCCGGTAAACCGCGATGCAGTCGGCACAGTGGTACACCTGACGACCGACGATGGTCTGACGCAGCAGCAGACGGTCAGCATCGGCACCGGGCTGGGCGGCAATAATCAGTTGGCGCTGCATTTTGGCTTGGGGGATTCGGCGGCGGCGGATCTGCGCATCGTTTGGACGAATGGCGCGGAATGCGGATTTGAGGCGGCGCCGGCGAATCAGCGTCTGCGTCTGGTCTATGGCGTGACGGCGGGTTGCGGTTAGGGTTCCTCGACAGAGCCGCAAAGCGCGCAGAGAACAACTCAGCGCACGTCGGTCTTGTAGGGCACGACATCGCAGGTCTCTTGATACCAGGTGAGCATGCGCTGGCGCAGGCCGGCGAGGATGTCAGCATAGGCGGGATCGTCGATGCGGTTGTCCAGTTCGCCCGGGTCGTCCTTCAAATCGTAGAGTTCATCCGTCTCGTATAGGCGACGGACATATTTGTAGTCATGCGTGCGGCACATGGTCGCTTTGCTGTGGGAGCCGGATTCGCTCCTTTGCATTTGTCCCCGCGGCCAATACAGCGAGCGGGGATCATCGTAGGATGAGCTTTCCTTTTCTTTCGCCTGTTCCTCGCCAAAGCGGCGGCCGCCCTCACAGAAGACGGCATCACGATGCTCGTCGGTCGCGCGGGCGATCAGCGGCGCCAGGGAGCGGCCGAAGTGGTCGTAGCCGGGCTCCACGCCCGACCATTGGTAGGCGGTGGCGGTGAAGTCGATCAATTCGACTAGGTTATCGCGGATGCCGGGCTGAATTGGTTTGTCGGCGGGCGGCTTGACGATGAGAGGGACGCGGGTCAGGCAATCTTCAAAGGTATTCTGCGTCTTTTCCACCAGACCATAATCGCCGGTGAAATCGCCGTGGTCGGAGAAGAAGAAGATGGCGCTTTCCTCATAGATGCCGCTTTGTTTGAGGGCGTTAACGACCTTGCCGAATTGGGCGTCGACGCGGGCGCACATGCCATAGTAGACGGCGCGCAGTTCATTGAAGCTTTCTTCAGTCCAGTTTTGCAGCCCCTGACGTTCGTAGACGCCGGCGAGAAGCCCCGGCTTCTTCGACCAGTCAGGGGTGGGATAGCGCGGCGGGATGAGGTCACGGTTGATCTGGCTGAACCAGGGGTCTTCGACGCCGTAGGGCGGATGCGGGTAGCCCAGGGGCAGGTAGATGCAGAGCGGCTGATCGGGCGGGGCGTTCTGTATCTGGTCGATGGCGCCATCGACCATCGCCCAGTCGTTGTCGTAATAGACTTCGCCGGGCGCGGTGTCGAGATGGCCGGCGAAGAAGGAATAGTAATTGTCGCCGTCGGGCTCGCCCCGCCAATCGTCTGCGCGGTGGAGGTTGGGGCGCAGCGGACGGTCCGCTTCGTATTTCACGTCGCAGTAGTCGGCGAAACCGTTCTGGCGTGGGACGAGATCGTTCTTGCCGCCCCAGAAGACGAAGTAGCCGGCGTCTTTTAGAATCTTAAGCAGGACGGGTTCGTCGGGTCTTAGCATGTGGAACATGGTGCGGTGGCCGCGGACGTGGGGATACCAGCCGGTCATGAATGAGCAGCGGCTGGGGGTGCAGACGGGATTCTGGCAGAAGGCGTGACGGAAGGAGACGGCGTCGGTTTCGATGATTTGGTCGAGGTTGGGCGTGACGGCGGCCTTGTTACCGAGGTGGCGCATGACATCGCCGCGCCACTGGTCGGGGTTGAAGATGATGATGTGGGGTTGTTTGGGCATCATTCATATCTCTTGAGTTGTCGATTCCTAATCTAGGTGGCTGTCCAGTCTTCAACGTTCAACCCAGGGATTCGACCAAAATCGTCGGTATCGTTTGTTATGACGATTAAGCTACGCGCCATCGCGATCGCTGCTATCTGCATGTCGCTCACCTTAATGAGCAAGCCGCTTTTCTTCAAGTGAGCGTAAATGTTTGCGTATTGCTCCGCCGCGTCGTCATCAAACGGTAGACTGCGGAATCTTGAAAAAAAGAGTTCTTGCTTCTCTCGAGATCGCTGTGGAGTCTTGCTTCCTAGCGATCCGGCAAACATCTCTCCTTTGGTGATAGCGCTTACAAACATGTCCTGTTCCGCATGCTTGTGAATGTTGTGTCGGACTCTGGGTTTCTTTCCGTTAATGTAATAAATGCAGATGCAGCTATCTAAGAGATACCCCATCAAACACTGTCCGTTGCACCGGGCTCTATCGTCTCCGGTCGTTCTACTGGGTCGTCTGCCAAGCTGCCATAGGTTAGATCAATAAACGTATCCCATGGGAGATGACGAAAGCGCTCAATCTCGGTATCTTTTGCCACTTTTGCAACAGCTTCTTCATATGAGCGGTTAAGGTCTTCTCTAACATCAGCTCTAATTTGATTGAAGTCCGTATTCTCTATTATGTCGCGCATTACTTGGCCACGCGACTCAAAAGCTTCCAAGCTTTTGCAGACTTCGCTCATGCGTTCGGCGAGCAATGATGACAAATCCGTTTGTGCGGCAAACTTCTTGATGAAACTATCAAGTTCGGTATCAAATTTTCTTTGCTCAGCCAACTCTGCGAAAGCTTCGTCAAACGACTCGGTAGTTTCGAACTGTTCAGCTAGAGATTTCATCTGCCTTTCAACGTGGCAAGACACATCCTTCCGATTTGCCATCTCCTCAAATTTCTCAGCGCACAACTGCGCTACGGAATTAGCCGCCATGCCATCTCTAAAGCTGTCTAGGAATGCCTCTACAAAACTTGTATCGATTAAAGTTTTCTGAAGGCAATCGTCAATGATGGCTGTAAGAGTAGGTGCGGCAACTGACTCAATTGCGGCATCTTCAAATATTGAGGATACAGCATTCTGGGCGACGATTTCGTTTGCTATTAGCCCAACATCTGGAGCATTCAACAGAACTGATTCGGATAATTGCGATACGTCGAGTTTATTCTGTTCAGCGACTGCCTCGATGACGCCCTCTAACCACTTGCGATTCTGCGAAGCGATTTCCTGATGAAGTTTCTGCAAATACTCGTCAAATGGATGCGACTTGTTCATAACGGCACCTACCGCATCTGTACATTCAGCGTGTACGAATAGTATTGCACACATGACGCCATGTCAAGCTCATCAAGAGTTAGGACGACGCTAGAGGTTGAGAGCAGTTACAACAAATCCCCCGGCAGCGGGCAGAAGTCCACATCGTAGCCGAAGGCGCGCGGACCGACGACGGCGAGGGCTTCGGGCGTTTTGAGTTCTTTGGGCGCGGGCAGGGCGAGGACGGCGACGCGCAGTCCGTATCGCAGGGACTCGGTACCGATGGGTTCGCCGTCGTCGAGCGTGACGAGGGTGATCAGATCGGGCACGGCGCAGCGGACCTTGCCGTTTTCGCGGGCGATCAGGTTTTCGTTTTGGAAGTCAATTTCAAGCTGGCATTCGAAGTTGTGGAAGGCGCTGATTTTGAGTCGGCCGCGGGCGAAGCCAGCCACGGTGCGGCGCTCGACATCAATGATTTTGCCGCTGAAGAGGACCTTGCCCTGGCAGAGCGCGGCGATGGTTTCGGCCGGTTCGATGCTGCGAGCGCGGCATTCAAGCACGGTTTCGCCGATGCGTTTCGCCAGGCTGACGGTGTCGCGGATGACGGTCGTTTTCAATTCGGCGCCGGTCATGACGGGCATGACCAGGGCAGCGGACCCGCCCATCTCGATGGTCAGGCTGCGGGCAAACTCCTCAGCTTGTTTGGCGGAGCCGATGCGCGTGAAGATCGCGACATTGTCGTGGGCGTCAGCGAGAATGAAGGGGGCGGGCGCGACGCCGTAGATCATGAAGGTATCCATCTGCAGCTCGGGGAAGGCTCTTCCCATGCCATCGCCATCGACGACGGGCAAGCCAAGTTGGAGGGCGGCGACCATGGGACCGAGGGCGTTGCCGCCGCCGATCTCGCCGATGACGATGGCATAAATCTTCCGGCGCAGGTGGTCTTCCAGGGCGCGGACGGCGGTCATGATCTCGTGACCGGCTTGCAGTTTCTCGTTGCTGACGGTGGGCGCGCCCATGCCGCCGACGGCGCAGACCAGGGCGTCATCGGGCACATCGTCCGCCTGGATGATGGGGACGGCGCCACCCTGCCGCCGGAGTTCGTTTTCCAGGCGCAGGCGGTTGAGATAAGTGCTGCCGCCCCCGCCGGTGCCAAGCACCCCGGCGCCGATAGCGATGGCTTGGGTGTCGGCGAGTGTGACTTGCTTCACTGTCTTCAACCCCTCCCCCGGCCCCTCCCCATAGAATTGGAGAGGGGTGACGCATTGCGCGAACGTTTTGGATTGTCCACAATCCTATCTGGACTCAGCATTGCTTATACCGTATTCGTCAGTAGCCAAGATTGGAAAAGCGCTCCTCCACTGGAACATAGTCGATATCGTAGCCGAAGTAACGGGGATGCACGAGCGCCAGGGCAGCCGGTTCGCGCCATTGCGGGGCGCAAGGAATGGCGATGACGGCGACGCGCATGCCGTAGCGCAGCCCTTCGGTGGTGATGGGCTTGGCGGTTTCGCTATCGAGCACGGCGATGAGGTCGGGCGTGGTGGCGGCGAACTCGCCATCAATACGGACGACGAGATGCTCGTTCTGGAAATCGAGCCGCAGGTCTTGCCCGGCGAAGTTGCCAGAGCCGCTCATGCTGGCCTTGCCTCGCGCGAAGCCGGCGACGACACGTCGATCGACATCGGTGATTTTGCCGCGAAAGAGGAGAAAGCCGGCGACGAATTGGCAGAGGGCGGCGACTGGATTCCGCTCGTGAATGCGAGCCTGGCGCAGCGTCTGTCCGATCGCTTCCGCGAGCGTGATCGTGCCCTGTATCGCGGCAAATTTCAGTTGCTCCACCGTAGCCGAATAGAGCGCGATGGCGCAAGTGGCGCCCATGTTCATGACGCAGCTTCGCGAGAAGGTCTCCACCCAGCGGTTGCTTATGGCATTGATCAGCAGGGTGTTCCCGCGTTCGTCGGACATGACGAAGGGGCTGGCGCTGATGCTTTGCGCGGTCAGGACGGTCATTTGGATTTCGGGGAAGGCGCGGCCCATGCCGTCGCAATCGACGACCGGGATGCCCAGACGGGAGGCAATGTAAATAGGACGGATCGAGTTCATGCCGCCGGCTTCGATGCTCATGGTGGCGCGGGGCGCGCGTCCGATGTATTTGCCGAGGGTCTCGTAGACGCGGACGATATCATCGCCAGCTGGCAGCTTTTCCCCAAGGACAGTCGGCGCGCCCATGCCAGCGACCGGCAGAATCAAGTCGTCGTCCGCGAGTTCATCGAGGGTATAGAGTTGGACGGGTCCGTAACGACGGATGGCTTCGCGCGCCATCAATTTGCCGATGTAGGGGTCGCTGCCGCCGCCGGAACCCAATACTGCGGCGCCGATGGCGATGTCTTCGATATTCGCTTCGTCAAGCAGCCGCACTCACTGCCCCCATCCCCCAACCCCTTCCCCCATAAAGAGGGAAGGGGAGCATTGTCAAGCGCCGAAGCGCTGCTCCACCGGCACGTAATCGACATCGTAGCCGAAGTAGCGCGGGTGGGCGAGTTCGAGGGCGGCTGGCTCCCGCCATTGCGGGGCGCAGGGAAAGGCGATGACGGCGACGCGCATGCCATAGCGCAGCGCTTCGGTGGTGATAGGCTCGCCGGTTTCGCTGTCGAGCACGGCGATGAGGTCGGGCACGGTGGCGGCGAACTCGCCATCAATGCGGACGGCGAGATGTTCGTTTTGGAATTCAAGAAGCAATTCCTGCCGGTTGAAGTCGCCGCTGCCGGCCATTTTGGCGTCGCCGCGATTCCAGCCACCTTCGATGCGACGGTCGACATCGGTGATCTTGCCGCGGAAGAGCAGGAAGCCGCCGACGGCTTGGCGCACGGCGTCAACGGGATTGGCTTCCTGCCGGCGGGCGTTGCGCACGGTTTTGCCGATTTCCTCGGCCAGCGTGATTGTGCCATAAATCGACGCTTTCTTGAGCTGTTTAACCGTTGCCGAATAGAGTGCGATCATGCCTTCGGCGCCCATGTGCACGACGCAGGAGCGGGCGAATGTCTCTACCCAATGGTTGCTGATAGTGTCCATGAGCAGGATGTTGCCGCGTTCGTCGGACATGGCGAAGGGGCTGGCGGTGATGCCGTGGGCGGTGAAGATGGTCATCTGGATTTCGGGGAAGGCGCGCCCCATGCCATCGCAATCGACCATGGGGATGCGCAGGCGAGCGGCGACGTAGATCGGCATGACCGAGTTCAAGCCTCCGGCTTCGATGCTCATGGTGCCGCGCGGCTCGCGACCGGAGTATTTGCCCAGCGCTTTGAAGGCGCGGATCATGTCGTCGCCGGCGGGCAGTTTCTCGACGATGACGATGGGCGCGCCCATGCCGGCAGCGGGCACGATTAAGTCGTCGTCATCCAGTTCGTCGAGGGTGTAGAGTTCGACGGGACCGTACTGGCGCACCGCTTCGCGAGCCATCAACTTGCCCACGTAGGGATCGCCGCCGCCGCCAGTGCCGAGGACAGCAGCGCCGAGGGCGATATCTTCAATGTTTTCTTCGTGTAGCAGGCGCATGGGAGTCTCCTGCCTTGTGTCACCATGTAGGGGCGTCTCGCTGAGACGCCCGTCCGATAGACTTCGCGTCAATGCGGGCGTTTCGTCGAAACGCCCCTACAACATCCGCTTCCGGCGCTGGCTATATCGCGCTTCGACCGGGACATATTCAGTTTCGTAGCCGAAATAGCCGGGACCGACGATCTCGAGGCCTTTGGGACTGCGCCATTTCTCGGCGCAGGGGATGGCGATGATGGCGACGCGGAAGCCATAGCGCAGAGCTTCGGTGGTGATGGGTTCGCCGGTATCGACATCGAGCACCGCCAACAGATCGGGCACGGTCACTTTGAATTCGCCATCGATGCGAGCGGCCAAGTGTTCGTTCTGGAAGCTGAGTTGCAGCTTCTGCCCGGCATATTCGTCGAGGCCGTCGATGAAAGCATCGCCTTTGGCGAAGCCGGCTTCGGTGCGGCGCTCGACATCGCCAATCTTGCCTTTGAAGATCAGATAACCGCCGACGGCTTCGCGGATAGTCTCGACCGGTTCGTCTTCTTCCAGGCGGGCGCGGCGCACGACCTTGCCAATTTCTTCGGCGAGGGTGATGGTGCCCGGGATGGCGGCTTCGCGCAGTTGGGCGGCGGTGGCGGCATAGAGCGCGATCATGGCCATGGCGCCCATGTTGACGGTGACGCTGCGAGCGAAGGTCTCGGTCCAGAGGTTGCTGATGGTCTCCATGAGCACGGTATTGCCGCGCTCGTCGGACATGGCGAAAGGCGTCGATGAGATGCCGTGGATGGTGTGGGTGACCATCTGCAATTCGGGGAAGGCGCGGCCCATGCCATCGCAATCGACCATAGGCACGCGCAGGCGGGCGGCGCAGTAGATAGGCACGACGGAGTTGAGCCCACCGGCTTCGATGCTCATGGTGGCTTTGACCGGTTTGCCGATGTATTTGCCAACAGAGAGGAAGGCGTTGACGATATCATCGCCGTTGGGCATTTTTTCGACCATGACGGTGGGCGCGCCCATCATGGCGGTAGGCACGACCAGGTCGTCGTCAGCGAGTTCGTCGAGGGTGTATAGCTCGACCGGACCATAATCGCGGATGGCTTGGCGCGCCATGAGCTTGCCGATGTAGGGGTCGCCGCCGCCGCCCGTGCCCAGCACAGCCGCGCCGAGGGCGAGGTCTTCGAGGACTGTCTCGTCTATGATGCGCATACTGTGCCTCCGTCGGTATGCGGGCGACTTGGCAAGTCGCCCCTACAGACAATGATTTTGGTGTAAATGATGCGCATTATGAAGCCTCCACCAGATCGCCGATGGCTTTGACCATGATGCGGGTGGCGTTGCCGGGCAGGTAAGCCAGCGGCACTTCTTCGACATCGACGATCTCGATGCTGTCGGCATTTGCGCCGGCGTTGATCGCGCGGTCGCTGGCTTCAGCTTTGGCTTGATCGAGGGCTTCATCGCGGCTGAGATCGGCGAGGGAGAAGATGCGGTCGCATTCGCCGCCGACCTGGGCGATGGCGGCGCCGATGGCATTTGCGACTGGGAAATGATCGGGTTTGATGATTTCGGATGCGCCATCGATTTCGTCGGTGACCAGGATGCTGCCGCCGCCGACAACGATGACCGGGACGGGCGTGGCGCTGGTTTTCATGCGGTCGACGGCGATGGCGATCATCTCCATAATGCGCGCTTTTACCGCGTCCACCAGCCCTGAATCGAGACCGGCAACGGCGCTCGCGTCGCCGATATCTTCGCCCCCGCCGGCCACGATTACATCGGTAGCGGTCAAGATATCGCCGCCGAAGACCAGCGCCTTCTCAGTCAGTTCGTAGCCGACGCTGCGCGGGCCGACTTTAATTGGCCCCCGCCCTAAATCAAATGCCCCCTCGGTCCCCCGCCTCACGGGGGATGTTTCCCATGAAGAGGGAGGGACTTCAGTGACAGAGTCCGCCTCCCCTTCCCTCCTTGTGGGGGAAGGGGCCGGGGGATGGGGGCTAACCAAGCTGCCGCCGCCCAAGCCGATCGAGTAGGTATCGGGCATGCGGAAGTTGGTGCGGACGCCGCCGATATCGACAGCGAGCGCGGCTACCCGCGGGAAGCCATGCTGCAAGACACCGATATCGGTGGTGGTTCCGCCGACGTCCACGACGATGGCATCGCGCAAACCGCTGAGGAAAGCGGCGCCGCGCATGCTGTTGGTGGGACCGGAGGCGAAAGTGAGGACGGGATACTCTTTGGCGAAGTCGGCGTTCATCAGCGTGCCGTCATTCTGGCTGATGTAGAAGGGCGCGGTGATTTGCAGTTCATCGAGCGCCGCTTTGAAGCCGTCGACCGTGCGGGCGGCCAGTTGCCGCAAGCAGGAGTTCATGATGGCGGCGTTCTCGCGCTCCAGGAGGCCGATGCGACCGATCTCGCTGGAGAGGGTGATATTGGCATCGGGGATGACCTCGCGGACGATATCGGCGCTTTGCTCTTCAAAGGTCGCATTGACCGGGGAGAAGACCGAAGAGATGGCGATTGCGTTCAAGCCGGCGTCGCGGATCTTGATGGCGATGTCGCGGACTTCATCGGGCTGATAGGCGGAGATTTCGCGGCCGTCGAATTCGTGCCCGCCGTGCGCCAGATGGGCATTGCCCCCGACGATATCGCGCAGGTCATCGGGCCAATCGACCATGGGCGGCAGGCAGACGGTGGCGGGCAAACCGAGGCGGATACAAGCAGTCGGCGTCAGATGTTTGCGCTCGACGACGGCGTTGGTGAAGTGGGTCGTGCCGATCATGACGCCATCGATGTTGGCTGCCTCGATACTGGAATCGGCGATCACCTGGCGCAGCGCCGTCGCGATGCCCTCCGATACGTTGGCGGTGGTGGGGGTTTTGTTCGAGCTGATGACCTGGGCGCCGTCCATCAAGACGGCATCGGTATTGGTGCCGCCGACATCTACTCCGATTCTCATTTGCGATCTCCTTCTAAATGACGGACATTCGATTCTGGTATTGCGGACGACTCAGCGGGTCGCGTAAACACTGCGCAATTGGCGGGCATCACAGGGCTGAGGACAGGATAGTTTTTCAGCGAGCAGAAAATCGTCGTATATCTTATACTTTCTTGAGCTCTTTTTTTTGCGTCCTGATAGGTCGCCCCTACAATTTTCGCCTAATAGGATGTTTGTGATTGCTGCCTTGCCACTTTTAAATCCCATCGGTTCAAACTTGTCCTGTCCTCAGCCTACAAAGGGCGCGCAGACATCGCCCGCCGACCACTGACCGTCAGGCGCCCGACAGGCTTCAGGTGGCGCTAATGCCACCATTGATACTGCGGATTCTCAATATTCTCAAGTAACACTGGCAGTCCAAATTGGAAGCTGTCGTCGGGATTGATGATAGTGAGCAGGTCTAGCTGGATTTCCAGGCAGGCTCGTTCCGCCTCCAAGCCATAATAGATTTGCCCGGCTTCAAATTGGCGCACATGGCAGGCCTCATGGACGATGATGCCAGCCAGCCAGACAGGACCGGCATCCACATGCTTGGGGCTGATGTTGAATGTTCGGTAATGCACCCAGACGCCCGTGCCATAAGCTTCGGTGACCGCTTTGATTTTGTCCAGCCCTTGATCAACGTAGGCGTGCCAGGCGGGCGCGCGCTCCCGCAATAGATCAAGCGCTTCCTGGATTGCGGTTATAAAGTCCTCCGAGCCTTCGATGACGATCCCCGGATGTTCGCATTGCTTGTTCTTATATGCCCAAAAGCCGTTTACCCATTCCTGGTCGCTGCTGCATTGGCGATTTATGAAGCAGCAGTTGTCGATGCCCGATGGTCCGGTCTGGCTGTTTTCAAGGCGGGTGTAGCCGACCCAATCGGCCAGCCATAGTTGCTTGCCGTTTCGGCTGATTTGCAGCCAATCGCCCTGCGAGCCAGTGACATGCAAGATAGCGGCGGCCGGCGCTATTTCAAAGACGGTCTCCTTCAAGCCGGGACCGGTCCGCAAATTGGTATTCCAGTTTATGCGAATGGAATAGTCTTCCGCCAATGCGGCAGCGCCTAGCAGGCAGAGAGCGAAAAGCGCTGCGGCGATCTTGCTTTTCATGCTAGAATTCCTTATTCCTGCAAAGCGGGGGCTTGCGAAGCCCGCCATTCCGCCATCGTCTTGTTGCCTTTGCTCATGTTGCAATGCGTGCAGAGCAGTTGCAAGTTTTCCCAATGATCGCTGCAGCTGTTGAGGCCGCTCATGACGGGCAGGTTGTCGCCGGTCCAGACCGTGCCGCTGGCGAAGTTGGGTTTGTGGGTCATGGCGAGTCACTATTACTATTCGACTTCGGGCGGCGGCAGCATCTTGTCTCCCACGTCTTGCAGCCGTTGAGCGAATTCTTCATCGGATAACTTGTCTTCAACCATCAAACGGTCTCTATAGGCTTCATATTCTTCCCTGACACGAGCCTTCATCGCATCTCGCGACACCTTGCCAGAATTTTGCAGCAATGGCATTTCGTTTAGTCCGCCAATGAACTGGTCAAGCTTCTTCACCCAATCAGCCATATACATCGGCTTCTGATCGACAACTTGCAATTCGGCGAAGGACAAGAACTGCTCCACAAGTAGATTCAAACGTTTCAATTCAATGGCTTCCAGGTAATTCTTGGCGACGAAAGCGTCTTTTATGGTCATCGTATCGCGTTTCCAGGTCGTTAATCCCATGTTGATTCTGTCGCTGCCGACGCGATCCAGAATCAGTTCAGCGGCAGTATGTCCATGTATCGCGTAGTGGAATTTGTTTTGTACCGTGCCAAAGAATTTTTTCGCCACCGGGTTGCCTGATTGATAGTCGATGCTCGTGGCAAAAACATCGAGGACTTTGCGATAGAAGTTGTATTCCGAACTGCGGATATTGCGTATCCGCTGTTCCAGTTCCTCAAAGTAATTCGAGCCCCCATGCGCCAGCCGGTCGTCGTCCATGACGAAGCCTTTGACGATGAGTTCGCGCAATTGCCGGGTCGCCCATATACGAAATTGTGTGCCGCGATAAGAATTGACGCGATAGCCGACTGAGATGATCATGTCGAGATTGTAGTGCATAACCTGTCTTGATACTCTGCGTGAACCCTCGCGTCGAACTTGTAAGAAATACTTACAAGTTGGGTCGGCCTCCAATTCGCCAGTTTCATAAATGTTGCCGATATGCAATGTAATGTTCTGCGCGGTTACTTGAAACAGCTCCGCCATATCTCGCTGAC
>JAJDZV010000008.1 GCA_022824465.1 Anaerolineae bacterium
GAGGCCTTCCTGAGCGGAGGCTGAACGGCGGGCGAACCAATCCCAAGGCGCGTCGACCGCTTGCCCGCTCAAGTTGCGCTCTGGGTTGGCAGCGTCTGTCATTCACCCAACTGCCGCCGATGCCAGAGAAGTCAGGAGCAAAAATAGACATGTCGAACACAGAGCGTTTGTTGCCGATGCGAGCCATCGGAGTGCTGTTTGCCGCTTTATGCCTATTGGCGCCCACCGCTGCCGGCGCCTTCGCCCAAGATCTCGCGCGCCCGGCGGGTTGGACGACCGAGTCTCATGGCAATCGAATCCCAGCCAACTACGACATCGTCTTGCCCGACGACCGCATCATCGAGATTTTCATTACGTTTACCGCGGAAGCCTGGGCCGCTGAAGAAGCTGACATGGTCGAAATCTACGGCGAGCGCGGCGCCGACAGAGGGCGCGGTGGCCCCGGCGGTCGCGGAATCGGCCGACCGGCCCGGCCTAACACCGAGGAGCTCGCTGCACAGCTTGATCGCGGCGAACCAGAGGTGGTTGACGCGCTTGAATACTTGCCCGACCTGGCGGCGGTTGCCGCAGCGCTGGACATTGACCTGGATGAATTTACTGAAGCGCTCGGCCTGCCGGAAGGATTTGTGCCGCTGACAGGATTCGGAGGATCCGGTAACGGGCCAGGGCGACAGGGCGGTGTGCAGCCTTCTATTCGGAATCCCATTTGGGTCCCCGTTACCGTTGAATTCGAAAGTCAAACCTGGCTGCAGGTCGGCTTTCGGTATAAAGGCAATACGGCGCTCAGCATGAGCTGGGCCAATGATGCGACGGCTCTGCCTTTCAAATTGGACTTCGACGAATTCGAAGACGAACACCCCGAGCTTGATAATCAGCGCTTCTACGGCTTTAAGCAGCTGGGTTTCGGCAACAACTTTGACGACCCGTCGTTGCAGCGGGAAAAGGTGGCGGCCGATGTCTTTCGCGCAGCCGGCGTCCCAGCTGCGGAGACGGCATTCTACGCGGTGTATGTCGATATTGGCGACGGCCAAGGCTTCCAAGCGTGGGGATTCTATACCGCGGTAGAGTTGCCGGATGATACCTTGATCGAGTCCCAGTTCGCTGATGACGACGGGAATATGTACAAGCCCTCCGGTGGTGGCGCGACTTTTGCCGCTGGCAGTTTTACTGAAGCGAGCTTTCCCAAGCGCACAAACCGCGATTCCGATTTTGCCGACGTGCAGGCGGTATTCGACGCCCTGCACGCCGAAACGCGCTTAAGCAACCCTGCCGCCTGGCGCGAATCTCTGGAAGCTGTTTTCGATGTAGAGCGCTTCCTGCGCTGGCTGGCCACAAATCGCTTCGTTCAGAAGAGAGACACATACGGCACGATGGCGAAGGACTTCTAACTTTACGCCGATAGCGCCAGCGGCCAATTGGTCTGGATACCCTGGGACAATAATGAAGCGATGGACGATGGCAGCCGCGGTCCCGGTCCCGCAGGCGGAAACAATCCCAGCGCCACGCCCGGGCGCGGGGGACAGTCGGCTTGGACATTCTCGCTGGACGAGGTCACAGCCGAAATCTGGCCGCTGATCGGTTTCCTGCTTGAGGACGCGGTTTACCATGGGCGCTATATTGAATTACTGACGCAAGTCAGCGCCGAAGTCTTTACGCCCGCGCGGATGACCCCCATCTATGAGGCTAATTTTCAAATGTTGGCCGACTACCTCGGAGATGTAGACGACTCGGAAGCGATTGATGCCCTGCGCGCCGCTACCGATCAGCTGGTGAGGCATGTCAACGAACGCGCGGCCGCCGCCGATGCCTTCCTGCGGGAGCATGGCGCGGACTGACCAACGCCTGTCTTGCAACCGGCCCGCGAGCGCAGATGGTACTGAATAGGAGACGATGTGGGAGAGTATGCCGCCGCCAACACTTCCCTGCTTTGTCCGCCTCCTTTTTTTGCTTGGCGATTGACGCTCGGCGCCCAGTGGATTAATCAGCCATCACGACACGCATTGAAGCGTCTTTATTGATTTTGACACCATCCAGTCTGTTTCTGTGACCGGCGGCAAAGAGCAAGGGTCTGAAGCGACCGCATTTTGCGAAGGCAATCATGGACGTTGTGGTCTACAATGACCGAGCGCGAACCATGTGACGACCAGAAAACCTACTTATAACAATGCGGAATCACAAAAAGCTCCTACCGCAACAACCCATGAGTAAGGGACGCCCAACGCCAACACGAATCGCACGCGGTCAGCCACAACCGGCGTTTAACTATGCAGTGGCGCTATGCTGCCTATTCTTCGTGTTCGCTTCCGGCGTTTTGAACCTCAAGAGCGATCCGATCGAAAACGACGAAATCCGTACGCTGAATCATATTGAGCCCGTTTGGCATTCGGAAACGCGGACAATTGCCGAGACCATTCAAAGTGTTTCGATACTCAGCCCTCAACATGGACCGCTGTACTTTGTCATCCTAAACGCCTGGCACATGGTTGCCGGCTCAGATCTCTTTACGCTTCGTCTGCTGTCCACATTCTTTGGCGTCCTGACCGTCGCGATGACCTATCGTCTTGGCAGGACGTCGAAGCGCGGCGAGGTCGGCGTCGCCGCCGCCATAGTCCTGTCGTTCCTAGCACTCTATATGTTCTATGTGCATCATCTTCGAATGTATGCTTTGATGTCGCTCGCCAGTTGCTGCGCTCTATGGTCATACTGGATGGTGCGCCGAATCAACAGGCCTGAGCGTCTGCATTGGCTATGCTTGTTCGCTGCCGTCGCGCTTTTGCCATATATACATTACATCGGCGGTCTACTGCTGA
This sequence comes from Anaerolineae bacterium, assembly GCA_022824465.1. Taxonomy (GTDB): domain Bacteria; phylum Chloroflexota; class Anaerolineae; order Aggregatilineales; family Phototrophicaceae; genus UBA6055. Next base: position 2,811 of record JAJDZV010000008.1, read on the forward strand.
TGGCAATGGCGTGCTACCACATTGCCTTAACCAGACGAGACCGGCGCTGGCGGCAAATCCTCGCGGTTATGGCTCTGGCGGGACTTGTGTTCTTGCCTTGGCTCCCGGTGGTAGTTCGCGGACTCTCGGAACATCTAGTTGATCCGTCCGCTGTTCGAGCAAGCACGCTTGAGTCGATTCGCGCGTTGCTGTCAGTCTTGTCCAACGGCTTGATCCCGCTACCGCTAGTTATTGCCGCGCTAGTTATCCTGCGATACAAACATCTTACGGATGCGCAGAAATACCTGGCTTTCATCACCGCGGCGACCGTGGCTTTGCTGTTCGCGCTAAATGTATTTTCGCCGACCTTCGTGGCAGAGCGCATGCGATACGTCCTGGTATTAGCGGTGCCATACTCTTGCGTTGTGGCGTCCGCGACTTTGCTGCTGACTTCACGCAACTTCATTCGCCTGCTGTTGCTGCTCGGATGGTGTATGTCCTACCTTGTCTATTTGCGAACGGAAGACTACGCCAGGTTTACCAATATCCTGCAACACGAAACCGCGAAAATCCCGCACTACCAAGACTTTATTTACGAGTCGGACAAGCTATCCGGATACAACGAATTGATTCTGAGCTTTCATCCAAATATGGTCCTGTCGTCTAACAAGACGCTTCCATACTACCGGAGACAGATTGACGGATGGGCGTATATCGTTCATATCACCTATGATGCCAATGGTGATCTGGTCTTGCAAAGCGGGCATTCGCGCTACGGTACGCCTGATGATATCGCTGCCAACAGCAATTCAATCTGGGTCTTGCATAATCCTGACCAGACAAGATTGGACGAGATGCCCGTTTACGCCGACTGGTTTCTGCAGCATTTCAAATTCTGCAAACATTTCCACGAGAGTGACTTCAGCGTCATCGATTATTATGTGACGAAGTCAGCGCCCTGTGATCTGATCACGTCGGATACGCCCTTTACGGTCCAATACGACAACGGAATGGTATTGGCGAATGCGGTAAGTCTCCGATCTACAAATGAGTTGCGTATCTACTTGCGTTGGGCTGCGACAATTGACAGAAAGTACTCGCTGTCGCTGCAAATCTTTGACACATCAAAGGCGAAAGTCCGCCAAACCGACGCGGTGATCTCAAGAGATCCGATTGATGTATTCTCATTTGACTTGTCCGAGTTGGATCCAGGCGATTACACTGTGGAGTTGATCGTGTATAACTACGAGACAAAAGAAAGCGAGCCCGGCGTCTTGGTCAGCGGCCAGCAGCGTTTCGAGCGCTCCGTGACGCACACCGAGTTTACAATTGACAACCAGGCGTGACACGGGTATCAGGCGCCGTATCTGCGCGCGAGAGCGACGGGCTGTCGCCGCCGAATTCAGTCGCTAGGCAGTCTTAGAATCCGCTCAGACATACAAGCCTGGCTATACGGGCATGTGCAGATATCGCAATGAGTAGAGCCGGCAACTGGATTGCAAAGAAATCGATAGCGCACTTCATCGTGGTCATGCTTTGTGTGTCGATTGTATTTGCTTCTGGCCTGCCGGTTTTGAAGTCCGAACCGGCACGACCAGCTGACATCAATTCCATAAAGGGAGTGTACATTTCCCGCTCTCATCCCAATTACAGCATTAATGACGTCCTGCGCTTCGTCGCCTTCCAGGATCCAAGTCATCTCCCGCTCTATCACGTTGTCCTCAGTCTTTGGATACGGTACACGGGCAGAGATTTGTTCACCATTCGGTTACTGTCGCTTTTCACCGGACTTCTTGCCATTGCAATCACTTACCGGCTAGCACGTGAAACAACCGGCAAAGAAGCGGCGCTAGATACGGTCTTGATCGCGTCATTTCTGGCATTCTTTATCTTTTACGCGCATCAGGCCAGGATGTATGCGCTGTTGACCTTGGCATCATCTTGGACAATGTTGTCATACTGGAGAGTTCTGAAGTCTGGGGAAACTTCAAGTCGACGGTGGTGGCTCTCATTATTGGCAAGCAGCACGGTGCTTGTGTATACGCACTACTTCAGTTTTTTCCTGCTGGCCGCAATTGGCGCCTACCATTTATTTTTCGCGCCAAAAAACCGACGCTGGCTTCAGATTTGCCTCGCCTTCGTTGGCGTCGGCTTGTTGTACTCGCCATGGTTGCCCTATACGCTTTCGATTCTGCGGATTCGCGATGTGCCGGCGACAGATGCTCTCGCCTTAGGCGATGCGCTTTTGGCGCTGCTTTCGATTTATTCCAACGGCCTGCCACTTGTCTTTGCAGTGGCTGCCGCGTGGCTTGTCCTGCGGTTCCGGCAGTTATCTTCTTCGCAAATCTACGTAACGATTGTCTGCGTTTTTGTCTTTGCTTTGCTGCTCTTTGCCAACGAGATCACGGCGCTGATAATTGCGCGGCGCATTCGATATACGATTGCGGCTGGCATCATTCTTAGCTGCAACCTGGCCACAGCGCTTAACTTGTTGCCGCGATGGAACCTGTTGCGACTGCCGTTTACCGCCCTTTGGGTCGCTCTATTTGTCACGTATTGGCATTCTAGCGAGTTTTATCTGTACACCAACCAGCTCGACCAGAAGCACAATACCGTGCCGCACTTTCAAGACTTGCTGTATGAGCCGTCCATCCAACCGCGAAGAAGCGATTTTGTCCTTAGTTTTCATCGCGATACGCCGCTCAACGAGAAAAAAATCTTGGAGTACTACGGCAACAAGGTCGGCAACTGGCGTGGACTCATACATATCTCCACTGATGTCGATGGCAATCCAACTGTGCAAAGTACCGATACGCGCTACCGGGAGGCGCCGAGCATGACGGCCTGGAACTTTCCGATCTGGCTTGTGCACAATCCGCAAGAGACCGATTTGCGCTCGATGGACGTTTACGCCAACGAATTCCTACGCCAGTTTCATGCGTGCGGCCGTTTCCTGGAAACAGACGACTCGATAGTCGACCTGTTTGTGAAACGCGTCATACCCTGCTCCTTAATCACTGCGCCAGCGCCGCTCGCGATAGACTATGAGGCAGGCGCCGAACTGGCGAATGTCATGCTTGAACCGGGCAATGGAAGGTTGAATGTCTACTTTTGGTGGACCAATACCATCGCCAATCGCTTTGCGTTTTCGCTGCAACTGTTCGACGAAGACGGCGGCAGAGCAGCTCAATTGGACGACGTGATCGGAGGCGACGCGCTCTATCACAGATCGCTGGAAATTGCCGACCTGCCGGCGGGCGACTACCGCGCAATGCTAGTCGTATACGACTTCGAATCGCTAGAGAGTCAGTCCGGCACAGTTGTCGCAGACAAGATGCAGTTTGATCGCGAGTTGGAAATCGGGCGAATATCGATTGGAGACTGAGTGGGTGGTTTCCATGAGCGTCGATTGCGCGACTGTCTTGCCTGCCGATCTCGGCTGGTTTATGCTGGTTGTTGAGCGTATACTCGCTCGACGAAATGATCCGGACGACGAACGATGAAGCTGCGCAAGACTGGCAAATCAAAAGACGGCAATCAATGGATCGCGGCCTACGTAACCCATAACCTGCCGGAAGCGCACATCATGCTCGGCAAACTGAAGGCGCATGACGTGCCGGCAATGATCCATCAAGAAGCTGGCGCCGCCGCGCTCGGCATAACGCTTGGCAACTTGGGCGAGATCAAGGTCCTGGTTTCACCGGCCGATTACGACCAAGCCGTATCGCTGCTGTATCCGGAGGACCGCGATCAGCTAGAAGCCAGCAACGACAAGTTCCGGCTCATTTGGCAAGACGATGGCGACGGCGCCGAGTACTTTCTGGAAGACGATGAGAAATGACACGCTGACAAGCATAACCGGCATTCGCGTCGGTCATGTCACGGATGTCGAAGGCGCTACCGGTTGCACCGTCGTTCTTTGCCCGCCTGGCACAGTTGGAGCGGTTGACGTGCGGGGCGGCGCCCCGGGCACGCGCGAGACCGATCTGCTGCAAGCGCATAATTTGGTGGAAGAAGTCACCGCCCTTGCCTTGTCCGGCGGCAGCGCCTTCGGCTTGGCGACGGCCGATGGCGTCATGCGCTGGCATGTGGAACGCGGTCTGGGTTATCGTTCGCGAAGTGGCGCCATCGTGCCGATTGTGCCAGCGGCCATCCTGTTCGATCTCAATATCGGCGCTCCGGGTCGTTTGCCGGATGCCGACGCCGGCTACCAAGCTTGTGAGGCTGCGTCAAACGAACCTGTCGCGATGGGCTGCGTCGGCGCGGGCACGGGCGCGCGAGTCGCCGCGATTCGAGGTAATCAGCGCGCCAGCAAAGGCGGTATCGGTTCGGCTGCGGTCGTTTTGCCTAATCGCCTCATCGTTGCAGCCCTTATGGCGGTCAATCCCGTGGGCAACGTCATCGGAGAAAACGGGGAGATTCTGGCCGGCTTGCGGCATGCAAGCGGCAAGGGCTTTGTGTCGACGCTGGACGCAATGGCGTCGATGGCGGCTGAGGCGGGTTCCGCTGAGAATACCGTGATTGGCGTCGTCGCCACGAACGGGAAGCTGAGCAAAACACAGGCGCAGAAGGTGGCGCAGATGGCGCACGACGGGATTGCGCGCGCCGTGAATCCGGCTCATACAATGTTTGACGGCGACACGATTTTTGCGCTGGCTACCGGCGATATTCCGGCAGATACCTCGATTGTCGGCGCCTGCGCCGCGGAAATGGTTGCCAAAGCCATTCGTCGGGCTGTACGCCGCGCCACCACTTTGGCGGGCGTGCGAGCGATTGCGGATGATTAGTTGCGCCACTATGATCCGTCAAGGCTTGGCTTTCGCCGCAAGGCGCAACCGTCATAGGCATCCGCCATGTTAATAGGTTTTTCCCAATTCCTTAAACTTGATTTAGCCCTTTTCAAGTAGGCTGGACAGAGTACAACGGCGACAGGTCAAGGATTTTGGCGCGGAAAAAGAAGATTCTGCTGGTTGAAGACGATGAAATGCTTACCGCCAACCTTGCGGAAAAGCTGCGGGCCGATGGCTACAACGTCGACGCCGCGCTTGATGGCGAAACCGGCTGGGAGAAGGCGCGCAGCGATTCATACGACTTGATCGTGCTTGACATCATGCTGCCCGGCTTGGATGGCATATCGCTTTGCAGATTCATTCGCAATCTGCCCGAAGCCGCTTATGTCCCGATCATCATGCTAACCGCGCGCGGAACGGAGCATGACAGAATTCAAGGATTGGAAACGGGCGCGGACGACTACATCGTTAAGCCTTTCAGTTTGGGGGAGTTCCTGTCGCGCGTGCGGGCGCAAATGCGGCGTCCCTCCCCGAACCGCAGCCTGAATCGAGACGAGCTTGCTTCCGGCGACTTGCGCCTCGATCTGACGGCCAGACGCGTATTCAAGCGCGATAGTGAGGTGAAGCTCACCAACAAGGAATTTACGCTTTTGGCTGTATTCATGCGCAACAAACAGGCGGTGCTTTCGCGCGACTTCCTTATCGCCAATGTTTGGGGCGAGGATTATCTGATTGGCGAAAGCGACAAACGCACGGTTGATGTCCATATCCGCTGGCTTCGCGAAAAAATCGAAGACAACCCATCACGGCCAAAACGCATTAGCACCGTGCGCGGCGTCGGCTACCGATTCGAGGGCTAAGGTGGAAGCTCTGCTTACGCATTTGATTGCCGCCATAATCGGCGCGGGCGCCGCCGGATACAGTGTTTACCGGCGCCTGCGGGCTGCTAACGCGACGGTGGATCGTCAAAACCGCCAGCTCCACATGCTTCGCGCTCAACGTAACGCGGCGACCAGCGAACAGCAAAGTAAGGATGGGTTGACTTCAACTGCCGACCAAATCGCCTTCGACTTGATGTTTTTGCTTGATTCCGAGCGAAGAATCATCGCTCGGAATGAGTCCGCGACCCATTCCATTGCTGGCGGCGCGGCGATCGGCAAGCCATTGGCGCAGGTGCTGGCATCGCCCGAACTCGACAATTTGATTGCGCTGGCGCAGCGCGAGAGTGAGCGCCTCGAAGAACAGCTCGTCATCGGCCGCTCGAATTACCGCGTTCGCGCGCAGGCGATAGACAATCTTGCGCGATCTGGCTACGTTGGCGTCGCCATGCGCGATATTACCGATCTTGTGCATCTGAACCGCGCCCGCCGCGACCTGGTGGCCAACATCTCCCACGAATTGCGGACGCCGATCACGCGAATCCGCCTCATCATCGAAGGTCTCTTTCTCGAGGCTGACAAACCAAAACGAAAAGCCAGCATCCAGTCGCTTAAGGAGATCGCCACGGAGACGGATTCGCTGCTCTGGCTGGCGCAAGAATTGCTTGACCTGTCGATGATCGAGTCGGGCGAGGCGATTCTGCGATTGGTGGAAACACCATTGAATCAAGTCCTGGACGAGGCGACCGCGCGGCACGAGTCGCAGGCGGAAACCAAGAATCTCAAGATCGTCAGTCATGTTCCTCAAACGTACAATATCCTATGCGATGCTGACCAGTTGAAGCGCGTTTTGGGCAACTTGCTGCATAATGCCATAAAGTGGTCTCCTCCGAATGAAGCCATCACCATCACCGCCGCCGAACGCGAAGAGGAGATCGTCGTTACCGTGTTTGACAATGGTCCCGGCGTGCCTGACGACGTGCGGGAGCGCATTTTCGAGCGCTTTTACCAAGCGGACGTCTCCCACTCGGGCGACGACGGCTCGGGCTTGGGTCTTGCCATCTGCAAGCACATCGTGGAAGCTCACGGCGGCCAAATCTGGGCGGAAGGCAACAGCCAAGGCATCGGCGGACGGTTTGTCTTCACGGTGCTAAAAGCCGACGCGAACTTCCAGCTGCGCGCCGCAGAAGCGCCCGCCAGCGAGCCCGAGCGCGAACGGACCCATTCAGTCGCGCCGCTCTAGGCTATCAATTGATTTCCGCCGTCGATCTGGTAAACTTCGAGCAGAGTAAATCTGAACCAACCTTCGGGGCAGGGTGAAAGTCCCGACCGGCGGTGATGCATGCAGCGGCATGTGTAGCCCGTGACCCTGGCGGTCGCTGACAAATCGGCGTCGCGTCTCAGCCGTAGCTGGGCAGGTGGATTCCGGTGAGATTCCGGAGCCGACGGTGAGAGTCCGGATGGGAGAAGGGGGCAGGCGCCCTGCGGCAGCTTGCCCGGTTCGCTTTTCGACGCTTGCGCAATCTAGTCGCGCGCAGCTGCGATGTTCCGTTGCCCTGCATCGCCCTTCCTGATGGAGCGGAATCTGGAAGCGCGATATGCAATCCAATCCCGACCACGACAACTATCGATCCGCGCAAAAGCGCAAGCTTGCACTGCGCCGATTGTCCCCGCTCATGACTATTCTGTTTCTGCTGTTGCTATGGCAGTGGCTAAGCGACCGAGAATTGGTATCGCCGATACTTGTGCCGCCGCCAGCCGATGTCTACGCCGCGTTTGCTGCTGCGCTGGACGATGGCAGCCTGGTCAAACACACCTTGGTAACGCTCGGGGAAATGCTTTACGGGCTGCTCTTGGGAGTTGCGATTGGCCTCGTCCTCGGATACGCCATCGCCAAAGCGCCCCTGCTGGAGTACATTCTGTCGCCGATTATCGTCGCCTTTCAGTCTACGCCGATTGTGGCCTATGCCCCCTTGCTGATCATCTGGTTCGGGACGGGACCAACCAGCAAGATCGTGACGACCGCCGTAATCGTTTTCTTTCCCTCACTGGTAAACGCGATCGTGGGCATTCGGAGCGTATCGCCGCGATTGCGCGACCTGATGACATCCTTGAACGCCGGGCCTTGGCGCGCGTTCAGGCTGCTTGAACTGCCATCAGCGCTGCCAGTCATTCTCGCCGGTTTGAAGACCAGCACGACCTTGGCTGTGATAGGCGCGGTGGTGGGCGAGTTTGTAAGCGCCGGCAGCGGCCTTGGCTATCTAGTAACGACCGCGCGGTATCAGTTTGACACGCCCCTGGTCATTGTTTCGGTGCTTACGATGACCGCAATTGCATTGAGCCTGTATAGCTTGGTGGCTTATGTTGAATGGCGCAGTCTCGCATGGCAGCGTCGATCAGCCGCTTGAGCTTCGCTAGCGAGGAGACAGCTGATGTTCGTGATTATTAGACGCTTGTCAGTGATTATGTTTTGCGCCTTGCTCGGCGGGCTTGTCGCAGGCGCTCAGGACGATCTTGCGGATGAACGCATCTTGCTTACCTTCATCCCCAACATCCAGTTCGCCCCCTTTTACGTAGGCATAGAAAACGGCTACTTCTCCGATGCCGGTTATGACATAACGCTGGAGCATTTGCACGAGCCGGATGTCCTTGATCTCGTCGCCGTCGGCCAAGCCAATTACGGCATCGTCAGCGGCGAGCAAGTAATCTTGGCGCGCTCAAGGGATCGTGATGTTGTCTATGTTTTTGAGTGGTTTCAGCAGTATCCGGTCGGCATCGTAGCGACGGGACATAATGGCCTGGGTCTGTACGACATTGGCGACCTGCGCGGACGTCGAGTTGGCATCCCCGGGCGCTTTGGCGCGAGCTACACCGGCTTGACGGCAATGCTTCACGGCGCCGGGCTTGCCGAAGGCGACATAGAACTCGTAGAGATAGGTTTCAACGCGCCCGAAGCCTTCTGCCTGCAAACCGTTGACGCCGCGGTGGTCTATGTTAACAATGAGCCGCTGCAAATCATCAACCGTTCATTGGCCGGGCAATGCGGCGACATCGGCATCCCCGATGTCTTCCCCGCCTCCGATTATGCCGACTTGGTGTCCAACGGACTGATCGTCAGCCGCTCTCACTTGAACGATAATCCCGGGCGAGTCGCGCTTATGGTCGGCGCGCTTCGCGACGCATTGCGGTTTGCAATTGATAATCCGGCGGCTGCCTACCTCGCTAGTCTGCCGCACGTCGACGCCTTGCCTCGCGAAAGTGAATTAGTCGCGGCCCTGACCGAGGCTGCCGCGCGGCAAGGGGATTTCCTCTACGCCATTCCCGGACGCGACGAAGTCGCCGCCGGCAGGGAAGCGTTGAGAAGTCGGCTGCGTCAGCAATTCGATAACGAAACGTTGGCGCAAATGGAAGTGCTGCTGAATTCAATTGAGTTATGGGATGCCGAAGTCCTCGGTTACAGCGATTTGGCTTCTTGGGAAACCATGCGTGACACCTTGGCGCGGATGGACCTGCTAGGCGACGATCTCGGCGATCTGAATGCGGCTTTCACGAATGAATTCGTAGCGGTTGACGACGCGTGAAACTGCGCGTCGAGGACCTCGTGGTCAGTTTCCGCAATCCAGACGGTGAATTGCTGCCAGTGCTCGGTCCGCTATCGTTTTCAGTGTCCGACAACGAGTTTGCATGTGTGCTGGGTCCCAGCGGTTGCGGCAAAAGCACGTTGATTCAGGTGTTGGCAGGGTTGCTGCCGCCAACGTCAGGCGCCGCCTACAGCGATGGCCAAGTCATAACTCGCCCCCTGTCTGGCGCCGCCATCATGTTCCAGGATACGAATCTGCTACCTTGGCGCACGGTGCTGGACAATATCGCATTGCCCCTGGAAGTCGCCGGTATTTCACGAGCGGACCGTTATCGCAGGGTGCGAAAACTCCTTCCGCAACTCAACCTGGAAGACTTCGAGCGTGCCTATCCGGCTGAGCTGTCTGGCGGCATGGCGCAACGCGTCGCCCTCGGACGCGTCATCGTCCAAAAGCCGCGCGCCTGGCTGTTGGATGAACCCTTTGGCGCGCTCGACGCCCTGACGCGGGAATCGCTGCGCTTGGAATTGCTGCAGCTTCGCGCTGGCGCCCGGCAGACGCTCATCCTGGTTACTCACGACATCAATGAAGCGGTGCTGCTGGCCGACCGCGTCATTGTGCTGTCGCGTCGCCCCGGCGCCGTGGTTGCTGATATTGAGATTGCCTTGCCTCGTCCGCGCGCGGCGGATATGATTTACCAGCGCGAATTCCTGCTGCTTACCAAGGAAATCCGCAGCTACATAGACGAACAGCGCGCCTGAACCGTCCTTGGCGCCGGCGCGCTATTTCAGCTTTTCATTGACCGCAATAGATCCATCCAGCGAGGTCGACCAGATGAGCTTTCCAGTAGATGAAATCCGCGCGCTGTTTCCGTCGCTTGGCATGACCGCCGAAGACGGCTCACAGCCGATCTTCTTGGACAATCCAGCCGGAACTCAGGCGCCGCGGACGGTTATGGACGCGGTGACCGAGTATTACCTCACGATGAACGCCAATTCCGGAGCTATCTTCGCCACCAGCCGTCGTAACGACGAGATGGTCGCGCGCACTCGCGAACGCATGGCGGAATTTCTGAATGCCGCCAGTCCCAAGGAGATCGTCATCGGCGCCAACATGACAACGCTCAACTTCGCGCTGAGCCGCGCTTTGGCGCGCACCTTGGCGCCGGGCGACGAAATCGTCCTGACCCGCATGGACCACGATGCCAACGTCAGTCCCTGGACGCTCATTGCTCGCGACTATGACCTGCGCGTCAAGTGGGTCGATATCAATGCCGCTGACTGTACCCTGGACATGGACTCGCTGGAAGCAGCCCTGACCGAACGCACCAGGATAGTCGCTACCGCGCATGCGTCAAACGCCGTCGGCACGGTCAACCCGGTTAAGCAGATCGCCGGCATGGCGCAGGCCGTCGGCGCCTTGCATGTCGTGGATGCGGTCCAAAGCGCGCCGCATGTGCCAATTGACGTAGGCGATATCGGCTGCGACTTTTTGATTTGCTCAGCATACAAATTCTACGGTCCCCATCTCGGCATCATGTGGGGACGGGAAGACCTGCTGAACTCCCTGCCCGCCTACAAAGTGCGCCCGGCCAAAGATGTCGCCCCAAACCGCTGGGAAAACGGCACGCCAAGCTACGAAACCTGGAACGGACTGCGCGCCTGCATCGATCACTGGCGCAGACTTGGCGAGCGCTACGGCGACGCCAGCTTGCCGCAATATGACGGCGCCCGCCTGGCGCTGAAGCGAGCGCTGCACTCCGTCCAAGAATATGAACGGGCATTGGTCGCCGAGCTGATTGATGGCCTGCGCGCCATAAAGGGCGTCGCTGTCGCTGGCATCGTCGACAGCCAACGCTACGCCTGGCGCGTTCCGACGGTCGCTATGGCGAAGGCAGGCAAGTCACCTGCGGAGATCGCCGCTGAATTGGCGCAAAAGCACGTCTACGTCTGGAGCGGGGATTACTACGCGCCCGAAATCATGAAGCGCCTGAACCGCCCGGAGGGCATGGTCCGCCTCGGTATCGCCAAATACAATACACGCGCCGAAATAGCGCGCGTCCTGAATCTGATAGAGTCAATCTAACGAAGTCGCCAACGGCGTCTATATCGCTGCCGCCGAAATCGACGCTGAGTCTAGCCTGCCATCGCGTTGAGCTGTTTCATCAGGCGGCTCTTGCGGCGCGCCGCGTTGCGTTTATGCACGACACCGCGGCTCGCGAGCTTGTCCAGATCGCGGACAGCGATTTGCGTCGCCGTGCGCGCTTCATCCACATCGCCGCTTTCTATGGCGGCGCGCGCTTTTTTCACCAAGGTCCGAGCGCGATTGCGATACATGCGGTTGTGCAAGCGCCTCTTCTCGTTCTGCTTGATTCGCTTCTTTGCGGACTTGTGAGTTGCCATATTCTCTGTATCGAGGAAGCCGCGCTTCCCGTCGCTCCTTTCCGAGCCTTGGTCAAGGCGATACCGCCTCGAAATTATCGCCGTACGCGCGCCATCTTAGCATGCCAATTCAGGGCTGTCCAGTGGCTTTCGCGTTGCCCGCCGCGCGGTTCAATTGCTCTATCCTTCCCCTACACGCGGCGCGTGCGATTTGCGATAATGTCCCGCGGATTTCCAGAAACCACGGCAACCGTTGATTCAAACAGGATGAAAAGCATGTTCAATCGGCTCACGCGCTGCTTCGCTTTGACATTCTCGCTCGCGCTTATGGGCTGCGGCGCTTATCAGACTCCAGTAATGCAGGTGGCGACGGAGCCGCCGGTGATCGAAGCTGCCGAAGACGCAGCCAGCGAAGAGCAGCCGACCATGCCTCCCACTGCCACGCCGCTGCCGCCAACGGCGACGCCAACCCCAGAGCCCACTCTAACGCCGACGCCACCGCCAACCGCGACGCCAGCGCCGACGGCGACGCCCGTCCTTTCGCCGATTGATCGCTTGGTCGCCATGCGCGACGCCGAGAAAGGCGCCGCCTTATTTGTGACCTTTCAGGAGACGGCCGGCAGCGGCTATTCCTGCTCCAACTGTCATCTGGCCGACAGCGAGAAAACAAATCTTGGTCCGGGTCTGCTGAATATCAAAGACCGCGCCCTTACGCGCGTCGAAGGTCAAACCGCGGCCGAATACATATACGAATCAATCGTCGATCCGATGGCATACCTGGTCGAAGACTTTGATCCCGAACTAATGCCAAGGAACTGGTCTGAGATATACTCGGATCTCGAAATCTTCGATATTGTCGCCTATCTGCTAACGCTTGAAGGCGAGTCGGATATCGACGATCCTGAGCCCGCGGCGTCGGACGCCGAAGCAGCATCTGATCGAGAGCAGGGCTAGTTGAGTCGAGCGCAGTCGGACAGGCTTGCCGTAAGCCGTCACGCTTGGAGAGCCTTGACTTCGTCTCCCAGTCGTTGCTCCGCCGCTGATAACGACGCGCGAGTATCAGACAGCCAGCCGCGGTCATGGCGGAGCGCCTCCGTCTGCGCATCAAGGACCGCTGCCGTGGCTTCGGGCGCGGCGCCGCCGGGCACGACGCGCGCGGCGACAAACGCGTGCGGATCCAAGGCTCGCGCCATTTGCGCCTCAGATAGCTCCAGCTGTAAGTCAAGCCGTTCAGCCGCAACATCGCGCAGCATTTTCGCGCTCAGCTGCCCGGGCGGGATCGCGTTTTCCTGCGCATAATTCACCAATGCCGATACCACACCGTGCGCCTGGCGGAAGGGCAAATCGCACTCGCGCGCAAGCGTGTCGGCCAACTCAGTCACGGTGGTGAAGCCGGCGCCGGCGCGCAGACGCAGATGCTCGACATTCACGCCCAACGTATCTATCACAGCGCCGTAGAGTCGCAGGACTTCGGTCGCCGTTTCCAGCGAGCCAAACAGCAGCGGGATGATCTCGTCCTCAATGTCTTGCGTATCGCCGAAGGGGATATTGTGACATTGCAGCGTGATGCCCTGCGCCTGCGCCATCATCCGGCTTATCCGCGCGCGTAGATGCTCAAGCACAACCGGATTTCGCTTCTGCGGCATGATCGAGCTGATTTGCAGGAAGCTCTCGTCGATGTGAATCGCGCCGCTTTCCTGCGTGGCCCAAAAGAGCATGTCTTTGGTGAAGCGCGATAGATTCACGCCTAGCGTGGACAGAGCGCCCGCCACATCGGTCATATTGTCGGACGCGCCGATGCTGTCGTAAGTGCTTAGCTGAATCTCGTCAAAGCCGAGCAAGCGCGCGGTGAGTTCGCGGTCAATGGGAAAAGCCGTGCCGGTCAGCGCCGCCGCGCCCAGCGGACTCTGATTGTTGGTCGCGTAGGCAAAGCGCAGCCGGGCCGAGTCCCGCTGCAAACACGCAAGAATGCCGGCGATATAGTGCGCCATCGTTGTCGGCTGCGCCGGCTGCGTATGCGTATAACCGGGCATCAGCGTGTCCAAATGCTCGCGCGCGAATGCCAGCAAGCTCTCGCGGAAGTTGTGCAAGTCAGCCGCCGCTGTGAGCAGCAGGGGACGCAGCGCCAGCCGCGTCAGCGCGTAGCCCAAATCGTTGCGGCTGCGCGCCAGCTGCAAGTTGCCGCCATGGCTCTCGCCCGCCAGTTCAATCAGCCGGCCTTCCACCGCGAAAAACAAGTCTTCAACGCCGCGCCGATACCTAAGCTGATCGACGTCCAGCGACTCGACTTTCGCCAGCGCATCAAGCAGCGCCTTGGCGTTCTCACGACTGATAATCTCGCAGCGCCATAACATGACGACATGCGCCCGATTGGCGGCCAGCATCGGACCCCAATAATACTTCTTGGCGTCCTCGTAGAAGGGTTTCAGGACATACTCTTCGTACAGCGGGTGCGGAAAGGAAGCGGACGCGCTCGACACGGCTCAGCCTTTCAAGCCAGTCAGCGCGATCCCTTCGATAATGTATCGTTGAAAGATGATGACGACGATCATCAGCGGCAACACCGATAGCGAAGCGCCCGTCATTATCAGGTTCCAGGGCGTATCGGCTTCCGAGGAGAATTGCTGGATTCCCACCGGCAGGGTGAACATTTCGCTGCGCGAGGTCGCGATGAGGGGCCAGATGAAAGCGTTCCAGTTGCCGAGGAAAGTGAAGATGCTCAGCGCGCCGATTGCGGGCAAGCTAAGCGGCACGGCGATCCGCCAATACAAGCCGAATTCGCTGACGCCGTCGATCCTCCCGGCATCGAGCAGCTCGTCCGGCACGCCCTGCATGAACTGCCGCATGAGAAAGATGCCGGCTGCAGTGATCACGCCGGGAAAGGCGATGCCCCAATAAGTATCGACCCACGTCCCGCCAACTGGTATCGGCGGATTGGACGACATAATGAACCAGGGAATCAGCAGCATTTCAGTCGGCACCATCAGCGACGCCAGGAAGGCGACGAAGATAAACTGCTTGCCCGGAAATTGGTATTTGGCGAAGACGAAGCCGGCCAGGGAATCAAAGAATGCGACGCTGATGGTGCAAATCATCGCAACGATGAGAGAATTCTTATACCAAACCGGCAACTCGGTTTGGGTGATTACCTCGGTATAATTGTTCCATGTCGGCTCGACCGGGAACATGTTGCGCCGCAATATCTCGGATTCCGGCTTGAAAGAGGTTGAAATCATCCAGGCAAACGGGAACGTAATAGTGAATACGATGAGCGTGAGTACAAGGTAAGAAAATACCTTGTATTTCCTGTCGCCGTGGCTTCGCCCGACAGCGGTGGCGCGCGACTGATCTTTGAACAAGTTAGATGGCGTAACCGTCTGCACGTTGACCGCCTTAGTTGATGCTGCGCGTCGTGAAACGCAGTTGAATAATGGTCACGATCAAGATCACGATAAACAAAACTACCGTCATTGCCGAAGCGTAGCCCATATTAAAACTTTGAAACGCCTCGCGATAAACGCGCAGAACCACCGTTGTGGTCGCGTCCAAGGGTCCTCCTTGTCCCTGCACGGTCATCGCCACCACCGGCGCGAACATGCGCAAGACTGCTGCCGCGGATTAGGCGCTCCCTCGATGAATGTCCCGCTCTGCGTCGGGAAGTGCAGGTGAAAATCGATGACCTTCAATCCGTTGTACATAAGCATCATCCTTTGCGGCTTGCTCGGTTGCCCAGATTATACGCAAGCGATAATAGCGCATCGGATTGCCGCTGCCCAATCATTGACGTGAACAAATGGTCGCCTATTGCCAGCTGAAGTCTGCTAGACTGCTAAACATGAACCCCAAATCGCCCCACATCACCAAGCCAAAGTCATGCTGTTTCTATACCGCAACACAACCTTTATCGCCCGAGATCCGTAATTTGCTTGCCGAGGCAACGCTGTATCGATACCGTATCGATAGGAATAGCCTTGAATGGCTTATTCTGATATGTATCGTCTATACTGCCAATGTCTATTTGACAGTCTGGACTCGTCTTTTTGCATACAATTCACCTTCTCTGCTTTTATGGGACTTCGGCGTGAAGCGACGGGAACAAGCGCCAAGACGCCTTTGCCGCCTGCCTCGGCCAGACGGCCGTCCGTAAGCGGCGCTTGCGTCAGTCGGCGCTATTGGAAGTCGCTCGTTTGCTCGTTATACTTGTCCTCGTTGCGCTTAACGGAAGATTTACGCCTGAAAGGACCTGACTGATGCCGAGACCGGTGACTCTCTTTACAGGACAATGGGCTGACGTGCCCTTCGAGACCATCGCCGAAAAAGCAGCCAGCTTCGGCTACGACGGCTTGGAGCTGGCTTGCTGGGGCGATCATTTCGAGGTGGACAAGGCGCTCGCGGACGACGCCTATATTCAGTCGCGTAAGGATGTTCTACAGCAGCACGGCTTGCAATACTTCTCAATCAGCAATCACCTGGTGGGTCAATGCGTCGCCGACGCGGTAATCGACGAGCGGCATCGCGCCATCTTACCTGATAGGCTCTGGGGCGACGGCGATGCCGATGGCGTGCGCGCGCGTTGTGCCCAAGAGATGATCGACACCGCCAAAGCCGCGCTAGCCTTCGGCGTAGACGTCGTCAATGGCTTCACCGGCAGCACGGTTTGGCATCTCATATATCGCTTCCCGCCGACATCAGACGAGATGATCGACGCTGGCTATGCGCAGTTCGCTGCGCTCTGGAAGCCCGTGCTCGACGCCTACGCCGAGCTAGGCGTGAGATTCGCCCTGGAGGCCCATCCCGGCGAGATCGCCTACGATATCTACACGGCCGAAAAGACGCTCGAGGCTTTGGATCACCATCCGGCCTTCGGCTTCAATTACGATCCGAGCCACTTCATCCACCAGCTCTTCGATCCTATCAAGTTCATTGACCGCTTCGCTGACCGCATCTTCCACGTTCACATCAAAGATTCCAAAGTAACGCTGGATAACGTTAGCAGCATCCTCGGCTCCCACTTGAACTTTGGCGACGCGCGCCGCGGCTGGGATTTCGTCTCGCCCGGTCATGGCGACCTCGATATTGACGCTATGATCCGCGCTTTGAACCGCGCCGGCTACCAGGGACCGCTCTCCGTCGAATGGGAGGACAGTGGCATGGACCGCGAATTTGGCGCGACCGAAGCGGCCGAATGGGTGAAAGCCAGCGACTTCCCTTCATCAGCTCTGGCTTTCGACGCCGCCTTCGCCGACGAATAGATGCGAGCCTGTGTATCGTCCGCTTCAAACGTAAACAATCGTAGGAGCGAGCCTTGGCTCGCCCGCCAGGCTAACCCGCATATTCAGGAGACAAACAATGACAGACGAGAAACAAGTGAGCAGCTCGTTCACCAGCATGGCGGCGAGCGGCGGCGGAGCTGACGCGCCACAGATCGGCATCGGCATGTTGGGTTACGCCTTCATGGGCAAGGCGCATACCAACGCCTTCAAGAAAATCCCGTATATGATGTACCCGCCAGTGGCAATCCCGCGGTTGGTCGGCATCGCTGGGCGCAACGCCGACGCGGTTGCCGACGCTGCCGAGCGCTTTGGCTACGAAACAGCCTACACCGACTGGCGCGATATGCTCGCCAACGACGCCGTCGACGTCTTTGACAACGGCGGACCCAACGATGCCCACGCCGAGCCCTGCATCGCCGCGGCCGAGGCGGGCAAACACGTCTTCTGCGAGAAGCCTCTGGCGAGAACGGCGGAAGAAGCCAAATCCATGTTGGACGCGGTCGAAAGCGCCGACGTAAAACACATGGTCGCATTCAACTATCGCTTCGTCCCGGCTGTCCAGCAAGCGCGCAAGCTCATCGATAGCGGCAAGCTGGGGAAGATCTACCACTGGCGCGCGGTCTACCTGCAGGAGTGGGGTATGGATCGCACGGCGGAGACCAGTTGGCGCTTCCAAAAGGATATCGCCGGCAGCGGCGCGCTTGGCGATCTCGGCGCCCACATCATTGATTTGGCGCGCTTCCTGGTTGGCGAGCCCAAAGCCGTTTCCGGCTTGGCGCAAACCTGGATCACCGAGCGTCCTGATGGCGCCGGCGGCATGGTGCAGTCCGATGTCGACGATGGTTTCGTCGCCCTGTTGGACTTTGAGAACGGCGCTTTGGGCACGGTCGAGGCGACGCGCTTCGCGCAGGGCCGCAAGAACTTCAACTCCTTCGAGATCAACGCCGAGAACGGCTCGATCCATTTCAATCTCGAGCGCATGAACGAGCTAAACGTCTTTTGGAAGGGCGAAGAACCCGATACAACCCAGGGATTCCACAATGTGCTCGTCACCGAAGCCCATCATCCCTACTGGGAGAATTGGTGGCCCCACGGACATATCATCGGTTGGGAACACAGTTTCGTTCACGAATTCCACCACTTCTTCGATGCCATCGTCAATGATCGCGACGTAGCGCCCTATGGCGCGACTTTCGTCGACGGCTATCGCAACGCTGTTATCTGCGACGCGATTCTTGCGTCGGCCGCTGCCCGCAAACACATGGACATCCGTTACTAGGCGGATCCATTACCTAGTCAAAGGGGGGAGGTAGCTTTACTCGCCATTGTTTCGCGGGTTGTCGGTCGCTTAGTCTACATACAGTGTTCGGCCGTCGGTCCACACGTGCACCGTTCCCCGCTCGTCGGTGCGAAACAGGCGCAGCCCGTCCAGCTTTGCGAGCGTGTCTGGGTCGGGGTCTCCACGTCGATTGGCGATATCCGTTTGAAGCACGGCGACCTGGGGCTGAACCATGTCAAGGAACTCGTCGTCAATTGAGCGCGCCGCGCCATGTTGTGGAACCTGCATCACAGACGCGACCGGTGAAACGCCGCGCGACAACATGCGCCGCTGTCCGGCGACGCTCAGGTCGGACGCGAGCAGGAAGGAGGCGTCGCCATACGAGACGCGCAGCACCAGGACGCCATCGCCTAGACGGTCGCTAGGCGCAGGCCTCTCCGGCGGATGCAGCGCCTCGATAAGCGCGCCGTCGCTGAACTCGATCGTATAGCCAGCCAACGCTTTGACGGCTTGCGCCCCCGAGTGCTTGAGGCGATTCTGTATCTCCGCGAATATTTCACTTTGGCTGGCCTGCCCGTGATAGAGCCAGGCGCCAATTTGATAGCGTTCCAGCAGGGCATTGAGCGCCGCGATGTCCCATTCGTCCGGATGTGTGATGACAAGGAGCTCAATCTCTCGATCATGAAAGGGAATGCGGTCGCCAATGGCGGTGAGCAAACGCGAGCGGTAGCGTCCGCCGTCGATCAACACCTGCGCCCCGCCGGGCGTCTGCACGAGCGCGGCGTTGCTATGCCCGACATCGAGGAACCAGACGTGCAGCCGTCCGTCGGGCCGGCTCAATTTCATCGCCCAAATCAAGATCAGTGCCGCCAAGCCAAGCATGCTGACGGCGACGGTTATTTTGTTTCGGCGGACGATTGTCTCCAGTCGCATCCAAATCGGTGGACGAGCAGCGTGGATCATGGCATATCCTAACAGCAGCAAGTAATAGAGTTCAATCAAACGTCCGTCAAAATCTACAGTGATTTCGGCGAAGTCTAGCGCGGCGAAGCCACGCACGAGAGCAATGGTCCAGGACAGGCAGGCGTGCTCCGCCCAAAAGACCAGCGTGCCTATGGCGGGCGCAAGAACGGAGATGGCAACCGATGCAAAACCGAGCAGAAGCACCGCCGATTGCAGCGGCACAATCAGCAAGTTTACCGGCAGCGACAACAGCGACAGGCGTCCGAAATAGAGAATTATCAGCGGCAGCGTAGCAAGTTGCGCCGCGAAAGAGACAATCAGCGGCTCGTTGAGAAAGCTATGCGCCGGTCCCGCAAACTTGGGCGGAAGGACTTTCTCCAGCAGCGCCTCGAACTTTGTCGCGAGGGGCTCAACAAAGAGGCCCAGCCCGAGGACGGCGAAGAAGCTAAGCTGGAATCCCAGATCAAGCAGCACGTTAGGATCATGCAGTGATAGCAGCAGGGTGGCGAATGCGAGCGAGGTCGGCAGGAATGTCTTTCGTCGAAGCTGATTGCCAATTACGTAGAGGCTGCTCATTAATGCGGCGCGAAGGATTCCCGGGCTGGCGCCGACGAACAGCGAGTATAGCGCTATCACTGTGACGGCGCAGGCTGCAGCTATCAAGCTTCTCTCGCCAATGGCGCTGGAGAATACCCTCATTACGATCGCGCTGACGACAATCATGTTGAATCCGCTAATTGCAATTATGTGCGAAGCGCCGACGCGCTCGAAGGCCTCCTCCAAGTCTGGCGAGATTCCGCGTTCGTCGCCCAGCAGAATGCCCGTGAGCAATCCTGCTTGCGGCTCGGGCAGGGCACTTTCAATTAGCTTGCGAACAATCTTCTTGAGCTTCAGCATATCCGCAACCAGCGGGTTGCCGTGTCCGATGCTTTCCCGCTCCAGGCTCGCGTTCGGCATGATAGTAAATACGCCTTGCCGGCCAAGATAATCGGCGTACGAAAACGTGTCGCCGGCGCCGGGCGGGTCGAAAGCGCCTGTCGCGCGGACGCGGTCGCCGTAAGCTATGTCCGCACGGCTGTGGCTCTCTACCAGGACGAGTCCGCTGGTTGTTTCGGTTCTGTTGTTGACAAAGACTGATTCCGCTTCAATTTGCAATTGGATACGGTCATCGCGCTCGGCCGGCTCGGCCGCAATGATCCCGGTAATCGTTCCGGAGTAGCCGTTGAAAGCGGCAATTTCGCTGCTGTCGGCGACGAGCGACTGTCGCGCGGCGCCAGCGCAAACGATGAGCGCAAGCAGGCACAGTCGGCGCAGGCGTTTCCGCGGCATCGCCAGCGCAGCGACCCCGGCAATCGCCATAGCGGCTGCCAACGGCAGAAGGTCCGTAGCGGGGAGCGCGCGCGCCAGGCTGATCCCAAAAGCCCAAGCCACGGCAATGATTATCAGGCGCATCAGTCGGAGAATTGCGGCTACATGAAGGAGACTAGATTACGACCTATGTATGGCCGTGAGAAATGCAAACAGACATCGCTATAGTGATGTCTGTGGCCTGTATGGTGGAGGGCGAAAAAGAACTAGATGCGGCTGCCCATGGGCGCTTGAGCCGGCCGGTCAAAGCTGATCGGGTCGCCAGCAGATTCGTTGACCGGCGCGTGCGCGGGTTCCATTTCCGGCTCGGCCGGCGCCGCGACTGGCTCCTCAACCTGCATCAACTGGATGCCGTTGCGGATTTCATCGAGCGTCATGGCGAAGCGCTGTTCAAGCTGGCTCAATTGCACCAAGACGTATTCGTCGGCTTCGCGCGTTATTTTCTGCGCTTCGATTTTCGCTTGCTCAATCACGAACTCCGCGCGGACCTTGGCTTGCTTGACCATCTCCTGCTCATCAATCAGGTCTTCGCTGTGCTGACGCGCCTGCTGGACGATGCGCGCCGCTTCTTCGTTGGCTTCCGCCAGGACGCGGTCACGCAATTGGATCGTGCGCGCCGCCTTTTCGATCTCTTCCGGAATCGATATCCTCATCTGGTCGATGATTTCAAGGGCGCGCTCTTCATCCACCATCGTGTACTTTGTGCCGAAGAGATGCCGTCCCTCGTCAACCAAATCTTCCAATCGATCCACCAAATGTTGAATATCCATCTATCTCCTCCCCAAGTGAGACCGTGTTATTCTTTACCTTGTTGCTTACTGAACTTGGCGCCCAAGGCCTCGGTTATTATCGGCGGCGTCATTGAACTGACGTCGCCGCCCAATTCGGCGATTTCGCGTATCGTGCTTGAGCTGATATGCATATACTGCTCATCCGCCAAGATCATGATCGTTTCCAAGTCAGGCGCAAGTTTCTTGTTTGCCATGCCCATCCGAAACTCAAATTCGAAGTCGCCAAATACCCTCAAGCCGCGAATGATGACTTCCGCGCCGACGGATTGGGCGTATTGTACTGTGAGAACATTATATTTCGCCACTGATATCGAAGGGTAATTCGCAAATATTTGCTCCGCCAATGAAACACGTTCGTCGACTTCAAAGAGCACGCGCTTTCTGTTCGGATTGCAGTAGATGGCGACAACCAGCTTCTCAAACAGCCGGGAAGCGCGCACAGCCACATCAATGTGGCCGTAGTGAATCGGGTCGAGCGATGCTGGATACAGCGCAATTCCGCGTCCTGCCATCCGTTTTCTCCTGCGCTACCAGCGCATTGTAGTGGCAGTGGGATTTCCGCGCCAACCTATACGCTAGCAGATTTCCAATCCGGCTTTAGAAGCGGCGATAGGCGGCTGGGCCAGGTCTACGCGCGTTTTTCAGGCGCCGGCGGGGGCGCGCCGACGATCGGCCGGCTACCTCGGAGGATTCGCGCTGGCCTAAACCAAAGTCGCGCCGGCCGTAGCAGGATACTCGTCCAAAGAGATCGAGGCGGTTGACGGCGACGCTGCTTCAACTGATATCGGCAGCCTCGGGGTAGCGCTGCCTGACGAACTCGGCGAGCAGTTGCTGTTCGTTCTGCTCCAATGCGGGATCTTCTTCATACAAGGTCAGCGCTTCTTTCTGTACGAGCGTCGCCAATTCGACATGCGCGGGATCGAGCAGGTCAAGGGCGTCGTGCCCGCTTTGCCGCGTGCCCAGCAGTTCGCCGGTTCCGCGCAATTGCCAGTCGCGCTCGGCCAAGACGAAACCGTCATTGCTCTCTTCCATTGCCGAAAGGCGCCGCTCGGCGATAGTCAATTCGCCAACGCTGAGCGCGTCGCTTTGATAGGCGCGGATGCGGTCGATGCTGATCTCCGCAGAGCTATCGGGAATGAGAAAACAATACGATTGCCGCTCGCCCCGTCCGACACGTCCGCGAAACTGATGCAGCTGCGCCAAGCCGAAGCGATTGGCGCCTTCAATCACGATCACGCTTGCATTGGGCACGTCAACGCCGACCTCAGCCACCGAGGTCGTCGCCATCACGTCATACTTGTGCGCGGCGAAGTCCGACATCAGCTCGTCTTTTTCGGACGCATTCATCTGTCCGTGCAATAGGCAGACGCGAAATCGGAAAAATACCTGCTTGAGTTCTTCGTAAGCGTCGACGGCGGCAGCGCTCGTGACAGCGTCAGATTTCTCGACCAGCGGGTGAATGTAGAATGCCTGCGATCCCTGTTCGAGTTGTTCGACAACAAATCCATTGAGGCGTTCGCGTGCTGCCGGATCGATCACCCAGGTCTTGACTGCTTTGCGACCGGTCGGTTTCTCGTCTATGATAGACTGATCAAGATCGGCGAAGCAGGTCAGCGCCAGGGTACGCGGGAAAGGCGTGGCCGACATCACCAGCAGGTGCGGATTCCCGCCTTTGCCACGCAAACGCGAGCGCTGTTCGACGCCAAAACGCTGCTGCTCATCAATCACCGCTACAGCCAGGTCGCGAAATTCCAAACCCGCCTGAATCAGAGCATGGGTGCCGACCACGATATCAAGGCCGCCATCCGCGACTTCACGATAGATCGCCTCGCGTTCGGCCGTCTTTGTTGCGCTGGTCAGCAGCGCGATCCTCGGCGAATTGTCGCCACTGAGCCGCGCAATCGCTTCCTGGAGCGCGCGGAAATGCTGTTCCGCCAACACGCCGGTCGGCGCCATCAGAGTGGACTGCTTGCCATTGGCCCAGGCGATGGCGAGCGCGATCAAAGCCACAGCGGTCTTTCCCGATCCAACATCGCCCTGGAGCAGCCGATTCATAGGCAGGGGACCGGCAAGATCAGCCGAGATATCGTCGATGGCGCGCTTCTGAGCATCGGTCAGCTCGAAGGGAAAGACGTCTTGGATGAAGCGCTTGACGAAGTCGTCGTCTACAGTCAGACGCGGACCCGGATGCGCCTGCCAGGCGCGGCGCCGGCTCAGCAGCGCCAAGTGGAGCATGAGCAGGCGGTCAAATGCCAGACGCCGCTTGGCGTGACACAGGTGATCTGGACCAGCGGGGAAATGAGCCTGCTGAATTGCCCAGCCTAGATCGGCCAAGTCGTTGCGCTCCAGCAGCGCGAGCGGCAGGGGATCTGGAATGCGCGTTGCCCAGTCGCTGGTTAGAGCTTTCATCGTGCGGCGAAATAGGCGCGGGCGCAGTCCCTTGGTCATGCGATACACTGGCGCGATCCCAGCTTGGCGGAGGTTGTCCAAGTCCAGTTCTTCCCACTCCGGATTGGCCATTTGCGCCATGTCCCTGAAGAAGCGGACTTTTCCCCGAAGGAGCAATTGCATGCCCGCTCTCAGTTTTGCAGCCAGAAAGGGCTGGCTGAAGAAACGGACGGACATTGAGGCCGTGGTGTCCGACACTTTCACGATCAGGTCGTTTTTGCCCGGACGACCGGCAACCGTGCGGATTCGCTCCACCGTGGCAATAACATTCGCGGTTTCGCCGGCCACCAGCTCGCTTATCGAAAGCAGCTTTGTGTAATCAACATAATCTCTCGGCGTCGAGTAGAGCAGGTCGCCGATGGTGCTTAATCCCAATTGCAGGAGAAGTTCGGCGTATTTTCTTCCGATGCCCTTAACGTCAGTGGTTGGCGCATTGAGTTCGTCGAGCAGGGCGAGCTGCTGGTCGAGACTTTGACCGGCGCGGGCATGTCGCGGAGGGCGATCAAGTGATGGCATCGGCGGGATATCCAAACGCTGTTGACTGGGGCCGCGCGTGAAGTCCTCGTCGTAGGATGCGCTGTCGTAGGCGTGAAAGCGCTCGTGGCCGCCTCTTCGCGGCTGCCGCCCGGATCGGCGGTCGACATGATCTCGTCGAGGGGGACGGCTACGTCTTCGTGCTGGCGCATCAGCGCGTGACTCTGCCCGCGCCTCCAACTCAGCCAGGCGCTTTCGGTACATGGGCGGCGCCTTCTGCCGATCCACCACGCGGTCCAAAAGGTAGTTGATGGTTTCAATGCGCGTTTCCTGAGCGGTAATCGCGTCGTATTCGGCAAGCGTATCGACGATCTCATCCACCAAAATCTGATGCCGGGGCCGACGCGCTTGCTCTCGCGCTTGCTCCTGCCAGGTGGCTGCGTAGCGGCTCAATCCACCGACCACCGCCGTGTTCTGCGCTCCCTGGTCTCTTTCTAGTTTCAGAATCTTGATCAGCGTTTCCAATGCTGATGGCATGGACTATTGCCTCCATTGGCGGCTAAGCGTCGCCACGCCGATCGAACCGGGGCCGATGTGTGTGCCGATTGTCGGCGTCGTTTCGATGACCAGTGTATCAGATGGAGCGATATCCGCTATCGATTCCAGGAAGCTATCGGCGCCGTGGCGGTTGGCGACGTGCAGGACAGCCAGTCTATCAAGCGGCGCTTGTTCATGTGTTAGCTGCCGCAATCGTTCCTCCGCCCGTTTCCAGGTGCGCAGGCGACCGATCGACTCGACTAGGCCTTCATGCGAGCGGATCACCGGCTTAATCTTTAACATGCCGCCTAGACTCGAGGCGAGCGCATTAACGCGTCCACTGCGGCGCAGAAACTCCATCGTGTCGACAATTGCATAAACTCTTATACTCCGGCGCGCGCGTTCAATGTCAGCCAGAATGGACTGGCGTCCCGCGCCCTGCAAAGCTGCTTCGGCCGCAGCCCACACTTGTAGGCCGATGCCAAACGACACTTGACGACTGTCGACGAGCGTGATGCGATCCGGCGCGACTTCTTCGGCGCCGAGGCGCATTGCGTTCAAGGTTCCGCTGAGGTTTTCGGCTACGTGTATAGAGATGATTTCGTCCGCGCCGTCAGCCAAGATCTCGTGGAAGAATGCGGCGGCGTCGCCGGGAGACGGGGCGGCTGTCGTCGGAAAACTGTCCATCGCGGGCAATTCGCGGTAGAAGCGCGCCCGGTCCAGTTGCGCGCCATCGTCGGCGATGCTGTCTCCGCCAATATTCACGTACGTTGGGATTATGTGGACGCCCAGCGAGCGCGCCAGTTCAACCGGCAAATCGCAGACGCTGTCGGCGGCGATCCGCAGGGCGCTAGAAGTCATCGTCGTATACTTCGCTCTCTTTTTCGAGGACAGCGACGCCGGTCGCCTGGGTTCCCAGATAGGACGCCATCGTAGCGCTGTACATGGTAAAGGGAAAGTGCTGACCCGGGAATTCCAGCGCCAGGCGATCTTGCATAATCCGCGTCTCTTCGCTGATGTGTTTCGCGTCCTGCAAAATCACGGCGTCCTCGAGTTCTGTAAACTCCACCAGGAATTCGACCAACCGTTCAATAACCTCGCTGCGCCCGAGCACCTTTTCAATGACAATGACTTGCCCGTCTTCCAGGCTGACGAACGGCATGATGCCCAATTGATGGCTCAAGATCGCATGCGACGGTTTCATAAAACCGTTCGCGCGCAGGAAGTTTACGTTCTCGATACAGTAAACGGAGTAGATCCGGTTGACGGCTTGTCGCACAGTCTGGATGACTTCTTCGGCGGTCTCTTGTTCCTGGGCAGCGCGCGCGGCGACGCGAATTAGCATGCCCTGTCCGGCGCACAGACTCTGCGAGTCTACGACGGCAATCTCGCAGTTGCCGTTCACTTGCTGCGCTGCCAGGCGGCCATTGCGCCAACTCTCGGATAGTTCACGCGAGGGATGTACCGAGATGACGGCATCGCAAAAGTGCGACAGGCGGGTGAACAACTCTGCGTAGTCGCTCTCCGATGGCGGTATGACTTTGGGCGGCGCTTCAAGCTCCGACATCAACTGGAAAGCCTCCTCCGTATTGATGTCAATATCTTCCTGGTAACGCTTCCCGGCGAATTCAATCGTGTTGGGAATTATGGTCACGGGCAGGCGCCGCACCAGTCGCGGGTTTGAGAAGCGCGCTCCACTGTCGGTTACAATGTGAATCTTCGGCATCATTCGACGCTTGCTATGAGCGGATACAAAGCTTGGCCGCCATTGACCACTTCGAATTCTATTCCCTTAATTGTACTTAACAAACGCTCAATTAGCGCGTCTGCGGACTCGGCATTGAAGTCCGCCCCGCAATAGAGCGTCACCAGCTCTCTGCCCTCGACGCCACTGACGACCAGCGCGTCCTTCAAGGCGGATCCGATATCGGCGGCGGCTACACGGATCGCGCCGTCGACAATTGCGATATAGTCACGCTCGCGTATCGTCAGCCCGTCGAGGCAGGTGGAACGTGTAGCGCGCGCAATCTGGATCGACGTGACCGCGTCAGCGGCGGCATGCATAGCAGCGATCGTCGCCTCGAAATCGGCGCCCTTATCGCTTGCATCGCCGAGCGCGACCATAGCGCTGATGCCCTGCGCCATAGTTCTGGTAGGCAAGACCGCGACGCGCTTGCCAGATTGAATCTTGGCAGCTTGCGCCGCCGCCAGCACGACGTCTTTGTGGTTTGGGAGGACGATGACCTTGTCGGACGGGCAGCGTTCAATGGCGCTGAGCAAGTCTTCGATCGACGGGTTGCGGGCCGCGCCGCCATCTATGATCCAGTAGCAGCTGAGGTCGCGGAAGATCGCTTTCATGCCGGCGCCCTCAGCCACCGCAATGACTGACGCAGCGGGATGCCCGGTTTCGCCCGGCTGGCGCTCCTGCAGTCTGGCGAAATCCCGCGCCTGGAGTTCCATATTCTCTATCACGACATCGGTAAGCGTCGCGCCGGCCTTTACAGCGTAATCCAGGGGAAGGGCGGGATTGTCGACGTGGACATGAACTTTGACTGCCGATGAGTCTCCGGCTACAACAACCGACCAGCCGAGCCGCTCCATGGCTTGCCGCGCCGCGTCGACGTCCAGATCGGCGCCGAGCATCAGGAACTGAACATCGTAACCGTAGGCTTCACTGACGATGGATGGCAGCGTCGCCGGCTCGGCTTTAACTTGCATCGGGGCAGTCTCGCGCGCGCCTCCGCAATTCTGAGGCGACATGCCTTGCAGGAAGCAGAGCAAGCCCATACCACCCGCATCGACCACGCCGGCGTCTTTCAGCAGCGGCAGCAGATTCGGCGTGTTATCCAACGACTTGCGGCTCTCGCTCACAAGGGTCGCCAACAATATGTCAAGCGAATGGTCACGCCGCAAAGACGCGGCCGCCTCGCGCGCCACTGTCAGAATCGTGCCTTCGACCGGCTGCGATACCGAGGCATACGCGCGCGCAACCGCGGACCCGCAGGCATCGACGAAGAGCGGCGCAGTCAAGACCTTCGAATTCTGTAGACAATCGGCAAAGCCCGTCAGCAATTGCGACATTATCGTGCCGCTGTTGCCGCGCGCGCCCATCAAAGCGCCATGCGCGAAGCGATTCGCCACCGTGCTAACGGCAGCTTCGTCGGTGTTCGCGATCTCCCGCCAGGCGCGTTGCAGCGTATGATAGAGGTTTGCGCCCGTATCGCCGTCCGGCACCGGAAAGACGTTAAGTTCGTTGATGAGCGCCACGTTGGCGGCTACGTTCGCGACGCCAGCGCCGAATAATGACTTCAGCGCCACGCCGTCAATTTGCAGTTTCTTCATCGCAACTCAATTGCCGGTCGCTTATGGCAGCGCGCAACTCGCGAAGCCCGGCGGCGATGCCTCGCTCGTGCTGGAAGACGCAGGTCCCGGCGATCGCCACGGTCGCGCCGGCCGCGACTACTTTCGTTATCGTGTGCGGGCTGATGCCGCCATCGACTTCAATATCAAGGTCGACGCCCCGCGCATGAGCCATTTTTCGCAGGCGACTGATTTTAGGCAGCATGCCCTCGATAAAGCGTTGCCCGCCGAAACCGGGATTGACGGTCATCACATTAACGACCGGCGCCATGTCCATCACTTCCGCGATGAACGAGGCCGGCGTATGCGGATTGAGCGCGACGCCCGGGGTGCAGCCGGCTTCCGCGATCTGTCCCAGCACTCGATGAAGATGCAGGCACGCTTCCACATGCACCGTGATGATGTCGGCGCCGCTATCGGCAAAGCGCCGCACAAATTTCTCCGGTTCCACGATCATCAGGTGCACATCTAGCGGTATCGTGACTGCCTTTGCCAAAGCCTCAACGACCAGCGGACCCATGGTGATATTGGGCACAAAGCGTCCATCCATCACATCAATATGAATGAGATCGGCGCCAGCGGCTTGGGCTTGCGCCACTTGATCGCCAAGACGAGAGAAATCAGCCGCCAAAATGGAAGGCGCGATCTTGACTCTTGAATTGTGCATGAGCGCGCTCAATGGACTGTGAATGACGCAAGCATGATACTACTGGTTTCTAGCTCCAATAGCAACACGCAGCGGACGTCCCAAGCGCCGGGTTTTCAGGGACCGCCGCAGTTCTCATCCGACCTGTTGATTGGCCAATACCGCGGTCTTCAGCTGGCCGCAGCCGGCGTCGATATCAATCCCGCGGCGCACCCTTACCGTTGCGGGGACGCCATGCTGACGCAAAATGGCAATGAAGCCATGCAGATTCGCGCTGTCGGCGGGCTTGCCCTCATAGTCGGCCGTGGGATTGAGCGGGATGATATTGACGTGGCAGCGGACGCCATGAAGCAGCCGCCCCAGCCGCCGGGCTTCATCCTCGGTATCGTTTTCGCCGGCAATTGCCGCCCATTCGAATGTAATACGCCGGTTGGCGCGCGAGACATAATAGCGGCAGGCATCCAGGAGTTCGTCGATGTTCCAGCGCCGATTGACCGGCAATAGGGCGGAGCGCTCGGCATCATCGGCTTTGTGCAGGCTGACAGCCAGCTTGACTTGCAGGCCTTCATCGGCGAAACGGCGAATCTGCGGCGCCAGCCCGACCGTGCTGATGGTGATATGTCGCGCGCCGATATTCAGCCGCTGCATGAGGAGGCGCACAGCTTGCAGCGAGGCGTCGTAATTGTGGAAGGGCTCGCCCATCCCCATGAAGACGATATTGCTGAGTCGTTCGCCACGCGCCGCGAGATCACGCGCGAATGCCATCGCCTGTTCAAATATCTCGGCGGCGCTTAGTTGTCTTCCAAAGCCCATCTGCCCCGTGGCGCAGAAGACGCAACCCATGGCGCAACCGGCCTGCGACGAGATGCAGGCGGTCTGGCGATCGTCAGCATAGGGCATCAGCACCGACTCGATCAACTGGCCATCGTGAAGCCGGTACAAGCGTTTCTCCGTGCCGTCTCGGCTGATTTGTCGCGCCGCCAGATCCAGCGCGCCCAGCGTGGCGTTCGCCGAGAGCTGTTCCACCAGGGAGCGCGGCAGGTTCCGCATCGCGCCAAAGCTGCCAACGCGTCGGCTGTACATCCAGTCCCAGATCTGCTGGGCGCGAAAACCCGGCTCGCCATACTCTGTCAGTAATTCGGCCAGTTCCGCATAGCTGAGGGCGTAAAGGTTGATCATACAGTCGCGATCCTCTTGCCGATCACGCGCCGGTCAGATAGGGCAAAAAGTTAAAAACGGCGTGCGCGATGATGGCGACGCTGGTGTGATAGCGCAAGCGGAGCCAGGAAAATCCCAGTGAAACGACAAACAAGATCAATATGGCCGGTGTCAAACCATATTGCCAATGCATAAGCGTGAAGAATATGGAAGTCAACCACAGGCCGAAGACCGGCTGCAAGGCGCCGCGGTAAAATATCTCTTCCGACACGGCCGGTATGATTGCCAACAATAGCCCCCCGCTGAGAGTCGCGGTAATCGCTTCGAAATATAGCTGAGCGGATTCGGTTTGTTGCTGGAAGACTTCAGCGGGTACGGATTGCTCCCAGATGGCTATCACGACTGTCGAGAAAATCCCAAGTCCGACGCCGGCGGCGATGCCTATGCCGGCCTCGCGCAGAGTCGGCATACGCAGGCAGAGCCGATTGCATACCTCTGACAAGCGCCGCCTCAAGACCCAGCCGACGCCCAGAATTGCCGCCAGCAAGTGAAGCGCGCCAGTCCCGAATAGCTCCAGCATGGCATCCGACGGTAGAATGGCGACATTGGCGCCGTCGCTTGCCAAATCACGTATCATTAAGTTCATAAAGAAATTCAGGCATCCCAGGAGCATAAGGAAGGCGGCGGTCTGGTGCACCGCCTTAGTTGCATCAAAGGCGGGCTGCTCGGAATCGCTCAAGCGCTTAATCGCAGCCGCGCACATCCGCCATAAGCCACCGATGCTCACGATCCCAAGTGTCAGAATGGCCAACAGCGGATACAGACGCCGGTGCTCGTCGACGAGATTGGCCAGACCGATGACGGGCAATAGATAGATGACAATCAACAGCGTCTCGATATTTCTCTTGGCTCCTCGCCCTGGCGCAGCAGGATATTGACAGTGCAGCGCCCTTATGCTAGCATGACCCTGGCCAACCTGCGACACGCTGGTCTGTTGGAGAGGTGGCCGAGTGGTTTAAGGCGATGGTCTTGAAAACCATTGTACGGTTCTCCGTACCGCAGGTTCGAATCCTGTCCTCTCCGCCTCAAGCCCGGTCGCAATAGGTTAGCCGTTAGGGAGAGGTGCCAGAGTGGTTGATTGGGGCCGCCTGCTAAGCGGTTGTACCTGTAAAGGGTACCGCAGGTTCGAATCCTGTCCTCTCCGTTGATAGATATCTTGGCTTCGGGAAAACTTAGTGAGCCAGAAGATTCACATTCAGGCAACCGTCGACGTGCCGAGAGCCAAAGCCTGGGCGATATACACCGAGCCAGCGCATATAACCAATTGGAATTTCGCCAGCGACGACTGGTGTTGCCCGCGCGCCGAGAATGACCTCAGGGTTGGCGGCCGACTTTGCTACAGAATGGAGGCTAAAGACGGCAGCTTCGGCTTTGACTTTGAAGCCGTCTATGCTGAGGTTCTGCCCGCGGTCAAGCTCGACTACAGCTTAACCGATGGACGGGCAGTCGAAACCAGCTTTGAAGACGCGGGCGAAGGCACGACGATCTCCATCGCATTTGAAGCGGAAGCGGAGAACCCAGCTGACATGCAACGCGCCGGTTGGCAGGCGATACTTGATAATTTCAAGCGCTATGCCGAGACGCTTTGAAGGCTGACTGGCGACGCCGCGTATAGACAAGTCGCGCAGTCTCCGCGCAACGGCCTCTAGTTATTGCGCCTCTGGCAGACCAAGGTATCCTAAATGATTATCCTCGGCTTGATGTCCGGCACCTCCGCCGACGGCGTCGATGTCGCGATCTGCGATATCAAGGGCGCGCCCGGCAAATTGTCTGCCGAACTGCTTTTGGGCGCCACCAGCCCGTACGATCCAGACATGCGCCGGCGAATCCTGCATTGCTGCGATCCGATCGCAAGCAGCGTCGCCGAGATCGCCGCGCTGAATGTTGACCTCGCTGAGGTCTTCGCCAATGCGGCTTTGGAGACCGTGCGGCAAGCGGGCATGTCTGCCGCCCAAATCGATTTGATCGGCTCGCATGGACAGACGCTTTGGCATAACGTTACGCCAACGGGCGAGGTCAGCGCATCGCTGCAAATCGTCGAAGCGGCCGTCCTCGCGGAGCGAACCGGCGTCACGACGATCGGGAACTTTCGCGCGCGCGATATCGCGGTTGGCGGCCAAGGCGCCCCGCTGACCAGTTATGTCGACTGGCTGCTTCTGCGGCATCCGGCGCATTGGCGAGCGATTCAAAACATCGGCGGCATGGGCAACGTGACCTTTTTGCCGCCGCTCGCCGACAATTCATCAGCGCCCATCGCCTTTGACACCGGACCTGGCAACGCGCTGCTCGATATCGCCGCTGCCGAATTCTCCGGCGGCGCCTTGACTTACGATCGCGACGGTCAACTGGCACGGCAGGGACGGGTGAACGAGGCCTGGCTTGACGAGCTATTGAGCCATCCCTATTATGCGCACAATTATCCCAAATCCACCGGTCGCGAGACCTTTGGCACGGCCGCGGCGCTGCGCCTACTAGACGAGGCGCGCGAGCACGGACTAAGCCAGAATGAGATCATCGCCACCCTGACGGCGCTGACGGCCACAAACATCGCCGACGCCTACCAACGATTTGCGCCGGCGGCTGTGCGCGAGGTCATCCTTGGCGGCGGCGGACGCCACAACCCGGTGATTGTCGGCATGTTGCGGGAGCTGCTGGCGCCGGCCAAGGTCTTGGCTCACGAAGACGTCGGCATGGACAGCGACTACAAAGAGGCATTGGTCTTTGCCGTTTTGGCGCATGAGACCTGGCATGGTCGCGCCGCCACCTTGCCCGCGCTGACCGGCGCCGACAAATCGTCCATCCTCGGGCAGATTACGCCGGGCAAAGACTACGCCGACCTGCTTCAGCGAACCTGGCCAAGCTGACCACGAAGCGACTTGGCGCGCGAATCGCGGATGCGCAATCGGCGTATAATGAAACAGACATGATGCCTGACAATGCAGGTAGGCTTTGATGAGCCCGATTAAAGAACGAGCCTGGCGTGGCGCGCGCCGCATCTGGAATGATCGCAGCGAAACCACGCGCGCGCTGCCGGGCATCGTGCTTAGCGCCATACGCAGTTTTGGTCGCTACAGTTCCAGGCAATCGGCGGCGCTGGCATTTTTCGCCCTGTTTTCATTGTTCCCTTTGATGCTTTTGCTCGCGGTATTCATCGGCGGTTTGCTCGAACCGGCAGCCGCTCAAGAGCAAATTGCCAATGGGCTGCGCGTCTTTCTGCCGGAGGATGAGGTCATCGTCGAGTTTGTGCGCGACATCTTTGATGAGTCGCTGGAGCAATCGAACTCCTTTGGCCTAGTGGCAATCTTGACCATCGTCTGGTCGTCTCTCAGCCTTTTCTCCAACCTTACCGCCTCGCTCGACGAGATATTCCGTGTGCCCAAGGGTCGCAGCATCTGGAAGCTGCGCTTGCAGGCCGTCGGCATCAGTTTGGCGCTCGTGATTCTGGTGATCGCCTCCTTCCTCACTTCGGGCGTGCTTCGCTTGCTATCGGTTATGCAGCTCGATCAGCCCAGTCTTTGGTTGAACATCGGCATCCGTTTCTTGCCCTTCGGTCTGGACGTTGTCATATTTTGCCTCCTCTTGCGCTTTGTGCCGGCGCGCTATGTGCACTGGGACGCCGTATTGCCAGCGGCCCTGCTTGGCGCGATCGGCTGGGAGTTGGCCAAGGCCGGCTTCGGCCTATACATGAATAGCGTGGCGGGATTCCAATTTGTCTACGGCGGCATCGCAACTGTGATCGTCTTCCTCTTCTGGGCTTTTCTCATCGCCGCAATCTTTCTCTTCAGCGCCGAATTCTGTTCGCGCCTGAACGAATGGATTATCAGCCGGAGCAACGGTGACGCCGCCCGGCGCCCGTCGGTGAGCATCGCAATTCGCGACGGCCAGATTCAAGTTCGCCTGCCTGATCACGAACTTGCCCGCCAGATTGAAGCCAATCTCAACGAGGCGAAGGGATAAGGCCTCGGGTATCTGTGTATAGGTCTTGACAGACGGCGATCGCAGCGGCGCTTGGCTAGCCGACCCGCTTCAGCCGGCCGGTTCGCTTGGCATAGTTTTCGGCTGCCTTGAAGGCGCGCAAGCCAAGTGGCAAGGTCACAAAGCCGAGCAAGAGCAACGGCACGATGAATTGACTCGTCTCGCTGGTCGGGGCGCCTTCGAGGATGGCGGCGCGTGTGCCATCCAGCACGTATGTCACCGGCGAGATTCGCGCGAGCGCTTCCATCCAGTCCGGCAATACGCTGATCGGATAATAAACGCCGGAGATTAGCAGAAACGACGCCTCCACCACGTTGGTCATTTGCGCGCCGCGTTCCGGATACAGCAGAGGCAGAATGCTCGCGAGGATGCCGATGCCCACCAGCGACAGGCTGCCAGCCAGGATAACGGCGCCGGCGCCGATCAGATTGGCATTG
Source organism: Anaerolineae bacterium (assembly GCA_022824465.1). Lineage (GTDB taxonomy): Bacteria > Chloroflexota > Anaerolineae > Aggregatilineales > Phototrophicaceae > UBA6055. The sequence goes on from JAJDZV010000008.1 coordinate 37,186, forward strand.
GATAAGTCCAGCTCGAAAAATAGCGCCATCGCGATGCCGATGATCAGGGTCGTTATCAAGCCATATGTCAAGGAATACAGAGTCTGCCCCACGAGATGCACCCAGCGCCGCACCGGCGCCATCAGCGTATATTCGATGGTGCCTTCCCAGCGTTCCCAGGCGATGACTTCGCTTGTCAATATGAATATGGCGGAGAGATAACGCCAGACCAGCGTGCCAATGATGAGGTACATCGTAAGATACTGCACATCGAAACCGACCGCCTCGCCCGTCAGCGCTTCGGCGCCCTGGGCGATGAAAACCACTGACAGCCCGCTGGTCAGCGAGTAGAAGAACCAGACCACCTCCCAGCCCCAATAGCGCCGCGTCAGATGCCAGTTCCGCGCCAGAAAAGCATGGACCTGCAAGCTATTGAGACGCAAGGCGCTCATTCCCCGTGTCATTCGGTTTGGCATGGCGGCTCCTGGTCAGGAAGTTGGCGCGGATTCAGCGCCCTCGACATCGATTAGTTGCTCACCTGTCAGGCGAATGAAGACGTCTTCCAGGGTCGGCAGCGTGCCGTTGTCGACGATGCTGCGCTTCAGCTCGTCTGGCGTCCCGGTCGCGACCAGCTTGCCATTGTGGATCACCGCCACGCGGTCGCAGATTTGGTCGGCTTCTTCCATATCGTGTGTTGTGATGAGTATCGTCGCGTCATGCGAGTCGCGCAGCTCCTCGATAAACGCGCGCACGTCACGCTTTGAACGCGGATCCAGCCCGGTTGTCGGTTCATCCAGCAGCAGCAGAATCGGCGATGTGAGGAAGGCGCGGGCGATAGCGACCTTCTGCTGCATCCCGCGGCTCATCTCTTCCATTGGCTCGGAATAGGTCGCCCGCTTTAAGCCCAGCCGCCCCATAATCTCGTAGGCTTTGACCGTCGCTTCCGGTCCCGTTACACCGTAGAGCCGCGCGCCATAGAGCAGATTCTCCATTGGGCTGAGCTTTTTGAAGAAAGCGGCGTCGACCGAGACACGGCTGATGAGTCGTTTGACGCTCATTTCATCGTCGGCTATGTCGAAACCGAAAATCTTGGCGCTGCCTTTGTCCGCCGTCAGCAGCGTCGATATGAGCCTGATCAGCGTCGACTTGCCCGAGCCATTTGGACCCAAAACGCCGAAAATCTCGCCGCGCGCGACAGCAAAGCTGACATGATCGACAGCGACCAGCGGCTGCTTGGCGCCGTTTTTGACCGCTGGCAGCTTTCCCGGCGCGGGCAGTTGCTCGCGAATGCCCGCAAGCCGCTTCCATATTGGAAGTTTGGGCAAATGGAAATACTTGGTGATGCCGTCTACAACCAGCGCCTGCCGCATGTCAAGCGGGCGTTTAGCTTGCATGGATCGCTCCAGATATTGCCGAAACCAAATAGGTTGGATGGGTCGGCGGCTTGCTCGGGCAATCATTGTAGTCCTTGAAAGCCGCCTCGGAAAGGTTGGACGCCGCCTGGCGCGCCGGCAGCCCTAAAGCGCCAAGCCGCGATGCTTATGCGCGGACACTGCTTTCGAAGTGGATAATTCGCCGCGTCTGCGCTAAACTAGCGCCGAATTTAGCGGCTCTTGTGGACGCGCCCGATGAACGAACCCTCGACGATTGACAGCTATCCCTTTGAACTGAACGATTTTGATCCAGCTGTCGATACGATCACATCGGAAGTAGTCGACCCGGGTCCGAGCGCGGCGGATCGTTCGGTCGCGCGGCGCGCCAGCCTCCAGATTCTTTACGAACTGGACACTACCGATCATCCCCTGCCCGAAACACTGAAAGCGCATCTCGCTGAGCGTCCCGAAGCCTACGCCGTCCGGCAGCACATCCGTCGATTTGTCGAAGGCGTGATCGCGCATCGCCCGACGCTTGACGGCATTTTGCAGGAATACGCGCCGGAATGGCCCGTTGATCAGGTCGCGGTAATCGACAGAAATATCTTGCGTTTGGCGATTTACGAGTATCTGCTGCAGAAACGAAAGACGCCGGCGCCCGTAATCATCAATGAAGCCGTGCATCTGGCGCAAGTCTTCGGCGCAGAAAACGCCCACGGTTTCGTCCATGGCGTGCTGGGCGCGATCACATCCGAGCTGGAGCCGCAAATCGAACGGACGACAGACGAGACTGCGACAGTATGAATATCTTAGGCGTCGGCGCGTGGGAGCTTATCGCGATTCTGCTTATCATGCTGGTTTTCGCTGGTCCCAAGCGCATGATTCACTGGTCTTACGTCTTGGGCCAACATGTGGCGAAATTCCGCAGAATATGGTCAGAAACGGTTGACCTGGTGCAGAAGGAATTCGACGAAGCCGGCGTCGATATCAAGCTGCCCAAAGAGCCGCCAACGCGCAAGAGCTTGAATAGCGCCGTCACAGAGGCCGTCAAGCCGATGACCAAGCCGGTGCAAGACTCGCTGGATGAAGTGAAAAAGGACTTGGACACGGTCAAAGATGTGGGCGACGCGCTCAACAACAAGAAGAAGCCGGCTCTGCCCGGCGCCGCCAAGCCTGCCGCCAAACCGCTATCGCCAAAGCGCCGCGCGATTCCCGAACCAGTAGCATTGGGCGCTTGGAGCGCGCCGCAGTCCAAAGCCGATGCCAACGGCAGCCTGCCCGACCTCGGCGCCTGGTCGCAAATAGCCGGCGACGACGGCCGCTCATGACGGATCTCGCGCTTCACGAGGAACTGGAAGACGGTCATGAGCTCCGTATGGGGTTCTTTGAGCATCTGGACGAACTGCGGCAACGCCTGACGCGCGCGGTCTTGGCGCTGGTGGTCGGCACGGTCGTCGGCATCTTCTTCACCGACCGCGTGCTTATGCTGCTGCAAGAACCCTACTGCCGCATCCCCAGCGTCGACAATTGCGAACTGGTCATCCTCGACCCGACCGGCAATATCCTCATCTATTTCAAGGTTGCGCTCATGGTCGGCGGCATTCTGTCGATCCCGATGGTGACCTACCAGTTGCTCATGTTCATTCTGCCCGGCTTGACGCGCAAGGAGCGGCGCTACGTCCTGCTGTCCATTCCCGCCACTTCGCTGCTTTTCATCATCGGCGTGTTGTTCGCCTGGCGCATTCTTATGCCGCCGGCGCTCGGCTTCCTAAACGAGTTTCAAGCGCAGATCTTCGAACCGGAGTGGACAGCCGACGGCTACATCAGCTTCGTCACGTCTCTGCTCTTTTGGATGGGCGTCGCCTTTCAGACGCCGCTTATCTTCTTCCTCATTTCCCTGCTGGGCATGGTCAGCGCGCGCACGCTGATTCGGCAGTGGCGCGTGGCCATCGTCGGCGCGTCGATCGCGGCCGCCTTGATCACGCCGACGATCGACCCGGTGAATATGTTCCTCGTCATGGCGCCGCTGCTGGCGCTCTATAGTCTGAGCATCGTGCTGGTCTACTTCGGGCGCAAGCTCTCCGGCGTCGACCGCAAAGACTGATATTCGACTGACACAACCAGTCTGACTATGCTACAATACCGCCGTTTTGCCCCACTGCACACTTGCGGAGACCTCTATGATCCTCGAAAAAGCGCGGCTTATTCGTCCCTACGGCGGCGAACTGGTAGACCTGCTCGCGCCTAGAGCAAACCTGTTGGAACGAGCAGCCTACGCCAACACGTTGCCATACGTACAGGTTAGCGCGCGCGTCGTCTGCGACCTTGAGTTGCTGGCGGTCGGCGCATTCTCGCCTCTGCGCGGCTTTATGGGCTCGGCGGACTATCGCAGCGTGTTAGACGCCATGCGCCTGGCGGACGGCACGCTCTTCCCGATACCGATCACGCTGCCGGTGGATCCGGGTAGCGACATCGAGATCGGCCGCGATATCGCCCTGCGCGACAGCCGGAACAACATCCTGGCTATCCAGACCATTGAAGAAGTCTATGCATGGGACCTGGAAGAGACGGCGTGTAAGGTCTTTGGCAAGTTTGATACGCGCCACCCCATCATCGCCGAGATGCACCGCTGGGGCAAAATGAATATCGCCGGTCCGCTTGAGGTATTGCGACTGCCGCCTCACCTGGATTTCATCGAATTGCGCCGGACGCCAGCCGCGACCCGCGCCGTCCTGGAAAGCTACGGACGAGAAAATGTGGTCGCATTCCAGACGCGCAACCCGTTGCACCGGGTGCACGAAGCGCTGACCAAACGCGCCGCGGCGGATGTTGACGGAGTGCTGCTGCTGCATCCAGTCGTGGGCATGACGCAGCCCGGTGATGTCGATCATTACACTCGCGTGCGCGTCTACAAAACCCTGATTGACAACTACTACGAGACCGACCGCAGCCTGCTCTCGCTTCTGCCGCTGGCGATGCGAATGGCGGGACCGCGCGAAGCCGTATGGCACGCCATCATCCGCCGCAATTATGGCGCCAATCATCTCATTGTCGGGCGCGATCATGCTGGTCCCGGACCCGACTCCAAGGGCGAACCCTTCTATGGACCCTATGACGCTCAGGACCTCGTCGCCGAATACGCTGAGGAAATCGGCGTTCAGCCGCTGCCCTTCACCGAGATGGTCTACCTGGAAGATGAAGACCGCTATGAAGAGAGCGCAAAACTGGTACCCGACGCCAAGGTGCGCAAGATTTCCGGCACGCAAGTACGCCAGGATTATCTGGGCAAAGGCATGCCATTGCCGCCCTGGTTTTCCCGCCCGGAAGTGGCGCAGATCCTCGCCGACAGCTATCCGCCGGGTCACCGTCGGGGCCTTTGCCTTTGGTTCACCGGCTTGAGCGGCTCAGGCAAGTCTACCACGGCCGAGCATATCGTGAATCTTCTGCTGGAGAAGGGGCGCAACGTCACCGTTTTGGATGGCGATGTCGTGCGTACGCATCTCTCCAAGGGCTTGGGATTTAGCAAGGAAGACCGCGACACGAATATCCGACGCATCGGCTATGTGGCGAGCGAAATCGTGCGCCACGGCGGCTTGGTGATCTGCGCCGCTATCAGCCCCTACCGAGCCACGCGCCAGGATGTGCGCAATCTGGTGGGCGCGGGCTTCCTTGAGATTCACATGGCGACGCCGCTTGAATTCGTTGAAGCGCACGACGTCAAGGGACTGTACGCCAAGGCGCGCCGCGGAGAGATCACCGGCTTCACTGGCATCGACGATCCCTATGAACCGCCGCTGAATCCCGAAATCACCCTAACTGCCGAAGGCGCCACCGCCGAGGCGAACGCGCAACTGGTCGTGGACCGGCTGATTGAGCTAGGCTACGTCCGCGCCGATTCGTAACGGCGGAAGACGCGACGCTAAGCCGCGGCCGACATTTGCCTTCCATCGTTCGCCAGCAGCGAATGCCGGAAGACCGCCTTCTCCACTTCCACAAACAGCAGTACGAGCAGGCCAGCGACCACGCTGACGGCAATGTGGTCTATGCTGAGCGCGCGCGTGTCAAATGGCTCCTGGAAGAAGGGGACGTATACCACAATCAGCTGCAAGGCAAATGTCGAAAGCACCGCCCAAAACATAAGCGGATTGCCTTTGAAGCCGGCGCGCCAGAAGGTGGTGCGGTCGCCAGCGTGAATAGCGACCACCTGGAACATCTGCGTGAACGCCAGAACGGTAAAGGCGATAGTCCGCGGGGTGCGCTCTACCTGGCTCAGGAGATGTCTACCCGGGTCTCGGCTGCCTTCGTCGTGCTCCGCCATGAATTGGGACCCGGCTTCGCCTGTGCCGAGAAAGGCGGCGCGATCGCTTGCTGACCAATCGTCCCATGCCTCAGGCACGGCGGCGTCTCCCGCCAATTCAACCACAGCCCCGCGCTCAAGCGCCTCCAAGCCAAGAGACGGGCTGAAGGCGTCCAGACCAATCGTGGTGTAGCCCCAAGCGTAGCTGGCGATGGTCAGAATCGCAATAAGGATGCCCACCAGCACGATGTGTATGCCGGTGCCGCCGGCGAAGATGCTTTCATTGGTGGGGCGCGGTCGCCGGCGCATGACGCCTTCTTCCGCCGGTTCAAAGCCCAGCGCGATGGCCGGCAAGCCATCGGTCACCAGGTTGATCCATAGGATCTGAATCGCCAGCAGCGGAATCGGCATGTTTATCAGCAGCGCGACAAACATCACCAGAATCTCGCCGACGTTCGAGCTCAGCATGTACTTGATGAATTTTCTGATATTGTCGTAGATTGCGCGCCCTTCTTCAATCGCCGCGACAATCGAGCGGAAGTTATCGTCGGTCAGGATCATCTCGGAGGCGCCTTTGCTGACATCGGCGCCGGTGATTCCCATCGCCACGCCGATATCGGCTTGCTTCAGAGCCGGCGCGTCATTGACGCCGTCGCCTGTCATTGCCACGATGTTGTCTTGAGCCTGCAACACTTGCACCAGCCGGAGCTTGTGCGCTGGCGACACGCGCGCGAAACAGGAAGCCCGCCGCGCCGCGTCTTGCAGCTGCTCGTCGCTCATCGCGTCCAGCTCGCTGCCGCTGATTGCATGTTGCCCGGCAGTGATTATGCCGAGGTCGCGGGCAATCGCCTCCGCGGTTAAGACGTGATCGCCAGTGATCATAATGGTGCGAATGCCGGCCTCACGCGCGCGCTGAACGGCGGTCTTCGCTTCCGGGCGCGCCGGATCGAGTATGCCGATCAAGCCGATGAGTTCCAATTCGCGCTCGATCTCCGGCGTGACCTGGTCCGGCAGTGACTGCAGGGGCTTCCAGGCGATGCCGAGCACGCGCAAGCCATCGTTCGCCAGCGCGTCGACGCGCTTCTGCCAGACGCCGCGGCGTCCCTCGCTCATATCGACGACAGCTTCGGGTGTCTGCTCCATCGCCGACCAATCGATCAAGCGGTCGGGCGCGCCCTTGGTGATGACAACGTATTCAGCGTCGGGGAACAGTTGACGCGCGGTCTCGCCTTTGACCGAATGCACGGTGGTCATCGCCTTGCGCTCGCTGCTGAAGGGCAGTTCAGCCACGCGCGGCATCTCGCGCTCCAGTCGCTCGCGGGTGAAGCCGATCTTCTGCGCCGCAACCAGGAGCGCCGCTTCCGTGCTGTCGCCGACCACTTTGACTTGGTCGCTCTTGTCATGTGTCTCCAGGTAGACGTTGGTCGAAAGCGCCATCGCCTTCAACATGCGTTGCGCCGCGAAGTCTTTCTCGGTATCTACCGGCTTGCCCAGATTCGCCGGATCGTGCGTGCCCAGCGAGAATAAGCCGCCCTCGGCGACATATCCGGCGCCCTCGACGCGGATATCGTCATGCCGCGGCAGCACGAGGTAGGTCGCGGTCATCTCGTTCTTGGTCAGTGTGCCGGTTTTGTCGGAGCAGATGATATTCACCGAGCCCAAGGTCTCGACCGCGGGCAGGCGGCGGATCAGCACGTTGCGTTTCACCATGCGGTTGGCGCCGAGGGACAAGCCGATGGTGACCAGCGCGGGCAAGCCCTCCGGCACGGCGGCCACCGCCAGGCTGATGGCGATGAGGAACATTTGCTCGGCTGGTATTCCCTGGATCAGGAAGCCGACGAAGAAGACAATCGCCACCACGATCAAAGCCGCAGTCGCCAGGATATGCCCCAGGTGATTAAGCCGGCGCTGCAGCGGCGTCGTGCCCTCCTCCACATGCAGCAGCATGGTGGCGATGTTTCCGATTTCGGTTTGCAAGCCGATCTTGGTCACGACCATCTCGCCGCGACCATAATTCACCGCCGTGCCCATATAAGCCATGTTCGCGCGATCGCCCAGAGGCACGTCGCCGGCGATATCGATGACTGACGCCGACTTCTCCACCGGCACAGATTCGCCCGTCAGCGCGGCTTCTTCAATCTGCAGATTGATCGACTCGATCAAGCGCCCGTCGGCTGGAATGCGGTCGCCTTCGCCAATCAGGACAATATCGCCGGGCGCCAGTTCTTCGGCGCTGATTTCGTGAACCTGCCCGTCGCGCCGCACGCGCACTTGCGGCACCTGCAGGCGGCTGAGGGCGGCAAGCGCTTGCTCCGCTTGATACTCCTGATAGATGCCCAGCAGGGCGTTGAGCGCGACGATGGCGAGGATGACAATGACATCAGTGGCTTCGCCAAGCAGCGCTGAAATCGCCGCGGCGACTATCAAGACGATAACCATGACATCGGTGAATTGGCTGAGGATAAGCTGCGCCCAATTCGTACCTTCGTCCGTCGGCAGCGCGTTTTTTCCGTATTCGGCTTGACGGACGCTGGCCTCGGTCGAGCTCAGTCCCTGCGCCGGGTCTACGCGAAGCTCGCGTGCCAGGTCATCAACATCCTTGCGAAACGCATCCATCATTGCAGTGTCCTCTATCTGCGACCACTCACATGAAACTGCTTGCGCAAAGGCGGCCGGTCCCTTCGCGCATAAAGCGATTGGCCATGTGATTCAGTATATTTGACAGCGATTTTAGCGCATTATTGCCAGCATCATGGGCAATTGAGTCTGGACGATAGACAGGCGCGCGGCCACGACGCCGCTAATGTCCTCATGAGAAAATCGGCGAAAGCGCAAGCTCAGGCATAGGCGTCAAGATATTGAAGCGGCGGAAAATAGCTTCTTCGGCAATCTGGCAATCCGGCAAGCTGACGAACTCGCAGCAGGCGCTTTCCGCTTGTTCAAGGTCAGATGATTACAGAATAGCAGAGACCGGCGCCGAATGGGCGACCATTTCGTCGCGCATGCGTCTTTGCTATTGTCAAGTTTCGCAGTTCTGACTAGTATCGCATCGCATTGCGGTATACGAATTCAGCGGGCAAAGCGCATGAAAACGATCGACCTCAGAAGCGACACTGTCAGTCATCCCACAGCCGAGATGCGCGAAGCCATGGCCAACGCGGAAGTCGGTGATGATGTTTACCACGATGATCCGACGGTGAACCAGCTGGAAGCGGATGCTGCCGCAATCTTCGGCAAGGAGGCGGCTGTTTTCGTCACAAGCGGCACCCAGGGCAATCTCTGCGCCTTGCTGGCGCATTGCCAGCGGGGCGAGTCGATCATCATCGGCGACGCCTCGCATATCTTCCGCTATGAACAGGGCGGCATGGCGCAGCTTGGCGGCATCATCCCGCATACGCTGCCGGTGCAATCGGACGCCACGATGCGCCTCTGCGACCTCGAGGCGGCGATAAACCCCGACGATGAGCACAAACCGGTCACGCGTCTGGTCGCGCTGGAGAACACGCACAACATGGCTGGCGGCGTACCGATTTCGGCGGAATACACGGCGCAGGTCGCCGAAATCGCCCGACGGAACAATTTGATCCTGCACATTGACGGCGCGAGGATCTTCAACGCTGCCGCCGCATTCAAGGTAGATGTGCAAGAACTGGCCGCCGGCGCCGATTCGGTGACATTTTGCCTGTCGAAGGGGCTTTGCGCGCCAGCCGGTTCGATCCTGGTGGGCGATCGCAGCTTTATCCGCCGCGCCCGACGGGCTCGCAAGGTCCTTGGCGGTAGCCTGCGTCAAGCGGGCGTGCTGGCGGCCGCTGGCATGATCGCGCTGCACAAAATGCGCCATCGCTTGGTTGATGACCACGCGCATGCCCAATTGCTAGCGGAAGGCTTGAGCGAAATCCCGGGTTTGGTCATCAAGAGCCAGAACACAAACTTCATATTCTTCACGCTCGCCGACCAGGTCGCGATGCCCTTGGACGACTTTGTTAACAGATTGCGCCGCGACTATAATGTATTCATGTCGCCGTACAGCGGCGAGCGCGGTGTCATTCGTCTGCGAACGCACTATTGGATTGATCGCGCCGCGATCGCCAAAGTCATATCTGCCGTGAGCGCTATCTTGTCATGATGCCCGAGGCTCCCTTTGATCCCTTGGAGCAGTCGGAAAGGCGGCTCAAGGACCAGCCGATCCCGCCCGATTCCACGGAGGCCGCGGCCGACAGCGCACAGGCAGGCGCCACTGCTCGCGCCACATACCGCGGCGCAAGCGATCCCTTGTTTGGTTTTATCATCGCCGCCGCTCTAAGCGTCGGTTTGACGCCGCTTCTGCCTGGCAACGTCGAACTGCGTTTTTCGCTTGCTTGGGGCGCCCTTGCCGGCGTCAGCGTACTCTCCTGGCTGCTTGGAAATATGGAGCGTATAGATCAAGAACGGCCTGAGAATCTAGGTTGGGGCATACTCTACGCCGTTATGCTGGGAATACCGTTCTTGGTTACGCTCAGTCAGCAGGTGTTGGCTCCGGCGGCGGCGCGTCTCTTCCCGGGCATGACAGCCGGCAGCCTGCTTGCTTTTCTCGTCTTCGTGATGCCGCTCGCCGAGACGCTTTTCTTTCGCGGCTTGCTGCAAGGTCAGCTGGCATTCTGGCTGGTGGGCTTGCTGGCGGCGATGTGGAATATCGTGCTCTTCTTCCCGGTCATGTGGCAATCCGTCACGGATTTGCCGGCCGTCGCTGTGGTCATCGCCGCACTGCTTCTGATGATGAATTTGCTTTATGTCTACGTGCGGAAGCGCAACGGCTTGGCATCCAGTTGGATCTGTCAGATCGTCGCCAACCTGATTATCTTGTACATCCCGTTCCTTCAATAGCCATTCGCCCTGAGGCCAAAGCCACGAAGATTCAGTTGCGGCTGCAGGCGATTAGTGCCTTGCTTGAAGCCTATTCCGCGAGGTGCTCCAGCGGGTCCGGCTTCGGCAGAGGCTTGACGAATCCAGCGACGAATATCGTCAGCACACCGGTCAGGAAGCCGCCGATATGCGCCCAATGCGCCACATCGGTCTCCACGCCGACCCATCCCAGAAACTGCAGAGCGTCCATGAGCAGCCAGTAGCCGAGGAAGACCACCGCCGGTAGCTTGATCGTCCAGACGAAGGGACGGAAGAAACCCAGCATCGTGCGTACCTTGGCGTTCGGCTTCAGCGCCAGGAAGCCGCCCATGATGCCCGCGATCGCGCCGCTGGCGCCTATGACGAGGCCCGTGTCCGAGACCGTGCAAACCGTGTTTCCCAGCAAGACATGCGCTACGGTCGCCGCTGCGCCGAAGCCTAAGTATGCCGCCACATATTTGAGGCTGCCCAGGTAGCGCTCCACCAAGCCGCCAAAGAGGAACAGGAACCACATATTCCCGAGCGCATGCGCCGCGCTGGCATGCAGGAAGAGACTGCGGAATGTATCCAGGCTGGTTGTCGCAAAAGATTGCTCGCCAATCTTGCAGACTTCCAGCCCGTAGTTCTGCAGCGCCGACTTGAGATAGCCGTCGCCTTTGGCGTCAACCGAGAGCTCCCAGAGGAACACCAGCAGGTTGACAGCGATGATTACAATGGTCGCTTTTGGGACCGCCCGGTCGCGCCCGACAATGTTGATGGGAAACATGTCGTAAGCCTCACTATCTTCGTCGCCTTATACGGTAGCATAGGCGCTTGGTTGCGCGCAAGCCGGCTGACCTGGCTCTTACCCTCGCGGAATGCGCGGCGGCATGATGAAAAATGACAGAAGAAATATCAGCGCCAGCCCGGTGATGAAGCCGCCGACATGACCCCAATGAACATTTATGCGCGGCGCGACCGACCCCACTTGGTAGAAGAACTGCAGGAAGAACCAATAGATTAGGTATACCCAGGCGGGTACATTGACATCGTAGTTGAACACCTTAAGGATGACGATCTTCGACTTGATGCGGTCGGTGGGAAACAAAAAGAGGAAAGCGCCGATGATGCCGGAAATCGCGCCGCTCGAGCCAATCATGTACAGCGGCTCGGCGCAATTGACGCTATCAAATAGCAGATGGCCCAAGTGTCCGCCGAAACCAACCAACATATAGAAAGCCAGAAAACGCAGGTGGCCCAGATGCTCTTCAATCCGTGAGCCGAATACGTAGAAGATTATGATGTTAGACGTGAGATGCACAAAACTCATGTGGAGAAAGATGCTGCGAATGCCATCGAGCAAAGTCGCCGCCAGCGGCTGAACGCGCACCGCGCAGATATCCAGCGCATAGTTGCGGTAGACCTCTTCCAGCGACAAGCCGCCAAGAAATGCGAATAACACTACAAAGGCAAAGGACAGCACATTGGCCGCCGTGACGAAGAAGGCCACGTATGGTCGATAATTCGTCGTGCCGACGATCTTATAGGGGATCATGGCGTCGCGCTGCGATTCACCTGCGCTTACAGCTTAGCACAGTCGACGGCAGAGCGGCAAACGCGCGCCTCAAGGCCGAAACGCGCGCCTCAATGAACTAGCGCTCGTCCATCGGGACAAACTCGCGGTCGTGCGGACCAACATAATTCGCCTTGGGACGAATCAGGCGCCCGCCCATTTGCGCAACCACATGAGCAGACCAGCCCGCTATCCGCGACATCGCGAACAGCGGCGTGAACATGTCAACGTCCAAGCCCAGCATATAGAGCACGATGGCGCTGTAATAGTCCACGTTGGGGTAAAGATTGCGCTGCACGAAGTAGTCATCGGCGCGCGCCGTCTCTTCCAGCTTTACTGCCACATCCAGCCATTTGCGCTCGCCGGAGCTTTCCGCCAGCGCTTCCGCATGACGCCTCAAGATGCCTGCGCGCGGATCATTCGACTTGTAAACCCGGTGGCCGATGCCCATGATGCGGCGCTTGCCCGTCTTGATGTTGGCCTCGAACCAGGGCGCGACATTGTCCACCGCGCCAATCTCGAGGAACATTCTCATTGCTTCCGAATTGGCGCCGCCATGGGATGGACCCTTCAGCGCGCTGATGCCGGCGACGATCGCGCTGTGCAAGTCGGAACCGGTGGCGGCGACGACGCGCGTGGCGAAGGTGCTAGCATTCATTCCGTGCTCAGCCAGCAAGACGAGATACACATTCAACGCGGCGCAGGCGGTCGCGTCGGGCGCGTCGCCCGACATCATATAGACGAAATTCTCGGCGACGCTCAGGTCCCTGCGCGGCACAATCGGCACTTGTCCGTCGACGATCCGCATCCAGGCCGCGCATATCGTGGTGATCTGGCCCGTCAAGCGAAAAGCTTTGGCTTTGGCGGCTTCTTTGTCGCTCAGATTCTCGGCGTCGGGGTCAAAGGCTGAAAGCATGGAGACAGCGGTTCGCAAGACAGCCATCGCGGGCGTATCCGCGGGCAGCGACTTCATCATTGCGATGACGGCATCCGGGATCGCCGCCTTCGCCGCGACAGTCTCGCGCAGGCATTCGTATTCGGCGCGACTAGGCAGACGCTCGTTGAATAGCAGAAACAGGATTTCTTCAAACGAGGTGTTTTCGGCGAGGTCTTCTATGGCGTAGCCATTATAAATTAGCTTTCCGATGCTGCCGTCAATATAGCTGGTGCTGATATCGGCGACGACTGCGCCATCAAGCCCGCCCCTGTCTGTCATATACCGGTTCTCCTTTGTGCCGCTGGCGCCGGCCGCGAATTCAATGCGCGCTAGTATAGCACTCGGCAATTTGAGCTTCAATATACATAAATGGCTTAGCGCTGCCTCGCGAAAACTGCCGTTGCAACTGCCGCGGACCTGTGATAATCTCACCGGCATGACCCTTAATCTTCAATTGGAAGTCTTGAATCAGCCCTGTTGTTGTCTCAGCAGCGACGAAGTGGCGCCTGCCCGCGTCGGGAATGAGGTTGTCTAAAGCTGAGGCTGAACAAGCTAAGCCCAAGCGGACAAGAGCCAGCCCCAGCGGTTGGCTCTTTTGATTATTCGGCGAGAAACGGAGCAGCAATGAGCCGCATATACCTAAGCGAATCACAGAACCGGCGCATATCCGCGCACTTGGAGTCCGCCTATCCCCACGAGGGCGCTGGCTTTCTACTCGGTCATTTCGTCGATGGGTATATCGCCGCCACTGATGTGGTGATTGACGACGTCATTCCTTCCGAAAACTCCAGCGCGGAAGACGAGCGGCATCACCGTTTTGTGATGACGCCGCAAGCCTGGATGCGCCTGGAAGACGAAGCAGACAGACGGGGCTTGAGACTGGTCGGCTGCTTTCATAGTCACCCGGACGCGCCCGCGATTCCCTCAGCCTTTGACCGTGAACACGCGCTGCCAAACTTCCTCTACATGATCGTTTCAGTCAACGCGGGGCGGGCAGGGGAACTGCGTTCCTGGGAGATCTCGCGTGACAACCAGGTCGAGCACATTTGCGCGGTCGTCAGCGACGACGAATGGCGAAAGATAATGAAGTGGCAGACTGTCAATTAGACTGAAAAGGAGTTGAGCATGGCGAAAATCCGTATTCCGACGCCGCTACGCGCCTTCACCGGTGGCGCGGCCGACATTGATGTCGCTGGCGCTACCGTGGGCGCGGCGCTTTCGAGCCTTGTCGAGCAACACCCGGAATTGCGCGACCACTTGTTTGAAAAGGACGAACTGCGCAGCTTTGTCAACGTATTCATCGGCGACGAAGATATTCGCTTCTTGCAAGGCTTGGATACTGAGATCGCCGCTGGCGAAAGTCTGCGAATCATCCCAAGCATCGCCGGCGGGCGCGGCTAGAAAATGGAGCAACGAGAATGAACAAAATTCATGCGCGCTTGGCCGACCTCAGCCACGACGAGGTACGCCGCTACAGCCGCCACGTAATCATGCCCGAAGTCGGCATGGAAGGGCAGCGCCGCTTGAAAGCCTCATCCGTCCTGCTAATTGGCACGGGAGGCTTGGGCAGTCCGCTGGCGCTATACCTCGCGGCCGCCGGCATCGGGCGCATCGGCTTGGTCGACTACGACGTGGTAGACTTCACCAATCTACAACGCCAAGTCATCCACGGGGTCAGCACCGTCGGCCTCTCCAAACTGGATAGCGCCGCGACCCGCATGCTCGATCTCAATCCCGACATCGTTGTGGTCAAGTATAACGAGCCGCTCACCTCGGAGAATGCCCTGCGCATATTCAGCCAGGATTGGGACATCGTCATCGACGGCACCGATAACTTCCCTACGCGCTATCTTGTGAATGATGCCTGTGTCAAGCTTGGCATTCCAAACGTATACGGCAGTATTTTCCGCTTCGAAGGCCAACTCAGCGTCTTCTATGGCGAGAAAGGTCCCTGCTACCGCTGCATGTTCCCCGAGCCGCCGCCACCGGGCTTGGTTCCCAGTTGCGCGGAAGGCGGCGTCCTGGGCATTCTGCCCGGCACCATCGGCACCATGCAGGCGACCGAAGCAATCAAGCTGCTGCTTGGCATTGGCGATCCCATGATCGGCCGGATGATGCTCTACGATGCGCTGGAATTGAGCTTCCATACCATCAAAATCCGCAAGGATCCCACGTGCCCGGTTTGCAGTGTCCCCAAAGAAGACATCGTGCTGATAGACTACGAGCAATTCTGCGGCATGCCGGCGCATGACCACAGCGAATACAGCACGGTCGAAGACGCTGACGATATCAGTATCAAATCGGTCTCCGTTCATGATATGCGCGCGGCGCTGGAAAATGGCGATGACGTGGTCGTCATAGACGTCCGCGATCCACATGAATGGGACATCAGCGCGATCGACGGCGCCCTCCGCATTCCCAAACCGGATATCCAGTTGGCCAAGAACGGAATCCAGGCCGGGCGCAAGCTATGGGAAGAGACCGTCTTGCTCGAGATTCCCAAAGACAAGACGCTCTACGTCCATTGTCGCTCGGGAAAGCGCAGCGCCGATAGCATCGCCTACTTGTCGGAAATCGGCTATGACCTGGACAAGATGTACAACGTTGAAGGCGGCATCCTGGCTTGGGCTGACGAAATCGACCCGGAGATGCCGAAGTATTAACTCATTCCGCTATACTGAAAATGTAGGGGCGACGCGGTGAGTCGCCCACGAAGAACACTATAGCCCGATTTGATATAGCATTGCCTGAGTCCTCACTCGGATCCGCATCTAGCGACTTTGTGGATGGGGCGCTAGCCCGCCATCAACTGCCGCATCAATCCGTCCAGCACCGCCTCCGAAGGACGCAGGTTCGCCTCGTCCAGTTGCGCCAAGGGTGTCTCCACCAGCTCTTCCGTATCCGCCAATGTCGGCCGCGGCTCTTCATAGTAAATCAGCCCGGTGGAGAAGATCTGCTCGCGCATCGAGCGCTCCAGCACATCCAAGGCCATGCGTTTGTTGCGCGGATCGTGCTCGTTGTCCAACTTCTTCAAGCGCACAAAGCTGCCATCGTGCATTTCGACATCAATGATGTCGCCCGCTTCATAGTCGTCGATCTTGATCTCCTCCTGGGCATGGACATAATCCGGCGCCAGGATCTGAATCTCGTGCAGCGGAATCTCGTGGTCGCGGCCATACGGATAACTCTTGGTCGATGTTTCGGCGTTGTTGAAAGTGACGCAGGGGCTGATGATATCCAGCACTGCCGTGCCTCGATGCCGGACCGCCGCCTGCAGCAAAGCCTGCACCTGCTTGGCATCGCCGCTGAAGCTGCGCGCGACGAAGGTGGCGCCCGCGATGACCGCCTCCAGGGCGAGATCAATCGGCGGCATGTGGTTTGTGCCGTAATACTTTAGGAATTGTCCTTCGTCGGCGGTGGCGGAAAACTGCCCCTTGGTTAGCCCATAAACGCCGTTGTTCTCGATGATGTAGATGAAGGGCACATTCCGCCGGATGACATGCTTGAATTGTCCCATTCCGATTGAGCCGCTGTCGCCGTCGCCGCTGACCGCGATGCATTCAAGCTCGGTGTTCGCTAGCAGCGCGCCAGTGACCACCGACGGCATGCGTCCGTGCAACGCGTTGAAACCATGCGACCCGCCCAAGAAGTAAGCCGGCGTCTTGCTCGAGCAGCCGATGCCGCTGACCTTGATGATCTTGTGCTGCTCCAAGCCCAGTTCGTAAGCCATGCTGATGAGCTGATTCGAGATTGAATCGTGCCCGCAGCCGGGGCAAAGCGTACTCGGTCTGCCTCTGTATTCGTTGCGGCTCAAGCCCAGGTGATTTGTCCGTGGCGGCATATTAACCCTCCTGCTCTTTCAGGCTCTCGTAGATCCACGTGGGCGTCAACGGCAAGCCATCGCCGAGCGCCAGCGACCTGACATGTGAGATATTCTCCGGATGTTCCAGGCGGATCAGCTGCGTCAACTGACCGTCAAAATTGTTCTCGATCACAAAGACGCTTCTGTGCTGATCGATGAAGTCGCTTATCTCCGGCGCCATCGGCAGCGCGCGCACGCGCAAGTAATTCGTTTTGATGCCGTCATTTGCCAGCCAGTCGCGCGCTTCACGGATTGCGTCATCGTTTGTTCCGAAAGTGATGATGCCGATATCGGCCTCGCTCTCGGCGTCCACAAGCGGCTGTGGCAGCATCCCGCGGGCAGTGTTCATCTTGCGCCGCAAGCGCGTCATGTTTTCGATCCAGTCATCGCTGCGCTCGCTGTAGGTGGCGTATTCATCGTGTCCTGTGCCCCGCGTGAAGTAGCCGGCAAAGCGATGAGCCGTGCCCGGCACCGTCCGGTAGGCGATGCCATCGCCATCGACATCCAGGTAGCGGCCCCACTTGCCATGCTCGTCTATGAACGCTTGCAGCTCGCCGGCCTTGAGGACTTTGCCGCGGCTGATGGGCTGGTTCGGATAGTCAAAAGGTTCAGACAGCCAGTTGTTCATGCCCAAGTCCAGGTCGCTCAAGACGAAAACCGGCGTCTGCAATGCTTCGGCAATATCAAAGGACTTCCAGCCGAACTCGAAGGCTTCTCTCAAATTGCCCGGCATGAGGCAAATCTGCCGCCCATCGCCATGACCCAGGAAGTGAGTGAAGAGCAGGTCGCCCTGGCTGGTGCGCGTGGGCAAGCCGGTGCTCGGTCCCATGCGCGTGATATTCCAGAAGACAGCCGGAATCTCGGCGAAATACGCCAATCCGGCGAACTCCGCCATCAAGCTTATGCCCGGTCCGCTTGTCGAGGTTAAGGAGCGCGCGCCCGCCCATCCGGCGCCGACAACGATGCCAGCGGCCGCCAACTCGTCCTCCGCCTGCACGACGGCGATTGTGTTCTCATTGTCTTCAGTCTGGCGCAAATGCTTGTATGCAATGACGCCATCGACAAAGCTGGTCGACGGCGTTATCGGATACCAGGCGACCACGTTGACGCCGCCGAAGATGGCGCCGAGCGCGCCCGCTTCGTTGCCCGTCATCATGATCTTGCCGCGCGTTCCATCCATCCTCTCGAATCGATAGGGATCGCTCTTGACTATATTCTCAGCCGTCCAGTGATAAGCCAGCTCGACGATGTCCTGGTTCATCCGCGCCGGCTTCTCCCGCCCTTTGAAGTTATCAAGCAGCACCTGATAAATGAGGTCCAGCGGGATATCAAAGAGCTGCGCAACCGCGCCGACATAGGTCATATTCTCGACCAGCTTGCGGAAGGCTGACGGCACTTTCGTCTGACGCATCAGCTTGGTCACCGGAATTTCGTAATACGATATATCCTCGCGCTGATTGATCACCCGGGCGATCTTGTCCGTGGTGATGCAGACGCCGCCCGGCGGTAAATTGGAGACATCTTCGGGCGCCGTCGCGTCGTTGTAGGCGACCACAATCTCTGTCACCGCCTTCCGCGCCGTGTAGCCATCTTTGCTCGCGCGGATCGTATACCAGGTCGGCAAGCCCTTGATATTCGACGGGAAGAGATTCTTGCCGTTGACCGGTATGCCCATGCGGAACAATGACATCACCAGCACGTTGTTCGAGGTCTGGCTGCCCGAACCGTTCTTGGTCGCGACCGAAAAAGCGAAGTCGTTGATGACCGGTTCGCGCGTGAGTATCTTGCTTTCAGTTTGCGGTTGAATTGCCATGAGAAACTACGCAGTGTTTTGCGTACTACTCCTTTCGCAACAGTTATCCAAAGTGTCGTGCTCGCTTCTATCGACCACGCTCCAGCTCCCAGGAGCCGTTGTCAGGTTCATATCGCAATAGACTGGTATGCTCCAAAAATGCCCGGCGCGCGCCGTCGAAGTCTTCGTTTCGAATCAAGCGGAGAATCCGCGAGTGATAATCCCAGACCTTGCGCAGATAGCTGTAATCCTCGTAGCGATTGACGCCGACCTCCTCATAGAGGTCCCAA
This sequence comes from Anaerolineae bacterium, assembly GCA_022824465.1. Lineage (GTDB taxonomy): Bacteria > Chloroflexota > Anaerolineae > Aggregatilineales > Phototrophicaceae > UBA6055. The sequence continues at coordinate 56,149 of JAJDZV010000008.1, forward strand.
TAGGCTTCCAAAATGCCGAGCACAAACTTGTTGTCGAGGCGCCTGAACACAGTCAGGTGGAAGATTCGATGCTCTGGATTGGGAATGTGAATCGGACGCGAATCCAGCTTGCGATAGGCGCTGTCCAAGCAATCCTGCATGACCTCGAGATCGGCGCCAGTGAGCAAGCCGCAGGCTTCATTCCAATAAGCCGCCTCGACATGATTGCGCAAGGAGGCGAATGACTCAAAGCGCTCGCCGCAAGCCAAGGCGTACATCGCGCTAAGGCGCACCGCCGGCGTAAAGGCATATTCCATAATCCGCGTGCCTCGCTTGGAGCGCACCTCGACCCAGCCCATCGTCCGCGCCACTTCAAGCTGCTCGCGGACTTTGTTGGCGCTCATATCCAGGTGAGCGTCATTGGTCAACTCCTGGATCGACGGCAAGCGGTCGCCGGGCTGATAACCCTGCCGGATGATGTAATTCAGAAAGTCGGAACCCAGATTGATGTCCATCATTCGTCAGATGAATGCAATCAATGTATCGTTGCTATCAATTATATTGTTGAATGGGTGCTTCTGTCAAGACCAATTGCCGGTTTCCGTGTGTACATCGCTCCGTAGTTTCCATGGTGGGATTCGAGAACATTCCAACGGAAACTCATCCAAATCAGTAATCGAAAACACGTAGTTGGAAAGACTCCCAGCGATGTAGAATCGCCTAAATCAACGAGCGCGTGTAGAGACGAGCCTTGGCTCGCCCGCGCTCGCTAAAAGCTTTCAATCACTCTTCGCATGACTAACTCGGAACTACCGAGAACACCGAAGCAGTGGCAATAGAGTAATGAGAATTACGATAAAGCACGGATTTGTAAGGCTTGTCCGATAACTCAAGTTCAACCCGAATTACGCGATTTATCAGCACGTAAACGGCCTCATACTGGCCGAATCCGCGCGAAAACTGTCAATTCAGCCCCAACTCCGCTGATTTTAGCTCCCCTTCACTGATGATTCGGGTAAGGGGCCGGGGGATGGGGTAGAATTAGCGCATGACACATTACATTATCGGACATGCCTTGCAGGGTCGACTCACAGAATCGCCCCTACGACGTCCCCAAGCTTTCCGCACTATATTCTTGGAACTACTGACAGCACAGAGAATCCAACTCAGTCGACCAAAATCAGCGTAGTGCAAATTACGTTTCGCGCATCAGCCCCGCAGCGCGCTCATGCGCTCAGCCGCGCGCTCCAGCGTCTCGTCGCTTTTGCAGAAGGCGAAGCGCACATGATTCTCGGCGTGATGTCGGTGTTTCGCGCTGAAGAAAGCCGAGGGCGGGATCGTCGCCACGCCGATCTCTTCGATCAAATGGCGACAGAACTCGACATCGTTGCCATCGTAAACCGCCGAAAAGTCGCCCATGATGAAGTAAGTGCCTTCGGGCTGTATCGCCGTCATGCCGGCCGCCTCGATCACTTGCATGACCAGATCGCGCTTGTGGGAATATAGCGCCTGATACTCTTCATAATAGCTGGTCCCCAGTGTGAAGGCGTAGGCAGTAGCCGCCTGCGCCGGATGATTGGTCGCGAAGGTTATAAATTGATGCGAGCGCCACACGCCCGTGATCAGTTCGGGCGGACCATAAACCCAGCCGATCTTCCAACCCGTCATGCCAAAAGTCTTGCCGGCGCTGCCGATGGTCACCGTTCGTTCGAACATGCCCGGCAATGACGCAATCGCCACATGCTGATGCCCCTCGAAGGTCAGGTGTTCATAGACCTCGTCGGAAATGACGATGACATCGCGCTCTATGCACAGCTCGGCGATGAGCTTCAATTCGGCGCGCGTATACACGCGGCCCGATGGGTTGTTCGGCGTATTGAGGATGATGGCGCGCGTGCTGTCGCGGAAGGCGGCGCGTAACTCCGCCTCCTCGAAGGTCCAGTTTGGCGGATGCATCGGGACGTAAACAGGCGTCCCGCCCGCCATAATCACGCCGGGCACATAGCTATCGTAATATGGCTCTATGACGATGACCTCGTCGCCCGGGTCGACCAAACCCATTATCGCGCTGTAGACGCCCTGGGTCGCGCCGGCGGTGACGATGACGCCGCTTTCAGGGTCGACATCCAAACCATAGAAGACGCCGGCATGCCGCGCCACCCCTTCGCGCAAAGCCGGCAAACCCGGGCTGGGCGCGTACTGATTGGCGCTGTCACTCTTGAGCGCTGCGACCGCCGCGTCAATGATCGCTTGGGGTCCGTCGAAGTCGGGACGCCCTTGGCCCAGGTTGACCGCCTTGTGCTGCGCCGCCAACTGGTTGATCTCGGTGAAGATCGTTGTGCCGAATGGCGCTACCCGCTTTGCGTATGATGGCATGTCTGGCTTCCTGCACTTTGTCCAATGGTCAACTGCCCAACTTGGCAGAGGCGGCGCTCTCAATCGTGATTGAGCAATCCAACTGCGATTTCTTTGCCAAGCTGAAAATATGGAATATTCGTGCGTCTCTTTACGAACCTAAAATGGACCGTTCGCCCCTTTGTCAATTCTCTTAATCGTTGCCAGTGGCGTTGATACTTGACTGGCTCGCCGTTTCTTGTTTTCCAGCCATTCTTGACCCAAGCCGGCAGCCACTCGTTCATGCCCTTTGACAGATACTCTTGTGCCGTATAAACCGTCGCGCTTTCATACTGTCTCTGATGCTCTAATGCTCTTATGGCGGCGACAAGAGTAGATTCCTGCTCGGAATTGCCAGGCAATAGCTGCTTTATTTCTTGGGCGCTTTCTTTATAGATAACTTGCGCGGCAAAAGCGCAAGCTTTCTTCTTCGAGTCCACTACAGTCGTAATGTAGATTGCCGCATCGGTTTCAGGCTCTGCATCTTGCGACGCATCGCTTTCTGGTCGCGAATTCATACGCGCGCGCTTTTCCTTGACCGCTAGCCGATCGCAACGTTCGTTTAACTCATTGCCCGAATGCCCGGCGACATACTTCCAATCAAGCTGGTGACTTTCGCCGCGTCTGCCATAATCCCGCCAGAGTGTTTTGTTGCGGGTCACCTTCTTCTTGCCCGTAGCGATATCGATCACGTAACGCGAATCAGTCACAATCGTGACTTGCGCCGGGCGCTTTAATGCCTTCAAACCCTCGATGACAGCTGTCAGTTCCATCCGATTATTGGTGGTGTTCTCCTCGCCGCCGCTAAGCACTGTCTCCTTAAGTAGCTTCCCATTCTCATCAACCGCGCGCAATATCGCCGCCCAACCGCCCGGCTGATTCTCCGCATGAATATCACAAGCGCCATCTGTGTAAATCGTGATTTGCATCTCGTCCGCCAATTGGCATAAGATTAGGGCGCAGTCTAACACAGCCGACAAGTTCAGCGACAGGGTGACCAGCCATGGCGGAACAACCTGACCTGCAGAAGATGCGCTATGACTCGCTGCTCAAGATCACGCGAACGATGGGCGGGGCGGCGCTCTCCGGCGCTGTGCCCACGCCGACCCTCGAGCTGGCGAAACAACTGGGCATCTCCATCGCCGATGCCTGGATGTGCTTTGATATCTATCGCACGTACTTCGGCAAAGACCTAAACAAGCAAGACCTGGCGCGCATGTTTCAAACCACCGGCCTTATCGTGCTCGGCGGCGGCGTCGCCGGTTATATCGGCATCCGCCTGGCGCAGGCGATTCTAGCGGAAATCCTGGAACAAGTGCCGATCGCCAATTCGATCATTACCGGCTTCGCTTTCGGCAGCTCTACTTTCATCGTCGGCTTGGCGTGGCTGGCAATCGTCGAGCAGAGTTACTTCCAGCATGGCGCGGACGAGACCTAAGCGCCTTGCAAGGCTATCTGCCTGGTCATCAGCGTGCGGATCAAAGCCAGCAGCAGCAGCGCAAGCAAGCCTCCGCCGGCGCTCACGAACAGGAAGCCGCCCACACTGAATAGAAAGCCGGAGCTCAATGTCCCCAACCCTGCGCAGAAAGCCACCAGCATATCGTTGAAGCCGGCCACGCGCGTGCGCTCGGCGCCGGTCAGCGCATCCGCCAACATTGACGATCCCGCCACATAACCGAAATTCCAGCCCAAGCCCAGCAAGAACAGCCCGGCAATCAAGTAGGGCATCTGTGAAGATAGCGGCGCGATAATCGTCGACGCAATCAGCGTAAGCGCCGCTACAACCATCATCGTCACCCGGCCATAACGGTCGATCAGATAACCAGTCAAGGGCGAAAGCCCAAACATCCCCAGCACATGCGCGCCGATCACCAGCGAAACCTGCGCGTTTGAATGGTCTTCCAGGTGCATGTGCCAGGGCGTAATCGTCATCAAAGTAACCATCACCGACTGGCTGATTACCATCGCGAGGATCGCCAGCTGGACCGTGGGCAGTCGCAGCAGCTCGCTCAACTTGTGACCGCGCTCCGGTCTTGCCGGGTCAATCACCGGCTCCGAATACTGCTCGGCAACGAGCGCCGGCTCCGGCCGCAGGAAGAAAAACGTGATGAGGAAGGACACGGCATACATAAAGCTCGCGACCACCCAGGGACCGGTCGTCAATTCGCCAGCCGCCGACGCCGCCGGCAGCGTCGCTTGCAGCAGCTGCGTCTGCGCCAGCGCCGGACCTGTCACGATCTCGAGCGATAGTAATCGCGCCAGTTGACTGCTAGGCTCGACCAAGGCGGGACCAAATATCGCGCCGATCGTGCCGGCGAACACCACGCGGCCAATCATCTGCGCGCGCTTGTCCACCGGGAACATCTCGCCAACGACGAAGCGGCTCATTTGCGAGCCGGATCGCGCCATACCCAAGGTGGCGGAACTTACAAGCAGCAAGGGTAAATTGCCATTGAGCACGGCATAAACTCCGATCATCCCGCCGGCTAGACCAATGCCATAAGCGGTGCACAATCCGTTGCGCCGCCCGTAACGCCCCATGATCACACCCATGAAATAAGCCATGATGGAATGCGAGAATGTGACCATCGTGGTCGGCAAGCCGGCGGCCGCGTCCGACCCGCCGAGGATCCCCGCCGCAATTGAATGCAGCGTGATGATCGATATCTGCGCCGCCGAGAACAAACTCTGCGCCACGAAAATCGTGACCAACAGACGATGGCTCACCCTCAAGGGATATTTCATCGTCGCTCCACGCTGAGCCCGCTTGCGCCGTACGCGGTACTGGCCGCCAATCGGTCCGTTGATAAGTCCCTTTCCCTCATTTTGGGGCAAGGGGCAAGGGGACGGGGGCTTGGCGTCATCTTCTCAGTCCGCCAGGAAGTTGCGCAGAACCGTATGCAAAATCCCGCCGTTGCGGAAGTAGTCGACTTCGACCGGCGTATCCAATCGCACGGTAACTTCAAACTGTTTCCGCGAGCCGGCTTCATCGGTCGCTTGGACCGTTAGCCGCTGCATTGGCTCAACCTCATCCGTCACCGGAATGTCAAAGGTCTCGCGCCCGCTCAGTCCCAGCGAAGTGTACGACTCGCCCTCGGCGAACGTGAGCGGTAAAACGCCCATCATCACCAAATTGCTGCGATGAATGCGCTCGATGCTCTCGGCGATCACGGCTCGGATGCCCAGCAGCAGCGTGCCCTTGGCCGCCCAATCTCGCGATGAGCCCATGCCGTAGTCCTTGCCAGCGAGAACAATCAAGGGCGTGCCATCCGCTTGATAGCGCAGCGCCGCGTCGTAGATCGGCATCTCTTCCATAGTCGGCAGGTAGGTTGTCACGCCGCCTTCGCTGCCGGGAACCAATAGATTGCGCAAGCGTACATTGGCGAAGGTGCCGCGCGTCATCACCCGGTCGTTGCCCCTCCGCGAGCCGAAGCTGTTGAAATATTGCGGGCTGACGTCCCGTTCAAGCAGATACTGCCCGGCCGGCCCATTGATGGCGATGGCTCCCGCCGGCGAAATATGGTCCGTAGTTACCGAGTCGCCTCCCTTGACCATGACGCGAGCGCCCAAAATCGGCTCAATCGGCGGCGATTCACGCGGCAGATCAACGAAGAACGGCGGTTCCTGAATATAAGTGCTGTCGGCCCTCCATTCGTAGACTGGCTCGTCCGTGCTCGGTATCGCGTTCCATTCTTCGTTGCCGTCATAGACATTGCCGTACAGCTCCAGGTACATGCCAGCGTCGAGACTTTCCTGCACCGTGCCCACAATTTCTTCCTGGCTCGGCCATATATCGCGCAGAAACACCTCCGCGCCGCGTTCGTCCGTGCCAAGCGGCTCGCTAGCCAAGTCGATATCGACCGTTCCCGCCAACGCATATGCCACCACCAAGGGCGGCGACGCCAGGAAGTTCGCCCGCACATCCGGTCCAATCCGCCCCCCGAAATTGCGATTGCCGCTGAGCACCGAAGCCGCCACGATATCGGCTTCGTGTATCGCCTCGCGCACCGGCTCGGGCAAGGGACCGCTGTTGCCGATGCAAGTCGTGCAGCCGTAACCGACCGTGTGGAAGCCCAGCGCCTCCAGGTGCGGCGTCAAGCCGGCTTTGTCCAGGTATTCCGTCACCACCTTGGAACCCGGCGCCAGGCTCGTCTTCACGTAAGACTTTCGCGTCAAGCCGCGCTCGTTGGCTTTCTTCGCCAGCAATCCCGCCGCAACCATCACCGACGGATTGCTCGTGTTGGTGCAAGATGTGATCGCGGCGATGACCACCGAGCCATGCGTCAATTCGGCGCTCTCGCCGTTTGCCCGCACTTGGCCCAGCGCGCCCAGTTGCTCCCCGGACAAGGCGAAACCCTGCGGACCCAGCGGCGCCGTCAACACTTGATTGAAGCGCGGCTTTAGCTCGCTGACCAAGATGCGATCTTGCGGGCGCAGCGGTCCAGCCACGCTCGGCTCAACCGTGTTCAAGTCCAATTCCAGCGTGTCGTTAAACGCCGGATCAGGCGTCGCATCGCTGCGGAAGAGTCCTTGTTCCTTGCAATAGACTTCCACTAGCTGCGAAAGGTCTTCATCGCGTCCGGTGCGCCGCAGGTAACTCAACACTTCATCATCCACCGGGAAGAAGCCCATGGTCGCGCCGTATTCCGGCGCCATATTGGCGATGGTGGCGCGGTCGGGCAGGGTCATGCTGCTCAAACCCGGTCCGTAAAACTCGACGAACTTGCCAACGACGCCTTTCTCGCGCAGCATCTGTGTCACCACCAGCACCAGATCAGTCGCGGTCGCGCCCTCGGGCAGCTGACCCATCAGCTTGAATCCGACCACTTCCGGCATCAGCATATAAACCGGCTGACCCAGCATCGCCGCTTCCGCCTCGATGCCGCCAACGCCCCAGCCGAGCACGCCCAGCCCGTTGATCATAGTGGTATGGCTGTCCGTGCCCACCAGCGAATCCGGCAGCGCCACCAAGCCATCGCCCTGTGGATCGTCATAAAGCTGCACCACCTTCGCCAGATACTCCAGATTCACCTGATGCACGATGCCGGTCGCCGGCGGCACAACCTTGAGATTCTCGAAGGCTTTCTGCCCCCAATGCAGAAACTCGTAGCGCTCGCGATTGCGCATGAATTCCATTTCGGCGTTGCGCTTTATCGCGTCGGGCCGCCCGAAGACATCCACTTGCACCGAATGGTCAATTACCAGGTCAACCGGCACAACCGGGTTGATCTTCTGCGGATCGCCGCCCATTCGCGCCATGGCGCTGCGCAACGCCGCCAAGTCGACCAGCGAGGGCACACCGGTGAAATCCTGCAGGATCACACGCGCCGGACTGAAGGGGATCTCGACCGGCTCATAGTAGTCCGCGTCCCAGGACGCCAAATTGACGACATCCTCGGCTTGGAAGAGCCGCCCATCCTCGTTGCGCAAGGCATTTTCCAGCAGTACCTTGATGCTGAAGGGCAGCCGGTCGATATTGCCGATGCCGTCCTGCGCGAGCCTGCTCAGACGATAAGCGCTTGCCTTTGCGCTTCCGGCTCTGATGGTGGTTCGCGACCCGAAACTATTCTTCATACGAAAGTCCTTTTCTAGAGGCTTAGTCGGCGCAACTTCGCGCTCGAGTATGCGGCGCGGCGCCATTGTCCCAGCATGATGACAAGCTTGCATTTTAGCAGATATTCAGTGTCGCTGTTACCGCGACTAGCGTGGCAAGGCTACTGCTGCCTTTCTTTGGCGCGGCAGGCTATCGCGTCGCGGTTCGGGCTGAACTTGTCATTTTACAAACAAGCCCCTCTCAAGTAGACTTGCCGCACTGAGCAGCATAGCCAACACGCGTTTCATACGAGGTCATCCACGCCATGGCAAAACGACAAAGCCGCACGCGCGAAGCCCGCCAGCGCCGTCAGAAGCAGCGCCGCCGAAACCAGCGCCTTTACGCCCTTATTGGCATCGTTGTCGTCGCCGTAGTCGCCATCGCCGTCGTCATCGTCTCCAACCAACCGGTCGAAGCGCACATCCCTGACGATCTCTCCGCGCGTTACCAGGATATCCAGCGCTCCTTCTCGCCCGTTGGCTACCCGCGCCTGGGGGATGCCGACGCGCCCGTGACCGTCGAGGAATACGCCAGCTTTGCCTGCCCCGGCTGCGAAGCCTTGCACAAACAGAGCTTTGATGCGCTGCTCGAGCGCGTCCGCCAAGGGCAAGTCCGCTTCACCTATGTGCCGCTGAACACCGGCTCCGTGCCTAACGCCGAGGGCGCCTCTCGCGCTGCCCTCTGCGCCGGCGTGCAAGGCAGGTTTTGGGAGATGCACGATGTCCTCTTCGATTGGCAAACGCGCTACGGCAATACCGCCTTCTCACAGCCGCGTTTGCTGGCCGGTGTTGAAGGCATGAGCCTTAGCAGCAGCGGCTTCACCGACTGCTTCAACTCGGCCGCCATCTCAAGCACGCTGGCAGCCGCCCAAAATGAAGGCGTCGCCAGCACCCCGACCATTCGCGTCAACGGCGTCACGCTCGAAGCCGGCGGGGCGCTTCCGTCCACCGCGACCATCCTGCAAGCCATCGACGACGCGCTGCCGGCCGATTGGGGCGCGCTTCCTACGGCGACGCCCGACATTCAAGCGGCGACCGAGACGTCCACGCCAGCCGCGCCAGTAGAATCCGCGACCGCGGCCGAAACCCTCACAAGCCAGGTTCTCCCCACTGATGACGCCCAAAGGCCAACGCGCGTCGCAGCCACGGGAACTGCCGCGAGCGACGGCTGATTTCCCGCAAAACTGAGCCCTTTGCGCTCTTAGTGACCGACCGCGTCCGACATCACTTCCGCGCCAGCATGGGTCCCAGCGAGCGCCCGCCCAGCAGATGCATGTGCAGGTGAAAGACTTCCTGTCCGCCGTGCGCGTTGCAGTTCACAATCAAGCGGTAGCCGTCTTCGGCGATGCCGTCTTCCGCCGCGATCTTGGCCGCCACCGTGAATAGCCTTCCCAGCGCAGCTTCGTCGTCAGCCCTTACATCGTTGGCGCTGGCGATTTCGCGCTTGGGGATGATGAGAATATGCGTCGGCGCTTGTGGCGCGATGTCGCGGAAGGCGAGTACCAGGTCGTCTTCGTACACGATGTCGGCTGGAATCTCTTTGGCGATGATCTTGGAGAAAATCGTACTCATTTTGCCAGGTCCTCATGTCCAAAACCGGTTCATTCTCTTGCCGAACTTGGCGCGCTTAAAGCCATTTGCGCTTATAGTTGGTCGCGCTTCCCCGCCTACATGACCATGCCGCCGTCGACCACGAGGGTCTGCCCGGTGATATAGGCCGCGTCGGCTGAAGCCAGGAAGGCGACTGCTTTGGCAATATCTCCCGGCTCGCCCATGCGGCCCAGCGGAATCGCCTCCAGCGCGGCGCTTTTGAGCTCGTCGGACAAGTCGGCGGTCATATCGGTTTCGACGAAGCCAGGCGCGATGGCGTTGACGCGGACGTCCCGCGGCGCCAGTTCCTTCGCCAGCGACTTGGTTAGACCGATGATGCCGGCTTTGCTGGCGGCGTAATTGGTCTGCCCGCCATTGCCGGCGATCCCGACCACACTGCTGACGTTGATGATGCTGCCGCTGCGTTTGCGCATCATCATCCGCGCCGCCTCCTTGCAGCAGAGCCAGCAACTGCGCAAGTTCGTCGCCTGCACGATGTCGAAGTCCTCCGGTTTCATCATCATGATGACCTTGTCGCGGGTGATGCCGGCGTTGTTGACCAGCACGTCAATCGCGCCATATTCGCCCCTGAGGCTTTTGAAAAGGGCGGCGACCTGCCCGGCATCGCTGACGTCAGCCTGCATGCCGGCCGCTTGCCCGCCCTTCGCGCTAATCGCCGCGACGACTTCATCCGCCGTCTGCGAATTGCTGACATAGTTCACGATCACGGTCGCGCCGCCCGAAGCAAGCTCCAGGCTGATCGCCCGGCCAATGCCGCGCCCCCCGCCAGTGACGAGCGCGACTTTCCCTTCAAATCGAGCCATGAAATGTCCTTTCGCAATTGACGCGCCAGTGACGCCATCGAGCATCATTTAACCACTGACTTCAACCGAGGCACAGTGCGATTCTCGCAGCGCTGGCCGTTTCGGTCGCCCGCAACTCTCAGGCGACTCCACCCACTTGTCTGCCGCGAGCCATCGGCGGCGTCGGGCCCCGTCCTCAATCCCGGCTCAAACGCGACCATATAGTCGCCTTTGACGCGCCAACTTCTGCTTTACTAGCCAATATGAGCGCCAACAAGCATATCCTGAATCGTGTCCCGGGAAGGCCGGATTCCAAGCCAATGCCGCCCCCAAAGCTGCCATGTCTGTCCGCGGTTAGCTATATCGGTACTGTATCGATACAAGAGCGCCTAATCGCCTTCACCGCCGCCGCCAATTCCATACCGCGTCCCCCTTTTTTCATACTGCGTCCCTCTTTTTACATACTGCGTCCGTCCTGTTCTTTAACGGGTCCCTTCATGCGCTGTGCGGCGATCGCGCAGCCACGGGTGTTCTTGCTGTACGGGGGAGGGCGCCTGTCGCCGGCGCAGATTGGCTGCCCAGCCACAGACGCCTTATGCCAATAATTCGGCGCGGATGCCCGCATGATAGGTGACCAACCGAGTCGGCTCGCCCGCAGGGATAGCGCCCGCGAAAGGCTTATGCTAGGACGATCCGCCGACCCAGCCCAGCAGCTTGACCTGCCCGCGGAGGTCGGCCGTGATGCTGCCCGCCCCGAAGCCGTTGGCGCTGGCGACGTATATGTCATTGCGGCCGTCGGTGCGCGGGATGACGCCGCTGAAGGCGATGAACCGACCGTCGGGCGAATATTGCGGGTCGCACATGGTAGGCGGCGCGTCGGCCGTGGCGACATTGCGGAAGCGCGCGTCTTTCACGCGGACGCCGTATGGACAGTGCCCCGCCGTGCCGCCGATAGCGATGCGCGAGCCGTCTGGCGCCCAGGCCGAAGCCAGGCCGTAACGAGGGAAGTTCAGATTCGCGTCTTGACCAATCAGGTCGCTTCCGGCGCTCAGCAGGACGAGCCGGTTGGCCTCCTCTGCAATCTGCACGAGCACTGCGCCGCCGCCCGGTTCCCAGCTCTCGGAGAGATAGCTGGCGTTTGCCGCAGCGCCGCGTTGGCGAATCTCAACAACCTCGCCTGTGCTGATGTCGGCGCGCCAGATGCGCCGCTGCGGGTCGCGGAGGTCGAATGGATCGCCAGTGACGAGGGCGAGCATATTCTCGTTGATCCAGTACGGCGGCTCGGTCGCCTCCAGATCGGCAACAATGCTGACGCGCCCAGTCGCGATATCGTAGCGATAGACCGAACCGCCAGCCGGCGGCGGCAAGGTCAGCGCGTCGCAGAATCCGGGATCGGAGGGGTTCCAGCTTGCGCAGAAGGCGCGGTCGGATACAAAAGCGATCGCGTCGCCTGCCGGCGACCAACTGGGCCAGAAGTCGTAGCTGCCATGATTGGTGATATTGATCCGGCCGGAACCGTCTTTGGCATAAAGGAAAATATCCATGTCGTAGCCGGTTGCCAGCGCCAGCGCCAGCTGCTCGCCGTCAGGCGACCAAGAAGGAGGCATATAACGCCCACGCTGGACCAGGGGCGCTTCGCCGCCAAGAACGCGCGCGCTGAAGCCGGTGCCGAGGTCGAGCACATAGAGCCCATCGGCGCGGATGTCGCCGGTGGTCTGGACGTAGGCGAGGGCGTTGCCGGGTTTCGCCACGAAAACGTCCAGGCTGGCGGTCGACTCGAGTTCGAGAACGGGAATGCGGCTGCGCGCGCTCAAGGGCGAGGCGAAGAATACAGTCTGCACGCCGGTGAATGGCTGGGCGGTGGCGATATTGGCGATCGACTCCTGGCGGTTGGCGCTGACAAAGGCGATCATCTGGTTGGCGATGCCGTCTCGTATTTCGACGGGCAGGTCGATCACGTCCCAATTGTCGAATACGTAGCTCGTTTCCGGCTGCGGAGTAATCGACGGCGTCAGCGTCGGCAATGGCGTCGGCGTAATCGTGGGCGTATTGGTGGCGGTTGGGCTGGGCGTGGCCGTCGGCGTAAAGGATGGCAGCGGCGTCTCGGTTGCGGTCGGGATGCGTGTGGGCGTGTCGCTGGCGGAGGGCGAGGGCGTCGCGGTCGCTGTTGGTTGGCTGAGCGCGCTGCAGGCGCAAAGCGCGATCAGCGACGCCAGGACACCGGCTTTTGTCGCCGCGGAGGCGTAGAATCTGAGAGACTCAAGTGCTGGAAACAGCATCAGTCCGGCTCGGCGCAACCCGCTATTTGCCCGCGCAATACGCAATGGATTGCACAGATTCAGTTACTGGCAATGATAGCATGCGCTGAAGCCTTGAGGGCAGCGCCAGGCGGGCGATCAGCCCATGGTTCAGTCGGCCTTGTCGCGTCCGCTCTTTTCAGCTTCGACATCGCGCTGTCGCTGGGCGGGCGGGTCTTTGAGCACAATGTCCAAGACGCTCTGCATATCTTCCACATACTCGATAGTAACATCGCGCATAGCCGCCTTGGGAAGGTCGCGGACATCTTTTTGGTTGTCCTTTGGCAGGATGATGCGCGGTATGTTGCGGCGGCGGGCGGCAAGCACTTTTTCGACGACGCCGCCAACGGGCAAGATTTGACCGCGAAGCGTGATCTCGCCGCTCATGGCGCAGTTGGCATTCGCGGGGCATTCGGTGAAAGCCGAGATGAGTGCGGCGGCAAGCGTAATACCGGCGGAGGGACCGTCTTTGGGCACGGCGCCCTCCGGCATGTGGATATGAATGTCATAATTCTCGAAGTCGTCCGGCGGCAGATTGAATTGATGCGCGCGCGCCCGCAAGTAGCTCAACGCGATATGAGCCGATTCCTGCAAGACTTCGCCAAGCTGGCCCGTGAGCGCGAGGCTGCCCTTGCCCGGCGCCAGCGTGACTTCGACCGTCTGTACTTCGCCGCCGTTTGGCGTCCAGACCAGGCCGCTGACGATTCCGACGGCGTCATCGCGATTGACCTTCGCGCCGAGCATCTGCGGCGGTCCGAGATACTTTTCCACCAGCGCGGACGAAATCCGGCGCGGGACCTTGCGTTCGGCGGCGACTTGCCTGGCGATCTTGCGGAAGATATTGGCGATTTCGCGCTCGAGATTGCGAACCCCGCTCTCGTAGGTGTAATGCCGTATGATGTGGATCAGCGCGGGCTCGGTTACGTGAAGACCCGCAGCGCCTATGCCGTTGGATTCAAGCTGTTTGGGAATCAGAAATCGGCGCGCGATCTGCAGTTTCTGTTCTTCTGAATAGCCCTTGAACTCGATGACTTCCAGGCGGTCTTCCAGCGCTTCTGGAATCGAGTAGAGGTCGTTGGCGGTGGTGATGAATGTGACTTTGGAAAGATCGTAGGGCACTTCCAGGTAGTGATCAATGAAGTTGCGATTCTGCTCTGGATCGAGGACTTCGAGCATAGCGGAGGCTGGGTCGCCACGGAAGTCGGAACTCATCTTGTCGATTTCGTCGAGCATGAAGACCGGATTGATAGTCTCGGCGCGCTCCATCTGCTGCAAGATTCGGCCCGGCATCGAGCCGATATAAGTTCGGCGATGGCCCCGGATTTCCGCCTCATCGCGCAAGCCGCCAAGGCTAATGCGCAGGAATTTGCAGCCGAGGGCATCGGCGATGCTCTTGCCCAGCGATGTCTTGCCGACGCCCGGCGGACCGACAAAGCAGAGAATCGGGCTTTTCATCTTGTCGCGCGCCAGCTTGCGCACGGCAATATGCTCCAGGATGCGCGCCTTTACTTTTTTCAAGCCGTAGTGGGCGCGCTCGAGGATGTCTTCCGCATGCGACAGATCGAGATTTTCATCGCTAAGCGTGTGCCAGGGCAGGGTAAGCAGGCGGTCGAGATAGGTGTGGATGACGCCGGACTCGGGAGACATCGGCGGTAGAGCGCTCAGGCGCGATACTTCCTTCATCGCCTTTTCGCGCGCCTCGGCGGGCAATTGTGCGCTGTTGATCTTCTCGGTGAGTTCCTTTATCTCCTGTGAGAAGACATCGGAATCGCCGAGTTCCTGCTGGATAATCCGCAGTTGTTCTCGCAGGTACATTTCGCGCTGGTTGGCGGCGATTTCGTCTTGAAGGCGCGTATGCACCTCGTCATGCAATTCGTTGTCGCGCAGACCGGTCGAGAGCAGCGCGCCCAGCCGTTCAAGACGCTGCTGAATGTCTTCGAGCTCGAGCAAATGCTGGAGGTCGTCTGGTTGGAGCGGCAAGATAGCCGAGATCGAGTCACAAAGCTGGCTCGGTTCCTTGAGCGACAATACGTGTTTAACGACGCTGTCAGTCATAGCTTCGTTGTATTGGCTGCTGTGCTTAAACAGCTCGACGAGAGCGTCGACATGCGATTCGAGGGACTGCGCGTTTTGAGTCGGCACGACGATCGGGCGCGCGCTGGCTATCGGATAGGCGCTGTCACTACTAATATCGAGAATCTGAACGCGACGGCGCCCTTGGGCAAGCAACTGGCGTGAAGCATCCGAGACGGAAGTGTAGCGGCCCGGGGCGATTTCCGTACCGACGGCGTGAATGCGATCAATTAGCGGTCCGTCCGGTGAGACGCTGTCGCTATCGGCGCGCAGCATGCAGGCGATCAGTGTTTGTCCACGGTCGCTGGCGGCGGCTACTGCTTTCAGCTGGGCGTCGTCGCCCAAGGGTATCAGGCTCAAGACTTGAGGAAAGACGACCTGGTTGGCCAAGGGCAGCAACGGCAATCGGATGACGCCATCGGCTTGGGGCAGGGCGTTGTCTATGCTATTGAGCCGCTGCGCAAGTTCGCTCGACACGGATCAACCTGCTTCACATCTGGCACATACAATCTGCGACCGTTTAGTGTAAACCAGACGCGCCGCAATTGTAAATACCGCCGGTCACTGCAAGCGCGCGCGTCGGCAAGCGTCAATCACGCCCACTTGGTGTAAAATGGCTGAGGTAGTCAGGGATTTGAGACGATGTTGGCTGAATCGTAGTTTTATGCGCGTTCCCGCCCTACATACATTGGTCGCTACGATAGCCGGCGCAACGCTGGTATTGCTCGTCGGCTACTTTGTTTTGCGACCGCCCATGCCGCTGATCGTCAGCGCTGGCTTTGACCGTCCGGCAATCAGCCCCAACGCTGATGGCCGCGATGATGTCGCCGAATTCACCTACACGCTTTCACGACCCGCGTCCGTCAGTCTTGCCTTGACCAACGAAACGGGCAAAACCTTTTACTTTCGGCGCGACCAGCCGCGCAACGATGATGAATACAGCGTGCTCTTCAGCGGCGTTGTTGACGGTTTCCTTCATGAAGGCGAAACGGTCTATGGCGTGGTCGAAAGGCGGCTGATACCCAATGGACGGTACAGCTGGCGGCTGGACGCGGCGACCGACGCCGGGGAGACAATGAGCGCAACGGGCAATCTGCTCGTCGAAGCCGGTGACACGCCGCTGCCAATCATGTCGGAATTCCGCGTCGCGCCCGATGTTTTCTCGCCCAATCAAGATGGCGTGGCAGACCGGGTGAGCATCAACGTGTATCTGGAGAAAGATGTGGCGCGGCTCGATGTGTTCCTGCTGGGTCCGGATGGCGCGCGCATTCCAATCTCGGCGCGGGTGGAAGAGCGACAGTACGGCGAGGCGGGCCGTCACCGCTTCGACTACGAGGGCGGGATCGACCTGGGCGCGGACCCGCCCGCCGATGGCGTTTATCAAGTCATCGCTTTGGCGCAGGATCAAGTCGGGCAGCGGATGCGGATGGAGGGCGAGCTCACGATAGAGTTGGGCGGCAAGCCCTATGCCGAGATCAAGCCGCAGGCGGTCGGCGTGGAAGTCGCGTTTGCGGTGCAGGACTATGACGGGCGCTATTTCTCCACAGCCGAGGCTTTGGGCGATCGGTTGCCGCTGCCGGATGATACGGCGTCGCTGGCGCATTCCCAATTGATAACCGTGCCCTTGGGGCGGATGATGGTGTTTCGGCTGACGGTGGACAATTATGGCGATGTGCCGATCAGAACCAGCGGACCGCCGCCGGGCACGGTTTACCAGCAGGATCAACTAGCGGGCAGCCTGGGCGCCTTTGATGAATCCGGCGTCTGGCGGGTAGGCTTGCAATGTGAGACTTCGATGACGAGCTTTCCATATCGCTGGGCGATTGCCGCCGACGATAGGCTGTACGAAGTCGTTGACGAAGCCAGCGGAAACACATACCGCTATCTGGCGCCGAAGGCTAGCGCAGTCGTTTGGGGCGCCGTGCGTTTCACGCGAGCGGAGGCGCGCAACCCGCAGAATTGTTGGGCTGGGCTGATTCACGAAGATGTCGCCATTAGCCTGCGCAACAACCACGTCGGTATGCGCTCGATTATGATTGCCGACCCCAACTCGGGCGCCAGCGACTGAGCGGCGAAGGCGGGTGATTCATGACTGATTTGGCGGTCGCGATAGTTAGCTGGAATAGCGCGCGCGTCATTGAAGATGCCTTGCGGAGCCTGATCGACGACTTGAAAGAAAGCGGCTTGGAATACGAGATTTGGCTGGTGGATTCGGCGTCCAGCGATGACTCGGTCAGGATCGTCAGAGAGGTCTTCGCTGATGTCAAGCTGGTCGCTTGCGCCGAGAATATCGGTTTCGGCGCGTCCAATAATCTGGCTCTGCGGCGGATGGGCTTTGTGGACGGCGCGCGGATCAAAGAGCTGCCGAAGGCGGTGTTCCTGCTGAATCCGGACACGATCACGCATCGGGGCGCATGCCGACGGCTTTATGACGCTTTGATCGCGAGTGACGAAGCGGGATTGGCGGGCGCGCGGCTGACCTTCGCCGACGGCAGCTTTCAGCACAGCGCTTTCCGCTTTCCGGACTTGCGCCAGCTCTGGACCGAGTTCTTCCCGACCCCGGGCCGCCTGATTGAAGGATCCTTCAATGGGCGTTATCCGCGGGCTTGGTACGCGGCGGCCGAACCGTTTGAGGTGGACTTCACCCTGGGCGCGACCATGATGCTCAAGCGAGAAGTGATATTGCGGACGGGCGGATTTGATGAAAGATTTTTCATGTATTGCGAAGAGATCGACTGGGCATTGCGCATAAAGCAAGCGGGCTGGCGGGTGATTTGCGCGCCAGCGGCGCACGTGACGCATATTGGCGGCGGCAGCACATCGCAGGCGCGGCCGAGCAGCTTGATACATCTTTGGAAAAGCAGGCTATTATTGTTCGACAAGTATTATCCCCGCTGGAAACGCTTGGCGGCGCGTCGGTTGCTCATTGCGGGCATGCGGCGTCAATTGATGGCGAGCGGCGGCGATGATGAGTTGAGGCGCGCCTGCCGCAAAGTGATAGAGATGGCAAGGTCATGACACATCTCACCGCCATCGTGCTCACGCATAACGAAGCCGGGCAAATAGCGGACTGCATCAAGACCCTGCGCTTTGCCGACCGCATCATCATCTTTGATTCCTTCAGCAGCGATGAAACCGTGTCGATCGCCCAGGCGAATGGGGCGGATATCCTGCAGCATGAATTCGAGAACTATGCCGCTCAGCGCAACGCAGCCCTTGACGCGGTGAATGAAATGACCGACTGGGTGTTGTTTGTCGATGCCGACGAACGCATCACGGATGTATTGGCGGCGGAGATTCGCGAGAAGATGCTTCATCCGGGTTACGCTGGCTGGCGGCTGCCGCGGCACAATTACATCTTCGGCATTCTAACCAAAGGGGCGGGCTGGTATCCCGATTATCAGACGAGGCTCTTGCGCGTCGGGCAAGCGCAATATGACCGCGGACGGCCCGTGCATGAAGTGGTTAAGCTTTATGGCGACGAAGGCGCCATGCGCAATCCCATCATTCACTACAATTATGCGGATATCGCGCAATTCATGGACAAGCAGGAATACTATACTGAGTTAGACGCGCAGAACCTATTTGCCAAAGGCGTAATTCCGCGGCGACACAACTTCATTCTGCAGCCGCTTCGTCATTTCTATTGGCGCTTCGTGACGCTGGGCGGTTATCGCGACCGCTGGCACGGCTTGCGGCTGTCGCTGCTGATGGCTAGGTACGAGTATCGCAAGTACCAGCGATTAGCGGCGCTACGGCAAAGGCGTCAATCGAGCTAGAAGGCATCCGCGGCGCCCGAAACATCTACTGTGGCACGAGAATGCCATAGCCCCCGTTGTCACGCCGATATAGCACGTTGACCTGCGCCGACTCGGCGTTCATGAACAGGTAGAAGCTATGATCCAGCAATTCCAATTGCTCGATCGCTTCTTCCTCGCGCATCGGCATCAACTCGACCTGTTTGCGGCGGAGAATCTCGATTGACGCCTCTGCTTCCGCTTCCGGCAGATCGTAGCCCGGGACGACTTCGGCGACATCAAGCTCGGCGACGGTCGCGCGATAGCGATCGCGCACACGCTGGTTTTTGGATTTGCGTTTGCTTTTGAAGCGCTCGATCTGGCGATGAAGTTTGTCAACGGCTTTGTTGATGGCGAAGCGAATGGTATCGCGGTTTTCAATGTCCATGCGCTCTTCGGCGCGCAGGATGGCGCCGCGGGCATGTTGCACGGTGATCTGGGCGATCGCGATATCGGCGCCACGATGCGTGCGAATAATGGCGAGTTCGACGCCCACATGAGCGATATTGGGCAGATAGCGATCGAGTTTATCGATCCGCGTCCGCGTGTAACGATCGAGCGATTCGGAAATCCTGATGCCATCACCATGAATGCTGATATCCATAGTCTTTCTCCTTGCGCCAAGCGTCTAAGTTTGTGAAGCGCTGACGGTGATTCCGTAAACCGATTCTGCCTGCTGCCGCTGGAGCGCCCGCGCGCATTCGCTCAATGTTGAGCCGGTTGTAAGCACATCATCGACAAGCAATACGGACTTGCCGGCCACATCGGCGCTTGCGCTAAACGCGCCCGCCACATTACGCCGGCGTTCGGCCGCGGTCAATCTCGCCTGCTGATCAGTATCGCGAGTCCTCCTTAGCCAAGCCGATTCACAAGGCAAGGCCAGCTCGCGCGCAACAGGCTGGCTCAAAACATCGGACTGATTATACCCGCGATCCATCTCACGGTCGGTGTGCAAGGGCACGGGCACGATGACATCAATCGGCCAGGTCTGGCGGCGGAGCACAGCCAGCAGGCGCTCTGCCAGCGGCTGACAGAGGTCGAGCGCATCGTTGTATTTGAAAGCCCTTACGGCGGCTCTCAGGATGCCCGCTTGTGGGCCGGTGGCGCATAAGCCGGCGAAGCCTTCGAGCTCTCTCGTTGCGATTTCAAGCGGAACCGCCGCCAGCCGATTGCCGCACTCGACGCACAGGCGACAGTCCACGCGGCTGCAAAGGGCGCATTTGGGCGGAAAAACCAAGTCAAGGAGCCAGTTGCCAGCGCCAAAGGCGAGCGTATGCCATCTTGAAACAAAGTTTGAAGTGGCTGCTGCTGGCTGAGTCATCGGCGTCGATTTCCCGCGAGAGACACGGCAACTGCTTCGCCCCCATTATATCATGATTGGCTGGGGCATGAGCCGACGTTATAGTTTCTCCGCCGGCTAATGTCAGAGGTGATATCGTGCTATATTAGATGCGGAAAGGGAGACGGCTGGCGGCGACGCTTGCGGAGGACGATTTGCTGGAGCGGATCAGCAAGGCAGGACTGACATTCTATCGCAACGGCGCCTGGAAAGATCTGCGTCATGGCATATTCACTCGGCGCGGCGGCGTCAGTGATTTGCATTGGGCGTCTTTGAACCTTGGCGCGTCGATCGGCGATGACCGGGCCGCGGTCGAGGAGAATCATCGGCGAATGTATGCGGCGGCCGCGGTCAATCCGAAGCGCGCGGTCAGTTGTTGGCTCGTGCATAGCGTCAGGACGCTCGTCATCAATGGGCGCTCGCCCGCGATTGGCCGCCTCGAGAAAGCCGACGCGCTGATTACCGATCAAGCGGACCGGCCGCTTGTTATGCGCTACGCCGATTGCGTCCCCTTGCTGCTTTACGATCCGGAGAGGCGGGCGATTGGCTTGGGTCACGCCGGTTGGCGCGGTACGGTAAAAGGAATGGCGGGTGTGATGGCGCGTCAGATGAAGGCGGCGTTTGGCTGTCGACCGGAGAACATTCAGGCTTTGATTGGCCCGGCGATCTCGCGGCGGCGCTACGTCGTTGGCGAGGACGTCGTGGCGGCAGCCAATGCCTACTTTGGCGAAGACGCCGGCGTGATTGTGACTGACCCAGCTGAAAGGACGGCGACCTTTGATTTGTGGCGAGCCAACCGCCTGGATCTTGAAGGGAACGGAGTGAAGCAGGTGGCGACGCTGGAAATCTGCACCTTCGAAAACTCGGACGAATTCTATTCTCATCGGGCTGAACGCGGGTTGACCGGGCGATTTGGGGCGGTAATCTCGTTATGAGCGTGGCTGATAACATCAGGCGCGTCCATGACCGCGTGGCTGCGGCTTGCATTCGGGCGAATCGCGATCCGGACGAGGTGACGCTAGTCGGGATAAGCAAGCTGAAAACCGTTGACGAGATCGTCGGCGCCATTGATGCCGGGCTGCAACATATCGGCGAAAATCGCGTAGAAGAAGCCATAAGCAAAATCCCGCTGGTCAGAGCGCGGACATCTCGCCCGGTGACTTGGCACATGGTCGGTCATGTGCAAAGTCGCAAAGCCCGTCAGGTTGTGGACTGCTTTGATGTGGCGCAGTCGGTCGACAGCGTCAGGCTGGCGCGACGGCTATCGCGATTTGCGGCGGAAAAGGGACGTGAACTGGACGCGCTGCTGGAGATAAATGTTTCGGGAGAAGCATCGAAATACGGATTTAGGGGTTATAATTGGTATCGGGATGCGGCGGTGAGGTCTGGGCTATTGGAAGCGATCGACGAGGTGACGCAGTTGCCGAATCTGAAGGCGCGCGGGTTGATGACGATGGCGCCCTTTGGCGTGGATGAAGCGACGATTCGAAGGGTGTTCGCTGATTTGTATAGCTTGCGCGAGGAATTGCAGACGGTGGCGGGCGCGCGGCTGCCGGTGCTGAGTATGGGAATGACCGACGACTTTGAGTTGGCGATTGAAGAGGGCGCGACAATGGTGCGCGTCGGTCGCGCGATTTTTGGAGCAAGAGCTTAGAAGGAAAGACTAAAGAAAGGTTGTGAAACTAATGTCCGCACTGTTTGAAGCGCTCTATCTTGCGCTGACGGCATATCAGTTTATCTTGCTGGCTCGCGTCGTGATGAGTTGGCTGCCGAATCTCGATCCCAACAACCCGATTGTTCGGGGACTGTATCAAGTAACCGAACCGGTCTTGGCGCCGATACGCAGCGCCTTGCCGCCAATGGGCGGGATTGACCTGAGCCCCTTGGTGGTCTTCCTGGGCATCAGCGTGCTCATGCAGCTGGTGCTATAAGCGCCGGACGCCGAGCAGCGTCTGACTGGCTGATTGCGACACGTGGGAAGACGGCGTCGCCAGACTAGAGCTTGATCAGAATCCGACCACAGCTCTGACAGTTGACCATATCGCTGCCGCGGTTGATGGCGGTGACGACCATACTGTTTTGTTCGATGCCGCATACGGTGCAGGCATCGTCTCTCAGAACCGATACCGGACGATTGGCGTTTTTTGCGCGCATGCTGTTGTATTGCTTGTAGATTTCCGCCGGAATTTTGTTGACCGCGGCTTTGCGCTTCGTCAACTGTTCAGCGACTGTCGCGGCCAGCGCCTCTTTTTCTTCCAATAGCTCTTTGTTCTCGGCGGAGCGGTCGGCCTTGGCTTGCGTCAAGCTCGTTTCGCGATCGTTCAATGTCTGCTTAAACTCATCGCGCTCAGCGGCAATCCGCTTGAGTTCGTCGTCAAGGACGTCTCGGCGGCGCGTCAGCGAGTCCAGTTCCATTTGCAGGTCTTGCAATTCCTTGGGGTTTTTAACTTCGCCGCTGTATAGCAATGACTCGCTCGCCTGACGTTTGTCCACAAGCGCGGCGATTTCGAGCTCCATGTCTTTGGCGCGTTTTTCGGCAATATCGTATTCCTCCTGGGCTTTGGCGCATTCGGTTTCCGCCGCGCGGAGGGCTTCGTCGTCTTCCATCTGCTGCGTGATGCTCTTTATGCGTTTGGTATGGTCGATGATTTCAAGTTCCATCTGTTGAACACGATAGAGCGCCAGTACATCCGACATGGTTCTTGTCCTTGTCAAAGAAACACGGTCACCTGATAGCTTCCTAATAATAACGCAAGTTGTAAACTACTGTTCAGGGGAATTTCTCAAATTGACAGCGAGCGGGAAGCGGAGCCGGCTTGTCCAGAATTCGCGAGGGATCGAGTAAGTGGAGGTCTCTGCACCGGTTGACCACCGAGCGGGCGGCGATCGTCATCGTCTTTATGCTTCTCTTCGCCATGGCGAGCCGCGTTGCCATAGAACCGGACATGTGGTGGCATCTTCGAGTCGGGCAGCAGATCTTAGAGACAGGCGACCCGGTGTATGCCGATAGTTTCACACATACGCAGCCGGGGCGCATACACAAGAATCACAGCTGGCTGTCTCAGGTAGTGATGGCGTGGTTGTGGCGCGCGTTTGGGCATTTGGGACTTACTGTATTTGTGGCTTCCATTGCGGTTGTCGCTATGGCGTTTATCTACCGTACGGGCCGCGGAAGCATTTATGCGCAGTCTTTTGCGCTGGTCCTGAGCGGAGCTTGCGCTGCCGCAGTGTGGTCGCCGCGTCCGCAGATGTTCACGTTTCTGTGCGCCGCGATTCTGCTATTCTTGCTGCGGCGGCACAAGGACAATCGTCTACGCCGATGTTGGCTGCTGTCGCTACTGATGTGGCTGTGGGCGAATCTTCACGCCGGCTACATCGTCGGTTTTGTCATCGTTTTGGCGTACCTGCTGGGCGAAGCGCTGAATCAGGTCTTTGGCGCTGGCGAGCCAGTGGTCGCTTGGCGGAGATTGTGGCGGCTAGGCGCCGTCGCATTGTTTTCGCTGGCGCTGCTGCCGATCAATCCGCTGGGTCTCGATGTTTATGCGGTGCCGTTTGAAACATTCGGCATCAGCGGCCTGCGCGATTTCGTTCAGGAGTGGATGTCGCCGGA
Organism: Anaerolineae bacterium; assembly: GCA_022824465.1. Classification (GTDB taxonomy): domain Bacteria; phylum Chloroflexota; class Anaerolineae; order Aggregatilineales; family Phototrophicaceae; genus UBA6055. Next base: position 79,623 of record JAJDZV010000008.1, read on the forward strand.
TTTCGCGCATCCTGCGACTTGGCCCTTTGTCGGTCTGGCGCTTGCCCTGCTCGCAGCCTGCTGGGCGAGCAGGCGCGGGTTTGACTTCGGCGACTTTTTCCTGGCGGGCGGAACCTTTTTTATGGCGCTGTCTTCAGCGCGCCACATCTCGTTTTTCGCCCTCGTTGCAACGCCGATCATTGCCAGGCATCTCCATGCGTTGGCAGTACGCAATGGCTGGAGCATCAGACGAGGCGGCGAGGCGTCCACTGTTGGTCTGGCGCTGAACCTCGCGCTTGTTGGCCTGGTTGCGTTCGGCACACTTGCGCGCGTCGCCTATGTGTCAAGCTCGGACGCGGTCGATCGGGCGCTGGCCTTGAATTATCCGGTGGCTAGCGCCGCGCATTTACAGGACTCGGCCATAGAGGGCAATCTCTTCAACAGCTATAACTGGGGCGGTTATCTGATTCTGTACGCGCCGGACTTGCCGGTATTCATTGACGGCCGTACGGACTTGCACCGCCATGCCTTGGCGGAATATGCGGCGGCGGCATTCGGGACGCGCGCGTGGGAAGACGTCTTCGCCAGGCGCGACATTGGCGTCGCACTGATTGAACGCGACAGTCCGCTGGCGTCCAGGCTTGACGAGGACGCGCGTTGGCGGCTTGAATTCCAGGACGAGGCATCTAGCGTCTTTGTCTTGATCAAGGCCAACGGGGAAGTGGACCGGCAATGAAGAAGAGGTACCGTGAGCGCGCCTTGAATGTGCTGTTCGCGCGTTTGCAGTCGGATGACTTCGATCAGCGGGAGCACGCGCTATTTCAGTTGGCGATTGTGCTTCGCCGGTCAAACTCAGCCGGTGTAACGAATGACATGCCGGCGCTTGACAGCGAAAACTTGCCTCGTGAATTGCGGCGTCTACGGCTCGGCGACGAGGAGCAGGACCAAGTCCTTCATCAGTTGATGCGTGTGATCGCCCGCCGCGACGAAAGTCGAGCGACCGCCTTGTGGACTCTGGGCGGCGTCGCGCCTGATATCGCCTGGACGCCGACGCTGGAGTTGCTGGCGCGGCGCGGAGCGGAGCTGAATCGCGAGGAGGCGTATCAAGTTTGTCGCGCGCTTCGACGCTGGCTGTCTTCGTCTGGCCAGTCGCTAGCGCTGGGAAATGCGAGCGGCGCAGATTTCGATCCAATTGGGCTCATCCGAGTCTGGTCGGCCTCCGACTGCGAAGACCTAGGTGGCGCGGCGCGGAACCTGCTCCGCGAAATCTGCCGGCCGAATTACTGATGGAAGGCCGCAGATAGCTGTGCAAGTCGCGCGGATTCTGCACTATAATGCAGACTTGAAGGCGAGATTGAAGGGAAGCGCGCCGACATGTCAAGCCTCTTCGACAAGCTCTCAACCTTGGTGAACGCGCAGGTGAACGACTTGCTTGGAAGAAACCCGCAGTCGCCCTTGGCGCGCATCCGCTTACATCCGGAAGAAGCGGAGAAGGATCCTAAACGCTCCGCGCAGACCTTGCGCCGCCGAATGGACGAAGCGGTCGACTATGAAGGCGAATTGCAGCAAAAGATCAATGGCTTGACGCAGGAGGCGCTTGGGCTGGATGCCCAAGTCGACAGCTGTTTGCAGCGGGGCGATCAGTTTGGCGCGCGCCGGCTCCAAGGTCAACTCAATATGAAACAGCAGCAATTGGCAATCGCCGAGTCCGAATTGCGCGACCATCGCGCCGTGACGCGGCATCTGATGCAAGAATTGGTCAGCCTGGAAGCGGCGCTCGACGACAATGAGCGACAAGGTCGGTCGCCAGATGAGGCTGGAGACGGGCAGAGGCGAAGGACGGGCATCCCCGTCGACAGCGCCGGTTTGGCGGGCGCAGTAGCTGACAAGTTAAATGAGGCGCGCGACAATGTCGAGTCGCTGCTGAACCGAGCGCCGCCGCCCGCGCCATCCGCCGCAGCGAGAAGCAAAGAGAGAATCGTGATCGTCGACGAGGCGCCGGACCCGCGCAAAGCGAAGCCGCAGCGTAAAGACCGGGAGTCGATGGACCGGCGACTTTCTCGCTTGAGCAAGCCTTCCGATGATGACGGCTAATGGCTAGAGGCGGCGCGATTCAGGAACGTCGGTTCGCGCTGCGCGCCAACGCGTCGACCAAGTCCTGCATCGACCGCTCGATATGCGGGAATCCCAGCCAGGCGCTCATCAGCCCGAATAGTCCCCCGGTGATGATGCGGAAGGCCGGCGTGGTTTCGCGCACAAGCCAGAATTCAAACGGCGGATAGCTAAGCAATTGGCTCAAGCCGTCGATGCCTACTGGACCCAGCCCAACAAATATGTACAGCCAAAGGGGCAGGGGCCGGACTCGCCAGCGGAAGCGCGAATAAACCAGTCCGCCCGCGAAAAGCATGGTGTAGATCGCCAGGTCGCGCGCGCAAAGGCTGGTCTTGTAGCCGAATGCTTCGTCGCCGATGAAATGACGCGCGGCGATCTGTTGCGTCACGGAGTAAGTCTCCAAGTCCTCGGCCGATTGCGGCGCGGGCGCGTCGCCAAAATAGTAGGCTGACCAATAGCGGAACTGCGCTTGAAAAGCCTCCGAATCCTCAGCGAATTGCTCAAATGGCGCTAGCTCGCTGGCGGCCGCGCCGCGCGGATAAAAGGTCTGCGCGCCAAATACAAAGGGCGAACGAAAGGCGAACTGATGACAGAAGGGACTGTAAAGCGTATAAATCACATCGGCGGCTTCGCGCAAGCCAAGTTTGGCGAGACTCGGCGCGACCCAAGGCAAAGCGCTATAGGTGAACAGAAGCGCTAGCGCGATGCGCAACCAGTTGCGCGCGAAAACCAGCGTGAACGCGCTTATTCTTCGTCGAGATGATTGTAATAGCCGCCTCATAGTCCGAGCGCGCTAGCCAAGCTGCGCCAATTGACGCGCTTCGCCAAGCAAGTGACTATAGCTTATGGGTCCGAAGCGCAGGCCGCGAATAATCAGGCGCTCATCGAGAATATAGGTAGTTGGCAAGCCGCGGACCTTATACAGTCGCGCGGCGTGAAGGGCTGGATCGAGAAGCAGCTCCAATGAAAGCCCGAGCTGGTCGCGCCAAGCGATCACGCTGTCGCGGCTCTCGCCGAGGTTTATCGCCAAAATGCGCGTGACTTCGGGGTGGTCTTGATGCACACGCTGCAGCTCGCGCAGTTCTCGGCGGCAGGGCGCGCAGGCGGTCGACCAGAAGCTGATAATCGTTACGGTCCCGGCATTTGGTTCAAGTGATACAAGCTCATTTGAAGCATTCCGCAGCCCAAACCGGGGCGCTGGCGAACCGATCGCGGCCAAGGCGCGAAACCCCGACGCGCCATTGCCGGTGTTCGCTTCGGGCAAGCCGGTCGCGACCATGATCAATAAAGCCGCGCCCAGACAAGCGAGCGCGGCAAATGCGAAGAGGGCCTGCTTCAGTCTGATCATGCAGCGATGCGCGTTTATTACTCGTCGGCGAGCGCGTTCATCAGCAGCTCGGTCAGTTGCGATTCAGTCATGATGCCAAAGTGCCGCGCCAGGATAACCCCATCTTGGTCAAGCAAATAGGAACTCGGACGCGTCTGGATGCCGTAGGTCTCATTGATTTCGCCGCTATTGTCCAGTGCAAGCGGAAAGTCGAGCGCGAATTCGTCGCGGAAGTCAGCCATTGCCGCTTCGCTGTCGTTGTAGGCGATCGCCACGATTTCGAATCCGCGAGGGCGCCACTCGTCGTATGCCTTCTGGAATTCGGGCATTTCCCGCCGGCAGGGACCGCACCAGGTGCCCCAAAAGTTGAGCAGCACGACTTTGCCGCGCAGATCGGCCAGGCTGATGATGTCGTCGTCGATTGTCGCAATGGCGAATTCCGGCGCGCGATTGCCCTCAGCCAATCCAACGGACGGGAGCAGGTCGCTTGCGATCTCCGTCAGACTGGTCAGTAAGTTACCCGCGAAAGACTGCGACGCGTCGTCTGTTGTTGCGATAGGCTCGGCGTCGCGAATCTTGACGCGGAATCGCGCGGATTCCGTACCGGAAGCATTACTCAACTCGACGCGATAAGGCCCTCCGGCGGCCAGGGAGAAAGCGGTTAAGGGGTAGAATTCGTCCTCGACCACGACGCTCTCGGATTTGGCGCCTTGCGCCAGCGCGATATCGTCGGGTCCGTACAGGCGCATCAAGAATTCCGGCACGGTTTCATTGACGCTTCGCACCTCTACGTCGATGATGTCGCCGGGGTCAGCGTGAAACAAGAATTCCAGCGCGGGCGCATCCGCTGTGAAATGTCCGCTGGCGCTCTGGTTGATCGCGACCGGAATGAGACGGCCTTGCAGACACGGACCGACATGGCTGAGCCCGAGCCTTCCCTCGAAGAAGCCGACGCCGCACTCCTCCACGCGATAAGTGAAATCAGCGAATTCTCCGCGCGAAAAAGTCTGGCTCAGGCTCTGCAACTGGCCGCTCGCGACAAGCGCGCCTATGACGATGAGCAACGACCCGCTGAAGAGCTTGATCTTGTTCATCTGCCGTTGCAGCCGGCGCAGGAAGCCTTGCGCGCTGTTGAGCAGTAGCGCCGTAATGACAAAGGGGATGCCCAAGCCGATGGAATAGGCCGTCAGCAGCAGCATGCCCAGGGCGACATCGCCGGTGGACGCGCCAGAGGTCGCCGCGACCGTAAGAATCGTGCCGAGCAAGGGACCGATGCAAGGCGACCAGCCGGCCGAAAAGACCATGCCCATGAAAGCCGAGCCGATCAGGCCATCGCGCCCATTAGCGCCAATCTCGCCGCGGGTATCCGAATAGAGCGCCGAATCAATCTGGTCGAAGACACCATTCCAGAAGACGGCTGGCTGTGTGAAAGCGCCCTTGGCGAACATCGCCGCGACCAAGACCACGGTCAGCGGTAGCGCGACCAAAGCCTGTTCCAGAAAGCCCCAGTAGAATAGCCCGGCGGCGACCAGGGCGACAGCCACGCTGAGCAAGACATTGTCCAGCAAGCCGGATTGTCCCTTCTTGCGCAGCCAGGCGAAGAACTGCGGCGCCAAGCCCATGAACTGGAAACCGAAGAATATGATAACCAGCCCGCCGAAGCGCCCGAGAATCTCGGTGAATGTGCCGACATGTTGGCCCGCGATGCTGGACAATGCGGTGGTGAACAAGCCGATTAGCACAAAGATCAAAGTGAATCCGGAAACGAAGGCGATGCCATGCAATAGCATCTGCAGTCTGAACGCCAGACTGACCGGCGCGGCCCCGCCACGCGCAGTCTGCCGGCTGATGTTGTGCGTCAGGCGCCCGCTCATGTAGCCAATGTAGGCTGGCACGAGCGGTAGCACGCATGGCGAAATAAACGACAGTATGCCCGCAATCAATGCCAGGCCGATCGTAACGTTTTCCATCCTGTGAACCCTCCGGTTCTGTTTAGCTCGCCGAAAGCGAACCCGTCTGGACTCTCATTGTCGAGCCTAACCGCTACAGCTTACAGGAAGCTTGCCTGTCAATAAACGTTTGCTATCGCGGCGCAAAGTCAGTCCTCGTTTCTGAGCAATTCGCGCAAGAAATTGGCTTCCGTTTCAGGCGAATCCAGCTTGCCGTCGATCCAGGCGTCTCGCAGCGCGTCGAGAATCTGTTTGTAGCGCGGTCCGGGCGGAAGGCCCTTATTCAGCAAGTCGGCGCCGCTGATACCTGGTCGCTGGTGGCGCCACCTCGCGGCAAAACTTGCCAAGTTGTTCCTGGCGGTAGGGCTATCGGCAAGGAGCGCCCAAGCGGCGCGCAATGCGGCTTCGGGCGTCCGCTCGAGCAGACGGGCGACTTGGCTGGGAGAGGCGCCGGGGTCCCGCAGCACTGCGGCATTGGCCATTAGGCTGGCGCAAGACTCTGCCGCCTGCCTCAACTTCTGCGAAAGGCCAAGGCGCTGGCAAATCGACTGCGCATCGACTTCGCTGACAGATGACAGTAGCAAGGTCCACAGAACGGCGCGTTTGTCTACGGGAGCTTGCCAGGGTGGCTCGGTTTCGTGAAAGCGCGCCAAAAGAGAGGGCATATCCGCGCTCACGCGAAAAGCCGGCTGAATGCTGGCCAACGCGCCAAGCGCTTGAAGCTGAAACAAGATTGGTCCCGCCTTTGGCTCGCGCAGGATGTGATCAAACTCGTTGACGAGTCGGGCGCCGGTGACGCCTCCGAGCAGCGGCAGGGCGGCTCGCAGCAAGTCTTTCGTGCGCGTCTCAATGTCGAATCCCAGTCGCGCGCCGAGCCGAACAGCGCGCAGGATACGCGTCGGATCGTCTATAAAGCTGCGCTCATGCAAGACGCGGATCAGGCCCGCGCGCAGATCGTTCAAGCCGCCGCATTCGTCCAGGAGCAGGCCCGTAGCGGAGGCTGGACTTAACTGGAGCGCGAGCGTATTCAATGTGAAATCGCGGCGCCGCAAGTCGGCCGAGATGTCGGCGGGCGATACCGTAGGCAGCGCTCCCGGGCGGCTGTACGTTTCCGAACGCGCGCGGGCGAAGTCAATATGCTGAGGGATAGCGCGGGCGGCGACATTGAGGCTTGACGCCACCCCATCATCAAGCGTCCAAATGGCTGTGCCAAACGGCTTATGCGCCAGTACCTTCCCGCCGTAGCGTGCCGCAAGATAGTTGGCAAATCGAACCGAGTCTGATTCAAGCACGAAGTCGAGATCTTGATTGGGCTGCGAGAGCAACAGGTCGCGCGCGACTCCGCCGACCAGATAGAGCGCGAGGCCCTGCGCTTGCGCCAATTCGGCGATTGACCCGATCAGTTGCGCGGTTTCAGCGCCAAGAACCCGGCGCAATTCTCCGCTGTCGACAGTCTGAATATCGGCATGGCGCGCCATGCTCGCTGCGCTCCGGCTCACGGCAGGGCGATCCAAGGGCCGACCAGTTCGCGCTCGATCATACTCAGCGATGTTGTGAAATTGAAGAAGGCGAGCAGGGCGAAGGCGATTGCCGCTCGGCGATCATCGCGGCCATGCAGCAGGCTAAACAAACCAGGCATGATAATGGCGAGCCAGAGCAAATAGAGCACGTAGACGATGACGCGTTCCGAGCGAGGTTGGAAGCCCGAAAGCAGCAGGACGATCCCGACCAAAAGGGTCACGCCAGCGAGCAAGGCATAAGTGGCGACCGCGCCTAGATAGTGGCCCGAAATCGGCTGATTGCGCGCGGCTATCGCGCTCGCCCAGACGCCAAGCGCCAGCGAGTACAAAATATGCATATTGAAGAGAATCTGATGGATATCCGCCACAAGCGCGCTCCGATATTTGCTATCATTCTAGCATATCGCGCCCGGCGGTTTCAGGCTATGGCGAGCAGGCCCATGTTGGACGCCAGCCAGACCAGCGCCAGCAGATTGGCGACGATTAGCGCCGGACGCTGCAAATTGCCGCCATCTTTGGCGAGTTTGCCGCGCATGTCCAGCTCCCAAGGAAAAAGCCCGCAAGCGATGACGCCTATGACCAAGAATGCGCCCAGCCACACTGGGAAGAGCCCCTCCCATATCGCCGCGAGCATAAATGCCAGCGCCAAAGCGATAGACAAGTGACCAAGCAATGACGTTGGCCGCTCGCCCAGCAGAACGGCGGTGTTTTGCAGCCCCGCCTGCTTGTCGACCTTATAGTCCGCGACCTGATTATAAAACTGTCCGTAAGCGGAGAAGAGCGAAGCCGCCATAATGACAAGCCAGGCCGGTCCCGGCGTCCGCCCGTATGTAAAGAAGCCGTTGGCGATTAGCAGACCGCTTAGCATTAAGGCATGGCAAACCACATCTGTGAACGGACGCGCCTTGAATCGAAAAGGATGCGCCGAATACAGGAAGCACAGCGCCAATGTGATTGCGCCCAGCAGTAAGGCTAGAGCCCCGCTGATGGCGTAAAGCAGCAAGGAGGCGAGGAAGGTCGCCCATGTGACGATCAAGCCCTCCCGACGCTTCAGCAAGCCGCTGCTGATCACGTTATGCGACTTCTTGTCAGGATCCAAGGCGTCGTCCGGCGCGTCTTCGATGTCGTTGAGCATGAAGGCGAAAGACATGGCCAGCAGATTCGCCGCCTGCACCGCGATCAGGCGCGCGTCTACCGTCATCGACTGCGGCTCTACCGCCAGCAACGCGCCGAAAATCGTCAGCGGCACCGTGAACGGGAAATGCTCTCGCCATCGCGTCAGGCGGATTACCGCGGCGATTTTGCTGGCGCTGCGCTTGCCCGCGTCGTCTCCATTTGAATTCACGCCTTCGACCATTCTCCCGTCCAGGTGTCTGAATGCGCAGCATCATACATTGGCGACCGCGAATAGTATAGCAGGCAAGTTTAGCTGCATTGTAAACGGCGGAATCGGCTTGTATGATTCCGCCCATGATTCGAGAGGTGTTTGCCGCGCTTGTAGTGATCCTGTCTCTTTGCGCCTGCAATTTGAGCGCGTTTGACGCGCCGCCTGCTGTATCGGCCGATAGCGAAAGCCCGCCGACTGCGCCGCCTGCCGCAACGCCAACCGTGGTCCCGCTTGTCCTCGTACCGACCGACTCGCTGACACCGACCGCGGCGACGCCGAGCCGCTGCAACGCCGAAGACGGGTCGCCCGCGCGCCAAATTCAAGCGTCGGTCGAAATCGACTATCGCAGCAAGGCGGTCAGCGTCTCCCAAGTCATTGGATTCCGTAATCGCGAGGCGGCGCCGCTCAATGAGTTAGTCCTGGATGTTCAGCCCAATCAGTGGCAGGACATCTTCTTCCTGGAAGCCTTGAAAGTCGATGATCAGGATGCGGGCTATGGGCTGGAACGGAACCGCTTGGACATCGAATTGTCGGCGCCTCTGTCGGTCGGCTGCTGGCTTGAGGTCGCGCTCGAGTTTCGGCTGCAGCCAGCCGCAATCACCGATGGTTTGCGATCCTATCGAGGCTACCTCGGCTTTAGCTCGCGACAGCTCAATCTGGGGCATTTCTTGCCGACGGTTGCCGCTCGCATAGGGGGCGCCTGGCGAATCCACAAGCCCATCGGCATCGGCGAGCAAGTCGTCCACGAGGTGGCAAACTGGGACGTGGACATTGTTGTGAACGGCGCGGCTACGTCATTGCAGTTAGCGGCGCCAGGCAAGGTGACGCGGCTCGGCGAAAATCGCTGGAGAGTGGGGCTGAATGACGCGCGCGACTTGGCGCTGAGCCTGAGCGAGGAATTCATCTTGCGCGAGCAAGCGCTTGGCAACGGCGTCACGCTGGCGGTTTATGCCTTTGCCGACGCCGTGGTGAACGACCGAGGATTGGCGATGGACGGCGCGGCGCACGTTTTGCAAGAAAGCGCGAAGTCCTTGGAAACCTTTACGCGACTGTTTGGAAAATACCCCTGGGATCGGCTGGTGATCGTCCAGGGCGACTTCCCCGACGGCATGGAATTCACCGGTTTGGTTTTCGTCGGCAGCGGCTGGTTCTACGGCTTTGACGGCACAACCCGCAACTACTTGACGCTAATCTCGGTGCACGAAATTGCGCATCAGTGGTGGTACGCCCGGGTCGGCAACGACGCCGCCTTGAATCCCTGGCTTGATGAGGCGCTGGCAACCTACAGCGAATACTTGTACATCGAGGACCATTATCCCGAAGTTAGAAACTGGTGGTGGACCTTTCGTGTGGCTGCCTACTTTCCGCAGGGCCTGGTGGATTACCCGGTGTATGATTTCAGTACGCCGCGCGAATACATCAACGCCATTTACTTGCGCGGCGCGCAAATGCTGCAAAACCTGCGCGATGACATCGGCGACGAGGCCTTCTTTCAGTTGCTGCGGCGCTATTACGCAGCGGGCGACGCGGCTATTGCCGAACCGAATCTGTTCTGGCGTCAGATGTCGCCAGATCTGCGCCCGCTGACTGAGGCGACCAGGCGCGAGTTTTTGATAGATCCCGAGATCAGACCCGAAGCGTCGCCGACAACGCAGCCGGCTCAAGCTGAAAGCGAAGGAGAAGCGCCATGACTGTCAATGCGCAGATCACATTTGTATACGCCGACGACCTGGAACGTTCCGCCCGCTTCTATGAGGATGCGCTCGGATGCGTCCTGGCGCTCGATCAGGGCAGTTGCCGCATATACCATGTGGTCGGAGGCAATGCTTACATCGGCATCTGTGAGGGAGCGGGCGCGCCGGCGGCTGGCGCGGGCATCATTCTCACCCTTGTCACCGACGATGTCGACGGCTGGCACGACAAGATTGTCGCGGCCGGCTGGGCGTGCGAGCATCCGCCGCGCCGCAACGAAACCTACGACATCTACCACTTTTTTCTGCGGGATCCGGCCGGCTATCGAATCGAAATCCAGCGATTCGCCACAAACGATTGGGACCAGTCCCGGGAGAATTTCAGCCGGTAGTCTTCATTCCGGCGGCGATGCCATTGATTGTCGAGAGCGTGGCGTCCAGCACTGTTCGGCGCTTGGCGTCGTCCTTGTCAAGCTGGCGCAATTCTCGCAGGAGCGCCACTTGCATGAAGTTCAGCGGGTCGACATAGGGGTTGCGTCGCTGGATCGAGGTGCGTATCGCCGCCATGTTGGCGAGCAACTCCCCACGGTTCGTGACCCGTGTAATCATCTCGCTGCTCAGGGCGTGTTCGTTTCTGATCCACTCGAAGAATCGTCGGCGCAGCTCCGGCGGCTCGACCAGCGACGCATAGAGTTCGGCGATGCCCATATCGGCTTTGGCGACATCCAACTGCGCGTTGTCGATCGCGGCTTGAAAGAAGGACCAATCCCGATACATTTCCTGCAGCAGCGCCAGGCCGCGCTCGTCTTCATCAGCGAATCGCTTGAAGGCCGCGCCTATGCCAAACCAGCTTGGCACGATCGCCCGGCTTTGCATCCAACTGAACATCCAGGGTATGGCGCGCATGGCGGCGAATCCGCCTTTCGCCTGCCTCTTGGCCGGACGGGAACTGATTTGCAGCTGGCTCAATTCATTTATCGGCGTCGCCTGCTGCCAATAATCCAGAAAGCCCTCGCTCTCGTACACGAACTCGCGGTAACAACGTCGGCTGAACTCGGACAACATCGCCATCGCTTCAAAGTAATGCGCGGGCACATGATGCGTCTCTTGCAAGCCCATGCCGATTAGCACAGCGTTCATCACCTGGTTGAGATGGCGATGGGCGATGTCGCGGTTGCTATAGCGGTAGGCGATGACTTCTCCTTGCTCTGTTATCTTGACGCCGCCATGCAGCGACTCCGGCGGGTTTGACAGGATCGCCCGGTTAGTCGGTCCGCCGCCGCGGCCGATGCTGCCGCCCCGCCCGTGGAATAGCTCGAGCGATACGCCCTTTTCGACGCACTTCTCGGTGAGGATGCGCTGGGCATTATAGAGATTCCAATTGGACGCCAGGTAGCCGCCGTCCTTGCCGCTATCGGAATAGCCGATCATCACTTGTTGCCGCAAGCCGCGTTTGCCCGCGCGCGCGACCAAGTGCTTGCGATACTCCGGATTATCGAACAGGGCTTCCATCACCGCCGGCGCGCGATAAAGATCGTCGATGGTTTCGAATAGCGGTACGATGTAGACATCATTCGATATCCCAACTTCGCGCGCGAACAAGAGCATCGTCAAGACATCGCTCGACTGCTTGGACATGCTGGCGATGACGGTATCAATGACTATGTGGTCATATTTGGCGTGAGCGGCCGCGATCATCTGCCAAGTGCGGATGACGCTCTGCGTGGTCTCGGTGAAAATGCTGATTTCGTTGGGGAAAAGCGGACGGCGATTTCGAATCTCCGCAGTTAGCAGGGCTTGCTTGTCCGCTTCCGGCAGCGAGCCGTAGTCCGTCGCGATGTCATAGTACTCCAGGATTTCATCCAGCGCGGCGCGGTGCAGGTTGGCGTCCTCGCGGACTTCCAGCGGCACGAGGTGCAAGCCGAAAAGCCTCACTTTGCGGATCAACCGCTGGACGGCGCCCATAGCCGCTCGCGCGCCGCGGTGCTGTTTGAGGCTGTCTTGAACTTGCAGAAGATCGCGCAGCAAAACGCGACTCGAGGCGTATGCATCCGCTTCGAGTGTGCGATAGATTCGCGCCATCTTGTGGCGATAGAGCTCGCCGCTGGCATGTCCGTTTTGGCGGCCTGCGCCGCGCGCCTCAGACTTGAGCGCATCGGAGGCGCCGAAGTGGTCGGTGTCCTGCGTAAGATGCTGGCGCAGAAACTCAATCTCCTCCAGATACATGTCACGCGCCGTCGCCCGCAAGGTCTCCAGCGTTTGCAGCGTGACATCAGTTGTCACGTTGGGATTGCCATCGCGGTCGCCGCCAATCCACGATGCGTACCGAAGGACAGGCGGCAATTCCGACCAATCTTCCTCCGGATAGAAGCGCTCAAGCGCCAGCTGCAGATCTTCATAGATGTCGATGACGACATCGGCGATCACTGACCGGATGAAGTAAATGCCAAAGTCGACTTCGTCCGCCACCTGTTTCTTAGAGGCGCGCACCAGCCGCGTCTGCCAAAGCTCCTCGATTTCTTCGGCGAGCGCCAGTTCCAGCTTTGCCGACTCGCGCGGGAGCAGGTTCTGCCGGTCGCGGCGTTCCATCATCTGCGCGATATGGCGCAGCTTGACCAGAATCTCTTGTCGCTTGGCTTCCGAAGGATGCGCGGTTAGCACCAGGCGAAGACGCGACTTTTCGAGCAATGCGCGGATTTCGCGCGCCGTCTTGCCGCTCGACTTCAAGGCGCCTATGGCGGCGACGATGGATTCTTTGAGCGTGCCTTGCGCTTCACGTTGCCGTATGACGCGAATCCGCTGGAGATCCTCCGCGATATTGATGAGCTGGAAATAATTGGAGAAGGCTTTGATGAGGACGTTTTTCGCATCGAGCGGCAGGTTCTCCAGGCGATTAGCCAATTGAAAGGCGGCATCGGCATCGCCCTCGCGCCGAGCTTTCGACATCGCGCGAACCTCTTCCACCAAGTCATAGGCTCCCATTCCGTTCTGTTCCTGGATTATGACGCCGAGCCAGTTGCCCAAGGTGCGGATATCCTGGCTGAGAGGCGAGCTGCTTGCCTTCGGTCGGTCGCTCATGTCATACTCCCGCTAGCGTATAGCAAGGCACTATAGTGCAAGACATGGCGCGATTCTAGGTCAACTTGATGCCGGCGACGGCGAGGGAGATTGCGTGGGCGCGCTTGTCGAATGCGTGGCGAATTTCTCGGAAGGCCGCCGGCTCGCGGTGGTTGAAGACATTATAAACGCTATCGCCGCGACCGACGGCGCTTTCCTGCTCGGCGCCGAAAGCGATGCTTACCACAATCGGGCGGTCGTTACCTTCGCTGGCGCGCCGGACCGTGTGAGCGAGGCCGCCTATGCCAGTATCCAACGCGCGGCGGAATTGATTGACATGGACCAGCACAGGGGACAACATCCGCGGATCGGCGCGGCTGATGTCATTCCCTTCATACCCCTGCGCGGCCTGACCATGGCCGACTGCGCTAAGCTGGCGCGCAAGCTGGGCAAGCGGGTCGGGGAGACGCTGAATCTTCCTGTCTTCTTATACGCACATGCCGCGATGCAAACGGCGAATCGTAATCTGGCGGATATCCGTCGAGGCGGTTATGAGCGGCTGAAAGTCGCGCTACCCGCCGGTGAGCCGCCATTTCCCGACAGCGGACCACGAGTCGCTGGTCCCGCCGGCGGGTGCGCGATCGGCGCGCGTGATTTGCTAATCGCCTACAACGTCTATCTCGATACAGCCGACGTCGCGGCAGCGCGAACGATCGCCCGCGCGATTCGCGAGTCGTCCGGCGGTTTGCCGCATGTCAAGGCGCTGGGCTTGCTCGTCAAGGGCATGGCGCAAGTCTCGATGAATCTCACGAACTATCGGGTGACATCTATGCGCCGCGCAAGGGAGGCAATCCGCGCCGAATCGGCAAAAATCGGCGTCAACTTGCTGCATTCAGAGATTGTCGGATTGGCGCCGATAGCTGCCCTCACCGCTGACGATGCAGCGTACTTGCAGATCGACAATTTCGACCAGTCTCGCGTCCTGGAATGCCAATTGGACCGGCTCCTGCCGCGCTGACCGACTACGCAAGTTTGTCGCGTCTCAATAGACGTGATAAAATCCGAACGTCGACTCGTGACGACGACAAATAACTGCAATTGATCTAGCCAAGGATGTGACCTATGAAACGCCTGCTGCGATTTTTTCTTGTTCTATCGCTCTTGCTGACGCCGCTTTTCGCCACGGTGGCGCAAGAGCGCAATGTGTTTGTCTATGCCCATCCGGTGGCTTTCCCCAACCTGGACCCCAGCGCCGGAAATTCAAACGAAAACGTGGTCATGGGCAATGTCTACGAGACGTTGACCTTCTACAACGCTCCGGGCAGCGACGAGATTCTCAGCCCGAAACTGGCGGAGTCCTGGGAGGCTTCCGCTGACTCAACCACCTGGACATTCAACTTGCGCGATGGCGTGACCTTTCACGACGGCGCTGAATTCAACGCCGCGGCCGTCAAAAAGGCGCTCGACCGCACGATCGCGATGGGAGAGGGTTCCGCCTGGATCTTCGGCATGATTGAATCAATTGAGGTAGTCGATGACCTGGTCGTGCAATTCAATTTGCAGTATCCGGCGCCGCTGGACCTGGTGCTCTCCGCGGGTTACGCCGCCTGGATCATGAGCCCCAACGCCGCCGAGCAAGATAGCGCCTGGTTCAACGATGGCAACGCCGCCGGCACCGGTCCCTACATGATCGCCAGCCACGAGCCCAGTCAACGCATGATCCTCGAAGCCAATCCGGATTACTGGGGCGGTTGGGACGAGGGGCAGGTCGACACGATTGTCTTCGACATCATTGAAGACAGCACGGTGCTCGAGCAGGAAATCCGCTCAGGCAATGCCGACTTCACTTACAGCTTGCCTTTCGATAACTACGGTCCGTTGGCGGAGGCTGATGGCGTGGTCGTCGATGTGACGCCGTCGTTCCAGAACTTGCTGATTCTGCTGAACAATGTCAAAGAACCGACCAATGATCGGCTCGTTCGCCAAGCAATTTCATACGCTTTCCCCTACGCAGACGTCGTCGCGAGCCTGTACGCCGGCATGGGAACGCAGTCGCGCGGCGCAATACCAGCCAATATGTGGGGGCACGGCGACGAGCTCTACCAATACAGCCACGACCTTGACAAAGCGCGCGAACTGCTCGCGGAAGCTGGTTACCCCGATGGCGGCATCAGCCTGGTCTACACGCATGTCGCCAGCGATCTGGATGAACAGCAGGTGGGCGAATTGTGGCGCGCCAGCCTGGCTGAAATCGGCGTCGAACTGGAGATTCGCGGTTTGGCTTGGGAGGCGCAATGGGACCTGGCGATCAACGATCCAGCGACCGCGCAAGACGCCTTCGGATTCTACTGGTGGCCCGATTACATCACGCCGAATTCCTGGCTTTACGCCATGTTCCGCTCCGAAGAAGAACCCTTCTTCAACCTGGGCTATTACGCCAACCCGGATTTCGATATGGTAATTGACGAAGCGGAAGTGATCAGCGGCACCGATCGCGCGGCCGCGGAAGCCATGTTCATCCAGGCGCAGGCCATGCTGCTGGATGACGCCGCCGCCATCTTCGTCGTCGATCTCCCTGATATTCACGTGATCCGCGATGATGTCAGCGGTTATGTCAACAACCCGGCTTATCCGCATGTGGTCTTCTTCTACGACTTGACGCGCTAGGATTGCTCAAGCGGTTCGGCACTGCCCGATCGGTGCCGAACTTGCTTGATTCCGAGGCTCACAAATGACGGCAATCACCTTCTTGTTGCGCCGCTTGAGCCTGTCGGTCTTCGTCTTCATCGGCGTTCTGATCTTGACATTCTTCGTATCCCGCGTCATCCCGGGCAATCCGGCCGCTCTGTATGCCGGCGCCCGTCCGCGCCCGGAGCAGGTCGAAGCAATCAAAGTCAAGCTTGGCTTGGACAAGCCCCTGCACGAACAGTTCCTTGTCTACGTCAGCGACCTCCTCGATGGCGACCTCGGCGAGTCGTATCATTCGCGCCGCTCGATCAATACCGACCTGAGCATCTTCTTGCCAGCCACTTTGGAGCTTGTAATCGCGGCGGTCTTCATAGCGCTGCTCGTGGGGATTCCCATTGGCGTATTGGCTGGCGCCTATCCGAAGAGCGCATTCGACTACGCCACTCGGCTCGTTGCCATTGCTGGTGTTTCCGTTCCCTCATTCTGGCTGGCGTTGATCGCGCAGTTTATCTTCTTCAGCAGCTTGGGCTGGTTGCCGCTGGGCGGGCGAATCAGCCGCGACGCCTCGCTCTTTTATCCGATCGCGGCGCAGACCGGCTTCTATCTCGTTGACGCCGCCGTCAGCAGCAATTGGGACGCATTCTTTGACGCGCTTCATCACCTCATCCTGCCGGCGCTCGTGCTCTCAGCCTATCCCTTGGGAGTCGCCATTCGCATGACGCAAGCCTCAATGATCGAGGCGCTCGCCGAAAACTACATCACATCGGCGCGGGCCGCCGGCTTGTCGCAGCGCGTGATCTTGTTCAAGCTGGCGTTGAAGAACGCGATTATGCCGGCGCTGACCGTCGTCGGCCTGTCCTTCGCCTATTCGATCACGGGCGCCTTTCTGGTGGAGACGATCTTCTCCTGGCCCGGCGTCGGCAAATACGTTACGGAAGCGGTGCTCAATGTGGACTTTCCCGTGATAATCGCCGTCACCTTGGTCGTCACCGTCGTTTATATCCTTGTCAACCTCGCTGTGGACTTGCTGCAAGCGCTGCTGGATCCGCGCGTGCGGCTTGGTTGAGGAGTTGCGCCATCGTGAGAGTTGAGGTCGGCTCAACCCTGTGGTTCCTGCTACGGGATCGAGCGGCGGTCATCAGTGCGGGTTTTCTCCTGTCGGTTGCGCTCGCCGCCGTCTTCGCGCCAATACTCACGCCTTACGCCGCACAAGGCATGGGCGATCCTGACTTGAGTCGCAAGTTCGCGGCGCCAGGCATCGAGCACCCCTTCGGCGCCGATGGCTTGGGGCGGGACCAAGTGGCGCGTTTGATGTTTGGCGCGCGCCGGTCTCTGTCAATGGGCGTGCTGGTGGTCGTGGCGGCAATTGCGGTCGGCACGCCGCTTGGCGTCGTCGCTGGCTATCTGGGCGGCTGGGTCGATGAATTGCTGATGCGCGTCACCGATGTCTTCCTGGCGTTTCCGCCGCTGTTGCTGGCTATTGCCATCGCAGCGGCTCTCGGCGCCAGCTATGTCAACGCGGTCGCGGCGATCGCGGCCACTTGGTGGCCCTGGTACGCGCGCCTGGCTCGGGCGCAGACGCTGAGCGTGCGCGAGCGCGCTTATATCGAGGCTGCGCGCGGCATCGGCGTCCGCCACCGCGTCATCATGCGCCGTCACATATTGCCCAATATCTTGACGCCGATCGTCGTTCAAGGCACGCTGGATGTCGGCACGGCGATTCTGGTCGCCGCCGGCTTAAGCTTCATCGGGCTGGGCACGCAAGCTCCCTATGCCGATTGGGGCGTGATGATCAGCGATGGCCGGCTCTATTTTCTGTCGGGACGCTGGTGGCTTTCGACCTTTCCTGGTCTGGCGATATTCCTCACGGCAATGGCTTTCAACTTCCTCGGCGACGGCGTGCGCGTAGCCGCCGACCCGCGATTGCGCAGGACGCTATGACTCCAATTCTCACGATAGAGAATCTGCAGGTGGAGTTCAGCACCCCATTCGGCGCGGTCCACGCGATTCGCGGCATTGATTTCTCGCTCGCGCGCGGGGATATCCTGGGCTTGGTCGGCGAAACCGGCTGCGGCAAGTCGGTGACAGGCCGAAGCATCATGCGGCTGCTTGACGAGAACGCCAAAGTCAGCGCCGGTCGCATTCTGTTTGACGGCATGGATTTGCTGCAGCTGACCGACACGGAAATGCGGCGCATTCGCGGCAATCGCATTGCTATGATATTCCAGGATCCGGCCACTTCTCTGAATCCGCTCTTCACGATTGGCGAACAGATCAAAGACGTCTTGCGGGCGCATCGAGGAAGCGGTCGTGGCGGCGCCAAGGCTCTCGCTATCGAATTGCTCGCTGATGTCGGATTGCCCGACCCAGCCCAGATGATGTCCGTCTATCCCCATCAACTCTCTGGCGGCCAACAACAACGCGCGATGATTGCCCTCAGCCTGGCCGCCGAGCCCGACGTTATCATCGCCGACGAACCGACCACCGCCCTCGATGTGACGATTCAGGCGCAGATTCTTGACCTCTTGCGCCGGCTGCAGCGCGAGCGCTCGATCAGCGTCATCTTTATCACCCATGATCTGGGAATCGTCGCCGAGACCTGTCAGCAAGTTGTCGTGCTCTATGCCGGGCGCGTGGCCGAGAAAGGCGCGGTAGAGACGATTCTCGCCCGTCCGCAACATCCGTATACCCGCGGGCTGCTCGCGGCTCTGCCTCGACCAGGCAGCCGCGGCAACGACTTGCGGGTCATCCGCGGCAATGTGCCCAGCGGTTTTGAGCGCATAGTCGGTTGCGCCTTTGCGCCGCGCTGCGATTACGTGATGGATATCTGCCGCGCCCAGAATCCCGCATTTAGCGTGATTGACTCGACGCATCACTCCGCCTGCCACCTGCATGAGATGCCCGCCAATGGTTGAGCCGCTGATTAAGGTGCAAGATTTGTCAATGCAATTCCTGCGTAAAGCCGGTCTTTTCGGTCGCGGCGGACAGCGGGTGCGCGCCCTGAACGGCCTCAGCTTACACGTGCGCGCGGGCGAAACGCTCGGCGTCGTCGGCGAATCAGGTTGCGGCAAAAGCACCCTGGCTCGCTGCGTTTTGCGCCTGCTCCAACCGACCGCCGGCAGCATACGCTTCGATGACGTAGACTTGCTCGCGCTCAATGATGAAGACATGCGCCGGATGCGCCGTCGGATGCAACTGGTATTGCAGAACCCATTCTCCTCGCTCAATCCGCGGATGAATGGCTTCGAGCTGGTGGCCGAACCTCTGCGCGCGCACCGCTCAATGCCGCGCAAAGAAATGCGGGATCTCGTGGTGGACCTGCTCACCGAGGTTGGCTTGAGCGCTGAGTTCTTGTCACGGCATCCCCATCAGCTTAGCGGAGGACAGGCGCAGCGAATCGCACTGGCGCGCGCCCTGGCGCTCAATCCAGACTTGATCATCCTGGACGAGCCGACCTCCGCGCTGGATGTCTCGGTGCAAGCGCAGATCATAAATCTGCTCGTCCGCCTGCAGCGACAGCGCGGCTTGACCTACCTGTTCATCACGCACGATCTCAGCGTCGTGCAACATATCAGCGACCGCATCGCGGTAATGTACCTCGGCAAGATCGTAGAAGAAACGAGCAGCGAAGACATCTTCGCGAATCCGCGGCATCCATACACCCAGGCGCTCTTGTCCTCGACGCCGTCGCCGGATCCAGCCGCCAAGCGACAACGCATTATCCTGCCCGGCACGGTGCCAAGCGCCGCCAATCCTCCGCCCGGCTGCGCCTTTCATACGCGCTGCCCGCAAGTGATGGAGATGTGCCGCGCGCGTATCCCTCATTCGCGTTTGATCGCGGAAGGACACCGCGTGAGCTGTCATCTGTACGAAGCAAGCGCTTGACCGTCTCTGCCTTCCGACGAGACGCAAGCGCAAAGAGAGAACGAGGCACGACTTGCATGACGAATAACCGGCTCGCCATTGATGTTGGCGGCACCTTCGTTGACTTTGTCGCGCTCGATGAATCGACTGGCGAAATCCAGATCGACAAAGCGCCCTCGTCCGGTCTTTTGGAAGAGCGCTTCTTCGAAGGCATCGACAGCCTTGACCTCGACCTGACGGCGCTCCGGAACATCATCCACGGCTCGACCCTGGTGATAAACACGATCGTGCAAGAGAGAGGCGCGCGCATCGGTCTGATCACTACCAAGGGCTTCCGCGATGTGCTGGAGCTCGGCCGCGGAAACCGCGAAGAAATCTACAACCTTTTCTATACGCCGCCGCCGCCGCTGATCGAGCGCTACCTGCGGCTCGAGGTCAGCGAACGGCTAGATGCGCGCGGGGAGGTTGTCACGCCCCTCGATGAAGGCGAAGCCCGCGCCGCTATTCGGCAATTGAAAGCCGAGCGCGTCGAAGGCATCGCCGTCGTCTTCCTGCATTCATACATCAATCCCGCTCATGAGGAACGCATGCGCGCGCTTGCGCAAGCCGAGTATCCCCAAGCGGCGGTGACGATCTCCTCCGAGGTCTGCCGTGAATGGCGCGAGTTCGAGCGCGCCTCGACTACCGTGCTCAATGTCTATGCCAAGCCCAAGCTGGCGCGCTACCTTGCGTCGCTTCAGAACGAACTGCAGCGGCGCAAATTCGCCGGCTCGCTGAGCATCATGCAGTCGTCGGGCGGCATCACCTCTTTGAGCGCCGCGCAAGCTGGTCCGATTCGCACAACCGTCTCTGGTCCGGCCGGTGGCGTTATCGGCGTCGCCGCGCTGGGAACGCGCCTGGGCGAAGCCAATCTGGTGGCGGCCGACGTCGGCGGCACGACTTTCGACGTGGCGCTGGTCAGCCAGGGGCAGCCACTCGAAAGGAACGAGCATCGCATCAATCGGCGACCAGTCTTGCAGCCGACCATCGACATCGTATCCATCGGCGCCGGCGGCGGCAGCATCGCCTGGCTCGATGAAGCCAAGGGCCTGCGCATCGGTCCGCAGAGCGTCGAGGCTGAGCCCGGTCCAGCCTGCTATGGCTTGGGCGGCGCGCTGGCCACGGTCACCGACGCCCAGCTTATACTTGGCTACCTGGATCCCGACTACTATCTGGGCGAGCGAATGCGCTTGAGTCGCGCGCTAGCGGCGACCGCGATCGACGAGAATGTCGCCAAGCCGCTTGGCATGGATTTGCGCGCCGCCGCCGCTGGCATCATGCATCTGGCGAATATGAACATGGCTTACGCCATCCGCAACATCACTATCGAGCGCGGACATGATCCACGGGAGTTCTCTCTGGTTTGTTATGGCGGCGGCGGCGGTTTGTTTGCCGGCTTTCTGCTGGACGAATTGGAAGCCGCCTCCGCCATCATTCCGCTCAATCCGGCGACCTTCTCCGCCTGGGGCTTGCTCAATGCCGATTACCGCGAAGACTATTCGCGCACCTTTCTGAAACCATTCGCCGATGTCTCGGTCGAGCAACTCAAACGCGAGCTTGACTCGCTGGAAAGCGACGTCCGCGAGCGCTTCACGGAAACCGGCATCGCGCCGTCGCAGACGATGACCCAGTTTCACGCCGCCATGCGCTATCTCGGGCAAGAGCATACCGTCAAGGCGCCTATCCTTGCTGCCGACTTCGCTGACGAACTGCGTCCCTTGCGTCAGCGCCTCGATGCCCTCCACGAACGAGCCTATGCGCTCGCCCTGCCGGAATCGGCCGCCGAGATTGTCAGCCTGCAAGTGACGATGCTCGGAGTCACCGCGAAGCCCAGGATCAAGCCGATGTCCGCGCAGCCGCCGGGCGAGCCGCTGAAGGGCAACCGCGCGATCCATATTCGCGACTTCGGATCTCGCTTGGTTGCGCCCGTCTTGAGACGGGAATGCTTGGCGGCGGGGAGCGAAGTCCCAGGTCCGGCGATCATCGAAGAGTGGACATCGACCATCCTCACGCTGCCCGGACAAGCGGCGACCGTGGACGAATACGGCAATCTGATTATCAAGCGAGTGGACCAATGAGCCAAGTAGATCCGATTACCACCCAAGTCATACGCAACGCGCTGAAAGCGGCCGCCGACGAGATGATGATCAGCTTAATCAAAACGGCGCACAATCCGCTCATCTATGAAGTTCAGGATTTCGGCTTGGCGCTGACCAACGATCGCGGCGAGATGCTGGCGGAAGGCTCCGGCTTGCCTGGCTTTATGGGCTGCTTGGGTCCAACGGTGCAAAGCGGACTGCGAGCGCTGGGGCGCGCTGGCTTCCGCGAGGGCGATATCCTGCTGGCGAACGAGCCCTACGAGACCGGTACCCACATCAGCGACACCGCCGTCTACATGCCCATATTCTTTGATGGCGAGCTTGTCGCCTTTTCCGCGCTCATGGCGCATTGGGCCGATATCGGCGGGAAGACGCCGGGCGGCTGGTGCCCTGATACCACGGACATTCATCAGGAGGGCTTGATTTTCTTCCACGACAAACTCTATGAAGCCGGCGCGCTCAATCAGACCTTCCAGCGATTCATCTTGAACAATGTCCGCTTTCCCGAGCTGGTCCATGGCGACCTCAACGCCATGATCGCCGCCTGCCGCACCGGCGCCAAACGTTACATCGCGCTATGCAAACGCTACGGCGCTGGCGTCCTTCGCCAAGCCATGGAAAGGGTCTTCGATCAATCGGAGGCGCTGATGCGCGCCAAGATCAGCGAAATTCCCGATGGCGCCTATTCAGCCAGCGTCATGATGGACCATGACGGCGTCGAACTCGATAAACCCTATAGGCTTGCGGTCACGGTATGCGTGCGCGGCGACGAGATGCACGTTGATTGGACCGGCACGGCGTCAACGGTCAAAGGTCCCACCAATCATCCCTTCGTCGGCACGGAAGCGTTGGCGCAAACTGTGCTCAAATCGCTGACGATGCCCTTCGATCCCATGAACCACGGTCATTTACGCCCCCTGACCGTCGCTGCGCCCGACAACACCGCCGTCAGCCCGCTCTATCCCGCCGCCACCGACTCCTACGGCTATGTCGGTGAAATGATTATCCATTTGATCGTCAAGGCGCTCGCGCAAGCGATTCCGGAGCGCTGCCCGGCTTGCTCCTACCAGATGTTCGGCGGCGCCATCTATCGCATGGATCCGCGCCATGGCGAGCCCTTTATCTACATCGATCCCCTGGCTGGCGGCGCTGGCGCCTTCCCCCATGCCGATGGACCCAGCGGCTTGATCTTCGTCGGCGACGGCAATGCGCCCAATACGCCGACTGAAGTGATCGAGGGTCGCTATCCGCTGCGTGTGCTGCGCCATACCTTCAATCTCAAGGGGGCGGGCAAGGGCAAGTTCCGCGGCGGCTTCGGCGTAACGCGCGAATACCAAATGCTGGAAGACAATATTCTCATCCAGACCATGAACGAGAATACGATCGAGACGCCCTGGGGCCTATACGGCGGCGAGGATGCCGGCGTCAGCCAACTGACCGCTTGGACCGGAACCGAGCGCGAGCAGACCATCCGCGGCCGTGTTTACTTCTATGGGCCATTCAATAAAGGCGATATCATCACCCAGAGTTCGGCCGGCGGCGGCGGCTGGGGCGACCCGAATGAACGTGATCCGGCGCTGATTGAATACGACCGGCGCAATGGCTTACTCACGCCTGAAGACTGAACTCGGGTTTCCGCCTATTCGATCTTCGGACGATATTGCAGCGCTTCGGCGACGTGGGGAACCTGGATGTCTTCCGCGCATTCCAGGTCGGCAATCGTGCGGCTCAACTTGAGCACCCGGTGATAACTGCGCGCGCTCAACTGCAGGCGTCGCACCGATAGCGTCAGAATCTGTCGCGCGTCTTCGCTCAACTCGCAGAAGTCATCGATCTCGCCAACACTCATATCGGCATTCGCGAATAGCCCCGGATGCTCCGTAAAGCGCTTGACTTGCCGCGCTCGCGCGCCCTCGACCCGCCGCCGAATATCAAGCGTGCTCTCGGCGCGTCGGTCGGAAAGGAGCTTGTCGAAATCCACCATCGGCACCTCGACGTGAATATCGATGCGATCCAGAATCGGACCCGAGATGCGCGACTGATAGCGCTGAATCTGATTGGGCGTGCAGCGGCAGGAGTGCTTCGGATCGCCGAAAAACCCGCAGGGGCATGGATTGCGCGCCCCGACCAGCAAGAAGTTCGCCGGAAAGGTGATGCTGCCTTTGGCTCGGCTGATCGTCACAATCTTGTCTTCAATCGGCTGACGCAGCACTTCCAACACTTTGCTGGGATGCTCATTAATCTCGTCCAGAAACAACACCCCGCGATGCGCCAGGCTGATCTCGCCAGGTCTGGGTATTGAGCCGCCGCCAACCAGCCCGACTTGCGATATTGTGTGATGCGGCGCCCGGAAGGGACGCTGCCGGATGAGCGGCTGGTCTTGCGAGAGCATGTCGACGATCGAGTAAATCCGCGTCACCTCGAGCGCTTCTTGGGTCGTCAATGACGGCAAAATGCCAGCCAGCGCCCGCGCCTGCAAACTCTTGCCCGCGCCGGGAGGTCCCGACATCAGGATATTGTGATTGCCCGCGGCCGCCACTTCCAGCGCCCGCTTGACATGTTCCTGTCCGCGAATATCAGCGAAGTCGATCTGACCATCCACCGTGACCGACGCGTCGCCGGGCGCCAGCGGATCGCCTTGATAAGCGCCTATGGGATTGAGCTGATACAGGTGCTCGACCAATTGACCTATCGAACGCACTGGTATCACATGGATGTCCTCTATCAGCGCGGCTTCGGCGGCGTCCTCCTCTGGCACGAAAACCGTATCGTATCCTTCTTGCGCGGCTGTATAAGCCATCGGCAGAACGCCTTTCACATGGCGGATGCTGCCATCCAGCGAAAGCTCGCCGACGAACATGGCGCTATCGAGCGTGTGCAAGGGGATTTGGTCAGTCGCCGCCAATACGCCAATGGCGATCGCCAGATCGTAAGAGGGACCATGTTTGTTGATATCGGCCGGCGACAAGTTGACGACGTAAGCTTTGTTCGGGAAGCGCAAGCCGCTATTGCGAATCGCCGATCGCGCGCGTTCCTTGCTTTCGCGTACAGCCGCGCCCGGCAAGCCCACCAGGTTGAAGCTGGGCAAGTGCGCTCGCGGATTGAAGTCCGTCTGCACTTCGACGATATGCCCGTCAAGCCCGATGACGGCGCATGTGTTCACGATGGCGAGCATGTGCATTTCCAAGTCATTTGACTATGTCAGGATAATACTACATACATTCAGCGATAATGACACGCTTGAATCGGGATGTTGCCGTAGCAAGCCCGCAGAATACATACTTAAGCGAAAACTTGTTCTGATTTGAGGAGTTCGTGTTATAATGACTCTTATGCGTTGGGGACTTGAGCATCGTAACAGACTGTGAGAATCCATTGATTTACGATTGGGAAAGACGATGGCTGCCTCGTGACATTGGCGACAAGACCATCGGTGACTCGCCCGCAAGAGCAAGGGCATTTCAAGCGGTGTGGCAATTGCAATATGCCAGTCAAGGTGTCTTGCTAGAAGAATTGCGCCATGTACCGTGTTTGATACTTTTGGGCGAGCCAGGTATGGGTAAAACGTATACTCTGCGGCGTGAGCATAGTTCTCTCGATGATTCACCATTAGCCGGCTTAGTCAGGTCACATCATGTCGACCTAGCTGGAAGCCAGAGTGCCGAAGATGTTCGCGCGCAACTCTTTGGCAGCGAGATCTATCGTGAATGGAAGTCCGGAACTCACTGGCTTATCTTGCTTGTTGATAGCGTTGACCAATCACGGACACCGGTTGACCAGGTCATAACCGCAATATGTAATGAACTGACTGCGGCCGACATTAACCGTCTTCAGTTGCGTTTAGTTTGTCGCGACTATGATTGGTCCTTGTCGCTTGCCGACGCATTAAGACACTGTTGGCGCAATATCGCCGGAGCGCCTGTGCGAGTCTACCAACTGGCTCCGCTCAATGCCGACGATATTCGACTCGCTGCCAAAGCAAACGGCAAGGATCCGGATACGATCATCCGACAGGTTGAAGACGCAAAGGCATTGCCGTTGGCGACGATTCCGATCACACTCGAAATGCTGTTGCAGACCGGCGCGTTGACGAGCAACCGGCTGGAACTTTACGAAAAAGGCACTCGACGTCTCTGCCGTCAAGCTGAGGAGCACGACGTATCCGAAAAGCGGCTGTCCGAACGCGTGAACACAGCCTCAAGCATGGCGGCGGTAATGCTTCTGGGCGACAGATACTGTGTGGACATCGAAAGCGAATCCATCGGTGAATCGGTCCTCTCTGTTCGCGATCTTCTTCGAGACACGAACTCGGAGAATGAGGAGAAGCGAGCGCGCGAAACCTTGAAAACGGGTCTTTTTCAAGGCGACCGGCAGAGATCATGGATGCACCAGTCATTTGCCGAATACCTGGCGGCTGTATACCTGAGCGCGCCTGAAATCACTGTCAAAGAAATTGTCAAGTTGACGACTAATGGCAAGGGCGTCTTTGCGACACAGCTTTATGAAGTGTTGCGTTGGCTGATCGAAATGCGTCCGGATGTATTGAATGAGATCGTCGAGCGTCAGCCTGAGCTTTTCCTGACGACCGACTTGTCGCACCTTAATGACAATGACTTTCCACACGTCTATAAGGCAATGCTCAGCCTGGACGACCCATACATATATAGCAGCAGAGCATGGGACCTGAAGAAGTTCCGCGCCACTCATTCGAGCGCTGGTCGGGTATTGCTCCCCTACTTGCAGGACAATGAAAGTAACGTATACCGTCGCCGATTTGTGCTGGATCTTCTGGAGTGCCACGGATATCCCGAAATGGAAGATACTCTTGTCAGCTTGGCGCTTAATGAATATGAAGATGGGGTGTTGCGAAGATTGGCGGCGCGCGGCTTATGGAAAGTTGGAAGCGTCGAGGCGAAGCTTGAGCTCAAACCGTACGTATTTGGCAGACAGGACGACTCGGACGATGAACTCAAGGGATATGCATTGCAGGCGCTCTGGCCCGATCAATTGACAGCAGAAGAGCTGTTCAGGGCTTTGGTTCCGCCAAAGCGGAAGAGCTTCTATGGAAGCTATAAGCAGTTTCTGTTTGATGACAGCATTGTAAATGGCATAAAAGCCCATCAGTGGTCCGTCGCGTTGAAATGGGTTTCTGCGCAACCGTCGCGTCATGAGATGCCGTTATCACTTCAAGACTTGCCGGGTAAGATCATGCGTAAGGCTTGGGAAAATCGGCATATACCCGGAGTGCTGGAAGTTTTTTCGCAAACTACAGTGGAGATGACATTGCGCTTTGATGGCATTTTCGGAGGCAACTCGTATGACCATCATCCTAGTGACGGATTTGAGAAGGCATTTGTTCTGGCAAGCGAAGCACGGCGAGAACTAGTTCTCTTGTCTCTTTCGCAGTTGTTAGCCAAGTGTGAAAGAGCATCACGCTTAACTTATAGCCGGCCGCCTCTGGTCGTCCCCGAAGACTTGGACTGGCTGCTTACGCTTTTGGACTCAGAGTCGGATGCGGCTCGGAGGGGGCAATTGGCGGAACTAGTTGCTTGTCTAACGAGTTATGACATCGAGAAAGTCTACGAAGCGAGCTATAGGCATCCAGAGGTTAAGGAACGCACAAAGCACTACTTTGAAGCCAGACTCGATGATCCTAACGTTATCTCAGACCGCGAACATTTTTACCAAATGAAGGAAATCGACGAGCAAATAGCACAGCAACGCGCCGAAGTCCGTCCATTTGAACGGTTGCAGGAAGCGCTGGATCAATTTGAAACTGGCGAGACTTTGCAATGGCAGAACGTAATCTATAGTTTGGCGCATCACCCTGATGGGCGCGGCGAATCATGGAACTTCAATCCCGATCTAACAGATTTTCCTTTGTGGGAGTTCTGCGACCAGGAGACGCAACATCGCACCGTGAGAGCTGCAACAACATACGTAAATGAACAGGAAGTAGTGCCGAGCAAGGGCGATGATGATGACTGGTTCGTTAGCAGAAGTGTGCCCTTTGTTGAATTGCATGGCTATCTGGCTATGTTTCTGCTCTTGAAAGAGCGTCCAAATGCGCTGGATACGCTGTTGGCCAGTCGGTGGGAACGATGGGCAAAGATAATCGTCTGGCAACCTTATTGCAATCCTGTGGATATATCTCAAACCGAGCACCGTAACACCGTCGTAAGATTGCAGAACGAACTCATTGCCAGGTTGTATTGGAATGTTCCTGAAACGTTCTTGCAACTTGTCGCTCTTCACTTGAAAGCCGAAGAAAAGAGCCTTGAAGGCATATATTCGAAGTTGGACAAGGTGGAAGCGATTTGGGACGTAAGAATCGGGCGACTACTAATGACCTGTCTTCTGGACTTAACTTTGTCGGCGCAGACGCACCGGCAACTGTTGGACAGGCTTCTCAGACATGATAGCGCTGAAGCAGTTCAATTCGCTGAGGAATACATCACAAGGGGAGATTCGGATGACGTGAAGCGCGAGCATTTGGTCGAGCTATCCGTCGGGCTAATGCAGGGTCAGGTCGCATTCGACTGGTCGATTATTTGGAATGCAATAACTAACAACGAAGACCTAGGACGCGCAATTATCGAGAAATGCGCCGAAGAAGATGGGTTCGATGAAAAGTTCGGTGCACAATTGCGCGCACGCGAATTGGCAGATCTGTTTCTCTGGATAGAGGAGCGCTACCCTTCGGACAAAGATCCGCAAATTGATAGAGTTCACGCGGTTTCGACTCGAGAGCAGGTGGGGCGCTGGCGCAACAATATCATAGCCGAATTGCGGAAAAAGAATAGTCAAGAAGCCTTGCTCGAAATCCGTCGGATCCTTGATCGGTTTCCCCAACTTGAATGGCTGAACATGACCAGAATTGACTTGGAGAAAGCGGTCGTGGAGTCGAATTGGTCACCGCCTTCTCCGCGTGAGGTTCTCGAACTAGTAAAGACTGTTGATGAACAGCAAATTGGGAAGAGGCAGACAGCGCGCAATTTTTTGAAAACCCACTGGAAGTGGCTAATTGTAATATTCTTAACAGTTTTAACTATAATTGTGATGATTCTCCTTCCTGAGATTCGCCAATATCTCGGTTTAGAATCTGTCCCAACTGCTAAACCAGCGAAATACACAGGCAGTGCAATGTCAACAGTACAGCCTGATGAAACTGTCGATGATATATCACTGGCAACTGCAGACACTGTATTGAATGGTGACAACCCGGCAGGTCCGACATCGACGGAACTCAGCATTACGCCAGAGTCCGCCCACCCAACCAGGGAATGATCCCGCCGGCATCGAGAATCTCGAGCACTTGCGGCGGCAGCGACGGGAAAGCATAGGACTGCCCGGCGACGAGAATCCGCGTCGCGGCCAGGTCAATCTCAATATCATCGCCGGACTCGACCGCCTCGACCGCGTCCGCGCACTCGATGACCAGCAGACCGCTGTTGATGGCGTTGCGATAATAAATCCGCGCGAAACTAACCGCGATGACCGCATGTACACCGGCCGCAATCAGACAAGTCACGGCTTGCTCGCGGCTGCTGCCATTGCCCCAGTTGCGCCCCGCCACGATCACATCTCCGCGACTGACGCCCTCCGCGAAGACCGGGTCCAGATCCTCCAGGGCATGACGAGCCAGCGCCGCCCGATCGTGACTGACGGTGTAGGTATACTTCCCCGGAAAGATTACATCGGTGTTCACATTGTCGCCGTATTTCCAGACGCGATGCGCTGTCCTCGTCATTTTGCGTCGCCCGCTCGGACCACTTCCGCCGGATGAATGATTTTGCCCGCCACGCAGCTCGCCGCCACCACCGCCGGGTTCGCCAAATAGATCTCGGCGTCGCGCTCGCCCATGCGGCCTTGAAAGTTCCGGTTGGCGCTGCTGATGCAGACTTCGCCCGGCGCCAGCACGCCCATATGATTGCCCATGCAAGGACCGCATCCGGGCGTGCCGATGGTCGCGCCCGCATCAATCAAGTCGGCGATATATCCGGCGGCGACCGCATCTCTCAACACCAGAGACGACGCCGGAATTACAAGCAGACGCGCCGCCAGTTTCTTGCCGCGAACGACCTCGGCCGCGCTGGCGATATCCTCGAGGCGTCCGTTGGTGCAGGTGCCGATGAAGCCGACGTCAACCGTCTTGGATCTCAACGCTGAGAGTGGCTTGACCTTGTCCACCGCGTGCGGGCATGACACCATCGGCTCAATCTGGCTCAAGTCGACGACATGATTCAAGGCATATTTGGCATCGGGATCTGGATAGAGCGCCGCTTGCCGAAAGTAATTCAGCCGCTCGCGAAAGTCGCGCGGACGCGTCCTGGCAAGATTCGCTTCAAGCCAAGCCCAAGTGACCTCGTCCGGCGCCATGCACGCGTTTTTGGCGCCCATCTCCGCCATCATATTCGTCAGAACGGCGCGCGAATCGGGCGATATCCCGGCGAGACCGTCGCCCGCGAATTCGACCGCCATATAGGTCGCGCCATCCGCCGACAACAAGCCTATCAAGTGAAGCGTCAAGTCCTTGGCTGTCACGCCGATGGCGAGGCTGCCGTTCAATTCGATTCGCATGGTTTCGGGCACGCGCAGCCACAACTCGCCAGTCGCCCAAAGCGCTGCCGTTTCGCTGCGCCCGATGCCCGCGCCAAAGGACCCGAGCCAGCCGCAATGCGGGCTGTGACTGTCCGCGCCCAGCAAAGTCAAGCCCGGACCGACTGCGCCTTCTTCGCAAAGCACCTGATGGCAGATGCCGCGCCCCACTTCAAAAAAGTTCTCGATGCCTTGTTCGCGGACAAATCGCCGGATTTCGGCATGATTCCGCGCGTGTTTCACCGTCGGCGGCGGCACAGCATGATCCAAAGTAATCGCCAGCCGGTCGGGATGCTTGACCCGGCCCTGCGGCAGTTGCCCAAATATCGTCGCAATCGCAGCTGAATTGTCATGGCTGAGCACTACGTCCGGCTCGACGATGATGATTTCGCCGGGCGTCACGCGCTCGCGGCGACTAGCTCTGGCCAACAGCTTTTCCGTAAGCGTCATCGACATGTCAAGGCGCCGCCCAATCGCCTCGCTTGACGGAGAGTAATCGTTCGGCGAGTTTGCGGCTGCGCAAAGATCTCATATAAGTCCAAGTTTAATCGCGGTCATTGTCTGCTAAAATGCCGCTTTGGCAAACAGCCCAATTCGACGACGGCGCCATGCGCACCGACACCCTAAACAGCAAGCTGCGACACAATGCCGCCGTTAACATTATGGATGGCGCGCTCTTTGGCTTTGGCGTCATGGGCTTGGCATCTTATGTTACCATAATCCCGCTCTTCTTGTCCTACTTGACCGAATCCACCGCGCTGATCGGCTTCGTCGCCGCGCTCTTCCATATCGGATGGCAAGTCCCGCAATTGCTCACCTCGAGCTATGTCGCCGGGCTAGAACGCTACAAGCCCATGGTCCTGGTGACGACCCTCTTTGAGCGTTTGCCATACTTCGGTTTGGCTTTGGTCGCGCTGGCGATTCCCGCAATCGGTCCCGATGCCGCGCTCATCCTGACGCTCCTGCTGCTGGCGGTGCAGTCCATCGGCGGTGGCTTCACCGGGACGCCCTGGCAGAGCATGATCAGCAAGATTATGCCGCCCCATCGTCTCGGCACATTCTTCGGCTTGCAGTCGGCCTGCGTCAATCTCTTTGGCGCTGGCGGCGCGCTCCTGGCAAGCGTCATCCTCGAACGGCTCGACTACCCCATCAGCTTCTCCTGGCTCTATTTTGTTTCGGGCGTCGGCCTGGTCATCTCCTTCTGTTTCCTCGCCTGGACGCATGAGCCCAAGAGCGCGCCAAGAGACGTCGTGCCGCGTTTGAACTGGCGCGACTTTGCCCGGCGTCTGCGCCATATCCTGGGCCGCGATCACAACTTCCGCTCCTTTCTTCTCGCGCGCAGCCTGACCTCGCTCAGCCTCACGGCGATTTCCTTCTACACGATATTTGGCATCCGCCGCTTCGATATGTCGCCGGAAACCGTTGGCGTCATGACTAGTGTTCTGCTGCTCTCAAATACCATCAGCAGCAGCGCCATTGGCTGGATCGGCGATCGCTGGGGGCATCGCCGCGTGCTGATACTCGCCAATCTCTTGACCGTGATCGCAATTGCAGTTGCGCTGAGGGCGACCGATATCGCCTGGCTCTACTTGGTCTTCGCGCTGACCGGCGTCGTCAACGCCACACAATGGACAACTGTGATGTCCATCACCGTGCAGTTCTGCTCCGTCGCCGAACGCCCCTTCTATATCGGCATGGCCAATACCTTGATCGCGCCGATTACCATCTTCGCCCCTATCATCGGCGGCTGGCTTGTGGACGCCGCCAGCTTTGAAGCGACATTCGGCATCTTCGCCATCGCTGGCTTGCTGTCGATTCTGGTGCTGGTCAACCTGATGCAAGATCCGCGCCCGACCCTGGGCATCGCCGCCGCCGATTAATCGTCGACCGCCAAGACAGTCGCGCCCAGGATGCGGTCGACATCGTCGGTTGTGATTTCCTGTTCGTCCGCCAGCGACTTGACTTGCGCCGTCACCAACTGCAAGACCTCTTCTTCCAGGTCGATGCCCAAGCCGGTGGCGCGGTTGCGTATGGCGTTGCGCCCGACCAGCCGATGGGCGACGTCTATGATGCGCGACATGCCAAAGTCTGCCGGATCAATCGCCTCGTATGTCGTGGGATTGTTGAGCACCGCTTTGGTGTGGACGCCAGCCTTGTGGTGGAAGGCGACCGCGCCGGTGATCGGCGTATTGAAAGGGATGTCGATCTTCAACTTCTGCGCCACCAGAGCTTCGATTTCCGCCAGCAAGGGCAGGTCATACTTCTCGACCAGCGCTCTGTCATAGGTATACAGGCGCGCGATCAGGGCGCCCATCGCGGTGATCCCATTGCGCTCGCCGACGCCCAAAACCGTGGTGTCGATATGGGTCGCCCCCGCCTGCAAAGCGCTGAAGGCGTTGGCGACCGCGCAGCCGCTGTCGTTATGCCCGTGAAACTCGATATCGCAGTTGACGACATCACGCAGATTGGAAACCATATTGTAGGTCTGCAAGGGGTCGGCGACGCCAACGGTATCGGCGACGCCGACGCGGTCGACGCCCGCCAGATCCATCGCGCGATAGACGGTCATCACATCAGCGAAATTGCTGCGGAATGTGTCCTCCGTGCTGAAGCGCGTTTCGAGACCGTTCCTCTTGAGAAAGTCGATGACTTCGCGCCCAACCTCGATAACCTCGTCGAGGCTCTTGCCGTGGCTGTACTCGCGCATATAATCCGACGTGCCAATGTAAACGTCCGCGCCGTCCACGCCGCAATCGACCGCCAGCTTGGCATCATCCAGGTTGGCGCGGATATGCGTCAAAAGCTTGAATCGCCGCGGCATGTCGGCCAGCGCCTTGATCGCGTCGGCGCTCTGTGGAC
This sequence comes from Anaerolineae bacterium, assembly GCA_022824465.1. Lineage (GTDB taxonomy): Bacteria > Chloroflexota > Anaerolineae > Aggregatilineales > Phototrophicaceae > UBA6055. Next base: position 112,792 of record JAJDZV010000008.1, read on the forward strand.
TGGCGATCGGCGTCGACAGCTCCATATACTCCACGCCAAAGCAATCCAGCAGCGCAGCGATCTCAAGCTTGTCGGCGATGCTAAAGTGCGCGCCGCGGAATTGCTCGCCCTCGCGCAGTGTGGAATCAATAAAGTGGAATCCGTCTACCGGGATCTCTCGTCGGCGCATCAGGCAACCGCCAGTCTTCTATATGCTCTCAAGCACTCGGGTCAACACGTCAATCGCCTGCAGATACTCATCCAGGTCGATATGCTCTTGCGGTGTATGGTCGAGCGCGGAATCGCCCGGACCATACGCCAGAATCGGGCAGTTCCATACCGGACCAACCACATTCATGTCGGATGTGCCAGTCTTGTACACGAAACGGGGGGCGCCGCCCGCCGCCCGTATCGCCCGCCGGAACAGCCGACTAAGCATGCTGTTGCGCTCGCCGGTGAAGGCGCGCTCAGCTCCGCGCGCATTTACGCTCGCGCCATTGGCAGCCGAAAACTCCCGCGCCAAGCTCATCGGCGCCACGCCCGGCGGCAAACGCAAACCGACAGTCATCTCGACCACGCCATTGACGCCCGCCTGCCAGGTATTGATGTCGCGCAGCGACGCGTCCAGACGGCCGAAGAGCGAATCAATGCCGTGATTGTATTCTTGGCAGCGCGAGGTTACCGCCTCCCAATACTCGAGCGCGCGCTCGGCCGGGCTGGGCTCGTCGCCCGCGCTGTGCGCCAGGCCGCCTTCCCAACGCCATTCCAGCAGCAACCGTCCCTTGTAGCCCAGCGTGATGCGATCCCATCTCGACGGCTCGCCAATGACGCAGAAATCCGGCTGATACAGGCCGAGCGCATGTCGCGCGCCCCGGCTCGTCGCCGCCTCTTCTTCCACCGCGCCAATCACCACCGCTCGCGCATCCTCCGCCAGCTTGGCTCGCTGCGCCGCGACGGCGAATGCGCATAGCGCTCCCTTGGCGTCTACCGCGCCCCGTCCGTACAGCTTTCGCCCCTCTAGGCGCACCGGCGGGAAACCGGCAAAGGTATCAATATGGCCGAGCAGAATGACATCCCGCGAACCTCCGCCAACGACGCCGACCGCATTCCCGGCCTCATCGACGAAGGCTTCGTCAAATCCATGCGCGCGCATCCAATCCGCCAGGGATTCCGCCGCTTCGGCCTCTTGACCGGAGGGGCTGGGAATCGCCGCCAAATTGTGCAGCAGCTTCTCAGCCGCAGCGTCAGATACCGAAGTCATCGCTCAGCCCAGTACCTCGTCTATCGCGCCGATCACCTGTGCCAGTTCATCACGGTTGATAATCAGCGGCGGCAGCAAGCGCAAGGTATTCAAACCGGCCGGCAAAGCCAGCACCCCGCATGCCTGCAAGTCCTTCAAGACCGGCGTCACCCGTCCGCGAAGCTCCAGCCCGACCATAAGTCCGCGGCCGCGAATCACGCGTATGCCCTTCAAGTCCAGCGCCGACAGCTCATCCATCAACCAGCCGCCGTTTGCCGCCGCTCGCGCCACCAGTCCTTCATCGCGAATCGCCGTGATCGCCGCGACCGCTGCCGCGCAAGCCAAGGGATTGCCGCCAAATGTGCTGCCGTGCGTCGCCCGGCCAATCGGTCCATGCGCCCGGCGCCAGCACACTGCGCCCATTGGCAGCCCGCCGCCGATCGCCTTCGCCAGCGCCACAATATCAGGCACGACGCCGCTATGCTCGAAGCCGAACCACTTGCCCGTTCGCCCGAATCCCGTCTGAATCTCGTCGATGACCAGCATTGCGCCCGTCTCATCGCAGCGTTCGCGCAGCGCCTGCAAATACTCTGTATCCCCTGGATGCACGCCGCCTTCGCCCTGAACGCTCTCGACCACCACAGCCGCCGTCTCCTGGCTTATCGCCGCGCGCGCCGCATGGGTGTCGTTGTAAGCCACATGCGTCACCAAGGGCAGCCACTCGTGAAACGGCTTGCGATACTTCGGCGTCCAGGTCATAGCCAGCGCGCCGGTCGTCCGCCCGTGAAACGCGCGTTTTGCCGCCACGATGCCGGCGCGCCCCGTCAGCAGTTTCGCCACCTTTAACGCGCCTTCGATCGCTTCCGCCCCGCTGTTGCACAAGAAGAAGCGGCTCAGATCGGCCGGCATGACGCTGTCCAGCAGCGGCAGCAACTCCGCTCGCCGATCGTTGTAAAACGATTCATGCAGCGCGACCAAGGTCCGCGCCTGCTCAGATATTGCGCGAGCGACAGCCGGATGACAGTGACCGAGCGCGGCGACGCCCTGCCCGCTCGTGGCGTCCAGATAACGGCGACCCGCCTCGTCCCACACGTAGACGCCCTCGCCGCGAACAAGCGCGGTCGGCCGCTTGCCATAGGCGCCGGAGCCGTGCCGATCTTCTATCTCAAATGTAGTACCGGTCTCAGTCATTTTGTAAACCACGTTCCCGCGCCGTCCAATGCCCGCGTGACGGCATTCTCGGTCCGCCCGTCCGCGATGATGACTCGCCCGACGCCCTGCGACAATGCCTCCTGCGCCGCCAGCACCTTGCGTTTCATCCGTCCCTGCGCCCAATCCAAAGCCGCCTCAATCCGCGCCAGCTTGACGCTGTTGACGAAGCTGCTTTCATCGGGAAAGTCGCGATACAATCCGCGCACATTGCTCAGGATCACAAGCGACTTCGCCCCAAGCGCGCCCGCCACCGCCGCCGCCGCACGGTCGCCATCGATATTCAGCAAGCCGTCCGCGCTGCTCGCCATCGGCGGCAATACCGGCACATGCGCCGTCTTGATCGCTTCCAGCAGCAAACCCGCGTCGACGCCGCGAATCGCGCCGCTATAGTCATCGCGCACCATCCGGACACGCCCATTCATCAGCGCTCGAATCGCCCGCTTACGCTCCCCGTTCAGCACGATAGCCTCCCGGCTGTAACCACGCGCGCAAACTCCGCGAACATCCAGCGCCGCCACCAACCGGTCATTCACTTGCCGCGCCGCCTCGACGTAGACTTCCCGAACCGCCGGCGGCGTGTATCGCGAGCTATGCCCGGATGGCGAGATCAGCGACTGCGCCTCTATGCATCGCTCGGCGCAAAGCTGATCCATCGCCGCGCTCACCCCATGGACCACCACCAGCGAGCGCTCGCCGGCGATTGCCGCCAGGTCGTTGCAAGCGGCTGTCATATCCAGCCCAGCGCCGCCGCCCAACTTGACCACCAATACTCCTTCGCCAGCCATCGCCTGCCGACTCCTAAGGATACACGCCGGGAAACTCCAGCCCGGTCGTCTCATCAAAGCCACACATCAAATTGAGCGACTGTATCGCGCTGCCAGCCGCGCCCTTGCCCAGATTATCCAATGCCGCGACGACCACCAGATGCCGCCCGTCCGCGTCCAGTTCAAAGCCGATATCGCAGAAATTCGTGCCCGCCACCACGCGTGGTTCCGGCAGGCGATGCAGACCAAGCTTTCCGCTGACCAGCCGCAAAAATGGCTCCGCGCGATATTGCCCGCGATACAAACGCCAAATGTCCCGTTCGACCATCGTCTCTTTGAGCCGGCAATGCGCCAGCAGATGCACGCCGCGCACCATCTCAATCGCCGTGACAGCGAAACGGATCTCCGCTTCACAGCCCAACACCATCTGAACTTCCGCCATGTGTCGGTGCCCGGTCGCCTTGTACGTGCGGACGGCGCCGCTGCGCACCGGATGATGCGAACCCGCATTGCCCTTGTTGCCGCCTTCTGACGACCCCACCTTGATCTCGATCGCAGCGCGCTCCAGCACACCCGCGCAAACCAGCGGACGCAGCGCCAGGTTGACCGCGGTGGCGTTGCAGCCGACCCCGCTGACGTAGTCCGCGCCCCGCAAGCGCTCGCGGTTGACCTCGGGCAAGCCATACACAAATCGTGCAAGCCAGTCCGGCGCCGGATGCGCTTCGCCGTACCAACCTGCATAAGCCCGCGCCGATTCAAGCCTAAAATCCGCCGACAGGTCGATGAGCTTGTGCGCCAGCTCGGCGTAACGCTCGATATCGCGCGCCACCGTGCCATGAGGCAGCGCCAGGAACAGCAAATCACAAATCTCGAGCCGGTCGGGATGCACAAACTTCAAGCGCGAAACGCCGCGCATATTTGGATGCGCTGTATGCGCAAACCGCCCGGCATGTTCGCGGCTCGTGATCTGCGCGAGCTCCACCTTCGGATGAAAATGCAGCAGCCGCAGCAACTCGCCGCCAGTGTAGCCGCTGCCGCCGACGATCCCCGCTCGAATCACGCCATAACCTCAATCTGCTGAATGACAAAATCAATAACCTCTTGCGCGATGTCCACACCGGTAGGCTCGCTGCTATTCCTGAACTCCATCGTATGGTTGATTTCATTAACGACACAATTGCCCTGCGCGTCTTCCAGCAGGTCAATCGCCAGGATGCCGCCGCCGACCGCCTCAGCCGCCCGCAGGCAGATCTCATTCACCGGCGCCGTGACCGGACAGTTAGTCGCTTGCCCGCCGCGAGCGGTATTGGTAATCCAATGATTTGACGCCCGGTAGATTGCCGCGATTGTGCGGTCGCCGACGACAAAGGCGCGGATATCGCGGCCCGGCTTGTCGACATATTCCTGCACGTAATAGATGTGATGATTGTAATCGCCAAGCGTCTGCCGGTGCTCAAGGATTGCTTCGGCGCTGTCACGATTATGCACCCGCGCCAGCAGACGCCCCCAGGAGCCCGTCACCGGCTTGAGCACCGCCGGATACTTGACGTCTTCGATCGCCTGCATCGCGCTTGCCGGCGTGAAAGCCACACGCGTATGCGGCTGTGGCACACCGTGCTGCGTCAAGGCGACGCTCGTGCGCAGCTTGTCGCTGCAAATCGCCGCCGTCTCATAGCTGTTAAAGGTTCGCACACCCCAGCTGTTCAGCACCGCCAGCGCATACATGCCACGCGATGTGCTGACGCAGCGCTCGAAAACCAGGTCATACCCCCGCCAAGCGCGGCCCGAAGGCGCTCTCTGCTCCGGACCGCGCGAAACATCAAAATTCAGTTCGCGATCGAGTATCACTTCCGGATTGATGCCGCGACTGTTGAATGCCGCCAGCAACAGCTTCTCTTCCGCGCGAATATGAGTGACCAGCAGGGCGACGCGCATAAGCTTTATTCTCCCCAGTCCTCTTCGACCTCGGGCGCCAGCTCAAGCTCCAGCGGCGACAAGCTCATGATCTCAAGCTCCGATCCGCATTCCGCGCAAGCCAGCAACTCATTCTCCATCGCATCCGACGGGATCTCTACCTCCGCATCACATTCCGGGCAGAGGGGCGTTTCGGCTGTCATCGTGTCTCTCCTGTGCTATCAAACTCGCAATCAAAAAACCCGCCGAATGGGCGGGTGCGTGGTCGGTTCAAACATTCAACACAAACAAGCCCATACTCAGTGGGTGCGCGTCTTCTTGACCTTCTTGCTTGCGCCTGTCATGAGCTACGCCGCAATCTCTTGCACAAACGACTACTCTATCGCTTTCGCCGCGCTTCAACTAGCGTGACATTGTACGAAAAACTAAACTCTCCAAACGCAACACCAACTAATAGCCGAACCACGCCAGGCTCTCATCCAATGGCTTGAGGTACTTCGCGCCGAATACGATCAGATGCACCAGCAGCGGATACAAATTGTAGACATGCCGCCGCGTATCGTAGAATCCGGGCTCAAGCGGGAAGATCTCCTCATACGCCTGGAATACTTCGTCGTCGAATCCATTGAATAGCCTCATATACGCCAGCTCCATTTCGTGATGCGCGTAATACAGCGCCGGGTCAATGATGCCGACGATGCGATCGCCGCTTGCGATGATGTTCGTGCGCCAGATGTCGCCGTGAATCAGCGCCGGCTGGCTCGGCTCGACCAAGTAATCAGCAACCGCCTCAGCAAAACGCAGCAGCCGCGTCTCCAACTCCGGCGGCAGCTCGCCCGCTTCCAGCGCCCTGCCAGTCATGTATATCAGCCTCTGCTCGCGAAAGAACTCAATCCAGGACGCGGTCGGAGGATTCGGCTGATGCAGCGGACCGATCAAGGTATCGCGCTCCAAGCCAAATGCCGCTCCGCTCGCCTGATGACATCGCGCCAGCAAGCGGCCAAGATGCCGCAGGCTCGGCGGACCCAACTCATCGGCGCCCGCAATATGCTGCATCAACAGCAGGTCCGGCTCGGCGTGAATCACCCGCGGCACAGGCAAATCAGTCCGCTCGGCCAGCGCTTCCAGCATGTATGCTTCGATTGTGAGATCGGGTCCCGCATCGCCAGTCTTGGCGACCATCGAATCCACATCGCTAAAGTCAATCCGCAAGACCTGGCTGATCTTGCCGCCCGCCAGCGGCCTCATTCTCCGCGGCTCTCGCCCGACTATCGCGCGTATCCTAGCTTCGAGGTTTTGACTGGTCATCTGAACCCATCTCTCGCTGATCTCGTCGCCGTTCCAGGGTCTCGTCGGCCAATCGCCTGCTTTCGCATTCGCTTGGCGCCATCCGCGCTCGCCGCGTCCGCCCCGGCATTAATCTGCAATACGCGACCATTTAGTCGCCCATTCACCGCCGATTTCTGTTAGCCTGGTCCCTATGCGCTCACATTCGCCGCGACAAGCAGCTAGCCGAAACTATGCCGATTCTAACCCGCAATCCAACCAAAATCGCCCGTTTCGACGCCTCGCCAGCCTTGGAGCTCCGCCCTATCAAGACTGTATCGATAGAGTCGGGCAGATCTGCCGCCATCCGCTCTGTCCAGACGCCAACTTTTCCATACTCTATCCGTCCTTTTCCACTCTCTGTCCATCTTTTTCGATACTCTGTCCAGCCTATACTTTAACGCGATCGCAGACCGAAATGCGCCTCCCCGCCCGGCTTGACCCCAGATTCTCCACGGATGTCGCGCGAATGGGCGCCGCCGAGTTTCGTCTCCTTATTCGGCACAGGCGAACCGCTAGAACGCGCGCGCTCACAAATGCTCAATTTGCATGTGGGCGCGTTATAGGCTCGCCCCCTCCATGAATGCCCAATGTTTGTACGGGCGCGCCGGAGGATCGTTCCGGCCGGCAAGGTGTCCAATCGGGTTTAACGCAAGGAGTCTTCCATGCTCAATCATACAAGCGACCGCGCCGGCGAAAGATCTCTCGCGCTCACGGCGGCAAAGCGCTCATGAGCCAAGCCCGCCGACAATGCCGCGCCCACAGCGCCGCTTGACAGCTTCGTCGCCCGACCGGTATAATGCGCCGATTGTGCCCGCAATTCAGCAGGAGTGACAGGAGTAAGCCGATGGGCCCCCTGCCAAAACGGAAAGTATCCAAGTCCAGGCGGAATCGCCGGCGCGCCCACGACGCCTTGACCCTTAACCACTTGGTCGAATGCGAGAGCTGCGGCGAATACCATGTGGCGCACCGCGTTTGCCCCAAGTGCGGGTCATATCGCGGCGAGCAGGTCGTTGAGGTCAACGAGGATTAGCCTGATGCAAGTCGTAGCTCAAGAACCGTGCCCGACCCGCACGGTTTTTTTGCGCGCGCGCATGGCGTCGGCGTTCAGGCGCGGGTAGTCAGCATGATCGACTGGCAGACGACCGCCGCCATCTTTCCGGGCCAGGGCTCGCAATTGGTCGGCATGGGCGCCGACTTCGCCCGACGCTACCCGTTGGCGCGCGCGACCTTTGCCGAGGCCGACGATATTCTCGGCTTCAAGCTGTCCGAAATATGCTGGCGCGGTCCTGCTGACGAGCTGAACCAAACCATAAACACGCAACCGGCGCTTTACGTTTGCAGCGTCGCTATCTGGCGCGTCCTGCGCGACCTGCTGCCGGCGGCGCAGCCCGGCTGGATGGCTGGGCACAGCCTCGGCGAGTACAGCGCGCTGACTGCGGCGGATGCGCTGGACTACCCGGCGGGCGTCAAGCTGGTCACTGCCCGCGGACGCTTTATGCATCAGGCTGGCGCCGAGAACCCCGGCGCGATGGCGGCGGTGCTCGCGCTGGATGCGGCGCAAGTGGCGGCGCTCTGTGAGGAAGTCACGCGGCAGACGGGCGAGGCGGTCGTGCTCGCCAATGACAATTGCCCGGGCCAATCGGTGGTCTCCGGTGAAGTCATGGCGGTCGATCGTCTGATCGAGCTCGCGCAAGCGGCTGGCGCGCGCCGGGCGGTCAAGCTGTCGGTCAGCGTCGCCGCCCACTCGCCGCTGATGGCTTCCGCGCTTGAGGGCTTCCTGCAAGTCGTTCGCGAGACGGCTTTCTCGACGCCGACGATTCCCATATACGGCAATGTCAAGGCGGCGCCGCTGCCGGACGCGTTCGCCATCCGCAGCGAACTTGACCGGCAGTTGACCCAATCGGTTCGCTGGACGGACTCGATGCGCGCCATCATCAACGCAGGCGCGCAGACCTTTGTCGAGGTCGGCGCTGGTAAGGTCTTGACTGGATTGCTCCGCCGCATCGACCGCTCGAAAAGGCGCGTCAACCTGGACTCCGCCGAAGCGCTGGAAAAGTTCCTCGCGGCACAATAACCTTGACCGCCGGCGAAGGGAAACGTTGAAATGGCTGAACCAATTGTCTCTCGCCGCGACGGCGCGGTCTTTGAGGTAATTCTCAACCGTCCGCAAGAACGCAACGCCATCAACGACGAGATGATGGAGGCGCTGGCAGCCGCCTTTGACGAAGTCGAGAAGCTGTTCGCCGACGGATTGCGCGTGGTTATCATTCGGGCGCGCGGGCGCGTCTTTTCCGCGGGTATCGATCTCGAGCAGTTCCACCAGCCGGACCGCGGGCTGCACGACAACCTCTTCCCCTTCACAGCGCGCTACCAGGCGATTTTGAACAAGATCGAACGCTGCTCGCTGCCGGTCATCTGCCTTATACAGGGCTATTGTCTGGGCTTGGCGCTGGAATTGGCGCTCGCCTGCGATTTTCGCATCGCCGCGGAACGCGCCCGGCTGGGTTTGCCCGAGTCGCGCCTGGGCATCATCCCCGATGTCGGCGGCACGGCGCGCCTGGTAAAGCTGGTCGGACCGGCGCGCGCCAAGGACCTGGTCATGACGGGCCGGAATATCGAGCTTTCGCAGGCGCTGGCCTGGGGGCTGGTCGATGCGGTTTATCCCAGAGCCGAGTTGGAGGCGGGCCTCGCTGACTATGTCAAAGGGCTGACGGCTGCGGCGCCGCTCGCGGTGAGTTACGCCAAGCGCGTCATCAACGACATCGTTGATAATCAGCGCGGCTTGAACCTTGAAGCCTGGGCGCAGGCGCAGCTCTTCCGCAGCGCCGACTTCCGCAAGGCGGTGCAAGCCATGCTTGACAAGAGCTACCCAATCGACTGGGAAGGCAAGTGAGGCGCTCAATCGACATCGCCGATGACAGCCCGCAGGCGGCCGCCGGCGGCGCTCAGCATTTGGCGCGCACGGTCTGCGGCGACGGCCTTCCGCTGCATGACGACCGCCGTCTTGACTTCGTTGTCGGCGGCATTGAGCAGCTGCGTCGCGCGCGTTTCGTCGACAGCCGCCAGCCGCTGCACCAGGCCAATCGCGCGGCGCATGAGCTTGTCGTTGGTGACCTTTACATCAACCATCAGGTTGCCGTAGACCTTTCCCAAGCGAATCATGGTCGCGGCGCTCATCATATTGAGGATCATTTTCTGGGCACTGCCGGCTTTCATGCGGGTCGAGCCGCTGATGACCTCCGGTCCCAGGTCGACGCTGATGGCAATATCAGCCAGCCTGGCGATCGGCGGATCGGGATTGCAGGCGACGGCGATGGTTCCAGCGCCCAGCGTTCGCGCGTATTTCAGCGCGCCGATGACATAAGGCGTGGTTCCGCTGGCGGCGATGCCACAGACGACGTCTACGGCGCGCAAACCACGCGCCTCCAGGTCATGCTCAGCTTGCGCCGGATCGTCTTCGGCGCCTTCCACCGATCGCGTTAAGGCCTGCTCGCCACCGGCGATCAAGCCCTGAATCAAGTCGGGCGGCGCGCTGAAGGTTGGCACGCATTCGACCGCATCCAGGATGCCAAGCCGCCCGCTGGTGCCAGCGCCGATGTAGTAGAGCCGCCCGCCACTGGACAGCGTCGCGGCGATGAGGTCAACGGCTCGCGCGATATGCGGTAAAGCTTCGCGCACCGCCGGCGCAACTTTGGCGTCTTCAGCGTTGATGATGTCGAGGATTTCGCTGGTGGACAGCTTGTCTATATGCCGGCTGGCGGGATTGTCGGCTTCGGTTTTGAGGGTCATACGGTCTGTGCTTTGCTCCATTCCATTTGCGCCAGGAGCGCGGCGCCGATGACCGGCGGATGCTCCGCGCGCGGGCGCTGGCTCAGGCGGAGGCGGCGCGCAAGGGACAGCGAGAGCGGGTTGTCGTTTTCAAGCAGGCCGCCGGCGAAGGCGATGGGGGCGCGCTGCCAGTTGAGCCGCGAGCGCGCCAAGTCGACTTGCCGGGCGAGAGTCCGTGCGGCCGCATCCACGATGCTTTTGGCCCAGCGTCGATCATCATCAAGCGCTTCGTCAGCGTTCGACGCCAGGCGGAGGACAATCTCGGCGAGGCCGGCTATGCGCGGGGCTGCGGGTTCATCGGAGCGATAGAGCCAGGCGATGAGGTCGCGCGGCATTTGTAAGCCCAGCGCGTCCAGGCAAATACGGGAGGGCAGGTCATCCGCGCTGGAAGCGCCTTCATCGTATTTGGCGATGACGCGGCGCAGAAGCTGCAAGCCGAGCCAATGACCGCTGCCTTCGTCGCCCAGCAGGTAGCCCCAGCCGCCGACTTGCAGGCGCCGACCATCGGGCGCGATGCCAAAGACGGCGGCGCCGGTGCCTGCCAACAGCAGGATGCCGGAAGGCCGAGCGTGCGCGCCGACCAGGGCAATTTCGAGGTCGGAGCTGGGGATGAGCAGGCTTGCGGGCAGGGCTGGCTTGATGGTGTGAATTAGCCAGTCGGCGCTGTGCAAGTTTGAAGCGCCCGCGATGCCGATGGCGACGGCGGCGATGTCATCCGGCTGAAGTTGTGCCTGCGCCAATGCTTCGGCGATGGCCTGGCGAATGACAGCAGCGGCTTCGGCGCGCCCGATAACGCCGGGGTTTGCAGGTCCGCGTCTGATCGCGCAGAGGGGCTTTAGGTCGCGCCCGGCGATGGCGATGCGGAGATAGCTGCCGCCGCCGTCTATGCCCATGAATAGTGGGCGGCTCATCGGGCGTCGACCGCCTGGACGATGATGTCGTGAAAGGCGCGGCGAAAGGCATGAATGCCGTCGGGATCGCGACCGTGAAAGACGCGGTTGGTCAAGAGGGCGCAAACGAGCTGGCGATGGGGATCGATCCAGAGCGATGTGCCGGTGAAGCCGGTGTGGCCGTAGGAATCGGGACTGTAGAGATCGCCGGCCGAGGAATCGGCGGTGGCCTTCAGCATCCAGCCCAGCCCCAGGCGGTATTGACCGCTGGCGTGCTGGCGGGTGGCGGAGGCGCGCAACTCGGGAGAGATTTGCAGGCGCGAGTCGCGCGAGAGCCAGGCTTGCCCGAAGCGGGCGACATCGGCAGCGGTGGCGAATAGACCGGCGTGACCGGCGATGCCGCCGACGCCGCAGGCATTCTCGTCGTGGACTTCACCCCAGGCGCGGCGGTAGCGCCAATGGTCATCGAGTTCAGTCGGTACGATGTTTGTTCGCGGAATGCCATTGACTTCCGGGCTGTACGTAAAGGAAGACAAGCTCAAGGGTTGCAGGACAAGCTCCCGTACGGCTTGATCAAGGCGACAAGCCTGCAAACGGGCGACGGCTTCGCCCAGAAGCATGATGCCGATATCGGTGTAGCGCACGGTGTCGCCGATGGGGCCGGCGAAGGGAAATCCGACCATCGCGCTCAAGCCCTTGCGCCATCGTTCAGTCGCATAGGTCTGGTCTGGGGCGGGCGGGGGCGGCGGATGGTCAGCAGCCAGCAGATAGACGGAGCGCCAGGGCGGCAAGCCGGAGCTATGCGTGAGCAGATGCTTGCATGTGACGTGAGCTGGGTTGACGCTGGCGCCGCGGTAGGCTTCATCGGGCGGGAAGAAGTCGCGCGTATGCGGATCTTGTCCGCCGCCAATCGGTCGCGGATTGATTTTGGCGAACTCGGGCACGATATCGGCAAGGGGCGTGTCGAGCGAGACTTTCCCAGCGTCGACCAGGACAAGAAAGCTGGTCTCGGTGATGAGCTTGGAGACGGAGGCGAGATCGAAAAGCGATTGGGTGGATATTTGGTGTTGGCGCGTATCGGGATCGATGAAGCCGCGTGCGAGATGCAGGATCGGGTCGCCTTGGTGGATGACACAGGCGCTTATCGCAGGAAAGGTCCGCGGGAGGTGGCGCTCGATAAGCCGGTTGAGGGCGGGCTGGGCGAAATCGGCAGTCATTGCAGGGGGACCGTAAGCTCACCGCTGGGAACGAATTCGCCGCAAATGGCTTCAACGGCGGCGATCAGCGACGGGCGGCTATCGCCGTTTGTGCTGATGATGGTATCGGCATCGGGGAGAAGAGCGGCGTCGTAAGGGTTGCGCGCGCATATCAGGATGACGGTGTTGGCGCCTTCGATAATTTCTCGCGCGAGTTGCAGTTGAGCCTGGTGCAGGTGGGCGTTTCGCGTGAGCAATATCACGGCTTCATAGCGGCGCAGGTCTTGGCGCAGGATGGCAGTGCTGGGCTTGCGGGCCTCTAGCTTTCGGCAGACGGCAGCGGGATAGCGGGACTGTAGATGCTGCGAAAAGTGGCTGGATGACGGCTGGTCGACGGCATCAGACACGCGATCGGCGGAGAATTCCAGCGCCAGGACGCGGTCAGTAGTCGAATCCGGTGGCAAATGCGGACCGGACTTGACGAGGACTGTGCCCTTGCGCGCCGCGTTTAGGGCGAGCGATTGATGGGCGTGGCAGCCGACGAGCGCCAGAGGCGGCGCCTCCGAAAGGGCGGCCCTTGCTTTGAGCGCCTGGATGTTTGCAAAGGCGGCGTCAATGCGCGACGGGGGAATCCGCCCGGACCGCGCGGCTGAGACAACAGCGGCGTAGGCGGCTTCCTGGCGGCGGCGCGAGTGGGAGTACATTGGCATATCGACGCCGGCTGCAACCGCCAGAACGGCGGCTTCCCCGGCGCCGAAGCCATCGGTGATCGCGTTCATCTCCATGCAGTCGGTGCAGACCGCGCCCGTGTAGCCGAGCTCGGAGCGGAGCAAGCCGTCAACGATGCGTGGAGAGAGAGTGGCCGGGAATCGGTCGTCGAGCGATTCGTACATAACGTGCGTCAGCATCACGCAGGCGACATCGGCGGCTATGGCGGCGCGGAATGGTTGCAGGTCGTTTTCGTAGAGGAAGTTGAGGTCGCCTGAGACTTTCGCCAGCGCGTGGTGTGTATCGATAATGGTATTGCCGAGCCCGGGAAAGTGCTTGACGGTGGCGGCGACGCCGGCGCGTTGAAAGCCGCGTATCTGGGCGGTAGTGATTTGACAAACGAGTTCATGGTCGGCGGAGACGGAGCGCGTGCTGACCGAGGGATTGTCGGGCTGATGGGCGATATCGGCGACGGGGGCGAAGTTCCAATTGATGCCGAGGGCGGCCAGCTCGCGCCCGAGCATGAAGGCGACTTCTTCAGCCAGTTGGGGATCGCGGGCGGCGCCGAGCGCCATCGCGCCCGGGCTTTCGGTGAAGCCGGCGCGCAGTCTGGCGACGATGCCGCCTTCTTGATCGATGCCGACCAGGATCGGCGCTGGGGCGGCTTCGCGACAGTCGTCAATCAGGCGCTTCAGCTGTCGCGGCGATTCGATATTGCGGGCGAAGAGATAGATGCCGCCGACGCGTCCTGTAGCGAGCCATTTGAGAAGGTACTTCGGCGGGCTGGTTCCGTCAAAGCCCACCATCATCAGGCTGCCGATTTTGTCTTCCAGGGTGAGCGCGTTCATGCTCTGCCTTTCCGATTGTCCGGGCGTTTGGCTTCCCAGCGGAGCATGAATTGGTACACGAGCCAGGCGAGGACTGCGCCGATGAAGATGAAGAGGCTGATGGATTCGGCGCCGACGTATTCGGCGAAGATGCCGCCGACGCCGGACAGGACCGCGCCACCCAAGCCGGCGCAGCCGACCTGAAAGCCGATGGCGTTAGCGGCGTGATCTGGGCCGACGCGCCGATTGGTTTGCAGGATCAGGATGGGGAAAACGGCCGCCATGCCGAAGCCGATGCCGAGCAAGCCAAGGAGACTGAGGGTTTGGTGAAGGTTGGTGAAGAGGAGCAGCGCGCCGAGGGTTGAGGAAGCAAAGCAGAGAGATAGTAGCGCGCCGTCGCCGAAGCGCATCGCCAGCAAGCCCATCAGGATGCGGCCTATGGTGAAGCTGGCCCAGTAGGCGCTGATCCAACTGCTGGCGACTTCTTGGGGGAGTCGGCGCGCCTCGATGAGCAGTGTGTTCGCCAATTGGCCGGTGCCGATTTCGATGCCTCCGTAGAGGAAGAAGAAGAGCAGGCCGATCAAGACGATGGGTTGGCGCAGACTGTCGGTCATGGGCGCGGCGCTGGCGTCTGTCTTGGCTTTTCCGGGTCCGCGCTCGAGTCGCCATTGTGGCAAGCTGAGCAGGATGACCAGCCCGAGCGCCAGTACGGAGACGCCGGCGAGAATGTAACTGGACTGCCATTTTCCGCCTTGCTGCAGCACGAAGGGAGTGACGATGGCGGGCGCGATGGTCAGCCCGATGCCCCAGCAGGCGTGCAGCCAGTTCATTTCGCGAGCGCCGTAATTGGCAGAGGCGAAGTTGTTCAAGCCGGCGTCGACCGTGCCTTTGCCGATGCTGGTGAGAAAGGCGACGCCAAGCAGAACGATCCAGGCGGGGGCGACGGCATAGCCCAGCAAGCCGAAGCCAGCGAAAGCCATACCGCCAACGAGGACGGGTCCGATGCTGTATCTGCCGATGAGCGAGCCATTGAGGAAGGCGGCAATCAAGCCACCGAGCATGGCGGCCGGCGCGAGCGCAGCCAGCGAGTCATGGGAGACGCCAAAGGTGGACTGCATGTAGGTCCAGGCGATGTTTAGCAAGCCGCTGGCGACACCGATGACGACGAAGACCAAGTAGGCGACGATGATTGGGAAAGCTCTGGCGGATTTCAAGTAGGCTCAAGGCTCCGTATGAATTGCGGATAATCATACTCGCTTGGGAAAGCGGCGCAATGGTGGCGTCTCGGGCGCGTCGGGGTTTTGGGGACGGCGCCGATATGCCGCGCCGGCGCCGCTATGTTAGACTGTGGCGCAGCGATGTTGCGAGGCGGACGGAGTTTGGAATGACGGCGCGGAACGAGTTCGACCTTATTGAGACGCGACCGGATGAGCGCTTTGATGAAGCGCGCTTGCAGGCGCATTTGCGCGGCCGATTGCCGGGGACGGAGGCGGCGATGCGGGTCATGCAGTTTGCCGGGGGCAAGGCGAACTTGACGTATTTGCTGCAGTTTGGCGAGGGCTATGAGTATGTACTGCGCCGGCCGCCGCTGGGTCCCTATGCGCCGAGCGCGCACGATATGGGGCGGGAGTATCGCGTGCTGTCGGTATTGCATCGCGCCTTTAAGCTGGCGCCGCGCGCCTATTACTTTTGTAGCGATGAGGGGGTGCTTGGGGCGCCGTTCTTTTTGATGGAGCGGCGCTATGGATTGGTTGCGCGGGGAGAGATGCCGGAGCGTTATCGTGACGACGCTAACGCGCCGCGTAAGATGAGCCGAGCCTTGGTGGATGCGCTGGCTGACTTTCACGCGGTGGATTACGCGGCGCTGGGCTTGTCGGAGCTGGGGCGGCCGGCCGGATTCATCGCGCGTCAAGTGGACGGCTGGAAGCGACGATGGGCGGCGGCGAAGCTGGGCGAGGACGCGCGGGTCGAAACGATCTATGGCTGGCTGAGTGAGAATCAGCCGGAGAGCGCCTACAGTTCGCTGGTGCACAACGATTACAAGCTCGACAATACAATGTACAGCCTTGACGACCCGGCGCGGATGGTTGCGGTATTCGATTGGGATATGTGTACGCTGGGCGACCCGCTTTCCGATGTGGGCATGCTGTTGACATACTGGACGCAGCCGGATGATCCGACCTTGGTCAAGGCGATCGGGACGATGCCGGAGGATGGCGCGGGGTTTTTCAGCCGGGCGGAGATTCTGGCGCGTTATGGTGAGAAAAGCGGGCGCGATCTGGCGAATATGCGCTTTTATCATGTGCTCGGCGTCTTTCGCTTGCTGGTGATCTTGCAGCAGATCTATGTGCGCTATGTGCGCGGCTTCACGCAGGACGAGCGCTTCGGGTCGCTGGGCGGGGCGGTGGATGGGCTGGCTCAATGGGCGATTGAGATCCTCGAGGGCGGGGGCGACTAGGCGAATTCCAGGCGGTCACTGGCGGCGTTTTCGATGTCGCTGTAATGGCCGCGCAGATGAGCGTAGTCATCGGGGATGGTGAGGGCGAGCTGAAACATGGCTTGATTGATCATTTGTGAGAGTTCAGCACGGGGAATGCGTTTGCGTCCGTCGCTGCGAAAGCGGAATGGCGGCCCGAAGACAACTTTGGCATAGGCGCGGCGGAGGCGCTTTATACGCTGGCGCCAATCCTCGACGCCGCAAATGGCCGCGGGCACGATGACGGCATTGGCTTTGGCGGCGATGTAGGCCAAGCCGTCTTTCGCTTGCTGCAAGCCGCCGGTGTGGCGCGTGCCTTCGGGCGCCATGAGCACAAGCTGCTCGCTTTTGAGCAAGGCGATCGTTTGCATGAGGGCATTGCGGTCGTATTCGCCGCGGCGGATTGGGAAGTGGCCCCATTGGCGCAGGAACCAGCCAGCTACCGGTATTCTGAAGTTCTCCGCTTTGGAGAGCGATACCGTGTGGCGGAAGGGGATGCTGACGGTGACGACAATCGGATCGAGGTAGGAGACATGGTTGATCATCAGGCAGGTTGGACCATGGCGCGGGACGTTGGCCAAGCCTTCAACTTCGACCTTGCAGAAAGCCGGAACGGCGGCGCGCAGGAGCGGATGCATCAGTCGGCGGTTCCTGTCGTATCGCGGTTGCCGGGCGATGTATTCTTCTATGCTCAAATGCTGAGACATTGATGGCATCTGGCAAGCTCAGCGCTGGGGCTTGCGTTTGCGCTGGCGGCGGGCGCGGCGAATGTCGTTGAGTTGGGGCGCCGGTTTGCGCAGGGCGTCAATTTCGTCTTCGTCGAGTTGGTACCAAGCGCCTTTGCGCAGGGTGCCCAAGCCAAGCTGGCCGATGTGGGTGCGGACTAGGCGAATGACCGGGTGGCCAAGCTGGGCGGCGACGCGGCGAATTTGGCGTTTTCGTCCTTCGAGCATGACGATGCGCAGGACAGTGGAGCGTTTACTTGCGCCGAGCGATTTTACGGAACAGGCGGCGGTGCGGCTGCCATCGAGCCAGACGCCGCGCTCCCAGGTTTGGATGGTTTGGAGCGATACCTTGCCTTTGACTGTGACTTTGTAGGTCTTGGTGTGCTCGTAGCGCGGGTGTGCGATGCGGTTGGCGAGTTGGCCGTCGTTGGTGAGAATGAGCAAGCCTTCGCTATCGGCGTCGAGGCGGCCGATGGTGAAGAGGTGGCCCGGCGCATCGACGAGTTCGCGAATGGTGGGGCGCTCGTCATCAGGCGCTTCGTTGACGCTGAGCACGCCTTTTGGTTTGTTGACGACGATGTAGAGGGGTTGGGAGGGGCTGCGGAGCCGGACGCCGTCGACCAGGATGATGTCGGATTGCGGATCGGCTTTGTGGCCGAGGCTGATGACCATGCCGTTGACCTGGACGCGGCCTTGGCTGATGATGGCTTCGCAGCGGCGGCGCGACCCGATGTCGGCTTGCGCCATGATTTTTTGAACGCGCTCGACGGGCACGGGATATTCCTCGGCTTGGCGGGCATACGCGAGCATTGTAACGCAAAGATTGTTAGCCAGAGAGGGTGGAGCGTGTTGGATGGGGACGGAGAAGGGCGCAGGTTGTTTTTTGGTTAGAGCATTGTCCGACATTGTCTGTTTGTCGGACAAAGAAAAACTCTTTTCGTACAAGGTCGCGTATTTCATGGAATGAGAAGATTCTGGTTTTGCGCATGGCGGCGCACAGATGGATTGACTTGCGGGTATGATAGCACAGATGTGCTGGTTTGGGAAGAGTATGAGCTGTGTAGGTGGCATGGGCATGAAGCGTCGATCACCGGTACAGGATCCGAGGCGGGCGCGAGATAGCGGGCGAGCCAAGGAGCGCCCCAACAGCGTTTCGGCGGGCGTGTATGGGGTACGGAGAGAGTGTACGAGTCAGGGGCAGGCGGGCGATTGGCAGAGGCGCAGCGGGTATCGCGGCAGAGGCAGAGGGGACGAGCCGGCGGCTCACCGGTACAGAGGCGGCCGGGGCCTTGGTCAGCGGTCGGTGGATTTCTCGGTGACGATGAACTGCAGCGGGATGCCGAGGAGCAGGCGGGTTTGGGCGACCAGGGTAGGCAGCGCTACGACCAGCAGGGTGAGCACGAGCATGAAGGGAATGCTGAGGAGCTCGAGAATGGACTCGGAGAAGGTATAAGGCGAGACGCGGGGGGGACGGATGCGATAGTCCTGGATTTGGAATACGACGACTAGAAAGACCATGGTCAAGCCTGAGACTGTCAGCAGGATCCAGGCGGGGTTGCTGACGGCGAGTCCTTCGATGATGTGCGCCAGTTTGTCGTCGGAGGCGAGGAGCTTATCGACCTTTACCGGCGCGATATCCGGGTGGAAGAATACGGGCAATTGTGAGCCGACGGTCAGAATTATCCAGCCGGCGCCGGCCAGGAGGATGTCGTGGGCGATGCGCAGGAGCAGCTTAAGCGAATTGAAAGAGACGATATGCGGGTTTTCAATCAGCTTGGCGAGCATGTAGCCGACTTCTTTGCTGCCCCAGGCGTGGCGGAGGGTCTGGCTGTAGCGGTTTTTGATCGACTGCAGGATGTTGGCGCCGGAGGTTGAATCGGCCAGGAAGGGCAGGAAGATGTGCTGTATTGCGACTTGTCCGCCGGTGGCGAAATAGGCTTTGATGAGCATGTGCCATTCGTCAGCGATGACATCGGTATCCCAGTTGCCGCTCTGCTCGAGGAGCTTGAGGCTGAGGGAATACGAGGACATGGGCATTGCCATCCACCAGGGCGCGGCCAGGTATGCCAGTTCAAAGGCGGTGGCGTAGGTATTGATGATGCGCATGAGCGGATTGACCTGCCAGATATTGCCGTGATAGCGAATGGGCGCCTGCCAGAAGGTGCGGTGGCGGTCATCGTTTGTGGCGAAATGATACGTGAGGGCGGCGAAGTGATTCTTGTGCCAGCGGGTATCGGCGTCCATGGTGGTCAGCACGACGTGGTCGGTGTTGAGTTCGTACTCGTCGACGATGTTCTCCAGGAAGCGATTGACCGCCCATGAAAGGTTGGCGGATTTGCACTGCATTTCGCCGATTCGACCGCGCGGGTGGACGGTGAAGTAGACGTTGGCGAAGCAATCGGCGTATTGTCGGTGCAGGCTTTGGGCTTTTTGATAGCTCTTTGGCTCGGCGGCTTCCATCGCCAGGAGAACGGAGATTTGCGATTTGGCGTTGTGCTGGAGGCTGAGTTGGTCAAGGGTGCGGCTGAGGACTTTCATGGATTCCATGTAGTTGGGGATGATGACGACGTGATGGACGCTGTCCCAGTCAAGCGCATTGGGTGAATCGCCGTCGAGGTATTTTTGGTACCAGTCGATGGTTTCCCAGTGTTCTATGCGGCGCATGCCCATGCTGTTGGCGATGCCCGCAAGGCAGAAGCGAATGGCGGAGTAGCTGGCGATCAAGGCGGCGGTGAGCATGAGGGTCAAGGGGAAGGCGATGGCGCTGGCGATGGATGCGAGCAGGGCGAACCAGGCAAGGAAGCCGGGGATGCCGTCGAGCACGCGCTCGGGAATCGGGGGCAGTGGCGCGCCGCCCCAGATGGAGCGGCCCAGATCTGAGGGGCGAGGCGGTCTGGGGTTTTGCGCTGTATAGGGCACGGTATTCTATGGCAGCGGGCGCGACCGACGGGGTCATGCGCCCTTCCCTTTTCCAACCAGATAATCGCAAAGGCAAGCACCAAACAAGGCTGCGGCGCTGGCCGAGGCAATCGCCGTAATGATAACATAGATAGTTTCGTGTGAAGCAGCGCAGCAAAGTTCCGCGCCGAGGGAGGGCTGCGGACCGCTGGCGTTTGTGGCCGAGCGACAGGGTATCAGCGCTTGCCTTTGCCGCTTTTGAGGCCGCGCTGGCTGGCGACTTCGAGCAGGTTGGTTTGGTAATCGTAGATATTTCGGCGCTTGACCGCGTAAGCATCGTGGGCGAGTTGGACGAGTTTTTCGACTAGCGCCGCGCGGGAAAAGCCGTCTTCCTGCCAGAGATAGAAGGCGAGCGAGCCGGGCATGGTGTTGATTTCGTTGAGGTAGAACTCATCGTTATCCGGGCGGGCAAGAAAGTCAATGCGGGCGATGCCGCGGCCGTCGACGGCTTTGAAGGCGCTGATGCTGGTCTGTTTGATTCGTTCGGCGAGATTTGGGTTGAGCGGCGCCGGGATGAGACGTTCGGCACTCTTCATGCCTTCGCTGCCACGCAGGTATTTTTCTTCGTAAGACAGGAATTCGTCCCAGGAGAGCGGTTGCTCAAGAGTGGAGGCTTCGTATGAGTCGCCGAAGCCGATGACCGAGCAGTTGATTTCGATGCCGTCGGCGAAAGCCGGTTCGACGAGGAGGCGGCGGTCGAAACTGGCGGCGATGTCAATGCTGGCGCGGAGCAGTTCCGGCGTGTCGGCGCGGCCGATGCCGATGCTGGAACCGAGGGTGGCGGGCTTGATGAACAGGGGCATGGTCAGGCGGTCAAGAATGGCGGCGATGGTTTGGTCGGGTTGCTCCAGCCATTGATCGCGGGAGAAGGCATAGTCGTCCAGGACGGGCAGATTGGCTTGGCGGAGGACTGTTTTGGTTAAGATTTTGTCGTTGGTTAGCGCGGAGCCGAGGGTTGCATAGCCGACGTAGGGGATATCCGCCAGTTCAAGCAGGCCTTGGAGGCTGCCATCTTCGCCATGGGAGCCGTGGACGGCGGGAAAGACGACGTCTATGCGTTTGACCTGGCTTTTGCGGAAGCGGGGCGCCAGCGGATCAAGAATCAGCCCGTGATGGCGCGTATCGGGGGAGAGCAGGCAGGGCTGTATATCGTCGCGGCGCGTGATATCGCGGTCCTGGAAGTTGCGCAGTTCTCGCAGCGGGTCGCCGGTAAACCAGCGGCCGTCGCGCGTGATGTAGACGGGCACAATATCGTAGTCGTCGGCGGAGAAGGCATCGATGATTTGGTGGCCCGTGACGATAGAGACATCGTGCTCGACGCTGCGTCCGCCAAAGATGACCGCGACTGTTTGGCGATGGCGACTGCTCATGTTGGCCTCCTGGCGATTATTGACGTCTCTGGCGATCTATGCGCCCAATGCGACCGCGTGTCATTGAGGGAGCGTCGCATGGTCAGTTTAATAGGTGTCGGGCAGATCGTTGAGGAAGAGAACGGCATCGCCAGCGGTGAGATTGCGTTGGTACCAGGCGACGGCGTCTTGCAAGGCGTCGAGGACTTGGACACGGTTCGGATCGAAAGCGGCGGACTTTAGCGCGTCTTGAATGGGGGCGGTTTGCGACTTGCCGATGAGAATGATATCGGTGGCGCGCTGGGCGGCGAGCAAGCCCAGTTTGCGGTTTTCGGATTCGTGGAGTTCGCCCAGCTCCACCATTCCGGGTGTGATCAGGAGGCGGCGGCCGGAGCGATGCATGCCCAGCAGGTCAAGCGCGCTGATGATGCCTGCCGGATTGGCGCTGTAGGCGTCGTTGATGATGGTGATGCCGGCGGCGGTAGTCTCGTGAGCGAGGCGACTCTCGGCGGGTTTGAGGCTGCGGATGCGGAAGGCGATGTCTTTCAGCGGGATGCCTTCGTGACGCGCGAGCGCAATGCAAAGGAGCAGATTGGAGACGTTGTGGACGCCGACGATGGCGGTTGCGATCGTTGCGCTTTCGCCGGAGGGGACGTGCGTCGCCGTGAAGGAGAGGCCGCTGAGACGCTCTTGGATGTCGCTGGCGATCCAGGCGAGGCCGCGCGCTTGGGCTTCGTCCAGCGATATCTCGCGACTCACGGTCAGGCGTTTTGCGGGATAATTGCGGACGATCATGTCGCGGATGTAGGGATTGTCATAGTTGAAGACGGCGACGCCATCGGGCGGAAGATTTCTGATTAGTTCGTATTTCGCCTGCTTGATGTTTTCGAGGCTGCCGAAGCGTTCGAGGTGTTGGGGACCGATTTCGGTGATGACGGCGATATCGGGCGGGGTGAGCTGGCAGATGCGTTCGATTTCGCCTTCGACGTAGGCGCCCATCTCGCTGATGAAGTACTCGGTGCGGTAGTCGTCCGCGAGGTCGCGGTTGATAGCGAGCGAAATGCCCATCAGGGTATTGTAGCTCTTGGGGGTGGCGTAGGTTTGATAGCGGACGCTCAGAATGTCGCGAAGGTAGGATTTGGTAGTGGTCTTGCCGTAGCTGCCGGTGATGCCGATGACTTTGGGATTGATGTTGCGCAGGACGGTCCGCGCCTGATTCAAATAGCGGCGGCGGATCAGCGCTTCGAGGGGCTGCAGAACGATATTGGCGGCTACCAGCCATAGCGGGGCGAGCAAGAAGCTCAGAAAGCCAAGGGCGGCGGTTGCCAGCGCGAGATTTGCCAGCAGAAGCTGAGTGGCGATGAGGAGGAGGAGGGGAAGAGCGCCGGCGCAGACGAGCAGTCGTTTGACGCGGCTGGTGAGCACAAGAGGCTTCTTTGATGGCGCCTGCGACGGCGGGATGATGGCGACGAATGCCGCGAAGCTCAGGACGAGGCCGGCGAGCTGAGGGTCCTGCTCGTTGCTCAAGACTTGAGCCAGGGCGATGCCGGCGAGGCAGGCGACCAAGGGGCGAACTGGCAAGGCGCGGGCGCGGACAGCCAGCAGCCAACGCAGGTAGCGAGCGTTCATGTATTCTTCGATCTGGAAGAACTGGGCTCCCCGTTTGATGCGGAGCCAAGCGCCGACGAGCCAGATCAGGTTAAGAATGAGAGGCAACATATCTGATATTCTAGGCGAGCGTCAATGGCATTATAGGGCGGATGGCGGGAGGCGGCAAAGCGGGATCAGCGGTCGCAGAAAAGCGCGCGCATAATCGAAGCGGTTTTGTCGGGGAAGTCGAGGTAGGCGTAGTGGCCGGCGCTATTATGCAGAATGAGGGCGGCGTCGGGAATGGCGCGCTCGAGTTTGCGGCCCATCCAGAGCGGCGTGTCTTGGTCATTATCGCCCCAGATGAGTATGGTGGGCACGGCGACGCGCCCGGCGTAGGCCAGCAAGTCTTGGTTGACAACGTTGATGAGGGTCTGGCGCATGATTGGGGTGGCGTTGCGGAAATCGACGGAGGCGTAGCGCTGGTTGTAGGCACGTCGAAGGCGCTGCGCCAGAGTCGGCGCGCCGATAGCGGTTAAGGCGTCGCGGAGGTTTTGGTAGAGCTTGAGACGGAGGCGGCCGAAGGACGAGGGCGGCAGGTGGAGGCCGGCGCTGTTGGATAAGGTCATCTTGTCGATGCGGTCGGCGTGGTCGGCGCCAAGTATCAAGCCAACGCGCCCGCCGAGCGAGTGACCAAAGTAGTGGGCGGAGGGCAAGGCGTGATGATCCAGGTAGTCGATGCAGAATGAGGCGTAGTCGAAGATGGTGAAGGGGGCGGCTGGTTCAGCGCTTTGGCCGAAGCCGGGCAGGTCGGGCATGAAACAGCGGAAGCCCAGGCGGCTGAGCGGGAGGGCGAGCGGCTGCAGCAGGTCGATATTGGCGCCCCAACCATGAAGCATCAGCACAGGAGGACCGGCGCCGATGACGCGTTGGCGAATCGCAAGCCCGTTGATTTGAATGGTTGAAGATTGGTCCACCGATCGCTAGCCAATTGCGCTCAGGGGAATGGCGGCTTGGCGCGCGCTTTTGCGTTCGCTGATGGGCGTAACCGGGGGACATTCCCAAGCCATGTCTTCGGTGGCGGAGCGTTCTTTGGCGAATTTGGGCAGGATGCCGCAAGCGAAGCACTTGTCGCGACAGTCGACGCGTGTTTGGCCTTCGAGGCTCATCAGGTAGTCTTCGCGCAGGAATTTCTTGTGGATGCCGATGTCGATGTGATCCCAGGGGAAGACTTCGTCGAGGTCGCGTTGGCGATGATTGTAGAAGTTGGGGTCGAGGCGGCATTCGGCGAAGGCACGCAGCCAAAGGTTGTGCTTGTGCTGGTCTTGCCAGGCGTCGAATTTGCAGCCGAGCTCCCATGCGCGGCGGATAACAGAGCCGAGACGCCGGTCGCCACGGCTGAGCCAGCCCTCGAATTCGCTGTCGTCGACATTGTTCCAGCGCAGGTGCATGCCGCCGCGGCGCAATTGCTGCTTGAGCAGGCGCTGCTTCTGGTTGACGCTTTGGCGCGTGTCTTGCGGCGCCCATTGGAAGGGCGTATGCGGCTTGGGGATGAAGGTGCTGACGCCGACATTGAGGGTGGCTTTTTTGCCGAGAATCTTTGTGCCTTCGCGCAAGGTACGGACGCAAAGATCAATGATGGCCTCCACGTCTTCGAGCGACTCCTCTGGATGGCCGATCATGAAATAAAATTTGATCGTGCGCCAGCCGCGGGAGTAGACGTCACGAGCGGTTTGGATTACCTGGTCGTCTGGCACGTACTTGTTGATGAGATCGCGCATTTTCTCGGTAGCGGCTTCGGGCGCGAAGGTGAAACCGCTGCGGCGTGTCCCGCCGATTTTCTCGAGGAGGTCGGCGCTGGCGCTTTCGATGCGCAGGCTGGGGAGGCTGAGGCTAAGGCCGGCGTCGGCATAGACGCGGTTGACTTCTTCCGCCAGTTCTTCGACCCAGACGTAGTCGGAAGACGACAGGCTGAGCAGGCTGATTTCTTCAAAGCCGGTGAAACGGACGATCTCGTCGATGGCCGCCATGATTTCTTGCACTGGGCGTTCGCGGACCGGGCGCGTCACCATGCCGGCGTGGCAGAAGCGGCAGCCGCGGGTGCAACCGCGCATGATTTCGATGGGCGCACGATTATGCACGGTGTCGATATTGGGCACGATGAACTTGGTGAAGGGCTTGGGCAGGGTAACCACGATGCGTTTGAGCACGCGAGCGGGAAGGTCCGGTTCGTTGGGCAAGACCGCGCGAACAGTGCCGTCATCGTTGTATTGCGCGTCATAGAAGCGGGGCACGTACATGCCCTGGATCTTGGCGATTTCGCGAAGCTGATCGACGCGAGGACGGTCCCGCAGTTGGCTAAGCGCGTTGGCGATCTCGACGATGATCTCTTCGCCCTCGCCGATGACGAAGGCGTCGATAAAGTCGGCCATAGGTTCGGGATTGAAGCAGGCGTGCCCGCCGGCAATGACGAGCGGATAGCGTTCGTCGCGGTCGCGGCTCAAGACAGGCATGTTAGCAAGATCAAGCATATTCAGGGCGTTCGTGTAGAGTTGTTCGTATGGCAGGCTGATGCCGAGCAGGTCGAAGTCTGTGACGGGGCGCTTGGATTCGAGCGAATAGAGGGGAATCGCCTGCTCGCGCATGACCGATTCCATATCGAGCCAGGGCGAGAAGACGCGCTCGGCGAGCATGGTTGGCTGGAGGTTGATCTGGTGGTAGAGGTTCATGATGCCCAGGTTGGACATACCCAGATCGTAGATGTCGGGAAAAGCCAAGGCGACCTTGAGATCGGTTTGGTCCCAGTCTTTGACGACGCTGTTGTATTCCCCGCCGACATAACGTCCGGGTTTTTCCACTTGCATCAAGAATCGATCTAATCTAGCCTCGAAAGTCGGCGATGACACCTTGGGCTCCATTTGACGGGCTCGGGCGATGAATGAATGGATTATAGCCGACATAGGTGGAACTGACTAGCGATGACCGATTTCCTGTGGCGGGTCGTCATCATTGTGATTTTGGCGCAGGCGAGTCTGATCGCTGCGGCGCAAGACGGCGCGATTATTGTTGGCGCGAATGTGGGGCGGCTGCGATCAGTGGAGCGTATTGACTTTGCCGATATCGGGGACGATTTGGAGATCGGCTGGTTTGAAGCGAATGAAGACGCCAGCGAGTTTGTCGTATTCGATAGCGATGGACGGATTTATCGCGTCGGCGTCGGCGGAGTCATCGACAGCTGGACATATCGTGGGAATGCGGCACAGGTTTTCTCGCTGATAGACGCGGTTTATGCTACTGGGGGACCGCTGGTCTTTTATTTGCTGGATGGCGCATATTTCGTCAATGACCGGCAGCTGCAGGTGGATGACTTTCCGGTCGCGGCGCACTTGATTGAGCAGTCGCTATTTGTGGAAGCGGTCACCACGAGCGGCGCGACGGTTTATCACGAGCTTTCGCTGGCGGCGGCAGACGGGGTTATTCGCCCGGATAGAACGATTGCGTTGCCGGGCAGCGATGCTGTCAATCCGGGCGTGCTAATCGGGCGCGTAGATTTTCCGCATGCCATCGTGTCGCGATTGGCGGACGGCCAGCTGAGCGTCTATCGGTATCCGTATGCATTTTCGGTTGAAGGCGGCAGGGAGTACCGACTCGATGGGGGACCGGCGGTTGCAGGCGCGTTGAACGCAGGCGGCAGTCATTTTGCCTGGAGCGACCCGGCATCGGAACGGTTGAATGCGCTGGACCTTGGGAGCGGAGAGAATAAGGTGGTGGCGGAGCTGGGTGGGGCGTATGCTCAGTATTTGCTGCTGACGGCGGATGCCAGCGCGATCATCGCCGTCAATGTCGACTTTGAAGCGGCGGTGTTTGCCTGGGTTGTCGAGAGTGGCGAGCGACTTGATTTGGGCGCCTATCGCGAATGCAAGCGGATACCTGATAGGGTGGCGCTTAGCGCGGATGGCGCGGCGCTGGTCATCGGTTGCGACACGGGATTGGACATTTGGCGAATAGCATCGGACGAGGCGCGATGACGATGAGCGGTGAAACGATTGGCATGTTGTTCGACTATCACTACGGCATGTTTGATCGCGTTTGGGATTGCGTCGAGCAGTTGACGGCGGCGCAATTCGTCGAGGAGAAAGGCTATTCGCTGGGTTCGGTGCGGAATCATCTGGCGCACTGCATGAATGTGGATGATCGTTGGATAGCGCGGTTGCGCGGGCAGCCCTTGCCGGAGTGGCGGGATGAGGCTTGTTTTCCCGATCTGGCATCAACGCGCGCGGAGTGGCGGATTATACGCGAGCGAGTGCTTGCAGGCGTTGCCGCCTTTAGCGAGGATGATCTGGACGAAACGATCCCGCTGTCGCTGCCGCATCGATTCGCGGAATCGAAGTGGAATACGCGGCGCGAGGTATTGCTGCACATGGTCAATCACGGGACGGACCACCGGGCGCAGATTCTATCGCGGCTGCACGAATTGGGCGCGCGGACGCTGGAGCAAGATCTCATTCTTTACTTGTGGGACGAGGCTTGATTTGGAGTTTGCAATATGCCTGGGCGATTTCGCCGGCGACGCGGGCGTTTTTGATGAGCAGGGCGATGTTCGCCGCCATGGAAGCGCCGCCGGTTAACTCACTGACGCGATTCAGTACGTAGGGCGTGATGTTTTTGCCGGTGATGCCTGCGGCTTCGGCTTCGGCGGTGGCTTGTTCTATCGCCTTGTCTGCGGTTTTGGCATCGAGTTGCTTGTCGGCTGGCACGGGCACGGTGATGAGCATGCCGTGCCGCGCGCCGATAGCGTCAGCCGCCCGGATGATGGCGGCGGCCTCCTCCGGGGAATCGATTCGTTGGTCGACGGGCAGATCGGTCTGGACCGCGTAGAATGCGGGGAGCGCGTCGGCGCGATAGCCCAGAATTGGCACGCCGTAGGTCTCAAGGACTTCCAGGGTCAGCGGAAGGTCAAGAATGGATTTGGCGCCAGAAGAAACAACGGCGACCGGCGTGCGGCCAAGCTCGATGAGATCGGCGGAAACATCGTGCGGTTGGCCGCGATGGACGCCGCCGATGCCGCCGGTGGCAAAGAGCTTGATGCCGGCCAGGGCGGCGATGATCATGGTACCGGCGACGGTGGTGGCGCCGTCTTGGGCAAGGGCGATGGCGACGGGCAGGTCGCGCCGGCTGCATTTGCGAACGCTGTTTGGGGGCGCTTTTGCCAGCGCTTCGATTTGGACCGGGGATATGCCGACGGTGATCTCGCCATTGAGGATGGCGATTGTGGCGGGCGCGGCGCCGGCTTCGCGGACAGCCGCTTCCATCGCCAGCGCGGTTTCTACGTTGAGCGGGTAGGGCAAGCCATGGGTGATAAGAGTGGATTCAAGGGCGACGACTGGCTGGTTGTTTGCAAGGGCTTGCTGAATGTCGGGAGACAGGGTGGCAGGTATACGCATTGCTATGTTACTCGCTGTAATATCAGTTTTGGCGAAGCTTTTGCGCGCGATCGCCCGCGGCAGCGCGCTAGTCTTGCAAGGTATGCAGGCGGAAGCGATGTACGCTGTGATGGAGGCGCTGCAGGTCCAAGAGTTCGATGATTTGGTCGGGACGAAGATTGCCGCGATCGCCGACAGAGAGATGGGCTACCAGGTCGTCGTCTGAGTCGAGATTCAGGTCAAAAATCAAGGGACGGATATCCATGACGCTGCGTTTGCGCCGCCTGATTCTATCGACGATGATGGACTCGCGACACATGATCTGGTCGATCTTTTGCTGGAGGCAAACGCGATCAATCGCGTCATGAAAGCGAATGCGATACTCGGCGCTTTCCACGAGCGAGTGTAGGGTCGCGGCGCGGGGATCAACCTGGACGATCCTTTGAATGGTCAAGCCGGGCGGCGCTACAGCCAGCAACTGGTCGCGGAGTGTGGGTTCGTCGAATTCGATGGCTTCGCGCAGAGAGACATCCAGAATCTCGCAGTCGCTGGTAATGCCGAGCGGCAGGGGCATCGCCAATTGAATGCGCGCCCGTGTGTTGAATCCCTGCGTATATAGAATTGGCAGGTTTGCCCGGCGCAAGACCCGCTCCCAGATTTTGGCGACGTCCAGGTTGCCGGTGTATTTCAAGGAGCCGGACTTGCCGAAGGTGATGCGCAGGCGTTGGACAACCGGAGAAAGATGGCTCATTTGTTCGAGGTCTGCCTGGATACTCGCGCATTGGCAAGGTAGAATATTGTACGGGTTTATGTTAGATGATGGAAGACGGATGAGCGAGACAGGCACTGGCAGTGACGGCGTGTATAGCAGAATGGAGCGCGCGCAACGGCGACGGATTTGGTTGAGCGTTGTACTGCCGTTTTCGCTGGCATTGGGCATCGTCGCCATGTTCATTGGAATCGCGTTGTCGCTTCGCAGGCCGGCGCAGGTCTCGATATTGAGCGACGCGCTCTTGACGCTGCTGGTGCTGTGTCCAATGGTTGCGCTAATGTTTGCGGCTGTGATTTTGAGCGTGGCTTTGGTCGCGTTGATGAGCCGCTGGACTGGAAGAGGACGTTCGCCTTTGCGGCGGCTGGAAGCATGGACCTCGAGGGCGGAAGGCAGAGTCGATGGCTGGCTGGGGCAGATCGACGGGCAGGTTTTGAATTGGGCGGTGCGGTTGGCGCCGATTCAGCAAATGCTGGGATTGTTTGACGCGCGGGAGAATGTGGTAGCGGAAGAGGGGGAGGAATGAACGGTTCGACAGACAGACAAGACGGGCAAGCGCTGCGAGAGCGCAAGGCGCGAATCATCCTGACGGGCGCGGGGATTGGCGCCTTGCTCGGATTGATTTCCAGTTATCTCTATGTGCGGGCGGCGGAGGAGCAAGTCGAAGGCGACGCGGTGCCGGGGCCTTCGGTATCCACCGGGCAGTTGTTGGCGGTGGTGGTGGCGACTATCGGATTGGTGCGGCAGATCGCCGAGTTGGGCAAGCCGAAGAAGGGCGACAAGGGGGACAAGAAATAGGGCTATGTGCGGACGATACAGTTTAACGGCGGACGCAGAATCGATTCAGCTTGCGTTCAGCCTGGATAGCGTCGAAGGCTGGCTGCAACCGCGCTACAACATCGCGCCGACGCAGCAGGTCGCGGTCATCAGCAATCGAGAGCCGCGGGAACTGTCGTTTATGAAATGGGGGCTGGTGCCATCGTGGGCGAAGGACCCGAAGATCGGCAATCGCATGATCAACGCTCGGTCAGAGACCGCTGCGGAGAAGCCGTCATTCCGCACGGCATTCAAGCGGCGGCGCTGTCTGATACCGGCGGACGGCTATTATGAGTGGGCGAAGAGCGGCAAGAAAAAGACGCCGATGTATATTCGACATACTGAGCGCGAAGTCTTCGCCTTTGCCGGACTCTGGGAAAGCTGGAAGCAGCCGGACGGCGATTGGCTGAACACTTGCACGATATTGACGACGGAGGCAAATGAGCGAATCGAGCCGATTCATCATCGGATGACGGTGGTCGTGGAGCCGGAGGACTACGACCTATGGCTGGCGCCGCGGGAATTGGCGCCCGACGAGTGGCGGCCGCTCATGCTGGGCCCGAAGCCGGATCAACTTCAGTATCATGAAGTATCAACTGCAGTCAATCGACCGATCAACGATGATCCGACGCTCATCATGCCGGTTGACGGCGGCGCTGGGGCGCTGTTTTGAGCGCCTAGACTGTTTGCAGAATGGCATAGCCCAGAAACGCAATGGCGATGATGGCAGCCAAGGCAAGCAGCAGAAGCAGCAGATTGTAGCCGCGCGAGGCTTGAGAAGTGGCGTCGGCCGCCGGCGCCGCGCTCGACGCGTCTTTTGGCTCGGGCATGGATCGCGGAACCAGGTTGTATTTTCGCGCTGTATGACGGGTCTGTGTGTTGCTGTCGGATGCGCGCAGACATAGGTCAGCCAGATAGGTTGCGGCGGCTGTCGGTGTGGCGGCGACATAATCGGCAACATCGTCGGCAAGCGACTGGTCGCGATGATGGCCGATGCCGGTTACGATGTACTTTTGGCTGCGAGCAATCGCGCGAACAACGTTAATGTCGTCAAAAACGGAAAGCTCCGGGTAGCGTCCGCCGCCTCGAATGATTGCGATAGCGTCGATGGCGGGCTTCCCGCTAAGCAGGGCGATGCCGTCCGCAATTGACTGTCGGGCACGGTCGCCTTCGAGGTGGACGTATTGCCAGGTCAAGGGCGCGAGAACCGCGCGTTGGCCGGCGGCCTGATAGGTGGATTCGAAATCGCCGATGGCGAGACTGCTGCGGCTGGTGATGACTCCGATGCGTTCAAGTTTATCTGGCGCGGGTTTCCGCCGCGGCGGATAGAGGCCTTCGGCGCGGAGAATTTCGATCGCAGTTCGGTTGTCGGCTGAATCGTCCAGCGGGCGAACACCGAGCACATTGATTTGCGCTTCGGCTCGGCGTTCATAGAATCGCAGGTCTCCGTAGACTTCGACATCGAGATGATTTTTCAAGTCGATTGAGACATCGCCGCTGGCGTTTTCATGGAGCATGCAGCGGATTCTGAAATCGCCGTCGACGAGGTCGAAGTAGATATGTCCGTAGTCGGAGCGGTGATAGCGGTCGATCTTGCCTGAGACCCAGAAGAAATGCTCAAGCGTTTCGGCTTCGACGATGCTGCGAAGCATTCGGCTGACTTGGGCGATGGCGCGGCGATTGTCTGAATCGGTCATGGCGGAGTCAGCTTCCGTTGACTCGGCGTTCGCGAAAGCGTTCTTGAATGAAGGCGAGAGGATCGTGATTGGGCGGGATAATGACCTTGCGGCTGCGTCCGCCGCTGGTCTCTTCACCGATGGCGCCCAAGTCTTCCAGCAAGTCCATGATGCGCGCGGCACGGGGATATCCCAAGCCGAGGCGCCGCTGGATGACGGAGGCGGAGGCTTCGCCGCTTTGCATTATCAGCTTGAGCACGTCTGCGAGCATGGGGTCGGTTTCGGCGAGGAATTGGCGCTGCTGCAGGCCGCGCTCCCAAGGGATTGGCGCACGGGCGTCAAGCTGCCGGGCCTTGCTGCGCTCCTGGGCTACATGCCGCCAATGCGCGACAACCTGGCGCGAATCTTGTTCGGAGACAAAGCAGCCTTGGATGCGTTCGGGCGCGGCGGCATCGGCGGATAGGAAGAGCATGTCGCCTTTGCCGAGCAAGTCTTCGGCGCCGGAGCGGTCAATGATGACGCGCGAATCAGCGCCGGAAGCGACGGAGAAGGCAATGCGCGCGGGGAAGTTGGCTTTGATCAAGCCGGTAATGACGTCAACGCTTGGTCGCTGGGTTGCGATCACGAGGTGCATGCCGACGGCGCGCGCCATCTGCGCTAGGCGGGCAATGGCGCGCTCGGTCTCGTCGGCGCTGCGCAGCATCAGGTCGCCGACTTCGTCGATCATGATCACGAGATAGGGCAAGGGCGCCGCGGATCCGTCGTTAGATTGCGCGATTTCGTTGTACATCTTGATGTCGCGCGCGCCGCGCTCTTCCAGCAATTTGTAGCGACGGTCCATTTCTTGCGCGCACCAGGCCAATACGCCGATGATGCGGTCGTGGTCGATTTCAACGGGTCCAATCAGGTGCGGCACGCCTTCGAAGCGAGACAACTCGACCATCTTTGGGTCAAGCATGACCAATTTCAGGTGATCCGGGGTGTATTGCATGAGCAGGGCGGTGGCGATGGCGGCCATGCAGACTGATTTGCCCGCGCCTGTCGCGCCGGCGATTAGAAGGTGGGGCATCTGTGACAGGTCAAGGGACACGGGATCGCCCGCGACATTGCGTCCGAGCGGGATCAACAGTGGCGCTTGCTTGTCCCGCTTGTAGGTTTGATAGGCTTCACTTTCGAGCAGGTTGCGAAGGGCGACCAAAGCCGGTTCTTTGTTGGGCACTTCAATGCCCATGAAGTTTGTGCCCGGCACTGGTGTTTCCATACGGAGACGTTTGGCGGCCAAGGCGAGAGCCAAGTCCCGGGAGTAAGACGCAATCTTGCTCATGCGAATGCGGTCGCTGCCGTCGGCTTTGTGCGGATGCAAGGCGTAGCGCGTGACGGTCGGACCTACCTGGACATCGACGACGGTTGTTTCGAGGTCGAATTCAAGCAGCGTGTTTTGGATTAGGGTTGCGTTGCGCCGGATTTCGTCGTCATTGGGCAGTATGAGATCGGCGGCTGTGAGGGAGTTAATGTCGGGGAGGGACGAGATCCAGATGCCAGGCGGAGTGTCATCGGGCGTATTTACTGCCGAGCGCGCGCGAGCGATAGACAACGGGGCGGCTTCGCCTTTGCCGGTTGTTGGAGCGGCGGTATGTTCCGCCACGTCGGGAGAGATAGTGGGGCGCGCAGGCGCCTGGTCGCTACCATTCTCGGCGTTAGCGGGGCGAATGCGCCGGAGAGCGGGCCTTGTCGCGGAGTCGTTGTCGTTATCTGAGGCATTTTGCGCGGGCTTATTGCCGGGATCGGGGCGAATCCGCATGATTTGCGACCGATAGCCGGGCTGTTCGGCAAGCCGCCGATAGAGATTGCGCGCGTCTAGATTTTCGGCATCGCGCGCGTCATTCTGCGCCGATTCGCTAAAGAGCTGCAGTTGGATGCCAAAGCGCGAAAGGAGGAGCGCAAGATGTCTGCGCCGCAAACCGATGGCGAATACCAGGCAAGCGCCGATGAGCGCGGCAAAGGCAGCCAGGGCTGGCGACCGTCCAAGCAGGCGGAACAGGGGATAGCTAAGGCCCCAGCCGATCAGCCCGCCGCCTTGGCCCGCTCTGGCGAGGGCGCGGAATTCGGTGTCGCTGTGGCCAAGGTGAAGGATTGCCAGAATTGAGAGGAAGGCGATTTCGAGCGCCAAGAGGCGGGACGGTGAAATAGGAATGCGAATGCCGATTTTCGGAAGCCAAAGCATGATGCCGAGTGCCGAGAGGGTAGCGGCGACGAGTATGGCGCCGTCGCCGAAAAGCATGGCGAGCATATCCGCCCAAGTAACGGCGACCAGGGTATCGGCGGCAATGTAAAGCGAGATGAAAGACAGGCTGCCAAACACAATCAAGGCGAATCCGACGGTTTCATTGAGCCAGGGCGGCAGGCTGGCGCGAAGGTCTTCCCAGAAGTCGAAATCGTCGCGCGGTTCGTCCAGCGGTCTAATGACTTCCGTAGCCGATGGACTGGTCGGTTCGTTATCAATGTCGGCTGAATACGACTGTTGTGATTCTAAGGTCTGCTCTTTCACTATGGCATTCACGTATAGGCTATCGGGTTTGCTTACTCAAGTATAG
Organism: Anaerolineae bacterium; assembly: GCA_022824465.1. Classification (GTDB taxonomy): domain Bacteria; phylum Chloroflexota; class Anaerolineae; order Aggregatilineales; family Phototrophicaceae; genus UBA6055. The sequence goes on from JAJDZV010000008.1 coordinate 147,052, forward strand.
TCAGAATGAAAAGAGGCGATTGCGAAAACAGCCGCAATCAATGTTGGCGCGCTAGCGACGAAGCTCTCGCTCTTGCTTCAGAATCATGTCGGTGACAGCTTCAATGGCGACGCGTTGTTTGCGGTACAGATCGGCTTCACTCATGCTGAGCCGACGGGCGACTTCGCGCACGCGTCTGTTCTCGAGGAAGCGGAGTTGGAGGATGTTGTATAGCAGCCATTCCGGGCTGATCAAGCTGCGCTCGCCTTGGGGTTTCAGTTCGTCAATGGCGTCGGCAAGCTGATTGCGCAGGGCGTTTACTGGCGTGTCGTCTTCGCTTTGCATGCGATGTCGCACGATATTCAAGTTTAGGAGGTTGCTCTGCGAAATGCCGGTACCGCCCCAATAGTGGCGCAGCGCCGCGCGGACTTGCTCGAATAGTTCACTCCGGTCGGGCAGAAGATCGGCGTTGGGCGCAAGCGCGACAAGATGTCGATATTCGACTTGTTCGGCGCGGGTTCGCGTCATTTGAAACTGTGGCAGCAGACCTTCCAGCAGGTTGTAGATTTCGGCTTGCAGACGCATATCGTCGAGGCTGGTTTCAAGGCGGCCCACCAGAGATTGCAGGCGCCCGCCCGGATCCGGGGTATCTTCGGCGAGGATGTTTTCCTGGCCGAGAAGGCCCAGGACGCCGATTGTTAGCGCTTGAGTAGAGACGTCGCTGGCGCGCCGGCTTCTCAGGGGGAAAAGCGCATACTCCCGCCAACGGATGTAGGGCAGCGCGTTGGCGTCGTCGGGCGCATCCGAGATTTGCTGAAGCAAGGAGGCGTCGTGGACAAGGTCATCGTTCACTGACGCGACGTCGCCGACTTGGCAGATTATCTCGGGCTTTGAGCGTTCGAAGCCAATGACGTAGGCGCGGTCAATCCGCAGGTGGTCGCAGATGGATTCTGTAGTCGCCAGAATCAGCTGGGTCAGGTCGCTGTGCGTCAGGACCCGGTCGCTGAGGGTTTGCAGTTTGGTTATTTGGGCGTCGTCTTCGTCGCGGTAGATGAAGAACTTCTCGTAGTAGGGCTGAGCCAGGGATACGAACCACTGCCAGAGGAGGACGGCGCCAACCACGGCTGGAGGCGTAAAGTCGTCGCTGTATAAACCCAGGATGCGAGTTGCCTGCGCGGTGAAATTGATGACCGCCAAGGCGATTAGGCCAGTGGCGGGACCACGCAGCAGAAAGTCGAGCAACTGTTTCTTGACCAATCTGTCGGGGATATCCGAGCCGAAGAAATATAGCGGGTATGACAGGAAGAAGAGCATGAAGATGATGATAATGTTGGCGGTGTTGATGACCAGCAGGCCGAACACCGAGAATTCATCGCCGGGATTCAACACGACCGAGTAAGGGAAGATGCCCAGCGCCGGCGTCAAGAAGGCGATTTGCAGGAAGCCCATGCGGCGGGCAGTGGCGCGCGTTCGGCAGCGCTTCCGCGCGCGTTGCACATTGTAGAAGGCGAATGCGTTGGCGAGGACGAAGTACACCAGGTATATGCCGAAAGCCCAGCCAGCCTGGATGCTCAAGGTGGGCTGGGCGGTGACAAACTGGACGAGCGAGTCTGAAAACGCGGCCGACAGCAGAAAAGCGGCGCCGACGAGATAAAGGAGGCGAATTACACGGCGGCGGCGCCCCCGCGAAGGCAAGCCGGTGGTGGCCAGGAGGGCGTCCGATAGATGGTAGATGGCGGCCGGTATGAATGCGATGCCAAGCCACTGCAAGCGAGACGCGATTTCATGCTCGGCGATGTCGGGTCCCAGCGCGATGAAGGCGTCGGAAATATAGGCGGCGGTGACGCAGGCGAGCACGATAGCTGAGGACTTTGCGACGCGGTTGTTGAGATTGCGCGTAAGGTTGAAGAGCAGCAGCGATACGGCGATGATGGCGTTGCCCGCTGTTAGTGTTTCATTGACGGTCAGCAGCAGATCTGTGAGCAGAATCAGCATTACATCCGTGACGAGATTTCGCGCCGTTGATCAAACTGTAGTTTAGCAAAAAAAGCGGGCGATGTAGTGACGTCAGATTGACAAGCTGAAGAATACGGCGATCTCGCGATTGGTAAAGTGGTGATCATTGAAGCCGCAGAAGGCAAAGCCCAACGCTTGCGCAAACTGAATGCAGGGATAGTTGGTCGTGGGGATCTCGAAGACAATTTGCCGAAGGTCAAACTCGCTCGCCCATATACGGGCAACGTGCACGAGGCGGGACCCGAGGCTGCGGCGGCGAAAGGCGCGATCGATGACGATGTCCTGCAAATAGGCGACTTGGCTGGTCTCGTCGATGCGCAGGGTGACAAAGCCAAGCAAGTGATTGGCGGCCTGATCCTGGATCACGACAAAGCAGAAGTCGCGTCTAAGCGCCAACTCCAGTCTATACGGGACAGTGACGTGTTGGGATTCCAGCCGGCGCGGCAATCGTTGTTTGCGGCAAGTGATTTGGATATCGTCGTTGCTGTCTTGCACGGTCATTTGCCAGACGTGTTCGGTTTGAAAATCGGCATCAAGCGCAAGGCAGAAGGGAATATCGGTCTCGACCGCGTCGCGAAATGTAAGCAGAGATGGATCAAAGGTTGCGTTCTTCATTCGGGAGGCTCCACTGCATTCGGCTTCCAACTCGCGGCGAGCGAATTGTTGACTGCGCGAACCGGCGGAGCCGAAAACGCTGACTGCGCGCGGAGGCTTTCGCCGGTCATATTGTTGCGAACTACAGGCGACGATGTATTGCCGCGATTATACCTCGTAGAGATAGTCCTTGAGGATCACATGCGCCGAAGACTGGCGCAGGCGGTTAAGGGCTTGCGCTTCCAACTGTCGCACGCGTTCGCGGGTGACGCCAATGGTTTGGCCGACCTCTTCCAAGGTATATACGCGGCCGTCAGCCAAGCCGTAGCGCAGACGCAGAATCTGCGCCTCGCGGGCTGGCAGCTTATCCAGCGCTTGTTGCAACTGAACGTGCAAGAGGTGCGTCGCCACTTCTTCGGAGGGCGCGGGACTGTTGCTATCTTCGACGAAGTCGCCAAAGGTGGAATCGCCTTCATCGTCTATCGGCGTTTCCAGGCTGACGGGGCGGCGGGAGATCTCGAGCAAGTTCTCTACTTTGTCCGGCGTGGTGTCCATGCCGTGCGCCAGTTCGTCAATTTTGGGTTCGCGGCCGAGCTCTTGCAGCAATTGGAGCTGCACGCGGCGCATGCGATTCAATTGATCGCCCATGTGGACGGGCACACGGATAGTGCGACCTTGATCGGCCACCGCGCGACTGACGGCTTGGCGAATCCACCAGGTGGCATAGGTGCTGAACTTGTGCCCGCGCTGGTATTCAAACTTGTTGGTGGCGCGGATTAAGCCGATATTGCCTTCCTGAATCAGGTCGAGAAATGGCACGCCGCGGCCAATGTACTTTTTGGCGACGCTAATCACCAGGCGCGCGTTGGCGCGGATGAGATGTTCCTGCGCCCGTTCACCATCGATCATAACTTCACGCAAGCCCTGTTCCTCGCTCCAACTCAATACCTGGAACGTGGTTGATTCAGCGTCGTCGAGGCGCACTCGGGCGAATTCCGCCGCTTCCATGCGCTTGGCAAGCATGACCTCTTCGTCGGCGGTCAAGAGCGGTACGCGCCCCGCCTCTTTGAGATAGAGGCCGACGACATCGTCGGTATCGAGCGCCGCCTGATAACCGGCGTCGGCGGTGAGGTCCTTCTTGAGGACGTTAAGCAGGGCGTCGCGGTCTTCGTCCGCTTCTTCGTCCGCGTCGGCGGAAAATGGTTCAGCGTGAGGCTTGTCGTCTTTTGCGCCGCTGTCGTCGTCTGGCTCGTCGACCTTGGCTGGCGCCGGTATGACTTCAATGCCAGCTTCCAGCAAGCCGTCCATGAGGTCATCAAGCAAGGAGACATCGCCCTCGACATCCGGGAGCAATTCCAGAATGTCGCTATAGGTGATGAAGCCGCTGGCTCGAGACTTTTGGATCAAGCGCTTGAGAATAGCTTCTCGCTGAGTCAAATCCGTTACGTTTTCCAGAACTGCTACCACTGAGACGCCTTTCTTCCGGTTTTGGCGCGCGCAATTTACGCAATCTAACATTGGTCTCGTTCGCGGGCAAACGAAACCGCTCGAAGACTCCGTCAACTGGCTACTCGCTGCCAAGCACCTTAGTATACAGCGCTTGGCGGCAATGGTCTTGTAAAGCGCGGGATGAACCGCGTCGATCCCGAGGAACGCAAGGGTGGAATGATTATGGGCAGGGCAGGATACGTTCCGCAAACAATTTAACGCGTATTCAATTACTTGTCAAGTTTTTCACAAACTTCGGGAAATATGCGCAGATGCAGCGGCAAGAGCGTGGTATTGTGCGGGAGGCGGATATCCGTTTGAAGACGCCCTCGTCTTCGTGCAAAATGCACAAGGCAGACACAAAACTGCATAAGGTTGCTTTAGCAAGTTGACGCGCACAAATCTATGGACTAGAATGCGCGAAATTGGCGCAAGCAAGAGATAGCGATGTCGCACCGAGAGTTGACGTTTCGTGAATACAGGCGTCGCCGCGAACCACGACTCGAGTTCAGTGGGGTGGGTTTTTGTCGCTGACATGACATTTGACTCAATCTGGCAGTTGCACCCTGATCTCGGCAAAGCGGTCAGGGTTTTTTGTTGCGGGGGGTTCGGAGATGAACATGATACGGGCAGGCGTATTTGGCGGCGCCGGGTATGCCGGGCTTGATCTGGTAGAGATACTGGCGACACATCCACAGGTGGATCTGGCTTTCGCTACATCCAACTCATTCGCCGGCGAGCCAGTGCCGCGGACGTGTTTGCGTTATACGCCGTCGTCTGAGGTATCGCTGCAAGATGTGGATGTGATCTTCCTGGCGCTGCCGCACAAGGCGTCGGCGGCAGAAGCCAGGAAAGCGGTCGACGCCAATGTGAGGGTCGTCGATTTATCGGCGGATTTGCGGTTGGATACGCCGGCAGCATATGAGCGCGCGTACCGCACGCCGCATCCGCACCCGGAGTTGCTGCCGACGCCATATGGCTTGCCGGAGATCAACCGCGCGGAGATTCGCGGCGCAGACCGTGTGGCGACGCCGGGATGCTATCCGACCACAACTTTGCTGGGCTTGTATCCGCTGTTGCGATTCGGGGCATTGGCGCCGGATGCGCCCATCATTGTCGACGCGAAATCCGGGGTTACCGGCGCGGGCCGCAAACCGTCAATGACGACGCATTTTGCGGAAGTCTACGGCAATTTGATTCCATACAAGACTGGTCGTTCGCATCGGCATGTCGGCGAAATCGATCAGGAGACGCAGAAAGTCTGCAGCGAACTGGGTCCGTTGATATTCTGTCCCCACCTTTTACCGGTCGATCGCGGCTTGATGACGAGCATATATGTCAGTTTGAATGGGTCAATGAAGAGCGACCAGGTCCATGACGCCTTCGACGAGATATATGGCGGCGAAGCGTTGGTGGAAGTCTTGCCTTTGGGCGCGCAGGCGACGCTCAAGCACGCGGTGAAGACAAACAAGTGCGTGATCAGTATTACGCCGGTGCCGGATCGGTTTGCGCATATTACCAGCGTGACGGACAATTTGCGCAAAGGCGCCGCCAGCCAAGCGGTGCAGAACATGAATCTGATGTTCGGTCTTGAAGAGACGCTCGGGTTAATTTGATGCGCGAGCCAGTCACGGTCATAAAGATATCGGGTCATTGCCTTGACGACGAGGCGTCGTTGCGAGAGTTCGCGCGCTCTGTGGCTTCGCGGGACGAGAGATTTGTCATCGTGCATGGCGGCGGCGCCGAGATCACGCGGTTTCAGCAATTGCTTGGCATCGAGCCGCGCTATGTAGACGGTTTGCGTGTGACCGATGCGGAGTCGCTGGCGCTTGTCGAGATGGTGCTTTGTGGCTTGGTCAATAAACGGCTGGTGCGTCACTTGCTGGCGGCCGGCGTAGACGCGCAGGGCTTGTCGGGAGTGGACCGCGGCTTGGTGCGGGCGCGCCAAATCCGACATGACAGCGTCGATATGGGATTCACGGGAGAGGTGGAGTCGGTACGCGCCGAAGTGATAGTTGACTTGGTGAAGCTGGGCGTGACGCCGGTGATCGCGCCCGTCAGCCTGGGAGTCGACAGCAACTTCAATTTGAATGCCGATCCGGTGACGGGAGCATTGGCCGCCGCCCTTGCCGCGGAACGCGTAGTGTTTATCTCTAATGTTGACGGCGTTTTGGCGGAGGGCGAACGCGTTGAGAGGCTGACTCGCAAAGATGCGGAATTGATGATTGCGAATGGCGTAATCAGCGGGGGAATGATACCTAAGGTGCGGACGGCGCTGGATATATTGAGTTTGGGTGTCCGACAGACGGTCATCTCGAGTCTTGAGGGTTGGACCGGCGACGGCGGCACGACTTTTGATTGAAGGAGAACAAAGAGGGAAGGCATGTCAATAAGAGCGGAAGTGATTCAGAAGGATCAGCAATACAGCGTTCCGGTGGCCGGGCGACCCGATTTCGTGTTGGCGCGCGGTGAAGGCGTTACGGTGTATGACACAGATGGAAAGGCGTACACCGATTGGGTAGCGGGAATCGCCGTCAATGCCTTGGGTTATGGCGACAAGGAGTTGATGGATGTGGTCAGCAAGCAGATGAGCACGGGCTTGATTCACGTCAGCGGCTTGTACCACACGCAGGCGATGGTCGAGCTGGCGGAGCTGTTATGCACTATATCCTTCGCCGACAAAGCCTATTTCTGCAATAGCGGCGCCGAGGCGAATGAAGGGGCGCTGAAGTTTGCGCGGAAGTTAGCTTATGTCAACGAAAAGCGGCACAAGACTAAAGTAGTCAGCTTCACTGAAGCTTTTCACGGGCGTACGATGGGCGCGCTCGCGATCACGCCGCAGGAAAAATACCAGACGCCGTTCGCGCCGATGGTGCCGGGGGCGGTGGTTGGTGAATACAACAGCGTCGAGAGTGCGAAAGCGGTGATTGATCAGGACACGGTCGCCGTAATCGTCGAGCCGATACAAGGCGAAGGCGGGATTCATGTCGCCACCGCCGAATTCTTGCAGGCCTTGCGAAAGTTGTGCGATGAGCATGAGGCGACGCTGATCTTTGATGAGATTCAGTGCGGTCTGGGACGGACGGGGGAGCTCTGGGCGCACAGCTCTGCCGGAGTTTCGCCGGACATCATGACGCTGGCGAAGCCCCTCGCGGGCGGATTGCCGATTGGCGCAATTCTGACGACGGACAAGGTGGCGGGCGCCATGACCCCGGGTGACCATGGCTCGACCTTTTCCGGCGGCGCTGTGGTGACGCGCGCGGCGGAGGCTGTCGTCAAGCGCGTTTTGAGTCCGGGCTTTCTGGAGCATATACAGGAAGTCGGCGATTATCTGCTTGAGCGGCTCTCCGAGATCAACAGTCCGCATATTACTGAGGTGCGCGGGCGCGGGTTGATGGCTGGCATTGAACTGGATGTGGCGCCGGCTGGCATCGTGAATGCCGGTTATGAACAGGGTTTGCTGCTGGTTAGCTCGGGTGCAAATGTCGTTCGGTTCGTGCCGCCGTTCATCGTAGAGAAGCAGCACGTGGATGAATTGATCGAGAAGCTCACGCTTATCCTGGAGGGCATCGATGCCGAAGATTAGCTCGACTATAGACGCGGTCGCCGGCTTTCAGGTTGCGGGCGTACACGCTGGCTTGAAGAAGGACGGCGCTCTCGACTTCTCGCTGGTGGTCAGCGACGTTGATTGTGTGACGGCGGGCGTTTTCACGCGCAACAAGGTCAAGGCGGCGCCCGTTTTGCTGGATATGGAACGCTTAACGCAGAATCCGGATCGCATACGCGCGGTGGCGACCAATACGATCAGCGCCAATGCTTGCACCGGCAGAGTCGGCTTGGAAAACGCGCGCTCGACAGCCGCAATGGCGGCCGACGCGTTGGGCATCGCGGCGGATCAAGCGCTGGTGATGTCGACTGGCGTCATCGGCACGCATTTGCCTATGGACAAGATTGCGCGCGGCGTGAAATTGGCGAGCGCCAACCTGGGCGCGGACTGGCGCGCGACAGCGGCTGCGATCATGACGACGGATACGCGCCCGAAACTCGGATCGGTGAAGGGGAAGACGGCTGACGGCAGCTACACAATCGCTGGCATCGTGAAGGGCGCGGGTATGATTGCGCCGAATATGGCGACCATGCTAAGCGTGATTGTCACGGATGCCGGGCTAGACGTTGCGGAGGCTCAGGACGCGCTGCGGCGGGCGACCGCGCAGAGTTTCAACCGAATCGTGGTCGATGGCGACACCAGCACAAACGATACCGTGTTGCTACTGGCGAACGGGATGAGCGGCGCAACTGTATCGAGTGATGACGAGCGTGCCGAGTTTCAGGGCGCGTTGGACGCCTTGACGCGGTATCTGGCGCAGGAAGTGGTGCGCGACGGCGAAGGCGTAACCAAATTTGTCACGCTGGAGGTCATCAAGGCGGCCTCTGACGGCGACGCTGAACGCATCGGCCAGACAATCGGCGCCTCTTTGCTGACGAAATCGGCCTTCTATGGCAGCGACGCCAATTGGGGTCGGATCGTGGCGGCAGCGGGAAGGGCAGGCGCCGCCTTCGACCCGGATTGCGCATCTTTGCGTGTGGCGGCTGGTGAAGATCGCGCGCAGGATAGAGCGGGACTAGAGATCTTCAGCGGCGGAATGCCGACGGATTATCAAGAAGCGGAGGCGGCCGACATCATGGCGCAACCTTCCATGACATTTACATTGGATTGCGGCATTGGCGCCGGCCAGGCGACCATTTGGACCTGCGATATCAGCCATGAGTATATTTCTATAAACGGCGATTATCGATCCTGATTGAGGACGACAGATGAATGCGGCGCTGGTATTGGAAGATGGACGGGTTTTCCCGGGCGAGGGATTCGGCGCGGGGGGCGTCTCCACCGGAGAGATCGTCTTCAACACTTCAATGACCGGCTATCAGGAGATCCTAACGGACCCGTCGTATCACCGCCAGATCATCGCCATGACCGCGCCTCATGTTGGCAATACGGGCGTAAACCTGGAAGACCTCGAATCTGGCCGGGCGTGGGCGGCGGGTTTTGTCGTGCGCTCGCTAAGCCCGATCGTCAGCAACTGGCGTGGGCGGGGCGATCTGGCCGGCTATCTTCGTTCTCAGGGCATAGTTGGCATTACGGAAGTGGCGACGCGCGCGCTGGTGCGCCATATACGCGACAAGGGCGTCATGCGTGCTGCTATAGCCAGCGGAGAGGCGCCGGCGGATATTCAGCGGCTGCTGGCAATTGCGCGTGCGGCGCCGGCTATGTCGGGCGCGAACCTAGTTGATGAAGTAACGGCGTCAACGCCTTATGACTGGCGCGAGACGAGCGACTCGACTTGGTACAGCGCGCCGGCGGCGCTTGATGCTTGTCCGCTGGTTGTAGCTTACGACTTTGGCATAAAGCGCAATATCCTGCGGATGATGGCGGATCGCGGATTGCGCGTCAGAGTGGCGCCGGCTTGGACATCAGCAGCCGAGGTCCTGGAAATGGCGCCGGCGGGCGTCTTCCTCAGCAATGGTCCTGGTGATCCGGCGGCGGTGAATTACGCCATAGAAAACGTACGCGCGCTGCTGGGGCGAGTCCCTATCTTCGGTATTTGCCTGGGGCATCAAATCCTGGCATTGGCGCTCGGCGGCGAAACGGTGAAAATGCGATTCGGCCATCGCGGCGGCAATCAGCCGGTGAAGAACCTTGAAACGGGCGATATTGAGATAGCGGCGCACAATCACGGTTTTGCAGTTTCCGCCGCAAGCACGCTTGACGGCGGAGAGATTACGCACCTCAACCTCAACGACAATACGGTTGCCGGTCTGCGCCATCGGCCGTTGCAAGCATTCAGCGTTCAGTATCACCCGGAGGCCTCGCCGGGTCCACACGACTCCTTCTACCTGTTCGACGAATTTGTGTCGGCGGCACGGCAGAGAGCCGCGGTCGAGACTTGAGACGCTGGCCGTGAAAACCGACTATGCCTAAGCGCAGCGATATCGAAAGCATCATGATCATCGGTTCGGGCCCGATCGTAATTGGTCAGGCTTGCGAGTTTGATTACAGCGGCGTGCAGGCTTGCAAAGCGTTGAAGGCGCAGGGCTATCGCGTCGTCTTGGTCAACTCCAATCCGGCGACAATCATGACAGACCCGCAATTCTCGGACGCCACCTATATTGAACCTTTGACTGCGGCGATATGCGAGAAAATCATAGCCGAGGAGCAGCCCGACGCCTTGCTGCCGACGGTTGGCGGTCAGACTGCGCTCAATCTCGCGGTGCAGCTGGAGGAGCGCGGCGCTTTGAAACGTTATGGCGTGGAATTGATCGGCGCCAGCTTGAACAGTATTCAGTTGGCCGAGGACCGGCAGCTTTTCAACGAAACCATGCGGGAGATCGGATTGTGTGTGCCTGATAGCCAAGTGGTGGACAGCGTTGACGGCGCGCTTGCGTTTGCCGCGCGGATTGGCTATCCGCTCCTAATCCGCCCGTCGTTCACCATGGGCGGCGCTGGCGGCGGCGTAGCGCACGATGCGGAAGAGTTGCGGCGTGTGGCGGCCAATGGCATCCGTCAGAGCCCGGTTGGGCAGGCGCTGGTGGACAAGAGTTTGCTCGGCTGGAAGGAATACGAGCTGGAGTTGATGCGCGACGGCCGGGGCAACTTTGTCGTCGTCTGCTCGATTGAGAATTTGGATCCGATGGGTGTTCACACCGGCGACAGCATTACGATCGCGCCGGCGCAAACCCTGACCGACAAAGAGCTGCAGCGCTTGCGCAATATGTCGCGCATGATATTTGATCGCATCGGCATCACGACGGGCGGCGCCAACGTGCAGTTCGCCATCAATTCTGACGATGGTGAAGTCGCCGTCATCGAAATGAACCCGCGTGTGTCGCGCTCGTCGGCATTGGCGAGCAAAGCGACCGGCTTTCCTATCGCGAAGATCGCGGCGCAGGTGGCGGTGGGCTTGACGCTGGACGAGATTCGGAATGATATCACCTTGAAGACTCCGGCCAGCTTTGAGCCATCGCTTGACTACATAGTGGTTAAGATCCCGCGTTGGGATTTTAAGAAATTCGCCGGCGCCGATCCAGTCTTGGGACCGCAAATGAAGGCGGTCGGCGAGGTGATGGCGATTGGGCGGACCTTCCCGGAGGCATTGCAGAAGGCGGTGCGTTCGCTGGATATCGGCATGAGCGGGTTCGGCAATCATAGGGAGTCGGGACATCCGGCGGAGGTATTGAGCGTTCCGACCGCGCAGCGCTTGTTTCAAGTGGCCGACGTCATTGCGGACGGCGTCGCGTTCGACGATATCGTAGCGCAAACAAAGTTTGACTCGTGGTTTGTGCAGCAGATGAGCGCCCTGATTGAGATCCATGATCGCGTGGTCGAGAAGCGGATGCGCCTCGACGACCTGGACAAGACAGATTTGTTGAAGCTGAAGCAATTTGGCTTCAGCGATGGTTATATCGGGGATCTTGTCGGCGAGGATCAGATTGCGGTGCGAGCTTATCGCAAGGCGCGCGGCGTGACAGCAAATTTCTATCGTGTGGATACCTGCGCAGCCGAGTTTGAGGCGCTAACGCCATACTTGTATTCGACTTATGAGATGGCCTGCGAGGCGGCGCCGATCGACCGCGCGAAGGTCATGATTCTCGGCGGCGGACCGAACCGCATAGGGCAGGGCATCGAGTTTGATTACTGCTGCGTTCACGCTTGCTCCGCTCTGAAGGACATGGGTTTTGAAACGATCATGGTCAACTGCAATCCAGAGACGGTGAGCACCGACTACGACACAGCGGATCGGCTGTATTTTGAGCCGCTGACGGCGGAAGATGTGATGAATATTGTCGACCGCGAGCAGCCCGATGGCGTCCTCGTGCAATTTGGCGGGCAGACGCCGTTGAACATCGCGCGCGATCTGGCGCGAATGGGCGCGCCGATATGGGGTACATCGGTCGACACGATTGACTTGGCTGAGGATCGTGAACGTTTCAATGATCTTATGCGGCGGCTGAATATCGCGCAGCCGGCGGGCGCAACTGTCGGCGGGCTGGAGGAAGCGGCGGTTGCGGCGCGATCAATCGGCTATCCGGTATTGGTTCGACCGAGCTATGTCTTGGGCGGCCGCGGCATGGCGATCGTATTTGACGAGGCGCAACTGCTCGCCTGGCTGAAAGATCATGTCGAGTGGCGGGGGCATCCGGTGTTGATTGACCAGTTTCTCGATGACGCGTATGAAGTTGACGTCGACGCGCTCTGCGATGGGGAGCGGGCCACGATTGGCGGCATCATGCAGCATATTGAAGAGGCGGGCGTACATAGCGGAGATTCCGCTTGCGTGATACCGCCCTACAAGATAAGTTACTTTCATCTGGACATTATTCGAGATTACACTCGCCGGATTGGCATGGCTCTTGGCGTAAAGGGGCTTTTCAATATTCAGTTTGCTGTAAAGGATGACGAAGTCTATGTATTGGAAGTGAATCCGCGGGCGAGCCGGACCGTGCCCTTTGTCAGCAAGGCGACAGGTCATCCGCTGGCGTGGTATTCCGCGCAAATTGCCGCAGGCAAGACCTTGGCGGAGCTCGATTTTGTCGAAGAACCCGCTGTTGCCGGCTTTTTCGTCAAGGAGGCGGTATTCCCCTTTCAGAAGTTTCCCGGCGTGGACACTCGCTTGGGTCCGGAAATGCGTTCAACGGGCGAAGTGATGGGGCACGCGTCCAGTTTTGGACACGCGTTTGTCAAGGCGCAGGCTTCAGCCGGTCTGCCGCTGCCACGCTGTGGGACGGTTTTCATAAGCGTCAACGACTTCGATAAGCCGGTCGTGGCCAAGATTGCGCGCGACTTGGAGAAGCTGGGTTTTGCTATTGTGGCTACCGATGGCACGGCGCGCTGGCTAAAGCGGATGGGCATTAGCTCTGAGCCGATTCACAAGCTGTCGGAAGGCAGCCCGCACATTGTGGATGCCATGAACAGCGGCGACATCGATCTCATCCTCAATACGCCGCGCGGTAGCCGAGCTCACGCGGACGGCGCCGCAATTCGCAGCAAAGCCTATGCTCTATCGATACCGATTGTGACGACGATGAGCGCGGCCGCGGCCACAGTGCAGGGAATCAGGCGGATGCTTGAAAAGCCGCTCAGCGTTCGCAGCTTGCAGGCGCATTATCGAGCGACCTCTGAAGCAGATTTGGCGGAGGGCGCCGGAGGATGAAGCACTCTTACGAGCAATACCTGGCGGAAGTCCTCATTGATGAAGCGACTTTGCAGGCGAGAATAAGCGAGTTGGGAACACGGATAACGCGCGATTATGCGGGTTGCGATGACTTATTGCTGCTGTGCATTTTGAAAGGCGGCGTGATGTTTCTTTGCGACTTGTCGCGGCATATCCATGTGCCGCACATGATCGACTTCATGGCGGCGAGCAGCTATGGCACGGGCGCTCGTCAAACGTCCGGCTCGGTGCGCATCGACATGGACTTGCGCATGGACGTCAAGGGCAAGCACGTGCTGGTTGTTGAGGACATCATTGATAGCGGATTCACATTGGCATTTGTAATACAGACGCTGCGCAATCGCGAGCCGGCCAGTTTGAAGCTCTGCGCGCTGCTCAATAAACAATCTCGCCGCGAAGTAGACTTTGAGGTTGACTACATCGGCTTTGAGATCGAAAACAAGTTCGTTTTCGGCTATGGACTGGACTTGGATGAGCGCTTCCGCAATTTGCCGTTCGTCGGCGTTGCGCGAACTGATGCTTTGAACGATGAGTGAGGAAGCGCCGCTGCTGACCTGGACTGGTTTCGTCCCTGAGTTGGCTTCACTGCTCAATGATCAAGAGGTTGTCCCGCCGATGTATCTGGTGGGCGGGGCCGTGCGCGATGCCTATCTGCGGCGTTCGGTGACGGATGTGGATATCGCGATCGGTGCCGATGCCACCGCTGCAGCGCGGCGAGTTGCCGACCGGCTTGGCGCCGATGTGTATGTCATGGATCGAGAGCGTGATGTCGCGCGCGTCTTATTCAAGTGGCGAGGCGCGCGATATCACGTCGATTTCGCGCGGTTGCGTGGCGCCACTCTGGCGGAAGACTTGCGCGATCGTGATTTCACTATGAATGCGATGGCGGCTGATCTGCGAGGCAGCATCGACAGGTTGATAGATCCGCTGAAGGGCGCAACTGACTTGCAGAGGAGAGTGTTGCGGCGCTGCTCGGCGGACGCGATCAAGAATGATCCGATACGGGCATTGCGCGCGGTTCGTTTAAGCGCGCAATTCCAATTGAAGATCCACCCGGGCACATCGGCCGATATTCGCGAGTATGCGGATGGCTTGAGACAATCTTCCGGCGAGCGCATAAGGGATGAGTTTTTCAAGCTTCTGGCTTTGGATCAGGCGGCGCGCGGCCTGCGGGTTCTGCGGCATGTGGGTCTTTTGCGGCAGGTGCTGCCAGGTTTGGCTGAAGCACCGGATGGCGCGCGGCAGGCGGAGAGAGCGACAGATGCGTGGACTGCCAGGCTGGCCACGGTCGAGCGCTTGGTCCAGATTCAGACGGCGATAAGCAGCCGACGCACAGACAACACGGCGGCGGCGTTTGATCTGGGCATGCTAGTAATTCAGCTGGACCGCTTCCGCGGCGCGCTGCGGCGGCATCTCGGGCGCGTATATGGCGGCGCGCGCAGCCATGGCCAGTTGCTGACGTTGGCGGCGCTGCTGCTTGAGGGCGGCGCGGACGATGCAGCGACCTTGAAGCTTAGCGCTGAGGAGGAGCGTCAACTGCAAAGGGCAATCAGCAATGTCCACCGAATTCCCGCAGGCCCGCGCGGGAACAAGCTGGAACTTCATCGTTTCTGGTTCTCCTTAAAGGAGGGCGGGATTGATGTTATTCTGATGTCTTTGGCGCGCTACCTGGCTGCGACGGGGAGCGCGCTTAAGCAGCAAGACTGGCTTGGGCGGGTTGAGGCGGCAACAAACCTACTGGACGTTTACTTCAACCAATATGATGCGATTGTCGATCCGCCGCTGCTTCTCGACGGCAATGACGTACTGACATTTTTGCAGCTAAAGCCTGGACCGCTGATCGGCAAGCTGTTGCGGGGGCTGCGCGAGGCGCAGGTTACGGGCGAAGTCCGGAGTGCCGGCGAAGCCCTGGATTTCATTGGGCGGCAGTTCAAGTGTCTCAACGACGCTGACTCTTGCTGATTTCGCCGCTGCCGATGTCCAGCGCTTGAGTGAATTGATAGAACAGTAGCATGGTGCGGCCATAGGTCCGATTGTCGTACAACTCCAAGCGCTTGAATCGATGAACGGGCTCATATTCTTTGGGGTCAATCTGCACGATGACTCGGCAGTCCGCTTGAGGCCAGTTGCTGTTTGAATTGAGCGCATATAAGGTCTTGAGCCAAAGGCCTTGGTATTGCGGCGGCGCCACGTAGATGTACTGGAATCGACGGCGGGGCGCTTGGGCCAGAAGCTGAAAGGCGCTGCGCCGGGTAATCAGCGCGGAGGCGTCCAGCCGGGTGTGGGCGAGATTGGCGCGAATGATTCCAATAGCCCGTCCGCTCGTCTCATTGAATTGGGCGAATTCCGCGCCTCGGCTGAGCGCTTCAATGCCGACGCTGCCGGTGCCAGCGAAGAGGTCCAGGAAGTTCGCGCCGATGATGTCACTGCCGATGATGCTGAAGAGGGCTTCCTTGACGCGATCCATAATCGGGCGCGTGCTTTCGCCCGGCACTGGTTTGAGCTTCATGCCGCGCGCTTTGCCAGCGATCACTCTGAGCGACACGATCAGGCTGCTCCATCCACATGGCTGCGCACGGCACGGATGTTTGAGATCGGCGTGCTGATGAAGCCGCTGCCGCTGCCGGTCAAAATGAACTTCCTTGATTCGCTCCGGTTGATTGCATCGCGAATCACGGATGACAACAGAGCCGGCGTGCCGCACAACAGGTCGGCGCGTTCGCTCAAGCCGCCGCAGGAGGCGAAGCTGAAGAGACTCTTGGCGTTTGACAGCTCGTCGGCGCCAGAGCGGAGTTCCCAATTCAGCGCCTGGATCGGCAAGTCCGCGAACAGAGCAAGCATCGGCGAAGGTCCGTTAACCTGGACAATGTTGAGCCACCAATGCTCGGGAAGATTCTCGACGATATCCTGAATGTGCGGCAGCGCATTGGCCGCGTATTCAGTCTCAGACATGATATTGTGGCTAGCAAACTCGGTCACGAGGAATATGCCAGCCACACCAGGCGTCTTCCAAAGAGCCGACAGGAATCGATTGGTGGCTTCAACCAGTTGGCTTAAGCCACTGCGCAGACGGTCGGGCCGGACGCGCATGTCACGCAGCAGTTTCTCGCGTCCTGCCAACTGCGCCGCCTGAACCAGCGGGCTATAGACGGTTTGCAGGATTGGTACCGCGTCTGATGTCAGGGCTTGACTGACTAGCCGCAAGCACTGAATTTGTTGAGACAGGGCGCCGCGAACTGGGGATAGGGGCCGAAGTTCGGTCCAGGCGAGCGATCGGTTGATTACGCGCTTGGTGATGTCGCGGAAACCCTGTGCGTTGCCACTCCATTGGTCTTGTATGCCGTAGTCGATGACCTGGAAATGCCGCGAAGGCATGACGCGCACGAAGTCCCAATTGTAATCGTGCTGGAAGTCGACGGTTGAGCGCGCAAGATCGGCGTAACGCTGATCATCGCCGGGCCAATGCCGCCAAAGCGCAACCGGCACGCGATCCACGGGTTCGCCGGCGATGGCGCGCTCGAGGCGTTCGCGTTTATTCATTCTGACGGCTACGACTTGGCGGCGCCTACATCCTCGAGACGTTGCGACAACATGCGCGTCAACATCATGTATCGGTCGTCAAAGTTGGTTTCGAGGTCGTTGTCGCCGAGATTGCCTTCGACATGTGAAGCAGTTTGGACGGCCGAAAGCGCGCTCTCGGTTCTGTCCAGCGCCCGCGCGAAGGCATCAGCGGCCGCGCCAAAATCGCCAAGCGCTTTGTGCGCCAAGCCCAAGCCATAGAGCGCGTCGACGTTATCAGGATTGGCCGAAACAATGCTGTCAAATTCACGAATGGCGCCAGCGTTATCGCCGTCGCGATGAAGACGCCAGGCTCTCCCGACTCGTTCTACCGATGCCATTGTGGACATAATCTCTCCTTTATCCGCGCCGGTTGTCACGCGTCGTCTTTGAATTGTACCGTTTGCGCCGCGCGCATATGGATATTGTACCGTATCGACCTCGTTCCGCTAGCGTTTGGAAACGAGCGTATGGCAGGCGTTGGTCGTGGACCTTCTCGTCTTGTCGCGCTAGTGAGCCGATGCTATGCTTTCATTGTTGATCATGCTCAATTGCTGGCGACATGAATATACGAGCAGCCAAAGAAACTGACCTGGACGCTGCCTCTCAGCTATGGTTTGAACGGGCGGCGCTTCTGCGAGAATCGGACGCGAGCATGGCCTTCGCGCCAGACGCGATTCATGCCTGGAGGAAATGCGCGAAAGGCTGGATTGCTGATGCGGGATACGCCTTTTTCGTTGGGGATTGCGCCGGAGAGCTCGCCGGCTTTGTTGTGGCTAGCACGGAGGAGAATTCATCCTGGCTGCATCCACCGCGACTCGGCGAAATTGTGGCGCTAGTATTGGATTTGCATCGGTCGCCCAGCGGTCTCGGCGGCGCATTATTGGAGCGCGCGGTAGTCTGGTTGCGGGCGCATGGCTTGAATGCGGTTGAAGTGCAGACGCCGGCCAGCTATCCGGTTGAGGAAGCGTTCTGGCGCGGTCAAGGCGCCAAATTGCGCTCGCACAGATTTCGGCTCCAGATATGATACGGCTTGCGGAAGCGAATGACGCCGCGCGGATCGGCGAGATGTGGGCGGAGATGGTGCAACATCACGCAGAGTTTGATCCGGCCACTTTCCGCGCGACCGAGAACGGCGCCGACCTCTATGCGCAAAGCATTCGCGATCGCCTTGGCGACCCCACGGCGCGAGTACTGGTTGCGGAGAATGGGGGAGAAGTCGTCGGCTATGTCAGCGGCATCATCGCGGACATCACTACCGAACTGTTTCTGCCCTTGCGTTGCGGGTTTCTCGCCGACATATATGTTTCCCAGGCGTATCGGCGCAAAGGCTTGGGTCGCGAGCTTGTCGAACGTCTTTGCCTCTGGTTTCGGGACCAGGAAGTAGCGCATTACGAATGGCACGTAAGCGCGAAAAACCGGGCGGCGCTGGCATTTTGGCGGGCGCTGGGCGGCGAAACGACCATCTTACGAATGCGCGCGCCGGCGCCGGGGAGGGGCAGTTGACCGAGCTGCTTCATTTGGAAAACAGCTACACGAGAGAATTCGACGCTGAGGTTGTCGGGCACGACGCTGGTCATAATGGCGTCATCCTGGACCGCACAGCCTTTTATCCCGGGGGCGGCGGACAGCTTCCCGATCAAGGCAATCTGCGAACAGCGGGTTCGGACCTCCGCGTAAAGACGGTAAGGCGCGGCGCTATTCACGTTCTGGATGGCGCATTGCCGCCGGTTGGCAATCGCGTACACGGGACTATTGACTGGGAGCGGCGCTACAAAATAATGCGGACGCATACGGCGATGCACATTCTTTGCGGCGTTATCTGGCGGGATTATAAGGCGAGCGTCACTGGCGGCAATATGGATATCCTCAGCGGCCGGATGGATTTCGAGTTTGAACGTCTGGCGCCAGACGTGATCGACGTAATCGAGGAACGAATCAATCAGGAGGTCGACGCCGCGCGCGAGGTTCGGACGGCGATACTGCCTCGTGAAGAAGCCTTTAAGATTCCCGATTTGATCCGGACGAAGATCAATTTGCTGCCGGATAGCATTCGTGAGATTCGAACGGTGGAAATAGTTGGCCTGGACCTGCAGGCCGATGGCGGCACGCACGTGGCGAATACGCGCGAAGTCGGCGCGATCCGCATCGCGAAGTACAAGAGCAAGGGCGGCATCAACAAACGACTCTATGTGGAGCTTTCCGATTGATGCGTTATTTGCATCCGGTTCAAGCCCATGAAAAGTTTGTGGCGAGCGGCCGGTATCGCTTTTTTGGAGATGGCCAGGAACTGGATAAATCAGAGTCATGGGTTATTCACGAGCACGCGGACGGCGGACGGCTTACGCGAGTCGATGTTGATTCACGGCGGACGGAGGGCAAGTCGATCCTGGCGGAGGCGCTCCACAGCGGCGGCGAATTGCTGCGGCTGAACATTCGCTACGAGAGCACGCAATTCGAGGGTGGAGTCAAGGAGTTGCGCGCGAGTTACCAGGTGAGCGGATCCGAGATTCAAGTCGGGTACAACATGAATGGCGCCGAGCGAGATTATATAGAGATGAAGCTGCCGCCGGCTACCTTGATTGACATTCCGCTGCTTGTATTCAGGGGCGCTGCGATAAAAGCCTTGGCGGAGCGGACTGATGGCGCGCGCGCCATATTTGTGCCGTTATACGAACATGCGCAACTTTTTCCTGGACGAATAAAACTGATTGAATCGGCGGTGGCGTTTGCCGGCGAGGAAACTGTGGGCCTCGGCAACAGACAATTACATGTACGGCGATTCCAGTATCGAAACGCTGCGAGAACCTATTGGATCGACGAGAGCGACATAATCATCAGACGTTCCAACGCCTATCAGCAGCGTGAGTTCATCGTGGCGATCAGCAACTATGCAAGGACATCCGCGAAGAGCCAGACATGCGACCGCGGTATGGCGCCTTCGCGCTCTGGATTTTGAGTTCAATCATGCTTAAGCGCTTTCAGATATTTCTCGGTCCGCGCCGGTTTCGGGCATTTGTAGCGTTGCTGGCTCTCACGGGGCTAGGCAGCCTGGCGCTGAATGCGGTCGGCGGTCGTTCAGGATTGGCGACGTCGCTGCAGACGGCTTTGCTGCTGGTGTTTCTCGGCGGCGGCGCCTGGCTGATCATGGGACGCTTGCCGGGCGAAGAACGGAAGCGTTGGCTGGCGGTGATTCTGCCGTCAATTGCCGTCATGGCGGTTGGCTCCTTGGCCGTGCCAGCGCTAAGCGGCGCTTTCATCGGCGCTGGACTCGGCTGGATCGTGGCGGGTATTTTCATCTTTCGCAACATCGGCGGGCCCAAGAATTACAAGACCGCCGTCAGGGCGATGCGAAAGAAAGACTATGGGGGCGCGATTGCGGCGATGAACGCTCAGATTGAGCAGCAGCCGACGCGATCCGAGCATTATCGCTTCCGCGCCGAGCTCCAACGATTGTCTGGCAACATGAAGTCCGCCCGTAGAGATTATCGCAAGATGGTCGAGCTGGAACCGGACTCAGCCGTAGCGCATAACGGTCTGGCCGAGGTTGAGCTGCAGGCGGGGCGCTATCGGGAGGCGCGATCGGCGGCGCAAAAGGCTCGCGAATTGGCGCCGGATGAATGGGTGGCGGCTTACAATTTGGGCATGATAGACGACAGGCTGCGAGATGGAGACGAGGCGATTCGAAACTTGACGACAGCGCTGGAGCTAGACGTACCTGATTCTCGACATCGACTATTGACGCAATTATACTTGTGGCGCGCGCATAGGCGGCTGAACAATAATGGGGCGGCGGAAAGCGCTTTGGCGGCGCTGCGCAAGGAGCGCGCCGGCTTGGAAGAGTGGCAATTGATCATGAGCGCCGATGAAGCCCAGGCGCTGCGTGATGTGTTGAGCGACGACGTAGAACTTGCGCGGCGGCTTATTGAGCGCGAGCCAGTCGCCGAAAAACAGCTGTAAGGTGCTTTGGTGTCTATTCGCCGACGGGTCGCCTGGTTTGCAGTTTTTGTCTCCGTGGCAGTCGGGGCATTGGGCTTTATCGTATTTATCCTCGGCGTCCTTATAGAGCTTGCCGACGGCATAACGCAGCCTTTAGACCCGTACATTTCGCCGGTGATGCAGATGTCGCTCGCGGGCCTGTGCCTGTCGGCTAGCATGATCCTGTTGGGATTCTTGCTCGTCGGCATTTTGCTGGCGCGGCAGTCAAGGCAATATGGCGCGGGTTATGGCGAGGCGTATCGACTCATACAGCGGATGCAATTCCCGCAGGCGATACAATTGCTTGAGCGCGTCCTCGCTGGCGGGAAAGTGACGCCGGATTTATTGATGCTGCTCACCAGCGCTTACGCTTACAACGGGCAGTTGGCAAAGGCGCAGGAGACGGCGGACCGCGCAGTGCAGTTGTTTCCGGGCGATGCCGGCGCGTATGTGACGCTGGCAAATGGCTACCGAATGCAAGCGAGCTATGGCGAGGCGGCCATCGCTTTGCAGACGGCGGCGCAGCTTTCGCCGACGCAGCCGATAATATGGGCCGAGTTGGGCTTTGTGCAACAGCTTTCAGGCGAGCATGATTCCGCGATCGAGTCTTTCAAACATGCGGCGCTGTATTCTATGCCGTCGATGTACGCCGTGCGCGTCAATTACTATTTGTCTCTCCACTATCAGAGAATCGGCGCAGGCGAACAGGCGCAAGTCGCGGCCGGGCGCATGATTGCGGCCGCGCAAGGATTGCAGGCTTGGAAATCGACCCTGCGCGCGTTGGAAGGCACGGCCTACGGCAGCCTCTTGCACTACGAGATTGAAAAGATCGAGAATGTAATCGCTGATGAGCGAGTCACGCGAAGGGTCGGCGCGTGATTATCCTGCGCGATTTGGCGCGGCGCCTGCCGGACTGGGACGCGCCGGCCAAATGCTCGCTTGCGCTGGCTCTATTACTGTTGGCGCTCCTGCTTGCGCTTGGCTTGGGCGGTCCGCAAGATGCACGGTTGCCGGCGCGGGTCGGCGCATTCGGTCTCTTGATATCCTTGCAGATCCTTTTTCTATGGGCAAACAGACGTGAGATCTCGCCTTATCATGAGGCGCGTGAGAGATTCATAGCGGGCGACTATCGGGCCGCGCGCGCAATTCTGGAAGGGTTGCCAGTGTCATCGAGAATCTCGGTTGACGCGCTGGCGCTCTTGGGAACAACCTATCGACATCTCGGTCTCTTCGACAAGAGCGGCGCCGCGCTGGACCGCGCAATTGAGCTGAAGCCAAACCACCACTTGGCGCTCTTCAGTCGCGGGAAACTAATGCTCGTTCAAGGCGCATATGCCGGCGCGGTTGAATTCATCTTGAAGGCGCTGGAGACGGGCGCGCCGAACATAGTACGCTTTGAACTGGGACTAGCCTATCATCTGCTCCAAGATGAGCCGAGCGCTGTGACAGAACTGGAAACCGTCCGCGAAATCATAATGGACGATCTTCCGCTTCGGCTTATGACCGAATACATACTCTACAAGCTGCACAAGTTCGACGCTTCGGAACTGCCCAATTCCGAGCTGGCTCGCGGCGGACTGGGGTTCTGGCGGGAGGAAGCGACCATCTTCGACGCTACTCCCTACGGTCAAGCAGTGCGCCATATGGTCAGGGAGATGGAAGCGCTGATTTTGCGCGCTCCGGAACCTGGTGGCATAACACCCGCGTCTTCCAAAGTTCATAGCTGATTCCACCCTTTCGCGATAGCGCCAATTACGCCATAATTCCTGCGAATTTGCAGCCTATACTGGCACCAGACGAGGAGGTGTTTTCGTGGCGTCTCATGCGCATGTGTACGCGCCGCGAGTCATTGCGGTTTTGATACGACGGATGCAGCGTCAAGAATAATTCCGCGCAAAGGACACTCGTATCAAAGCAGTGGAGAAGCAGTGAGCCATGTTTAGAGCAGTAGACTCGCAAGTGAACAGTGAAGTTATCAATCGGCTGGAGCAGCAGCAGTTAGACTTTTGGCGCTTCAACCGCATATTTGAACGCACGACTGAGAACCGGGAAGACGCGCGCCCTTATGTTTTCTACGAGGGACCTCCAACCGCCAATGGCGAACCCGGCAGTCATCACGTGATGTCACGCGCCTTCAAGGATATGTTTCCGCGCTACAAGGTAATGCAGGGGCATTACTGTTTGCGGCGGGGCGGCTGGGATACGCACGGGTTGCCGGTCGAAATAGAAGTGCAAAAGGAACTTGGATTCGAGACCAAGTCTCAGATTGAAGAGTATGGCGTGGAGCGATTCAACGCTATGTGCCGCGCCAACGTTTTCCGTCACATTACCGAATGGGAGAAGCTGACCGAACGCACGGCCTTTTGGGTAAACCTGGATGATGCGTATGTCACGTTCTCTAACGAATACATAGAAAGCGTCTGGTGGATCCTCAAGCAATTTTGGAACAAGGGCTTGCTCTATCGGGGTCACAAAGTCGTGCCATACAGCCCGTCGTCGGGCACGCCGCTCAGCAGTCACGAAGTGGCGCAAGGATACAAGACGATCGTTGACCCCAGCATCTATGTGCGATTCCCGGTACAGGACAAGCCCGGCGTGTATTTCCTGGCTTGGACAACGACGCCGTGGACCCTGCCAGCCAACGCGGCGTTGGCGGTTGGCGAAGATCTCAGCTACGTCCAGGTTGAGGGACCTTCGCCGGATGGCGAGGGCGTCGAGCAGCTGATCCTCGCCGAAGCTCTGTTGGACAAAGTCTTGACCGAGCCAGAGACGCACCAAGTTGTGGCGCGCTTGAAAGGCAGCGAGCTTGTCGGTTGGCGTTACATGCCGCTCTATACGTTTTTGCCGGTTGAGCAGGATTACGCCTACGTCGTGGCTGCCGATTATGTGAGCGTGGCCGATGGCACAGGCATTGTGCACACGGCGCCGGCGTATGGCGTTGACGATTTGGCGACTGGCCGCAAGCACGACCTTCCGACCTTGATTACAGTCGATGAGACCGGCTGCTTCGTCGATGCCGTATCGACCTTCCGCGGTATGTGGTTCAAGGATGCCGACAAGCAAATTATCGATGATCTTGTCGAACGCGGTCTTATGTATCGTCACGAGACATATGAACACACTTACCCGCATAACTGGCGCGATGGCTCGCCCTTGATGTACTTCGCCCGCGAGACTTGGTTCATCGACACGCTGAAGTACAAGCAGAAGATGATTGACCTCAATAAAACTGTCAAATGGGTGCCAGAGCACGTGCGCGATGGCCGCTTTGGCAACTGGCTTGAAGATCTCAAGGAATGGTCGCTCGGGCGTGAACGTTATTGGGGCACGCCGCTGCCGGTATGGGTGGACGACACCACCGGCGAAATGATCTGCGTCGGCAGCGTCGACGAATTGAGCGAGTTGGCTGGGCGCGATCTCAGCGAACTGGACTTGCATCGGCCCTATGTCGACGACGTGACGTTTGAGAATCCCAACGGCGAGGGCGGAACGATGCGGCGCGTCCCCGAGGTGATTGACGTATGGTTTGACAGCGGCGCGATGCAGGTGGCGCAGTGGGCGTATCCGCGCCAAAACGCGGAAATCCTGGAAGAGCAACATCCGGCCGACTACATCTGTGAAGCGGTCGATCAAACACGCGGATGGTTTTACAGTTTGCATGCGATCGCTACGATGCTCTTCGAGACTGTCGCCTTCAAGAATGTAATCTGCCTGGGACATATTCTTGACGACCAAGGGCAGAAAATGTCCAAAAGCAAAGGCAACGCCATTGATCCATGGTTGGTGCTGGAGCAGTATGGCGCCGATGCCTTCCGCTGGTACATGTATACATCGGGACCCGCGGGCGATTCGCGACGCTTTTCGTTGAATGCCGTTGGCGACGTGGTCAAGAAGTTCTGGTCGACGCTGTGGAATACCTACAGTTTCTTCGTAACCTACGCCAATATCGACGGCTGGGCTCCCGGTTCTGACGCGCCGGCGCCCGAAGATCGCGACCTGCTCGATCAGTGGTTGCTGGCCGAATTGCAGACGCTGGTCCAGAATGTGACAGAAGCCTTTGAAGACTACGACGCCGTGCGCGCGACGCGCCCAATAGAGGATTTTGTCGAGCGCCTCAGCAATTGGTATGTGCGCTTGAGCCGCGATCGCTTCTGGAAGAGCGAGGTTGATGACCACAAGCTGTCCGCCTATGCGACCTTGTATGAAGCAATGACGACCTTGGCGAAATTGCTTGCGCCAACGATGCCATTCTTGAGCGAGGCGATATATCGCAATCTGGTGGCGGACCGCGTCAGCTCGGCGGCTGATAGCGTCCATCTGTCGCAGTGGCCGGCGGCTGACGAGTCTCTGTTGAATAATGAGCTCATAGCCGAAATGGCGCTGGTTCGTCGCCTCGTTAGCCTGGGATTGTCAGCTCGGAACGTGGCTCAGATTGGCGTGCGTCAACCCTTGGCTGGCGCTCAGTTCGCCTTGCGCGATGTAACCGAATCGGCGGTCGTTGAGCGCTATGCGGACTTGATCAAGAGTGAACTGAATCTCAAGACAGTCGGTGTTATGGGCGCGGATGAGGCAAGCGCCTATGAAGGCACGACAACTTACCGATTGAATCCGGTGCCGCGCTTGTTGGGGCGTAAGTTTGGCAAAGACTTCAAAGCCATACAAGCGGCTCTGCGCGATGGGGAGCAGGATTTCGTTCGCCCGTTCGCCGAGCGTCTGCTGGCGGGAGAGGGAATCACACTCGAACTGAATGGCGCCCGCTATGAAATATTAAATGGCGAGTGCGAGGTCAAGGCAAGCGTCGAAACGCCAGAGGGCGCCGTCGAAGACAGCGGTTACGTCATCGTGCTCAATTTGGACCTGACGCCAGATCTAGTCGAAGAGGGGCTCGCGCGAGAACTAGTGCGGCGGATTCAAAACCTGCGCAAAGTCGCCAAATTCGCCTTGGATGATCGTATCGACATTGTCTACTCCGATGCTTCGACATCTGTCGATGCGGTGCTGCAGCTTTTCAGTGGATACATCGGTGCAGAAACACTGGCTGACAGCCTTGAACCGGGCGACATGACCGGTGAATATGTCAGCGAAGAAGTGGACCTTAAGGGCGAAACGCTGAGGATTGGCGTTCGACGCGTCTCATAGTCTGTAGAAGTTAACTAAGACTTCCAGCAGGGCGGACTGCCATCCGGCATTCGCCCGGTATTTTTGCCTTGCGCTTCTAGCGCTTTTGGTGATATCTTACAAAGCGTGAGCCAGGACTTGTTGATTTCGCCGTGGATTACGTCATCTTGGCCGATATGTCAATGCATGATCGACGGGAATCTAGTTATGTCAGATAAAAACGTGGCGTCTTTGCAGTCGTTGCTTCGTTACTGTTTGCCGCTTGGCGCTAGCATCGCCGCTGGCGATCCCGAAACAACTGTGAATTGGTCGGTCACCATTCGCGCGCAGCCGCCAGTGTTTCCCGACA
Source organism: Anaerolineae bacterium (assembly GCA_022824465.1). Taxonomy (GTDB): domain Bacteria; phylum Chloroflexota; class Anaerolineae; order Aggregatilineales; family Phototrophicaceae; genus UBA6055. Next base: position 173,362 of record JAJDZV010000008.1, read on the forward strand.
TATACGGAGGCGAGTTGGCGCTGGTGTCTATGGATGTGCTGCGCAGCTTTGACAGCCGCCTGACGCTGGCGAGCGTGCTGCGTCAATTGGCGGAATTCAAGGTCAGCGCCGTCTTGGCCACGGGATCGGCCAGCCAGGAGGCCATCGACGCCGCCGTCGAGTGCGAAGTCGCGCTTCTTTCCGTGCCGGCGGAGGCGAGTCTCACCTCGATTGAACGGGCTGTGAATGCGCTGATTTTGAACCAATCGGCGCGTTTGACCGAGCGCGCTATTGAGATTCAGCGGCAGTTGACAAGGTTGGCCGCGGAGAACCGAGACCTCAATAGTCTCTTGCAAGTAATGTCCCGATCGACGGGAAAGGCGCTGGCGATTCACAACGACGCCGGCGTTCTGATCAGCCAGAGCTGGCCTTATGTTGGACGCCGGGCGAATAATGGGCGTCACGCGGCGGTTGCGGCCGGCTCGCAGAGATTCAGAAGCTGGATTGAGAATGAAGCGCCGTCGGCAGTTGGGGTAATCGGCGGCAGCCCACTGGGCTATACGATCGTGCTCAAGGTTGAGAAGCGGGTTGCCGGCTATCTCTCACTTGTCGACGATGATGACAGATTGAATGAGTTCGACCGTTTGGTATTGACCTACGGCGCCGATGTATGCGCTATCGAGATGGCGAAAAACCGCGCTATCGCTTCCGCCGTCGAACAGACGCGCGGCGACTGGATACAGATGTGGCTTAGTGGAACGCCAGCGGACGAGGATTTGTTGCGAACGCGCGCGCAACAGGCCGGCTTTGAACCGTCTTCACAATACGTAGTCGCGGTCTACAGAGCGATTTCTGATATGGGACAGCCCGTGCGCAGCGCTTCACATGTTTCGTTTGTGCGCAATGACATCTCGAGACGCGGCATCAAGGGCGCTGTTGGTCAGTATGTGGATGTGGTTGTGGCGCTCTATCCCCTGGAAGACGATGACGGCGGCGCGCTGACGCGGGCGCGCTCATCGGTCGGCGCGGTACGGGAGCAGCTCGGCCAGCGCGCTTCAGAGGCGTCAGTGGCGGCCGGCATCAGCCGTCCGGCAAAGGGGCTCTCCAATCTTCGCGACGCCTATCGCGAGGCGAAGGACGCGGTCGGCATCGCTTTTGAGCTCGGCGATCGAGATTCTACGACCTACTATGGAGATTTGAAGCTGTATCAACTGCTGCTTGCGCTAAAGGAACGCAATCTCGAACAATTGCAGAGTTTCTATGCCGATGCCTTGGGACCCTTGGTGGCTCACGACCGGCGCAAACAGAGCGACTTGATTCGCACCTTGAGCGGTTTCTTCGCCGCCAACGGAAACTTGGCGAAAGCAGCCCAAGAACTAGACGTTCATCGCAACACGCTTGTTTACAGGCTCGAACGCATCGCCGACTTGACGAAGCTGGACCTGGACGATTCAGACAACCGGCTGATTCTTCACCTTGCGCTAAAGACTCAGCGGGTGCTTGCGACACTACCGAGTGAGGTCAGTTCTGCCAGGCAATCCTGAATGCAGTTTTCAGTCAATGCCGCTGAATAGGCAGCGCCCAGCCTGCTTGCCTCATTGTGCGGATGGCCTTAGCTTTCGTTGACGATTTTATGCGCCATCGGCGGCGCGATCTTGACAAAGTGATCGCCTGGCCGCCGCAGCAGGGCGTAGAGAGGCTCGGCCGCTTCTGACTGATGATTGTCTTCCAGCGTTCGGATGTATGCGTTCAGCAATTCATGCACATCGTCTTGTCCGTCCTCGTCCAGCGGTTGGATCTCTACCACCGAACCGGCGGCGATGCGGCTTCGAATGGCATCTATCGTCAAGCCCAACTCCGGCTGCACACGTTGATAGACGACGCCCCCGGTCATGCCGGCGCAAATCCAGGGACCAGGATCACCCAATACGACCGCGCGACCGGATGTCATATATTCAAAGGCGTAACCTTTGAGATTGGCGCGCGCGCCCAAGCCGCCGAGATTGTCGTTCAATGGTTCGCTGATTTCGCCGCCGAAGATGACGTCCGCGCCGCTCATGCGGATGCAGGCGCGGGTATCGGCATCGCCTTGCACGATGAATAGGCCGCCCTGGGCGCCATAGGCGAAGCTTTTGCCTACGGATCCATCCAGCCGCTTCCCATTGTGATTCAAGCCTTTCAAAATCGCCACTTTGCTGCCTGCGGCACACTTGCCGACGCCATCCTGCGCGCCACCTTCGACCAGCACATTCACCGGGTCATCAATGAACGCGGCCAGCCCGTTGCCCGGGATTGCCGAGTTGCTGAAGCTTAGATTGATAGCCCGGATGCGATCGGTCTGCGGGGCCGCCTTGCGCTTTATCGCTCCGGCGAGGTGTGTGCCCAAAGCGCGGTCCATCGCCATGACTTGCTCATCGTCGTACGTCAACTCATATTCGCCGCGGCCAACGTATTCAGTGACGATATCGGTGATCTGTTTGCTGACGGTGTTGCGCGGACGCGTGACGCGCCGTCCGCCTGGCTGGGCCGGCGTCTTTTGCGCGCGTGGAACCGGTTTTAGCAAGCGGCTAAGGTCAATACGGTCATGATGTGACCGCTGGTAGAGCAGATCGGCGCGACCGACGATTTCCTGCAGGTTGTTGATGCCCATTTTTGCCAGCCACTTGCGGATGTCTTCGGCAAGCGCATCAAACATGTGCACAATGCTGTGCGGCGATCCACGTTCCGCAAAGGGGCGGAAAGCTTTGAAATTGCGCTTTTCCGCTTCTTCCTTGGTCTTGACATGCGTTGTAATGCCGACGTGGCAGTCGCCATCCTGGCAGCCGCGACAAATCGTACAGCCCAAAGAGACCATCGCGAGCGTCGCAAAGCCGACGCGATTCGCGCCTAGGCAGACCATTTTGATCACATCGCGCCCGCTCTTCATGCCGCCGTCAACCCAGATTTCGACATCGTCGCGCAAGCCGCTCTCGACTAGGTGACGGTGGGACAGCCAGACCCCGACCTCCGCTGGCAAACCTACATGACGCAGGGCATGCGCGCGCGCAGCGCCGGTGCCGCCGGTGTAGCCAGTAATGGTGATGATATCGGCGCCCGCCTTCGCGACGCCAACCGCGATGATGCCGATGCCGGGCACGACAGGCAGCTTCACCGAGACCTTGGCATGAGGATTGGCTGTTTTCAGTTCGTCGATTAACTGCGCAAGGTCCTCGATAGAATACAGGTCGTGGTTGTTGCTCGGTGAAATCAAGCCGACGCCCGGGGTTGTGCTGCGGACTGCCGCAATCTGCTCGGTAACCTTATAGCCGGGCAGGTGCCCGCCTTCGCCCGGCTTCGCGCCTTGGCCGATTTTGATCTCGATATAGTCGGCTGCGTTCAGAAACGCAATATTCACTCCAAAGCGTCCAGACGCCACTTGTTGTCCGCGGTTGCGCGGATGCCGCCCGAGCAGGTCGTGAATCTCGCCTCCCTCGCCGTTGATGCAGATGATATTCAGCAGATGGGCCGCTTCAGCATAGGAACGATAAGCCAGCTCGCCCTGGGAGCCGAAGGACATGGCGCTGATCAGCACGGGCATGTCGTAGCCCTTTACGCTGATGTCGACGTCTTCCGGTAGTAGGGGCGAGTCAGATTCCTTCAAGCCAACGATATGCCGCAGCGAAACCGGCATCTTGTCTTCCAGCTTCAACAGCGTTTCTGTGTATTCGTCGAATTGCATTTCGCCATGCGCTACCGCTTCGGCCCTTTTCCACATCTTGGGATAGAATCGTTCCGGATTCTTGAGGCGAGCGCGCGCTTCTCCGCGGAATTCCTGGGCGCGCTCCTGCGCGTCTTCATAGACTGTTGTCCAGGTCAAACCGCGCCCAGTCGAGCCAAAGTAGTTTGGCGTCCCCAGCAGACTGGCGATATTGCGCGATAATCCGATAGAACTGAAGCTATGGCCATAGCCGCGCAGTTCGTGGCAGCCGATAGTGGATGTGATTTTTTGCAAGCCCGCGCGTATAGCCGACAGGGTATTGCCCAGAGCGGTTTCCACGTGGGCGGTCTCGAGCGGTTTCCGGCTGCCGCGCGGCGCCGTTCCCAAGCCAACCGCGTACAAGGCGTAAGGCACAACGGCGTTGGCGCCAAGGCTGAGGCAGATTGCCAGGTCGTGCAGATCGCGCAAGGCGCCTGAGCGCACGACTATGCCAGTGCGGCGCCGCAAGTTCGGTGTCGTATCAGATTGGCGCAGCGCCTTGTCCACCGCGGCGACTGCCAGAAGCGGATCTACATACAGTTCTTCGCCTTTGGCGATGAAGCTGTCGTCCAGAATGATACACTGCGCTCCATTGGCGACGGCTTCAATAACTCGGTTTTGCAGCGCCTCCACCGCTAGATCCACGGTTGTGTCCATGGGGCAGCCCATTGAGAAGATCGCCGCCTTTTCATCAAAGACGTGGACAAGGTCTTCAAGCAGCATCGTGCCGTGCTTTGTGGCAAGGTCGCGGATAGTTTCCAAGCCGTCGAATTCAGGGATCGCATCGAGAAGCAGCGGGATCTGAAGCCGGATCAGAGTGTCTTCGTCTTCGCGCCCAGCGGCAATCTCCGGTCGGCAGCCGATCAGCACCTGAGACGAGAACTGCGCCTGCTCTCTTTCACGATCAATCGAAGGGTTGGTGACCACCGCGATGGTCTCTTTGAAAAAGTCAGCCAGATTCGCCCGAGTATTACTCAATGCCGCAAGCGGACCATCCCAGCCGAGTGAGCCGATCTGTTCTTTGCCGTTCTGCGACAAGCTTGACACGATCTCCACGTGGTAGCGTTCCCAGCCGAAACCGGCCATGACGGCGGCATTTACCCTTACCGGCGCGTCAGTCCAGGGCAGCTTTGTCGCGGTCTTTAATGGCTCCGGCGCTTTCTCTAGGACAGCGACCGCGGCCGGCTGCGCTTGCGGAGCAGCGCCCCCATTGCCGGGAGATTGAGTCGTAAAGCCGATGGGGGGAGCGCTGTTGCCGTTAGTCGAGTCAGTCAGCCAAATATCGGCCGCTGCCGGATTGTAAGGTTTACGCTCGCGATATTTGCCGTAAACGTATTGCTGGATGGCTGGGTAGTCCATGACCGCAATCGCTTGGCCGGTATTGACAGTCATCGCGATTTTCTCGCCCGGCGCCATCGGTTTGGGGCTGACGGACATGGAATCCAGCGCGTAGACGCCCCGCTCAGAAGTAATGAAGTATTCCTTTTCTGTCTCGCCGTACCACAATGGGCGCAACCCCAAGGCGTCAACGCTGAAGACGGTCTTATTGCCGAGGCGCGCGACCACGGCAGCCGGACCTTGGGCAAAGGGACCAAAGGACTGCCGAATCTCTGCATACATGTCGTGAATTTCCGGCGCATTTTGCAGCAGGTCGTGCTCAAATGGCGGGAATATGTGTTCCATCGCCTCGATCAGGTCCAGCCCGTAACGCATGCAGAGCGCGTAAATCGTGCGATCGACATCCTGCGAATCGGAACCGCTATCGATCATTGGAATGTCGAGCATTTCCGATTCCAACCGGAAACGTGAGATGGTATTGAATTCACCGTTGTGGCCGATCAAATTGAAGGGCTGGGCGCGCTCGAATATCGGGTTGGTATTTGTGCTGTAACGCGCGTGCCCCATCGTAATTGCCGAGGCATAGTCGGGATCGCGCAATTCCGGATAGTAGCGGCGCAGGATCTCAATAGTGCCCTGGACCTTGTACACGACGCTATGCGCTGAAAATGACGAGAAATGCACTTCCAACTCGCGCTCGAGTTGCACCTGCAATTCAAAGAGCGTGCGATCAAGATCGTTCGACGCGACTTGACCGTTAATGCCGGCAATCTGCCAAAACACTGGTTCGTTTTTCTCGGCGTTGGGTCCCAGCACTTGCCGATTCACCTTGCCGCTGCGGTCAATTAATATATGCAAGCCAGCCTCGCTAACTTGCCGACAGATTTGATCGACGACGTTTTGCGCGCGCGTTCGGTCATGGGCTGGAATCATTACATGCGCGACCCAGAAGTTGCGATCGGTCGCCAGGGAAGAGCGCAATCCAGCTTCAGCCAGCCATTTCGTCCAAAGCTGACGGGGGATATCGGTCAAAACGCCGACGCCATCGCCCTCGCCGTTGATGTAGCCGGTACGGTGACCCATGCGGGTCAGCGCCTCGATGGTGCGCTTGACATTGCCATGGGTGGCTTGGCCGCCCTTGCGGACGGAGCAAATCAAGGCGCAGGCGTCGCGATGCTCGCGGTCGATGGGATGGAGGTCGCTGAAGGGATCGTCAAGGGAAGGATTCGCTCTAGGGTTCATATCGCATCCTCTTCACAAAGTCACGGTCCCGGCAATAACATCCAAACAACGCAATGCCCTCGAATTCGAGCCGGCGTTGCATATTGATTAGTTAGATTACGTGTCTATTGTATCAAGCATTGATTGCAACTCAATTGCCATATGTCATGGACATGATTCACGGTTCATTGGGCATTTTGTACAAAGTATAGCGCAAATAGCTTATAGCTTGTCAACATCGTCAGAATCGCATTTTGCATAGCTGCGTCAATTCTAGCATTGGGCGCTGGAACGTAGACTAGGCGACGGCCAGGAGTCGGCGTATCGTCAGAGCCAAATGAAGCGCCAGCCTTGTTTCTGGTCGATTCAAGTCGATGCCCGCGATTTCATTAATGCGATTCATCCGGTAGAGCAGGGTGTTGCGATGCACAATCAAGGTCTCCGCCGTCTGGGACAGGTTGCCGTGGCAATTGAAGTAGGCTTCAAGCGTCTTGATCAAGTCGGCGTTTTGCCTCATATCGTATTCTGTAAGCGCGCCCAGAGTATTCTCGCAGAAGTCGCTAAGTCGCTCCCGATCCGATAGATTCAGAATAAGTTGATAGACGCCCAGGTCGCCAATGAAGAGCGGAATGTCGGTATGCAAGCGTTCCGCCAGGTCTTTCGCCTGTACGGCATCGCGATAACTGGCGCGCCAATGGTTTACGTCGCGCGCCACTTGCCCCAAGCCAATAGCCGCGCGATTCTGAGGATGCTGGCGCCGGACCTCCAGGCTAAAGGTATTTGCCAGGTCAAGACTGTGATCGATGGGATCGGCTTGATCGGTGGCATGAAACACAACGACTTCGCCTTCTTTCTCGCGGATCCAAACTAGAGCCGAGGCGTCTTGCCCTGCGATGACCGAGTTCACCATGGTTTCGAGTCGGCGCAGCGACGGCTGATTGGCGCCGCTCCACGTCAGTACAAAGGCAACATGCGTCTGCGCCATATCATGATTGAAGCGGTCGCCCTGGCGGATCGCCTCCTGTTGGGTCACATCGCCCAGGAGCAATCGATCCAAGAAGGTGCCGCGCAGCCGCTTCTCTGTTTCGTTCACGGCTTTCTGTTTCGCCATCTCCAAGGCGCAGGCGGCCGCGCCATGTTCACAGATGAGTTGATCGACTTCGTCCAGGTCGCTTTCGAGACCGATGATCGAAAGGTATCCACGACCGACATTCTTCGTAACCACCGGCGCGACCAGCCGAGCGATGTTTGAGACCGGCAGAGCCTGCATTAGCACCGGCGGATCCAGTTCAACGACGCGATGGCGGTCGTGAAGTTCGACCGGCAAGTTGTCCTGCTTCTTCAAAAAGTACTCGATATCGTCCCAGATGCCGATTAGATTCGGCTGGAGTTTATACGAAATTGCTTGCAGTCGTTTGTCCTGTATGATGACGGTCTTCTTCGCAAGACGAGCCATGGCGGCGACCAATTCTGTCATGCCCTCGTTGCGCGATGATATCTGTGTTAACTGGCGATATATTTGGGTGCCCCGCCGCTCGATCTGTCCCTTGCGATTAACGAGCAAGCTGATGATCGTCTTTTCGACATCACGAATCCGACCATCATCAGAAAGTGAAAGCACTGGCAGCTTCAGCGACCGCGCCTCAGCCAGTCCCGTCGTGCTTACCAGGCCGCAGAATACCACGGCGGAGGCCTCGACGTTCGCGGACCATTGGATCAGCTCGGTGTCGCTATGCGCTTTTGGCGGGTTGCTAAGCGGAGCGATCAAGATGAGTTCTCCGCGTTGCACACTCTTTGAGGCGATGTCGTCCTCCGGGTGAATGACAGTTGTCCAGGATATGGACCGATCGAGCAAGCCCTCGCCCGTGAGAATATGGGTGCTCAGCGGCAGCGCCAATTTGCGAATCTCTTCAACTGTGAGATCAGGCGCGCGCTGTCTGGACTTTGCGGAGTGCATAGGTTGTCTCCAGCCGTCGGCGTGTATTCGTCGAGGACCAGCATGTCGATTGCGAATTGTTAAGCCGCGCATGTCGACACGATTGCTTGAGCAACTGCGAGTCCAATACGCGCGGGCCGCCAAGCTTGATGTGTATTGGCGGAAGTCACGGATGCTGACGATGAATCCGCATCGCTATTCGCAGACACGGCGCCAACCACTAGCATGGCGGAACGAGCCAATGGCGGTCACATTGGTTAATCATCCGACAATACTTAGACAGATTGTACAACCGATTATGCACATTGCCCATTGCGTCTTGGACAATAGGGACGTTAGGCGTAACCTTCGCGAGTCTGTTTCATTGTGCATGTTGCTGCGAAAACGCCGAAGATTCCGTAGGCAGATGGACTTCTGACTTGTCGGAACCAATTTGTCCGGCGGTAGCGCATCCGATTTAGCGCGCTGACGAGACTCGGAATCTCACCTGGCTCTTAGTCAAGGCTGATGCTTCTGCATGAGTTTGCTGTACGCGCCCCGCCATTCTTTAGGGTCGCGCGTAAGGCGGCTGATCTGGATATCCGCGACATGGGGAAAGAGGCGAATCATCAAATCGGGCAGTTTCTCCCAGTCTTGCGACGCTACCATGTCTTCAATTGACTTCGCCAAAAGCGATGCCCACCACCACTTCTGTTGGAAGTCATCGGACTTCTTCCAGTAGCCTCGCTTTTCCCAAGCGAGCATGGACTCTTCCACGGTTCCTTCAATCCCCCGCAGACAATAAACGATCCAGGCGACAGAGTCTTTGGTATCCTGGTTGACTTCCTGTTGCTGGCTCAGACGCCGCAAGATCTCGGCGACCGTACGCATGTAAGCGCTGCGGCGTTTTCCGGGACTGTTGGTGTTTATCACTCGCGCCATGAACTATGTGCCTGATTCGTGTGCCGAAGAAAAAGGGCGGATACCGCGATAGATACGCACGCCGCCTACAGTTTTCAGTATCGTTTCCGCATTTCGCCCGGTAATCTCTCCCAGCTCCAGCGCGCTCAGCGGTTCGTTTCCGTTCACAAGCAGGGCGCGAAACACGCTGTCGATTAGCCCAACGTTAGAGCCTATGAAGTTCTCGTCTTTAGACGACTCCTTGATGGCAAGCCGAAGCGTATCCAACTGGAAGACCTCGCCCGATTCGGGATGGACATAGTCAAACACTTCTCTCAGATCGCGGTCCCCCAAAGCCTCCTGCTGCTCGTGTGACAGGTGGGTTAGAAGATAAACATGCAGGTCATCGCGGCTCTGTTCCCACCAATCGTAGTCTATGTAGAATTTGGTATCGACGCTTGGTTTGATAAGGTAGGTCAGGGACATGAGTCGTTTCCGCCGGTTAGTCGCTCATCTTCCAGTAATGTCCGCCTACATAATCGAACTCCGGGTTGGCTAGCAAAGTGGCGAACATGGGACCGGGCGGGCACCTTCTCAATACATTAAGCGTGCTGTATAGCACCTTTGAGTGGACGGCGCCTTGCGGGTTTTGGCTGCTCAACTCACGTACCAATCCGCTCAAGAGCCATGCCAGCGATATGTTCTTCGCCTGTAGCTCCTTGCCCAAATTGTCCACGTCTGGGAGGCTGGTTACGCCGACGATGATCAATTCATCATAGTCGGCGCCAATGGCTCTCTTGGCTGCTTGGCAGCGCAGTTGATCGCCATCGCGCCTCTCAACGACAGGGATCCACTCGGTCCGCGGGCGATAGGTGTCGAATTCGATTTCAATACGGCTGCGGTCCGCGGTCGGATTGAGGTACACGTATGCGCCGACCGGCAGATGGTGCTTCTGGTATAAGGGCGCCAAGCCAACCACGTACTTGAATTCATGCACGACCCAACAGGGGAACTCTTGCTTGTCCAAGGCGTCGACGATGGTTATCGCGATGCGCGGGGTTTTGGCCTCGGGGAAAACGTACTTGGTTTCTGAGTTGATCGGCAATGTTCCCACCCGGCGATGTGGATAGATCAAAGTAAGGCTAACTTCCTCATCGGGTTTGGGCGAAGTCACTGGCGAATGCTCGTCATCAAGGTCGTATTCCAGCTGCATCATCTCGCGGGAGAGGAGCCTTCGGTCGAAGTCCAGCGGCTGATAACGCAAGATATCGGGAACTTCGCGCACCAGTCTTGGCAGCAAGCGCGTCAAGTGCCAGAGCACCTTACCGGCGGGACCAACCTCCTCAAATCGTTCGTCCTGATTCATGCGGTAATTCAAAGAGAATGCCTGCAAAGGCAGCGGCGCTACACCCAAGCCACCCATTTCGCTCAGAATTCGCTCGGTCTCTAGCGGACCGCCGTCGTGCATGTCAAGCACGGCTTCGGCCAAGTGAAGATGGCCGATATCTACCTCGATCAATAGCTCGCGCACAAACCAAGTGCCGGCCAGGCGCACCAGGTCGGGATTGCGCTCCAAAGCCTCGTTGACTTGGTCTACGATATTGATTTCGGGATGATTGAGAACATCGGCATAGGAATACGCCGCCTGAAAGTCGCTAGGATGCCGATTCAGACTGTCTGCATTGAGCGGATGATCGCAGTCGTAACAGGTGACGAACTCACGCAGGCGCTTCTTTGGCTGTAAGCGGTCGTCGTCGAACTCGACCTCCGCGACTTTGATCGGGCTCAAGTCGGCCACTCTTCCGTCGCGCAAGCGGACGACCTTTGCGGTTGCGTAATTGAGACCTGCGAACGTCAGCCGGTCACCGACATTGTAGAGATCGGACGGTCGATAAACCTTCGTGCCTTCAAACTGTTGCGCCAGCCGCCGGCGCTCTTCGTTTTCCCGTTGCTTGACAATCTCAGTCGCGAGTTCTTCTGAGGAAAGCGGCGTCTCTTTTTCTAGCAGGAGGTTGGTAATGGATTCGATGTCTTCAGCGCCGATTGAAAAGCGGTGAGCCCAATGTTGTGCTGGCAGCACGGCAGGTCATCCCCCCGAGAAGTGCAAACTTTGGATGCTAAAGAGACGCTAATAATCCTAGCGCGGGTTGAACGGCGCAACGCCGCTGCAATCCTACTTCAACGAAAGAGCGCTAGTCAAGCGCTACTTCGACCGATCCGATGGGGGGTGGCTTGCCAAACGCGCGTTTGCGCTTTACGCTACCCGGCTGTCGTGGATTGGCGGCGGCAAACGGCTGTTGACCAGCCAATTGCGCTCAGCTATACTAATGGCTTGTGATTTGACGGTATGGAAGACTGAGGCTAGCAAATGTCAACGAAACGAACCTGGCAGCCTAAGGTTCGCCGGCGTAAGCGTGTGCATGGATTCCGCAAGCGCATGAGTTCGCGCGGAGGACGAAGCATATTGAAAGCGCGGCGCCTTCGCGGACGTCACAAACTCGCTGTAACTCCCAACCACGTCAAGAAGGTCAATTGGAACGCTAGCTAGTCCATGAAGTCGGCCTTGAGGTTACGTCGTCCGGCAGACTTCGCGCGCGCAAAGCGCCTGGGCGCGGTCCAGCGGGATCGCGCGCTAATGATTAGCGTCTGCGCCAACCAATTGCAGGGTAATCGGTACGGCGTAGTTGTTGGGAAGCATATCGGTATCGCCGTAGTCCGCAATCGCGTGAAACGGCGACTGCGGGCTGTCTTGGTGGAAATGCACCCGCATTTGCGGCAGGGCTTTGACATCGTGGTGATCGCCAGGCGTCTCGCGGCTGCGCAACCCTATCGCGCGCTCAAGCGTATTATTTGCGGATTATGTGTGCGCGCGCAATTGATCGAGACATGCTGACATGCTAAAGTGGACGCTGCTGAGTCTCATTCGAATGTATAAACGCTTCATTTCGCCGCTCTTGCCCTCAGCCTGCCGCTTTGAGCCGACGTGTTCAGTCTATGCATACCGAGCGATCGAAGCATACGGTCCGTTGACCGGGACTTGGCTGGGACTACGGCGGCTCGCGCGTTGTCATCCTCTCAATCCCGGGGGATTCGACCCTGTGCCTCCCAAGGAGTGATGTTTGAAACAAGCAATCCGTTCGCGCATGGTCTTGGTTATATGTTTGGTGTTGGGCGCGCTAAACTTGTCCGGGTGTGTTGGCGCGCGCATGGGAGTAAGCTGGCCAGCGATCGGATTGATTGATCTCTATGGCGAGACGCATATCACCGTCGCTTACAATAATGATGTCGCTATTTTGAGCCCGGCCAACGGCGCGCCGGCGCGCTTGATCAGTCCAATTGATGGCGAAGTCCTGCGCGACAGTCAGAACAACCCGCGGACCTGGATTTTGCGCGGTTCAGAAAACGACGGATCGCAGTTTTTCTCGGCGCCAATCAGGCTGGACGACGATACCGTCCTCATCGCCGACAACAACAAGCGACTGCTCAAAGTCGACTCAGTGATTCTGGAAGTTCAGCGCGCTTATCCGCTTGACGACAAGGTCTTGACGAATTCGCTGGTCGCGGACGATACGATTTATGTACCGTTTCAGAACGGTGGCTTGAGCGCAATCTCGCTCCAGGATTTCCGTCTCAAGTGGAAACTTGCGACGGATGCCGGCGTCTGGGCGCAGCCGCTGCTTGTTGATGATATGCTCATCGTGCCGTCGATAGACCACTTCTTGTACGCGGTCGACAGTTCAACTGGCGCGCGTCTTTGGACTGCCGATCTGGGTGGGGCGGTCGCGTCGACCCCTTTGCATGCCAATGGGCGACTTTATGTCGGCAGCTTCAACAAGAGCTTCTTTGAAATCTCCCTCGATGGCGCGATCATGAGCACATACGCCACCCAGAATTGGGTTTGGGGCACGCCAGCCATTGATGAGTATGGCGTGATTTATGTCGCCGACCTGAGCGGCTATGTACATGCGCTGGATAGCGAAAACGGTCTGCGTGAACGCTGGTCCGTGCAGATTGCCGAGCGCGGCATTCGGGCGGGGCCCCTGGTGTACGGCGACCGCGTAATCGTGGCGTCGCGCGACGGCAAGGTCTATTGGCTGGACCGACGCGATGGCCAGCTGCTCAATGCGCGCGAAATCGACGAACGGCCCGAATTGCTCGGTGATATGATGTTGTTGGAGCCGGGCGCTGACTTGACAATTGACGAACCGCTTCTGTTGGTCAGTTCGGTGCACGATGCTCGCCTTCTTATTGCCTTCGGCGTCGACGGGCGCCAAACCTGGGTCTATCCTCGCTAGTACGGCGGCTGGAGCGCAACTGAATGTGGGACATAATCCTCAACCCGTTTGTAACAATACTCGCATGGCTCTACGCCGCGCTCAACCAGGACATCGTGCTGGCGATCGTCGTATTGACGGTAATCATTCGCATTCTGACTTTCCCGCTCTTCGCCAAACAGCAGGAATCTCAAAAGAAGATGCAGCAGATTCAGCCTCAACTGAAGAAGCTGCAGGAGAAGTATAAAGGCGACAAAGAGAAGATGTCGCAAGCCCAGATGAAGCTCTACCGGGAGAATAAGGTCAACCCGGTCGGTGGCTGCTTTCCTATGCTCATTCAGTTTCCCATCCTTATCGGCTTGTACCAGGCGATCTTCTTTGCCTTGGCCGCGACGCCCTTTCAGTTGGTTGATTTGTCGGAAAGGCTTTTGATTCCGGGCCTCGATTCTTTGATTCCGCTTCAACGGATGTGGTCGCCAATTCCCCAATTGACGGCGCTTCTTCCTGAGCTTGATCTGACGCTTTCGCCGATGGAAAACCCGACCTACGCCTTGGCATTGCCGCTGCTGGTGCTGGTCACCACCTGGGGCCAGCAAAAGCTGACCATGTCTTCCGTTGGCCAGAAGCCAGCGAAGAAGGACGATGACGACGGCGACGGCGCCGGCGGTCAAGCGGCCGCCATGACCAAGAGCATGACCACGATTATGCCCATCATGTTTGGCTTCTTTTCGCTATCGTTTTCGGTGGGTCTGTCGATCTACTTTGTGACGTCCAATTTGATTGGCGTCGTGCAATATAGTCCGCAAGGCAAGCAATTCTTGGGACGTATCTTCGGGCGAAAGAGCTCCGAAGAAGCGCCGGTGGAAGTTGTCTTTGAAGACGACGAGCCAGTCAAGAAGACGCGGAAACGACGGAAGAAGAAGCCGCGGCGCAAGTAGACCCTTGCCAGTGCTAGCGGACGATCAACAGGTGATGAAACCATGGAAATGATTGAAGTAACTGCCAACTCGGTGCAGGCGGCGATCGATAAAGGCTTGGCGCAATTGAAGGCGCGCCCCGGCGAAGTTGTCGTCGAGGTGCTTGAAGAACCGAATACCGGCTTGTTTGGCTTTGGCGCTCGCGAAGCACGGGTGCGGCTGGTCTTGATTAGTCGCCGCCGCGAAGAACGTCAGGAAGACTACAACCAGTTTGGAGACTCACCCGGCGAGTCGCGTCAGCATCCAGCGCGGCCGAAGTCCGTTTCCGAAGAAGATATGGACGAGGATGCCTTAGTTGGCAAGCAAGTGCTGGAAGAATTGCTGGCGAAAATGGGCGTGGATGCGCGAATTGACGTCCAATTGGCCGAAGATGATGACGATGGCGAGAAGCCGCACTGGATGCTCAATGTGTCCGGCGGTCGCGTTAACCGCTTGATCGGGCGCAGAGGCGAGACTTTGTCCGCGCTTCAGCATATTGTTCGTTTGATCTGCAGCCGACGCCTCGAGCGGCGAGCCAACATCATCATTGATGCCGGCGCTTACAAATTCGGACGTACTAAACGACTTCGGGGCTTGGCGAAGCGGATGGCAAAGCAGGCCGTGCAGCAGGGACGTACGATAACGCTCGAGCCAATGCTTCCCAATGAACGGCGGATCATCCATCTAACCTTGCGCGGCCGCAACGATGTCCAAACCCGCAGCGTCGGCGAGGGCCGTTCGCGCAAAGTGACAATCGTGCCAAATTAAAGCCCTTTGCGCCTGAGATTGCATCGACCATCTCGAATTCCGACTTAGCTGCTTCTACTTGCGGCACGCGCCTATGTGGACCTCCATTGATGTCTTGTTGCTAGGTCACATGACCGTCGACTTGGTTCCTGGCGGAAGAATGCTGGGTGGGACCGTAGCCTATGCCGCCGCGACCTATGCCGCCTTTGGCCACGATACCGGTATTGTCACGAGCGCCGCCGCCAGCGAACCCCTGCTCAAGCAATTGGAACCATATGCCCGGCTTGCAGTTGTCCCTTCAGATCAGTGCTTGACCTACGAAAATGTGTATGGAGATTGCGGACGACAGCAATACGTCCGCGCGACTGCGCAGCCCTTGCAGTTCGCCGATATCCCGCCTGACTGGGCCGCCGCGCGCTATGTGCATTTGGCGCCGCTCGCTGCGGAAATAGATCCGCGCAAGTTGGCGGAGCAACTGCCCGAAGCGACGATCATGCTGACCTTGCAGGGTATGATGCGCCGCTGGGATGCGGACGGCTTGGTGAGATTCCGCAAGTGGTTTGATAAGCGCGCCGCAGAGTTGATCGACATTATCGTATATAGCGAAGAAGACATCGCCGAGCAGCCTGCGCTTACCGACCAGTTGCGTCCGATTTGCCGGCACTTGGTGGTCACCAACGGGCGATTTGGCGGAACCTATTACCATGATGGCGGGTCCATGCGCTACGATAGCATAGCTGTGGAGCCCTGCGATTTGACGGGCGCCGGCGATGTATTTGCGGCGTCGCTGCTTGCTGCCATGCCGCTGCTTGACGGCGATGTCGCGCGATCGGTCCAGGCAGCTGGCAGGCTGGCCGCCTATTCCGTCACGCGTTCCGGGCTTGACAGCGCGCCTGTACGCGCAGAAATTGACGCCGAAATCCCGCGAAGCGTTTAGGACAGGGAAATGATTCAGTCGATCCTCTACAATGGCAACATCATTACACTGGATGAGCGGCGACCACGGGTCAGCGCGCTCGCTATCAGTTACGGACGAATTGTTGCGCTGGGCGGCGACGACGAGATACGGACCTTGTCCAGCCGGCGCGCCGCCACCCTTGACCTGGGAGGCAAGACCGTCCTGCCCGGGCTGACTGACGCGCACCTGCATTGGGAAGCGCAAGCGCTCGCGCTAAAGTCAGTCGACGTCTTCGAAGCGGCCAGCCGCGACCTTGCCATCGCTCGCGTCGCCGAGCGCGTCCGGCAAACTCCTGCTGGCGAATGGGTAACCGGGCAGGGCTGGGCGCAAGATCTATGGTCTGACCGCGCTTTCCCAAGCAAGATGGATCTTGACATTGTGGCGCCCCAGAATCCGGTCTATCTAAGCGCGAAAAGCGGCCATGCTGGCTGGACGAATTCAGCTGCGCTGGCGGCCGCCGGCATCACGGATTCCACGCCCGATCCCGAAGGCGGTCAAATCGTGAGGGACCCCTCGGGCGAGGCCAACGGCATCTTGCTGGAAACCGCGATGGAAATCGTGGAAGACCAGATTCCCCGACCGACCGCGGAGCAGCTAGCCGACATGATGGTTGATGCGCAGACGCTGGCTTTGAGAGCCGGCATTACCATGATCCACGATTTTGACGAGCCCTCGTGTCTGGTCGCGCTGCAGATTCTGCGCGAGCAAAGCCGGCTGGACCTGCGCGTCATGAAGCAGATCAATCAGCAGTGGTTGGATGCGGCCTTGGATTCAGGCTTGCGTCGCGGATTCGGCGACGATTGGATTCGCATCGGCGCGCTGAAACTCTTTGCCGACGGCGCCCTGGGACCGAAGACCGCCTTGATGTTTGAACCCTACGCCGGCGAGCCGGACAACTATGGCATGGCTGTGGTTGACAAAGAAGAAATGGTCGAACTGGTCAGTCGCGCCAGCAAATTCGGTCTGCCCTCGAGCGTGCACGCCATCGGCGACAAAGCGGTGCATGACGTGTTGGACGTATTCGAGATCACTCGGCGCGAAGAGGCGGCGCGCGCCGAACCGGTCAGCAACCGCCGGCATCGTATTGAGCACGTGCAAATCATCCACCCGCGCGATGCAGGGCGCCTGGCTGCGCTGGATATCATCGCTTCCATGCAGCCGATTCACGCCACCTCCGACATGATGACCGCCGACCGCTATTGGGGCGACCGCAATCGCTACGCTTATAACCCGCGACTGCAACTGGACTACGGCGCTCGCATCGCCTTCGGGTCGGATGCGCCGGTCGAGCCCTTTGACCCTCTTCTAGGCATCCACGCCGCGATCACGCGTCAGCGCGATGGCAAGCCCGCGGGCGGCTGGTATCCGGAAGCGCGTTTGAATCTGCGCGAGACTTTGCTCGGTTTCACACAAGGTCCCGCCTATGCCGCCGGCATGGAAGACCGTTTGGGAAAGCTCGCCGAAGGCTTCCTCGCTGATCTAATCGTGCTCGACCGCGACATCACCAAGGTCGAGCCCGACGCCATCCCCGAGTTAAACGTGCTCGGCGCCATGGTAGATGGGCAATGGCGACATCGCGAGTTTGACTAGGCAGTCATTGCGCCACGACCGCTTAACTGAATTCCGCCGTGCTGAAGACGACACGGAAGGGCCGGCAATAGATGACGACGCTTCGGTAGGAGCCCAGGTCAATTTCAGACGGAAGCTCGTAATTCTGGTTTCCGACATTGCCCTTCAGCTCTCCGAGATGCACCTCGTTTTCGCCTAAGCCGGCGAATGTGCTGGTGGGGGCTTCAGTCGACAGATAGACATGCAAGTCGGGTCCGTTTTTGGAGCGGAAGTCCTCAAAGCGCAGAATCCGTTCGCCGTCCGGCAGCTCGTATATTGATGCTGTACCGACGGCGCCGTGGATCGGGTCTATGTCAATGAACGATCCCATAGCGATCACCGTTGGTTCAGCCGGCATCTCCGGCGGCATCGCTTGATCCCCCGCTGGCACGACATTGTCGTCACCGATTTGCGCTCTGGCGGTTTGCTCAGCCATGTCGCGGTTTTCCTTCGCCATGTCAATTAGCGCCTGCTTTTCTTCTTCCGGCATGTTGCCGACCGCCTCGCGCTGTTCTGCTGTCAAACCCGGAAATGCTTCATTGACTTCGCGATTTACGAAATAAAGCCAAGGTCTGGTAATCGCCAAACCGACGACAACCACCACCGCCACCACCGCTATCACAATCAATCGTCGCTGCATTTGATAGTCTCCCTCGCGCGATATTCCCTCCGCAGACGCCTTTATCACTTTGCCTGAGACAGTGTTGCGCCTATAATCTTCATCATATCTGATTCGACCTTAGAACAACATGAGAAGCATAAAGGAGAATTCAAGATGGCACGCCCAGGCATGATGGTTGGCGACAACGAACACCATATTCAGAACGACATGCTGGCGATCGGCTCATCGGCGCCGGATTTCGTATTGATCGCCAACGATCTGAGCAGTAAGACTTTGGCGGACTACAGCGGCAAGGTGAAGGTCATTAGCGTCGTGCCTTCCATTGACACCGGCGTCTGCGCCGATCAAACACGACGATTCAACCTGGAGGCGGCGGGGCTGAACGACACCGTCGTGCTCACGGTCAGCGCGGACATGCCTTTTGCTCTCGGCCGTTTCTGCGGCGCCGAAGGCATCGAGAATTCCGAGACGCTTAGCGCCCATCGCGATATGAAATTCGCCGATGACTTTGGCGTCCACGACACCGAGTGGCGTATTTGCCAGCGGGCGGTATTCGTGCTTGACCGCGACGATATCGTTCGTCACGCTGAGTACGTGCCGATTATCGGCGATGAAGTGGACTATGACGCCGCGTTGGCCAAAGCCAGGGAACTGGCATAACTACGCGAATCGGCGAAGGGACTGAATGATGAGCGACTTACGACGAAGAAGACTGGCTGATCTGCTGGTCAATTATTCGACGGCGGTTAAGCCTGGCGATTGGGTCGGGATACTGGGCGAATTTACGTCGCTGCCGATTCTGCGCGAGGTGCACCAGTCAGTAATCGACGCCGGCGGTCATCCGACGCTGCTTATCAACGATGGCCACATGCAGCGTTACTTTCTGCGCAGGGCCAGCGACGAGCAGATAAACTGGATCGACCCCAGCCTAAAACTCTATACCGAAGAGGCCGATGTTTACATTCGGGTCGGCGCGCCGTCAAACACGCGAGCGATGAGCAGCATCAGCGCCGACAAGATGCGCCAGCAGCAATCCGCTCAAAGTGAAATCCTTCACACTCGCTTGGAACGCGCCGCGCGGGGAGAATTCCGCTGGGTGGGCGCTCTCTATCCCACCGATGCCAGCGCGCAAGAAGCCAACATGAGCCTTGAAGAATACGAAGACTTCGTCTATGGCGCCTGCTTCTGTGATTGCGCTGACCCGGCCGCGGAATGGCGAAAGCTCAGCCAGATGCAGCAGCACAAGGTCGACTTTCTCACCGGCAAAGACAAAGTTGTTCTGCGCGGACCTAACATAGACCTCGCGCTCAGTATTGCGGGCCGAAGCTTTGTCAACAGCGATGGCCGGCGCAACATGCCCAGCGGTGAGATCTTCACGGGTCCAGTTGAGGATAGCGTCAACGGCTGGGTCCGCTTTAGCTATCCGGCCATCGTCGGCGGCCGCGCGGTCAGCGGCATTGAGCTTAGATTCACCGACGGGAAAGTGACTGACGCCTCCGCTGAAATGAACGAAGCCTTGTTGCACGCGCAACTGGACACGGACCCGGGCGCGCGCTATCTCGGCGAATTTGCCATCGGCACGAACTTCGGCATCAGCCAGTTTACCGGCATGATACTCTTTGACGAGAAAATCGGCGGCACGGTGCACATGGCGGTTGGTATGGGCTATCCGGAGACCGGCAGCCAAAACCGGAGCGCGGTTCATTGGGACATGATCTGCGATATGCGCGCCGAGAGCGAAATCCACGTCGATGGCGAGCTCTTTTACAAGGACGGCGGTTTCGTCGTCTGAGCATGCGCAAGCTCTATCGAATCGACTAGGCGACCAAATAAACCAATTCGCCAATACGTGAACAAATAGTCGCCTTTGGGCGGCTTTTTTGTGCCAGGCTAAGGATGGTTGCCGTTTGCTTTGCCCAGAATCGGCGGCTGAACTAGTATGCGTATAGTCTAATGAGACGAGGTTGCAAGCATGAGCAGTCACAATGCAGTTCCTAAGCCCGACGATGCCGGCGGCGGCGTGGTGGCGGTCGCCAATACAAGATCCGCCCTTAGCAACATTCGCCGAGGACCCGGCGTCCAGTATCAAGACATCGGCGACATCCTTGACAACTCGCTCCTCGTCTACTACCCCGGATCGCGCACCAGCAGCAACTGGGTTTGGGTCGAGAAGGGCGGGTTGAAGGGCTGGCTCTACGCCGGTTATGTCGAGTTTATTGAAGCGATCGGCGCCGCGCCGTCGCCGCACCAGCCGACGCCCTACGACGGCAAGGTAGCCGTCTGGCACTGGAAAGGCACGGCCGTTCCCGAAGACTCGATTGCGCAGTTGCTAGATAATATCAAGCGGAACGCGCCAAACGTCAACCAGATTTGGGTGAAGGTCACCAACGGCGTCAAGTGGATGAGCGCTTACGATCCCAGCGACTTGGCGATAACGGGTCCGGCCGGCATCGACCAATGGGTGGCCGCCTGTCAAGCCGCCGGCATGGAATTCCACGCCTGGTGCGTGCCGCTCGGCTTAGATATTGAGGCGGAAGCCGCTATCATCGTTGAAGCCTGCAAACGTCCCGGCGTCGGCTCGCTGATTCTCGATATCGAGCCCTACGACGACTATTGGCAGGGCGGATCCTCAGCTGTGCGTCCATTCATGCTGGCGCTGCGCCGCGGCCTGGGCACGCGCTTTCACATTGGCTTGAGCGTTGACCCGCGACCGCAGCATTATCGCACCATCTTCCCAAACGAGTGGAAGCCCTTTGTCGACAGCGTGCATCCGCAGTCCTACTGGAATATCTTTCGCAGGACGCCTGAAGAGACGCTTTCATCGGTCTGGACGGTTTGGGGCGGCTACGACAAACCCATCATCCCGGCGCTGCAAGGCACGGCGATTGCGCAAGAACAAACTGACGCGCACACCATAGCCACCCAGGTTCACGGCGCCAAGGGGATCAGTTGGTGGCGCCACGGCGTCATCTCGCAGTGGGCTGGCGTCAATACGCCAATCAACTTGTCAAGTTCGCCGGAAGATCCGGCGTCGGATATCATCCAGAACTTCGCCGACGAAGTCATCATTTTCCCAACCAGGCAGGGCTTTCGCAGCGGCACTTACACGGGCAAGCCCGAATTCAGCGCGCGCCGAAATACCTGGGGTTGGGATTATCTCTATGTGACGACGGAGGAACGCACAAGCAAGGTCTGGGCGGAATGGCGCGATGACTTGCCTCGCAACGGCTTGTACGATATAGCGGTTTTCATTCCTAATCGCAAGGCGACGACAACGCGCGCTCGCTACAAAGTACATGGCATTGTCGGCACAACCACCGAAGTAGTCGTCGATATCAATCAAAACCAGAATCGCAACGCCTGGATCTCCCTGGGTGTCTTTGACCTCGACCGCTCGATGGAGAATGCCGGGCGCGTTTTCCTCAATGATGTCACGGGCGAGCCCGATAAAGAGATCGCCTTTGATGCCGTACGCTTTCGCCGGATTGTGTCAACGCCCGCTGGTTACACCCCCGCGCCGGAGCCGCCCCGGCCGACGGAGATCGATGGCGTAAAGGTTGCCGACGGTTACGACTCGCCCGTCGGCACCAGCGAGCAGCGGCGCAGCGAAACCGTTTGGCCGCCCGGTTGGCGCGACGCCGCGCCTTTCGGTCAACTCTATTTTGTAGGGACGCCGAGCGAAGCCTATCATACCGGCGCCGACCTGAATTTCGGCAAACCTTACGCAGACAAGGGCATGGCTTGTTATGCCTGCGCCAGCGGCGTCGTGACGCTAGCCGCGCGGATGGGCGTCTGGGGCAATCTAGTAATCATCCGCCACGACCCGCTCTACGAACCGTCAGGACGCGTGCTTTATAGTCGCTACGGCCATGTTCAGAATATGCGGGTCTCCGCCGGCGACCGTGTGGCGCGCGGACAGCGCATCTGCGAAATCAGCGACGCCTTCGGTCGTTTCGTCCCGCATCTGCACTTTGACTTGAGCCCAACAACCTTGCTCGAAACGCGCCCAAGCAATTGGCCCAAGACCAACTACAACCTGCTGGTCGCCAATTACGTCGATCCCTTGGATTGGATCCGGCGCCATCGCCCATAGACTACGCTAGAACAGACCCCAGTCGCTGGCGGCGCCCTCTTCCATCATGCTGGGGTCCCACATTTCCATTCCCATTTCAATGGTAGTAGGCACGCCCAGGTAATCCTGCGCTGTACGCCGCGTCTGCTCCAGCAGCTGCGGCGCATAAGGGCAGAACGGCGTCGTCATGATCATGTTTACATGGGCGCTATCCTCGCCGATCTCGACGCCGCGCACCAAACCCAATTCGATGATGTTCATGCCGATTTCAGGATCTATGACGGCACGCATGGCTTCATACAGTCCCGCTTCTTTGTCGCTCATTGTTCTAGTCCTCGAGGCTGCCGCATTATTCGCGACTGGCTACGCATTCTCCGCCAATGTGACGGTTTTAGCACAGTAGCATAGTACAGCGGGTTCACTCTGTCAATTTGACGCTTGTCAGCGAAAGCCACAATTACTCTAATAAGCTCATTCTACATTGATTGACGCTAATCCAGTGGCAAATCAGCTGTGACTGCCGCTTGCGCGAGTGTATCCAGGGTATACATAGGATTGTCTGAAGGCGCCGATTATTCTGCGGCGATAGCTGTGGACCTGCGCGCAGTGATTGCAAGATGTCCCCGCAACAGTCGTCTACCGGTCACGCGTTCAAAACAGCTCGCGCGCGCCGTTGACATCCCGCTCGCGGGCTGCTACACTGCCACTATGTTCGTCTCGGTTAAACGGATTCTATAACCGACATTAAACTTAGCGGAAGGGAGACTCGCCGCGAATGGCCGCAACCTTGGAAATACGAAATCTACACGCGAGTGTGGACGGCGACGAGAGCTTAATATTGCGCGGTGTAGATCTCACCGTGAAAGAGGGTGAGATCCATGCCCTGATGGGACCAAATGGATCGGGCAAAAGCACCTTGGCCAATGTGTTGATGGGCAATCCTGCCTACGAAGTGCAAGCCGGCGCCGTCCTGCTTGATGACGCGGACGTCTTGGAAATGGAACCGGATGAACGCAGCCGCGCGGGCCTCTTTCTAGCGTTTCAGTATCCGGTCGCCATTCCCGGCGTGACCGTGGCGAACTTCTTGCGCCACGCCATAAACGCGCGCATGAAGGCGGAGGATCCCGAAAGCAAGGGCATCTCGATTCCCAAATTCGCTCGCATGATGCGCCAGAAGATGACACAGTTGCATATCGACCATAATTTCGCCGGTCGCTACCTGAATGAGGGCTTTAGCGGTGGCGAGAAAAAGCGCGCCGAAGTCCTGCAAATGGCAGTCTTGGAGCCGCGCATTGCCGTCCTCGACGAGACCGACTCGGGTTTGGATATCGACGCGCTGCGCATCGTTGCTGACGGCGTCAACTCTCTGACGGGCCCCAGTATGGGCGCGCTTGTTATCACGCACTATCAGCGCATGTTAAATTACATAAAGCCGGATTTCGTCCACGTTATGTATGACGGGCGGCTGGTCGAGAGTGGTGGTCCCGAATTGGCGCATGAGCTCGAAGAAAAGGGCTACGAGTGGATACGTGAAAAACACGAGGCCATGACTCAAGCCTTGGTTTGAGACAGTAAAACGAGGCTGCGACCGTGGCGAGCGAAGCGCATATTGAAAGCTCTGCGAGTGTCGCGCTTGAACTGCGTAAAGCCGACTTCGAGTCAGAACGTCAGCATCTCGCTGGCGGGGCGGACCTTTCGCGGTTCGAAACGCGTCTGATCAAGTGGCCAATTGCCACACAACTTGCAGTGATATGCTGCTTGCTCAGGTCGCCGTAGTTGTCCATTAGACGCAATAGATAGTCGATTCCAGGAGAAGAAGACATGGCTGACATGATTCAGAGCGAAAAGCAACTGACGCGCGAAGAAGAAGCCTTGAAAGATGTCGGCTTGAGTTATGCCGAGAAATACGGCTTCCACGATGACGATGTGGACTATGCCTTCAAGAGCCAGAAAGGCATTAACGAAGACATCGTCCGCCAAATCAGCGCGATGAAAGACGAGCCAAAGTGGATGACTGATCGACGCGTCGAGGCTTACCATATCTTCATGGACAAGCCCACGCCGCAGTGGGGCGGCGACTTGAATCAGATCGACTACGACGACATCTACTATTACGTCCGCGCGACTGACAGAACCGAAGATGACTGGGATGAGGTCCCGCAAGAAATCAAGGAGACCTTCGACAAGCTCGGAATTCCCGAGGCGGAACAGAAATTCCTGCACGGCGTTTCGGCGCAGTACGACAGTGAGTCGGTCTATCACAACATTCAGGAGAATCTTGAAGAGCAAGGCGTCATTTTCCTCGACATGGATTCCGGCTTGCGCGATCATCCCGAGATTGTGCAGGAATACTTCGGCGCCGTGATTCCGTCCAACGACAACAAGTTCGCCGCTTTGAACACGGCAGTCTGGTCCGGCGGCAGCTTCATTTATGTGCCGCCCGGCGTCGAAGTTGAGATGCCACTGCAAGCCTATTTCCGTATCAACACGCAAAACATGGGCCAATTCGAGCGCACTCTCATCATTGTTGACGAAGGCGCCTATGTGCATTATGTCGAAGGCTGCACCGCGCCAATCTACAGCTCGGACAGCTTGCACAGCGCCGTCGTCGAGATTATCGTGAAGAAGGGTGGGCGCTGCCGCTACACCACGATTCAGAACTGGTCGAACAACGTTTACAACCTGGTGACGAAACGCGCTGTTGCCGAAGAAAGCGCGACCATGGAGTGGGTCGATGGCAACCTGGGCAGCCGCCTCACCATGAAATACCCGGCGGTGATACTCCGGGGAGAAGGCGCGCATGGCGAGGTGCTTTCGATTGCTTTCGCCGGCGAGGGCCAGCATCAGGATGCCGGCGCCAAGATCACCCATCTCGCGCCCGATACCACCAGCCAGATCATCAGCAAGTCCATCAGCAAGGACGGCGGGCGCGCCAGTTATCGTGGTCTGCTGAAAATCGACGAGGCTGCTCGCCGCAGCAAGAGCAACGTGGTTTGCGACGCATTGCTGCTAGACGACGCCAGCCGCTCAGATACCTACCCGACCATCGAAATCGACGCCAAAGACGTGACCATGGGCCACGAAGCCTCCGTCAGCAAAGTCGGAGAAGATCAACTTTTCTACTTGATGAGCCGCGGCATCAGCGAAGACGAAGCCAACGCCATGATTGTGAATGGTTTTCTCGAACCCTTGGTCAAGGAATTGCCGATGGAGTATGCGCTGGAATTGAACCGGCTTATCCAGATTCAATTGGAGGGCTCCATCGGCTAGTCGCGCCAACAGCGGTTTGACGGGCCCAAACGGAGCAACGAATTGGTCGATTACGTGTGACTTGTCGGAGCCAGCGAGTCGAGCAGTCCGACATAGATTTCCGCCTTGAGTGTGTCGGCAAAGCGCAGGCATACAGCGAGCGCAGCATTTCAACCGGGCAGTCTGCTGTTGACGCGCCGATGGCCTGTCGAGCGCGCCCAAGCAGGCAATCCTGATCAGCAGTCAATTCACTACACAAAAGGAGAATGAACGTGGCAGTAGTTCGCAGACGATCCGCGTCGCCGCAGGCGCCTCGATATACGCGCGCCGATGTCGAAGCGCTAAGCGGCTCACTTGGCGAGCCAAGCTGGTTATTGGAGAGGCGACTGGAGGCTTGGGAGCATTATCAGCGGACGCCGATGCCATTCATGGAAGAGGAATGGCGCCGCACAGACTATCGGCATATACGCTGGGATGAAGCCGACAGACTGATCCGCGCTAACGGCGCCACGGCCGCAGACGAGCCCGGCAGGAACATCGAGCCTTTGACCGGCGATGAGCAGGGCGGGCGTCTTGTCATCGTGGATGGCAAGGTCGCGCAGTTTGAATTGGCCGATCGTCTGGTTAAACAGGGCGTCATTTTCACCGATCTCGGCACAGCGGTTCGCGAGCACGAAGAACTCGTAAGAGCGCATCTCTTGACGCGCGCTGTAACGCCCGCCGACGGCAAATTCGCCGCCTTGCATACAGCGCTGTGGGATGCCGGCGTGTTCGTCTACGTGCCGCGGAACACCGTCGCCGAATTGCCGCTTCATGCCGTCTGTTTCAATACGGCCACTGGAGCCGCCTTTGGCCACGTCCTGGTCGTACTGGAGGACAATGCGCAAGCGACCATGCAGGTCGAATACGCCTCGCGCCAGAGCGACAAGCAGTCGGCCTACATCGGCGCGACCGAGCTCATCGTCGGCGCCGCTGGCAATCTGCGCTATGTTTCTTTGCAAGACTGGAATCGTGAGACATTCGAGTTCAGCCATCAACGCGGCGTCGTCGGCAGGGACGCTCAGTTGGATTGGGTCAATGGCGTGATGGGCAGCCGTCTGACCAAAGCATTCATCGAAGTTGATGCCGTCGGTCCCCGCGCCAACGCCCGTGTCAGCGGCTTCTTCTTCGCCGACCGCGACCAATTCTTCGACCTCGACACGCAGCAAAACCACAACGCGCCCTTGACCAACACTGATCTGCTTTTCAAAGGCGCTGCGCGTGACAATGCGCGTACGCTCTGGCAAGGCATGATCAAGTCTTTACCGCAGATGCAGCAGATCGACGGTTACCAGGTCTGCCGCAATCTGATGCTCAGCGATGAGGCTCGCATGGACAGTATCCCCGGGCTGGAAATTGAAGCCGACGATGTCGCCTGTTCGCACGCCGCGACTTTTGGCACGCTGGAACAAGAACCGATCTACTATCTCATGAGCCGCGGCATTTCCCGACCGCAGGCGCAACTGATGATTATTGAAGGCTTCTTCGACGAGCTGCTGCAACGTGTCCCCTTTGAGCGCGTGCGTCAACGCCTGGTGGAAGAGATCAAAGCCAAGATCATCGGCTGATGTGGCTCTGTCAGCGATGATTGCCACTGCCTAGCGTCCAGTGCTAGAATCTGGGCAGCGTCGGATGGCGCGCCGTGCCTGTTTGTGGCGTCCGTGACCAGGAGTTGCCATGCAAGAGATGTTCCGCGAGCTCATTCTGGACCACGCGAGAAACCAGCGCAATTGGGGTTTGCTAGCGCCATGTGATTTCGATCATGAAGAATCCAATCCCCTTTGTGGCGATCGTCTCCGGCTGACCTTGCGCTTGGACCAGCAGGGCGCAATCGCTGAGGTAGGCTGGGACGGCGAAGGCTGCGCGATCAGCCAGGCCTCAGCCTCAATGTTCGGTGAAGAATTGCTGGGCATGACGCTTGCGCAAGCGCGCGAGATTGACAAACAACAACTGTTGGACAACATTGGTCTGACGCTTAGCATCAACCGTGTCAAGTGCGCCCTGCTTCCACTGCAGGTTCTGGTTGTCGGCGCATGCGACCACGCCGGACGCGAGCGATGGCCTGCTTTGAGCGAGGACTGAGACGGCAATGGCGGAATGGGTGACGCTCTGCGCCGAGGACGAGTTGCCGCCTGGGCAGCGCGAAGTCTTCGGCATAAACAATCGCTGGATCGCCGTCTTCAACGTCGGCGGCGTGATCTATGCCATTGAGGACCTCTGCACGCACGACGGCAATGTCCTCGCATTCGACCAGTATGACCGGCCCAGCAAGCTGATCGGATTTGAGGTCGAATGCCCGCGGCATGGCGCCCGCTTTGACCTCCGCGATGGCAAAGCAACCCGCCGGCCCGCCGAAGTCGATGTGCCCTGGTTTCAAGCGCGCGTCAGCAATCGCCAGGTGCAGGTTTTGATTTAGCTTGGCGGATCTATCCAAGTCAGATGCGATTTGAAACGATTGGCGAAGCGATGCAATCCGGCGAAACCATGGTGTTTGGCCATCGCGGCGCTTCGGCTTCCGCGCCTATGAATACGCTGGCGGCATTCCAGTTGGCATACGATCAAGGCGCTGACGGCATTGAGCTGGATACGCGGCTTTCCAAAGACGGGCGGCTTTTCGTTTTGCACGACTTCACAGTGGACGCCACGACCGACGGCCATGGATGCGCCGCCGACATGACCCTATCGCAGCTAAAGCGCTTGGACGCCGGAAGCTGGTTCTCGTCCGAGTTCGCTGGCGAAGGTATCCCGACGCTTGACGAGATCTTTGATTCGTTCGGCGATGCCCTGCTGATAAATGTCGAGATAAAATCGACCCGCAACTCGATAGGGCGCATGGAGAAAGCGCTGGCGGACTGTATTCGGCGCCACAACCTGCGCGAGCGTGTCATCGTCTCATCTTTTGATCCGGTGATTCTGAAGCGCCTTAGCGGAATGATGCCTATGGTGATGATGGGCTTTCTCTATCAGCCCGAGACGCCGGCCGAATATTGTCTTGCGCTCAAATCAATGCAGTGCGAAGCGCGACATCCGCGGCATGACATGGTTGACGCCGGCTACATGAATTGGTCGCGGGCGCAGGGCTACCATGTCAATGTTTGGACCGTCAACGACTCGCGGCGCGCCTGCGCTCTAAAGCAACTTGGCGTCAACAGCATCATCACCGACGATCCCGCACGGATTGTCGCCGCGCTGGCCGAATGCTGACGCGCGTTTGGCGCTGCTGCTTTCGGCTGCTCTACAACGAGCTGGCTTGGACCTACGACTTCGTCAGTCGGCTTGTATCGCTCGGGCATTGGCGCAGATGGCAGCGCTGCGCACTGGAATCGCTTCCCGATCCGGCTGACGGCGTAATCCTGGAAGTAGCGCACGGCACCGGCGATCTGCAGATCGATTTGCAGCGTAGCGGCTACACGACAGCCGCTTTAGACCTCTCTCCGTATATGGGTCGCCTGGCGCGGCGAAAGCTGCAAAAGACCGGGCTTGAAGCCAATCTAGTCAGGAGCGATGCCTTGCGCTTGCCGTACCGGTCGAATGCTTTTGCTGCCGCCGTCTGTACTTTTCCTGCATCGTTCGTGATTCAACCCCTGGCACTCGCCGAGTTGGCGCGCGTCTTGCAACCTTCAGGGCGGGCCGTGCTTGTGCTTGTCGGCCAACTTAAAGGCAAGGGTCCCTTGCCGTGGCTCATCCGACTGCTGTACCGCCTGACCGGGCAGCGGGATGCAGCGCTAAGCAGTTTTGCGGTTGCTGAGCTCTTTTGCGGCGCTCGCTTTGAGGTCGCAACACATATCGTTCGCTTTCCCGGCAGCGCCGCGCAGGTCGTTGTGTTGACATCGGTCCCGGCGCTGAATCGCCAGATACGAGACTAGATTTGGCGCAGTTTTCATGGTAAAATCACACACTGTATTTGGTGGGCGTAGCTCAATGGCAGAGCACCTGATTGTGGTTCAGGCGGTTGAGGGTTCGAGCCCCTTCGTCCACCCCATGTATCACCAGCATCACTCCCCGCTTGTGGTGGCCGCCTCATGTTGGCGCGGCAAGTCGCTCATTGGGATTACGACGAGTGCGAACGTAGCAAAGACCGGCGTCGCCGTTCGCGCCGACGTAGACCGGTGATCAAGTCCGGTTGCGCTTCAGTTGAAGCCTCGGTCGGCGTCAGCGCGCTGCGCTCTTCAAAGCGGCTCGGTTCAACCGGCGCGGCGCCGATAGCCTGCGGGGCAGGGGCATCAATATCGCGCAGGCTATCGCCCAAAGTCCGCTCCGCGTTGCTGGCTTCGCTTGGCTTTTGCAGTCCGAATATCTCGAATACGCTGAGCTCTGACGAATCTCGCGTTTCCCTGGGCGGCGAACGTAGCGGTTCTGGCGCCCAGGACTCGGGCCAGTCGCTCGTTTGCGCGCGCGGCGGCACTGTCGGCTTCGGGCTGGGAGGCGGCGGTGCTGCGATCAGCGCTTCGACCACGACCGGCTCAGTGTCACCAAGTTGCGGCGCCGGCTGGATGTCGCCCTCCAGTTCAAAGGCGGGCGCAAGCACGACTGGATTAGGCTTTGTGTCGGTCTCGAGCGCGGCGGGCAAGGGCGCCGCCCCAACATCAAAATCGTAAAGCGCCGCCTGCCTGTCGGTGTCTGTATCGAGCTCGTCCCCGGCAAGCTCCTGCACTGCCGGATCTTGGAAAGCCGAAGGATGCCGCGGCTGATAAGCTAAACGTTCGCCCACATCGGGCGCTTCTTTGACGCTCGCCTTGGCTTCATGAGTCGAGATTCCGCCTGACTCCTTCATGACAAGCTGATGCAGATTGCGCAGGCTGTCCTGAATCTGCTTCGTAGTCGCGCGCTTGATCCGCATGGTGTTGCGGATGCCGCCCAGCACGCCCTTGAGCTCGTAGTGAAAGGTCCAGCGCACCAAGGTGCCATCGGTCGATTCATGCAGGCGTACGCGACCCTGGTTCTCTCCGAAGCTCGTCCCATCCTTCACTCTGTATTCATAACCTAGCGTGTCGTACCAGGCGCTTGCCTCGTAAACAACATCGCCGCTATTTTCGGATGATGCGCGCCAACGGGCGCCGCGGCCCTCTCTCTGTGTCGACAAAAACGAGACCGAGACGACATCTTTCTGCCATTGCGGAAGGGCGGCGAGATCGCCCAGAAAGCGCCAAATGAACTCTGGCGATGCGGGGATTAGGATCTCGAGATCAATGACGTTCATGGGTTAAGTCACCGTGGCGTGACCGGAATCGCGCTTTATGCTACACTGATAAACGATTTTACCATTGGAAGACTGAATCGCAACCACGATGCCCAACCCCATCATTGTCTTCGCCTTCATCATCGCTACTATGTTTGGCTTGGCTTTCCATGTCGTGATGGGCGGCGACGCGCGCCGCATGGTGCTGTTTATTGTCACCAGTTGGCTTGGCTTTCTGCTGGGGCAATTTGTCGGCAACCACATCGAAATCGCGCTCCTAAAGATCGGCGTCGTGCATTTGCTTCCGGCCTCGGTCGGCGCCCTCGGCATGTTGATCTTCGCCCACGTCTTAACCGCGGAACCAACGACCCCTGTTTCGCGGCGGTAGCTCATGTCCGAGGCTGAGACCGGCGTCGATACTGCGTCGCAGCAAAGGCAATCTGCCAGCGGAGTTAGCATCACGCGCCTAATCAAGCTTACGGCGATCTTTGGCATCGTTCTTATCCTGCTGCTGCTTGTCGCCGCTCTCGCCGCGGCTCTGACCGCCGCCGAGACTTGGGCGCCTTTCGTTCAAGTCTTTCGCGATCTATTCCTCCTCCTTCTCTTGTTGGAGTCGGTACTGGTGATCGCCGCCCTGGCGATCCTCTTGTTGCAGGCGGCTGGCTTTCTTATCATGCTGCGATCGGAGGTCAAGCCGATATTGGATAATGCCCGCGAAACAACGCGATTGAGCAAAGCGACCGCTCAATTCGTCAACACGAATGCCATTGACCCGATAATACAGATCAAGAGTTTCCTGGCCGGCTTGCTAGCATTTCTGCGCGAACTGATTCGCCTGCGCGCCATAGTTATCAGCCAGGAGTCCCAAGGTGAAGACTCACATGAGACCGAAACGCTCTGACCTGGACGATGGCGCAGCATTCGTCGGCATTCTGCTTGGCATTGTGCTGGGCGCAATCTACGCCCTGCTTCGCATAAAACAGAATGGACCCTCTCGGCGTCGGGACTTAACGCAATTTGGCGCCGCAAGGGCCGAAGTCGAAATGCAGGCGAGAATGAACCAGGCAAAAGCTGAGGCCAAGGCGCGTCTGGAACGCGACGACTAAGCTCGCTCAAGCCGCGCGAACGCGCCGCCAAGCGCCGTAAGCACATCGCCAGCAATCACGCTGCGGCTGCTGCCGTTCTTCTCGGCCGCGCTCATCCCAGCCGAAGCATGCACATAAGCGCCCAAGCGCGCGCTGTCGTATGCGCCAAGCCCTTGAGCGCGCAATCCGGCGATCAAGCCAGCCAGAATGTCGCCGGTGCCGGCCGTGCCAAGCGCATCGGTTTTGAAGGGGATCACGCTAGTCCTGCCGGATGGCGCGGCAATAAGCGTATGCGCGCCCTTTAGAACGACCACAACTCGCCATTGCGCCGCGTATTTCTTTGCGATGAGCCAGCGATCGGCGTTTATCTCCGTAACCGCCAGCCCGGTCAAGCGCGACATCTCGCCGGCGTGCGGCGTGATGACTGTTCCGTCTGGCAATTCGCTCCACCAGTCCGGCAGCTGGCTTAGAATGTTCAGGGCGTCGGCGTCGAGGATGAGCGGCGGCAACCCGCCATCCCGCGCCAATCGCTCAACGAAGGCGCGCGTGCCGTGATGCAGCCCCAATCCGCAGCCGACCAGCAGCGCGTCATAAGCCCGGGCGCTTGAGGCAATCTCGGGCGCGGCCTGCTCGTTGATGGCGCCGCCGTCAGAGCTCAAGGGCAGCCAGGTTGGCTCGCGCAAGTGGCTTGAAACAATCTCAACAAGCAATCGCGACGTGGCGATGGTGACCAGCCCGACGCCCGATCGACTGGCGGACTCGCCGGACAGGGCGACGGCGCCGATGTAGTTGGGCGAACCAGCCGCGATCATTACCTTGCCAAAGGTCCCCTTATGACCATTGAGCGGCCTGGGCGGGAGCAGCGTCGCAGCCAGCTCGCCGTTGACCAGCGTTGCTCCTATGTTCTTCAACTCTGGCAAGTCCTCCGGCACTCCAATCGGCGACACGACGAGTTCGCCCACCGCTTCCGCAGCCGGGAATGTCAGCAAGCCCGTTTTCGCCGCGATGAAGGTGATCGTCGCATCGGCTGTGATGGTGTTGCCAGCCGCAGCCCCGCTGTCACAGTCAACGCCGCTGGGGCAGTCTAGCGCCAAAACAAAGGGACGCCCGATCTCACCCCGGAGGCTGTCGCCGGCGGGAATTATCTCGCGCTCGCAATTGCCGGACGCCCGTAGGCTCAGAAGACTCTTGACGCGATCCAGGAATGCGGATGCCCTGTCCCGCAACGGAAGTCGCAATCCAATACCAAATATGGCATCGACTATGACGGCGGCATCGCCTAACCATTCAGAGAGCGTCTCGCCATCGCTGTCATTTGCGGCAATTGCTGTGTTGAGTTCCTCCCTGATGGCGGACCGCAATTGCTCATTGTCAGCGTCCCGCGCATCAAGCAAGTAAAGCCGTATGTCAGCAGCCGTGTTGCGCGCCAGGTCAAGCGCCATAACCAGACCATCGCCGCCGTTATTGCCCTTGCCAATCAGGAATACCACTACCGTGCCGCTGTCGCATGCGAACCGAGATTGCAGATAAGCGCTGGCCGCTCGCCCGGCCTTGAGCATCATCTGCCGGTAGCTGAGGCCCGAGCGGTCGGCAGCCGCTTCAATCGCGCGTGTCGCAGCTGTACTCGCTACTTTTATGGTCATCGGTCGCTGTCCCATACTGGCGCAAATAAAAAGAGACGCGCATCTCAATGATACACGCCTCTGCTAGGCTAGACCAAGTTGTTGCTCAAGCGTCTCGTTCAATCACCGTCAGCGCGAGCTCTTCAAGCGCTGCCTTGGCTGGCGTGCTCGGTAGCACGCTGAGCGCGTCAACCGCGCTCTTGACTAGCCGACCGGCCTGGCTGCGCGCCTCATCAATCGTATCACCCTCCATCGCCTGGCGCTTGATAGCGTCCACCGGGTTGGCGGCTAGCGCGCTGCCGTTGCCGTTTCCCCCTCGGAGCGCCACGGCGACCCCGCGCCCCTGGCGACAGTCGAGGCCGCTGGTCTTTCCCAGGCTTTCCTCATCCGCCACAATATCAAGGATGTCGTCAATGATCTGGAATGCCAGCCCCAATTTGTATCCGAAGTCCGCAAGCGCGTCGATTGTGTCCCGGTCCGTCTCCGCGAGCTTAGCGCCGATCACTGCGGCGGCGCGGAAGAGCGCGGCCGTCTTCAATGCGATAATCTCCATGTAAACTTCGCGCGTAAACGTGCTGTTCTTGACCGCGCTCGCTTGCAGCGTCTCGCCTTCCACAAGCGCAGTCGCCGCGCGCGCCAAGTCGACATTGAGTTCCTGGTAAGGCGCCATCAACTCGTAAACGGCCGTGAACAGGAAATCACCGGTCAACAGCGCGAAGGTCCGCCCCCAGGCTGCATTCACTGAGGGTCGCCCCCGGCGCATGATGCCGTGATCATTGATGTCGTCGTGCACCACGCTGGCGGTATGCATCAATTCCACCGCCGCCGCCGGTCTGGCCGCAAGCGCTATGTCGTCGCCGCCGAGCGCCAGATAGGTCAACAGCAGGAGTCGCGGTCGAATCCGCTTGCCGCCGGCGCTGAGGATATGCCGGCTCGCCTCGCGCAGGACCTCGACCTGACTATCGGTAACGTCGAGCATGGCGCGTTCAACGGCGGCCAGTCCATCGTCAATACGCTTTGATAGTCTGGCCGGGCTCGCTACTGTCCCCGTCATGAGTGGCTCCAAGAATGCTATTGTGAAGTTCAGAACTATCTTAACCCATTGTACATTATGCCCAGTATTCGTCAACGGAATCCAGCGCTAGTCTTGCCAGCGCGCCTTGCGGACGCCTCTAGTCCGGGCATTGTCCTAGCGTCTGACAGAGTTGCGTGATATGCAGTCGATCATGCTGCGCAGTGAAATGCGCCATCTCCAGCAGATTGGTCAAGCCAAAAATACTGTGACGCGCGGGCCGGCGCCAATCCTCATCCCTTATTTCGGCCAGCATCGCCATCGTCGCCCGTCGCTCAGCGCGAAATCGCTCGAATACTTCGAAGCCATCGTCGTGGCAGGCGGGGATATCCGGTCCCGGTGGCGGCAGAGCGGGAATGAACGGATTGTCCTCGCTGTGGATTCGCCACAGCCGCTGCTGGTGAACTTCTGATTCCGCGCGCCAAAGGTGACAAAGAATCTGCAAGATGGACCATTCTTGCGGGTCGGGGCGCAGGAGCCATTGATGCGGCTTCACTTCCGCCAAAAGGCCCCGTAACGCGGCGAGGTTGCCCCTGAATTGCGGCTCAAGCATTTCTGAATGCAGTTCCTGCGTGATGAGATTATCCTGCCAGTTCGGACGCTGCAGCCGCTCCACGAGTGGTTCAAGTCCAGTATCGGGCGTGACTCGCCACGCGTGCATGCCCAGCGATTTCGCCGGTTTGATATCGTTGGAAACGCTGTCGCCGATGACGAGACACTCATCCGGCTCGATGCCAACGCGCGCGGCGACCTCAGCATAGTAGGCTGCGTCCGGCTTGGCGAAGTGCATATTCTCGCTATGCGTGACAAACGCAAACGCATTCTCATAAGACTGCAAACCAGCCCACTTGAGTCGCTGACGGGTGGCAGCCTCCGGATAAAGCGGATTGGTCGCGACCGCCACATGCAGCTTTGAAGCGAGAAGCGCCTCGACGAGCGAATCCGCGTTTCTCATTGGCGCGGTCAACGGGCGCAATTCCAGGTATGGCTCGGCATAGAACGAGACGAGCCCATCCGATGCCGACTCGACGCTCAAGCCGATGCCGTCTGCTAGGCAACGCAGCATGACGTCATGATTCGCGCGGCTGCCATCAGAATATTCGCTGACGGCGACGATGCCCGGTCGCAATGCCTCAGCCGCGGCAACCACGCCGAAGCGCCTGTAGAAATGCTCATCGAAAAGATGCCTGAACGCGCGCGCAAAAGGGCGATCGGGATTGTGCAGCAGCGTATTGTCCAGGTCGAGAAGGACGCCCTTAATCATCGCCGCTTTCCAGTGCTTGACGGAATATCTCCAAGCCCGGATGCTCGTCCGGGCAGCCGACATAGGGGTCCACCAATTCGCCGTTTTTCAGGCAGATCGCCTCTACTTCCGCTCGTCTGACCAAGCCAAAGAAACTGGACTTGATGGTCAACTTCAACTGGGTATCCGGGCTGGCATTGGCGAGCAATATGTCTGGCACCGGGCATTTCTGGCAGTCCTTTGGATGCCAAACTTCTGAGTCTGGATTGCGCTTGGCCAAGCGGCATTCTTCAACATCGCGAGTATGACGACTGTAGTCGGCATAGTAATGCGGGCATTCTCTGCCGGCCGGTGTCTTCATCTCTTGCGCCTACTCGCGATCGATCCAGGCTCTCGCTGCCTGCGGCAACTTGTCCAATGTGCCGAATTGTACTGTGCAATCGGGCAACGATTCGAGAAACCTGGCGCCGTACTGCTTGCGAATCACGCGACTGTCAAATATGGCGACTATGCCTTTGTCGCTGCGCCGCCGAATCAA
This sequence comes from Anaerolineae bacterium, assembly GCA_022824465.1. Taxonomy (GTDB): domain Bacteria; phylum Chloroflexota; class Anaerolineae; order Aggregatilineales; family Phototrophicaceae; genus UBA6055. The sequence goes on from JAJDZV010000008.1 coordinate 209,715, forward strand.
ACGGCCGAATCCCTGTCGAAAGCGCAGAATCGCGTCCGGCACGGCATAGTCTTGGAAGGCGTTGGCGTAGGTCTCACTGCGCGCCGCGAAGATAGGGTCTGAAGGCACGGCAAAAGGCAGCTTGACAATGACCACCGCGCTTAGATCATCGCCCGGGATGTCCACCCCTTCCCAGAAACTTCTCGTGCCCATGAGCACCGCCCGGTCGGCTTGCTTGAAACTATCGAGCAATAATTCGCGGCTCGTGCCGAAGCTCTGATCAAAGACCCTTATGTCGCCCAAAGTCAGCCGCGGCGTAATCGCTTTGGATACTTCGCGTAGCTGCGCGTAGCTGGTGAATAGCGCCATCACGCGCCCGTTCAGTTCCGCCGCCAGTTCAATTATTCCGCGCTCGACCATCCGTTGATAACGGTTGCGCTCCTTCGGTTCGGGGATGTCCTGCGGGACGTAAACCAGGGTGGAGCGCTTGTAATCAAATGGCGAGCCGACCGCTCGCGCCGCGTATTCGTCGGTGTATAGCCGCTCCCTGATATGTTCAAAGTTCTCGTTGGTTCGCAGTGTGGCGCTGGTTAAGATTATGCCTTCCAGCCGCTGGCTCAAGTATTCCTCCATCAGCGGTCCAACATGAATCGGCGAAATCTGCAGTTCCAGCCGCTCGGGACGCTCGCCAGCCGTCAGAGAGTAAACCGCCTTGGGGTCCGGCGATTCCGTATAGCCCTCTAGCTGCTCCTGCAAATCCGCCAGGTAACGCCAGTGCCCGCGGATTTCGCTTCGGTAGTCGCCGAAGTCCGGCAACTCAAAGCGTTCGTAGCGGGGCAGGGTATCGTATAGATGCTCCACAGCGTCGGCTACCGCCAACAAGAAATTGGCGAGTTGCCGCCAAGCATTTACAACACCGATGAAACTGCCGTCGTCTCTGTGGGAAGCGGTCACGCGCATGGCGTAACGATTAGACGCCTTCTGCTTGGTTGCAAACTCGTGCAGCGCCTGGAAGTATTGACGAACGTAAGACCTCATCTCGGCGACGGCCGCAGCAATATTCAACGCGAATAACTCGAGCCGCGCGACATCGCTCGGCGGAACGCAACTGCGCGCGGCGGCGAGAAACTCGCCCAGGAGCCCGTTGCCGTCATCGCCAAAGTCACGCAGTCGCCCGATAATCTGTTGCTGATTGATTCGGCGACTCATGCCGTCGGTAATCGCCTCTTCAAGATGATGCGCCTCGTCAACCACCAGATTGCGAAAAGCCGGCAAGGCGCGATTCTCGATGCTGGCGTCTGCGATGAGCAGCGCATGATTCGTGATGAGCAGGTGTGCGGTTTCCGCGCGCTTGCGAGCGCGATAGAAAGGACAAACACCCGCCATCTCGCTTGCGCAACGAAAAGTCGAACAGCCTTCGTCCTGGGCGCTCAAACGTGCCCAAACAGCCCACTCGCGTCCCCGCAGTGTGATGTCGCCGCGGTCGCCCGAGTCGCATTGCTGTAGCCACACGAGGATTTTCGCCAGGGCCTTGGCTTCGTCCAGAGAGCCAGGCGTTCGTCGGCGCATTGTCTCCAGCCGTCGCGGGCAAAGGTAATTGCCGCGTCCCTTCATCAGCGCCGCCCGCAAGCGCGACCCAACAACCCGCTTCACTTGCGGGATGTCCTTCTTCAGCAACTGCTCTTGCAGGTTTATTGTATATGTCGAGATTGTGACGCGCTGCCCATTCCGCACAGCCCAAAGCGCCGCAGGCAGCAGGTAGGCCAATGACTTGCCCGTGCCCGTGCCCGCCTCGATCATAACCTGACGGCCGCGGTTGAGCGCCGCGCAAACTTCCTGCGCCATGTCTCGCTGTTCATCGCGGCTTTCGTAATGGTCAAGCGATGCGGCCAATCGTCCGTCGCCGCCGAAATATGCCCCAACCAACTCGGTGGCGACCGGGTCATGCCGCGCGTCAGCGATGTCCAGGTCGGGCCCGTCGAGAATCTCGGCTTGGAAGGGCATGACGGGGCGCTGCGCGCGACCCGCTGCTAGGCTTGCCTCCAGCGCTGCCTGGAAGACTTCTCGCAGAGGCCAGCGCTTGCCGGCGCCGGCGCGGATGATCTCCGCCAGGATGTTTGGCGGAAGCTTACATAGGCTTTGCCACAGGCGCCAATACAGATGACCAGTGGCGCGCGCGTCGTCAAAGGCGCGATGCGCTTTCGCTAGCTCAATGCCCTCCTGCGCCGCCAAGGCGCCAAGCCCGTATCGCGGCGCTGATGGCAGGACGATCGCCGCCAGAGCCAGCGTGTCAATTGCCAGGTTTGCCCGCAACATGTCGTGCTTCCGCATGAAGGAAAGATCAAACTGCGCATTGTGCGCGATGATCGGCGCATCAGCAAAATAGTTGGCGAGCTGAGGCAAGAGCTCATTGATTGCCGGCGCGTCCTCGACATCCTCCTGATGAATGCCGGTGAGGTGCGTGATATCCTCCGGTATCGGGATCGAGGGCTTCACCAGCGACTGAAACTTGTCGATTAATTCGCCATCGCGGAACCTCGCCACGCCGATCTCGATGATCTCGTCGGTCGCGGGATTCAAGCCAGTCGTTTCAATGTCGAACGCGAGCAATTCGCCGCGCATGGAGTACTCCCGTCATTGCCAAGCATGACGCGCGCTAATTGACAGACGGCGGGGAAGCCTGGTCCCTCGCCATGCGCGGCCCGCCAGATATAAAGCGCCGACTGAACTTATCAACCGTCGCCTTCGCCCGCGTCGGCCGGCTGGGTCTCCGTCTCTGCGTCCGCAGCCACAACCGAGTATTGACTTTCGGCATCGACGAAAAGACGGTGCAGCTCCCGCCTCATAATCGGCAGTTCCAGGCTCGAGGCGCTAACAAAGCCATCGCCTTGCAGGGCGGCCCAGTTGTCGTCATCAAGCAGTTGCCACATGAGAGACTGAACATTGACGTCAGCTAAAGACGCCTCGCTCACGAGCATGCTGGCGGTCCGGGAAAGGGCATAAGCACCGGCCTCAATCGTAGCGCGACTCGGCTCGACGCAGCCGAAACCGCCGTCCACCTTAACGAGTTGGATATTTGGCTGTCCGGCTTCCAGCACAGTTTGATAATCTTGCCAACTCATATAGGTCAGGCTCCCGCTCACGTTGCCGACCGCTGCCGCGCGGTAGAGCGGATCGAAGTCTCTCTCGGTATCGAGGCGAATCGGCGGAATCGTTTCGCCGGCCGTCTGCAGCAAAACATCGGCGCCAACATCAAGCGTCGACAAGCCGAAGAGCGTCAGCGGCGAGTCCGGCAACGATTCGGCGACATCCGCCCAGCGCGCGACGATATTTGCGGATTCGGCTCGCCAGATCCGGTTTATCTGGTCAGTCGTGAGACAGCTGGCAAAGTTGTCGCCGGCGTTGCTAATGAGCACGGTCGCCTGGGCGCCCAAGAGGAATGGCACAGTCGCGATGCCATTGGTCGCGCAGGCCGCCAACGAATCCGCCTCGGCTTTATCATCGAGAGTCGCGATATCTGCCTCGCCATCGCACAAGGCGCTGATCCCGGCGTGCATGCCGGCGTAGTTTTGCGCGACATTCAACTGCTCGCCGAGACCATCCCCAGCGCGGCTAATCGCTTGATGCGCGTTTGCAGCGCCGACGATGGTAATCTCTCCACTCAGGACCGGCGGAATGCGGAAATCATCCGGATCGCCGCCCACGCCTGCTTGAGCGTCCGCATCCGCCAAGATCCGTGCATTCAACTCCATGACCGCGCTGGATGGCGGCACAGCGCCAACTGACTCCACGATCGCCGCGCTCGCTTCGCTGACGACAAACTGCATCAATTCGGTCAAGCCCGCTGCGCCATCCAGACCCGCGCGATTGAGGTAAACATACATGGACAGGGCAAACGGGTAGCTTTCGCTCTCAACCGCTTCCGCTGACGGCAAGGCGCATGCGCCTAGCTCGCCGCCCGATTCCAGCAGCTTGACTAAGTCGCCGGTCCCGAGCGCCTCAGTCCACGGGACCAATGCCAGCGCTCCAGCGCTTTCGGCCACCAGAGTCGTCGCCTCCGACGCGTCCTCGTAATGGCGGCCGTCCAGGCGCAATCCGTCGCCGACGAGCTCGCCGTCGACAATGACATAAGCCAATTCGTTAACGTCCGGCAGCACAATGTTCAGCGGCAGGTCGGCATTTTCATCTTGATAAAATGACCAGTCCGCCACCACATTGCTTGCGGTAGGCTTGAGCGCGTCTTGCACGGCGTCAAAAGACAGGCATTCTGCTGGCGCATCCACATGGCTGATGAAAGCCGCGATATGATGCGCGATCAAGAATTCGCTGGGCGTGATTTCATTGGCTCGGCAAATCTCCCGTTCGGCGGCGGTCAACTTCCTCGACGCGGTCGCCAGCTTAATCTCGCCTGCGCAAAACTCGTCGATACCGCGCGCTGTACCCACCGAGTCGAAGCCGATCGCTTCGCTGCCGCTGGCCCGCGCCAACTCTTCTAACACCGCGTTGACAATTGCCGAGCCGCGCGCGCTAACCCGTGCTTGATCTTGTGCCAGACTTGCGCCGGCAATCGCCAGGACCAGCCAAACGAGCAAACTTGCCCGAAGTCCAATATTCGCCATAAAATCAAAAGTCCTTGATTGCGTCCGTGCTAACTCAGGGATTGTACAAGCCGCGCAACGATTGTAAAGCCGAACTTTTCTGCTAACATCACTAAAGGTCGCGCGCTATTTCGTAAAGGCGCGACTCAACCGATTGGCGTGTCGCGATTCGCGGGAATCTCCGTGGCATATACTCCCAAAAGCGTATTCGAGCTTATCGGCGGCGCCGAGCCTATCGCCGCCATGGTTGAGTCATTTTACGCTGCGGTCGTTGATGATCCAGTGCTGCGCCCGATGTATCCCGCCGATCTTGAGCCGCCCAAGCGCAGACTCGCCCTCTTCCTCGTCCAGTTCTTTGGCGGCCCGTCGACTTACAGTCAAGAACGCGGACATCCCCGTCTGCGCATGCGCCACGTCCCTTTCCCAATCGACCAGCGCGCGCGCGACAACTGGCTGCGCCATATGCTGCAAGCGATCGACGACGCCGGCATCGACGAGCCGGCGCGCTCGCGAATGCGCGAATACTTTGAACGCGCCTCCGCCTTCCTCATAAATCGGGCGGATCCGGTCCAAATCGACGACTAACGCCGCTGCCAAATCAATCGGTCTGCAGGATGTACCGGTCAAAGGCTTCCGCCGTCCAGGGCAGCGCCGGCTGGAAAAAGTGTTTATGGATAGCCTCCGCAAACACGCGGATCTCATATTGCGCGTCGCTTGCCATCCGCAGGCGCAGAAAGTGCATCAAATTATGCGCGTCAATCTTCGTCACCCAGGTGTAATAAACGCTGAATCCCGGCAGAAAAAGCCGCGCCATCTCTTTCGATACGCCGGCGTCAAGCGCCTCCTTGTACAGGCGGAAGCCATCATCGTAGTGGCGCAGCAGCTTCGCGGTCAGCGCGTCGCTATCCGCTGGTGCGATGGCGCCTTCGCTCGCCTGTTTGTTGTCTTTGCTTTGCCGCCGCCAAGTATCCGGCACATAAAGGTCGCTCTCTTGGAAAGGCGTATAACGCCCGGATTGCGCGTTCATGTTCCAGGTGCGATGTCGCACCCATTGCCACCAGGTGACGAGCGGCGCGCGCACCCGAAACTTGAACTCGACCATTTCAAACGGCGATGTATGGCGCTGCCGCAAAAGATACATTAGCAACCTTTTGTCCCGCTCCGGCCCTTTGCTCTCGCCCAGAAAGCTGACCCGCGCCGCGTTTACGATCGCCAAATCGCCGCTGACACCAGACGCGGGGTGGGGCATGAGGTCGACAAGCTCAATCCAGCCCTTGTCCAACACCTCAACGCGCTTGCCAATTAGCTGCTCGGTCATTCCAATCTCCAACACGAGATCATTCACAGGCCAACGCAACTGCCGACATCGGCGCCGCATAATGCGACCTCGTCATGCGTTGCAGCGGTCGACTAACCCAGGCCTCTCTTCGCCCCATCGACTGCGCCGGGTACATCTTGTTAACCGGCCAGACTCTGCAGCGCAAGCCGAATGCGGTCTTCAATACTATCTGGCGCGTCTCGTGGAATCGCCTGCATCGCCGCTTGCGCCTCCACCACGCTGTAACCGAGACCGGTCAAGGCATCCAGGACATCGGCGCTAGAGTCGTCTTCAACTGGTTGCGGCACGCCATCCAACCCCGCCGGGAATCTGTCCTTTAATTCCAGCAGGATCTTTTGCGCCGTCTTCTTGCCGATGCCGGGCACGCGAGTGATGATCTCCGCGCGGTCACGGACTACCGCCTGGCGTATGTTCTCAACGCTGAGCGTACTCAAGATGGCAACCGCCAACTTCGGTCCGACGCCGCTGATCTTCAAGGCCGTGTCAAACAGCTCGCGCTCGCTCGCCTGGGCGAACCCGTAGAGCGTCAGCGAGTCTTCCCTGACGACGAGCCGCGTATACAAGAAAACCCGTTCGCCTTGCAGCCGCTCAATCGTGCTGAATGGCGCGACAACCTCAATGCCGACGCCGCCCACCATAACAACTACATGGTCAGCCGCCTTGTGGCTCAACTCGCCTTCAATCGTCGATATCATCGGCAAAGGCTTCCGCTAGACCAAGCCAACTTCGCGCATCCGAAAACTGTGCAAATCCGTGATAGCCACCGCCAACGCGTCTGCGGCATCATCCGGACGCGGCGGCGCGTCCAGCCCCAGCCAGACACTCACCATCCGCTTGATCTGAGCCTTGTCGGCGCTGCCATCGCTGCAGACCGACCGCTTAATCACATTGGGCTTGTACTCGGCAATCGTCACGCCCGCCATATTGAGTGTCAGCAAGACCACGCCACGGGCCTGCGCGACCGTCAGCGCCGTCGTCACGTTGCGCGCAAAAAACAACTCTTCAACCGCCGCGCGATCCGGTTGAAACTCATCGATCAATGCGCGCAACTCTTCGTGAATATGCTGCAGCCGCCGCGGCATCGGCTCACTCGACTTGGTGCGGATTACGCCATGGTCAAGCTCTTCCAGCGCGCCGTCCTCGCGTTCACGCACAAAGCCATAACCGAGCGATGCCGTGCCGGGATCAATGCCAAGCGAAATCATGCTAGCTCGCAAATGCCGCGAGGAGTTCGTCCGTGATGCTCAGATTAGACGCGACCGTTTGCACATCGTCCGATTCTTCCAACTGCTCCATCAGACGCAGATTCTGCAACGCTCTGCTCTTGGAGATGTCCAACTCATTCTGCGGGAACCAGCGCAGCTCGGCGTCAGTAATTTTATAACCCGCGTCGATCAGCGCCTGTTCGACCGCCGAGAATTCGTCTCTAGGCGTGTAAACCGCGATGATGCCGTCTTCTTCAACCACATCGTCAGCGCCAGCCTCCGCCGCTTCCATGAAAAGCGCGTCGTATTCGCAGTCGCCCTTGATCGTCAGGTAACCCTTTTGATCAAACTGCCAGCGGACGGCGCCATTTGTCGCCAGGCTGCCCTCGTGTTTGCTGAAGGCATGCTTTATCTCCGCCAGCGCGCGATTCTTGTTGTCGGTCAATATCTCAACAATATACGCGACGCCTTCGGGACCATAGCCTTCATAGAGCATCTCGACGACTTCTCCGCCGGCGATCTCTCCTGTGCCCTTCTTGATGGCTCGCTCGATATTCTCTTTGGGCATATTGGCGGCTCGAGCCTTCGCGACCGCCAGCTTCAGCTTTGGATTGGCGCTTTCGTCACCGCCGCCATCGCGGGCCGCCACCATGACATCACGTCCCAAACGCGTGAAGATCTTGGCGCGCTTGGCGTCTTCCGCGCCTTTCTTGCGCTTGATCGTCGACCATTTGCTATGACCGGACATGATCGGAATCCTTCCGCATCCGCACAGGCTTGTTTTACTATGCAGATTATACCGCAATCGCGTCACTGCTAGACAGTCTACAATGCTATAATTACTTCTGCCTACAGCTTTGATTGAGGTCGTCTTCCGATGGACGTCATGCAGCAGGCTGAAGAAGTCCTCGAGGCGGCCAGCCAAGATTCGCCGCCTCCGTATTCCGGTCCGCTCTCGCCGGACAGAATCGCCTGGTTGGTTCTGATTGCCGCGTTCATTCTCTTTTGCACCGTCACGCTCAGCACCGCGCTTGGCGTATGGCACTATCTTTTTCGCTCGACAGTCGCCATGTCGGCTACGCTGCAAGTAGCGACCGGCACCGTTGGCATCGTCCCAGGCGCGGACCCCACCGTCGTCGCCGTGCGTGAAGACCGCGAACTGACGAATACTCTAACGGGCATCAGCACTGATTCGCTTTCCCAGGCCACTATACTAATCCGCGAGAATCCGCTGGAAGGCGACTCGTCCACACTGCTAGCCGCTGTAACGCTCCAGGGCGACACCCAGCTAAAATTTAACTTCGCCCGTCGTCCCCGCTTTGAATGGAGCCAGAATCCGCAACATGTCTACTTCTCCGCCCTGCGAGGAGACTTGGATATTATGGTGTCCGGCGTCGGCGACCGCCGCTTTCTGATGGAATTCGCCAGCGACGATCTGGGCTCGACCGAGGGCGTGGTTGTACAGATTCGAAACAACGGTCGCTTTCGCGTCAGCGTCACCGAGGATGAGGTCCGGGTGCTCAATCTCTCAGGCGAAGCCTTCGTCTTCTTCCGCGAAGATGAAAGTCGTAGGGCTGTCGTAAGCGACGGACAGGAGTTGGTCGCCCGGATCGGCGCGCGCAGCCTGACTCGCCGCAACGACTCCACAAACGTCTTGCAGAGCGGGAGTTTCAGCCTGCTTCGCGGCCCCCAGCTTATAGGCGCGCTGACCGACTGGCAATGTAGCGTACGGCAACAACAGGCGCCGCCGGGCAATTTCTCGCTTGAGCCCTTCGACGGCCGAGTCTCACTTCGCCTAAACCGCTTCAACAATGCCCAATCAAATGGCGAGGTGCGCTGCACGCAAACCTTTGCCGGCGACGGCCTGTCGGTCGCTGAATTCGACTCGCTGCGAATTCTGACCACTTTCCGGACTGATTATCAATCACTTAGCGTTTGTGGCCGTGCCGCCAGTGAATGCCCGCTGATGCTTCAAGTCACCTATTTCGAAAAGAACGGGCAAGATATCAGCCACTGGTACCGCGGCTTCTACTACGCCGACGCCGACGCTCGCAAACGCTGCGATACCTGCATTGAAGATCACGTCAATATCAACCAAGGCGCCTGGTACACCTTTGATTCGGATAATCTCTTCAACTTGATCGCCGAAGATGAAAAACCCGCCCGCGTCAAGTCGGTATCGTTTTACGCGTCGGGCCACCAGTTCGATACCATCGTAAGTGAAATGATCCTCTTGCTCGGCGAATCGACCGCCGGTTAGCGGCGAGACAAGATCGTTCCGGATTGACGCCGCAAAGGGCTTAGGCATGACTGAGAATCTCAACGACATACTGCTTGTGGCGACCGTGCTCTTAGCCGTTATCATCGCGGCGTTCTGGCTGGCGATCGTCTTGTGGGCTTATCGCGATATGCGCTCCCGCTCGCGCGATCCGCTTGCGCAGTTACTGGTAGCGCTGCTCGTCTTCCTGCTGAACGCGCCCGGGCTGATCGTGTACATCTTGCTGCGACCGCGCGAAACTCTGTCCGATGCCTACGAGCGTTCGCTGGAAGAAGAAGCGCTGCTCCAGGAAATCGAGGAACGCCCTCTATGCCCGGGTTGCGGCCAGCGCGTTCAGCACGACTGGCAAGCCTGCCCCCACTGTCATCACCGTTTGAAGAAAGCCTGCGTAAACTGCGAATACTTGCTGGAGCTTCCCTGGAATATCTGCCCCCGCTGCACGACCAGCCAGGTCAAATACACGTCAGACGGCGATATCGCCTTGAACTCTCGCCACGTGCAGCCGTCTCAGCCCGCGCCAATCGACGCCAAATGGGTCGCCTCGCAAGAACTGGACTGATGCCGCCGACGCTCGACCTCAGATTTCGCCTTCTTCGCCAACAACATGAATCTTGATCAGGTTCGTCCGCCCGTCGATGCCGAAGGGCACCCCCGCGATAATTACCAACCGGTCGCCGCGCTCGACGTATCCCTTGTCGTGCGCCGCTCGTATAATGATGCTGATCATTTCGTCAATTGTCGTGAACTCTTCAACCAGCAAGGGCGTCACGCCCCAGACCAGCGCCATGCGCCGTTGGGTCGTCGCCACCGGTGTCATTGACAAGATGGGTGTGCCCGGGCGCTCCTTGGCCACGCGGCGCGTTGTATAGCCCGACATGCTCGTCGTGACGATCGCCTTCGGCTTGATCACCTCGGATATGTCAAAGGTCGCCCGGCTGATCGCGATCGAACTGTCTTCGAGCGACGCGCCGCCGCTTGCGCTTGGCCGGGTCTTCGCTGCGGAACTGCTGAAGTTTTGCAGGTTCCGCTCCGCTATCGCCGCGATCTCGCTCATCACTTCGACCGCGCGCACCGGGTACTGGCCGCTGGCGCTCTCTGCGCTCAGCATGATCGCGTCCGTCCCATCCAGGATGGCATTGTAAACATCGCTCGCTTCCGCGCGGGTGGGGCGGGGATTCTCCGTCATCGATTCCAGCATTTGTGTCGCCGTTATCACTGGCTTGGCCGCCGCGTTGCAGAGCTTGATGATGCGCTTCTGGTGATACGGCACTTCCTCCGCCGGCGTCTCGATTCCCAAGTCGCCGCGCGCCACCATGATGCCGTCGCATATCGCGATGATGTCTTCGATATTCTCCAGCGCCTCGCCCATTTCAATCTTGGCGATGATCGCCGCGTCTTTGCTCAGCTCCGCCATCAAGGTCTTGAGCTCGCGAATATCGTCCGCCGTGCGCACAAACGACATCGCCATATAGTCGCAATCTTGCGCCAACGCAAACTCGATATCCGCTCGATCCTTGTCCGTGATCGCCGAAAGCGTCAGCCGCGCATTTGGCGCCGATACGCCCTTGCGCGCCTTGAGCGCTCCGCCAACCACCACCTCGCAGACCAGGTTCCGGCCGTCGGCTTCTTGGACACTGAACTGCAAGTTGCCGTCATCAAGCAACAGCGTCGTGCCCGCTTCAATATCTCGCAGAAACTCCGGGTGCGGCAGCGAAACCACGCCGTTCGACCCAACCAGAACATCGCTCGTTAGACGTATCGTATCGCCGATTTCCAGCATCATCGGCTCGGGCTCGATCATGCCCAGCCTTATCTTCGGTCCCTGGATGTCACAGAGGATCGCAACCACGCTGTCTTCTTCGGCCGATATCCGCCGGATATGGTTGATGACACTGCCGTGCGTCGCATGATCGCCGTGCGAGAAGTTAATGCGCGCCACATTCATGCCAGCGCGAATCATGGCGCGCAAGACTTCCGGATCGCTGGAAGACGGACCGATGGTCGCTACGATCTTTGTTTGCTTGCTTTCCAGGCTAAATCGCAAGGCTTGTTCTTTCGAGCTTGCCGCCAAACTCATTCTACATCGGCATTCAAGTTGGCGAACGCCGCTTTGCCGGCATAACTGGCGGCGCCGCCCAACCGCTCTTCGATGCGCAGCAACTGATTATACTTCGCGATCCGGTCCGTGCGCGCCGGCGCGCCCGTCTTGATTTGTCCGCTATTCATCGCAACCGCGATATCCGCTATGGTATTGTCTTCCGTCTCTCCGCTGCGGTGGCTCGTGACCACTGTCATGTTGTGCCGTTGCGCCAACTGGCTCGCGGCGAAAGCCTCGGTCAAGGTGCCGATCTGGTTGACTTTGCACAGCAAGGCGTTAGCGGCCTTTTCGCTGATGGCTCGCCTCACTTTGTCCACATTGGTGACGAGAAGATCATCGCCGACGATCTGCACCCGGTCGCCAATCTTTGCAACCAGCCGCGTCCAGTTCTCCCAGTCATTCTCGTCCAGGCCGTCTTCGATGGAAATTATCGGGTAGCGATCGCACCAGTCGCTCCAAAACTCGACCATCTCTTCCCCGCTTAACTGCCGCCCTTCAATATCCAGCTTGTAGACGCCGTCTTCGTAGATCTCGGAAGTCGCCGGGTCAAGCGCGATGAACACCTCGTCGCCCGCGTGAAAGCCGGCTCTCTCGATCGCCTCCAAAATGACCTCAAGCGCCGCCTGGTTGCTGCCCAGGCTGGGCGCGAATCCGCCCTCGTCGCCCACCGTCGTCTGATAGCCGCGCTCGTGCAAAACCGCTTTCAACCGGTGATATATCTCTGTGCCCCAGCGCAACGCTTCGCGGAAACTCGGCGCGCCGGTGGGCATCACCATAAACTCCTGGAAGTCCGTGCTGCCTTCCGCATGCTTGCCGCCGTTCATGATATTCATCATCGGGGTCGGCAATACGTGCGCGTGGATGCCGCCGAGATATGCGTACAAGGGCAGACGCAAACTCTTGGCGGCCGCGCGCGCCAGCGCCATCGACACGCCCAGGATCGCATTCGCGCCCAGACAGCTCTTGGTCGCCGTGCCATCCAGCGCCAGCATCGACTCATCCAATGCCTTCTGGTTATAGGGTTCCAGCCCAGTTATCTCGGGCGCAATGATCTCGTTTACTGACCGGACCGCCTTCAAGACCCCCTTGCCCAAATATCGCGACCCGTCGCCATCGCGCAGCTCCAGCGCCTCGTGCTCGCCGGTCGAAGCGCCGCTCGGCACGATCGCGCGCCCAATCGTCCCTTCGGACAGTTCAATCTCGACTTCGACCGTCGGGTTGCCGCGGGAGTCCAATACTTCGCGCCCATGTATTGCCGCAATACTCGTCATCTGTGAGCCTCCAGTGGCTCCTCGCTGCCCAGGTTGCCGCCGCCGGCCGCCAATCTCGGCTCCGGATGATAATATAGCTTCCGCCGCATTTGTAGTTTCAAATGCCGCGCTTGCTTCGACAGTGCGCGCCGCCGCCTGAAATGCCTGTCATTGCGCCTCGCCCCTCAAACCGCGCCTTCCGCCGCCGTCGCCAAAAGGACTCTTACGCGACCATATAGTCGCCTTTGATCGGCCCTGCTGTGCTACTCTGACGACTATGGCTGCCATTTCGTCTCACCCACCTACAATCCTAAATCCAACCGGACGCAACCGAATGCCAACGTTTAGCGTCCCAAAAGTCGACTTTCAGCCCGGCGGAAGCGACTGTATCAAGACTGTATCGATACACAACCGCGCTTTGGAGGGCTTTCTTACCTTGAATTTCATACACGCGACACTCTCTGACCCGTCTGAGCGCCGCTTTTTCCATACTTCATCCCTCCAATACTTTAACGATGCTGGCGCGCGCCATCCATCAGCCAGTCGCTTGCGAAGGCAGCGCATTCAATGCCCAACAGCAAAGGCCAATTGGATTTCCCGGCGATGCAATCTTGTCACCCGTGCAGTGGAAGTCCACATCCGCGTGGGCTTGCTGGACTGCGCCAAGCCTCGAGCTTCGGCCTGCGCACGGGACGATCTTTGCCCGGATAGCATATGCAGCCTCAGTCGCCTTGCGCATTGTAAGGCGCCGCTTGCATCGTTTAGAATGATGACGATACGAAACACGCCGAGAGTCGCTATAACCATGAGAGCCAGCCGCCAGGTCTACCTCGATCACTCGGCTTCCACGCCCGTCGATCCGCGGGTGCTGGACGCAATGATGCCCTATTTCAGCGACATCTACGGCAATCCAACATCGGCCCACAATCAGGGGAGGGACGCCGCGCGCGTTATCGAAGCGGCTCGCGAGACGGTGGCAGCCATTCTCAACTGTCGCGCGAACGAAATCGTCTTCACTGGCGGCGGCTCGGAAAGCGACAACCTCGCGATTCGCGGCGCCGCCTGGCGAGCGCGGCAGCACAACTTGTCCGCTCGCCTGATCACATCGCCGGTCGAGCATAGCGCCGTCGCCAACACCATTGCTCAATTACGCGACCTCATGGGATTCGAGTCGGTAGCGGCGCCCGTGGATCGGTATGGACTGGTGGACGAAGACGCCTTTGTCAAAGCCTGCAATGATGGCGGCGCGATCGCCAGTGTCATCTACGCCAACAACGAACTTGGCAGCATCAACGACTTGCCCGCTCTTTCATCGATCGCCAGAGACAGAGGCATTCTCTTCCACACCGACGCGGTCCAGGCCGGCGGCCAGCTGACCTTGGATGTTGAGCGGCTCGGCGTCGACATGCTCAGCCTCTCGGCGCACAAGTTTTATGGACCCAAAGGCGTCGGCGTTTTGTACATCCGCAGCGGGCTGGACTTGCCGTCCGCCATCACTGGTGGCGGCCACGAGGGCGGGCGCCGCGCCGGCACCCAGAACACAGCCTTCATCGTCGGTCTGGCTCGCGCGCTTGAACTGGCGCATCAAGCGAAGGCCGAGCGCTGCGCTCATTTTCGTTTGATGCGAGACAGGCTCATCAGCGGCGTACTGACTCGCGTACCGGGCGCGCAACTCTCAGGACAGCCCGACAAACGCTTGCCCTCCCACGCCAGCTTCATCATCGCCGGCATCGACGCCAACGCCCTGCTGATGCACCTCGATATAAACGGCATCGCGGCCAGCAGCGGCTCCGCTTGCATGACTGGCAATCCCGAACCCTCTGAGATTCTCTTGGCGGTCGGCTACACCGCTGAGCAGGCGAAGTGCGGCTTGCGCTTTTCAGTCGGCGTCCGCACCAATGAAGACGATATTGACTATACGGTTGACGCGCTTGCCCGCGCCGTTGACAAGCTGAGCCAGTTAAGTCGCGAGCGCGCGCCATGAGCCGGTCGGATACGCGCGTGGTCGTCGCCATGAGCGGCGGCGTCGACAGCTCGGTAGCGGCCGCGCTACTGGTTGAAGCCGGCTACGATGTTGTTGGCATGATGATGCGCCTTTGGTCGGATCCGACGATGGGCGGCGCCGAGCACAACCGCTGCTGCACCCCGGTCCAGATGAATGATGCCCGCCACATCGCCGAAAAGCTGGGCATTCCCTTCTACGTTCTGGATAGCAAGGACATTTTCCGCGAAACCGTCGTTCAATATTTCATCGACGGACACCGCGACGGCTTTACGCCGAACCCCTGCCTGGAGTGCAATCGCCGCATTCGTTTCGACTGGCTGCTGCGCAACGCCCTGGCGCTCGACGCTGACTTTCTCGCCACAGGCCATTACGCCCGCATCACAAAGGACGACGGCGGCTGGCGGCTGCGCCGCGGCGTCGACGCCGATAAAGACCAAAGCTATGTGCTGAGCGTATTGGGCCAAGAACAGCTCCGACGGGCGCTCTTCCCGGTCGGCGAATATCCCAAGTCCAAAGTGCGCAAGCTCGCCGCCACACTCGGCTTTGACGTCGCTGGCAAAAGGGACAGTCAGGACCTCTGCTTCCTGGGCAAGAGCGATTATCGCAGCTTCTTGCGGCTGCACGCGCCCGATGTCATCGCGCCGGGACCCATCGTGAACCGCGACGGCCTCGTCCTTGGACAGCATCAGGGACTGGCGAATTATACCATCGGCCAACGGAAAGGCTTGGGCATTTCTTCGCGCGAGCCGCTCTATGTCCTGGCGATGGACGAAAGGCGCAACGCCCTCGTAGTCGGCGCGAGAGACCAACTTGGGCGCGACGAGCTTGTCGCTGAAAATGTCAATTGGGTGAGCGGCAGCCCGCCAGCTGCGTCATTCCGCGCCGATGTCAAGATCCGCTACCGCGCGCGATCCCAGCCGGCTGAAATCGAGGTGATGGCCGACGGCGCCATGAAAGCGCGCTTCGACCAGCCGCAGCGCGACATCACGCCCGGACAGGCGGCCGTGGTCTATCGCGGCGATATTTGCCTCGGTGGCGGCGTCATCGCCAAATACGAGAATCGGTCTGCAGCGCAGAACGGCAGCACGCATATCGCCTGAGTCCAAACTTGCTTGTCTACGCTTGACGAGGATCCCTAGCCGAAAATGCCGACTGCCGCGCGACTGAATTCGTCCGGAAACAGGAGCAGCGCGTATGTCGCCGCCAGGATGTAGGGCGCGTAGGGCAGGGCAGTGAAGCGCCGGTAGCGCCGGCCGCGCAGCCGTAGCTGAGTCAAGTAGATCAGCGCGCCGATGCCGCCCAATACAATCGTCAAAATCATCGCCACCAGGATATGGGGAAAACCAACGATCAGCCCGCTCAGCGCCATAAGATACACATCGCCCGCGCCAAATGCCGGCGACCTGACTCTTGCCGCCAATCGTCCATAGAGCTGGCCACCAAGATATGCGAAACCAAACACAAGGCCGCCGCATGCTCCGCCGAAAAGCGCCGACGCCAGATTGGGCGGTGGCTGCGGCAAGGCGACCGCGTCAAACAGAGCGAGGAGGGCTGCCGCGATCAGGGGCGCCAGCAGTATTCGCTTTCGCTGCAGGTCGACAAGCGCGAGCAGAACAAACGCCACGGCGTATGCTTGCCATACAAATAACTGCGCGCCCGGCGGCCTTGCGTTTTGCGCGGCAAAGTGATGTGTGGCCAGCAGCAGGCTCGCGACAGTTAGCTCAGTCGCGGGATAGCGCCAGGGAAGACGAGGACGTCGCGTGTCGGCTCGCCCGGGGCGCGCAAGCCAATCGGCGACGCCAAGCCAGGCGATTACCGGCCGCGGACTGCCATCAGCGTAGCGCGGACGACGTAGCCATGGACCATCCGGCAGCGCGTCAGCCAGGGCGTTGACGACGGCGCCAGCCAGGAGTCCGATTATGACGGTGAGTAGCGCGTCCATGGTTGAGTCTTGGCAGCGGCAAGGGCTAGGGCGCGAGCTCCGGCGGCGGAGGCAGCAGCGCCACGGACAGCGCGACCAAGAGCAGCAAACTCGCGATTCCGGCGGCCACGATGGCGATTTTCTGCTGCTTGGACAACTGCTCGGTTTCGCCGCCGAACATTTCGCTGTGGAGAATTAAGTCAAGGGGCGTCGCGGATTGACTGTCGATCCGCCAGAGCTTCAACTGAGGCTTGGCGCGCTCGAGCGAAACTATCAGATGCAGCAAGTTGGAGTCGGCCGCTTCGGCGATGTCCGCGCGCGATGGAATCGGCGCGGAGCGAGGATGCGAATGGTAGACGCCAATCCAGGCGAGACCGTCCGCGTCGATCGCCTTGAGCGCCGCCAATTGCTCCTCAGGATCAAGGCCGAAGCTTTTGGCTGGCGCCGCAGCGGCGTTGCGCAGGGGCAGCGCCTTGACGATGGTCGCGCCATTGCCAGCGAGCAAGCCGCAAGCTTCGTTCGGGGCGGCAGCCTCGGCGTGATTGACGATCTGACGCGCCACGCGGTATGCGATCCTCTCTGGCATCGTCAGTCGGCATCCGGCGGGATGTTGAAGCTGATTTCGGCACAATCCTGCGGCGGGTCGCGCGATTCATAGTATAGCTCGGCTTTGAGCGTATACTCGCCGCTCGGATCATCGACGCCGCGAATGTGCATGGTGAATTCGTTGTCGAAGTGCATCGTAGCAATGACATCCAGATCGCTGACCATTGTGCCATCGTTTCGGCGCGCGGCGATAAGCAAATTGGGCCGTTCTTGAAAGGGCGTCAGCGTAAGATTGACCTTGACGCGAAAACGATCGCGGTAGGGCGATGCGCTCAGCGTTTCGATCTTGACCTTATGCCTCGGCTGCGGAACGAGGTTGGCATCGTTGAAGAGATTGATTTCCACCGCTCACTGTCCCTGTCTGAGATCGTCTTGCAGCGTCTGCAAAACCGCGACCGCCTTGGAAAGGGCATCCGCGGGCACGAAGACGTGATCGCGCGAGAAGGCGGCGAAGGCGAGAACCGGTATTTCCGCCGCTGCCAGCGCCTGGCTGATCCGCGCGATGAAACCGACGAGATCCGGCTCAAGAATTGCGGAGAATGATATGAGCCGGTAACGCTGGTCGCTAATGTTCGCGACGCGCAGTCGAGCGCGAAAGGCGGGCAAAACAGCGTCTTGCAGCACAAGCGTTGTTTCGTCCTTGTCGCAGATTAGCGCGCTGAAAGGCAGTCCCGCCTCCGCCAGGATGGCGGCGGCCAGGGTGATGGCATTGGCTGGCAGACTGACGAGGCGGTAGTCGCGTTCGTCAGCGCATATTGCGGTTTGGCTAAGCGTCTGGTCTGCGTCTGGCGTCATGGTTGCCTACTCGGCGAATTGGAAGGTTGATTCGGCATAATAGCGTATGCTGCGGGCGGCGTACTGCTCGCGCAGCCAGTCTTGCAGCAAGGCATTCTTGGCGTCCAGCGGCGCGTCGGCGCGCAGGCTCTCCATCGGATAGTTGACGTTGAGGGCGCGGCCGTGCACGATGTGACGGCTGACGCCAGGCGGAAGATAGGCGCCATCGACCGCGGCTTGGATGATTTCCGCTGGCGTATAGACGGGAAACATGATCAAAGCGATGCCGCTGGGGAAAAGAGACCAGATCTGGCCCGGATCGCTTAGCGGCGTCCGATACAAGCTGGCTGAGTTGTGATAGGCGTTTACCAGGTTGGCGAGCGTCGCGTTCCGTTGCGTCAAGTTCTCGGCGGCGGCATGAATTGAGTATACGGGTCCTTCTCTAAGCAGGATCTGCGCCACCGCGCTGCCGTCCCAGCCGGTCCGGATGTCGGTGTGGTTGATCGCGTCCAACTTTCGCAGAAGGCGATCGGCTTTCCAATCAGCGACTACATGCTGCCAGACGCCTAGCTCGACATAGTCGCTCTCGTAGTCGAGTATCTGCGCCAGGATATGTTTGTATCCGAGCAAAGACATCGACAAATGCCGATTTGAGCCATCCATCAAGACGTAGCGGTCGTCAGGCAGTTCGGCGACGAGCGGCGGATTTGTAAAGAACTCGGCTCGAGCAAGCCGCTTCATCAAAGGCTTCGAGCGCTGCGCATCGCTCTTTTCGTGCGGCAAAATGGCATCGACGCGGACGATTCTCAATTCGGGCGAGGGTGCGCTTATTGGATTCGAAAACATCGGATTCGCGAGTACAATGTCAATGGGATGGCGACTAGCGTATCACGAACTGAGGCGCGCGGCAATTGCGCCGGCGCGCTTGGAGCGAGGAGTAGGCGATGGGCGCGAAGCAGCAAGGCGCGGACGCGACAAACGGCCGCTGGCTGACGATCCCGCGAACCTTGTCTTTCGTCTTGAACGGGAATGACATCTTGCTCATGAAGCGGGCGGGAAACAGGCACGTCTTTCCAAATCAGTACAATGGGCTGGGCGGACATATCGAGCGCTTTGAAGATCCGGCCGCCAGCGCGATGCGCGAAATCTACGAGGAGTCGGGTTTGGCGGCGCATACTCTGCGGCTGCGCAGCATCCACAATATCGACGCCGGCGCCGACACGGGCATTATGCTGTTTGTGTATACTGCCATCAGCGATAGCCGTGAGTTTTCGCGGCAGTCCGCAGAAGGACGGCTGGAGTGGGTTTCGCGGTCGCGCATAAGCGAGCTGGACCTGGTCGAGGATCTACCGCAGCTCTTGCCGCGAATTCTGGACATGGGCGCGGACGAGCCGCCGCTGCACGCACACGCCAGTTATGACGCCACTGACCGGGTCGTTCTGCGCTTCCGCGACGGTGGTTAAGTCGAGGCCGCGGCTCAGCTGCGGATCTGCTTCATTGGCGCTTCGTTACCCTTGGGACCATTGGACGTCAAATGCCTGAATCGCTGGATACGGACGCGACTGTAGAGGCCGCGCCAGCAGCTGAGTCCAAACGCAATCCGTTGCGTCGCGTCGGCTGTCTGCTGCTGCTGACTTTATGGTTCCTGCTTTTGCTGACGCCCTGCGGATTGTTCTATCTGGCGGCAAATGGCGAAATTCGCCTGGATCACGCGGATATTCCGGCGCCACACTCGCACCCGCTGCTGCTCGTCACGCTGCTTAGCAATGCGGACTATCGAGGGCTGCAGATCACGCGGTCCTCGATCGTCAGCGCGATTGACGGGGCGGCGGTCTGCATTGAAACTGCCGTAAGCTACCTGCTATGGTCAACCAGCGGCGGCGACCAGAACGTCAAATACTGCGACTGTTACTCGCGCGCGGACGCGGAAGCAGCCTGGGCGCTGACGGGGACGCATTCCTCGGCCTGCGAGTAGAATAAGACCGGCGGCAATTTCAGAAAGCGGAGCCAAGTGATGGAAGCGCTGCAAAACATCGACCCGGCGCATCTGCCTATCATAGGGGTTGGTTGCGCCGCGCTGTGCATCGTGGCCTTCGTCATTGCCTTTGCCCTGCAGGCGGTAAGCAGCATTTTTGAAGTCATATTCGGCCTGGTAGAACTTCTGATCGAGTTGCTTCAAGGGGGGCCTGTGGCTTGGTGCGGCTGCATCTTGCTGATCGCTGGCGCGCTTGCCTTCGCTGGCGCGATAATCCTGGTGGCACATGCGCCCGAGAGCTGCGCGGCGCATCCGACGCGTTTCTGTCAGTGGTTTGGCTTTCTGCCGTAAGGATCGAGGAACTTCATCGGCGAGCAGGAAAATTACTTTGCGATGCTAAGTAAACTCTGCTAAGATAGAGAAAGCAGAATTCGCAGGAGACATCATGGCAACCTCGGCTATTTCACTAGCCCGCGTTGACTCGCGCTCGGATATTGACAAAGGCAGTCTTTGGCTGCGGAACAGGCGCTGGGACCTGTTCTTCATCACGTTAAGCGTTGTAGTGGTCCCGCTGCCATATCTGATGTATCTCTTTGGCGTAGAGCTTGGCATAGACGATGACGCCAGCCGCAATCTCGTGAACTTCTTCGTGGCGGTGGCGATTGGCGGTCCGCACATGATGTCGACATTCTTGCGGACTGGGCTTGACGAGCGCTTCAAGGAGCGCAATCCGACCTTGATCCGCTCCTCGATTATTATCCCGGTAATCGTCATTTCCCTGGCCTTCTTGAATCTCAGCCTGATGTTGACCTTCTTCTTCTTCTGGGCTTCCTTGCATGTGCTGCATCAAGTCACTTATATCGTTGAGCTATACAATCACAAAGAAGCGAAGTTCGTACGCAAGAGCGCGGTGAGCCCGGTCGCCCGATTGATAGACTATGCGATTGTGCTGACCAGTCTATTCCCGGTGGCGATGTGGAAGATTAGCCAAGGCGCCTTCGAGATCGGCCAGAACGATTTAGGCGAAGCGATACCTGATTTGTTCCAACAGCCTGACAATCCCTGGTTCTTCCTAGTGGTGACGGCCATTTTTGGAGCGGCGCTGATTTCATACATTGGCAAGTCGATTTACGAGCGCTATCACGGCATTCTCAATGCGCCGAAGTTTGTGTTCATTTCGCTGACGGTGATTGTCGCTTTTTTGACGCCGCTGCTGCCCAACCTCGATACGGCGTTTCAGGGCTTGAACACCTGGCACTCATTTCAATACCTGGCTATCACGTTTTACATCATCAAGATACGGCAAATGGCGGGCGAGCTGGACCAAGACGCGCCGCTAGTGGCGCGCTTCAGCCGCCGCACGCCGGACGCGCGCGCGCTATATGCCTTCAGCGCGGCGATGTTGGCCGGCTCGGCGGCGATATTCGTGATGGTCTACGCGCTGGCTGGCATAGTGAAGCCCGGCATTGACGGAAATACGCACTTTGATATCGCCTATTACACGGCGATTCTATCGTTCCTCTGGATTCACTATTATCACGACCATTTTCTCTTCACCGACTTTGAAGCGCTGGACGGCGCGTACACGAGTTGACGCCGTGATGTAACGCGCTGGCGAATCAGGGGAATACCTGCCGCACCCATTGCAGCGGGTCGACATTGACGCCGTTGAGCCATACTTCCCAGTGAAGATGCGGTCCGGTGCTTCTGCCAGTTGAGCCAATCGTGCCAATCACCTGGCCTGAAGACACAATTTCGCCCGCTTGAACCAGTGTTTCTTGTTGATGCGCGTAGAGCGTGTAGACGCCCCAGCCGTGATCGATGACGGTGGTGTTGCCGCGGATGTGCAGTCGGTCGGCCAGTATGACGCGGCCCTCGGCGGCGGCCAGGACGGACGTGCCGGGCGGACCAGCGAAATCAACGCCGCGATGATAGCGATTGTATTCGCTGCCGTTGTAAGAGCGCAGCGTGCCGAATACGGCATTCATCGCGGCAGCGGCCGGCAAGCTGAGCGAGTCGCTCCAACTGCGCTCCGGCGTGAAGCCGCTGGTCTGCTCGACGAGCAGGGCGATCTCAGCTTCTTCGATGGCTGGCGCGAGAAGCTCGTTGTCGTTGAGCGTGATCGACTGATAGCCGTAACCGCCGCCGATGACCTGCAAATTGGCGGAGACGGATTCGCTTTCGCCGTTGCGATATCTAAGCTGAAGCTGCAGCGGATAGACTGCTTTGGCGGTGAACATGGGCACGCCGACGAGAACGTTGTGTCGCTTGCCGTTGTCCCGCGCGATTACATGCAGATCCTGATTCAGGAATTGCCCGGCGAGTCGGACTGGCTCGTTGGTTAGCAACTCGATGCGCGCGCTGCGTCCGGTCTCGAGCACCAGGGGATCAATCGTAAAGGAATCGACGACCGCGGGAAGGACTTGCGCCAGGCGCGGCAACTGGATGCCGGGAATGATAAGCTTCTGTCCGACGCTTAAGGCATCCGGATTGCGGAGATTGTTGGTATGGACGAGCGCTTCGACGGTCAAGTCATAACGCAGTCCGATCTCAAAAAGCGTATCACCGCTCGCGACGGTATGCACAAAGGTCGCGCTCATGCTGCCGTTGCGCGCGAAGGAGTGTTGTGAAGCGGCGAGCGAGGGGGACGGCGTGGCGGTGACGGGCGCGTTGCCGTCCGCTGTCGCTGTTGGTTGGATGGCAATGGGCGTGACTTCCGGTTCGGCGCTGCCAGCGACGATGACTAACTCCTGGCCCACGTAAATTGCTTCACCCGATTCGAGGTTGTTCAGCGCGATCAAATCGGCCGCGCTTCGGCTGTAGGCGGCGGCGATGCTCGCCAAGGTTTCGCCGGCGGCGACAATATGAGTCAGGCGTTGATCCATGCCGTCAGTGGCGAGCGGAATTATCAACCGCTGCCCTACGACGATGCTGTTGCTATCGGTTATGCCGTTGGCGGCTGCGACCTGCTCGGCGAAGAGGTTGTATTGCAGTGCGATCCGGAACAGGTTTTCACCGCGCTGGACTACGTGCACGGTGAATCTCGCGTCAATCTGCTCTTGGGCGCGCGACAGCCAGGGCAGCATGCCCGCGCACATCAGCAGTATCGCTAAGACGCTGCGAAAGTGCTTAGTCAAGAAACGACCTCGTCAATGCGCAGTTGATCGCCGATCCGCGCGAGATTCAGAATCTCGGGATTGGCTTCCAGATAATACATTGCCGAAGCCTTGGGCACATGGGCGAATCTCATCGGCTTTGCCAATCGCATATCCACGACGAACCCTTCGGCATCCAACCAGATGACGCCAATGGCAATGCGAAGTCCGAAGGTGTGAATGGCGGCTGCGAGCCGTCCCGGGCGCCTGCAAACGAAGAGCGCTCCGTGACCTGGGCTAAGGCTGCGCTGGCAGAGCAGACCGCGCAGACGGGACGAAAAGCCCGCACAAACGCGAGCGCGAGCTATGATTACTTGACTTGTTCGTAAATTCAGTACAGAGAGATACGAACTCATCCCGGAATGGTCAACACTTGGCCGACGCTTAATTGGTTGTAATTGGTGATGCCGTTCAGCTGGGCGAGCTCGACAACGCTAACGCCGTACGCGGCCGCGATGCCGAAAAGGGTATCGCCAAATTGCACCGTGTATGTCGTAGGGACAGCGGTCGGAAGCGGCGTCGGGGTTGGTACGCTGGTCGGGGTGGCGGTGGGTATCGCCGGGTCGGGCGTGGCAGTAGCGACTGCGGCACTGGGAATCAGCAGAATCTGTCCGGGGAAGATGCGACTGGGATTCGCGATGCCGTTGAGTTGTGCGATAGCCGCAACGGTTGTGTCATGCTCGGCGGCGATTTCGCTAAGCAAATCGCCTGCCTGTACGACATATTCTATGGTTGAACCTATGGAGATAACGGGCACTGGCGTTGCCGTCGGGAAGGGCGTTGCTGTGGGCAGGGGAGTCGGAGTAGCGGTTGGCGGGACGGGCGTCGGGATTACCAGAATTTGCCCAACATCTATCTGGTGGACATTCGCGATGTTATTTTGCTGCGCCAGCAAGTCCACAGTTGTGCCATAACGCCCGGCGATTGTCTCCAGCGTGTCGCCCGGCAGGACCTGGTAGGTGACTGGCGTAGGCGTAGGCGATGGCGTCGATGTGAACGTCGGTGTAATCGTTGGCGTATTGGTTGGCGTGGCCGTCGGCTGGTCGGCGACTATCGAATCGTCGGTTTCGGGCAAGTTGATCGGTATGATCAGCCGCTGACCGATGGCGATCAGGTTGGCGGCATTCAAGCCATTGGCACGATTGATCGCAGCGACAGTACTGCCGTATTCGATCGCCAGCGCGCTGACGGTATCGCCCGCGACCACTACATGCACGACGGTTTCGGGAAACTCGTCGCTAATCGGTGTGTCGCCGCTATCTGTCGCGGTCGCACTGGGCGTGGCCGTAGGCGTCGCGGATGCGGTCGGCGTTGGGCTTGGCGCCATAGTCGGCGTCATGGTAGGGGTGTCGGTCGGTGTTTCCGTGGCGGTCGGCGTCGGGGATGGCTGCTCGTCTCGTTCCGGGTCGGTCGAACCCCGGGTGTCTCTTTGGAGGCGTTCCACAGTGGCAGTCGCAGTGGGTGTGGCGCTTGCCGTTTCTGTGGCGGTGGCCGTATTGTCGCCGCTAGTACCGGAGAGATCGGTATTCGTTTCTGATGTAGGCGTTGCATCGACGACCGCGCCGCCGGCCGATTCCAGCACAGCGTCATCGAGATAGATATAGTTGTTGGCGCGCGGCTCGCCCACGGTGGATTCTACGAAGACGGTGATGGTCGAGCTTTCGGCGGTGGCGATAACCGCATATTGGCGATAGGCGTCATAGAAGAATGTCGCCGCGGTTGACCAGACGATGTCTTCGCTTTCGCCGTCGGTCCCGCCGTTGGGGTCGATGCCGACGCGAACCACGACATCGCCGGGGTCTTCGCTGACATCGGCGTCTTCAAAGCTCGAAGACCAAACGTAGGCATAAATGCTGAAGCGATATGTCGCGCCGCTGGTTAAAGAATCCACTTCCTGGTAAATGCCGCCTTGATGGGTTGCGAAAAGAGTGAAGAACTTCTGCGCGCTGCCGGCTTCATCGAGGCGTATTCGGTCGGTCTCTTCATCGTAGTTAGGATCGTGATTGGCAAAGGAAGGACTGGAATCGGACGCCGGGACATGCCAAGGCGTCCATCCTGCAGCGACATTGCGCGGTTCGGCGCCATCCAAAACGCTGAAGTCGCCTTCAAAGTCGCCATTCTCCAGCAGGTTCGCGGTGGTATCTTCTTCTTGGCCAAACGCCACAATAAGCGAAACAAGTATGATTGCGATGTAAAACGCCGCCACTCTTGCTTTCATTATCTGCCCCCAGCCGTCGATTGCGTGGCTAAGCTCCTAGACCCTGCCACCTAGTGTACTCAAATTCGATTGTGCGCACAAAGCCATATGACGCCGATTGCGAATGAGCGATTGTCACTTGAGATTGTGAGAAGCATGGCGTAACCTAGCGCGGCCGGTCATGGCGATTGCGCCATAGGTATTGAGGCGCATCGTTTCCCTATCGCTGGACAGCGGGTTGAACGATCCGGCTAATCAGAGTTGGTCGAAGGCGAATCAGCATTTTGTTGCGCGAGCGCTTTGCAACAGGCGATGCGCAATGAAGACGCAACGGCGCTAAGAAGGCGCGCGTCGCAGCGGTGGGACAGGGACCAGCGAAATAGACGGAGGGCAGCGGCATTGAAGTTGCATGAATATCAGTCCAAGTTTCTCTTCCGGGAATATAGCATCCCGATTCCGCAAGGCAAAGTGGCGACGACGCCCGAGGAGGCGCAGGCTATTGCGGCCGAGATTGGCGGCGTCGTGGTGGTGAAGGCGCAGGTGCATGTCGGCGGACGCGGCAAGGCTGGCGGCGTCAGGGTCGCGCAGAATGCGGAACAAGCCCGGCATCATGCCGCCAACATACTGGGAATGGATATTAAGGGCTTGACGGTAGGCAAGGTGCTGATTGACCCCGGCGCCGATATACGTCAAGAGATTTACCTGGCTATCACCAACGATCGTGGCGCGTCGATGCCGCTGGTTATGGCGTCGATGGAAGGCGGGATGGACATTGAAGAGCTCAACCGCGAACGCCCGGAGGCGATTGTTCGCGAGCATGTTGATCCTATTATGGGATTGCAGGACTACCAAATGACATACATCGCCAGCGCGATGGGCCTGCCGCGGGAGAACTGGCGCGATTTCGGCAAGATTCTGCGGAGCCTTTACGAATGCTATATCAAGAGCGACGCCGAATTAGCCGAGATCAATCCATTGGTCATCACCGGCGGCGGCGAGCTGGTTGCGGTCGATGGCAAGGTGATCATAGATGAAAACGCGCTATTTCGTCAGCGGGCTTTGAGCGCGGATCGCGATACCAGCGACGAACCCGAATCCGAGCGCCAGGCGCGCGAAGCCGGCATCACCTATATCAAGCTTGATGGTCAAATCGGCTGCATGGTAAATGGCGCCGGACTGGCGATGACGACGATGGACATGACCAAGCTCTACGGCGATGCTGACGGTATTGGACCGGCAAACTTCCTCGACATCGGCGGCGGCGCTACGCCCGAGCAAGTCGCGGCGGCGCTGCGCATTATTCTTTCCGATGATAATGTGCGCTGCGTGCTCTTCAATATCTTCGGCGGGATCACGCGCTGCGATGAGGTCGCCAATGGCATACTGACCGCGTACAACGAGGTCAACCCGGATGTGCCGATGGTCATCCGCCTGCAAGGCACAAACGCCGCCGAAGGCAACCGCATCATCAGCCAGGCTCGGCTGCCCAATCTACTATCGGCGGAAACCTTGACAGAAGCAGCTCAACTCGCTGTTGCCGCCGTAAAGAAGGGGGCATAAGATGGCGATTCTCATTGACAAGAGCGCCCGGGTGGTGGTGCAGGGAATAACGGGCAGGCAAGGCGGCTTTCACGCCAAGTTGATGATGGAGTACGGCACGGATGTGGTCGGCGGCGTCACGCCAGGGAAAGGCGGCGAATGGTTCGAGGGCAAGCCTGTCTTTGACACGATGCGTCGAGCGGTCGAGACGACGAACGCCGATGTCAGTTTGGTGACAGTGCCGGCGCGCTTCGCCGCCGATGCCATCATGGAAGCGGCTGACGCTGGCATCCGCCTGGTAATCTGCCTTACCGAGCACATCCCGGTCGCCGACATGATGAAGGTGGTCGCCTTTTGTCGCCGGCGCGGCGCCCGTCTGCTGGGACCCAACTGTCCGGGCGTCATGACGCCGGGACAAGCCAAGGTCGGCATCATCCCGGCGATGGTCGCCAGTGCGGGCAATGTCGGGGTGGTTTCCAAGAGCGGGACGCTTACGTATGAAGTTGGCTTCGCCATGAAGAATGCCGGCATTGGCATATCGACGATCGTCGGGATCGGCGGCGACCCGGTAATCGGCACGACATTCGTCGAGGTGCTGGAGATGTTTGAGGACGATCCGGAAACTGAGAAGGTCGCGCTGCTCGGCGAGATCGGCGGCAGCGCCGAAATTGTCGCGGCTGATTATATAAAGAACGCCATGACCAAGCCGGTGGCGGCCTTCATCGCTGGCCGCAGCGCGCCGCCGGGCAAACGCATGGGGCACGCTGGCGCAATCGTCGATGGGGGAGAAGGCTCCGCGGAAGAGAAGATCGTGGCGCTGGAAGCGGCCGGCGCGCGCGTCGCCGCCAACCCCGAAGAGATACCCGGTTTGCTCGCCTAGTTAGTCAATTGCGCTAGTCGCTATTCGCGGGCAGAATCTGATGATGGCGCCGGCATCGCGCCTCATAAGACTCTTGGGCGCCGACCAGAATGATGGGATCGTCGTAAGCGGCCGGCTCGCCATCGACCAGACGCTGCGTACGGCTGGCAGGCCCGCCGCAGACGACGCAAATTGCGTGCAGCTTTACCACTTCTTCCGCGATGCTTAGCAGGTCTGGCATAGCGCCGAATGGTTCGCCGCGAAAGTCGGTATCCAAGCCAGCGATGATCACGCGCAAGTTCAGTTCGTCGACCAGGCGTTGCACGACATCAATGATCTTCGCGTCAAAGAATTGCGCTTCGTCGATGGCGACTACGGTTGTCTCGCCGTTGGCAAGATCAAAAATGTCTGCGGCCGCGCCAACCGCCACCGCTTCGACTGATTGTCCGGTGTGGCTGGTGATGTTCTGAATGCCATAGCGATCGTCGATCTTGGGCTTGAAGACCTTGACCCTTTGCCGCGCGATAATGGCGCGCCGCACTCGGCGGATGAGTTCCTCGGTCTTGCCACAGAACATGCTGCCGCAGATGACTTCAATCCGGCCCGACTCGTGCTTCATTTGCGCGCTCCTGCAGGTACAGAGTCGCTTGCCGCCCGGGAGCGGCGCATGGATGCAAAAGGGCCGAGTAGCGCAGACGTACAGTCATAGTTAAGGCATGACTAACGGGAGTAGCGCGCCAGTGGCGTTAGCTGGTCAGTTCGTAGCCTCGGCTGCGGAGCGTCTTCTTCATGTCGCTGACGACCTTGCGCCCGATCCCCTGTATTGCCAGGATGCTGTTTTCGTCGTCTTCATCGCCGAGGCGATCAAGCACATCGCCCACAAGCTTGATGCCATTATCTTCCAGGATACTGACGTATCGAACGCCGATTTCCAATTCGGTAATTGGCAGGTCGAGCGGTGTGCGTTCTTCTGTGTTGCGCTGAAGCGTGGAGCGGATCTCGTCGCGCTGCTGCAAGCGCTTCATGAACTTATCGACTCGACCCTCAGTGTCGACAATGCGCTGTTCGCCGGTGTAAAAGGGATGGCAATTAGAGCAGATTTCCACAGCCAGCGATTCTACGGTGGAGCCGGTCGTCCAGGTCGTGCCACAGGTCATGCAACGCACGGGCGTTTGATGCCATGCGGGATGAATCCCCTGTTTCATAGTAGCCTCCGCGCATTTGCGGCTCTCGCGAGTACCGCAAATGACTAGTTCGATCTATTCACTCGATGGATTGTCCGGTTTTTGCGTGGGTAGCGTAAACCGAGATACGCTTTTGGCCTCGGCGACCGCGCATCTTTTCGAAAGTCACGAAACCGGGGCGGGTGGCGAAGATGGTGTAGTCTTTGCCCATGCCGACGCCTTCGCCGGGGTGAAACTTGCTGCCGCGCTGCCGCACGATGATATTGCCCGCGATCACAAACTCACCGCCATAGTTCTTCACGCCCAAGCGTTTGGAGTTGCTATCACGCCCGTTGCTGGATGAACCGCCGCCTTTTTTGTGAGCCATAGCTGATTGCCTCCGCTCTAGACTGAGATGCCGTCAATGCGCAGCCGCGTGTGATACTGGCGATGCCCTTGCTTGCGGCGATAACTGGTGCGTTGACGGTACTTGTAGACAATGATCTTCTTTCCCCGAAACTGCTCGACCACGGTCGCGCTCACGGTCGCGCCGTCAATCGTCGGCTGCCCAATCGTTGCGACGTCGCCGTTGACGACCAAGAGCACATCCGAGATGTCAAGCGAGTCGCCGACCTCGTTGGGCAAGCGGTCGACGTCAATCGTCGCGCCTACTTCAGCCCGGTATTGCTTGCCGCCGCTACGGATGATTGCGTACATAAGGATTCTCCCAACCTTCGCTTGTCATCTCCGCGCCGGAGGCCGATCAGGGCTCCGCAAACGGGGAAAATTGGTCATACAACAAAAGCCCCACAATTGTCGGCAGGGCAAGTGGCATTGTAAATGACGTTTCCAATGCCAGTCAAGCGCGAATATGACGACTGGGCGCTCAGGCGACGAACATGGCATCGCCAAACGTATAGAAGCGATATTCGCAGTCTTTCGCAGTTTCGTACGCTTGCAGGAGATGGTCGCGCCCGGCAAATGCGCTGAGCATCATAAGCAAGGTGGAGCGCGGCAGGTGAAAGTTGGTGATCAGCGCGTCAACCACGCGCCAGCGGTAGCCGGGGGTGATGAATAGCTCGGTGTTCGCTTCAAACGGGATCACCGGCGGTTGGGGGTTGCAGGCGCGACGAGCAGCAGGATTGGCAGGATCGCCGCCCTGGCTGAGGATTCCGGCGGTCTCCAAGGCGCGCGCGGAGGTCGTGCCAACTGCGATGATCCGGCGCCCGGTCGCCTTGGCATGGTTGATCAGGTCCGCGTTTTGCGCATCCAGACGCGCGAATTCGCTGTGAATGGCGTGCTCGTGTATGTATTCGACCGCGACCGGCTGAAATGTATCAAGCCCGATATGCAGGGTGCAGCAAGCCAGCTTGATCCCCTTGTTTTCCAGTTTCTGAAGAAGTCCAGGCGTGAAATGCAGACCAGCGGTGGGCGCCGCCGCCGATCCTTCGCGGTCGCAGTAGACCGTTTGGTATCGTTCGTTGTCTTTGATCGCGGAGCGGATATAGGGTGGCAACGGCATTTCGCCCAGCTTCGAAAGCGTTTGACGGTCCAGCGCCCGGCTGAACTCGATAATGCGCTTCGCTCCGTCAAGCATCGCTACGACGCGACACTCCAGATCGCTTCCGTGGAAAGCCAGCAGCGCGCCACTTTTGACGTTCCTTCCGCCTACGAGAGCCTGCCAGCGCCGGGCATCGAGTTGCTTCAGCAGCAAGATCTCGACTGCTCCGCCAGTGTTGCGCTTATGAGCGCGCATCCGCGCCGGGATCACTCGGGTGTTGTTGAGCGCCAGCACATCGCCTGGCGAGAGCATCGCCTCAATGTCGGTAAATGCGTGGTGGGAGATTGCGCCGCTCTCTCGGTCGAGGCGCATCAAACGAGAGGCGTCGCGCTGCTCAAGCGGCTCCTGCGCGATGAATTGTGGCGGCAGATCGTAGTCAAAGTCGGCGATGTTCATAGCAGGCGCTGCTGCCCGGCGTCGTCGATGTACTCGATACCGAGATGAGCGTAGGCATGCCGCGTGCAGGTCCTTCCGCGCGGCGTCCGATCGATGAAGCCAAGTTGAATTAGATAGGGTTCGTAGACATCCATAATTGTCGCGCGGTCTTCGCTGATCGCGGCGGCTATCGTATCGAGGCCCACCGGTCCGCCGCCGAATTTCTCGATGATGACGCGCAGGATGCGGCGATCGACATCATCCAAGCCTAGTTCATCGATTTCCATCAGCGCCAGCGCGTCGTAGGCGGCGTCAAGCGTGATATCGCCATCAGCGCGCGCCTCGGCATAGTCTCTGACGCGGCGCAGCAGCCGCAAGCCCGCTCGCGGCGTACCGCGCGAACGCCTAGCGATTTCGTCGGCGGCATCATCGCTGATTTGAACTTCCAGCATGCCGGCGGCGCGGCGAAGGATCTGCTCAATCGCCGACTGCTCGTAGAAATCGAGCCGGAAGCGCGCGCCGAATCTATCGCGCAGGGGACCCGCCAGCAGCGCCAGCCGCGTAGTCGCGCCGATGACAGTGAATCGCGGCAGGTTCAGTCGTAAGTTTTTCGCCGCCGGTCCCTTGCCGATGACAATATCAAGCACGAAATCTTCCATAGCCGGATAAAGTATCTCTTCAACGGCTTTGCCCAGGCGATGGACTTCATCAATGAAGAGGATGTCGCCTTTTTTGAGATGCGTTAAGATGGCGGCGAGGTCTCCGGCGCGCTCGATTGCTGGTCCAGCGGTGACACGAATGTTGCCCTGCACTTCATTGGAGATTACGAAAGCCAGCGAGGTCTTGCCCAGACCCGGCGGACCGTAAAACAGGATGTGATCAATCGGCTCGGCGCGCCCCGCCGCCGCTTCAATGATGATGCTTAGGTTTTCGCGAACGCGATCCTGCCCGACCATGTCAGCCAGTCGCTGCGGACGCAAGGCGAAGTTTTCGCGTTCACGCTTGCGCTGCTGCCCGCTTACCACGCGTTGGTCGTCGCTCATTGCTCATAGCCTGTTTCAGCCTGCCGCCACCGAGTATAGACGAGCGACTAGCCGTTTCAATGCTTGCTTTACACAGCGCCCGCCAACTCGTACACTTATTTGTGAACCGATGCCGAAAGGACGAAGAGCTTATGTCATCCAATCTGCAGGTTTCCTCTCATCCGCTGGTGAAA
This sequence comes from Anaerolineae bacterium, assembly GCA_022824465.1. Taxonomy (GTDB): domain Bacteria; phylum Chloroflexota; class Anaerolineae; order Aggregatilineales; family Phototrophicaceae; genus UBA6055. Next base: position 241,808 of record JAJDZV010000008.1, read on the forward strand.
CATAAACTTACGCGACTGCGCGACATCGCTACGGATCATCGCAATTTTCGCGAGCTAGCGCGCGAGTTGGCGCTGCTGCTCTGCTACGAAGCGACGCTTGACTTGGCGCTGGCTCCAAGCGCAGTGCAGACGCCTATGGGGGAGGCAGCCGGCTGGGAAGCGCGAGAGGTCATCGGAGTCGTGCCGATCTTGCGCGCTGGATTGGGTCTCGTTGACGGCATCCAGGAGCTCCTGCCCAACGTACAAGTTTGGCATATCGGTCTTTACCGCGATGAAGCAACGCTGCGCCCGGTCGAGTATTACAACCGACTGCCGGGCGAACCGACCGTTCAGCTTTGCCTGGTCCTTGATCCGATGCTGGCGACCGGCGGCTCCGCGATCGCCACGGTCGGCATTCTAAAGCGCTGGGGCGCCAAACGCATCAAGTTTGTGGGCATATTGGCCGCGCCCGAGGGCGTCGAGGCGCTACACGCGGCGCATCCGGACGTGGATATCCACGTCGGCGAGTTGGACGAGCGCCTCAACGACATCGGTTTTATCGTGCCTGGCTTGGGCGATGCCGGCGATCGGATGTTTGGCACCTGATGCTGACGCAGTTCGCCTTTGTGATCGTCTTCAATGCAGCCTTGGCAAGCGCGCTGCTGACAGTGCCGCTGGCGCGCGCGCTTAGTTTTCGCTTCAAGATCATTTCCGTGCCGGGGGGCCGCCGCCAAGAACCGACGCCGATGGCGAAGATGGGAGGCCTGGTGATCTTTGTTGGCTTTGTCGTTGGCATCCTCCTGGCGCAATTTGTCGCAGTTGAGCGGCAAGATCCCAACGAGATAACACGCCTCGCGGGCTTGGTCATAGGCAGCGTCGTCATCGCGCTTCTCGGTATCGCTGATGACGCATTTGATCTGAACTACGTGCAGATTTTTTTGGGCCAGGCGCTAACGTCAGCCATCGCGATCGCCTTTCAGATCTTCATCGCATTCTTTAACAATCCCTTGACGGGCGCGCAGACTGATCCATGGTCGCCTGTCGTCACTGTAGCGCTAACGCTTTTCTGGCTGGTCCTGATGATGAATACTGTGAACTTGCTTGACGGCTCGGATGGCTTGGCCGGCGGCATCGCATTGATTGCCGGCATCGTGCTATTTGTGAATAGCGCGCTGCTGCAACAGCCGCCCCAGACGAGCGTGAGTCTGCTGCCGCTGGCCTTGACGGGCTCGCTGGCAGGATTCCTCATGCACAACTTTTATCCGGCGCGCATCTACATGGGCGGCAGCGCCTGGTTTCTCGGCTACGCGCTCGGATCGCTGAGCATCATTGGCGGCGCCAAAATGGCTACGATTCTGCTCGTCATGGGCTTGCCGCTGATGGACCTGGGCTGGCAGATTGTCAACCGGCTGCGTCATGGCGCCAATCCCTTCCGGGGCGACCGCGGTCATCTGCACTTTCGCCTGCTGGACTCGGGCATTCTGACGCCTCGGCAATTGGCGCTGTCGTATTATGCCTTCTGCGCCTGTTTCGGCGTCCTCACCTTGGTAACCACCAGCGAAATGTTCAAGTTTATCGCCTTTGCCGTCATGCTCATCTGTATCGCAATCGGGTTCATCGCCCTGGGTCGAAGCGCCGACGCGGAATAGATCAGCGCTCGTCGTCATAGAATCCTTCGCCATCGTTGCGCTCCGCCATGTCGTCTTGTAAGGCGGAGTATTCCAGTTCGCCGCTGTCGTTAACCGTTTCGGGCTGCCTGGCGCGCTCAGCACGGGCAGAAGGCTTCGGGGCAGGGCGGGTGCGGCTGCGATATTGTTCGCGTTTGCTCGGCGCCATTCGCGAGCCCGTTTGCGGGACCGGTTCCGCCGTCAGCTTCTGGTCCTCCTGCGCGCCTGGCTCGAGCGGCGACGCGTCAGCCGCAGGCTCGTCAGCACGCGAAGTCATGCGAAATGGCCGTGCGAAGGGTTCCGTCACATCCGGCTCCGCCTGATCAGACCAAGACGCGCGTCTTTCGCCTGCGAACGCCGAATTCACGAAGGGCCGCGGGAAAGGCGCTTCTACAGAATCAGGCGGAGACTTGGATGCCATGTTGCGTGACCTGGTCGGATTGGGCATAGGCTCCGACGGCGGATTGTCGGTGTCAGCGTCGGCGGAATCACCCTCGACAAAAGATGGCGCGGGAGACTCGAGGCTTGATGTTGCATCGTCGTCGGTCCAGCGGTTATTGTTTTGTTCGTCAGGCATGATTACGGAGACGACGCTGCGGCTGACGGGCTCTCTTCCCGGCGGACCCGGAATGGGCAGTTTGACCTCGTAAATCGAGTTGAGCGACGGCGCCGACGCGCGCGTCTGGACAGGCGAGTTGGCCTCTCGCGGGCTTCGACTGTCGCACGTATTGGGCTCCAGCGTCGATTTGGGCGTCGTCGTGATCAATTTTCCGTCGCGGAAGGTCGCGCGCCGGTCGGAGGCGCTTTCAATCAGCGATTCAAGAGCGCCGAGGAAGGCAAGGGCGCAGATGTTGACAAGTGTGATCGGAGCGATTATGAGTCCGACGCCGCGCAGCATCGCCTCGACGGCGGCGCCGATTGCAGGATAAGCTGCGCCGCCGATTCGCCAGGCGCCCAGAGCCAGGACCGGCGCTATAGCCAGTACAAGCGCCGTTTCGCGCCGGACGCGGCTTTGGGAGCGCCGGGGAAACATGGTGTTGGCGATGACAAACGCCATATAGAACCACAGCCAGACATCGGCGGCGCCGGTGAAGGTCCGCAGCGCCGCGAGAAGTCCCTCAGCCGAACCATCCGTAGCGAGCGCTAGAATCGCCTCCCAGCGGAAAACCCTCGCGGAAATCGCCCAAAGCGCAAGCGTGCCGACCGCCAGCGGGCACAGGCCAATAACTATGCGTTTGACAGGTCCGACGTCATTCGCCAAGCGGATGAAATTCAGGCGCAGCTCGCCAAGGTCTTGCGTCTCGGGGAAGCCTATCGCCCTTTCGGCGCGCGCATTGAGCACAAACGCCGCCAACCAACGCGTCGCCTCATGCAATGTGATGCCAGGCAAGAAGAAGATATAGTAAATGATAGTGGTCGTCTGCAAGCTGTTGCTGAGCAGCCAGCCGATTTTGAAGATATGCTGGTGCAGCCAGCGCTCGACCTGACGGAACAAGACGAAGAGCAGCCCCAGCCCAAAGGCGAAGGCGAGGAAATCAAGCTCTTTCAGACTGTCATCCCTTCACTCGCGCCGCAATTTCGATCAATGCCGTGAAGTCATCCACCTGGAGCGAAGCGCCGCCTACAAGCGCGCCGTCGATATTCGGTTGCGACATGAACTCTTCCATGTTTCCGGGTTTCACACTGCCGCCATATTGAATGCGGATGCTGCTGGCAACCGCGTCATCGTATAGCGCGGCAATAGTATCGCGCACGGCAGACTTGATGATCGCGTCGGCCATGCTGCCGCTCGCGCTTAAGCCGGTTCCGATCGCCCAGATGGGTTCATAGGCGATGACTACATTTGCCATGTCGCGCGCGCTGACACCCGCGAGCGCCGCTTTGACTTGCGACTGAACAAAGTCGACCGTTTCGCCCGCTTGATTTTGTTCGAGGCTCTCGCCCACCGCGATAATCGGACGCAGTCCCGCTGCAAGTATCGCTTTGGCTTTACGGTTTACGTTTACGTCGGTTTCATTGAGAAAAGCCCGGCATTCTGAGTGTCCGATGATGACGTAGTTGACATATGGGCGCAGCATCTCGGCCGACACTTGTGAGGTGTAGGCGCCTTGGGGAGCCCAATGGCCGTCCTGCGCCGCCACCTGCAGCGGGGCGCCATGCGCGGCCACAGCCACGGCCGCCAACGCCAGGAAGGTCGGCGCGAGCACGCGTTCAACGCTGTCGTAGCCAGCGACTCGCGGCGCAAGCTCGTTGACGAAGGCGACCGCTTCATTAGGCGACTTGTGCATTTTCCAGTTGCCGCAGATGATGGGTGTTCTTGGCATGGTCGTCTCCCGGTTTCCATCGGCTGATATCAGCCATTGTAGCAGCGAATCTCTTGCGATTGTCGTGGCGGGACGGCCATTTCAGTGGCGAACGCGGAGCAATTGCCTGGCCGCCGATGACGGCCGCAATGAAGTTTGACGCCGAAGACCATTAGCGCACTCGCAGACCTTGCAGCATAGTCAATCCGCTGGCCGGTCAATGCGGGCGCTCCTTGGATTCATAATCGCGTCGCGCATGCGTGTCACGGGGTTGGCATTACGTAGACTCAGCGAAGTTTGTGCAGCTCTACATTGGACGCGGGCGCCCGGACGGCGATCGTATTTATCGCAATTTCTTAACGATCGGCCAGAGCGACGATGCCGGGCAGATCTTTGCCTTCCAGCAGCTCGAGGCTGGCGCCGCCGCCAGTTGAGATATGCGACATCTGTCCGGCAAGACCGGCCTGCTCGACGGCCGCAGCCGAGTCGCCGCCGCCGATGATGGTGATGGCGCCGCGCTCCGTTTGAGCCGCCAGCGCCTTCGCCAGGCCGAACGTGCCTTCGGCGAAGCTGGGAAGTTCAAAAACCCCCATGGGTCCGTTCCAGACGATTGTCTTCGCGTCACTCAGCGCCGTCGCGAAGGCGTTGACCGTGGCGGGACCAATATCGAGCGACTGCCAGCCCAAGGGCACATCTCGGTCGACGCCGATGATCCGCTGTTTGCTGCTATCGCTGAAGTCGTCGGCGATGCGCTGATCAAGCGGCAGCATCAGCTTGTGGCCCTGGGAGGAAAGCAGTTCGCGCGCGATATCCAGCGCCTCCTGCTCGACCAAGGAGTCTGCCATTTCCCGCCCTTGCGCGGCGAAGAAGGTGTTAGCCATCCCACCGCCGATCAGCAAGGCATCGACCTTGCCGAGCAGCGCCTCAATAACTTCGATCTTGTCCGAGACTTTGGCGCCGCCCAAGATTGCGACGAAGGGTCGCTGCGGCGAAGCCAGCGCGGTGGCGAGATAATCGAGTTCCTTTTCCAGGAGCAAGCCGGCCACCGCGGTAAGATGGGCGGCCACGCCGACGTTGGAGGCATGGGCGCGATGCGCTGTGCCGAAGGCGTCGTTGACGAAGATATCACCGTGCCGGGAAAGCTGGGCGGCAAAGGCGGCGTCGTTTTTCGTTTCCCCGTCGTGGAAACGCGTATTCTCGAGCAGGATTAGGCCGCCGGTTGGCAAAGCGGCGACGGCGGCCGACGCTTCCTCTCCAATGCAATCGTCCGCGAAGGCGACAGCTCGGTCCAGGCGTTCAGCCAAGGCGCGCGCAACTGGCGCCAATGACAATTCCGGGAGTCTTTGACCTTTGGGACGCCCTAAATGAGACATGAGCGCGACCGATCGCGGTTGCTGGTCCAGAATGTAATTGATGGTCGGCAAGGCGGCGACGATGCGCGTATCGTCGGTGATGCGGTCATCGGAAAGCGGCACGTTGAAATCGGCTCGCATCAGTACGCGCTTGCCCGTCAGGTCGATATCACGCACGGTCATTTTCTTCATGTCGATTTACCTACCATCAACGTAAGCGGTGAGGGCAGAAGTCTCGCCAACAGCGTCGCACGGTAATGAGCGCTACAAGCGTTCACCGATAAAGTTGGCAAGATCGGCCGTACGGCAGGAATAGCCCCATTCATTGTCATACCAGGTGATAACTTTGACCAGGTTGCCGGCCACGTCGGTCGCCAGCGCGTCGACTATGCTGGAATGCGGATTGCCGACGTAGTCAATGGAAACCAGCGGTTCGTGGGAGACATCAAGGTAGCCGTTCATTGGTCCGGCAGCGGCTTCTTCCATAGCGTCGATTAGCTCGGCTTTGCTTGGCGCGCGGTCGACGCTGGCGACAAAATCGACCAGGGACCCGGTCGGCGTCGGGACGCGAACCGCCATGCCGTCGAACTTGCCATCTAGCTCCGGCACAACCAGCGCCACCGCCTGCGCCGCGCCGGTGGTGGTGGGAATCATGTTGACGGCGGCAGCGCGCGCACGACGCATATCAGAGTGGGGCAGGTCCAGGATCCGCTGGTCGGTCGTATAACTGTGAATCGTAGTCATGAAGCCTTGCTGAATGCCAAAGGCGTCATTGACCACTTTGGCCGGCGGCGCCAAGCAATTGGTGGTGCAAGACGCGTTTGAAAGCACGTGATGAGCAGCCGCGTCGTACTTGTCCTGATTGACGCCGAGCACGATCGTGATGTCCTCGCCTTTAGCTGGCGCGGAGATAATTACCTTGTTAGCGCCAGCGGCGATGTGCTTTGACGCGCTGGCTTTGTCACGGAAGATGCCGGTGCTCTCGATGACTATCTCGACTCCCAATTCGCCCCAGGGCAACTCGGCTGGATCCCGTTCAGAAAGCGCCTTTATTTCGTTGCCATCGACGATCAGCGCTCCATTGGCGACTTCGACCGCGCCGGGATAGACACCGTAATTCGAGTCATAGCGGAAAAGATGCGCCATCGTCTGCAAGTCGCCAAGATCATTGAAGGCGACGACTTCCAGATCATTTGCGTAACGCTCAAGCATCGCCTTTAGTACTTGGCGACCAATTCGTCCGAATCCGTTTATGCCGACGCGAACGGTCATTTGCAATTCTCCTTGTTCTTGTCACCAACTGCCGCTATCGCAATGCCCCAAGCTTAGTACAGGACAGATGATAATTGAATGCTGAAACGCGCATGGCATGTTTCGCGCGGTTGACGCGCTTCGGCTCCGAGAGAGTCGGCGGCAGAGGTGTTTGCTTTCGGACGGGCGACATTGCGCGGCGGACAAGAGCTGGTGCGCGCAGGTCCTTCCGCCTATCCGGATGTCAACAATTCGCTGAGCCGGACTGGCTGAAGATTCCAGTCGTCGAGGAATGCCTTGATACGGTCGATAGCCAGGTAGGAAGATTCGAGGGTGTGATGCAGGATGATCGTGCCGGGCCGCATGTACGTCTCGTAGCTGTTCATAATCACGTTAACGCATCGGTTGACGCAACTTGACTTAATGCAAATCGGGTCGTGCAGAGTCCTTGATTGAGTATCCGCGTGATATTCGTCGGTGGTCAGGCAGCCGTCAGCGTCTTCTCTTTTGCAGCGCCAGACACAAATCGCGTCCTGAGAATCCAAGCCCCACAGGACTAGAGGAATGCCATATCTGACAGCAAGCTCCTTCAGCGCGTCGGTGACCACACCGTAGGGCGGGCGAATGCCAATGGGTTTGAAATTGGAGCCGAGGGCGCGGCGCATGACCTCAAGCGACGGTTCCATTTCCTCGTCGATGAGCTGCTGCAAGCTGAAGTCGCGGATATCGCGATGGGTATGGAGGTGACAGCCGAATTCGTGCCCCATGTCCCGCATGCGCGCGTACATATTCTGATAGCCGCTTAGGGGGCGTACGAGATTGTTGCGGACGGCGAAGCCCACCGGAAACAACGTCAAGCGGATATTCAGACGATGGTATTCGCGGCAGATCTTCCAGGAGTAATATTCGCTCCACATGTCGTCAAAACTCAGGCAGACTTTTCGCTCGTTGGTGCGCACGTGTCGGATAACGCGCGCTTGGCTCGCGGTCGACGATTGCTCGCCAAGGCCGGAATTAGCCAGTGTGGTCAGTTCGCTCCCCAATATTGAGCCAGCAACGATTCCTGCGCCCAGGCGCATGAATTGCCGCCGCGAAATGTTCGATAGCGAGTGCATGTCTGAGTTTGGCATGAATAACGCCTCTATTAGTACACGAAGACCAGACTTTAACTCATTGCCTGCTGCTTTCTCAACTAGCGCGCGGCAGCAAACCAGGGCAAAGCCGGCGCCCAGTCTGTCGTAAGGGCGCACTTTTGCAATTGCGCGCCCAAGATGGACTTACCGTTGATATCGTCTCCAGATCTTGAGCAGGAGAAGTATCAAGATTGCTGAAGCAGCCGCGAAGCCGCCGATGAACAGGGCGGCGTCCACGAAGAGCTGTTCGGGATAGAGCCGGATTAGGCTGTCCGAATAGGGGAAGCGCCAAGTGCCGGCCGTGAAGAACAGCCGGTGAAAGGCATCAAAGGCGCGATCCCAAGCCGCGGCCGCAAGCGTCGCCAGAACCAGAACTAAAGCGAGCGTTATGATTGCGCCGCGCCGGAGACCGTCTCGGTGTATGCGCCAAAGCGCAGCGCGATATTGCGTGGCAAGCGGCAGAAAATATGCAAGCAGAAGTCCGGTTACTGCCAAAATGAGGGACAGAACGGCAAGTGCAAAACCGCCGTTGAGCAGCTCTTGCGTATCCGCCAGGTGCCGGATCTCGCGCATGCTGAAGAGCGGGCAATCCGCGTCTGCCCCCGGCGGCCAGCACTTCTCCCGCGGCAGACGGCGCATCGCAAGCTCGTCCGCGCTCGCGTCGTTGAAGAGAAAGGCGATCGCGACCATGCCATATTCGAGGCGATCGTCGGTGGTAAAGCCGTAGGGGTCTGCCGGGAAACCGGGTCGCTCGTATTCAAATTGCAGAAACTCGTAACTTAGCAGCAACCGGATGCTTGTGATGACGATGAGAAAGGGGACCGCCAGCGCGATGAAAGTTGACGGAACTCGTGCAATTGGGCAGGAGCTATTCATATTGGAGCCTGAATTCGTCGGCGCGACCAGCCAAGAGGAAATCGAGCACAATCGAATCGACAAGTCTCTCGACCGGCGCGTGGTCGTCGGTGAAGACGATGTCGCTCGATCCCAGCGGCGCGAGCGCGTCGGCGGCCAACTCGAGAATTGCATAAAGGCGCTGATCGGACCCTTCGTCCGGCTGAGAGGCGTTCGCCCGCAGGTTGTCAGCCGCCGTCGGCTGGGAGGTGGCGACGAGGATGGTGTTGAAGGACTGCGGCACGTCCAGCGCGTAGACGCTGGGATAAACCTCCAGCAAGGTATTGGAGAGCGCGTCGACCAAGCGGCGGTCGGTATCCGTGCGACCCACGTTGATGGCGACAGCGCCATCATCAGTGAGGCGAGCCTTGACTTCGGTGAAGAATTCTATGGTCGTGAGATGCCACGGGATGTAAGGCGGTCGGTAGGCGTCGATGCCGATCACGCTGAAGCGTCCGTCTGTCTGATTGAGGAGGAAGCGTCCGTCGCCGACGTGGACTGCGAGATTAGGCATTGAAGCGCCATTCATGTCGAAGAATTCAGCGCCAACAGCAACAATCGCAGGGTCGAGTTCAATACCGATGATGGGTATATTAGCGTAAACGGCGCTGTATTGACGCGCGACCGTGCCAGCTGCCAAACCTATGAGCAGGAGCGACTCGACATTATTGGCGCGGACAGGCGGCGGGTTAAAATAGGGCGCGGCGAGGAAGTAATCCCAGGCGCCGTCATAGAAGATTTCGGCCGCGTGCCATTGGCTGTGCACGCCTTGTCCCTCGTTGAGATAGAGGAATCGTGTGCCGGCGGCGTCTTCCTGGACTTGAATGTAGTTGTAGGCGCTTTCGTCGTCATAGAGCAAGCGCGCGTTTGGAGCGGGCGCCCGTAGCGGGCGTGCCAAGGCCGGCTGGGCAAGCAAGGCGATAACCAACAGCATCAGAAGATAGACGAGGGCGCGACGCCGATTCAACCCGAATAGGGCGACGAAGGCGACTGCGAAGAGCAAGCCTGAGAATAAGAGAAAGGTGCGCGCCGTGCCGATCTCGGGGATTGTGACGAGCACGGGCAGGAACGCGCCAAGCAAGCTGCCGAGCGTGCTGATGGCGTAAACCTGGCCCGCTACCTTGCCCGCCTGCGCTAGGTCCGTGACCGCCAAGCGTATGACGTACGGGGAGACCGTGCCGAGGAGGGTGACGGGGGCGGAAAAGAGCAGCAGTATGACGATGAAAGAACCGAGGGCGACCGCCGCTTCGGCGCCGAAGACCGCCTGGGCGGCGCGAGCAATTACGGGGCGCGCGATCAGCGGGATCAAGGCGCTGAGGAAGGCAGCCCAGAGAACGATCTGCAGCAGGGCATCGGCGCGCGGCAACCGATCCGCCAGGCAGCCGCCGAGGTAATAGCCGACGGTCAAGTAGAGCAGCATCAAGCCGATGACGTTTGCCCAGACCAGATTGCTGTTGCCGAAGACATTGCCAAGGAGCCGCGAAGCCGAGAGTTCGATGGCGAGGGTAGTCATGCCGCTAACGAAGGCGATAAGGTAGAGGCTGCGCTGGCTGAGATGGCTGTTGTTGGCCAAGATGGGTTCCGAGCAACAAGATCGCGCTATTAGACCGAGCGTCTCAATTATCAGACTGAAGCGGAGAAAAATCAATGAGCGTGGAGGTCCGACCAGCGACGCCGGCTGACGCGGACGCGATAGCGGAAATTGCGCTGGCAGCTTTTGACGAGTCGCTTGAGTCGGACGCGGTGTATGTCGCGAGTGCGCTGTGTCGGGACGGGAATCTCGTAGCCGTTTCTGATGCTCGCGTGACCGGCTTCGCCGGGAGTTTCATCACCCGCTCGGCGGCAGGCGCGCGACGATACGAGCTAGACCTGCTGGCGGTCGCGGAAGATGCGCGGGGGCGCGGCATTGGCGCTGCGCTGGTTGCAGCGAGCAGGGCGGCGGCAGTAGCGTTGGAAGCGGACTTGATACGCGCCTTGGTCGCCGCGAACAACCAGCCGATGCAGCGATTGTGCTGTGCTTGTGGCTTCGAGCGGACTAGCCCGGGACAAGCGCTCTACGTGTCTAGCGCGCAAGCCGGCCTGCCTCAGCGGGTCGGCTTGACCGGGGGCGGGGAGCATGAAGCGCATTTGATTCCGGTGGAGACTTTGACGTATCGAGGGGTGTGGTTGGAGGGCGCGCTGTCGCGGGCGGCGCTTCATGAAGCCAGAGGTCACGCGAGCGTGGCGGACCGGTGGCGAATCGGAGCAGCAATTCCTATTGCAGATGCGGGAACTGCCGGCCTGCTGGCCGAAGAGGGATTTGAACGCGTAGGCGAATTCGACTGGTGGAGAATCAACCTGCAAAGCGGCTGATCTTGAAGAGACTATCGTTGTGCGGAGTAGAGCCGTTGAGCGCAATATCGCATAGCATCTTGCCAATGATGGGGCTGAACTTGAAGCCGTGCCCGCTGAAGCCCGCGCCGATAACGACATGCTTGTATTCGGGATGGGCGTCCACGATGAAGTGTTCGTCCGGCGTGACGGTGTAGAGGCATACGCGGCTCTCACGGACCGGCGCCTCGGCGATGCCGGGAATAAAGGCGCGCATGAAGGGGCGTAGATCTTCGACGTTGCTGGCATCCGGTTCGCGGCTGAACGACGATGGGTGATCAGCTGCCGGTCCGCCATGAAAGGCGATCTTGAAGCCAGAACCGCCGTGCGAAGGAATGCCGTAGACTGTTTCGGGGAAGAGAGCGCTGACATGGGCGATCCAAACGGGGCAATGCTGCGCCTCGTACTGAAACATGTCGGTCGGCGCCATGAAGTTCAATTGGCAGCGGAGCGGTGTAAGCGGCAAGTGTATGCCGGTTTGCTTTAGAAGGGACTTCGCCCAAGCGCCGGCAGTGACGATTAACTTGCCCGCCGAATGAGTACCAATTGCCGTAATCACTTCGACGGCGTCGGCATCGACCCGGATCGTCTCAACGGCTGTATGGTCTTTGATGATTGCGCCGTTGGCGCGCGCCAGATTGAGGCAGCCAAGCACGGTTCTTGACGCTGCGATGAATCCGCTATCCGGCTGATACAGCACCTTGAAATCGTCGGCGAAATTGAATTGAGGAAATCGTATGTTCGCCGCGTTTGACGCGAGAAGTTCGTGGTCGATACCCGATGATCTAAGGGCGTCTACAGTCGCGCGCAAGGTACTGTCGTACGCGGGGCCGAAGTCTAGTCCGCCAGTCTTGATATATAGTGTCTCTCCCAGCGCGTCCTGCAGGCCGAACCAAAGCGGTAAGGCATCGCGCATTAGCTCGACGTATTGGGAATGATCGTAGGCATAGCGGATGATGCGGGAGTACCCGAAGGAGCTGCCGAGGCGGTGATTCAGCTCGAATTGCTCGAGAAGAAGCACGGATTGCCCGCGCTCGCTCAAGTAATAGGCGGCTGCGCTGCCCATAGCGCCCGCGCCGATCACAATTGCGTCGTAAGTATTAGTCACAAGCGAGCTCCTGGATGTTGAATGCTAGACGGGACGCTGTTCGAGGGCGGCCGCGAGGTCGTCGTCTTTGCCAATGCGCATAGTGGGGATTTTGGCAAGCTGCAGCATTCCGCGCAAGCTGCTAGAGTCTTTCTGCGGGTTAAAGGTCTGCGGATCGATATAAACGCAGATGGGACGGATGCCGCGCCTGATGAGCACCTGGGCTTCGTGTATCCATTCTTGCTGCAAAGACGACGTGATAATCAACAAGGTGGTTCCGCGAGTAAATTGGTGGGTTTCCAGCGATAGCGCTGCGCGCAACGAGAGATTGGAGGTGCTGCGCGCTACAGCCAGCGCCTGTAGAATCCGCGTCAGCTGTCGGTTGCCGCGATCGGGCTGGAAGATCTGGCGGTAGGGTATATATGCAGCGTAACCGACTACGCGTTCATCGTCGATGAAGTGTTTGGCCAAGGACGCCGCAACGATGGCGCCGTATTCTTCGGTTGAGGCCGGAATGAGCAGAGGCGAGGGAATGCTGCGATAACCTGCGCGCTGTTTCAGCGCCGGGTCTTCAACAAGCGAGGCGGCGGAGAAATCGCTGAAAAGCCAGATATCAACAAGCGGATCAAGCTCGAATTCTTTCACCATGATATCGCCGGTGCGGGCGGTTGAGCGCCAATGGATGCGGTTGATGCTGTCGCCGGGCACATAGTCGCGGATGCTGCTGGCGTTGGTGGTGATTTGGTGTGTCAACTGGCGTTGAGCGTCGCCGCCGGAGAGGAAGCCAACAGGCAGAATGACGCGGTCGAGATCAACGGTCATCGGATACACCATCAAGCGGTCAGTCGCGCCGACGCGGCGGGGCGAGCGGAATAAGCCGAAGGGATCGCCGCTGATGACGGTCAGAGGGCCAAGCTGGAATTCGCCGCGGGCGACGCAAACGGTTTCGATCGCCCAATGGTATTCGCGGCCGCCCAGCAATGCCGGGACGATGTGGCTGGCTTGGTGGCCGGGCAGGTTAGAATGATCGCGGATTTCGAGCCAGAGTTTGGGCAAGAAGCCGGTCTTGCGGACCGCAAAAGATTCCGAGAAGACGCGGCCGACTTGCGAGCGGCGCGTGCGAGTCGTGCGGCGCAGCGCAATGCCGCGAAGCGAGAGCCAAGTCCAGAGAATGGACAGCATCAAGATGGCGGCGATCACGTAGGCGATATTGAAGATCTCCGCGCGGCCCGTGAAGAGGCCCCCAAGCAAGCTGAGGATGGTCAGTAGATAGAGGACGTTGCGGCGGCCGGGCATGAGACCTTAACGCACGGAAGATCCAGGTACGGGCGTACTCTGCAGAATATCTTGAACGACGGCGCGCGAAGTGATGTTCTTTATGCGGGCGGCTGGTCCGACGATGATGCGGTGGGCCAATGTAACCTCGGCCAAGGCCTTCACATCATCGGGGATGACGAAATCGCGCCCTGTCATGGCTGCGCGCGCCTGCGATGTTCGGAATAGCGCCAGCGAGCCGCGGGGACTGCTGCCGAGATAGACATCGGGGTGGCGCCTGGAAGCCGTGATGAGGTTGATAATGTACTGTTGAACTTCGTTGGCGACGTAAACATCTTTGATTTGCTGCTGAGCGGAGAGCAATTCCTGTAAAGTAACGACTTGCTGGAGATTCTGGATCGGATGCTGATACTGTTGGGAGGCGAGAACGCGCAGTTCGTCAGCCGGCTGCGGGTAGCCAATTTGTATGCGAATCAGGAAACGATCGAGTTGGGCTTCAGGTAGGGGAAAGGTGCCTTCGTATTCGATTGGGTTTTGGGTCGCCATTATCAGGAACGGATTGCTGAGGCGATAGGTCACGCCGTCTACGGTCATTTGGCCCTCTTCCATGGCTTCGAGAAGGGCGGACTGGGTCTTGGGCGTGGCGCGGTTGATTTCGTCGGCGAGGACGATTTGCGCCATGATGGGACCGGGACGGAACTCGAATTCGCGAGTCTTTGGATTGTAAATTGATACGCCGGTGATATCTGACGGAAGCATGTCGGGCGTGAATTGGATGCGATTGAAGGTACAGCCGACTGCGCGCGCCAGCGACTTCGCGAGCATGGTCTTGCCGACGCCAGGGATGTCTTCCAGGAGAACGTGACCGCGGCAGAGCAAGCCGAGCGCCGTCAGCCGGATTTCATTAGACTTGCCCAAAATGACATGGCCGACGCTGCCGCTGATGCGTTCGGCGATTTCTTGAACCGTCGCTGAAGCTTGCCCTACTTGCGCGGTACGGCGCGTCGTTCTGTATTGTTCGCTCATCCAGACGTTTCCACTAGCGCGATCAACCTGGTTCTAAGTATAGCCCAAGGCAAACAAATGATAGACGGCGCTTTGCCTTCGTTTGGGATTCATCTGGCGTACGGCTTGCTGGCGCCAGCGCAACAAGTATAATGAACTACGGTGCGACGCTTAACGATGATAGTTCGGATCGGTCAAGCTGCGCGCAAGTATTATCGCTATGGGAGCAATACTGACATAGATTGCATGGCATCGACTGGTCTCGTCTATTGACGGGGGCAACTCAAGATTGTCAAGAGACGACGGAGAGCAAGTCATTTGATTGCCAGCGGGACTGAGAGCATTGCTGAGCGCCTGGAAAGGCTGCGGGCGGGGTCGCCCGACTTGGACGCAATTGCTCTCGTCAGCGTCGAGGGTTTGCCGATCGCCAGCTCAATTGGCGATGACTTGCACGCGGAGCGGCTGGGAGCGATGACGGCGGCCATGTTGGCGCTCGGGGAGCGGATCGCCGCCGAATTGCGTCGCGGCCAGCTCAATGAGGTGATGATCAGGGGCGACGATGGGTACGCCGTACTGATGACCCTGGACCAGAATTCTGTGTTGTGCGCGTTGGCGAGCGACGAGGCGAAACTCGGACTGGTGTATCTGGATATGCGGCGCGTGCTGTCAGAGATGCGGCGCCGAGATTGACGCCGGTGAGTAGCCGGAAGCGTAACTATAGAGCGGAATCGGACAAAACGGGCGACAGATTGTGAAACCGAAATATATTTTCTGCACCGGCGGCGTGGTCAGTTCGGTGGGCAAGGGGCTGACGGTAGCGGCCATAGGGCGCATTTTGAAAGCGCGTGGCTTGAAGGTCGCCATACAAAAGCTGGACCCTTATCTCAATGTCGACCCGGGCACGATGAGCCCATACCAGCATGGCGAAGTATTCGTCACCTCCGATGGCGCCGAGACGGACCTGGATTTGGGGCATTACGAGCGATTCGTCGATGAGAATGTCAGCCGCTTGTCCAATATCACCGCGGGGCAAGTGTATCTGACAGTGATAGAGAAGGAGCGCAAAGGCGATTATCTGGGCGGGACGATACAAGTCGTGCCGCATATCACGAATGAAATCAAACGCTGCATCAAGCTGCTGGGCAAGCGTACCGACGCCGACGTGGTTATCGTCGAGGTTGGCGGCACGGCCGGCGATATCGAGAGTTTGCCGTTTTTGGAGGCGCTGCGACAATTGCGCACCGAGTTCAAGCGGCGCGATACGCTCTATGTGCATGTGACCTTCTTGCCGCATATTGGCGCGACCGAGGAACTCAAGACCAAGCCGACACAGCACAGCGTGCGTGAGTTGCGCGGTATTGGCATTCAGCCGAACGTGATCATCGCGAGGACAGATCATCCGGTGAACGCGGAAATCGTCTCCAAGATAGCCTTGTTCTGCGATGTAGATGAAGACGCGGTGATCCCGCTGCAAACGGCGGATAACATCTATGCCGTACCGCTGATGATTGAAGAGACTGGACTGGGAGACTTCATATTGAATCGCTTCCGGCTTGAGGCGGGACCGCCCGACCTGCGCGAATGGGAGGCGATCGTTGGAAAATGTCGGAACGTGAAAGACAAACTCCGGATTGGCATCGTCGGCAAATATGTCGAGTTGCGGGACGCCTATATGTCTGTCAAGGAGTCGATAGTTCATGCCGCTGTTCAATTGGATCAGGATGTTGATATCCGCTGGATTCCTTCGGGCGAGCTTGAAAAGGGCAAGCATCTGAACGAACTAGGCCAGTTGGATGGCATAATTGTGCCGGGCGGATTCGGCTATCGGGGAATTGAAGGCAAGATTACAGCCGCGACCTTCGCGCGGGAAAACCGTGTGCCATACCTCGGACTTTGCCTGGGAATGCAGGTGATGTGCATTGAATACGCGCGCAATGTCTTGCAGCTGGACGACGCCAACAGTTCCGAGTTTGATCGGAGCACGCCGCATCCGGTCATTGACTTGATGTTGGAACAGCGCGCCATCACTGATATGGGCGGCACCATGCGGCTGGGCGAATATCCTTGCGTTCTTCAGTCGAACTCAGCCGCGGCGAATGCCTATCGACAGAGCGAGGCGCTGGAAAGACATCGGCATCGTTTTGAATTCAACAACGTCTATCGAGAAGAATTCTCACGTAACGGCGTCAACTTCAGCGGCCTTAGCCCGGATGGCGTCTTGGTAGAGATTGCCGAGTTGCAGGATCATCCGTTTATGCTCGGCTGTCAATTCCATCCGGAGTTTCTTAGCCGACCGAATCGTCCGCATCCGCTATTCATGGCATTCATTCAGTCGGCGGCCGCGTATCGCGATGAGATTGGCCGCATCGGTAATCGACCCAGCCTGGGTGTTGACCGGGTATAATCAACTGCGACGCGCCGGCGCGCAATCACTAGACGGGAAACAATCAATGTCGCTCCGCGAGTTTATAGAAGCGATTCCCAAGGTTGAGTTGAACCTGCAATTGACGGGCTCGCTGCAAACCGAGAACCTCTTGATGATCGCCAAGCAGAATGGCATACCGGCGATGCGCGAGAACTTCGACGAATGGGTGGCGCTGCTCGCGGAGCCGGATTATTCGCGGCTCGATGAGATTGCGCGGGAGGCGGGCAGCTGGGCGCAATATCCGGAAGATATCGCGCTGCTGGTCTATGACATCGGCGTCTTCCTTTCCAAGCAGAATGTAGCGTATGCCGAAGTCATGGTGTCTCCGCCGGACTTCGTCGGTTCGGCGCAAATGAACCTGGACACATTTGTTGACGCGCTCAATGACGGGCGCGATCGCGCGCTGCGGGGCTGGAATGTGGATATGGCCTGGGTTGTGTGTATCCCGTGGGACAACCCGCGATCTGGTGATGACGTTGCTCGGCTGGCGACGAGCCAATCCGCCGCAAAACGCAACATTGTCGCCATGGGCATGATGGGTCCAGAAGGCGCGCAACCCGCAGGTCAGTTCAAGCGGGCCTTTGATACGGCGCACCGGAAAGCGATAAACACGGCTGCCAATGCCGGCAGCGGATTAGGCGCAAGCGGGCTTAGCGAGGCGCTGCAGGATCTAAACCCGCATCGATTGACAGACTCGTGGGGAATCGTCGGTGACGATGCTTTGGCCAGTCAGTTGGCGGAGAATGGCAAACAGCTTGTGATATCGTTGAAGCGTGCGCAGTGTCTCAATCAAATTGAGAGAGCGGGCGATTATCCCTTGCGCGACCTGATTGACTGCGGAGCGCCGGTGATGCTGTCGTCTGGCATGCCGGCGCTTTACAAGTCGACGTTGGTCAATGAATATGTCATGGCGCATGAAGAGTGCGGGCTTGCTGTCGATGAAGTGATAAGCCTGGCGCGGCGCTCTATTGAAGGGTCGCATTTGGATGCCGAGCGTAAGGACGCGCTATTGCGGCGCTTTGACATTGAAGTGAAGACGGCTCGTGCAATGTTGCCAAGCGAACGCTAGCCGCGGCCTGTTGGCGTGATTATTCGACCGGGGTCACGGTGATATTGCCGAATCCGGAGTCGTCAACAGGCAGCGTGATTAGCAGGCGGCTGCCGCTATCGACTTTGGCGCGCGCTTCGTGTCCTTTAACGGGCAGCGACAATTCTACATGGCGGACAATCTGGCCGAAGCGCCGCTCCTGCATCATATAACGGGCGGTGGTCGGCGTCGCCTCCGGCTCGGTTGCCACGGCGATGGTGAGAATGTTCGATTCCAGGCTTATTTCAATACTGTCTTTGACGAGACCGTCGATGGCTTGTGTGCAGACATAGAGATTGCCGTCGGCTTCGTACATGTCGAGCAAGAGTTCTTCTGAGCTGCTCGTCATTGTGCGGATGCCTTTTTCGACGGTCTTGGTGATCTGTTCACCAAGGTTCTGCAGCTCCTTCATCGGGTCGAATCGTTGTTCGCTGGTCATTGGGGATCCTCATAAACGGGCTAGTTATCAAAACACTATACGCATTGATCGCGGTTTAGTCGCGGGCTGCACGGCTCTATGCGGCGTATTTTCGGGGCGAGTCTGCGCCAGGCTTGGAGGATTCGCGACGCAATTGGTGGTTGCAAGCCTTTATCAATGGTTTACGATTAAGGGCGTTTTGATTATGATTCGCCGAACATTGCACTTGCGGATGAGAGACGAATGACACGAGTCGCATATCAAGGGATACCCGGCGCCAACTCCGAGATCGCGCTGCAGCAGCATTTCGGCGACGCCGTCGAAACTTACCCCTGCCAGGAAATCACACACCTTTTTGAGGCCTTGCGGCGGAACGAGGTCGAGTTTAGTTTGCTGCCAGTTGAGAACGCTCTGGCCGGGTCGGTGAGCGGCGCGTATGAGTTGCTGCTTGACCACGATGTGCGGATCCAGGCGGAAGTCATCCTGCATGTGCATCATGCGCTCTTGGCGAACCAGGGCACGACGCTGGAGGATATCCGCGAGGTGCGTTCGCATCCGCAAGCGCTAATGCAGTGCGACCGCTTCCTGAAACGGCATGACCTGAGTCCGGTGGGGTGGTATGACACCGCAGGGGCAGCCAAAAACCTGGCGGAAGAGCCGGATTCAAGCGTTGCGGTGATCGCCTCCACCCTAGCGGGCGAGCTGTATAATTTGGATCTGATTGCCAGGCAGATTGAAGACGAACAATTCAATTTCACGCGTTTTCTGCTTTTGGGACATGGTGATCCCGAGCCGTCCGACTACAACAAGACATCAATCGTATTCGCGACGCGTCATCGTCCGGCGGCGCTCTATGAATGTCTGGGCGAATTTGCCAAGCGCGACTTGAATTTAACCAAGCTCGAATCGCGGCCACGGCGGAATCGTCCCTGGGAACCGCTATTCTATTTGGATTTCGAGGGTCATTGGCAAGAGCCGCGCTGCCAGGAGCTGCTGACGCAACTGCTGCAGTTGACATCGTTCGTGAAAATGCTCGGTTCATATCCTGCGGTTAAATCGGGCGCAGTGGGCATGTAAGGCGGGAGAGAGCAATGCCGAAACTCGATGTGGCGATCCTTGGCGCGACGGGCGCGGTGGGACAGAGATTCATACAGTTGTTAAAGGACCATCCCTGGTTTGAAGTCAGCGAGGTAATTGGGTCGAGCCGCAGCGCGGGCCGGACCTATGGCGAGGCGGCGCATTGGGTCTTGGATGGCAACCCGCCGGCTGATGTCGCGGCGATGACTGTCAAGGCGCTGGACGACGATTTTCACTCGCCGCTAGTATTTTCCGCGCTTCCAAAGGAGGCGGCGAAGACTCGGGAGCTGGAGTTGGCGGCGTCCGGACATGTAGTTTGCACCAATGCGTCCGCCAACCGCATGCTGCCGGATGTGCCGCTTTTGCTGCCGGAGGTGAACGCCGACCATATCCACTTGATCGATGTGCAACGTAGGCGGCGTGGCTGGCGCGGCGCGCTGATCGCCAACTCGAATTGCACAGTCATGCCGGTGGTGATGGCGCTGAAACCACTGGTCAAGTATGGCATACGCGCGCTGCATCTGGTCAGCGAGCAAGCGGTAAGCGGCGCCGGTTATCCGGGTGTGTCGTCCATGGACATGATCGACAACATCGTGCCCTACGTGCCCGGTGACGAGGACAAGATGCAGACAGAATCTCGCAAGATGCTGGGCGCATTTAACGGCGAAAGCATAAATCTGTTGGATACCGTGGTGAGCGCGACATGCACGCGAGTGCCGGTGGTGGACGGGCACCTGGTGAACATATCGGTCGAATTGGCGGATGAGCCAGCGCTGACGTCAATAATTGATGACTGGGATCGGTATGAGGCGCCAGCGTCGGCGCAGAACCTGCCCAGCGCGCCGGCCTACCCGCTGCAGTATTTGCATCAGATTGACCGGCCGCAGCCGCGGCGAGATCGTATGGCTGGAATGGGTATGATGACAAGCATAGGTCGGTTGCGCGAGTGTCCAGTTCTTGGTTACAAGTTTGCGGCGCTGTCGCACAATACCGTTCGGGGCGCGGCGGGGTGCAGCATTCTCAACGCCGAGCTGATGGCGGTGGCGGGATATATTGAGAGCTTTCGCTCCGCCGAGCTTGCGCTAGAGACTTAGTTTACGGTAATTGTCTAGTCGTAATCGCCGCTGGAATAGACGTACACTGCGGGCCCCGTGTAATCGCCGTTGTGCCAGTCGTATTCGCTTTGTGACCAGTTATATAGCCAGTGGGCGTCCGTTACGGTCATGTTGACACAGCCGTGGCTCCGCCGGTAGCCGAAGCCGTCATGCCAGTAAGCGCCGTGCAGCGCGATCTGGTCGTCATAGAACATGGTCCACGGCACTTCCTGCAAATAGTAGAAGTCGGGCTTGTTGTAAGCGCCGCTCATCATTTTCCGGGTGAAACGGACATAGACATGAAAGACGCCTTCGTTCGTAGGCCATTCTTCCAGCCCGGATGAGATCAAGGTAGCGAATACTGGCTCATCGCCTTCGTAGGCAATCGCAACCTGCTCGTACAAATCGACGCTTACCCACTTGTGGGTGTCCACTTCCGCGGGTTTGGCTACCGGCAGGATCTTCGCGACTTTGAATTGGTGCACCCACTCGGTGGGACCGATCTGATACCAGTTGTAGCCGTCGACCTCGACCGTGTCGAAAATGTATACACGAGCGTATCGGTAGCGGAGGTAATTATCGGCTGACTCGGGTCCGCCGGGTGTTTTGGCGCCGCGCAGGTGCGTCAGCGTCCAGGCGACAGTGTAGGGCAGGGCGTCTGGCGTAGGCAGCATGACACCGGCGAATCGGGACGCACTCACTGGATCGCTCAAAATGGCTGACTGGACCCACTGGTTGTCGCCTATTCTGGTCCATTCGCCATGCTGTTCCTGAACGGTGACAAACGTAAATCCATCACCGAACTGTTCGCCGTTTTCGCTGCCCGGCGCCGGATAGATTGAGAATTCGCCTTCGATTCTGCGATAATCGCGGTCGCCGAGCAAGGCATCGTCAATTTGCAGGGGGCGAACGTTTGGCCAGCGATTCGCTTCAATGGTGCTTTTGGCGAGACCGCAGTTGTCTGGCAGGCAGGTCGTTTGCGCCTGGACGGAAGCGGCCGCAATCGAAAAAAGTAGAAGCAATAACAGGCTCTTGATTGGACGCATGTGATATCTCGCGGCAAATGGTATGCTCATATTTAACTTGAAATTGGCTGCGCAAACAAGTCGCGGGCGCGCAGCGTCCCCCGCGCGCATAGGAAACGTAGGCTAGAGTAGGATGGACGACGGCTCAGGCAGTTGGCGCCGCAACTGGATCGGCAGCGCCGTGAAGCCCTGGCGCGCCTGAGGGACGCCAGCTGTGGTAGAATGCGTGCCATTGCAGCGGCCAGGAGCGGCACACAATGGAAGTTCTGGGCATAGACATCGGTGGTTCCGGAATCAAGGGCGCAATTGTCGATACGCAGAGGGGCAAGTTTGTCACCGAGCGTCAGCGGATCGCGACGCCGCAGCCGGCGACGCCGGAGTCGGTTGCGAAGGTTGTCGCGCAAATATCCGACCATTTTAGCTGGAGCGCGTCGATTGGCTGTACATTTCCTGCCGTCGTAAAACATGGCGTGACACTGACCGCAGCCAACGTCGATGACAAGTGGATCGGCGCCGACGCGCAAGCGCTTCTGGAGGCGCGCACGGGCAATCGCGTCCTCGTGCTCAACGACGCCGATGCGGCTGGCATCGCGGAAATGAGGTTTGGCGCCGGGCGCGACAGACGCGGAATGGTCATCATCTTGACATTGGGCACTGGCGTTGGAAGCTCGCTCTTCATTGACGGCCGCTTGGCGCCTAATACAGAGTTCGGGCACTTAATCATTCGCGGCAAAGACGCGGAGTGGCGGACTTCCGACCGCGCGCGGCAAGAAAAGGGATACAGTTGGAAGGCTTGGGGCAAGCGTTTGTCGGAGCATCTACAGTACATGGAGGCGCTGATGACGCCCGATCTATTCATCATCGGCGGCGGCGTAAGCAAGAAATATGAAAGATTCTTCCCCCATATCAAATGTGGCGCTGAAATAGCGCCGGCGCAATTGCGCAACCGGGCGGGCATTGTTGGCGCGGCTATCGCTGCAGCAGGCCTCCTGTGAGCGCGCGCTCATTTATCTTCGGTCGGATGAAAGACGCCCCATTGCCGATTGTGGTAGAGCAAGGGCAGTTTGTCATCGGTCCAGCCACCCTGAACGACTTTACCTACAAACATGGTGTTCTCACCAAAGTCGATTTGCCGTTCCTCGGTACATGCGAGCCACGCCATCGCATCGGGGATGATGGGATCGCCAAAGCGAGTGGTTTCGCAGGATAAGCCGTCGAAACGATTGTCATAGATCTGGTCGAAGTAGCCAGCGAAACGTTTGCCAAGCTCCAGTTGGCAACTGGACAGGATGCTGATTGCGAAGTGTCCTTCGCGCGCCATATAATCGCGAGTGTCCAGGCGATTCGCGATGTTGAGACAGACAAGCGGCGGCGCCATGCTCACGCTGGCAAAGGAGTTTACCGTGATCGCCTGCCAGTCGCTGCGGGATGAGACGCTAACTATGGTGATGCCGGCGGTCCAACAAGCAAGCATATTCTTGAAAGCCTGGCCGCTGATTTCGCTCATGTCACCTTCCTTTCATTCAGCGATATTCTAAAGGCGCAATGACAGAATTTCACGTATTAAAGTGCGATGCCCCCGTGGTCGCGGACAGGACAATCGAATGAATCGAGCGCCAATGGACAAGGATTTGCCCCGATTTCGGCGCGTCAAAAGGCGCTATGCGGCTTCAATTGTGCATAGCGTCTTGTCGAATTCGCGCGGGGCTGCCTTGCTAAAGCTGCATGAATTCGATGACGGGCGCTTTCGTGCCGTCTTCGCCGCTAGCTATTTTGAGACCGGCGGGGAACTAAATCTTCCGAGCAAATCGCAGTGGAACACGCTGAAGAAGAAGCTCAAGCGTCGAGACCGAAGCATCTTTGTGCTCCGGCGCTACGGGGAGATTGGCTGCGAGGAAGCGGGCGCGCCGGCGCGGCGAAGCAAGTGCCTCTTCCTGGAGTTCGGATTTCTGCACTCATGATCGCGCCGGATTGGGAGGTTAGCGGTTAAAGTCGACGAAACGATAGCCGACGCCGCGTTCGGTGATGATGTACTGGGGATTGCCCGGGTCCTTTTCGATTTTCTCGCGCAGGTAATTGACGTAGAGCCGCACATAGTGGGCTTCGTCGCGATACTCGTAGCCCCATACTTTTTGCAGAAGCTGATCGTGCGGCACCGTCCAGCCGGCATTACGTATCAAGTGGTAGAGAAGACGATATTCTGTCGGCCGCAGTTTGACGGGGTCGCCGTCAACGACAACCTCGCGTTGATTGAAATCCACGCTTAGGCGATCGTCGATACGCAGGATAGCATCGTCAGTGGTTGGCTTCTCGAGCCGGCGGAAGATAGCTTTGATCCGGCTGGATAGTTCGCGGGGACCGAAAGGTTTGGTTATGTAGTCATCCGCGCCCAACTCCAGGCCTCGCACCTTATCGTTTTCTTCGCCCCGAGCCGTCAGCATGATGACGGGAATGTCAGAGAATTCGCGCAGCATCCTCAAGGTCTCGAAGCCGTCGAGATCGGGCATCATCACGTCGAGCAATATGAGATCGGGCAATTGCGTTCGCACCGCATCCAGCGCTTCCAAGCCGTTGTGCGCCTCCAGGACGCGGTGTTCCTCCAGCTCGAGATTCATGCGAATGAAGCCAATCATTCGCGGTTCGTCGTCGACTACGAGAATGACTTTGCCGCTTGCTTTCGGATTGATGGCGGGTTTCGGGATCATGGCGCGCTCCGGGCGTTGAACTCGTGAATCAGCGGTTCTAAAACTTGTAGGTCGTGGCTGACGGAAGCGTTAGTCGGCGCCGCCGCCCGGCGTCTGGAGCACGATGACTGAGATATTGTCGGCGCCACCGCGGTCGTTGGCGAGGCTGACAAGCTTGTCACAGGCTTGTTGGGGCGACGTTGCGTCTGATATAACTGCTTTCATCATCTGGTCGTCAAGCATGTCCCAGAGGCCGTCGGTGCAGAGGAGGACGCGCGATAAGGGCGGCAGGGTCCTGACCAAGCGTTCCATTCTCAAATCGTCGTTTTGCCCCATGGCGCGGTAAAGCACGTTCTTTTGAGGGTAATTCTCAGCTTCTTGCGGCGTTAGTTCTTTCATTTCGACCAGGCGCTGAACCAATGTGTGGTCGGTCGTCAGTTGTTCAATCTTGTCGTCATGGATGAGGTAGGCGCGGCTATCGCCAACGTGCGCGAGATAGGCGAGGTTGCCGATGATAGCCAGAGCCGTAAGCGTCGTGCCGCCGCCGGGAACGCTTGCGATTACAGCCTCATTGGCTTTCTCACAGGCGGCGACGAGCGCCTCCAGGACGGTCGGGCTATCTCCAGCGCTGAAATTGCGCAACAGCGGCGCGTAGATCTTGCCGAGCATTTCGGCGGAAAGCGTCTGCACGGCGATACCAGCGGCTCGTTCACCATCGAGGTGACCGCCCATGCCATCTGCGACAACGAAGAAACCGAAATCCGGACGATTGTCCACCGTGATCGAATGCCATTGCATGCCAAAGCAAGCATCTTCATTGTTGTTGCGAATCAAGCCGACGTCGCTTGCGATGCCATATGCCAGCGGTTGTCGCTGACGAGTCAGTATAGGCTTGGGCGCCGGAGGCATAGCCCGCTTTGCTTGTCTGGGGGGCACCGGCGGCGCTTCCTCATCAGCAAGCGCGGCTGGCTCGGGCGTGTGTGTCGCAGCTTCCAAGTCTGCCGTAGTATGTAAAGCCTCTACATCCGCCTGCTCCATTTGCGGGGCTGAGAGCTGCTCGGAGGCGGTGTCGATTGCCTGGGCGGGCTCGCGCTCGCTTGGCGGCGATTCGCGGATCGGCTCGACAGGCTGCTGGGACCGACTTGGCGTGACATGGGAAGCGCGTCTGGACGCGGCACGCCTCGATTCCTCACTTGATTTGCCGAGTAAACGACGCAGAATGCTCATATGCGCGGTCTGGGTCATCGCTGTCGACGCTGGCGCCAAGGAACTGGTAGCCCTTAGGCGCGCCCGCCGGTGTCAGCGTGCCGGATATGGACGGTAGCTGGATTGACTTGCACAATTATATTTTACTACCGGCAATGGCGCAATCATCGGCCGAAGCGAGAGAAGATGACGTGAGAGCTACAGACGTCCCCTTATCCATATACATTCACATTCCGTTTTGCAGCGTTCGATGCGGCTACTGCGCGTTTAACACATATACCAACATGGAACAGCTCATTCCGGCATACGTTGACGCTGTCTGTCGTGAACTGGGCGCGGTTGGCGCAACAAATCCGCATGAGGCTGCGCACTCAGTGTACTTTGGCGGCGGTACGCCATCACTTCT
This sequence comes from Anaerolineae bacterium, assembly GCA_022824465.1. Taxonomy (GTDB): domain Bacteria; phylum Chloroflexota; class Anaerolineae; order Aggregatilineales; family Phototrophicaceae; genus UBA6055. Next base: position 267,546 of record JAJDZV010000008.1, read on the forward strand.
CACAGCGCGGCAGATTGATAGAATGTTGCGAAAGATTAACGAGTCGTTTGCTCTGAGCGATGATGTCGAGATTTCGCTGGAAGCTAATCCCGACAATCTGGAATTCGGATATCTGCAAGCGCTGCGCAGCCTAGGGATTAACCGGCTGAGCATCGGCATGCAGTCGGCCAATACCGACATCCTGCGTCTTTTCGATCGCCAGCATGACTTGCAGGCGGTTTCCGATGCCATAGACGCGGCGCGGAGAGCGGGCTTCGAGAATGTCAATCTGGATGTCATATTTGGCTCGCCGGGCGAAACGCTGGCGGACTGGCGTCAAACCGTCGGGACGCTGATGGAATTCGCGCCGGAACATATCTCAATGTACGGGCTGGAGTTGAAGGGGGGCACGGACCTGAGGCAGCGTGTCGATGCCGGCGACTTGCCGCGACCCGACGATGATGACTTCGCCGATATGTACGAGCTTGCCGCTGACGCTTTTGAGCGCCAAGGCTACCAGCATTACGAGATCAGCAACTGGCGCCGGGCGGACCGGCAGTGTCGTCACAATTTGCAGTACTGGCGCAACGAACCATATATCGGCGTCGGAGCGGGCGCGCACGGCTATGCGGGCGGCATCCGATACTCTACAGTCGCCGCGCCACCGCGCTACATAGGCGCCATGGTGGATGCAAGAGACAAGTCGCAACCCTTTCCGCTGTCGCCCGCAGTTGCCAAACACAAGCTGGTCTCTCCAGCGGATGATCTATACGAAACAGTCATGATGGGCTTGCGGCTCACGCAAGAAGGCATCGCGCGTTCACAGTTCAAGAAGCGTTTCAACGACGATTTCGTAAGCATGTTTCGGGAACCGATCGAGCGACTTCAGTTGCTTGGGCTGATCGAAGTGTCAGCGGAGCGCGTACGATTGAGCGAGCAGGGCAGGTTGCTTAGCAACGGTATCATTCGTCAGATAGTCGAGCTCATTAGCGAGTGAGTTGGAGCTCCGCCTGGCGCAGGGCGTCCAGGTCGGGTGACGCCGTGCAGAGCATGGCGATTCGCAGTTGAGCGGTAAGCTCGAGGATGAGCGCCTCAACCGTTTCGGGCGATTCGGCGGCCGCGTGCAGAAATGGGCTTGCTAGCCCAGCCAGGTCGGCGCCGAGGGCGATGCACTTGGCGATATCAATGCCGTTGCGGAGCCCGCCGCTGGCGAAGATCGGCAAGTTGGGCGCGGCGGACAGGGCATATTGGATGGCGTCGGCGGTGGGAATGCCCCAGTCTGCAAAGCTGCGCGCGACGCGAGCGTGAAAGGCGGTTGGGGCGCGGTGAAACTCGACTTCGCTCCAGGAGGTGCCGCCAGCGCCGGCCACATCAATCGCGGATATGCCGGCATCTGCGAGTTTGCGCACGCTAGTTGGCGAAAAGCCCCAGCCCACTTCTTTGGCGATTACCGGTACGGGAAGCGCGGCGCACACTTGCTCGACTTTGCCAAGCAAGCCAGCGAAGTTGAAATCGCCCTCAGCCTGTACCGATTCCTGCAAGACATTGAAATGCAAAATCAGCGCGTCGGCTTCGACCATATCCACGGCGCGCAGGCAGTGTTCCAGCGAATAGCCGTAATTTAGCTGCACGGCGCCGAGATTTGCGAAGAGCGCGATATCGGGCGCAACATCGCGTATGGCGTAGCTTGGGACGAGGTCGCCATCTTCAATGGCGGCGCGCTGAGAGCCCAGACCCATGGCAACTCGGTGTTCTTGAGCAGCGAGAGCCAGGTTGCGGTTTATTTCGCCGGCGATGGCCGTGCCGCCGGTCATTGATGATATCAGGATAGGCGAATTCAAGCGCTTGCCGAAGACGATTGCGCTCAGGTCGATATCGCTGAGGTTGAGCTCGGGCAAAGCTTGATGCAAAAAACGGTAACGTTCCAAGCCGGTGGTCAGACGAGGAAACTGAACATCCTGGTCAAGGTTAATGCGAATGTGATCAACCTTGCGGCTCTCGGTCGTTGGCAATTCCGTCACTTTTGTCATCGACCTGTGTTCCTTCTGTCAGAGAGACCGTTGCGGGAATCGAGGGTAATCGTACAGAGTATGCCCGCGAGTGTCAATCATACCGCCGGGCGCAATTGGACTAGCCGGGTAATTGAATCCCGCTATAATTGCCTGGCGTGGTGAAAGCAGCAGGAATCCAACACGGAGGACGGGCAGACATGGCATCAATTGAGGAACGGGTGAGGGGAATAGTCGTTGAGTTGCTCGGCGTAGAAGAAGAGCGTGTTGTCGCTGGCGCCAGCTTCCGCGAAGACTTGGAAGCCGACTCGCTAGATCTGGTTGAGTTGATCATGGCGTTTGAAGAGGAGTTTGGCGGCGAGATCAGCGATGAAGATGCGCAGCGCATCGAGACGGTTGGGCAGGCGGTGGAATACATCCAATCCAATATGGAATGATGATGCGCGGTCGGTCCGCGCTCTTTGCTTTCAAGGTGGCGCGAGCCGCCTTTTCTTTTTCACATGTGGCTTGACTGCACCAGAACGGGGCCTGAGGCATATCGGCTAGAAACCGACGATGGCGCGGCCTTTTAAGGGGATACTTGCCGGAAGGATATCGCTTGGACGGGCCGGTTCTTCAGAAGTGTTTTCTGTATACGGCAGATATAGCAAGGCCTCAGGCGTCTGAAATCAGTGATGAAGAAAGCCTGAAGCAGCCGATAGCGGCTGGTCATAGCGCAAACTGGCTGCTGGGCCATATCATCTCGGCGCGTTCGTATCCATTGCGGTATGTCGGGGCGCGCCCAGTCTGGTCTAACCAAGAACGCGAACGATACCGCGACGGGAGCGACCCGATCGGCGCCGCTGGACCCGGCGTGGTCGAGTTCGGATTGCTGGTGGATCGCTTTGAATTGTCGCAGCGTCGTCTGCTCATTGGATTGAGCGAGATGAGCGAAGCGGCTTTGTGCGCGCCCTCTGGGTATGGGGATAATAGCGTGCTCAAAAGCCTATTATATTTTCATTTCCACGAGACCTATCATGTTGGCCAGTTGACCATGGTGGCGGAGGCTTTAGGCAAGCGCTCAATCTACCTCAGCGTATAGTTGCGTTCTCGATCTGAAGAAAACTGATGCCAAATGGACGGTGCAGCCGGCATATGCCGCGACCAGAATCCACGGTCCTAACCCGATCGCGCCGCGAGTGTGCAGCGAGGCGTAGACTTCAAACGCTTGCGATAAGCCATGTACCGTTGCAATTATGCCGAATAGCGGCACAAAGACGAGCACAATGGAGTGCAAGCGACGCCGCGTGAACACCAAAAGCAAGAGCCCCGCAACCAGGCTCGTCAGTGCTAGGCCGAATTGCTGCCGGTAATTCAGATTGCCTGGATCGAGAACAAACTCCGGCGGGGGCAGCTGAGCGGCTGCCAAGATGAGTATCGACAGCGCTAAAACCAGTCTGGACTGCCCCTTAACGCTAACTATGGCGAACAGCACGCTGAGGAACGCCAAGTGCGCGCGCAAAAGCAAAGATGTGTGCAGCGGAGGCGTCGTATGATGCTGGGAAGGATGCAAGCTGACCCATTCCGCCAGGTCGTAGGCATTGAGTGACATCGGCGCTGAGGGCGCCACAATCCATGGCAGGAGATAGCCAACCAGGGCGCCTGCGAGGAAGACGCAGAGCATGAGTGGCTGGATGAATGACGTTTTGCCGTTCAATTCTTAACGTCCCAACGATTCGCTGGCTGTTATTCTAGCGTGGCGCATGGTCAATCTTCGAGCAATGCTTCATAGATGGCAAGCAATTGGGCAGCCGACCGGCGCCAGGTGAATTTGGACGCTTGCTTGCCGCCGGCTTCGGAAAGCCGCGCGCGCATCGCGGCGTCATCATCAAGCGTCGCCACGGCATGGCGGATGGAGTCTACATCGTAGGGATCAACCAGCAAGGCAGCGTCGCCGGCGACTTCCGGCAAGGAGGATATTTTGCTTGTGATCACGGGCGTGCCGCAGGCCATGGCTTCGAGAACGGGAAAGCCGAAGCCCTCATAAAGCGAGGCCAGAACAAGCACCCGCGCGCCAGTATAGAGCGCGGGCAAGTCTTCATCTTCGACGAAACCGAGCCGGCGCACGAAACGCGCCATGCCTGTTCGCTCGATGGCGTGTTTGACTTCGCCATCGAGCCAGCCAGGTCCGCCAGCAATCGCATAATGCATTTCGCGCCCGTTTGCCCGCAACATGGCGAGCGCCTCAATGACGCGGGCGTAGTTCTTGCGAGGCTGCACAGTTCCGACGGACAAAATGTACTCGCGGCGGTCCAACCCGTATCTTGCTAGCGTGGCTTCAAGTTTGCGCTTATCTTCAACGCGCCTGTAGCGGCTATCTACGCCGCAATACAGCACCGTGATTTTCGACTCAGGCGTTTGGTAGAGTTCGACCAAATCCCGTTTGGTCGCGGCGGAATCGGCCAGAATGTGGTCGGCGCGGGACACTGAACGAGGCACTACGGCATCCAGGTAAGACTTTAGCGACGGGCACGCGCTGTCCGGAACGCGCACAAAAGAAAGGTCGTGAACCGTCAGGAGAGTACGCGTGTCGGGCAGTGTGGGCGGCAGCACGAAGTCCGTCGCGTGAAACAAATCGAGGCGTCCGGTGAAGAGTTCTATATAGAGCGGCAGCCTGGCGCGATGCCAGATTCTTGCCAGCCAGCGGGGTGTTAACCTTGTAGGCTTCCAAGTGTAGTTTTCGCCTGGCGACGGAGGCAAGTCCGCGGAGGAAGCTTGCGCCACAAACAGCCGGTACTTGTTTGCTTGGTCGCTCAAAGCCAGCGCAGATGTCAACTCGCGCGCGTACCGTCCGATTCCGGCGGATTGCTCCCATGCCGGCGTGTAGTCGATGCCAATCGTGCGCACGTTAGTTGACGTCGTTGTACGTCCAGTAGCGGTTGGCGGCGAAATTCCAAAACATCACGACAATAACGCCAAAGAAAAGGGCGACCACGGTACCAATCTTATGCTGATCAAGCAGCGCAGGCGCATACGCGGAGTCGAAGCTTGAAAACACAGTTGTGGAGAGATCGCCGAGCGGCTTGTAGCTTACACCAATCCAGACGGTGCGAATGACCCAGCCGACCACGCTGACGATCACGAATTGCGTCAACTGGCGTTGCGCCGAGTGCGAACGTGAGTCTGGATATGTCCAAAGTCTATTCCAGACGAAGTTGCTGCACACCGCGAGGATGAATGCGATGGTCTGAGTCAATGCCACGTTGTTTGCCATGGGCTCCGATAAATCGTTGACCGGGGGCAGGATTGTGTTCTGCAGGATGAGCACAGCGCCGGCGTCTATGATAAAGCCAAGCACGCCGACGAAGCCGAACTTGATGAATCGCTCGACTTCCTTTGCGCGGCGGCCGCCAATCCGCAGCGCGAGCGACCAGATGAACCTGTCGATGGGCGTCGTCACCCGGTGGTGTCGCCTTCCGCCGCGCGTCTTGGAGCCAAATACTTGAAACATGCTCATTCCAAGTCCAAGGTTGAGTTCAACTGAATTTGCAGAATCGCCAACACACCCAATAATACACCGATATGCAAAAACAGGTTGTTTACGTAGAGGTTGTCGAAAAGACTGTGCACGGCGATATACATCCAGCAGCCGAGCAAGGCGATAGCGGCAAGGCGGGCGGACCGATCTGGATGTTGCCGCAGACTCCACGTAGATCGGATGATCAGGAGCCAGAACCCGACGTAGGCGACGAGCCCAACGATGCCGGCTTCAGCCAGCAAGTTGAGATAGTAGTTGTGAGCATGCCCTAATGGCTCTTCCCAAGAAACCAGGCGGTAGTCGTCGTAAACAACCTCGTAACTTCCCAAGCCCAGGCCCAGAAGGGGCGAGTCGGCAGCCATGTTCAGCGCCGCTTGCCAATGCGCCAGGCGCTCAATTACCGCGTAATTCCACGGGTAAACGGCTACTCCGCGAACATCGGAAATGGTCACCAACTCAGTAACGGAGCCGGTGAGACGGTTGGCGATAGAGTCTGGCACGAGGCCTATCCACCATACAAAAAAAAGCAGCAGCACTATGGCGGCGGCTAGCGCGACGCCGTGGATCAGCCTACGCGGCAAGGCGATGAACATCGCAAGCAGAGCGACAGCTGTGCCCAACCAGGCGCCGCGGCTCCAAGACGCAATCAGGGCAGCGGCAATCACTAGGCAGGCTATGGCGCTGAGGACAAGCATGATTGCACGATCGTGGTCTACGCGCCTCTTCTTGCGCCAATGATCGACGATTACCGGAATGCTGCTGCCGGCCGTCATCAAGGCCACGGGCAATGCGATGCCCATGAAACCGCCGAAAGGGTTGGGCTGGCCGAAGGTGCCGAAGGCGCGATAGAAGCGACTCAGGATTACTAGATGGTCCGCGCCGCTGCCGCCGAGAAAGATATAGAGTCCTACCAGCGCATTCGCGGTTGCGCTCAGCAAAACCGCAAACGTTAGCCAGCGCCAGTGGTCGGCCTTCGTCAAAGTCAGTTGCCAAATCACCAGCGAAATTACTACCCATTTCAGCCACTCGCGCAACCAGTGAGAAAGGGATGCGCTGTTCCAAGCGCCTATTGCAAAGACGGCGGTCAGCCCAACCGCGGCGAGCAAGGGCGAGCTTGTCGAAACGGCGATGATTGGTCGTTGCGCGCGCACACGATCCGCCAAGCAAACTCCCAGGTAGAGCAATAGGAGAATCTGTCCAATGTCGAGCGGGAGGGCAAGCCCGGACTCGGTGGCGATAAGGGCTCGCATTGGCGACAGAGTAAGCAATATGACCAACATTGCAAGTGGCGTCGCTGGCGCGAGCGTCAGGCAGACGAGCGCCGATCCGATCATAACAAGAAACGGAAGCGGCAAAGCCATTGCGGCGACCGCGCCAATCAGCGCGAGCGTAGCAAACAAAACAAACATCGGCCTGCGATTCGCGAATCGCGTCATATCAGGCGGGAAGGCGCAGAACCGCGCGGAAATAGCGAATCGTGCGGTCGAGACCGTCTTCAAGCTCGGTTTGCGGATGCCAACTTAATACGTCGGCGGCAAGCGTGGTATCAGGCTTCCGAGTCTGGGGATCGCCATCAATTCGCGAGCCCACGGCGTATACGGTTCCCGCGTCGTTCCCGGCGACTTTATTCACAATCCTCGCGAACTCCAGAACGCTTACTTCGCGCGTCGTGCCGATATTCACCGGGTCGACATAGTCGCTGCGCAGAAGCCGGCAGACCCCTTCCACAAGATCGTCTATGAATTGGAAGCAGCGAGTCTGCGAGCCGTCGCCATAGATCGTCAGCGCCTCGCCGCGAATTGCCTGGCCGATGAAGTTCGGCACGACGCGTCCGTCGTCAAGGCGCATTCGCGGTCCATACGTATTGAAGATTCGAACGATTCGCGTATCCATCGCGTGTTGGCGGTGGTAAGCCATGACCAGCGCCTCGGCGTAGCGCTTGGCTTCGTCATAGACTCCGCGTGGACCGACCGGATCGACATTGCCAGCGTAGACTTCAGGTTGCGGATGGACGAGCGGATCGCCATAGACTTCCGACGTGGAAGCGAGCAAGAAACACGCGCCCTTCGCGCGAGCCAGACCAAGCGCGTTATGCGTTCCAAGCGCGCCGACCTTCAAAGTTTGAATCGGATATTTCAAGTAATCTATTGGGCTGGCGGGAGAGGCAAAATGCAGAACAGCGTTTACTTGACCAGGCACATGAATGAAGTTGCTGACGTCGTGATAGATGAATTCGAATTCAGGATTTCCAGCGAGATGGGCGATATTGTCTTGCGACCCCGTGATGAGGTTATCCATCGCCACAACGTGATGTCCCTCTTGCAGGAAACGGTCACAGAGGTGCGAACCGATGAATCCGGCGCCGCCAGTGATTAGGATTCGCAAGGTTGCTCACCGTAACTTGCCGACTGTGCGAGAGAGTTTACCACAGCAACCGCGTCACAAGTATGCAGAGTGCGCTTGGCGGCGTCAGCGTGATTGCGCGGCCAACTCGGCAAGGCGCGCGCAAGCGGCCAATTGGAACATAAAAATGAAGGCGAGATCGATAACGAATACGCTGTTGTCGATTAATCCATGCGCGAGCAGCGCGGCCATACTGCCAGCCAAACCGAGCGCCATGGCGCAGATCAAACTGTCGCCGTCGCGGGCTTGCCGCAAAGTCCGAAGAATCGCGCGCCAAAACAATATCTGAATGGCGGCAAAGGCGACCAAGCCTAGAAATCCCAAGCGGAGCCAAAAGTCGAACACAAAGTTGTGCGGGTGAGACAAGTCTCGGTCCCATATCGCATCTGGTCTTATGTAGGCGCCGCCGTATTTGTACAGGAACTGATCGAGTCCGATGCCGGTCAATGGCCGGTCGCGAAGGATGGCTATTGAGCTCTCCCACAGGCGAAGGCGAACAAACGATGTCCCGCCGGCGAAGTTCAGCACATTTGCGAGGCGCTCGGATACGCGCGTCAATAAACCAAAGGCGGCCAATCCAAGCGCTCCCATACTCAGCAAAGGAACCACCGCCCGACGGCGGAAAGCAGCGTAAAACACAACAATGACGCCGGCCGGCGCGCCGAGAAGGAGCGCGCCAGAGCTCAGGGTCAGCAGGAGGGCGGGCGTCATGCAGAGCAGCGCAAGCCCAGCAAGCATCCGTGCGCGCCGCTGTTGTCCGACGAGCAAAAATGCCAAGGCGACGGGAATAGCGCGTCCAAAGAGCAGGCCCGCGTTATTTGCCGATCCATATACGCTATTCAGCCTGCGAAATCCGTATACTTCCGAGTAGAAGCTGCCTTCCTGGGAGAAATACTGAAAAATGCCGATAAGGGCTACCAGTACGCCGGCGATGACCAGCGCGGCGAACATTTGAATCAAGGTCGCTTTGCTTGGGCGGCATGCGCGAATCAACAGGTAGAACAGAAGCGGCTCAATGATAAGGACGCGCAACTCTGTTCGCGCTGTCTCCGGATTTTGCGCCCACAGCAAGGATGCCACGCCGAGAACCGCCGTGACGGCCACAACGATATCCATACCTTGCGAAGCGGAAATCAGGCGAGTCGTTGCCAGCGGAAAGTCGCTATTGCTGGCTTGACGTTGCCTGCCCAGCCACACGAGGAATCGGAATAAGGCGGCCGCCGTCGAGACAAGAATCATCACCTCGACCATAGGAATGGCGTAACTGTAAAGCTCGACCGGAAACAGGAAGAAGGGCGCCCATAGCAAGGTCAATACCAGCCCGCTTTCCAGCCGATGATACACCAGCACAAATAACCCAATCGCCAGCGCGACAACAACGACCAGATTCGTCGATACATAAAGGAGCCCGCCGCTTGCCAGCGCCAGCAGCAAGTTCACATCGTCGCGCATCAGCAAGGAGGCCCGTGGCGAGTCCCAAGTCCAGAGCATCGCTAACATCATGAAGATGGAGGTGACGCCGGCAATAGCAAGATGACGGGTTGCGTCTAATCCGGAAGCTAGCCTGTTTAATGGAGGCAGCCAGGCGCGCCATGGAGCGGTCACAACCGATTGAACCAAGGCAAGAGCCGAAAGGACAGTGGCGATAAGTCCGATGGCAATCTGCTGATTGTAGGGACGGCTGAGATCGCCGGAGCTCACGGCGAAACCGGCAATCGCCCAACGGTCCCAGCCGCGGTCGGCGCTCATCCGCAAGCTGTGCCGCTCGACCGGCAGGTCGACTGCGACGGGAACCAGGTTGGTTTCGGACAGGCGCGAATCGCTGCGCAAGAATATGTAGGCTTTCCCGCTGGCGTCAGTTTGCGCGGCATTGGCGGGCTGGCCATTGACGGTGGGATATAGGAAGGCGACGTAGTCATCTTCTCGCAGGAGCATGGACAGATCGGCGCCGTAGAAGTCGAATTCCAGTTGACTGTCGCTAGGTTCGGCGCGGCCAATATCAGCGCCCAGTTCGCCGAACTGCCAGTTGCCAGTGTAGCGCGCATATTCATTTACCGCGTGGTATAGGCCGTTCTGCGCGACGTTGGGCAAGGGGTACGCTTGCAGAGCGAGAAGCAGCGGCGTTGGCTCGCCCGCCTGCGTTATGAGCGAGAAGCCCCATTGCGGGTCGTCTTCCTTTGCCTCCGGCTGCCAGTGGTGTAGAAACATGGCGCCGAGCCAGGGCCATTCTCGATGCGCACGGTCTAGCGCGTGCAGAGTATGCTGAGTACGCTCGGATTCGGTCACGGCGCCCCAGATTGATGGATCGCCTTGCCATGCCGCCGGCAGCGAATTCCAGCCGTAATTGCTCGCCCAAAGCGGTTTCTTGCTATCGCCATATTTGACCATCACCTCGCGAAGAGCGATGATGCGGGCAAAGTTGAGCGTCGTCTCGTCGACTTGACGATCGAGCGGGGAAAGCGAGAAGCCGTAAGGTTTGCCCGCGACTACGTCCATCGCGCCTTTTGCGCCGGTCGCATACATGGCCTCAAGATAGCGAATATCACTGATATTGCGTCCGCCAGTCTCTGTCGTAGGCGCCAAGCCAGCGGATACGATAGTCGCCGAGAGATCGGCCAACCGGATGGAAGCGCCGGCAGAATCCAGTAGCGCGACGTATTCGGCCGGACGGGGATCGCGCGCTCCCCAAGCGTCATACAGGTTTGGCTCGTCCCAGATTTGATAGTAGTCGATCCAGTCGCCGTATCGGTTCGCGAACGCGGCGGCAAACTCGCCGAAGGCAGCAGGATCGCTCGGCGGAGCGGCCGCGGATGCAGATTCTTGAGCGGACTCTTCGCGCGCCCACGCGGGCGAGTTCATCAAGACAACAACCAATTCCAGGCGCGGAAAGTTTGCAAGCGCATCCGCGAGCTGATCCCAAGCGGTCCAGTTGTATTCACCCCGCTGCGGCTCGAGTTCGTCCCAAAAGGCGAATTGCCTTACCCAGCGAAAGCCGGATTCGTTAATGAGATTCAATTGGCGGCGCAGGTCCCTGTCTTCATATTGCAGCAACTCGACATTGACGCCCAAGCGCGGCTGAATGAATGGGATATCTTGATCTTGCGTGGCGTCGACGTATCCGCGCAGCTCGTAGTCCCGCAACCCTGCAGTGCCTAGCGTTGCGGTCAGGCTGCCAGCGAGCAGAAGCAGACTCACAAACAGCAGCAACAGCTTGCGCATTAGCCGGTCCACACGGGATTAGACGAACCGCTGTCAAAGGTTAGCTGGACGGCATCCCCGGATCGGACGTCGACCAGCCAAATGTCGCCCAGATACGTCACAGCGATATGGCGCGCGTCCGGGCTCCAGGCGAAATCGACGGGCGCCAAGCCAAAGTCGCTTGTACGGACTCCCGGCGCGTCCGGCGGCGGGAACAAATGGCGCTGGTTGCTGCCGTCCCGGTCGGCGATGACCAGGTCGTATTCTGCGCTTAGGCTATTGCGCGGGTCTCTTGCCTGCAGCCAGGCAAGCAAGCCTTCCTTCTGGTCGTCGCCGGCGATAGCGATGCCGGGCGAAAACGCCGGCGACGCCCACATACCCGCCTCTTCTTGTAGAAGGGCCGTGAATCGACCGTCGGCGCTCGCAATCGAAACGTCGAAAATCGGACTTGTCTCAGCGGGTTCATTGCCCAAGGGCAAACCGTGTACTGTCGAAACGAGCATGCTGCTGTCGAAGGACCAAGAAATGGACGACAGCCACACCGATGCCGCGCCATTCGGAAACACGGCGTATTCCCCCAGAGTTACGGAGAGGCGGCGCGCAAAGTCCACTAGTCCGTAGCCATCGGGGCGGACCCAAGCCATCCGATCGCCCAAGGGCGACCAGGAAAAATGTGTGCCCCACCAGCCCAAGAAACCGCCGTTCGACTCCGGCAGCGCTTCTTCTATGGCAAGCGCGCGGCCGCTTTCGAGCTCGATTTGCATCAACCATAGATTGTTAAGCGCTTTCCAGCCCGCAGCTCCTGCGATGCGCTCGCCAGTGGAATAGGCCAGTGTGTTGCTGGACCGCGGGCGCCATTGGGCAAAGAGAACATCACTGGGCGTTAAGCGTAGCGCTTCACCGCGGCCATCGGTCGCCACTATCCACAGCTCGTTGAAGAAGTCATCCGCTGGGTCAGTCTCGCTAGTGAATACAAGCACTGCGCCGTTTTCGCTCTGATGAAACACAAGCGAATCCAGATTCTGGCCAGTGGTCAGCGGTGTTTTGTTGGCGCTGTTGCCAGGCACGGTCCAAGCGTCTCCATGGTTGATATAACTCAAGCGGCCCGCGATTGCTATGGGCTCGGCGCTTTGTTCAGGACCGATATAAATGATTTCGTCAACCGGCGCCGTGACGACAACTGGCTCGGCGATCAGTTCTCGCCGTGTCTCTTCGCCATCTTCAAGCACGACGCGGTAACATGCCTCCTCCACTCCAACAGACCCGGCTTGCCCCAGTTGTTTGCCGCCCGGGGACACGCTCTCTTTCGGCGTCACTAGCCGCCTGTAAGCAATCGCCTGGCGTTCGCAGTACTCCTCTTCACGCACCCGCCGGATCGTAAGCCGCATGCCGTCGGTGATTTGCGCCACGAGCGGATGACTGATTCGATCTGACGGTCCCAATTCGATCTGCGCGTAGACGAGCAACTGATCCACCGTCAGCGCATCGGTCACGCTAACCGATTGTTCCAAGCCGTCCACGATGACTTGGACATCAAGCGAGTGCCCTCCGCCGGATGGCCGACAGCAAGCAAGCACAATGGCAGCCACAAGCAACAGTGATAAGCGAATACGCATCACAAGCGTACACCAACTTTGACGCCAGTTATTTCACTATCGTAGCGGAATTCTGATTCAGCACAAACAGCCTGGGATGAAGTCCGCGAAGATTGATGACCCGCTCGTCCGCGATGCGCCAGTTAAAGCCGCTGATATTGCTTCTTAGCAGTTTCACCTCGTGCGTCAGAACGACGAAGGCGGCGCGGCGGGTCGCGATGCGCTGGGCTTCCCGCAAGACGGCCGGATAAAGCTGGAGATTGTCTTTGTGCGTTCCAATATGAAGGCCGAAGGGCAGGTCAGCATAGATCATGTCTACAGAATTGGCAGGCAGAGGCGTATGGCCCGCGTCGGCGAGGACGTGGCTAATGCCTTCGCTCCGCCCGGCGGCGCGCGCGTTCTGCTCCCCCGCGTCGAGCATGCGTCGGCTGTTATCAATAGCGATCAGGCTGTCGTCCGGGCGGGCGATACTGTGCTCGATTAGAATAGTCGAGGAGCCGCTGCACAGATTCACGACGATTGCCTCGTTTGGAATCGTTCCATAGCATGTCATGGCGTAAGCTGCGGTGGCGTTCAGGGCGCCGGGAACATCAGCGACGCGGTAGTTGCGCTTGGACAACGGCCGCTCGGCCTCGCGAACGAGAAACTCCCAACCAATACCGCGCTGTCGCGGCGCCAATCGAACGAATAGATCGCCTTTGCCGTCGTCATCCGCCGCCAGCTTGAGATTGTCAGCAAGTTCTTGACGCAGGCGTCGAAGCACACTGGATTGCGAGCCAGCGGCGCCAATCCCAATCGTGCGCGGCGCCTTTTCAAAGCTGGCCATCGTCTTGCGGAGAATCGCTGTCATCCGGGTGAAGTGCTCGTGACCGAGGAAGGCTTTGGGCCGGGGAATCTCAAAGTTGTGTATGCGATAGACGGCGACGACTGAGCGCAGTTTTCTTAACGACTCGGGCGATCCTCGGTAGCGAAATCGTATGAATCCAGAACGCGATTTGTAAAGCGAGCCAATGGCGGGGCGAAAGCGGTCAGACAGCTCTTCAAGCGCATAGCTCTCAAGGCCAGGGATAGTCTCCGCCTCAAAGCTGGCTACTTCTCGTTTCAACGGGCTCGCATCCTATCCAGCCTCTAACGACTTGCTATTTGGCACGCTTTCATATGGCTGATAGCCTCGCGCCAGGTCGCGTGTCTCGCGCTAGTGGTCAGCGGGCAAGTCATGTAGAATGTCGCAGACTAGCATCATAATTCCAGGTGAAACCGCTTGCAATCCAAACGATCCCTTGCGCAACTGTTCTTGGTCGCCTTGACGCTATTCTACGCGGTTGCGCCCACATTTGGACAAGGATCTGAATCGGCGACAGATCCCGAAGGCGCCGGCGACGAAGCAGGCGCGTCTGGCAATGGTCTAGCCTTGGACAGTCCCTTCTTGCAGGACGATCTAGAATTGCTGGTCGGCAATGTGCAGCGACCCAACGGAATTGTCTGGCATGACGGCAATCTGTATACCGTCTGCAACGGCGACTGGACGATCTATAAGATTGATGATCTCACGGGAGATACGATCACTTTCGTCTTCGGTACACGAGACGGCAATATGCTGCTGATCGAGGATACCGCCGCGGGATTCGACATTCTGGTCCCCGATCCTGATAACGGCACGATTTGGAAAGTCGATCAGTCTCGATCGGCGCCGGCCAGGTTAACCATCGCGATTGAAGCGCCTTGGGGCATTGCCCGGCTGGATGGCTCTCGCTTCCTGGCAACAGATGTACGTGGCAACAGCATCATTGAATTGTCGGACACGGGCCAAGCGAGAACGGTACAGGACGAATTGCGCTCGCCGACAGGCATCGTCCGGCGCCAAAACCGCGTCTATTTCGCCAATGGCGGCAGCGCGCGGCGTGGCATTGAGCATTTCCAGATTGCGGATGACGGCGCGTACTCCGAGGTATTGCCCTTGGTTACAGGATTGCAGAACGTAACCAACATCGTGATGGGCAGCGATGGCAAGCTCTATTTCGCTTACGCCTTGGGAACACGCGGCGTGGTTGGGCGGATTGATCCGGCGCGCTGCCACGAAATCAGCTGTAGCAACAGCGATGTCGAATTGGTTGTCTTTTCTGATGTGCCGGCGCCTTTGGCGATCACCTTGTCTGATGACTTGCGCCTGTTTCTGCACAGCCGGTTCCGCCCGGAAATCTATTGGCTGCAGCTGCCCGCATAAAGGGATCGGCTAGTCTAGGGAGTTGTCGCGGGTGACACCCTCCTTAACTTCATAGCGGCGATAGGCGTCGCTGTCTTCAATCGGCAGGCGCAGAGTAAGCGCCCAACCATCTTCGCAAGTCGCTTCAGTCTCGATATATCGTTTGTCATTCAGTTCGGAGTAGACTTGTCCGGCTTGGTACGGAACAAAAACATCAAGCAGGGTCTTCTGCTGGGCGAGGGTCTCGGCAATCGTCGACAGCAAGTGGTTGAGCCCGGTTCGCTCCTTCGCCGAAATTGGCGCGATCCCGGCGTAGGCGTCCACAAGCCCCACCGGCGGCAGCTTTCCATGGACCCGGTCGATTTTGTTCAGCACCAGAATCCGCGGCATGTCTGACGCGTCGATTTCAGCGAGCGTGTCTTCGACCGCTTCAATTTGCTGGTCAGCATTTGCATGGCTGATATCGGCGACGTGCAGCAGCAGGTCCGCTTCGACGACCTCCTCAAGCGTAGCGCGAAATGCGGCGAACAAGGTTGTCGGAAGCTTCTGGATGAAGCCAACCGTGTCACTTAGCAGCATCTTGCCGCCATCGGGCAAGTTGACTCGGCGCGTGGTCGGATCAAGCGTGGCAAACAGTCGATCCGCTGCGTAGACGTCCGAATCGGACAGGGCGTTGATAAGCGTGGACTTTCCCGCATTGGTGTAGCCGACCAATGCGACCAACGGCAATCCTGAGCGCCGCCGTCGCTGACGCTGCAAGTTGCGGTGGGCGCGCACCTGCTCAAGGTCAAGCTTGAGCTTGGAAATCTTTCGAGTGACTTCCCGTCGATCAACTTCGAGCTGCGTTTCGCCAGGACCCCGTAGGCCAACCCCGCCAGAACCTCCGCGAGCGCCGCCGCCTCCAGCCTGCCGCGCCAGGTGCGTCCATTGCCGAGTTAGTCGGGGCCGCAGGTATTCATATTGCGCGAGTTCGACTTGCAGCGCGCCTTCGCTGGTACGGGCGTGCTGAGCGAAGATATCCAGGATTAGCGCCGACCGGTCGAGCAATCTTACGGATTCGCCCAGGAGTTTTTCGATTTCACGTTGATGACGGGGCGACAGCTCGTCGTCAAAGACTAGAATCGAGGCGCCTGCCTGAGCGACTCGATCCAAGATTTCGTCTAGCTTGCCGGCGCCTATCAGCGTTTTGGGATTGATCTGTCGGACTAGCTGACTCGCGCTTCCCACGACCGCGATGCCAGCAGTCTCCGCCAGCATTTTCAATTCTCGCAGAGAGTCTTCAATCGTTAGCAGCGTGCGACCATGCCTTAAACCGACGCCGACCAGAAATCCGCGTTCACAATCGTTTCCGTCGCTATGCTGATGGGTCATCATACCGTGTCCTGCAGAAGAGGCGCTTGACAAGCTCCAAGCAAACTGTCATCCAGGCTTTCCAGTGACGCGCACAGAGAATCCCGCGCGCGCTGAGCGTAGACGCGTCGCCGCTCCAACTTGTTCTTAATCCTTTCAGGCAGCGGCGGCAAGATGCCCAAGTTGGCTTTCATTGGTTGGAAGCGCTTCGGTTCCGCATGGGTGACATAATGACAAAGCGCGCCCAGCATTGTCTCTTGCGGCGGGATCCAAGCAGGCAGACTGCGCAATTGCCGCGACAGATTCAGCGCGGCGACGAAACCTGTGGCGATATTGCCAACGTAACCTTCGACACCGGTAATCTGACCAGCGAAGTAAAGATTGTCTCGGCGCCGGAAGCGCATTGTCGGATAGAGCAGGGCGGGCGCGTTCAAGAAGGTGTTGCGATGCATCTGGCCCATGCGTACGAATTGCGCATCCTGCAAGCCCGGAATCTGGCGCAGAATCTCCCTTTGCGCGCCCCAGCGGATATTGGTCTGGAAGCCGACGATATTGTAGAGTTCGCCAGCCAGGTCGTCTTGGCGCAACTGAACCACCGCGTAGGGGCGTCGGCCGGTATGGGGGTCAGTCAAACCAACCGGTCGCATGGGACCAAAGGCAAGCGTGTCCGCGCCTCGTTTCGCCAGTTGCTCAATCGGTACGCAACCTTCAAAGAAGTTTGGGTCGTCACGTTCAAAGTCGCGCAAATCAATAGTCTCGGCGCATTGCAACCTTGCAACGAATTCTTCATATTCGGCGCGGTTCATAGGGCAGTTAATATAATCGCCTGTATCGGAATCGCCGCGTCCATAGCGGTTCGCTCGGAATGCGCGGGTCATATCGATGCTGTCTGCCCGCACAATGGGCGAAATGGCGTCGTAGAAATAAAGATAGTTTTCGCCAGTGAGCTCGCAGATTGCCGCGGCGAGGGCAGGGGAGGTCAATGGTCCGGTAGCAACGATTGCTGGAGCGTTAAGCGGAAGCGCGGTGACTTCCTCGCGGAGTATCGCTATACGCGAGTTGCCTTCAATTCGAGTTGTAACCCTGTCCGCGAATCTGTCTCGATCAACCGCCAGCGCGCCGCCCGCGGGCACTGCCGCCTCTTCGGCGCATTTTAGCAGCAGGGAGCCGAGCGCGCGCATCTCGTTCTGAAGCATCCCGGTGGCGCGGTCCGGCAACTGAGAGCCGAGCGAGTTGCTGCATACCAATTCCGCCAGGCGGTCACCGACATGCGCTCCGGTCGTCTTCACCGGGCGCATCTCGTACAATCGCACATTATGTCCCCGTTGAGCCAGCTGCCAGGCGGCTTCGCTGCCGGCCAAGCCTCCGCCGATTACAGTCGCCGTCAGTCCCACGGATGTCCCCTGCTCTTATAGCTTGCGAAGTACAATTGATGCATTCTGGCCTCCCAGGCCAAAACTATTCGACATGACTGTTCGTATGCCGGGCGCGTCGCGCGCCACGTTGGGTACGTAATCCAAGTCGCAGGCGGGATCAGGCGTCTCATAGTTGATTGTCGGGTGCAACACTTCGCGCGCTAGCGTCATGAGGCACGCGGCTGCCTCCAACGAGCCACAGCCAGCCATGGCATGTCCAATCATACTTTTGGTGGATGTGACCGGGATACTATATGCCGCTTCACCGAAGATCTCCTTGATGGATGCAGTCTCGATGGCGTCATTCGCTTGCGTCGAAGAGCCGTGAGAGTTGATGTGCTCGATTTCTTCGGGGTTGACGCGGGCGTCGTTGAGCGTCCAGCGCATGGCTCGTTTGGCGCCGCCTCCCTTGGGATCGGGCGCGGCGACATGATAGGCGTCGGAAGAAGCGGCGTATCCGAGGATCTCGGCGTAGACTGGCGCGTCCCGTTTCAGCGCGCGCTCCAAGCATTCAACAATGAACATGGCGCCGCCTTCGCCCAGGACAAAACCGGATCGGTCACGGTCAAATGGCCGGCTGGCGTTTTCCGGCGCGTCGTTGTATTCGCGAGTCAGCGCGCGCGTGGCGCTGAAGCCGGCCAAGATATAGTCAAACATCACCGCGTCCACCGCGCCGGCAATCGCCAGGTCACACTTGCCAAGTTGAATCAGGTCCGTCGCTTCGCCCAGCGCTTGAATGCCCGTTGCACAGGCTACCGACGGCGTTACTAGCGGTCCAAGCGCCGACATCATTGTGCTGACGTAATGTGCGGGCATATTGGGCAAGGCGTTGACGATGCTCATTGGATTAGCGTGTTTGTAGTTGGATTTGCGCCAACTGGCAATGCCTCTTTCGCCAACTTCATAGCTGCCGAGCGTGGTGCCGATCACAGTCGCGACTCGCTCGCCAATCGTAGCAATTGCATCCACAGACAAGCCCGCGTCGTTGGCCGCTTCTACGGCCGCCACAATCGCGAATTGCGTAGCGCGGCCGACTCGGCGCGCTTGCTTCCGAGGAATATAGCCTGATGAATCAAAATCTCGAATCTCGCCGCCGATCTTGACATCCAGATGCTCGGTGTCGATGTTCTGCAGCCGGGATATGCCAGACCGGCCCTCCCGAATTGCGTCCCAGAAAGCGATCTTGTCGCCCAGCGGAGAGACCACGCCCAAGCCGGTGATCACCACTCGCTTGCGATTGTATCGAGTCAATTGCATTCCGCTGAACTCCGCATCACTTCGCCTCCAGGGCGATGCCGTTGCGTATCGCGCCGATTACATTCTCACGCACGGCTGCGCGCGCTTGCTGGATAGCGTTTTTTATGCCGATAGCGGAGTTTTGTCCGTGGCCGATGATGACAACGCCATTGACGCCCAGAAGCGGCGCGCCGCCAATCTCAGAGGTATCAACTTGCTGTCGGATGCGGTTGAACGCCGGCTTGGCAAGAGCGCCGCCCATCATGGACAAGACATCATTGCGAAATTCCTGGCGTATCAAGGTCGCCACGTAGTGAGCAGTCGCCTCGAACATTTTCAAGACAATATTGCCGACAAAGCCATCCATCACGATCACATCGGCGACCGACGTCATCAATTGCACCGGTTCTACGTTGCCGACAAAATTCATCTTACTGCGGCGCATGAGCTCGGCCGCTTCCCGAATCAAGAGATTGCCCTTGGTCTCTTCCGCGCCATTGCTCAGCAAGGCGATGCGCGGCTTGGAGTATTCCAATACAAGTTTAGCGTAAATGCTGCCCATTACCGCGAACTGAGTTACCCACTCGGGCTTGACATCGGTGTTGGCGCCGACGTCAAGGAAAATCATGCGGTGATTGTTGACGGGAAACAGCGCCGAAAGCACCGGCCGCTTTACGCCGGGGATGCGCCGCAGCGTCTTGAGGGTGGCGATCGCGTGCACAGCGCCGGTGTTGCCCATTGTCACAAAGGCGTCGACTTCACCGGATTTCACCGCATCCAGAGCAACATGAATGGACGATGTCTGGGACGACTTCAGGACATCAGTTGGTTTCGCATCCATGGCGATAGCGACCGGCGCGTGCAAGATCTCAACTTTTCCGTGAGTTACTGAGTGGTTCTTAAGTTCGCTTTCGATTTGCCCCTGATCGCCAACAAGCACAATCGTGTCGCCAAATTCATTGGCCGCCAGCACTCCGCCCGCAATATCACTCAGGGGACGGCTATCGGTTCCCATCGCATCCAGGGCAATACGCATCTATGCTTGACCCTCCGCGGCGGCGCCACGTGCCAAATACCGCCGTATAATAAGGCAGGAACGACACTTGCTCAAGATTGATTAGCAGCCGGTGGCATTGACAAGCCGGGGGAAACTCATATACTTGTTCTGCGATAGCCCTGATGGCGGAACTGGCAGACGCGCACGGTTGAGGGCCGTGTCCTTAACGGGGTGGAGGTTCGAGTCCTCTTCAGGGCACCATGGAAAAGCTTGCCGGCATTGGCGGGCTTTTTTGTTGCGTGCAAATTGGGGCAGATATACACTGCAATCGGACTGAGCTGTCGTTATGCCACGAGCAATCGCGAACGTCACACCTGCCGACAGTTGGTTGCGCCAGCGATGAGTCACTGGCAATTGGCGGCGGCCTGAAAGTGTTGCTGATGATAGATACAACCAATGTGATACTTCAGCGGGCGTACGAGCTGATAGAGAAGGATGACCTGGAACAGGCGCGGTCCATTCTGACGCCGCTGCTCGAAAACGACGCCGAGAATCCGTCATTGTGGTGGGTTTACTCTCACTCGTTGCGCGACCGCTCGATAGGGCAGTTGGCGCTTGATCGCGTCATTGAGCTTGATCCCTCGTATCCAGGCGCGGCTGAACTTAGAGCTGAAGTTGTCCAGTTGCAAGAGAAAGAAGATGACTTGCTCGGAGTCGCCACAATTACTGACGGAAGCGCTCAGTCCGAGACCGATCTTAACGTGGACGAGTGGGAAGCGCTTCAGCCGGTACCCGATGCTGAAGACGGATCCGCGGGAGGAAGACGCGGTTTCGTTCTTCTGATTGTCACATTGCTCATTATTGCTGCAGGCGCGGCATTGATCGCATCCGGCGCGCTAAACCTTTCGGATTTGCTCTCCGGTTTGCTGCCGACGCCTGAGCCGGCAGTGATAGTAGTGTCAGAGCCAACTGAGGCGCCTGCAAAGGCCGAGGCGGTTATCGTCGCAACGGGGACATTGCTTGAGTCCGCGGCGTCTGAGCTATCAAGCACCGCTGCACCTGAAGCAAATGAGATTGAATCGGCGGCCGAGGCCACTACGGAGGCGATAGCAAGCGTAGTCCCAGCGACGACAGCGGTCGCCTCGCCGGAAGTAGCATCGGAAGCGGAAGGCGAGCTGCCGCTGGTGGAACCGACGATGGAATCGATATCCACTGAGCCTGACCAGCCTAACCTGATAGTCGACGAGCCGGAAACGCCGCTTCAAATGTTTGCCAGCGCGGTGGCGACAAGAGTAAGCGAGTTCGAATTCAGCCTGGATGCCGGCCGCCTGGAAGCGACTGCTCTCGGGGAGACGCTTGTGCTGCAGTTTTGCGCCATTCCGGGCCGGGAATTCAATGAAAGACTGAACCGTGTCATGCATGCCTTGGTGGAATTGCATGACAGCATCCCGGAAGATATCGAAGCCGTAGCCGCCGGCTTGCTCAATTGCTCAGATCCGGATGCCAGCTTGCGCGTGATTGGTGTGTCGGTCGACGTGATTGTGGACTTTGCCAACGAAGCTACGGACGATAAAGACTTCCAGCGCGCCTGGCAGCCCTTATCTTGAAACACTGACGCATCGAGAGTAAGCTTTACGTTTCAAACCTGAGGCGGCAGAGACCTTCTGCCAACAGATTTCGGCAACCAAATGGCGCCTAGCAGAAAAGTAATCACGAAAAACCGAAAAGCGCATCGCGACTATATGGTCAGCGATCGCTACGATGCGGGCCTCGTCTTGCTTGGATCCGAGATCAAATCGATTCGCAACCACAACATCAATATTGGTGACGGTTACGTTCGGGAGACGGAGGGCGAATTGTGGCTGATGAATACCCATATCTCGCCTTACAAGGATGCTAGCAACTTCGGCCACAGCGATCCTCGGCGGCCGCGGAAACTGCTGCTTCATCGGCGTGAGATCAGCCGCATCATCGCCAAGATTCGGGAGAATGGGATGACCGCCATTCCACTGGAAGTCTATCTGGAACGAGGCCGCGCAAAAGTTGAGATAGGCTTGGCGCGGGGCAAACGCAAGTATGATAAGCGCGCCGACCTGGCACAACGCGATCATAACCGCCAAATTGAACGCGCTCTAAAGGAGCGCTGAGCCGCTTGATCGTCGTTGTAGCGCTTGCAGCAAACTGCTAGAATGCGGGCGTCACATTCATGGCAATTCGACGCGGAAGAAGCTATGTCTCCAAAGAACGGAAATAAACCGCGGGTGCTATCTGGCATCCAGCCCTCTGGAAATCTAACGATCGGCAATTACCTCGGCGCGCTCAAACAGTGGGTGGCAGTACAGCACGAGTATGATTGCTTCTATTGCGTTGTCGACCTTCATGCGATCACTGCTGTGCAAGATCCGGCTGAGCTTCGGCTGAAGACGCGGGAAAGCGCGGCAATGTATATCGCCGCCGGCATTGATCCCGAAGTTTCCACAGTCTTTGTACAATCGCATATACCAGCTCACTCGGAACTCGCATGGATGCTGACCTGTATGGCGCCGCTAGGCTGGCTGCACCGAATGACGCAATTCAAGGACAAATCGGCCAAGCAAGCGCAGGAGTCCATCGGCGCCGGCCTTCTGAATTACCCCAGTCTCATGGCGGCTGATATTCTGCTTTACCATGCAGATTTCGTGCCGGTCGGCGATGACCAGAACCAACACCTCGAATTCACCCGCGATTTGGCTCAACGTTTCAATCATTTATACGGCGAAACCTTCACCTTGCCGTCCGTGATGAATCCTGCAGCCGGCGCCCGCATCATGGGTTTGGACAACCCGACGGCGAAGATGTCCAAGAGCGAAGCCTCGGAAAACCACGCGATATTCTTGCTTGACGACCCTTCCCGAGCGCGCAAGAAAGTCATGCGGGCGGTCACCGATTCCCGCCGCGAGATACGCTTCAGCCAAGATCCGGAACGTGCTGGCGTCAACAATTTGCTGACGATCTACCAGGCCATTACTAATGAGCCGACAGAAGCAATTCAGGCGGCGTTCGCCGACAAAGGCTACGGTGATCTAAAGCGGGCAGTTGCGGATACTGTAGCTGCAACGTTACAGCCTTTGCAGACGCGATATAACGAGTTGATGAATGAAGCCGGTTATCTTGATTCGGTCCTGAAGATCGGGCGGGAGAAAGCCGCCGAAATCGCCGAAGACACGCTGAAGCTTGCGCAGGACAGAATGGGATTCCTGGCGCCGTCTTGATTTATCCCGGCACATTTAGTAAGATCACTTGAAGTCGCCCCATTCGTCTAGCGGCCTAGGACGTGGCCCTCTCAAGGCCAAAACAGGAGTTCGAGTCTCCTATGGGGCATCCGAGCTTGTTTCACCCTCGACCATGCCTTTGCAGATTCAGCGTGTAAAAGCACAACTGGCGGCAGCGTTCTCCATGTTCATGATGGATCCCATGCTGCGCTTTGCCGACAAGCGCTTTTCTGAATGAAGCCATGCGGAATCCGGTGACGGCTCAAATCGATGTCGAAGGTCCGGTCCTGGAATCAGCGCCTTGGCCAGCTTGAAGACTCGCATCCCGTCAATCCCGCCTGTGAATTCATCTCGCTGGCGGGCGTCCATCGGCACGTCTGTTGAAGCGAGCGCAAGAACCTGCTTGATGTGCTTCGTCCGAGCCTGGTCATCTTGGACCGCGCAAGCTGCGCCCTAAAGATGATGTCCGAATCCGACGCGGCTTCTGGCGTCGCGCGAAACAGAATCGTATTGCCGGCTACGAAGTGAGACGTAGCTTCAAACCGGCTCGACTCCAACGGTCTAGTGGCCAATCTCCTGATGCGCGGCAATTTGGGCGTAAATGGCTGTTTCATCCACCACCATCCACTCGCTTGCGATCAAACCGTCATGCAGTTCAAAGTGGGATATGCCCAGGATGGCTACTGCAGCCTTCGTTGGGGCTCCATAACGACCGTGCCCGTTGTGCCTGCCGCAGTAAGTCCAGCGCAACGCCACCCTAACCGCCCGATTGGTCTGCTGGCGAACGATGAGATGATGCGGCTCGAAGCGTCCGTCTGGCAGCGCGGCCGTTATGCTGGCGATCATATTGCTTACTGGTTCTCGGCCATAGCTTAGATGTCCGCTGGGTCCTTCAAACCGCGACGCCGCCACGTATTGTTCAGCAACTATGTTGAGATGGTTCCCATTCCACAGCGCATCACAAGTATCGAGCATGCGGTTGGCAATGGCATTATCGCCCAGAATAGTCAGCCCGTTTTGGTCCGTCCAGCGCTGGCGCATTTCTTCGTTGCCTATGGCATACGCTTCGGGATTGTTCTTGCCCAGGGAAAGGCCATGCTCCACCGGATCTATCCCAAGCTGCATGACAAATGAAGCGTGGTCGCGCAGCTTCCACTCTTCGACCACCTGGTTGTCGCGGCACAGGCAGTCAGCAATGCCCAAGCCCTGGTAAGCGCGATCGGTCGCCGGGCCCAAGGCGCTATCTCCTGTATGCCACCCGATGGAGCGAACGCGATGCGACGAGTAGAAGCCGCTGGGTTTGTCGCCAATGATTACGTCATCAGCCAGTGGCTTCCGGTGTGCAAACACATGCATCTGCTCCAGGGTTTCATTGAGTATTTCTTCGGCCGTGTTCATGACACCGTGCGGGGAACGTATAGGGCAGACAGGCGCATACCAATCCCGAATCCGTCCTACATTCTCTTCTTCCCAAATGACGTACGTAATATCAATGATGTATTGCTCCGGCGTCTTGAATTCCGGAGCAAAATTCTGCATGCCCATTGTGAACTCCATTCCTAAGCTTGCCTGCCGAGATTGGTCGAATTCACTGCCCCGTACGGGTGTTCAATCCGAATGCGACACATGACACTTTCGCCGAAGAACGCTTAGCCCATGCCTTGACGCAGGTTCACGCGTATACCGGCGTGCTCTGCGCGCCGCTTTCAAGAAGATCAATGTACTTCTGGTTGAGCATCTGCGTGATCGGACCTGGCTTACCGCTGCCGATCCTTCGCCCATCCACCTCCCTAACGGCAAAGATGCCGCCGGCTGTACTGGTCAAGAAGACTTCGTCGGCGTTGTAGAGATCGAAGGCGGTAAATCTTCCCACAACAGTCTCAATTCCTGCTGCCGCCGCCAGCTCCATAACGGTCTGCCTTGTCACCCCGACAAGGATGTTTTCGCCCGGGGTGTACAATACCCCCTGCTTCGCCATGAATACATTGTAGCCCGGCGCCTCCGCGACATAGCCGCCGATGTCAAGCTCGATTGCCTCGTCGAGCCCGGCCTCATTCGCCTCCATGCGCATCAGGATGTGATTCAAGTAGTTGCAGCACTTGATCTTGGAATCCAGGCACTCGGAAGGAATCCTGCGCATCGACGATACTCCCGCCCGTAAGCCTTCCGCTTGTACGCCGCTGTCTATGAGGCTGAGGTAGGGGATTGCAAATACGATCAGATTTGGGGTGCAGTTGTATGGACTCATCAGCGGCATGCGTCCCACACCGCGCGTTACAAGTATTTTGATATACGCGCTTTCAAGCTTGTTGCGCCGCATGACCTCAAGAACGACCTCCCTGACGCCGGCCTTGTCGAGCGGGACCTCAATCTTCAGCGCGTGAGCGGACTCGAACAGCCGATCCACATGTTCGTCCAGTTTGAATACCTTGCCGCCCATGGCGCATGCGGTATCGAAAACGGCGTCGCCATAGAGCACTACATGGTCGAAGATCGAAATCCGAGCCTCGTTTTCGGGCACATATTCCCCGCTAACGTATACCTGGCGCTCCGCACTGCCAGTTCCAATGTTCATACCAGTCACCTCCGTTTGTACATTTGCCGGGTCTTGAACTGTCGGTTAGCCGATGATAATCTGGCGGCGTTGGGCGGAAAGATGCAAACGCCAAGCCGACCGTGTCCTGACAGCAGATGGCGCGGAATCCAATTGCGCGCATAACGATGATGCCCGGGACGGCGCTCTAGCACGAGGTTGCAACCAATGCGATCCTGATGCCCCCTGGATTCCTCCGGCCTCTCCCACATATTCTTGTCCGCCAGCAGCGCTGGATGTCACAGTACATGCTTCGGTCGCCGACAATCCGAGATCTCGGTCCGGACAAGATCACTTAGTGGTTCTGTACGCGCCCGCCGCGCTGAAACTGACTTTGAGCCAATGCCTTCCATCATTCGTTGAAGCATGGCATTAGTCATAGACTGAAAAGCAGTCGAATCGTGAAAGACGGCTTGTCTATCCCCAGGTCAGCTATCCTCACATCTCATGAGCTTGGGCGCTCTTATCAGTCCGTCTCCACGCTGTCAAAGAACTCAGGCGGCTTGGAGCCGATGAACGCGAGTACCTTGTGGATGTCGTAACCCACTTGCTCCAGGAAGCCCAGGATATCAATAAGCACCCAGTTTTCCGCCAACTTGTCTCCCTCGACGCGCCAGAAATCCATATAGCGTAACTTGATAGGTTTTCCGCTGGCGGGAATACCGAACCAATCGCCAGTGTGCGTGGCATGCTGGTAACCGTGCGCGGCTACATAGTCCCCTTCGGCGATGCGGATCTCATCGCGCGCCACTTTGTCAGGAATAGCATTGATAGCGGGCTGGCGCAATACCTCCTCGAATTCCTTGATGCCATGCAAAGTCCCGATTCCCGCTGGACCATACCAAGCCATGTCCTCGGTCCAGAATTCCTCCATGATGCCGAGCACGCTCTTGTTGAGGGCGATGTATAAACGTTCAATCAGCTCTTTGTTTTTCTCTTCTTTGCTCTTTTCAGTAGACATTTCTTCATCTCCTTTTCTGTTAAACAATTAGATGCCTTGCCCGTCTCGGAGACGGCGGCTTCCATACCGATGCAACCCCGGAGCGGCAGTCTGCATAGGGGAGAATAGGTGGCTCATACACGGCACCCCCGGCGACTCCAATTCTTCGGTCCAGACCGTCACTGCCAAGTCCGGCAATCCCTACGCCTCGACGCAATGCCCAGTGGCTTGGCATCGCCATGCGCCAGATGCTACCGGATTATCTTGGCGCTAGCGAACAGTCCCTGCAAGCGATCGGGGGCATAGCTGCGGGTTCTGCGCCAGCCTTCTCGAGCGGCGACAGTCGCTGGAGCGTTGGATGCAAACCTTGGCCCCAATGTAGGAGTCCAGTGGCAGATCGCGAATTCAACTCCGGTCGCGCAGGCGCCAAACACGTCCAGTATCGGCAAGCCAGCGATTCTAGCGCTTGCTCTGCGATACTACAAGTCTGTCGGACAAATCAGGCGGCGATGACGCCGGCGGAATGCGCTCCGGAGCCCGTACATTCACCATGGAATTTGCGCCACGTAAAGCCTCGCATGTTCGTCCAAATGCCACGCTCGAACGTTTCAGGAAGGTTCGCCGAAATGGCAGGAATTCGTGCCTACAGACCTGTTCCCTTGCCCTTCTGCTGAATCGATATGTTTCGCAGACGAGCCAGGCCCCGGAAATAGAGCTTAACTTTGGGGCGCCGTCACTTCGGCGATGAACGGTTGCTGCGCGACGTCATCATGTTCCAGTTCGACGAGATAATTGGTATTTCGCGACGGGATGCGCTACACTTAGCCGCAAGGTATTGCTATGCGCTCCCTGGCGCAGGTCTGCCTTAACTCGGTAAGATGCATTTAGGAAAGGAAAACGAAAATGAAACGGCTTTTGCTACTGTTCGCGGTTTTGCTTGTCGCCCTGCCGGTGATGGCGCAAGACGATATGGACCCCTGCGATCTCGAAGCGCCGATGGAGGCGGCCGAAGTCAATTTTATCGGTGTAGCCTTCCCGCTGATCGAGTTCATGGCTGAAGAACTGGAAAAATGCAACTCAGTCGAGAACTTGACTGTCAATGCGCAGGTGATGGAGTCGGCCAGCTCAACGGAACAAGTCAACCTGGCACTGGCCGGCGGTGGCGATTCGCCCTGGGCGCTGCTCCACACCGACTTGTCGCGCATTGGGGAGTTGAACGAGTTTGACGCTCTGCATCCGCTCACCGACCTGGTCGAGAAATACTGGGACGAGTACGACCTGGGCGATATTCCGCAGACGGCTTGGGATGCGGTTACGCTCGAAGGCGACATCTACGGCGTGCCTTTCATGCAGAATACCTTCCACATCTTCTACCGGTCGGATCTCTTCGAGAAGTGGGAACTGGATGCGCCGGCCACCTACGATGACGTGATTGACGCCTGCGAAGTCCTGAAGCAAGAACCGAGCATCGACTTGCCCTTCACCATGAACCTGCATGCCGGCTGGGCTTGGGAGATCGAGTTCATGCACTTCTTGCGGGCTTTTGGCGGCTACCATCTGAATGACGACAACACACCCGCCTTCAACAGCCCGGAAGGCGTGGCCGCATTGAACAAGATGAAGGAAGTCGTCGATGCCTGCATGGGACCCGAAGGCTTGACCTACAGCATTGACGACAGCGAGATCGGCATGGAAACCGGCACACTGGCTTTCATCAATATCTGGGCCAGCCGCGCTGCCAACATGGACAATCCGGATCTGTCCGACTATGTCGGCATCATCAACTTTGCGCCCGCGCCGATGCCCAATCCCGATACCGGCATCCTGGGCGGATCCGCCTGGATTGACGCCCTCTCCCTGACCAAGCGCTCGGGCGTGGATCACGACCTCGTCTTCCGCGTCGTCATGGAAACGGTCGACAAAGCCAGCCAAGGTGCAGGCGCGCTGCACGGGCCGATTTTGCGCTCGTCGGTGATCGAAGAAGGCGGCGGCGGACGCTACTTCCAGGCGATGGGCACATCCGTGGCCCAAGGCGTCGGTTCCTATTCGATTCGTCCAGCGGCGTCGCTCTTCCGCACCATACTCAGCAATTGGCTGCCGCTGGTCGGTTCCGGCGAGCTCACTGCTGAAGAGGTCCTGCAAGCGGCCGCCGACGAATATACCGCCGAAGCCACGACCCAAGGCTTCATCGACGGCTAAAGCGAGAACTTTGAAGGGGCGGGCCTCGGCTCGCCCGTCAAAGCGCAATCTGTGATGGGGCGATTGACGGTCAGTGTCCACGCGACCTTGTGAATCGCCCTGCGTCGCCCTTGCAAGGCGTAACCGAAAGCCGCCAGCATGAATAGACGCATATTCTTTATGTTCATGTCACCCAGCCTCTTCGTCATGCTGATGCTGATGGTGTTTCCGCTTCTCACGTCGGTTTGGCTGAGCATGCACTTCATTACCTTTCGCAATATCAACGAGCCCGTTTTCGTCGGCTTGACCAATTATGTGGAGGTCTTCAGCGATCTGAAATTCTGGTCGGCTTTCACCTTCACCATGACTTACATCGCCATCGCCGTGCCCATGCAGATCTTCACCGGCTTTCTGATCGCCGTACTGCTGGACCAAATCTCCAGGCGCGTCCGCGGCATTTATATCGCCGCCTTTTTGATGCCTTTCATCGTCGTGCCGATCGTCGGCACGCTGATGGTGAAGCAACTCTTCGAATCCGGCGGTCTTGTCAACTGGGCCTATCGCGAAATTGTCGGCGCGCGCTTTATTCTTACCGAGCAGTCGGTCAAGTCGCTGATTCTCCTATACGCCCTGTGGGCGGGCACGCCTTTCTCGCTGATCGTGTTTTTCGCCGGCTTGCAAACCCTGCCGCAGGAGCTGGTCGAAGCCTCCATGATCGACGGCGCCACGCGGCTGCGGCAAATTCGGCATATTATGCTTCCCCATTTGCGCTCGCTCTTCGTATTCATATTTCTGATTTCCATCATGGATGCTTATCGCGTTTTCGATAGCGTCTTCGTGCTCACTGAGCAGAACCCGGTCTACAAAGCCGAAGTCATGATGCTGTACACCTTCCGCACCGCCATGAGCGTCACGCGCCTCGGCAAAGCCAATGCCATGTCCGTCATCACCGTGGTTATGATCCTGGTTGTGCTCTTGCCTTTCCTCTATCGCACCTACAAAGAGCAGATCGAGGAGCGCTAAGGTGAAACGGATCGAGAATCGCTATGTTCTGGCGGTGATCTACCTCATATTGACCCTGTACGCCTGCTTCAGCGTGCTGCCCTTCTTCTGGACCACCCTGCAATCCTTCAAGACGCCGCGGCAAGCCAATGCGCGTGTGCCGCTGTTCATTTTCGAGCCGACCGCCAAGAATTACACGGAACTCTGGCTGAAGTCGGTCCCCGACGACCCAGTGTTGGTAACGCTGGTGCTATTGGCTATTTTCGGCTTGCTATCACTGATCGCCGCCAACGCCAAGCGAATTCCCGTGTCGCGCGGATACGTCTATCTGGCCGTGCTGGCTATCGGTTTCTTTGTGCTGCTTCAGATTCCAACATTCGTCAGGACCGAACGATTCTACAATTACTTCATCAACACTATAATCGTCACCGCTGGCACGATTTGTATATCCATCTCCATTGGCTGCCTTGCCGGATACGGACTGGCACGTTACACGGGCTTGGCTGGCGTCATCATATTGGTGGTCGCGCTTGGCTTCCGCTCCCTGCCGGGCTTGTCATATATCTTGCCCTATTGGTGGTTCGGCCAGCACTCGGGACTATATGACACCCATATCCTGCTGATCATTACCCTGGTCGCAATCAATCAGCCCTTTACTATCTGGATGCTGCGCAGCTTCTTCATGAACATCCCCAAGGAGATTGAAGAGTCGGCCATGGTCGACGGCGCCAACCGCCTCACCGCGTTCATAAGCGTCATTATTCCCATCATGTGGCCCGGCATCGTCTCTACCGCGCTCTTCACGCTGCTGCTGGCTTACAGCGATTTCTTGCTCGTGCGTATCCTCACCCAATCCAATTGGACGCTGACGGTAGCGATCTCTAAGTATGCGGGCGGAGAAGACCCGGGCCATATAACGCTGGCGGCTGCGGCGGCAGTCTCCGCTGCGATTCCTATTATTATTGTGGTTTTCATCTTTCAGGGTCAGCTGGTTAAGGGCTTGACCTCCGGCGCGGTGAAAGGCTGATTGTGGCAGCTGCGCTGAGCAAAGTCGCAGGTTCGCAACCCGCCGGCAATACGCGTTATCGCTACGTCATAGGCGCGCTCATCCTCGCGGCGCACGCATCCATCGGCTTGAATTTCTTCAACGTCACACCCTTGCTGCCGCTGGTTATCGAGGACTATGACGTATCGCGCGCGAACGCAAGCCTTCTTATCGCCTTGCCGACAATCATCAAGGCGCTGGTCGGGCTGCCCGGCAGTCTGATCGCCAACCGCTTCGGCCTCAATCGAACATTCACGCTCAGTTGGTTCATGCTTGGCATGCTGGCGCTGTCGCCGCTCGCGCAGGATATCAACACGATGATTCTGCTCCGTCTGGTCTACGGCTTGGGCACTGGATTGTTGATGACCGCCTCGGCTGCCCTCATCATGCAATGGTTTGAGCCGCGGGAGGCGCCCATAATGAACACGCTCCTGCTGATTGTCGTGGTGACCGGGACGGCGATTTCCATCACGCTCGCCGCGCCCATGTCTCGCGTGATGAGCTGGGAAGCCGTGCTGGGGGTATTCGGCTGCTTCGGCCTGGCCGGCGCTATCGCCTGGAGCCTCTTGGGCAAGACGAAACCCGCAGAAGCCGACGCGCGCGAAGCCTTCGACCTGCGGCAAATGTGGCGCGTCTTCAGGAGTCGTACCATCCTCCTGCTCGTCGTCGGCGACGCCCTGGTCTTCATCAATTACGCCGCTATCACAAGCTGGCTGCCGACATATCTGTACGAGTTTCGCAGCATGAGTCTCGAAGTCGCCGGCGCCATCACCGGCTTGCTGCCGTCAGTGGGCATGCTTTCAGTCATCGTCGGCGGCTACCTGACGGTGAAATTCAAGGTGACAAGACCATTTTTCATCGTGCCCGGAATCTTGGCGGGCATGGGCAGTTTCGGCGCCTTTCTCTTGACCGATGCCTTGGCTATTCAGGTCTCGGTGATGTTACTAGGCGTAGGCACGTGGGTCTATCAGCCGATCCTCTTGACCCTGCCAATGCAGCTTCCCTGGATGACGCCGCGCAAAATCACCGTGGTCTGGGGCGCGTCATTGACCATCGCTGGCTTCGGCATGTTTTTGTCGCCGATAATCGTCGGCGCCTCGCGTGATCTGCTGGGCAGTTTCGTCCCCGGCTTCACAATCTGGGCGCTGCTCGCCTGGTCGCTAGTGCTCACTGGCGTTTTGCTGCCGCGTAAGTCGCGCTCGGGGGCATAACCCGGACAAATCCCCTCCGATTTCACGAAAGGATATGAACAGATGTCGAACGAACTAAACCAGCGCAACAAAGCAAAAGTCTGGGATTACTGGCAAAAGCTAAACCATGTCGGCGTAGAAAACGTGCCCGCTGTCGTCCGTGCCGCTGTGCATGATGATGTCGACTGGAACGGCTCGGCGCCCATTGACCAGCTCCGCGGCGCGGATAACCTCATCTCCGGCTTCTGGCTGCCGCTTATGCGCTCCTTCCCCGATATCAAGATCCGGCCCTACGTATTCATGGGCGGCATCGAAAGCGGCGTCTCGGAATGGGGCGGGGAAGCGGGCAGCGAATGGGTTTCGGCTTGCGGCTACCTTATCGGGACCTTCGTCAACGACTGGCTGGGCATTCCCGCCACAGGCATCAAGACCAACATCTGGTTCGGGCAATTCTACCGGATGGTTGAAGGCAAAATCGCCGCGAGCTACGTCCAATATGACGTGCTGTCGGTCGCGCAGCAAGCCGGCTATCAAGTGCTGCCGCCATCGCCCGGCTTTGACGGCGGCAAGATCCCCGGTCCCGTGACCAAGGACGGTATCCTGCATACCGAGCAAGACCCGCTGGAATCCCGCAAGACCATGCAAATTGTGCAAGCCATGGGCGACGGCTTGATGCGCTACGTGCGCGAGCGCGACGGCGGCGACATGGGCCGAATGGAGCAGTACCATTACTGGTCCCCCGACATGAAATGGTACGGTCCCAGCGGTATTGGCGGCTGCTTTACCCTGGATGAATTTGAAGACTTCCACCAGCGCAATTGGCTGTACGGCTTCGGCGATCGCCAACTTGATGCCGAAACCGAGCGCGGCGGAGTCGGTGTGGGATTCATAAGCGAGGGTATGTACGCCTGCGGCGGCATTTGGGACATGGCATTCTCCTACAATCACGGCGACTACGCCGGTATCCCAGCCACCGGCAAGCTCATGACTATGCGCGACTTCGATTGGTATCGGCGCGAGGGCGACTATCTGGTCGAGAATTGGGTGCCCATTGATATGATCGACCTCTGCCGCCAGATGGGCGTCGACCTGATGGAGCGCCTGCGTCAGCAGATTGAATTGCGCAAGAGCGGCGCGCCCGGCTTCTGGTAAGCGGCAACTATCGGCCGATCTGTCGTTTCTTGCGCGGCGACCTCGCCACCGGTAGCGGCAACCAGCATGATTATCCGGCCGGCTCAGTAGGAATGCAGCAAGCCAACCCCAGCGAGCGCGTCTTTGGTACGGGCCATCCTGAAATCTGACGACTCCTCATCCCTTAGGCGTCGAACCGACCAGGCGAATTGCATTTATTCCATCCAAGTTCGGAGATCGGAATATCGCAGCGCTATACGGGCCTGATGTTGTTCCTCAAGGTGAGAATGAAAGACAGCCGTCTCTCGGGCGCCGTTCGAGCCAAGCTTGCCATGAAGCCGCATGCGGTCACACGTGCGCTTGTGGTCCGGCCGAATGAACGGAGCGTGCACACAATGCGCAACTACGATATGATCGGACTGCAGGCCTACAATGGATGAGGCGCTCAAAGTTGGTGGCGCGGCGCCGGTCCGCAAGTCTTGCTAAGCGTAGCATGTGCGTGCATCAATCACTCAGCCTCCATGAAAATAACCGCGTTCGAAATTGCAACAGTTGTAATCGATTTCTGTGGGGGACGCAGTCGTAAGCGCTTTTGCCGTTGCCAGCAGAAGTCGGCATCGACGCAGGGTAGGTGGGCGACCGAGCTGAAGGAACGCTTTGAGTAGGATTGAGGGCAAGTACTAGCGTTGGCCGTCGAGCGACCTGCGGATGACTTCCAATGCTGCGGTCGGCTGCATGGGATGCGCTTTACCACGATCGAGCCGCCGATGGATTACTGTCCGTTTCAGAACTACAGCCATTCACGAGAGTTGACACTCGATCTATTGGAGTCTGTGATGGTGATGAGAAGAGGCCAGCTGGCGGGAGAGTCACGTGAGCAGGTTGTGGAGCGGATGCTACAAATATAACACTATAGAAGGTTATTTCTATAGACTTACTTCTATGAGAGCAAATCTTCACTCTTGTAGGTTCACGGCTTGGACGTTCAGCACAGAGTGCGATTGTGTTTACGCAGACAGAATCGAGACATGAAGGTGGAACGGTCGGTCGCAGCGATCATATGCTTGAATCAGCGACGCTCCGGCGCCCACAGTTAGCGGTTCGGCACAGTTATAGCCCCGCCACACTCCATGTCTTCGAATGCTGAGCCCAGCCAGCGTCGCTCAACTGTCCGCATAGGCGCCGTGTATAATAAAGTGATCTCATTCGCCCCTTGCATTCTCCAACCTGCGCGCAAACGCAGACCGTGATCGGCAAGCAAGCATACTAAGCCGAAATGATTGAACCCTACCGCATACCCGTCGGAAGCGCGCACAGCGAAATCGTGATCAGAAGGTCGCGATTCCTTTCCACAGTCCGACGCGCGTCCACAGTACCAGCTGCCCGCGACGCCATTGCCGAGCTGCGCGCTGATTTGCCAGGCGCCAGTCACTATGTGTATGCCTTCCGAGTGGGATTCGGCAATTCCGTTGTCGAAGGCATGAGCGATGATGGCGAGCCAAAAGGCACAGCGGGTCCGCCAAGTCTGGCAATTGTCCGCGGCTCAGATATCGGCGACATCCTGTTGGTGACGGCACGGTACTTCGGTGGAACCAAGCTAGGCGCCGGCGGGCTGGTCCGCGCCTATTCCGAGTCTGCCAAGCTGGCATTGAGCCGCCTATCTACCACACTCAAAATTGAGCGCCGCCTCGTCGGCATAGAACTGCCGTACGCCTTTTACAACATGGTGAAACTTCTAATCGAGGCGCACAAAGGCGACATTGAAGAGGTCGAGTTCGCGGGGGATGTGCTGGTGACCGCGCGCTTCCAGGTCCATGACTTGGACCACTTTTCGCGCGAGTTACGCGAACGAAGCTCCGGCCGCATATCCCCAGTTCTGTTGGATTAGCTTTGCTCCGCCATCTTTTGCGCCACTAGTCGCTTTACCTGCCAGATTGCGCGATGCGATGGCGCGATTGTCTCCGCGCGCAGGATATACTGGCGCGCGTCTTCTAGCTGACCGTTTTCAATCAAGAAGTGCGCCATCTGCGCTAGCAAATTCACATCTCCCGGAAAGGCCGCAAGCCCACTGTTAAGCCTTTCGATTGCGTCGTGCCTTTCGTTTCGCGCCCACATCAATCGCGCGCGCGCCAGGTCGAGCTGAGGGTGATTCCCCGCGCGGCTCTCCGCCTCTCCCAGCACTTCAAGCGCGCTCTCGCCATCATTCCAGGCGCTGTAACAGCGCGCTAGAACGACGTAGAGATCGACCATTTGCGGGGCGATTCCTATTGCTTCTTCGAGTATCTCCACTTGGCTTTCCGACACTCGTCGATTGCCGGCCAAGCTAAGCTTGATTTCGGCAAACGTCTCTTCAAAATCAGGCGAACGCGCGCCGATATCCAACCGCTGCAACTCCATCTCAAGCTCATCATCGATCTCGGTGAACCGTCGACGGCACGCAGCAATGGTGTCCAGCGCCAGTGTCGTGTCTTCATCGGCGATTGCCAGTTGAGCCAAGAAAACGTGAGCATACGCATTCGCGTCGGCGGCGCGCTCGAGGATGTCGTAAGCGCTGTCGCGGTCATCAAGATCAAGCAGCCGGTCAATTATCTCTCCCGTGAACTCCCCATCGATATCTTTGGCCGCCAACTGTTCAAAATAGGACCACAGTTCTTGATCATCTAGGTCTATCATTGTCGCAATTGCCAGCTGCAAGGCGTTTAGGTCGCTGGTCGCAGTCGCCAGATAGAGCTTAAGCGCGCTCGTGATTTCAGCCGTAATTTGCAGCTCCTCGCGGTAATCATCGGGATCGACCAGAAGGAGTTCCTCGACCGGACCATCGGCAGCCTCGGCGCTCATGAGCAATTGCGTGTATTCCCAAAATAGCGCGGGATGATCTAAGTCCGCCTCCAACGCCCGCTGGCAAGTGTCAATGGCTTCTGACATTTGCCCAGCCCTGCGATAGATGGCAACCAGAGTTAGCCAGACGCTCGCAGTCGCATCAGACTGGAGCACTGGATTCAACAACGCGACAGCGCGGTCGACATATCCAAGTTGCGCAAAGCCTTGAGCGGCCGCCGATTTGCCGCCGCTGGACGCTGGACCTGTGGCAAAGGCTCCTCCTGCCTGCGTCACAACGGTGTCAGCAATTTGCTCCATACCCGCTTGCATCACATGCTTCGCGGCCATTCCCAGACACCAGGCGGCAAACTCATCATTAAGCTGACGCGCGCACTCGGCGATTTCCGCAAATTGCGTCGCAATATCGGCTTCAGACCACTCAGCGCCCCAGAGCTGAAGGTATATATCCAGGTTCCACTCAAAGACGCTGGTCAGCAATTCCTCCAGCGCCTTTGAATCGCCGGTCGATGTCCGGTACGCGATGATTGCCTGCGACGCGACAGTGACATCAAACTTGCTCATGGCGCGGGCAGCTACCTGCGGAAGAGCCAACACCAACTCCACAAGCGACGGAAAACCAAATGAAACCTCCTCAATCTCCATCCCCCCCTGCAGACTTGCGTCCAGGAATAGCGTCAATTGGTAGTCTCCATCGCCGTGTTCCAGCCGACCGAATACTTGAATGTTGTCCGCCAAGCCCTCCAGTTCCCAATCGTCGATCGTAAACTGATAGTCGGAAGCCACGATGTCACCGCCGCCGTCGGCATCGCCAATTCGCGCGAAGCAGCGGTAGACGCGCGTGTCGCGGTACTGATCAAGCAGGTAGCACAAGCAAGACGCCAATCCCATAGCGACTTCCGGCGCGGAGTTGCAGACTATCGGATAGAAGCCGATACGGTATTGCTCATCACTGTCGATAGACTGCGCCAGACTTGCTGCGCTCCCAAAGAGCGATGAAGGCGCGCCGCCGCTCGCAGGCTGCTTTCCCAGGGCTTTCATGCGTTCTGCCGCGCTGATCATCATTTGCTCCAATAGATACACCCTGCCGATTTAGACAGGGTGCATTGTAGCTGTGTTTCTCTTGCAATGCCTGACCCGGTCAAGCGCAGGCGCACTTCGCGCGTCTTCGCTGGCTCGACTTGGCAGGCCTAGCGGTCTTGATCCTCTGGTAGATCAATCAGACAGCTTGGCTAGCTTACGACTGGCACCTGACTGATTTCGCCACGGAATACCGCATAAGAATTGCGCAGCCAGCCGGCGCCGAAGTCGCCCTCCACCAGGAACCACTTTCTGTCGGGGGATATGCCATTTACCGCCAAGGTCGTTCTCCACGGCACACTGGTGATGATGCTGTGGCCTATACCCGGTCCGGTGCGAATGTTCAGCCGCCCAGTGCCTATCACTACGCGCGGCACAGAACCTGTTAGCGGATCCACATGCCGCTTGACGTCCGTGAAGTCGCCGCGTCCAACGGTATACGTAGAATTGACCCAGCCAGGCCCGCTGACCGTGTTGACCTCATACCATTTACCATCCGGCGCGATTGAAAGCGCTGGCAGTTCCGTGCCGCCTCGCACCGTCGTAATGATGCTGTGCCCAACGCCCGGACCCGACCGCACATTTAAGTAGGCAGTATTGACCACCAGACGCGGTGTGACGCGCGGCGGAGAAGTCGGAGTGTCCGTACGCGGAATATTCGTGAAATCGCCGCGAATGACGATGTAGCTCGCAGACACCCAGCCTGTCCCAGCCGAAGTCTGCACTTGATACCACCGACCGTTTCTGTCAATTGCGGTTACGAGAAGAGCCGTTCCACCAGGCAAGACCGTGACGATGTTGTAACCCGCGCCGGGGCCGCCTCTGACGTTCAGGTAACTCGTGTTGACAATCGCGTGAGGCGCGCCCGCCGGAATCGACGTCCCGCTTCCCAGGTTCTTCGGCCTGCCCGCCCACGGCACGCCAGACCAGTCGCCGCGGTCGATCGCGTAATTCCGATGCACCCAACCGACGCCTGCGCTGGATACGACCTCGTACCAGTCGCGATCCACAGACAACATGGTAACCGGCAGCACCGTACCGCCCGGTACAGTGGTGATGATGTTATGTCCGGCGCCTGGTCCGCTTCTCACATTGAGTCTGTAAGCGTTAACTACAACGTGGGCAGAACCCGCTTGTGCAAGAGCAACTGGTTGAAGCGCCATGAGCGCCGCAACAAGAGCTACCATTAACATTATCTTTTTGTTAGCCATCCTCATAATCCACACCCCCGCCAGGCCTTGATTGCGCCATTGCGCTTCGAGCATTCGCAGTCAGTATAGTAGTCTAGCGAATAGCGGGCAAACGCTATCACGGGCAAAATGAAACTTTCCTCGCGCAGGATTCGCTGTAATATGCTCGCGGGTTCGCAATCCGCGCTTCATGCCAGCCAATCAACAGCGATTGCCCACGCGCGCGGCCGCCAACACTGCCGATTTGTTTGACACCTGCCTTTGCTTGTGCTAGTATTCGTCGTGAACTATCCTAGGATATGCGAGGTATGCTCATGGTCTTGACCGAACAGCCGATTGCTGAGGCAGTTGCCGACAACACAATTCTCAATGTGACGCCCTCGGCGGTTTCCATCATTAAAGGCTTGCTGGAACAGCGCGAAATTCCCTATCATGCCTTGCGCGTTTTTGTGACGGGCGGCGGCTGCTCTGGCATGCAATACGGCATGGCTTTCCAGGAAGCGCCGGAAGCCGGTGACACGGTTGTCACCTGCGACGGGGTCCGCTTGCTTGTTGATCCAGCTAGCTTGATGTACCTCCGCGGCGCTAACATTGATTACGTGGACAGCCTCATCGGCGGCGGATTTCAGATCGACAACCCCAATGCCGTCTCCAGTTGCGGTTGCGGACACTCGTTCAAGTCTGATGAGCAAGCGTCCGGCCAGACCGATGACGCTTGCGGTACCTGCTGCAGCTACTAATTCGCTAACGCTAGCCGTTCGCGCTGTGCCTGGCCGCTCGGCGCGAATGGTCCCTTCATCGGCGCAAGACGTTTAGCAATATTCCGAGGACACCCAGACCAGCAAGCGCCGCCACCGGCACAATCGGCGGCAGGTTGGTCCACGGGAATCGCTCCCGCGTCTCCCGCTGCATCTGCTCAGCAAATGACGCTGGCGTCGCCGCTGGTGGCGTAAATGTTGGCAACGATGTAACTTCCGCCAACTCTACCGATAACTCTGAGCCGGCTTGAATCGTCGAGATGGCAATGGCTCGTTCCGCCTCGTCCTCGCCCGCGTCGGGCACAGCGCCATCCAAATCCACGGTCACAGCAATATCCGCCGGATTGTCAACCACCACAATCTTGGATCGGTCGCCGACGATTTCTACCAGGTCGCCGTAAACCCAGCCCCGGCCGGTCGGCGATAAGTCGTACCTGAATTCATACCACCGGTAATAGTTTCTTAGCGCCTGATATTCTATGCCGGCGGTGATCGTTCCCAGGATTTCACCGTCGAGGCTCGGCAGCGCGCGAATGTTGACGTTTCCTGCGGTGTCAATCACTCTTAAGCGCACGGCGGGCAAAGGCGTCGGGCTCAAGGTGGGCGTAAATGTAGGCGTCGCCGATACTACCCTTTCCGGTGTTGGCGTATGCAATACCGCCGGTACTGGCGTAGCCGTGTCTCGCTCCTGCGCGGCATAGCGATGCGCCTGCAAAAGCACAATTAGTATGGACAAGGCTAATCCCAAAGCAGCGCGGGAAAAACTGACGCCTCCAGGGAAGAACCGCTGCGCTGCCGTCACCATGTTATTTCGTTGATGCTCGTGTATCTGCCTTGCTCGGCTACTGCGCTGCGATTGTCCAACTGGTTGACCATAAAACCTTGATAAAGTTGACTCTCTAAGCCCACGACCCGCCAGTTGCTCATGACGAATGGCGGCGAGGCGACGCCTGACGGGCACCGATTGCAGTCCGCCGGAATCCACTCGCCGTTAAACCGACGAGCAATGTGAAGATGCGTCGCTGTTGTAAACCCGCCCAAACATGATGGATAGCCGATAATGTTGCCCGCTTCCACAATCTGTCCCACCGCCAAGCTATCATGGTAATCCACGTGTAGATACAGGATCGTCCAGCCAGTTTCCTCCACCGAATCTAGGTCCAAATCCAGAATGACAAGGCCTTCATCAAGCCGGGCGATAGCGCCCCGCGCAACCGCCGTCGCCGGAAACGACGAGGTAGCGCAGTGACCGATGGGCTGCGCCTCTGGCGGCGGTGAGAAGTCGATGGCGGCCCAAGCGCTGCCATTGCCCCACCCGCCGTGAAATCCACCCGTGAATCGCCAAGTCTCCCCGCGCGGGAAGGGCAGCGTCAATTTCGGCTGCTGCAAGCTCCTCGGCACAGTCTCGTAAGACCCGGCAAAGGGATCTCCGAATAGCTCGATGTACGTGCGCAGCAAGCCCGCTTTGTCGCTCTCAGCCTTCCAGTCGTCCGCCGTAGGCATTTGCGCCAAAGCGTATTGCACCGCGATTGTGCCGGCATTCAATTCGGGCGCATAAAGCAAGCGGCTGCCATCCACCAATTCCAGGGTTGTCACGCCGCGGTATTTCCAACTGTAGTAGCCCTGGTTCAGCCTGTCCGCCAACCAGCTTAGTTGGGCATAAAGGCCCGTTCGATCGACAAGACTCGTCTCATTCGGCGGCAGCAAGGGGTACAAAGTAGTTTCGACGTCAACTGACGCCTGCGAAACCAACCCGGCAAAGCGCTCAAGGAACGCGATCAAGATACGCGCATCCACGCTGTACTCGAGCGATACGCGCTTGATCACTTCGCTTGCGGGAAAGCTGTCGCTGCCTATGGAGCCGTTCGGATTGCGCCGCGTCACAACAGCTGTCAAACGACTGAGCGCGCCGCCGCGCGACGCGAGGAACCGGTCGATATCAAATTCAGCCGCGCGCACAGAGCGCACGAGACGAGAATCAGGCAGAATCAGGCTCGAAGGTGTGTAATCCACCGGCGGAACAGGCAGGGTGATGATCTGACCCACTTCCAGGAAATCTGGATTGGCCAACTCATTGGCTTGCTGCAGCGACGCCACCGAAACGCCATACTTCTGAGCAATTCGCGTTAATGTATCGCCTGCCACGACGCGATGCGTTGCTACCAAGCCTTCTGATTGCCCTGAGGTAACAACAGCGTCGGTGGCGCTTCCGGTCTGGCCTGCGCCGGGCGCGCTTGTATCCCTTGTCGGCGTTTCCAATGCGTTTTGGGCTTGCGCGCTGTCATGAGCGTCGCCCCCCGCCGCAGCAGCGTCAACACCGGCGCCCGCTTCAAGACCCGCGACGGACGGAGCGGGGGAAGCGATACGAATGTTAGCCGTCCCCGTGGGCGACCCCACGTTGCAGCCGGCAACTGATAGCGCTAACAAGACGGTTGCCAATATACCGGCAGCAAAACACCAAATTGTCTCGCGCGCATTCACTTGACCGGCAATCTTCACTTGGGGCTTCCTGCGAACACCTGTATACTTGAGTTGGATTGAATAACGCGTCATCATCATGAGGAGTGAATTATGGCGACGGCGGAAGAAGTCAAAGGCATATTTCCGGCAATGG
The DNA here is from genome assembly GCA_022824465.1 of Anaerolineae bacterium. Lineage (GTDB taxonomy): Bacteria > Chloroflexota > Anaerolineae > Aggregatilineales > Phototrophicaceae > UBA6055. The sequence continues at coordinate 309,258 of JAJDZV010000008.1, forward strand.
TCGAGCGCTTTCTTCCAGAGAAAGCTAACGGCGTAAACGCAATCATTCTATTCGACCTTAGCGGCGACAATGGCGGACAGTTCTGGATCAAAGTTGCAAACGACAGCGCCGAGACCGGCGAAGGCGAAGTCAGCGATCCGGCGATGACATTGAAAGCAAGCGCCGACGATTGGCACGCGGTGACGACTGGAGAAATGAACGCCATGCAAGCCTTCATGACCGGAAAGATAAAGATCCTCGGTGATATGGGCTTGGCGATGAAGATGCAGACGATGTTTGCGCAATAGAGCGGCTTCCCAGTCGATTAGTCATCTTCAAGCTCTAAGTCCAGTGTGGCAACGCTACGGCGAAAGCCGGCCGCATCCAAGGCTTCTTCAAGCACGGCGACCGTCTCCTCGCCGTCAACTGTCTCGTTCAGGCGCTCCAGAATCTCGAAAGCGCGCCTTCCGCCGATTTCGCCCAGCGCCCAGATCGCAGCGTGTTGAATCTCCCGATCTTCGCTGACCGCCAATTCGCCGATGCGCGGTACGCTATCTTCTAGCTGAATCTGCCCGCAGGCGGTCGCCGCTTCATATACGACCTCGTTGTCGTGGCTGCCTAATTCATCCAGCAGAATCTCGCGCCAGGCCGGGCTGCATGTGCGTCCCATGGCGAAAATTGCGCTGATCTTCAAGTCGTGATTTCCATTTTCATAGGCATCGCTGACAAGACCAGGAATTAGCGGATGACTGGCGTTGGCCAGCGACTCCAATGCCCGGCGCCGTATCTCCAACGATTCCGATTTGTCCGTGTACAGCCGCAGCAACAATCCCTGCGCCTCCTGAGCCAACAATTCCGAGATATCCCCGTATTCGCCAAGCAGTATGAAGCGTCCAAGAGCTTTCAGCGCGCCAGCGCGGACGCTTGGATCGCGGTCCCTGTCGGCAAGCCGCATGAGCTCTCTCATTACTCTTTCGCTCTCATCCGTCCAAAGCAACTCTATCGCGGCCGCGCGCACGGCGCCGCTTTTAGCCTCCAGGTTTTGCAGCCCCAACTCACGATAGCTAAGCTCAAACAGCGCCTCGCTCGAATCGACCAGCGACCGCAATACTCGCTCTTTGGTCGGCGCCGGCAATGCATCCCATGCACATGAGACACGCTGCCATTCTGCCGCAGTCAAATCGCTCAGGCCATAGGTCAGCGTTGCGGATACCGACTGCTTCTGTTCATGCCGCGCTTCAGCGAGCGCTGCCAACACCGCGTCGGCATTCGGTCTGTCGATAACCGGGGGATAGTTCGACCCGGATGAGTCTGGCTTGTCCGACATGCAGTCTGTCATGCGATACTCGGCGGGTTAATAAGGTCGTATACCATCACCGCTACGCCCAAGGCCAGCAGAAGCATAATGCCAATCTGATGGATACGCGCTTCGGTTTTTGGATCGACTGGCTTTCCACGCAGCATTTCGATCAGAACGAACACGATCCGCCCGCCATCCAGCGCCGGAATCGGCAGCAGATTGCTAATGCCGAGAAATATGCTGATTAAGGCAACAAAGTGCAGCATCGTGCTGGGACCATCCTGGAAACTGCGTTGCAAAAGCTCGCCGCCAATCTTGCTGATCCCTATGATGCTAATCGGACGCGCGTCCCGTCCGCTCAAAGATCCATCCAGCAAGCGGCCCGGTATTGATGCGATCGCTCTGAAGGTTTCGCTGGTCGTATTCCAACTGTACGCGAGGGCGTCACCGATGCCCTGCGGCACGTATTCGCTCTTGAAGCCGCCATTGGCAAAGCGCGTGCCGTCCGCCAAGCTGAATTGCGAACGAACCGCAATACCGAGCCTCCCCTCGTCGTCCGGCGGATCAATGCGCGGCGTGACCACCACTACAAAGGACTCGGCAGATCCGTCATCGCGCTCGCGCAGGATCGTCAAGGGTAGCGGCCTTCCCTGCCCGCTTCGCGCCAACTCACGTAGAGTTTTCGCCGGATCGCCCCGCGACGGAATCGGCAAGTGACCCACATGCGTCACGATGTCACCCGGCAAGATTCCGGCAGCAGCCGCCGGCGACCCCTCCGCCACGCCTAATACCTGCACGGCCCCGGCTCGACCACCAAAATCCGCTTCGACTGACACGCTGTATTCATCGCCATCGTCAAGCCGCAGCAACGCGAATTCAATGCTCGTCCCCTCATAGGTCGCCAGAATATCGTGAAAGGCGCTGAAATCCTCAAATCTCTCGCCGTTGATTCTTTCAATAACATCGCCGACTTTCACTTGAGTCCCGGCAAAGAGCGAGCCGCTTGGCATAGCATCCACCTGGCCAAGGCCCCCAACCGGCAGCAGCAAACCTGCGAGTGCGGCGACGAAGAACAAGAGAACTGCTGACGCGAAATTGGCGAAGGCGCCCGCGGCCATGAAGAATATGCGTCCTAGGGGCGGCGCCTCGTTCACTGACATCATTTGGCGCTCGCCGACGCCCCGCAATCGCAGCATTTCCCTCTCGCCTACGACATGGACCTCGATCGACTGCCGCTCTGTCAATACCTCTCGATCGCGCTTAAGCTTCTCCTCGCTGACGGGTCCAATCATGTCCTCGCCCAAGGGCCGCACAAATCCGCCAATTGGCAGGAGATTCAAGGTGAACTCCGTCTCGCGCCAAGAGAAGAGCCGGCCGACGCGCGGCGGAAAACCAATGCCGAACTCAAGCACATTGATCCCGACCAACTTTGCCGCGAAGAAATGCCCCAACTCGTGAATGATAATCGCGGGAAAAAGTACAATTACAAACGCGGCGACAGCGAGCAGCAAGTCGCTTGCGGCAGCAGTTGGCATCAGCATCAATTTTGCCCTCTATATTTACGAGTCAACCGCATTATATGCCCCTTTCCGCTACTTGCGCAAGCGACGCTCCCTATGCGGCGGGTCCGCCGGGAGGACGACTGCCCCGCCACCGACGCGCGATCGCAGTATCTCGATTTCAGGCGAGAGCGCCTTCAATCTATCGACGACCCGCTCCGCATCGCCCGCAGCACAAATGCAATGCACATTCGGTCCTGCGTCAAGCGTGTAACAGACTTGCAGCCCATCCGTCGCACGCCAGCGCCGTACCGACTCCATGACTGTTAGCGAGAGAGGCTGCCAATAGAATAGCGGCGGTCTGCTCGTCATCATTACCGCATGCATAAGGTTACTATCCTCTTCGACGGTCTTGGCAAATAGCTCAAAGTCGCGTTGCAGGATCGCTTGCTTAACCGAGAGCAAACGCGCGCCAGCGCTATCCACGCGCGCCGACTGAATCACGCTTGAGCCAGCTGTTTGATGCCCGGCGCTCGAGCCAACGCGCTTGTGACTTCGGCTAACAACTGCGATCACGTCGACAAGCGCCCAGTGATCCGCCTCCGCAAATGTCTCCGCACATGAGGTATCGTGACTGTCCCCAGAGCGCCACTCGACGAAACCCGACGCTACCGAACGCGCCGCCGAGCCCGAACCGAGCCGCGCCAATGTTGACAGCGCTCGCACATCCATGCGCTTGCCCAATGCCGAGACCGCCGCCAGTGTCAATGAGGCAAAGGCCGAGGCTGACGAGGCGATTCCCGTGCCCATAGGAAAGTTATTGTACGAGTCGACGCGCGCACGGCAATCCACCTCGAGCCGACGGCGTATCTCATCCAAGTGCGCGCGCACACGCAAAAGAGCGCTCTTGTCAGCCCGCGCGCCATTGATTGTCAGCGAGTCTGTTTTCCGATCGGCCTGCCATTCCACCGTCGTTGTGGTATGCAGTGCCGCTAGGTTCATGCTAATAGACGAGTTGGCTGGCAACCGTAAGTCATCGTCGAGGTTGCCCCAATACTTTACAAACGCAATATTGGAATGTGCGCGCGCCCTTGCTATATTGTTGTTGCGCGACATCTGTGGGACTCCAAGATTGCTTATTTCAGCCTGCCGCAATTCTACTCTTTCATTATCCCCCGCTCATTTCTCCTGTCCAGCGCGAACAGAGCAGTAAACATCGTGAGCGCGATCTACGGCTTGATCCTGAGCATGCGCCCAAAACAATGGACGAAGAATGTGCTCTTCGTCTTCCCGGCCATCGTGTTCAATGCCCAGCTATTCGACCAGGAATCCTTCGTCCGCGTGCTCATTTGCAGCGCGCTCATGGTGCTAGCGGCCGGCGGCGTCTATATCTTTAACGATATCGTCGATGTGGAGTCAGATAGGCGGCACCCGGTAAAGCGTCAACGACCGATAGCGGCCGGGATGGTCCCGCTGGGCATTGCGCGCCTTGCAGCCGCGGCGCTCGCGGGCGCTGCGCTCTTGCTGGCCTTCAACGTCGATGAGGAATTGACGCTCCTGCTCCTGGCTTATCTTCTGCTGCAAGTCGCTTACTCGCTCTATCTCAGAAATGTGGTCTTGCTCGACATCTTGGCGGTGGCGGCCGGCTTCGTTATGCGGATCATGGCCGGCGGTCTCGTAATTGACGTCTCCCTTTCCCCGTGGCTGACAACCTCCGGTGGCCTCTTGGCGCTCTTCCTGGTGATCGGCAAGCGTCGTCAGGAAATCGCGCTTCTGGGCGATCAAGCGCCTGCCGCGCGGGAGATCTTTCAGCGCTACAACCTCCCTTTGCTGGATGACATGCTGCGTATCGTCACTACCTGCGTAATGATCACCTACATCATCTATACGGTGGAATCGCCGACCTTGACTAAGCAAGGCCAAAACCTCGGACTTATAACCGTTCCCATTGTGATTTACGGTCTATTCCGTTACCTTTACCTCATCCACGTTGAAGATGAAGGAAGCGCGCCTGAGGAGGTGCTGCTGACCGATCGCCCGCTGCAAACGACCATTATCGCCGCCGCAGCCGCATACTTCGTCATTTTGTACTTGCTGTGACAATCCATGACCAGTCAGCACAGCGCGCCAGCAAAAGTGATACTCCTGGGCGAGCACGCCGTCGTATACGGCCTGCCGGCAATTGCCTTGCCTCTATCGCATGTCCGCGCCTACGCCGACTATCAAATCAGCGAAAGTCCCCTAAAAGTTTGGGCTGACACTCGCCCAGACCCGCTTGTTCAGTGGACGCATATTACGTCCTGCGCCAGCAATCCCTTGGCGGCGATGATTCGGCTCACCGCCGAGCACTGCGCCGTCTCCGACTTAAAGGGCGATATCGTCATACGATCGGACATTCCTGTCGCCAGCGGCCTAGGCAGTGGCGCTGCCGTGTCTGCCGCTCTGGGGCGCGCCGTCGCCGCCATCGCTGGTCAAAGGATCTCCGATTGCGATCTAAACGCGCTCGTCTACGAAGTTGAAAAACTGCATCATGGGACGCCCAGCGGCATCGACAACACGGTCGTCGTATATGAAAAACCCGTCTACTTTGTAAAAGGCAAACCCATTCAAAGCCTGGACGTCTCTAGCCCGATCCATCTTGTCGTGGCCGATACCGGCGTGGCGGCGTCCACGCGCGACGCAGTGGCTCATGTCCGGGCGCAACTCGAAGCTCAGCCGCCGCCTACGCAAGACCTGCTCGATGGGATCGGCGCGCTGGTCCGGCAGGCGCATCCGCTCCTGAAGTCCGGACCAATAGAGCGCATTGGCTCGCTAATGACGCGAAATCATGAACTCCTGCAAACGCTGGGCGTGTCGTCACGGGCTTTGGATGACCTTGTCGCCGCATCTATCGCCGCCGGCGCATACGGCGCCAAACTTTCCGGCGGCGGACGCGGCGGTAATATCATCGCGCTGACGAATGAACGTCGTCGACCGTCAGTCGAAGCGGAATTGATAAGGGCCGGCGCAAAACGGGTCTTGTCATCGACTCTGCTTCCGAAAGCGATACGCGCATGACGACGCTTATTAAACTTGGCGGATCGCTTGTAACCGACAAACGGCGAGCCAAGTCTTTTCGCCGCGGAACCGTTCAGGCTATCGCCCGAGAAATTTCTGAACTGCGCGCGCTCCAGCCGGAAAGACGCATCGTCCTGGGCCACGGCAGCGGTTCATTCGGGCACTACGAAGCGCAAAAGCACAATACAATCGACGGGGTGCATACCGACCAAGAGCGCCTGGGTTTCGCCCGTGTAGGCGCGGTCGCCAGCGAGCTCGGACAGCTGATTGTGCGCGAACTGCTGGCGGCCAGCTTGCCAGCGCTGCGCTTTCAGCCTTCCGCCATGCAAATCGCGCGCAATAGGTCCATTGCGCATATCGACCTCCGCGCGCTCAAACTTGCATTGGACAACCAGCTTCTCCCCTTGGTTCACGGCGACATCGCGCTCGATGAGACGATCGGCGGCACGATTATCTCGACCGAGTCTCTATTCGCCCGGCTTGTCAAGCCGCTTGACGTACGGACCATCGTGCTTCTGGGCGACGTGGACGGCGTCCTGGATCTCGACGATCACGTCCTTCCGCTTATTACGCCGGACAGCCAGCGACAGCATGCGCGCTTGCTGGGCATCGCCAGCGGCTATGATGTGACCGGCGGCATGCAGCAGAAAGTGAATGAAATGCTTGGGCTGGCGAGACGCTACCAAGACCTGACAATCGTCATCGCAAATGGCAACCTGCGCGGCATTCTTCTTGATCTGCTGGTGAATGGCGCGGCGCTGGGCACCCGGATCAGCGCCAGATAGCGTCTAACCGCTCGCAACGCGGACATCGTAAAGCAGCGGATAGAAACCGTAAGCGTCAAACCTTAGATTGACCAGATCCGCCCGGGCCGCGCTCAACCGTACCGTCTCGCGAATAGGCAGCATCAATACCTCATCCATTATCATTGACTGTATTGCATACACCTGACTCCGCCGGAGCTCCGGATCTAGCGTCCGCCCAGCCGCCAACAGCGCCTCGTCCAGTGCCGTAATTGGCAGGCGCGAAGCGGCGAATTCGCCCGAAGCAAGATATATTGAGTTGAGAGATTGCGGGTCAACTCCATACCGTTGCACCGGAATCAAGTCAATTTGCCCCGACTGAATCAAATCCTCGAATGCCGTTTCGCCTGCCGCCGATACGATCCGCAGGTCGATTCCCAATGCGCGCCACTGGCTCTGAAGGATTGTCGCAACCTCCGGCAACCTGCCCCAAGGCGGCGCGACAAGGCTCAGTGTTAACGCCGCCCCGTCCATATCGAGAATGCCGTCGCCATCGCTGTCAGAGTATCCGGCCGCTTGCAGCAACTGCTGAGCCGCTGCCCGGTCAAATGCGAACCGGTTGATATAGCCCGTATGAGAATAACGCGTGCTCTCCGAAAGCGGAGCCCAGGCAACAGGAGAGAAGTTGAAAAACGCCTGGTCAATGATAGCGACGCGGTTGGTCGCCAACAGAAGCGCCAATCGAACGTCGCGGCGGCTCAAATGTTCCCGGCGAGTATTGAACAAAATGTGAACCGCGGTACCTGGAACCTCGGTTGGCAGAAGCTGCACCCGGCTGTTGCCCGCCAGGTTCTGCGCATCCGCCGGCGACACATTATCGATCACATCCACATGCTGGCTCAACTCTGCCAGCGCGCCAACATCCACGCCGCGGCTGAATAGGAACTCGATCCGCCCAATCGCCCGTCCCTCTACCTGCGAAGTCTCCGCCGTAACGACGCGATACTCCTCATTGCGCTCCAGTACCGCGCGTTCGCCCGGCAGATACTCCACCAGACGAAAGGGTCCTGTGCCCGCCAAATGAAACTGATGACGCAAGTCACTGTACGCCGCCAGCGCGACCGGGCTCGCTATGCCTAGATACGGCTGCGCCAAACTATCAAGCAAGGTCGGGAATGGCGACGCCAATGTCAGGCGAATCGAATGCGCGCCCAACACCTCGAATTGGGTGAGCGGACCGAGCAGTTCGCGCGCGTATGAATCCGGCAAGGCCGGATCGTAAATCCGTTCTATATTCGCCGCCACCGCCGCCGCATTGAAGGGGGCGCCATCGTGGAAACTCAATCCCTGGCGCAAGTCGAACGTGTAATGCAGACCGTCGGACGACACTCGCCACTCGCGCGCCAAGCCCGGCCTGTACTCGTGCGTTTCTGAATCTCGATAAACCAGCGAGTCAAATACTTGCCGGAAAATGATGCCCGCTTCCGGTGATCGGGCGATGTGCGGGTCAAGTATGGGAATTTCGGCCGCGATGCTGTAGCGTATGCAACTTGGATCGTCCGAGCAAGGCAAAGCGGTCCCTCCGCCTCCGCAGCTGGACAATAGCGCCGCCAGCATGCCTGCGACCAAACAAAGGGCTATGAATATCGGATTTCTTGGCGCGCCAATCAAATATGATCCTGTCAAGACGCGTCCGGCCCTTCGAGCCTCGTCTACGCGCCATACAGCGCCGAACTAGCGACAGTTGGATATGGCTTGCTTGCCGGCGCCATTTACATCTAGTCGCCGATTTCGTATCTTTGGATTATAGTCGGCTGGCGCCAGTCCTCATAGGCTTGCGGAAACACTATGCAGAATACGCAGCAAATTCAAAATCAGGCGGAGACCTACGCGTTCCGGCCTGTCTGGCTCCGTCTAACAGTTCAAATGGCCGCCTTGTCGCTGATAGCAGGCGTCGCCGTCCTGCTCGCCGAAGTCTTGCCCTTCCAGCTCGAGCCTGTCATTGGCCGACCGCTGTCCATTCTATTGGTCGTCGTTCCCGTGCTGTTTTGGCTAACCCTGTCGGTTCTGCCGGAGTATCGCTTTGCGCGTCCGCGTCGCCGGCTGATCGGCGTCGCCGTAGTGTCCTGCTTAACTGCGTCAGCCATTGGCTTGCCCTTGGTTGAGAGCTTTTACGTCGTTGACCGCTGGCTTCCCCTGCAGTCCGTATTTGCGCGCGTCATCGGCTATACATTTACCGCCGGCATTGTGGACGTCGGCTTGAAGTTCGTCGTCCTGCGTTATGTCATATATCCACAAGGTTTGCGCGTTCGCAGCGACGCCGTCGCCTATGCCTTTGCCGCCGCTGTCGGATACAGCTTCTACTTGAATCTCGCGCAGATTTGGCGCATGGATCCCACATGGGACGTCGCCGCTTTGACCGTCCTGGCAACCACGACCATCCAGCTAGCCTCCAGTCTCTTTATTGCCTTGGGACTCGTCGAATCTTATTTTGGCGACGCCTTCCCTCTGGTTTTGCCGACCAATCTCTTCGTGGCCGCCATCGCTGCGGGCATCATTTCTGCGCTGTATCCGGGCTTCATCAGCGGCGTCCTAACCCCAGCGGGCAGCGCCGCTCGTCCTCTATTTGGCTTGGCAATGCTTGTCGCCGCTTGGTGCCTGTCCATGGGGCTGACCTACTTCCTCTACGCCACTTCAGAACGGCGCGAGCGAGAAGCCTTCGGCGGACGAGGAGACTTCGATGGAGTTTGAAACAGGCAGGTCTCCCGCGATTCAAATCACACCCCGGCAGCGTTGGTCGATTGCCTTTAGCTACGCGCTGATTGTAATTGGACTGACGCTGGGCGTGAATCAACGCGACAGTTTTCTGCATCAAACTAGCCAATACAATAACTTTGAAGCCGGGATCTCCGCAAGCTATCCGGCACGCTGGCTGTTGGACGAGTCCGACGCTAATATCTTTCGTGTGCGCGATATGTCGCATGCGGGCTACAATACCGAGATTGAGGTGAGTTCGATTCCTGTCGGCGCCGACGCCGCTGAGCGCAACCTGCTCGATCGCATCAGCATGCAGCGAGCGCAATTCCTGGTTGACTACACCGTGCTTGGCTACGACGCCTATAGCTTGCCCGATGAGTCGCAAGCCATTGCCATGTCGTATTCCTTTGTTTGGCGCGATGCCAGTCCCTTCCTAAACAGCGTATCGTCAATCGTCAATGGATTGGACATCTTAACTGTGCGGCGCGGCCAAGCGCTTGTCATTTCGTTTCGCGCCGACGCAGCCGTGTATGACCGCGAACTGCAAACACTTTCCGCCTTTCTGGATAATCTGCAATTCTGATGCACCAGACTCTTCGACGCGCCCGACACGCCGCATTCCTGGCAACAGTCTTGTTAGCCGTCGCCATCTCCGGCTTGGCGCAGCAAAGCTTTGACGCTAGTCTTGACGTGGCAAAACGCGCAACCGTATTCATCTATCAAGCCAGTACCAGCGACAGCGCGCTTGCAGTCACTTGTGTCAGCACTGGCACGCTGATAAGCGCCGATGGGCTGATCCTAACCAATGGCGGCGGCGTCATCCCCAGCCGCCAATGCCCCGGCGATACGCTAATCATCTCGCTCAATGTCGATTTCAACGAACCGCCAATTCCCAAATACCGGGCCGAACTTGCGCGAGCCGACGCTGGCTTGGACATCGCGCTCCTGCGCATCAATCGCGAACTGGACGGTCGACTGATCGCCCCCGGCGACCTCCCGATCCTGCCCTTTGTCCCGGTCGGGGACTCGGCGGATGTGGCTATCGATGACAACCTGACTATCATCGGCTACCCCGGCATGGGCAACGATCCCGTCGCCGTTGCGCGCGGTACGGTTACGGCTTTCTTGGCTGAACCGCTTGGCGGCGGCCGTACCTGGTTCAAGACTCGGGCGGAGATCGCTGGCACGATGGCTGGCGGCGGCGCCTATAACTCAGCCGGCGAACTGATCGGCCTGCCCACAAATGCCCCGATAACAAGCTTTGGCTCCACTGCCAACTGTCGCTTCCTCGACGATACCAACCGCGACGGCTTGGTCAATAGCAGCGACCATTGTGTCCCAGTAGGCGATTTCATCAGCACGATCCGCCCGATAGGACTGGCTGAGAGCTTGATCCGCGGCGCGCGCCTGCGCCTGAATGTGGAACCTATTTCCGCGGACCCTTCTCCCTCGCCGCCATTGTCGCCGCCGAGCATATCACGGCTGTTCTTCGCTCCCTCAGTCCGCGGCGCCGTGCCGGCCACCGTCGTCGGCGCGCTGCCCGCCAACGCCCGCAGTCTCTACCTCTTCTTTGACTACGACAATATGACAGCCGAAACCGTAGTCGAACTGCGCGTCACACGCGATGGCATACCTGACGGAGTCTTCAGCTTGCCGCCCGTACGCTGGAGCGGGGATGAGCAAGGGCTCTGGCACATCGGCGCGCGCGAACAGACCTGGGCGAATGGCGCCTACGAATTCACCGTGCTCATTGATGGCGCCAGCGCAGGAAGCCAGCAAATACTGGTTGGCGGCGGCGCCGATAGCCAAAGCCATTTTAGCGACATTGTCTTCGGCGCGCTCGATCAATCCGGCAACCTCATCGGAAATGGCGCGATCGTGCCGCTGGGTAATGCCGCCTATGCACGCTTCCTGCACGCCAACATGCGCGCCGGCACACCCTGGTCGGCTATCTGGTACTACAGAGGCGCTGAGTTTGCGCGTTCCGCCGATAGCTGGTCGGAGGATAGCCACGGATCAAAAGTCATTAGCGTGGCGCCCGCCGGCGGTCTCCTGCCCGGACAGTATCGTCTGGAGCTCTATGTCGAAGGCGCCTTATCGGCCACATCCGACTTCTACGTCGCCGGCCTTCCCGGCGCGCCCCTGCCCCGCGTATTCTCCGATCTGAGGTTTGCCAGCGCGGGCACGCCAAACGCGGCGCTCAATGTACCCGCTGCCGCCAGCTTTCCCAGCGATATCGACAACCTCATTGCCATCTTCTCCTGGCAACAGATCGAAGCTCACACACCCTGGACGCTTCGCTGGCTTGTGGACGAGCAGCTGTTCTTTCAGCAGTCTTATCGCTGGTCGCTCGCCAGCTCAGGCGCCGATTTCCTGGTCGCCCTGCCCAATCCGCCCGACGGCAGCTACGAAATGCAACTCCTTGTGAACGGACTGCTGCTGGCGCAAACTGAGGCAACCGTCGGCATTGGGCAACTGCCAATTGACCGCTTCGCCCAATTCAACGGGACAGTCCTTTCCGGCACAGTGGTTGACGCCTCAACCCAAATTGGCATTCCAAACATTGCCATCGTATTGATAGGCGAGGACTACGCAGCCAGCGAGTTTGAGTGGAGTCAGGAACAAGTGGTTGACCTGGCGACCAGCGATCGAAACGGCGTTTTCCAATTTGCGCGCCCTCTGGCAGTTGACACGCCCTACAGCGTCGTCATCGAAGCTGACGGCTTCATCCCGCTCGCCGCTGACCGCTTCGAATTCACACAGAATCAACCAATCGCCGACATAACGATAGAGCTGGTGCGAGGCTAGTCTTGACTGCCAAACTCCGCTTGGACCGTCTTCTAGTTGACCGAAAGTTCGCGCAGACGCGCAGCAAAGCCGCCGCGATGATTATGGCCGGTGAAGTCAAGGTCAACGACCGCCTCATTGATAAACCCGGCGCCATGATTCGCTTAGACGCTCGGATTACGCTAAAACAAAAGCCGCGTTACGTCGGACGTGGCGGCTTGAAACTGGAAGCCGCGCTTCAAGCATTCGCCATCGATCCGACCGCCAGAATCTGCGCTGACGTTGGCGCCAGCACCGGCGGTTTCACCGATTGCCTCCTCCAGCGCGGCGCCGCACGGGTCTACGCCATAGACGTCGGCAGCGGCATCATTGACTATCGCTTGCGAACTGACGGCCGCGTCGTCTTGCTTGAAAACATCAATGCGCGCTACCTCGAGACACTGCCAGAACAACCAACGCTGGTCGTCATCGACGTCTCGTTCATTTCGCTTCGCCACATTCTGCCCGCCGCGCTGAAGTGGATTGCCCCAACCGCCGACATCGTCGCCCTCGTCAAACCACAATTTGAAGCCACCAAGTCTGATGTTGGCAAAGGCGGCATCGTGCGCGACCCGACTGTGCATCGGCGCGTGCTCGGCGCCATCACCGAGCGTGCCGCCAAACTTGGTCTTGCGCCGGCTGATCTCATGCGCTCGCCTATCACCGGCGCCAAAGGCAACATCGAGTTCTTGCTCTGGCTTCGACGTGATCCCAACGCGCGCGCCGCCGTCCGCCTCGAAGATAAACTCGATCGCCTCTCCGCCGCGACTGACTAGCTTCCCCTGTTCCTGCGTCCCGCCATGATTCATAATGACCAGCAAGAATACCGGGAGCGCCACGCCTCGATGAAGATCGAACATATTCGCAACTTCTGTATCATCGCCCATGTCGACCACGGCAAAAGCACCTTGGCCGACCGTCTGCTCGAGCTGACAAATACCGTCAGCGCGCGCGACATGCAGGAGCAGCTATTGGATAGCATGGCGCTGGAACGCGAGCGCGGCGTGACCATCAAAGCCTCAGCCGTACGCATGACCTATACCGCCCGCGACGGCGTCGACTATGTCATCAATCTCATAGATACCCCCGGCCATGTCGACTTCACCTACGAGGTCAGCCGCGCGCTGCAAGCATGTGAAGGCGCCGTCTTGGTCGTCGACGCCAGCCAGGGTATCGAGGCGCAGACGCTCTCAAACGTCTACCTGGCGCTCGAGCAAGATCTCGAAATCATTCCTGTGATCAACAAGATTGACCTGCCGGCCGCCCAGCCCGATGAAATCGCTCGCGATGTCGAAGAGCTGCTGGGAACTCCCCTGGCCGATATGCCCCGCATTTCCGCCAAAAGCGGAATCGGCGTCTCCGAAGTGATAGAAAAAGTAATCGCCGAAGTCCCTGCGCCCGCCACCAGCGCACAAGAGAGCTTGCGCGCTCTCGTCTTCGACTCGCATTATGATGCCTATAAGGGCGTTATCGCCTATGTGCGTATCATCGACGGCCTAGTGAAAAAGCGCGATCTGTTGCGCCTTTTCGCCACGGAGGCCCGCTTCGAACCCGTAGAACTCGGCGTCTTTGATCCCATGATGCGCACAGTCGACTCGTTGAGCGCTGGAGAAGTCGGCTATATCGCCACCGGTTTGAAAACGGTGCAGGAATGCCGCGTCGGCGATACCATCACGTTCGCCAAGCGCGGCGCCGAAGGGCCTCTTCCCGGCTACCAGCAGGTCAAGCCCATGGTCTTCGCCGGCATCTATCCCACAAACAACGAAGACTATGCCGACCTGCGTGACGCCCTCGAAAAGCTGCAGCTAAACGACGCCTCGCTCGTCTATCAGCCAGAGACTTCGCAAGCGCTGAATTTTGGCTTTCGCGTCGGCTTTCTGGGCTTGTTCCACATGGAAATAGTCCAGGAGCGCTTGGAGCGTGAATATGATCTGGATATCCTGGCGACAGCTCCAAGCGTCGAATACCGTGTCCTGATGAACAATGCTGAGATTGCCCTGGTCGACAGCCCCGCTCTGCTGCCCGACGAGAATCTGGTCGCGGAAATCCAGGAACCGTGGATGAAGATTCAAATCTACGTGCCGCAAAACTACATCGGCGCCGTTATGGATCTGACGATCAAGAAGCGCGGCGTCTACGAAACCACCGAATACCTGGATGCGAGCCGCGTCATTCTTCACTTTGAGATTCCCCTGTCAGAAATCATCATCGACTTCTACGACAAACTGAAAAGCGTGACCCAAGGCTACGCCAGCCTCGATTATCAGTTTCACGAGTATCGCGCCGGCGATCTAGTGAAGGTAGACGTGCTGGTTAACGAGGACAAGGTCGACGCCTTGGCTATGATTTGCCATCGCGATGACGCCTACCATCGGGGCCAACGCCTGGTAAGCCGCCTAAAGCAACTCATTCCCCGTCAGATGTTTACCGTGCCTGTGCAAGCCGCGGTCGGCAAGCGCGTGATCTCGCGCGCCAACGTGCGCGCCCTGCGCAAGGATGTGCTCGCCAAGTGCTACGGCGGCGATGTCACCCGCAAGAAGAAACTGCTCGAAAGGCAGAAAAAAGGCAAGAAGCGCATGAAGATGATCGGCTCGGTCGAAGTCCCGCAAGCAGCCTTCATGGCGCTCTTGAGTCTGGATGAATGACCCGACTGCTTCCGGCAACCCCTAGTCCGCGCAGCCTTCTCTTAGCATTCGCCACAGATTCGCCAAACCCCAGCGTGACAGCCACTCGCGCGCCAGCGGCGATTGCGCGCCGAATCCGTAGACGCGGTAGCGCAGGTCGCGCGCTGTGCAAATCGCGATGGCGCTTCCCTGCTCAACGTCAGCGTTCTCGTAAAGATCTGGAAAGCTCAGCACCACCACGCTTGCATCAACCCCGCGGCGCTCGCGCTCGCGTCGAGCGACCTCGATGGCAAGCCGGCGCAGTGTCGCCTCCGCTTCATCTGCCGCGGAATACTCATACAACTGAAGCGGCTCATCGTACCACGTCGACGAGAGCAAGCCGCAGCCTTCGGGAAAGCTGTCGCTGATTACGCCCGCCAGCCCCGCCTCAATCACATGAACCCTCAGCCCCTGTTGACGCACGCATTGCCATACCACATCTTCCAGCGTCGCGTCGTCCAAGCCGTAGACATGGCCGCCGACTCGGGATTCCACTCTCACTTGCATGCGGTCGAGCATAGTTTCGGCCGCCTCTTTGGTCTCGGCTTTGGCCGTCATGCGGATATCAACGCAGCCGTGGTGCGCCGCCAAACCGACGCTCGGGTTGGTTTCGCTAAGTATATCTGCGCCAATCTGATCATCGAGAGCGCTTTCGCCAATCCCTGCAGTCCGCAGGGTGCGCGCGACAATGATGCCGAGCTGATACTTCCGTAATAGATACGGCATAACATCCGCCCTTAGCAAGTACTTCATCTCCCGCGGCACGCCAGGCAGGCTGATCACCACGCCGCGCTCCGATTCCACAATGAAGGCGGGCGCCGTCCCGACCGGATTCTCGACTAGCAACCCACCCTGCGGGAGATATGCCTGCTGCCGGTTGTTTTCGGTCATACGGCTGCCGAAGCCCCGAAAACGCTCCGCGATGCCGTCATACAAGGCTTGGTGAAATTCAAGCGGCTTGCCTACCGCATCAGCCACCGCCTGCCGCGTCATATCATCCACTGTCGGTCCCAAGCCGCCGGTCGTAATCACGACTTCAGCCCGGTCCAACGCGCCCGAAATCGCCTCTGTGATTCGCGCCAGATTGTCGCCGACCGTCGTCATGAAAAAGACATTGACGCCGATATCACGCAGTTGCCGCGCGACGAATACTGAATTCGTATCCGTTATCTCGCCCAGCAGCAACTCGGTTCCGATTGCGACGATCTCCGCGTTGGGGTTATCCGACATGGCATCCTCGGCTGAGCCTGGTTTTCGGGCAATTCTGCGTCTCTGCGACGAATCTATTGCATTTGTCGAAAAAGTGGCTATAATTGCCACTATAAAAGTACCTTGCTGTCAAGTAGGGTATTTGTGCAGATTCACCAATCTTTTCGTCCATTTACTTATTCCAACGGAGGTTCTTGTGGCCGGTGTCACTTTCAATCATGTTTCCAAGGATTTCGGTGATCAGCGGGTAGTTTCCGATCTGAATATTGAAGTCCACGACAAGGAGTTTCTCGTCTTCGTCGGTCCTTCTGGCTGTGGCAAATCCACGAGCTTGCGAATGCTCGCGGGCTTGGAAGAGATCACTGAAGGCGAAATCCTCATCGGCGACCGCGTCGTCAACAATGTCGCGCCGAAAGACCGCGATGTCGCGATGGTGTTCCAAAGCTACGCCTTGTATCCGCACATGACCGTCTATGATAACATGGCTTTCGGTCTAAAGCTCCGCAAAACTCCGAAGAAGATCATCGACGAACGCGTCAACGAAGCCGCCAACGAATTGGGCATCGGTCACTTGCTAGATCGCCGCCCGCGCCAACTCTCCGGCGGCCAGCGTCAGCGCGTCGCCGTTGGACGCGCGATCGTGCGCGAGCCCGCCGTCTTCCTCATGGATGAGCCCCTCTCCAACCTCGACGCCAAACTCCGCGTGGAAGCCCGATCGTTCATCAGCCGCTTGCACCAAAGGCTGGAAACGACCTTCATCTACGTGACCCATGATCAGGTCGAGGCCATGACGATGGGCACACGCATTTGCGTCCTCAACGAAGGCGAACTCCAGCAGATCGACTCGCCCTACAACTTGTATCACAATCCGCACAATGTCTTTGTCGCCGGCTTCATCGGCAGCCCGTCAATGAACTTCTTTGACGCCGTCCTCAAGGAAGACGGAGACTCCCTGGTGGTGGATACCGGCCCCTTCTCCCTCCCCGTCCCCGCCAGCAAGACCGACTCCTTCCGCAGCCACGCCGGCATGGAAGTCATCTGTGGCATCCGCCCCGAAGATATCCACGACACAAACTATCTGCCGCAAGGCATCATCCCGGCGAATCTGTCGTCGAATGTGGAAGTCGTCGAGCAGATGGGCAACGAGGTGATCATCTACCTCGAAAACGGCGGCAAGAATTTCATCGCGCGTACCGACCCGCGTACCGGGGCGACCGTCGGCCAGGAAATGGGCGTCACCTTCAACCTCGACAACATGCACATCTTCGATACCAATACCGAGGACTCGCTTGCATACGAGTCAAAGAAGAAGGAAGCTGTATAGCTCGCGCGGAATTCAGAGCGACAAAAAAGAGCCGCCTCAGCGCGGCTCTCTTCTTTTGACGTTTCTTTTGGGCTTGCCCTATTTGATCAAAGGACGAAACTTGTAGCCGTAAACTATCATGCCCCGCTCGCCGTCCGTCGTCAGTTTCCGCGTCACCATTTCAACCCGCTCGCCCATTGCAATCTCGCCGTCAACATCCGTCAGTTGCGCCGTGACCAATCTTCCGTCATCCAAGCCCACAAGCGCCAACTGATACGGCGCCTGCCCGACAAACCCCACCGGCGGCTCTTGCACCGTCGTATAGCTGTACAGGGTTCCGTATACGCGGTCCGCGCCGCGCTCCGCCATATCCAGACTTGCCGACGGAGACTCCTGCGTCCGCGTCATCTGACCAACTCCGCGACCTCGTCGCGCTTTATCCGAACTGTGCCAGCCGCGCCCGCCTTCGCCAGGCTCGCCGAATGCGCGCTCTCAGTCAGAGCGGCTCGTTTATCCCGCGCCAAACGATAACGTAGTTTATTGTTGCGCCAATACTTCGCGACATGCATCACGCATGCTCCTCGCGTCTCTTGCCACCACAATTCAGCTTAGAATCGCGAGCCTATCAAAAGCTATCCTGATAGATTTTGCCACTTGCAGACACTCTCACGTCAGTCGCCACTGGCGCTCAAAACATGCGTCGCGACCGTCGCGCCCAATCCGCCGACACTCTGCGTAATGGCATGCTTTGCGCCCAAGACCTGATTCTCGCCCGCCTCTCCGCGCAATTGCAGCGACGCCTCCACCGCTTGGTACAGGCCTGTCGCACCACTCGGATTGCCCCGGCTCTTGAGCCCGCCGAAGGTGCTGATCGGCTTATCGCCATCGCGGGCGATGCGCGCGCCGCCCTCTGCCGCCCATCGCCAACCCGCGCCCGCCTCGCTCAATCCCATCGCCTCCAAAGCCAGCGTCGTCAAAATAGTGTATGCGTCGTGCAATTCAAAGACATCAATGTCATCCATCTCCAGACCTGCCTGCGCGAGCGCGAGCGCAGCCGACGCTTGGACCGCGTCCAGGCGCAGCGGCTCTCGACGCTCCTGCAGCGTGAGACAAGCAGTAGCGACAGCGCTCCCGCAAACCGTGATCGGCCGCGGCACAAGGTCGCTCGCCATATCTTCAGCAACCAAAACCACCGCCGCGGCGCCGTCCGCATCCGGCGCGCTGTCAAACAGACTTACCGGTTCCGCCAACATCGGGGCTTTCGCAAAGGCGCCCGCTCGCAACTGATTGCGATACATCGCCAAGGAATTGCGCGCTCCATTGCGATGCGCGTTCACGCTAAAGCCCTCGAACTGATGTAGCTCCACCTGATTCTCGTGCATATACCGCCGCATCAGCAGACCGGCCATCGCCGTCATGGTCGCGCCGTTCACCGTCTCATAGTCAGCGTCCAGGCTCACCGCGCGCGCCGTCGCCCGCGCCGGTCCCACCGTGTCCGTGCTTTTCTCCACGCCAAGAACCAAAGCCGACCGGACCGCGCCCGCCGCCACTGCCAGCCAGCCGCTGCGCAGCGCCACGCCGCCAGACGCATCGCCCGCTTCGCAGGTATACGCTTCTATGCCGCCAAGACCAAGCTGATGCGCAATCAACGGACCCAGTTGCGTCTGCTGGTTGAAGGTCGCGCCATAAGCATTGCCAATGTACAAGGCCTCAACCTGCGCCAGCCCGGCGTCTTCCAGCGCCAGCCGACCCGCTTCCTCCGCCAATTCGCCGATGCCTCGCGACCAATGCTCGCCCACATCGGTCATGCCACAGCCGACAATCGATACAGTCATCGCCACTCAATCCTTTAGCTTGTCCCGATAGCGGACATAGGTCGCATAATCGATCGGCCTGCGCCGACGCAAATAATCCGTCGTGCGATTGACGTCCCGCGGCCTGAACTTGATCCGCTCAGTCACGCGAATGTCAAATGCGTCAGAGCCGGCGCCGCTTCCGTAACTCACCATCAAAATGCGCGCCCCGGCTTGGGCGACATCCAGTATCGCCGTCAATCCAATCATGCACGAACCCGAATACACATTTCCAATCTCATTCGCCAGCAAGCCCGCCGTAATCTGTTCGGGCGCGAATCCGAGCGTCTTGGCGGCGCGCGCCGGGAACTTCACATTCGGCTGATGAAACACCGCATGGTCGTAATCTTCAGCCGTCGTACCCATCATTTCCATCAGCGCCGAACCCGCTTTGAGAGTATGCGCGAAATAAGCCGGCTCGCCCGTGAAGCGATCCCCATGGCTCGGATACGCTTCGCCCGCGCGCCGCCAGAAATCAGGCGTGTCGGTCACATAGCTGTAGCTGCCCTGGAATACCGCATAACTCTCCGCTGCCGGACCCACTACGAATGCCGCCCCGCCCGATGCCGCCGTATACTCCAGCGCATCCCCCGGCCGCCCTTGCGCCGTGTCCATCCCTATGCTGAGGATATACTGCGCCATGCCGCTGCCGACCAAACCGAGCGCCGCCTGCACCGCCTCCGAACCGGCTTTGCAAGCGAACTCCCAGTCCGCCGCCTGGATATTCGGCGATGTGCCGATGCTCTCAGCCACGATCGTGCTTGTCGGCTTTACCGCGTACGGATGGCTCTCACTGCCTACCCAAACCGCGCGTATGTCCCGCGCGTCGATCTCTGCGCAGGCGATGGCGTTGCGCGCCGCCTCGATCGCCATCGTCACAACATCCTCGTCCAAGCCCGCAACCGCCTTTTCCTTCACTGGCGAACCGCCGCTGCCGCCCGTCCATATTCGCGCTATTTCACTTCCCGACAGACGATAGCGCGGTACATACGCCCCAAAGCCGACAATGCCGACCGCGCGATCCGGCTGCATTAACCACTTAGATTCATTCGTCATTTCCCCTGCTTCCTGTCGTCCAACAGCATCTTTGCATACGCCAGTCGTATCCTGCCCGCGTCTATCATGCGCTGCGCTATCTCCGGCGCGTCTTCCGGCGTCGCGCCTGCCGCCAGCGCCAACTGACGCGCGTGCAGCCGCATGTGCCCGCGCTGGATGCCCTCTGTCGCCAAAGCTCGTATCGCGGCGAAATTCTGCGCCAAGCCAACCGCCGCCGCAACTTCCGCCAACTCTTGCGCCGAAGTCACACCAAGAATCTTCAGCGCCGTCTGCGCCCCGCCATGCGCGCCCGTTGCGCCGCCGACGATGCCAACTGCCAGCGGCAGCTCAATACGACCGCGAAGATTGCCGTCGTCGTCCTTCCGCCATTCAGTCAAACTCGCATAGTG
Source organism: Anaerolineae bacterium (assembly GCA_022824465.1). Classification (GTDB taxonomy): domain Bacteria; phylum Chloroflexota; class Anaerolineae; order Aggregatilineales; family Phototrophicaceae; genus UBA6055. Next base: position 329,892 of record JAJDZV010000008.1, read on the forward strand.
ACCGTTCCGCGCGGCGTAGGCATGCGCGCCGGCTTCAACCGCCCGCCAATCATTGCCCGTCGCCATGACCACGGCATCAATGCCATTCATGATGCCCTTGTTGTGCGTCGCCGCCCGATAAGGATCAATCTCCGCCAAGGCAGCCGCCTCCATGATCACGTCTATAACTTGCGATCCACTCGCCTTCTCAGTCTCCAGCGCCTTGGCTTCGATCATGCCCGAGGCGCGCGCAAGCCGCCGATCGCTCAAGTTGCTCAATATCCGCAGATGCGCCCTTCCGCCGCTGATGCGCTCGATCGTCGGCGCGATGCTTTCCAGCGCGCTGTTTACCGCGTTGGCGCCCATCGCGTCACGCGTGTCAATGTGAATGTGCAGCACCAAAATCTCGCCGCGCCCTGAGCCGCTTAAGTCGCGGATCTCGAGATCGCGCGCCCCTCCGCCCCGCCGGACGATACTGCCTGCCCGGCCATCTATCTCCGCTAAAATATCCGCCTTCCGCTCCAGAATCTCATCCGCCGCCGCCGCCAGGTCTGGCAGATCCAGCAATTGTAGCTGACCAATCATGATCGGCTCATCGCTGCTCGCTTCGAATCCACCAGACGCGCGAAAAAGCTTGGCGGCATAGCTGCTGGCCGCGACCACGCTGGGCTCCTCAATCGCCATCGGGATCAGGAAATCGCGGTTATTGATGCGGAAGTTCGTCGCCAAACCCAGCGGCAAACTGAAGCGCCCGATGACATTCTCGATCATCAGATCTGCCTGCGCTTCAGGTAGACCGGTATTGACCAGCGTCTCCAAATCGTCCGCGCTAAGTCCGGCATGAGCTTTGGCAACTGCTCGCCGCTCAGCAATTGATTTGCGGTAGAACTGGCTGATTGCCGAATGCTTGTCGTCCATGCCCCTAAGCTAGCGCCCGCTAGCTTGCAATTCCTATCAGCGAGGTATCCATAGCTCTCAACTGCCATTGAGCTGGTGGCGCTGCGCGTCTTCCCACACAAAAAATCCACCCGCAGGTGGATTCTGGACGATGGACTACCCTTCAATCTAGTCGGGAAGTATCCGCGTATCCATGAATGCATCCAGCCAAATCACCAAGACCAGACCAATAGGTATGGACGTGAACAGATAATAGAACATGCCATACTCGTCAATCGAGACGCCTTGAGGCGTCTGCACCGCGCTGAAGAGCGGAAGCAAATCAAATCCGACCGTTATAATGCCATAGCCGACAATCAAACCCAACACCATCGACACAACCCAGACGATTATCCTGCGAATTGTCAAACTAGACATGTCCCGCTCCATGACTGTCCCCAATAACGTCCCCTATTCTACACCTCGGCATCCGCCGCGCGCAAGCGAAACTTCGCTTCGGCCGCCAAGCTTTCGCCCTTGACTATCGCTGTCGGCGAGCGCAATCTCGGACGCCTTCTGTCCAAATGCGCATTGTAGAAGACTTAGCATGCTGATAGACTCTCCACCGAGAATGGGTTGACGTCGGGGTACGTCAATGGACGGGCTCTTGGTGGCTTTTCCGGCTTCAGTTTGACCTGACGCCCGGCCGCCCGAGAGATGCCAGAGCCGAAAGCGCCGTTTAGGAGACAATCGTGGCTGACTTATACGACAAGCTTTCCGGCTTCACCCTCGCCCGCGAGGCGATGGAGATGGGTGTCTATCCTTTTTTTCGCGCCTTGAGCGACTCCGAAGGCACAACCGCCACCTTCGAGGGCAAAGAGGTGGTGATGCTGGGCTCCAACAACTACCTCGGCTTGACCACCGACGAGCGCGTACAGCGCGCCGCCATTGACGCCACCCTGAAATTCGGAACCAGCGTAACCGGCTCCCGCTTCCTCAATGGCACCCTTGATCTGCATCTGGAAGCGGATCGGCGGCTGGCGGAATTTGTCGGCAAAGAGGCCGCCCTGGTATTCTCCACCGGCTACCAGACCAACCTCGGCACCGTAGCCGCCCTCATCGGCAAAAACGATTACGCCATTCTCGATAAGGACGCCCACGCCAGCCTTGTAGACGGCGTCTTCATGTCTCGCGGTACCCTGAAACGCTTCAAGCACAATGATATGGACGACCTTGAGCGCGTCCTGAGCCGCGTGCCCGCTGACGCCGGCAAGCTTGTCATTGTTGACGGCGTTTACAGCATGGGAGGCGACTTCGCGCTGCTGCCACAAATTGTGGAACTCTGTCAAGCTTATGACGCTCGACTGTTGGTGGACGATGCGCACGGAATCGGCATCGCCGGCGGCGGCCGCGGCACGTCCGCGCACTTCGGCTTGACCGACCAGGTCGACCTGATCATGGGTACATTCAGCAAGAGCTTCGCCTCAATTGGCGGCTTCATCGCTGGCTCGGCCGATGTCATTCACTACATCCAGCACCACGCGCGCTCCTTGATTTTCTCGGCCGCTTTGCCTGCGCCCAATCTCGCTGCCGTGCTCGCCGCGCTCAATATCATCGAAAACGAACCCAGCCACGTCCAGCGAGTCTGGCAGAACGCCGAATACATGCGAAACGGTCTCAAGTCTCTCGGCTATGATACCTTTAACAGCCAGACGCCGATCATACCGGTCAAGATCGGTGAGAAATACCGCACTAGTTTAACCTGGATGGCGCTGATTGAAGAAGGTGTATATACCAACCCGGTCGTCCCGCCGGCCACCCCGCCCAATCAAGGTTTGCTGCGCACCAGCTACATCGCAACCCACCGACAGCATCACCTCGATCGCGCGCTGGCCGCCTTCGAAAGAGTGGGCAAGAACCTCGACTTAATCCCGCAGACGGCGCGTGTCTAAGCCCGGCCGCCGCTAACCAGCAGCCTGCCAGAACCAGCCACGACCCCGCCCAGGTCAAATGCGTCTTCGCCCGCCGCTCGCAAGTCGGCCAATAGGTCGCTCGCCCGCGCCTCTGCCACTGCCATCAAGAGTCCGCCGGAAGTCTGCGGGTCATAGAGCAATCCCGTCGCATAGTCTGGTAGCGCCGGATCCATATCGACCCATTGTCCGAAGTATTCCAGATTGCGCGACATGCCGCCCGGAAACACGCCCTGCTTCGCAAACTCAAGCGCGCCGGGCAACAAGCGAACGCAGTCGAAGTTCAATTCAAAATCTACTCCGCTGAGTCGCGCCATCTCCAGGGCGTGTCCCCCCAATCCGAAGCCCGTGATATCCGTCATCGCGCCAACGCCGTAGGATTTCGCAAGTTCAGACGCCACCCGATTAAGCCGTGACATCGACCCGACCGCGCTCTCTATGATGTCGCTGGCGGCAAGGTCGCGCTTTAGCGCCGTCGTGACCACACCCGTCCCCAGCGCCTTGGTCAATATCAGCCGGTCGCCAGGCGCCGCGCCAGACTTTCGGATGATGCTCTCCACCGCCGCCTCGCCAGTGACCGACAGCCCATACTTTGGTTCCGCATCCGTGATAGAATGCCCGCCAGCGATGACCGCGCCAGCTTCCCGCGCCTTGTCCGCCCCGCCCCGCAATATCTCCGACAAGATGCCCTTGTCAAGATCCTCAGGATAAGCCACCAGATTAATCGCCATGAGCGGTCGTCCCCCCATCGCGTATACATCGCTCAAAGCGTTTGCCGCCGCAATCGCGCCGAAATCATAGGGATCATCAACAACCGGCGGAAAGAAGTCCGCCGTCGAAATGATCGCGCGCGCATCATCGACCAGAAAAACCGCCGCATCATCCGGCTCGGATAAGCCTACCAAAACCCGCGGATAATCCCGCTGTTGAAATATCTCGCTTAACGGGCGCAAGACCTGCGCCAATTCGCTCGGGCTGAGCTTGGACGCTCAACCAGCGCAGTTCGCCAGCGCCGTCAGCCTGACCGCTGTCGTTTGCATAAACTCGCTCCTTCCAAACAAAGAGCCCACCAACTGGTGAGCCCGTCTGACTCTTGTCGGGGTACCCGGATTCGAACCGGGGACCTCTTACACCCCATGCAAGCGCGCTAGCCGGACTGCGCCATACCCCGTCTAGCGCTAATGATAACACATTTCGCGTCCTCTTCCAATTGCGGATCATACGCTGCGCGTCAGCCATCAAGCGGCAAAACGCCGTAGGTGCATGATTCATAGTCTTGACCGATAATCACTTCGTAATCGAACTCCCGATCCGCCCGCGCATCGCGTATCACCTGGTCGTCCGTCATATTCAACGCGCGGAGCAGCCGGCCTGTCAGGCTGCCTTTTTCTGTCACTATGAAGTCGGTCAACTGGCTCGACGGCAATCGCTCGCCACCCGCCAGAGACCCGAGAGCTATGGCGTTGTAGCCATCCCAACGCAGCCGCTGAGCCGCGACGATGTCCAAGTCGTCGTTCGCCGAGGCATTGAATACGGCGATGGACGGACCCGCCAGCGCCGCCTGGTTGGCGTGCGGCGGCAAGTAGAAGTCTTGCATGAGCGCCGCGACGGCTTCCGCATTGGGCAGTTGGACTTCCGCGCCACTCGGCATGACCCATTCTGTCGTATGGTAATTCTTCTTCAGCGTGAGGTTTTCGATGTCGGCGAAATCAAGATCGATGACCAGCGGCAGGAGGCGAAGCATCGTATCAAGGGGCATATCGGTGTGCACGACTTGCGTAAGCTCCGCCCAAAGGCCAGGCAAAGCGCCCAGCAACCCTTGCTGCCTCGCTTTTCGCCATATGGCGCGCACAATCTGCTGATGCCGCCGGCCACGATCGAAGTCATCCGTGTACTTTCGCGTCCGGGCGTACCAGAGCGCGTCGAATCCATCAAAGCTGTAGTAGCCAGCCGGCAAGGTGCGCCAGCGATATTCGCCCCCGCCAACCGGATATAGATCGCGATACGCGCAGTCAACGGCGATGTCGATGCCGCCAAGCCGATCGATGACGGCTTGGAATCCGGAGAAGTTGACCCGCGCGTGGTAATGTACATTGATTCCGAAATTATAAAATAGCGTTTGCCGCAGAAGTCCGAAGCCGCCGCCGGGCTGCCAGCTGATGTTTTCGCCGATGCCGTATGCCGTGTTCAAGCGTCCCATCCGACCGCTGGGTATATATACCAAGAGGTCGCGCGGCAAACTCAGCATGGCGACCGTGCCCGTCTCAACATTTAGCGAAACAATAATCATCGTGTCGGTACGTATGAAATTGTCTTCGCTCAGTTCCTCGTCGCTGCCCAAGAGCATGACATTGATCAAACGATGCTCCCGTATCACCGGCGGAACCCGCGTAGGCACCCGCGTTCCCGCCAGCCACTTGCCTTGTTCCGGCGCCAGCGGCACAAGCAGTTTGGGCAAGTTGAAATCATCCGACACCGGGGTTTCGGCCGCGCGTTCATTGAGAGAATCCGGGGCTGGCGGCGTCGCCGTCCGCGCTTCGGTGTCGGACTCGTCTTGCATGAGCGCAAAACGGGGAGCGGCGCGAAGGCTCGTGTTCTGTTCTTCGTAATAAATCGCTGTGGCCGTCAGCGCATAGCTGCCGCGGCGCGCCTCATAGGTCGCCGAAATCCGATCGCCGTCGCGCGATACCGACGCCAATTGCGCCGCCGTCCATCCCAGCGCGATCAACAGCAGAACGAGCGCGCAATAAAGCGCGAGCCGCGCCAGGCGAATTGCCTGACTACGAATGAAACTTGCCAAAGCCCTCCTCCCTTAGTCTACCGGCGCCACCATTATGGCTCGGCGAATACAACCGGTATGCTGCAGGCGCTGTCAGGCACAATGGCGCCCTCTCTGTCAGTCAGCCTCAGCCGAAGATGATGAAGGCCAGCGCCAAATATCTCCGTGTTCACCAGTCCGATCACATCGTCGCTGACTGCACGGCCCGATTGCACCAGCGTAAAGTAGGTCTCGGACCAGGCCGGCATGACTGAAATCTCGTATCTGCCCTGCTCAAGCGGCGCGACCCATCCTTCAATAGCGAAGACCCCGCCAAGCTTTTCACCCGGCCTTGGACTTAGAATCTGAGCCCGCGGCGATAGACAGCCTATGGATTGCAGCGCCTGGTCCGATGGCGGCAGAACCGGATCAGGCACCTCCAACGGCATCGGCGGCAACATCGGAAGTACGATCGTGTCGCCGGCCAATACGCCGCTCACCGGGCTACGACAATTGCCGTCTCGTAAAGAAACTAGATCAGTTCCGGAAGCAAGCGCCAAAGCAATCAGTGTATCTCCTGTCCGGACTTTGTAAGCCTGCCAATCGGGCCGAACCCGGCAGCCATAGTCGCTAGCTGCCTCAATGCTGCCAGGAGCAGTGGGCGTCGCGATCAGATATGCGAGCATCGCAGGCAAATCTGTCGGGGCGGTTGTACTAATCGGCGTCTCAGTGAGCGCAGTTCCCGGCAGCGTCACCACTACCACCCTGCCCGTGGCACCCACAATCGGATCAACCGTCGCGCTTGCTGTCTCCATCGGCGCAGACGTCTCGACGACTTCCGTCGCCGGCAGCGTAACGACGACCACTCTGCCCGTCGCAACCACAGCCGCTTCAGCCGTCGCGCTCGCAGTCTCCGTCGGCGCGGACGTCTCGACAACCTCCGTCGCCGGAAGCGTCACGACAACCACGCGCCCCGTGGCAACCACAGCCGGCTCAACCGTAGCGCTCGCAGCCTCCGTCGGCGCAGGACTTTCGACGACCTCTGTCGCCGGCAGCGTAACCACAACCACGCGCCCCGTCGCAGCGACAGCCGGTTCAGCCGTCGCGCTCGCAGTCTCCGTCGGCGCAGGATCTTCGACGACTTCCCTTGCCGGCAGCGTCACGACCACCCTGCCCGTCGCAACCACAGCCGGTACAGCCGTCGCGCTTGCCGTCTCAGTCGGCGCAGGACTTTCGACGACCTCCGTCGCCGGCAGCGTCACGACAACCACCCTGGCCGTCACCTCAACAGCCGGTACAGCCGTCGCGCTCGCAGTCTCCGTCGGCGCAGGACTCTCGACGACTTCCCTTGCCGGAAGCGTCACCACTGCCACCCGGCCCGTCGCCACCACAGTCGGTTCAGCCGTCGCGCTCGCAGTCTCCGTCGGCGCAGGCGTCTCGACGACCTCCGTCGCCGGCAGCGTCACGACAACCACCCTGGCCGTCGCCTCAAAAGCCGGTTCAGCTGTCGCGCTCGCAGTCTCCGTCGGCGCAGACGTCTCGACGACTTCCGTCGCCGGAAGCGTCACAACAACCACCCTGCCCGTCGCAACCACAGCCGGTACAGCCGTTGCGCTCGCAGTCTCCGTCGGCGCAGACGTCTCGTCGACTTCCCTTGCCGGTAGCGTCACCACTACCACCCGGCCCGTCGCAATCACAGCCGGAATAGCCGTTGCGCTTGCTGTCTCCGTCGACGCAGGACCATCGACGACCTCCGTCGCCGGAAGCGTCACCACTACCACCCGGCCCGTCGCGACCACAGTCGGTTCAGCTGTCGCGCTCGCAGTCTCAGACGGCGCAGACGTCTCGACGACTTCCCTTGCCGGCAGCGTCACCACTACCACCCGGCCAGTCGCCTCAACAGCCGGTACAGCCGTCGCGCTCGCGGTTTCCGTCGGCGCAGGGTCTTCGACGACTTCCCTTGCCGGAAGCGTCACCACTACCACCCGCCCCGTCGCAACCACAGCCGCTTCAGCCGTCGCGCTTGCTGTCTCCATCGGCGCAGGACTCTCGACGACTTCCCTTGCCGGCAGCGTCACGACTACCACCCTGCCCGTCGCAACCACAGCCGCTTCAGCCGTCGCACGCGCAGTCTCGGTCGGCGCAGGACCATCGACGACCTCCCTTGCCGGCAGCGTCACCACTACCACGCGCCCCGTCGCAACCACAGTCGGATCAACCGTCGCGCTTGCTGTCTCCATCGGCGCAGGACTCTCGACGACTTCCCTTGCCGGCAGCGTCACGACTACCACCCTGCCCGTCGCAACCACAGCCGGTACAGCCGTCGCGCTAGCCGTCTCAGTCGGCGCAGGACTCTCGACGACTTCCCTTGCCGGCAGCGTCACGACTACCACGCGCCCCGTAGTCTCAACAGCCGGTACAGCCGTCGCGCTAGCTGTCTCCGTCGGCGCAGGACTCTCGACGACCTCTGTCGCCGGAAGCGTCACGACCACCTCGCCCGTGGCAACCACAGGCGCTTCTGTCGTCGCGCTCGCAGTCTCTGTCGGCGCAGGCCTCTCGACGACCTCCCTTGCCGGCAGCGTCACCACTACCACCCTGCCCGTCGCCTCCACAGCCGCTTCAGCCGTCGCGCTCACGGTTTCCGTCGGCGCAGGACTCTCGACGACCTCCGTCGCCGGCAGCGTCACAACAACCACCCTGCCCGTCGCAACCACAGGCGCTTCTGTCGTTGCGCTCGCTGTCTCCGTCGGCGCAGGACTCTCGACAACTTCCCTTGCCGGCAGCGTCACGACCACCTGGCCCGTGGCAACCACAGCCGGCTCAACCGTCGCGCTCGCTGTCTCCGTCGGCGCACGCGTCTCGACAACTTCCCTTGCCGGCAGCGTCACCACTACCACCCGCCCGGTCGCAACCACAGCCGCTCCAGCTGTCGCGCTCGCAGTCTCCGTCGGCGCAGGCCTCTCGACAACTTCCGTTCCCGGCAGCGTCACCACTACCACGCGCCCCGTCGCAACCACAGTCGGTTCAGCCGTCGCGCTCGCGGTTTCCGTCGGCGCAGGACTCTCGACAAGGTCCCTTGCCGGAAGCGTCACAATAACCACCTTGCCCGTCGCAACCACAGCCGGCTCAACCGTCGCGCTCGCAGTCTCCGTCGGCGCAGGACTTTCGACGACCTCTGTCGCCGGCAGCGTCACCACTACCACGCGCCCCGTCGCCTCCACAGCCGCTTCAGCCGTCGCGCTCGCAGTCTCCGTCGGCGCCGACGTCTCGACGACCTCCGTCGCCGGCAGCGTCACGACAACCACCCGGCCAGTCGCCTCAACAGCCGGTACAGCCGTCGCGCTTGCCGTCTCCGTCGGCGCTGGACTCTCGACGACTTCCCTTGCCGGCAACGTCACCACTACTGCCCTGCCCGTCGCCTCAACAGCCGGTACAGCCGTCGCGCTCGCGGCCTGCGTCGGCGCAGGCGTCTCGACGACCTCCGTTCCCGGAAGCGTCACCACTACCACCCGGCCAGTCGCCTCAACAGCCGGTACAGCCGTCGCGCTTGCTGTCTCCATCGGCGCAGGATCTTCGACGACTTCCCTTGCCGGAAGCGTCACAATAACCACCTTGCCCGTGGCAACCACAGCCGGCTCAACCGTCGCGCTCGAAGTCTCCGTCGGCGCAGGCGTCTCTACGACCTCCGTTCCCGGCAGCGTATCGACGACCACCCTGCCCGTCGCAGCGACAGCCGGTACAGCCGTTGCGCTCGCAGTCTCCGTCGGCGAAGGACCATCGACGACCTCTGTTCCCGGAAGCGTCACGACAGCCACTTCAACCGTCGCGCTTGCTGTCTCCGTCGGCGCAGGACTCTCGACGATCTCCGTCGCCGGAAGCGTCACGACGACCACTCTGCCCGTCGCAGCGACAGCCGGTACAGCCGTCGCGCTCCCAGTCTCCGTCGGCGCAGACGTCTCGACGACTTCCGTCGCCGGCAGCGTAACGACGACCACCCTGCCCGTCGCAGCGACAGCGGGTACAGCCGTCGCGCTCGCAGTCTCCGTCGGCGCAGGACTTTCGACGACCTCCGTCGCCGGCAGCGTCACAACAACCACCCTGCCCGTCGCAACCACAGGCGCTTCTGTCGTCGCGCTCGCAGTCTCCGTCGGCGCATGACCATCGACGACCTCCCTTGCCGGAAGCGTCACCACAATCACCCGCCCCGTCGCAACCACAGCCGCTTCAGCCGTCGCCCTCACGGTTTCCGTCGGCGCAGATGTCTCGACGACCTCAGTCGCCGGAAGCGTCACAATAACCACCTTGCCCGTCGCAACCACAGCTGGTTCAGCTGTCGCGCTCGAAGTCTCCGTCGGCGCAGGCGTCTCGACGACCTCCCTTGCCGGCAGCGTCACGACAACCACCCTGCCCGTCGCCTCAACAGCCGGTACAGCCGTCGCGCTTGCAGTCTCCGTCGGCGCAGGACTCTCGACGACTTCCCTTGCCGGCAACGTCACCACTACTGCCCTGCCCGTCGCCTCAACAGCCGGTACAGCCGTCGCGCTCGCGGCCTGCGTCGGCGCAGGCGTCTCGAAGACGTCCCTTGCCGGAAGCGTCACAATAACCACCTTGCCTGTCGCAACCACAGCTGGTTCAGCTGTCGCGCTCGCAGTCTCCGTCGGCGCAGGACTTTCGACGAATTCCCTTGCCGGCAGCGTCGCAATAACCACCTTGCCCGTCGCCTCAACAACCGCTTCTGCCGTCGCGCTCGCAGTCTCCGTCGGCGCCGGACGTTCGACGACCTCCGTTCCCGGCAGCGTCACCACTGCCACCCGGCCCGTGGAAACCACAGGCGCTTCTGTCGTCGCGCTCGCAGTCTCCGTCGGCGCAGGACTTTCGACGACCTCCCTTGCCGGCAGCGTCACCACTACCACCCGGCCCGTCGCGACCACAGCCGGCTTAACCGTCGCGCTCGCAGTCTCTATCGGCGCAGGACTCTCGACGACCTCCGTCGCCGGCAGCGTAACGACGACCACCCGGCCCGTCGCAACCACAGCCGGCTCAACCGTCGGGCTCGCGGTCTCCATCGGCGGAGGCGTCTCGACGACCTCCCCTGACGGCAGCGTCACCACTGCCACCCTGCCCGTCGCAACCACAGCCGCTCCAGCCGTCGCGCTCGCAGTCTCCGTCGGCGCAGGACTCTCGACGACCTCCGTTGCCCGAAGCGTCACCACTACCACCCGGCCCGTCGCGACCACAGCCGGCTTAACCGTCGCGCTCGCAGTCTCTATCGGCGCAGGACTTTCGACGACCTCCCCTGACGGAAGCGTCACGACGACCACTCTGCCCGTCGCCTCAACAGCCGGTACAGCCGTCGCGCTCGCAGTCTCCGTCGGCGCAGGACTCTCGAAGACTTCCGTTCCCGGCAGCGTAACGACGACCACCCGGCCCGTCGCCACCACAGCCGCTCCAGCCGTCGCGCTCGCCGTCTCCGTAGGCGCAGACGTCTCGACGACCTCTGTCGCCGGCAGCGTCACCACTACCACCCTGCCCGTGGCACCCACAATCGGATCAACCGTCGCGCTCGCAGTCTCCGTCGGCGCAGGACTCTCGACAACTTCCGTTCCCGGCAGCGTAACCACAACCACGCGCCCCGTCGCCACCACAGCCGCTCCAGCCGTCGCGCTCGCCGTCTCCGTAGGCGCAGACGTCTCGACGATCTCTGTCGCCGGAAGCGTCACCACTACCACCCGGCCCGTCGCAACCACAGCCGCTTCAGACGTCGCGCTTGCAGTCACCGTCGGCGCAGGCCTCTCGACGACTTGAGTCAGCGCCGCCTCAACCGGCGTCTGCGTTTCGCTCGCAACGGGGGAAGCAAGCGTCGTACCGATACCTGCCGCTGTCGCAGTAGCAGTCGCCGCAGCCTCACGCGCCGTTGGGCTCAATGGCGGCGGATTCTGCGTCGACGACGCCAACAGCAGCGCAAAGAGGGCGGCAAACAGCAGCGATATAGCCGCGAGCAGCGCTACGACTAGCTCGTTGCCGATGTTGCGCCGCATAGGCTATTCCTCAATTGACGCAACCAATTGCAGAGGCAACGCGACATGGAAGACTGAGCCGCTGTTTAGATGGCTAGTGACCCTAAGATCGCCGTCGTTGGCGCGAAGGTAGGCGCGCGCGATGCTCATGCCGACGCCCGTATCGCTCAAACCAGCGATGCTAGGATAGGCGTTCCGGTACTTTCGTTCAAATACCCGCGGCAAATCCGCCTCCGCGATGCCGCCGCCGCAATCATGAACCGATATCTCGATCCTTTCGGCTGCCGCGCCTTCATCCGCCACGCCCAATAGACCCGCTTTGGCGCTTATCTTTATGTTCGAACCTGGCGGGGAGACTGCCCCGGCGTTGGCGAGCAGGCGCGTCAAAATCTGTTTCAGGCTGACTTCATCGGCGCTCACCGGCGGCAGATTGTCGTCCAGCGCCAATTCTATCTGCAGTTGCTTATCGCCCAGCATGTCAGCGCTTGCCCGCACAACCTCATCGACTACGCTCACGATATCTACATCTCGCAACGGCTGCGCCGAACCCGCTGATTCAAATTCGGACGCTTCCCGCAACCGTGTAATCAAGGCGGAGAGCTTGCCGAGGTCTTCGGCCATCAATCTCAACACATGCAGTTGCGCCGTACCAAGGATGCCGAGCGATTCAGCCAGCAGCAGATCGGTGTAATCGGATAGCGATCTCAACGGCGATTGCAAATCCGCCGCGACGCTGGACAAGACCTCCCCCTCCCATGAAACACGGCTGCTAGTCTCGCCGACCTCGTCCGCCGACCGATCAGGCTGAGAATCGCGCGCGGCCTCGAGTTCGGTACGCGCATCGCTCAATTCCAGCGCCAATTCTTCTCGCTGCTCGCTGAGGTGGGCGACGGTCGCGCGCAATTCATCCAACTCGCTCCGTTCGACCGCGCCGCCGCCAGCCATTGCCGCCGCGACCCTCGCCGTCAGCTGATCGCGCAGCTTCAGCAGATTGTCACGCTCGCCAATAAGCTCCTTGATGCGCTGCTGCGTCGTTTCCCGACCCTCGACATTCGCCGAAAGCTCGCCCTGCAATTTCATGTTCTGCGCGACCAATTCCGACTTCTCCGCCTCAGCCATACGGAGTTCGTCCTGCAACTGCTGTCTTTCCCGGCGCATTTCTTCACGCGCGTTCAAGAGCTGTTCGTGGTCGGCGCTTAAATGCTTCAGCTGGCGTTCAATCTCCTCTCGGTCGCCGCCGTCAGCCGCCCTCGCTTGCTGACGATCATCAATGAGCGTCTGGCGATCCTGGTTGAGTTCATCCAACTGCTTTCCAAACGCTTCTCTCTCGGCGTACAGTTGAATCATCACTCGGGTCAAGTGGCTGTAGCTGCCGCTCGTTCCCAGGGTTTCAAGTTTCGCGGCGATCGATTCCAGCCTCCGCCGCTGCTGATCGCGCTCCAATTCCAGTTGAGCCGTTTCATCGGCGATGCTCTGCAATACCGCGGTGATGCCATCGGCCGCCGCCGACTTTCCCATCACCAGCGCCGAGTTGATTTGCCGACGCAATCGGTCGCGCTCGCTTTCAAGCACATTGGTTTCCTTATGCAGAAACTCGCGGATGATCTGCGCTAGCGTCTCGCCGCTGCCGACATTCAGGACGCGCAAGACGGTCTCCGCATCCAACAGATCATGCGCCGTCAACTCGCAGAGGTCGCGAAGGCGCGCCTGTTCATCAAACGAGGCGTTTAGCCGCCTGGCCGCGCCGCGATCGCCGCTGGCTTCCACCAGACCCTCCAACATGCGCACCTGCTGCTGCTGCAATTGTTGTCTCAAATCCGCAATCTGCGACCTCAAGTTGCGGCTGCGCTCGACTATCGGCGTCAGGCTGCTTTCCAGCTCCAGCCGATTTGATCGCAGCGCCGCCCCGTCCGCCGCCGTCTCGCTTGTCTTCTCCGCAATGAAATTGATTCGCGCCTCGCCCTTCCGCGAATTGGCTTCGGCCATCGCCGCCGTCCAAGCCAAGACATGCCCCGCCACTACGCCAATTTCGCGTAAGGCCTCAATCTCCTGAAGCGACAGATCGACCTGGCGATACGGTGACAAAACGAGCAAAACCGCTTGTGATTCACCAGTTCGGCCGAGCGGCTGGACGTATGTATTACTCAAGGGAGAGATATTTAGCCGTCGAAAGAGATCCGTCAATTCTTCTGCGTGGTATTCGGCAAATAGAATCGTCTGCTCGCCGCGCCTTGCGGATTCCAGCAGCGTCGGCTGCTCATTGAGGTTCAGCGAAATGCCCGCAAGTCCCCGGTCGGCGACGCGATCGTAGCCGGCCGTAATGTCGGCATACTTGTTTTCCTGCACCTGGATGAGAAAGCAGACATCGGCGCCCAATGACTCCAATGCCGACCTCACGATCTGGGCGGGCGCTTGCGAAATCTCGCGTCCCTCAAGCATCATTCCAACTGCGTTGAGCAGCTTCTGCGAATCTCCCGCTACTGGCGCCGCCGCAAAGTTCCAGGAAGACGCCGCCGCCGAAAGCCCATCTTCAGCTGGCGCGACCGCATCCGCCGGCGTCTGGCTCAACGCTGACGACGGCTGCGACGCCGCCAGCACCACCTCCACCAGACTGTTCTCCAGCAAGGCAACGGCGTACCGGTAGACAATCAAGGGAAACAGCGCCAGCCCGGCCGCGTAGGCCAAGCGCGCGCCGCCAAGATAACTCCCAGCCGCGTCCCCCTGCGAGAGTCGAATGAGGTCCAGGCCATTGCCCAGCGCCACGACCAGGAAGAACAGCGTCTTGAGAGGCGCGTCCACAATGCCGCCGATGTTGACCAGCGTAAGAATCCCGCAGACGATCGCGATTAAGGCCGAGACGCCAGCCCATACGAGCGCGTAAGCTGTTGCGTTGAAGGCGCTCCCGCCAGCCGATTCCGCCAGCCAATTGGCGCTCGTGCTCAAATAAAGCAGCGCCAGCGCAAATGTCACAGCTACGATAAACAGGTTCGATCGATTCCGCCAGCGCTCAAACTCAGCGCTCAAGATCGCCCAGCCAAGCAGCGACAAAGTGACGGCGTAAGCCAGACGCTCCAACGGCGGCATAAAACGGTTGGCATCAAGGGCGGCGGTCTGCGCCAGCGCCGAAGCGCCCAGCATCACCAGCCAGACCGCCACCAAGGCAGCCGCGCTAAAGAGATAGCGCCGGGTCGAATGCTCATGAGGAAAGCGCGCGCGATGGCCTATCGCAAGGAAGAGCGAGCCTAGGCTGAAGGCGATTACTAGCAGAAAAAATAGCAGGTCGCCCGGAAATCCGACGAATAGATCAAGGATATCCAAGGGTGTTCTCAACACGTCGCGTCATCCGTTTTGGCTTGCCAGCCCGTGACTGCTGTCACCCGGCGCGGCAGTCCGCCCGCCGCGCCCGCTGCACGCAACGGAAGGCCGCTCGCCAGGCAGTCTGGTTACCGAGTCAGTATAGCATAGGCTCAATTTGCGTACTGACGGAACGGCGCGCATTTACCGCGGTCATCAGCCTTGCTCCCCGCGGATCGCTGTTGACGCCCTCATGCCGACAATCTACACTTTGTGTGCCGCTGGATCATTTTGGACTGCCATGATTTCTCGACCGATTGCCGCGCTGCTGCGCAGATTCCCCTTTTTGACGCGACTGCCATATTTAATCTTCAGTCGCGCCCAAGCGCGCTTCACAATCGGCGTCGCCGCGATCGTAATTGATGATCATGGGCGCGTCTTGCTGGTCGAGCATGCCTATCATCCGCGTTACGCATGGGGCTTGCCCGGCGGCTGGATTGACCGCGACGAAGAGCCAGCCGCCGGCGTCTTGCGCGAGCTAAGAGAAGAATTGCAGCTGGATGCCGATGTCGTCCGTGTTGTACTCTCCAGTAAGACCGCGCCGCATCATATTGATCTCGCCTACCTCTGCGAGGCGAAGTGCGCAGTCGGCAAGCTAAGCCACGAGCTGCTCGGCTTCAAATGGATCGACTTGGCGCAACTGCCGCGGCTCAAGACCTTCCATCGCCGCGCGATTGAAGCAGCCTGCGCCCAAGCCACAGAGCCAATCGAGCTTGAACGCAGCGCCGGCATTTGAGACGCAACGAGGCGCAAAATGGGAAGAACCAGCTTGAGTTCTCGCCGCCGCCGGTCCGGTTTCCCCATCCTGCTCGCTTTTTCGGCTCTCTGCATCGCCGCCGCCAGCGGCTTGCTGATCTATTTCCTCGTCGTCTTCAGCCGCCGCGAACAACAACTGCCGGCTGGCGTGACGGTGGCGGGCATCAGCGTCGGGCAGTTGAGCGAGCGCAACGCCGTGGCGCGCTGGGAACGCGCCTATGCCGAGCCTATCTTGCTGCTGTACGCCAACCGGAGCGGCGAACACCCCATCCAATTGCATCCCGATCAGGTTGGCTGGCGCATCAGCAGCGAGCCAATGCTGGCCGGAGCGCTCGCGTCCGCGGCTGAAGGCGGCGGTTTCTGGCGGCGCTTTCTCGACTTTCTGCTTGGAATTGAACTGACTGTGCCGCGCGATATTCCACTGGTCGCCGACTATCAGGACAACGCGCTCGAGGCTTTCTTGCGTGATGTAGCGGCGCGCTATGACGATCCGCCCGGCCGTCCTACCTTTGATTTGGATACGCTGCGGGTATATCCCGGCGCCAGCGGCTTTGCGCTGGACATAGCCGGCGCAATGACCATGGCCGACGCCGCCCTGCGCTCGGCCGATCAACGCGTGGTTTATCTGCCGGTCGGCGGCTTGGGGAACGGCCGGCTGGACCTGGGCTCTTTGAAAGCTCTCATCGTCAATTACCTGGACAGCCAGGGTTTCATCTATGATGGCTTGGGAACGGTCGCGTCCGTCTACATCCTCGACCTGGAGACCGGCGAAGAGATCAACCTGCTGGGCGATGTCGCTTTCTCGGCTGCGAGCACCATCAAAGCGCCAATCGCCATCGAGTATTTCCGCCGGCTGGATCGCGAGCCGACAGCCGGTGAAGCCTGGCTCATCGCCAATTCCTTGCTCTGCAGCAACAACAGCTCGTCCAACTTGCTGATGGAGATCATAGGCGGCGGCGATATCTTCACCGGACTGCGCAGCGTCTCCAACACGCTGCAAGCCATCGGGGCGGGGAATACGTATATCACGGCGCCTTTCTTTCTCGGCGTCGAAGGTCAAGAGCTTGGCTCGATCGCAGCGCCGGCGACCGCGCCGAATGAATCCTTTGATACGCAGCCGGACCCCTTCAATCAGACAACCGCCGAGGACCTGGGCGCGATCTTTGCTCTGACATACGACTGCGCGCATTACGACTCCGGTTTGGCTTTGTCCCTGCCAGGCGGCCAAATCACACAGCGGGAGTGCCGACAGCTCCTGGAAGTGATGAGCGCCAACGACCTTGAACGCCTGCTGCAGGGCGGCATCCCGCCGGATGTCCGCATTTCGCACAAGAACGGCTGGATCTTCGATACCGTTGGCGATGCCGGCGTCGTCTTTTCGCCCAACGGACGGCACTATGTGATATCCGTCTTCCTGTGGGAAGAGACCGAATTCCAGGATTACGAAAAGCTCTGGCCCCTGGTGGAAGAGATCTCGCGCGCCGCCTGGAATTTCTTCAACCCGGAGCAGGCGCTTTTGCAGCCGCGCGCGAATCTGCCGCCGACCGCCATTGAATGCGAGGGCAATTATCTGCCGCCAAACGCTGAAGCCGTCGACCTTGATGACATCAACAGCTGGAAGCGCAATCCCTAAGAAAATCATTGCCTGGCAGGCGCCGCGTTAGAAGCTGGCGACGGCCTCCGCCTGGGATTCAAAGATGCGAAATATCTCATCCAAGCCCATCATCGCCAGCGCATCGCGGACGCGGTCGGAGGGCTGCGCGAGCCGCAGATCGCCCTTGGCGCGTCGGGCGCGTTTCAGGGCGGCGACCATCTCCCAAAGTCCGTCCTGCCCCATGTTGGTGACGCTCTGCAAATCAAGCACGAGGAAACGCTTCCCGCCTTCAATTTCGTATTGCAAGAAGGAACCCAGCTGTTCGGCGCTCGTCCGGTCGACGTTTCCGCCGGCCTCGACCACCAGGATCTTGCCATGTCTGGAACGTTCGATTCTCATTGGCTGGTTCTCCTTGCCCGGCAGGCATGCTACAATGCGTGCATCAAACTGAGATTGCAGATTCGGCCATGGACTGGAATTACGTCTTGCTCATCACAATTGCAGCCACGTTGCTTGGGCTGATGGTCCAGCGCACTGAGCCGGCGCGGCGGCGGCTCGCCTTCATTCTGGCGGCGATTTGTCTGCTGGTCATCAGGCATAATGCCTTCCTCAAGAGCCATCTCCACGAGGAGACGCTGCTGGCCTTCGTATTCGCGCTGCTGTTAAGCCTGCTGTTCTGGCTGCTCATCGGCCGTTACAACCCGGTCAGGAGCGACGACAGCGTCCGCGTGATCGGCATGGACGACTGAGACGGACCACTGCGCTCAGCCGATGATGTTGATCGGGATGACATCGGCGCCTTGCAGCATAGCGACGCTGATACGCGCGGCAGCCACCTCGGATAGGCGCCTGAATGCGCGCCCGGCCGGCGAGTCGGGATTGTGGAGCGAGACCGGTCGGCCATAGTCGCCGCCCTCGCGAATGCCGGCCGCCAAGGGCAGCCGGCCCAGAAAGGGAACGCCGCGCTTCTCCGCAAACGCCTCGCCGCCACCGCTGCCGAAGGTGTCGCCCGACATGTTTTCCACGACGCCCAAGACCGGCACTTTGAGTTGATCAAACATGGCGGCTGCGCGAATGGCGTCCGCCACGGCGACATCCTGGGGCTGCGTGACGATGATGCCGCCTGTCAGCGGAAAGGACTGCGCCAGCGAGAGCGGCGCGTCGCCGGTGCCCGGCGGCAGGTCGACGATCATGTAGTCAAGCCTGCCCCAATCGACATCGGTGAAGAACTGACGAATGGCGCTGTGCAGCATGGGTCCGCGCATGATCATGGGCTTGTCCGGCGTCGTAAGAAAGCCGGTGCTAATCAGCTTGACGCCATAGACCTCAAGCGGCTGCATCTTGTCGTTGGCGACCTTGGGGCGTCCGCTGCCCAAGCCGAACATCTGCGGGATATTCGGATTGAGAATATCGGCGTCGATAAGACCGACGCTGGCGCCGGCGTCGGCGAGGCAGACGGCGAGATTGGTCGCGACTGTGGTCTTGCCGACCCCGCCTTTGCCGCTGGCGATGGCGACGATGCTGTTCATCGGCACGTCAAGGCGGCCGTGAATGCGGCGGTCCATCGGGACTTGCGCGTCCCAGTTAATGCGTATGCGCTCGATGCCGGCGACAGGCCCGACCAAGGCAGCCTGGCAGCGTTCGACGAAGACGTCTTTCAGCGGGCAGGCGGGCGTGGTCAAGACGATCGTAAATTCGGCCGTGCCCTCCTCGACGGACAAATCGCGCACCATGTTCAGCGAAACGATGTCGCGATGCAGCTCCGGCTCAATCACGGACGAGAGGGCTTGCATCACGCGTTGCTCAAGGTTGCTCATGAGGCGCCTTTTGTCGCTAGAGTGAACACGGTTTCAATATACCACCGATTGCGTTGGCGTCCAGAATATCGTGGACAGATCAAGGTCAGGCTTTCCAAGCCGCGCGATTGGGTCGTAAATGTATAACGGAAAAGGATGGGCGGAGTAGGGAAAAAGGCGGACGGAGTAGGAAAAAAGACGGAGCCAGTATGGAAAATGACGGCGATTTCGCGGCTCTCTATCGATACAGTATCGATACTGGCGCGCTTTTGGGACTGTTTGCGGATGTTTGCGCGGTCAATGTTGGCATTCGGTTGGCGGCAAGTACCCATAGGGGTAGAGAGAGGGGCGCGCGTTGTGATCTTCATGCTATGCAGTATAGCGGAAGTCCGGCCTTCAAAGGCGACTAAATGGTCGCGTTTGCGGCGAGATTCGGCCTGCGATGAAGGGAGGCTTTGGCGGCGCTCTGTTGGCGCGGACGGGATAGTCTGCGGTTTAGCCTTGTTTGGCGGCGCGGCGTGCCTTTCGTTCCAATGCCTTGCGGCGGCGTTCTTCGCGTTTGGCGTCGTCTTCTGACCAGGGTGTGGCGCCTTCGGCGGGGGGGGCGGCGGTGGCGGACGCGCTGGCATCGGCGGCCGATTCGGCAGCTGGAGTGGTTCTTGGGGTTGACGCCGCGGGTTGAGCGGCCGGTTGCGGCGACGGGGCGCTGGAACTTGACTGGCCGCGGCGCGCTTCTTTGGCGGCGTCTTTGTGCTCCCAGGTTCCGCGAACGAGCATCTCTTCGTAGGCCCGCGTGGGCGCGATGCTGCGCCAGTAGGAGTTGGGCTTTGAAAGCCGCTCTTTGTCATGGATATGGTGGGTGGTGCGGTCGTAGCTGGCCAATTCGTAATCGTGGTCCATTTTGATGGCGTCAAAGGGGCAATACTCGGCGCAGTAGCCGCAATTCATGCAGATATCGATATCAATGAAGAAGGCTTCGGGGTCGGGCACCGGGCGGCCCGTGACTGGATCTGAGCCGCGAACGATCCAAATACACTGGGGCGGGCAGACTTTGGCGCAGATGCCGCAACTGGTGCACCAGTCTTTGCCTGCGCGCGTGGGATGGTCGTCATCTTCGACGATCAAAATCGGCACGAAACGGAAGCGCTCGGGGACGGCGACCTTCTCGTCGGGATACTGGACGGTGATGACGCCTTTGGTCTGAGTGCCCTGGCGGATGCCGAAGTTATCGGTGGAATGATGGTATTTGCGGAAGCCGTAGCGCAAATCATCAATGTAGGATTCGACGAAGTGGCGCAGCGTCAGCATCAGTCCTTTTGCCAATCCGGTGCCGTACATGCTCTCTCCCTTGTTTGCGGCCGCGCGTCCTAAGTTCAACGGCGGCACATCAGGCTAGCGATCGGTTTCACCCAGCACAATGTCGATGCTGCCGAGAATGCCGACGACATCCGCCACCTTGTGCCCCTTGCTCATGTGACCGAGCGGCGTGAGATTAATGAAGCTGGGCGCGCGGACGTGATAACGCCAGGGATTGGCCGAGCCGCCGCGGCCGCCGGCTGAAACGATGTAATAGCCGAGCTCGCCCTTGCCGTTTTCGACGCGGCCGTAGGCCTCGCCGTGGGGCACGCGCGGGGCGTAGGCGCCGGGTTTGCCATCGGCCCAAATTGATTCGCCCCTGGTTGCTTCCAGACGGGGAAGAATCTGCCTCAGTATGCGCACGCTCTCGCGCAGTTCCTGAACGCGGACGCGGTAACGGGCGTACATATCGCCCTCGTCTTCGACAGCGATATCAAAGTCGAGTTCGGGATAAATGCTGTACGGTTCGGCGCGGCGGATATCGTAGGCGACGCCGCTGCCGCGCAGGAGCGGTCCGGCGGCGCTGAAGTTAATTGCGTCGTCGGCGCTTAGCACGCCAACATCAACCGAGCGTTCGAGTACAATTTCGTTTTGCGTGAGCAGCAATTCCAGTTCGTCGATGGTGCGCGGGATGCGCTCGTTGATCATCTCGGTCAGGAATTGCATGGTGTTATAGTCGCGGACGCGGTCGTTGGTTAGATTGGTCACGCTCTTTATGCGCTCGGGCAGATCGCCAAAGAGCCCGCCAAAGCGCATGTAATTGCACATCATGCGGCTGCCGGCGACGGCTTCAAAGAAGTCGAGGATGCGTTCGCGTTCCTGAATGAAATAGAGCACGGGCGTGAAGAAGGCGCCGATGTCGTTGAGCCAGAAGCCGATTGCCCACAGGTGATTGACGATGCGGCTGAGCTCGACCATCATCACGCGCAATGCCTCGCAACGATAGGTCGGCGGATTGTATCGGCGGCCGAGGCTCATCAACTGCTCGACGGCGAGCACGTAGCCGTGGTTGTTGCCCATGCTGGAGATGTAATCGAGGCGGTCGGTGAATGGGATGTTATGCAGGTAAGTGTTGCGCTCGCCGATTTTCTCATGATTGCGATGCAAGTACCCCATGACCGGTTCGAGCGAGGTGACGGTCTCGCCGTCGACAGTCAGCACCATGCGGAAGACGCCGTGGGTGCTGGGGTGATGCGGACCCATATTGACGACGAGTTCGTTGGTTTCGAAGCCGTCCTTGTCCATGACGCGCTCGATATCGACGCCCAGACCGAGCGACTCGTAGACGGCGCTTTCCGAGCTGTCCATTAGGCGATTGAGGTCGATATCCTGTGGATAGCTCACGTTTTTGCCGAAGACATTTTTCTCTTCGGACCGGTGGACATGTCCGCCGGGCCAGCGGCTGTCGAAGGGTTTTTGGTCTTCTTCGTAATAGGCTTCGCGCCAGTCTTTACGCATGGGATGGCCGTGGAAGCCTTCCCACATCAGGATGCGCTTGAGGTTGGGATGCCCGGAAAAACGGATTCCATAGAGGTCCCAGGCTTCGCGTTCCTGGAAGTCAGCGCCGCGCCAAACGGAAGTCAGCGAGGGGATCGTTGGATTCTCGCGATCGGTCTGGGCTTTGAATACAAGGGCGCCGCCGCCGCTGGTGCGATAGGCGTGGTAGACCATTTCCATGTGGTCGCCTTCGCCCAGGTAATCGACGGCGGTCGCGCTGGAGAGATAGTCGAAGCCGAGATCGTCGCGGATGACGCGCGCGATATTCAGCAGTTGGTCGGCGTCTACGATGATGCCGTCGTAGCCGTCGCGTTCGTCCAGTTTGATGGCGTAGGGATGACTGGATTTCAGATGCTCGATCGCATCGTC
Organism: Anaerolineae bacterium; assembly: GCA_022824465.1. Classification (GTDB taxonomy): domain Bacteria; phylum Chloroflexota; class Anaerolineae; order Aggregatilineales; family Phototrophicaceae; genus UBA6055. The sequence continues at coordinate 352,214 of JAJDZV010000008.1, forward strand.
GATCGAGGCGAATTCAAGCGGCATTTCGGGGGCGGCTGCGAAGCTATCCATAGTGATTTATTCCCCTTCCGCTTGGGCTGCACGGCGGGATGCGCGCAGCGCTTTACGCGCCAAGGCACGCAATCGGCGTTTTTCGCGTATGTCTTCGGCTTCCGCCCAGGGCGCGGCGCCGGCTGGCAAGACGACATTCAAGGCGTCGACATCGGCGGGCGCGGCTTCGGCGACAGGGGCGGCGGTTTCTACTTTGGCGGCGACCATTTGCGTTAGCGCCGGGAGTTCGCGGCTGCCCAGGAGCGGCGCGTCGGCGGCGGACTCGGCTTGGCGGCGAATCATGTCCATCTGGCGGGGATCGATGATGTCGGGACCGAGAACGGGCACCGGTGTTGGCTCGGCTGGTCCGACGCCATACCAAGGCACATCGTCGCCGTTGGCGATGCTCTGGCCGTCGATCTTGCGCTGCAAGGCGATCATGCCGTAGAGGAGCGCTTGGGGCGTTGGCGGGCAGCCGGGCACGTACACATCGACCGGCAGGTATTTGTCCATGCCGGAGACAACATTGTAGCCCTCTTTGAAGGGACCGCCGCCGCTGGCGCAGGCGCCCATCGCCAGCACGTATTTTGGCTCGGGCATTTGGTTGTAAAGGCGCACGATCGGCACGACCATCTTCTTTGTGACGGTGCCGGAGACGATCATCAGGTCGGCTTGGCGCGGGGTTGCGCGCATGACTTCGAAGCCGAAGCGGGAGAAGTCGAAGCGGGACGAGGCGGTGGCGATCATCTCGATGGCGCAGCAAGCCAAGCCAAAGAGCATGGGCCACATCGAATTGCGCCTGCCCCAGTTATAGAGTTGGCTCAAGCTGGTGATGGCGATATTGTCTTCAAGTTCGACGGGAACGGGAAACTCGGTTGCGTTGAGTTCTTGCAAGTTCAGTTCCATCTAGTCACCGATCTCCTCATACCAGTCGCGAAGGATGGCTCTAAGTATAGCATCATTCGCCCATGCCGGATCGTCTGCGAAACCCGGCAGCGACAGTATCCGTTGGCATAAGCCGTCCAAAGTCATATCGTCCAGGTTGGCGTCGGGGTAAGTCTCGATCAGCGCCAGCACTATCTCGTACGATGAATCCCAATAGAGTTCGGAATCCGTCATGATTGGCAGTCTGCAACGTTACCGGCCGACGATCCTCGTGATGAATTCTACGCGCTATCCGTCTCCGCGCAACGCAGTAAGTATAGAGACGAGCGTTGAGATTGTCAAGAATTTCACAAACGGCGCGCTAGCTGGCTTCGGTGATGAGGGCGCCGCGTCGATCGACCCTGGTGGATAGGGAGTCGCAGGGCATGCCGACTGCGTCGTAGACTGATTTCATGGCGACGGAGACTGACTCGGCGACGGTCTTTCGGTCGCAGAGAGCGCAGAGCGTGGGACCGGCGCCGCCGATGAAGAGCGCGATGGCGCCGGCGCGTTTGGCGGCGATTCGCGCCTCAGCCAGCATCGGCATCAGGTGCGCGCGCGCCGGCTCAACCACCTGGTCGTTTTCCATTGCCGCGCCCAGAGCCTCGAGGTCGCCCCGGTGAATGGCATCAACCAGTTGCGCCACGGCGCCGGTTTGGTGGATCATTTGTCGCAGCGAGACCTTATCGGGCAATATCGCGCGGGCGCCATTGGTCGGCACTTGCACAGCCGGCGTGACCAGCGCCAGGTGGAGGTCGGCGGGAATCGGCAGCGACTGGATCGCGTCGACGGTAATGCCGGCGACCAGCACAATGCCGCCGAGCAACGAGGGCGCCACGTTGTCGGCATGGTATCCGCTGACGAGCGCCTCGCCTTCCAGGCAGAAGGGCAAGAGGTTCGGGCGGGAGAAGGGCTCGCCGAGCAGTTTGTTGAGGGCGACGGCGGCGACCACGCTGCTGGCGGCGCTGCTGCCCAAGCCGCTTGCGAGCGGGAGCCCCTTGATCAGTTTTATGGTGAGCCCGCGCTTATCGCCGATGTGATCGAGGAGGGCGCGCGCCGAAACCGAGGCGACATTTTCTGCGGGATCGCGCGGGAGCTTGCCGCCGTCGCCCTTGATATCGGCGATGACGATCTTGGGTGAATCGTGGAATTCGATGATGGCGCGATCGCCCATGCCCTCGAGCGCCATGCCGAGGATGTCGAAGCCGACGCCCAGGTTCGCGACTGACGCCGGGGCGTAGGCTTCTGCTCTGGTAAATGCCATGGAAGGTCGCTATCCTTGCCGCGTTTTCGACCGAGCGAGGTCAGGCAAATGCCAAGCATACTACATTGTATGGATTGCGCTCAACAATACCCAATTCAGCGCGTGATCTACACATGCGAGGTCTGCGGCGGCTTGCTGGATGTGAAGCACGATTTCGGCGGGGAGCGGATCTCGCGACAGCTATTTGACGGTCGGTTGGGCGGATTGGACGCGCCATTTGCCAGTGGGGTGTGGCGTTATAAGGAGTTGGTCTATCCCGGCATTGGCGACCGGTCAATCGTCAGCGGCATGGAAGGCAATACGAATCTCTATCCGTTGCCCCGGGCGGCGGCCTATGCCGGCGTCGACGCGATTTACCTGAAGCATGAGGGCGAGAATCCAACCGGGTCGTTTAAGGACCGCGGAATGACAACCGGCGTCACGCAGGCGAAGGCGCTGGGCATGACGCGCGTGGCTTGCGCTTCGACCGGCAATACCTCGGCTTCGATGGCGTCTTATGCGGCGCGCGCCGATATGCAAGGGATTATCTTTTTGCAGGACCAACAGATTGCGCTGGGCAAGCTGGCGCAAGGCATTGCCTTTGGGGCGACCTGTCTGCAGATCAATGCCGATTTCGACCGCAATATGGAGTTGGTGCAATTGGTATCGGAGCGCCTCGGCATTTATGTTTTGAATTCAGTCAACCCCTTCCGGCTGGAGGGGCAGAAGTCGATCATGTTTGAGGCGCTGCAGCAGCTGCGCTGGCGGACGCCGGATTGGATCGTCGTGCCTGGCGGCAACTTGGGCAACAGTTCGGCCTTTGGCAAGGGCTTGCTGGAGATGTACGAGGTCGGTCTGATCGACAGATTGCCGCGGCTGGCTATAGTGCAGGCAGAAGGCGCCAATCCGCTCTATCGTCATTTCCGCGCCGGTTTCAAAAACTTCGAGCCGGTAAAGGCGGAAACGATCGCGACGGCGATCAAGATTGGCAACCCGGTCAACTTGCAGAAGGCGATACGCGCCTTGGAATGGACAAGCGGCGTTGTCGAAGAAGTGAGCGATCAGCAGATTATGGATGCCAAGGCGGTGATTGACAGCGCCGGTATCGGCTGCGAGCCAGCCTCCGCTTGTTCGTTGGCGGGCACGAAGAAGCTGGTCGAGCGCGGCGTCATCAAGCGGGGCGATTCAGTTTTGGGTGTGCTCACCGGGCACGTGCTGAAGGATCCGGAGGCGACAATCGGTTATCACGCCGACAGGCTTGAGGGAATCGCGCCGAGCTACCGCAATCAGATGCTTCAGGCAGCGGATGACATTGAAGCGATAGTCAAGCTCTTGAGCTAAGCGGCAATGGCGGCTCGCGTATGCCTCGCCTGGGCGAATTAGTGTTCATCAAGCACATTTGCCGGTACGCGACCATTTAGTCGCCTATTGCGAGAATTCTCCTGCTACCCTGTCCTTGTCAGCGCCTTAACAATTGAATAGAGGATGTCTCCAGATTGCCAGATTGCCGAGAAAAAGATTTACTCTTGGGAATCGCTAGCTCGTTTGTCAGCGCGCGGGCGTCTCGTTGAGCGACGCGTCCAGATCGGCGATGATGTCTTCGGCGTCTTCAATGCCCAAGGCAAAACGCACCAGATTGTCCTTGATGCCGATCGCCAGCCGTTCTTCGCTGCTAAGGTCGTAGTAGCTGAAGTAGGCGGGTTGCTCGATCAGGCTTTCGGTCCCGCCGAGGCTGGGGGCGATATAGGGTATGCGCAAGCGGTCAATGAAGTCGCTGGTTGCTTTGATGTCACCGGCCACCTCAAAACTGACGACGCCGCCGAAGCCGGTCATCTGGTCGCGGGCGATCTCATGGTCGGGGTGCGATGATAGCCCGGGATAATATACGCGCTCAATCTTGGGATGGCGCTCGAGAAACTGCGCGACTTTCAGCGCGGCTTCGTTTTGATGGCGAACGCGCAAAGCCAGGGTTTTGAGGCCGCGTTCTAACAGAAAAGCTTGATGCGGATCAATAACGTTGCCGAAGACGCCGCGCGCGTCCTTGAGCGCTCTGATGCGCGGCGCATCGCCAGCGATGACTCCGCCGAGCACATCGTTGTGTCCGCCGAAGTATTTGGTGGCGCTGTGCATGACGAAGTCGACGCCAAACTCGAGCGGCTTCAGATTGACGGGAGTGGCGAAGGTTGTGTCGAGCAGGGTCATCACACCGCGCGGCTTGGCTAAAGCGACCAAGCGCCGCAAGTCGACAACGCGCAGGTAGGGATTTGTGGGCGTCTCGGTGAAGATGAAACGGGTCTTGCGCGGAATGATGGCCGCTTCGAGCGCGTCATAATCGCCCATGGGCACGATGCTGGCGGCGATTCCGAACTTCTTGAGGGTGGTCTCGCAGAATTGACGGGTGCGGCGGTAGCAGTCGTCGGTCATGATGATATGCGTGTCGGGACGCAATACGGTCAGAAAGAGTGAAGTGACAGCCGACATGCCCGAGGGGTAGAAGACGGCGTCGTCGGCGGCTTCCAGGTTGGCGATGCGGGCTTCAACCGCCCAGGTCGAGGGATTGCCGTAGCGGGCGTATTCTTCGCGGTCCAGCTCCCCGCCATAGACTTTTTTGTCGAGGAATTCAATGAGCTTGGCGGTGCTGGCGAAGGTATAGGTGGCTGACTGCACGATTGGCGTGGTCATGGCGTGGAAGCCCTTTTCGCGGGCTGCGCCGCCGTGCACTGCGATTGTGCTAGCGCCTTTGAATCTGGAGTTCTTGGATTTACTCGCTAGGCTCATGGTTTTATCCTTCCCAACAAAAAAGCCCAAACATGAGGCGTCGCGCCAGTTTGGGCTTCCGCGATTCTCAACAAAAACGACTGAGGCACAGTCTGCGGAGTTACCTGAAGCCGCGCCTCTAAACTGCGAAGTATTCAGGCGTTTACCCTCATCTTCCAGAAACATCTGCCGAAATTAGCACCTTCCCATTGCCTGCTGGGGGTTGCTGTGGCTTCGTCGAGTCGGTCTCTCCGCCACCTCTGGATAAGCGCAAACTTTGTATACAATTGTTAATCGGCACGGACTATATCACAGGCGCGGGCGGTTTGCAAATGACTGGCAGTTGATGTCGCAGGCTTGGCGAATTGTGATATTCTTAGGGGCAGTTTTGGCGCGCAATAATGAGACTGATGAGTTCATGAACACGACAGCCTTACAGGTCCGCGGCGGCGGCTCGCTTCACGGCGAGATCCGGGTGCAACGCGCCAAGAATGCGATTCTGGCGATGATTGCCGCATCGATTGTGGTTGAAGACGGCGAGACGATTCTACGTGAGGCGCCCGATATTGAAGATGTGGAGCGCGCCTGCGAGCTGCTGCGGGCGGTTGGCGCGCGGGTGGATCATGACCGCGTTGGCAGGACCCTGCGAATCGACGCTTCTGGCGTCAACCGGGGCCGTCTGCCGGAAGATGTGGCGTCGCGATTTCGCGGCTCGGTTCTATTTCTTGCGCCGCTACAGATTCGTTTGGGATACGTTGAATTGCCCGGTAGCGGCGGCTGTGACATTGGCACGCGAAAGATCGACTTTCATCATCGTGGCTTCGCTCGCTTGGGCGCGCATGTGCAATACTTCGAGGACGGACGCACCGTGATTGAGCTCAAGAACGGGCGCTTTCGGGGAACGCTGCTTTATCTGGACTTGCCCAGCCACACAGGCACTGAGAACTTAATGCTGGCGGCTGCGCTGGCCGAAGGGCGCACCGTATTGGAGAATGCCTCGGTCGAGCCCGAGGTCGTGGATTTCGGCAACTTTCTCAATGCGATGGGGGCTGAAATTAGCGGACTGGGCACGTCTACGCTATTCATTAACGGAGTTTCGCGCTTGCGCGGCATCACCTATACGCCTATGCCGGACCGGCTGGCTGCGGGCACGATGATGGCGGCCGCGACGATCGCCGGCGGCGATGTAACGATTCACGATGTCGTGCCGGCGCACCTGCGCATTGTGATCGCAAAGCTGGAGCAGATGGGCGCGGACATCACGACGAGCGGCAATTCGATTCGCGTTTGTCGGCCTGAAGGCCGGCGGCTAAACCCGATCAATATCCAGACGCATCCTTATCCCGGCTTTCCGACTGATCTGCAACCCTGTATGGCGGCGCTTTCTTGTATCGCAGACGGGACGAGCTATATTCGCGAGAGAATCTTCGACAATCGCTACGACTATGTGGAGGCGCTGCTGGAAATGGGCGCCGACATTCTGATAAGCCAGAGCGATGTTTGTATTGTCAAGGGCGTGCGGGAATTGCGGGCGGCGCGGATCGCGGCGGACAATATCCGCTCGGGGGCGACGGTGTTGTTGGCGGCTTTGGCGGCGGATGGCGAGAGCGTCATCGACAATGTCTACCAGATCGACCGCGGTTACGAGCGAATTGATGATCTGCTAAGCCGGCTCGGCGCGGATGTTTCGCGGATCGAGACACGACCCTTGCCCCAGCCTACCTGGTAGCTGGCGCCAGAAAGGCGCTCAGCTCAAATTCTGCTGATCACGGCGGCGGCGAACTGGTCCGTGGAAACGGGTTGTTCTCCGGCGCTGGCGATATCGGCTGTACGCAAGCCAGCAGCCAAAGCGGCGTCTATGGCCGATTCGATAGCGGCGGCTTCGGCTTCGAGTTGCAGGCTGTAGCGCAGGAGCATGGCCGCGCTTAGAAACATGCCTATCGGGTTAGCGATTCCCTTGCCGGCGATATCGGGCGCCGAGCCGTGAACGGGTTCGTAGAGGCCGAAATTATCGGAGCGCAGGGATGCGGAGGGCAGCATGCCCAAGCTGCCAGCCAGCACAGAAGCCTCGTCGCTCAAGATATCGCCGAACATATTGCCCGCGACGATCACATCAAAGCTGCGGGGCCGCGTCAGCAGGTGCATGGTGGCGGCATCAACCAGCAGATGCTCCAATTCGACATCGCCGTATTCTTCGTGCACTTCGACCACCGTGCGGCGCCAAAGACGCATGGAGGCGAGGACGTTGGCTTTGTCGACGGAACAGAGTTTCTTGCGTCTTCCTTGCGCGGCGCGGAAAGCGACGTTTGCCACTTGTTCAACCTCGGCGCGGCTGTAGCTCATCGTGTCGTATGAGCGGTCGCTATCGCCTTGTTCCCGCCGATCGCCGAAGTAAATGCCGCTGACGAGCTCCCGCGCGAACAAGATATCGACATCTTGCAGCAGCTCGGCGCGGAGCGGCGCATGCTCGACCAGGGCGGGATAGGTCTTTACCGGGCGGAGGTTGGCGAAGAGGCCGAAGTGTTGACGGAGGCCAAGCAGACCGCGTTCAGGTTGGACGCTGGCGGTCGGGTCAGACCATTTGGGACCGCCGACCGCGCCAAGCAGAACGGCGTCGGCTCGCTCGCAGATTTCCACGGTTTCGTCTGGCAGCGGATCGCCGGACTCGTCAATGGCGATGCCGCCGATCACGCCCGCGACAAATTCGAATTCGTGCCCAAACTTTTCAGCGATGGCGGACAAGAGCTCGGTGGCTTTGCCGACTACTTCCGGTCCTATGCCGTCGCCTGGCAGTACTGCAATCGTCGCCTTCATTGATGTCAGTCTCCCAATTGAATCAGGCGACAGGCTGGCCGCTTGCCGTCCGATTGGCTTATCTGATTGCTATTCGATATGAACCAGCGGCTCAGCGTCGGCGCTGGCGGTTTCGGCGACCGTCAGGCCGTATTCGACGCTATCAACGAGCGCCAGCCAACTGGCGCAGATGATATCGGTACCTGCGCCAACGGTGCTCCAGCGTTCACGTCCGTTGTAGGAGTCTATCAGCACACGCGTCATGGCGCCGGTGGCATTCTCGCTATCGAGGATACGGACCTTGTAGTCGACAAGCTGAATATCGCGCAAGGCGGGATACAGGGGCAGCAGCGCCTTTCTAAGAGCGAGGTCGAGCGCGTTGACTGGTCCGTTGCCTTCGGCGGCGGTATGCGCGATATCGCCGTCGACGTCCAGCTTGACCATGGCTTCGGCGATCTGTCCGCGTCCGTGCCGGTCTTCGACGATAACGGTGAAGTCAATGAGCTTGAATAGCGAGTGATAATCGGGCGCGGCGCGGCGCAGGCGGACCGCCACCGACGCTTCCGCGCCTTCAAAGACGAAACCGGCATTTTCGAGTTCTTTGATTTCGTTGAGCACACTGACGGCTTCATCGGTAGAGACATCAAGGCCAAGCTCTTCGGCTTTGCTAAGGAGATTGCCGCGGCCCGACAGGTCTGATACGAGAACGCGCGTTTCGTTGCCGACGAGCTTTGGTTCAATATGTTGATAACTGTCTACGTTGCGGCGCATGGCGGCGACGTGGATGCCGCCTTTGTGGGCGAAAGCGCTCATGCCGACATAGGGCAAATGCGTGTCCGGCGCCAGGTTGGCGATTTCAGCCACGGCGCGCGACAAATGCGTGAGCGTAGCCAGGTTGCCGTCCTGCGCCAGGCAAGGCACGCCCATTTTGATGATGAGATCGGGAATGATGCTGCAGAGGTTAGCGTTGCCGCAGCGCTCGCCATAGCCGTTAATGGTGCCTTGGACATGGGCGGCGCCGGCGCGCACGGCTGCCAGCGAATTCGCGACTGCCAATTCGCCATCGTTGTGCGTGTGAATGCCGAAGGTCTTGTCGGGAAAGAGTTCCAGCGCTTGTTGCACGAAGTCGGCTGTTTCCCAGGGCATTGAACCGCCGTTGGTATCGCAGAGCACGATCACATCGGCGCCGCCTTCAACCGCGGCCGCCAGCGTGTCAAAGCCGTATTCCATATCGAGTTTGGCGCCGTCAAAGAAGTGCTCGGCATCGTAGATCACTTCTTTGCCTTGCGCCTTTAGATAGGCGAGGCTGTCTTGAATCATGTTGAGGTTTTCATCGGCGGTCGTCTGCAAGACGTCAGTCACATGCAACATGGAGGTCTTGCCGACGACGGTAACAACCGGCGTATTGGCGTCGATCAGCGCGCGTATGTTGGGATCGTCTTCGGGGCAGATTCCCTTGCGGCGCGTCGAGCCAAAGGCGGTGATTTTGGAGTGACTCAATTCGAGATCTCGAACCTGGTCAAAGTAACCGACGTCTTTGGGATTGGAGCCGGGCCAACCGCCTTCAATGTAGTCGACGCCCAGTTCATCCAGCAATTGGGTAATACGCAGCTTGTCAGCCAAGGAGAAAGCGATGCCCTCTCTTTGGCTGCCGTCGCGCAGCGTGGTGTCGTATATGGCGACCTTACGCTTCAAGCGCCACCCCCGTTCAGATAGAAGAGTTTAGTTCAAGCCGTGGTCATCACGCGCTGTGGGTTGCTCGTTTCGAATGCAGTCACCACATCATCCAGGGCGAGCAGGTAGCCAAGCTGATCAACGCCGTTAAGCAGGCAATACTTGGAGAAGCCGTCGAGCGGGAAGCGGATCTCGCGACCATCGGGCAGGGTCAATGTTTGCGACTCGACATCGGCAATGAGAGTGGTTGTCGGGTCTTCGTCTGCCAGGCTGAACAGCTGTTGCTGCGTGTCTTCATCGACGATGATCGGCAGCAAGCCGTTCTTCAGCGCGTTGTTGCGGAAAATGTCGGCGAATTCTGTGCTAATGACGGCATTGATGCCGGCGCCGAGAAGCGCCCAAGGGGCATGTTCCCGCGAGCTGCCGCAGCCGAAGTTGTTGCCGGCGATCAAGATTGAGGCGCCCTGATATTCGGGTTTGTTGAGCACGAAGTCCGGGTTTGGCGTTTCACCGTCTTCGAGATAACGCCAATCGCAGAAGGCGGCTTTGCCCAAGCCTTGCTTGTCCGTCACCTTCAGGAATCGGGCGGGAATGATCTGGTCGGTATCAATGTCGTTGACCGGAATCGCGACGATGCTCCCCCGGATGCGCTTTACTTTTTCCATAGTCATCCCCTAGGTTAGTCCGGCTAGCATTGGACGCGGGTCGGTGACAGCGCCGGCGACGGCCGACGCGGCCGCTGTCAGCGGGCTGGCCAGGAAGGTGCGCCCGCCCTTGCCCTGGCGTCCCTCAAAGTTGCGGTTGCTGGTCGAGACGGCGTATTGACCGGGCTCCAGTTGATCGCCATTCATGGCTATGCACATGGAACAGCCGGCTTCGCGCCATTCGGCGCCGGCATCGCGGAAGACGCGGTCGAGGCCTTCGCTTTCGGCTTGTCGTTTGACCTGCTGGGAGCCGGGCACGACCATCATGCGCACGCTATCGGCCACCTTGCGGCCCTTGATGAACTTCGCCGCCTGCCGCAAGTCGGTGATTCGAGAATTGGTGCAACTGCCGATAAAGACGACGTCAATAGATTTGCCCAACAGCTTTTGGCCCGGCTGCAAGTCCATATAGGTCAAGGCTTTGTCGAGGGCGATCCGCCGGTTGAGGTCGTTTTCGGATTCGGGCGCGGGCACAGTCGCGTCGATGGGAATGCCCATACCGGGATTGGTACCGTAGGTGATCATCGGAATGAGCTCGTCAGCGCGCAGCGTGATCTCCTTGTCAAAAGCGGCGCCGTCGTCGGAGGGCAGACCGCGCCAATTGGCGAGTGCCGCGTCCCAATCAGCGCCGCTTGGGGCATGCTCGCGTCCGTGGATGTATGCAAAGGTGGTATCATCCGGCGCGATCATGCCTGCGCGCGCGCCGCCTTCGATCGACATGTTGCAGACGGTCATGCGTCCTTCCATGTTCAGGCTGCGGATGGCGTCGCCGCGATACTCGAAAACGCGGCCCGTGCCGCCGCCGATGCCGATGCGCGCGATGACGGCGAGGATAATATCCTTGGCGGTCACGCCGTCGCCGAGGCGTCCGTTGACGTTAACCGCCATGGTTTGCGGCCGGTTTTGCAGCAGGGTCTGGGTGGCCAGCACATGACCGACCTCGCTGGTGCCGATGCCAAAGGCGAGCGCGCCAAAAGCGCCGTGCGTGCTGGTGTGGCTGTCGCCGCAAACGACGGTCATGCCCGGCTGCGTGAGTCCCTTCTCCGGTCCGATCACATGCACGATACCTTGATGTTCGTCGCCGAGGGCGTACATCGGGATGCCGAAGTCGCGGCAATTCCTGGTGAAGGTATCAAGCTGCCGCGCGGCCATGGCATCGGAGACCGGGATGACTCCCAATTCGTTTCGCGGCGTGGTCGGCGTGCTGTGATCCATGGTGCCGATGGTTTGGTCGGGGCGCCGCACGGTCAAGCCGCGTTCGCGGAGCATGGAGAAGGCTTGCGGCGATGTCACTTCGTGCACGAGATGCAAGTCAATGTAGAGCACGGCAGGCGCGTCATCGCTTTGCGCGCGCACGAGATGGGAATTCCAGACTTTCTCGAAGAGCGTGCGCGGTTTTCCGTTTGGGGTCATTTGATCATCCTTAGGCCAATGCGTCTTTGCGTCGACATGCGATTCAGGTTGATGCCAGCCCGATGGCGGCGACTTCACGGTTGGACTCGGTCTCGCCGTAGCCGGTCACCGATATCATGCGATTCAAGGCGGCGACATAGGCTTTGACGCTAGACACGACGATGTCGCTGTCTGCGCCGTAGCCGCCGAAGGTCCGGTTGCTGTTTCCGGGCGAAATACGCACTGTGACCTCGCCCAGCGCGTCGATGCCTTCGGTGACCGCGTGCATATTGAATTCGAGCAATTCATTGGGCGCCCGAACAATCTCATCGATCGCGCGGTATGATGCGTCTACTGGTCCTGTGCCGACTGCGGAGACGATAATCTCTTGCCCATCCTGGTTGGACATCTTTACGGTAGCGGTGGGCATGCCCATCGTGCCGCAGACGACTTGAATATCGACCAGTCGGAAGAAGTCTTCCGGTTTCTGCGCGGCTTCATCGGCGACCAAGGCTTCCAAGTCGGCATCGGTGACTGTCTTCTTCATGTCGGCAAGTTCTTTGAAGCGGCGGAATACGTCCATCAGTTCGTCGCCGTCGACTTCGTAGCCGAGTTCGCGCAGACGCACGCGCAGGGCATGGCGGCCGCTGAGCTTGCCCAGAACAAGCTTGCTTTGGGTCAAGCCGATGTCTTCCGGCATCATGATTTCGAAGGTATTGGCGTCCTTTAAGACGCCGTCCTGATGAATGCCGGATTCGTGGGCGAAGGCGTTGGCGCCGACGATGGCTTTGTTTGGCTGGACGGGCATACCCATATAGTTGCGCACCATGCGGCTGGTTTTCATGATCTGGGTGGTGTCGATATTGGTGCGCAGGTTGTAGAAGCTCTTGCGGGTATGGATCGCCATGACGACTTCTTCGAGGCTGGTATTGCCAGCGCGCTCGCCGATGCCATTGACGGTGACTTCGACCTGGCGCACACCGCGAGTCAAGCCAGCCAGGGTATTGGCGGTGGCGAGCCCCAGGTCATTGTGGCAATGCACGGACCAGATGACACCGCTGCCGGGACCGGCGCCGGGCGTTTCGTTGATGAGCATTTCGAGGGTATCCGCCCATTCGGCCGGCATGACGTAGCCGACAGTGTCCGGGATATTCAGGGTGGTCGCGCCGCATTCGACGGCGACGGCGCAGGCGCGGATCAGGTATTCGGTATCGGTGCGACCGGCGTCCATCGGGCTGAATTCGACATCATCGCAGAGGCTCTTTGCCAAGGTCACGGCGCTGCGAATGCGCTCCAAGCCTTCTTCTTGGTTTATTCGCAGCATAGCCAGGTGGCTGGGCGATGTGCCGAGGAAGGTGTGGATACGCGGCTTGGCGGCTTCACGCACACCGTCCCAAGCGGCGCGGATATCGCTTTCGACTGCGCGCGACAGACCGGCGATGGCTGGACCATCTGGCGTGCCGACTTCGCGAGCGATGCGTTGCGCGGCGCGTAAGTCATCGGGCGAGGCGGCCGGAAAGCCCGCTTCAATGACATCGACGCCGAGGCGCGCTAGCTGACGAGCGATCTCGAGCTTTTCAGCGCTCGACAGGGTCGCGCCCGGGCTCTGCTCGCCATCACGCAGGGTGGTGTCGAAGATGATGACGGTATTATCGTCGTAAGTTCGCGTAACCATTTGGAGGTGTTCCTTTCCTGAATAGAATCCGGTCGACTATGCGCTGTATCTGGCTAAGGCCAGCAAGACCATTTTCTGACATCAGGCGCCTCCTTTCCTGGATCTATCGCTCGCAATGTCACGTTCCCGAGTCTGCGGTCAATCGCTCTGCTTGATGTTTTTGGCATCGAGGAAGGGCATCATCTGGCGCAAGTCCGCGCCGACTTTTTCGATGAGCAAGTCGTGTTCGCGCTGGCGCCTGGCGTTGAAGTTGGGACGCCCGTGCCGGTTCTCTTCGATCCACTTCTTGGCAAATTCGCCGTTTTGCACATTTTGCAGGACGCCGGCCATCTCTTCCTTGATCGACCGCTCGAATTGGTCGCCGATGACGTAGCCGCCGTGCTCGGCTGTATTGCTGACGCTGTACCACATATAGCTCAAGCCGCCCTCGTACAGCAGGTCGACGATGAGCTTGAGTTCATGCAAACATTCGAAGTAGGCGACTTCGGGCTGGTAGCCGGCTTTGACGAGTGTTTCAAAGCTGGCGCGGATCAGCGCGGTAACGCCGCCACAGAGCACGACCTGCTCGCCAAAGAGGTCGGTCTCGGTTTCTTCTTTGAAGGTTGTCGCGATGACGCCGGCGCGGGTGCAACCGATGGCTTTAGCGTAGGCGAGCGCCAGGGCTTGCGCGTTGCCGCTGGCGTCTTGTTCGATGGCGATCAAACCGGGTGTGCCGGCGCCTTCGGTGAAGACTTCGCGAACGCGATGACCCGGCGCTTTGGGCGCGATCATGGCGACATCGACGGAGGCTGGCGGCACAATCTCTTTGAAGTGAATGTTGAAGCCGTGGGCGAACATCAGCATGGCGCCCGCTTTTAAGTTGGGCGCGATATGCTCGTTGTATACGTCGCCTTGCCGCGTATCGGGAATGAGGACCATGACGATGTCAGCCTGGCGCGCCGCTTCGGCCACGGCAAAGACATTCAAGCCGTCGGCTTCGGCTTTGGCTGTGCTGCGGCTGCCTTCGTGCAAGCCGATGATGACCTTGCACCCGTTGTCGCGCGCGTTGAGCGCATGGGCGTGGCCCTGGCTGCCGTAGCCAATGACAGCGATGGTCTTGTCGTCTAAGAGTGTCAGGTCTGCATCTTGGTCGTAATATAGCGTCGCCATCTAGGGTACCTCTCCTTGTTCGTAATGAGAATACATGAGCGTCAATCGATGCGTCCGTTGCCTGTGCGCGCTTTCGCAGCGGCTTCAAGCAATGCCCGGCGATTGATGAATTTCGTATCATGGATGCGCGTGCCGCGACCCATCGACACGACGCCGGTGCGGATCATCTCAACAATGCCGGTCGGGCGGACTTCTTCAATGAATTCTTCTATGATGGTTTCGGTTCCAACCATTTCGATTATGGCGACGTGTGGACCCACATCGATGATGCGCGCTGGATAGCGGTCGCATATTTCAGTGATGGTGTTGCGCGAGTCGGCATCGTCGTTGCGCACCTTGATGAGCGCCAGGTCGCGTTCGACATGGGGCTCGTTGTCGAGCACGCGGACGTCGATGACATTGACCAGCTTTTGCAGGTTGGTCGCGATCTTGCGCGCGTATTCGGGACCGGCGACCACGCGAATGGTCATGCGCGAGATGTGCGGCCGGTGGGTGCGCCCGACGGTGAGGCTGTCGATATTGAAGGCGCGGCGGCGAAAGAGGCTGGCTATACGGTTGAGGACGCCGGGTTCGTTTTCTACCAGCGCCACCACCGTCATTTTGTTTTCGGTTTTTGCTTCGTCCATCATGCTTCTCCCGGCTTGGGCCGGCGCTTCATATCATGCAGATCGGCGCCGGCGGGCACCATCGGATATACCATTTCTTCTTTCTCGACCACAAACTCTATCAGCGTGGGACCGTCAATGCCGCGCGCGAAGTTGACCGCGTCTTCGATTTGGTCGCGCTGCGTGACCAGGCGATTGGGAATGCCATAAGCGTCGGCCAGCTTGCAGAAGTCGGGATTCACCATTGGCGTCGCCTGATATCGTTTCTCAAAGAAGAGTTCTTGCCATTGGCGCACCATGCCGAGGAAGTTGTTGTTGATGATGGCGATATTGACATTGATGTTCTCTTGCACTGCGGTCGCCATCTCGCAGAGGGTCATTTGGAAGCCGCCGTCGCCGACGATGGCCCAAATCTCCTCGTTGGGTTTGCCAAACTTCGCGCCGATGGCAGCGGGAAAGCCGAAACCCATGGTGCCCAAGCCGCCGCTCGTGAGCAAGGTGGATGGTCGCTGATGCGGGTAGTACTGCGCCTCCAGCATTTGGTGCTGTCCGACATCGGTAACGGTGATGGCGTCGCCGCCGGTGAGGCGCCAGATGTCGTTGATGACTTGCGCCGTCAGCAGGATACCCGGCGTCTCGTAGTTCAGGATGTCGCGTTCGCTGGAGTCTTCCTGCCAGTCGCGTATCCGTCCGATCCAGTCGAGATGGGAGTGCCGCGGCAGTTTTGGCAGGAGCTGCGTCAGCACAGTCTTGAGATCGCCGGCGATGCCGACGTCGGCGCGGACATTTTTGTTGATTTCCGAGCGGTCGATGTCGATGTGAATTTTGCGCGCGTTGAGGGCGTAGGTCTTGAGATTTCCGGTGACGCGGTCATCAAAGCGCATCCCGAGCGCAATGAGCAGGTCGGCCTCTTGTATCGCCAGGTTGGAGCAAGCCTCGCCGTGCATGCCCATCATGCCGATGACGAGGGGATGATCTTCGGGCATGGCGCCCTTGCCCAGCAGCGTCAGCGACACGGGAATCTGCGCTCGCTCAGATAGTTCGCGGACTTCGCTCATGGCTCCTGACATCAGGATGCCGTGACCAGCCAGGATTATCGGACGCTTGGAATCGGCGATCAATTGCAATGCCGCCTCGATTTCGTGTTCCTCTGCAGACGATGGCGGATGATAGCCCGGCAAGACGATTTCCGAGTCCGGGTATACGAACTCGGTTTCAGCGTTCTGAACATCCTTGGGCACATCAACCAACACAGGACCGGGGCGTCCAGTGCGCGCGATGTGGAAGGCTTCCTTCATCGTGTAAGCCAAGTCCCGTACATCGGTAACGAGATAATTATGTTTGGTAATTGGGAGGGTGACGCCGGTGACGTCGGTCTCCTGGAATGCGTCCGAGCCGATGGCCGGTATCGGCACTTGACCGGTAATGGCGAGGACTGGCGATGAATCCATCATCGCGGTCGCCAAGCCGGTCACCAGGTTGGTTGCGCCCGGTCCGCTGGTGGCGATGCAGACGCCGACTTCTCCCGTTGCCCGCGCATAGCCGTCTGCCATGTGGGAAGCGCCTTGTTCGTGGCGCACAAGGACGTGATGAAGCCGATCTTCATATTTCGCCATCGCATCATAGGTGGGCAGGATCGCCCCGCCGGGATAGCCAAACATGACATGAACGCCTTCTTTCAACAGGCATTCCATGATGATTTCAGAGCCCTTGAGTATCATCATCGCCCCCCATCTACCTCGCTAACACCCGAATCATTGGGATTTCGCATTCACGTAGGTCAGCCATCCGTACCTGTCCGGCGCTTCGCCGGAGGTGATAGCGAAGAAATCGCGCTGAACGGCTTCGGTGATAGCGCCACGCGTGCCACAGCCGATGGGAATCCGGTCGACGGACTTGACCGGCGTAATCTCGGCTGCAGTGCCGGTGAAGAAGATCTCGTCCGCCATGTAAAGCATCTCGCGCGCTACCGGCTGGAAGCGCACCTCGATGCCCTGGTCGGCGAGAATCGTCAAGGCGCTGTCGCGGGTGATGCCCATCAGTATCGACGACCAGGCGCCGGGCGTATAGACCACGCCGTCGAGAATGACAAAAATGTTTTCGCCAGCGCCTTCGCTGACATAGCCGTTAACATCAAGCGCGATGCCTTCCTGGAAGCCGTTGTCGTGCGCTTCCATGCTGACAAACTGACTGTTGACGTAGTTGCCTCCCGCCTTGACCAGCGCCATGTGCGTATCGGGCGCCATCCGGCGGAACGAACTGATCTGCACGTCTACGCCTTGTTCGATCGCTTCGGCGCCGAGGTATCGTCCCCATTCCATAGTGAAAATAACCGTTTCGGTCTCGGTCCGGCCGCGGCCTTCCAATCCCAAAGCGCCAGTCCCGCGATAGATGATCGGACGAATATAGCAGGAAGCGTGACCATTGCGGCGAATGGTTTCGATAATCGCGGCATCCAGGGATTCGGCTGTGTTGTCGTGCTCAATACGCATTATACGGGCGCCATGAATGAGGCGTTCGCTGTGCTCGCGCAAGCGGAAGGCGGCGGGACCAGCCGGCGTGTCATAGGCGCGAATGCCTTCAAAGACGCTCGAGCCATAGTGCAGCGCATGTGCGCTGACGTGCACAGTCGCTTCGTCCCATTTCACAAACTCGCCGTTGCGCCAAATCCATTCAGCCGTCATGTAGCCGTCCTCTGCATTGATAAGTTTGATCCGCCAACGTTTGCCAACGAAAAAGCCCCCCGTGGCTTGGGAGGCTTCTGTCTGCAATCCTTTCGGAATATCGCCCGCCCAAGCCCTTAGAGTCCAATGATAATCACAAGGACGATGACTAGTACGAGAATGAGGCTGCGGTTTGCTCTAGGCTGTGCGCGCATCTTGCGCCTCGAATAGATTGAACGAGCGTAGAGAGACTAGCGGATTTCCCGGCCCGTGTCAAGTAAGCGCTGCAAACGCAGTCAAGCGACGGGAAAGATTTAGGTAGACTAAAGCTAGTTACTCGTACATTCTGCACAAGGTCAGGCTGAATTCGCCTTTGCCAAGGCGATTTGTTGGCGAACGGCTTCGGGCGCGGTACCGCCAAACCCGCTGCGCTTTGCTACTGAAGCGCGGAAGTCAAATACCTCGTATATATCGTCCTCAAAGCTGGCGCTGACGGACTTGAAGGCTGCGAGGTCTAGTTTGGTCATGGCTACGCCGCGTTCGTCAGCCAGGCGCACGACGGCGCCAACTATGTGATGCGCTTGGCGGAAGGGCAGGCCTTTGCGCACGAGGTAGTCCGCCAGGTCGGTCGCGAGCAGGTCGGCGCTCAGGGCGGCGTTCATCGGTTCGGCGTTGACTTTCAGGCTGGTGACCGTCGCGGTGAGGACTGGCAAGAGGCGACGCATGGTCTCCACAGAGTCAAGAAGCGCTTCCTTGTCTTCTTGCAGGTCCTTGTTGTAGCCGCTGGGCAGACTCTTGAGTGTAGCCAGGAAGCCGGTCAGATTGCCGATGAGCCGCCCGGTTTTGCCGCGCATGAGCTCAATTGGGTCGGCGTTGCGTTTCTGTGGCATCAGACTCGATCCTGTACTGTAGCGGTCGTCAAGCGTGATGAAACCGAAGGCTGGATTGGAATAAAGCAGGATATCTTCCGCCAACCGGCTGAGGTGGATGGCGCAAAGGGAGATGACATAGAGCAAATCGGCGACGAAGTCACGATCGCTGACGGCGTCCAAACTGTTGGCGCTTGGTCGGTCGAAGCCCAAGTCAGAAGCCAGGCGATGGCGATCCAGCGGAAAAGGATTGCCAGCCAAAGCGCCGGCGCCCAAGGGGCATTCAGCCATGCGTGTTTTCGCCGAACTGAGCCGGTCTTGGTCGCGGTCAAGCATCCAGAAGAAGCTCATAAGCCAATGCGCGGCGCTAATGGGCTGTGCGGGCTGCAGATGCGTATAGCCTGGCATAAGGGTTTCGATGTGCGTTTCGGCAAGGCTGATGAGGGCGGACTGAAGGAATGAGATTTCGTCAGCGAGGTTGTCCGCGGCTCGGATTGACCAGAGTCGAAAGTCAGTCGCCACTTGATCGTTGCGGCTGCGCCCGGTGTGCAGTTTGCCGCCGACATCGCCAATGAGTTCGGTCAATCGCCGCTCGACTGCGGTGTGGATATCTTCATCGCCCGCTTGCAGCTCAAATGCGTCGGCATCAAACTCCTGCATGACTTGCCGCAAGCCGGCGACAATGTTATCGGCTTCATCTTGCTCAATGACGCCGGCGCGAGCCAAGGCGCGAGCGTATACGATGCTGCCTTCAATGTCCTCGGCGTACAGCGCGCGATCAAAGGCGATACTGTCATTGAGCGCGCGCAGCTCGTCGTCGCTCGGTTCGCTGAAGCGTCCGCCCCAAAGGCTCATTGTCTTGTCATTCCGCTGGCGGCCTAGTCGCGTTTGAAGCGACTGTAATCCGGGCCGCGGTAATCGGTTGACTCGCCGCCTTCAATTTCCAGCATGGCTTCAACCTTGATTGGCAAGCCGAAAAGTTGGATGAAACCATGAGCGTCCTGCTGGTTGTAGACGTCTTCTTCGCCAAATGAGGCATAATCTTCGCGATAGAGGCTATAGGGGCTTTTGCGCCCGGCGACGATGACATTGCCCTTGTAGAGTTTGAGCCGGACTGTGCCGGTCACGTTTTCCTGAGTGACGGCAACGAAGCCGTCCAGCGCATCGCGCAGCTTGCTGTACCACATGCCGTTGTAGACGAGTTCGGCGTATTTTGGCGCCACCATATCTTTGTATTGCATCGTATGCTTGTCGAGGCAGATGCTTTCCAGCAGTTGATGCGCTCGATGCACGATGGCGCCGGCCGGAGTTTCGTATACGCCACGGCTTTTCATCCCGACCAGGCGGTTTTCGACAATGTCCGTTCGTCCGATGCTGTGCCGCCCGCCCAGTTTGTTAAGTTGGATGAAGAGTTCCACCGCGCTTAGATTCTCGCCATTGAGGCTGACGGGCGTGCCTTGGACGAATCCAAGCTCGATATACTCGGCTTCGTCGGGCGCGTCTTCCGGATCGCGGGTCAGTTGGAACATAAGGCTTTCCGGTTCATTCCAGGGGTTCTCCAACATGCCGCCTTCGTGCGACAGGTGGAAGATGTTGCGATCGCGGCTGTATATGTCTTTCTCCGTGTGCGAGACCGGGACGTGGAACTCTTCGGCGTATGCGAGAGCGTCTTCGCGCCCGCGGATATCCCATTCGCGCCAGGGGGCGATCGTCTTCAGCTTAGGGTTAAGCGCCATAGTGGAGACTTCGAAGCGGACTTGATCGTTGCCCTTGCCGGTGCAGCCATGCGCCACGGCGTCGGCGTTTTCGAATTCGGCGATTTCAACCATGTGTTTGGCGATAAGCGGCCGGGCAAATGATGTGCCCAAGAGGTATTCGCGTTCGTAGACAGCGCCGGCGCGCAAGGTGGGGAATACAAAGTCGGTCAAGAACTCTTCGCGCAGGTCACGGATGTAGAGCTTTGACGCGCCCGACGCCAGCGCTTTCTGTTCCAAGCCGTCGAGTTCTTCCTCCTGCCCCAGGTCGGCGCAGAAGCAAACGACCTCGCAGCCGTAGTTGTGTCGCAGCCAGGGCACGATTACCGAGGTATCAAGCCCGCCGCTGTAGGCGAGAACCACTTTCTTTACGTTTGATACCGCCATTGAGCCGCTCCAAGTTGTATTGGGTCTGAACGCGATTAGTGTAATGCAAGTTCGGCAATTTGGAAGTGGGCGCTGGCGCGTGCGGGCGTCCGTGGCCAGATCGTAGCGCCATCAATGCGGCTTGTCCAAAGCGGCGGGCGAAGCTAGAATGATTCTGGGCGGAATTCATGACAGCAGGATGAGGATCTAATGACAACGGTAGAACAGTTGAAGAGCCTTCGCGATCACAAGTCGCGCCCCCATTTGGAGCAATATGCGCCGGTCTGGATGTTGCGCGAGCTCATCGTGGCTGAGGACGAATCCATCCAGTTTCATGTGTTGTTCCAACATAACCTGCACGGCTGGGTGAATCGCCGCTACCGGTATGACGGTTTTAACGACACGCTTTATCACTTGGGGCAGACGCTGGTTTCGGAAGACGAGGCTTTGGATATCATGCTGTCGCCGCCATACATCGAAGCCAAGGTGGCCGATATTCCCAATTCTTATGGCGGTTAAGGCTTCCGCAGCTTCTTGCAGCCTATTTCTTCAAACACTTGAATAAGCCTGCGGGCGATCTCCGACCAAGCGTAGTCTTTGGCGGCGCGCGCCGCGCTGTGGCCCATCATCGCCGTCTTGGCTGGATCTGCCAGCAGCGCCAGAATGCACTCGGCAAGCGAAATCGGCTCTCGCGCCGGGATATGGTAGCCGGTCTCCTGGTCGCGAACGAGGAATTGGAGTCCGCCAACCTGTGAGGCTATGACTGGCGTGCCGGTGGACATCGCCTCGAGAGCGACCATACCAAATGACTCATAGTCTGATGGCATGATCACAGCAGTAGCGGCGGCGTAATAGAGCGGCAGATCGGACTGTTCCTTCGCGCCGACGAAACTAACCAGGCGGTCGATGCCCAGCTTTACGCTCAGTTCCTGGAGACGGATGAGTTCGCGGTCTTGCGTGCTATGCGGATCGCCGCCAACGATCACGAAGCGCAGTTTCCGCAGCAGCTCCGGCGCGCGATCTCGCAGGACGCGCAAAGCTTCTAGAATGGTATCAACGGCTTTGAGCGGTTCGATGCGCCCGACGAAGAGCAGCATATTGCTATCGGGCTTTAAGCCCAGAGATTCGCGGGCTTCGTCCGCGGATACCGGCCTTCCAAAATGCGAAGTATCCACGCCAGGCGGAATGACGGTGATCAGTCGGCGTGGCGCGCGATACAGCCAACGAAGCTGCGCCTGTTCCGCCGGAGTCGCGGCGATGATGCGGTCCGCCCAATCCAGGATGCGCATTTCCGTGAGAATTCGGCGATCGGGTTGATAGTGCGCGTTGACTATGATGCGTTTCTTCATGTGGCCAAGCGTGTGGTACATGTGTGCGAAGCGAATGCCCCAAGCTTCTTTGAGCTTGGCGGCGACCCAGCCTCCCAGCCAATAGTGACTGTATATGACGCTATAGCGGAGGTTGCGCAGCGTGGCGAAAGCCATTAGCTCCGCGGTGAATTCCGAGAGGTAATCGAAATGATCGGAAGGGGACAGGGGCGCGGTCGGTCCGGCCTTTAGATAGGCCAGGCGCGCGTTTTCGCCGATCGACGTATCAATATCCGGCTCCAATTCATGCGCGCGGCGAGTGAAGACGTCGACGAGGCAGCCTTGTCGCCCGAGTTCGCGAGCGAGTTCGCGGATGTAGACGTTCATGCCGCCGGTTTTGGCGCCGCCCATCGGCGCAAGAGGGCTGGCATGCACGCATATCATGGCAATTCTTTCGATGGACATGGCGCCACCGTCGTGGGCAAGGCTGCGGCTAGAATGCGCGGATGTTCATGACAAGTGTGTCGCGGCCGCCCATACGATACTTGTATGCCTCATTGCCGCGCAAAAAGTCGTAATACTGAAAGCCCTGCTCTATCGCATGCCGGATGTTGTATGCCATGAGCACGATACCGGGACTAAGGTCTGAGAAATCTCTATGGTCGAGCCCCGAATTGTAGACCATGACGCGGTCGCCATACACGAAATTGATATAGGCGGCGGCGCGCGCGTCGTCGACCGTGAGGAAGTTCATTTGCAGCCAGCCGCGCTCGTGAAGCAAGGGTACGATCTTCTCAAAAAAACGGAGGTTATTGCAATTTCGCAGGAACTCTTCCTTTTCCTTGTCGCTTGCGGCCATCAAGCGGACAAAATGCGCCACTTCCTCTTCCAAGTTATGGCAACCATTGACGATGTACCAGTCGATTGCTTTGTCGCTGCCATGGGCGCGCCGGATTTTGCGACGGATTTCGTGGCGTTGTTTCTTGTCAAGCAGGCTGAGGTAGCCGCGCCAATTGCCGGGCAATTCAATTATCGGGCAGACTTCCTGCTGCTCAACGGCTGGACGGAACCCGCGGTCCGCGAGCAAGTCCGGCAACAGCTCGCGCGTGGGCGATTCGTACGGGATATTACAAAGGTCCAGCAGATCAATTCGGTCGCGGTTGGCGGCGAGGTAATCGGCAAATGCCGCATACACTGATTGAAGGTGGGCTGCGTCGACGATGAAATCAAGATAGTCGGTCACGTCGACGCAGCCGATGATTTGCGCGCTTCGCTCGCCAGACGAGCCGGTGATGAACAGGGGTGCAATTCCAAGCAGTTCATCACCCGCGCGACATGTCAGGATGAGCAATTCGCCCGGTTGATACGCGTCCCACCAGGTTTTCTGCCATTCCCAAGTGTAAAAGATGTGATTGATGGGCGCGCGCCGCAACAAGTCATTCCACTCAGTCGCCAAATCTTCAAAGGCGCTTGCGTCGCAGTATGCGTTTAGCTCCACGTTGCTCCCGATCTCTGGTTCACTGCCGCGTGTGGCCGCTTGATTGACATAGCGGCGCCGTGAATCCTTACCGATTCAGCGGCGGGAAGCCAGAATATGATCTTCCACGACTAGGTTTCCTTGGGCGTGGATTCATCATTGCCCCATTCTTTCCACGATCCGTCGTAGAGGCGCAGGTTGCGCGCGCCGGCGACTTGCATGGCAAGCATACCGTAGGTCGCCGAGACGCCGGAATTGCAATATAGCACGGTATCAGGCGCATTGAGGTCAATGCCGGCATCTTGAAATAGCGCGCGCAGATTGTCTTCCGATTTCAGCGTCATATCACGGTTGACCATAGCATTACGCGGCAAGTTGACCGCCGAAGGAATGTGCCCGCCATGACGAGCGCGCGAAGACTCGCCTGCATATTCAGCCGGCGAGCGCACATCCACGAGCTGTACGGAGCCGGCTTGAAGCCCTTTCAAGATATCGCGGGTAGTGGCGCGTAGGGACTCATTAACGCGCGCAGTGTAGTTGCCGCGCGTGTAATTTGCCGGAATGTCGTTGACGGGACGCGCGTCATCTCGCCATTTTGTCCAGCCGCCATCAAGGATTCTCACCTCAGCATGACCATAGTAACGCAGCGCCCACCACATGCGACAGGCAAACATGCTCCCGGCGTCGTCGCAGACAACAATCGGAGATGAATTGCTGATGCCGAGGCGCTCCATGAGGTCGGCGAATCGTTGTGGCGCGGCGATGTCGTTTGAAGGCGAGCCCGGTTCGACAATGTCAATCTGCCAATCGACGTAAACGGCGCCGGGAATATGGGCTGCGTCGAAGCCGGCGCGATCGCTGATGTAATGCGGCGGCGGCGCGGTCGGCGGCAGCACTTTGCCGCGGAGCTCAATTATGCGCAGGTCGCTGTCGCTCAGGTGTTGCTCCAGCCAAGCGCTTGTAACTAGCGGGAATGGCATCTTCGACTCCTGCTGATTTGCTCGGGCGCCACGTTCTTATTTTAACGAAGTATGCGCGGGGCCGCGAGGTTGGGTCGTTTTGGGAAAGGGCGGGATTCAGCTATAATGCCGCCGAGCGACGATACAGACATGATGCGCGCCGAACCGGAAACGCGGCGCTTGCTGGAGTCAGACGCGTATCGCGCGCCAAAAGCAGTATTGAGAAGCTGGACTATGAAGAGACGAATTCGCGGGCACAAGCTCACCGTCACGCATTTGGATTTCAATCTGTACCGCGTGAGAGTGCCCATCGCTGGATATCCCGGAAACTACTTGAGCGTCATTGACCTTCATCCGCAAGGCGTGGAGAGCGCTATCGTCTTTCAGCATGGCTTTGCGGGCGTCGCCGAGTCCTGGGAGTGGCAGCTTGCCCATTTCGCCAATCGGTATCGGGTTATCGCGCCGGAATTGCGCGGACATGGGCAAAGCGACGCGCCGCACAGCGCTTACTCCATGGATGAGCTGGTTCAAGATATGCACGAGGTCGTTGAGGCGCTGAAAGTTCCGGAGCGCTTTGTCCTCGCGGGCCATTCCTTCGGCGGCGCGGTCTGCATTGAGTTTGCCAACGCTTATCCCGAGCGCATCGAAAAGCTGATTCTAGTCGCGAGCGCGGGCGAATATCCGCTGCCGAAGATCGCCGCCTTGCTATTCCATATTCCAGTCCATGTTGCTCTGCCCTTTTGGCGTTATCGACGCAAGTGGGATGCCGAGTATCACGTGCTCAAGAACATGTTTCTGAACAACATGCATGGTTGGCAAGCGTGGTCGCAATTGCGGAACATCAGGAACGAGACGCTGGTGATCACGGGCGAACGCGACAATTACTTTCCGCGCTATGTCTATGACGATGTCGCCAAGCTGATACCGGGCGCCGAGGTTCATGATGTCGGCTCGGCAAAGCACAAGGTCCAGCTGGAGCGCCACGACGCGGTGAACCGGGCGATCGAGCGCTTCGTCGGTTCGGGCCGGCGCAGCACCTGGCGCTCGGCCTCGGCGCTTGATGAGCTATCCCGGGGCCGCCCTTGGCTGGGCCATTACGAAAAGGACACCGCTCATACGATTCCCATTCCGCATCAACCGCTTTTCCGCTTTCTGGAGAGCGCAGCCGACTGGGCGCCTAAGCGGGTCGCGACCGTGTTTTATGGCAAGACCTTGACCTATCGCGAATTGGAAACGCGGGTCAACCGGTTCGCACGCGGGCTGCGCGCGATGGGCATCAAAGAGGGCGATCGCGTTCAGATCGTCTTGCCGAACACACCCCAGTTTATCATCGCCTATTATGCCGCCATCAAGCTGGGAGCGGTTGTCGTCCTGTCGAATCCCGACGCTAATGCCGAGTTGATAGCGAGCCACGCCCGTGAAACCGAGGCAAAGGTACTGATCACTTTGAGCGCTTTTAGCGAGCTGGCGCAATTGATTCAGGAGACCACCGACACGCGCGATGTGATATTCACCGGCATCGGCAAGCATGTCACGACGAGCAGCGTATCAGCATTTGGGCGGCACAAACATCCGAGCGACCAAGATGAGGCTTTGGCGCGCAGCATAGGGCGATTCATGTCCCAGGTTATGGAAGGCCAGGACGAAACCCCGCCGGCTGCCGATGTCAAGCCGGAAGATCTCGCTGTGATTTCGTATACGAGCGGCACCACCGGCGAACCGCGCGGCGTATGCCTGTCGCACGAAAACCTGGTGGCGAACGCCTTGCAGACGCGGCATTGGATGCGGGATATCGATTATGGCAAAGAAGTGGTCATGGCGGTTGTGCCGTTTGAGCACAGTTATGGGATGACAGCAGCCATGAACCTGCCGATATTGATCGCGGCCAAAATTGTCATCATATCGGTCTTTGAATTGAAGCAGGTGCTGGAGCATATTCGCCGCTACAAACCGACTCTATTTCCCGGCGTGCCGTCCATGTTTACCTTGATAAATCAGGCAAAGAACGTCCGCCGCTATGGCCTGTCTTCGATCAAGGCCTGCATTAGCGGCGCGGCGCCGCTGCCAGTGGAGGTGCAAGAGGCTTTCGAAAAACTGACGAGGGGACGCCTTGTCGAGGGTTATGGCTTGACGGAAGCCGGTCCCGTGACGCACTCCAATCCGCTCTATGGCTTGCGCAAGGTTGGTTCAATAGGCGTTCCGCTGCCGAATACGGATGCCAAGATTGTCGACATGTTATCGGGCGCGGACCTTGGCGCCGGTCAAATTGGCGAACTTGTAGTTCGCGGACCTCAGGTCATGAGCGGCTATTGGCGGCAACCGAAGGACGAAGAGTCGGTGATTCGCGATGGCTGGTTATACACAGGCGATGTCGCAGTTATGGATGACGACGGCTATTTCAAAATCATCAGCCGCAAGCGCGATACCATCTTCACCGGGGATTACAGCGTTTATCCGCGCGATGTGGAAGAAGTGCTTTACGAACACAACAAAGTGCTTGAGGCGGCGGTGGTCGGTGTTGGGCACGATGCCGAGAAGCAGAAGATCAAAGCCTTTGTAGTGCCTCTGCCCAACAGTACCTTATCAAAGGACGAGTTGCTTGAGCTTTGCCGCAAGCGTCTGGACGCGTATGCGGTACCCTGGGAGATCGAGTTTCGCGATGCGCTTCCGCGGTCGTTCATCGGCAAGGTGCTGCGCCGAGTGCTGTTTGAAGAGGAATCCAGCAGGCGGCGTGAACCAGAGGCGGGACCTGACGCCGATGACGGCGGCATGTCCACGTGAATCGAGCAAGTGTTTCGCTATCAAAACTTAGGTTATAATGATTGCAGCCACGGTTGGTATTATGTGTACTGGGCGACTGCGCAATGGCGGTGCTGCCACTATTTCCCTTGAATACTGTGCTGTTTCCAGGGATGCAGTTGAAGCTGCATATTTTTGAAGATCGTTACAAGTCCATGATCAACCGTTGCATTGATGAGGGGCAGCCCTTTGGCGTGGTTTTGACGCGACACGGCTCGGAAGCTGATGAGCCAAGCGCGTCAACGCATGAGGTCGGCTGCACGGCCGATATCAACCAGGTGCAGCAATTGCCTCTCGGCCGACTCAATATTGTCACCACCGGCAGGAGACGATTTCGGATCAACGCACTGGACAGGAGCAATCCCTACCTTATAGGCGATGTTGAGTTCTTTGTGCCAGCCGATGATCGTCCCAGCGTGGCGCAAGTCTACGGCAAGGTCTTGCGTCCGCTGCTGCTTCGTTACGTCGAAATTCTCGCTTCGTCATCAGATGCGCGGTTTGATCCGAGCAAGCTGCCGCGACAGCCGCGGGCAATCGCGCAAATCGCCTCGATATTGCTTCAAACCGATAACCCACAGAAGCAGGCGCTGCTGGCGATGGACAGCCTATCCAATCTTTTGACCACGCTTGTCGACATTTATCGGCTAGAGACAATGCTTTTGAAGATTCGGCTTTCTCCTCCCGGCGAGGAGTTCAATATCGGCTTCTTTTCGCAGAATTGAGCGCGCCTGACCAAGCAGCGCTGTGCCTGCTATGATGGGCGAAGTCAGGAATGCGCTCTCGCTATTATGCGTCCAATGAATCAAACACAAGGTCATCGGTTGGCGCCGCGGCTCCCAAGAACCGCCGCCAGATTTGTCATCGTGACGCTGGTCTCACTGCTGCTGATCGAGACTGCCTTGCAAGTCGCATTCCCGTTGTTGCCGCCGGTTGTCATTGAGCAGATGCCGCAATACCTTGAGCGCGTCGGATTTCGCCTGGATACGTCTCATGGCGCTCGTGAATACCCGGCGGGTCAGAAGGTGGAATACGAGATTTCCCGAGCGAGCGGTGATCTGTTTCGCTTGACCTGCCTGGCGCCGGCGGATGCCCCGCCTTTTGAACCGTATGGTGTGCGTTTCACGCGGGATGCGCACGGATTCAGAAATGAAGAGCCCTGGCCGAAACGCGTCGAGCTCGCCGTCATCGGTGATTCTTTTGTCGCGGCCGAGTCCATAGTCGATCCATTCTGGCGCGACCTGTCAGCGTCAACACTCGTTTTGGGATTGCCCGGCAGCGGCGCCTTGGAGCAGCAAAGACTGTATGAGACCTTCGCCTTGCCGCGCATGCCCGAGACGGTGGTGTGGGCTTATTTCGCTGGCAACGATCTAGCGGACAGTCTTGAATTCGCCGAGATGCTGGCGAAAGGCAGATCGTTCGCAGAAGCGAACCATCATGGCAAGCTGTTACTGGATTATTCCGTGCTGTTTAATCTGGCGCTGCAACTCTTCAATCGTATAAATCGATCGCTCGCGGCGCCTTGCCATTATCCTCAAATGGCGGCGACAGATCCCCCAACGCCGGTCGCCTTTTATGACGAATTTCTTCCGATATTGACATGGGACGAAGAGAGGCTGCGCGGAAGTGAGGCGTTTGGACTGACGCGTGTAAGTTTGACTGAAATCGCGGAAGCGCAGCTCGCGCGGGAAAGCCGCGCGATTCTAATGTATATCCCGCAGAAGGCGGAGATCTACTGGCATAGACTGACCGATCAAGCGAAAGCGACGATAGTCGCCGCGCTGGACCCGCAATATCGATTTGAGGACTACCGCTCGATAGACGCCAACTTCATGGCGCAGCGCAATCTTCTCGGCGAGCTAGCCAGCGAGCTAAGTATAGAATTCCTTGATTTGACTGAACGTTTGGCTGCGGCCGCTTCCGAGGGGCAAGCGCCTTACTTTTATTCTGACACGCACTGGAATCAGCTTGGCCATAATATCGCGCGAAACGCCTTGCTTGAGCAATTGAATCAGTCTACTCTTGAAGGGTGATTTTCTTGCGAGTCCGCGGGTTCGTAGCGCGGCGTCTATGCGCGCCGATGGATTCACTTACTGGAGATACTGAGAGTTGAAGCGGATAAGAGAAATCGCCTGGCGCCGCTTCAGCATCAACGCCGCGGTTGTCGCCGATCTCAATGGACGTTTCATTGCGACCGCGTTTTATTATTCGATCATGGTCCCATTCGGATTGCTCTCGGCGATCTTTATGGATCCACTGCGGCGCAAGGACCCTGACAACCGCTGGCTGGAGCGCGCGCCCGTCTCTGATGACATCGCCTCGGCCAGGGAACAAGGCTAACGATGTACATTCTTGGCATTTCGGCCTTCTATCATGACTCGGCAGCGGCTTTGCTCGAAGACGGCGAGTTGGTCGCGGCCGCGATGGAAGAGCGCTTTTCGCGTGTCAAACACGACAGCGGCTTTCCCGCCCTGGCGGCGCGATTCTGCCTCGAGCAAGCGGGCATAGACGCGAGGGACCTTGACTACGTTGTCTTTTACGAGAAGCCGCTGCAGAAATTCGAGCGGATTCTGCAGACAGCATTGAACACATTCCCGCGCTCGGCCGGTTTCTGGCGCGAATCAATGATGACCTGGCTAAGCGACAAGCTCTGGGTGCGCAGCCATGTGGCGCGTGGCATAGGCGTCGCCTACGACAAAGTGCTCTTCTGCGACCACCACATGAGCCATGCCGCGAGCGCCTTCTACGCCTGCCCCTACAAGGACGCGGCTATCTTGACCGTTGATGGCGTCGGCGAGTGGACCACTACGACGCTCGGCATCGGCAGGAGCGCGCTTGGCGAAAATGGCGACGAGCCGCCGTCGATCGACTTGTTTGAAGAGCAGCGCTTCCCGCATTCGCTGGGCTTGCTCTACTCCACCTTTACCGCATGGCTCGGTTTCCGCGTGAACAATGGCGAGTACAAGGTTATGGGCATGAGCCCTTATGGCGAGCCGCGTTACATGGAGAAGATTGGAAAGATCGTCTCGCTCGATGGGTCGAATGGCGCTTTTCAGCTGAATATGGACTACTTTGATTTCCATCGCTCAGCGACGCAAAGCTACAGCCGAAAGTTCCTGGATCTATTTGGCGCCCAGCGCGACGCCGATGCCGAATTCTTCACTTTGGGCACCGATCCGTCACGGTCCGCTGAGAAGTCCGCCATAGACAGCAACCAGTATTATGCCGATGTGGCGGCGAGCATTCAGCAGTTTACCGAAGACGCCCTGGTTTCGATGGCGCGCTATTTGCACGGCCGCACGGGGATGAAGAAGCTGGTGATGGCGGGCGGCGTCGCCTTGAATACGAAGGCCAACTGGCGCATTCTCAATGAATCGCCATTTGAAGAGCTATGGATTCAGCCAGCGGCCGGCGATGATGGCGGCGCTTTGGGCGCGGCGCTTTGGGTATGGCACTCGGTTCTTGGAAAGCCGCGAAAATGGAGACAGCAGCATGCATATTACGGCCGGAGCTACAGCGATGAGGAGTGTCGCGCCTTCCTTGACGACGAGCAGTTGGCTTACGAAAGCTATGATGACGAGTCGAAACTGACCGAGACCATCGTCGACGCGCTGACCCATCAAAACGTGATTGGCTTCCATCAAGGCCGATTTGAATGGGGACCGCGCGCATTGGGCAATCGCAGCATCCTGGCGGATCCGCGCGGCGCCGATATGAAGGAAATCGTCAATACCAAGATCAAGTTTCGCGAACCTTTTCGACCCTTTGCGCCGGTGATACTGCGCGAACGGGCGCCGGAGTATTTTGATTATCCGCAGGTCGCCGACCACGAGACGCCGCGCTATATGCTTATGGTGGCGCCAATCAAGCAAGACAAGCAGCAGGAAATCCACGCGGTCAATCATGAAGGCACGGGCCGGCTGCAGTCCATCGACCGCGAAACCAACGCGCGCTACTATGACATTGTGAAGACATTTGGCGAAGCGACCGGCGTGCCTGTCGTACTGAATACGTCGTTCAATTTGCGCGGCGAGCCGATTGTAAATACACCGCGCGAAGCCTTCAACACGTTTCGCAATAGCGATATAGACATATTGGTGCTCGGCTCGCACATTGTCAGGAAGTCAAGTTAGGCGGAGCTAAAGAGACAGGGGACAACAATGAAGCGACAGCAGGACGGCGACGCGCCTGGCGCCATGCAAGATTTCTTCATGAGATTGGGTGTGCTCGGCGAGCTGTTGGCCTTCTTGTGGAAGCGCAAGCTCTACTGGATGCTGCCAATGGTCATCACCCTGCTGGTATTCGCCTTGCTGATCATGCTTGGCGGTTCAAGCCCAGCCGGCGTATTTATCTATACCTTGTTCTAGGCGCGGCGCCATTCAATCGAGGCACATTCTGCTATGGAGTCTTCACAAGTTGACGCGCTGGCATTAATCGCCTTGGTTGCGCTGGCGTTATGGCTTGGCATGATCGCGCACCGGCGCTCGGCGGGACAACATGCGATACACGGCGGCAGCGCATCGAGGCTGTTCAATTATCTCTCAGCGGCATGCTTTGCCGCGATCCTGCCAACGGTGCTATTCACGGTGTTTATCTTGCATCCGGAAAACATACGCGTTGCGGGTTTATTTTGGCACCCGCTGATTCTGGCTGTGGTTGCCCTTGCCTTGGGCAGTTTAGGCTTTGCGCTATTGCACGCTGTGTTCGAGCGCGGACCGCTAACCCGCGCCGCCCAACAGAGGGCGGAGGTCGAAGCGCGCGGCTGGACCGAGACGGATGCGAGGACTTCCGGGCTCTAGCCGCTTAAACGTCCAGATTGCGCACCTGTTTGGCGTGCGTTTGAATAAAGCGGCGGCGCGGCGGCACACTGGCGCCCATAAGCATATCAAATACCTTGTCGGCATCAGCGGCGTCTTCAATAGTCACCTGCAGCAGCGTACGCTTCTCGGGATCCATCGTGGTCTCCCAAAGCTGATCCGGATTCATCTCGCCCAGACCCTTGTAGCGCTGAATCATGACCTTGTCCGGATTCTTGAATGTCTTGATCTCGCGCTTGAGCAATTGTTCATCGGTGAAGCCGGCTTCCGGATGCACGTATTTCATGTTCTTGCCATTCTTGAGCATGAAGATCGGAGGCTGCGCGATGTACAGGTGGCCCTGTTGAATGACTTGCGGCATGTGACGGAAGAAGAAGGTCAGCAGAAGCGTGCGAATGTGGCTGCCATCGACATCGGCGTCAGTCATGATGATGACGCGACCGTAGCGCAGCCGCTCCATCGTCATCTCATCGTGGATACCGGTGCCCAGCGCGGAAATCAGCGCCTTGATTTCATTGTTGTCCAGAATCTTGTCGATGCGCGCCCGCTCGGTGTTAAGGATTTTGCCGCGCAAGGGCAGGATCGCCTGAAAGTGTCGGTCGCGGCCTTGTTTGGCGCTGCCGCCGGCCGAGTCGCCCTCGACGATGTAGATCTCGGCGCCATCCCCGCGTTCAGAGCAATCGGCCAGTTTGCCCGGCAGGGTGCTGCTCTCCAGCAGGCTGGGTCCGCTGCGCACGAGTTCCCTGGCTTTCTTTGCCGCCTCGCGCGCGCGTTTGCTGGTCATGCATTTGTCAATTATCCGCCTGGCTTCGCGCGGATTGGTATCGAGGAATTCGTTGAAAGCTTCCGTGACGACCTGGGAGACGGCGCCCTGCACCTCTGGATTAAGCAGCTTGACCTTGGTCTGGCTCTCGAATTGGGGATCGGGATGCTTGACGCTGACAATTGCGGTCAAGCCTTCCAGGGTATCGTTGCCGGAAAAGTTGCCGTCTTTGTCCTTTAGCAAACCGGCTTTTCTGGCGTAACGATTGATGACGCCGGTGATAGCTGAACGAAGACCGGTGATATGTGTGCCGCCATCCGGTGTGTTGATCGTGTTGGTGAAGGCAAGCTCTAGATTAGTGCTGACATCGGCATACTGGAAGGCGACTTCGACGCCGATCATATAGGCACTGTCATTGCGGTCGACGTATTCAATCTCGCGTTCCACGTGGATGATGGGATGTATAGCGCGTCGGTTCTTGTTTAGGTAGCGTACGAAGGAACGCAAGCCGCCGTCGAAATAAAAGGTAACTTCGCGGGGCATCTCCTTGTCCCGTTCATCCCGCAGCGAGATGGTTACCTTGCGCGTGACAAATGCCATTTCGCGAAAGCGCGCCTGCAAAGTGCTGAAGCTGAATTCATTCCGCTCCAGGATAGAAAAGTCGGGCACGAAGGATATTTCCGTTCCCGTTTCTTCACCATCCCTGAGCTTTCTGCCTTTGCGGACGCCAGCAGTCGGGATGCCCGCTTGGTATGATTGTCGCCATACGTGGCCATCGCGACGAATCGTGGCAGTGAGAGACGCGGACAGCGCATTAACGGCGGATACGCCAACGCCGTGCAACCCGCCGCTCACCTTATAAGCTTCATTGTCGAATTTTGCGCTGGTCCCCACCTCAGCCATAACGACTTCAAGCGCTGACTTCCCGCTTTCGTGTTTGCGGACCGGGATGCCGACGCCGTTGTCGCGTATGGTGGCCGCGCCGTTCTCGTGCAGCGTCACGGAGATATGATCACAGCGTCCCGCCAAAGCCTCGTCGATGGAGTTGTCAACAACTTCATAGATAAGGTGATGCAGCGCGCGCTCGTCAGTCCCGCCGACATACATCCCGGGTCGTCGGCGGATATGCTCGCGCGGTTCCAGTTTTTGGATTCTGCTGGCGCCGTACTCACGCTCTTGCCGCGCGATTAGATCACGATCCTTTGCCATTGTCGCTCCTGAATCTCGTGATTCGGTGAATCCGCTGCACCAAGCGGTTGCAGACTAAAATAGTTAGCGTAAGGTCTTGAAACTTGTACGGCTCAGCTGGCCGAATTCTTGCTTATATTTTACTATAAGGCCTGGCAAGAGGCAATCGGCAGAGCGGCTAAAAACCTCCGCGCGGCATTGACAGCGCAATAGCCACAACCTACAATTTTCGCCGTAAGCCTCTGTAGCTCAGTGGACAGAGCACCGGTCTTCTAAACCGTTGGTCGCAGGTTCGAGTCCTGCCAGGGGCGTCGTCCTGGGAAGCGTCAAGGTCGCTGAGCGAGTCAAGCGGTGATATCGGAGAAGAGTTGCTTAGTTGCGTCGCTCAAAGGCGACTTATTGGCTTTCGCCCATTTCTCCAGGTCCCGGTAATGGGCGACCGCTTCCGCGCGCCGTCCCAGCTTTACGTAGAGTCTCAAGAGACGCAGGTGCACCATTTCCAGGGAGTAGTCGGAATCAATGGCTTTGCCCAAGGTAAGCAGCGCAAGCTCATCATTGCCGCGCTCGCTCCACAGGTCCGCGATCCGCAAGAGCGACTCGATGTGAGCAAGACTATATGCTTCGCGCCGCTCCTCAATCCAAGCATCGTGATG
Source organism: Anaerolineae bacterium (assembly GCA_022824465.1). GTDB lineage: Bacteria > Chloroflexota > Anaerolineae > Aggregatilineales > Phototrophicaceae > UBA6055. The sequence continues at coordinate 386,772 of JAJDZV010000008.1, forward strand.
CCCTTGCAAGAAGGGACCGCGACACAGCTTGTCAATCCTCTGCCACTGTGCAAGCTCGTCTTCGGGCTGGCCATGACGGCACTTCAGGAGCGTTTCGACAAAGTCAAAAGCGTCGAAGTAAAAGGAAATGTCGGTAGCAATCCGATAATAGGTTCCGTCATGGGATAGGATGTCAATGCCAAGCGCCTTGTGAAGACGGCGTTTGGTCACATGGAAAACATTGACAGCCTGATCAAGTTCCAAGTCTGGCCAAAAGGTCTCGCATATTTGGTTCCGCGTCGCCTCAGGACGGTCCATCACATAGAAGAGCAGCAAGCGCGGCAAGTGTCCTTCCCAACTGTCAACGAGGTAGTCGTCGCGAAATACATAGCCTGGTCCGATTGACAGGACTTTGAGGCTGGCGTTCTTATCGTTGCGAACGCCATAAATGTCTTCAGTGACCAAGCGTTCGTCTTTCACGATGAGACCGTGACCTTTCGCAATCAGCGAAAGCCAGGGCAAGCGCGGCAGGGTGCGTCCATTGAGCACAATCGTGCAGTGATTCGGCATCAAGTACGACAGACGCTCAACGAAACGATGCACATCGTCGGCTGGATCGGCCCGGTCGAACTCATCAAAAATAAGGAAATACTCGGCGCTGCCGATTTCATCAATCTCTTTCAGAAACGCGCCCAAGAGCGTATCGAGATGCGCATAGGGATCATCCAGGACAGTAGGCGGCAGCATGTTGAGATGACGGCCGAAGGTCGCGTGCTGCTTTGACAAACTATTCATCAAGCCCGTCAGGAAGTTGAACAAATTGATGTCGTCGATATCGAGCGCGTAGTAGTGAGTTCGGACTTGCGGGTCGCCCAACAGTCGAGCGACCAGCAACGAGCGATACCGACTCAAGGGATGGAACTGGATTAGTTTTGCCTGGCGCGCCAAGCGAAGCAAGTTTTCGTAAGCCGGTGCGATATGTTCTTGAATTCTCATTATCGTAAGGTCACAATTGATTCTTTTCCCGTTCACGAAAGACACTGTATCACAAGAGCTAATAGATTGGTAGTAATAGTTTGCCAGGATTCTAGTTGTAGCTTCATTGCGATGAGTTGCTTCGTTGCTGCACTAGAGCCAAGTATGCAGGCTGGGCTATGCCCGTTGTCTTTGACGCTGGATTCAATCCGACTTTGCATCCAGCGCGACCAACTCTCGCCGCAAGGTTTTGCCGATAGCAGTTTTTGGCAATTCGTCGATGAATGCAATCCGCCGCGGAATCTCATAAGGGGCAAGCTTCTCTCCGAGGTAAGTGATGATCTCCTCTTGCTCCAAGCTATGGCCCGGCTTCGTGACGATCCAGGCTTTAAGCGCTTCTTGGCCCGGCCGCTCTGGATGAGGAATCCCGGCTACGCCAACCTCAAGGACAGCCGCATGCGAAGCGATGGCGTTCTCAACCGTGGTCGGATAAACGTTGAATCCGCCAATCAGCGCCATGTCCTTCTTGCGGTCCACGATGTAGAAATAGCCATCCTCGTCCATGCGGGCGATATCGCCGGTATAGAGCCAGCGTTTGCCGTCCTTTTCACGAAGGACATTTTGCGTTTCTTCCAGCATACCATGATAGCCGACCATGACGTTGGGACCGGCCATGACGAGTTCGCCAATCTCGCCAACTTGCAGAATGGTTTCGCCATCTTCCAGGCTGACGATTCGCATGTCCATTTCGGGCAAGGGAAGGCCAATGGAGCCGGGCCGGTTCTCTCTGTATATCGGATTGACATGCGTCGCTGTTGGCGCTTCGCTCATGCCAAAGCCCTCTCGCACCGAACCGCCTGTCAGCCTTTCGAATTCATCCTTGGTAGATTCGGGCAGCGGCGCCGATCCACTCAAGCACAGGCGCAATGAACTCAAATCGACTTCGCCGCTCTGCACCCGGGGATGATTGTTGATGGCGTTGTATAACGCGGGCACGCCGGGAAACAATGTCGCGCGAAAGGTCTCAATATTCCCAAGAACATCATCGATATCCCGCGGATTGGGCGTCAAAACTATTTTGCAGCCGCGGTAAACGCTTGTGCTAACCACGGTCACCAGACCGTAAACGTGAAAGAAGGGGATGGCGCCAAGAAAAATCTCGTCTTCGACCGGACCGTCGAAGAGGTCGAGAAAGCCTTCGGTCTGCAGCATGTTCGCCACCAATGCCCGATGCTTGGACATTGCCGCTTTGGGCACGCCTGTAGTGCCGCCCGTGTATTGGAAGATCGCCAAGTCATTCGGCTGGACATTGACATTGGAGCGCTTGCCGTCGTATTTCGCGAGCAGATCCTGGAACCAATAGTCTTCTGCCTCCAACTCGGGCACAAAATGACCTTCTTTTTTCTCCTTCGCAATCGTAAACAAGAATTTCGCGAGGCCTGGCAAATACTCTTTGATGTTGGCGACGATTACGGTTTTGACTTTGGTATTCGGGCGTACGCGTTTCACCAAGTCATAGAAGAGGGTCATCGTCAAGACAAACTCGGCATCACAGTCATTGATCTGATGCGCCATCTTATCGGCGGGATATGTCGGGTTGGTAGCGGCTACCACTCCGCCCGCCTTGAGGATGGCGTAGAAGCTAATGACAAATGCGACTGAATTGGGCATGACAATCGCAACGCGGCCGCTTTTCTGTAGACCGAGATCCAGCAGCGCCGCGGCCAAGGCGTCCGAAGCCTTGTCCAATTCTTCGTATGTGAATGAGCGGCTTATGCGTCCGACCAGGGGGAGATTCGCCGGGGTGATCAGCGCGGTCGCGTGCGGCATGCGATTTCGCGTGTCCTTCAAAAACTGATGCAAAGGCACATCGGGGAAATCCAGCGCCGTCGCAAGCCCTACATCGTAGCTATCGGTCCATGGCCGTTCAGCGTAACTCACCATTCAGCAGCACCTGTGAATTTCAATCCGTCATCGTGATAAGGTTAGTATAGCTTGTTTCCGCGCAGCATTGTAACCATCCGCCATTGAATCGCTTGAAAACTCGACGCAAGACTCGATTCATGGTCTTGGCAACGCCATGGCGACTTGACCGTAGCAGCAGAGGGATGTCTGCCCGAGGACGATGTTTTGGCAATTGACGCTATGCGCTTAGGATATCCGAATTCAGCCCATTCGGCGCTTGTCATTTGTGGAGCCAGGCTCGCCAGCTCGGCGGAATACGCGTGGCTCTTCCCGCGGAATCAAGACAGATCAAGGCGAGCGTCGCCGAAAAAAGCAGATGCGACGAATCATAGTCGACAACTTCGCAGGCGAAGGTCAAGGCGCGGCTCCTTGCCTCGGCGATCCAGGTTTTCACCGTAACAAGCTGATCGTAGCGCGCTGGTTTCTTGTACTTGGCTTTGAGATCAGTCGCCACCAGGTAAAAGCCGGATTCCTCTATTTCCGCATAGCTCCAGCCACGTTGACGAATGAACGCGCTACGCCCCTCTTCGAACCAGACGAGATAGGCAGTATGATGCACCCGACCCATGCTGTCGGTTTCGGCGTAGCGCACATGGAAGGAAATCTCGTTGACGTATCGTTCGTCCTGTGACACGGCTGCCTCGCTGTGATGCCCTTGCCGTCGTAGTCTAATTCCCGTTATTGGCGAGATACAAGTATTGAATCTTGGAACTTCTGTGCAAGACTTGAGTCACCACGAATTACGAAGGAAATCCAATGTCGAGTCTGTTTCGAATCATTCCATGCGTGATCGCGCTGTGCATCAGTTTCGGAATCGCCGTGGCGCAGGACATCGTCGACCCGTATAGCGACGTGCCGAAGTTTCGCACCGAGGATGGCGGTTTTGTCCTGGGCGACCCGGCAGCCGACGTCAAGCTGATTGAATTCTCCGACTTTCTGTGCCCCAGCTGCCAGAACTATGAGCCGATCATATCCGGATTCATCCAGGATTATGTGATCACGGGACAGGCGCAATTCGAATACAGGATATTCCCGGTGGTTGACCCGACATTATCCGCGCAAGGCGCCAATCTGGTTGAATGCGCTGAGGTGTTGCGACCGGGCGCCTTCTGGCACGCGCACGATATGATGTTCGACTTGGTCATCAAGCAGGGATTTACCGAGCATACGGCGACCGCCTTCGCCGACTCGCTGGCTCTCGAGCTAGATGACTTGCTGGCGTGCAGCGCCGAAGCGAGCCAATACGAAATAGACGCGGAATATGGTCGGAGCCTCGGCGTGCGAGGAACACCAGCGCTATTCGTCCAATACGACGACAGTCCGCCACTGTCGATTGCGCTGCCGCTGACGGAGCACTACCCGGCAATCGTGAATGCCATCCGCCCCGAATCGACCGAACCGGTCACGATTGAATTCGGCGATTACGCCGGTCTGACCACATTCAGGCTTGAAGATGGCGGGTTCGCGCTTGGCGACCGGGAAGCGGCAGTAACGATCGTCGCTTTTGAGGACTTCCTGTGTCCGCACTGCGGGGCTTATACCGCAACCGTCAAACAGTTCGCGCGCGAACAAGTGCGCGCTGGCAATGCCAACTTCGAATTTCGATTCTATCCGCTGGTGAATCCGCAATATTCAACGACCTTCGCCAAGACGGCCGAGTGTGTTGCCGCGCAAGACCTGCGCCTGTTCTGGGACGCTCACGATCTGCTATTTGAGTTTGCCGGCGCCGGCAACCTTGATGATGCGCCGGCGAAGCTCGCAACGTTGCTTGGATTAGACGCGCATTCGCTGAACGAATGTCTGGACCGGGCGATACAATTCCTGGTCGATACGCAATTGGGACAAAGCGCAAGCGTCTCTGGCACGCCAGCCATTCGCGCGCGCGCTGGCGGCGGCGCACCGCAGGTGATTTATGCCGGACAGCAATCCTACGACCGGGGCGGGCTGCCGCTGGAAATGCTGACCGCGCTGGCGGAAGGCGCGCCGGGAGTTAGCATCGGACCGCCGGAGCCCACCTTGCTCAATGCCAATTTCTTGCAGGATACCAGTTTGATCGACGGCGAACCGTGCGCCCCTCCATGCTGGCGGAATATCGTACCGGGCGAAACCGATATGTCCGTCGCGCTGGACCTTGTCGCGAGCGAAGAAGCGCTCAATATCGTACAATCGTCCGACTGGGGATTCGTGTTTCAACTGGAAACAGGCGCGCCGTGCTGCCAGGTTGCCAGCGACAATGAGGGCCGAGTCGCGTCAATCTTGCTGCAATTGGCGCCGCGTATCGACATAGGCGATGTATTGCAGGTCTATGGCGAGCCAGAATTCGTATCGGGCCAGCCATTCAGCGAAAGCGAAGCGGTCATCATGCTCTTGTATCTTGAGCGTCAGATGGCGCTATATGTGGTTGTTCCCGGCGTAGAGGGCCAACTTGAAGCCACGTCTCCGGTTGTGTCCGCGATCTACGCCTCTGAGGATGTGCTTGCCAGAGCCTTTGGCGCGATGCCATTTGACCGTTGGAAGGGCTATCTGAAATACAGCGAGTACATGGACGGCGAATTCGACCATGAGCCGTAGGCCTCAATCTTAGGTTTGAGGCTGATGCCGCTCGCGCAAGCGTTGGCGCAAGTCATCCAAGGTCAGATCCAGGTCGGCCATAAGGACCAACGCGTGATAAACGAGATCGGCCAATTCGTCGATCTGTTGTTCGCGTCCTTGACTCAAAGCCGCCACGATTAACTCGACCGCTTCTTCGCCTACCTTTTGCGAAATGCGATGACGTCCGGATTCAAAAAGCGATGTGGTGTAGCTGCCCGGTTTCGGATTGCGCTGGCGGTCGTGAATAATCGCTTCCAAGGCATCCAGCATATCGGCCATTGATCGCTCCTGGGTCATAGTCGCTCGGGCTTTGCTGCGAATGCTTTGAGGTCGCGGAAGAAACAAGTAGGTTTCAGCGTATGGCAAGCGGGACCGGTCGGTTCTACCAGGAGCAGGAGCGTATCAGCATCGCAATCCACACGAATCTCGATCACGCGCTGAATGTTGTTCGAGGTCGCCCCTTTGCGCCAGAGTTCCTGCCGCCGCCGGCTCCAGAATACCGCTTCGCCCAAGTCCAGCGTGCGCTGCAGCGAAGCGGCATTCATAAAAGCCAGCATCAAAACGTCCATTGTGCGCGCGTCTTGTACGATCGCCGGGATGAGCCCTTGTTCATTCCACTTGATGGCGGCGAGAGTGTCGGCGTCAAGCTTCATCAAGCGCCTCCCATCCATTCAGTCGCACTGGTACGCCGGCCTGATGCAGGTAGTCTTTCAGATCGCTTATTCTAAGTTCGACAAAGTGAAATAGGCTGGCGGCCAAGGCGGCGTCCGCTCGTCCGTCTGTCAGCGCTTCGACAAAGTGCTGTTTCGTCCCGGCGCCGCCGGAGGCAATTACCGGTATCGACACCGCATCAGCAACGGCTTGCAGCATCTCAATATCGTAGCCGGTCTTCGTGCCATCCTTGTCCATGCTCGTCAGGAGGATTTCGCCGGCGCCTCGATCTTCGACTTCCTTTGCCCAGCGCACCGCTTCTTTGTCGGTCGGAATACGCCCGCCGTTAATGTGCACCACCCACTTTCCGTCCACTCGGCGCGGGTCTATCGCCACCACTATACATTGGCTGCCGAACCCCCAAGCGCCAGCCGAAATGAGTTCCGGGTCGCGCACAGCAGCGCTATTGATTGAGACTTTGTCCGCGCCGGCCAGCAAGGTTTCACGGATATCGCCAATGCTGCGGATACCGCCGCCGACGCAGTAGGGTATGAAGATGCTGTCGGCTACCTGCCGCACCATTTCGAGCACGGTCGCTCGGCCTTCATGTGATGCGGTGATATCGAGAAACACCAGTTCGTCCGCGCCTTCGCGATCGTATACGATGGCTTGTTCCACCGGGTCGCCGGCGTCGCGCAGATTGACAAAGTTGACGCCTTTCACGACCCGCCCGTTCATCACATCCAGACAGGGGATTATCCTTTTCGCCAGCATATTTAGCCTCCTTTCGCTGCTTTGAGCGCGTCAGCAAGCGTGAACCGGCGCTGATACAATGCCATGCCGATTATCGCGCCGGCCACCGCCTTGCTGCGCGCGAGTTTCAAAATATCGGACAGATCACGGACGCCGCCCGAGGCGATCACCTGGAGACCGGTGGCCTGCGCCAGGGCAACGGTATCGGCGACGTTCACACCTGAAAGGCCGCCGTCGCGCGCGACATCGGTGAAAAGCGCATGCCGGGCGCCCAGCGCGCGGTACTTCTTTCCCAACTCGACGGGCGTCAGCGACGTCGCGGCCGTCCAGCCATGGGTTGTGACCTTGCCATCGCGCGCATCAAGCGCGACGCCGACAACATCGGACCCGAAACATTCAAGCACAAGGGAGGCCGAGGCAGGGTTTGTCGCCGCCATTGTGCCGATGAATATCCGGTTCGCGCCAGCGTCACGCGCGCTCCGCACAGACTCCATATCGCGCAAGCCGCCCGCGAATTGGACATTGACGTCCAGCATAGCCACGGCTTCAAGAATGCGCAGGTTTTCGTTGGCTTGGTCAAAAGCGCCGTCCAGGTTCACCATGTGTATCCAGCGCGCCCCTTGATCTATCCAGCGCTGCGCTGCCGCCAAGGGGTCGTTGCTGAATATCGTCTGTTGCAGTGGGTCGCCTTCGCGCAGGCGAACCACTTTGCCGCCGCGCAAGTCGATTGCCGGATAAATGTTCATCGGCGCTCCTGGAGGCACAAGAAGTTTGACAGAATTCGTAATCCGAAAGACTGGCTCTTCTCCGGATGGAATTGCACACCATAGATATTTCCCTGTTGGACGACGGCGGCGTAATCAATGCCGTAGTCGACTGAAGCCACGACCGTCTCAGGATTCGACGCCGCGCAGTAGTAGCTGTGGACGAAATAGACATAACTGCGCTCGTCCAAGCCGCGCAGCAGCGCCGATCGGCGCCTGATATTGAGCTGATTCCAGCCCATATGGGGCACCTTGCGGTCGGTGAAATGCGGGAAGCGCGCCACTCTTCCGCTCAGTACGCCCAAGCCTTCATGCTCGCCCATTTCCTCGCCAACATCAAAAAGCATCTGCATACCCACGCAAATGCCCAAATAGGGCGTGCCCGCAGCCAGTGCCGCCTTCAGTGGTTCGATCAAGCCCTGCTTGCCCATCTGCGCCATGCCGGCGCCAAATGCGCCAACGCCCGGTAAGATGATCTTGCTGGCGCCTTCAAGTTGCTCTGGGCGACGCACAAGACGCAACTCTTGCGCATTGAGATGCTTCAAGGCATGCAATACGCTGCGCAAGTTGCCGGCGCCATAATCGATTACCGCAAGCATTCGCACTCTCCGTGAGTTCACCATTCCAGCAAACAAAAAGCCCCGCGTTTCGGCGAGGCAGCAGGCACTTGTCTTGCAGGCTTCAAGCTAAGCGCTGCGCATCGCTCTCTTTGAGATTTGGAGATGATGCCGCGCACCGTGATTCATGTGAATACCCACCCTGGATTTCGTCATGAGTTTAGCGGGCTGCAGCCGCGCTGTCAAGCCGCGACTTGCACGCGCGCCGCTTCAATTGAAGGCAGGGCGACGAAGTGATATAATTGTTACAGTCCGTAGCATGCGCCACCGGTCTGTGGCGTCCGGAGCAGTTACGATGGAGATCAATCAAATCGCCAGCATGATCGAGTGGCTTGACGAAGAGCGCCGCCGCGACAAAGCGCTCATAGCCACGCTGGAAGAACGCCTGTCGCAACAGACAGACACTGTGGATTCCATGCAACGTCGCGTCAACTCGGTGGAATCAGATCAAGCCGTGATGAAGCAGGAAGTTATGCCAGCGGCAAGAGAGCGCGACATCCTGGAGCAAATGCGCCAGGAAGCTGAGCAAATGCTGGAAAACGCCGAGGCGCGCCGATTGACAGCCGAACGTGAAGCGGAACGACGCATAGAACTCCAGCGGGAAAACTTCCAGCGGGCCGTACGCGAGGTAGCGGACAAAGCGGAGCGGCTCGAGCGGCAGCTGGCGAATATCGGCGACCTGCAATCCGAAGGCGACCGCCTCGCTAACGCCATGCGCTTGCTCAACCAGGAAATCGATGACTTGAGCAAGAAGATGGAGTCGCCCGACCGCCGCTTGACATTCCTTGAGGAGCAGCGCCGCACAGACGCTCGACGCCTCGCGGAGATTGAAACCGAGCTGCCCGAATACAAGAAGTCGGTCGACGGCATACAGCCCAAGCTGACGCTTATCGAAGAGCTGGCTGTGCGCAACGAACGACGGCTGCAGGACGTCTCCAACGTAGACCGGGAACGCCGCGACCAGATTCAGCAGTTTATCGACCAGCAGCAACTGATGGTGCAGCAGCGCGACCAGCAACTGCAAGAATTAAGCAAGCGCTTCGGCATCCACGACGATGAGCTGCAAAAGAACATCGAGCGCTTTGAAGTATGGGCGCAAGCCTATCGTGAAATGAAACGCATCATTGATGACTTCAACCGCATCGGCGACCGGCTGGAGCGGCGCATCAGCGAAGCCTCTGAAATGCAACGGCTAAGCGAAGAACGTTTCCGCGAAGAGTGGAACGACTGGCGCGACGAGGATCAGAAGCGCTGGAAGCAGTTGACGCTCTCAAGTGATGAGGTCTGGCGCAACCACGACCGGGAGTTCGAAGTATTCATCAAACGAATGGACGAAGTCGAGACCGTCTTACCCGGTTTGCAGAGCCACATTGATCGACTATGGCTGCTGGAGCGCGCCCGCGCCGAACTCTATCGCGAACGCTACCAAGCCATGCTGCACGAATATGATACCAACGACAGCGGCGACGGCGCCCGGCCGAGCTTTCGGCAGCCAGCCGGCCGATTCAGCGATACATAATCCATGCGCGTCATTGGGACTGCCGGGCACGTCGATCACGGCAAATCCAGTCTGGTCGAAGCGCTCACTGGCATTACTCCCGACCGGCTAGCCGAAGAACAGAGCCGCCAAATGACCATTGATCTGGGCTTCGCCTGGCTTGAGATGCCGTCGGGCGAAACCATCGGCTTGGTTGATGTGCCCGGTCATCGTGATTTCATCGAGAATATGCTCGCGGGGGTCGGCGGTATAGACGCGGCTTTGCTTGTTATCGCCGCCGATGAAGGCATCATGCCGCAAACGCGCGAGCACCTCGCCATAATGAACTTGCTGGAAATCAAGAATGTCCTCGTAGCATTGAGCAAGATCGACCTCGTTGACGATCCGGAGTGGATTGAGTTGGTTCGCCTTGAAGTCGAAGACCTGCTGGCAGCGCACAGCCTGGAATGCGCGCCAATTGTCCCGGTTTCCGCTCACAGCGGGGCCGGTCTTGACAGGCTGCTAAGCAAGCTGCAGACCATCCTAGCCAATCTGCCCTTGCGCGCCGATTTCCACCAGCCGCGACTACCGGTCGATCGCGTCTTTGTCGTGAGCGGCTTCGGCGCGGTGGTCACTGGAACTCTCACAGGGGGCGCATTGTCGGTTGGAGACAACATTGAGTTGCAGCCGAGGGGCCAGATCGGTCGCATACGCGGATTGCAAAGCTACAAGCGCGATGTGCAGACGGCTGTGCCAGGCAGCCGAGTAGCCGTCAATATTGCCGGTCTCAGCGGAGCGCAAATCCAGCGCGGCGACCTGCTCACATATCCGGGACAAATCCAAAGCACGCTCCTAGCCGATGCGCGCTTCAGGCAACTGCCCGATATCGACCGCCCGCTAAAGCACAATGCCGAAGTCAAGGTCTTTTGCGGAGCGGCCGATACACTGGCAAACGCGCGACTGCTCGATTGCGATGCGCTCGGGCCCGGCGAGACCGGCTGGCTGCAACTCCGATTGCGCAATGCCATGCCGCTTTCTCGCGGTGACCGGTTTATCCTGCGCTATCCTTCGCCGGCGGAAACTATCGGCGGCGGGCTGATTGTCAACGCGCATCCCGGGCGACGCTACAAACGGCATCAGCCCGAAGTAATTGCCAACCTGGACACGAGGCTTCACGGATCGCCCGCGGAGCAATTCGCCGCCGCGGCTGCTAGCGCCGAGCCGCAGAAGACTTCTGACATTCAGAAGCACCTGGGATACAGCGATGACGAGCTCTTGGACGCCTCGTCAGAAGCCGAGCGAGAAGGCCTAGTCGTCGCTCTCGACGGCGGGACGTATTGGGCGTCGCAATCCTGGCAAGCGCTTCGGCACGAGATCGCCGCCGAATTGAGCGTTTTCCATCAAGCCAAGCCGCTGCGCCTGGGAATGCTTCGCGCCGAATTGCGCAGCCGGCTAAACACAAGATTGACCTTGCTTGATCAGGCGGTGAAAGCCGACGACAGACTGACGGCCGATGGCGCCTTCATTCGACTTTCTGACCACAAGATCGTATTCACGGCCGAGCAGCATGAGAAGGCGACGCAGCTGCGACAGGCGCTCGCGGACGCGCCATTCACGCCTCCTAACATCGCCGACCTGAACCAACTGGCGGGTGAAGAAGTCGTTCGCGCCCTCTTGGACATGCGCGCTCTAGTCAATGTCAGCGACGCCATCGCGTTCGGCGCGGAGGACTACGAGCGCATGGTCAGCGCTATTCGCGAGCGTATCGGGTCTGAGGGGCAAATCGACGCCAAGACAGTCCGCGACATGTTTGGCGCCTCGCGCAAATACGCCATCGCCGTCCTGGAGCATCTCGATTCCTTAGGCGTCACTCAGCGGGTAGGTGACGTCCGCCGGGCGGGCCGCAATATTTGAATACGCGCGGTCTACTGGAGCAGCGCCGGCAGGAATCCGCCGACGAAGGCATCCCCCAGCCCGATTGTGGTTGGCTTCGCCTGGTCGACAGCGGCCACGGGCACACAAACCATTTGCCCTCCTGGAAGCGAATTGACGTCTCGAGCGAAAGCCGCGTTACGGGCGCTGGGCGGGATGCCTTCAATAACTCGGTAGTCCTGCATTGTAAAGTCGTCGCCATAACGAAAGCGGGTCGTCGCCATGGTGACCCCAGCTTTTAGCGCGGCTGCGTAGCGGCTGGCGTCGGCGCCAAACGCCAAGGCCCAATGCCGCGTGTGCAATACTACCGTCTCGGCCGGAATGCGTCTGAGCAGCTCGCTGAGCGCCGATCGCGTCTGCTCCACATCGCCAAAGTCGACTTTTCTGCTAAGGCGCGCCTGGAGTTCGTCCTCATTCAAGCCGAGCACGGTCAGCCGCGATCCCAGCGCTAATTCAAGCAGCCGGCGAAACGACGGATTGAAATAGCCGCCGTCTTCAAGATAAACGATGGCGTCGTCCGGCAAGACCTTCAGTATGCGCGCGAGCGTCGCCAGCCGCTCGGCCATCAAGGCTCTGCTCTGCATGGCGTTGAAACCGGACACCAGAAGCGCCCCCGAATCGCGGATGAGGTCGGCGAAATCTGGATTGAGCTTCATAGAGATGCGATCGGCATTGCAATGAAAGATGAGTCGGTTGGCGCGGCGAGCGCGGATGTCGATTTCGCCAGCGCGAACGCGGTCGCCAGCGTCGAACTGTACGATCAGGTGCGGATAGAAACTGTCGCGCGCGTTGCCGCATACAAAAGGGCAGTTTGATGGGATGAGACGGCGCACTTCGTCATTCTGCGTGATCAAGTGTAACGCTGAGGTATAGCCCAACTTCCTCATGGCGATTGCGGCGCGAACTGATGTCCCGCCGAGTGTGATTCTCTTCTCGAAACGCGCGGCGAAACGCTCAATCAGATCGGAGTCGCTGACAAAGCGCTCGCCCCCCATATCCGCGCTCATGAAACTGAGAATCGAAATGACTAGATCGCGCTCGGATTCTATCGGACCGTTGGCGGCTAGTTCACCAGCGCGTATCCGGTAATGCGCGACCAATTCTTCGAGAACCGCGCCCCGCCATGCGATTTCATAATCGACGTTATTGCAGAATCCCAACGCGATTCTTTCACCCATGCGCTCGCCTCGAGGTCTGTGTGTCCTGTCTAGATGCAGGCGATGCAGGGGCGAGAGTATGCGTCAATACAGCGCCGCTTTGCCGGTTGTGCTGAAGAGGTCAAACTTCTCCCGGCAGACTGCTTTCATCGCATCAATGCAGTCAGGATAGATGCTGCTCGGCTCGCGTAATATCGGGTTCCGCAGGATCTCGCGCGCCTTGATATAGAATGCGCTTTTCATATCGGCGGAGATGTTAATCTTGCAGATGCCCAAGGCGACCGCCTGCGCGACTTCCGCGTCGGGATTGCCCGAGCCGCCATGCAACACCAGCGGTATGTCAACTCTGTCAGAGATTTCGCGTAGCAGGTCCAATCGAATTTCGGGCTTAATGTGCTTTGGATACAAGCCGTGAGATGTGCCAATCGCGACCGCCAGCGTGTCGACTTCCGTTGCGTCCACAAATCGCTTGACCTCGTCCGGCTCCACGAACACGACCTCATCGGCCCCGGCTTCGGCTTCTTCGTCGAGTTCGCCGATCGTGCCCAATTCGCCTTCGACCGAGACATTTACCGCATGCGCCAAGCGGGTGATCTCCCGGCAGGCGGTGATATTCTCGTCCAGCGGCAGCATAGATTTGTCCATCATGACCGAGGTGAAGCCTGCGCGTATAGCGCCCATCACCTGTTCCAGCGACGATCCATGATCAAGGTGAACCACGGCCGGAACGGCAGCATCGCGCGCCATCTCCAGCGCCATCGTGACGAAGGCGACGCCCACAAAGGCCAGCTCGTCAGGATGAATGGCGATGATCACCGGCGCCTCCGCTTCTTCCGCCGCCTCGATTGCGCCGGTCAACAGCATATTGCTGCTGATGTTGAAAGCTGGCACAGCAAAGCGGTGGTCGCGCGCCACCGCCAAGAGGTCCCTCATATTCATCAACATTGTCGCTTATCGTTCCTTATCTTGTCGGCATTCCTCTCTCGCGGATTCTAGCCCTTAATCGAGCCAGCGGACATACCGGCGATGAAATAGCGCTGAAATAGCAGAAACAGAACAAGCACCGGCAGCGAGCCGAGCACGCTCAGCGCCAACATCTGGTTCCATTCGAAGGAATGCTGCCCCATCAGCAGGTGGATGCCAATCGGAACCGTGCGCATATCGTTGGTGCGCGTCAATGTGAGCGCGAAGAGAAACTCGTTCCAAGCCAGCATGAAGGTATAGACGCCGACCGCCACGATCCCGGGCAGCGAAATCGGCACGAGAATTCGCCACAGTGTTACGAAGCTGCCGCCGCCGTCGATCATAACCGCCTCGTCCAGGTCGCGCGGAAGCGTATTGAAATAGCCGGTCATCATGATGATCGCGTATGACAGCGTAAACACCATATACGTGAGAACGAGCGCGGTATATGAGTTGTATATCCTCAACCAAACGATGAGCCCGAAGTAAGGGATCATTAGCGTGATCGGCGGCACCGACTGGACGCCGATGATGAGCAGATTCAAGATTCTCTTGAAGCGGAAATCGTAGCGGCTGAAGGCATAACCAGCCAATATGCTCGTGACAACCGTGCAGATTGTCACCAGAATGGCGACGAGATAACTATTGAAGAAGAAGCGCAACTGACCCGGATCGCTTAGGACTGCCAGATAAGCGTCAAAAGAGAAGGAGTCGTCGATCAAGGCCGGCGGATAGGCGAAAATCTCCAGGTTGGACTTGAAAGACGAAGACACCATCCAAAGCACAGGCAAGCCGGCAAAGCATGCGCCCAGGATTAGCGCTATCCAAACTAGCATTTTCCTTACGAGAATCTGCCGCCGGCTGCCAATCATGTCATTCGTCCGCCATCCGCTGGCTGCGCACGTAGAAGATCGCCACGAAGGTGCAAATCGCCAGGATCACCATCGCAATCGTCGAAGCAATGGAATACTCATGAGAACTGAACGCCGCTTTGTAGGTATAGGTGCTCAAGACTTCTGTAGAACGTAAAGGACCGCCGCCGGTTGTCATCCATATCAAGGTAAACTGATGAATCGTCCAAATGAAATCAAGCAATGCCAAACTGATGATGATGGGCTTGAGTTGGGGCAAGGTTATGTGCAGGAAAAGCTGCCAGGCATTGCCGCCATCGACCCGCCCGGCCTCGTATAAGTCGTCCGGGATGCCCTGCAATCCGGCAAGAAAACTGACCAGGTAGAAGGGATAGCCCGACCATATATTGATGAAGGTCACGGCGTTCAAAGCTAACTTCCGGTCAGAGAGCCATTCATTGAGCTCCGGAATTATCCCAAACTCGAGCAGCACAAAGTTGACCACGCCATGCGGATTCAGCAGCAGCCGCCAGAGTATTGCAATGATCGACGCGGTAAATACCCACGGCAAAATGTATATGACACGGAAGACCGCCTTAACGTTCGTGCTTAGCAGACGGGAGTTCAAGAGCAGCGCAAATGACAAGCCTATGAAGAAATGCGCCGCGACGCTGACGAGCGAGAAGTACATCGTGTTGCTGAGCGCGCCCCTGAACTTCCGGTTGCTCAACACCTCTTCATAATTCTCAAGCCCAACGAAAACCGGTGGATTCGGATTCACGATGACGTTATCGACCAGGGAATAGAGGAAGACTGTCACGATCGGAACGACCGTAAGCGCCGCCAGCAGCAGCAATGTCGGCGTAAGATAGCCATAAGGCAACAGTCTACGCTTCAATTGCTGTCGCCGGATGACGGCGCGTTGGGAGATTTCGCCTTGTGTAGCTTGGAACATGCCGGTCTCGCCAAAGGCTGAGGCAGCTAGAATCTGTCTCTGGCCGCCTCAGCGATGCAACCTAGGGAAGAGCGCTCTCTCGGAAGCTATTCGAAAATGGCTTCCCACTCTTCTTGGGCGATTTCCAGGAACTCGTCCAGTTCCATCTCGTCTTCCAGATAGAATTGGAAGGGCTCGTCGAATTGGCGCATCAACTCTTCCGCGGCCGGTAGGCCGGTGAATTCATTCGCCAGGAAGCCTTCCTGGAAGATCTCGAAGGCGGTGATGAAGAGCGGATCCGTCTGGATGAAGTCCGGCGTCGCATTGACATTGCCTGGGAAGGCGTTGGCAATGGATGTCAACTTGGTATTGCCCTCGACGCTGGTCAAGTAATCAATTAGCTTCCAGGCTTCCGCCTGGTGCTCACTATGGGCGCTTATGCCGATGCCCCAAGAGGCGTATGGCAAGCCGCGCGGTCCGTCGTAGCCCTCGGCGGCTGGAAGCGCGGTGATATCGAAGTTCAGGTCCGGATTGCGCTCGCGGATCAAGGTGAAGTGCGCCAGTGTGTTGATGATCATCGCCACGCGCTCGTTGACGAATTCCTCAACTTTTTCATTCTCTTTCATGGCGAATGCGCCAGGAGCGACCACGCCGGCATCATGCAGGCTCTTGATATAAGCCATAGTGTCCGCAAGCAGCTCGTTGCCGACCAGGTTGGGCTGGCCCATTTCATCGAGCATGCTGCCGCCGCTAGCCCAGACCCATGACATCGTGTCATTCTGGATGCCGTTGGGCTGCTCGAGCGAAAGCGGCTGCGCCCAGCCATAGACGTTGTTGTCGGGGTCGGTCAGCGCTTCGGCGGCGGCCGCGAATTCGGCGCGCGTTGAGGGCGGATCAATCCCGGCCGCGGCTAACATATCCAGATTGACGAAGACCGGATAGATGAAGTTGGCGATGGGGATCATATAAGTTTCCCCGGCCAGCTGAATCTGCGCCGCCAACTCACTGTCATCGTACATTGCGTCGGCCATGGCCTGCGTCAAGCTGGCCAAGGCGCCTTGCTTCCACAAGACGTTGACCCAGGCGCCGTCCAGACCGACGACATCCGCCATCGTGCCCGTGGCCGCGCTGGCGATAATCTGGTCCTTGGTCGTCAGATAGGGTCCGCTGATGGTCTCAACGCGGATGCCTGGATTCGCCGCTTCAAAGTCATCCAAGATCGCGCGGAACGAGCCTTCGGGCAATTCCGGCTCCCACCACTGCTGGAACTCAAGCACAACATCCTGCGCCGTCCCGATGCCGGCCGAAAAGACCAGCAGCAGAACCATCAATAGTCCAAAAGCGACTCTCTTCATTTTGCTTTCTCCTTGAACCTTCAATCCTGGCCAAATGCACTCACGAGGCAACGAACTGCCATGACGCCTCGCATTGCGAACTTCAGTTTTTTTGCATAGGCGGATCCTTTCGTCGGCGTATACGCTCACACAATGCCTTGCGCCACCGCAGCCGCTACCGCTCCGGGGATGAGGCTTTGTCGCCTCAAAAGAGATATGAACTTCAGCGGGGCGACAATTGGGCAAGAGCGCAGATACCGAGCGCATATCACCAGTCTTCGAATCAACACTTTTGCCAAACATTAAATCATTCCGGCAGATTTGAGCACATCTGGGCAAGGCTGTCAAATCCTGGTCGTATGACCGCGCCCCCTCAAACGCAGCGCTCGTCCGAGGCCTTCCGCGCGGCGACCGACGTGCGCGATTCCGCCAAGAATATTAGAATAGGGATGCAAAGGAGATCCAATGCAGTCTCGCAGATCGGCGCTGGAAGAAAACGAACGACGCTCGCTGGCGGCTTTCGCCCTCTTCAGCGGTGACTCGCGCGGACGTTTGCATCACGAAGCGGAACCGCGCTATCGCACCGCATTCCAGCGCGACCGCGATCGTATCGTGCATGCGGCCGCCTTTCGCAGGCTCGAATACAAAACGCAAGTCTTCGTCAATGATGCCGGCGACTACTATCGCACCCGCCTCACGCATACGCTGGAAGTCGCCCAGATTGGGCGCGCGCTCGCACGAGCCCTCGGCGCCAACGAAGATTTGGTGGAAGCAATATGCCTGGCGCATGACCTGGGCCATCCACCCTTCGGCCACGCTGGCGAGGATGCGCTCAACCAATTGATGCATGAACACGGCGGCTTCAATCACAACCATCAAAGCTATCGCGTAGTCACCGAACTGGAGCAGCGCTATCCCCAATGGCAAGGGCTGAACCTAACTCTAGAGACGCTCGAAGGGATCGCCAAGCACGAGACCAGTTACGATCGGCGCTCGTTTACTGGCATTGCGACGGATACCGGCGCCAGCCTGGAAGCGCAAATCGCCAATATCGCTGACGAGCTCGCTTACAACGCGCATGACCTGGACGATGGCTTGCAAGCCGGGTTGATCAGCATAGAGCAAGTCTCTCAGCTAGGCCTGTGGCGCCAAGTGGTCGAGCGCCTCAACTGGACCGGAGGCCAACTCGACGATGTGTCCAGACATCAAATCATTCGCGAATTGGTCGGGCATATGGTCGATGACACGCTGCACGAAACTGCGCGCCGCCTACAAGCGCTGCAACCGAAGACATCATTGGATATTCAGAATCACGATGGTTTGGTGGTCTGCCACAGCGCCGAGCAACAGGCGCTGAACACCGAGTTGAAAGATTTTTTGCTGCGCGCCATGTATCGACACTTCCGCATCATTCGCATGCAAACGCGCGCAGAGCGCTTTATCGACGCGCTCTTCACCAGTTATGTCGGGGAACCGCTCCAATTGCCGGATGTCTATCGCGCCAAACTGAAGGACGAATCGACCCATCGCGTGGTCGCTGATTACATTGCCAGCTTGACAGACCGCAGCGCTCTGCAGGAATTCCGGCAGCTTTTTGATCCATTTTCGAGACCTTGACCGAGGCAAAAGCGATGCCTGGCGAAACCTTACTGAATCAACGTTACGAGCTGGTTGCTCAGCAGGGCTCGGGCGGCATGTCCGTCATCTATCGCGCGCTTGATCGCTCACTGGGGCGAATGGTCGCGGTGAAGATTCTGCGCCCTAACCTCACCAAAGATCCGGAACTCCTGGAGAAATTCCAGCAGGAGGCGCGTACCTTCGCCATGATGTCGCACCCCAATATCGTGACGATTCACGATGTCGGCAACGACGGCGCGACTCATTACATCGTGATGGAGATGGTTGATGGCGATGACTTGAAGAAACTGATCAAGTCGCGTGGCTCGCTTACAATTGACCGGGCACTGGATCTCGGAATACAGATTTGCGCCGCGCTCGGTTTCGCCCATCGCTCGCGGTTGGTCCACGCCGATGTCAAACCGCAGAACATCCTCATCAACCGCGACGGCATCGTCAAGGTCACCGACTTTGGCATCGCCCAGGCTTTGACCGACTCCCTGCCGCAGACGCGCAGCGCCGTGGTCTGGGGAAGCCCTCACTATTTCGCCCCGGAACAAGCCCGCGGCGAGAAACCATCGCCGGCATCCGACGTCTATTCGATTGGGATCGTGCTCTTCGAAATGTGCACCGGGCGCCTGCCATTCGTCGGCGCCTCTCAGCGCGAATTGGCTCTGGCGCATATTCAGTCGGATATCCCGCGCGCCGTCGATTTCAATCCTGAGATGCCGCCTGAGCTAAGCAACGCAATCGCCAAAGTCATGAGCAAGGGTCCCAACGACCGCTACAAACATGCCGACCAGCTTGGCCATATCTTGCAGCAGATTCGGGAGCGCCGCCGCGCGCAGGCGAGTAATCCGCTGCTTGAACGCGGGCCGCCGCCAACCCTTATCGGACAGCAATCGGCGCCCCGGCAGCCACGCTCCACGTCAGGCAGCGCGCCCGCCGCTCCCTTGCCGCCGGTGCCCATTCGCCGCGCTGCAGCCCCCGCGCCGTCTGCCGGCGGCTCGCCAGCTATGCAAGATGCGGCGCAACGTGACCCGGCAATACCCGGTCCCCCCAACCCGCTATTCAACGCGGATGGCGCAATCAACATCGACGCCACTGGCGGCTACAGCGGACCCTTCTTGCCGCAACGTCAAGTCAAGCGCGAGGGCGCCGATGTCGTCACGATTCTGCTGATCATCATGGCTTTCTTAGCGGTAGCGGGCTTGGCGCCTTTGTACCTGTTGGGCGTATTGCCGCTGCTCCAGTAATCAGCCGCGTCCGAATTCATCCGCCAGCTCTTGGCTGCTCATGTGAATCAGCGCCTTCCTGCCGCTCGGAGCCGTTAACGGATTGGGACAGCGCTCAAGCCTGGCCACCAATGCGCGCATCTCGTCATCCTCAAGCACTTGACCACGACGCAAAGCGGCGGCAAAGGCGAGCGCGGCGACGCCGTCGCTCAGCTCCAGCGCTGCGCCCCGCAGGCGCTCCAGCATCCGCGCAACCATATCGGCGGCATTCACGCCATTCACCGGGACTGGCATCGCGCGGATTGCAATACTGTTCGGTCCAAATGGCTCAATCTCAAAACCGAGCCGGTTGAACAAACCGCCCGCCGCCTCCAGAAGCTCGGCGTCACGCGGCGAGAGCAGCATCGTCTGCAATTCATCCAGCGCCCGCGCAGCCAGCTCGCCCGACTGAATATCCGCGCAGATTTCTTCGTACAACACGCGCTCATGAGCCGCATTCTGATCAATCAAATACATGCCCGCCGGTCCTTCAGTGACGATGTAGGTCGCCCCGACTTGCCCCACGACGCGCAGCACCGGCAGCGTGCGCGGTCTATCCGGCGGCGCGGCCAATTCCGGAATGTGGCTTAAGCCGGCGTTGTCGAATAGCTCATCGCCATCAAGGCGCTGCCAAGCGGGCGCCGGACGCGAATACTCCAGGAAACTGTCCGTGAAGCCGCCTTCCGACCAATGATCATCAGCGTCGCTGCCCTCGCCCGCCGTTGCCAGCGCTTCCCGCACAGCGCGCTGTGTCGCCAAGTACACCTGCTGCGGATCGCGAAAGCGCACTTCGGCTTTGGTCGGATGCACATTCACATCGACGAAGTCGGCAGGGGTAGAGACTAGCAATACCGCCAGCGGAAAGGCGCCCGCCTTCAGCAAACCTTCGTAGGCTTGAATGACGGCGTGGCTCAAGGCGCTGTCCTGGATGGCGCGGCCGTTGACGAACAAGATTATTCGATCGCGCCTGGCGCGGCTGAGCTGGGGCTGCGACACGAAACCCTTGACGCCGATTCGCGCTCCGTCCCAACGCGCGCGATCATCAACCGCCACCGCAAGCATTCTCTTGAAAACTGGCGCGCCAAAGGTCCCGGCTACCACATCTCCGAGCGTGCCGCTGCCAGAAGTATGCAGACGCTCTCGACCGTCCTGCTTCAGCGCGAAGGCGATGCCGGGATAAGCCATGGCGTATTTTGCGACCACCCAGTGAATATGGCGCTTCTCGGTGCTGTCGCTCTTCAGGAATTTCAAGCGAGCGGGCGTGTTGTAAAACAAATGCTCGATCGTGACGACTGTGCCGGCGGGCGCGCCGATCGGCTGGCGCTGAAGCCGACCATCGACCGACATGAGCCTTATTCCCATAGACTCGTCGCGATGCCGCGTGACGATGCTCGCCTGGCTGACCGCCGCCAGGCTGGCCAGCGCCTCGCCGCGAAAACCCAAGGTATGTAAGGCTTGCAGTTCCTCAGCCGCGCGCAGCTTGCTCGTGGCGTGTCGCCGGAATGCCAGCGCCGATTCCTCGGAGCGTATGCCGATTCCGTTGTCGCTGACACGCAGGAGCCGTCGTCCGCCGCCGCTGGCTTCCACGTGAATCGATGTCGCGTCGGCGTCTATGGCGTTTTCAATCAATTCCTTCACAGCCGAAGCGGGCCGCTCCACAGCTTCTCCCGCAGCGATGCGCGCCACAACATCGTCAGCCAATACTTGAATCGGCATCGGTTATCAAAACTCTGAGCTATTTGCCGTTTCCAGTATAGCAGACCGCGCCGTTTGCCGTTGCGACGATTATTCGCGCCTTGAACACGCGAGCGCCGACTGCTATACTGCCGCCCTTAAGGAAGCCACCCTAGCTCAATTGGCAGAGCGATCGCTTCGTAAGCGATAGGTTATGGGTTCAAGTCCCATGGGTGGCTAAGCGTCGAGGGTTGCTCCACGGCGCTGCCGACAACTGAATAGACAACAACGCCGATCGGGAAGAGTAAGCGAAACGGCATGCCGAAGAGAATGCGGATCATTGGCTGGGAGTCCGCTGGCAAACCGCCGCCGAAAGTCACCCGGGAGTTGCTCGAAAGAACGCCCAGGCAAGTAGACTCGAGCCGGTTAACGCCCGTTAACGCGTCTTGAGCGCAGTGGATCTCGGTCCGCTGAAACAAGGTGGTACCGCGGAAGATTGCCTTTCGTCCTTGTGTGGGATGGAAGGCGTTTTTTTATTGCACACGTGGAGGTGGACAGAATGAATTCACGCGCCGAAACAAATATGCCGCGCAACTTCGACTTCGCCGAGGCTGAGCCCCGCCTCTATGATTGGTGGGTCGAAAACGGCTGGTTCAAGCCGGAAGCCGCCGCTCCCGGCGCCGAGCCATTTGTCATTAGCATGCCGCCGCCCAATGTGACCGGCAGCCTGCATATTGGGCACGCGCTGTTCACCGCGCTGGAAGACTTGATGATCCGCTACGAACGTATGCGCGGTAAAGCCGCTCTTTGGCTGCCCGGGACCGATCACGCCGGCATCGCGACGCAGTTGCAAGTCGAGAACATGCTGCGCGAAGAAGGCGCAAGTCGTGAGGAAGTCGGCTACGAAGAATTCCTGCACCGTACCTGGCAGTGGAAAGAAGAATATGGCGGCGAGATTACCAGCCAGTTGCGCCGCCTGGGCGCAAGCTGCGACTGGGACCGCGAACGCTTCACCCTTGACGACGGGCTGTCGCAAGCCGTGCAGCACGCCTTCATCAGCTTGTGGGAACAAGGCTTGATCTATCGTGGCCCCCGCCTCGTCAACTGGAGCCCGGGCCTGCAAACCGCCGTTTCCGACCTGGAAGTTGAAACGGTTGAAGAAGAAGTCTCGCTCTATTACTTCGGCTATCCAGTCGAAGGCGGCGAGCGCCTGCCGGTCGCCACCACGCGGCCCGAGACGATACTTGGCGACACCGCCGTTGCTGTGCATCCCGATGACCATCGCTATCGTCATCTGGTCGGCAAGAGCGCCTACGTGCCGATGCTGGATCGCGCCATTCCCGTCATCGCCGACGAGCATGTTGATATGGAGTTCGGCGCCGGCGCCTTGAAGGTCACGCCTGGGCACGACTTCGATGATTATGAGCTGGCGCAGAGGCACGGCTTGAGCGTGGTCAACATCCTCAACAAAGACGCCAGCATGAATGCCAATGCCGGCAAATACGCCGGGCTTGATCGCTATGAATGCCGCAAGCGCCTATGGGCGGACATGGAAGCGGCCGGCATGACAATAAAGACCGAGCCCTATCGCACGCGCATCCCGCGCAGTCAACGCGGCGGCGAAGTTGTCGAGCCGATGATGAGCACGCAATGGTACGTCCGCATACAGCCGCTGGCTGAAAAAGCAATCGCGGCTGTGCGCGCTGGCAAAATCAAAATCGTTCCCGAGCGCTACGAACGCGTCTATTTCCATTGGCTGGAAAATATCCGCGACTGGTGCATCAGCCGGCAACTCTGGTGGGGCCATCGCATCCCGGCTTGGTATCGCCAGACAGACGGCCATCCCGAAGGCGAGATCTACGTCGGCCGGACGCCGCCAAAGGGCGACGGCTGGATAATGGAACAAGACGTCCTCGACACTTGGTTCAGCAGCGGACTGTGGCCCTTCAGCACTTTGGGCTGGCCCCAGGCGACCGACGACCTGCAACGCTTCTATCCCACGCAGGTGATGGAAACTGGGCACGACATCCTGTTTTTCTGGGTCGCGCGGATGATTATGATGGGCTTGTGGTTCACCGACGAAGCGCCCTTCCATACCGTCTATCTACACGGCTTGGTACGCGCCGAGGGCGGCAAGAAATTCAGCAAAACCCTGGGCAATGCAGACGATCCGCTCACGATAGTGGACAAAGTAGGCGCCGACCCGCTCCGCTTCACTCTGATCACAAGCGGCACGCCGGGCAATGATTGCCACCTTGACGAAACGCGGCTGGATCATAGTTTTCGTTTCATCAACAAGGCCTGGCAGATGACCGCCTTCATCAACATGAATCTGGATGGAGAACTCGCGCCAGGCGTCCCGCCCAAAGAAGATCTGGACTTGTCGTCGCGCTGGATCCTCAGCCGCCTTCATCGCTTGATCGCCAATGTGCAGTATCTCTTCGACATTTACCAATATGGCGAAGCGGGCAATCAAATCCTCGCCTTTATGTGGGATGAGTTCGCGCCTTACTTCCTCGAGATAAGCAAGCACGCCCTTTACGAGGGCAAGGCCCGGCAGAAGGACGTCGCGCGCCGCGTGCTGGTCCACGTTCAAGACTGTTGCCTGCGTCTGCTGCATCCGTTCATGCCTTTCATGACCGAGGAAGCCTGGCGCTACCTGCCTCACGACGGCGAAGCCCTCATGATGGCTGAGTGGCCGCAAGCCGATTCCCGCTTGATTGACGATGAGGCGGAGGCGCGCATGCAAACGTTCCTTGAACTCGTCCGCGAAATCCGCAACACGCGCGGCGAATTCAATGTCGACCCAGGAAAGAGGATCCGCGCCATCGCATATGAGAAAGACGCAACGCGGGAACTGGCTGACAATGCCCACATTCTTCTGCGTCTTTGCAATGTTGACAAGCTGACTCTCCTGCCCGATGGCGCGGACGAACCGGCCAATTCGGCGGGCATCGTAGTCGGTGAGATCGCGCTCTATCTGCCGCTCGAAGGCATGCTGGATATCGCTGCCGAATGCAAGCGCCTTGCTGCCGAAGACGCCAAACTGAAGCAACAGATTGAGCGAACCGCCAATATGCTAGCGAACGAGAACTTCGTGCAACGCGCAAGACCGGACGTGGTTCAACGAGAACGCGATCGGCTGGTCGAGCTCGAAGCGGCTTCTTCACAGATTGCGGCCAGGATCGCCAGCCTGTGCCTATAACCATGTCGTTTCGGCCGGGAAGGTTGTCAGCCGATTGTCCTACGGCAGGGAGAATGCCTGGCGTCTATCCGTTATAATTGGGCTGGATGCGAACCGGATTATCAGGGACTCCGCTTGTCAACCACATACAAGGTTTGCCCGATATGCGAGGCGCGCAACCATCGCAATGCGGCGCTCTGCGCAACCTGCGGCGCAACCATTGCCGAAATCGCGCCGACGCAAGACGACCAGCAAGGCGACGACTTTAGCGAAGTCTACGACTACCGTTATGGGGAAACCGACCTGGCGGAATCATCGCTTGGCGCGCGCGGGCGTATCGGCCGCGCGATACTGCTCCTGCTTTTGGGCGCAGCCGTCGGCATCGTGGGGGCGCTCGCATTGGCGCCCGGATTTGGCGCCGGCGAAGGAGCCATTCTTGCGCCAGCCGCTACAACG
Source organism: Anaerolineae bacterium (assembly GCA_022824465.1). Taxonomy (GTDB): domain Bacteria; phylum Chloroflexota; class Anaerolineae; order Aggregatilineales; family Phototrophicaceae; genus UBA6055. The sequence continues at coordinate 411,921 of JAJDZV010000008.1, forward strand.
ATGCCAACTCGCCTGGCAGGACCAACCGTGACGCCTGGCGCCCCAACCGCCCCTTTCACCGACACCCCATTCCCGTCGCCCGCGCCGACCCGATCGCCCACACCCGCGCCTTGCGTGCGCAAAGTGGCCGAAGGCGACTCGCTGATTGCGATTGTTACTCGCTGCGGACACGGCAGTCTCGCTATCTTGCCCACCGTCATGGCGATGAATGGTATAACCGATGAGACGCTGGTTCAAATCGGGCAGGAAATAATCGTTCCCCATCCCTCCCCCCGGCCTGACCCGGCCGCGCTTGCCGCGCCAGGCGAGTCAGCCTCGACCGCGAGAGAAGAAGACCAGCTCGAACGGCTCGCATTCGATCCCTTTGCGCCGACCTTGACGCCAACCCTGCTTCCAGGCCTGATGTGGCATGTAGTTTCGCCGGACGAGGACATGATCTACATCGCCGCCAGCTATGGCGCCAACATCAAGACCCTCTCCGATCTGAATCCCGAAATCAACTTTTACCTCTGTGACTTTGGCCAAGTTTACGGCGGACCAGAATGCACAGTGCAGCTAACCGTGAACCAGCGCGTCAGAGTGCCGGCGCCGCCTCCAACCGCGACGCGGATCCCGCTAACCTCTGGCAGCGCGACGCCGTCGCCCTGGCCAACAGCCACTTACAATGCCCCGATTGCCCAAAGCCCGGCGAACGATGCCTACTTTTCAGCTGAAGAGCAAGTGACCTTGCGCTGGGTCGGCGTCGGTCGCTTGGGCGTCGACGAAGTCTACCAGATCAATCTCAATAATCTGGACAGCGGCGAGAGCTTCCAAGCCGACGCGCGCGAGCTATTCCTCATCATTCCAACCGAATGGCAAAGCCAGCTCGCCGGAAGCCATAGATACACCTGGCAGGTCAGCGTCCGCGACACAGCGACCAACCGGCGCTCCTTCGCCACCGAAGCGCGAACTTTTGTCTGGCAAGGCGCAGAGCGGGCTGAAACATGATTCACTACCTGCTGCGTCTCCTGTTGGCTGCGGGGCTTCTTTCGGCAGTTGGCTGCAATATCAGCCAGCCAATCCCGCCGCAGCCGACCGACGTTGCGCGCGCTATCGCTACTACCGAATCGCCGTCGAGCGTAACGCCGTCGCCTTCACCGTCTGCGCCCGTCGTCACGCTCGCGGTCGCCACGCTTGCGCCAACCGCAACCGCGCCGCCAGCCTCCCCAACCGCGACCTCCGTGTACTTCGAGTATCTCGTCAATGACGGCGAAACCATGTATTACATCCTGCAGCTGCCGGAACACGGTTACGGCTACGAGCCGAACGTCGCCGCCACTGTGGTCGCGCTAAACCCCAATATCCCCGCTGCCGATTCTGTTCGGGGCGGCATCACCATCCTGATTCCGCGTCCAACGCTCACCCCGACGCCCCTCGGCGCCGAAGCGACGCAAGAGTTCCTCGCTACGATCGGCGCCGATGATGTCTCCGGCGTCGTCTTGCCCGCCGGCGCGCGCATCGGCTGCCACATTGTCGAAGCCGGCGACGCAATCATTGGCGTCGCCGTCCAAAACAACACCACGCTCGAGATCCTGCATGGCCTCAATCGCGACCTGAACTGGTTCGGCTGCAACTTCACCTTGCCGAGCGGCGGAGAAAACTGCGCGCCCAATCTCAGCATCGGCCAGTGCGTGCGCGTCCCGCTGCCAACGCCGCTGCCCACCAAGTTCCCAACGCCTACCGGCGACGAGACGGCCACGCCTACCGCGACCAAGCTGGCGCCGCGCGTGCTGCATCCCGCCGACCAAGCGTCCGTGCCACATGGACCGCTTCTGATCCAATGGGTCGGCGTCGCCGGGATGAACCAATACGACGAATACTTGGTCGAGCTAGTTGACCAATCGGACAACCGCGCGCTGCGCCAGGTTACGCGCGCGAACTCCTTCCGCGTTCCATCAGCCTTTGTCCCGGCTGACGGCAAAAACCGCGTGATCCAGTGGCGCGTCTCCGTGGCGCGCGCCGACGATCACGGTGTCTACAATTATGTCGGGGCTGAAGGCGATTGGCGCGCCTTCACCTGGCTCGGCAGTTGACCGGGCCTGTACCGTTCTGCGGGCGCTAAGAAGCCTTGGGCAATGTTTGGAGCGCTTCAAACGCGGGACGTTGGGAACCGGCCGCGTCAACCAGACTAAAGAAGCAAGCCTCCTCATCCGCAACCGCGCATCCATTGAGATTGTAGAGGAACATCGCCGAGATCTCTCCCCTGTCCTGAACGATGTCAAATGCCTGAGTCACATACAGGGCTTGCTCGTCTTCGCTTGTATAATTCAGCCACTCAAAGCCGCTTGACGGGATCGCAATATTGGCGCCTTCGCGCGTGCCCCATCCTACTTGCGTCACCATAATAGGTTTGTCTGACAAACTATGCTCTTCCAAAACCTCAATGTAGAAATCCATCAACTCGGGGAAATACTGCAAGTAAGACTCATAATGCGAATCGACTCCGGGCGGCTTGTCACAGCAACGCAAAGTCGGCGGAACAGCCGAGGCGCTAAACACCGCGCCGATCGCATCGCTGTAATCGGCCGCGCCTACTTCCAGCAACTCTTGAAGGTATATAGCCGTATGAATGGAATTATAGCCATCAGAGTACCCAACCGGCGCTAATCCTCCGCTCACAACCAAAACCGCGTCATCATGCGACTTTATCGTCTCATACGCGATTTGCAGCAACGGCGCGTAGTACCGCGCGCCAAGTTGCACCTCGTCCGGAATGCCATAATCGCCGTCCGCCCCAAGTTCGGGCTCGCGCTCATAAACCGGGACCGTCCAAAACTTCAGCAGATTGGGCGATTTCCAAATCTCGTAGGCGTCAACGATTCCCGCGTAGCGCGTCGCCAGATTGGCCAGGAAGGCTGCGAATTCGGAGAGGTCCTCCGGCGGGCCGCCGTAGGCTTGCATTTGACTGTTCAGCTTCTCCGTGTAGGCGCGTCTACTCCATGACGGCGCATCGTAGACGTTTAGCAAGATATTGACATTGGCGAGTTCCAACTCCGCGACCATCGCATCCAATGCCGCGTAATTGTATTCTCCGCGCTGTCCTTCAATCTCTGACCAGCGGACATCAATCTTGATCCAGTCAACGCCTAGTTTCGCAACCAGCGCCGCCAGCGCGCTCGCTTCATCTCGATCAATGAAGACCTGCAGCCCAAAACCGAAACCCGGGCGAACCGCCGCGCCAAGCGGATTCGGCACAAGCAGCCGGTCGTCCAGTTGGATCAGGCTCGGATCAGCGATGCCATTCAGCGTCTGCAGAAACTCCACAGTCGTATCATAAGCTTCCGCTATATCCGAAAGGCGGTCGCCGAGCTTCACCACATGGACTTCCAGCAAAGCGTTTTCCAGATTGGGGATCAAAATCGTCTGTCCAACTCTGATGTCGCGCGGGTCCGCCAGCCGATTAAGCGTCTGCAACACTTCCAAGCTGACATTGTAGCGCCGCGCCAATGCAAAGAGCGAGTCGCCCGGCTCAATGACGACCGTCTCAAAGATTGTCGCGTCGACTTTGGGCACAAGAATGCTGCGCCCAACGGTCATGTCGTGACTGCCGCCGATGCCGTTAAGCGCGCGCAATTGCGCGACAGTGGTATTGAATCGACGCGCAAGATTGTACAGGCTGTCGCCCGGCGCGACGACGTGAACATCATACTTGGTTCCGTCAATACGCGGGACGAGAATTGTCTGGCCCGCCTCAAGGTCTTGCGATCCCTCCAAACCATTGAGCGTGATGAGCGCTTCTTCGGTTGTGGCGAATCGTCTCGATAGGCTATAGAGAGAATCGTCGGCGATGACTTCGTACACCTCAAACTTGGTCACATCAGTCTTCGGGATCAATATGCTGGCGCCAACTTGCAAGTCGCGCGCGTCAGCAATGCCATTCACCGACTTCAAGACCGATACCGCCGTGTTGAATTGCTGGGAAATGCCGTACAGGGAGTCGCCTGCTTCAACGATGTAGACATGCATTGCCTCCTCACTGACCGACGGCACGATTAGCGATTGGCCCGCGAAGATGCTTCTCCCGTCTGTAATTTGATTCAGGCTCTGCAATATCCCAATGCTGGTATTGAAACGCTTCGCCAGGCTGAACAAAGTATCGCCCGGCTGGACTTCATAAACGTCAACATGGGCGCTCAGACCGGCCGGGATCAATATCGTCTGTCCGGCCAATAGCTGCCCCGGCTCAGCGATCGCATTAGCGGCGACCAATGCGTCGACCGTGGTGTTGAAACGTTTAGCGATGCTGTAGAGCGAATCTCCGCTCTGCACAATATAAGCGTCGTAAGCTGCAGGTGAACTGAAAGCAGATCGCTCATTCTCATCATTCGCGTCAGCGTCCTGCGCCGCGGCGCCAAATTGCGCCACGACTAAAACTGCTGCAGCCAGTAAGGTTCGCCATAGGGTTGACATAAGCCTAACACCGCAAACATAAACAGCCGTCCAACCCTCAGTTTACAAGCGAGGCGAAATCAGCGCCAATCAATTTTCGCCCGCTGAATCGTTGTCAGTCCCGGCGCCCAAGTTCCATTGTGCAAAGCGTGTGGGCGTCGTCGCCGCCCGGCAAGGTGAGGCGGCGCCCGCTGACGGAGTCGTACCAGCCCACGAGAATCTCATAATCTCCCGCCGCAAGATTGCTCGCGGGCAAGTAATAGACATCACGGAAGACGGCATTCGCCATCCATTTTGCCGAGTCCAGCCGCCCGTCCTGGGGATACTTGTCCGCCTGCGTCCAGAGCGTCGCGCCGGAGGAGTCTCCAGTAGCGCCATACGCATGGACGAAAGTTTTGAACGAATTTACGGAGCGCGAAAGCGGCCTCCAAATCAGCTGCAGATGCAACTCACCGCTCGGCAAATACACGGGACAGTTCTCGACATCCAGCAGCGCCACAACCTCGCCAAATCGCGCCATCTCGGGCAAGCCGTCGGCCGAAACCGCCCAATGCCGATATTGCCGCACGGGCAAGCCAGCGGCGTCCGTGCTAAGTACTTCCTGCATATTCCGCCGCATCCAGTCGACCACGACGCCGGCGTTCTGCCAACCCGCTTGTTCCCTGGCCACAACGTAAATGCTGTCGAATTCGCCGCTGCTGTATCGGCGCAGCTCGCTCTCAATCTCATCCGGCGCCTGGTAGGGCTTGATCGGCAAGCCAATATCTTGTGCCGCGCCAGTGTAGTAGTAGCCAAAGGCCGGATCTACCGCCAACTGAATGACCAAATCAGACTCGCTTACGCGCGAATTGAGAAAAGCGCCCAGCGCGTCCCAAGCCGGCGCCTTGCGGAATGCCGGTTCGCTGAAATGCGCGTTCACAGTCGCAAGCGCCAGCGCCATCCAGGGAATAAGCAGCAAGAATGCCAGCAACGAAACCGGCAGCTTCCTCCAGCGCCGCACGTACCCAGCCGCGTGGTAGCCGCCCAAGGCAAGCAACAAGATGAATGCTGGCGCCGCTGAAAGCGCATATCGCGGATGAAACAAGTTGTAACGCTGAGACACGACCCCGAGCAATAGGAGCGGCAGCAGCCCGGCCAAGGTCACAAAGCGAAACTGCCGAACAGACCGCTTATGCACAAGAGCAGCCAAAAGCGCAAAAACTATAGAAAGTCCAACACCCACTGTTGACTGGTCTATGGGGAGCGTGCTTCCTAGCGCAAGCGCGGGGACAAAGCGCGTCACATAATCAGCAAGCGCAAACGGCTGGACCAAGCCGGGATAGCTATCAATGAATCCCTGCTGCACTTGCAGCAGCAGCAGACCGGCGATGAGAAGAACCGCCATGCCGCATTGAAGCGCCAGCAGACGCCACAGAAAGCCCCAATGCCTCCAGCGAGTGACGATCGCAAAAATCGCCAAGGCGATGGTCGTAAATGACTCAGTATAGATAGTCAGCGCGGCGCAACCGCCAACGAGCGCGTACAGCAGCCAGTCGGCGCGACGCGGCCGATCAACCAGACGCAAGCCCAGCCAAAGCGAGACGATGCTGAGCCCGCCCCAATAGCCATAGTTGCGAAACTCTTGACTGTGCCAAATCTCATACGGATGAATCGCCCAAACCAATGCGGCAAGCATCCCGCAACTGCGTTTGCCTGACAAGCGCCAGCCAAGGGCGAAGGCGCCGGCGATGCCAATGCTGTTGCCCAGAACCGAAAGGTAGCGCAAGGCGAATACCGAGTCGATCCCGCCGATGATGAGATTCCAAACGCGACCCACCGCGTAAACCAACGGGGTATGCGGCTCTCCGGGCGCGATTTCCGTGAGAGCGACACTCAAAGGCGTATCGGCCCAGTAGAGGACGCTGAAGGCTTCGTCGCCCCGCAAGGGGACCGCCTCCAGCTTGTGAATCCGCAAGCCAAAACCAAGAAGAATGACCGACAAGAGCAAGCCCAAGTCGCGCAGCCAGGTCATTCGCGGCTCAGATGGTGGCTTTTTCGAATGCTTCAATCTGCTCGTCGCTCAGCGGCATCAAACTGGCGTTCTTTGCGTCGCCGGCCGCTTCCGAGAGTTGGCGCTTTGCGTCGCGCATATAGTCCTTCAAGTTTGGGCTCCGCTTCGGATCCGCGTATAGCACTGGAACCTCAGGACTCGATTCAAACTCCACCTCCGCCGACGGATCGACGAAGACGATCAAACTCTCCACATTGACCTCGGGCGCGACTTCGTCGATGGCTCGTTGAATGTGCTCGCGCGCCATTTCGGCTTCGCGAAACGGCTTGCCGATGCCGTCAAAGCGAATCGCCGAGAAGACTTTGCTAATGAGATTCTTCTTGCTGCGAAACTTGCCATCCCGCAGGGCAAACTTCTGATCGTGCCAGCGCGTCACAATCGCGAATACGCCTTGCGGGCAAATCAAGACATGGCGCGCCGGAAAGTGGTAATAGTTGTAGATCACGCTCTTGTTGCTCAAGCCCTTCAGACCGTCCTTTATCGCATTTTCGGGCCGTGGCGCGCGCGCCCAAAGGTTGGTCATGCGGACGGAAACAATCGTCAAAACAAAGGCGGCCGGCAACACCGCCGATTGAGCGAGCAGCGTCAACGTGTCAGGCGTGTCGTTCGTGAAAAGCGACGCGTTGATGACGACAAAGCCGAGGATCAAAGCGCCAAAGGTGCCGAAAAACAAGTAGTTGGTGATCTTGCGATTGCGCCGCGCAAGTTTCTTGTTTGTCACAACGCGCATGGTACCCTCTCAACGTCCCTGCAAACCTAGCCGCGGCCGAAACCGGGCGCGGTCGCGCTATCTCTGCGCCAGACAGTCGACGCGCCGTTGCACCGCCGCTTCCGCCTGCGCTTTGACTTGCTCCCAACTCGTGGCAAAAATGCTGGCGACTTGTCTTTGGTATCTCTGACGCTGTTCGTGAATGTAAACCTCTAAGGTCGGTCGTCGATCGGACTCTGGTGTGTTGTCGAAATCCGCTTCCAATCGCTCTCGCGGCGGATATTGTTCAATATGGAAAAACTGGCCGAGATGGTCAATTCCAACCACGAGACGTTCGAGTTGCTCGAGCCTGCCGCGGACGTCTGCTTCCAGACGATGAGAAATGCGCAGCGAAAGCTCACAACGATTTGAAAGATCCCAGACGAGGTTCATGGTTTCCGGATACGGACCGCATACCTGGTGACCAGGCGCATAGCCCAAGAAGTACTCGCCGATCCAGGAATTGTCCGCCTCGTTAAATTCATCGACTTCATTATCCGCGTCAACGATTATTTGAATTCGATGCAGATCATTCCTATACGCGTCCACTAAGAAAGGACCCAGATTAAAGAACTGTCTGGCGCCTGGTCCAAGCTGACTCGGTCCAATATCAAACCGCCTTTCAGCGGATGCAATCCCCGACGCCACATGAAAATCCTGGACAACCACCGTGATCTTGCCGTCATCGGTATCGAACCAGTCTTGGCCCGTGTTGACAATCGGCACGTTTATGGAAGCGTCAAGACCGCAATACAAGGGGAACGGGTTGATTTCGGTCCAGCCTATGACCAGATTCACGTTCTGCGGCGATTCGGGAGTCTCTGGCACGAAATAGGTCACATAATTTGCTTCGGTAACTTCGGCGCAAATCAAGTCCCCGAAACGCACTGTCGGCAAAATCACCCAATTCTCCGGACTATGCGCTGGCGGGATTGCCGCCCGCACCTCACCCATGACCGCGACAGTGAGATCTTCCGCCGGCACGCGCATGCAATGCGTCACCGGCTCCGGCAGCGCGTTTACCGCGCCAGCCACATGCAGCTCTTGCGGAATCAGTGACGACAGTTTGTAGAGCGTGCCCATCCGCAGCACCTCCAGCGAATAATCTTGCGGTTGAGCCACTGCCCACGGCGAGTGGAATCCATGCTGTATTTCACAGTCCAAACTGAATGAAGACCTGGCGGTTATCTCAATGTCTTCCGGATCAAATAGCAGAGAACCACAGCTCGGGTACGCGCGCATTATTGAAGTGTCTTGCACGACATTGGGCAAAATCTGCCTGCCCAAAGGAATGCCGGCCGAAACCTCTTCGGTCGCCGGCGTCCGCAACTCAGCCGTAATTCGCGCAATGCCGTCCATGGCAATGTTCACTGGTTCGCTGCCGTCTCCCGGGCCGAGTACTTGCGCCGTCGATAGCGCCGAAAGCTCGAATGCGCCGCCGGTCGTCCAAGCCCAGTAAGTCAGCACCGACGCGCCGGATGTGTCCGCATAAAACTCGAACCCGACTGGCAGATTGAAACCTACCCACACCACCGGCTCCGTGATAATGGCCGGTTCCGACAGCTCGATCCGGTTGACGCCGGTCAGCCCGATGCCCACTTGCTCGCGATAAATCAAGGTGGCGTCCACCGGCGATCCGCCATTGCCATCCTGGTATACCAGCAAATCAATGTTGCCGCCCGGAACTATCGTAGCCACCGAAATGCTCACAGCATCCAGCGCCACCGGCAAACCCACACCCAAGGGCGTCAAATCAAAGCCATTGATCACGACCGACGGTTCGCCCTCTATATAGAATACGGCGTTGCCGTCTCCGCTATTGTTGACCAGCACCGTATCGCCAGCGGCGGCTCGCCCGAGAAACAGAACAGCAGCGATAGCGATTATGCCTATGGCGAGCGGCGCGCGTCTCATTGATCTGCGCATGATACCTTCCACCTCGACAGACTTGCGATGCGTCAATAGCGTATTGTAGGTTCGTTTCCTCTATTGGTCAAGCAAGCGACAGGGACTGGCTTACTCGCCCGGGCATCATTATAATAGTCGACTGCGTGTGAGAAGCGGAAACACATCATGCTGGAATTCGTGCTGGTCTTCGCCGTTCTGTCCCTTGTCCTCGGCGGCTATTGGGCGCTGGTCGTCTTTCCCAAGCAGCGCGCGTTCCAGCACAAACAGAAGCTGGCGCGCTCCCTGCATGTCGGCGACCAAATTGTTACCTATGGCGGCATCATAGGTAAGATTATGGACATCGACGCCGACAAAGGCATCTCACATGTCGAGATCGCTGAGGGCGTGCGCATTACGCTGCTGACAGCCGCGCTGCAGCAGATCTACGATCCTGAACAGGTCGCTCATAACGCCGGCATTGGCGTCAGTAAACCGCAAGCCGAGCAAAAATCATCGTGACTATCGTCGGCGAAGAGGAAGGCAGCCCAGAATGAGCAGTCATGCTCGCTGGCTAATCATTATCGTTTTGTTAAGCGCCTTTTGCATTTGGGTCGCCACCCCGCCCGCGTTCAAGGGCGTGGACACTGCTGCTTGCGCGGCTTTGGCCGGCGCAGAGCCCGGCGACCTCAAATGTACGGAAAACCTGGAAATCGACGCGAACGGCGATGGTATTGTTGAGTTTGCGCTTAACATCACGCAGAGCCTCGGACTTGATCTGGTGGGCGGTTTGCGCGTCCTGTTGCAAGCCGATATCTCAGCGCAGAACTTCACGCTCGAAGACTTGAATGAAACGGCAAACAACGTGTCGCGCCGCGTCAATGCCCTCGGCTTGACCGAGGCAACGGTCCAAGTGCAAGGACGCGACCGAATCCTGGTCGAGTTGCCCGGCGTCCGCGACCCGGCGCAAGCCATCGCCACGATTCAGCAGACGGCTCTGCTCGAATTCGTCGACTTCGGCGGCCTTTCCAATCAAGCCCGCGCTCTGGTTGGCGACGAAATCGTCACCAGCGAACAAGTCGAGTTGCGCAAGAACGCGGTGCTTGCTGAAGGCGAACAGGACCCCCTCGCCGGGCGCCTGGCGCACCCGGTTAGCGGCCTGCCCTTCCGCACGGTGATGACTGGCGCCGGCTTGCAAGCCGCAAGCGCCGTGCTCTCCCCCCCGCAAGGAACGGGCAGCCCGGAATGGATGATCAACTTTGAGATCAAGGAAGAATTCCAGGACATATTCGGCAGTTTCACCCGCGACCGCATAGGCGAGCCGATGGCCATCGTGCTGGACGGCGAAGTTCTGTCCGCCCCGATCATTCAGGCGCAGCTCTCTTCCGGCGGCGTTATCACTGGTCAGTTCACTGAAGATGAGGCAAATACCTTGGCGCTGCAATTGCGCTCCGGCGCGCTGCCCATTCCACTTCGCATAGAAAGCACTCACGAAGTCGGCGCCACGCTGGGACAAGAATCAGTCCGTCTCAGCGTACAGGCCGGCGTAGTCGGCGTAATTGTGGTGCTCGCCTTCATGCTGATTTACTACCGGCTGCCCGGCGTCGCCGCAGACCTGGCGCTAATTGTATTTATCTTCCTAAATATCGCCGTCTTCAAGCTCCTGCCAGTGACGCTAACCTTGCCAGCAATCACCGGCTTCCTGATATCAATTGGCACCGCAGTCGACGGCAACATCCTAATATTCGAGCGAATCAAAGAAGAACTGCGCGCCGGCTTGCCCCTGGACGCGGCGCTGAAAGCCGGCTTCGACCGCGCCTGGACTTCTATCCGCGATTCGAATCTATCCACCATCATTATCTGCGGCATACTTTTCATGTTTGGGCAAACTCCGGGCGCCAGCATTGTCGCCGGTTTCGCTGTGACGCTGGCGATTGGCCTCGCGCTAAACCTCTTCACCGCTGTCATCGTCACGCGTACCTTCCTCTATGTTCTGGTCGGGCTTTTCCGCAGCGCCGTGACAAACAATCGCGCGATTCTCGGCGCCTAGGGACGGTGAGCTATGTTCAATATCGTTCAAAAGCGCCGCTGGTATTTCTTGCTCTCCGCCACCTTTATCCTGCCCGGCTTGGCAATCATGATCTTCTCGACCCTATCAACCGGCGCGCCCTTCCGTTTGAGCATCGACTTCCTCGGCGGCAGCATCTACGAACTCAAGTTTGATCAAGCTGGCGCCACCGAAGACGGTCTTCGCGGCGTCTTCGCCTCGGTCGGCGACGATAGCGTCATCATCCAGCAGATCGGCGCCGCTGACGATTATCGCTGGTCCGTCCGCGCCGGCTTCCATGACGTCAGCGTCACCAACGATATCCTCGAGCGTCTTGCCCGCCTGGCGCCGGTTGATCGCGACAGCTTTCGCGTGGAAACAGTATCGGCGACAATCGGGCAAGAAGTCACGCGCTCCGCTCTTGCCGCCGTCGCCGTCGGCGCCTTGGTGATCACCGGCTTCATCGTCATCGCCTTCCGCCAGGTACCAAACGCCATTCGCTACGGCGTCTGCGCCATCGCCGCCATGATCCACGATATCCTGGTCGTCATGGGCGTGATGTCGCTCTTCGGCTTGCTGCTCGGCTGGGAAATCGACGCGCTCTTCCTCACCGCCGTGCTCACCGTGGTCGGCTTCTCAGTCCAGGACTCTATCGTTGTATTCGACCGTATCCGAGAGAATATCCCGAAACACCTGGGCGAGCCCTACGAGACGATCGTCAATCGGAGCATCTGGGAGACGATTCACCGTTCCCTGGCGACTCAACTCAACGCATTCTTTATCATGATCGCCATCTTGCTCTTCGGCGGCGAAACCGTGAAGCAGTTCATCGCGATTCTCTTCATCGGCTTGCTCTCGGGCACATACTCGTCGATCTTTACCGCCGTGCCGCTCCTGGTCGCCTGGGAGAAGGGCGAATTGCCTTTCGTTGGTCGTGGTTGGCATACGGCAGAAGAGGCCGTGGAACACGTCTAGTTCAATCCCTGGCTAATGTCGGAAATGCCGGCAGCCCGTGAAGATCATCGCCATATCGAAGTAGTCGGCCGCTTCTATCACTTGGCTGTCGCGTATCGACCCGCCCGGCTGGACGACGCAAGTCACGCCAGCGCGCGCCGCGTGCTCAATGCTGTCCGGAAAAGGGAAAAACGCATCCGACGCCATCGCCGCGTTGGTCGTCTCTACCGCCGCTTTCTTGATCGCCAGCTCCGCCGCATCCACCCGGCTCGGCAACCCGCCGCCGATGCCCACCGTCCGTTTGCCCTGCGCCAGGACGATCGCGTTCGAGCGAACATGCTGCACTGCTTTCCAGGCAAATACCAGCGACTCCATTTCTTCCGCGATAGGCGCGCGCTTGGTTACCGTGCGCATGGCGGCGCCCGCCGGATCGCCCACATCATAGCGCTGCAATAGCAAGCCGTTCATCACGCTGCGCACTTCGAATCCGCCGCCTTGAAAGGGCTCCTCCATGCGCAGCACGCGGCAGTTTCGTCGTCCGCTCTGCAAATGCGCTAGCGCGGCGTCGCTAAAAGCCGGCGCGACAAGCGCTTCCACGAACAAGGAGCCCAGCGCCGCGATTAGGTCCACATCTACTTCGTCGTTGACTGCGATGATCCCGCCGAAGGATGAGACCCGATCGGAGGCCAAAGCCAGCGGGAATGCCTCCGCCACAGTTTCCGCGCTCGCGATACCCGTCGGATTTAAATGCTTGACGATGACAACCGTAGGCTCGTCAAAACTGCTGACCGCCCGCCAAGCGCTGTCTACATCGAGGATGTTGTTGTAGGAAAGCTGCTTGCCCGCCAGCTGGCCCGCGCCCAAGGGGGCGCCGCTCTCGCCGCTGCCGTAATAAGCCGACGCTTGATGCGGATTCTCGCCATATCGAAGATCATGACTCCTCTGGACGCCAAACGCAATGCTGTCCGGCACATCGCCGTCATCCGGCTCGGCAATCTCTGATTCACTTAGATAAGCGTAAATCGAGGTGTCATAATCGCGACAATGCCCAAAAGCCTTCACCGCCAGCTCCCGCCGCTGCCGCAAGCTGGTGGCGCCGCGAGTCTTCAGCGCCACGATGACATCTGAATAATCCAGCGGATCGCAGAGAACCGTCACCCGAGCGAAGTTTTTCGCCGCTCCCCGCAGCAGCGTCACGCCGCCGACATCTATCTGCTCGATCGCCTCTTCGGTCGTTACCTCCGGCTGCTTGATAGTCTCGCCAAATGGATACAGGTTGCAGACGACCATCGTGATCGGCGCGAACCCAAAATCCGCCAACTCTTGCATGTCGGCGTCCGTGTCCCGCGCCAGGATCCCGCCGTGAATCGCCGGATGGAGGGTCTTGACGCGCCCGCCTAACATTTCCGCCTGCCTTGTCACACGCTCCACGCCGGTCACCGGAATGCCGGCGTCCATCAAGGTCTGTGCTGTGCCGCCGCTAGCGACGACTTCCCAGCCCAAACCGACCAGTTCCTTGGCAAATCCGAGCAAGCCGCGCTTGCTTGAAACGCTGAATAGCGCCCTAGGCATGAGATTTCCCCGCCACATCTAGCATCCCACGATACGCAAAGATTATATTGCCTTGCGCTAGCCCGGCAAAGGGAACAGATTGAGCTTCAGCCATCCAGCGCAATCAGCGCGTCCTTCGCGACGCGCACCGGTGTTTCAGCGCCAAATTCTACAGGCAGCGTTGGACTGGGAAAATACAGGCTCGCGCCGCAGTCGAGCGAAACGTTGACATCATAATAATCGCCGCGGAATACGGCCCCAACGAGCGCCCCGTCAAGGCATAGCGACCTGTCCTCCGTCGTCGTGCCAAAGGCGATCCCCGAGGGATGAATCAGAACCGCCCTTGCCTCGGCGCGCCCGCATTCCAATGCGGATAACAAGCGCGCGGCGAAGTCGCCTTGCCCAGCCCCAAAGATGTTGCGCATGCCCAGGAACATCGCCACAAATGCCGTCTTGGGCTTGCGGTACAAACTTTGCGGTGTGGCAACCTGCTCCACCGCGCCGATATTCATGACAGCGATCTTGTCAGCGACAGCATATGCCTCGCGATGGTCGTGCGTAACATAGATCGCGCTCAAGCCTTGGTCTTTGATGATCTGACGCAGCTCCAGCGCCAACTGGTCGCGCAACTGCGCATCGAGCGAGCCCAGCGGCTCGTCCAACATCAACAGACGAGGTCTTGGCGCCAGGCTGCGGGCCAAGGCGACGCGTTGCTGCTGACCGCCTGAAAGCGCAGCCACATCGCGCGCGCGCATGCCCGGCAATCCCACCCGCGCCAGCAGCGATTCGACTTCCCGGGCAATGACTCGCTTTGACTCGCCGCGCCTCCGCAAGCCATAAGCGATGTTATCGGCGACATTCATATGCGGAAATAGCGCAAAGTCCTGGAACATCAACCCGAAGTTGCGCCGGTGGGCGGGCGCGCCAGCCAGATCGACGCCCGCAAACCTTATCGCGCCTTCCGCGGCAGCCTCCAATCCGGCGACAATCCGCAGCAGCGTTGTTTTGCCGCAGCCGCTGGGACCCAGCAAGCAGACAATCTCGCCGGAGCCCACCCGCAACGAGACCCGATTCAGCGAGACCAGGTCGCCGTATGCATGCGAGACATTCTCAATCTCCAGCATCAGAACTCCGCCACTCCGGCGGCGCGCAGCCGTTCAATCATTAGGAAGCCGCCCGCGCAGACCAGCATCAGAATCACGCTCATCGCCAGCGCCTGCCTATACGACGACAATCCGGGATCCCCAATAAGGCGGTAGATCACCACCGGTATCGTCACCGATTCTCGCTGAGCCACAAATAGCGATGCGCCAAACTCGCCCATGCTGACCATGAAGGCGAATGTCGCGCCCACAACCAGCCCGCGGCTTACCAACGGCGCGTCAATGGTCAAGAGCCTCGTCAATGGACGAGCGCCAAGCACGCGAGCCGCCTCGCCGAGTGAGGGTGGAACAGCGCGCAAACTGGGCAGGACGCTGCGTATGACAAAGGGCAGCGCCACCAAAGTATGCGACACCGGTATAATCAGCCACGACGAACGCAGATTCAGCGGCGGCTCGTCCAGCGCAATGATGAATCCGAAACCCAGCGTAACCGCGCTCGTCGCCAGTGGCAGCATGAAGAGTGGATCGCTATATCGCGACCACCGCCCCTTGCGGTTGATCATATGCGACGCGATCAAGCCCAATACAAAGGCGGCTGTCATCGCCATTACGGCGAAGCGCAAAGAATTGAAGACGGCTTCCAGCGGAGCGATGAACAGCAGCGAGGCGCGCGACCGCTCCACCAAACCAGTGTAGCCGCTAAGGTCCAGACGCCCGGTCAGGAATAGCGAGCGCCAAATCAAGGCAAGCAACGGCGTGAATAGCAGACCCGCGATCAATATGACGCAGGCTGAAATCATAGCGCGCTGAGTCGCTGTTCGTGGCTTGCGGACGATCGCTGCGCGACTTGCAAGTCCAACCTGCAGCCGGCGCTGAGTGCCCGTATAGACGATCAACATGGCCAGCATCGCCACAATCTGCACCAGCGACAGCGCCGCCGCCAGCGGCAAATTGAAGATGCTAACCGCTTGATAATAGATCTGCACTTCCAGCGTCGCGAAGCGTATGCCGCCCAGAATCAAGACGACGCCGAAACTCGTGAAGCAGAAGATGAATACCAACACCGCCGCCGACAGCATCGCCGGACGAATCAGCGGCAGCCGAATGTCTCGCCAAAGATCCAACTCGCGCGCGCCCAGCGACCTTGCCGCTTCCTCGGTTGCGAAGCCAACCGACGACCAATAACTCGTGATGATGCGCAAAGCAATCGCGAAGTTGTAAAACACGTGAACAATAATGATCAGCGTTAGCGTGCGCTCCAACTGAACCGGACTGTAATCCAGCGAAAACAGCGTTCGCAGCAAATCGTTCAGCAAACCGCCATCGCCAAGCACTACCGCAAATGCCAGCGCCACCACCACCGTTGGCAATACAAATGGCAGCGTCGCCAGGGACAGCAACAGCGATCGTCCCCGAAATTGATAGCGCGCAAACACGAAGGCGCAGGGCAGCGCAAGCGCGAGCGTCGCAATCGTCGAGACCATCGCCTGATAAACAGTAAATACCAGCGTCCCGACATAATAATCGGTGGACATCAGCCGGGCAAACGCCGAGAGATCCAGCGCGCCATCGGGCCGCAAACTGAGGTCAAATAGCGACAACAGTGGATACAGAAAGAAGACGGCGAGAAAGACCAGCGGAACGAGATACACCAGGAGCGCCGCGCGCCGAGTTAATCCGCTCAACGCAGCATTACCTCAGCCCAAGCTTGAATCCACGCCTCACGCTTCTCTTCGATTCGGGCTGGATCCAACGACGCCGGCTTTTCCGGAACCTCCGCATAAGCCGTGAACGCCTCCGGCGGCACAACGCCATCCACGACCGGGAATACAAACATGTTCAAGGGCATGTCTTCCTGAAAAGCCGGGCTCAACATATAATCAATGAATAGCTTCGCGCCCTCCGGATTCTCCGCGCCGGCCAATACGCCTGCGTATTCAATCTGCCGATAGCACATATTGTCGCCGGTAATCGCGCCCGTTACCGCGCCGGCTTCAGGATCTTCGCCATAGATCACCTCCGCTGGCGGACTGCTGGCATAGCTGACCACAAGGGGCCGCGCGCCAATTCCGCGACTTCCTACCGTGAACTCGCCATAATAGGCGTCGGTCCAGCCATCGACTACCAACACATCGTTTTCCGCCAGCGCCCGCCAATAATCCAGATAATTCGTCTCGCCGTCATCGCCGAACTCGGCGATTGTTGCCAGCAAGAATGCCAAGCCCGGCGACGAGGTTGCCGGATTCTCCGCCACCAGCAAGCCGGCGTATTCCGGCTCAAGCAGATCGCTCAGGCTCTGCGGCAGCGCAAGCTCATGCTCCTCAAAATAGGCGATATCATAGTTCAGGCAGACATCGCCAAAATCAATCGGCGTGACGCGATGGCTGTCATCCGGCAGAAACGCGACTTCCACATGTGCCAGCCCGGCCGATCGGTATGGCGTAAAGATATCGGCCGATAGCGCGCGGCTGAGGAAGGTGTTGTCGACGCCATACAAGACATCGCCCAAGGGATTGCTCTTGCTGAGAATCGCCTGGTTCACCATTTGTCCCGCATCACCGGATCGGAGAATCTCAACGGTAATTCCATTTTCTACTTCAAACGCATCCAATACCGACTCGGATATGGCGAAGCTGTCGTGCGTCAACACAACAACCGCTTCGCCTTCCTGAGCCAAGGCGCCGCTGAGAGCCAACAGCTGCACCAGCGCAAACGCAATCGCTCGCCAAACCATAGCGCAATTCCCTTCTATCTCTGGTGACCGGGCGAGCTGGCTGCGAAGAAGAAACCACCCCTGTCGGGGTGTGTACAGGGGTGGCGGAATCAAGGGTGTTGCAGACATCCCTACGCCAGCATTACCTGGATCAGGTATTTGGGTCGGCGCACGCCCTCTCAGCCCACTCCCGCGAGCTCCCCAAGTCACGACTTGTTCAGTCAACTTAGATTATACCGCGCAATGCGGGTTGCGACAATGAACTGCTGTTAAGATTCGGTAAAGCCCTCGAGAAATTGCTTGAATCGCCCAGCGTTGCATGCTTCGGTATATGCAAGGATGCCCGCGCCGTCCAACGGATACAGCGGATAACAGCTCGTCGGCGCCGCTCCTGAAGGCGCTTCAACCAGCATGTCGCAGCCCGGAAACGGGATGATTACGCCATCCGTGGTCCGCGCAACCTCGTCAACGACGCGCTCCACCGTCGCGATTACGGTGTCCGCCAAATAAACCAGCTCAAGGTCAATTCCCAAATTGTTGTTGATGAGCACATTGCCGCGCCTGTCTCCGGCCAGGCCGTGGATTACCGCGACATCGCAGGCGATCGCCGGAAATGCCAGCAATTCCGCGCCACTATAGGGATCTGCCACAGTCTTCACATCGGGTCGCAGCTTGGGCAAGTCCGTGCCCATCCAGGCCGGCGATGGCAGGAACCCGCTTCCCGAAATCCGGGCGCGCATCCCCATCACGATGCTCGCCTCCGTCTCTTCAATGATGTCTATGCGCTGCTCCTGCGCGAACTTAGTAAACATCGGCGCCAGCCCAAAAGCCTCCAGCCCGAAATAAACTGATCGGACCGATTTCACGCATTCCGCGCCAACCAACAAGTCAGATTCCATCCCGCCAGTGAAACTCAGCAATGTCAAGTCGCCTGGCGGCTTCGCTCGCCGCAGCAGCGCCTTGACAAATGCCAGCGGGCGGCGATACAGCGTCATCCCGCCGAGCGCAAGCGTCGCGCCATCGCCAACCGCGGACGCCGCCTCTCCTATTGACACATAACGATCGGAGGTCAATTGCGACTTGCTTTCATCGCGTTGAGACTCCCGCCAAAGCCGCTTGACTCGGGTCGCTTCGGCGCGCATTTGACTGTTTCGCAGCGCAATCATCATAGCCTATACTGTACCCTGCTGGAATCCTCGACATAGATCTGGAGTCGCGTGATGACCAAGTCTCAATCCCGCAAGCCAATCCCGGCATTACGCGGCTCCGCAATCTTGACGGCGCTTGTATTCGCGCTCGGCTTTGTATTCGGCGCCGTAGCGGACAACCCTATCGTCGCGCTCACTGACACCGATGAAGCGTTTGAACCATTTTGGGACGCCTTCTCGCTCATCGAGTCCCGCTACGTCGACCAGATCGAAGTTGAAAAACTCGTTGACGGCGCTATCGACGGCATGGTTGACGCTCTCGGCGACGAGCACAGCGGCTACATTCGGCCCGAGCTCTACAAGCGCAGCATCGATTTCTCCGGCGAGTTCACCGGCATCGGCGTCTTCATCGAAACGAATGAAGACAGCGGTGAAATCAAAGTCGTCACGGTCATCGCAGCATCGCCGGCGGACGAAGCAGGCGTGAAGCCCGGCGATGTCTTCTACGAAGTCGATGGCGCGCGCGTTATCGGGCTGTCGCAGGCTGAGCTATCGGCCATGATGCAAGGACCACGCGGCTCAACCGTGACGATCACCTTCCGACGCGACGGCGAGCTGCTGGCCTTCGAAATTGTCCGCGATACCATTCCGCTCCCAAACGTGTCCTACGAGCTGGTCGGGGATAACATCGCCCACATCACAATGCTTGACTTCAACGACCTGTCTCGCGCGCAATTGGACGACGCCCTGCGCTCCGTCAACATTAACCAAACAAACGGACTCATATTTGATATCCGCGGCAATCCAGGCGGAACCCTCTCGAGCGCCATCGAAATTGGCAGCGCCTTCATCGAGGATGGCGTGCTGCTGCGACAGGTCGCCCGCGATGGCAGCGAGGAAGTCACGCGAACCAGCGGCGGATTCGCCGATATCAACGTGCCAATTGTCGTCCTCGTGGACGAAACCAGCGCGAGCGCCTCGGAGGTGCTGGCCGGCGCCATGCAAGACTACGGCGTCGCCACCATTCTCGGCGAAACCACCTTCGGCAAAGGCACCGTGCAGAACATCCCGCCGCTCGCAAATGGCGGAGGTTTGCGCATCACCGTGCGGCGCTGGCTGACGCCAAACGGAAACTGGATCCATGAACAAGGCATTACACCCAACATCGTGGTCGATTGGAATCCAGAATCGGATGAAGACCAAGCGGACGATATCCAACTGCAAGCAGCCATCGAGTTTCTTGAAGCCCTGCGCGACTGATCGCAACTCGCCGCGTATAGGCAAGCAGACACTGCGGCGCCGGCGCATCTCACGCTAGTCAGCCGGAGCCGCCAATGCTATACTGTTTTGGTTACGTATTCCCAGTCTTGACGGGAGACCCATCATGGGCGCAGTCTTGCAAATATCGTCAATTGTCATTTCTATCGTGCTCATCGTCCTGATCCTGCTTCAGGTCAAGGGTGGCGCCTTGGGAAGTTTGCTCGGCGGCGACGCTGGCGGCGGCATCGCGCGAACCCGGCGCGGCCTCGAAAAGACGCTTTTCCGAATCACGATATTTTTGTCCATCGCCTTCCTGGGCATCGCCCTTTTCGCCGTTTCCACCGGCAGCTAATGCCAAGCGCATTGCAGCTATGAGATTCATCGCGGCAATGCTTCACAGCGCGAACGATGCGCCCCCTTGTCCTTGACGAGGCGACGCATGCTCCGTGGATTCCGCTGGCAGCTCCTTACATTTGTCCTTGCGCTCGCTGTATTTGTCGCCGCGGTCGCTTTCCGCTTCACGCGAGGCGCCGTCCCCGCTCCACGCCTTGACGCCACCCCGACAGCGCTAGCCGCCCCCACCCGTTCCATTGCCCCAACAGACACGGTCGGCCCTCCACCCAAGGCCGCGCCTGTATCCAGCGCGAACGTATATCGTGAAGGCTTTGTCGGCGACATTCAACGACTGAATCCTCTCTTCGCCCACTTGAATCCGCCCGATCAAGACATTGCAAGCCTGATCTTCGAAGGTCTCTTCGCCTTCAACGACTACGGCGAGACGGTGCCTCGCCTTGCGAATGAACTGATCATATCCAGTGATGGTCTGGAGTACGTTGTCAGGCTGCGCAGCGACATCCTCTGGCAAAACGGCCTGCCTTTCAGCGCCGACGATGTCGTCTACACTGTCGCGCTGATGTCCGATCCGCGTTATGCCGACTACTCGCCGCACGGCGTCTTCTGGCAGACCGTCGAGGCGCAGAAGCTCGCATCCCATCTTGTCCGATTCCGCCTCGCCCAGCCCTACAGCAGCTTCCCCGCGCTCTTGACAACCGGCATTCTGCCGGAACACGCCTTGCTCGGCACAAACGTGGAACAGCTCGCGCGCCACCCCTTCAACTTGTCGCCCATCGGAACCGGCGCCTATCAGCTCGCGGGCTTGGATAGCCAAGAAGGCGCCGGCATCGCCGCCGTCCGCTTGACCCTGTCGCCGCTCTATCGTCAACGCCCCGAAGCGCAAAGCGGCTACCTCCTGCATGATCTTCATTTCACGCGCTATGCCAATCTCGACGCCGCCCTGGCCGCCTATGTCGCCGGCGACATCGACGCCCTTTCCGGCGTCGCGCCGTCGACCGACCTGGACGCCCTGCCGCAAAGCCGGCACTACCGACAACTTGAAGCCTCGCTTGGCGTGTTGATATTCAATTGGAGCAGCGCGCCCTTGGAAGAACGCCGCGTCCGCCAGGCGCTGTCGCTGGCTCTGGATGTTCCGCAACTCGTGCAGACCCACTATGGAGCAGCCGCCACCTTCGCCGACAGCCCCTACATCCCCGGCTCGTCGGCTTATCTTGAGCAAAAGCTCTGGACCGCTTATGACATGGCGGAAGCGCGGGAGCTGCTGCACACCGACGACGCCGACTCGTCAACGCCCGACCAAGACGCAGCCGGCGACGAAGACTCAGCATCGAGCATAGAACCAACATTCACCCTTATCGTCGATGATTCAGACAAGGCGCGCGACCTGGCGGAAGCCATCGCGGCGCAGTGGCGACTCCTCGATCTGGACTTCATCGTCGAAGCGCTGGACGCGGCCAACGTGCGCGACCGCCTGGAAACGGGACGCTTCAATGCCGCCATCGTCACACAGCGCATCGGCGCCGATCCCGATCTCTTTCGTTTCTGGCACCCGGCACAGACCCGCGGCAACTATGGCGGCGCCGCCGACAACGAGATTGCCGAGATCATCGAAAGCGCCCGCGCCGAGATCTACCCGACCCGCCGCGCTCTGTTGCACGCCACTCTCCAAGAAGTCTTCGCCGAGCAAGTCATCGCCATTCCGCTCTTCTATCCCGTCTTCACCTTCGTCGTGCGGGACAGCTTGGAAGGCATCCAACTCGGTTACTTGACCAGCCGCGCCGATCGTTTTCGCGGTATCCAGCACTGGCGCCCGGTCGCTGTCGCCAGCTAGCCAATCTGCTCTCGCTCCAGGATTTCACGCAGCAGCGCCTTGCGCGCGCCGCCGCCCAGCGTCTCCAATTTCCGCGTATTCAAGGGGTCGATCTCTTCGCGCAGCAGCCGCAGATCTTCGTCGTCCGGCGGCAAGGTCTCATCTAGATCATCCGCCAGCAATAGCTCAAAACCCGTCTTGCGCCACACCCGCTCGACCGACACGCCCGGATGCAGGCTCGTCAGGCGCATTCTCCCGCCATGCCAATCGAATTGACCTAAATCCGTTATCAAATAGCGCGGTCCGCCGCCCGTCTTTCGTTGAGGCGCGTGCCCCAACCCGCTGACAAAGTCTATCTTCGCAGCGAACGTCAATCGCGAGTGGCGCGGAACATACAGATAGCTGTGGTCATAGCGCGGCGTCACATCCGGGATGCCGCCGCTGCCCGGCAAACGCATTCGCGGACGGCGATAATCCTTGCCAAAGGCGATATTGTTCGTATTGCCGCGCGGGTCGACCTGCGCCGGACGGAAGAATTCCTTGGGCCGGAACTTCGGCAGTATCTCAGCGGCGCCAGCGGCAAAGCCCAAGTGAATAAGCCCCTTGCCCACCCACAGCGCTTCTACATTCGTGATGCTCAGCGGTCCCCAATCCTGTACCAAGGCTTGACCAATCGCCGAAGTGAAGCGCGCGCTCGGCGCATAACGGATCTTGCCCAAGATCAAACCGGCGGCCACCAGCGGCGTGTTGATGCCCTGCGCCCAAACATCGCCATCCCGCACCTGCCGCGAGATGCAAACGCTAATGAGCTCGTCTATCGAGTAATCTGGCGCCGCGGCCAAGGCCTTACTCGCCCCCATCCTCGGGCGGAACCAGCCGAATGAATTGCCGCTTTCCCACTTGCAATACCGCCGGCAGCATCTCAAGCGTCACCGTCGCCTGCAAGCTCTCCACTCTCATCTCATTCAAGCGCACGCCGTTTTGCTGTATCAGACGCCTGGCTTCACCGCGGCTGCTCGCCATCTTCAAGCGCACGAGAATATCGCGCACCTCGGCCTCAGCCTCCAATTCCGCCTCTTGAATGTCTTCGGGAAGGCCGCCGCCGCTCCGGAAGACTTCGTTCCAGCGCGCTTGCGACGCCTCCGCGTGCGCCCGGCTATAAAAGATGCTCACGATCTCCCGCGCCAGCTTCATCTTCATCTCGTTCGGATGCAATTCTCCCGCTGCCAGCTTCGCCTCCAACTCATCGACCTGAGCTTGCGTCCAGCCCAGAATCAGCTTGTGATACACCCCCATCGCCTTGTCCGGCAAGCTCATCACCTTGCCAAACATATCCCAAGGCTCTGACAGCAGCGGAATATGATTCCCCAGGCTTTTCGACATCTTGATCTCGCCATCGGTGCCCGGCAAGCTCTCGCCCATGATGATGGCGATCTGCGGCTTCTGCCCCAAACCGGTCTGCAGCTTCCGCCCCGCCACCAATATGTTGAATAGCTGATCCTGCCCGCCCACCTGCACATCGGCTTCCTGCGCCACCGCGTCATAAGCCTGCATAAGCGCATAGAAGAACTCATGCAGATAGATCGCCTTTTCCTCTTCAATGCGCTTGGAAAAGTTCTCCCGTACCATAAACTGCTGCACAGTAAAATGACTGGCCAAACGGATGATATCGGCAAAGTCCAAAGGCGCCAGCCACTCATCATTGCGGCGAACCCTCGTCCGCTCTTCATCGAGAATCTTGAAGGCTTGCTCGGCGTAGGTCCGCGCGTTTTCCTCGACATTGCGCATCGTCAGTTGATCGCGCGCGCTATCCTTGTCGGACGGATCGCCGATTAAGCTGGTGAAGGTGCCGACCAGAAAGGTCACATCGTGCCCAAAGTCTTGAAACTGTCGCAACTTGCGCATCGTTATGGTATGCCCCAGGTGCAAGTCCGATGTTCGCGGGTCATAGCCGCAGTACACCCGCAGCGGTCTGCCTTCTCGCTCGCATTCCAACAATCGCGCGCGCAATTCCTTCGCCATATTCTCGCGCGTTTCCGGGTCGCCATATGCCGCGCCCGACATCAAGACCTCGACTTGTTCGTCAATCGTCGCCATTTCGCCTTCCTGTTTGGGCTTCTCCGCTCGTCTCGCCGCCAGTATACCATAGGGATACGCCCCTGTTCAGCCGTCCCTCCGCTCGCTATAATCCCCGCCGATTCGCCGCATGGCTCAAGCGCGCGCCATGGCTGAGGCCTCTATCAAACAGGACCGCCCAATGGAACAAATGACCAGCGCCGAAGCTCGCCAGGCTTTTCTCGATTTCTTTGAAGAAATGGGACACAAACCGGTCGCATCCTCTTCGCTAGTGCCCGCCGACGACCCCACTTTGCTCTTCGTGAACGCCGGCATGGTCCAATTCAAAGACGTCTTCCTCGGCTTGGACAAACGCGCCTACTCCCGCGCCACCACCTCACAAAAGTGCATGCGAGTCAGCGGCAAACACAACGACTTGGAAAACGTCGGTCCTTCCCCGCGCCATCACACCTTTTTCGAAATGCTCGGCAATTTCAGCTTCGGCGATTACTTCAAGCGCGACGCCATCAAATACGCCTACCAAATGCTCACCGAAGTCTACAAGCTGCCTGCCGACCGCCTGGTCTTCACAGTATACGAAAACGACGACGAAGCCTACGACGCCTGGGTAAAACGGCTAGGCATCAATCCCAAGCGCGTCGCCCGCATGGGTCCCTCCACCAACTTCTGGCAAATGGCTGACACCGGACCCTGCGGACCCACCGCGGAAATCCACTGGGACCGCCAGCCCGAGCTCGGCGCTGACGATATCATCCCCATGCTGCAACTCGAAGACGACCGCTTCCTGGAAATCTGGAACCTCGTCTTCATGCAATTCAACCGGCAGCAGGCTGATCCCGAACACAGCGGCCAATGGGACGCGCCCTTGCCCGCCCCCGGCGTCGATACCGGCATGGGCTTGGAACGCATCGTCTCCGTGCTCCAAGGCGTCGACGCCACTTACGAAACCGACCTCTTCATGCCGATCATCAAGCGCGCGCAAGCGCTATCCGGCCATACCGATGCCGAGCGCGACGCCAACATCGTGCCCTACCGCGTCATCGCCGATCATATCCGCGCCGCCGTCTTCCTGATTAGTGATGGCGTTCTTCCCGGCGCCAAGGGTCGTGCCGCCATCCCGCGCATCGTCATCCGCCGCGCCGCCCGCTTCGGAACCAAAATCGGCTTCGACCGCCCTTTCCTAGCTGACATCGCCGACGCCGCCATCGACAATATCGGCGAACATTACACCGACCTCATCGACCAGCGCGAGAGCATCAAGCGCGTCATCACGCTGGAAGAGGAACGCTTCCACCGCACCCTGGAGCGCGGCATCAACGAGCTCGACCTGATGCTCGAGACCCTTGATGCCAGCGGAGCGCTCGCCGGCGATCAAGCCTTCTATCTTAAAGCTACGCTAGGCTTGCCTTTCCAGGTCACCAAGGACATCGTCGAGGAACGCGGCTTCACCGTCGATGAAGCCGGTTTCGCCAATGCCGAAGCCGAACACGCCCGCATCAGCGGTGGTGGACAAGCCCTGGGCGAATTCCAGAGCGCTGACTTCTATCAGAAGCTCCTCGCCGATCTGCAAGCAAAGGGGAGCATTCCCAAGGGCGTCGGCTACGATCCATACAGTGCCGAACCGGTCGAAACCACCGTGCTCGCTCTGGCGCAGGACGGCGTCCTGCTCGAAAGCGCCATCGTCGGCGACCAGGTCGAAGTCATACTTGCCGATACCAACTTCTACGTCGAAGCCGGCGGCCAGGTCAGCGACGCCGGCATCATCAGCGGTGACAACTGGGTCATTGAAGTGGTAGCGATGAAACAGCCCATCTCCGGCATCATCGCGCATATCGGCGAAGTGGTCGAAGGCGCCCCAGCTGCCGGCGACCGCGCTGTAGCCATGGTCGATCGCGCCCGACGCCTAGACATCACCCGCAATCACACCGCCACTCACCTGCTCCACGCCGCCCTGCGCAATCAGCTCGGCAACCACGTGCAGCAGAAAGGTTCCCTGGTCGCGCCCGACCGCCTACGCTTCGACTTCTCTCATCACGAGAAAGTCTCGCCGCGCCAACTTTCCGAGATCGCTGATCAGGTAAGTCATGCAGTCTTGTCGAACTTTCCTGTGCGTGCAGAATTAAAATCGCTCCAGCAGGCCCGGCGGGAAGGCGTTATGGCGCTCTTCGGCGAGAAATACGGCGAGACCGTCCGCACGGTAATCATCGGCGGCGATAACGACCGCTACAGCTATGAGCTCTGCGGCGGCGTTCACGTGGATTCCACCTCCGAGATCGGCAGCTTCGTTTTCACCGGCGAAAGCAGCGTCAGTGCCGGCATCCGCCGCGTCGAAGCCTTGACCGGGCGCGCCGCCAACCTGCATCTCAGCAGGCAAATGCGGGCGCTCGATGCCATCGCGCAGCAGCTCGGAACGACGCCGGAACGAGCCGACAACCGGATACAGGGCTTGCAGTCCGAGCTCGCCAACGCCCGCCGCGAAATCGAAACCCTGCGGCGCAATCAAGCCAAGCACAGCTTCGACGCGATGATCGACCAAAACCTGGAAAACCTCAACGGCAAGCAAGCGCTACTCGCCGAGCTCGATAACACGCCGGTCGAAACCATGCGCGAAATGACCGACTGGTTCCGCAACCGCGTCGATTGCGACGTCATGGTCCTCGCCAGCGACATCAACGGGCGGCCCCAAATCATCGTGTCGGTCTCGGACGCGCTCGTTCGCTCCGGGCTTCGCGCCGGCGACTTGATCAAGCCCATCGCCAAAGTCGTCGGCGGCGGCGGCGGCGGGCGCCCCCAGATGGCGCAAGCCGGCGGCAAGGACAGCAGCAAAATCCCCGAAGCCCTCCAAAAAGCGCGCGAGCTAATCGCAAAGGCATAGCGCCCGCGCACCGCCACCGCGCTTTCCAATCTCGTCGTATACTTCTAGACATGTCCACCGACATTGAATACATGCGCCTGGCGCCGAACGATACCCTAAGCGCCCTTCGGGACCGCCTGTCAGGATTGCGCGGCATGCGCGTCCTGCTCGTCTGGCCCCCCGAAGGCAATATCCTGGCGCGCAAACTGGACCTCGTGCTGATCCAGCGCGAAGCCGATCGCCGCGCCATCCAACTCGCCATCGTATCGCCATCACCGCGGCTCCAATTCTTCGCCGCCGAACTCAATATCAGCTGCTTCCCAACGATTGAAGCCAGCAAGCGCGAACGCTGGAGGCGCGGACGACAAAAGCGCTTCCTCCCCCGCTATCACAAACCCAACGCCGATACCCTCGCCGCTGACCTGGCATACATGCGAGCGCGGCGTACACGTCATTCGCCCTGGCGAACTTTCTTTGAGCGCATCATCGCGCTCGCCCTGCTAGTCGCCGCTATCGGCGCTGCGCTCTATACCGTCCTGCCCGGCGCCGTCATCACAGCCAGCCTTCAAATGGACCGCATCGACGCCGTTTTCGACATAATCGCCGATAGAAAAGCAGCCTCCGTCGATATCGCCAGGAGCCTCATCCCGGCGCAAACCATCAAAGCCACCGTCGAAACCAGCGCGACCATCCCAACCAGCGGCAGCGCCCGCCTTGATAGCGCCTCCGCTGGCGCGGTCGTAACCTTCACCAATCTCGGCGAAACCAGCGTCGATATCCCGCGCGGAACCATACTTGGCACCAGCGCGGGAGAGCCCATCCTCTTCGTAACCGCGGCGGATGTCGTCGTGCCCGCAGGCGCCGGACAACATGTGGACGCCGCCGTCCAAGCCATGGAGGGCTACCGCGGCAGCATCGGCAACGTCGGCCCCGGCATGATCAATACAGTGCTCGGCGCCCTTGCCGATAGCGTGACCGCGATCAACCTGACTTCCGCCGCCGGCGGCAGCAACCGCAGCGTGAAATCCGTCGCCGTCGCCGACCAAGACAAACTGCTCGAGATCCTGCGCATCCAACTCCAATCCCTGGCTTATGAACAGATGCGCGCCGCCCTCTCCGATAGCCAGGTCATTGTCATCGAGTCGATTAGAATCGAAGAAGAACGCAAAGAATGGACGCAGTTTTCGGCCGACCCCGGCACGATGACCAGTGAACTGTCTTTGACCATGCGCGCAGTGGTTTCGGCCCTGGCCATTGACGACCGCTTCGGCCGGCAGCTTCTGCTCGCCCGACTCAAAGCCGCCGCGCCCGCCGATAAAATGCTGCTCTTGGATTCTGTGTCGTATACCCGCGGACCATTCTCGCAGACCAGAGCCGACGGACAAGTCAGCTTCACCGTGGCCGGCAGCGGCGTCGTCATCGCGCAAATCGACAGAAACCAACTTCGTGAGCGACTCGCGGGCCTTTCGCTCGCCGAAGCGCATTCCCTACTCGCGGCTGATCCCGCCGTCTCAAAGGTCGATCCGCCTGAATTCCAACTCTACCCGTCATCCCTATCCTCAATGCCCTTGCTGCCTATCCGCATAAATGTACAAGTCCGGGACGCGCAGTGAACGGCCGCTTGCTCGGCATTGACCACGGTCAGAAGCGAATCGGCATCGCCATCAGCGACGCTCTCGGCATCGCCGCGCGCGAACTCGAAATCCTTCAATCGCGCGGACCCACGGAGGACTTCGCTCGCATTCATGCCATCGCCAAACGCGAAGGCGCGCTCGGCATCGTCGTCGGCGTCCCCTTGAATCCCAACGCGCCCGCTAACGTCCCCACACAAGCGCACGCCGTCCGCCAGTGGATCGCGCAGATGCGAATGGCGATTCCCCTGCCGGTCGCCGAGGTCAGCGAATACCTGACCAGCGACGAAGCGCGCAAGCTGGCGGCCGCGCGGAAACGCGCCCCCCGCGACCACATCGACGACCTCGCCGCTAGAATCATCCTGCAATCCTTTCTTGACGCCCAAAGCAGCGGTTCCACTACGTTCCCCTCTTCCGACATTTGCGCATAAGCCAAGCGGACTATACTAGATGGTAGCGCGCCGCGACGATCACCCGTTGGCGAGACAGCGCCCGCGCTTGACCGACATCCTGAATGAACGAGACCGATGCCGTGCCCGACCTTCACGACACGCAACCGAGCCGAGCCCTTGCCTACAAGCACCGCGATCAAGGTTTGCCCGCGCCGCCCCCTTTCCTCTTCTGGGGCATTATCATATTCTTCATCCTGGTCGTAGCGGGCATCGCCGGCATCATCTTCGGCTTTCGCGAGGTCCTGCAACCAGCCCAGCAGCAGCGTATAATCGATCAACTTCCCTTTATGAGCCTGCTCCGGCGCCCGACGCCCGCTGGCGGCGTCTTCCCCACCATCATCGCGCCTGATGACGCCGACAGCGCGCTCGCCCTGCTTGAAATGCCGCTCGACTTCGCCCCCAGCGCCACCGTCGAATCAGCCGCGTCTGCGCCGCTTGCCACCTCCCATCCAACTGGAGTCCCGCCGACCGCCACGCCAACGACAACGCCGACCGTCCGCGCTTCGCCGACCACCGCTCCCCTTCCCGCGCCTCCAGCCGCCACGCCGACGCCCCCAGATTTCGCGCCCCCCGCCGCCCGCATCGCCGGCATCCGCCACCAGCGCCAGACCTGGAACAACTGCGGTCCCGCCACGATCACGATGGCGCTAAGCTATTACGGCTGGCAGGAAGACCAAGCCTACGCCGGCGCCCGCCTCAAGCCCAATCGCGAAGACAAAAACGTCGGTCCGCGCGAATTGGCGGCCTTCGTCGAAGACGAGACTTTTGTCAAGGCGATCGTGCGCATGGGCGGTACGCTGCAACTGCTCAAGCGCCTGGTCGCAAACGGCTTCCCGGTCATCATCGAAACCGGCGAAATGTTTGAAGCCTATGATTGGATCGGGCATTATCGCGTCCTTATCGCCTACGACGACAGCCTCCAGCTCTTCTATTTCTTCGATAGTTTCCTCGGCGTCGGCGACGCCGCCCAAGGCGTTGCCATAAGCTATGCGCAAGTCGATAGCGACTGGCAAGCCTTCAATCGCACCTTCATCGTAGTCTACGAACCGCAGCGCGAAGGCTTGCTGCGCACACTGCTCGACGACCACTGGGACGAACGCGGCGCCGCCCAGATCGCCTTTGATGTCGCCCAAGCGGAAGCCCGCCAGCAGCCTCAGAACGCCTTCGCCTGGCACAATATGGGCACATCCCTGGCCGCGCTGGACCGACACGCCGAAGCCGCAGTCGCCTTTGACCAGGCGACCCGCACTGGAAAACTGCCCTGGCGAACCTTCTGGTATCAATTCGGCATCTTTAAAGCCTACTACGAAGTCGGGCGTTACGATGACATATTGAGCCTTGCGCGGATCAACCTCAACAACGCGCCTGAACTTGAAGAGAGCTACTACTGGCAGGGCCGCGTCCGCGAAGCCCAGGGCAACCGGCAGCAGGCGGCCTCCCTCTACCGTCGCGCGCTCGCCTATAATCCCAACTTCGACGACGCCCGCCAGGCGCTTGACAGGCTGAGCTAAAGCGCCGGTATGACAAGCAAAACGCGAAAACGCGCCCTACAAACACAGCGCGCGCGCCGCATCGCCCGCTCCACCCTGACGGTCATGCTTGCCTTCGGCGCGGCCAAGCTGATCAGCCTGCTGCAGACGCTAATCATCGCACAGGCATTCGGCGTCGGGCGCGACCTTGACGCATATGTCGCCGCCAATCGCATTCCCGAATTGATCGTCATTCTTATATCCGGCGGCGCCTTGAGCCACGCCTTCATTCCGGTCTTCAGCGGCTTCCTGGCGACGGGCGACGACGAATCCGCCTGGCGCCTGTCCAGCAATCTCATCAACATGATTTTCGCCCTGGCGCTCGTCATCAGTTTGATCGTTTTCGTCTTGTCGCCCTGGCTGGTCGCCAATGCGGTCGCGCCCGGCTTCGACGAAAGCACGGCGCAAATCACCGTCGATATGATGCGCATCCTGCTCCTCAGCACGATCATCTTCGCCGTCAGCGGTATCTTCAGCGGCATTCTCAACTCGTATCAGCATTTCCTCCTGCCCGCCCTGGCGCCGATTATGTTCGACATCGGCATCCTCTTCGGCGTGATCTTCCTTCTGCCGCGTTTCGGCGTCCACGGCATCGCTTACGGCGCGGTCCTCGGCTCGGCGCTCCATTTGGGAATTCAGGTCCCTGGTTTGTTCCGCTACAAGATGCGCTGGCGCTTGGATTTTGGCTGGCGCAATCCCCATTTGTGGCGCGTCATCCGGCTGATGCTGCCGCGCATCGGCGGCTTAGGCGTCTTCAGCCTCAACTTTCTCGTCATGAACAATATCGCTTCGCGCCTGGGCGTCGGCTCGGTCAGCGCCCTTGATTGGGGCTGGAGGCTGATGCAAATCCCGCAGACCCTCATCGGCACGGCCATGGGCATCGTGATCTTCCCCACCTTGGCCGCTCTCAGCGAAGTCGAGGACCTGGAGGGCAAACGCGGCGCAATGTCAGGCGCCCTGCGCTTCATCCTCATCAGCAGCACTCCGGCTGCCATCGGCTTGATCGTCCTTGGCCGTCCGCTTATCAGCCTGCTCGAACGCGGCGCCTTCGACGCCTCGGCCTCGGCCCTGGTCTATAGCGCATTGACCATGTTCACGCTCGGCCTCATCGTGCATTCCGCCCTGGAAGTAATCGCGCGCAGCTTCTACGCCGACAAAGACACCCTGACGCCGCTCTTTGCCGCGCTTGGCGGCGCACTCATCAATTTCGTCCTCGCCTGGCTGCTTAGCGATGTGGAGACCGTCGCCGCCAACAGCTTGCTAAACAACATCGCCCGCTCCTTGCCCAGCCTCGCGCTGGCGCCAGCGGTCGGACGGGTCAGCGGCTTGGCGCTGGCGAATTCGCTCGGCGTCATGTTCGAGGTGGTATCATTGCTGATAATCTTGCGCCGGCGGTGGCGTGGCATCGGCGAGAGCGCGCTCGCCAACTGCGTCATCAAGACGCTCGCGGCATCGCTCATCATGGCGGCTGTGATAGTCGCGGCAGACGCGCTCTGGGCGAGCCTGGTTCCGCAACGCGGCCTGGCGTTTACAATCGCCCGCCTGGCGCTGGAAGCTTCGCTCGGCGTGGCCGTATTCTTGATCGCCGCCCTGCTGCTAAGGATGCAGGAATTATCTGAATTGTGGCGCATGGTTTTCCACCGCCCATCCGAATGAGGAATCTTATGCCCGTCAAGATAAAGTCGCTGACCCTCGGCGCCTTCGCCACCAACGCCTATTTGATCGCCGACCAACAGACCGGCAACGCCGTCTTGATCGATCCCGTAGACGACGCGCCGGCGATACTCGCGGCCGCCGCCGAAGAAAACTGGACGATCAAGCTGATGATCGCGACCCACGCTCATATCGACCACGTCCTGGCCAGCGCCGCAGTCAAAGACGCGCTGGGAATTCCCTTCTGCATTCACGCAGAATGCGCGCCCCTGCTGGACGAGATTCCGCTGCAAGCGATGTATTTTGGCTTGGGCGATGTTCCTGCGCCGGCACAGCCCGATCGCCTGTTGACCTCCGAACCGGAAGTCATCGCGCTGGACGCCATTCGCCTCGAAAGCCTCTACACGCCGGGGCACGCGCCCGGGCACCTCAGCTTCTACTTGCCGGATCAGAAGATCCTCTTCAGCGGCGACAGCCTCTTCGCCGGCAGCATCGGTCGCACCGACCTGCCCGGCGGCGACCACCATCAACTCATGCGCTCCATCCTCTCTAAGCTTATGACCCTGGAAGACGACGTACAGGTCTTGCCCGGGCACATGGGCGCTACTACCATCGGCCGCGAACGGCGCGCCAACCCCTTCCTCCTGTCGCACGCGGGCGACCAGCCCTGAGATCGGCGCGCGCCAATGCGCATTCTCACGCTCTTCCTGGATGGCATCGGCTTGGGCGACGCCAATCCCGAAATCAATCCCTTCGCCGCCGCCGACACGCCAACCATGCGCAGCTTGAGCAACGGCAAGCGCTGGCTTGCGGAGACGGGTTTCCAAGAGAGCGAACGCGCCAGGTTCATTCCCACCGATGCCCGGCTTAATGTGCCCGGGCGCCCGCAAAGCGGCACTGGACAAGCCAGCCTCTTGACCGGCTTGAATGTGCCCCGCCAGATCGGCCGCCACTACGGTCCAAAGCCCGATGCCAAGACGCGCGCCATCATCGCCGAGCACAGCTATTTTCGCCGCCTGACGCGGGGCGGCAAGTCCGCCCGTCTGCTGACCGCGTACCCGCCCCGTCTGCTGGCTGACTTCGCGCGCGGCAAGACCTTGCGTTCCAGCATTCAGCAAGCCGCCTTCGCGTCGGGCGCGCCCCACTACAATCTCGACGATGTCATCAAACGGCGCGCCTTGACAGCCGAATGGACCACCGATAGCTGGCGCGACAATCTGAAGATCAACAACTTGCCGGCCTACTCCGCAAGCGAGGCCGGGCGCTTGCTGGCGCGGCTCGCAGCGCGGAACGACTTCTCCTTCCACTCCCACTGGCTGACGGACCGCATCGGGCATCGCGGCACGCTTCAGCGGGGCATTACAACGCTCGAGCGCTTCGACGCCGTGCTCCGCGGCGCCCTCGACGAATGGGACGCCTCCGAAGGTCTCATCGTCATCACCAGCGACCATGGCAATATGGAAGACTTGAGCACGCGCCGCCACACGCTCAACCAGATTCCCACAGTCGTTTTCGGCGAACGAGCGGCCGATTTCGCCGCGGACTACACCAGCCTCACCGACTTCGTACCCGCGTGTGATAGAATGCTCTTTCATCAGTCCTGACCCCAGCTTTGGGAAGCAACGCGATCTTGAACGCAAGAGTAGCCCGATCCGTCTTCGCCATTTTCTTCGCGCGCTTGGCCATCAACGTGACCAAGCGCTACGCTTATCCTTTTGTATCGCCCATCGCGGCGTCTCTCAGCGTATCGGCCGAGAGTATCCAGAACGTTGTCGCCCTCAGCAATAGCGCCGGCTTGCTCAGCCCGGTCCTGGGCGTCATCTCGGAGCATTACGGGCGCAAAGCGGTCATGGTCGGCGTCATGCTGCTGATAACCGGCATGTGCCTGCTGGCGGCGTTGTTCTCCAGCTTTGGCGTCTTCGTGGTCGTTATGTTTGTCATCGGCATCGGCAAAATCATCTACGACCCCACGGTGCAAGCCTACTTCGGCGACACCATTCATTTCAGCCGTCGCGCCCGCGTTATGGGCATCGTCGAGTTGAGTTGGGCGCTGTCGCTGTTCGTGGCGGCGCCGGTGACCGGCTACTTGCTCGAAGCCAGCACATTGCAAGCCGTCTTCCTCTTCATCGCCGTCATGTCGGCCCTGGGCGGGTTGGCGATTTGGCGCCTGGTGGAAGCGGACCGCAAGCCGGACGCCGCGCCGAAGCGCATACGCATGATCAACCCGCTAACTGCCATGCGCGCCGTCAGCGCCCATCCGCCGGCCGTGTTCGCCCTGCTCTTCTCGCTCTGTCTGACCGTCTCGCACGAGATCTTCTTCATCAACTATGGCTTGTGGATGGGCAGCGCCTTTGACCTGGTGCTGACTGCGCTGGGCGCCGTCACGATCGTCATCGCTATCGGCGAGGTTATCGGCGAATTCATCGTCATCACGCTTGCCGACCGCTTCGGGGTCAAGCGCACGGCGATGGTCGGCATGTTGATCGCCGCCGTCTGCTTCTTTATCATCCCCACCCTGTCCTTCAGCTTGCCGCTGGCTATGTTCGCCATGGTCATCATGTTCATCTGTATCGAGGCGTCCATCGTGGCGTCTTTTCCCCTGTTCACCGAGATCCTGCCCGACGCGCGCGCCGTCATGATGAGCGCGAACATGGGCGCGCATTCGCTGGGTCGCGTGGCCGGCGCCGCGTTTGGCGGGCTCATATACAAGCACAGCGGCGGCAGCTTCCTCGTCATCGGGATCATCGCGGGCCTTATCGGTCTTCTCGCCTTCGTCATCATGTTGCGCTATGTGCCATCCGGCGGCCACAGCCCAAGGTGATCTCCGCTTGCGAGTTTCGTCGCCTGGTTTTCCGCCCCTCTCCTTGGAACCTGGTCTTCCAGCAATTTCCTTGTAAGAGATGAAATTAATCAAAGTAAAGTATGGAAAAGGACAACAAATGGCTATCTAATGGCTACGCTGAGTATGAAAGAGTTAAGGTCAGTCACAGACGAGCGCGGGCATACGCGCCCATTTTATCCATACAGGTTTGATACAGCAGGCTCCGGCGGCGGCTTTGGCGGAATGCGACCTGGCCGTGTTGGAGCGGCGCTTGGCTGGCAACGCTTTCCGGTTTGCGCTGGGGCGGAACGATTGGCGTTCATCTTGAACAGCAAAGCATAAGACGGGCGGGCAAAGGCGACTATTTGGTCGTGTATGAGGCGAACTGACGCAATTGGTTGCCGGCGAGGCAATTGGAGCTTCTACGTGGTTATTGGCCTGTCACTGTGAAATGCGGGCGACTCACTGGGGCGTGTTGGTCGCGCAGACACTGACCGCCGCCACTGACCGCCGTTACAGCCCGTCAGTTGGCCTCGGTGGCTCGCTCAAAAGCCTCGTCTTGACTAGCGGGGACCTTTGCCCTAGAATTGCGCGGCGTTCTTTCCGGAAGGATACTGAATGTTCGAAACGCTTTCACAACGGCTTGATACCGCCTTCGAAGGTTTGCGCAAAGGCGGCCGCGTTAAAGAAGCCGATGTCAAGGCAGTCATGCGCGAAGTGCGTATGGCGCTGCTTGAAGCCGATGTCGCCTTGCCGATCGTTAAAGACTTCATCAAGGATGTGCGCGCGCGCGCCATCGGCGAGGAAGTCCACAATGCGCTGCGGCCTAGCGAGCAGGTCGTCAAGATTATCCATGAAGAAATGGTGGAGATGCTTGGCGAGCCCGGGCGCTTAAGCTATAGCGGCAGCAGCCGGCCGCATGTCATCATGATGGTTGGTTTGCAGGGCACGGGGAAGACAACCAACACCGCCAAGCTTGCGCTTCATTTGCGCGGCGAAGGCAAGAAACCGCTGATGATCGCCGCCGACACCTATCGCCCGGCCGCCGTCGACCAACTCGTGACGCTGGCGAAGCAGGTCAACATTCCCTGTTACGAAGAAGGCGTATCGGATTCGCCGCCGGCAATCGTGAAGCGGGGCTTGAAGCGCGCCAAAGAACTCGAGATTGATATAGTTCTGATCGATACTGCTGGTCGCCTGCAAATCGACGACACGCGAATGAGCGAATTGGAGGAGATCAAACGCATCTCCTCGCCGGCTGAGATTCTGTTGGTCGCCGATGCCATGACCGGTCAGGAAGCGGTCAACATCGCCCGCGGCTTCAACGACAGCCTGGGCATCACGGGATTGGTGTTGACGCGCGTGGATGGCGATGCGCGCGGCGGCGCGGCGCTGTCGATGCGCGCCGTGACCGGCGTCCCGATCAAGTTCATGGGCACTGGCGAAAAAGTCAGCGCCGATACGCTGGAGCTTTTCCATCCCGATCGTATCGCCCAGCGCATCCTCGGCATGGGCGATATCATGTCGCTGATCGAAAAGACCGAGTCGCTTTACGAGGAAGAAGAAGCGCTGCGCCTGCAAAGCAAGATCATGAAGAATGAATTCAGCTTGCAGGATTTCCTCGACCAATTGCAAAAGATCCGCCGCATGGGTCCGCTGGGCAAGGTGATGGGCATGATCCCGGGCATGTCGAAGTTACAGCTGCAAAGCGATTTCGACGATGAAGACATTGAGAAGCGCATCAGGAAGGTCGAGGCGATCATCAACTCGATGACGCCGCATGAACGGCGCCATCCGCGTATACTTAAAGCTAGCCGCAAGCGCCGTATCGCGCAGGGCAGCGGCGTCGAAGTTCGCGATGTCAACGACCTGCTCAAGCAATTCAAGCAGATGAGCCGGCTTATGAATCAACTCAGCCGTGGGAAGATGCCCAATATCCCGGGCTTGACCGCCTAGGCGCGCGAATTCGCCGGGCGGAAGCGGCGCGAAGCGTAATCATCGCGCATTGTATAGGGAAAAGAATGATTCCTTGATGAAGCAAGGGGTTTGAGGACAAACAGGAGAGTATCAATGGTTCGTATTCGATTGCGCCGTCAAGGCTTGAAGCGTCAGCCGAGCTATCGCGTGGTGGTCACCGATCAGCGCAAGGCGCGCAATGGCAGTTATTTGGAAAACATCGGTCACTACAATCCGCGCACGCGCCCGGCGACCGAGATCATCCAGGAGGAGCGCGCGCTCTATTGGCTAAGCGTCGGCGCCCAACCCAGCGACGCCGTCCGGCGGCTTCTGGAGCACACCGGCACCTGGGACCGCTTCCAGCGATTGCGCGCTGGCGAGAGCCTTGACGCCCTGGTCGAGGAAGCTGAAGCCAATCGCAGCGAACTGCCCAGCCCCAAGACCAATTACCCCTCGCCCGGCCCCGGCGAAAGCAAGATCAAGGCGCGGGAAGCAGCCAGGTTGGCGGCTGAAAAGTCCGCTGAAGCCGAAAGCTAGGCAATAATCATGGCAGAAGAAGAACTCCTGCAATTCATCGCCGAGAACCTGGTCAACGCGCCGGACGAGGTCCGCATCACGCGCCGAGACAGCGGCAGAAACGTCGTGCTTGAGTTGTCGGTCGCATCCGACGATATGGGTCGCGTCATCGGGCGCAACGGGCGTGTGGCGAATTCCATCCGCGCTTTGCTGCGGGCCTCGGGTCCTTCTGAAGAGCGCGGCAACGAACGCCGCCGCCGCGTAATCCTTGAGATCGAATAGTCTTTCAGTGTCGCCCGATCACGGCAAGCCCGACTTCCTGGTCATTGGAGAGGTTCTGCGTCCGCACGGCGTCCGCGGCGAGATCCGCATGCGCGTGCTGACGGACGACCGCGACCATTTGTCCGTGCTGGAATATGTCTACCTGGCAGATTCGCCAGCAGACCGACGCAAACGCAAGCTGCAATTGAAGGGTCTGCGCTTCAACAAGGCTTACGCGCTCCTTTCGTTTGTCGGTATCGCGAATCGGGACGAAGCCGAGGAGCTGCGGGACAAGCTGGTCATGATCGACATTGAGCAGGCGGCGCCGCTTGAAGACGGGCAGTACTATCTGTTTCAGTTGATCGGTTTGCGCGTGGTCGCTGACGGCGAGGCTCTTGGCGTAATCAAGGAAGTCTTGCAGACGGGCGCCAACGATGTATATATCGTCGAAAGCGATGACCATGGCGAGCTCCTTGTGCCCGCGCACGATGAGACGGTGACGCGCATTGACTTTGACGCGGGCGTGGTCCGCATGACCTTGCCCGAAGGTTTGATCCCGGGCTGAGAGTTTGGCGGCAGACTTGACAAGAAAATCGGCTTGCTGATAAGCTGATCGTGATCTTTTTGCATTGACGAGCCTTTATGCAGCCAGGCAAGAATCAACGGTATTGGTTAGGATTGCACCTCATCCCGCAGTTTGGCGTCGTCAAGCTCAGTCGTTTGCTCGCTCATTTCGATTCCGCCGAAGCGCTCTGGCTG
Source organism: Anaerolineae bacterium (assembly GCA_022824465.1). Taxonomy (GTDB): domain Bacteria; phylum Chloroflexota; class Anaerolineae; order Aggregatilineales; family Phototrophicaceae; genus UBA6055. The sequence continues at coordinate 450,479 of JAJDZV010000008.1, forward strand.
GAGCCCGACGCCAGCCTGATGCGCTTGGATTTGCCATCGAGTTTGCTGCGTCAGTTTTGCGCCGGGCGCAAGACTATCGATTTGAATCGCGAAGAAGAGCGGGTGGCGCAAACCGGAGCGACGCTGATTACACTGGAGGACGACGCCTACCCGCAAATGCTGCGCTCCCTGCCCGATCGTCCGCTGCTGCTTTATGTCCGCGGCAAGCTGGCAGAGGCCGATGACAAATGCCTGGCGATAGTGGGCACACGCAAAGCGAGCCGTTATGGCTGGGATGTCGCCAATCGACTGGCGCAGGACTTGGCGCGGCATGGCGTCACGATCGTTTCCGGGCTGGCGCAAGGCATCGACGCAGCCGCTCATCGAGGCGCCTTGAACGGCGGGGGCCGCACCATTGCGGTCGTCGGCACAGGCATCGACAGTGTATATCCGCGCCAGAACGAGGACCTTGCGCGCGAGATCGCCGATAATGGCGCTATCATCAGCGAGCTGCCGTTGGGAACGGCTCCGCTGGGAACGAACTTCCCGCAGCGGAACCGGCTGATCAGCGGGCTTTCGCTGGGGCTGCTGGTGGCGGAGGCGCCGATCAAGAGCGGCGCGTTGAATACAGTGTCGCATGCGATTGAACAGGGACGGGATGTCTTCGCCGCGCCGCACAATATCTTCAGCCCGACCGGCAGAGGCTGCAACCTGCTCATCCAGGAAGGCGCCACGCTGGTTAAAGATGTTGACGACATCTTGGACGAATTGAATGTGACGCATCGTAACGTTCAGACGAGCGTCCAGGCGCAGGAGATCCAACCGGCAAACGAGCTGGAGGGCATTGTCTATCAGCAGTTGAGCGCCGATCCGGTACATGTCGATCTGATCGTGCGACAGACGAATTTGCCGACCGCCACTGTCACCAGCACTTTGACGATGCTGGAATTAAAAGGACTTGCCGAGAGCGCGGGGCCTATGCAATACTGCCGAGCGCAATTTTCTGCGGAGTGAAGACCTCGATTATGGACAAGTATTGCGCGCTCATTGCCGCCGGCGGACATGGCACACGACTCTGGCCCATGAGCCGCGCCAAGCTGCCCAAGCAGATGCTGCCGCTGATCGACGACGACTCCATGTTCACGACCAGCGTCAAGCGCATCGAATCGCTATTTCCGCCGGAGGACATATTTGTCGTCACCGGGCGCGAAATGGCTCATGATCTGCGCGCCGAGGCGCCGCAGATTCCGGCCGAGAACTTCATCATCGAGCCGTACGCCAAGAACACGGCGCCGGCCTTGGCGCTGGCGCTGGCTACGATCCAGAAGCGCGATCCGGAGGCGACGGTCGCCATTCTCACCGCCGATCATCATATTGCGCGGCAAGAGTCCTTCTGCGAAGTTCTGCAAGCAGCCTGGCAAGTGGCGCAGGAGGACCGGATCGTCACGCTGGGCATATCGCCGTCGCATCCCGCCACCGGCTACGGCTATATTCAGCAGGGTTCATTTTTAGGAGACTACAACAGTTTCAAGGTCTACCAGTCGAAGCGATTCACAGAGAAACCGGATATCGTCCGCGCGACGCAGTTCCTCGCTTCGGGGCAATACAGTTGGAATTCGGGCATGTTCATCTGGCGGGTGGACCGCGCCATGCGGGATCTTGAGCGCTTCCAGCCGGCGATTTACGCCATGTGCAGTTACCTGCAAACGGCGAACGACTCGCCCGATTATGACGCGAAGCTGAATGATATCTGGGATACGATGCCCAGTCTGTCGATTGACTTCGGCATTATGGAGAAAGCCGATAACATCGCGGTGATTCCGATTGATATCGGTTGGAGTGATGTCGGCAGCTGGGCGTCGCTCTACGACATTCTGCCGCAAGACAGCTTTGGCAATTGCATCAAGGGCGCCGCGACCGATATCCGCGTGATACTGGATACGCGCGACACGCTGGTATTCAGCGACCGGCTCACGGTGGCGATCGGGGTGGAAGACATGGTGGTCGTTGATACGGACGATGTATTGCTCGTCTGCCATAAAGATCGCACCCAGGATGTCAAGCAGGTCGTGGATTACCTGCGCGAAAATGGAAATGAAGAGTATCTCTAACGAAGCCGCGCATTGAAAAGGAAGAGATATGGCTGAACCCGAGGCGACCGCGCTCCAGGCATATTGCGTGAAGTGCCGCGAAAAACGCGATGTGATGAGCGCTCAAGCGGTCTACACCAAGACGGGCGCGCCCGGCACTCGCGGACAGTGCCAGGAATGCGGGACCAAGCTCTTCCGCATGGGCGCCACGCCGGCGCACGAAGGCGTTCCGAAGCCGGAGAAGATTGTGCGCCCACCGCGCAAGAAGCAAAAAGCAAAAACGAAGAAGAAAAAAACGCGCCGCAAGTCCTCGGCCCGGTCCAACGGCCGCGGATCGGGGAAGCGCAAGAACATCGGTCGGTTGGTCATCGTCGAGTCGCCGGCAAAAGCGCGCAGCATCGGCGGATTCCTCGGCAGCGGTTATACGGTGATGTCCTCCGTGGGGCATGTGCGCGACCTGCTCAAGAGCCGACTGTCAGTCAAGGTGGAGGAAGGCTTTGAGCCGGAGTATCGCGTGCCGAATGACAAGCGCGCGGTGGTCAAGGAGCTCAAAGCGGCGGCGGAAGGCGCGGAAGAGATCTTCCTCGCAACCGACCCCGATAGAGAAGGCGAAGCCATTGCCTGGCATTTGGTCGCGGCGGCGGAGATGCCGTCCGACAATGTGCGGCGCGTCGTGTTTCACGAGATCACGGACCATGCGGTGGCTGAAGCCTTCGCCCATCCGCGGCCGATCGATCTTGATTTGGTGAACGCCCAGCAGGCGCGCCGCATACTCGACCGCCTGGTGGGATACCAAGTCTCGCAACTGTTGTGGACGAAGGTGCGCGGCGGGCTATCCGCCGGTCGCGTGCAGAGCATCGCCCTGCGCCTGGTTGTGGAGCGGGAAAAGGCGATCGAAGCGTTCAAGCCGGTGGAGTACTGGACGGTTGACGCCAGTCTGGCGAAACCAGGCAAGACGCAGCCTCCGCCATTCATAGCGCGCCTTTCACGCATTATGGGCGAGAATGTCATTTACAATGCCAAGGGTGAGAAACCGCCGGTTTTGGACAGCGAAGCGACGGCGCGGCCGCATGTCGAGGCGCTGAACCAAAGCGCCTTCGTAGTTGACAAGGTCAAGCGCGGCACGAGCATCTCCAAGCCGAGAGCGCCCTTTACTACCAGCACCATGCAACAGGCGGCGTCCAGCAGCGCCAGCCGCACGATGCGCATTGCCCAGCAGTTGTACGAAGGCATTGACCTCGGCAATGGGCGGCGAGTCGGTCTCATCACCTACATGCGCACCGATAGCGTTCAAGTGTCCAGGGACGCGCAGTCGGAAGCGCGAAAGTATATCCGGGAGAGGCATGGCGAAGCCTACCTTCCCAAGACGCCGCCAAAGTACAAGACCAAATCCAAGTCGGCGCAGGAAGCGCACGAAGCCATTCGTCCGACCAGCGTCATGCGTACGCCCGATTCGCTGCGAGGTCAACTGGACAGGAGCCAGCTGCAGCTCTACACCTTGATCTGGAATCGTTTCGTCGCCAGCCAGATGAAGCCGGCAGTATTTGACACGCTAAACATCGAGGTGAAGGCGGGATTGCCCGGTTCGGATATGCCGTATCTCTTCCGCGCTTCCGGTCGCAAGTTGAAGTTTCCCGGTCATCTGGCGCTTGACCCCAAGGCGGCGGCCGGCGGCAAAGACACGCAACAAGAATTCCCTGAGCTTGCGCCGGGTGAAGCGCTGGACCGCAAACAGATCATTCCCGAGCAGCACTACACCCAGCCGCCGCCGCGTTTTAACGAAGCCAGTCTCATCCGCAGACTGGAGGAACTTGGCATCGGACGCCCAAGCACGTATGCGCCCACGGTCACAATCATTCAGACGCGCGAATATGTGACGAAGGCGGAGGGTCGGCTCAAGCCAACCGAAATCGGAAGAGTCGTCTGCGAACTGCTCACTGACTTTTTTACCGACGAAATGGATTATGAATTCACCGCCAATATGGAGGAGAAGCTCGACGCGGTCTCCGAGGGCAAGCTGGCATGGCGGCCGATGCTGGACGAGTTCTACCAGCCGTTTGAAGCGCGCCTGAAACACGCGCAAGTGGAAATGCCGCAGCGGGACGTCGTGGAGCCGGTCGGGCGAATCTGCCCGGAATGCGGCAGCAACGAGCTGGTCATCCGTTATAGCCGTTGGGGCAAGAAGTATATCGGTTGCGCCGGCTACCCTGACTGCGAGCACACCGAATCGTTCACCAGGCGCAGGCCCACGGGTCGCAACTGTCCCGAGTGCAGCGACGGCGAATTGGTCATCCAGGAAGGGCGGCGGGGCCGATTCATATCCTGCGCCAACTACCCAAAATGCCGCCATACGGAGCCGTACAAAACCGGTCATCGTTGCCCGCGGTGCGGCAACGAGCAGCGGGGCGAAGTCGTCGAGCGGCGCACGCGCAAGGGACGCCCGTTTTATGGCTGCAGCCGTTATCCGGATTGCGACTTCACCGTCTGGAAATTGCCGCAGAATCTTGAACCAGTCGAGGCGCAAGCGGCAGGCAAATCGGCGAAGGAACTATCGGCCACCTGAGCTCAGCGCGCAAGAATCACTACGCGGCGCAACCGCGAAAACTACCCGTAAAGTTGGCGCTCATTGCGTTTGTGGCGCTGCATTACCTAGCGTATACTTCACAAAAGGTGTGCAGTTTGCAGACGCGAAAGGGCGCTGCTTATGAGTCTCCAAAGCCAGAATATGGAATATGCGCAGTCGGCCGAACCCGCCGATGAGCGACGCGACGCGTCAGGCGCATTTGCCGCGTTTTCCGGCGGTTCGTCAAATCCGCGGATTCAGCGAATCATGTCATCGGCGCCAGAACGCGCAACCGTCATGCTCATTCTGCTCGGAATGGTGATAGGTCTAATCACGGCGTATGTGGTGATTCCGACAGAATTCACCGGGGCGTCGCCGCGGCACATGAGCCGGCACGCGATCGAGCAATGGGTGCGCATGATCGCCGTGGGCCATTCCGAAGACATTCACTACGATGGCGCAAATGCCCTGATTGTGCTGAACCAGATTCCCAATCCGCAGGCGGTGGTGCAAAGCCTGGCGAACAGCGTGAACATACCCGCGGCGGAGCGAGCGGCGCTTGCCGACTTGACCGATATTGCCGGTTTTGCCGACCTTGTCGGGGCGCTGGCGCCGCAAGACCCAGGCATCGCGCTTAGCAGCCTGCAGGTGTTGCTGGCGCTTGCAGCGGTTGCGGCTGGCGTTCCGCTCTTGGTCATTGCTGGTCGAGCAGTCGTCCCCAATCGCGGTACGGAGAAAGCGGCCAAATCGCGAGCGGCGCGCGCACCGGAGAAGAACAAGGCGCAGGCCTCGCCCGTCGTGAACCATAATCAGCAAGAGTACCAAGCGTATGCCGAGGCGCCGGCCGTCGCGGCGTGGAGCGACGATGACACCGACCTGGGCGGCACGGTCCATCCCCAATACGGAGCGCCGGTGCTGCATGCCTTGTCGACCTACGTCAAGGGCGCGAATTACGATGATTCTTTCGCCATCGAGTTGGGAGCGGATGCGGGCGGGCAGTTCCTCGGCGAGTGCGGGGTATCGGCGGCGACGCATGTTGGCAACGAGTTGCAGTCGGTCGAGTTCTGGGGCTTTGATATGGGGTCGCAGGAAACGCTGACCAAGGTCTTCGCCGCGCCGGCCGCGCTGGGCGATCCGGCGCTGCTCGCGACCATCGTCAACCGGGTTGCGGACCCGGCGGCGGATATGATTGCGGCGGAACCTGGCGCCAGCCAAACGCTGGACAGCGGCGCCATTCATATTCAGGCAAGAATCAGGTCGGTCGTCTGCAATTATGGCGGGGGCACGCCCAACAGCGGGATCGAGATTTTGCAGATTGAATTGCTGGCCTGGCACAAGCAGGGCGTGCATGCTGGGGCGCCGGCCAGTGGATACCCCGTGCCAGCGGCATCGCCTTTCAACGAGTATGCCGACTTGCACTTTGGCGCGCCGTCCGAGACGACGTCGCCAGCGCCGCCACCGGTTACCGGGGGACTGAACGCGCCGCAATCGAGAAAGGCGCCGCAAACGCCAAGGCGCCCGGAAGATGAAGAAGACGATCCCTTCGGCGGGACCGGCAACTTCATGCCCTACTCGTAGATCTGCCAGCCCCTTTGCCGGCGCCACCGCTGCTGGCGGAATGTCATGCAGAAACGCCGTTCGGCGGGCGACTAGCGAATACCGATAATCTTGAACTTGACTTTGCCGTCGGGCGTCGAAACTTGGACTTTGGCGCCGACTTTGCCGCCCAGGAGCGCCGCCCCGATCGGACTCTTCTGTGATATCTTGCGTTCGCGGGGGTTGGCTTCGGCGCTGCCGACGATCTTGAATTCTTCTTCTTCGCCGCTGCCGACTTCTTCGATGATGACGGTCGATCCGATTCGGACTTCGTCGCCGGGTCCGGCATCGTCGACGATGACCGCATTAAGCAGGATGTTTTCAATATGCTGGACGCGCCCTTCGATGAAACCAAGTTGTTCTTTGGCGTCGTGATAGTCGGCGTTCTCTTTGAGGTCGCCTTGGGCGGCGGCATCCTTCAGCTTTTGCGCGAGCGCCGGACGCCGCGTCTCTTTCAGCTGTTTGAGTTCGCGTCTCAAGGCGCCTTCGCCCTCGCGGGTCAGATAAGTTTCTTCTGCTGCCATTCCCATATTTCCTTAGTCTCCTCAAGCGCGCCGTCTTCGTCTTCGCGCGGCGCGGTCTCGAATTCTTTGATAAGCGCGTGAATGTTAAGCTTGTGCAGCTGATTCACGATTCCGGTGAGCAAGTCCTGGCTCTTGCCGCATTCTTCCAGCGAAATCAAGTCGTCGACTTCATGACCGCCGGCCGCATCCGCTTGCGCTACGGCTGAGCGTAATCGCCGAAGGTATTCAAGATCGCCGTTGATCTTCTCCTGCGCCTCGCCGCGCAAGATGATCTCGCCGTGCCCTTGTACAATGTTCTCGTACTCATGGTCGAGCAAGATTTCCAGCGACCGTTTCAAGTCCTCGAAGCTGCCGTCAACGAAGAATGGGATCGGCATCACCGTATCAGCGGCAAACAGTATGTCTTCGTTCTCAACCAGACAAACGATCGAGTCCGGGCTATGACCCGGGCTTTCACGCAGGCGGAAGCTGGTCTCGCCTAGCTGCAGAGTCATCTCGTCTTCAAAGACGATATTAGGCAGGACGAGCTTGACGGCGGCAAATTCTGGCGCTTTCGCCTGCATCGCGCGCAGGCTGTCGCTGCCGCGCGTCGACAGGATCTCGGCGCAAAGTTTGTGCGCGATCACCTGCGCTTCCGGGAAGAAGCAAGCGCCGGTCGTATGATCGGCATGAAAGTGCGTCAGGATGAGGTAACGCACGCTCGATCGCAAGCCGGCTTCGACAAAGCGGCGGATTCGCAGTGTTTCTTCCGGATAAAGCAGGGTATCGATCAGCACTGCGCCATCGTCCGTCAGCACCAAGCCAGCCGTGACTTGCGCATACTGGCTGCTGCGAAAGACAAAAACCTTATCCGTGATGCGCTCGCGCTGCATGGGGACGATTGATCGCTTCGACTGGGAAATAGGCAAACTGTCGCGCGAGTATAGACAGCGAAACAACCAAAATCAAGAGGGCGAGCCCGGGCGAATGTTGATCGCTGGCGGCGAATATGTATACTGTAGGCGCCAGTACAAGGCGCGAATCGCATGATGAGTAGGTCATTAGATTGCCAGAGAATCGTCCGAGCGCTAGTAGTCGCGGCGCTGGCGGCGCTGTGCTATAACGCCCGGCTCAGCGCGCAAGTGACTTTGCGTATCGGCGTGATTGACCAGCCGGACGGCGCAATGCTCGCGGGCGCCCGGCTGGCGGCGGCACAGGTCAACCAGTCGGGCGGGATCGTCGGCGCTGACGGCATCGCCTATCAATTGGAAGTGGTGGATACGCCGCCCGACTTCATGGATATCGCCATTGCCAATATGCGGCAGGCGAGTGTGATCGCCGTCCTTGGACCGGCCGCCGATTACGCGATTGCGCGCAATATGGCGCTGCTGGAGGGACTGGACGCACCCGTGTTTACGCCGGCGGCCGGCGACGCAGCCTTGCTGTCAAGGATCGGCGGTCTGGTTTTTCGCAGCCGCGCCAAGGATAGCGTGAGATACGCCGCGCTTGCCGACTACTTGGTACATACGAGCGGCGTCAGCAATGTGGTCACGGTGCAGCTTGATGTCGCCAGCACCGCAAGTCTGATCGCCTTGGCAAACGAGCTCGGCAGCCATTTGCCGCGCCCCGCGAACCTGCGCTATGACCAGGCGCGTCCGGATTTGGAGCAGATGGCCGCATCGCTTGCGCAGTCAGCCCCCGACGCCGTCGCGATTTTTGGGCCGCCACAGCGAGCGGCAGAAGCCTACAACGCGCTAAGGGCGGCTAGCTTCAGCGGCGACGTGATCTATGACCAGGCGCTTGATCCGCGATTTGGCGAGCTGGTTCCAGCGGCGACGAAGCCGGGCATTGTCAGCGCGATGACTTGGTCCTACACCCTGGATGACGCCGCCAGCAGCGAGTTCACCTTGTCGTATGCGCGCGCGTACGGCCGGCTGCCCGATGCCTTGAGCGCCGCCGGTTACGATTCTGTCCGGATGCTTGTCAGAGCTGCCGCGAGCGGAGGCGGGATGGCCGAGGCGCTTGCAGCCATCGAAGAGCATAATGGCGTGCAGGGTCCGTTGTCAGCTACTGCCGCGCGCCTGGGCGAAATCAGCCGGAATGTCGTGGTCGCGCGTCTGAACGCGTATGGCGCGCCTATGGTCGCCGCCCGTTTTTCGGAAGGCGAGCGCGTCGTCGGGCGAGTCGCGGCGATCGCCAGCGCGGCAGAGACGTCGGCGCCGACGGCGACGCCCTTCCCGACGGCGACGCCGACCGGCTATCACCTAATCATCAAGAGCGCCTATCAGAACATTCGCAGCGGACCCGGGCTGGAATACGAAGTCATCGGGCAGGCGCTGCGAGGCTCGCAATTTCGCGTTCTCGGCGCCACAGCCGATTACAGTTGGCTGGTGATTGATTATCGTGGACAGTGGGGCTGGCTGGCGGGTTACCTGGTCGACGCATTCGGCAATCGCAATCTGGTTCCGATTATTCAGCCGCCCGCAACGACGACGCCGGCGCCAACGGCGACCATGCCGCCGCCGCGAGAGCCTGACCTGGTCGTCGAGCGCGTCGAGCCGGTGCGGATCACGCTTGGGCAGCCGGCAGTAGTAAACGTTACGGTGCGCAATCAAGGCTTGAGCGGCGCCGGAAACTTTGCCATCGCCGGCACATTTCAACCGGGCGGACGTTATGCCGGCGTCAATCAGCCAGGGCTGGCGGGTGGGCAGCAAGCGACCGTGCAGCTGTGGCCGATGGTCGATGGTCCTTCTGGTCCGCAGTCGGTCGTCATCGTGGTTGACCTGAATCAAGAGGTCAATGAAGGCGCGGCGGGCGAAGCAAACAATCAGAATTACACCTACCGCTATATCGCTGATCGCGCCGAGCTTACAAGCGGCAAGCGCGCCTTTCCGCCGGGGCCGATTGATCTGGATGGCGACGGCCGACCGGAGTTCTCGTGGACGGGAAACGATCTCGCTCCCGTAGACGGCGCGTCGATGTGGCTGATGAATCATTTCGGCGCGCTTGATGAGGCGCACTATGATGCGATCAGCCTTTCGCAGGCGATTGCCAACGCGCTGAATGTCGACCAATTGCGGAACGCGACGCTTGGCATCTACACGGCTGACGGCCATCGAGGCGTCATGCGCATTGAGCAGGCGACCCGCAACGGCGCGCTGACGCTCGCTTTCCGAATATACCGCTAGCGCCGCTCGTTGGAACCTTAGTCCGACAAGTCTATTCGAACGAAGGTCGTCCGGTAGGCTTCGACGGCGACCTGCTCTTGGTAGGCGATTGCGCCGGCTTCGTCCAATACGACGATTTCGTAGGTTCCGGCGGGCAGATCGCCAACAGTGAAGTTCTCGTCCCAAATCGGATCAGGATTGACGCTTTCATCGCCATAGGTGTAGACATCGCGCGCCATGTCTTCCGAACGCACGGAAATCCGCTTGCCATAGACGCGGTTGCCGGCGGCGTCGCGCAAGGCGCCGATGATCATACCGCAGTCGATATAGTGCTGCAGCCAGAGCTCGGGGTTGCGTGTTAGCCGGTAGTCATAGGGGTCATCCACCCTCACTTCGAAGTGCAGGTGCGGTCCAATCGCCACGCCGCTTGCGCCGACGCGTCCGAGCGGGTCGAGATCCTCGACCTGCTGCCCCGTTGCGACCGTAATCGTCTCCAGATGTCCGTACAAGGTGAAGACCCGGTTGCCAGCAAGCGAGCGTATTTGATGCGCCAGCACGACTACATTGCCGTAATAGTCAAGCTTGGGACCGAACAGAAGCGCGTCGTCGCTGCCGGCATAGACGACGACGCCGGCCTTGGCTGCGTAAATCGGCGTGCCGCGCGGATTGACGAATTCTACGCCGAGATGCACCGGGCGCCTCCCCCATTGAGTGCTGCCGTAGGCATAACTGCGATCAACCCAGTGAACATTGTCATCCGAAAGATCGATCGGGCGATGCAGGATATTATGCTCAGTTCTTTTGCCGGCGGTAACAGCCGTTTCCAACGCATGCATTGCCTCGCTAGCGCTCGCCGGGTTCGGTGTCAAGCCAACATTTACGGGCGCCTGTGGCGGAGCCTGGCTCGAGACGTTAAAGGCGCCTGCCAGCAGCGCCGCCGTGAGAAATAGAACGTTCCGCGCGTCACGCCAAACCAACACAAAGGCCTCCCGTCAGCTTGCAAGGATGTCGAATTCGGCGCTGCCGATTTCCAAGCCATCGACGAACATTGTCGCCCGGTAGTTGCCTTGCGCAAAGGCAAAGTCTTCCGGCGTGGCGTAAAACCAGATGCATTCGACTGGCTTCGAGTAATCGGCTTGCCAACTGATGCTGACCAGTAAGACGCTGTCCCGCAGCCAATCGACCCGAAATGTCGTGCCGGCGCTCAAGGCGTTGACGCGCGCGGTCACGTAAATCCGTTCCGACGCCGGGCTGAAGGCCGCTTGCGCTCCGCTGGAACAGCCGCTGTTCCGGTTGACGCCGGCCGCCGTCGAGAGCTCGGTCACGCGCAAGACGTCAACCGACGAGCCGCTAGCGTCGGCGTCATCCATCATATCCGCGCCAAGCGAGCGGCCCATGTCGGCAGCGCTGACCACGACCGCGCTCAACGCTGGCGTATGCGTATGGTTCGCGCGCAAGGTGGCGCCCAAAGCCGCATTGACTACCGAGAGCTCGGCTACGCGAGTGCTGGCGGCCGCGACCGTTTCAATCGCCATGTTTCGTTCGGCGGTGGCCGCTGCCCGGATCGCGTCAATCTCTAGCGCCATCTTTGTAAGGTCCGCGCCAATCGTCGCGACGGAGTCTCCGCCGCCAAGCGCCTGGCAACCGCCCAGAAGGAGCGTCCCCGCCAGACTAAACAGGCAGGTCAACGCGCGGATGCGCCATTGCAAGTGCACGAATTCAGATCCTGAGCTGCTTGGCCAGAGCGATGAGACTACATTATAGCAATTGCGGCGGCGTTGTCACGAATGCGGGAGCCGGCGCCCGCGGAGTAGCGCGCGCAATATGCAGGAACGCTTGTCGCGGGGCTGATGGTCTGCTAAGATTACGGCGATACGCCCCCGTAGCTCAGGGGATAGAGCGCTGGTTTCCGGAACCAGGCGCACAGGTTCGAATCCTGTCGGGGGTGCTCAACAAAATGCGCCGGGCCAGCGCCAGTCGTGGCACGCAGGGCTTGCCAGGGCGCCACTGCAATACGCAATGCACAAATGTGAAAATCTATGGTCGTCTCGTGAAAGCGACCTGCATATAGCGCGCGATTCACAGAATTGCCCCTACATTGTCCAGGCGCGCTCTGAAATCGTCCATGTTTATCACGGTTTTGTTTAGACGCGACTCTTCCGCGGCGAAAGCCAACAGATGACTCTCGAATGATTCGCGCGCGGTAGTCACGCTGTCATCCGGATTGCCCTTCACGGTATTGACGAAACTGCGCATGATGCCGAAGTCGCCGCCGCCGTGTCCGCTGCTGTCACGGGCGATGACCGGCGCCTCTTCTACTTCGCCAGACAAATGATGATGCACGCGAATCTCGTCGCCGCGCGCCGAGAATTTGCCGTAAAGAGTGGCTTTGGTTCCGTCCCAGCGCATGGTGCGGCATTCTTCGTCGCCCTGCCCGTTCATGACCAGCGTTATGGTTGCGCCATCGTCCAACTCCATGTTCACGGTCTGATGATCGACGACATCGTTGTCGGTCTGATAGACGCAGCGACCGTACCAGCCGGTCCGCAGCGCCTCGAGCCGCGCCTCATCCGAGGCAATCGACGCGATGGGCCAACCGAAATTCGTGCGGGCGTAGATCTTGGTCGCGTCATACTTGCAGGCGTCTGCGGCCGGGCAGCCATCGGTACAGCGCTCAGTGGCGCCTTCGGGCGCGTTTTCGGGCCGGAAGTGAACCAGCGAGCCGAAGGAACTGAGATGCGTCACCTTGCGGCGGCGCAGGATCCACAGCAGCACGTCAAAGTCGTGGCAGCACTTGCAAAGGATCATCGGTCCCGATGTCGCTTCGCTACGCCAGTTTCCGCGAACAAAGCTATGCGCCATGTGGTAATAGGCGAGGTTCTCTCGGTGTGTAACGCTGATGATTTTGCCAAGCTTGCCCGACTGCACAACCTCGCGCAGCGCTTGCCAAAAGGGCGTATAACGCAGGACATGACACACCTGCAAAATCCTGCCGCTCGCTTCCGCCTGATGCACCAGACGAGCGTTCTCTTCAAGCACTGGCGTCATTGGCTTTTCCAGGAGCACATCATAGCCAAGCTCGAGCATTCTTGTGGTGGATTCAAAGTGAAGACGGTCCATGGTGCAGTTGATAATCGTATCGGCGCGCTTTTCATTGGTCGCCAGGAGCGATTCCCAACTGGGATACACCATATTGGGCGCGATGTTGTGGCGGCGGACGAAATGTTCGCGCCGCGCTGGATCGGGCTCGGCAACGCCGATTACATGCAACTCCTGAGGATGTTCCAGGGCGAAATTGCCGTATGAATTCCCGCGGCCCCCGGCGCCGACGACGATAGTCTCAATGGCTGTCATTTGCTCGTCTCCAAGAAGAAGTCATTCCCGAAATTTGACAAGGCTCCGATATCATTATACACTTACTGCAACAATTTAACAAAGTTTTCAATCTTGCCTTGTTGCAGGTAATCCGAGAGCCGTAAAGCTATGTCGCGCCGGCGAGCCGCCGTCAACCACGAAGTGATGCACGAGATCAATCGCGCACTCGTATTGAGCAGCCTGCGGGAAAAACCGTCGCAGACACGCTCGAAGCTCTCGTCGCGCACCGGGCTGACGCGCAGCGCCATTTCCTACCTCACTAACGAGCTCATCCAAAACGAAATGATCCACGAAGTTGGCTACGAAGAATCAACCGGGGGACGCCGCGGCATATTGCTCGAGCTTAATCCGCAGGGCGCAGGCGTCATCGCCATCAAATTCAACGCCTCGTCGGTACAGTGCGCGCTCGCCAATCTCGCTGGCGACATCGACTGGTACAAGCTGGCGGCCATCAACCGGACGGAAGAAGCGCACGTGCTCGGCATTTGCCAGCGGTTGATCTGTTCGGCGCTTGAGATTAACGGCAGCGCGCGTCCGCTTCTCGGCATCGGCGTGGCTTCGCCGGGCTTGATCGGCGCTGATGGAGAGGTGATCTATTCGAAATTTATGGATTGGCGCCATGTCAACTTTCGCGCTGCGTGGGAAGAAGAATACGGCGTTCCCGTAAGCGTCGACAATTTAGTCAGCCTGGCCGCTCTGGGCGAGAATCATTATGGTCTTGCCGCGGACGACAGCCATTTCATGTACATGGAAATCGGCTATGGCGCCGGCGCCGGCATCGTCATCAACAATGAGCTCTACCAAGGCAAGTACGGCTATGCGGGCGAAGTCGGTTATATGAGCTTCGCTGATGATAACGGAGCCGGTCAGACCGAGGGGCGGAACTGGCAGTCCATGGTGAACATTCCCCGCTTCATGGAAGTCGCGGCGCAAAAGGTCGGCGCCTGCGAGCGGACGGCGCTGGACGCGCAAGATTTGACCTTCAGCCGTTTGCTAGACGCCCTGCATGACGGTGACGAGGCGCCGCGCGCCACAATGCTTGCCTTAAGCCGCAGTTTGGGCATTGGGCTGGCAAGTTTGTACAACGCCTTTGACATTCCCGTTTTTGTGTTGGGCGGCGAACTCGGCGGGCAATTTGGACCTTTCTTTGACGAGGTGCGCGCCACCATGGAGCGTCATCTGGTGGTGATGCCGCCCGCTGGCATTGACTTGCGCATATCGCGCCTGAAGCCGGACGCCGCCCTGTTGGGCGCAGTGGCTAAAGTGTTCGACCGCGTTCTTGTCGAACCGTCGTTACGCTTGGGATTGTGAGGTGTTCGATCAGTTGCCGGTAAGGCAAGAGAGTAATCCAATGAGAGGAGAAACCTATTGAAAGAACCAGAGACGCAGTACGATTCCGCTCACGCAGACCAAACTCAGGGAGATCTACCAATGTTTAGACGCACGCTCTACCTACTTATGGCGCTTGTGCTTTGTCTGATGGCATTCGCGCCGCTGCAAGCGCAAGACGAGACGCTCAATGTCGCTTGGCCCTATCAAGTGCCGCCGACGGGCCACTTCAACACCTTTGCTTCCAACGGCATCACCTTGGGGCAGTATCAGGATATTCATGAACCGCCGCTCGCGGTATTGATGTGGGCGACGGGCGACTATGCAGGCATGGTCGCGGAAGAATTCGGTTGGGATGACGACGGCAACTATGTCATCAAGATGGTCGAAGGCTACAGCTGGAGCGACGGCAGCAGCATGACCGCGGATGACTTGATGGCGACCTTCAACGTCTTCCGTCTGCGCGGCGACGCAGTCTGGGCCAACATGACCGGCATCGAGAAAGTGGACGATTCCACCGTGAAATTCCACATGGATTCGCCCTCGAGCCTGGCCGAGCGCATCATTCTCACGACCAACCTGCGCCCCGCCAGCGTATTCGGCGATATCGCCGACCGCGCCGCCATGATGAGCCCGGGCGATGACGGCTGGGACGCGCTGCTGCAAGAGTTGACCGAGTTCCGCCCCGAAGCGCCGGTCTCCGGCGGTCCCTACACCATCTTGCCCGATACCATCTCTGAAGCCAACCTGATGTTGGAACTGAACGCTGGCGGATTCGCTGGCGACGTTCAGAATTACGATATGGTGCGCATGTGGAATGGCGAGACGGAAGTGGTTACGCCCTTGGTCGCCAATGCCGAACTTCACTACATCACGCACGGCATTCCGCCGACAACGGAAGAGGACTTCGCCAATCGCGGCATTGATATCGTCCGTTCCGGCATGAATAACGGTCCCGGTCTCTATGTCAACCACGCGGTCTATCCGCTGAACCTGGTTGAGGTGCGGCAGGCGATCGCCCATGCCATCGACCGGATTCAGAATGGCGTCGTCAGCTTGGGCGATTCCGGCGTCGCGGTTGAGTACATGACCGGCATGAGCGACGGCTTGTCAGAAGCCTGGCTCAGCGACGAGACGCTCGATTCGCTCAATTACTATGACTACGACCTCATGAAGGCGGAAGAACTCCTGACCAGCGTCGGCTTCAGCCGCAACGATGACGGGATCTGGGTGGACGACAATGGCGATACGCTGTCATTCGAGTTGACCTTCCCGCAGGAATTTGCCGATTGGTCGGCCGCTGCCGAGAACGCCACGGCCCAACTCAATGAGTTCGGCTTCGACATTTCTGCGCGTGGCGTGCAATTCCAGCAGCATCCGCAGGATATCTACGCCAGCAACTTCGAGATGGCGATCCGCAACTGGGGCTTGGGCGATCCGATTCCCGGTCGCAGCTACCTGCAAGCCTACAACCGCTATAACGGCCAGGGCGAAGCAGCGGGCGAAGGCGGCGGCGCCGGCATGAACTTCGACAACAACGTCGATTTCAGCGGCGGCATGGTCAATGTCTTCGACCTCTCGAACCAGAGTTCGCAGGGCGTCGACAAGGACGCTCAAGCCGAACTGGTGACGCAACTGGCGATTTCCTACAACGAGGTTCTGCCTGCGATTCCGCTGTGGGAGCGTTACACCAACAACGCGCTGAACCGCAATTTCATCAGCGTGCCCGACTCGAGCGATTCGATTTTCGCCAACTTCGGCGGCGGCGCCGACAACTGGATGACCACGCTCATCCTTTCGGGCGTCACCGCGCCAGCCGAAATGTAGTCCGGACCGGCGCAAGCAGCGCGAGAGACTAAGATCCAACGGGGTGGGCTGCCGAGCCCGCCCCGCCATGTACGCATTCAGGCGCGGAACTGATCCGGAGACGCAGAATGACAAGCCGCAACGCGGACGCCCAACTGGATTCCAGCGACGTCAGTGGCGTTGCCGGCGCGCTTTCCACGCTATTAGTCAAATATCCCCTTCATAAGAATTACTACTTACGCGTATTCGCGCAGGCGATATTAACCATTTGGGCGGTGCTGACGGTCACGTTTTTCCTCGTCCGCCAAATGCCGGGCAATCCAATTGATGTCTTGATCGAGCAGATTCTCACACAGGAGGGCATATCCTATCAGGAAGCCTACGATCGCGTCGCCTCCAGCTTTAATTTTGATCCCGACGCCTCCTTGTTCGACCAATACCTTGATTATATCGGGGACCTGCTTCGCCTCGATATGGGCACGTCAATCACTTCCCCCGGCACGCGAATCATTGATGAAATCGCGCGATTTTTGCCCTGGACGCTCTTCGCCGTCGGCTCCGGATTTTTGATCAGCTTCGTGCTTGGCATCATACTCGGCATGAGCATGGCCTACTATCGCGATTCGGCGCTGGATCACGCCATGTCGCTGATCTCGTCCTTTTTCACAGGTGTGCCGAACTATATTTGGGGCTTGCTGATTATCATCGGACCGGGCATTTCCTGGAATTGGTTTGATGTCGGCGCGGCGCGCGGCACTTACGACCCGGGATTAACGCCCGGCCTGAACGCCGCTTTTATCGGCAGCGCGATTGAACATGCCCTGCTGCCGATAATTACGTATGTGCTCGCCACCTTGGGCAGTTGGATGCTAAGCATGAAGAGCAGCACGACCGGCGTGCTCAACGACGACTACGTAAATGTCGCCGAAGCGCGCGGCTTGAAGGACAGGCGCATCATCACCGCCTATGTCGGGCGCAACGCCATGCTGCCGCTGTTCGCCCAGCTGAGCATCAGCATTGGTTTCGTGCTTGGCAGCGGCGTCGTGATTGAAGAGATATTCGTATATTGGGGTTTTGGTCATTATCTATTCCAGGCAATCACGGTGCGCGACTATACCAGCGTACAAGGCGCGGTCTTGATCCTTTCGTCCACCTTTGTCTTCAGCAACCTCTTCGCCGATCTCACTTACGGCCTGCTGGACCCGCGCGTGCGCATTACAGGAGAGAAATGAGCAGCAAGACGTTATCCGCGCCCCATCCGTTAAAGACACTGCTGCGGCTGCCGTTTACCGCGCTGGTCGCTGTTCTCGGCTTCGTCAACCGCTTGCGCGCCAATCGAGCCGGCTTTATCGGCTTCTTGGGCCTGCTGGCCTACTTCATCATGACCTTCATCATGCCGCACTTCATCCCCTTCGATAGCGAAGTCAATTTGGACGAAATCGCCGGACCGGTCGGGTCGCGGATTCAGTTGGCGGTTCACCGCGACAATGCCGCGCTGCGAAGCTTCGAGGACCTTGCTGGCAAGACAGTCGGCGTTGTCGATCAGACCGGCGGACCCAGCCTAATAGCGCCCTACGCCGATAGCATCACCATCGAGAAGTACCGCTGGACCAGCCGCCGCGCCGGACCGGGGATTCGCGCCGCCCTGGTCGATCTCGCGAACCAAGAGATCGACGCCATGCTGATATTCTCGAAAACCGTCGAGGAAGTCCGCGCTGATTCGAGCGACCCGGAGCTGCAAGCCCTGTTCGCGGAGCATGTTGTTATCTCCAATTCCGAGCTTGGACCGCCGCATCTTCTGGGCACCGACACGCAGGGCCGCGGAATCGCCACGCATATCGTTCACGGCGGCCGCATTCTGATATTGACCGCTGTCATCGGCGGCGTGATTTCCACCTTGATCGCCCTGGTCGTCGGCTCGCTTTCGGCGATGATCGGCGGCGCATTCGACGCGGCGATGACCGCGCTGTCGAATCTGATTTTGGCGGTGCCGCGCCTCATCCTGCTGGTAGTTCTGGCCGGCTTGATTCGCTTTGAAAATACGCTCTTCCTCGGCTTAATGATCGGGCTGCTGGGATGGCCTCCGTTGATGCGCGCCATCCGCGCCCAGGTTCTCAGCTTGCGCGAGCGAGATTTCGTCGAAGCGGCGCGATCGCTGGGTCTCAGCACCTATCACATCATGTTCCGCGAAATGCTGCCAAACATGATCAGCTATGTTATGATCAATTTCATCTTCGCTATCACCTTCGCCATGTATGAGCAAATTGCGCTGCTTGTGCTTGGGCTGGCGCCGATTGACGACTACACTTGGGGCGTCATGCTCTATTTCGGGCGCTCGCGCGGCACGCTCTATAACGTCGACGGCGCGAGCATGGCGCTGTCGCCGGTGCTCGCCATCGCTTTCTTCCAGGTCTGTCTGGTACTTTTCGCGCGCGCGCTTGAAGAGATCTTTGATCCCCGCTTGCGAGCGGCGGTATAGGGGACCGGCGTATGTTTGACCAACAGCGCGAAGCAGTTCTGCGGGTTGAGGATCTCTCCATTATCTATCGCACCAAGCGCGGCGATGTCAAGGCGACCAGCCGAGTGTCATTTGACTTGCGCCCCGGCGAAGCATTGGCGCTGATCGGCGAAAGCGGCAGCGGTAAAACGACCATCAGCCTGGCGCTAATCCGCAAGCTGCCCAAAAACGCCGTGGTCACGAGCGGCAACATCACTTATCGCCGCGACGACAGCGTCCAGGATTTGCTCAAGTTGAGCAATCGGCAATTGCGCGCGTTCCGCTGGAAAGACTGCGCCATGGTATTCCAGGGCGCGCAAAACGCTTTCAATCCGGTGCTTAAGATTCGGCGTCAGTTTGAAGATACCGCCCAATCGCACGGCTGGACCGACAAGACCGCCATCCGCGAGCGCGCGCTCAATCTGCTTGAACTCGTCCGCCTCGATCCTGAACGCGTCTACGACTCTTATCCGCACGAGCTCAGCGGCGGCATGAAGCAGCGCACCCTTTTGGCCTTAGGCGTCTTGCTCAATCCTCAGATCGTCATCCTGGACGAGCCAACGACCGCCCTCGACATCCTCACCCAGCGCGCCATCATTGATGTGCTGAACGACATGCAGCGGCAGTTGCATTTCAGCATCATATTCATCAGCCATGATCTTTCGCTCGCCGCCGAGATGGCCGATACCGTCGCCACCGTCTACGCCGGCGAAATTGTGGAAATCGGACCGGTCAACGATATCTTCTATCGTTCCTTGCATCCCTACACCTATGGATTGCTGACTTCGGTTCCGACCTTGGAGCACATGCAAGACCACTTGCAAAGCATTCCTGGTTCGCCACCCAACCTGATTGATCCGCCCGCTGGCTGCAAATTCCATCCGCGCTGCGCCTTCGCCACTGACGCCTGCCACAAGGACAGCCCGCCGCTAGCGCTCGATATCGGAACGCATCCCGCCGCCTGTTGGCACAAGGACCGTCTGCTCGAAAGCCGCAAGGAGCCGGTCTAAATGCCTCAGCCTATCCTTGAACTCAAGCAGGTCTATCGCAGCTTCAAGCGCGGACGCGAAGTCATACCCGTCTTGCAAGACATCAACTTCAGCGTGAACAAGCTGGAGTTTCTCTGTCTTGTTGGCGAGAGCGGCTGCGGCAAGACAACTACCGGCAAGATCATTTGCGACCTGCTACCGCCGAGTTCCGGCGCGATTGAGTTTGAAGGCGTGGATATCGCTGCGCTGCGCGGCGCCGATTACAAGCGCTTTCGCCGTTCGGTACAGATCATTCACCAGGACCCTTACGCTTCGCTGAATCCAACGCACACCGTTTACGATATGCTGAGCTACCCGCTGTTGACGCATGGCTTAGGCAACGGACGCCGCGGCGTGCGACAGCGCGTCCAGGAATTGATGGATCTTGTTGACCTGACGCCGGTCGAGGACTTCATCGACAAGTATCCGCATCAGCTAAGCGGGGGACAGCGGCAGCGCGTAAGCATCGCCCGCGCGCTCACTACCGAGCCGTCGCTCATCGTCGCGGACGAGTCGGTCAGCATGGTCGATGTGTCCATTCGCATTGGCTTGCTACAGATGATGATGGACCTACGCGACCGGCTTGGCGTGACAATCGTCTTCATCACGCACGACCTGGCGCTCGCGAAGTACTTCGCCTGGGAAGGGCGCATCGGCGTCATGTATCTCGGGCGCCTGGTCGAACTCGGCAGAACACAGGAGATCATCCGTAATCCACAGCACCCGTATACCAAGGTTCTGCTGTCCGCGATCCCCGAACCCGATCCGGAAAAGACGCGCAGCAAAGAGCATATTCAGCTCCGCAGCGAAGACATCCCGCGCCTGACTGAATTGCCGCCGGGGTGCTCCTTTCATCCGCGCTGCCCCTGGTATGTCGAAGGCGTCTGCGATGATGTCGTGCCGCAGTTGGTTTCGCTGGCAGGGGCAGATTCTGAATCTGAGGTCGCCTGCATTCCCTTGGAACGGGGACAGGAACTGGTGCTGCATGACGCCTAATATGCTCAAGGTCTTTTATACAGTCGCGGTCTTCATCATCGGCGCTTCTCTGTTTCTGCTCTTGATAGTCCCGCCCGATTCGCCGGAATACTTCGTTACCTTGCTTTCGATCGGCGTCGGCGCGATATTGCTGATTCTCGTAGCCTTGACCACCTGGATCATCAACCGCTGATCGTGAACGCTATCAGCCACAGGATCGAACAGTGCGCACTGAACTGACCGTTGGCGTCGATATCGGCGGCACCAAAACCGCCCTTGTCGTTGCGGACCGCCGGGGCCGGATCCTCGATTCCAAGACATTGCCCACGCAAACGCAGGCGCCTTATAGCGATACAGTCAGCCGGGTTTGCGCGCTGGTGAACCAGTATATTGAGCGCTACGACGGGATCAGCGGCATCGGCATTGGCGTGCCGGGACCCGTCGATGTCGCGCGAGGCATCGCCATTCACGCCGCGAATCTGGGCTGGCGCGACGTGCCGATCCTCGAAGCCATCACCAAGGGACTGGCTCGCGCCCTTCCCGTCTACATCGACAATGACGTCAACGTCGGCGCTATCGGCGAGCGACTCTTCGGCGCGGCCAAAGACCAGGACAACTTCGTCTACCTGATCATCGGCACAGGCGTCGGCGGCGCAGTGGTGTTTGACAAGGTCTTGCTGCGCGGCGCCTCAAACTCGGAAATGGAAATCGGCCATGTATCTCTCGACCCGGTTTGCGGGCGGGTTTGCACTTGCGGCCAGCGCGGCTGTCTTGAAATGTCCATATCGGGCAAAGGCATCATCGCCCATGCCAGGCAGCACCTGGCCGACTATCCTCAATCACGCCTGTCGGCCGGGTCGCTCACGACGCGCAATATCATCAACGCGGCCGAAGCGAACGACGCGTTGGCGACGCATGTCATGCAGGAAGCGGCGCGCGCCTTGGGCGTTGCCTGCGCCTGGTGCATCAACATGTTCAATCCGGCGCAGATTATCTTGGGAGGCGGCTTGATCCACGCGACCTGGCATCTGCTGGAAGAGCCGACCCTCGCGACGGCGCGCGCTCGCTGCCTGCCGCTTAATTATGCCGCCGCGACTGTTTCACTGTCCCAGCTGCGGGATGGCGCGCTTGGGGCATCCGCTCTCGTCTGGCATCACCAAAATGAGGACAAGCGCCCATGAAGATCGCTATCGGCGGCATCGCCAACGAAAGCTGCACCTTTTCACCCCTGCCTTCGACACTGGACGACTTCCGTCTGACTCGGCAGGGGGATCCGCATTTTGACGAACTCTATCCTTTTCTGTCGGCATTTCCGGAAGCGGAATTTACCGGCACGGTCACAGCCAAGGCGCTTCCGGGCGGTCCCGTTGAGCCGAGCGCATACGCCGCCATAAAGACGGAACTTCTCGAGCGGCTTGAGGCGCTGCTGCCGCTCGACGGCGTCTACCTGGACATGCACGGCGCGCTCTACGTCAGCGGTATGGAAGATGCCGAAGGCGATTGGATGAGCGCCATCCGCGAACTTGTCGGTCCGGATTGCCTCATCGCCGCCAGCTACGATCTGCACGGAAACGTCTCCGAGCATATCATGGCAGCGCTTGATATCATCAGCGGTTATCGCACCGCACCCCACATCGACACGCTTGAGACGCGCGAACGGGTAGTTTCGCTGCTGATGCGCTGCCTGCGCGAGGGCATCCGCCCGCACAAAGCCTTCGTCAAGATTCCGGTAGGCTTGCCCGGCGAGAAGACCAGTACGGAGTGGGAACCGGGCAAGTCGATATACCAGGTGATCCCAGCCGAGATTGATGGCGACGCCGTGATGGACGCAACGGTTCAAGTCGGCTACGTCTGGGCGGACGAGCCGCGTATGACAGCCTGCGCCATCGCCGTGGGCACAGACCCTTCGGCAGCTGCGGCCGCCGCCAGCCGCCTCGCCGCGCGCTACTGGAGTCGCCGCGCCGATTTCCGCTTTGGGGTCGAGGCGCTCTCGATCGACGACTGCATCCGACAAGCTGTGGCTGCAACCGACGCGCCCGTCATCATCAGCGACTCGGGCGACAACGTCACGGCCGGCGGCGTCGGCGATGTCACGGCATTTCTCGAACGCGCGTTTGAGCATCAACCCGACGACCTGGTCTATGCCAGCATTGTTGATGAAGCCGCGGTCATGCGCTGCCTCGACGCCGGCGCCGGCGCGACGCTCGACCTTGAAATCGGCGGCAAGCTGGACACGCGCCACGCGAAGCCTTTGCCTGTAAGCGGATCCGTCGAATTCATCAAGCCGGATGAGCGCAATCCGCAGGTAGTCCTCAAATCGCAGGGCATCCGCATCATCTTGACCGCCCGTCGCGCCTCTTTCCAGCGGCGTCAGCAATTCATTGATCTGAATATCACACCCGAAGACCACAAAATCATCGTCGTCAAAATCGGTTACCTTACGCCAGAACTTAAAGCGATGGCTCGGCAAAACACACTTGCGCTATCGCCCGGCGCTGTCAACCAGGACTTGCTGTCGCTGACGTTCAAGCGCATTAGCCGTCCTTGCTATCCCTTCGACGCCGACATGGCCTGGGAAGCCGAACCGCTGATGTTCTGAGGCGTCGCAAAGGCCGACTATGCTGATGAATTTAGCCTTGTCGCTAACTGGAAGCTGGCCTTATGACGCTCTTTACAAAAACGACCGCTTGCGCGACGCCTTTGATCCAACCGCCTCCGATTAGGCGCCGGCGTCCGTCGAGAAACGATACACCGTCGTCGATTCAAATCGCTCGCCGGGGCGCAGCACAGTCGACGGGAAATGCGGCTGATTGGGCGAATCGGGAAAGTGCTGCGTCTCCAACGCAAAGCCGTCGCTTTGCCGATACAAACGCCCGGACGTTCCAACCAAGGTCGTATCAAGCACGTTGCCAGCATAGAACTGGACGCCCGGCTCGGTCGTCCAGACTTCCATGACGCGCCCCGATCGCGGCTCGTATACACGCGCCGCCATACCCAGCTCCTCGTCGTCCAAGCCGTCACGATTCAGAACGAAATTGTGATCGTAGCCCTTCGCCATCACAATCTGCGGATGGGCTGCGCGCTGCCCGGGTCCGATCGCTTTGGGAGCGCGGAAATCAAATGGGGCGCCCGCCACGGGCGCGACCTCGCCGGTCGGTATCTGCCGCGAGTCGGTCGGCGTGTAGCTGTCGGCATTTAGCGTCAAGATATGTTCGTAGATCGTGCCTTCGCCCTCGCCCATCAGGTTGAAGTAGCTGTGATTCGTCAGGTTGAGCACCGTCGGCGCGTCTGTCACGGCGGCGTAGTCAATCCGCAGCGCATTGTCAGCGTCCAGGAGGTAGCGCACGCTCACGGCAAGCGCGCCAGGATAGCCTTCTTCGCCGTCCGGACTCAGATAAGAAAACTCGACGCCGTCATCGATCGTCCGCGCGTTCCAAATGCGCTTGTCAAATCCGACCGCGCCGCCATGCAGCGACGACAGACCGTCTTGCTTGTACAGTTCGTATTCGACGCCGTCGAGGGTGAATCGTCCGCCAGCGATGCGATTGGCATAGCGCCCGGTGATCGCGCCGAAATAGGGATGGCCGGCTTCGTACTGCGCCAGATTGTCGAAGCCCAGGGCGACATTGGCGAAACGACCCTGCCGATCCGGCACGCGAATCGATGTCAATATCCCGCCGTAGCTGATCAGCGTGACTTCCATGCCATTTGCGTTGGACAGCCCAAACTGCTCGACCGCCCGGCCATCTCTCGTCGTTCCGTATCGCTTCACTTGGCCATCCCCCTGCTCTCGCAAATGTATCCGCCAATTTTAACGTATTCTGCGCGGTTCAAGTAACACCGAGCGCCCGACGGTCCGGCGTCTTTCCATTATTGCTTCGTAGCGCGGGCGCCGCCGCGCGCATCTGTCGGTTAACGCAGCGCCTATTCCAAGTTACAATGCCTGGGCGACCTTCCAGTGTACAGGAGAACACCATGAAATACCGCTCACTCGGACGCACCGGCGTCATGGTCAGCGAGCTTTGCCTCGGCTGCATGAACTTCGGCGGCCCCACTTCAGAAACTGACAGCTTTGATATGATCGACCGCGCCCTCGACGCTGGCGTCAACTTCTTTGATACCGCCAATGTTTACAGTCGCGGCGGCAGTGAAACGGTCGTCGGCAAGGCATTGCAGCGCAACGGCAAGCGCGACCGCATCGTGCTCGCCACCAAAGTGCATGGCCGCATGGACGACGACGACATCCTTGCCGCGGGCAACAACCGCCGCCATATCATCCAGCAATGCGACGCCAGCCTGAAGCGCTTGCAAACAGACTATATTGATCTTTACCAATTGCATCGCCCCAACCCTGACATCCCCATTGATGAGACTCTGCGCGCCCTCGATGACCTGATCCGCGCGGGCAAGGTCCGTTACATTGGGACCAGTTCCTTCCCGTCTTGGCGCGTCTTGGAGTCGCTCTGGGTCGCCAAGGAACTGGGCTTGAACCGCTTCGTCAGCGAACAGCCGCCTTATCATCTGCTCGACCGCACAATTGAACGCGAGATGGTCCCGATGGCGCAGTCGTATGGCATTGCGATCATCCCCTGGTCGCCATTGGCGCGCGGCTTTCTAACTGGCAGGTACAGACGCGGCGAGCCAATCCCGGGCGACAGCCGCTTCGGGCGCGACGCCGGCGGCGGCTCGGCAACTTTGCGCCGGCGCGACCAGCACTTCACCGATCTCGGCTTCAACCTGCTTGACCTGGTGCAGGCGATCGCTGACGAGAAGGGCTGCAGCGCCAGCCAGGTCGCGCTCGCTTGGGTAAATAGCAAGCCCGGCATCACCAGCCCCATCATCGGCCCGCGCACCATGGCGCACCTGGTAGACAACCTCGGCGCAATTGAAGTCGAAATCACCGCTGAAGACCACGCGCGGCTTGATGCCTTGGCTGAACCGGAACGCGCCACCGTACCCTACTATCACGGCGGCATGATCAACTTCAATCCCAACGAGTACGCCTGGCTCTAGGCGGCGCTACTCGGTCGCTGTCTGGTTGGTGTTAACGACTGGGAATAGCTTTCTTTACCGCCCGTACTCAAGTGCCTCGGGGAAGAGGCCGCGGGATTGGGTAGATCTTAAAGTCAGCGCGGCGCAGTCTCTTTCTTGATCGCCGCCAGTCGCTTGTACTCTGCGCGCGACTTGTAGAATTCATCCAGGGGAAAACAGCCGGATACCATGCCGTTGCGCGGCGCCGTCGTGCAATCGCTGAAGGTCCGGCAGACGCGCTTCCGCTGCAGCGCCCGCCCAGCCAGCAAGTCGGCTGGCAACTCCGGATAACTCAGCGCCATTCGTCCCAAACCGACGAAATCAGTCATCCCACGGCGAACGGACGCCTGCGCGACATTGGGCAACCAGTCCTGCAAATAAGAATAGCCCGAGCCCACGAATGTCAGATCGGGAAAAGCCAACTTCAAATCAGCCGTGAGCTTGATCTGCCGCGCCACGCCGACCAGCGGATCCTCCGGCAGCAGGTAACCATCCGATGGCGGGAAGATGGCCGGACGCTGAATATGAAAATTGTAGTAGGGGCTGCCCGCCGTGATGCAAACTAACTCGATGTCCAGCGCCCGCAGCAAAGCCAGGAATCGCATCGGCTCGGTCAAGTCTATGCCGGCGCCGAAGCCATCGCCCCCAAAAGCATAGGGATAGCGCTCGCCCGCAAAGGGGGCCGGCTCCCCGACTCGATCGGCGCCAGGCTGAAAGGGAATCCAGTCAAGCGCGCTGAGCCGCACGCCGATATCCAAGCCCGGCGCCTTTTCGCGAATTAGCGCAACCGTCTCTCGCAGAAAGCGCGTCCGATTCTCGAAGGGTCCGCCAAATTTGCCCGGGCGGTCTACCGCGCTCAGAAACTCATGACCCAGATAGCCGTGGCAATGCTTGATATCGACGAAGTCGTAGCCCGTGTCCTGCGCCAAAACGGCCGCCCGCCCGAAGTCTCGGATGAGCCGCTCGACATCGGCGTCGGACATCACGCAGCCATCGTCTTCAAGATGGTATTTCGCATCGAGGATAGGATGCCGATAGAGCGCCAGCGGCTCCAGCGCGGGGCCGTTCGGCCGACAGAAGCGCCCCGAATGCGTCAACTGCAGACCGACATAGACATCGTCAGCGCCGCCGAACTGGTCCGCGTGCGCCTGCAGCAAACTGCGCCGCAATTCCGCCACGCTTTCAGCGTTAGCCGGGTTGATGACCAACTGTCGCGCATTGGCGCGCCCGTCATGGCGGACCGCAACCGCCTCCCCGCCCCAGATCAATTTGGCGCCGCTATGCCCAAATCGCCGCCAGCGCCGCCGCGTGAGTTCAGTCGGTTTGCCGTCAGCCGTCCCATCCCAGCCTTCCATCGGCAATATCGCAAAGCGGTTTGCCAACTCGCGGTCCCGGTACTGATATGGCTGCGCCAAGGGCGTTTCAGCGCCAAAGAGCACGGCAACATCGGCCGGCAGCTCCGCGCCGACCTCCGCGCAATAGGCCACAAACTGCTCATAGGTCCGCAGTTGCGCGACACGTTTGTACGCCATGGCTCAGTCGCCCGCAAGCGCGCCAAGCTGCTGGGCAATGTCGCGCAGAATCGCTATATCACTCTCCGGGCGCCGCGGCGAGTCCTTATGCGTCTGATCGGAGCTGATCCAGCCACGCAGTTTCAAGAATTGCGCCGCCGAATGTTTGTAGGCCGGCACCGGCGGCCGAAATGCCAGGAAGCCGAGATACTGCAGCAGGTCATTCAATTCATAAAAGCCGGGATCGCCCGTCAGCCACATCCGATCGCGCCTGGCGAACAAGTCCGGCGCAAAGGTGCTTAGCCCCAGAAGATAGTCACTGCCGTAAATCACCATATCGACAGCCAGATCATTGCCAGTATAGACTTTGAAATCAGGTCTGACCGCGTCCCGCAACCGCAGCCGTTCCCATTCCAACTGTCGGCTCAATGACGAATGCTTCGCGCCCGCGCAAGCCGATATGCCCATCAGACCGCGATAGGTTTCGAGGTCATATATCGCGCCGAATGGAGCGAACATTTGGCCCAATTCAAATGCGATGAAGCGGTCGCTCTTCTCGGAAACCGTCTCATATGAGCGGATGATGTCCGCGCCCGAACCCCCGGTCAAACCGTAGGACTGGAAAATGATTGGCGTGCCGCCGAAACTCTGAATGCTCTCGACCTGGCTGAAATAGGCGTCGGCGTCGAAAGCTGAGCCAGGCTCATCGGCGACAAAGGCGCCGGCCACAAACTCCCCGCCGGCCAGGGCATCGCGCGCCAGCGCCAGCACGCGCCGCCGTTGCGCTTCCGTGATGAAGTTGGCGTAACCCGTGTCCATATTGACCGCCGGCGTCAATCCGGCTTCGGCGGTGCGCAATACATGATCAGCCAGTCCCTTCCAGTCGATTTCAAAGCTGTCATGGAAGGGCAGCAAAATCGCCGAGATGCCGCTGATCTCGCGCCGCGGACGGATCATCGCCTGCGGGTTGATCGCTGTTTCTACGTAATCCATCATCCTGCTTGTCCTATTCTCTTTAAATCCAACCAGTTCACGCGAAAGGTTTTTCATTCGTTGGCGGGTGATATCTCCGCCACTGGCGCAATCACGTAGCGCGGATTCTCCTTCAGCAGACCCAGATCCTCGCCGGCTCGCGTCGCCCGCGCATCATCGCGATGAAACTGCACGGCATAAGCCAAACGCGGCTGGTCGGTGCGGTTCGCGCCAGATCCGTGTAATGTCAAGCGCGTAAAAGCCACGGCGTCGCCCGGCATCATGCGCAGCGGCAAGAATCGGTCCGGCTCGACCGCTACGGTCCGATGGCCGTCTCTATCATCGCTTTCAATCGAGTCCAGCGTTCCGTTCAGATGCGTCCCTGGCGCTATTTGCAAACAGCCATTCTCCGGACTCATCTCTCCCAAGGCGAACCAGATGTTGATGCCGGGACCAGAAAAGCGCGTATATTGATTGTCCTGATGAAAGTGGAAGCGGCCGCCGCCTCCGCCGCTCTTGACCGCTGTAAAGGGCAGATACAGCGTTGAGGGTCCGCCCATGAGCCGCGCCGCAATCGCCAGCAGCGCCTCGCTGTGGATCAGCCTTGCCAGCTCCCAATGCGCCAGATACTGCCGGCTTTGACGCAACTTGTCCTTCGACGTGGTCGCCCGGCGCAAGTCCGCTCGACCGATGCCGAGGCCTTCCACAACTTGCAAAACTTCGTCAGCCAGCGTCGCCGCATTCGGCCGACTTATCAGGCCGGGCAGCACAAGGTAGCCAGATTCGTTGTAGAATCGCGCTTCGTTGTCGGTCAGTTCCCGGTAACGCAGTATTTCCCGCGCCATCAGCGCCCAATCCCTCGGTCCATTGGCCTTTACATTCGCCGCCAGCGACTTGGATTTAGCCACTATAGCGTATATTATCACCGAATCGCCTGGTGACAACGTGAGCCAAAGCAATAGCAGGATGAATTATGCTAATTTCGGAAATGAACTGGATGCAAGTCGAGCAGTTCCTTGCGAAGGATGATCGCTGTATCCTGCCCGCCGGCAGCACTGAGCAGCATGCCTATCTCAGCCTCTGCGTCGACGCGATCCTCGCCGCCCGCCTCGCCCGTGAAGTCGGCGCGCGGGCGAACGTGCCCGTGTTTCCGGTCATACCCTATGGCCTTGCGCAGCAATGGACCGCCTTCCCCGGCACAGTGACGCTGCGAGTAGAGACATATCTCGCGCTGATCCGCGATGCGCTAGATAGCATTCGCCGCGCTGGATTTCGCCGCATCCTGCTCATCAACGGCCATGGCGGCAATGCGCCGGCACAAGGCATGCTGCGCGAATGGATGATGGACAACCCCGATTCTACGGTCAAGTGGCATAACTGGTACAATGCCCCCCGCACTTGGCAAAAAGTGCTTGAGACTGATCCCGTCGGCTCACATGCTTCTTGGATGGAGAACTACCCCTGGACGCGGCTCGCTGGCGTTTCCTTGCCCAAAGGCGCGAAAGCGCAAACCGATTTGAATCATCTCGCGCTCATGACGCCGCAGAAAACCCGCGAGCAACTCGACGATGGCAATATGGGCGGCCGTTACCAGCGACCGGATGCAGAAATGCTGGCGATCTGGCAAGTGGCGCTTGACGAAACGCTCGCCCTGCTCGAAGGAGGCTGGAGCTAATGACTACCCTGATATGGGGCGCCGGCGCCATCGGCGGCACGATCGGCGCGTATCTTACACAAGCGGGACACGAGGTACTCTTTGTCGACATCGTGCCTGAGCACGTCAAGGCGATCAACCAATCCGGCTTGCGCATCACCGGTCCGCTCGACGAATTCAGCGCGCGCGCGCCCGCCAGGACGCCTGAGAGTCTGACCGGGCGTTTCAAGACGATCCTCCTCTGCACCAAATCCCAGCACACGCGAGGCGCCTGTGAATCGCTCGCGCCCTTCCTAGCGGACGACGGCGTGGTCGTTTCAGCGCAGAACGGATTGAACGAGCTAATCATCCGCGATATTGTCGGCGCGGAACAGACGCTGGGCTGCTTCGTCAACTTCAGTGCCGATTACCACGCGCCAGGCGAGATTCTATTCGGCGGTCGCGGCGCAGTCGTTCTCGGGGAGCTTGACGGCAGCATGACGCCGCGGCTGCAAAAACTGGGCGCCCTCCTCCGCTGTTTCGACGAAGACGCCACGACCACTGACAATATCTGGGGCTATCTCTGGGGCAAGGAGGCTTATGGCGCCATGCTCTTCGTCTCCGCCCTGACGCACCAAAGCATCAGCGAAGCGCTTGGCGACCAGCGCTACCGCCACGTTTACATTCGCGCCGCCCGCGAAATCCTGGAGCTGGCTGACGCGCTCAAAATCGCGGTCTATGGCTTTAACGGCTTCGAGCCCGCCGCATTCTTGGCGAATGACGCCGCGGCAATCGGTCAGTCGCTCGACGCCTTAATCGCCTTTAACAAGCTTTCGGCCAAGACGCACAGCGGCATCTGGCGCGATCTCGCCGTCCGTAAACGGGCGACCGAAGTTCTCATGTACCAACCCCTGCTGGCGCAAGCAGAAATAGCGGGTTTGCCCCTGTCACTGACGCGCCGCTGGATCGAGATGGTCGGAGAAATCGAAAAGGGCGAGCGCGAACAAGGCACAGAAAACCTCGACGAACTGAAGGCGGAGTTTCCATGAATATCGCTTTTGACGACAAGACAGTCATCGTCACGGGTGCGGCTCATGGCTTCGGTCGCGCGATCGCCCGTGAATTCGCGGCGCTCGGCGCATCCGTCTGGGCTTGCGACATCATCGCTGAAGAACTGGCGGAGACGGACAGAATCTGCCAAGACCTGCCCGGCGCGTGTCAGGTCAAAGTCGTCGATGTTCGCGACCGCGCGGCCGTCTTCGCCTTTGTCAACGAGATCCTGGCGGAAGACGAGAGCGTCCATGTTCTCGTCAACAATGCCGGCGGCGTGCTCGGCCAGGTCGGCCGTCCGTTGGAGGCGATCAGCGAAGACGACTGGGACAGCATCTTCGAAGTAAACACGCGCGGCGCATTTTACTTTGCGCAGGCGGTCGCCCCCAGCATGAAGGCGCAGCGCTACGGCCGAATCGTCAATATCTCAAGCGGCGCCGGTTTGGGCGTGAGCCTGACTGGCATCCAAGCCTATGCATCGGCGAAGGCGGCTCAGATCGGCTTGACGCGGCAACTGGCTCACGAGCTCGGCGCCTGGAATATCACGGTCAACAACATCGCGCCCGGCTTCGTCCTCTCCAATCCCAACTCCATCCGCCAATTCGAGTCCTACGGCGAAAACGGTCAGCGCGCGTTGATCGATCGTTTCGCATTGAAGCGGCTCGGCGCCGCGGAGGATATCGCCCATGGCGTGCTTTTCTTCGCCTCCGACTATGCCAATTGGATCACGGGTCAGGTGCTGTCTGTCGACGGTGGACGCCTGGGCTAAGCGGGCGTCCGCGGATCTTCATGACGTCGCCGGCGCGCGCTGACGATGTTCGCGCCTTGAACGTTAGGAGAAGAAAGGCGACCATTTAGGCCGCCTTGGGATCGCGTATACGGTCGCGCATTTGGATGTCGGGCGACTCCCAACGCCGCCCCTTCCGAGAATTCTGGCGCAGGAGGCTTACCGCCCTTGCAAGGCCTCCAGCACCCTTGGCGCGGTCATTGGTGTCTGTGACATGCGTACGCCAGTGGCGTGGGCGACCGCATTGGCAATCGCCGCCACAGTCGGTATAACGGGTGGTTCGCCGACGCCGCGCGCGCCGTACGGTCCGCTGACTGATGGCACTTCGACGATCTGCGTGTCTATCGGCGCCGCTTGAACCGCGTCGGGCATGGCGTAATCCATCCATGAGCCGGTGAGCAGTTGTCCGTCGTCATCGTAGCGCATCTCTTCCAGCAGCGCCCAGCCGACTCCCTGCACTGCGCCGCCTTGCATTTGCCCTTCGACAGCCAGCGGATTGATCGCCCGGCCGACCTCCTGCACGACCGCCAGGTTATGCAAGTTGATATCGCCGGTCTCCTCGTCCACCTCTACCTCGGCAATCTGCGCGCAGAAAGACGGCGCGCGGTCCGTGATCGCCTGCCGCCCGTTGCCGTGAATCGGCTCATAACGACCGCCGAAAGTCATCGACTTGCCGGCGATTTCGCCCAGGCTGATCGACCGGTCCGGGAAGCCACGCACTTGCACACGGCCGTCAATGATTTCCAGGTCCTCAGCCGACACTTCAAATTCCTCCGCGGCGATCGCGAGCGTCTGACGGCGGGCGTCCTCCGCCGCCCGGACGACCGCGGCGCCCAGCGTATACAGGGTCTTGCTGCCGCCTACTCCGCCGCCATAGGGCGCGCTGTCAGTGTCGCTGTAAACGAAGCGAACGCGCTCCGGCTCAATGCCGAAGGTTTCGGCCGCGAGCATGGCAAATGACGTCGGCGTTCCCGATAGGTCTGCCGTGCCAATCTGCACCTGCAAGACGCCGTCGCGATTCAACTTGCAGACCGACGCGCCCGGCTCCAGACCGCCCATCCAGCCGCCGATGGCGATGCCGACGCCGCGTCCTTTATCTCGAGACGCCTCGCGATTCTTCCATAGCGGATGTTCACGCGCCGCCTCCAACGTCTCGACCATGCCAATAACGGGGAAATCGCCCCCGTCCGGCGCCGGATCTCCCGAGCGCGCCGCGTTCTTGAGGCGCAGCTCAACGGCGTCGATGCCCAACTGCGCGGCCGCTTCGTCGATTAGCGTCTCCACAGCCATAAAAGCGGTGGGCGATGTCGGCGCGCGGTAAGCGCCAACCGACTGCTTGTTCGTGATGACATTGGTCGATTCGAGCAAGAGATTCTCGCAGCGGTAGAAGCTAGCGAATTGCATGGCGGCGAATCCGCCCAGGCCAGCCGGATAGACGCCGGTATCAGCCAGCACATTCGACTGCATCGCCACCAGCGAGCCATCGGACTTGAATCCCAGCTTGGCGTGGATCCGCAAAGCCGGCGCCGGATTTGTAGAAAGCAACTCTTCGCTGCGCGTCAGTATCAAGCTGAGCGGCCGGCCCACGGTAGCCGAGACCAGAGCGATCAAGGCTTCGTACAAGCCAAATTTAGCGCCAAATGCGCCGCCGACCGGCATGCCGTAGACAGTCACGTCGGATTCCGGCACGCCAAGAATATCGGCGACATCCAGGCGCGCGCCAAAAGGCGACTGCACGCTGCCCCACATGGTGGCGCCGCCAGTGACCGGATTGGGTTGCACGACCCAGCCCTGCGTCTCGATTGAACTTTGATGCACCATCGGCGTCTCAAAGCTGCGCTCGACGACTACATCGGCTGAGGAAAAGGCCGCCGCCACATCGCCAGCTGCGTGATGCGTTTTGCCGGCGATATTGGAGGGTTCGCCTTCGTCCTCTTCCGACTCGCCGCCGGTGTCCGCTCCGTGCGCCGCTTCATCTTCGGCGCCAGTCGGGATGCCATTCGGCCAGATCACCGGCGCGTCTTCCGCGAGCGCGGCGTCGATTGTGGTAACCGCCACCAGCGGCTCGTAGTCGACCTCGACCAGCTCGGCGCCATCAGCGGCGGCCGCCGGCGTGTCTGCCAGCACCAGCGCAATCGGCTGCCCCACGAAGATCACGCGATCGCGAGCCAGCATCAGCTTGGCGCGCGACGAAGGCGCCACCGCAGGCAAGTCCTCCGCCGTCACTACCGAATGGACGCCGGGGACAGCCAGGGCGGCGCTCGCATCAATGCCGCTGATATTGGCGTGCGCGTAACTGCTGAGAACGAAGCGCGCGTGCAGCATACCGGCCACCTTGAGATCGCCCGTATATTTCAAGTTGCCCGTGACCTTGGCCGGTCCGTCTATCATCGGCGTCGGCACGCCTACAAAGGAAAGGTCTGACATAGATGATCGCTCCTCACTATGTGGCAAATGACTTAATGAATCTTAACCGATGGACGCGAACTTCACCACCTCAACCCCTTCCTTGCGCGTGCGCTCGCGGAAGAGCGCGCTCAGCCGCGCCGTCATTTCGCCCGGGGCTCCCGCGCCAATCCGCCGGCCATCCAGCTCCACCACCGGCGCCAGCTCGCCCATCGTGCCGCTGCAGAACATTTCATCGGCGCGATAGACCTCGGTTAGGGACAAGTTCTTCACCCGATTCGGAATGCCCTCGCGCTGGCAGATCTCCAGCACGGTCGACCGCGTAATGCCTTTCGGACAGGCGCCAGTGTCCGAAGTCATCACGACGCCGTCTCTGACGATGAAGACATGCGTGGCATTGGTCTCGGCGACATAGCCCTGGTAATCCAGCATCAGGGCATCATCGACGCCGGCGGCGTTGGCTTGGATCTTGGCGAGAATGGAATTGATTAGATTGCAGGAATGGATATTCTGATCGACGCAATCGGGCGGGATGCGCCGGACGCTCGATGTGATCAAGCGGATGCCGCGCTTGTCATAGACCGGCGGCTTGTGCTCAGCCAGTACAATCAAGGTCGGGCCCTGGGTGTTCAAGCGCGTATCCATGCCGCTGGTGTACTTGAGGCCGCGGCTCAAGGTCAAACGAATGTGTACGCCATCGGTCATATTGTTCGCCGCGAGCGTCTTCCTGATTTCGGCAATTATTTCTTCGTGCGGCGGGATCACGGAGAAAGCCATGGCTTTGGCGGAATCGCGCAGCCGGTCGAGATGCGGAACAAGCTTGAATATCCGCCCCTGGTACAAGCGCAATCCCTCCCAAACCGCGTCGCCGCCTTGCACCGCCGAGTCGAAGGGGCTGATGCCGGCGACATCGCGATGATACAGCTCGCCATTGATATTGATCAGGAGGTCCGCGTTCTTGGGGTTGAACTCTTGCTTCATTAGTCCGCCTCGCAAATGCAGTAACGCGCCATCTGCTTGTAAAGCATTTGGCACTCGTCCAGCAAGTCATTCAGATGCGCCGGCAGTATCGCGTGGTCTTCTCGATAGGGCGCGAATCCGGTCGAACGCATCACGCTGCCATACCAGTGCTCAGCCCAAACGCCATCGCTGGGGTGTGGACCGGGCGGCCAACTCAACATCGCCGGATCAAACGCCAGGTCCAGCGCGCCGCAAAGACGCCGCAAGGCAGCCTCCGGATCGAGCAGCACATCGCGGGCGCGAATCACCGGCGGGACCTCGCCCGTGGCGTCACAAACGTAGTTGAAAAGCTCCACCTGCTGCGGCAGGCCGGTCTGCTCGAGGCGCGGCTTCGCAATCACCTTTGCGAAGGACGCGAGCATCCGGCGCGGATCGCGAATGAGAAAACAGTTCGAGACCTTCAGCAGCCAATGGCGACTAATGTGTTCGAGCATGTGCTGAGTCATGTGCTTTTGATAGAAGACCGCTTCGCTGGCGCTGTTCGCAAGCAAGCTGTCCACGACACGCCGCCAATCAGTCTCGCCCTGCCGAATGATCGTAGCGGCGCCCGGATGGTCGTAACCGGTCTGCTGCAAGTAGTGGGCATAGAAGGGTTCGTCGATGACGCGTGTATC
Source organism: Anaerolineae bacterium (assembly GCA_022824465.1). Lineage (GTDB taxonomy): Bacteria > Chloroflexota > Anaerolineae > Aggregatilineales > Phototrophicaceae > UBA6055. Next base: position 486,411 of record JAJDZV010000008.1, read on the forward strand.
CATACGGCTCGCCCACGAACGCATCAGCGCCGTCGAGATATTGCGCGGTCCCGACCACATCGCTATGATTCGCTGCGCCACGATTGCCAGTCCTCCCTTAACTTACGGCTGACCCTGCTCGACGGCGACCCTTGCCACTATATTGGTGGCGTCGCGTTGCTGCGGCAATTGTAACTGATAGCCAGGGCCCTGTCATATCAGATGTCGGACGACTTAGGCGCTTCGCCGCCAGAGAGAAGCAAGCGAAAACGGACGCGCAAAAGTCTGGCGCTTATTGCCAGCCTGTTCTTGTTCGCTGCCCTGCTCTCGCGTCTGCGTCCGCCTCCGCCAAATCTACTGCCGGACAAGCGGCATACGGTTGAGACTGTGAAAAGGCGCGTGTGTGTTCATACCCTGCTGGAGAATGAAGTCGAAGAGGCGACTATTCTGCGTTCGCTCGAGCTGGCGCGTGAACTGGGCGCGGCAACCATCGTCCAGTTCTTCCCCTGGGCTTATGCCGAGACGCGCGCGGGTGAATTCAGTTGGCGCCTCTTCGACCGCATCGTTCAGCACGCTGACCGTCAAGGGCTGCGCATTATCGCGCGCCTGGGTCTCGTGCCGGCTTGGCTGAATGACGATAAGACAAAGACGCTGAATTATCTGCCGGAACGAGGCTTTCCCATGTTTGCGCGTTACGCCGCCGCATTCGCGGAACGATACGCCGGCGCGATCGATGAGCTCATCATTTGGAACGAGCCTAATCTCAGCTTCGAGTGGGGATTCCAGCCGGTAGACGCCGCGCGCTATGTACGGCTGCTCCAAGCGGCCTACCCCGCGATCAAGGCGGCGAATCCTGCGGCAGTCGTGCTGGCTGGCGCTTTGGCGCCCACATTGGAACCGCGCGGCAGCAGCGCCGGCTTGAATGACCTTGACTTTCTGCGGGATATGTACGCGACCGGCGCAGGCGACTACTTCGACTCCCTGGCAGTCCACACCTACGGCCTGCTGGAGGCGCCGGAGGCTGAGCCCGCAGGCGACGGGCTCAATTTCCGGCGCGTGGAACTGCTGCGGGAAATCATGCTGGAGAACGGCGACGGCCACAAATCGATCAGCATCACGGAAGCCGGCTGGAATGACCATCCGCGTTGGCTGTATGCCGTGCGGCCCTCACAGCGCAGCGCCTACACGATCCGCGCGTACGACTACATCGAAGCGCATTGGGACTGGGCTCGGCATCTTTGCATTTGGGCACTGCGCTATCCCGCCGACTTGAAAAGCTATCCGGATGGCTACACCCTAATCAATGCTGACTTCCTTCTGAAGCCGATATACTTCGCGCTGCAAGACTACGCCCGTGGATGGGAACGGAGCATAAGGCCGTGGCTGCCGCCGCCAGAAGCGGATTCATGAAAGGCAAAGCCGAGATGCCTTCGCGGATTGTCATGACGGCGATTGTCGTGCTGTTGTTGTTCGCCATGTGGAGACACTACGAGCCGCCGAACCGCGATATCGCCTTTCCCGCTGGCGAAATCGTGATCGGGGTGGACGGCAGCTTCCCGCCTTTTGCTCTGGACGACGGCGGAAGATTGCGCGGCCTGGATCTCGACCTGGGGAATGCAATCGCGGCGGAAATCGGCTTGCCCGCTCGATTCGTCAACATCAGCTATTACGGGCTGTACGATGCGCTGATCAGCGGCGAGGTCGACCTGCTGATATCGGCGCTGCGCATTGATCCGGCGCGGATGGATGCCCTGCGCTATACCCAACCCTACTTCGACAACGGCCTGATGACGGTGACCGCGCCATTTCTCGGTCCCCTTAATCCTGCCGCCCTGGACGGCGGGGCGCTCGCCTACGAGTATGCCAGCAGCGCCGACAGTCAGATTCGCGCCTGGGAGGCGGAAGGTCATTCGTATGCGCGGATGCCCTTTGAGCTGCCGCGACATGCGCTGGATGCCGTGCGACTGAGCCAAGCCGACGCAGCGCTGATCGACGCCTCGACCTTGTACCTGTACGCCCGAGAACATGCGAATTGGGACCACCGGCGCGAGTTTGCCACGCGCGAACCTTTCGCCATCGCCCTGCGGCTTGACCGTGACGATGCCTGGAAACTGGTTGACCAATCGCTCTCCGCTTTGAAAGAAAGTGGAGAACTCGCTAGAATCGTTGGCTATTGGTTATAGCTCAATGTGAGCAGGGAGCGCGCCATGAGCGACAAGGTCCGTTGGGGCATATTGAGTACCGCGAATATTGGACGGCGCGTCATCCCGGCCATCCACGCCTCGCATAACGGTGAAGTAGCGGCTGTCGGAAGTCGTTCGCTTGAACGGTCGCGCGCTTTCGCTGAAGAAATGAAGATCCCGCGCGCATACGGCAGCTATGAAGATCTGCTTGCTGACGGCGGCATTGACGCAGTATACCTGCCCCTGCCCAACAGCATGCACGCCGAATGGAGCATCAAATGCGCGGAGGCCGGCATTCCGACCTTGTGCGAGAAGCCATTCGCCAGCGACGCCTTTGAAGCGCAGAGCATCGTCGACGCCTTCGAGCGACGCGGCGTCTTGCTGGCGGAGGCATTTATGTACCGCTTCCATCCCCAGCACGCCAAAGTGAGGGAGATCGTCGAAGCCGACGGCATCGGCGAATTGCAATTCATCAACAGCAGTTTCACCTTCCCGATAAGCGACGCAGCCAACATTCGCCTAAGCAAACGGCTTGCGGGCGGCTCGCTGATGGACGTTGGCTGCTATTGTGTCAATTTGATGCGCTTCATGACCGGCGAAGAACCGGCGCAAGTCAAAGCAAGCGCGCGCATCGGCAAGACCACCGGCGTAGACGAGGCGCTGGCCGGCGCCTTGGAGTTTCCCTCCGGCGTCATCGGGCATTTTGACTGTGGCTTGCGCGCCTTCCGGCAGCACGCCTATACCTTGAAAGGCGCTTCCGGCATGATCACCGTGCCAACCAGCTTCGTGCCGGACAACGCAGCGGACACGTTGGTCCAACATTGGCAGGGGGATGAATTCACCGAACACCGCATCCCGGCGGTCGATCATTATCAACTGATGGTTGAAGACTTTGCCGACGCCCTGATCAACAAGCGCGCGCCGCGTTTCGCCCCTATCGACGGCGTCAACAACATGATGGCCGTCGACGCGCTTTTGGCGCAGGCGCGCTAGGGCATCATTCCAGCCAGCGCGCGCTCGCCCGTTTGCACACGCCAAAGCGACGCATAGAGCCCGTCCAAGCGCAAGAGTTCTTCGTGGCGGCCCGATTCGCGCAGCTGCCCGTCTTGAAGCACGTAGATCATATCGGCGTTGCGCACCGTGGAGAGACGATGGGCGATGACTATGGTGGTCCGCCCTATGACTATCCGCTCTAGCGAACGCTGTATGGCGGCTTCGGTCTCGTTGTCCACCGATGAAGTCGCCTCATCGAGAATCAATATCGGCGGATCCGTCAGCACGGCGCGCGCGATCGACAAACGCTGCCGCTGGCCGCCAGAAAGCTTCTGCCCGCGCTCGCCGACCACTGTGTCGTAGCCGTCTGGCAGCGCCATGACGAATTCGTGCGCCTCCGCGACCTTCGCCGCCTCGACAATCAGATGATCCGGCGCCTGAGGATCGCCATAGGCGATGTTCTCGCGAACGGTGCCGTGGAAGAGAAACACATCCTGGCTGACCAATCCGATGGCTCTGCGGATGTCCTCCTGTCTCAGCTCCCGCAGATCATAGCCGTCGAGCATGACCCGCCCCGCCGTCACATCATAAAAACGCAGCAAGAGCTTGATGACCGTGCTTTTGCCCGCGCCGGTCGCCCCGACGATCGCGATGGTGTCGCCGGCCGGCATATCGAGTGAGAGCCCACTGATCACCTCGCGGCCATCGCTGTAGGCGAATTCCACCTCGTCCAGCCACATGTGCCCGCGAACCTCCTCCGTCGGCAGATGAAATGCGCCATCGACAATGGACGACTTAATGGCCAGCAATTCAAGAATGCGATGGGTCGACGCCATCGCGCGCTGATACAAGTCGAAGGTCTCGCCCAATCTGGTCAAGGGCCAGAGCAAGCGCTGCGTCATGAAAATGAGCACGCTGTAGGCGCCAATCTCGAGGACGCCATCAAGCGCCAAATAGCCGCCAGCGACCGTGATAGCGATGAAGCCGGTGACGATGACCATACGTATGACCGGCGTAAATGCCGAACCCAGACGAATGGCGCGGCGGTTGCGCTCCAGGTATTCGTTGCTTTCGATGCGCAGGCGCTCGGCTTCAAAGTCCTCTGCCGTGAAGCTCTTGATGGTCGCGATGCCGCTCAAGCTGTTGGACAAATGATGATTGATAACGCCAACCTGTTCGCGCACATTGGCATAGAGCGGCGCCAAGAGCTTTTGAAACTTCAAGGATCCCCAGATGATGAGCGGGATCGGGATGGCAGCCATCCAGGCGACGCTTGGCGCAATGAAGACGAAAATGCCGCCTATCGTCAAAACGGTGGTGAGAATCTGCACGACATCGTTCGCGCCGATATCAAGGAAGCGCTCCAACTGATTGATGTCGTCATTCAGCACCGACATCAAACCGCCAGTGCTTTGATCTTCGAAATAAGCCATCTCTAAATGCTGCACATGGTCGTAGGCCTCCACCCGCAAGTCGTGCTGCATTGACTGCGCCAGATTGCGCCAGTAGATTCGTTGCAAGTAGCCAAACACTGATTCAAACAGCCATACCACCAAGGTGATGAAGCCAAGGATGATGAGCTGGTGCGACAAATCCGCGACGCCCAAGCGACCCAGAAGCGAGTTCTGTCGCTCGACAACGATGTCAACCGCCATGCCTATAAGCACCGGCGGCATGATGTCGAATAGCTTGCCCAAGACCGAATAGAGCGCAGCCAGCGCCACGCGCCGCTTATAGGTCGTGGCATAGTTGAGAAGCCGTTTGAATGGGTGCTGTCTGTTAATCGTGGCGGTCATGTATCGTGCGGATAGGCGAAAGGCGCATAAGCAAGCGATTATAGAGCAATCAAGTTGCATCCGCCATACAGCGCCATTCCCAATTCTCGCGAGCGCGACCTGACGAGCCTAGCGAATCAATCCGCCGCCAGCGCCGCCAGCGACCAGCGCCGCTGCAGCTTCCGGGTCGACCAAAGGCAAGTCGCCCGGAATGGTGTACTTCAGCGCCGATACAGCCGCGCCCCACTTCAGCGCCACAGCCGCATCGCCCTCTTGCAGCCAAGCGTAGATGAAGCCCGCCGCGAAGGCGTCGCCGCCGCCGATTCGTCCGACTTCGCCCGCCAGTATCGCCGGCTGCCGAATGCGATTGCCCCCTGATGTGATGGCTTGCGCGCCCTCCTTGCCCAGCGTCATGACAATCAGCGTACCCGGAAATCGCGCCGCCAGGTCTTCCAGAGCCTCTTCCGGCGCAGCGTCTCCGTACATGACCTGGTAGTCGCCGTACGGGCAGAGGATCAGGTCGGCGAGCGACATGGCATGGTCACAGGCCTCTGCGGCTTCGGCGCCAGTCCACAGTTTGCTGCGATAATTGGTATCAAAGCTCACACGCCAGCCGGCCGCCTTTGCCAAGCGCATCGCCTCACGCGCTGTGTCGCGCGCCGCGTCGCTGATCGCCAGGGTGATGCCGGTGATATGGAAAAGCCTGGAGCGATCGCTCCGAAATAAGTCCCGCGGCAGATCAGCCGATTGCATGCGGCTCATGGCTGAGTCGCGGCGATCGTAGATGATCTCGCTGTCCCTTGGGGGCTGCGCCTTTTCATGAAAGTAAATGCCCAGGCGCTCGTCTTGCGCCCAAACGACATGGCTGGTATCCACGCCATACTGGGCGACGCGATTGCTGATATAGCGGCCCAAAGGCGAAGCCGGCAAACGGGAAAACCAGGCGACATCCAAACCCAGCCGAGACAGTCCCACGGCCGTATTCGACTCCGTGCCGCCAACCCAAATATCAAATGTCCGCGTCTGCTCAATGCGCAGGTCGCCCGGCGGCGTAAGTCGCATCATCGACTCGCCCAGCGCAACTACATCGTAGCGGGTCATTCGGCTCTCCGTTCGCGCGTCCGGCGGCGCGGTTTCGGCTGGCATGGCAAAAATGATACCGCTATACTCGCGCTATGGCACATATCGGCATGGACGCCCGGCTCACTCATTATCGCGTAGGCGGCATCAGCCGATATATTACAGCACTTGTAAGCGCCTTTGAACAACTTCAGCCCTCTCACGACTTGACCCTGCTGCAAAGCCGCAAATCGCGCGAACGACTCTCGAAACGCTTCAAGTCCGCCTCTGTCTGGACCCCGCCGCACCACCCGTTCGAAAGAGTGGCGTTGTCGCTGGAGCTTTGGCGACATCGATTCGACCTGATTCATAGCCCGGACTTCATCGCGCCCCTTCGCGGAGCGCGGCGCCATGTCATCACGGTGCATGATCTCAGTTTCATTCATTTTCCAGAATACATGACCGCCGCCAGTCGCCGCTACTACAACGGACAAATAGCGGCATCCGCGCGGCGCGCCGACCACATTCTGACAGACAGCCATGCGACAAAGCGCGATCTGATTGACATTCTTGACCTGCCTAGCGAGAAGATCTCGGTTCAATGGCTCGGCGTCGATCCCCAGTTTAGACCCCTCGACAAAAGCCGCAGCGGCGAGACGCTCAAGTCTTTGGATTTGCCTGAATCCTACTTCCTGGCGGTCGGCACCTTGGAGCCGCGCAAGAATCTGGTCGGGCTGGCGCGCGCCTACCGCGACCTCAAGCTGGACCTTCCGGACGCGCCAAAGCTGGTCCTTGCCGGGCAAAAGGGCTGGCACTTTGAACAGCTCATGACAGACTTAAATGATGTGGCGCTCGGCGACCAATTGATGATCAGACACGATGTGACCGACGGTCAGTTGCCGGCGCTGTACAATCATGCAATCGCTCTGGTTACTCCGTCCTTCTACGAGGGATTCGGTTTGCCGGCGCTGGAAGCCATGGCTTGCGGCACTCCGCCAATTGTCAGCCGCGTGTCGTCCCTGCCGGAGATCGTTGGCGTTGTTGGCCTCCAGGTCGATCCTCACGATACCGCCACGATTTCGGCCGCAATGATGCGAGCGCTGACTGATACTGAATGGCGCCAGCGGCAGTCCAAAGCCGCGCTCAAACGTGCAGCCAGGTTTCGCTGGCTGGATACGGCGCGCGCGGTGCTTGAATGCTACGACGCCCTGCTGAACTAATTCCAAAATGAATATCCTGCTGCTCACACCCGATCTCCCCTTCCCCAGCGAATCGGGCGCCGCCATACGCAATTGGGGCATTATCAGCGGCTTGAGAGAATCCGGGCATTCGCTAACGCTGTTGACTTTCACCGACCGCGCGCCCGGCGAAGATAATCCTCTCCGCCAACGCTGCCAAGCCATTCACGCCCTGCCGCTGCCGAGACGCAGCAAGACAGCGCGCCTGTTCAAGCTACTCGCCACCGCTTCAGCCGACATGGAATCGCGCCTCAACAGCCAGGCATACGCGAGTGCGCTAAGGCGGCTTCTGCGCGAGTCGCGCTTTGATATCGTGCAGTTTTCGGGGCTGGAGCTCGGCAGCTATCTGGATGTGATTAGCGCGGAGAAAGGCGGCGCCAAAGTAATCTACGACGCCTTGAATGCGGAAGCCGACCTGCAGCGTGTCGTTGCCGAGGTGGAGAGGGCAAGTCTCGTCCGAGCGCCAGCCGCCTGGTATTCCAGAATTCAGGCGCGTCGGCTGGCAGAATTCGAGCGGCGCGTCTGTAATGCCGTCGACACTGTGATCGCAGTCAGCGACGAAGACCGCGTCCTGCTGTCCAAGCATGGCGGCGCGCCCGTCACAGTCATGCGCAACGGCATCCACGTCGCCGATTATCATGCGCCGCCGGTGAACATGCGCCGAGCGAGAACATTGGTCTTCACCGGCAAAATGGACTATCGGCCGAATGTCGACGCGGTTGAATGGTTCTGCGCAGACGTCTTGCCGCGCGCGCGGAAAAGCCTGCCCGACCTGCAATTCAAGGTAGTGGGCAAGAATCCTCACCCGCGGCTGCAAGCCTTGGCGCAGCGCGGCGACTTCGAGCTCACCGGTTGGGTTGAGTCGGTCTTGCCGCATCTGCATGAAGCGGCGCTCTACGTCGTGCCATTGCGGATGGGAAGCGGCACTCGGCTGAAGATCCTGCAAGCCATGGCGGCCAGCTGCGCGGTCGTCTCGACGGCTATTGGCGCGGCCGGCTTGAACGACGATGCGCGCGGGGCGATCGCGATTGCTGATGACGCCGAGTCATTCGCTGTTTCGATCGTTGCGCTGCTTGATGACGACAAGAAACGATTGGACATGGGCGAGCTGGCGCGAAAGCAAGTCCTGGCTCACTACGACTGGAAGGTGTTGATGCCGAGGCTCTTCGAGGCTTATGCGAGGCTGGGCTTTGGATAGAGAAGCGCTCGTCCGCCGCAATCAGCGCATGACGGAAACCATGCGGAAACCCAGAGCCAGGCATCGCTTTCGTGACGCCGTGCTGGCGGCAATCGCGAAGCTGCCGATCCCGCCGTCGTCAGCCGGGGATAAGCGGCTGCTGATCATCCGCCCGGATCATCTGGGCGATGTCCTTCTTTCCACGCCCGCGATCCAGGCGATCAAGCGGCGTCATCCGCTTCTGCGCATAGACGCGCTCTGCGGCGAGTGGTCGGCTGAGGTCGTGGCGAGCTACCCAGAGATCGACCGCGTGCTGACTGTCGCCCTCCCCGGTTTTAAGCGCGAGGCGTCGCCGCCGCATAGTCCCTGGCGGCTCGCTTGGGATACGGGACGAATGCTGCGCCGGATAGGTTATAGCAGCGCCATCGTCATGCGCCCGGATCATTGGTGGGGCGCGCTGGTCGCTTTTCTAGCCGGCATTGAGCAGCGCGTCGGCTACGACGTCGGCAACGTCGCGCCCTTCCTGACTCATGCCTACGCCTTGGAACGGCGGCACGCCCTGGAACAGAACCTGCGTCTGGCGGAAGCCTGGACCGGTAAACTCGACGCCGGTGATGTTGCGCTCCGCTATCCCGTGCCCGCGGCTGATGCGGATGTCATCGAGCGCCGGCTCAAGGACTGGAAGCGGTCCGAAGGCGCGGCGCTGATCTGCATTCACCCCGGCGCGGGCAGGCGGAGCAAATTATGGCAGCCGGAAAAATGGGGGGCGGTGGCCAGCGAACTCGCTGCGAGCTACGACGCGGCGATTGTCTTCACCGGCACAACGGCGGAATCCGTGATGATTGATGATATCGTCGGGCGAGTGAAATCTAAGGCGATTGCGGCCGCGGGTCCCACGACGATAGGTCAACTGGCGGCGCTATATGCAAGGTCAAATGCAGTATTGGGACCGGACAGCGGCGCGCTGCACTTGGCGGCGGCGGTCGAAGCGCCAACGGTCGCGCTCTTCGGTCCGGCTGATCCGGCCGAATTCGCGCCTTGGGGCGATCCGCGTCGTCACGCTGTCGTTATTTCGGATATCGGCTGCCGCCCCTGCCGCATCCTGGACTGGCGCGATGACGATCAGAGCTACCATCCCTGCGTGCGCGAAATCAGCGTCGATAGCGTCTTGGCGGCGGTCGACCGCTTGCTGAGTGGACCAAACACATAATGGAGCGAGCGCCTACTTCAAAACCGATTCGTCTTGCGGGCGCACGGTAACGGAGCGTTCATTGCGATAGGTGACCATGCCGGGTCCGGCGCCCTTGATCGCCTTAACGTATTTCACGCGCGTATAGTCGACTTGCGCGCGCGAATCGTCACGGAGCTTGCTGTAGTGCGCGGCGACGGCGGCCGCCTCGGCGATTAGCTCAGCCTTGATGCGCCGGCCGTCGTTGCGAATGACGACATGCGCGCCGGGCACGTCCCGCGCGTGCAGCCAGACATCTTGCGGTTTGGCGCCTTTGAATGTGACGGCGTCGTTCTGCCGGCTGTTGCGCCCGACAAAAATGACATAGCCATCGCGGCTGACGACCCGCAGCGGACCTTCGCGACCGCCGCCGCCCAAGCGCTGGAGCGGCTTGCCTCGCCAATGCCCGCGGCTTTGCAGGCTCTGTATGACATCGTCAATCTCAGGCCAGTTGGACGCGTTGCGCAGGTCGATCTCCAGTTGCTCTATGTAGTCCAACTCGCGGCTCGTCTCGGCGATCAACGCGGGCACAGCATCCAAAGCGCTTTTTGCTTTTTCGTAGCGGCGGAAGTAGTCGCGGGCGTTGTCAAGCGGGCTGCGCTCGGGATCGAGCTTGATGTGCAGCGCCGGCGCGTCGACGTCGTATTGGGCGCGCAACTCCCGTTGGCCGTCGGCGATCGTGTACTGGTACGCCAGTAGCAGCTCGCCCGATTGCCGCAAGCGCTCGAGCTCGGCCGCATCACGTTTGCTGCGGCGCAGGGCAGCCAGCTTGGCGCCAAGCTTCGCCTTGACTTCATCCAGAGCGACTCTCACGGACCGCTTGGCCGGCTCGTAGGCATCGGCGCTGCCGAATGACGCCATCAGCGTCTCAATCGCGGCGCTGGTTGAATCGCAAGGCTGCCAATCAAGATGACGCAGCGGGAAGACACTGACTTCAACGGGAACCTCATTTTCGCGCCCGATGCCCGGCTGCCATTCACTCCGCAGCAGCGGCGCGACGACTTCGCAAAAGGCAGCGTAGAGCGCCGCGCCATCAGTATCCCGCGCGGACGTCCGCGGATCACCCGTGGCGCGAAAGACGATCTCCTTCGCCAGCAGCGGACTCATGCCAAGAATCCGGCCCGGCAAGAGCCGACGCGTCAGTTGCGAGTCCTTGTCCGCGCTCGCAAGCAACTGCGCGATGTCCGCCTCAGTTAACCGAGACGGCTCAAGCTGACCCGCAAGCGGCGGCGGCGGCACGTAGTCATGATTGGGCAGGCTGAGGCGATAACGGTTGCGGTCAGGACCGACGCGATTGAGACAATCCAGAATGACGCCGGACTGAACCAGGAGCAAATTGGCGCGACGCGGCATGAGCTCGGCAATGAGGCTGACAGCGCCCTCGCGTCCGTCAATGGTGACGGCAATCGCCCGTTCCCACGCCGGCTGCCTTACGCGGATTAAGCGACCGCCGCGAACATAGCGGCGCATAAGCAAGCCGAGCTGAGTGGGCTTGGGCAAGCCGCGGCGCAGCTTGGCGCTGAAGAGATGGGCGCGCGGCGAGGCGGCATCGGCGCTGAGAATGAGATAACGGCGCATTCCGCGGGCATAGATCTCCAGACCGACGCTCAACTCGTCAACATCAATGATGTCTTGAACACGGCCATCGACAATCGTAGCGGCTAGCTCGTTAACGAGAGCGGATATAGCAAAGACATCGAGATTCACAGCAGGCTCGCAAACTGTTGGATCTTGCGGACAAAGAAAGCGATCATGCGCCGTCGGTGAAGCTCAGGAGATAGGCGATGATGTGGCCTACCTCCTGTTCTGAAAGGCGGTCGATATAATTGTTGGGCATGGCATTGGTATAGCCTTCGACAAGATGCGCGTCAGGATAAAGCGTCGCTTCGTAAAGGTATTGCTCCGCGGAGAGCGGCGGACGGCGCTGGGATGCGATGTCGGCGAGACCGTAGAAGAGCGGCGACTGGCTGCCGTCGCCTTGCAAGTGGCAGAGGTTGCACTCCAGCGCATAAACCAGGTCGGCGCCAATTTCGCTGTCGGAGTTTTCCAGGGCGGCTGCAACCGCCTCAGCGTAAGTTTCGGCATTGAGCTCGCCGTCACCGGGCGCCGGTCTCAAAATGATGACGACCAGGATTGCGGCAAAGGCTACAAGCGCAAGTAGGGCAATAACAGCGAAGCCACGCTTGCGGGAACTGGCATCGGCGGCAGGCGCTTCTCTCGTTGACATCGCCGGGGCGGCAAAGAATTCAAATCCGCAGCGTCTAGGCGCTTGACTGCTGACGCGCGGCGGTTACACGCCGGTTCAGCAGCCAGAAAACCAGCATTAGGGTCAAGCCGGCGCCAATGACGTTGAAGAGGATGAAGCCGGTCACGAGAATAAAGGCGACGGCTTGATCCGGCGTCGCCGTCAGGAAGTCGCCACTTGGATCGGTCGTCTGTTTGATGGCCAGGTCTGAAGACAGCAGGTTGGACGTGATTGCGCCGCCAGCAAGCAAAACGATCAAGACCAGCGCGACAACACCCAATGGCTTCATGCAACAACTCCTTTAGTGACCAATGCCGCTTCGATTGTACTATTCATAATCGGGCAACGCAAGGCGGCGCCGGCCAGCGATCCTGCTGACCATTGCTGCCTCGGCGCATAGGCAATTGCCGATCGCGCTAAGGGACGTGGTCAGCGCCGACAGATGTTTCGGGCGGATCAGGACCCATTTTTGCATCAACGAGCCGCAAAAGTTTTTCTGCGCAAATGCGCAACTTGCCATTGGCGCTGAAAGCCAGGCGCGGCGGGAAATTGAGGGCGATATGGCTTTTGCGCAATCGGCGCAAGCGCCGGGGCGGGAGTGGCATCAACACGGCGGCTGTCTCCAGCTTCGCGCCAAAGGGAACGGACGTTTTCGGATTCCTGCCGCGACAAGGGTAACAGATTCCGCATACCAATGGGCGACTATATGGTCGCGCATGCGGACGTTTGTCAGCAAGCCGGAGGAAACGACCTGAGGTCGTGACAGGCAAACGGCGGCAATCAACCTCCGATTGTTAGGCGTCGCCCTGGGGTGTCGACGCTAGCGCCAGCGCACAGCAGGATGCATTCGCTACGCTCTTGAGTCGCGCTCGTCTAGCGCAAGACAAGCTGGTCGCGTTCCGGACCGACGCTGACAGAATTGACAGGGACAGCGCAAAGCTGCGCCACGCGGTCAATATAGTCTCGCGCCGCGGCGGGCAGTTGCGAAAAAGTGCGGCAGCCGCTGATGTCCTCTTGCCAACCCGGAAGCGACTCATAGATCGGTTGCGCGCGCTGCAGCAATTCATTGGTGACTGGCGGATAGTCATGACGAACGCCGTCGATTTCGTAGGCGACCGCCAGTTTCAGGTCGCCCAGCCCGGAGAGAATATCCATCTTGGTGAGCATCATTTCACTAAAGCCATTGACGCTGACGGCGTAACGCAACATAACGACATCGAGCCAGCCGCAACGGCGCGGCCGGCCCGTTGTCGTGCCGAATTCGTCCCAAAAGTTGGCGCCGCTGCCACGCAGGCGTGTGGCGATTTCGCCGTCCAGCTCGGTCGGCATCGGTCCGCCGCCGACGCGCGTGCTGAATGCCTTCGCCACGCCCAAGACATTTTCTACAAACAGCGGTCCCACGCCTAGCCCGGTGAGCGCGCCTCCGGCTGTCGGCGACGAGCTGGTCACAAAGGGATAACTGCCGTGATCAATATCCAGCAGAGTGCCTTGGGCGCCTTCACAAACGACCTGCTTGCCAGCGGTCAAAGCGGCATGTAGGTAGACCGATGTGTCCCGGATAAAGGGACGCAGAACCGCGGCCGCGTCCAGATAGCTTTCGGCGGCGTATTGCGGGTCAAGCGTGTCCAAGCCCTGCCGCCTAAGCGTCTCGTTGGCGGCGTCGACGGCGGCGATCAGTCGCTCGGCATACTCTTCGACATCAAGCAGCATATCGCCGGTGCGGATGCCGGCGCGCCCGGTCTTGTCCAGATAGGCCGGTCCGATGCCGCGCAGCGTTGTGCCGATTTTGGCATCGCCCAAAGCCGACTCTCTAGCTCTGTCGAGCGCGATATGGGCCGGTGTGATGATATGCGCCCGCGAACTGATAACCAGCCGCTCGGGCGTGATGTCCATGCCGATATCTCGCAGCGACTCGATCTCGCGCACGAGATTGACCGGGTTGACAACCATGCCATTGCCCATGACCGAGACGACATCGCTGTGCAAAACACCAGAGGGGACCTGGTGCAGTTTGTACACCGAGCCGTTAAGCGCGACCGTGTGCCCGGCATTGTCTCCGCCCGCGTAACGAGCGACGATATCGGCCGATGACGCCAGCCAATCGACCACGCGCCCCTTGCCCTCGTCGCCCCACTGCGCGCCTATCAAAATAGTTATTGGCATATCGACCTACTCTATCGCCCAATCCCGGTCAGGTGTCACCGCTGTTTGCGCCAGGTTGCCCAAGCTGATGGATACTCGCCCGTGCCCCCACGTTTCGATGGCGCCGCCCGGACCCAGGGCAAGCGCCGCGCCAGGCGCCAAGCGTATGAAGGTCGTTTCAGGCATATGAAAGCGTGCAATAGGCTGCCTGCCATCTTCGGCGAATCCGTCGGCCTCAGCCGCGATTGCCGCGCCCCGCACCAAGCCCAGCCCGGCGCCAACCTGCCCGGCGCAATCGATAGCATACTCGCCGGCGGTGGCAGCGGCCTGTCCCTCGAGCAAGACCAATGCGCCGCGATTCATGGCATCCTTCAGCGCATGGACCGCGGTTCTACGCAGCAGCCTGAGCAGATGCTCGCCGGGATCGGGCGCTTCTACCACAATCATGGCGGCGCTGCTGAGGCGCTCATACACTTCGTTATTGTCGCTGTCTTCCAGATCTACCAGATAACCGCTGGCGGCGCCCAGTTCGGCCAAGTCGTCCATCAGCGCGTCGCCACAGTCGGGCGCCAGCGAGACATAAGCAATTGCGCCGCTCGCATCACAACGGCTCAAGGCCTGGGCGCGGATTTCGCTTAAGGCATCGGACCGGCCGGACAAGACTAACCAACCTGCCGACTCTAGCCAGCTAAATGGCGCGACCTCAGTCATTTTGAGCCTGGGCTCCCAGATAATCGGCGATGACGGCCGCCATCAAGCCGACGCCTAGCGGCAGCACAGCTTCGTCAATATCAAAGCGCGGATGATGATGAGGATAATCAAGTCCGCGCTCGTGATTCGCCGAGCCAACCAGCAAGTAGGCGCTTGGATTGCGCTGCATGAGCAAGCCGACATCTTCCGATGCCATCCAGGGTTGATTGACGACGCTCACAGTTTCGCCGAATCCGGCGAAGATATCGCGAGCGCGCTCACAGACGGCGGCGTCGTTGATGATGGCGCCAATGCCAAAAGGGAAGTTCACATCGGCGCGGCAGCCATGCGCGTTGGCGACGCCTTCCGCCACCTCGCCAATGCGCCGCTTCACCAATTCGCGCGTTTCTTCGCGGAATAAGCGGAAGGAGCCGCTTAAGGACACGGTCTGCGGAATTATGTTGCGCGCGCTGCCGCCGTTCAGCGTGCCCACGGTGATGACGACCATATCGAGCGGATCGACATTGCGGCTGACGATGGTTTGCAGGGCGAGGATCAATTGGGCGCCGCAGACGATGGGGTCGGCCGTTTGATGCGGCATGGCGCCATGTCCGCCTTTGCCCGTGATCGTAATTTCAAAGACGCCGGCGCCCGACATCGTTGCTCCCGAAACGACGCTGACCTTGCCGACTTCAAGGTCGTTCCACAGGTGGATGCCCAGGGTGACGTCCGGCGCGGGCGCGTCCAGCACGCCATCGGCGATCATGGCAGCGGCGCCGCCCCCGGCTTCTTCCGCCGGCTGGAAGACAAACTTCACGCGGCCGTTCAAAGTCTCGCGGTGTTTCGACAAGACTTTGGCGATGCCAAGGGCGATGGCGGTGTGGCCATCGTGCCCGCAAGCGTGCATCTTGCCCGGCGATTGCGAGGCGTAATCGGCGCTGCTTTCTTCCTGGATTGGGAGCGCGTCCATGTCGGCGCGATAAAGCACCGTTGGCCCCGCGGAAGCGCCTTCAAGGATGCCGACGACGCCAGTCTTGCCGATGCCGCGCTGCACTTCCAGACCCAGTTGGCTGAGCTCGTCAGCGACGATGCCCGCGGTGCGCCGCTCCTGAAAAGCCAGCTCCGGAAATCTATGAAAGTCACGGCGCCTGTCCCGCAGCTCGTCCCGCAGCGCTTCCGCCTCGGCCAGAAAGTCGATGGTCATGGATGCCTTACCTCATTGAGATCACGCGAAACTTTTCGATGCGCCGGGGATATTGCGGCGGCGAATTCGGGTCAAGCGCGCGTTCGCGAATGCGCTCAGCCATTTTCTCCATATCGGAAATCTGGCTCTTATGCGCCTTGAGCGACTCTATCTGCCGCTCGACCGCATCAGTAACGTCGACGGTATGCGTTGGTTCGGCGGCGCCAGCGATATAGACCGTCGCGACCTTGTGCGTATCCAAGCCTTCGTCGCGTTCGTGCTCGATGAAATTCAGGCGGTCGCGGGCTGTCGGGAAGACGGCTTCCAGGGTGGCGGCGCCGATCGCCCGGTGGTCCGGGTGGTTTATGCCGCCTGTGCCACGCCAGAACACAGTCGGATCCAGCGTCACAACGATATCCGGCTTCTTCAAGCGGATCATGCGCGTGATATCACGGCGCAACTCCAGCGTCGGGTAGAGCTCGCCGTCCTTGTACCGAAGGAAGACGACATCCTTGACGCCGAGAACGGCGGCCGCCTGTCGTTCTTCTTCTTCCCGGATTTCCGCCAAACGCTCATGCGTCATCTGCGGGTCGGAACTGCCTTTGTCGCCGCTTGTGGCGATGACGAAAGTGATGTCGGCGCCATCAGCCGCCCACTTGGCGAAGGTGCCGCCGGCGAAGAATTCGGGGTCGTCAGGGTGGGCGAAGACGCCGAGCACTCTGCCTATTGCGCCGTTTGACGCCGATGTTGCAGCGCTCATGACTTGGATTCGCCGCCGCCATCGTCGCGGCTGCGCTTGGAGCGTCGACCGCCACGACGCCGACCGCGCCGTCGGCTTGAGCGCGGGCGATCGTCTGATGACTTTCCGCGAGCCTTGCGCGAACGTCGCCGAGACGGCTGCTCGTCTTCCTTGGCGTCCGCAGTCTCTCGCGAGGATTCCGGCTCTTGGCGTTGCGCGTTGACGCGGTCCGCTTGGCGTTGACCAACAGGCATGCCGCAGTCACAACTGCCGTCGCCGTGTTTATCGCAGGGAGCCTGCGCCTTTTCCGCCAGTTTGCGGAATTCTTCCAGCGGAATGACTTCTTCGCGCGCGACAACCTTGCGCACACCGTCGCCGATATCCACCAGGACGGCGTCTCTGAGGGGCAGCTGGTCAAGCACTCGGGCTTCGCCATGAGGCGTGCCGACGCGCTTGTTGCGCCGGGGCAAGTGTCGCCGCGCTTCCACGTATTGCTCATATTCGTAAACGAGGCAGCAGCGCAAGCGCCCGCACATGCCGGTGATCTCGGACGGGTTCAATGAGATACCCTGCGCCTTCGCCATCTTGATTGAAATCGGACTGAAATCGGTGAGAAAGGTGCTGCAACAGCGCGTGATGCCGCACGCGCCGAAACCGCCTAGCAGTTTGGCTACATCACGCGGACCGATCTGGCGCAAATCGACGCGCGCCTCGAACTTTCGCTGCAAACGCTTCTGCAAGACGGTCGTGTCGATCTTCTGCTCGGCGCTGAAGAGGAAGGTGATAGCGCTACCGTCATAATTAAATTGCGCCGCGACAAACTTCGCTTCCGACATACGCCTTAAGCCAGACGCAGTCTCGCGGCAAGTCTCCAGCGCCTCCGCCTGCTGCGCTTCCCAGTGCTGCTTGAGCACAAGGTCGCGTGGGGTGGCGCGCCGGAGGATCCCGCGAACATCACGATGCTGATCCGGCTCGGTGAAGCCCATCACCTGGCCCATCTGCCGCCCACGACGCGTGTCTACAATGACATAGTCGCCTTGTTTCAATTCCGGCTGATCGCTGAAGTCAAAGTGATAGAGCTTGCCGATTTTCTGGAATCTTACCCCGGCGACCAATTCACGCTGTTCTATTGCTGGAGTTGCCATTGTTGGAGAAGCCTTTGCAGCGGCGAGGGCGATACGCGCCTGCACGCTAGAGCCAGAAGAGAAGTCATCTTCAAACGCCTATCACTCTACTCGAAATCATAGGCGAGCGCAATATGGACGCGCGGGATTCGAGCTTGCCGTTTGTCAACAGTTCGCCTCAATTGTTAGAATTATCTTCAGTAGTGGACGCTCGGGAGACGGCTAGCGGCGCTTATGAGCAGGCTCGTGATGAAATTTGGCGGGGCGTCGGTGGGCTCGTCGCGTTCGCTTGCGCAAGTGCTGGATATCATCGCGCGGGAGAGCAGCCGCTGGGACCAATTGCTTGTGGTGGTCTCGGCGCTGGACGGCGTGACGGACATGCTTCTGGATGCGGCTCAGCTTGCGCGCATCGACAACCAACGCGGTTACCGGCGCATCGCCGCAAATCTGCGCAGCCGCCATTTCGCCGTCGTGGAAGAATTGCCGCTTGATCAAGCGGAGCGCCGCGCTTTGAGAGCCGACATCGATCAGCTGCTGTCGGAAATGATCGACCGCTGCGTGCTTATCGCCGCGAATCTGAACATCGAACTATCGCCTGACCACAGCGACGCGGTGGTGGCCGTCGGCGAACGGCTGTCGGCGCGCATCATCGCCGCCTTGCTGCGCCAACATGATCTGCGCGGCGCGGCTGTCGATGGCGCCGACTTGATCGTCACTGACGATGTATTCGGCAATGCCAATCCAGATCTTGAGCGGACGACGCTGCGCGTGGAGCGCGTTCTGAAGCCGATGCTTCAGCGAGACATGATTCCGGTAGTGACCGGCTTCATCGGCGCGACAGTCCAGGGCGCGACGACGACCTTGGGAAGGGGTGGCACGGACTATACCGCATCCGTGCTTTGCGTATTGGTAGACGCTGATGAGTTGTGGTTATGGACCGATGTCGATGGGCTGATGTCGGCCGACCCGCGAGAAATCGGCGATGCGCGCGTCATCCCGGAATTGAGCTATGCCGAAGCCGCCGACTTGGCTTACTTTGGCGCCCGGCTCCTGCATGCCAGAATGATCGCGCCCTTGGCGCAAAATGAGCGGCCGCTGCGCATCAAGAACATCGCTTCGCCCGAGCAAACCGGCTCACTGGTGTCCGACGCCTCGCGCAAGCGGAAACCGGCCCTCAAGGCGGTGACATCCGTGCAAAGCCTGGCTTTGCGACGCCCAGCGAGCGGGTCGCTGGCTGGCGTGACGCGACTCGTTGGCAATACGCTCTTCAAGAGCTT
The DNA here is from genome assembly GCA_022824465.1 of Anaerolineae bacterium. Lineage (GTDB taxonomy): Bacteria > Chloroflexota > Anaerolineae > Aggregatilineales > Phototrophicaceae > UBA6055. The sequence goes on from JAJDZV010000008.1 coordinate 505,443, forward strand.
GGGCATGCGCAGCGAAGTGCTAATCGCGTCTCAGTCGGCCAGCAGCAGCTTTCTCTGCCTCGTGATACCAACCAGCATTGGGATCGACGGCGTCGACCGGCTCGAACGGGCGCTGAAGGCGAAGATGGCCCAGTATCCGGAGAAGATGCCATGGGCGATCGAGTCTGTGGCGCTGGTCACCGCCATCGGCACGGACCTGCACCGCGCGCCCCAACTCATGGCGTTGACCTTGGACGCGCTCGCCGATTTCGAAGTCTACGGACTGGCGATGGGCGCGTCGCATTGCAGCATTTCGGTAGCTCTGCCGACGGAGCAATCAAGCAAGGCGGTACGGCGCATCCACGAGATCATCCTCAGAAGCGACTGAGATAGCGCTTGACCTCCCATTCGGTCACCTGCTGGCTGTATTCGTCGTATTCCTGACGCTTGGCGGCGATGTAACGATCGCTGACGTAGGGACCGAGAGCGGACAAGATCACGTCGTCCTCGCTGAGCGCGTCCAAGGCTTCATCGAGCGAATTCGGCAAGACTTCAATCTGTCGCATTCTTCCCGGCGCGCCGTGCATAAGCGTCTCTTCCAAGGGGTCGGGCAGGGGCATTTTGTGCCGAATGCCGTCCAAGCCCGCTTGCAGCATCACCGCCATGGCGAGGTAGGGATTGGCTGTCGGATCGGGACAGCGGAGCTCCAGACGCGTATGAAATTCCTTGCCGGGCGCGGTGCTGGGAACGCGAATCAAAGCGCTGCGATTGACATGCGCCCAGGTGACATTGACGGGCGCTTCAAAACTCGTGCCCAAACGCTTGTATGAATTCACCAGCGGCGCCAGTACGGCGCACATTGCGCGCGCGTGCTCGAGCTGTCCGGCGAGGAAATACTGCGCCGTTTCCGACAAGCCGTAATCGCTTTCACGGTCGGCGAAGAGGTTCACGCCTGTGGCAAGATCGTGCACGCTCTGGTGAGTGTGCATGCCAGAGCCGGGCAAGTCGCCGTGCGGGCGCGGCATGAAACTGCAATAATAGCCATATTGGCCCGCGATAGTTTTGAGAGCGATGCGCGCCGTGAGAATATTGTCGGCGGACCGAAGCGCGTCATCGTACTGAAAGTCGATTTCGTGCTGTCCCTGACCCGTCTCGGAATGCGTCGAATCGACCTTGATGCCAAGATTGCCAAGTACCGCCAGCATGTCTCGGCGCATCGAGCGGATCGGGTCGTCGGGGATGTCAAAATAGCCGGCGATGTCCTTATTCGGCGCGACTATCGGAAGTCCGTCTTGATCAAGCGGAAATAAGAAGAACTCAAGTTCCATGCCGGTCTTGAAGCGCAGACCGAGTTCGCGCGCTTGCTCCAGCGCACGCCTGAGCAGATTGCGCGGATCTCCGATAAAGGGCTCGCCGTCTTGCGTATGCACGGAGCAGATCAGGCGCGCGGTCTTTGCCCTGCCGTCCGTCCAAGGCAGAATAACGAAACTTGTCTCATCTGGCACTAGCGCCATGTCGCTTTCGGCGACGCGAGCAAAGCCTTCTATCGCCGAGCCGTCGAAATGCGAACCGTTCTCTAGGACGTTTGCCAATTCGCTAGCTGGTATCACGATGCTCTTCACCAAACCGGTGATATCGGTAAACCAGAGCGCGACAAAGTGCGCGCCCTGCTCCTCGACTGCCTGCAATACGTCAGTTGCCTTCAACATGAGCCTTCCATGCAGCGCGCCTGTATCCGGGATTATACGACTGCAAATTAGCGCGGACTATCGGCGAGATAGCCAAATCCAGCTTGACGTCTTCGGCGAATATGACCAGCTAGTTGCGCGGCAAGCCCCAATGGCGCAGCAGAGCGTCGGCCGCCAGGATGTAGCTATGCCAACCGAAGCCGGCGATCGCGCCCAAACAGACGCCCGCCAACAATGACTTATGCCGGAATGCCTCCCGGCTGTGCACATTCGAAAGATGCACTTCAATGACCGGCAGCTCAATCGCCGTGATCGCATCGCGCAGGGCGATGGACGTATGCGTGTAGGCGCCGGGGTTAAAAATGACGCCATCCGCCCAACCGCGCGCTTCGTGGAGACAGTCGGTCAAGACACCCTCGTGATTTGATTGCTCCGCGCGAAACCGGACTTCGTAGGCGCTGATATGCTGTTCGACAGCCCGGTTTATTTCGGCCAGCGTCATACTGCCATAGACCTCCGGCTGCCGTGTGCCGAGCAGATTGAGGTTAGGCCCATGTAGCAGCAGGAGTCCTTTGCCCATTGTGAAGCGTCCTTCGCTCAAAGTACCGTCATGATGTCTTCGCGCGCCAGGCCCTCGACGATTGTCGCTTCGCCCAGCGCCTTGAGCAGTATGAACCGTGACTTGCCAGCGCTCCATTTCTTGTCGGTTGCCATGGCGGCATACCAACGATGCGAGTCAAGCGCGATATCGGTCGGCAAGCCGATCTTCCAGAAGGCGGTCTGAATTCGCGCTACCAAATCATCGTCAATCAAGCCGAGATTCCGCGACAGCAAGGCCGCCTTGACGATGCCGATGGCGACCGCTTCGCCATGAGGCACGCCATATTGCGTCGCCTTTTCGATGGCGTGGCCGAAGGTATGCCCCAGGTTGAGATGCGCGCGGATGCCGGCTTCGTAAGGATCGACTTCGACCACATCGATTTTGACCTGTACCGCTTGCCGCACCAATCGCGCTGCCTCTTCCGGCTGCCACAGGTCTGGCGCGAGCAATGCGGGCTGGCCGATGAGACCATGCTTAATCACCTCCGCCATGCCACAGCGCCACTGCAATGGCGGCAGCGTTTCCAAGACATCGGTATCAATAATCACGCTGCGCGGCTGCTTAAACGCCCCGATGAGATTCTTGCCTTGGGGCAAGTCGACGCCGACTTTGCCCCCGACGCTTGAATCCACCATGGAAAGCAAGGTGGTCGGGATCTGCACAAGCGGAATGCCACGCATATACGTCGCAGCGACAAAACCGGCAGTGTCGCCGATGACGCCGCCACCCAGCGCGATCAGGGTCGTCGCCCGGTCTGCGCCGCGGGCTAGCATCTCATCGTATACGTGCCGCGCCGTATCGAGAGTCTTGTGCGCCTCGCCATCGGGCACGATGATGAGGTCGGCGCGCGGTAGAGCCGCCGCCAGTCGCGCGCCATAGAGCGGCGCAACCGTTTCGTTGGTCACGACCACCACGTGGCCAGCCAGCCCCTGCGACTCCGCGTCGTTTGCGATGGTCCACAACAAACCGCCGCCGATGATTATCGGGTAGCCGCCGCCGTCAGGCGTCCGCACATATAGGGCGCCGTCGTCCAGAGCCGCGATTTCCGCGGCAATTTCAGTCGGTGTTTTTCCGCTTGTCATAATCTGATGATTGATTTGGGCGTAGACGCTCTGCCGTGCATCAAGCAGACTTTCCCAATCAGCCGCCAAGGGACGATCGTGGTTTTGCGTCAGCCGCGCGCGGATCTCTTCTTTGTTTGCATTGAGACAAATGATCAAGCCGTGCCGGCCGATCACCTCGCGCATCTCGTCGTCGACCAAGGCGCCGCCGCCGGTCGCGATGACCAAGCCGTGCTGCAGCGCCAATTCACGGATGAGGCGCCGCTCCATTTCTCGGAAGCCCTCTTCCCCATGCCGGCGAAAGATCTGCGGGATCGTGAAACCGGCGCGCATTTCGATTTCGGCGTCCATGTCGACGAAGCGTCGATTGAGTTTGCGCGCCAAGATCTCGCCTACCGTCGTCTTCCCGGCGCCCATGAAACCGGTAATGACGATGTTCTTCCGCGTGTTCATACTTCGTACCCAAAGCGCCAGTGCATGTTATCCATCGGCAAATCGTCCAGGCGGTTGCGCCTTAGCGCGGCAAAACGCGGCCGCATTTCTTCGAGGCTGTCGCCGCCGAGTTTTTCAATCAGGGCGTCGGCGAGCACAATCGCCATCATCGCTTCGCCGACCGGCACTGCGCGGGGCAAGGCGCAGAAGTCGCTGCGTTCATAGACGGTGGGGTTTGGCTGTCCGGTCGCCAGATCGACCGAGCCGGCGCCGCGGAGCATGGTAGAGATCGGTTTCATCGCTACACGCACGATGATTGGCTCGCCAGTGCTGATGCCGCCTTCCAAACCGCCAGCGCGGTTGGTCGCCCGCGAAAGCTCTCCCTCAACGTCGATAACAATCTCGTCATGGACTTGCGAGCCGCGCTTGCCGGCATTCTCGAAGCCGCTGCCGATTTCCGCGCCTTTCATCGCCTGGATACTGACCATCGCGCCGACCAGCCGAGCATCCAGCTTGCGGTCATAATGCACATGCGAGCCGAGACCGGGCGGCACAGCGCGAGCCACAATTTCAAAAATGCCGCCGAGGGTATCCTTGTCGATCTTGACCTGGCGAATGGCTGCGTGCATCTTTTCCGCCGCAACCGGGTCGGGGCAGCGGACATCGTTGTCTTCGTTGCGGGCGATGCGTTCTTCCAGCGGCATATCGGCAAGATCGGCAACTATATCGCCAAGCTGCGACACGTAGCCATCAATTGAGATGCCGAATTGGCGCAGATAAGTCTTGCAAATGGCGCCTATGGCGACCCGCATGGTGGTTTCGCGCGCGCTGGCTCGTTCCAGCGAGAGCCGCAGTTCGCGATAACCATACTTGACGGCGCCCGTTAGATCGGCGTGGCCCGGTCGCGGCGTGGTTATGGGCGTGATATCGCGCTCTTTCCAGCTCTTGAAATCACGATTCTGCACATGCAGGGCGATAGGCGCGCCCGTGGTCTTGCCGTCCATCAAGCCCGAGGTGATGACGATGCCATCCTTCTCGATCTGCATACGTCCGCCGGAGCCGTAGCCTTTTTGCCGCCGGCGCAGGTCGAGGTTGATATCTTCGCCGGTCAATGGCAGCCCAGCCGGCATGCCTTCAAGGATGGCGGTCAGTCCAGGTCCGTGGCTTTCGCCGGCGGTAAAGAATCGAATGGGCATCGGAATCTAGTCCTTCGGAGCCTGCTCCAGTTCAGCCTGCAAGACGCCAATCATCACATCAATCGGTGGCTCGACGCCGGTCCACAACTCAAAGGCGACCGCGCCTTGCCGCGCCAACATGCCAAGCCCGCCAATTGCCCGCCCGCCGTGGGCGACGCATTGCTGCATCAGCGCCGTATTCGCCGGGCGGTAAACCATATCGTATACCGTGACGCCTTCCGGGAATGGCAAGCCGTGAATCCAGGGCGATTGCTTGATGTGCGGATGCAAGCCGACTGAGGTGCAGTTGACTATCAGAGACATGCCCCAGTCAGCCGCTTGATCCAACGTCATGACCTGGGCGCCGGTCAAGCCCGCCGACGCGCGCAATTGCGCAGCCAATTTGTCGGCTCGCGACTTGGTGCGATTGACGATGGCGACATTCGCGCCTTCACGCAGCAAACCGTAGACAGCCGCGCGCGCCGCGCCGCCAGCGCCCAAAACGAGAATCCGCTCGCCCTTGATTAACACGTCATTCGCCAGCAGATCGTTGATAAGACCGTCGGCATCAGTGTTTGTGCCGATATTGTTGCGGAAGTCCACCGTGTTGACCGCGCCGATCGCCCGCGCCTTTTCATCCGGACGGACATATTGCATGATCGCTTCTTTATGCGGCACCGTGACGTTGATGCCGATGTAGCCGTGGTTCTTCGGCTCGCGCAAGCCCAAGCGCAGGATATCCGGCGGGATCGACATGGCGTCATAATGCCAATCGGTCATGCCCAATGCCGCGAAGGCCGCATTGTGCATGACCGGGCTGAGGCTGTGTTCCACCGGAAAGCCAATCACACCCACTCGCTTCACCGCCATCTCGCTCCTTACAGGCTCTGCTCGCCGCCGACGACAAAGTTACTCTGGCAAGAGCCTGGCGCCACTCGCAACCAGCGTCTCGGCGAAGCCGGGAAAACTGTCAGCGGCGCAGGCGGCATCGGTGACGACCGCGCCTTCAGCCGCTATCATGCCAGCGATGGTCAAGCTCATGGCGATGCGGTGGTCGTCGTGGCCGTCCACCTGCCCGCCGGTCAGGCTTTGCGGACCGACAATCCGGAATCCGTCTTCTCGTTCGTCAATGACCGCGCCCAGTTTGCGCAGCTCTCCCGCCATCACAGCGATGCGGTCGGTCTCTTTGAAACGCAACTCGCGAGCGTCGCGCACCAGCGTTTCGCCCTCGGCTTGCGTCGCCGCCACCATCAAAATCGGAAATTCATCGATCATGCGCACGACCGTCTCGCCGCCAATCTCAATGCCGCGGAGGGCGCTTGTCTTCAGTTGAATATCGCCAACTGGCTCGCCTGCCTGAATCGCGCGATATGTCACGGTGAAATCCGCGCCCATCGCGTCA
>JAJDZV010000011.1 GCA_022824465.1 Anaerolineae bacterium
GGAGGGCGCTTGTCTTCAGTTGAATATCGCCAACTGGCTCGCCTGCCTGAATCGCGCGATATGTCACGGTGAAATCCGCGCCCATCGCGTCAAGCACGTCCAGCAGACCCGTGCGCGTCGGATTCAAATCGACGCCCGTGACCGTCAGTTCGCTATCCGGGACAAGCAAGCCGGCGACCAGCAAAAATGCCGCTGACGAAAAGTCGCCTGGCACAGTGATGTCCAGGGGCTTCAGGGCGCCATTGGGATGTATCGTAAGGCAATTGCCCGTTTCGTCATCTTCGGTGATATTGACGCCCATCGAGCGCAGCATTCGCTCGGTGTGATCGCGAGCCGGACCCGGCTGAGACACGGTGGTGGGCGAATCAGCAAAGAGCCCTGCCAACAGCACCGCGCTCTTGACTTGACCGCTGGCGATCGGCATGTTGTATTCGATGCCGCGCAGTTGCGCCGGTTGTATCCGCAGCGGGCAAGCGTCATTGGCTGCGGTGATATCAGCGCCCATCTCCCGTAGCGGCGCCGTAATGCGCTTCATTGGGCGGCGGCGGAGTTGGGCGCTGCCATCCAGGACGCTGGCAAAAGGCTGTCCAACCATGATGCCAGCGAGCAAGCGGATTCCCGTACCGGCGTTCATCAGGTTGAGCGGCTGCGGCGCTTCTCGTAATTCGCCGCCCCGAATGGTCAAAGCGCTAGCGTCATGCCGCTCAATATCAGCGCCGAGAGTTAGCATGGCGCCCAAGGTGGCTTCGGTATCGCCGGCCGCCAGCCAGTTGCGGATATAGGATGTCCCGCCAGCAATTGACGCGAGCATCACAGCGCGGTGGGAGATTGATTTATCGCCTGGCACACTTATAGCGCCGCGCAGCGTACCGCCCGGGCGCAGCCGGAATTTGTCCTGCCTACCGTCTGTTTTCATAATCTTGAGCCCAATCTTTACGCGCCTTACGTATCGGCTGGAGCGACTCGCTGAGGCGCTCTTCATCGCCGGCGATCAACATAGTCTCGAGCATGGCCAATTGCATCCGGAATTGCGCCAGCAGCGTCGCCACCGCCTTGGTGTTGGTGCTGAGTATATCACCCATCATTGTGACATCGCTGGCGGCCAAGCGGCTGGTATCGCGGAAACCGCCGGCAGCCAGTTCCCAATACGCCCGGTCGTTGTCCGCTTGCCGCGCCACTGTCGCGACCAAGGTAGCGCTGAGCAGATACGGCAAATGGCTGATGCCGGCGACAATCTGATCGTGGCGCTCGGCCTCCATCTCGATAGGGATAGCGCCAAGCGTCTCGACAAAGGACTGCGCATGCAGGCGCGCCGCCGGCGTCGTCCGCCGCGAGGGGCAGAGCACAAAGGGCCGGTTGCGGTATAATGATTCGTCCGCCTCCTCAATGCCGCCGTTTTCCTTGCCGGTCATCGGGTGCCCGCCGACAGCGTTAACGCCGATGGGCAGCTTCGCCATGGCGTCGACGATATCTTGCTTGGTGCTGCCAAGATCGATGACCAGGGTGTTGGAGCGCAGATAGGCGCCGATCAGCATTTCCAGCATCTCGACGATGACGCGAACCGGCGTCGCCAGCAGGACGACATCCGCGCGATTGACGCCTTCAAACAGGTCGTCAGTGGCGCAATCCACCATGCCGTGTTCAAGCGCCCGACAGCGCGTCCGTTCATCCGGGTCAATGCCGGTGATGCGGTCGGCATGTTCGCGCATGGCCAGCGCCAACGAGCCGCCCATCAAACCCAGGCCGACGATCGCGAGATGGCGAGCGTGGAAGCTGGCTTTCATCGCCCTGCCTCCGCTTCGGATGCGGCTGTCAAATCGGGGCGCAACATTGCAGCGCCGCGAATAAAGACATGCTGAATTTCGTCTATGGACTTCTCGGTATTCCAGTGAATCATGACGCGAATGCACAGGGGCAAGCCGCCTCTTATGTTGGCTTCTTGGAAGCCGAGCAGCGCCGCGCGCGTCCAGCCCATCATTCTTGCCGCAAGCGCCGGAAAGGTCTCATTCAATTCCGGCGTGGTCGTGAAGAGCACGCTGGCTACATCCTCTTCGACGATGCCATTGCGGTCGATCATGACCTGCAGCAGTTCTTGCGTCGCCGCCAGAATCGCCTCCCGCGAATTGGATTTGGCTGTCGTGGCGCCCCGTATGCCTCGTATCATCGCAAGGCTCTCCTCTTGTCAAGCAAACAAAAAAGGCGCTGAGCGGTTCACTCTGCGCCTTCATTTTACTCGTAGAAACGTGGAATTCAGTTGCCAGCGCGAATCACCCAGACCGGTCTATGCAGTTTGGGTAATAATAATAGCGCAGTCCGACAAACTGTAAATCGTGCATGTCCGTTTTTCGAAATTCAATCGTATTGCCCATGTAAGTTACCCAGGTATGTGCGCAATGTCAAGACCGGGTCGGGAAACGACAGAGCATTCCTCAAGTGCATGTTCAGTTCCATCAATTCCCAATCGCCGCAACCATCGCCCCCGTCAACTCCCGCACCGCCTCCAGCCCCTCCCCGCCAGCGCGCACCATCGCCGAACCGACGATGAAACCGTCAGTCAACTGGCTGACCTCCCGCGCGTGCTCGGCTGTGCTGATGCCGAATCCCAGAACAAGCGGCTTGTCCGTGCGCGCGCGCAGGCGGGCAATGAACGCATTCAGATATGCCGGCAGCTCCCGTCGGGCGCCTGTGATGCCCGTCAGCGAGACGACGTAGATGAAGCCGGTTGCATGCCGCGTGACCAGGTCGATGCGCTGATCATCGCTGGTCGGCGCCAGCATAAAGACCAGCGCCATATCTTCGCGCGCGCAGCTGTCGGCGAACATTGCCGCTTCTTCCGGCGGCAGGTCCGGCACGATCAAGCCATCGGCGCCAGCCGCGCGAGCATCGCGGACGAAGCGATCGGTTCCATAAGCCACCAGCGGATTGGCGTAGCCCATCATCAGCATCGGTTGGGCGACGCCCTCATTGCGCAGTTGACCAACGGTTTTGAGACACTTCCGCACGGTCACGCCATTTTCGAGGGCGATCTGCGTCGCCGCCTGAATCGTGGGACCATCGGCGATGGGGTCGCTGAAAGGGATGCCGATCTCGAAGCCGTCGGCGCCAAGCGCAGCCATCGCCTTGACCGCCGCGAGCGACGCGTCGTAGGTCGGATAGCCGATGGGGAAATAGGGTAAGAATGCGCCGCGGTCTTGCGCTTTTGCCCGCGCGAACATCGCCTCAAGCGCGGCGATTCCGTGAAGATCTCGCGTTTTCGTCATGTTGTCCTTTCCGGCGGGCGAGCCAATGGCTAGCCTCTACAGGTCGTCGAGAATGCCGATAACCGTGTCGAGGTCTTTGTCGCCGCGGCCGGACAGGTTGACCAGCAGGACGCTGTCCCGCGGCATCGTCGGCGCCCGCTTGATCGCTTCGGCGACGGCGTGCGCGCTCTCCAAGGCCGGGATGATGCCTTCCAGCTTGCTCAGCGCCTGGAACGCTTCCAGCGCCTCGTCGTCGGTCGCCAATGTGTAATAGGCGCGCTCGAGCTGCCGCAGGTGTGCGTGCTCCGGTCCAACCGAGGGATAATCCAAACCGGCGGACACGCTGTGCGTCTCCATGATCTGGCCGTCCTCGTCTTGCATGACAAAAGAGCGTGTGCCGTGCAGGATTCCGGGCCGGCTGATGTCCAGATCGGCGAAGCGCGCGGCGTGTTCCTTGCTTTCGATGCCGCGTCCGCCCGCTTCAACGCCGATAAGCTCGGTCGAGCTGTCGTCGCGGAAGGCGTGGAAAAGTCCGATGGCGTTGCTGCCGCCGCCGACGCAGGCGACGCAAACATCCGGCAATTGACCGGTCATGTCTTGAATCTGCTCGCGCGCTTCCAAGCCGATGACGCTTTGGAAATCCCGCACCATCATCGGGTAGGGATGCGGACCCAAAGCCGAGCCTAGCAGATAGAAGGTCGTCTCCACATTCGTCACCCAGTCGCGCATGGCTTCGTTGATGGCGTCCTTCAGCGTGCGGCTGCCGCTCTCCACAGGAATCACCTCAGCCCCGAGCAGCTTCATGCGGAAGACATTCGGCTGCTGCCGGCGGATATCAACGCTGCCCATGTAGACATGGCACTCCAAGCCGAGCAGCGCCATGGCTGTGGCTGTGCCAACGCCGTGCTGACCCGCGCCGGTCTCGGCGATAATACGTGGCTTGCCCATGCGCTTCGCCAGCAAGCCCTGCCCCAGCGCATTGTTGATCTTATGCGCGCCGGTATGCGCCAGATCTTCGCGCTTGAGATACACCTGGGCGCCGCCAAGCGCCTCGCTGAGCCGCTGCGCATGGGTTATTGGCGTCGGACGTCCGGTGTACGTCCGCTGCAAATGACGTAACTCGTGATGAAACTCGGGATCAGCGATCGCCTCGGCATAAGCCCCTTCCAGTTCATCGAGCGCCGGCATGATCGTCTCCGGCACGAAGCGTCCGCCGAACTCGCCGAAATACCCGCGCGCGTCTGGCAGCTCGGAAATGTCAGTGCGTATATACAAGTCAGCCATCGGCATCGATTCCCTCTCGGTCATATCCACAGATGCTTCTCGCCAGCGAAATAGCGCTTGGCGAGAATGAAGGCTTTAAGCCCATAGTTGTCGGGGCTGGAAATAAAATCTCGCCGCCGGATTTCAAGTTCTATTATGCCGAGACCTACTGCTTGCGCGCGGACCGCTTCCACCTCGCCGCTCAACAGACGCAAGCCTTCGTCGAGTTTCAGTTTCAGCAAGCCGGCGATCTCGTCGCGCGGGTAGCGATAGCATGCCAGAGGCTGATCGCACTCATACAAGTATGCGTTGCAAATCTGGCAGTCGATGAGATCCCCTTCTTTCGCAATCCCCAGACGTTTGCCCAGCGGGATTAGATCTCTGAAGTCCACCATTAGCCCCAATTCTTCTTGGATCTCGCGGACGCCGTCTCGAACAGATTCGCCCGCTTCCAGGTGGCCAGCGGCGCTTATATCGATCTTGCCCGGATAGTCTTTGCCTTGGGCGCGCTTTTGCAGAATGACGAAGGCTTCGCCATTCGGATCGCGCCCGATCACCCAGCAGTGGAAGACCTGATGCCAGTCGCCATCGCGATGAACCGCGTCGCGGGGCTTGACGCCGATGTGGTTCAGCCCCTCGTCGTATATGTCAAACAGCTCGCTCATACGCCAGCCGATCGCGCTGCTGCGATGAATCGGCGCACCTTGTCTTCGTCTTTGATACCCGGCGCATCCGCTTCTACGCCGCTGGCGACATCGACCGCCCAGGGCTTGATCTCGCGGACGCGTTCGGCGACATTCTCAGGCTTCAAGCCGCCCGCAAGCATCAGACGCGGGACGGAATCCTTGACCGCGAGCGCGATGCCCTCGTTGGCTGTCTCGCCAGTACCGCCATACAGCATGGGATTGTAAGCGTCAAGCAGCAGCGACGGCGCGCGCGTATCCGCCGGAAATCTATCAGCGAATAGCCGGGCTAGAGCCAGCGCATCGCTTTCATCGACCGGACGTATAGCCTTAAAGGCCATACCCTCGAGCGCCTGCATAATGGCCGGCGATTCATCCCCGCTAAGTTGCGCGAAGTCCAGCTTGACCATATCGGCGATGGCGCGCGCGTCCTCGGCCGCGGCGTTGACGAAGACGCCGACGAGCGTCGGACAATCCTCTCCCAGCGCGTCTTGCAAGGTCATCGAGATTTCTCGAGCCTGCGCCGGCCCAACGTAGCGCGGCGACTCTGGATAGAAGTTCAGCCCGATGAGATCGGCGCCGGCCTTTGCCGCCATCAGCGCGTTTTCGGGCGAAATAATGCCGCAGATCTTGACTCTAGTCATGCGGACCTCGCGGCTGGCTGCTTAGCTCACGCGTTAGAGCGACCATATCGCGCGCCTTCACCAGGGACTCGCCAACCAGAATGGCTTGAGCGCCCAAACAGCCCATCGCGCGCGCGTCCGCCGCCGTGAATATGCCGCTCTCAGCGACCAGCAATACATCTTCATCCGCCATGCCAGCCAATCTGGCGGTCGTGCCCAAGTCGACATTGAAGGTCTTCAAATCACGATTGTTGATGCCTATAAGCTTCGCGCTAAGCCGCAAAGCGCGTTCCATCTCCCATTCATTATGGACTTCAACCAGGGGAGTCATTCCTTGCTCCAGCGTCAGCGCGTAAAGTTCGCCCAACTGCGTATCGGAGAGCGCCGCCACGATTAGCAGTATGGCATCCGCGCCAGCAGCGCGTCCCTCGTAGACCTGGTACGGATCAATGATGAAGTCCTTGCGTAGCAGCGGCACAGCAACAGCCCGGCGGATGGCAGTCAGATATTCTAGGCGCCCGCGGAAGAAGTCCTCGTCGGTCAGCACCGATATCGCCGCAGCGCCATTCTGCGCGTAAATCGCCGCAATCATAACCGGCGCGAAGTCATTCGTGAGCAAGCCCTTGCTCGGCGAGGCACATTTGACTTCCGCGATCAAGGAGACGCAATCTCCGCGCAGCGCCTCCATCATACAGCGAGGAGGAAAGGGCGCCGCGTCCGCCCGTCGCCGCATATCCGCCAAGGATACAGTCGCAAGCCGCTTGGCAATCTCCGCGACCTTGCGCGCGAGGATCCGGTCGAGGACCGTGTCGGTGGCGACGAAAGCGGAAGTCATGAGGCCAGGCTCTGACTGACTTCAATCAGCGAGTCGAGTTTTTCGACCGCCTTGCCATTGTTGATGACGTCTCGCGCCAGTCGCACGCCGTCGCGAATCGACTTCACCTTGCCGGCCGCCATCATCGCCGCGCCCGCATTCAACAGCACGACATCGCGTTTTGGACCCCGTTCGCGCCCGTCCAGCACGCCGCGCAAAATTGCCGCGTTGGTCGGCGCGTCATCGCCCTTCAAATCATTGATGCTGGCCATGTGGAACCCAAGGTCCGTCGGGTCGATGTCCAGATGCTCGATCGCGCCGTCTTCCTTTAGATAGCTGATGCGATTGGGACCGGTCACCGTGAGCTCGTCCAGACCGCCATAGCCATTGACCACCATCGCCGACTTGGTTCCCAGCGCCTGCAAGACGCGCGCCAGCAAATCGGTTAGGTCGGCGGCATAGACGCCCATGAGCTGCCGCTGAGCGCCGGCTGGATTAGTTAAAGGCCCGAGAATGTTGAAGATAGTGCGAATGCCGAGCTCGCGCCGCGGTCCGATGGCATAGCGCATGGCTGGATGCAGCTTGACTGCAAAGAGAAACCCGATGCCGACCTCGTCGACGCAGCGACCGACTTGCTCCGGCGTCAGATCCAGGTTGAGGCCAAGCTCCGCCAAGACGTCAGCGCTGCCGCATTTGCTGGTCGCGGCGCGGTTGCCATGCTTCGCCACCGGGATGCCTGCGCCCGCCGCCACAAAGGCGACCGTCGTGCTGATGTTGAAGCTGCCCGACTTGTCCCCGCCAGTGCCGCAGGTATCGAGCAAATCAGCGTCGATCGTGGTCGGCACCGTGTGCGCCGCCTTGCGCATCGCCCGGGCGCTGCCGGTGATTTCATCGGTGGTCTCGCCCTTCATCCGCAATGCCATCAAGTAAGCGCCGATTTGCGTATCGCTTGCATCGCCAGTCATGATTTGCTGCATAACCGCTTCAGCCTCATCCGCTCCCAAATGTCCAAAACGGCTGAAGATGTCTATCGCTCTTTGAATGTCCATCTGTCGTCCTTCACTTTGGCTAGCTAATCTGTCGAAAGCGCGTGCCGCCGCCTGAGGCACAAGCGGCAGAATCACCGAGTCGCCCCGACAAGTCCGTCGGCGACTGCCCTTGGTTGATACTGCATGAAGTTGCCCAGAATCTGCAAGCCGACCCGTGTCAAGATGCTCTCGGGATGAAACTGAACGCCGATGACGGGATGCGTCTTGTGGCGCAAGCCCATGATCTCGCCGCTTGCGGTTCTCGCCGTGACCAGGAGGCAATCCGGCAAGCTCTCCTCATCCACAATCAAACTGTGATAGCGCGTGGCTTCGAAGGGATTGGCAACGCCGCCGAGGATGCTATCGCCCTCATGGAAGATCATGCTCGTCTTGCCGTGCATCAACTCCGGCGCGTGAACCACCAAGCCGCCATAGGCCTCGCCAATGGATTGGTGTCCCAGGCAGATGCCCAGGAGCGGTATCTCGGCGCCCAACTGGCGAATCACTTCCAGCGAAACGCCGGCGTCTTTGGGAAAACCCGGACCCGGCGATATAACGATGCGCTCCGGCGCCAGCGCACGTATCTCGTCAACCGTGATCTTGTCGTTGCGATAGACCGTCAGAGTCGCCCCCAGCTTGCCCAGCTCCTGAACGACGTTGTACGTGAAGCTGTCGTAGTTGTCGATCACCAAGATCATTGTCGCCCCCCGCCTACAGTAAGCCCTGTTCAGCAAACTTGACCGCCTCGAAAACGGCCTGCGCCTTGTTGATTGTCTCGTCATATTCCGCGGCCGGGTCGCTATCGGCCACAATGCCGCCGCCCGCCTGCACGCTGATCGTCCCGTTCTGCATCAGCAGCGTGCGAATGGTGATGCACATATCCATCGAGCCGTCAAAGCTGAAATAGCCGACAGCGCCGCCATAGGGACCGCGCCGCGTCTCTTCAAGTTCCTCAATGATCTCCATCGCGCGCACCTTGGGCGCCCCGCTGAGCGTGCCTGCGGGAAAGGTCGCGCGCAGCAGATCAAAGGCGTCCATGCCCTGCCGCAGGCTGCCTTCAACCTGGCTGACGATGTGCATGACGTGGGAGTAGCGCTCGATATACATCATGCGTTTGACTTTCACCGTGCCATAATCGCAGACGCGTCCGAGGTCGTTGCGTCCCAGGTCGACCAGCATCACATGCTCCGCTCGCTCCTTGGGATCGTTCAACAGCTCTTCCTCAAGCGCGAGGTCTTCTTTGTCATTGACGCCGCGTCGCCGCGTGCCCGCCAACGGACGGTTATAGGCGACGCCGTCTTCCAGACGCACCAGCATCTCCGGCGAGGCGCCTGCCAAGGTAAGCTCGTCGCTGAACTCAAGCAGAAACATATACGGCGATGGGTTGGTCGCGCGCAAAGCCCGATAGATCTGCAAGGGGCTGGCTTCGGTCTCTCGGCTGAATCGCTGCGCCAGGACGATCTGAAAAGCGTCGCCGTCGCGGATGTATTCCTTGGCGACTCGCACGCGATCTTCGTATATGTGCTGCTCGAAATTCGACGCGGGCGCCCCGTTTGGCGCGGCTTGCGGCGGATCATAGGCGCGATGCGCAAGCGGCAGGGACAGCGCCTCGACGATGCGGTCGATGCTCGCCACCGCCCGGTCAAAGGCCGCATCGGGACCATCGCCGTTGTTATGCGCGTTTGCGAGCACGGTTAATTGATGCTTGGCATGATCGAAGATTACAAGCGTATCCGGCAGCATGAAGGCGACTGTGGGCACATCCAGATCGTCGCTGGCGGTTGCTGGCAGCTCCTCGAAATAGCGCACGATATCGTAGGACATATAGCCGACGGCGCCCCCCACAAAGCGCGGCAGCCCTTCCAAAGCGACCGGATTCACCGACTGGAAATGGCGCTTGATCACATGCAGCGGATCCTGGCCCTCAGGGATGGCGAACTTGGTCTCGTGCCCATCGCGTTCAAATGTGACCACGTTGTCCTTGGCGCTGATTACGCCCTTGGGGTTGACGCCGATGAACGAATAGCGCCCGACCTGCTCGCCGCCTTCAACGCTTTCCAGAAGAAAGGCGGGCACTCCCGGCTCTTTCAGCTTCATATAGACTGACATCGGCGTTTCAAGATCGCCCAGCAAGGTGCGGTACACCGGGACGTGGTCCCCCTGCGAGAAGTAATCGTGGACTTCTTCGCGCGACGGTCTAATATCCATTCGCTCGGTTTGAAGCGATTCCAGCATCGCTACGCCTCCCCAAAATCAAAAGAACCCGAATCATCCGTTCAAGGACGAGAAGGGTTCCCGCGGTGCCACCTTGATTACTTGCCGCAGCAAGTCGCTCTTTGGATACAGACCTCGGTCGATATCCGGCGCTGTTAACGGGGCGCGACCCGGCGCAAGCTAGTTGGATACCCGTTCACCTGCGCGACTCCCCAGTCCATTCCGCATCCCTGCCTGTATCGCCTTCACAGCTGCCGGCGACTCTCTGAACTGCGCGATGATGCGTACTACTCTGGATCACAGTCTTTCAGCGTATTCAATTTGATTGCTATGCTAGCGCCCCGCTGGCGCGCTGTCAAGCGTCTGTGCCGCGGGAGTGGTAAAAACCGCGGACATGTCAACCAATGTTCCTGTATCAGAAACCTTTAGATGTAGGGGCGAGACTTGGCGCGTCCGCATCAGATTCCCCGAACGGGCGTGATTATATTCTCCTGATTCACCCCTCCCATGCCGTATGCTCCTTTATTGCAGCGCGGATTTCTGGTATACTGTTCTCGAATATGCGTTCTAAGACATCCAAGAGATTCAGGAGCTTGCCTTGAGCCTCAGCAATCGGGAAATCGCCGATATTTTTGAGCGCTGCGCCGACATGCTGCAGATTCGCGGCGACAATATCCATCGCGTGCTCTCATACCGCCGCGCGTCGGAATCGATCCGCGCCGTCCCGCGCGACTTGCGAGCGATAGCAAGCGAGAGCGGCTTAACCGACATCAGCTATGTCGGCAAAACTATCGCATCGAAAATCGATGAGATGCTCGAAACAGACCAGCTTGAATTCTACGAACGACTTAAATCGGAAATCCCCGAAGGCTTGGTCGACATCATGCATATCAATGGCGTCGGACCAAAAAAAGCCAAGCTATTCTGGGACAAGCTCGATATCGCCTCGGTGCCGGAGTTGCAAACGGCCGCCGTCGCCGGCAAGCTCGCCGAGCTGCCCGGCATGGGCGTGAAAAGCCAGCAGAAGATCCTCGACGGCATCGAGGCGCTGTCGCGACAAACGGGAAGAACTAACATCGGCGACGCCTTGCCGGCGGCGCAGCTTATCCTCGACCTCCTATTGGAATTGCCGCAAGCCGAGCGCGGCGCCCTCGCCGGCAGCATCCGCCGCGGCCGCGAGACCATCGGTGATGTTGATATCCTCATCGCCAGCGCCGACGCGGCGCCCATTATGCATCGCTTTGTGTCCATGGAAAATGTCGCGCGCGTGCTCGGACATGGACCGACCAAAAGCTCGGTTGAGCTTCTCACCGGTCTGCAAGTGGATGTCCGCGTCCTGGAGCGGGCGCGCTGGGGCACGGCGCTCAACTACTTCACCGGCAGCCTGGCGCACAACGTCAAGATGCGGCAAATCGCGCTTGAGCGCGGCTTTAGCCTGAACGAGCACGCCCTAAGCCCAGTGGATGAAGACAAGAATATCATCGAGTCCGCCAAGAAGATTCTTTGTGAAAGCGAAGAGGCGCTTTACGCTCGGCTCGGGCTCCAATACGTGCCGCCGGAATTGCGCGAAGACAGCGGCGAGATTGAAGCGGCGCGCGCCAACCAATTGCCGACGCTTATCGCGCTTGAAGACATCAAAGCCGACCTGCACATGCACACAACCTGGAGCGATGGTAAGCACACGATTCGCGAAATGGCGGAGGCCTGCATCGAGCGCGGGCGCCAATACATGGTCATCACCGACCATTCGCGCAGCCTCGGCATCGCTAACGGTCTGAGCATTGAGCGACTGCTGGCGCAGGCGGAAGAAGTGCGACAAATCAACGCCGAAATGGGCGACCGCATTCAGATTCTCGCCGGCGTCGAGATGGATATCAAAGCCGACGGCGAAATGGATTACCCCGACGAGATTCTGACGCAATTGGACTTCGTCATCGCCTCGCTTCACTCAGGCTTGGGGCAAAAGCGCGAACAGATCACCCGACGCCTGCTTAACGCGATCCGAAATCCGCATGTGGATATGATCGGGCATCCCTCCGCGCGTCAATTCCCCAATCGCGAAGCGGTCGATGCCGATTGGGACGAGGTCCTCGCAGCGGCTAAGGAACACGACACAATTCTTGAAATCAACGCCAACCCGCTGCGCCTTGATCTCAAGCCGGAACTGGCGCGCCTGGCGAAGGACAGGGGCGTGCCGCTCGCCATCAACACCGACGCCCACCGCATTTCGCATCTCGACCTGATGCCTTACGGCCTAACCAACGCGCGGCGCGGCTGGGTGGAAGCCAAACACGTCATGAACACTTGGTCATTCGACCGCTTCAAGGCCTGGCTGGCCAACCGGCACTGACCGGATCAGCGCGGACTGATGAGCGAATACGCTTCGCAAACGTCCGATTCGCCGGAATCTCCGAGGCGCCACGCTGAGGTTGTCCCGACGCGCGCCCAACTCGCCGCCCGACGAGAATTCAGACGCGCCCTGAGACGCGCCCGCAATCCGCTGTATATCCCCTTCGCCTGGCTCGTGCTGACCTTGACCATCATCCTGCTGGCGCTTGCCGGGATCGTCGCCTTGGTGGCGAGTCTACGCGGGGAAGCAGCGCCGGCGCTCGAACCGCGTATCGCGATTGTGACCGCCGACATATTGCGCGTCGCCAGCGCCATCACCCCGGCAACCACGCCAGCGGTCGACGACTCAGACTACGCGCCGCAAGTCATCCTCGCGCCGGATACGCCCGCCAGCATCATACTGACCGGACCGGCCGTGCCCACCGTCATCATCACGAATACGCCCGTTCCCTTGGCTGTCGGCTTGCAGGCAATCGTGAGCAATGTCGGCAACGATGAACTCAACGTGCGCAATCTGCCCAGCGTGCGCGGGAGCGAAGTGCTTTTTCGCGCGCCTGCGGGTACGCTATTCAACATCATTGGCGGGCCGCAGCAGGCTGACGGCTACAGTTGGTGGCAGCTGCATGATCCTGAGTTCGAGGTGATCGGCTGGGCGGTCGCCAACTACCTGCAAACCACCTTGGAGAGTACAGGACAGAAATAGTGACTCAGGACATCCAGCGCCAAATCGATGACCTCAGCGCGCGGATTCATCACCACAACTACCGCTACCACGTGCTGAATGACCCGATCGTTGCCGACGCCGAATACGACCGCCTCTTCCGTGACTTGCAGCAGCTTGAAGCCGAGTATCCGCAGTTCGCCCGCGTCGATTCGCCAACGCAGCGCGTCGGCTCGGATCTTTCCGGCGACTTCCACAAAGCGCGGCATCCCACGCCCATCCTCAGCCTGGCCAACGCCTTTGACGAAAGCGATCTGCGCCAATGGGAAGAACGCAATCTGCGGCTCCTGCCCTCCGACGCGCAAATGCAATACGTCTTGCAGCCCAAACTGGACGGCTTGGCGATTGTCATCACCTACGAGAATGGCGTCTTGACCCGCGCCGCCACCCGCGGCAATGGCGAGACCGGCGATGATGTCACCGCCAACGTCAAGACGATTCGCACCGTCCCGCTGCGCATCCCCGTATCTGGCGACCGCCCTGCGCCAAGCCGCCTGGTCGTCCGCGGCGAGATTCTGTTTCACAAAGCGAGCTTCCGCGAGCTCAATCGCGAACAGGAAGCGCAAGGCCTGCCCGCGTATATCAATCCGCGCAACACCGCATCCGGCTCGCTGAAGCAAAAGGATAGCCGCGAAACCGCCAAGCGCAAGCTCACCGCCTACATCTACGCCATTGTCGACGGCGACGGCTTCGAGCTCGACAGCGAATGGGATAGCCTGCGTTATCTCACAGATATGGGCTTCCAATGCATCACCGACGCGCGCCTGCTGCCGAATCTCAGCGATGTGATTCAAGCCCTGCCTGGCTGGGAAGCGCGCCGCGACGACTTGCCTTTCGAAATCGATGGACTCGTCTTGAAGGTCAATGACCTGGCGCAAGCGCGAGAGCTTGGCGTCGTCGGCAAAGATCCGCGCGGCGCCGTCGCCTACAAGTTCCCGGCAGAAGAAGCCACCACCAAGCTGCTGGGAATCACCATTGGCATCGGGCGTACCGGCAAGGTCACCCCGACCGCACGGCTTGACCCGGTGTTCATTAGCGGCGTCACCGTTTCCAATGCCAGCCTGCACAATTACGAACAGATCGCCGAGCTCGATATCCGGCTGGGCGATCGCGTAATCGTCAAACGCTCCGGCGATGTCATTCCCTACGTGATCGGTCCGGTGATCGGCGCGCGCGACGGCAGCGAAACGCCGATCCAGCCGCCCGAAACCTGCCCCTTCTGCGATACCAAACTCGCCCAACCGGCCGGCGCCGTCGACTGGTATTGCCCCAATCCCAAATGCCCGGAACGGATCGCGCGCGCGCTGGAGTTTTTCGTCTCTCGCGGAGCAATGGACATCGAAGGCATGGGTCCGCAGACGATTGCGGCTTTGATCGAGCAAGGACTCATCGAGGACGAAGCCGACATATTCAGCCTGGAAGCGGCCCCTTTGCTCGCGCTGGAAGGCTTCGCCGAGAAGAAAGTCGAGAATCTGCTTCACTCAATCCAGCAAGCAAAAAACCAGCCCTTCGTCCGGGTCTTGACCTCGCTGGGCATTGATGGCGTCGGCGCCACCGTGGCCGGTTTGCTCAGCGACAATTTCGCCTCGATCGACCAGCTTCTCGCAGTCGCCGAGCAAGTCCGGGCCGCCGCTGCCGCCTTCAAAGACAAGGTGCTGCCGCTGCTCGGCGCCGCCGATCGGGACGATCCCGATATCGCCAAGCTGCTGCATCGCCTGCGCCACCCAGCCTCCGAATTGGCCCCGCGCTATCTCGACGCGCCGGAGCTATCGCTTCGCCTAGAACGCCTGCTCCGTCCCCTACAACTATCTCCGCCTGACCTGCAAATTGTCGCCGACCATCTCAACGCTCTCATCAAGGCGTCGCGTCCGCTGCACACCATTGAAGGGCTGGGACCAATCCTGGTCGAGAACATCGTCCTCTGGTTTAGCGACCCGCATAATCGCTCCGTCCTGGAAAAGATGCGCGCAGCTGGCGTAAACCTGAAAGCCGACGAAAAGACGCTCGCCGGCACAGCGCTCGCCGGCAAGACCTTTGTGCTCACGGGCGCTATGTCCGCGCCGCGCGGAGAGATCAAGGCTTTGGTCGAAGCCAACGGCGGCAAAGTGACCGGCAGCGTCAGCAAGAAGACCGGCTTCGTCGTCGCCGGCGATTCGCCCGGCAGCAAGGTCGAGAAAGCAGCCAAGATCGGTGTGCCTGTCATCAGCGAAGACGAACTCCGCGCGCTGATTGCCGGCTAGTCTCGGCGCCGCATCCAGTTATGACCGAAGGCATCGTACGGCTCAAACGCGGACGGGAAAAGCCGGTCCGCAACCGCCATCCCTGGATCTTCTCGGGCGCAATCGCCCACGCCGAAAACGCGGTCGATGGCGAACTGGTCCGTGTACTCGACCACAAGAACCGTTTCCTGGCGCGCGGCTACTGGAATTCAAAGTCGCAGATTCAGACGCGAATACTCGCCTGGACCGATGAGCCGATCGACAAGGCCTGGTGGCGCGCCAAGCTCCAGCACGCGCTAGGCTTGCGCCAGAATTACGCCGCCGCCTCGGCAAAGCCAGCCTATCGTCTGGTCAACGCCGAGAGCGACTTTCTCCCGGGCCTCGTCATCGACCGCTACGCCGACTGGTACGTGCTGCAAGCGCTTACCCGCTATATCGACGAGCAAAAGCAGACGATTGCGGACGCGCTGCGTGACGTCGCCGGCGTCGAAAACATTTACGAACGCAGCGACAAGCCTGCGCGTCAAAATGAGGGACTCGCGTCATCCAATGCCCTGCTGCGCGGCGGTCCCCTGCCCGCTTTAGTGGAGATTGAAGAAGGCCTCCGCTACTGGGTAGATATCGCCCGCGGACAGAAGACCGGCTACTATCTCGATCAAAGCGAGAATCGCCGCATCCTCGCTGGCTTGGTCGCGCGTCGTCTCACTGACGGACCGGGCAAAGCGCGCCTGCTGAATGTCTTCAGTTACACCGGCGGCTTCGCTATTGCAGCCGGGCGCTTTGGCTCACTGCATTCGGTCAATGTCGATGCGTCACGCCCGGCGCTGGAACTGGCCGAGCGCAACTTTGAGCTCAACGGCTTCGACCTGTCCGCGCACGGGGATACCGCCGAATTCGTGCTCGCTGACGGATTTGACTACCTTCGTCATTCTGTTCGCAAGCAGGAATCGTTTGACTTCGTCGTGCTTGATCCGCCGAAATTGGCGCCGTCGAAGAGACAAATCCAACGCGCCGCCCGCGGCTATAAAGACCTCAATATGAATGCCTTCCGGCTCATCAACGATGGCGGCTATCTAATGACATTTACCTGCTCCGGCGGCATCAGTCGCGACCTGTTTCGGAAAATCGTCTTCGGCGCTTTGGCGGACGCCGGCCGGCAAGCGCAAGTCATACGCAGCCTCTCCGCCGCCACTGACCATCCCGTCAGCCTGAGTTTTCCCGAAGGCGAATACCTGAAAGGCTTGCTGCTGCGCGTATTCTGAGCGGGCTAGCGTTTGAAAGTCCACTTTGAATTGCCAAATCTCTCCGCCAGATGCGCCTCGGCCGCCGCCCTTTCCCATGCCGATAATCGCCCGCGCGCAAGCCTCAAGCCAAAGTCGGCTTGAACGCCGCGCTCTATCGCCTCGGCGGCTTCCATCCAGCTCGGCGCCCGCCCCAAAGCCTGCGCCAATGTCACGGCACGCTCGCGAACGCGCCGCTTCTGCGTCTCCCGCGCTTCCCTTCCGTCAAACGCCAACGCGTCACAGATTCGCGCCACATCACCACTAAGCGGCAATGTACCGTGCTGCAGCAAGACGCCACGACGCCGCAATTGCGCGCTGCCGATGAGCTTGCGTCCCTGCCACAATATCTCGTAGTGAGATGAAAGCTCAAAGCAAACCGGACCAGGTGCGTTATGACGCGCGCTTGCGCCAAGATGCCGCGCCGAGGCTGACAGACCCAGCCCTTCCAGCGCGCGCAGCAAACCGACGCTTATCCGCCGGTAACTCTCGATGACATCCCCGCTCGCCACGGGATGATCCAGCGGCAGGCACAAGCTGTAAGTCAGTTCATCGCCATGCAGGATCGCCTTGCCGCCAGTGGGCCGGCGCACAATACCCCAACCGCGTTCTTGCAGCCGCCGCGCGTCCGCCTCACGCGAGCGCTGCCCATAGCCAAGCGACAAACAGAATGGGCGCCATCCGTACAAGCGTAAGGTCGGCGCTTGTTCGCCAACTGCAATCGCATCAGCGATCGCGCAATCCACCGCCATATTCCAGGCGCCGTCGCTGAAATCCGATTCTACGATGCTCCGCATTTGTGCCATTCTTTGACCAACCCTATACTGGCAGCTAGTGACCAAGGGTTCGCGATCGGATTCGCCCCGGTATGGTTCAGCCGACCCAACAGAATACCAATGAGCCGATGCCGAGCGCGCCGCCAGCCAAGGCCCCGCCGCGCGTTCACAGCCGTCCGGCCCCCAGCTCCACGCCGGTTTACAGCACAGCGCAATACACGCAGAATCAACAGCGAGCAGCCGCGCTGCCGCGACGTCAATCAATGGCGCGTCAACGCCAGCGCCAGGCGCCGAATCGCCGCCGCCGCAACGAATGGGCTTGGGTCATCTTAGCAGGCGGCATGATTTCTGTCTTTGGTTTCATGATAATCGCCATGTTCATCCTCGTGCGCGTGCCCCAATCGGCGCAGATTGCCATGCCGACAGCCGACTTGACGCCCGCGCTGCCGACGCCCGTCAACGCTCGCAGCGAATTCATCGCCGATGGCCGGCGGGTCGGCTATGATGTCCTGCGACTGGATGACGGCAGCCTCATTGACATCGCGCCCTGGGACGGACAGTCGCGTTACAACATCATCGTCGGCGGTCTCGATCGACGGCAGGATCAATCGAACGAGCCGGTGCGCACTGACAGCCTGATGCTGGTCAGCATTGATCCGATCGCAAATCGCATCGGCTTGCTCAGTATCCCGCGCGATCTCTGGGTCGAGATTCCCGGGCAAGACGAGCGGGATCGCATCAACCGCGCCTACTTTCTTGGCGAAGTCCGCGCGACCGGCGGCGGTCCCAGGTTATTGCAGCAAACCGTCAGTTGGAATTTGGGCATGCGCGTGCACAACTACGTTCTGCTCGACTTCAAAGTCCTGGTAGATATCGTCAACCTGCTGGGCGGCGTCGAAGTGACAATCGACTACGCCATCAACGACCAGCGTTACCCCGACGACAACTACGGCTACGATCCCTTCCATCTGGCGCCGGGAACGCATATCCTCGATGGCGAAGACGCCCTGCGCTTTGCCCGAACGCGGCATGGCAACAACGATGTCTTGCGGGCGGGAAGGCAGCAGCAGGTGCTCAGCGGGATCCGCGAACGCGCCTTGAGCCTCAACTTCTTCGAGCTAATTGCGCAAGTGCCCGGCTTGCTAAGCAGCCTCAGCGAAAACCTGCTGACTGGCCTCGATATCCAGCAGATTGTTCAGTTGGCGCTCTTCGCCCGCGATATCGACGCCTCCGATATCACAATGCGCGTGATGAACTTCGAATACGTGCAGGAATACACCACCGAGGAATACCAGCAGCAAGTGCTCATCCCGATCGTCGAACGCCTGCCCGTGCTGCTGCGCAATACCTTCGGCGAGGATTACGCACCTTAGCATAAGCAAAACAGCGCGCAACTCTAGCGCGCTGTCTATGAGAATTACCCACCGTACCGTGTAGCCATAGTGTCTCGAACCTGAAAAAATCAGGCCGGGAATCGCTTGATAACCGCTGTTTTGGCTCTAGCCTATTACATGGGCTACCAAAGATAGACTCCCCTATAGAGAATGTTGGCTCGGCACATATTGTTCTATCACGTATACAGCAGGCCAAGCCGTTTATAGCAGATCGCAGTCGGGCTGTCAAATGTCGCAATCCCCTCGCTTCCGCCAAGCGCAAGAACCGGTCAAAGGCATATAATGGAGTCGTCGGCAGCGCATCAGCAGTTGGTTGGGAGCGGGAAAATGGACAATGAACTTATGAGAGAGAGTCTCGCCGAGCTCATCGGCGCATTTGTTTTGGTATTTGTCGGCGCCGCGGCGGTCTTGGTCGTGGACAAGTTTGGCGTGCTCGTGCCCGCGCTGGCACACGGCTTGATTGTTTGCGCTTTGATCTATACCTACGGGCATATTTCCGGCGCCCAAGTAAATCCGGCCGTCACCTTGGGGCTAACCGTTGGCGGCAAGCAGGACGCGACCAAGTCGGCCTACTTCATCGTGGCGCAGTTCATCGGCGGCATTATCGCTGCGCTGGTTCTCATCGCCGTCTTCCCGCAGGACAATCCCGGCGTGGCCGACTTCCTGGGCGGAAGCGCCTACAACTTCGGGCAAACCAAAGGCTTCCTCACTGATGACTCGGTCTGGACCGCGGCCGTCTACGAGGCGATCCTGACCTTCTTTCTGGTGAGCGCCGTCTTCCAGGCAGCCGCCTACGGCAAAGCGGGCAAGCTGGCCGGCGTGGCCATCGGCTTTACCCTGGCGGCCAGCATACTCGCTGGCGGACCAGCAACCGGCGCCTCGCTGAATCCGGCGCGCACGCTGGGACCCGCCCTCGTCGCTGGCGAAACTGCATATCTGATTCCGTACCTTATCGGCATATTCGGCGGCGGCATCATTGCCGGCTTGGTTCACGGCAACGTGCTGAAGTCTGAAGAATAGCCGGAAGCCAAACGGGGGCGCCCTTGCGCCATGATTGCGCTTGAACCGGCAAAGACGCCTCTAAGGCGCCACTTCTTCCGGCAAATCCAGTTGAATATGCAACTCGCGCAATTGCTCGTCATCGGGCGGCGACGGCGCATGCGCCATGATGTCGGCGCCGCCTTGCGTCTTGGGAAAAGCGATCACTTCGCGGATGTTTGGCGCTCCCGCCAAGAGCATCACCAGCCGGTCAATGCCCCAAGCCATTCCGCCGTGGGGCGGCGCGCCATATTCAAATGCCTCCAGCATGTGCCCGAATTCCGCCATGGCCTGCTCCCGACTTTGCCCAATCAGCGGGAATATCTTCTCCTGCACCGCCCGGTCGTGAATGCGAATGCTGCCGCCGCCGACCTCGTAGCCGTTGCAAACCAGGTCATACTGCGAGCCGCGCGCCTCGCCCGGGTCGCTGTCAAGCAGGTGCAGGTCCTCGGGCAGCGGCATGGTGAACAAATGCTGCGACGGATCCCAGCGGTCCTTTTCCGCATCATAGATGAACTCGGGAAAGTCGTATATCCAGCAGAATGCCAGCAGGTCGTCGTCCAGCGCCAACTCAGCCTTGAAGTGATTGCGCAGCGCGTCCGTGACCGAGTAAACCACCTCAGCGCGGTCGGACATGAATAGCAGCAAGTCGCCGGATTCAGCCGCCATCGCCTCCAGCAATTCCAGCTTGAGTTCCACACTGAAGAATTTGCCGATGGGACCGCGGAGCTCGCCAGTCGGATCGGTCGGCACGGTGATGTAGGCCAATCCCTTTGCGCCCGCTCTCCTCGCCATGTTTTCCAGGTCGCGCGCCACCTTGCGCAGCTGCGTGCCACTAAGCGCGCCTGCGACGCCCGGCACGCGCATGCACTTGACCCTCTTGCCGGCTTTCACATTCTCCACGAAGACCGGAAACGCGCAGCGGCCCGCAATATCGCTGATGTCGATCGCGCGCAAGTCGAAACGAATATCGGGACGATCCGTACCATACTGTTCGAGCGCGTCGTGATAAGCGATCCTCGGAAACGGCTCCGCCATACGGCGCTTGTCCGGCGTAACCTCTTCGACGATTGCTATGGCGAGCCGCTCCATCAGCCGCATCACATCTTCGCGCTCGACGAAGCTCATCTCTAGATCGAGCTGGGTGAATTCCGGCTGCCGATCGCCGCGCAAATCCTCATCGCGGAAGCAGCGCGCAATCTGAAAGTAACGCTCGAAACCGCCAACCATCAGAAGTTGCTTGAGCTGCTGCGGCGACTGCGGCAAAGCGTAAAACATACCCGCCTGCAAGCGGCTCGGCACCAGAAAGTCGCGCGCGCCCTCAGGCGTCGTTTTGAAGAGGATCGGCGTCTCAATCTCGACGAAGTCTTCCGCATCCAGAAAGTCGCGGATGAATTTCACAGTCTTGTGCCGCAAGATCATATTCGCCTGCATCGATTCGCGGCGCAGATCCAGGTAGCGATGCCGCATTCGCAGCGCCTCGTCGATGCTGCCTTCCTCTTTGTTGATGTAAAATGGCGGTGTTCGCGATCGATTGAGGACGATGATATCGTCGGCGACAATATCAATATCGCCGGTCGCGAGTTCCGGGTTGGTGGTGCCCTCCGGTCGGATCCGCGCCTTGCCCTGCACCTGCAGCACGTATTCATTGCGCGCGCTATCGGCGACGGCATGAGCCGCGGGCGACGTCTCAAGGTCGGCCACGACCTGTGTGATGCCCCAGCGATCACGCAAGTCGATGAAAATCAAGCCGCCCTGATCGCGCCGTCGATTCACCCAGCCCGCCAATGTCACCGGCGTCCCGGCATCGCTTTCCCGCAATTCGCCGCAAGTATGCGTTTTCATCATCGTGCTGATTCTCCCGGTCCGGCGCTTGCCGCCGCTCGGCATCCGTCTCGCAATTCCAGCGGCATAGCTTAGCACGGACGCCCGGTCAAATGTATGGTCATTCTGCGCTGGCGCCAGCCTTGCCGCGCCACTTTACAGCCCCAGCCAACTTGGCTACACTCGCCCCCATGAACGACAATGACCAAGGCGTCACGAAGCGTCAACTGGGCGTCGCCCTGGCGGCTTTCGGCGTTCTGGGCTTTATCGGCGTCTTGTCCATCGACCTCATCGACCTAGGAAGACAAGGCGGCATCGGACCCGCCCAGTCCCTTGTCCTGGCGCTGATGGTCGCCGTGACTATTCTCGGCCTGTCGTTGATTCCGCTTGGCGATCGGCCAGCATGAACCGCTTGAATATCCGCCTGCGCCAAGCCTTGTGGCTCGCCCCGACATTGGCGCTGCTG
Source organism: Anaerolineae bacterium (assembly GCA_022824465.1). Lineage (GTDB taxonomy): Bacteria > Chloroflexota > Anaerolineae > Aggregatilineales > Phototrophicaceae > UBA6055. The sequence goes on from JAJDZV010000011.1 coordinate 21,932, forward strand.
TTTCAGTTGGCCGTCTATTGCCTGTACGCCGCCAACCTGCTCGCCTTCCCCTACGACTACGATCAGGGCGAAGGCTTTGAAGTACAAGACACGCTGCTATTCAGCCGCGGGCAACTGCCTTACCGCGATACCGAAGTCTATCCCTTTTACGCCAGCAACTATCCGCCGCTCTTTCACGTCATGGCCGCGCCCTTCGTCTGGTTCTTCGGTCCGGCGCACTGGTACGGCCGGCTTCTCGGATTCCTGGCATCGCTGGTCTGCGCCGCCGCCATCGCCCGCGCCGTGTATCGAGACGGAGCGCGCCACCGATGGATCGCCGCGCTTGCCGGGCTGGCATTTCTCAGTTCGAACTTCGTCTATCACATCGGTCCCCTATTCCGTCAACATATGACGATGGTCGCCTTCGAGACGCTCGCTATCGTGATGCTGGCGAGCGCCTTCCCCCGCTGCGACCGCCGCGGCATCGCCGGCGGTTTGCTACTGCTGATTTGCGCCGGCTATACCAAGCAGTTGGCTGCCATCAGCGCGCTGGCCGCTATCGCCTGGATGTTCCTTCGCGCTCCCCGACGGGCGCTCGCCTGTTGCTGCGCATTGTTCATCTCCGGCGGCGCCGTCTTCCTCGCCCTCAACATCGCGTCGGACGGGCAATGGTGGATACAGACCATTGTCGCCAATTTGAACGACTTCATCCTCGAGCAGGCGGTGGGGCTATACATCCTCTGGTTCAAATTGCATGGCTTCCTCTTGATTCCGGCACTTGCGCTTCTCGTTTACGAGACCTACATCGACCGTCTTTCGCTTTATAGCCTCTGGTTCGCCGCGAGCGCCTTGCTTGGCGGCATCGCCTCTGGGACCTGGGGCGCCGGGGACAGTTACTTGGTCACCGCCGTCGCCGCCCTGTGCATTCTTAGCGGCATTCTATTGTCCAAGTTGATCGCCGGCGCGCTGACCCTTCCACGTAACCTGTCCGCGGCTACCTGGGGCGCGGCCGCCGCCTTGATCATTCCCCTGCTCTACCTGGGTTACGCGCGCGCCACACTCAAAATGCCGACTGAGGGCCGCTTTGCCGCGATCGCGAATCTCCTCAACGTTGAAGGCAACATCCGCGAAGATTTCTACGACTCCGCATCCTTCGATGTCGGCGGCTACGCGCGCATCGGCCACTTGCTGACGTCGGCAGATCATGCGGCCGGCGACCGCATCGTCAGGCTAATCCGCGAGACCAGCCAGGAAGTATTGAGCGAAGAAGCGGGCTTCACGCTGGCGGCCGGGCGCGCAACCATCACCAATCCCACGCAACTGCGCAACCTGCACCGGGCGGGCCGTTTTCAAGGCGACCAGCTCATCTCTATGATCAGAAGGCAGCAATTCGGCCTCGTGATCCTGCGCGCGCAGTTCTATCCGCCGCCCGTTCTCGACGCGATCCACAGCTATTACGATCATCGAGAGAACGTGCGCATGAATGGATTCGACTACCTCATCCTGTACCCCAAAGCTGATGTCAGCCAATAGCGAGCCCGCCATGTCAACCGCCCTACTAACGCATGCGCGATTCACCGAGCACGACTTCCCGCCGCACCCGGAACACGCCGGACGCATCAAGGCGGTATGGCAACTGCTGGACGGGATCGCTTTGGACCAGCAACTGCTTCGCATTGAGCCGACGCCAGCGACTGACGAGCAGATTCTGGCCGCGCACAGCCAAGCGCATCTCGACCGACTGATCGATATCTCGCGGCAAGACCGCGTGACGCGCATTGACGCCGATACCTACGCGCTGCCCGTCTCGCTCGAAATCGCGCGTCTGGCTGCCGGCGCGGCAACGGGCGCTGTTGACCTCATCGCCGACAGACGCGTCGACCAGGCTCTCGCCATCGTGCGGCCGCCCGGCCATCACGCCACCAAACACTTGCAGATGGGCTTCTGCCTGCTCAACAACATCGCTATCGCCGCCCGCCACGCCCAAACGCGGCACGGCTTTCGCAAGACGCTGATCATCGACTATGACGTGCATCACGGCAATGGCACGCAGGACATCTTCTACGCCGATCCATCAGTCATGTTTATCTCCATACATCAAAGCCCGCTCTACCCGGGCAGCGGCGCCTTGGCTGAAACGGGAGCGGGCGCTGGCAAGGGCTACACGCTTAACTTGCCGCTTTCCGGCGGGCACGGCGATGCGTCATACGCCCGGCTATTTGCCGAAGTCGTATTGCCCGCAGCCGAGCGATTCGCCCCGGACCTGCTGCTCGTTTCCGCAGGCTTCGACGCGCATTGGGCGGATCCGCTGGCGGGCATGCGACTGAGCCTGGCTGGCTATGATCGCCTGGCGCGAGAGTGCCTGCGCGCAGCCAAAGAACTCTGCGGCGGAAGAATTGCCTTCGTTATGGAAGGCGGTTACGATCTTAAGGTTCTGGCCCATGGCTGGCTCAATATCGCGCGGATGCTGCTCGGCTCGGACAATATCGGCGATCCATACGGCGCCGCGCCGGGAGACCGCGGACGAGAAGACGTCTCCGCAATAATTGAAAGCGCGCGCCGTCTCCACAAGCTTTAGGTCAGCATCAGGTCGCCTTCGACGCCGTGAGCGTCCATGAGCGCGCCGCGTAGTTCAAACACTTGATCGCGCAATGCGGCCGCCTTCTCAAACTCGAGCGCTTGCGCCGCTTTCTTCATCTCGACTTCGAGCTCGTCAATCATGTGCTGAAGCTCGTCGGCCGGCAGCGCATGCAATCCTAGATCGACTGCAACCGTTTCTTCGGCATCCTCGCCTTCAATCGCGCGCAAGCGGTCAGTGATGTCCTGAATATCCTTGACAATCTGCTGCGGTTCAATGCCGTTGTCGCGGTTGTAGGCTTCTTGCTTGGCGCGGCGCCGATCGGTTTCGTCGATCGCCGCCCGCATCGCCGGCGTGGTCTTGTCGGCGTACATGATGACCTTGCCCTCAACATGCCGCGCCGCCCGGCCGATGGTCTGGATCAGCGCCGGTTCCGAACGCAAAAAGCCGGCTTTGTCGGCGTCAAGGATCGCCACAAGCGAGACTTCCGGCAGGTCGAGCCCTTCACGCAGTAGATTGATGCCAACGACCACATCGTAGACACCCATCCGCAAGTCGCGCAGAATCTCCACCCGCTCCAGCGTATCAACCTCGGCGTGCAGATACTGCCCCTTGATGCCCAATTCGTTGAGATAGCCAGCCAACTCTTCCGACATGCGCTGGGTCAAAGTCGTGACCAGGACGCGCTGCCCTTCCCGCACCCGCAACGCGATCTCTTGCAGCAGGTCATCGATCTGGCCATCGATCGGGCGGACATCGACCTGCGGATCAACGATAGCGGTGGGCCTGATTATCTGCTCGACGATTTGCTGCGCGTGCTTGTCCTCATACGGTCCGGGCGTGGCGCTGGTGTAAATCGTCTGGCCCACACGCTCCTCGAACTCGGCAAATTGCAGCGGGCGGTTGTCCAGCGCGCTGGGCAAGCGGAAACCGTAATCGACCAGGACCTGCTTGCGCTGCTTGTCGCCGTTGTACATGCCACGTATCTGCGGCACGGTCATGTGGCTTTCGTCAATGACGAGCAGATGATCTTCCGGCAGATAATCGATCAAGGTGTAGGGCGCGCTGCCGGGCGGACGGCGATCGAAATGACGCGAATAGTTCTCGATGCCGGTGGTGAAGCCGACCTCGCGAAGCATCTCAATATCGTAACGCGTGCGCTGCTCGATACGCTGCGCTTCAATCAGTTTGTCTTCCCGCTTGAAGCAGGCGACCTGCTCTTCCAGTTCCGCTTCAATATCAGTCAGCGCCTCGCGGATATGCTCCTCATCGGTGATATACTCGCGCGCCGGAAAGATAGTCACCAGCTTGTGAACATGGACTACTTCACCCGTCAGCGGATGAAATTCGACGATCTTCTCGATTTCGTCGCCCCACAAGTAAATGCGGAAGGCGGTCTCGGAATAACCGGGCACGATTTCCAGCGTGTCGCCGCGCGCGCGAAATGTGCCGCGCCGCAATTCCAGATCGTTGCGCGAATACTGAATCCGCACCAGATCGCGCAGCACGCGTTCCCGCCGCACCTCCACGCCGACCTCCAGTTCCACCGACATCTTCTGCCAATTAACCGGGTCGCCTATGCCGTAGATGCAGGAGACTGAGGCCACTATCAGCACGTCTCGGCGCGAAAATAGCGAGGCGGTCGCCGACAATCGGAGCCGCTCGATCTGCTCGTTGATATCGGTCGACTTCTCGATGTACAGATCATGACGCGGCACATAGGCTTCCGGCTGATAGTAGTCGTAATAGCTGACGAAGTATTCAATTGCGTTGTTGGGGAAGAGCCGTTTGAACTCGGCGTATAGCTGAGCCGCCAGAGTCTTGTTGTGCGCCATCACCAGGGTGGGCCGCTGGGTCGCTTGCACGACGTTGGCGATGGTGAAGGTCTTGCCGGTGCCGGTCGCGCCCAGCAAGGTCTGATGGCGATGGCCCTCTTTCACCCCGGCCAGCAAGCCCTCGATGGCGGTCGGCTGATCGCCAGTCGGCGCGAAGGGCGAGTCCAACTCGAATTCAGGCACGGGAAAACCTCAGCGCTTGCGAACAGGTGTTCGTAACATTATCGATTATAGCTTGTCGTTGCAGCCTCTGGCAAGTCGGGTTTGGGCAAACCATGATCTACAAACGTGCACGTCGGTCTGCCTGTGAAAGTTGCCGGCCCAGCGCGTGACTCGGCGCCCTGCCGCCAGCCTGGTACCGGACAAGTAAGAGTCTCTTTCTGGCAATCCGGCAATCTGGCCGCATTCCTGCAATTCTCTTGGATGGACATGCCTACGAGTGAGACAGTGCCGCAATCTCGGGCAAAAATCGCGCATTCGGATAGCGTCTCGGCGCGCTGCCGTAGTCCGGATTCCGAATAGAGAAACTTTTTTGTACGGATAGATCGACTGCTTATGGACTTTGTTAAGGCGCTGATGCGATCAGCGTAGCGCGAACAACGCTGAAATAGGCGACTAAATGGTCGCGTTTGAAGAGATTGTATCGGGACAGAGGCCGACTTCGTTCGCATTTGTTGCGCAATCCGATTCGCTATTGACAGGCCGGCGCTGACCTGCTAATATCTTAGTTCGCAGCGTCAATCGTTGCTTGACAATGCGGGGTGGAGCAGTGGTAGCTCGTTGGGCTCATAACCCAAAGGTCGTTGGTTCGAATCCAGCCCCCGCTATTGAGCTGATGTAGCTCAGCTGGTTAGAGCGCGCGACTCATAATCGCGAGGTCGGAAGTTCAAATCTT
>JAJDZV010000006.1 GCA_022824465.1 Anaerolineae bacterium
CCGCGTCAGATAGCGCTGCACCATAGCGATGGTGAAGACGATGACGAAGAGGATGACAGAAATGGCTGCGCCTTCCGCCATATCCTGCTTGCCATAGCCGCGCTGCACCGCCTGATAGACCACGGATTGCGTCGTATCCAGCGGACCGCCGCGCGTCATCACATCAACTTGAATGAACAAACCCATGGCTTGAATCGTGATGACAATCAGCACCAGCACGGCCGTATTGCGCAAGCCAGGCCAGGTAACATAGCGAAACTTCTGCCAGGCGCCGGCGCCGTCCAGCCCGGCCGCCTCGTAAAGGCTCACGGGAATCGTCTGCAGGCCGGCCAGCCAAATGACCATTTGGAAGCCCACCGCTTGCCAAGCCGACATCGCGATCAGCGCGGGCATGGCCGTGTAGGGATTACCAAGCCAATCAACCGGTTGAAAACTGCCGAAAGTCACCATGCCCAAGATGGTGTTGAGCAAACCATTTTGACCGTCATAGATGAAGCGCCAGAGCAGCGCAACGACCACCATCGAGACCACCACGGGCGCGAAGTAGATTGATCGGAAGACGTTGATGAACGGCAGCGCTTGATTGAGCAGAATCGCCAGCAGAAGCGCCAAGCCACCCTGCAAGGGCGCGATGACAGCGGCGAAGATCAGCGTGTTGATTAGCGCGCGCAGAAAGACCACATCGCCGACTAGAACCACGGTGCGGTTGTCGCCCGCTTGCCAGGAGGTGAATTCGCGCAGACCATCCAATTCCGGATAATCCGGGTTGTTGCGCGTGAAGTCGCGCAAGCGCGGGTAGCTCAAGCTCCCGTCGTCATCATAAACGAAAGCGCCGCTTTCATTGCGCTCCGGCTCCAGCGTGAAGGGGCGGATGGTCAGAAGGCGCTCGAAGTTGCGCAAGCCGACCCATTCGGCCGGGTTGGGGGAGATGAGCCGTTGGTTGGTGAAAGAGATAACAAAGGCCATCAAGAAGGGAATGACCAGAAAGACGGTCAAGACCAGCAGCGCCGGGAATGCCATCAGCCAACCCATGACGGCGTCGTTGCGCTGATAGAGCGGCGCGTCTTTTGGCAGAAGCAGGCGCACCCAGAGCGGCGCGTTTCTGCGGGCAGTTGCTGCTGAAATCATAAGTCTATCCTAAATCACTATCTGGAGACGGTAGCGGTCTGAGGAGAAAGCTGCGAAGTAACGATACTAGTTAGGGAGAGCGAGCGCTTGTCTCGCCGAATATGGTCAGAGTCGCGGGCGACCCGGAGAGCCGCCCGCCTTTTTTGAATCGGTACGACTCGATTACATTTCGAAGCCGTAGCCCATGTTGTCCTCGATGTCTTGGTCGATTTCGTCCACAGCCGCGTCGAGCGTGTCTTGAACATCAGCGCCGTTGGCGATATCAGCCAGCGCTTTTTCGAAGATCAGCGCCAGGGTGGCGTAACCAGGCGTCACCGGACGCACAAGCGCCTGCGCTTCACTGAGACCGAAGTAGACCTCCAGCGCGCCGCCCATCGAATAGTGCTGGCTCATTTCAGCCGCGCCAGCGGTGGCCGGGATCAAACCGATACCATCGCTGAATGCCGCCAGGTACTCGTCCTGGATAGCGAACTCAATAAAGGCGTTGGCCCCCTCTTTGTTTTCGCTGCTGGAGGAGATGCCAAACTGCCAGGAAGCGGCGCCGATGGTCGAACCACTGCCGAAATCGGGCGCCGGCAGGAAGAGCAAATCATCGCCGACAGCCTCAAGCGCGCCGATACCGGCCCAATTGCCGTTCCACTGCAGCGCGTACCGACCATCAATGAAGCCGGTTTCACGATCCGCGCCATCTTGGGATGTGCCGGGCGCCAAACCGCGCTCGAATAGGCTCTGCCACCAATTGCCAAAGGCAACGCCCGCTTCGCCATTCAGGACGCCTTCCGCGGTCAGATAGGTCGAGCGGTCGATCATGTCGCCGCCGAAGCTCTGCAGGAAGGGCGAGAAAGCGTAGGGATACCATTCGCCGGTCCAAGCCATGCCCAAGTCAAGGGCGTACTCGAATTCACCAGTGGCTTGCAGGGTTTCGAGGATGCCGTCAAACTCATCGCCAGTCCAGGGATCGTCCAGCGTCGGGATGCGTATATCGTTGGCTTCCAGAACCGAACGACGCGCATAAATGGAGACGGCGGCATCCCAGAGACCCACCGCATAAACTTCGCCATTGTACTCGCCAATGGCGCCGGGCAGGAAGCCGTCCAGCGCGCCTTCCGACAAGCTGAGCGGAACCATATAACCAGCCCAAGCCCAACCGGGCATGACGGGACCATCGACATCAATGATATCGGGCAGGTCGCCGGCCAGCGCCGCCGCCACGATCGACGAATTGTAGGATTCCTGCGGGAATTCTTCCAGAACGACCGTGTAGTCGGATTGTGAAGCGTTGAAGTCGTCGATGATTCCGAGCAAAATGCTGCGCTCCGTCTCATTCCCAGCGCCGTGGTACCACAGGCTGAGTTCCGTCTGCGCGGACGCCAGCCCGCTGAATGTGACCAACATGATCACGAGAACAAGGAGTGATGGTGCTTTCTTCATTTTGAACCTCGTCTATCTGACTAAATGTACGATGCCTGAAAACAGGATACTACGCTCTCTTCGTCTCTCGCTGCGCGCCTCCTTTCACCCCTTCCAACACTTATCAAGCTGGCTCACTACCAGATCGACGACATCTCCCAAATATCCAGCGCGACTACACTGGCCGGGTTGATCACGCGCAAGGTATCATTCTCGGCGCTGCCGGAGTAAAAACGGCTGGTGATGCGGCTGCGATCGTTGGCGATCACTTCCAGAACCGAGCCATCGAAGAGAATGCGCAAGCGCAAGTTCTCGCCCGCGTCAAGCTGATGCGACATGCCCTGCGGCGCCGCGTCGTTCTCGGGGTCTTCATCATCGTACTGCCGCCGGACTTGCAGCGTCGCGGTAGACGAGTCGTAAACAACCGCGAGTTTTTCCCAGCCGCTTTCGGCGCGCGCCAATTCCAGGCCGCAGATGCCGCCAGCCAGGGCAAACTCGACTTCAATATCCAGCGCGAATCCTCCAAGCGGCAAGGCATCGTGGTTCACATCGCCGGCGCGGAGATGACAGTGCCGGCCGCGCAACGCCTCCAATTCAGCCACCGGGCGGCTGCAAAGTCGCTGGCGGTCGTCCAGCCATAGCTGACGCGGAATCGCCTGCACACCCGTCCAGCCGGCTTGTTTCTGGCGTGCGCCGCTGCGTCCCTCGCGTATCCAGGAGTAGATCAGGCGGCGGCCCGCTTCGTCTTCATGCGCCAGGCTGGCATAGCTGTACCCGGCGTCATAGACGCCCTCATGCTCAGTGATGAAGCGCTCGTTCTCAAAGCGACCGACAAAGTACAAGGTGGTTGAGGGCGCGTGGTCCAGTTGCGCTGAGACGATCAACACCCACTTGTCGCCCAGCGGGAAGAAGTTCGGGCATTCGAAGTTGCGTCCATTGCGCGCCTTGTCGCCGACGAAGAGCGGATGCCGATATTGCCAACCCCGCAAGTCGCGCGAACGGTAGAGCAAGACAGCGCCGCCGACGCCGGCGATATGCGAGGCGAGTATCATGTACCAGCAGTCATCGCCGCGCCAGACGAAGGGATCGCGGAAGTCGCGCGTTTGGCCCAATTCAGCCGGCACATCGCCGATAACAGGATTGCCGGCATACTTCTCCCAAGTCATGAGGTCGGGACTGCCCGCGGCGAGGCACTGCACCTGCACATCGTAGGTTTCGTTGACGCCGGTGTAAATCGCGACAGGCGTGCCGCCGTCATTCACGAGGCAGCCGGAGAAGACGCCGCCTCGATCGGGCGAGCCGGGCGTTGGCGCGATGGCGACCGGCAGTTCCCGCCAATGCACCAGGTCATCGCTGACCGCGTGGCCCCAGTGCATGTTGGCGTGGTAGGCACCGTCCGGATTGTACTGGAAGAACAGATGGTAGCGCCCGTCCCACTGGATCACGCCGTTGGGGTCGTTCATCCAGTTTGCGGCCGGCAGAAAGTGATAACGGGGGCGGTGGAAATCTTCGCTGAAAGTGGTCTTTGCCGCTTGCTTCGTCATAACTGAGGCTTGGCTGTCAACATTTCAATAGCTAATTGTGGTAACGTTGCCAGATTCGTGCCAAAATGAAGGTGTAACGCGCATCCAGTATGTGCTCTGCCGTGTGGTAACGATACCATATTGCATATCATAGCGCAAACGGAGACATAATGCAAGGGATTGCTCAAAGTTTGCGTCGGCGGCGCCTGCCTTGCGGCTTTGGGCAGCGGCTGACGGTTCGACCATAACTTGCATCAAGGCGTCAAATGGACAGAAAAGTAACCATAAGAGAAATCGCCAGGCAGGCAGGCGTGAGCACGACCACGGTATCGCGCGTGCTGAACGACCATCCGTATGTCAGCGATGGCAAACGCCGCCGCGTCGAGCAAGCCATCGCCGACTTGCGTTACCGTCCCTCACAGACGGCGCGGCACCTGCGCGGCGGTTCATCGGGTCTGTTGGGCTTCTTGACCGATGATGTGGCGACCACGCCCTACGCAGTGGATATCATCCGCGGCGCGCAGGATGTCGCCTGGGCGCATCGTATGGTGCTCCTGGTGGCCGATTCCGGCGGCGATGCGCGCTTTGCTGAGGCGGCAGTGGATGTCTTCCGTGAGCGCGCGGTGGAGGGAATCGTCTACGCGGCGATGTATCATCGACCGGTGCAGTTGCCCGAGGGCTTAAACGGTCTGCCTACCGTATTGGCGAACTGCTTCCTGGAGGATCGGTCGGTGCCATCGGTCGCGCCCGATGAGTTCTACGGCGGCTACCACGCGACCGAAGCCGCCATCAAAGCCGGTCATCGCCGCATTGGCTTTATCAACCTGTGGGAGGAGGATGAGCGTGTCACGCCGCCCTTCCCCGCCATTTACGGACGTCTGCGCGGCTATCGGCGAGCGCTGGAAGATCAGCGCCTGGACTTTGACGACGCCCTCGTACGCTTTTCGATTCAGACCGCGCGAGAGAATTATCGGCATACGCAGGCTTTGATGGCTATGCCGCAGCCGCCGACCGCCATCTTCTGCGGCAATGACAAGATCGCCATGAATTGTTACAGCGCGCTGGCCGAGCTGGGCTTGCGCGTGCCAGCGGATATCGCCGTGATCGGTTTCGACAATATCACGCATATCGCCGAGGGCTTGCTGCCCAAACTGACGACCATGCAGCTGCCGCATTATGAGATGGGCAAGTGGGCGGTGCAGTATCTGATCGATCATCGGGGGCGGACGATGGAACCCTTGCAGGTGGCGCTGCCCTGCCCGCTGGTGGCGCGGGATTCGGTGTAGAACTCGGCTCGCGCGCCGCTACTCCCCCGCCACAATCCCGCGCGCCAGCTTCAACAACTCCGCCCGCCGAGACTCATCGACATCGCGCGACTCGAAGTAGCGCTCGAGCAACTCCAGCGGCGTCATGCCTTCCGGATTAGCGCCGAGCCGCGCGCGCCGGCTTTGATCGACTTCTTTGCGCAGGCCGGCGATATGGAAGACGCCCGCCTTGTTCAACTCGTCGATGATGAGCCTGTCGTTGAGCAGGGTCTCGCTTTCGGACGTCAGCCGAATCTGGAGCCGGACCACCGCGCCCGCCAAATCCTGACGCTTCATAGCCGCCAGGACGACACCGGTCGGGTTCTCGATATCGCGGCAATCCACTTGCAGGCTCAGCAGCTTTCGCGCGGCAACTTCGACGAATCGCCAGGTTGTCGCCGCCCGCGCCAGCTCCACCCAGCAGAAGCCTTTGACATCGTTTTCTTCGCCGAAGTCGACGCGTTCCAGGCTGCCGCTGTACACGACTGGCGGCAAGTACGCCCGCTTTGCCGTCAGGTTCTGATGACGGTGGATATGCCCCAGCGCGACATAATCCCAGCCGCCGCGCGTCAACGCATCCAAGTCGATCACGACATCGCGGCCGAGCATGACGCTACGCTCGCTGCCATGTCGGGCGCCGCTCACGCTGAAATGCCCGCAGAGAAGGAGCGGCGCATCGGCATCGGACAGCGCTTCGGCTTGCTCAGCCAGTCCAACGAGACGCTCATGCGCGGCGCGCTGCAGCTCGGCGTCTTGCTCGGCGATGGTCAAGCCGCGGGTCGGGGCATCCGCCAGCATCCGCGCGCGCATCGGATAGGGCGCCGCAGCGACAATTGCAGCGCCGCGTTTGGTCGCGATTCGGCGCAGGGCATAATCCCGCGCCACCCAGACATTGGGCACATCGAGCGTGTCGTATATGTCGATTGTGGATGCTTTGGCGGCGTTGGCCGGCAGATCGTGATTGCCGACCAACAAAACGGTCGGCGCCAGTTGCGAGAGCGTCTGAATGCGCTGAGCGAATTCCCGCTGGTAAGTCTGGTTGGGGCTGCGGCTGCGGAAGGCATCGCCCGCGAAGATGACGATATCGACATCGCCGTCACGAGCGAAATCGATCATTTCGTCCATGCGCGCCAGATAATCGGCGACGCGGCTGCTCACGCCGCTTTCGGGGTCGGTCTTGCCGAAGTTGGCCATGCCGATATGCACATCGGCGAAATGCAAGACGCGGATCGGTTCAAGCGTCCCGGCTGCGCGCTCACAGGCTGGCGCGGTGGTCTTCATCGCCGCTGCCGACTGGTTCATTGGTGGTTGTGACGCTGGTCCATTGCGGGTTATCGCCGCGCAGGTGCCCAAATATGGGCTTCTCGTTGCGCAGAATATCGACGAAGGCGTGGATATCGCTGATGGACATGAAGATGGCGCCGCGGCGATTGGCGATATCCACTTGCGGGTCGGGCGCATCGCTGTCCGGCGACAGGAAGTAGACATCCAGTCGGTAGTCGGCCTGGTCGTCGGCGCCGACGCCGGTGCAGCGGACGAGCCCGCGAATCCGCGCCGTCACGCCGCCGAAATCGCGCTCCTCCAGTTGGCGCCAGATGACCATATAGTTCTTGATCTCGAATACCGCCACGCGCCGTTCGGCCATCACATGCTTTGCCTCGACCTCATTCGCAAATCGCCAGCGCCTTTAATTATATCGGCTGGCACGCTATCGCTACAAACGGCGCGCCTTTGCGTCATAACATACTTACCGTTATTGACTTTATACACATTTTCAAACTTGAGCCTGCCAAGCGCGACTGATATAGTTTAACTAGGATTTGTTCCATTCTCCAAGTGTACAAATGAACCTCAAGCTGCGCCTTGCCCGGGCACTCAAAGCCATGCCCTTACGTTATTGGTTAGTTGTATTGCTGCTGGCATTTGCCGGACGTTCCGACGCCCAGACCCCGACCAACCCAAACAACCCGAGCACCGGTTGCGGCTTGCCGGAGCAGGGGGGCGTTATCGTCGAAAGCGTGACGACTTATAACCTCACGAAAAATTGCACGATGACCGGCTGGCTGGAAATCAAAACCAGTCAGACGCCCAATATCACGCTCACCATCAACGGCATGGGTCACACAATTACCAGCAGTACTTGCTTGAACACGACATATCTATGCAATTTCCTCATCGTAGACGACGACGGCGAAGCAACCGTTCAAAATGTCGAAAATGGCCGCAGCCCGAATGTCAAGGTCATCATCAAGAACGTCACCTTCAACGGCAGTGATGTGCGATTTCTCAGACCTCGACGCCTTCAACCTGACAACGTAGTCCGTCGGAGCGCGATTGGCGCCGGGATTCTGGTAGATGGCGACCTGACGATGGAGAACGTCACCTTCACCAACGGCAATGGCATCTGGGTGAGAGCCAAGGGGACAGCGACCCTGACCAACGTGCTTTTCGAAAACAGCCGAGTTTGGAGTTGGGGCTTTGGCACCACGCCAAAGGGCGTACTTCTCGTCGACTATACTGGCAACGTCACGCTCAACAAGGCCGTATTCCGCGACATTCATCGTGCAGTCGTCTATGTTAGGAAAGGCGGCCGTTTAAGCACCACCGGCTGCCTCAGTTTCATCCGCGTCGTGACGCACAAAGTGAGCCACAGCGGGTTCTCCAGCAACTTGGGTAGCTGGAGCGACAGCAGCACCGGTCCCTGCACCGGCGAGATTGGCAACAACGGTCAGGCTGTGGTCGCCTATACCCTGCCAACGCTGGATTGCAGCCAGCCTCCCCTGCCCTCGGGCGGCGCCATCGAAGGGACTGTCGTCTACACGCTCAGCCAAAACTGCGTATGCGTGAACCAAATTACCATAGCGGCGGGTGCGAACGTCACCATCAATGGCAATGGCTTTAACATCAATGGCTGCGAGACCGGGTCGCCGCATATTCTCATAGGCGATGCTCGACTGACCGTTAACAATGCCAACATTAACCGCATCCGAATTCGCAATTATGGTGGTATTTTTACTTTACGAAACTCAATGATCGCCGCCGCTCCGAGGACGGCTATTCTAAACTACGGCTGGGCTTATTTGTACGATTCGGTCTTCCAAGACAATACAGGCTCTAGCAGTGGAGAAGGCAACGTATATTACGCCCACGGCTGGTTTGGCAGGGGACTCGCGATCTTCGGGGACAACGTGTTCCGCAACAATGGTCCGACGGAGGTCGAAGCGTTTACGACTGGCCCAAGCACCAGGATTTACTTGTGCGGCGAGAACATAATCGAGGGTTTGTCGGAGGACGAAGAAAGTCTGCAATTCGCCTTATTCATTGCCGAGAATGGCGGCGCAATTCTCGGCTGCAACGACGATCACCCGACTCCCGTGTCAGCCGCGGCAGAGTGTGTGCCTGCATACACAGATCTGCCCGCGGACATGCTGCTGGGCGCCATCGGCATCATCTTTTACAAGCAGACATGCCCGGCCGCGATCGAGGTCTGGGAAGTCTTGCCCGACAGCCGCGGGCAATTCGCCCTGCGTGTCAGCCAGCCGGAAGTTGACGCGGTCGCGGAAGGCGTCGTGGCTTGTTCCTCGAACGGGCGGACTGCGGTGCGCGTCGGCTTGACGGAGCCTGTCCGCCAATTGATGATACATAGCAAAGCCTATCAAGCCCCGGGCCTGCGCGGCGCCCGCGACATCCTGATCTCCGTAGGTCCAGACCATGAGGGCAAGGTCAATCATATCGTGCTGGACAATTCGCTCGAGGGACATGTCTTGGGCACCGTCACCACCTGGGAGCGCAACCTGCCATGCTCGCCATCGGCGCCGAGTTTCAGTTCGCAAGCGCCGCCGGCCGCCGCGCCGGCGCCGGTATACGCGCCTCCGGTCAGCGCGCAAACGCAGCAAGCTGACGGTTCAATCATCCATGTAGTCCGGCCCGGCGATACCATCTGGCAGATAGGCATCGCCTACAATGTGCATCCCTACCGGATAATCGCGCTCAATCAACTTGATCAACTTAGAAACGGCGGAAGCTATATTTTCCCTGGTCAAGAACTGTTGGTGCGCCCGGCGCAATAGAGCGGGGCGACTGGTCAAGTCGAAAAGGCGTACCATACGATTGCGCAGAGGCACAACAGAAGCATGAAGCGGACGTAGTAAATCTGCATCAGCAGCATCGTCCTTTCCCGATGGTCAATACACATATTGCGGCGGCCGGTCTAGCGCGTCTCCTAGTTATCTTACTCAGCCGCAGCCCGTAATCCCGTACGCCAAACGCACGCTAAGCCTACGCCCCTTCGACGGCGGCGCTGAAGACATACATCTTGTCAGTCCCTGGATGGCGCACTAGAATCGCCCTCGATGATGACGCTACTGCTAGTGCTTTATGCGCTCTGCGCGCTGACGCTGGGCTTGTATACGGCGGGGCAAGCCATCCTGCTGTGGCGGTACTGGCGAACGCGCCAGACAGCGCAGCCGGCGCCGACGCTGGACGAGCTGCCCACAGTTGCCGTGCAGCTGCCGCTCTACAACGAAGCCAACGTCGCCTGCCGCCTGATCGACGCGGTGGCGGCGCTCGACTATCCGCGCGACAAACTCTTGATCCAGGCGCTGGATGATTCGACAGATTCGACCGTGCAACTGGTGGCGCGCAAGCTGACGCAACTGGAGGCGCGCGGCTTTCGCGTCCAGCATTTGCGGCGCGAGGATCGCATCGGCTTCAAAGCGGGCGCGCTGGCACATGGCGCTGAAGGCTGCGGCAGCGACGCCATCGCCATCTTTGACGCCGACTTCGCGCCGCCGCCGGATTTCCTGCGCCGGACCTTGCCGCACTTATACGCCCAGCCCGATATTGGCCTGGTGCAGAGCCGCTGGGGGCATCTCAACGCCGACGAAAACAGCCTGACCCGCGCCCAGAGGCTATCGATTGACACCCACTTCGTCATCGAGCAGGCGGCTCGCAATCGGACCGGCTGGCTGATCCCCTTCAACGGCACGGGCGGCGTCTGGCGGCGCAGCTGCATTGAAGCGGCCGGCGGCTGGTCGGCCGATACGCTGACCGAAGACCTGGATTTGAGCTTTCGCGCGCAGATGGCTGGCTGGCGCTCGGTATTCTTGCCCGAGGTTGAGGCGCCCGGCGAGATTCCACCGCAACTGGCGGCTTACAAACTGCAGCAGGCGCGCTGGGCGACCGGCAATACACAATGCCTGCTCAAGCTGGCGCCACAGATTATCGCCTCGCGGCTGGGCGCGGCGCAGAAGATTATGGCGGTGCAGCATCTTTGTCAATACTTGCCGCAACCGCTGATGCTATTGATGCTGCTGCTCACGCCGCCCCTGCTGCAATCCGGTCAGTTGGCGGATCTGCCGTTGGCGCCCTTGGGCTTGCTCACGCTGGTTTCGCCGCTGATGTATATCGCCAGTCAGATGCGCTTGCACCGGGATTGGCTCTCCAAGCTAAGCGCCTTCCCCGCCCTGCTTTTCATCGGCGCCGGCATGTCGCTCAGCAACAGTCTGGCGGTGATGACGGCGCTGCTGGGCATCAAACCCGGTTTCCGGCGCACGCCCAAATTCAAGCGGGGCTGGACGCAAAGCCGATATGCGCTGACAGCCGACGCCACCGTCTGGCTGGAGCTGGCGCTGATGCTGTATGCCATGTGGGCCGCGCGACTGGCTTGGGAGTTGCAGCCCGAGCTCTGCGCGTACATGCTGATTTACGCGCTGTCCTTCGCCACGGTCGCGGGTATGAGCCTGCGCGAAAGCTGGACCCTTTGGCGCGCCCGTGCCAAAGCCAGGGGCGAGGATCGTTCCGACTTGCTGCGCGGAAGGTCACTCCTCTAAGGCGCCCATGCTGGCGATCGCCGCGCGTAATTCTTCCGTGGCGAAGGTCCCGCGGCCGTCGTAGCGCCACGCCACCGGATCGACCAAAGCCATCTCGTCGAGGCTCACAAGCTCGAAGCCTTTCGCCCGCAGCCCGTCGATGATGGCCGGCAGCGCGCGAATCATGGGCAGGGGCCGCGCGAGCCGGAGGGCGGCATCGTCAGACTCGCTGCCATCATGCAAGTCGATGATCGAGCCGCCCGCCAGCGACGGGTGATTGAGCGTCGCCTCGACGATCGCTTGCGGATCGGTCTTGGCATAATCGGCCGGGTTGACATCGGCATCGACGATCTTCACCTCCGGCGAGAGCGCAAGCGGCGAATGCAAGCAGGTGAAGAAGTTGAAGTAATGCGCGCGCAAGTAGTTGGTGGGGCGACCGAGCAAATTGCCGATAGCGGCCTCGGCCCGGTCGAAATCGCCCAGATTTGTCAGGTGCAGGTGGCTGTGATTGCCGATGGCGTGCCCGCGGGCGACGATCCGCTCGAAAGCCTGCGGAAAGCGCTCGACCCATTTGCCCAGCACAAAGAAGGTGGCGCGGACGCCGCGGCCTTCCAGGATTTCCAGTATCTGGTCCGTCCTCGGCGGATTGGGTCCATCGTCAAAAGTCAACGCCACTTGCAATTGATCGCGCCGACCATGCGTATAGTATTTGATCGCCAACCGCCTCACCGTCAGTCCCGGATTCTGCCGCCGACATCGGCTCATTCGCTATGCTGGATTATGGTGCTTGGATATGACTGCCAATCGCCACCGAGCGCCTCGTACCGGCTCTGCCAGCTATCCGACCCGGGATTCCACTCCCGCGTGTAGCTGCCCCAAGCCCGCCCATTTGACCAGAAGGTCTTGAAGGGCTTGTCCTTCGCGCTAAGCCTCGGAATCGGCGAGAAGCTCAGGTCCCCGCTCGCCGGGTCAACCTGCGCGCCGCTCAAAGCCAGCAGCAGCGCCCAGCTTGCCATACTGCGCGCGTAATGATTGCCGCATTCGACTTCATTCCAGGGATTGCGCCGGACGCCGTCGTGCCGCGCGCGCACGGCTTCGACGATCTGCAAGCCTTCATCAACCATGCCTTCGTAAATCAGATGGGCCGCGACCTGGTATTCGATGCCGGTCCAGACCTCATCCGAGTAGGGAAAGGGCAGGTTGGGTCTTCCGCCCTTGGGCCAGGTGCATAGCAACAAACCGGCTTCGTCGTTGAGCGCGTAGACGCGCTGGCAGTTGGCGTGCTCGCTCAGGTCGTCTCTGAAATTGTGCTCATGGATCGCCTTCAGCGCCCGGCGCGCATGGTCAGCCGGCAGCAGGTCGCCCAGCCCCAGAATCGTCGCGTGCAACTGGCCCAAGAGCTGGTCGGACAGGCAGCCGATGCCATGCTGATATTTGTGTGCGTTCACGTCTTCCAGCCGCTGCACATAGAATTCGCCGTTCCACATTAGCGACTCCAGATTGGCGCGGCCGGTTTCGTAGGCGGCGCGGCAACGTTGCGCCAGCTCGTCCTCGCCCATCAGCGGCGCCATCTCCTCGACGGCGCGTAAAGCCGCCAGGTAGTAGATCCCGCAGAGGGGATTGGGACCATGAAACTCGATGTCATAGGTGTTGTGCTGCACGCCGTCCAGCACGTGGTCGTTGTCGTGGTCCCAATAGGCGCTGGCGAAGCCGATCGCGCGTTTGACGCCGCCCCAGATTTCGGCGAGGAATTCACGGTCGCCGCTAAGCTGCCATTCACGATAGGCGCGCAGGATCGAGCCCATCTGCCCGTCGACGGCGGCGTCCGACCTGCCCTGCCAGACGAAGTCATCATGGAAGGCGCCGAAGCTGCGGAAATGCATGAAGCCGTCGGCGCGCGTTTCCACAGTGAATTCGATGCGCCGCATCTCGCGCTCAAGCGAGGGGAAGAGATATGCCAGGGTATAGGCGTAGCTCCAGACGTGGGTGCAGCTGCCGGCGCAGCAGCCGGCATCATCAAAGCAGCCTTCCCAGCCATAAAAACGCCCGTCTTCCAGCCAGAAGCAAGTCGTGCTGCGCAAGGGCACGATATTGGCCGAGACGGCGTCCAGTATTGTGGCGGGCAAGCTGCTGCTGAACAAGGCGTCATGGAAGCTGCGCGTGCCGCTATCGAGGCGCTCGAACTCGCGCTGGACATAGTGCGCGGCTTGCCAGGCGTCGGCGAAGCGCGTGGCGTAGCGGTTGCGCGTCGTGCCGACCGTCGCCTGGTCGACGCCGAGCATGTCCAAATGCTGGATATCCCAGGCGGCGGGGCGGTTGGGGAAATGCCAGCTCAAGATGAAGCGGAAGCGCTTGCTCGCGCCCGGCGCCAGTTGGTCAACCAGACCCAGCGTGCCGGTCGCCGTTCGTTTGCCCGGCGTCTCATCGGCCGGGTCGTTCAGCAAACCATCGTCGAGCAGATCGTCCCAGAAATCATGCAGGTAGTCCCACCACTCGCCGCGCATCCAACTGCGTCGGAAGGTGATCTTGTCGTGGGCGGTCGCCAGGCACAGACTGCCATTGTGCAGGTCGGCGCCGTCGAGTTCGTCATTGGTCATGACCAAGCCGCGCAAGCCGCCCTCGTCGCGAAAGCGGTTGGTTTGGCGACCAGCTTCGACCCAAGCGTCGTTGCCGAACTTGTCCGACTTCAGATTGCCTACCGGGTTCGTCACCGAACCGAGCAGGGTGAGGTCGACGGGATCGTCGCTACGATTGGTCACTTCGTAGGTCAGAATGGCGCAGGGTATGCCGGAGTCCTCGGGCTCGAGCGGAATCAGCGGCGTATAAGCTTCCAGGCGGGCGGCCACCGGCAGGTTGTCATCCACAAAGTCGATGGCGGCGAAAGGGTACTGGCCCCGGAAGATGCTGTCTTTGAAGCGGGGCAAGCCAGCCGCCATCATCATGGGATGATAACCATGCGAGAGCGTGTGCGGCGCCTGCACCGGTCCTTCAAGAACGCGGGCGACCGGCGCCTTGCCCGCTTGCTGGCAGCGGAGGGCGAAGAATGTGAGTGGCAGGGTCGTTCCTTTGGCGGGCAGGTTGAAGATCTCCCAGTCGCGCAGATCGCCGCGCGCGCCCAAAGACACATTGCCCGTGCCGATGCCGCCCAAGGGAAAAGCCAGCGCAGTCGCCCCGGCGTTGAATTCGCGGATCTCCGGATGAAACTCCATAGTAGTTGCCTCCTTTGGTATCTGACGCCAGATTATCCTCATTGCGGTTGCGCCTGGCAAGCATTCCGCTTCAACAGCCTTGATTTTGGCGGGAGCGCCCACGGAGGCGGATTGGGATGTCCGCCGCCTTGCCTGCGAGCGGCAGCCCTTAACGCCGTCCGAGCGCGCCTGCTATAATACGGGTATGGGACCAATGCTAAACGACAAGCGCATTCGGCAGTTGCTCATCGCGGTTTTGCTGGTCATTCTGGCTCTGGGTTTGCTCAGCCTGGTGTCGACCGTATTCCAGATGATCGTGCCGCTCGCCATTGTCATCGGCGGCGCCTTCGCCTTCTACAAGATTGTGCTGGAAGGGCGCGACCAACCGGAATCGATGGCTGATGAAATCGCGGAAAGCGCCGAGGCGGTTGAAGTCGACGGCGAGGCGGCGAACCAAGACCTGGGCGAGGACATCGACGCCGATGAAGCGGCAGCTCGCAGGCGACTCAGCGCGGTGGAACGGGCTCAGAGCGCCTTCCTTGACACGGCGACGCCGGCCGAAGAAATCCTCGATCAGATCAAGTCGCGCCAGCGCAGACTGAAAGGCGACGAGCCATGATGCTGCTGTCTATCAACATCGGGCAACCCACGACGGTCGAATTCAACGATCGGAGGTACCAGACGGGCATCGACAAGCGGCATCGCATGGGGCGCGTCTACCTCAGCCGCCTCGGCTTGGCGGGCGACGGTCAGGCTGACCGCGAGCATCACGGCGGAGTTCACCAGGCGGTCTACTGCTATCCGCATGAACACTATAGTCACTGGGCATCCGAGCTGTCGCGCGCGGATTTCCACTACGGCGCCTTCGGCGAAAACCTGACCCTGCTCGGCTTGCTGGAGACGACCGTCTGCATCGGCGATGTGTTGCGCATTGGCGGCGCTGTTATCCAGGCGTCGCAGCCGCGCGTGCCCTGCTACAAGCTGGCGGACAAGTTGGGCGCGCCGGGTTTTGAGAAGACCTTCCTGCGGGCAAATCGCCCCGGGTTCTACGCGCGCGTGCTGGAAGAAGGCGTGCTGGAAGCGGGCGATCCGATTCACTTGTTGGAAAGAGACCCGGTCGGCATGTCTATTGCCGAGATCAACGCCGCGCTCTACCTGGGCATCGGCGATCGCGCGACTTATGAACGCGGAATGGCAATCGAGTCGCTCTCGCCGGAGTGGCGGCGAAAGTTCGAGCAGATGCTAGCGAAGGCTTAGACGCACGCAACTAAGCGACCGCTTCGCCCTCCAGCTCGTCCGTCCACAATCCCAGCGCCGCCAGACCGTTCATCTTGGCGCGGTGAAGCAGCGCCGCTTGCGCCGCCGGCACATTCTCCGCCCGATTGCCCCAGACCGCCATCGGCTTGCGCTGCAGGGCGCGGGCGTAGGAGAAGCTCAACTTCCAGGGCAATTCGTAGTTGGCGTTCATCGCGTTGAGATGGGCGGTGGCGTGATAGTCGCTCTGCCCGCCGGAGAGGAAGACGATGCCGGGGATCGCCGCGGGAATCCGCCGCCTGAAGACCTTGACCGTCTGCTCGGCGACCGTGTCGATATCGGCTTGCTCGGCGCAGTCGCTGCCCGATAGCACCATGCTGGCTTTGACCAGCGCGCCTTCCAGTTCGACGCGATGCAGGTAAAGCGCCTCGAATGTCCGGCTCAGCGCAAACTCGGTCACTTCAAAGCAGCGCTCGATGCTGTGGTCGCCCCAAAGCATGACCTCGGGCTCGACGATTGGCGCGATGCCGGCTTCCTGCGAGAGCGCGGCCACCTGCGCCATGACGAAGGCGTTGGCTTCGATGGCGTAATAGCTGGGCGTGCCGGGCCCAATTTGCATTGCGGCGCGCCACTTGCTGAAGCCGACGCCCATCGCGGCATACTCCGCCAGCCGTTGGCGCAAGCCATCCAGGCCGCTGCCGACCGTTTCGCCATCGCTGCCCGCCAGGGTCACCATGCCCTTGAAGGGGGAGATGCCGGGGATCATGCCGCGCTCGATGACTTGTGGCAGCAGCGCGTCGCCCCCGCCGTCAGCCATGCGAACTTGCTCATCCGTCATAATGATGCCGCTGACGCAGTCGTTAAGATTGGGCGTCTTGAATAGCATTTCGGACCAGTTGCGATAACTGTCTGAATCGCCTGGAATGCCCTCGGCCGCCAGCAAATCATAGAATGCGGGCGAGGGCCGGTCGGCTGCCATGATGCCTTTGCCCGGCGCCACCAACTTATGCGCGATATCGACTGCGTTATGGTCGCTCATACCCATCTCCACTACTGAATGACTCTGCCCTTGCGCCGCTATTCTCGCATTGCGAAACGCTCCCGACAAGCCCTCCGCCGCCGCTTCAGCCAAACAGAACTTACCCGGCGCCGGCTCTGCGCCGCGTATCGCTCAGAGCCGGATGGCGCTGTCGAGTTCACGCAAGGCTTGCTTGAGCGCCTCCAGCGGCAAGCCGACGACGTTGCTGTAGCTGCCTTCAATGCGCGCGACTGGATGGAAGGCGTCGTTCTGAATGGCATAGGCGCCGGCTTTGTCCAGCGGGTCGCCGGTGGCGATGTAAGCGTCGATTTCCCTATCGCTGAAGTCACGCATGCGCACGACCGTCCGTTCATGCCGCGTAACGACCTGCGGACCTTCCCCGCTGCGGCGGAGCGTGAAAGCGGTGATGACGTCATGCGCCCGTCCGCGCAGGCGCCGCAACATCCGCCGGGCCTCAGCCGCGTCCGCCGGTTTGCCCAAGAGGTCGCGCGCGCCATCGACGCCGGACGCTTCGGCCGGCAAGACTACAATCGTATCGGCGGAGATGATCAGGGCCGGGGCGGCGTCCAGCGAGCGGGCGACGGCTTCCGATTTCTCTCGGCTGAGCCGCCGAACGTAGGCGACCAGGTCTTCGTCTTCGTGGCGCGACTCGTCGATTGCGGGTTTGATGATGTCGAATTCCAAGCCGAGCTGCGCGAGGAGTTCGCTGCGGCGCGGTGAAGACGAGGCGAGTATCAGGCGCATGGACAGTGCTTCCTTTTCGAAGAGTAGGGGCATAATATAGCGAAGGGTCCGCGGCGAAACTATGGAAGACTCCAGGTAACGCGCGCTACAATTGCCTGGAGATAGGCGGAGGAAGGGTATGCGCGCATCCCGCAAAAGCAAGGGCTGCGCCGGGCGCGCGAAGAATGCGCCGCTGCCGAAGCCGCTCGATGACGCGCAGTTCAATGCGGCGATGCGCCGGGTTTGCGCTTGGATGTGGGTAGGCCTGGGCATCACCGCGACGGTCGCCAGCGCCATACCGGTGGGCGCCTTCTTCCCGAGTCTCGCGAGCCTGATCGTCTTGGTCGTGGCGCTTCTGACGGCAGCGGTTGCGCTGGATCGCAAGCTGCGCCATTTCTCGCCGGTTCAGGCGGGCGCGTTTTTCGTTTTCTACGCGGCGCTCACCGGCGTCGCCTTAGCAAACATTTTCTCCGCCCTCAACTACCCGCAAGTCAGCGGCACGCTAAGCACCGCCTGCCACTGCATCGCTATCCTCTTCGGCTTGATGACATTGATCGGCTGGCGTACCGGGCTCGACTTCGGACGCCGGCGCAGTTATTTCTTGATGGCGCTGCTTGGGCTGCTCATCGCCTTCGCCGCCAACAGACTGCAAGCCGGCGCTGGTTTCGATTACATTTTCAGTTACTTCTCCGTCCTGCTCTTCACTGCGCTGGCTGAAGCCCACCGCGCGCCGATAGACGCGCTTTCCGCCGACCCCGGTACGCGGGTCAAGCCAGCGGACGGCTTTGGCTTCAGCCTGGTGGCGGCACTAAAGCTCTATGTGGGCGCGGGCACGATCTTCTTATGGGCGGTCTCCGTCCTCTGGGGAGGTTCCTGGCGCCATCATCATCTTCACCATTTGGCTCATCAGCGCCACAGCAATTTCGGCGGCATTGGCTCAGGCGGCGCGGGCGGATTCGGCGACGCGGGCGGCGCGGACGGCGCGGGACAGGCTGGCGGCGACATCAGCGTGGGCGGAGGCGGATCCTCAAATCACTAATCGGCAGGCGCACGGAAAAAGGTAAGAAGCGCGTAAAATCTGCAAAACTGCCACATCCAAGCGGCGCGAAATTCGCTATAATGAGTGTAGTCAAGCAGGAGAAAAATGCGCCGGCTCACGGGCGCTTGTTGGAGGCAAAGGCATGAACATGAGAAACGACAGCTTCATTCTTGACGCGCCGGGCAAACCGCTCGAGGGCATCCAGCTAAATGCGGTCATGCGCAACGTCTATGGCTGGATGACGATGGGTCTGCTTGTCACCGCGGCGATGGCACTGGCTGTCAGCAATAGTGGAATGATTGAAAACCTCGGTCAAGGCGTGTTCATGCTGGCGATATTCGCGCAGCTCGGCATCGTTATCGGCTTGAGTTGGGCGATCAACCGCATCTCGGCGACAGCAGCTGGCATGCTCTTCTTCATCTATTCCGCCATCACCGGCTTCACCTTCTCGATCTTCTTCCTGGTCTTTGATTTCGGCTCGATCGCGGCGGCATTTTTAAGTACCGCTGGCGTCTTCGGCGCGATGACGGTTTACGGGCTGACGACCAAGACCGATTTGACCAAGATGGGCAGCTACCTGATGATGGGCTTGTTCGGGCTGATCATCGCCAGCATCGTCAACATCTTCCTCGGCAGCTCGATGATCGACTTCGTCATCAGCATCGCTGGCGTGTTGATATTCACCGGCTTGACCGCCTGGGACACGCAGCGCATCGCGGCCATGGCGGCCACGCGCAAGATGAAGGTCGACTCGGATGATACGCTGAAGTTCAGCATCATGGCGGCGCTGACGCTTTACCTCGACTTCATCAACCTGTTCATCTTCATGCTGCGCATCTTCGGCGGCGGACGGGATTAGGCGATCCAACTTCACGCGCGGCAACAACGGCGTATATTCGAGAGCGGGCGAGCAACCCGCTCCTTTTCTTTTCTGCGTATTCTTTGCATAGGCGGTAATTCACCCGACGCAGGATTTGCGGCGGCTGGCGCAGTTGCGCTAGAATCGCCTTATTCGCTGGCAGTTTCGTCAGCGGATCTCTTTACAATTCAATTTCTAATTGAGGAGAAAGATCATGGAATACCGTTCCAATCGCAAGCTCTTGGTATTGTTCAGTTTGCTGGCGCTTCTCTTGCTGAGCGTCGGTGGCGCGGCCGCGCAGGATCCGGTCACGATCACCTGGTGGACGCTGGCTTCAGCCGAATCGCCCGAGCCCGCCATCCGCGCGGTGGTCGAAGCCTTTGAAGCCGAGCATCCCAATATCAAGGTGGATGTGACGATTATGGCGGAATCGGCCTATGGCGACCTGATGAACACCGCTCTTGGCGCGGGCGAAGGCGCGCCGGACATCGCCTATTTCTGGGAGTCGCCCTGGCTGCCGCATACGCTGGACATCACCGACCGCCTGGAAGCCGATCCCGACCTCAGCCGCGACGACTACTTTGAAGAATACTTCAACAACTGGGCGACCTGGAACGACAGAGTGGTGGGCTTGCCCTTCACCGTCGGCGCAAACTTCGTCATGTACAACAAAGATGTCTTTGATGAAGCCGGCGTCGATTATCCCACCGCCGACTGGACGCCTTGGGACTACATTGAGATCGCCAAAGCCTTGACCGACCCCGACAAACGGCGCTGGGGCGGCGACCGTCCGCGCGGTCCCTTCCGCGCCATCTGGCGTAATATCGGCGCCACCAAGCCCTACAGCGACGACAGCGCCACGGTCGAAGGCTACTTCAACGGACCCGACTCGGTCGCCGCCTATACCTGGCTCTGGGACCTGGTCGATAGCGGCGCCACGCCGACGCCGGCCGACATTGAGGTCTTGGGCACCGAAGGCACCGGACCCGTAGATCTCTTCATCGCGGGCCGCCTGGGCATGGCGACGCTCAATAACGGCCACATGATCACAGCCGCTAACGCCGGCGTCAATTTCGGCGTCGTGCCGGAGCCGCACGTGCCAGGCAACGAGCGCTATGTTCACGCTTGGGCTTTGCGCGCTTCCATTTGGGCGGGCACCGAGCACCCGGATGAAGCCTACGAATTCCTCAGCTTCTGGGCTGGACCCGAGGGGCAGCGCATCAACATGGAAATCGGCGCGTTAATGCCATCGTTGCCAGCCGTGCTCGAGGATTATCCGGATGCCGATTCCGACTACTTCCAGGGCTTCATGGGCGTGCTCAACGGGACGCAGACCGCCGAGTGGCGCGCGAGCCACCCCTGCTGGCGCGGCGCTGTCATTCGCGCCGTCAGCGATGCCTGGGACCTGATCATGCTCGGCGAAATCGAACGCGACGAAGTCCAAGCCACGCTTGACGCTTTGGTCGAGCCCGCTCAAGCAGCCCTTGATGATTGCGTGCCTCGTCTGGGCGGCTGATTTTGCCCCCACCCTGAATCCCTCCCCGACCGCCAGAGTCTACGCGGCGCATTAAGCGGGAGAGACTTGAAACGCCACGCTTCTCCCCTTCCCTCTTCATGGGGGAAGGGGCCGGGGGATGGGGGTGAACATACGACATGCTCTCCCATTGGCGCAAGATGACAACGCAAGAGCGCCGGGACGCGAAGACCGGCTACCTGGCGCTGTCGCCTTGGATGCTGGGTTTCGCCGTGTTCTACGCCTTCCCCATCCTCGCAACGTTCTATTTCAGTTTCACGCAGTGGACCTTGGTCGAGCCGCCCGTGTGGATCGGGCTGGACAACTATATCCGCATGTTCACGCGCGATCCGCTCTTTGTCAGCTCGCTGAAAGCGACCACCCTGTTCGTCGCGCTGTCGCTGCCGCTGAAGCTCGTCCTGGGTTTGATTCTGGCGCTGCTGCTGAACCTCAAGATCCCGGGCATGAACCTGTATCGCACGATATTCTTTGTGCCCGCCGTCATTTCCGGCGTCGCCGTATCCTTGATGTGGATCTGGTTTTTGCAGCCGGATACGGGCGTGGTGAACACGCTGCTGAGCTATATCGGGGTACAGGGTCCCTACTGGTTTTGGGATCGCGATTGGGCTTTGCCCTCGGTCGCCATCATGAGCATCTGGAAGGTGGGCGGCGCGGCGATCATCTATTTGGCGGGCTTGCAGAATATCCCGGCGCATCTGTATGAAGCGGCCAAGATTGACGGGGCGAACCAATGGCGGCGCTTTTGGCGCATTACGCTGCCCTTGCTAACGCCGACGCTCTTCTTTCAATTGATCATCGAACTCATCGACGCCTTCAAAATCTTCACCGAAGCCTTCGTCATCACAAAGGGCGGACCGTTGAAGGCGACTTACTTTTTCCTCTACTACTTCTATGAAGAAGCCTTCCGCAACTTCAATATGGGCTACGCTTCGGCATTGGCGCTGTTTTTGCTCCTGGTCATAATGTCCGCCACCGTCTTCGTTTATCGCACATCGGGGAGGTGGGTCTTCTATGAGAACTGATCTCGCCCGCCCGGAGCTCGGTTTGACCCCGGCTCAGCAGCGGCGTCGCAGCGCGGCTCGCCGGCGCGCCAAGCGCCTCATTGCGCATGCGTTCGTCTATATCGTGATGACCTTGCTTGCGTTCATCTTTCTGTTGCCGATCTTCTGGATGGTGTCTACTTCATTGAAGCTGCCGCAAGAGATCTTCGCCTGGCCCCCCGATTGGATCCCGGCGAATCCGCAATGGGGCAATTATGAAGAAGCCTTCACCAAATATCCCCTGGCGCGTTATATGTTCAATAGCGCCATACTCGTGGTCGCGAATATCGTCGGCGGTCTTGTCTCCGTGCCCGTCATCGCGTACGGCTTCGCGCGTTTCGATTTCCCATTCAAGCATGTGCTCTTCCTGCTGATGCTCAGCACGATGATGGTGCCGGGGCATATCAAGCTGATTCCGCTGTTCTGGCTCTATCAGCGGCTGGGGCTCATCGACACCTGCTGGCCCCTTATTCTGCCGGCATTCTTTGGCAATCCCTTTTTTATCTTCTTGATGACGCAATACATGCGCACGATTCCGCGCGAGTTGGACGACGCCGCCCGAATCGACGGCGCGGGATCCTGGGGCATCCTCATCCGCATCCTCATTCCGCTTTGCCGCCCGGCGCTGACCGTCGTCGTGGTCTTCACCTTCGTCTGGGTTTGGAACGATTTTCTGGAGCCGATCATCTTCCTGCGCGATTACGATTCCTTCCCAATCTCGGTGGGATTGGCGTTTTTCCAGGGGCGCTACAGCGTCGAGTGGAACCTGTTTATGGGGGCGACGCTGGTTTCGATCCTGCCGATCTTGATAGTGTATTTCTTTGCCCAGCGCCACCTCATCGGCGGGCTGGCTTCCATCGGCATTAAAGGCTGAGGCCGCGCCGCGCTATTTCGGCCTGCGCTTGCGATAGCTGAGCAGAGTCAGCGTGGCGAACAAACCCGAAGCCGCCCACAAGAGGAAGGGCGCATTCAAGGCGATGGGCGAAAGGGCGTTGCCTATGGGCGGCAGCAGCGAACCACCGAGGTTCTGCAGTACGCCGCCAAGCCCCAGCGCGCTGCCCACCCGGGCCATCTCCAAGCCTTCCACCTCTGTGATCGAGGCGCCCATCAGCGCCATGAAGCTGTCGAAGCACAAGCCGCCAATTACCATCGCCAGCATCACGTGCCCGTAGCTGCCTCCAGCAAAAAACACCAGCAAAGCGCCTGTCGCCATCATGGTGGCGCCGAGTGCCATCACCAGTCTGCGGCTGCCCAATCGATCTGACAGATGTGAGATGGGAACCACGCCAATCATGCTTGCCAAGAAGAAGAGCGGAATGGCGCTATCGGCATCGACAGCCGCCCAGCCAATCTCTCGCAGATAAGTCGGCACATAGCCGACGATGCCTTGCATCAGACCGACGATGCCAAAAACCGCCAGCGCAATCGTCCAGAGCTCGCGGAAGCGGGCGACATAACGCAGATTGGAAAATAGCTGCCGCCTATCGAAGCGCGGCCCGCCTTGCCGCGCGACCGGCGGATGCAAGACGGCCCACAGCAGCGCAAGAGCAATCGCGCAAAAGCCGAGCAATATCAACACCGGCCGCCAGCCACCCAGCAAAGGCGACAGCACTGTCGCGCTAGTCCGAGAGCCGAGCATAGCGCCAGTAGCGAAGCCCATGGACATGACGCCGGCGGCGAAACCCAGCTGCCGCGAAGAAAACCACTCGCGATTCAGCTTCATGAAATTCATCGGCAGAATTGGTTGCACCATGCCAAGCAGAAATGAGAATAGCAGGAGCGACCAGAAACTGTCGGCCAATCCGCGCATAGCCCCGCAGACGCCAGTTATCAGGCACAGGACTACCAGCGTGCGCCGCGTGCCGAAACTATCGATGAACGCGCCGCCCAAGAGCGCTGTAAAGATGCCCATCACCATGCCGGCGCCCCAAATCACGCCGATCTGAATCAGATCAAGACCCAGCGAATCAGCAATTTCGCTGAACAAGGCTGACAACGCGGTGATGGGAAAACCAATCACCAGAAAGCCGGAAAGCGTGACCATCATCAGAATCACCCAGCGGTAGGCTGAATTCTGACGTTCGCTCGGATCTTGAGGCGGTTGTAGCGACAGGGGACACCCTTACCTGAATTCGCCTACGCCTGTCACGCTAACTTAAGGCGTGGCGCTGTCACTTGATCTTGCGCTTGCGATAGCTGAGCAGCATGACAGTGGCGAAAACGCCGGAGGCGGCCCAAAACAAGAAGGGCGTATTCAAGGCCACCGGCGTCAAGGCGTTGCCCAGCGGCGGCGTAATCGTCGAGCCGATGTTCTGCCATACGCCGCCGAAGCCGAGGGCGCTGCCGACAAAGGCGATTTGCAGCCCTTCGACCTCGGTCATCGAAGCGCCCTTCAGCGCCATGAAGCTGTCGAATGTGAAGCCGGCCAGCGCCATCGCCAGCATGACGCCCCAGAAGTGATCGCCGACGACAAACATCAAGAACGTGCCGATGGTCATCATCGTCGTGCCAAAAGCCATGACGATGCGCCGATTGCCCAGCCGGTCGGAGAGATGTGATATCGGCACGACGCCGATCAAGCTGCAGAAGAAGAAGATGGTGATTGCGCTGTCGGCTTCAAGCGCGCCCCAGCCGATCTCCCGCAGGTAGGTCGGCACATAACCGACCAGGCCGCGCATCAAGCCAAGCACGCCAAAGACCGCCAGCGAGATAACCCACAATTCGCGAAAGCGAGCGACGTGCGCCAGGTTCCGCGCGATCTGCCGAATGTCGATGCGGGGGGCGGAGCGGCGCTCGGTCGGCGGATGAACCAGCGCCCAGATCGCGGCAAGCACGATCGCGCAAGCCCCCAGCAGGATGAGCACGGGCCGCCAGCCACCAAGAAGCGGCGAAAGCGCCGTCGCGCTCAAACGCGAGCCGAGCATCAAGCCGGTAGCGAAACCGGCCGACATCACGCCCTGCGCGAAGCCCAGCTGTCGCGAGGCGAACCATTCGCGATTCAGCTTGACGAAGTTCATCGGCAAGATCGGCTGGACCATGCCAAACAGAAACGAGAAAAAGAACAGCGACCAGAAGTCGACGGCGACGCCGCGCAAGGCGCCGAAGAGCCCGGTCGCCAGGCAAAGCGCCACCAGCGTTCGGCGCGTCCCGAATACGTCAATGAAAGCCCCGCCAAGCAACGCGGTGAAGATGCCCATGCCGGTGCCTACGCCCCAGATCACGCCGATTTCGATCAGATCGAGCTGGAGCGATTCGGCGATTTCGCTGAACAGCGCCGACAAGCCGGTGGTGGGGAAGCCCATCAACAGGAAGCCGGACAACGTCACCATCGCCAGGATCACCCAGCGGTAGGCTGAATTCTGACGTTCGCTTGGGTCTTTTGGCGGCGCTAGCAATCGCAAGATGAGAATCGTCCGTCAAGGCAATCGGTTCATGGTATCGTAAAGCGTGCTAATGACAAGGCAGAGGCCCAGCTCGGCGCGGCAATCATCCAGGGCGCCATGCGCGCGGCGTCGGTAAGGAAGCCGCAGGCACGCGAAGTTGTGAGATTACGTTTTGTAACTATAATCTACTCTCAATTATTCAGGACGTGATGGAGAGACGCATTGACGTCAGACGGCTGCAATCTCCGAGTGAACAGCGAGCGCCTGCGCGCGGATTTTGAGGCGCTATCCGACATCGGCGCCACGGTTGGCGGCGGCGTCTCCCGCTTGGCGCTCTCCAATGAAGATTTGGAAGCGCGCTCGTGGTTCGCCGACCGCATTGAAGAAGCGGGCTTGCAGGTCAAAGACGACGAAGTCGGCAACCTCAGCGGGTTGCTTTCCGCCGATGACGCGGGCGCCAAGACGCTGATGATCGGCTCGCACCTCGATACGGTGCCCAACGGCGGCCGCTACGATGGCGCGATCGGCGTCTTGGCCGCGCTTGAATGTCTGCGGCGAATCCACGAAACCGGCGTCAAGCCGCGATATCACCTCGAAGCGATCGACTTCACCGACGAAGAAGGCACCTGGAAATCGCTCTTCGGAAGCAATGGCATCATCGGCAAAATCTCAAGCGACGACATCACCGACAGCCTGACCGACAATATGGCTTTTCGCGCCGCGCTCTATCGCGCCGGCATTATGCTGCCGGAATTGCAGAATGCCCGGCGCAATCCAGCGTCCATCCTGGGTTTCCTGGAGCTGCATATCGAGCAGGGAAAGATCCTGCACGAGCGCGGTCTGGATATCGGCATCGTCGACCGAATCGTCGGGCGCGCGACCTACAATGTCGTATATCAAGGCGAAGCGGCGCATGCCGGCACCACCACCGCCGACGAACGTCACGATGCGCTGCAAGGCGCGGCCGCCTTCATCATCGCCGCGCACAAACGCCTCACCGAAGACTTCCCCGGGGGCGTCGTCAACTGCGGCGGCGTGAGCGTGATGCCGGAGAGCTTCAATGTCGTGCCGGCGGAAGCCTCCCTGCTGGTCGAATTTCGCCATCCCGATACGGCGACGCTCGGCGATATGGAGGCGCTGATGCTCGAACTGGCGCAGGAGTGCGCGGCGGCGCATCGTCTCACAGTCGCCACGGAACGCGTGATGCACCGCGCAGCCGAGCGCATGTCGGGTTATCT
Organism: Anaerolineae bacterium; assembly: GCA_022824465.1. Lineage (GTDB taxonomy): Bacteria > Chloroflexota > Anaerolineae > Aggregatilineales > Phototrophicaceae > UBA6055. The sequence continues at coordinate 26,473 of JAJDZV010000006.1, forward strand.
CACGCGGCAAATCGAAAGCGCCTGCCAGGCTGAAGGCGCGCGCTGCATGCCGATCGCCAGCTACAGCGGGCATAATGCGCAGATCATGAATCAGATGGCGCCGGCCGGCATGATCTTCTTGCCATCGGTCGACGGCATCAGCCATAATCCCCGAGAGTTCACCGAGTGGCGACACGTGGAGATCGGCGCCAATGTCTTGCTGCGCACGGTTTTGCAGTTGACTGTCTAGGTCAGCCAGTTGTTGCTCGCCGCGGACTCATGTAGGGGCGACTCATCAAGTCGCCCGCAAACGCGAGAAAAATCCAGGAAAGACCCATGTCACACCTCACCCGCCGCGCAAAAGAACGACAAATGCGGGACGCCGGGCGCTTGCCCAAAGGTCAGTCGCTTACCGAGAAATTTCCCGTGCTCACTTATGGACCGACGCCCAAGTTCAATCCCGAGATCTGGGACTTACGCGTTTTCGGCGCGGTGAAGCGCGAGCGACGCTGGACCTGGGAGGAATTCATCCAACTTCCCACGCGGCAGATGACGGTCGATATCCACTGCGTCACGCGCTGGAGCAAATTCGACACGACCTGGGAAGGCGTCATGTTCCGCGACTTTCTGCGCGAACTCGAGCTGACTGAGGCGGCGCGCTACGTCATCGCTCATTGCGATTACGGCTACACGACCAACCTGCCGCTGGAAGCCATGGACGACGATGATGTTATGCTCGCCACCAAATACGAAGGTCGCTGGCTGCATGAGCCCGACTTGATCGAGCACGGCGGTCCTCTGCGCATGGTGGTGCCCAAGCGCTACTTCTGGAAGAGCGCAAAGTTCCTGCGCGCCCTCGAGTTCAGCCCGGTGGACAAGCCGGGCTTTTGGGAGGCGGGGGCATATCACAATGAGGGCGATCCCTTCAAAGAGGAGCGCTTCAACCGGCGGGGCGTCTACTAGCGCGTCAAGGTCGGCGCGTCCGCGGGAGTGGCGAAAAACGAGGACATGTCAACCAATAATCCTGTCTCAGAAACCATAAACTGTAGGGGCGAGCCTTGGCTCTCCCGTATCAGATGCCCCGAACGCGCGTGATCATATCTTCGTGATTCGCCACTCCCCGTCCGCAAATCGTTTGCCCCGCGTCCAGGCACTGGGTAGAATCTGCAATAGACGCTTGAGGGAATAGAGGGAAAGGAGGCGAGCCTGGTAGCAAGCGCAATAAAGGGTCTCAAAAGTGTTTAGAGCTTGGAAAGGAATAGTCATGAATAGACACAGAATGTCGCGCCTTCTCTTCTTCTTCACGCTGGTCTTGCTAGTCAGCGCGATGCCGGTCGCGGGGCAGGAGGCGGTCGAGTTGAGTTGGATCACGGACCTGCCCGGCGCCGAAGAAGTCGCCGCCCGCTTCAGCGAATACCACCCGCACATCACCGTTCGCGTGGACAAGGTCTCTTTCCGCGAGGTCTTCCAGCAGAACCAAATCCGTCTCGGCTCGGGCTCGCCGGAGCCGGACATCGTGAGCGTGGACGCGCCGGTGGTCGCCTCTTACGGTTTCCGCGGCTGGCTCTTGCCCTTGGACGATGTCTTCCCGGCCGAGCAGATTGATGGCTGGGTCGATGCGCTGCACGAGTCCAGCATGTACGATGGGCAACTCTTGGCGCCGCCAATTTGGAATTCGGCGCAGGTCATGTTTTACAACGCGGATCTGCTCGAAGCGGCTGGACTCGCGGGGCCGGCCGCCGATGAACGATGGACCTGGGAACAGGTGACGGAAGCGGCGCAAGCCATGGCCACTGATGCCGATGACGATGGCGTCAACGATGTCTGGGGCTTGCAATTCGGTCAGTACAACCGGATCTATCAACTTCAGCCGATTCCGGAGAGCCTGCCGACCGCGGTCTTGGGCGAAGACGCCTTGACCGTCGAAGGCATTATCGATTCCGACGACTGGGTCAAAGCCTTCACCTGGTTTGGCGACCTGCACAATGCCCTGGGCGTTTCGCCGCAAGGGGGCATCAGTTCGGGCGAGCTCTTCCGCAACAACCAATTGGGCTTGTATGTCGATGGCGGCTGGATGATCAATCAGTTCATCAACGATCCGCTGGAATTCAACTGGGGCGCAGCGCCGCATCCCTATTGGGAAGGCGGAGAGGTCACGGTGCCCGGCGATAGCTGGCACCTGGGCGTAAACGCCAACACCGAGCATCCCGAGGCGGCGGTTGAATTTGTCAAGTTCGCCAGTTCCGAAGAAGCCGGTCGCCTTTGGTTCGATGTTTGGGGCGTATGGCCCGCGCACAAGGCGATGCTTGCGGAATTCGCCGAAGACCCGGCCAATGCCGAATTCCCGCAGAAGGCATTTGTAGTGGCTGCCAACGAAGCGCCATTCGTCACGCCGCGTCCGCTGACTGTCGGCTACCTCGAGTATGAAGAAATCCTCTCGGACGCATTTGAGGATATCCGCAATGGCGCGGACGTCGCCGAAGCGCTAAGCCAGGCGGCGGGACGCATCCAACGCGAGATGGACAAGTACCGCCCGCAATAATCGCCACGCGGCGATAACGAGGTCGGGGCATCCGTGCCCCGGCCCGACCACCACGGTGCCGCCATGCTGACGCGCGTTCGAATCGAGCGCTGGACGCCTTATATGTTCTTGGCGCCCGCCATCCTATTGCTCATCGTCTTTCGCTATATCCCCATCCTACTCGGCTTCGAGGAGTCGCTCTTCACCAACGCCTTGAGCCAGGTCGGCGGGCGTCGCTTCGTCGGGCTGGACAACTTCCTGCTACTCTATGAAGATCCGGTCGTCTGGCAATCCTTTCAGGTCACGCTGGTTTTCAGCCTGGTGGTCAATCCGCTGCAAGTGGGTTTGGCGCTGCTGTTAGCCGAGCTGATCAATCAGCGGGTGCCGGGCATCGCGGTCTTCCGCGCCATCTACCTGGTGCCGCTGGCAATTTCGATCAACGTCACCGCCATCGCCTGGGGCTTGGCGCTTGACCCCAACTACGGCTTAATCAACGGCGTGCTCCGGACACTCGGCTTGCCGCGCCAGCCCTTCCTGATCCATCCCAGCCAAGCGCTCTGGTCAATTATCGGCATCATCAGTTGGATCGGCGTGCCTTACTGGAGCCTCTTCTTCCTGGCGGGCTTGCAGGGCATCTCCTCCGACGTGCTGGAGTCGGCGCATGTGGATGGCGCCAGCAGCCTTCGCACCTTCATCTCTATCAAGCTGCCTCTGCTTCGCCGCGTCATCGCCTTCGTGCTCGTCACCGATACCGTGACGAACTTCACGCTGTTTGCTCCGGTCTATTTGTTGACGCGCGGGGGACCGCAACTGTCTACTCATCTCGTGATGTATGAGGCTTGGCGCCGGGGCCTGGTCTACGGTGATATCGGCATCGCCTCCGCCATCATTTCTGTCCTGGTCATCGTCGTCATCATCTTCGTCGCGGTGGAATTCATCGTCTTACGGCCACAACATTAGGGGTTTGGCATGCACCAAGATTCGCCAAGCGATCACGATTCCGCGCGCGGCTTCCGCCTCGAGCCAGCCACCATCACGCGGCTGCGCAAGTGGCGGCGCTACGCGCTGCTCTATTGCCTGCTCATCGCTCTTGCCATCCTCATACTATTGCCAATCGCCTGGATCATCGCCTCATCGTTTACCACGCGCGAGACGGTGTGGAAGAATGTATTGCCCTTTTCCTGGCGCGCCTTCTTCCCGACCGAGCCCACGCTTGACGCCTATCATGCCATCTTCGAGAAAGACTTCGGTCGAGCGCTGCTCAATACATTTTTCCTCGGCGCGGTGACCGTCGTCGTCGGCATCGCGGTGGGCGCCATGGCCGGCTTCGCCTTCGCCCGCCTGCAGTTCCGCGGCAAGAATCTTCTCTTCGCGTTAGTCGTCTTCAGCTTCATGATTCCGGGCGATCTGACGGTCATCCCCTCTTTCGTGCTCGTGCGCGACCTGGGCTGGCTGAATACCTGGCAAGGACTGATCGTGCCTGGCTTGGCAAATGGCATTGTTATCTTCCTGTTTCGCCAATTCTTCGCCGAAATCCCGCAGGACCTGATTGATGCGCCCCGCGTCGACGGAGCGACCTGGACGCAAGTCTTTTTGCGCATCGTCTTGCCGATTTCGTTGCCGGCCGTCATCAGCGCCGGCGTCATCCTTTTCCTTGGGCAATGGAACAACTTCTTCTGGCCGCTGCTGGTGGCGCCGACGCCGGAGCTGCGGGTTGTGCAAGTGGCGGTATCCATTATCGGCGTGGAGCAACAGGTTAGCCTGTGGGAGCAGATGTTCGCCAGCTCGACCCTGGCTATGCTGGTACCCGTGCTCTTGATCCTGCCCTTCCAGCGCTACTATGTCGGCGGGATTCTCGGCTCGGGCTTGAAAGGTTGAGCGGCGCTTTGGGGAGGTCAATCGTGAGCGGATGCAATCGTGAGCGGGCACAATCTTTCATCGCCCTGCAGAAGCAGTTTCTCGCTGGGCTGAGGGTCGGCGCGGTCCAAGCCTGATGCAAATACAAGCCGCCATCCTCAACGCGCCAAATGGACGCTTCCAGATCGACACGGTCGAGCTTGATCCGCCGGCTGAGGGTGAAGTCCTGGTCAAGCTTGCGGCTAGTGGCGTCTGCCGCAGCGATTGGCGTGTGGCTATCGGCACAGCGCCCAAGCCCATGCCGATGATCGCCGGGCACGAAGGCGCGGGCATCGTCGAAGCGATTGGACCCGGCGTCGCGGGCCTTACGCCGGGCGATCATGTCGCCTTCATCTGGGCGCCGGCTTGCGGCGACTGCTATTACTGCAATGGCGGCAAGCCCAACCTCTGCGCCACATTCACGCAACTGCTGGCGACAGGCCTGCAAGCCGATGGGAAATCGCGAATCCGCTGGCGGGGCGAGCCTGTCCATATTCTCGCCGGTTTGGGCGCCTTCGCCGAATATGCCGTCGTTCGGGCGGAAAGCTGCCTGCCGATCCGCCGGGATATCCCGTTGGAGCTGGCGGCGGTGACGGGCTGCGCGGTGGCGACTGGCGTAGGCGCAGCCATGAACACAGCCGCGGTCAAGCCCGGCGCGAGCGTCGCCGTCTTCGGCGTTGGCGGCGTCGGCTTGAACATCATCCAGGGCGCGCGGCTCTGCGGCGCTCATCCCATCATCGCCGTCGATGCGGACGAGGCAAAGCTGACGCTCGCCGGGGAATTCGGCGCGACGCACTCGTTGCCTTCAGACGGGGCCGCCATCAGTCGCATCCAGGCGCTAAGCGGCGGCCGCGGCGCGGATTATGTTTTCGAAGCGGCCGGCCTACCCGCGCTGCAGGAAGTCGCTTTCCGCGCCCTGCGCCCCGGCGGACAGTTGACACTGGTTGGCACGGCGCCCGATGACAGCGTCACCGCCTTGCCCGCCGCAAAGATCACCCGGTCGGAGTTGTGCATCCGCGGCAGTTTCTATGGCTCATGCCATCCGCGGCGGGACATTCCGCGCCTGCTCAACCTCTATGCCGCTGGCAAGCTCAAGTTGCGCGAATTGATCACGCGGACGTATCGGTTGGAGCAAATTAACGAGGCCTACGCCGACCTGGTCCAAGGCAAACTCGCGCGGGGCGTGATCGTATTTTGACACTGCATCCCAAGTCTGTAGGGGCGACCTAGCAATTCGCCCGCAAAAAAAGAGAAGAAAACGGGCGACTTGATAAGCCGCCCCTGAATTCACATCTTGTCGATTCTGACGTTGCCGCTAGCCAGTCGCCGCGCCGATCGCGCGCCTGAGGAAGACGCCCGCCATCTGCTGACGGTAGCTCTCGGGATAAGCGATGTCGCCCGCCAGCCAGTCAGCGATATCGGCTTTGACCGCTTCGGCCGCCGCGTTGATGGCAGCATCGTCCAGCGTCGTGCCGGCAAGCGCCGCTTCCGCGCCGGCGCACTTGACCGCCTTGACCGTCGCCCCGCCAACAGCGATATCCGCTTGCGCGCAGGTGGCGCCATCCATCTTCAGGCAGACGGCGACGCCCACGATGGCGTAACGTGATGCCGGATGTGGAAACTTTACATAGACGCATTGGCAGTCGCTGCAGTTGGGCAGGCTGACGCTGGTGATGAGCTCGCCGTCTTCCAGGTCAGTCTCGAAAAGATCGATGAAGAAGTCCTCCGCGCCGACCGAGCGCGAGCCGCCCGCGCCCTGGATATTGATCGTGGCGCCGCAAGCCACCAACACAGTCGGCGGGTCCGAAGCCGGATCGGCATGGGCGATATTGCCGCCGATGGTGCCGAAGTTTCGCACCGCTTGATCGCCGACCTGACCGCAAGCGCTCGCCAGTCCGGCGCACATCGCCTGCACATCGGCGGAATCAGCGATCTCGGCATGGGTGGTCGTCGCGCCAATCGTGAGTCCGCCGTTGGCGGAGATGCCGCGCAAGCTGTCAATCCCGCCGATATCCACCAGTTGCTCGGGCGCGGCCAGGCGCAGCTTCATCACCGGCAGCAGGCTGTGCCCGCCAGCCAGGAACTTGCCTTCATCGCCGATCAACCCCAGCGCTTCGTCAACCGAGCCCGCCCGCGCGTATTCAAATTTGTTCGGCCACATGCCTAGTGTCCTCCTCCGTTTGCACTTGCCTGTTGTATCGCCCCCCACACCTTCGCCGATGTCAGCGGCATGTCAATCTGTTTCACGCCCAGCGGCGTCAGCGCATCCAGCACCGCGTTGTAGACCGTCGGCGTGCTGGCGATGGTGCCAGTCTCGCCAACGCCTTTGACGCCGACCGGATGATGCGGCGACGGCGTTACCGTCTCGCCCAGTTCGAAATTGGGGAACATATCCGCTTTGGGCATGCAGTAGTCCATCATGCTGCCGGTCAGCAGTTGCCCATCATCGCTATAGATGGCGCCCTCGCAGAGCGCCTGCGCCACCCCTTGCACGACGCCGCCGTGGATCTGCCCGGCGACAATCTCCGGGTTGATCTGCGGTCCGCAGTCGTCAACCGCGATATAGCGCTGCAATTCGATTTCGCCCGTATCGGCATCGACTTCGACGATGGCGATATGCGTGCCGAAGGGATAAACGAAATTCGGCGGATCGTAGAATTGCGATTCTTCAAAACCCGGGTCCATGCCCTCCGGCATATTCCAGGCCAGGTGCGCCATCAGCGCCACATCCTGAATGCTCTGCGCTTGATCGGGCGAGCCCTTGACCGAGAAGCTGCCGTCGGCGTATTCAATGTCGTCGACATTGGCTTCCATCAGATGCGCCGCCAAGACGCGCGCCTTCTCCTTCAGCTTGCGCGAGGCATGCGCCAGCGCCGCGCCGGTGACCGGCGTCGTGCGGCTGCCATAAGTGCCCCAGCCCATCGGCGTCTCGGTGGTGTCGCCATGCACAACTTCGATGTCCTCGACCGGGAAGCCGAGCTCCTCCGAGATGATCTGCGCCAGGGTCGTCTCCGAGCCCTGACCATGCGGCGACGCGCCGATCAGCGCTTGCACCTTGCCGGTTGGCGTGACGCGCACGGTCGCGCTCTCCCACAAGCCGCCCTGGAAGCCGACCGCCCCCGCGACCTGGCTGGGACCCAACCCGCACATCTCGGTATAAGCCGTCACGCCGATGCCTAAATAGCGCCCTTCAGCGAGGGCATCCGCCTGCGCCTGGCGAAAGTCATCGTAGCCAGCCATGCCCAGCGCTTTCTCGAAAGCCGTCGGGTAGTCGCCGCTATCGTAGATCAAGGTGGTGGCGACTTCGTAGCCATCCTCAAAAGCCGGGATGAGGTTCTTGCGCCGCAATTCGGCCGGATCCATGCCGATTTCGCGCGCCACATTGTCGACCATGCGCTCCAGCAGGAATGTCGCTTCCGGGCGTCCCGCGCCGCGATAGGCATCGGTGGGCGTGCCGTTGGTCATCACGCCGATGGATTCGCAGAAGACGCTGTCCATGGTATAAGGACCGACATAGAGCAAGCCATGCAAAATCGTCGGAATGCCCGGCGCCGCTGTCGACAGATAACCGCCCATGCCGGCGTATACGGTCGCGCGCACGCCCAGCAGTTTGCCGTCATTGCTGGCAGCCATCTCGACGTGTTGCACGTGGTCGCGCCCGTGGATCGTGATCAGATAGTTTTCGCTGCGCGTCTCGGTCCATTTCACCGGCACGCCGAGCTTGATCGCCGCCCAGCTGACCAGCGCCTCGTCCGGATAGCAGGGGATCTTGCTGCCGAAGCCGCCGCCGACTTCCGGCGCGATCACCCGCACCTTGTTCTCGTTCAAGCCGGTCACCGCGCTGATGATGAAGCGGTGAATATGCGGGTTCTGCGATGTGCACCAGAGCGTCAGTTCCTGCGTCGCCCCGTTGAATTGCGCCATCGCCGCGCGCGGCTCCATCGCCGTCGGCAGCAAGCGCTGCTGCAAGATACGCTCCGACACGACCACATCAGCCGCGTCAAAGACGGCGTCGCTCGCCTCGCGGTCGCCCATCACCCAGCGAAAGGCAATATTGCCTTCGACATCATCATGGATCAGGGGCGCGCCTCCGCCCGCCGCTTCTTCCGGGTCGATGACCGCCGGCAGTTCTTCGTATTCGACGACTACCGCGTCAGCCGCGTCCTGCGCCCGGTAGCGGTCGTCAGCCAGCACTATCGCCACGCCATCGCCGACGTAGCGGACCTTGCCCTTTGCCAGCGCCGGATGCTCGGGTGTCTTCAGGTCGCTATCGGGGATTAGCCAGGCCGTCGGCAAGCCAGCCAGCCCGTCGCCGATGTCCTCGCTGGTGTATACCGCGACCACACCGTCCATCGCCTCAGCCGCGGAGCTGTCGATGCTCACGATGTTGGCGTGCGCGTAGGGGCTGCGCACCACCGCCATGTGCAAGACGCCGGGCAGCTTGATGTCATCGGTATAGCGCGCTTCGCCCGTGATCAGCCGCGGGTCTTCCCGCCGCTTGATTCCCGAACCAAATATTCGAGTTGTCATGGCTCACTCCCTAGGCGCCGGCGGCGGCATCCGCCACCTGTTTGACCGCCTTGACGATGTTGTGATAGCCGGTGCAGCGGCAGATGTTTCCTTCAAGGTAATGGCGGATCTCGGCTTCCGAGGCGCCGGGATTGTCCCGCACGAAAGCGGCGCTGGCCATGATCATGCCCGGCGTGCAGTAGCCGCATTGCAAGCCATGATTCTCCCAGAAAGCGGTCTGCATCGGATGGTGCTCGCCACCCTCCGCCAAGCCTTCAATGGTAGTGACTTCACAGCCGTCTGCCTGTACCGCCAGCAGCGTGCAGGACTTCAGCACCTTGCCATTCAAGTGCACCGCGCAGGCGCCGCATTGGCTCGTGTCGCAACCGATCTTCGTGCCGGTGAGATCAAGAGCCTCGCGCAAAAAATGGACCAACAAAGTACGGGGGTCGACATCAGCTTCCTGCGCGACCCCATTGACAGTCATTGAAACTTGCATGTATTCCTCCATTTCACTTTCAAGTGACGCTCCAAGCGAGCGAATGTAAATTGCCCAAGACAGAATCACGCCTCATGTACGTAGAATCCCGCGGCGGCTTCGTCGAAATTGCGACGCTGCCCGCGGCAAAGGCCAGATTTCCGCCTGGCGAAAGTGTATCTTGTTTTATGCCAATGTGCAAAAGGCCAACGAGCTGAGGCGCGCTGAATTGTGGCTATGACAACCAACAATCCGTCCCAGGAAAACCCGGGCCTGGGCGCGGCTCGGCGAGTCGCCCGCATTGGCATTTGCAGGCTAGGGGCTCAATCCAGCGGCAGGTGATAGCGGCGTACAAAACTGCGGTCGCCATCCAGCATCACCAGGTTGAATCCCGCCGGGGTCAGGGCGTCCTTTTCGTTTTCGCGCACACCCGGATAACCCGCCAGATTCGTCCAGGTCGACTGACAGCTGACATAAAGCAGGCCCTCGCTGTAGGTATTCATGCACTGATGAATATGCCCGTGAAAATAGCCGGCGAGCGCGCCGCGATACGCGCGCAGGATTTCATGTATCCGCTGGCCATTCTGCACGCGCATCTCGTCGTCGATCCAAGCCACGCCGGTTTTGATCAAGGGGTGATGACCGGCGACAATCGCGGGCCCCTCGCCCGCCGCTCCCAGCCGCTCGGCGAATGCCTCTATTTGACCGGCGCTGATGGTTGGCGCATGACGGTCGCCACCCTCCAGCCCATTGGTATCCAGCGTCACCAGATGGCAGCCGGCGATTTCAACATGGTCATCGCCAAGTACATGGAGCCGCCGCCCGTCATGCAGCGAATCCAGCATCAAGTCGGCGCAGTCGTGATTGCCCGGCAGGCAGTAGATCGGTCCCGGCAACTGCAATAGCAGCTCGCGCGCTGTGACACAGTCTTCCGCCCAGGGGTCGGCGCAGACATCGCCGGTGTGCAAAATGAAATCGACCGCGAAGGGCAGCGCCTTGATCGCCGCAATCAAGCGCTCTGCGCCGGCGTTCGGCTGGGCGGCATCCGTCTCCCGAGACGAGCCGATATCGCGGTCGCCGATGATATGCGTATCACTGATGTGCAGGAATCTGAGCATTGACAATGCCTTTCGCTTAGCTGCGCAGATTGTAGCGTTGCCCGTCAAGCAATCGCCAGCGGATTGACCCAGGAGCCGGTCGCCCCGGTGAGCTTCAGCGGCGCGATGATCAGCAGGAATTCATAGCAGCGGTCGGCCGCCAGCTCGTCGAGGTTCAGGTTCTCCACATGCGTAATGCCGTTGTTGACCAGCAGGAAGCGATGCACTGAATGATCCATCGGCGGCATCGCCTCGACCGCCATATTGTCGGCCCCGACCAGGGTCATGCCTTTCGCGACCAGGAATTGCGCCGCCTCCAGGTTCAAGCCGGTCTGGGCGTCACGATAGACGGGGTCGCCAGCAAGCAGCAGTTGATGCGAGCCCGTGCGCACGAGCGCGGCCGTATCGGCGAGGATCCGGCTGCCCTGCTTTTCCAGCGTCCCGCGGATATCATCCGCGCCAATCGCGTAGGCCGGCGGCAGGGTCGCGACATCCTTGTACCCGGCTACATCCAGCAGCAAGCCGCGCATCAGGATCGGCGGCATCTGCTCGATGCTCAGATGCGTTTGCCCGGCGGAAGTGACATGGTCGCGCGCCGCCACCGTCTCGCCAGCGCCGGCGTACAAGCGCGGCTCGCCATCAGGATCCACATCGCCCTCCGCGTTCCGCTTCTCGGCGATATGACAGAGCGCGTCGATATGCGTTCCCACGTGGATCGACATGCGGATGACTTCCGCCGCCGCTGTGCCCGGGCTGATCGCTGACGGGTCGCTGTGACGCAGGTGGGGCGCGATAGAGTAGGACTTCATGGCTGCGCCCGGCGTCAACATGCCCTCCTGGAAGTCGACGCCCAGACTGTAGACGGCGCCCGTCTTCACCAAGCCCAGCAGCGCCGGCGTCAAACGGGGCGCGGGCAGCTTGCCATAGGCGAATGCACGCATAATCTCACCTCACTAACCGGAAACATCGCCAGTAGTGTAGCAAATCTGCCGCGGGTTGTGGTCGTCAAGCGCTCGCGGCCTAGGGCGGCAGCGGATCGAGCGGCAGTCCGCTCGGCAGCTCTGTCGGCGTGATATGGCTCAGGTCGCGCGCCGCCGGGTCAGTCAAGGCGGTGAGAAAGGCGACCAAATCGGCCGCCTCGGCCTCGTTCAAGGGCATCCCGGCGCTGAGGGGCCAGGCGACTGAATGCGCCTGCCGCGCAAACTCGTAGGGCAGCAGCTGATCGCGGAACTCAGGCGGAAGATGCTCGCCTGGCTCATAGACGATGTTCGCGCGCCAGGGATCGGCGTGGTGCCAGATCACATCCGCCAACGTTTGATATGCGCCGCTGTGCAGATAGGGCGCTGTCAGCTCCACATTGCGCAGGCTTGGCGTCTTGAAGCGGTATTGGTCGCGATAATCGAAGCTCACATTCGCCCGCCCAAAGTCGTCGCGGCCATCGGCGCCGTTGTCCTTGCCAGGACCCAGCTGCGGCGCCAACAGGTTATGGAATTCCAGGTCGGTGAATAGATCGCCGCTGTGGCAAACGGCGCAATTGACCTCGCGATTGAGCGCGCCGAAGAAGAGCAAAGCGCCGCGCTTCTGCGCCTCGCTAAGCGCCTGCGCGTCGCCCGCCAGATAATCATCCCAGGGCGAGGCGGTGAATATCAGTTGGCGCTCAAAAGCCGCGACCGCCTCCGCCAACTGCCGCAAGGTCAGCACCGGCGAGTCAAATACCTGGGCGAACCGCGCGGCATACTCCTCGTTGCTGCGCAAACGCTCGAGCAGCGCCAGGCGTATCACCATCGGCGGGAATTCACCGAATGTCACGCCTGCCATCTCATGCTGCGATGTGATCGGAAAGAGCACCTGCGCCATCAAGGCATCGGTTATATCCAGGTCGTTGATGGCGTCTTCCAGGGTTGTCACCGTCTCTGATTCCGGACGCATCTCCACCCGGCCGTCCCAAAACTGTCCGCTGAGCAAGGCGCTGTTAATGATTGTCGGGCTGTTGCGCGGAATGAAGACATCGACGAAGGGGTTTAGCAGCGTTCCGACATGCAGGCGGCCATCGTCGCTCCGCATATCAATCGTGCTGAGGAAGGCGCGACTCTCGCCCAAGCCATGTCCGCCGGCGCCAATCGGCAAGACGCGCGCGTCTGTCATGGCGAAGGCTGGGTGGTGGCAGGTGGCGCAGGCGATGTTCTGGTCGCCCGACAAGATCGGGTCAAAGAATAAATCGCGGCCCAAGCGCGTCAATTCGCTATCCGGCTCGATCAGCTCCCGCCCGGGATAAGGCTGCAAGTCGGCCGCTTCAATGACGGTTTGCAGAGCGGCATCGAGATCGCGCAAGTCGGCATAGCTCGCCTCTGGTTTGTCATGCGGCGGGTAGCGTTGCGGCGCTGCTGGCTCGGCATCAAAGCGCACGCGCAGCAATCGTCCGGCGTACGCTTCCGTCACGTAGAGACTGCCATCGGGCATCGGCAGAACCGCGACCGGGAAATGCAAGCCGGCGACGACGGTTTCCAGGATGCCGCGCTGGTTGATCCGGCTGAGCCGCCCGCTCGCCGCTTCCTCACGCAGCTCGTCAAAACACTCGCGGCTCGGCGAGACTTGACCGTGCTCCAATATCCAGACATCACCTGCAGCGTCCAGCGCCACGTCAATCGGCATATTCAAGCCATCGACAATCGTCCGCTGCTCGCCATCGTCGGTGACAGCCGCCAACTCGCCGCCATTCGCCACATGCGGGCAGCCGCCCAAGAGCGTCACATAGGTCGCGTCGTCTGTTCGCGCCAAGCCGGTCGGCAGCGCTTCCAGGCGACCGCCAGCCTGCCGCGGATTTTCCAGCGCCGCGAAGCGATGCCCATACCGCAACTGTCTTTCATCGCTTTCAACAACCAGGCCGTTCCCGGCTGCGTCCGTCACGACCGGCGCGCCATCGTCAGCAAAGGCAATATCAAAGGGATGCAGCAAGAACACGCTGCCGCGGTCCGCTTGCCGCCGCTCCAAGTCATCGGCGCTGAATGGTTTGGACGGCAGTTGCCGCGCCCAGTTGCTCGGCATGCCATAAAGCCCGGCGCCGGCGATCGCCACGAGGATCGTGCCGCCATCCGGTGAAACCGACGCCACCGGCGCGCTGATCAAGTTTTGCGTCGAGAACGAACTGGGTATGCCGGAGACGAGGCGCCCAAGACCGCCGTCCGGACGCAGTAAGCTGATGCCGGCGCTGCGTTCTCCATGCCCGCCTGCTTCGGCGATCAAGACGCCGCCATCGGGCAAAAGCGCCAAACCCGCCGGGTAATACAACCCCTCGGCGACTGTCTCTACTGTAATGTTGTCTTGAGCGGCGGGGAAAATTGAAACTAATAATATTGGCAGGAGCCAAACGATCCGCTTCATGCCACCCTTTACATGAATCCATTTGGTCGTATAAGCCAAGTTTATCACAAAAGTATGAATCCAGGTTACGCCGACATGAGCCTTTCCTTAGAACTATTACGCACAGTAAAGCCGTCACGCGTACTTGCGTCTATGCAAACTATGCTACATCAGCGGCAAGCGCATCAGATTGCCCGTGTAATCGTCCTTCAGCCAGGCGTAATCCGGGTCGTCAAAAGGCGGCGTCGCCCGCGCCTCATCCAGCAACTCGCCTGCGAGGTAGTTCAAGAAATAAAGGTTGGAACCGGGCGCGGCCGAGGTCGAATGAAAGCCCTGCGTCACCAAGACCAGGTCGCGGTCGCGCACGGCGAAGATCTCCTCGAAGTCGGTATCGCGCCGATAATTGCGGTGCAGCGCCACACCCTCGCCCGGATCAGTGCGGAAATAATAGGTCTCGTCCAAATGCGCTGACCCGCCATAACCATCGTGGCAATGCGGCGGATAACCCGACCAAGCGCCGCCGGGCACATACACTTCATATAATATCAGCCGTTCGGCCGGCAGCGGATGCGCCAGCGTGTGATGCACCTGACGCCGCGCCGCGCCGCCGCCCCGCACTTCCCCGCGTATCTCATCGGGGCGGAACAAGCGCAAGGGATACTTGCCCGCGGCCGGGGCAGACCCGATCGCGAATTCGAAGCTACCTGTCGCGCGCAGGCCAAAGTCATGCCCCGGCGGGATGTACAGCACGGCCGGCTTCTCTTGAAAAACGCCAGCGCGCTTCAACGCAAAGTCGCCGGCCTCGGTCTGCGCCACGCCGCTGCCTTCCAAGGGGACCAGCGCCAGTTCCTCGTCCTTGGTCTGATGCAAATATACCTGCTCGCCGCTCAGCCGAATCACTCGAAACGACAGATAAGACCAGCCGGCAGTCTCCGGCGTCACATCCAGCGCGATCATGCCGTCATTATTCGACTTCAAATGATTGCTCATTGCTTTGCCCGCTCCTGCTCCTGGATAAACTGCTCGACCTCATGCCAATAGGGCAGCGCCCGCGCGCAGCCATGCCTTCTCACCACCAGCGCGCCGCAGGCATTCGCGAACTGTGCCGCCCGCTGCCAGCCCCAGCCATTCGCCCAGCCGGCGATCAAACCGCTGGCGAAACCATCGCCCGCTCCAACCGTATTGACGATTTCGACACTGAAGCCCGGCACATCAATTTGCCCTTCCTGCTGCAGTATCGAGGCGCCTCGCTCGCCTCGTTTCAGCGCCAAGACCGCATCGACGTCTGCGCAGTACGAGAGCAAACGCCGCCGCAGGCCCCGGCGATCGCCTGCCTTCTCGCCAGACATGACCGCCTCGGGCGTCGGGGAAAGCGCCGCCTCGAATTCTTCTTCTGTGCCGATGATGACATCGCAAAGCGGCAATACCCGCCGCAAGTTCAAGCCAAAAGCCAGGGGATGCGACCATTGATCCGGGCGCAGATCCAGGTCGATGAAAGTTGTCAGTCCCAGCTCGCGAGCCTGCTCCGCCAGGTACAAACTGACGTCGCGCGTCCCCCCGCGGCTGAAAGCTGTCCCTGAAAGCTGAAGCGCCCGCGCCTCACCCAGAGGCAGCCCCCGCGCTTCCTCGATCGTCAAATGAATATCGGCCGGATTCTCGCGATAAAACAGCAGCGGGAAGCGATCCGGCGGCTGCACGCCAACCACGGCCATGCCTGTTCGTCGACCCGCTTTCGTCAGGATGTGATCCGTAATCACGCCCTCATCCCTCAAATAGCGCCGGACGAACTTGCCCACCTCGTCATCGCCGACAGCGGTGAACGCAAGCGCCTTCAGCCCCAGCCGGCTGGCGCCAATCGCGATGTTGACCGGGCTGCCGCCGACGCCAGTGTCGAATGCCGAAATGTCATGAAACTCGGCGCCGATATCGCGGGCGAACAAATCCATTGACACTCGCCCGACCGTGATCAGATCCGGCCTCATGGCTCAACCCGCCGCATCAATTCCAGCAGCGCGCCCGCTTCGATTTCCGCAAGCGCCTCGCTTACGCGCTCGATCAGTCCCGGCGTTTCCGTCAGATCTAGCTCCCAAAGCGCCGCATGGCTTAGCACGGTCCGAACAAGCGCCTCAGTTGATTCTTTTTCATCCCAGACCCGCTTGAACCAAGCCAGCGTCTCGGCATCATCATTCAGCGCGATCAGGTCGCCGCGATACAAGCGGATGAAACCGGCCAAGGCTATCGCCAACCGCGCCGGCAATTCACCCCGCGTCTCGATATAGCCCAGCAGCGACGGCAGGATCCGCTCCTTGACCTTCGCCGAGCTGTTCAGCGAAATGGTCTCGAGTCGATGATGAATCCGCGGATTGAGGAAGCGGTCGAAAACATCGCGCGCGAAGCTTTCCAATTCATCCCTCGGCGCCTCGCTCACTGAAGGGATCACTTCTTCAAAGATCAAGTCTTGAAGGAAGCGTCCCAGCGTCTCATGCTCCATCGCTTCCCGCACCGACTCAATCCCCAGAATGATCCCCAGCGGGACCATCGATGTGTGCGCGCCATTCAAAAGGCGCACCTTGATCGTCCGATAGGGCGCGGCATCAGCCACAATCTTGACATTCAGCGATGTCCGCGCTCGATCCACCGGGAACTCTTCCAGCAGACTCGGCGGCGCTTCAATAATCCAACTGTGATAAATCTCCCCCGCCACCAGCAGCCGATCCTCATAACCCAACCGCGTGAATAGTCTTTCGGCTTCAGCTTCCGGGAAACCCGGGATGATGCGGTCGACCAGTGTATTGCAGAAGATATTATGCGCCAGAACCCAATCAGCGAAGCCAGGCGCCAGACGCCATAGCCCGGCATAATCGAGCATGATCTCGCGCAAGCGCGTCGCATTATCTTCAATCAGCTCGGTCGGGATGATTATGCAGCCTTTGTCCCGCGCGCCGCCAAAATGCTGATAGCGTTCGTAAAGGAAGCGCGTCAGTTTGGCGGGAAAAGCGCCTGGCGGTGTATCCGTCACACTGTCTTCGGCGGAATAAACAATGCCAGACTCGGTCGTATTGGAAAAGATGAAACGAATCTCCGGCTGCCGCGCCAAAGCCAAATAAGCGGCGAAGTCTTGATACGGGTAGACTGTTCGATTCACCGCGCTGATTAGCCGCGTCTGTTCGACGAACTGCCCGTCTTGCAGGCCGTGCAGATAAGTCGTAAACAAGCAATCCTGAGCCTCCAGCGCCTTATAGCTGCCGGGAGTCGCTTTCACCAGCGCGATGCCGCTGCCGAAGTCGGTCTCATCGTTGAGCGCGTCGACGACCCAGTCGACGAAGCCGCGCAAGAAGTTGCCGCCGCCGAACTGGACAATCCGCTCCGGATATCGTTGCGGATTTCCCGCCAATCTCCGTGTCAAGGCTTCCATTGCTGTCACTTATCCAATCGATAGGTCTGCTTGGCCAAGTCATATGCCAGGGCGCGTATCATCTCATGCGCGTCTTCTTCATCGATGAAACCGCGGACAAGCTGCCCCGCCAGCCAATCGGCGCAGACCCGCCGCCAGACATCGTGCCGCGTCGGAATCGAGGGATAAGCGCGCGTATCGTCATTGAAACCGGCTAGATTATAGATGCCGGCCGTCTCAACTACCGCGTCCAGAAAGCGCGTCATGCCCAGCCAACTATCGAAAAACCACCAGGGCGGTCCCAAACGCAGCAGCGGATAGTGCCCCGCCAGCGGCGCCAATTCGCGGCTGTAAGTCGTCTCATCCAAATTGAACAGGATCAAGGTCATATCGCGCCGATTGCCGAAGCGATCCAGCAGCGGCTTGAGATTCTTGGTGAACTCGCTGCGAATAGGGATATCCGCTCCCATATCGCGTCCGTAATGCGCATAGAGCCAGGGGTTGTGGTCGCGCCAGGAGCCGATATGCAGCTGCATCACCAAGCCGTCTTCGCTGCTCATCCGCGCCATCTCGACCAACATGTGCCCGCGGAAACGCGCCGCTTCTTTGTCTGTCGCCTGGCCCGCAAGCGCTCGCTGAAAAATCGCCTCGGCCTCGCTCGCGCTCAAGCATTCCGTATAAGCCGTCAGCGCCGCATGATCGGTCGCCGTCGCGCCCATCGCCTTGAAGTGTTCGCGCCGCCCCTCCAGCGCCCGAATATAGCTTGCATAATCAACGACCGCCGCGCCCGATTCCTCGCGCAACCGGTTGATATTCTCGCGCCAGCCATCACCGTCGATATTTACAATCGCATCGGGCCGAAAGGTCGGGATAATCCGCCCGCCCCAACCCGAGTCGCGAATCGCCTGATGCTGCGCCAGCCCGTCGGTGGCCGCATCGGTAGTCGCCAGCGCCTCGATATTGAAGCGCTCATATAGCCTGCGCGGACGAAAAGCATCGCCTTGAAGTTGCTCATCAATCGCATCGTATATGGCGTCGGCATTCTCGCGGTTCAGCTTCAACGATATGTCAAAGACATCAGCCAGCTCGTCGCGGAGCCAGATACCGGTCGGCGTCGCCCGAAACAGATGCCAGTTCTCGCAGACCAATCGCCAGATCTTTCGATGATCTCTCGTCCTACTCCCACCCGCTAGCGCTGGAATGCCAAGCGCTTCCAGCGATATCCCCTGCGAGTACAACATGCGGAAGATATAGTGATCGGGGATGATCAAGAGGTCGACCGGACTGCCAAACTGATAATCGGAATCGGCGAAGAGCCGCGGATCGACATGACCATGCGGGCAAATCAAGGGCAAGTCCTTTACGCTCGCGTAGAGTTCGCGCGCGGCCGCCCGCTGCGCCGGATCTGTTGAGAAATAGCGGTCTTGCATGGGCGAATCTCGTCTAGCTGGTTGAATAAACGGCGCTATTGTAACACTCCAATCGCGCTTGGACAGGATTGGCGCTAACCCGAGAGGCTGATACCAAGCCGCTTCGCCTGGTATACTGACCTCGTTCCACGCTCCATAGGGAGGATACAGCGCATGCAGTACAGGCAACTCGGCAATACCAGCCTCATGGTCTCGCCCATCGCCGTCGGCTTCTGGGGCATCGTCGGCGGCGACTACTGGGGACCGCAGGACGAAGCGGACACTATCAGCGCGGCCCGCGCCGCCCTGGACGCCGGCATCAACTTCTTTGATACCGCCGAAGGCTACGGAAACGGTTACTCCGAGGAGATGCTGGGGCGCGCCTTAAAGAGCCGCCGGAGCGAAGCCGTCATCGCCACCAAGGTCAGCCAGCAGCACCTGGCGCCGGCCGATATCCGCGCCGCCTGCGAGCGCAGTCTCCAACGCCTTCAGACCGACGTCATCGACCTCTATCAAATCCATTGGCCCAGCCGCGCCGTCCCCTTTGAAGACAGCATGACAACGTTGCTGGACTTGAAGCGCGAAGGCAAAATCCGCGTCATCGGCGTCAGCAACTTCGGGAAACTCGATATGCCTGATATGCTGCTGTGCGGCCGCTACGAGGCAAATCAACTGCCCTACAGCCTGCTCTGGCGCGCCATTGAGGTTGACATCCAGCCCCAATGCGTCGAACACAATATCAGCATCCTGCCCTACAGCCCGCTCAACCAGGCGCTGCTCACGGGCCGCTACCAGAACGCTGACGAGATGCCCTACCATCGCGCCCGCACCCGCCATTTCCGCCCCGACCGCCGCGATTCCCGCCATGGCACACCCGGATACGAAGACGAGACATTTGCCGCCCTTGCCGCAATCCGCGAAATCTGTGCCGATATCGGGCAAGCCATGGTACTGGTCGCCCTGGCCTGGCTGCTGCACAAACCAGCCGTGACCTCCGTCCTGGCCGGCGCGCGCAATGTGAAACAGGTCGAGAGCAATGCAGCCGCCGGGGAGCTCTCCCTGTCCGCCGAGACGATGAGGCGCCTTGACACCGTAACGGACGAACTCAAAGCCAAGCTCGGTCCCGACCCGGATATGTGGGGCACAGGCGAACGGTCGCGTTATCGCTGATGCCGTTTCGCTGCAAGGGCGGCGACTTTCTGCTCCTTTCTGGCCGCCTTGAGGCATCGGCATTCACTGACTATTTGTGGTAAGATAGGCGCATGGAAGAACTATTGCAGAATATCTCTCTGGATACGATTGTCACAGTCGGCGCTGCCGTTCTGCTATTCTTGCGGATTCACACCGGAATAGACGGAATCCGCAAGGAACTGAAAGGCGACATCGGCGATCTTCGCACGGAGTTGAAAGGCGACATCGGCAATCTTCGCACAGAGTTGAAAGACGACATCAGCAGTCTTCGCACGGAGTTGAAAGGCGACATTCTCCGCGTCGAAACGAAATCAGAATCGGCACACAAAGAAATCAACAATAAGTTGGCGAGTATGCAGACGGAGCAAGCTGCACAGGCTGAGCGCTTCAATACAGTCTGGGAACGCTTTAACACCGTTGACGAACGCTTTAATCGCGTGGACGACCACTTGGACCGCCTTGATGAAAAGGTGGATGAGATTCGCCAGCGCCCGGTCGAACAACGCTAGCCCTCAGAGAGTCTGCCGGGCGACTTAGAGCGTCGCCAACGCGTTTCATCCTGGCTCACGACCGCTAACATCAAACAAATCCCCCACATCCACCATCTCGCCCGTCTCTATAGACATATTCGCCGCGATACCCACAAGGATCGACGCGGCCCCGTCCATGAAACTCGCCGACCGCCCCAGCGGATCTGGCGCCGGCGCCGGCGAAAAAATCTGCTCCAGCATCAGCGGATCAGCGCCGCCATGCCCGCCCTCAACTTTGGGTACTTCCACCTCATAGGCATCGCCGAACATCGGATAAGCGCGAATCTCCGTCCGCTTGAAGGCGCCTTTGCTAGCTGCCGCGGAGGCGCTGTCCGATTTCAGGTGCGTCACGTTCTCGGCCACATCCATCTCGACCCTGCCGCGCGTCCCCGTCACCGCCACTCGCAAGCCTTCCCAAGGCGCATAAGCCACCAGGCAGTACGACAGCAGCGCCCCGTTTGCATAACGCGCGGTGACCGTCATCGTATCTTCCGCCGTTGTCGGCTCGCCGAAGACATTGCGGTCGCGGATGTAACCGGTCTCTTCCTCCGCCGCCAGATACAAACCCTTGTAAGCCTCCTTCTGGTCGAGGAAGAGCGCGAAGGGATCAGCCTTCGCCGCCGCCACGCCCGTATAGCGACTGTAGCTGTAATGCTCGCCGCGCGCCGCCGCATTCTCTGCCCCATAAAACATCAAATCGCCCAGGGCGAACACCTGCCGCGGGTAGGAATCGATCCACCAATTCACCAGGTCGAAGTGATGCGTCGCCTTGTGCACCAGCAAGCCACCGCTGTTCTCTTTCTCGCGATGCCAGCGCCGGAAGTAATCAGCGCCGTGACTTGTATCCAGCAGCCAGGAGAAATCCACCAGCAGCGGCCGCCCGACCGCGCCATCGGCGATCAGCTGGCGAAAGCGCGCATAAGCCGGCGCAAAGCGATAGTTGAAGGTCACGCGCAGGGACTTGCCGCTCAGCTTGACCGCCCTATCTATCTTCCGCAGCCGGTCCAGCGTGGTCGTCAGCGGCTTTTCGCTTATGACATCGCAGCCCAACTCCAGCGCCCGCGCGATGTAATGATGATGCCAGGCATCCACGGTCGTGACGATGACCGCGTCCGGCACAGCCTCGGCGATCATCCGGTCGAAGTCATCCGCGTGATAGGCGGGGACCTGCGGCAACCCGCGCTCCGCCAACTGCCGGTTGTACCAGGCCATGCGCGTCCTGCTCAGGTCGCAAAAGCCAACCAGCACCGCATGCTCGGCGTATGTCGTCGTAATCGCGTCGACGAACATGCCCGCGCGCGACCCCGTCCCGACAATGGCGTAACGCTTTCTCTGCATCATCATTCCTTCCCTCAAATCAAGTAAACGACAGGCGATTGTCTAGCCGACTCCGCCTGACGCGCATGACCCACTAATCATCAAGTACCATACAACAGGCGAATTGCAGGGGCGACTCTGTAAATCGCGCGAAACCGCAAAACAGACCTAATGTCGGCACGCTACTTGGGACGCCAACAATGCCGATTCGCTGTGTCCTCGCTATACTCTGTGCTCTCCGTGGCAAAAGCAAAATCAAAGGAGCCTCAAAAATGGCGCACCAACGCATTCTCCCCAAAACCAGCAAAGGCGGCAACATCTTCCCCGATATTGACTATCGCACCTGCAAGGCGGTTCGCGCCGGCAACATGGTCTTCGTCGAAGGCCAGACCGGCTTGACCATGGACAACTCGGCATTCGTCGGCGAAGGCGACCCGGCCGCCCAAGCCGACAACGCCATGAAAAACGTCAAGATCATCCTGGAAGCAGCCGGCGCCCGCATGGAAGACATCTGTAAAATCACCACTTACGTCACTGATGTCTCATACCGCGATCTGGTCTACCCGGTGCTGGCAAAGCATATGCCCGATGTCTATCCCTGTTCCACCGGCGTCGTCGTCAAAGCGTTGGGCAAGCCCTATGCCGATTTCGAGATTGATGTCTTCGCCGTCATTCCCGACGAGCGCGCCTAGTTAAGCAAGCGCTCGCTCAACTCTCGTACCAGGCTTTGGCATAGTCGAAGGGCAATTCCGCTTCCAGCTTCGCCAGAATCGCGGCCGCTTGTTCCGGCGTCGCGCGAAGGTTTGTCAGCGCGTCCAAGCCCGCGTATACCGACTCGGATGTTGGCAGCTTATGCTGGATATTGGCTATAGAATAGTGGCGATTGGCTAGAAGGTGGCTATAAACTGACGCATAAACCGCCGGCGAATACGGCGCGTTCTCCCGCGATTTGACCAGACCAAGCCGAAACGCTACCGTATGCAAATCCTGCCAGAGGGCCCGCAAGAGCTCCGGCGGCGCGTCCTGCGCTTCGTTCTCATGCCGTGGCGCCGCGATGGATCGCGCTCGCTTCGCCTCAATCGCCGCGCGCACTTCCACCGATGGCGCCGGCAGCACAAAGCGCGTCCGCTCGCTCCTCAATAGGGCTTCCGCCGCATCATCGGCTGGCCGGACGATCTCCATGAAGCGCCCGCCGATCAAAGGCGCTTCGCCGATGAGCATGTCTCCAACCGCGCCGACAGCCGCCTCCCACTCTGTGATGGCGCCCCGCGACCAAAGGCCGACCGCTTTGATCACCAGCGGATGCGTCGCGCCGTCGATCAAGGGATAGCGCGGCGTTTCAAATGGCTGGCGAGCGATATCCCATTGCAGCAGATGAACACGGCGTCCGGCTGCCTGCGCCTGCAGCGCCAGTTGTTGCAAGAGCAGGCTCTTGCCGACGCCGGGCAGACCAGCGAAGAAAACTAGATCGGCTCTTTCGACTAGCTCGGCGAACATCGCGTAAAGCGCCGAATCGCGCGGCAGGATACGGGCGGACATGGCGCGGCTCAGTTTGGCCTTGGCGGGCGAATCCGCCCCTGGTCAAAAATGCTGTCGAAGCTGGGGGTCTCGCCCATAGGCACATCGATGATGGTGGGCAGATCGCTTCTGAAACCGTAGCGCAGCGCCTCGCGCAGTTGCCGCTCGGTCTCGGCGCGGAATGCGTTTGCGCCGAAAGCTTCGCCCAGCTTGACGAAATCGGGATTGACCAGATCGCTGGCGATGACGCGCTCGTCGTAATCGCGGATCTGCATCTTGCGCACATTGCCATAAGCGTCGTTGTTGAAAACTATCGCCACCAGGGGAATGCCATGCTGGACGGCGGCCGCCAGCTCCCCGGCGCAGTACATGAAACCGCCATCGCCACAGATCGCAATCACAGGCGCATCGGGCTTGGCGACTTTCACGCCCAAGCCAGTTGGAAAGGCGTAACCAAGCGTGCCCTGGTAGCCGCTACTGATGCAGGTTCGCGGCTTGTATACCGGGAAGTTGACGCGCGCGGCGTAAGCCACCTGAGTCATGCCCATGACCGCGATGCCGTCCTCGCCGAGCTCCTCGCGCAGTATCCGCGAGTAGCTGTTCTGCGGCTCGAGGTAGGCCATTCTCTTGGCGGCATCAGCGCGCAGTTCCAGCATTTCATCTCTTCGGGATTCGCGCGCGCGATTATGCCGCTCCACCGCGTCAAGCAGAGGCGGCAAGGCCTCTTCCGCCCGCGCGACGATCGCCAGGTCGGGCGCTTGAATGCGGCGGATAGCATCACTATCGACATCAATGCGGATCACCTTCATATTCTCGTCCGTGCCCCAGCGCTGCAGCGGCAAGCGCATATTGCTGCCGATGGCGATGACGCAGTCGGTCAACCGGTAGTAGACATGCGCTTCCGGCGATTTCAAGCTCAGCGGATTGCGGCTGTCCAGCACGCCGTTGCCGGTGCGATAGGCGAACACGGGCGCTTGCAGCATCTCGGCAAGCAGTGTCACCTCGGCGCTGACGCCTTGCGCGCCGCTGCCGACGCATATCATCGGGCGCCGCGATACACCCAGGAGCTCGCCAGCGGTTTCAATCGCGCCGGCGTCGAGCGGTGGCGCATCGGGCTGCCAGGGCGCAGGCGTCTCGGGCGCTTCCGTCCGCAGCTTGAGTACATCGGGCGGGATCTCCAGACCGACCGGACGCGGGCGTCCCGAGCGCATCTCATAGAAAGCCTGCGACACCTTGCGCCCGGCATCGGCCGGGTGCAGCACGAGATCGCTCCACTTGGTCAGCCCGCGCAAAACCTCAGACTGGTGCGGAATCTCATGCAAATCGCCCATCCCTCTGCCGATGCGCGAGCTGTGGATCTGCCCGGCGAGGCAGAAGACCGGGGCGTTAACCGCGTAGGCGCTCGCCAAAGCCGCGCTGGCATTGAGCAAGCCGGGACCAGGCACGACACTAAAGACAGCCGGCTGTCCGCTGGCTGCGGCGGCGCCAAAGGCCATATAAGCCGCGCCTTCTTCATGGCGGGTGTGGATGACGCGGATCCGGTCGCGATTGTCGAAGAGGGCGTTGTAGAGCCAGTCGTTCTGGACTCCGGGCAAACCGAAGAGCGTGTCGACGCCGTGGGCGATGAGGGCTTCGACTGTCGCTTCGCCGCCGGTTTTGAGTGGCATGGGTCGCTCCTGTTGGTGGTGGGCTTTCACGCCGGGTCATTAAACCACAGAGGGGCGCGTAGACACAGCCCTCCAACATAGAGGTCACAGAGGTCTTTTTGATTAGGCGAAGTATTACTTGTTCGAAGTTGAACTGTCGAATTGATTTCCGCTGTCGGATTGTTTGAGCGGCTAATCAGCTTCTCGCGTCGTTTCGCGCTGTTTGCGAAACTCATGTCCATTGCGTCTATAGCTATATACGAATGTTCCGGCGATTGTCACGACCGGCGCCGCCAGGGCGACTAATCCCACAGTGCTATGCCCGGACAAAATCACAATTATGCCGCCCACCATCATCACCAGCGCAATAGGGAAATAAACCACATCCCAAGTTGTTCGCGCCTAATGAAATCAGCGAACATGTCACGTTCCATTTCCATGCGGTGGCCGTGGTGCTTTTCCGAAAGCGCAAGGATGCGGTCAGCGCTGCCGGGCATAATTCGTTCCCACCTTGCGACAATGCTTGGGTGCGGAATGAGACCCGAATAATGTTCAACTTGCAAGACGAATTCGCGGATGAACTCCCCGCGTTTCTCCTCAGGGATGTATTCCATGAGGTCCGCAGGAATCAGGCTCTCAGCTTGAAATTCATCTTCTGGAGACGTGTCAGATTGCAATTCTTGATTCACTGAAGCCGTTTTCTCTCAGATCTCGCTCATATTCCTTTATCGCCCAACGCATGCTTACGCCTACTGCTTCCCAATCCGCGCGGATAGAATCAGCGTCGGAGCGGTCTAGCACTTGCGCGAAAACATCACGGTTTAATACGCCGCTGAAATCCATCAGCCGCGCGATTCCCCGCAGAAAGGGATGTTTCGGCAAATAGAAGGAATTGGCGATTTTGCGCCCGTCGTACTTCATCCCAAGCCTCCCGCAACCTATAGCGCAATCATAAGTTGTCCACTAATCGCTGTCAATTATAGCGCAGGGCTTTTGGCCACAGAAGGCACTGACAGCGCAGAGGTTGTCTGAACAGCAGACCGCCTAACGCGAGCCCCACCGTCCCCATCTTTGACAGCCCCGCCTATATTCGCTAGGCTATGCGCAGCGCCGGACACTCGCCGGCGGCAGGTCGATATTGGTCAACCCAAAGGAGATTTGGAATGAGCTTACAAAAAGAGCAAGTGCATGATTTCGTCAAGAAGCACAAGGAAGGACGCATCTCGAGGCGGCAATTCCTGCAGGCGGTCACCACCGTCGGCGGCGTCGCCCTGGCGCAATCGATGCTGCCGGGCCTCCGCCTGGCGACCGCGCTGGCGCAGGGCGAGCCCAAGCAAGGCGGCACGCTGGTCGCCGCCACCATCGACAAGCCGGTCAATATGGACCCGGCCTTCGCCGAACTCTATTCATCCATGCAAGTCTACCAAAATGTCTTCTCCAAGCTGGTCAACCTGGACCGCAACAACAACGTTTTGCCCGGTTTGGCGCATAGCTGGGAGCAACTGGATGACTCCACTTGGGAATTCCATATCGCCGATAACGCCTACTTCCATAATGACGAGCACTGCACCGCCGCCGATGTGGTCTACACCTTCGAGCGCCTGTTCAGCCCCGAGCTGGGCGCGCCGAACGCCGTCTTCCTGACGCCAATCGAGGGCGTCGAAGCAGTCGACGACTACACCGTGCGCATCACTACCCAGCCGAATTGGGGCGGCTTGCTCGAGGCTTTGGGCGCGATTGTCGAAGTCGTGAACCAGAAGGGCATCGAGGAGAATGATCCGCGGCTCGTGCCCATCGGCACCGGTCCCTTCAAGTTCGTGCAGTGGGTGAAGGACGACTTCATCGAGCTCGAGCGTTGGGACAAATACCACAAGCCCAACCAGCCCTACCTCGACAAGGTCGTCTTCCGCGCCATCTCCGACGACACCGTGCGCTTGACCGGCTTGCAGACCGGCGAACTGAACTGGATCGAGCAAGTGCCGCTGCATCGGGCGGACGAGCTGAAAGCCGGTGGCGAGATTAAAGCCAACCCGGACGGCGAATTCTTCCCGGATATGTTCCTGCTCAACTGCTCAAAGCCGCCATTCGACAAGATTGAGGTGCGGCAGGCGCTGCAATGGGCGCTGCATCGCGACAGCATCGCAAACCTGGTCTGGTTTGGGCAAGCGGTTCCCTCGGCCGAGCCGGTCTCGCCATCGAATCCCTGGTACTCCGGCGTGAACGGCTTTGAAGGCGGACCCGATATCGACCGGGCGAGGGCGCTGCTGGCGCAAGCCGGCTATGAGGACGGGCTGACCATCCGCTACGCCTCCCAGCCGCAAGTGCCGACGCAGCCCCTAGTGGGCCAGCTCTTGGAGCAGCAACTGGCGCCGGCCGGCTTCCGCGTCGAGGTCGAGTCCTTCGAATCAGCGCGCTGGTTCGAGGAACTCTTCACCCTGAACTACGAAATCACCGGCACCTATTGGAGCGCCACCGCCGATCCGGGCGGGCACTGCCTCTATCCGCTCTCCCATTCAGCCTCGCCCTGGAACTTCTCGGCGTTCAGGGACGCGCCTGAACTGGACACGGCTCTGGAGGACTTCCGCTTCACGCTGGATCCGGAAGCGCGACAGAATGCCTACAACAACGTCGTCAGGCTGCACCAGGAGCATTCGCCGCAGGTCTTCATGGTCAACTTCAGACGCACCTACTGGACGCAGCCAAATATCCATGGCGCGCAGACCTTGCCGACCCTGGAACTGCGGATGGAAGACGTCTGGATCGACGCCTGATCCGACCGTGAGTGGAGGGGTCCGCACGGCGCCCTCTATCAGCGCGAGCATATCGGAGACGCTCCCCTTCCCTCGTTCTGGGAAGTCCGCCCCCGTTGAGCGGGGAGGACAGAGGGGGGAAAGGGGGCCGGGGGATGGGGCATCCATGCGACTTCTGCGCTACATTGCGAGCCGCCTTCTGCTCTTGCTGCCGGTCCTATTCGGCACGTCGGTGCTCATATTCCTGCTGCTGCGGCTGATTCCCGGCGATCCGGCCCAGGTCATCCTGGGCTTGCGCGCGACGCCGGAGCGCCTCGCCATCGTTCGAACCGAGCTGGGGCTGGATCTCCCCGTGCATCAGCAATACGGGCAATGGCTTGGCAAGCTCTTGCAAGGCGACCTGGGCAAAGATTTCCGCAGCAATGAGGCGGTAACTACCCTGCTCGCCGTCCGCCTGCCGGTGACCATCCAGCTCACCTTGATGTCCCTGGGGCTTGCAGTGCTGATCGCCGTCCCGCTGGGCATTCGCGCGGCGATCAAACCCGGCGGTCCGGCCGATCGCTTCTCGATGCTGCTAGGGCTCTTCGGCATATCCATCCCGGACTTTTGGCTGGGCATCATGCTCATCCTGCTGTTTGCGCTGGGGCTGCGCATGTTCCCCTCGTCGGGCTACGTGCGCATGGACGAGAACTTTCTCGGGAATCTGCGCTCCTTTTTCTTGCCCGCGCTGACATTGGCGGTTGGCTTGTCGGCGGTGCTGGTGCGGATCACGCGCTCGGCTGTGCTGGAAGTGCTCGAGCTCGAATTCGTGCGCTTCCTCCGCGCCAAAGGCCTGCGCGAGCGCCTGGTGGTTTATCAGCACGTGCTGCGCAACGCCAGCATCCCTATCGTCACCGTCATCGGCTTGCAATTCGGCTACTTGCTCGGCGGCGCCGTAATCGTGGAGGAAGTCTTCAGCTTGCCCGGCGTCGGCCGACTCATCGTCAGCTATACCCTCGAGCGCAACTATCCGGTCGTGCAGGCCGGCATGCTGACCGTGGCTTTTATGTTTATCCTGGTCAACCTGGCGACTGATGTGATTTACGCGCTCATCAATCCCAAGATACGCGGCGGCGGCGCATGACCCGGGTTCGGGCGCTGTTACACCGTTTGCGGGAGTGGCACGCCGCCAGCCGCTCCGCCTTCCTGGGGGCGACGATCATCGTATTGCTGGCGCTCATGACGGCGACGGTCTCGCTTTATATGCCCTACAAGCCGGACGCGATGGATTTCATGGCGCCGCTCAGCGGGCCGACGGGCGCCCACCTGCTGGGCACGGACAACTTCGGCCGCGATATCCTGACGCGCGTGCTCTATGGCTATCAGATATCGCTGGCGGTAGCGCTGGGCTCGGTCGGTTTCGGCTTGGCGGTGGGCGTGACATTTGGCTTGCTAGCAGGTTATTTCGGCGGCTTAGTCGACAATATCATCATGCGGCCCATGGATGTGCTGATGGCATTCCCGGCGATTGTGCTTGTGGTGGCATTGACCGGCTTCGTCGGGCGCGAGATCGCGGTGATGGTCTTGGCGGTCGCGGTGGTATATGTGCCGATTTTCGCGCGCGTCATGCGCGGCTCCACGCTCGAGGTGGTCAACGAACTCTACGTGGAGGGAGCGCGGGCGCGCGGCGCATCGCATCTGCGGCTGATGCTGCGGCATATCTTGCCCAACGCCATCGCGCCGGTATTGATTCAAGCCTCGATTCTGATGGGCATCGCGATATTGCTTGAATCCGCTTTGAGTTTCATCGGCTTGGGCACGCAGCCGCCCGATCCCTCGCTCGGCTTGATGCTCTCCGAAGGCCGTTCCTTCATGCAGCAGGCGCCCTGGATGGTCGTGGCGCCGGGCGTGGCGATCTCGCTCGCCGTGCTGGGCTTCAACCTGCTGGGCAACGGCTTGCAAGACCTCCTGAACCCTGCCAGGAAACGACAATGAGCCTGCTCTCCCTGCGGCATCTGACGACCGAATTCTACAGCGGCGGGCGCTGGCTGGAAGCGGTCTCCGATGTCAGCTTCGACTTGCTGCCGGGTGAAATCCTGGGCTTGGTCGGCGAATCCGGCTGCGGCAAATCGACGATTGCCTACAGCGTCATGCGCCTGCTTGCCAGCAATGCTCGCATTAGCGGCGGCGAAGTCTGGCTGGGAGATGTCAACTTGACCGACGCCAGCGAAGACGCACTGCAAGACCTGCGCGGCAGCCGACTGTCGATGATCTTTCAGGACCCGATGACAGCGCTTGATTCCCTCTTCACAGTGGGACATCAGGTGATTGAAACGCTGCAGGAACACCTGGCGCTAGACCCGCCGGCGGCGCGAGAACGGGCGCTCGATTTGCTGCGGCAGGTGGGCATCCCGGCGGCGGAAGAGCGCTTGAAAGCCTATCCCTATCAGTTCAGCGGCGGCATGTCGCAGCGGATCGCCCTGGCGATTGCGATCTCTTGTCATCCGCAAGTGCTAATCGCTGATGAGCCGACCACGGCGCTGGATGTGACGATTCAGGCGCAGATTCTGCATTTGATACGCCGCCTCCTGGTCGAGGAACAGGGCGCCGGCGTGCTCTTGATCACGCATGATTTAGGTGTAGTGGCGCAGGTTTGCGATCGGGTGGCGGTCATGTACGCCGGCAAGATCGTCGAATTCGGCGCTGTGGACGCGATATTTCGCGATCCCTTGCACCCCTATACGCAGGCGCTGCTCAATTCGCTGCCGAGCCAAGGGATTCAACGCGGCGCGCTGGAGAATATCCGCGGGCGCGTGCCGAGCCTGGATGACAGACCGACCGGTTGTCGTTTTCATCCGCGCTGTCCACACGCGCTAGCGATCTGCCGCGAGGAAGCTCCGCCACTCCTCAGACGTGATGGCGGGCAGGAGGTCGCCTGTGTCCTCTACGATTAACGGAGCAGAACCGCTTCTGCGCGCCGTCGGCTTGAGCAAGCACTTCCCGCTGGAGTCGAGCCTGCTGGCAACTCTGCGCGGGGCCGAGGCGCAAACGGTCAAAGCGGTGGAGGCGGTGTCGCTGGACGTCACCGCCGGGCAGACGCTCGCCATCGTCGGCGAATCCGGCTCGGGCAAAAGCACACTGGGGCGTCTGCTTCTGCGGCTCATGCAACCAACGACAGGACAAGTGCTTTACCAAGGCAACAACATCTTCCGTATGAATCGCCGCGAGTTGAGCGCCTTCCGGCGGCAGGCGCAGATCATCCTGCAAGACCCCTACGCCTCGCTCAACCCCAGGATGCGCGTCGGACGGATCATCCGCGAGCCGCTGGACATCTATCGCGAAGGCACAGTGGCGGAACGGAACAAGCGCGTCGATGCGCTCTTGGAGCGCGTCGGGCTCAATAGCGCGCATGCCCGCGCCTACCCGTCGGAGCTGAGCGGCGGGCAGCGGCAGCGGGTCGGCATCGCGGCGGCGCTGGCGCTTTCCCCGGAGATCATCATCGCCGATGAGCCGACCTCATCGCTCGATGTCTCGGTGCAGGCGCAGACGCTCAATCTGCTCGCGGAATTGCAGCGAGATTTCAACTTGACTTATGTATTCATCACGCATGATCTTGGCGTCGTGCAGCATTTCAGCGACCGGGTGGCGGTGATGTACCTGGGCAAAATCGTGGAAGAAGCGCCGACCGAGACGCTTTTTGCCGCGCCGCAGCATCCCTATACGCAGGTGCTGTTCTCGGCGATTCCCCTGCCAGATCCGTCTCGGCGGGTCAACTGGGATTTGCCAAAAGGGGAACCGCCGTCGCCGCTGGATCCGCCGCCGGGCTGCCACTTTCATCCGCGCTGCCCCAAGGTCATGTCGAACTGCTCAACGATTGCGCCGCGACTGGAAGCGACCGCTCCGGGGCAGAGGGTCGCCTGTCTTTTGTATGCGGATGGCGCAAATTAACACAGAGGCACAGAATTAATTCCAGGAAAGTATTGAGTATGACTGCCGTCTTGGCGCAATCGCCAGAATCATCGAAACGCTGTAGGGGTGAGCCAGCGCCTCGTCCGCGCTCGCGAAAGACCTTTGACCGCTTTTCGCATGACTAAGGTGAAGCTTCTGCGGCGCATTTGCCAAGGCGGGTCGCATTTGGAAGCGACAATTTGCGGCATCAAGCCGTTTAACTGTTCGTCGGGGGACTAGCTGGATTGACAGAGAATCAAGGAGAGGCAAAGATGGCGCAGATGTTCATCGTCGGTCAGCATTCCGGCGAGTGGCAGCGGGCTTGTCGCCTCGTCAACACGCTGCTGCGGGAGGGCGCGGAGATTCGCTGGGCAACAGAGCCATTCAGGGCGCTCGCCGCGGACGGAGGGACGCTCGATCTGGCGCGCGGGGCTTATCTGATCAGCGACCTCAAACGCGTGCCCTTGCAGCTGCTCGCAGCGGCTCAAGCGCGCTATGGCATAAGGGCGCAAGCTGTCGACTCGATAGACAACTTCGTTGGTCTCCTGCTGCGGCCCTTGCGAATCGCGCTCTATGGCGGCGGCGGCGCGCCCTTTAATCACGCTCGCATTTTCGCCGAGCTTGGTTTTCATGTCGAATTCATCAGTCCGCAGGCGGTCCGCGCCGGGGCGCTGGACGACTATGACCTATTCGGCGTGCCCGGTGGCGGCGGCTTGGCGATGATCGGTCAGCTGACGCCGCTGGGCGAAGCGGGCTGCCGGCGAATCAAAGACTGGGTGCAACGCGGCGGCATGTATATCGGTTCTTGCGCCGGCTCCTTTGATGCCGCGATCGTCGCCGACAGTTTCCTGCAGGTCTGCCCACAGCAGCGCCAGATGCAACTGGTCAACGCTTTGATCTGGAACCGCGGCGACACCGAGTGGATCGGCTTGGAATCGCCCGGCATCGGCGTCATTCAGAGCCGCAATCTGCGACCGGATCACCCGGTGATGTTCGGCCTGCCCGAGCGCTTTGACATTACGCATTACAACGGTCCGCTATTCGATACGGATACTTCCGCTTTGCCGGACGCTTCCGATGCGATTGCTTTAGCGGCGGTGGCCGGCGCGGATGAAGACTTCACGCATTCGGAGCGCTTCTTATGTTTCAGCCAATCGCAGCCGCCTGAAGCAACGCTTTTGGGGCGCGCTGCCGACGAAGGAATCGCCAATATCGTCAGCGGCTACAATGGCTTGGGACGGGTGCTGCTCTTCGGTTCGCATCCGGAGTTTGGCTACAATCTGGCGATGGACGAGTGGGGAGCGCCGGCGCGAATGCTGGCCAACGCGGCATTCTGGCAGTCGGCGCAACTTGGCGCGGCGCGCCCGCCGATCGTAAAACGAGAAGCGGGCACAGCCCAATCTCATCCGATTGGCAGCGGGCTGAGCCGCCTGGCGACAGCTTGTGGCGCTATCGGCGATGCGGTCGAGCAGCTGCATGACCTGACGTCGGCTGATGCCGCCTGGCTGGAAGAATCACACGCCATGTCGGTATTCGGCTTGAGCGGGCGAGAGGTCTGGCGGCGAGGTCTGAAGGACTTCACTGAAATCACCGGCCGGTTGCATGACGCGCTGGCGCGGACCCAAGACCTGCTCAAACGAGCCAATGCGCTGCTCACTGATGATCGCTTGGCTGCGGACCCGCGCAAGCAACTGCTTGGCCAGATGCTGCAAGCGCTTGAAGACGCCCTGCATTATCGCACGCCGACCGAATGGAAGCAGGACTTCGGCTACGAAGGCGTCTTGCAGATGCTTGAACGCGCCGAGTCAATGCTGCGCCGGGCAAGCGACAACAGCCAAATGTCGTTTGACGCATCGGCCAATCCCTACGCCTACTTTGATTCGAGCCCCTATCAACTGGTGGTCGGCTCGTATTTGGCGGCGAACGGCGTCTATCTCAACAGCTGGCAACTGCTGCAAGCGCATCTGCTGCGAATTGAAGAGCAGGTTTTCGTCATCGAAGCGGCATTGAACAACTGACTCACCCAAGCGGCGAATCAACAAAATCCTAAAGGAGAGAGCTCATGAGCTATGGCAGAGCAAGTTCGGACGAAGTCCTGGAAGCGGCGGTCATTGAGGCGCTGGCGAACAAGATGGGGCTGGCGGTATCACCACAGGAAACCGAAGCGCTGACGGCTTTGCTGATGAATCAACTGGCCGCTCTCGAATCCTTCAACGCCTTTGACTTGCAAGACATCGTGCCAGCGCCGATCTTCCGTCTGGAAGGAGCGGGCAATGACTGACTTGAACGACCTATCCCTGAGCGCAGTGAGCGACCTGCTTGAGACGGGCGAGATCTCTTCCGTCGAATTGGTCGAAGCCAATCTGCGCGCGATCGAAAAGACCGAACCGATCGTGCATGCCTACGCCAATGTGCTGGCGGAAGAAGCGCTGGATGCCGCGCGGGCAGCCGATGCCGAAATCGCCGGGAACGGGCGGCGCGGTCCTCTGCATGGCGTCCCGATTGGCGTCAAAGACAATATCTACACCAAGGGCATCGTCACCGAAAGCGGTTCGCGTGTGATGGCCGGCTTCGTGCCGGACCATGACGCGACTTGCGTCGAGAACCTGGATCGAGCCGGCGCGATCATCATTGGCAAGACGCATTGCCACGAATTCGCCTATGGCGTGAATACGCCGCCGAGCCGCAGCCCCTGGAATATGGACTGCTATCCGGGTGGATCAAGCATTGGCTCGGGCGTGGCCGTCACGAGCCGCTCATCCTTCGGCGCCCTGGGCACGGATACCGGCGGCTCGATTCGCGTGCCCGCCTCCATCAACAATCTGGTCGGCATGAAAGCCAGCTTCGGCCGCGTCAGCATCTATGGCGTCGTGCCGGTTGCCTGGTCCCTGGATCACGTCGGACCGATGACACGCACAGTCAAGGACAATGCTCTGCTGCTGGCGGGTATGGCTGGCTACGACCCCAAAGACCCGACCAGCGCCGATCAGCCCCTGCCCGATTTCTGCGCCGACCTCGAAGCGGGCGTGGCTGGATTGCGCATCGGCGTCGAGCGGGATTATTTCTTCTATGACGGCCTCATAGATGAGATTCGCGCGTCGGTCGAAGCCGTCATCGCCGAATATCGGGCGATGGGCGCCGAAATCGTCGAGATCTCAATGCCCGAATTGGCGATCACGCAGGACGCGCTTTTCACCATCGTGCTCTGCGAGGGCAGCACCTGGCATCGCAAGCTGATCCGCGAGCAGGGCGACAAATATGACACGGCGACGCGCGCCATCGTGCAATTGGGCGAGCTGCTGCCGGCCACGCACTATCTGGCGGCGCAGCAGGCCCGCTCGCTGTATCGCAGCGCTATCAACGGGGCATTCCGCGAGGCGGGACTGGACGCCATGCTCTGGCCCACGATGCCGATCCCGACCGCGCGGCTCGATATGCTGAATGCTCCGCGCGCCGATGGCTATCCCGATACGCCGGTGGGCTCGATGTGCCATCACACCTTCAACGCCAACCTGGCTGGTCTGCCGGCGCTGAGCGTACCCTGCGGGATTACCAGCGATGGCCTGCCCTTCGGCTTTCAGTTGACCGGGCGCGCTTTTGATGAGGCGACGGTGTATCGGATCGCGCGGGCCTACGAGCGGGCGCATGATTGGCATCAGCGGAAGGCGGGGGTGATTGAGGGGATGTAGGGCAAGTGCCAGCCTCCACCCTAATACACTCGCCCACAAGGTGGCTGTGCGGTATATAAGCGCCGATGGCAAGGCGCAGAAAGACTGGATGAAGCGGCATAATTGTGTTACTATGCGCTTGCAGTGGATGATGCAGCAAAGGCAAGCAGCGTGGACCAGAATACACAATTCATCATTACTGTCGGTACCGTCATTGGCGTATTTCTCTGGCTTCGGCACGATATCAATCAAATCCACGGCCGTATAGACAGTCTTGAAACCAAGTTCGACAAATTGAGCGATAGCGTTACGGCATTGCGGGAAAGCATGGCCTGGATGCGGGGGCGCGCGGGCTTAATGGAGCAACCGCCCACGCAACCAGAGTAATGGACTGAAACGATTGCAGCGCTGTTTTCCGTCCGCGTAAGTTCAGGCGTTTAGGCTCTGAATTGCCGCCTCTACGCCTCCCACACGTCGCCCGCCCCGCTATCGCCGCCGCGCAAGACTAACGCGGCGACCAACTCGCAGATTTCACCCGGCAATCCATCTCGGTCAACTGCTGCAAGTCGCTGCCGTCTCGTCTAATCTTGAATAGCTGACGATCATCGAGGCCGTCGGTGAAGGCGATCCACTCGCTATCCGGCGACCACGTAGACGCAACGCGCCGGCCCTCTAGCAAGCGCCGCATATCACCCGTCCATGTATCAAACAGATGCGTATTGTCATCATTATCTGATCTGGGCTTAAATGTCGATAGCGCCAGCCAGCGTCCATCTGGCGACCATACCGGATGGCTCGCATGAACAGCGAGTTCAAAATCGTAGCCCTTCTGAACGATGTTGTAGACAACCATCATGTCATGGGTATCCAGGACGACCCGTTCGCTGTCCGGCGCCCAGACAATGCTATAGACGTCGCCCTTTATTTTGTGCTCGAAGGTCGACTCCGAATCGTCGAAACTCAAGAAGCGAACGGATGAGACGTCATCGCGATAGCGACGATAATCATAAGCGAGCCACTTGCCGTCAGGCGACCAGGCCACCGGCGAGAATCCGCCGCCAACTCGGCCGACTCCGCTCACCGCACGCGACTTGCCTCCCGCCGCCGGCGCCCGATACATCTCGCGCCCGCTGACATAATAGATGGTTTGCCCATCGGGCGACCAACTGACATGCTCTTCCCTTTTATTGTCAAATGTCAATCGCCGCCAGACTGAGCCATCAAATCGCAGGACCAAAACCTCGGAGCGCTGCCAGACGGACGAGACATAGATAGGCGCCGCCAGCCACATCCCATCTGGCGACCATGCTAGCCCCGAACCGTAGGTCACCAAGTAACCGCCGTGAATCTGACTCAAATTGCTGCCGTCAGGCTCGATCGTGTAAATGCCGCTCCCACACGAAAACACGATCAACTCAGATTCTTTTTCCGCCGGTACCGCCCGGTTTGATGCCTGTTGGATCCCGTAGGCGAGCCGCTGGAAAGGCGCCGAATATTGAATATTCAGCACAAGCCAGCCGAGCCCGCACAACGCGAAGGGAGCGATTATCAGCGCAAACAGCATTCGCAGGCAGCCGACATGCAGCGGCCTCCGCGGTCGTTTGCGTTTCTTCTTCTCCGCCAATGTCATCTGCCAAGGCCTCGCCTCTACTCTTCCCCCACTTCCTCCGCCTCGCCATCGGCGACCACATACAAGCCCGCCCCGCGCCGTCTGCCCCAGGGACTGGGCGCCGCGCTGGCTGAGCGCTGCGTCACGTGGTGCTGCTCCAGCTTCTCCATATCAAACTGAATGCCATTGCCCGGCCGGTCGCCAAGGATAATATAGCCGTCCTCGACGCGACTGTCATGCGCAAAAACGACATCGCGCCCGGCATCAACCACCTCCATCCAGATATGATTGGGCAGCACGGCGGCGAAATGCGCCATATAATTGCCCGGGCAATTCATCACCGAAACTGGCAGGTCGAAGCCGTCAGCCATCTGCGCCACCCGCATCGCGCCCGTGATGCCGCCCGTGCCCACTCCGATCTGCAGAACGTCAGCCGCTTGATGCGCGATAAGAGCGCGAAAGTCAGCGGCGTCATCCAGGTTCTCGCCGGTGGCGACGGCCGCGTTCACCGACTGTGAGACCTGGCGCAAACCAGTGGTGTCCCAACGCCGCGCCGGCTCCTCCGCCCAAAATATTTCGTGATGCCGCTCGAAATAGCGGATATGCTGAATCGCTTGCTTTGGCGACCAATACTCGTTGGAATCGATGAGCAGGATGGGCGCGCGCCCGGACGTCGCCAGCGCCTCCTTCATGATGCCGATGCGCCGCAGGTCGGCTTCGCGGTCCAAACCTACCTTGAGCTTGCCGATGGCGATCCCGCGAGCGGCCTGCCGCTCATAGAAGGCGCGGATTTCCTCATCGTCGAGGCACAGGTCGATGCCGCTGGCATAGGCTTTGACCGCCCGGCTGGATGCGCCCAGCGTCTTCCAGAGCGGTTCGTCGTTGGCTTTGGCTTTCAAATCCCAAAGCGCGACATCCAGCGCGCCGATGACATCGGTGACCGCCCCGCGATTGCCGCCCTTGAAGGCGAAATCCGCCATACGACCCCACAAGCCGACTGCGCCGCGAGGATCCCGACCGAAGAGCAAGTTCCGCGCCATAGCGTGAATGTCGCCCTGCAGTGACGGGTTGCCCAACGCGACGCCTGTCAGCCCGGCGTCGGTATCCAAAAAGACCGCCAGCCCGGCGTTCAAGTCGCGGCCGCGTGGATTATTGGCATCGCCGATAGGGCGCGCCATCCGGTGTTCGAAAAGGATCGAGTTGATACCTGTGATTTTCATAATGCCCTCATATTTTCAAAGACAAATGCGCTTAGGGGCGACCAACCTGGTCGTCCGCCATTTGACGAGCATGGGCGACTTGAAACAGTTTCGCAGCATCTAAGTCCCTCCCTAATTATGGGCTGAGGATCGGATATGTTTTTCTACCCCATCCCCGGCCTTTCCCCAATGCTTTGGGGAAGGGTAACTCGATGATGAAATTGACAATTAACGCGCAAATAGCAGAAGATTGAGCATCAAAGCCATCTACTCTCAGAGCGCTCCCCCTCCCTAGCTTGCTGGGGAGGGGGCCGGGGGGTGGGGTTGGCTTTGAGATTCGCGCTATTTTCAAAGGTACCCGCTCCTCAGCTCTTTATGGGGCACTGGGTTTGGGGTGGGGGTCCAGCTCCCCATCCGCAAACATCTGCCGCAGCGCTTTTTTGTCCATTTTGCCGACGCCCGTCTTGGGGATTTCGTCTACCGCCACGTAACGATCCGGCAGCCAGAATTTGGGAAATCGCTCCAGCAGCCAAGCGTTCAGCGCCTGCTCGTCGCAGCTGCCTTCTAGCGGGACCTGCACCGC
Organism: Anaerolineae bacterium; assembly: GCA_022824465.1. Classification (GTDB taxonomy): domain Bacteria; phylum Chloroflexota; class Anaerolineae; order Aggregatilineales; family Phototrophicaceae; genus UBA6055. The sequence continues at coordinate 65,054 of JAJDZV010000006.1, forward strand.
CAGCGGCCGCTCGCCCCAAGTTTCGTCCGCGATGGCGATGACCGCCGCCTCCAGCACATCAGGATGCGACATCAGCCTATTCTCCAGGTCGACCGACGAGATCCATTCGCCGCCGCTCTTGACCAGGTCCTTCGTGCGGTCGGTGATGGTCATATAGCCGTCCGCGTCGATAGTGACGACATCGCCGGTCCGAAACCAGCCATCATCGGTGAAATGCTCATGGTCATGCTCGAGCTTGTAATACTGCCGCGCCACCCAATAGCCGCGCACCTGCAACTCGCCCATCGTCTCGCCGTCCCACGCCACTTCGCGCCCGTCATCATCGACGATGCGCGCGTCAACGCCGGGGACGAAGTAGCCCTGTTTCGCCTTGATATCCCAACGTCCAGCCTCATCAAGGTCGCTATGCCGCGTTTGCAACTTCGATACGCTGCCGATGGGCGACATCTCGGTCATGCCCCAGGCGTGCGCGACATTGACATTGAAGTCGCGCTCATACGCTTCGATCAAGCCGCGGGGCATAGCTGAGCCGCCAACGACAAGCTGCGCGATCGATGAGATATCGCGCGGGTTGCGGCGCAGTTCGTGATACAAGCCATTCCAGATCGTGGGCACGCCGGCGGCGATGGTGACGCGCTCCCCCTCGATCATCTCCGCCAGCGGCGCCGGCTGAAGATGGCGACCGGGCATGATGATGGTCGCGCCCACCCAGGCGCAGGCATAAGGCAAGCCCCAAGCCATAGCGTGGAATTGCGGCACGACTGGCAAGACCACATCGGCCTCGGTGGGACCGAGCGCCGCCGCCTGCATCACGCCCAAGGTGTGCAGCATCATCGACCGGTGGCTATAAAGGACGCCCTTGGGCATGCCAGTCGTTCCGCTGGTGTAACACAAGCCCAGCGCCATATCTTCATCCGTGCAGCGCCACTCGAAGTCCTCGCTGGCTTCCGCCATCAGGTCTTCGTAATGCGTGGCATTCGGCAGATTTACGGCTTGTCGCTGGTCGCAGTTGAAGACGACGAACCGCTCCACCGTTTCCAGCTCAGCCGCGATCGGCTCAAGCAGCGGCAGCAGCGTGCCATCAACGAAGATAGCCTTGTCTTCCGCGTGATTGATGATGAACTTGAGCTGCTCGGGCGAAAGGCGGATATTCAAGGTGTGCGCGACCGCGCCCGCGCCGGGGATGCCGAAATAGAGTTCCAAATGCTCGAAGGTATTCCAGGCGAAGGTGCCGACGCGGTCTCCCGGCTCGACGCCCAGCGCAGCCAGCGCATTGCCCAGCTTCTTCACCCTCCGGTAGAACTCCGCGTAATCGTATTCGTGCCAGGCGCCATCGGGCAATTTGGTCTTGATCGTCTTGCGCGGCGTCATGCGCCGGGCATGCTCGACGATCACGTCAAGCGTCAGCGGGTAATCCATCATCAAACCGTGCAGCATGATACCCCTCCGCCAGCGAACGCGTTCCCGTTCAGGCACTATAACTTTAGCATAGTCCGCCGCCCGTCGGCAGTGACTATGGCTACTCCGCTAAGGTCAGGTTGAAAGCCCATACGAGCGAGCCGTAGACATACGCGCGGCAAAGCCATCGCCTACGAAAAATATCTTGCTGCGCGCAGTATTTTGCTCCCCTCCCTGATTCGTCGGGGGAGGGGCCGGGGGTGGCGTAGAGCGCCCACAACGTAGACGAGGCGCGAGCCGCCGTCGCGCCCGTACGAACGACAAGCTTCTGTAGCATTGCTATCGACGCTGTCTCATTCCGGCGTCACGTAGGCCGCCGTGATGCCGCCGTCGACCAGGAAGGTGCTGCCGGTGACAAACGAGGACTCGTCCGAAGCCAGGTAGAGGGCGGCTTTGGCGATTTCTTCCGCCTCGCCGAAGCGCCCCATGGGAATATGCACCAGGCGGCGCTGCTTCTTTTCTTCCGTGTCCAGGTATTTCATCAGCAGTTCGGTGCGCAGTGGACCCGGGCAAAGGGCGTTGACGCGGATATTCTCTCCCGCGTGGATGACAGCCAGCTCGCGCGACATCGCCAAGACCGCGCCCTTGCTCGCCGTGTAAGCGAGTTGCGGCGTGGCCGCGCCCAGAACCGCGACGAATGACGCCGTGTTGATGATGCTGCCGCCGCCAGCGCGTTGCAAAGCCGGGACGCCATATTTGCAGCCCAGGAAGACGCCTTTGACATTGACCGCCATGGTCAAATCCCATACGGCTTCGGAGGTGTTGATGGCGTCATCGTCGTCGGCGTGGCTGATGCCCGCGTTGTTGAAAAGGATATCGAGTTTGCCAAAATTGGCTTCGGCCGCGGCGATCATATTGTAGCAGTCTACCGCGCGCGAGACATCAGCGCGGACATATACCGCCGAACCGCCGCTGCTGTTGATCTCCACGACGCAGGCGACGCCGGCTTTATCGTTGATGTCGACGGCGACAATTGAAGCCCCCTCCCGCGCGAAGAGTTGGGCGGTCTGCCAGCCGATGCCGCTGCCGGCGCCGGTGATGAGCGCTACTTTGTCTTTGAGTCGCATTGGGACGTCCTCAGTCAATGTCGTGGCTGAGCGTAATGTCAGCTTCCTCGTCGCCCAAGCTGACGATGTGAAGGCGGCCGAGCGCGTCGATGCGGCGCTGAATTCCGTCTTCCTGCGTTACCCGTACGCTAATCGCGGACATGTGTCTCCCCCTTGTTCAATGTGGCGAATTGTAGCAATTCTCGACTGATTCTGTACCGTCGCTACCAGCTTGGCTACGTCCGCGCTCAAATCCGCTCGAAGTAACGCACCCGTTCCCAGTCGGTGACGGCGCCGTGGAAGCTTTCGATCTCCATACGGAAGAAATGCGTGTAATGCCGCACGACTTCCTCGCCGAAAGCTTCGCGCGCGAAGTCGCTGGCTGCGAAGTTGTCGGTCGCTTCCTCCAACGTGTAGGGCACACGCGGCAGATGGCGGGCGGCGTATATATCGCCTTCGAAGATAGCGGGCGGATCCGTTTTATTGCGGATGCCAGCCAAGCCCGACGCCAAGGCGGCCGCGTACGCCAGATAGGGATTGCAATCGGCGCCGGGCACGCGACACTCAATGCGCAAACTGTCGCCCTTTCCCACGACGCGAAAGCCGGCGGTGCGATTGTCATAGCTCCAGGCGATGCGCGTCGGCGCCCACGAGCCGTCTTCATAGCGCTTGTAAGCGTTTATCGTCGGCGCATAGCAGACCATTAACTCCTGCAAATGGGCCATCCAGCCGCCGAGGAAATAGCGGAAGACATCCGAGCCCATTACCGGTCCCAGCGCCATATCACCGGCGAAGGCATTCTCCCCGCCCTTGAATAAGCTAAGGTGAATATGGCAGCTCGAGCCCGCTTGACCCGCGTAAGGCTTCGCCATGAAGGTGACGCTGCCGCCTTGTCCATCGGCGATCTCCTTGAGGCAGTGCTTCATCAGCGAGTGGCGATCGGCCATGCTGAGCACATCGGCGTAGCGGATATTGAGCTCGTGCTGGCCCAGACCCCATTCGCCCTTGCTGCTCTCCACCGGGATGCCGGAATGCTTGAGATGATGACGAGCGGCGGCGGTGAAGCTCTCTTCGCGCGTGCCCTGCAAGAGATGATAATCTTCCAGATACCAACCCATCGGCTCCAGATCAGCGTAGCCTTGTTGCTGGGCATCGCGGTAGGAATCGCGATAAATATAATACTCCAACTCGGAGGCGGCATAGACGCTGTAGCCCAGGTCAGCCGCCGCTTCGATTTGCCGCCGCAGGATGGAGCGCGGCGCCTCCGCGACCGGTTGATGCCGCCTTTCATTCTCGATATCGCAAAGCACGATCGCGGTTTCGCTCAGCCAACTCGCCTGCCGCAGCGTTTCCAGATCGGGCGCGAGATGGAAGTCGCCATAGCCTAATTCCCAGTTGGCGAATTCGTAGCCGGGCACGGGTTCCATTTCCATATCAGTGGTCAGCAGATAATTGCAAGCGTGGGCGCCGGCTCGCGCGGCTTCAGCCAGGAAGTACTCGGCATCCAGCCGCTTGCCCAGCAGGCGTCCATAGTGGTCGCTGAAAGCGATGATGACGGTTTCGATTTCGCCAGCATCGACTTTGCTCGCAAGTTCGCCAAGCGATAACATGCCGCGCTCGCCGTTCATGCGTCCTCCCTCATTCGCGCAAGCCGAATAGACCGGCCGCCTTTGTTTTGCTGTCTTCCCAGACGTCGAGCTCGACAATTCCATCAATGCCCTTTTTGTAGACCGGACTTGCCTTGTCCAGCGGCAAACGGACGACTCGTCCAGTGACGGCCGATGCGTAGGCGCCCAGCACGATCTCCAAAGCGCGGGCGCCGGCGGCTGCGGGCGCAATCGGCTCACGGTCTTCGCGGATGGCGGCATGGAAGTCCGCCCATAGCTCGGTGAAAGAGCGCGCGGTATTGTCCAGGTGCTCCTCAAGATTGGCGATGGCGTGGTCGGTCCGTCGCCACTCGCTGTCGACGCTGTACAGCTCAATCGGCTGATTGAAACCGCCTGACTGGTATTGCTTGTAGCGCATGCGGATCTGCCCGTCGCTTCCGCTGATATCAGCGCCGCCGACGCCCTCGCCCCAGGCCATGTGGATGACGGCGTAAGCGCTCGGAAAAGCGATTTGCAGCAGAGCCAGGTCCTCGATGACAGGCGCCCGCTGAGCGTATTCCGGCGCGTCCACGAAGGCCATGACCTGCTGCGCCTCCGCCCCGACCAGCCACTCAGCCAGATAGACCGCATGGATCATGTCCATCAGCACGCCGCCGCCGGCCGCCATCGTATGCCGCCAATCAGCTTGATATTCGGCCGCGCCAGGATAATCAATGACGCCCAGAAAATGCAGCGTGGCGACGCGAATATCGCCGATCGCGCCCGCAGCCAGCAGCCGCTTGATCTGGCGATATTCAGGCAGGAAATGATAATTGTGCACCATCGCCAGTTTCAGGTCCGCTTCGGTCGCCGCGCGGACAAGTTGGCGCGCGACCGCGGGAACATTGCTGATCGGCTTTTCGCTGAGCACATGCTTGCCAGCCGCGAAGGCATCCAGCACGATCGGCGGGCGGAACTTCTGCGGCACCGCGATGACCACCGCCTCAATCTCGTCGATGGCCAGCAGGTCGCGATAATCGGCGTAGAGCTGCTCGTCGCTGAGCCCGAACCAATCTTTGCCGATCTGGCGGCGCGCCGGCGTGATATCGGCCAGCGCGACCAGCTCAATATCATCCAAGCCCAGCAGCGCCGCGCGATGCCCATAAACCACGACATTGCCGCAGCCGATCAACCCGACTTTTAAGGTGTTTGTCATTAATGCTTCCTTGTGGCTTTTAGCAGAGTTTTCACGCTATTCGTCCACGTACCACAGCGCCCAAGCCGAAGACGCTTGGGCAAGGTATCGTCCGTTGGCACTGAACTGAATGGCCGCCCAAGGCATAATCCTGTCTGAATGAAACCAATGCGATAAGGCGATCTCTGTGCCGGCATTCAAATCCCAAGCACGAATTTGTTGACACTCGTCAATTGTCACAAGCAAGCTATCGTCAATGTTAATATCTCCGTCCGTGATATGACATGCGGACTCACTGTTGTCCGGCGTCATTTCGTCCAAAAGGTCTAACGTACGATCCACAAGCGCCCAACGAGTAACACTTTCGTCGGTCAAGGCTAGCAACTGTGAATCATCGTCCAGGAACAGCAACCCCGCAACATGCTCAGCGGAAAGCGCATGCGAATCCCACCTGTTCCAGGTATCAACATCCCAGATCGCGACATTGGCGTCTGCGGCGACCGCAAGCAACTCTCCATCGCTCGAAAATGCAAGGGCTTGCATCTTACTGTAACTGCCCTGGGAAAGCTGTATCGCGGAAACGTCCCTTTGCTCCAGATGCACCTGAAACAGTTTGGCCTTGTCAACAACCGCTATCAACCATTCGCCTTCCGGATGCGACTCGATCCCGGTAATCTCTCCACTACTGACAGGGACCTCGTCCAGATATTTCTCCTGCCACAAGTCCCAAAGCAAGAGACTTCCCAATTGCGTCCCAACAATTATCGTGTCCTCAATCGTGGTCAATGCCGTAAATTCATGCCCGTTGAAAGCGCCGTGTGTCAGGATGTGACCTCTGGTGTCTACATCGTATTCGCGCGATACCATGCGCCATACCATCAACTCCTGTATTTTTCTCTCTTCTGGCAGCGTCTCATTATCTGCGCGCCTACCGCTCATCACGACCAATATGGATTCTGTTTCATGCCATCTGATTTCGCTGACAAGCAGAGGAGGGTCCGCACCGTCAGCATCCATTAGATGAACATTTTCAGTGGAAAACACCGATGCTTCAAAACAGTCGGCACTGCAATCCAAGTCTTGCGCCCACACAGCGCATGGTGTGAGCAACAGTGCCAAGGTCGTTATAGCTGTTTTCCACATCCGTTGTGTCCTCACCAAGCTGGTCCCAGCCTGGTGGATACGCGGTGCCGCTCGCGTCCGCAGCGAGCGCCACGTTTACCAATCTTCCAAACCCAGCAGCTTCTCGCCGAGCGGCGTCAACTCGGCGGTTGCGCCATGCTCGATTTCCCAACGCCGCGGATCGCCCGGAAACGCCGGACCGACGCGCGGTCTGCGCTCGCGCCAGGACGAGACGCGCTCCTGCCGCAAGGCTTCGTCATCCGGCGCGGGGAACATCGAAATGTACTGCGCCAGCCGCGGCTTGTCAGAAAGGTTGCGCGAGGTGCCGTGGGGCAGCATGCTGTTCCAGATGACCAGATCGCCCGCTTTCATCTCCACCCCGACCAACTCGAGCCCAGTGATATCCGGCTTCCAGGGGTTGCGGTCGGCCGGCTGCGTTTTGACCCATTCCTCAAACTCGCGGTGAAAACCGGGAACCACTTGCAGGCCGCCTTCGCCCGCTTTCACATCAGCTAGCGCCAGTACGCCTTGCACGCCGACAGGCAGGGGACGCAGCGAGGTATCAATATCCCAATGCACAAAGCCCTGAAAGCCGCCTTCACCCCGCGCCGGCGGATTCAAATTCACACGGTCTATCGTCACCCACAGCTCCTCGATACCCCAAATATCGACGAATGCGCCATAGATTCGCGGGTTCTGGCGGTTATTCCACAGCGCCTGATGCTGGTAAAGCTCGACCATGCCCGAGCGATTCAACTCGACCATGCCGAATTCGCCCTGAGGCGCGTGATACCAGGTCTCAGGGTCGTCGCGATCCATCTCCATAAATTCCCAAATCGTATCAACGACCGCGTCCACATCAGCCTGCGGCACGGCATTACGCAGGACGACATAGCCGTTCTCGCGCCAGAAGTTCATATCTTCCTGCGTTAGTGTGCGCATTCAGCTTCGCTCCTAATTTCAGTGACCGCTCGGCCTTCTTTTCGGTGTACGATTGATAGCGCCATAACGGGCGACTCACCGAGTCGTCCCTACATATCCTTAGTTCTCAGCGCCCGACGGACTTCTAATAATAATTCTCGCGGTCCTTGTTCGCCTCATAATCGGCGCGGGCCGCTTGCACCGCTTCCATCTCCGACACCTCCGCCACCGGCACATCCCACCAGGCGCCGTAGCCGGGCACGCGCTGCCGCCGGTCAACCTCGGTGACGATGCAGACCGGTCCGCCTTGATGCGCCTTCGCCTCCTCCATCGCGCGGGAGAATTCCTCGCGGTCGCGCGCGCGGATGACATGGGCGCCGAGGCTCTCGCAATTCTTGGCGAAATCAATCGGCAGGGTCTCGCCATCAAGCTGGCCCGAGCCGCTGCGATAGCGATACTTCGTGCCGAAACCATCGCTGCCGACGCTCTTCGACAGCGCGCCGATGCTAGCGAAGCCGTGATTGTCCACCACGACGATATTCACCTTGATGCCCTCCTGCACCATCGTCACGATCTCGGTGTGCATCATCAGGAAGGAGCCATCGCCCACCATCACCCAGACCTCACGCTCGGGCTCAGCCAGCTTGACGCCCAAGCCGCCGGCGATCTCATAACCCATAGTCGAATAACCGTATTCGAGGTGATAGCCCTTGCGATTGCGCGTGCGCCAGAGTTTATGCAGGTCGCCGGGCATGCTGCCAGCCGCGCAGAGCACCGTGTCGCCCGCGCCCGACAGCGTATTGACCATGCCGATGACCTCGCCCTGGCTGAGCATTGGCTCGTGCTCGAGGTTGTAGATGCGATGCACCTCGGCATCCCAAGCCCGATTGTACGCCTGAGCGCGCGCGCGGTAATCATCGGCGACAGCATAACCCGCAAGCGCCGCCGACAGCTCCTCCAGCGTGACGCGGGCATCGCCAACCAGAGGCAAAGCGCTGTTCTTGTAGGCATCGAACTCGGCGACATTGATATTGATGAAGCGGATGCCATCCCTGGCGAAGGCGGTATTGGAAGCGCTGGTGAAGTCGCTGTAGCGCGTGCCGATGCCGATGACGAGATCGGCTTCGCTCATCAACGCGATGGCGCCTTCCGTACCGGTTACGCCAGCCGCGCCCAGATTCGCCGGATTGTCATAGAGCAGCGCGCCCTTGCCCGCCTGCGTCTCTGTCACCGGGATGCCCGTCCGGGCGACGAAATCCTCCAGCGCATCGTGGGCATCGCTATAATGGACGCCGCCGCCAGCCACGATGATAGGCTGCTCGCTCGCGCGGATCCACTGTGCCGCCCGTTGAACCGCCGCGACATCGGGGCGATTGCGCGGGATCTGCCAGACGCGCTTCTCGAACATATCGGCGGGATAATCGTAGGCGTAGGCTTGGATATCCTGGGGCAAGCTGAGCGTGACCGCGCCGGTATCAGCCGGCGATGTCAGCACGCGCATGGCTTCCGGCAGGGCGGTGATGATCTGCTCGGGCCGATTGATGCGATCCCAATAGCGCGAGACCGGCTTGAAGCAGTCGTTGACGCTGAAGTCCTGCGAATGCTCGTTTTCCAGCTGCTGCAAGACGGGCGCCTGGATGCGCTCGGCGAAGATATCGCCGGGCAAGATGAGCACGGGAATGCGATTGACGGTGGCGACAGCCGCGCCGGTGATCATGTTGGAGGCGCCGGGCCCGATGGACGAAGCGCAAGCGAAAGTCGCCAGCCGGTTGCGATGCTTGGCGTAAGCCACCGAGGTGAGGACTTGCGCCTGCTCGTTGCGGCATTGGTAGTAGCGCAACTCGGGCGCGTATTGTTCGAGCGCTTGGCCGACGCCGGCGACATTGCCATGGCCGAAGATGCCCCACATGCCGGCGAAGAAGGGATTTTCGACGCCATCGCGGCTGACGTGCTGCGCGGCGAGGTACTTAACGAGGGCTTGCGCCATGGTGAGACGTTGCGTTGTCATGCGGCGGTGTCCTTTCAAATGTCTTCGGAAAGAATCTTAAAGGGGTGGTGAGTCAACTCCCAATCGCGGATACGACGGTAGAGTGCGGTCTTGATGAAATATACAAACTCGTATGCCAAGCGCAGAGCCCGCGAGAGTTCACCTGTTTTGGTCTGAACTTTCGCCTTGCCTGACAAGTCTGAATCTAGCGCAATGAGACAAGCCATTATGTCCAGCACATCGTGTCCACGACAAAGTCTGATGTCCGGCTCAGCTTGTCGACGTAACTCGCTAATATGATCCAAAAGCTGACTTGCTGAAAGAACCGAGTACGTGACTAAACTCTCTGCGATTCTGCCTTCGTCTAACTCAAGCGTTTCGCTTCTGATTACGACGTCGAATGAGACCTGATTAAAACTCAGGTTGTAGTGTCGGTGTCGGTAGTCTAACAAGCGATAGTAGCCATATTCTGTCGCCAACCGCAGTGCAGTATCACGCAACTGTTTCTCGTACGACGCGGCAACACCAACGGGTAGCGTGTTCAGCAAAACTGTTTTAAGAGCAGGTGACATAACTAGCGTCAACTCCAGACTAGGCACGTCGTCATAGAGCATATTTTCTGTTCTAAGTTCGTTTGCGTCTTCAAGCAACCAGAAATCAGGGTCCACTATCGCAGCGATGTTTCTCCAATGTGGATATCTTGTGTTGAAAAATCGGAGCTTCGCGACAAGCGTGTCTTTGCCATTACTAATCACTAGCAGACACTTCTCCGCCTTGAATTTCGCCCAGACTCTATAGTCATCTGATCCCTCAACCAAGACATATGTGTGACTGGAGTCAGGTTTTCCCCTCAACAAGTCTCTCGCCAACCGTCTGCTGGATCTGTCTCTGTGCGCCCGAATATTCATGGTTTAAGCGGGAACTGCTTCGCCCAATTCAACCATCCATTCGTGCTTATCGCTGATAATGTCAGGAGAATGCGTCGCAATCAACATATCAAATTGCCGCAAGTCTGAGACTCGTTGGATATCATCCAAGAATTGCTCCTGCCAGTTAACGTGAAGAGATATCTCTGGCTCGTCAATCATAATGAGAGAATTCGGTTTCGCGTTGAATAGCAATTGATAGAACAGAACTAACTCATGCTGTTCTCCGGATGAGAGGCTCTGAAGCGGGATTGGATGTTCTTCGCGAGCTGTAATTACAAACCCGTTTTGCCTATCCACCTTGAGCGTCTTGTGCTCGAAACGAGTGTTTATGATGTCGGTCAATACTCTCAACTGCTCAGCCAATCTGTCTAGTACAGCCAATTTGTGCTCCACGTCCTCAACATATATTGAGAGCACGTTTGTAAGGTTTACCTGCGAACTGTCAAGTGTAGGAATATTGGGTGCGTCTTTCGCCTCGAAAATCCCTAACTTCATTAACTCCGTGCTCTTATCTTCGAGTTCACCTAACTTGAGTAGTAGAGATTCTTTGTCCAATGATGAAGACTGGCTCGTATCAAGCAAGCGAGTCGGAAAACTGCTGTCTATTCGCTGTGAACTTTGTCCATACTCTGTAAGTGTACTTTGGATAATTCTCGCAATCTCATCAGAATACCTCTCCACAGTTGATCTCTGCGTAAATCTTCTCGACGTGGAACGATAATGAGAAGATTGACCGTTTTCCGTCGAACTCTGTAATCTCTGAGTTTCAATGCACTCTGTATTTATGCTGTCCTTTATGTGAAGCAGCCATTCCGGCTCGCTTTTGGCGAAGTACTGTGAATCAAGATCATAAGCGCTAATGACTTCGTCCATAGTCATAGGTGAGCCAAAGTCCTCACTAAACCAAACGTTGTTCCCGATTCTGTCAAGTTCTGGAATGGACTCTACAATGTCAATGAAGCGCCTGTACCTTTCCTGAGAGCGCGAAGGGCTGTAAGGATGTATGTCAGTTCCGGGTTCATGGCTGTGCGATATGGAAAAGCTTGCATGCAATCTGCCTCCCACAGATCGCAACGCCTCGTCGCCGAGTTCACCTAACGCTAACTGTCGCACAGGACGATCTTGGTCTACATATAAGCTTTGACCATTGTCAAAGTGAACGCCGAATCGATCAAACGGGACCTCAGAGAACATGCCGTAGTTGGAATTAAACAGGCCGTGCACCATCCGCAACAGCACAGTCTTGCCTACCCCGTTCGGCCCATGAATGACCGTAATCCGCGATTCCTGATTCAGCGGAATCTCGTGGTCGAAAACTCCGAACAGTTTACTCACTGTTATCTTCGTTATTCGCATTGCCCCACCTCCAATGCCAATCTACAAATCAGTATACATCACCGCCCCTACCCCTCCATCCCATGATGCACAATCGGCAACCTGGGATCCTTAAACGTCCACGTCCCCTTCACCCACTCGTAAGCCGGATCATCGCTGTTCGCCAGCGACTGGGCGCTGCCCGCCAGGAAGTTCAGATAGTAAGTCGTATACCCGTGCGCGCTGACCACCGGATGGTAGCCCTCGGGCACCAGCACGCTATCGTGATTCTGCGCCATCATAACGCCATCGATGCTGCGGTCGTCATTGTAAACGCGCTGATAAGCATAACCGCCGGGGTGGTCGATCTTGTAGAAGTAGATCTCCTCCAGGTCCGCTTCCAGCAAGTTGCCCGCCTCGTCCTCGACATGCACATCGTGTTTATGCGGCGGATAGCTGGACCAGTTGCCCGAGGGCGTGTAGACCTCGACCGCCACAATGCGATGACAATTGAAACCCGGCGGCAATATCCCGTTGATCTGCCGCGAGGCGTTGCCGCCGCCACGCAGCTCGATATCGCTATCGGCGGGCCTCACCAGTTGCGTCGGAAAATCCTGGTCGGTCGGTACCCAGCAGGAGGCGAATTCCAGCCTGTCGCTCGTCGCCCTGATTGTGAATTGCTTGCGCCGCGACATATAGAGCGCCCAGGGCATGCCGCTGAAGACATCGGGCCGCCGTCCCACATTCAAAAACTCGCCGTCTGACGTGACGATATCGCAAGTCCCGCCGAGGATGACGGTGGCGTTTTCGTGCTCGCGGGTTTCGACGCTGAAGCTCTCGCCCCGGCGCAGGCGCATGGCCGCCATGTTGAGATAATCCCAGCCGGCTTGCCCGGCGCTGACCTCGGCAAAGATGCCCGAATCCCCGCTGTCTTTGGATTTGACCAGCATCGTTTCTGATGTGTATTGCATGTCGTCAATCTCCTGTAGAGTACAGAAATAATTCTATCTGTTCGTGTAGGGGCGTCTCGCTGAGACGCCCGCATTGTATGGCGCATTGTTCGGGCGTTTCACCGAAACGCCCCTACAGCTCTCATTGCAAGCCGTCGGCATAAGCCCGCAGGTCGTCCACATGATCGGCATAGTGGGCGAAGGTATTGCCCACCAGAAAATACAGCAGCGGCATCCCGCGAATATCGCAGACCTCGGCGTCATTGATTTCTTCGTCGGTCATCCGCAGCAGCAGGTTCTCCAGCGGCGGAAAGCTGGCTTGAAACATCTCGAGCACGGTATTCAGCGGCAGGTCGCGGTTGTCGGCGAAGACGCGGGCATTGATCTCGTCCGGCGTCTCCGTGCGCGCCAGCATCTCGCCGGTCAGGGCGCGCGAGACCCAGTTGGTCGCCGTCTGCTCCCACCAGGTGATATGGGCGATCATATCCTTGACCGACCACTCTGGATGCAGTCCCGGCCGGCGCGTCATCTCGGCGTTGTCCAGCCCGAGCCACAGCGCTTCCAACTCGGCCCGTTCCCGCCGCGCCCGCTCCAGCAGGTCATCGGCGCTCATATAGGTGATCCAGCCGTCTTCGTTCGTCTCAGTTGCCATTGTGTTGATCCGTGTCCATGGTCATTCTCCATCCAATCTTGCCACCCCTAAAGCGCCTGGCGTCTGAACTCCCCTCCCTAATGCTTTGGATGCCCGCCATAGAGATGGCGGGAAGGGCCGGGGGTGGGGTAGAAATTTCAATCCAAGCCGCCGTAGGGCGCGACGAAGGCTTCCACCTCCGGCATGGTGGGCATGAAATTGGCGCAGCCGTGCTCAGTCACCACGATCGCGCCGCAGGCATTGCCCAGCCGCGCCGCCTTGTGCCAGCCCCAGCCTTTGACCAGTCCATAGATGAAGCCCGCGCCAAAGGCATCGCCCGCGCCCAGGATGTTGGTCACTTCCACCGGGAAACCGGGCGCCTCGATGATATCGCCGTCCCGCAGATGGATGCGCGCGCCTTCCGGCCCGATCTTCTCGACCACCGCTTCCGGTCCCATACCCAGCATGAATTCGATAGCGCCCCGCGTATCGCCGGCCACTTTGGTATCGGAGACTTGCGAATGCGTGACTGTCATCTGCGCGATATCGCTGAGCATGGCGGCGTTGATCTCGTCTTCGGTGCCGATGACCACATCGACCAGGCGCAACACACCACGCGCCACCACGCCAAAAGCGCGCACATCATGCCATTGGTCGGGGCGGAAATCGACATCGAAGATCACTCTCGCGCCGGCTGCGCGCGCTTGCTCAGCCGCCATCATGGTCGCGCTACGGCTCGGCTCTCGGCTTAGGTTGGTGCCGGCAAACTGAAAGACCCGGCAATCCGTCAGCGGGGCCGCCAGCACATCGTCGATGTTCAGGTTGATATCGGCGCAATTGTCGCGATAGAAGACCAGGGGGAACTTGTCCGGCGGCTCGATGCCCAGCACGGCAGCTGCGGTGCGGTGCTCCGGCTTGCGCGGAATATAATGCGTCTCGACCCCCTCGTTGTTGAGGAAATGCAAGATGAAGTCGCCCACCGGGTCAGCGCCGACGGCGGTCAACAGCGCCGTATTCAGCCCAAGCCGTTTCCCGCCGACGCTGATATTCGTTGGCGAACCGCCGATGTATGCGGCGAAACTGTCTATCTCGGCGAAGGGCGCGCCAATGTCGTTGGAATACAAATCAATCGAGCTGCGCCCCATGTGCAGGGAATCGTAGGTTTTGCTCATAGACAACCTCTACCCCCTCTAAACGCCCCCCTCGGTCTCCCCGTCTCGCGGGGGGAAGAATCCCATAGCAATGGGGGAGACTTGCTTGCGCTATTACCACACCGCGCTCGACGATTGAATTCCCCTCCCTGATGCTTCGGATGCCCGCCATAGAGATGGCGGGTGGGGCTAGGGGTGGGGTTAGAAAAGCGACATTCCCTCATCGTCACGCCTCCACCTCATCAAGCCGCACCGACCGCCTCTCCGCAACTGAGCGCATGCCTGCCAGCGCCATCAACACCGGCGCGCGCCCGTCGTTGCCGACCACCGGCGCCTTTCCACCTGTCGCGAGCGCCTCGACGAAAGCGATCATCTCGGCGACGTAGCTGTCCATATAGCGCTCGATGAAGAAATGCAGCGGCAGGTCGCGGCGGACGCTGGACGCATCGCTGATGGCGACGGCATTGGGATGCCAGTTGCCGCTGCTGACCGCGCCCCCGCTGCCGAATACCTCCACGCGCTGGTCGTAACCATAGACCGCTTGGCGGCTGTTCTCGATCGTGCCGATGGCGCCATTCGCGAAGCGCAGCATCACCGCGGCCGTGTCGATGTCGCCCGCCTCGCCAATGGCGGGGTCGACCATCACATCTGCCATCGCGTAGATCTCTTCGACTTCCCCCAACAGGAAGCGGCACATATCGAAGTCGTGAATCATCATATCCATCATCAAGCCGCCGGAGACTTTGATGTACTCAATCGGCGGCGGGGCGGGATCGCGGCTGATGATCGTCAGCGTATGCGGCGCGCCGATTTCGCCCGCCTCAATGGCGCCCTTGATGCGCGCGTGATTGGCGTCGAAGCGGCGATTGAATCCGATCTGCAGCTGCACGCCGCTTTCCGCCACAGCCGCCAGCGCCGCGTCAATCTCAGCCAGGTCGAAGGCGATCGGCTTCTCGCAGAATATATGCTTGCCGGCTTGAGCCGCCTCAATGATGAAACGGCAGTGCGTGTCGGTCGACGAGCAGATAATGATAGCGTCGATATCGCCGCTGTTGATGATCTCCGCCGGGTCGCTGCTGAAATCGGCGATGCCGTATTCCGCGGCGGCTGACTTGGCCGCGTCTTCGTAAATATCGGCGATGGCGAGGAGGTCGGCGCCCGGAACGCGCGTCGTCAGCGTATTGGCATGCAGGCGGCCGATGCGCCCCGCGCCGATGATGCCCAGTTTGATCGTCATGCTTGCCCCCAGCCGCGCCCAGATAATGGCGCTTATCATAGCGAATCTCGCCCTATTATTGAATAGCGCGGCCCGGTTGCGCTACAATTGTCGTGGACTATGACGGTAGCAAGCTATGAATCCCGACAAACTGGACCCGACTGCGCCCCAAGCGAAACCGGCGCGCGAGGAAGACGACGACCGCGAGCCGACCAAAGAAGAAATCTTGGAAGACATTCGCCAGGGCCCGCGCGACATTAAGGCG
Source organism: Anaerolineae bacterium (assembly GCA_022824465.1). Lineage (GTDB taxonomy): Bacteria > Chloroflexota > Anaerolineae > Aggregatilineales > Phototrophicaceae > UBA6055. Next base: position 80,825 of record JAJDZV010000006.1, read on the forward strand.
GGCAAGAAGATGATTCCAGCGCGCGAGGGCCTTGAAGCGATACGTCGAAGAATCTACGGCGATGGCGCTATGGTCTGAGCGGCTGGAGGACGAGGAGAATGAACATGGACGGACCTAAGCTGAAGCCAGCCCCGCTGGAAGATGTCGAAGACGACGACCGCGAACCGACCAAAGAAGAGTTGATGGAAGATATTCGCCAAGGCCTGCGGGATGTATTGGGTGGGTACGAAGGTCAGGATGCGATGGAATTCCTTGACGAGCTAGAACGCGAAGCAATGGTTGATGCCGACGAAAGTTGACACCCACCCAACTTTTCGCAAACGAACCAGGAGGCTCCGCCGACGATTTCCCTCGATTCATCTCGACTTGCGCCCCTTATTTCAGCGTCTCAGGAGCAATGAACTCCCAGGCGACAGAGTCTCCGGCGTCGGCTACACAGTCTACAAAGTTCGCGTGCCAAACCGAGCGGCGCGGCGCGGCAAGAGCGGCGGCTTCCGCGTCATCTATTATGCCCAGTTTCGCGACAGAGTCGTCTTGCTAACGATTTACTCAAAAACCGATGAGCCCGACATCAGCATCGCCGAGATTCGCCGCATGGTGCTGGAAGTTGAAGCGTAACTCCCTTTTCAATTTTACCTGTGTGCGGCGCAGCGGCAGGATTGAACGTAGCGCAGATGCAAGCGCATTCCGCGCCAAATGAGTATTCCGGCGCGGCGGCATTGCTTGCTCAGCCGCGTTGGACTGTGATATATTCGGAGTGAATTGTCATGGAGAACAAGTTATGGAAACGCCGAAGCTGAAGACGCGCGCGAAGGACGTCCCACAAGAGACGGAGGCGGATGAAGACCGCGAGCCGACCAAAGAAGAGATCATGGAAGACATCCGCATTGGACTGCGACAGGTTCTTGCGGGTGAGAGAGGGAGGCCTGCGCGAGAATCAATTAAAGCGATACGTCGAAGAATCTACGGCGATGCCAATCACGATTGACTTTCAACCGCAATTTGACAGAAAGATTGACCGGCTTGAGCGAAAGTATCCCACGACAATCGATACGGTCGACAGCCTGATTGATCAGCTCGAGCAAGGCAAACTCCCCGGCCAGCGCATCCCGCGCGTCGGCTACCTAGTCTACAAAGTACGCCTCCCCAACCGAGCACCGCGGCGCGGCAAGAGTGGCGGCTTCCGCGTCATCTATTATGCCCAGTTTCGCGACAGAGTCGTCTTGCTAACGATTTACTCAAAAACCGATGAGACCGACATCAGCATCGCCGAGATTCGCCGCATGGTGCTGGAAGTTGAAGCGTAACTCCCTTTTCAATTTTACCTGTGTGCGGCGCAGCAGCGGGATTGAACGTAGCGCAGATGCAAGCGCATTCCGCGCCATATGTGTATTGCGGCGCGGCCACCTTGCTTGCTCAGCCGCTGTGGATCGTGATATATTCGGAGTGAATTGTCATGGAGAACAAGTTATGGAAACGCCGAAGCTGAAGTCGCGCGCGAAGGACGTCCCGCAAGAGACGGAGGCGGATGAAGACCGCGAGCCGACCAAAGAAGAGCTGATGGAAGACATCCGCATTGGACTACGTGAGATTTTGGCCGGCGATCTGGGACGACCGGCGCGGGAAGTTCTTGATGAAATAGACCGCGAACTGTTGGACGATGCCAACGCGAGTTGACATTAAACATAGATTCCGCAGGCGAACCAAGACGCTGGGACGAAAATATCCATCAGTTACAGATGACGTGCGACAACTGGTTTCGCGCTTGGAAAGCGATGAACGGCCCGGCCAGCTTGTGCCGGGCGTCGGCTACACAGTCTACAAGGTGCGCCTGCCCAACCGAGCAGCACGGCGCGGCAAGAGCGGCGGCTTCCGCATCATCTACTACGCCCAGCTCAGCGACCGCGCTGTCTTGCTAACCATTTACTCGAAAACCGACGACACGGACATCAGCGCCGCCGAGATTCGCCGCTTGGTGACTGAGGCGGAGCGATAGTTTCGGCTGCATAGCTGTCTCCCGTTTCAGGCATACGTGACGCTTGAACGACTCAAAGCGGTATACTCCCTTGTCCCAGTCCGGCTGTTCCAAAGTAGCGCCATAACCATGCATCACTCCCAATGCCCCATGACAAACCTCAGCGCCACCTTCGACCCGCTCGACCTGAGCGACCCCTTCCCCATGCTCGCCCGCGCCCGCCGCGAACAACCCGTCTTCTACAGCCCGGCCATCGACTACTGGGTCGTCACGCGCTACGAAGACGTCAAAGCCATCTTCCGCGACCACGAGACCTACACCGCCGCCAACACCATCACGCCCATCGCGCCCTTCTCCGCAGCCGTCAAGGAGATGCTCGCCGTCGGCGATTACACGCCCGAGCCGGTGCTTTCGAATAATGTGCCGCCGGGCCACACCCGCATCCGCGCCCTGGTCAATCGCCTCTTCACACCCCGGCGCATGAAGAGCTTCGCGCCCGCCATCCGCGACATCACCGAGCGCGGCGTCCAGCGCATCAGCCAGCAAGCGCCGCTGGATATCGTGGCGGAGCTGACCTACGAGTATCCGGCTTATGTGCTTTTCCACGTCTTGGGCGTGCCCGATGCCGATGTGCCGCAAGTCAAGGCCTGGGCCGGCAATCGCATCAAGCTCTATTACGGGCGACCGTCCGCCGCCGAGCAGATCGCCATGACTGCGAACCTGGTGCCCTTCTGGCGCTACGTGGTCGAGCTGGTGGCGGAGAAAGCGCGCGCGCCGCGCGATGACTTGACCAGCGACCTGATCCGCATGCGCGCCGGCGATGACAGCGTGCTGACCCTGAACGAGATCGCCAGCTGCATGATTACGCTGCTGGTTGCCGGGCACGAGACGACCACAGCGCAGATCAACAACGCCTTGCTGCACCTGCTGACAGAGCGGGCGCATTGGGAAGCGCTGTGCCAGGCGCCGGAACGCATCCCGGCCGCGCTGGAAGAGATGATGCGCTACGATCCCTCGGTCTGCGCCTGGCGGCGGCTGGCGGCGAAAGCGAGCAGGATCAGCGGCGTCGACATTCCGGCAGGGGCGAACCTGCTGCTGATGCTGCACTCCGCCAATCGCGATGAGCGCGTCTTCCCCGAGCCGGACGACATCATATTCGAACGCGGCAATCTCAAGGATCAACTGGCTTTCGGCTACGGCATTCACTACTGCGTCGGCGCGCCCCTCGCCCGGCTGGAAATGACGATCTTGCTGGAAACGCTGACGCGCGCGTTGCCCGAAATGCGTCTGGCGCCCGGGCAGAATATCGAATACACCCGCAACATCTCCTTCCGCGGTCCGGTTGAGCTGCAGGTGACGTGGTAGCGCCCATCTATCGTCAACCTCTGCGTAGGCTAGAAACGCTGATTCTTTTGTCTTCGGGCCGCTGCGCTGGTATATTGTGCATAGGATCTGCGAATACCTTTCTCTTAGCGAAACTGAGTCGATTATGAAAGTCAAGATTCTCTTTCCAATGTTTGCTCTGCTGCTGCTCTGGGGCGCGGCAGCGGCGCAAGACTATTATGTGCATACGATCGGCAGAGTCGGGCTACAGGAAGAGCCTCGTATGTGGGGCAATCAAGTAGACATCGCTTCAAGAGGCGAGGTAGTCCGCGTCATCGGGCAGCAGGGCGATTATCTGAAGATCGTAAGAAACGGTCGGGAACTGTGGATGAGAGCTTGGGCGGCGTCCGGACCGATCGCCGCTGGTCCAGATGGGCAAGCGCCGGCGCCGATGGACAATTGCTGTTATATGGGTTGGGATTGCGGTACTGATCAGAAAAAATGGGAAGACGGTCATCACGCCTATCAGTGGGGCGAATGTAAAACTGACTTCAACAACTGCTGTTACTTCCCTGGCTGGGATTGCCAATCCGATGACGACTGGATACGAGGCTACCACGCCTTGCACGCGGGCTCCTGCGATGCCTCCCTCCAGACGCCGATCTCTACACCGTCAGAGACCGCTAGCGTAAGCATCGCCGCCGGGCGGACAAACACCGTGCGCGTGACATTCCGCACTAACCTGCGCAGCAGTTACAGTCTGCAGTCCCGCATCATCACCACTGTCGCCCCTGGCACGACACTGAGTGTATTGGGCAGCCGCGACAACTGGCTCAAAACCGACTGGCGCGGCGCCGAGGCTTGGCTCGCCAATTGGGCGCCGATGACCCATATCGGCGGCGCGTCAGGTGCCACACGAGACCTCGTGACTGTCGATATACCCGAAGGCGTTGATAACTGTTGCTTCGTCAATTGGACCTGCACGACCGACGAAGATTGGCAGCGCGGCTATCATGCGCTAATGGACAATCAATGCACTGCGCCCGGGCCTGCGGCCTCGACCACGGGCCCGATACCTGAAGGCGCTGACAACTGCTGCAACGTCAACCGGCAATGCAGCACCGAACGTGAGTGGGAATACGGCTATGAGCTTTTCAAATACAGCCTCTGCTACGTCCCCAACATCGATGGCAATATCACAATTACAGGATCCAGCGCCTTCGCTTCCAAGACCAGGCAGGCGCTGCAATTGCTCCTGGACAAGTCGCCGAAATGGTACCGCTATACACAGCAGGGCTTGCGCGGTGTCATGGAGATCCCGATGGGAGGCAACAGCGGCATCCATGTCGACGAAAGGATTTACCGTTCCTGGCCCAACTTCCGCTCCAACCGCAGCGGCGAAGCGCACATCATCTGGGTTGCTGGCCAACTGGTTCATGAAGCATGCCACGTCAATCGACACGTCGCCGGCGTCGAGCACAGCGGTTACGTCGGCGAAAAGGCCTGCCTCATCGAACAGATCAACGCGCTGGAAGCGATTGATCCGCTCGACCGGGTAGTTGGCGGACGGTATAACAGATTAGCCAACATCGATGATCCGGCGCATCAGTGGTGGCTATACCGTTAGTCATTTCGGCAGCTTCAATACCAGTACTTGACGGAAAGAGTGACAATTACTCTGCCGGATGGTTCGGGCCGATCCAGACCGCCGCCGAGCTTTCGACCGGTTCAATATCCAGGTTGACGACGATAGCTTCCTGGTCGCTGCGCACGAGGATGCACTCCAGCGGCTGGTCGGGGTCGGCGTTGATCTCCTGGTGCGGCACGTAGGGCGGCACGTAGATGAAGTCGCCGGCCTCGGCTTCAGCGACGTATTCCAGCTTATCGCCCCAGCGCATACGAGCGCGTCCTTTGAGAACGTAGATGACGCTTTCGAGTTCGCCGTGATGGTGGGCGCCGGTCTTGGCGTCGGGCTGGATATTGACCGTGCCCGCCCAGAGTTTGTCTGCGCCGGCTTTGGCGTGGTTGATGGCGGCGGCGCGGGTCATGCCGGGGGTTTGCGGCGTGTTGCTATCGAGCTCGCCGCTGCGGACGATGCGGACGCCGTTATCGCGCCAGTTGGGGGTGTTGGTCATGTGCAGCTCCGTAAATCTGGAGTATCGGAAGAGAGATTCTACCACCGAGTGCGCCGAGTTTGTTGAGTTCATCGTGGATCATTGACCACAGCCGCTCGCAAGTCGCGACTTGGCTCACACACAAAACTACGTATCCACACTACAGCCGGCATGTAGGGGCGAGTCATTAACTCGCCCGTCGATTCCATCGCGTGCACATGCGGGCGACCTGGCAGATCGCCCATTCGGTTCAGGGATTATCGTCTGAGGCGCCGCACACCACCCGCGCCCGCAACCACCACATCCCGCGCCATGCCGATAAACAGCCCGTGCTCGACGATGCCGGCGCGCTGATTCAGCGCCACATCAAGCGCCGGCGGGTCAGCGATGGGACCGAAGTCGCAGTCCAGGATGATATTGCCTTGGTCGGTGCGGAATGGCTCGCCGCCTTCCAGCCGCAGCGCCGGCGTCGCGCCAAGCGAGCGCAAGTACGCCGCTTGCGACTCCCAGCCGAAGGGGATGACCTCAACCGGCACCGGCCAGTTGACGCCCAGCTGCTCCGAGAGTTTGGACTCATCGACCACGATGACCAGGCGCTCAGTTACTTGCGCCACTATCTTCTCGCGAAGGTGGGCGCCGCCGCCGCCCTTGATGAGACTGAAGTCGGGATCAACTTCGTCGGCGCCGTCGATGGTGATGGCAACGCGTGGATGGTCGGCGAGCGTCGTCAGCGGGATGCCGAGTTCAATGGCGGCTGCTTCGGTGGCAAGCGAGGTGGGCACAGCCAGGATATCGCGCAGGTCGCGGCTGTGAAGGCGCTGGGCGATGCGGCGCGTCGCGAAGATGGCGGTGCTGCCGCTGCCCAAGCCGATGATCATGCCGGATTGGACGAATGCGGCCGCGTTTTCGCCCGCTTGCTGTTTCAGCGTCTGGATGTTCATAGCGCGCATTATACGATATTGGCAGGAAGTATTCACCACAGAGGCACAGGAGTATTTCCAAGACAGAAATAAGAATGGCTGCCGCTTTAACGCAACCTCCAAAACCATCCAAACCTTGTAGGGCCGGGCCGTTGGCTCGCCCGCAAATCTAAATGCTTATATGACGCGATGTGCGCGACTTGCTTTGCGCTACTGAGAAAAGCGGTGAATTGGAACGTGGAATCGGGTATAGTCTGCGGATTGAAAACGACCAAACAAGGCGAGGAACCAGGAGCGATTATGTACAAGACATTGAGTCCCGGCGCGATTGGGATACACGGGCTGTCTTTGAGCGAGAGCCTTGACCTGGCGAAAGCGACTGGCTTCGCTGGTTTGGATTTCAGCATCCAGCAGGCGGCGGAGCTTGGCGCTGGGGCCGCGCGAGCGCTCTTTGAACAGGCGGGCATCGAGTATGGCGCCTGGGGTTTGCCCGTGCGCTGGCAGGCGGACGAGTGGCGCGATGACTTGGCGGAGTTGCCGCGTTATGCCGCCGTCGCCGCCGCGATGGGGGCGAACCGCGTGTCGACCTGGTGCCCGCCCTCGTCGACCGAGCGCGAATTCGATGAGAATTTCGCCTGGCATCTGAAGCGCTTCCGGGCGATTGCCGAAGTCCTGAATGATCATGGCATCCGCTTCGGCATCGAATTCATCGGACCGCAAAGCTTGCGTCCGCCCGACAAGCATAGCTTCATCTGCACGATGGAAGGCATGCTGGAGTTGGCGGCGGCGATCGGCACGGGCAATGTGGGCTTGCTGCTGGATGCCTGGCATCTGTATACCTCGGGCGGGGCGCTGGATGACCTGGACAAAATCAGCAATGCCGACATCGTGAATGTGCATGTCAATGACGCGCCCGAGGGTTTGACCATGGCGGAATACATCGACAATGATCGGCGGCTGCCCTGCGAGACCGGCGTGATGCCGCTGGCGGGTTTCATGGGCAAGCTGGCGGCGCTGGGGTATGACGGTCCGGTGACGCCCGAGCCATTCAGCGCGCGGCTCAACGCGATCGAAGCTCCCATGGAAGCGGCAGAAGAAACGGCGCGGGCCATGGCCGAGTTGTGGCGGGTGGCGGGCTTGGACTGACCATACGCGGCGGCATCGCGATTGTAGCGGCGACCGGCAATCAACGCGGGGGCTCAGCGCAGCCGGGCGCCACAAGACTGACGGATGACCAGCTCGGTCGGCGTCGTGATCTTTAGGTAGACCTCGACCGGATTCGCCAGCCGGCGCGCCAGGCGCTCAGCCGCGAGTTCGCCGAGCAGCGTCTTGTGCACATGGATGGTCGTCAGAGGCGGGAAGGTGAAATCGGATTCGGGGATATTGTCGAAGCCGGTGACGGCAATATCGTCGGGAATGCGATAACCGTTTCGCTGCAGCCACGCCATAGCGCCGATTGCCAGCCGGTCGGAAGCGCAGACGATTGCGTCCGGTTTGGGCGACTGCCGCATGAGGCTTCGGGCGCCGCGTTCGCCCAAGTCGGGCGTCCAGCCGGAGGGACCGGGCTCGAGGATTTGGTGGAGCGCCGGCTCCCGCTTCAGGTCGCAGTCCGCGAGTCCCTTGAGAAAGCCGCTGTAACGAATATCGGCATAACCGGAAATGTATGCCAGGCGGCGATGACCCAGCTTCGCCAGGTGCGCCGTGATTTGCCGCATGCCGCGTACGCCGTCGAAGAGGACCAGGTCGTCCTCGAGATCGAAATCGTCGGTAACGGTGACGACAGGGGCGATGTGTTCGCGCAGGTATTTGACGCTTTCTATATCGGCGGCGCCGAGCAGGATCAATCCGCGCAAGGGATTGGAATCCAGCAGTTTCTTGGCTTGGGCGCGCGAGCTGACTTCGTGGATAGTCTTGACGAAGGCGATCTGAAAGCCGAGGCGATCGAGGGCGCGGTCGACGCCTTCCAGCACCATGTTATAGAAGGGGTCGCGATATTTGTCGATGCGCGAGACGAGCAGAATGCCAACCGGTCCCGAATCCCTTGGGCGCGCCGAGCGCCGCAATTGAGCGCCGCCGTATTGACGCTGGAGCAATCCTGAATCCGCCAGGTCTTGCAGGTCGCGCCGGATCGTGCTTTCGGAGACGCCGAATTGCCGGGCGAGCTCGCGCGTGGCGTGGAGCTGCTGTGACGAAGCGCCGAGCAGTTGCCGCAGTATGAGGTCTTGTCGCTGCGATTTCTTCATGGCTCTCGTACTGGATTCAGGCGCCAGGATGAGCCGCGCTTAAGCTTCAAGCATACACGATTTTGCGTGTTCTTTGCGCATTTGTGAATGGTTTCTTGACAACACGCAGATTTCCTGCTTACATATGCGCTGCAATATGAACGATTATGCATGTGCTGGGCATGTATTCGAGCAGGCGGCGCGGACCTAAACATACTATGGTCGCTGGTCCTAGCCCTTGCAAGTAGGCGCAAATGGTTTATCCTCAGCGCTCCAAGTTGGCGGCAAGCGACAGGCGGATGATGAGATGCCACTGAAGATCGCCATGATCGGCGCCGGTTCAGTCGGATTCACCCGTCGATTGATGCTGGATTTGCTGACCGTGCCGGAATTCGCCGATACCCATTTCGCGCTGATGGATATTTCGGCGCGGAATCTGAGCATGGTGGCGCAGCTTTGCGAGCGGGACATCAAGGCGAACGGCTTGCCGGCGACCATCAGTTCGACGCTGGATCGGCGCGAGGCGATCACCGAGGCCGATTATGTCATCTGCCTGATTCGGCAAGGCGGCTTGGACGCCTTTCAGCTTGATATCGACATACCGCTCAAATACGGCGTGGATCAATGCGTCGGCGATACGATTTGCGCTGGCGGCATCATGTATGGGCAGCGGACGATTCCCGCCTTGCTGGATATCTGCCGCGACATCCGCGAAGCCGCGAAGCCGGGCTCGCTTTTCCTCAACTACGCCAATCCGATGGCGATGAACACCTGGGCCTGCAACAAGTATGGCGGCGTGATGACGATCGGCTTGTGCCATGGCGTGCAGCACGGGCATGCGCAGATCGCCGACTGCATCGAGCTGTGGGCGCGGCGCGAAGGCATGATCGGCAGCGACGAGCGTGTGACGCGCGATGATGTCGATATCATCTGCGCCGGCATCAACCATCAGACCTGGTATCTAAAGGCGCAGTGGCGCGGGCTGGATATGACGCCGCGCCTGCTGGAGCTGTTCGAGGCGCATCCGCAATATCGCCATGAAGAGAAGGTGCGGATTGATGTCTTGCGGCGCTTCGGCTTTTACTCGACCGAGTCCAATGGGCATCTCAGCGAGTATGTCCCTTGGTATCGCAAGCGCGCCCGCGAGATCAACGATTGGATCAGCTTGAATCACTGGATACATGGCGAGACCGGTGGCTACCTGCGCGTCTGCACCGAAGGGCGCAACTGGTTCGAGACCGATTTCCCCAATTGGCTGGCCGAGGAGCCGCCGCGGATCAGCGCCGAGAACCGCAGCCTTGAACACGGCTCGTACATCATCGAAGGGCTGGAGACCGGGCGGGCTTATCGCGGGCATTTCAACCTGCCCAACCGCGGTTATATCACCAACCTGCCCGATGGCTGCGTGGTGGAAATCCCGGGATATGTCGACAAGCATGGCATAAATATGCCGGTCGTCGGCGATCTGCCCTTGGCTTGCGCCGCCACCTGCTCGGCGAGCGTGCGCGTGCAGGAGATGGCGATGGAAGCGGCCGTGCATGGCGATGTTACGCTGCTGAAGCAGGCGATGCTGCATGACCCCCTGGTTGGGGCGGTCTGCAACCCGGAAGAGGTCTGGCAGATGACCGATGAAATGTTGGTGGCGCAGGCGGAATGGCTGCCGAATTACGCCACGACAGAAATCGAGGCGGCGCGCGAACGGCTGGCGGCGCATGAACGCGCTGGAACCCGCGTGGCGCTGCAGGAGACAGCCGGCGCGGCGCGCTTGCATACCCGCAGCGTGGCTGAGTTGGCGGAAGACAGGCTGGCGCAGGCGACGGCGCGAACATCGGATAAAGGCTAAACGCGCCATAGATACAAATCGTAGGGGCGACTCGCTGAGTCGCCCGCCAGCAGTCAGAATCGTAGGGGCGACCCTTGGGTCGCTCGCGTGAAAAAGTGAAATGGTCGCTTTATGAACGGTAGCAACGGCGCCGAGCCGATTTTAGAAGTCAAGAACCTCAAGACGCATTTCTTTACGGACAAAGGAATCGTGCAGGCCGTGAAGGGCGTGAGCTTTTCGCTGGCGAACGGGCAGACGCTGGGCATCGTCGGCGAGAGCGGCTGTGGCAAGAGCGTGACGGCCAGCTCGATCATGCAACTGATCAAGTCGCCGCCGGGCAAGATCGTCGATGGTGAGATCATCTTCCGGCGGCAGAAGCGGCGGGCGGAGACGATCGACATTGTGCAGCTGGATCCCAAAGGCGTCGAGATGCGCAGCATACGCGGCGGCGAGATTTCGATGATCTTTCAGGAGCCAATGACATCGCTGAATCCGCTGCACACGGTTGGGCGGCAGATCGCGGAAGTGGTCGAGCTGCATCAAGGCTTGGGGCGCAAGGAAGCGATGAAGGTGGCGGTCGATATGCTGGACCGCGTGCGCATCGCCGACCCGCGCGAGCGCGTAAAGCAGTTTCCGCACCAACTCAGCGGCGGCATGCGGCAGCGCGTCATGATCGCCTTGGCGCTGTCCTGCAATCCCTCCATCCTGATCGCCGATGAACCGACCACGGCGCTGGATGTCACGATTCAGGCGCAGATCATCGACCTGATGCAGAAGCTGCAAGACGACTTCGGCTCGTCCATCATCATCATCACGCACAATTTGGGCGTGGTGTCGCAGATGGCTGATTATGTCGCGGTGATGTACTTCGGGCGCATCGTGGAGTATGGCACGACGGTGGATATCTTCCGCAATCCGCAGCATCCCTATACGGCGGGTTTGCTGCAGTCGATTCCGGTTTTGGGCCGGCGCAAGGATATCCTCGTGCCGATTGAAGGCATCGTGCCCAACGCCACCAGCGAGATCCAGGGCTGCGCCTTTGCTGACCGCTGCCCGCATGTGATGGCCAAATGCCGGACGCATCTGCCGCCGGCGACGATGGTGGCTGGCGAGCACCAAGTGGCTTGCTGGCTGCACGAGGGCGACGCCGCCGAGGCGGAGGTCGCGTGATGAAACTGTTTAGTGAATTATCCTGTTGGCGATAGGCGTCAGCGGGCTAATTTCTGTCAATCAAAATTGGAGGAAATGCAATGAAGCGTTCTAGTTTTGTTCGGATGCTGCTGGTGACGGCAGCCCTATTGGCGGTGATTGGCGCGGGCTTCGCTCAAATGAGTGAAGTGGCCGATCCGATTCCCTACCCCGAAGGCGTGCAGTTGGGCGATGTCCCGGTCGTCCTGTTCAACCTGGACGAGATGCTGCGCTACGGCGCGCTCGACTCCTATAACGAGCCCGAGTGGGTGACGGCGCTGGTGGAAGCCGGCGAGTTGCCGCCGGTTGAGGAGCGCTTGCCGGAGAACCCGCAGATCATCCTGGAATCCGGCATGAGCGATGGCATCGGCGTATATGGCGGCGTCTGGCGCGACTATGCTGGCGTAGCCACCGAAGGCTGGAACTTGTGCGCGCGTCAGACGCAGGGCTGGTTCGGCATCAACTACATCTATGGCGAAGCTTTGCTCAAATCCGGTCCGACCTTTTTGCGCAAAGACGCGCTGGAGCCGCTGCCGAATTTGGCGACCGATTGGGAGTGGAGCGAAGACGGTTACGAGTTGACGATGAATATCCTGCGTGGCGCGAAGTGGTCCGATGGCCATCCCTTCGGCGTTCACGACATCATGTTCACCTGGGAACATATCATCCTGGACGATAACGTGAATTCCTGGACGAATCGCTCCAGTTGGCAAATTGGCGGCGAAGACATCACGTTGGAAGCGGTCGATGACGACACCATCCTGTGGACCTTTCCAGCGCCGCGCCCAGTTCAGAGATTGTTCGACATGGACTTCCTGCAGTTCAACGTTTGCGCCGAACATGTTTACGCGCCCATGCACCCCGCCTTCAACGAAGAATCCGATTACGACACCTTCACGACCTTCCAGGGCCAGGCCGACTTGCCCGTAGCGAGCATGGGACCGTGGGTGGCGACCGATTACCAAATCGACGAATTCATGGTCATGCGCCGCAATCCCTACTATTGGAAGGTAGACAGCGCCGGCAATCAGCTGCCCTACCTGGACGAAGTCACCTTCGAGAAGGGCGATGGCGGCGTTGGCCGTACGCTTGGCACCTTGGCCGGTTCCATCGACCACACCAACCTCGAGAATCCCAGCACTTACGTCGAGGCGATTACGCGGTCACAAGACGACGATGCCCATTTCCGCATCGAGTGGTCGGCTGGCGAGACCTTGCCGTTCAGCCTGCTCTTCAACCTTTCGTCAACACTTGGCGTTCAGGACGAGCGCGAACAGGCGCTGCGCGAACTGTTCCGTGATCAGCGCTTCCGCCGCGCCGTGCAGCATGCGGTTGATGGCGATGGCATCGGCCAGGCGATCGTGCGCGGTCCCTTCACACGTGCCTTCGCCGGTGGGCTGACGCCTGGTTCGGCCTATTTCGATATCGACAGCGTCGTCTACTATCCCTATTCGCCCGATTCCTCCAAGGCGCTCCTGGCTGAAATCGGCCTTGAAGACAGCGACGGTGACGGCATCCTGAATTGGACGGATGGACCAGTAGCCGGTGAAAACGTGGTGATTGTCGTTGGCGCCAATTCCGATCAGGCAGCCGCCATGCAAATGGGCGAAGCGCTGGTATTGCTTCTGCAAGAGGTCGGCATCCAGGTCAACTTCCGACCCCAGGAATCGACGGTTACGAACAGTAACTGGACGACGGGCAACTGGGAAGCGCATATCGCCCGAATGACCAGCGGCGAATTCACGGTGCCCTTCACCCGTTGCTCCGACCTGGGTCCGGTCACCGACTTGACGCCAAACTGGCACCGCGCCGATGCCGGCTCGCGCGAGTTGCTCGAATTTGAGCCCGAGCTCATTGAAATCATCAATGAGTTCTGCCTGGAGCCCGACCTGGATGCGCGCAAGGCATTGATGTCCCGCTACAATCAGATCTTCACCGAGAACGCCTACAACGTTGGCGGCATCATCAGTCGCTTTGGTCTAGCGCTGGCGAAGCGCTTTAAGAACATTCCGGTCGGCACGCCCCCAAATTACTACCAGTGGACTTGGGGCAACGTCATTCCTGAGGCAGTCTGGGTAAGCCCGGATGAGCAGATCGACCAGATCTTCCCGGGAACCGTGCCGGTTTACGACATGATGGACGACATGTAAGCCGCCGTCCATTTGCCGGGTTTCGGATCGCATCCGGAGCCAATGATGTGGCAGGGGTATGTGCGCGCATGCCCCTGCTATCCACTGAGTAGAAAATGGAATATACTCTTCCCATGCGGTTAAGCTGCGCCTTTATGGCCGAGGTTTCCTAGCGAATGCTTCGCTTCATTGTTGAGCGTCTGCTCGCGTCCATCCTGACACTGATCGTCATTACGATTGTCGCCTTCGCCATCATTCAGGTGCCGCCAGGCGATTTCGCCGATGCATACGAACAAGAGCTCATCGCATTGGGCGGCTCAACCCAAGCCGAAGCCGAGAAAGCCGCCAACAGGCTGCGTGACAAGTACGGCCTGCTCGATCCGCTGCCGACGCAGTACATTCGCTGGATCAGCGCCATTGTGCTGCACGGCGACTTTGGCTGGTCCTTCTCGCAGCGAGTCGATGTCAGCGATTTGCTGGCGCAGCGCCTGCCCCGAACGATGCTGATCGCCCTGTCGGCGCATGCCATATCGTCGCTTGTGGGCATTGCGATTGGCATCTATGTCGCCAACCGGCAGTACAGCTTGTCGGACAATCTGGCAGCGACATTCGCTTTTCTGGCGACGTCGGTGCCGCGCTTTTCGCTCGCGCTGATAGTCGTTTACTTCTTGGCCTTCACTTTGGGCTGGGAGCATGTCTCGTCCTTGCATTCGCCCGAGTTCCGTCACGCCCCGTGGTCCATTGAAAAGGCGCTTGACCTGGTGAAACACATCGGTCCCGTCGTCTTGATTGCTGGCTTGGGCGGCGTGGCTCGCAATATGCGCGTGATGCGGGGCAATTTGCTGGATGTGTTGAATCAGCAGTATGTGACAACGGCGCGTTCCAAAGGCTTGAGAGAAAGCAGCGTAATCAATCGCCATGCCGTGCCCAACGCCATGCACCCCATCATCGCCTACCAGGGCACCGTCCTGCCCTATATGCTGCAAGGCGAATTGGAAGCGGCAATTATCTTTGGCATCCCGACAATTGCGCCGCTCTTTGTCGAGGCGCTCGTCAAACAGGATGTGTTTCTGTCCGGCAGCATCATGCTGCTCTACGGCATCATGCTGGTGCTGGGCAATTTTATCGCCGATCTGGCGCTGGGGATTCTTGATCCGCGCATCAGCCATAGCTAAGCACTGGATTTGGACGTGCAAGAGATATACGAAAACGAGCTTACTCACGAAGCGGACGCCGAAGAAAGCAGCGATTCCTATTCGAAGCTCGTCTGGCAGCGCTTCAGCCGCAGCAAAGCCGCCATCGCCGGCGGACTCATGGTCGTCATGCTCACGGTGCTGGCGCTCTTCCCCGAGTTTTTTTCAGCTTACGACTTCTACGCCTCGAATTTAGGCGATTCCTTTATTCCGCCGTCGGAGATCCGTTTCTTCGATGCCGATGGCGCCTTCCAATTCCGCCCCTTCGTCTACAAATCCGAGCTTGTCATCGACCCCGTCACCTACCAAGCCAAGCCGGAGCTGGATACCGAGCATCCCCACTACCTTCGTTTCTTCGTGCGCAGTTGGGAATACAAGCTCTTCGGCATCATCGACACCGACCTGCATCTCTTCGGCTTGGACAGCGAAGATGTGCGCGTGCACCTGCTCGGCACGGACCGCTTCGGGCGCGATCTCTGGGGGCGGATTTGCCTCGCCGGGCGAGTGTCGCTATCGTTGAGCATATTGGCGGCGGTGATCGCGATTATCATCGGCTCGTCAGTCGGCGTCATCTCCGGCTATTATGGCGGCGCGATCGACAATGTGATTCAGCGCTTCGTCGAGGTGGTGATGTCTTTCCCGGAGCTTCCCTTGTGGATGGCGCTGGCGGCCGTGATACCCAAGACCTGGTCATCGGGCCAGATATTTCTGGTCATGGCTTTCATCTTTCCCTTTTTGCGCTGGGCGGTCTTGGCGCGGGAGGTGCGCGGCAAGGTGCTGTCGCTGCGGGAGACAGACTTCATCCTGGCGGCGAAGGAGCAGGGGGCGAGCGATTTCCGCATCATTTTCAAGCATCTGTATCCCAATGTGCTCAGCCATGTTATCGTGATTTTGACGCTGATGATCCCCGATATTATTCTGGCGGAGGCATTCCTCAGCTTCCTCGGCATCGGCATTCAGGAGCCGCTGACCAGTTGGGGCTTCTTGATGAAGAGCGCGCAGAGCCTCGAGACGCTGGGACAGAACACCTGGATATTGACGCCGGTGATCTTCATCGTGGTGGCTGTGCTGGGGCTGAACTTCCTAGGCGACGGCTTGCGCGACGCGGCCGATCCCTATTCGAATCTGTAGGCGAGACTTATGGCAAGATCTAACCCCCACCCTAAATCCCTCCCCCATGAAAAGGGAGCGACATTGAACGCCGTGGATTCCCCTTCCCTCCGTGTGGGAAACATCCCCCGTGAGGCGGGGGACCGAGGGGGCGCAGGGGCGCAGGAGATGGGGGGCGACGCCATCCTCAAAGTGAATGATTTGAAGATGCACTTTCCCTTGCGGCAGGGGATGCTGCAGCGGCGCGTCGGCACGATACGCGCGGTGGACGGCGTCAGCTTTGAGCTGCGCGAGCAAGAAGTCATGGGCTTGGTCGGCGAAAGCGGCTGCGGCAAGACGACCGTTGGACGAGCGCTGCTGCGGCTCTATGACCCGACGGGCGGCGAAGTGCTCTTCCACCGCGCCGACGGCAGCTGGGTGGATGTGGCGAAATTGAGCAAGCGCGAAATGAAGGACCTGCGCAAAGAAATGCGCATGATCTTCCAGGATCCCTTCAGCTCGCTGAATCCGCGGCTGACGGTGCGCGACATCATCGCCGAGCCCCTGATCATTCACAACCAAGACCGCGACAAGATCACGACGCGCGTCGCCGAGTTGATGGAAGCGGTCGGGCTGAAGCCGGCTTATATGGGGCGTTATCCGCATGAATTCTCTGGCGGGCAGCGGCAGCGGATCGGCGTGGCGCGAACCCTGGCGCTTAATCCGCGGCTGATCGTCGCCGATGAGCCAGTGTCGGCGCTGGATGTCTCGGTGCAGGCGCAGGTGCTGAATATGCTCCAGTCGCTCAAAGACGAATTGCGCTTGACCTTCATTTTCATCTCGCATGACCTGTCCGTGGTCGAACATATCTGCAACCGGATCGCGGTCATGTATGTCGGCAAGCTGGTGGAGCTGGCGCCGACTGACGAACTGCTGCGCAATCCGCGGCACCCCTATACCGAAGCGCTGGTATCGGCGGTGCCGCCGGCGGATCCGCTGATCAAAATGGAGCGGATCATCCTGGATGGCGATGTGCCCAGCCCGGCGAATCCGCCCTCGGGCTGCGTATTCCATCCGCGCTGCCGCTATGCGCAGGATATCTGCCGCGACCAGGTTCCGCCGGTTGTCGAAGTGGGTCCCGAGCACATCGCCCGTTGTCACTTCGCTGACGAACTTGACTTGCAGGGGGTGGCTGATGTCCCAGCAGAAGCGGTCTGAGAGCAGCCGCGCCTTTGCCGCCTTGGCGTACATCTTGCCGCTCCTTGGCGGCCTCATCGGCTTGGCAGTTGACGGGCGCAACCCCTTGACGCGGGTTCACGCGCAGCAGACTATCGGCGCGGCGCTGGCGCTGGCGCTGAGCTTTCTGGTTTGGGGAGTCGTCAGTTATGGCTTGGCCTTGATCCCCATAGTTGGACCGATATTCGCCATCGCCCTGTTTTCGCTGGTGATCGCGCTGGGCGTCTTTCTGCTGGCGAATTGGATTCTGGGCTTGGCGCTCGCGCTGCGGGGCGTGGAGCGGACGATTCCCTTCGCCAATCGACTCGTAGTTCGCCTCTTCGCCGACGCGTCTGTCAGACAGAAATAATCCTTGCGAGATGTCTGTGTTGCTCGCCAGAAAGCTCAACTTCAGCCTGAAGCATTGGAGCCTGGCTGTGCCGATAATTCTTGCGGCCAGCGCGCTCGCGATCCACAATTTCACACGGGTCGCGTTAAGCAGCGATGAATTCCTCTCGATACAGGTCGCCGGCATTACATTCGAGAGCGACCTGGCGCCGGCCTCGATTGTCGCTCGGGTTTGGATCGATGGTCCCGATCACATGCCGGGCTATTTTCTGTTTTTGAGCGCTTGGGGGCATCTCATCGCCGATAACATGGCGATGGCGCGGACGCCGGCGATTTACGGAGCGCTACTGTCGCTGGCAATCACCTATCGATTGGCGCGCGATATATTCACGCCGACGGCGGGACTTGTCGCGCTGATCATCATTGTCGCCAATACATTCTTCAACTTCTACTATGATATTGTACGCATGTACAGCTTGGTCGTCTTCTGTTCCGGCTGCATCTTGTGGCTCTATTGGCGCGCGAGCGAGCGTCACTGGCGGATCTCGGCAAGGCATGCCCTTGCGCTGGCCGCCGCTGTTGCCGTCTTGATTAGCCTTCACATACTCAACGCGTTTTTCTTTCTTGGCGCCATGAGCCTGTATCATTTGCTATTCGCAAAGAGGCGCCGAGAGTGGCTGGCATTCCCGATGATCGTTGGCGTGGTGGTTCTATGCTCGTCGCCATTGCTTGTTACGGTCGCTGGCGGCGGGCTCAATCGCTGGGCAAGCCGCGGCGACCCGCACGTGACGATCAATGGCGCCGAATTTGCCGCAGCGCATGTGCGGATATTACTCAATAATCAGCCTTGGTTTTTGCTCCCGGCTCTTGGCGGTCTTGCGCTTGCCCGGCGGAGGCGGCTTGGCTGGTCATTGCAGCTGTTTGCCATGTGGCTCCTGGGCTTGCTGGTGTTGGCGCTGTGCTTTTCGTTGGTTCAGCGCTTCGGGATAAAGCACATACGCTACAGTTTGTCGCTCCTGTTGCCGCTGACGCTTTTCATGGCGGCGGGCTGGCTGGCGCTCATCCGCTGGCGCCGCTGGACAACGCTGTTGATTCCGCTTTGGTTGATCGCGGCGGTGGCGTATCAACAGAGCGGCGAGTGGAAACAGCACCTCACTGCGGGGCGGGCGGCCAGCCTGGGCCGAATTCCGGCTTTATCGCTATCGCGAATGGCCCGGGCTGAACAACTCAAGCCGAGCATCCTGGTCTACGCCGAGCCTGATCAACGCTATTGGCTGGATGATTACCACTTTGGCCACCGAGCGGGCGACTACTACTTCGAGCGATATGGCATTTCGGCGAAGCCCCAAAACCCGGATTTCGAGTCGCCGGGCTTCGACCCGGTACGGACGCCGTCAGTATGGATCGCGTATCAGACCTCGAATGGCGCGCCAGACGATTCCCGGTTCGTCGCCGAAATGCGCGAGAGAAGCTACCAATTGTGTCAGACGGACAACTTGCTCAACGCCACTGTGCTGATGCAGTTTCGCTGGGAAGCGCTTGAGTGCGGCTCTCCGACAGAGGCGCTGCAAACAGGCGAGAGCGAGCGGATTGCCTATCAATTCTTCGGCGCGAAGATCAACGAGGCTGGCGCCGAGCTGTACTTTGTTGACCGCTGGCGCGCGCCGGAGACGGGATCGCTGGCGCATTACCGGATGTCGTGGCAGCTGTGGAACGCCGATGGCGAGCGCGTGGCGCAACTTGATTTGCCCTTCGTGCATGAAGGCGAGTTGCGCCGCTTCGCCCTTGATATTGATGGACTTCCGCCTGGTAAATACCGCTTGGTAGCGATACTCTACGCTGCCGATACGGGACAGCCGGCAGGCTGGCGGAATGCAGCCGCATCGCTGTCCGGGGCGCTGGAATTAACTGAAGTCGAAATCAGCGCGGCTTCTTGATTGCTGACCGGAAATCGGCCGCTTCCTCGCAGATGCCAAGAGCGATTCGCGCTGCTGGACGGAGAAAGCTATTGCGTCTGAAACAATTGCGGGTGGAAGTTTGCCGCTTGCACGCCGAGCTGCCGAAGAATGATTTGGTCGCCTGGACGAGCGGCAATATCAGCGCGCGGGATCCGGACAGCGGCTTGGTGGCGATCAAGCCGAGCGGCTTGCGCTTTGAAGAATTAACGCCGGCCAACATGGTGGTGACGGATCTGGCCGGCAAGGTCGTCGAGGGCAATCTGGCGCCGTCATCCGATACCGCATCGCATTGTTATATCTATCGCCACATGCCGGCGGTCAACGGCGTCGTGCATACGCACTCGCGCTACGCGACTGCCTTTGCCGTCATCGGCGAGCCGATTCCCTGTGTGACGACGGCGATGGCGGATGAATTCGGCGGGGAGATCCCCTGCGGCGGTTTCGGCTTGATCGGCGGCGAAGATATCGGCCGGCTGGTGGTGGAGGCGCTTAGCGGGCATCGCAGCCCGGCGGTGCTGCTGCAGAACCATGGCGTCTTCGCGATTGGCGCGAGCGCCGAAGCCGCAGTCAAGGCGGCCGTGATGACGGAGGACAACGCCGCCATCGTCTGGACCGCGCGGCAGCTGGGTGAGATGATCCCGATCGCGCAAGCCGATATCGAAAGCCTGTACCACCGTTATCAGAATGTGTATGGGCAACGCTGAATCTTAACCGCCAAGGGGCAGAATCAACTCCAGGAAACTAATGAGAATGGCAGACGTTTCAACGCAATGCCCAAAATCATCGCGTCTTTGTAGGGGCGAGCCATTGGTTCGTCCACGCTCGCCAAAGACTTCTTGATCGCTCTTCCCATGACAAACTTGGAACTACTGAGATACCAGAGCAAATTAAAGCCAATTCGCCATTTTTGGCAGGAGTGGAACCATGACATTAGGCGATTATCAAATCTGGTTCTTGACCGGCAGCCAACACCTTTACGGGCGAGAGGCGATTGAGCAGGTCGGCGCCCATTCGCGCGAGATCGCCGCGCATCTCAACGATCTGGCTGAGATTCCGCTGCGCGTGGTCTACAAGCCGGTGCTGACCACGCCGGAAGAGATCCTCGGCATCTGCAATCAAGCCAATGTCAGCCAGGACTGCGTCGGCCTGATCGCCTGGATGCACACCTTTTCGCCAGCCAAGAACTGGATCGCTGGCTTGACCGCGCTGCAGAAGCCGCTGCTGCACCTGCATACGCAATACAACCGCGATATCCCCTGGGCCGAGATCGACATGGATTTCATGAATCTCAACCAGGCGGCGCATGGCGATCGCGAATTCGGCTTCATGTTGAGCCGGCTGCGCATGCGGCGCAAGGTGGTCGTCGGGCATTGGCGCGATCCGGCGGTGCAGGCGCAGATTGGCGTTTGGGCGCGGGCGGCGGCCGCCTGGGCCGCAACGCAGGGCATGAAGGTGGCGCGCTTCGGCGACAATATGCGCAATGTGGCGGTGACCGAGGGCGACAAGGTGGCGGCGCAAGCGCAATTCGGCTTCCAGGTGAATGGCTACGGCGTCGGCGATCTGGTCGAGCTTGTCAACACCGTCGGCGACAGCGAGATTGACGCGCTCGCGGCTGAGTACGAATCGATGTATCGCATGAGCGCCGACCTGCGCAATGGCGGCGAGCGCCACGGAACGATTCGGGAAGCGGCGCGCATTGAGCTTGGTCTCTCGCGGTTTCTGAGCGATGGCGGCTTTGCGGCATTCACCACCACCTTCGAGGATTTGCACGGTCTGGCGCAGTTGCCAGGTCTGGCGGTGCAGCGGCTGATGGCGGCTGGTTTTGGCTTCGGCGCGGAAGGCGACTGGAAGACAGCGGCATTGCTGCGGTCGCTGAAGGTGATGGCGGCGGGCATGGACGGCGGCACATCCTTCATGGAGGATTACACCTATCACTTCCAACCGGGCAATATGGCGGTGCTGGGCGCGCACATGCTGGAGGTCTGCCCAAGCATCGCGGCCCGTCAGCCGAGCCTGGAGGCGCATCCGCTGGGCATCGGCGGCAAGGCCGATCCGGCGCGATTAGTATTCGACACGCCGGCGGGACGCGCGCTGAACGCCTCGCTCGTGGATATGGGCGACCGCTTCCGCATGATCGTGAACACAGTGGATGTCGTCGAGCCCGACGCGCCGCTGCCCAAGCTGCCGGTGGCGCGGGCATTGTGGCGTCCGCGGCCGAGCCTGGCAGTTGGCGCCGCCGCCTGGATTTACGCGGGCGGAGCGCATCACACCGTCTTCAGTCAGGCGCTGAGCCCCGAGCATATCTATGACTTCAGCGAGATGGCGGGCGTGGAATATCTGCAGATTGACGAGGCGACCGAGTTGCGCGCCTTCAAGAACGAGCTGCGCTGGAATGATCTGGCGTACCGGCTGCTAACCTAATTCGACCCGATCAGACCGGCGGCATACGGCTCACTATGAGAGCGGCTAAAGCGATACCCGTGCCGACAATCCAAAGAGTGAGACGGTTTATCCGCTGTTCCACTTCTCGTCTTATGTCTTTCGACTGCGCATCAAGCTTCTCTTGAAATAGCTCCGACTGCGCGCTGAACATGGTCCGCGTTTGCTCTGCCTGCGCGTCAAGCTTCTCTTGAAATAGCTCCGACTGCGCGCTGAACATGGTCCCTGTTTGCGCTGCCTGCGCGTCAAACCGCTGATCGATCCGCCCGGACTGCGCATCAAGCTTCTCTTGAAATAGCTCGGCTTGCGCGTCTATTTTTCCATTTAGCAGCTCAGTTTGCGCGTCAATCTTTGTTTCCAAACGTACGATATCGGCCTTGGTCGCCAGGTGAGGTTCACCAGTATCGCGAGCGCTTTCCATGCGCGCGACTCGCTGCTCCAAGTTGCCCACTCGTTCCACGACGCGACTATGCGACAGTTGTTCTAAAGCTTCGACGCGCTGTTCCAAAGTAGAGTCCCTTGTCACGCTGCCCATCCTGAATCCAAACTCTAGACGCAGTATACGTCATCACCTGTCAATAACGCAAGGAAGTCAGGTCAGCGCGCGCAAGGACGGCTTTACGAAGCGCGGCATCATACGTTACCATGAACCTAGGCTGTCGAAACCAAGGAGCATTCTATGGCTAGTGCATCGGACTCCTCACACCACGTCGGGTTAGTACGCAATCTGGGCTTGTTTGACATCACGATGATCGGCGTCGGCGCGATGATCGGCGCCGGCATCTTTGTATTGACCGGCATCGCCGCGGGCACGGCTGGTCCGGCGCTCATTCTGGCTTTCGCCTTGAACGGCGTCATCACCGTGCTAACAGCCATGGTGTACGCGGAGCTTGGCTCGGCGATACCGGAAGCGGGCGGCGGCTACCTGTGGGTGAAGGAGGGCTTGCCGGGACCAAACGGTTTCCTGGCGGGCTGGATGAGTTGGTTCGCGCATGCGGTGGCGGGCAGCCTTTACGGCGTCGGCTTCGGCAGCTTCATCTACGAATTGCTGCGCATCTTGCTGGGCAATCCCGATACCTTGCATGACCCGCAGGTCGGCGTTTTCTTTTCCGGACCCTTGATTCTGCCCTTGGGCATCGAATTGACCGAAGCCGAGCTGGTGCAGAAGACCTTCGCCGTGCTCATCATCCTGCTGTTTCTGTACATCAATTATCGCGGCACATCGGAGACCGGGACGGTCGGCAATATCGTCACGGTCCTCAAGGTCATCATCATATTGATATTCATCATCAGCGGCTTGTTCGTCGTCTTCGGCGATACCACTCACTTCGACAAATTCCGCCACTTCGCGCCCGAAGGTCCGCTCGGCATTCTCGCGGCAATGGGTTTGACATTTATCGCCTTTGAAGGCTACGAGATCATCGTGCAGGCCGGCGAGGAGGTGCGGAATCCGCGCAAAAATATCCCCCGCGCCGTTTTCCTGTCTTTGGCGATCGTCATCCCGATCTATATGCTGGTGGCTTTTGTCATCATTGGCGCGGTGGAAGCGCCGCCGGGGGTGGTCATCCACGAGTGGCTGGGCGAGCTCGGCGAGATCGGCATCGCCCGCGCGGCTGATCAGTTCATGCCCTTCGGCACCTTCCTGATCATGCTGGGCGCCATCCTGTCGACCATGAGCGCGCTGAATGCCACGACCTTTTCTTCGACTCGAGTATCCTTCGCCATGGGGCGGGATAGAGCCTTGCCGGACGGCTTCTCCAACGTCAGCGCCAAGACGCGCACACCGCATGTGGCTTTGGGCTGGTCGGGCGTCTTGATTCTCTTCGTCGCGCTGACATTGCCTATAAAGGATGTCGCCGCCTCGGCCGATATCATGTTCATCCTCTTGTTCCTGCAGGTCAATCTCGCCGTGCTGACCATTCGCGGCAAATACGGCAAGAACTTGAAGTATGGCTTCTTGCTGCCATTCTTCCCGATCGTGCCGATGATCGCCATCGGCATGCAGTTCCTGTTGGTGCTCTCGCTTTTCGAGGTGTCGATCTACGCTTGGATATACGCAGCGGTCTGGATCGGCGGAGGCGTGTTGATGTACTTCTTCTATGCGCGGCCCCGGCAGGAGAAGGCGCATCGCACGCCGGTCGTGCAGCAGACCGAGTTGCTCACGCCGACGCAGGAGGCGCCCTATCGCGTGTTGGTGCCGGTGGCCAATCCGGATTCGCTTTCGACCTTGCTGCCGCCGGCGGTGCATGCAGCCAAGGCGAACGGCGGCAAGGTGACGCTCTTGCATGTGGTCACGGTACCCTTGCCCACGCCCCTGTCTTCGGGTCATCGTTATCTTGCTGGCGGCGAAGCCTTGCGGGAAGCGGCGATATCCATGGTGGATGACGACGAGGTGGCGCTGGAATACATCGTGCGTGTTGCGCGGCGGGTGGCGCCAGCGATCATCGACACCGCCCGAGAGCAGCGAGCGGACCTGCTGGTCATCGGCTGGCACGGCAACTTCATTCCAGCAGGCAGCTCGGTGCTTGGCACAAATGTCGACCAGGTGTTGAGCGAGGTGAACTGTGATGTGATGATGCTGCAGCCGGGCGAAACGGCGACCGCGCAGCGCATCCTCATGCCAATCGCCGAGCCGCGCCAGGTGGGCTATTCGCTGCAGCTCATCCAGCTCTTTTCCCAGACCGATATGCAGCTGGACCTCTTGCACGTATTCTCCCCGGAGACGTCCGCGGCCGAACGCGAGCGCATGACGCGCGCCTTGCAGCGGCAGATTGACGCCGTGAAGCTCGATGGCAAGCAGGTCAACTTGTACACGCAAGTTAATCCGCATCGCGTTGACGCGATTGTTCAGGCGGCGGGCGACTATGACTATGTCGTCATCGGCGAGACGCGCGACACCCGCGTGAAGCAGCGGCTCTTTGGCAATACGCCGACCGCCATCGCCGAACGGACTTCGACGCCGGTGATGCTGCTGCATCCGGAGACCAGCGGCGTCGAATTCGGCTTGCGGCAGGCGGTCAACTATGTCAGCGGCGGCTATGCGGCGGTCGATCCCGAATCGCGCCAACGGCTGGAAGATCAGGGGTATATCGTGAATGGCGAGGAACCGGCCGATGGCAAGCTGAAGTCGTCAGCCAATCAACCCTTAGTCTTGCTGATTGGCGTCATGACCGTCTTGGCGGCCTTCCTGATGTACGCCGGCAGCGGCGGCACGCTGACCTGGGTTGGCGTCTTGCTCTATTTCGGCGCGCTGCTTGTTTTCACCTTTGTCGCGGTGCGCGCGTCCCGGTCATCGGCCTAGCTTTCGGCGGGCGACATACCATGTAGCCCCTACGGTTTCCGACTTTGGCCGACAATATGGGCGGATTCAGTTTGCGGATTGGCGCGCTTGCGGTAGATTCTGTTTAGCGCCGGGACAAGACGAGAACAAGCTCATGAGCGACGCACCCTCTGAAGCGACCTTGGCAATCCGTAAACGCATTCTGGACAAGCTGGAATGGCGCTGCATTGGCCCGCATCGCGGCGGGCGCGTCGTCGCTGTTGCCGGCGATGTTTCACGGAAGATGACATTCTATATGGGCGCCTGCGCAGGCGGCGTCTGGAAGACGACCGACGGCGGGCTGTATTGGCGCAACATCTCCGACGGCTATTTCAACACGGCCGCGATCGGCGCGCTGGCGGTAGCGGCGTCAGACCCCAACCTCATCTACGCCGGTACGGGCGAGAGCACGATCCGCGGCAACGTCTCGCATGGCGACGGCGTGTACAAGTCGCTGGACGCTGGCATGACCTGGCGGCATATCGGCTTGGACGATACGCGGCACATCGGCAAGATTGTCATTCATCCGCGCGACCCCGATATCGTCTACGTGGCGGCGCTGGGCCACGCCTTTGGCACGAATGAGGAACGAGGCGTCTTCCGCTCGACCAACGGCGGCGCGACCTGGGACAAGGTCGTTTTCAAGAGCGCGCGCGCTGGCTCGCATGACCTAGCCATGGACGTCAACAATCCGCGCATTCTCTTCGCGGCTCTTTGGCAGGCGCAGCGTTATCCGCACAAGCTGGCGAACGGCGGTCCCGATTGCGGCTTGTGGCGGAGCATGGACGGCGGCGACAGGTGGCAGGACATCACGCGCAATCCGGGTTTGCCGCAGGGTCTGCTGGGCAAAATCGGCGTGACCGTTTCGCCTGTCCAGCCCGGGCGCGTCTGGGCCGTGATCGAGGCGCAGGATGGCGCTGTCTTCCGCTCCGATGATTATGGCGAGAGCTGGACGCGGCTGAGCGAGCAGTCCTTGCTGCGCACGCGTCCCTGGTATTACATGCACATCACCGCCGACACGCTGGATCCAGACACGGTCTACATTCAGAATTACAGCATGTGGAAGTCGGTTGACGCGGGCGCGACTTTCGAGACGATGCCGACGCCGCACGGCGACGAGCACGCGCTTTGGATCGACCCTTGCGACAATCAGCGCATGATCCGCGGCAATGACGGCGGCGCTTGCGTCTCCTTCAATGGCGGGCGCAGTTGGTCGTCGATTTACAATCAGCCGACCGCGCAGCTTTATCATGTCTGCGCCGACGACCGCTTTCCCTATCGCGTCTACGGTTCGCAGCAGGACAACACCGCCATCAGCGTGCCGAGCGCCACGGTCGATGGCGCGATACACGAGCGCGACTGGTTTGCGCCGGGCGGGGGCGAAAGCGGCTATATCGCCATCAAGCCGGATGACCCGGATATTGTGGTGGCTTCGGGCCCAATCGGGCAGCGCGCCTACAACGACCTGATGACGATGTACAACCACCGCAGCGGGCAAAAACGAATCATCACCGTCTGGCCCGAGCTCTATGGCTGGGGCGTCGGCGCCGAGCGCATGAAGTATCGTTTTCAGTGGACCTTCCCTATCATGTTCTCGCGGCACAACCCCGACGCGCTTTACGTTTGCAGCCAGCGCCTGCATCGTTCGACCGACCTGGGCGCAAGCTTTGAGGTGCTAAGCCCGGACTTAACGCGCAATGATCCGGACAAGCTCAAAGCCTCAGGCGGACCGATTACGCGCGACAATACCGGCGCCGAGGTCTATTGCAATATCTTCGCGCTGGCGGAATCGCCGCATGTCGCCGGCGAGCTTTGGGCGGGCACGGATGACGGCTTGGTCCATATCTCGCGCGATGGCGGGCATGATTGGCGCGAGATCACGCCGCCGGAGCTGCCGGAATGGGCGCTGATCAGCATCATCGACTTGTCCGAGCATCAGGCGGGCGCGGCTTACATAGCGGCGACGCGCTACAAACTGGACGATACCCGACCCTATCTCTTCAAGACAACCGACTACGGCGAAAACTGGACGACGATCACCCATGGAATCCCCGACCACGAATTCACGCGCGTCATCCGCGAGGACCCCAGCCGGCGCGGCCTGCTTTACGCCGGGACGGAAACGGGCATCTACATCTCCTTCGACGATGGCGCTAACTGGCAGCCGATGGGCGGCAACTTGCCGGTCTGCCCGATTCACGATTTTGTCATCAAAGATCGCGATCTGGTCGTCGCGACGCACGGACGCTCCTTTTGGATACTGGATGATTTGTCCCCCTTGCAGCAAGCGCAAGCCGATATCGGCGCGGGGAAGGCAACCTTGTTCGCGCCGGCGCCGAAAACGCGGCTGCGGACCTATGCCGGCTTCGGCGGTTGGGGCGAGAGCTACCCGCCGGACACGGTCAACTACGGCTTGGCTGGTACCAGCGGGGTGGCCTTCACGGGCGGCGAGGACGGCGCGCCGCAATATCTCAACGCGGGCGCCAATCCACCGGCGGGCATCGTCTTCTGGTATCACCTCAGCGAAACGCCGAAAGCGCCCGTCGAGCTCAGCATTAGAACACTCGCTGGCGACTTGATTCGACGCTACCGCAGCGACGAGTCTATGGACTTGTCGGCGGCGGCCGGCGTCCACCGTTTCCATTGGAATCTGCGGTATCCGGGCGCCCTGGCGGTCGAGGGCGTCGATGGCGCCTGGGACAGGCACGACGGACCGATGATCGCCCCGGGCATATACCTGGCCGAACTGGTTGTCGCTGGCGAGCGCAAGGTACAGCGCTTTGAGCTGCTGCCGGATCCGCGCGTCGACGCGAGCGCGGAAGATTATGCGACGCAGTTGGAGATGCTGCTGGCCATTCGCGACCGAATAACCCAGAACAGCGCGCTGATTAACAAGCTGGTCGTCTTGAAGGCGCAGGTAAACACTTGGGCGGCGCGCGGCAGCAATGAGCGCTTGCGAGCCAGCGCAGGCGCCATCGTGGCCGAAGTCGACCGGCTGCTGCCTCAGCTGATCAACGTGGGTTATACCGAGTCGCAGCTGTACGCGAGCGGCACACACGAGAAGTTTAACGCCTTGTTCGACTCGGTCGACAGCGCCGATTATGCGCCGCCGCAACAAGCGCGCGAGGTTTTCGCGCAGTTGAGCGCCGAGCTGGATGGGCATTTGGCTACCGTGCGAACCGACCTCGCCGAAACCGTTGCCGATTTCAACGCGGCTGTGCGGGCGCTGGGCTTGGAGGCGGTGGATCCGCTATGAGCCTTGGTCGCAATGGCGTATTCACACTCCGCAATCCATGATATTGGTCGCTTGATGACGAATATAGACATTCAGTAGTGCCGGCGCGTATGACCGGGCCCAATTTGAGCCGCAAGCGAGACACTGCGAATGCAGCGCCAGGTTAGAGATCCTTGAAGCGGTAAGGTCGCAGCTCTCGTGTTCGAGGTTCTCGCGCCGGGAGTCGCCGCCCGCATCGTCCAGTGACCTCACGCGCCACCGTTTGCATTCCTGTTCAGCCAGCGCTGCTTGGCGGCCGCCAGACGCTCGCGTTGAATCTCGACGCCGATGCCAGCGCCGTCGGGAACGGCTAGCGTGCTTTCGGGACCGAGGACGAAGGGCGGCTCGGTCACGTCGGCGGCGAAGTAGCGATCGGTGGCAGAGATGTCCGATGGCAAGTTGACCGCTGGCAGAGCGGCGAAACTGACATTGGCCGCCCGCCCCACCCCGGTTTCAAGCATGCCGCCCACCCAGAGCGGCAGGCTCTTTTCGGAGCAGATGCGGTAAATCTCGAGGCATTCGCTAAAGCCGCCGACGCGCGCCGGTTTGAGATTCAAGATGCCGATGGCGCCGACTTGAAGCGCGATTTGCAGGTCGCTGGCGGATTTGACGCTTTCATCCAGGCAGACGCGCGTCCGCAAGCGCTTTTGCAGTTTGCCGTGATCGTAGATGTCATCGTGCGCAAGCGGCTGCTCGATCATCAGCAGCTTGAATTGGTCAAGCTGCGCCAGGCGCTCGGCATCTTCGGGGTGATAGTCGCTGTTGGCGTCCAGCATGAGCAGAATATCGGGATGCGCGGCGCGAACGGCGCGCGCCACTTCAATATCCCAGCCGCGTTTGATCTTGAGTTTGATGCGACCATAGCCTTCCTTGAGACGCTTGCAGACGACGGCGACGGTATCATCGAGCGACGGTTGAATGCCGATGCTGACGCCGACTGTGGCGCGACCCTCGGATTCATGCCCGGGCGAGGCGCAGCGCGCGAACAGGTCGGTCAGGCGCATATCATTGGTCTTGGCGAAGGCATCCCAAACGGCCGCTTCCAAACCGGCGCGGGCATGATGATTGCCGCGGAAGCGCTTGATCATGGCGGGAAACTCGCGCGGGTGCTCCACGCTCTCGCCTATGATGGCGGGCAGCATGAACTCGGACAAGATGTGCTGGGCGGTGACGGCGGTTTCGTGGCCATAGCCGGGCCACCATTCAATCGAACACTCGCCCCAGCCGATGACGCCGGCGGCGGTTGTCAATTCGACCAGCACGGCGATTTTGTCGGTCTCGGCGCCGAAGCTGGTTTCAAAAGGCGCGAGATACGGCAAGCATACGGTGTGCAACTCAACGGACTTGATCGTGATTGGCTTCAAATCGACTTTCCTCCATAGCGCGGACCCTTGATGGGCGGGCGCTGCCTGAGCGGACGACATATCATGTCGCCCCTGCAATTTCTGACTTGATTTCGCTTTGGCCCGCGAGCCAAGGCGCGCCCCCACCGGGCTACTCAAGACGCGGCGCGCTATTGCAGCGTCTATTATAGCAAGGCAGCTTGCCCCCGCAACATTGCGCGCAGAAAATCTTGCGCGCGCCAACCACGATCGCGCAACCGGATAAGTCGCCCCTACAAGGCTTGCCCGCTACCGTAGCTCATTCGCAAAACCAACTGACGCAATACCGATAAACCGCACAAAATGGTGCGGATGCTTACGAAACTCAACAGCATCTCACGAGTTCCGCCAGATTCAGCTCCCCCTCTCTGATGATTCGGCTGAGGACAGCAATCCTTGCGAGAACGGATGCCGCGCGCATACATATCGCCCTGATTTGAATCAACTCGCCAATCATCGCACCCCTAAATCTGTCGTATTCTGTAGGGGCGAGCCATTGGCTCGCCCGCTACACAACCTGAAATCACCGAAATCCGCCAGATTCAGCTCCCCCTCTCTCAGTGCTGTGTCGGCGGTCAGTGTCGGCGGTCAGTGTCGGCGGTCAGTGTCTACGCGACCTACGCGACCTACGCGACCTGCGCGACCTGCACGACCCAGCGGCTCCTCTCCTATTGCCTCGGATTTCCGATCCACGCTCGCAAGACTTGATCACAATTGCACTCCGGCGCGAATATGCGGCGATTATCTGCATGACACCACACAGAAATGAAGCAATGTCGCAGCATCCCTTCTGTTTCGCCCTCGGCGACGCTCCCCCTCTCTGATGATTCGGAGAGGGGGCCGGGGGGTGAGGGCTAGGAAAAACACACCGCGCCCCCAGTGCCGGACAAGCCTCAATACGTCCCGCTTCAGGCTGCGCCTAATCGTCATCGCTGCTGTAGAGACTGAATTGCCGGTAGAGCTCCTCAAGGCGTTCGAGGCGTTCGCGCGTCTTCTCCGGGTAGCGCAGCGACAGGGCGCCAAGCAAGGCGTCCAGCAGGGCGAAGAGCGCGACCGTATTGCTGTAGAAGCGCAGCCGGTAGGGCACGATCAAGGCGAGATCGGCGCGTTTGGCAGCGGGCGAGACGTGGCTGTCTGTGACGGTCAACACCGAGGCGCCGCGCTCCCGCCCGACATCCATGACGGTGAGGGTCTCGCGGGTATAGCGGGCGAAACAAAGCGAGAAGATCAGATCGCCCGCTGCCAGCGGGAAGAGCTGCGCGGCGATGGGGTCGATGCCGGGGGTGAGGACGCGCGCCTGCGGACGAATGTAACGCAGCACGATGCCGAAATTCAACGCGAGCGGAAAAGATGCGCCCAACCCGACAATGTAGACTTGCCTGGCCCCGTCGAGCATGTCGACCGCGCGATCAAAGAGGCGGGTCGGGACGTGCTGGGGCAAGTCAACCAAAGTCTGCAGTTCGTCCCGCAGCACGGTATTGAAGATGTGGGCATCGGCTTCCGTGTCGGCTAATAGATAGTCCATGAGTTTCTGGGAGCCAATCTGCATGCGCTGGGCGATCTTCGCCTGGTTGAGGAATTGGCTGCGCAATACCGACTGGAGCTCGGGGAAACCATCAAAGCCGAGAGCCTGTGCCGTGCGGACGACAGTCGAGGAATTGACGTTGACGGCTTCGGCAATCTCAGTGATGGTGAAGTGGATGACATCAATGCCGCCCTCAAGCAGGAATTGGGCGACCCGGCGCTGGCTGGGCGAAAGGCTATCGTGCCGCTGGCGGATCCAGCGGATGGTGTCGTCTTGCGGGCGCATGTCGCTCATAGTCAACTCACCATAAATCTGTGCTGAGATATTTGAGACCGGAGTCGCTTAACAGAATCGCAACGCGCTCGCCGCGATGCGTCGAATTCAGCAGCTTCAGCGCGGCCGCCACGTTGGCGCCGGCTGAGAAACCGGCGAAGAGCCCCTCCTCCCGCGCGAGGCGGCGCGCCATAGCCGAGGCGTCGGCATCGCTGACTTGCAGGCAGCCATCGACCAGCTCACGGTCAAGCAACGGCAACTCCGCCATGGCATAGCCGCCGCCCTGGATCCTATGGTTTGGCCGCGTCACGTCTTCGCCAGCGAAGGCGGCCGCCCCAGCCGGTTCGACGACATAGCATTGAATAGCGGGATCGACCTCTTTGAAGTAGCGGGCGCAACCGGCGAAGGAACCGCCGCTGCCGATGAAGTCGCAAAAGGCGTCGATGCCGCCGGATTGCCGCATGATCTCGGGCGCGGTTTGCGCATAATGCGCCCGGCTATTGCCCGCCAGCTGGAACTGATCAGCGCGGAAGGCGCCCCGCTCGCGAACGATCCCCCGCGCCGCTTCTTCCACGCGCGCCAGATCAGCGCCGGAGACCTGCCCCGGCAAGGATTCGGGGCATTGATCAACCAGGACGACTTCAGCGCCCAGGGCATTCATCATGCGCGCGCGCTCGGAAGAATTGCCGCGGGACATGACGGCGACGAAATGATAGCCTTTGGCGGCGCAGACGATAGCCATGCCCGTACCCGTGTTGCCGCTGGTGAGCTCCACAATTGTCGCGCCGGGCTGGAGCGCGCCGCTGGCTTCCGCCTCTTCGATTATTCGCAAGGCGATGCGATCCTTCTTCGAGTAGCCGGGATTGAAAAACTCGACCTTGGCGAAGATGCGGCCATCCAACCCGGCAGTGATGCGCCCAAGCTCGACCAGCGGCGTGTTGCCGATGAGATCGAGGACGGAGGCCGAGAGGCGCTCAAATGGCGAAGTTGTCACAATTCTATTTCACCATAGTGACACGGAATTCGATCAAAGAAAGCAATGCAAATCCTGTCTCAATCAGTGAGATTTTGCCACCGAGGACACAGAGACTCTGATTTTGATTAGACTCCCTCGCCATTTGTCCCGCGGATTCTTGCTGCCATCTTTTCCGAGCGGCTTTACTCGGTGTACTCCTTTATTCTCGGTGTACTCGGTGGCATTCTTCCATAACGTACTTGGTCTTGTTGAGGGCAAAGAGCAAAGAGCCGCGTCATGGCGCACGCCGATTATAAGTCGGCGGAATAGGACGGGCAAATGCAGCGCGCTTTGCTGAACGCGGCAGCCCTTGCTATTATTCAGGCCTGTCCCAGGTAGCGGCAGGGGCTTATGTCGGGAAGCATTGTCATTCGCGAGTTGACGAGCATGGAAGAGCTGCTGGCGACCGTCGAGTTGCAGCAGGCGGTTTGGCGCATGACGGATGTCGAAGTCTCGTCGCCGCATACCTTGCGCGCGATCGCGCACGCCGGCGGCTGCGTCATCGCGGCAGTAGATGGCAGGCGGCTCACTGGATTCTGCTTCGGGATGGCCGCTTGGCGACAGGGCGAGTTGTGGCTTTGGTCGCATATGGCGGGCGTGCGCCCGGAGTATCAGGGGCGGGGCATCGGCTTTCGGCTGAAGCAGGCGCAGCGAGAATGGGCTTTGGCGCGCGGTTTCCGGCGGATGGCTTGGACCTTCGATCCACTGCAAAGCGGCAACGCCAATTTCAACTTCAACAAGCTGGGCGTCACAGCGCGGGTATACTCGGCTGATCATTACGGCGAAATGCAGGACGCAATCAACGCGGGTATGGCCAGCGACCGGCTGGAAGCGCATTGGCAGTTGGACGCGCCGCGGGTCGTCGAACTGGCGCGCGGCGCAGGGCGCGACACCGGATCCACGCTGCAAGGCGCGCGGAAGCTGCTTTGGATCGACGACGCCGGCG
Organism: Anaerolineae bacterium; assembly: GCA_022824465.1. Taxonomy (GTDB): domain Bacteria; phylum Chloroflexota; class Anaerolineae; order Aggregatilineales; family Phototrophicaceae; genus UBA6055. The sequence goes on from JAJDZV010000006.1 coordinate 114,494, forward strand.
CCCTCCAAGCGGAGACGCCGACCGCAATCGGCCGCGCCAAGTTCGCCATCGAGATACCCGTTGATATTGCCGAACTCAAGCGCGCGGATAAACAGCGCGCCGCCGCCTGGCAGATGCGCCTGCGACGGACGATCACGGCCCTATTCGACGCCGGTTATGTCGTCACTGGCTTTAGCCGCAGCGCCAGCAAAGCCTGGTATATCGTCACCCGCGAAAGCTAAGCCGTCACCGCTTCGACAGCCGCGCAGAGCCGCGCCAGGTCGTCGATGCGCGCAAGCGATTCCAAGCGGCTGCACAGCTCGTAGATTCGCTCGGCGCGTTCCGCCGGAAAGAGCTCGCGCGTGAGCACGCTGAACTTCTCGCGCAGTTCGGCGTCGGTCATACGGAACTCGGGCTCGCCCTTCATGTTGGGCAAGGCAGCCTCGCGGACATCACCGTTGGTCAAGGCGACGCGCAGGCGGCAGCCGTTCGAGTCGGGATAACGCGCTTCGATTTCCGGGTCGACTTGCACCTCAATCAGGTTGCGCAAGCGGCGGACTTCGGGATCGTCCCAATCAGAGAAGTTGTGCGGCCAAGCGCTGCCGTGCTTGAGGGCGACTGCGGTTGAGGTACGGATGCTCAAACCGGCGACTTCACGCGAAGGCGGATTGGGATCGACGCGGAATATCGGCTTGGTGGCGTAGCTATATGTGCTCAGGTCGATTCGCTCAATCTCGGTGGTATCCAGCGCGCCTTCCCGCAAGATCGCCTGGACCGCGTCGATCGCTTGGTGCGTGTGGCGGCAGCCGCCGTGCGGCTTGAATGCGGTGCCGAGAATGGCGAAGTCTTCGCCAAGGTCCGCGAACATATCGGGGTCGAAGCCGTCGCCGAAGGCGCTGAAATAACCGTAGCTGCCATCTAGCGCGCTGCGCGGACCATAGAAGTCCGACTCGGCCAGCCGCATGGCGAAGACCGCGTTGCGCGCGGCGAAACCCGAGATCAGGTCTTTCGTATCGCAGCGGCCGCCATCGTATACATACTGCTCCGTGCCGGAAGCCATGTCGGCGGCGAGGGCGATGGTATTGAGCATGCGCTCGCGATCCAAGCCGGCGCAGCGCGCGACCGCCAGCGCGGTGGAAAGCGCGCCGACCGTGCCTTTCATGTCGAAGCCGCGTTCGCGATGCGTGGCGCGTACTTGTCTGCCCAGGCGCACCGCGAAGTCGTAGGCGGCGACGATCGCGACCAGCATATCTTCGCCGCTGCTTCCGTAGGCTTCGCCGACAGCCATGACCGCGGGCACAGCTTGCGAAGCGATATGCCCGGCTTGACGATGCGAGTCGTCCATGCCGAGGATCTTGACCATGACGGCGTTGGCGAATGCGGCGCCTTCAAGCGATGTGCGGGCGCCACTGCCAAGGAGCGTCGCCTCGTCGCCGGCCATTATGGTGGTGGCGTGGCGGGCGGCGTTTTGCCCCAGGGCGCGTTGATAGCCGCCCAAGCCGACGCCGATGGAGTCGTAGACGATGGTTTTCGCCAGCTCTACAGCGTCGGCGGGAACATCGTCCAGTTGCAGGTTAATGGCGTAATCGGTGATTTGTTCGAGTAAGTTCATTTCGTTCTCCTTGTTTACTTGTAAGCCAGCCATCGGACGCTGTTGAAAATCCTGTTTCACCACCCCAAACCCCTCCCTCAAAGGGAGCGGAGGAGCGGACATGTTCTTGCAGCGCGCTCCCCCTCTCTGATGATTCGGAGAGGGGCCGGGGCTGAGGCCGACCGCAGCGACCCTCCAAACCCATAGGTGGCCGCTCCTCAGTCTTGATAGGGGGCAAGGGGCCGGGGGATGGAGGCGTTTTTCAACCGACCCCATCGGCTCGCCCCTACAGACCATTCCTAAGATTCAATAATACTCCGTGTTGTATCTATCATATACTCGATATCTTCGTCGGTAAATTCCGGCGAGACCGGCAGGTTGACGATTTCGCGGCCCAGGCGCTCGGTGACCGGCAGTTGGTCGGCATTGGGGAAGAGACCGGCGTAGACCGAATAATGCGTGATGGGCGGGGCGTAGTGAATCACGGCTTCGATGCCAGCCTCGCGCAAACGCTGATGAACTTCAAGCTGGCGATCGACGCGAATGGTAAAGGAGCGGAAAGTGGGCGCCGATTCTGGACGAAGCTGCGGCGTGCGCGCGGATGTGCCAGCCAATCCGGCTTCAAGCGCGGACCCTATGGCGCGCCGCTTGGCGGTCCATTGCTTGAGATAAGGCAGCTTGACCCGCATGATGGCAGCTTGCAAGGCATCCAGCGGGACGTTGTAGCCCTCAGCGATGTAGTTCTGATAGGCGGCCGGCTGATTGGGTCCGCGCGGCGCATGACCGTAGTCTGCGAGAAGGCAGAGATTCTGGTAGATCTCATCATCGTCTGTGACCACGATGCCGCCGTTGCCAGCGCTGCCGAAGGGCTTGAAGGGCGCCAGGCTGAATGCCGTCGCATCGGCAAAGGCGCCGACCGGACGGCCGTAATCGTATGCGCCCGTGGCGAGCGCCGCGTCTTCAATGATCTTAAGATTGTGGCGCTCGGCGATGGGTCGCAGCGCTTTGACATCGGCCGGATGACCATGCAGATCGACCGGCAAGATGGCGCGAGTCTTCGGCGTGACCCGCGCTTCGACCTGATCAATATCAATCGTGTAGTCGCTGGCGCGGACATCCACGACCACCGGGCGGGCGCCGCAGTTGGTGATGGCGGCGCTAGTGGAGATATCGGAGTTAGCCACCGTGATGACTTCGTCGCCGGCGCCGATGCCGCTGGCGCGCATGGCGAGGAACAAAGCAAAAGTGCCGGAGCCGACAGCGACCGCGTATCTCGCCCCCATCTCGGCGGCGAACTCCGCTTCAAAGTCGGCGCGAACCTTTGCGGAGTGATTGTACGTGTTGAGAACTAGCGGCTCAACGGCGGCCAGGAACTGCTCGCGAAGGGCGCGATGCGTTTCAAATGTGCGCGACCGCGGGATGCGGAATCCCCTGGTATTTGTGCTGTCCACCCTGGCTTCTCGAATTCTGACGCTAGGCGCGCGCGCGGATATTGGGATCGAGAAAGTCGCGCAGCCAATCGCCCAGGAAAACGACGCCCAGCACGGTAATGGTGATCGCCATGCCGGGATAGAAGGTCATCCACCAAGCGCTGTTGATATAAGACTTGCCATCGGCGAGCATCAGCCCCCAGGTGACGGTCGGGGTTTTGACGCCCAAACCGAGGAAACTAAGCGATGATTCCGCCAAGATCGTCACGGCGACCTGCACGGCCGCCAGGACAATGGCGGACGCGATCACGTTAGGCAGGACGTGGCGCAGCATCACCAGGGGCCGGTTCTGACCCAGGGCGTAAGCCGCGACCACATATTCCATCTCGCGCACCTTCAGCACCTCGCCGCGAATGACGCGGGCGTAGGTCACCCAGCCGGTGCAGCCGAGGATGAGAATGAGCGTGCCCAAGCCAGCGCCAACCACGCCGGAAATGGCGACAACCAGGACGATGAAGGGAATGCTAAGGAGCGCGTCGACGAAACGCATCATCACCGTGTCAACGTAGCCGCCGAGAAAGCCGCTCACCAAGCCATAGGAAACCCCGATCGTGCCGGCGATGAGCACTGATACGATGCCGACCAGCACCGAGACGCGGCTGCCGGCGATGATGCGACTGAGAATGTCGCGCCCGAGCTGGTCAGTGCCCAATGTGAAAGTGCCCGAACTGTCGCTATAGCCGGGCGCCTTGAAGCGCGAGCGCAGATTGTGATCCACCGCGTCATGGGGCGAAATAAGGGGACCGATCAAGGCCAGCAACAGCACGAAACCGACGATCGTGGCGCCAGCTACGCCAATGGGACTGCTGAAGAGGCCTGACGCGGCGCGCGAAAGGATGCTGCGCTGCGGCGGCAGGCTCGATATGTACTCGGGCGCGGCTTTGCCAACTTCCAGTGTTTCCATGCGCGCGCTCTAGCTGATTCGGATCCGCGGATCAATAAGCATATAAAAGGCGTCCAGGGCATAATTTATCAATATGAATGAGAGCGAGAACCAGAATAAACCGGCTTGAACCACGGTTGTGTCGCGGACGTTTATCGACTCGACCATCAGCCGACCCAGCCCGGGCCAAGCGAAGACGCTTTCCACAACGACCGAACCGCCCAAGAGCCAGCCAAGCTGCAAGCCGAAGACGGTCACCACCGGTATCAGGGCGTTGCGCAGGGCATGGCGCAGCACAACCTGTTTGCTCTGCAAGCCCTTGCTGCGGGCGGTGCGCACATAATCCTGGTTCAGCACTTCCAGCATGGCGGAGCGGGTCAGCCGCGACAGGCGCGCAGCCATGCCCACCCCGAGCGTGACCGAAGGCATGATGATGGCTTGAGGTTCCAGCGCGCCAAAGGAGGGCAGAATGCGAAGGTAAACCGAGAATATGATAATCAGCATGAGCCCGAGCCAAAAGCTGGGCATTGCCGTGCCAAGCGAAGCGAGGGCGGTGCTTATGAAATCGAGCAGGCTGTTGCGTTTCAACGCGGAGAGGATTCCCAGGGGCACCGCGATGGTCAAGCCGATCAGCGAAGCAACAGCTGCCAACAGCCAGGAATAGCCCAGGCGCTCAACCACGACTTCCATCGCCGGGCGCCGGGCGAAGAACGACGTGCCGAAATCACCCGTGACCGCTTTGCGCAAGAAGATAGCGTATTGCTCCAGAACCGGTTTGTCGAAACCCCAGGCCGCTCGCAATGCCTGGATCTGTTCTTCGTTGAAGATGGGCGGCGCCATAATCGAAATCGGGTCGCCGCGCAGGCGCACCATGACAAAGACCAGGAGCGAGACGATGAACATGGTCACGACCAGTTGGAAAAAGCGTGTGACGATGAATTCGCGCATGGTATCTCCGCTTCCCCCACCCTAAATCCCTCCCCCAAAAAGAGGGAGGGACTTGAATGCCCCCAATAAGCGCATTATAGCTCCCCTTCCCTCCTTGTGAGGGAAGGGGTTGGGGGATGGGGGGATTACATGCCGTCCGCGAGTTTGACATCGCGGAAGGTCATCCAGCCGTCTTTGCGCAGCGTGAAATCAAACTCAGCCGTGTTCAACGCGGCGACGCTCGTCATTTCGTAGAGCGTAACCGTGCCTTGATACGCCATATAGTGTTCCCACCACTGCCCCCAGAGCTCCAGGCGCTGGTCATAATCGTGCGTCGTCAGGATCGTTTGCGCGATCTCGTCCCATTCGGCGTCGCAGGCGGCATAGCGGGGCGAATCCCAGGAGCATTGGTAGAAGAGCGGCAGCAAGCCCACCGAGCAGCCGAGCGACGTCATCATGATGTCGCGGTTGTTGCCGGGGCTGTGAATCTCGCTGGAATGAGCCGCGCCGTCACGAACGGTCAGGTCCACGGTGAAGCCGACCTCTTCCAGCATCGCGGAGACGACTTCCGCGACTTCTTTTTCACCGCCGTCGCGGAGGTTCATCGTGTCGAAGTACACAGTGGGTCCTTCGCCGTCGGCATAGCCGGCTTTCGCCAGGTATTCGCGCGCCAGATCCGGGTTGTACCACTCGCTTATCACCTCAGGATCGGCATATAGGTCAGCGTAGCCTTCGGGATAATAGGAACAGACCCGCGCCAAACGGCCCTCGGCCGCGCCCTGCACTTCCGCCAGCAGGTGCCGATCGAGCGCGTGAGAAATGGCAAAGCGCACGTTGACATCCATCGTGGCCGGCTCATAACCCGGGAAAGTCTCCGACATGGCGCCGGTTTCCGCCTGCGTGCGGACGCGCAGATGGTGCATGCGGTTGGCGGTTTCGGTGATCAGGCTCAAGCCTTCGGTGGCTTCAATGCGTTCGCGGTCCGGGACAGGCACCGAGGGGATCATATCCACCTGGCCCGCCAACAAGGCGGCCACTTGCGCCGAGCGCTCCGGGATCACCTGGTAAATGACGCGGTCTACTTCGGGGCGCCCGCTGTGATAGTCGTCCCAGGCTTCAAAGACATAGCGGTCGTTTTCGGTGAATTCAGCCAGCATGTAGGGACCGGAACCGACCGGGTTGCGGATGAACTCCTCCTGACCGACTTCCTGGAAGTATTGGGGCGGCAGCAACTCACAGCCGTTGAAGCTGACGTCGTTCTCGAAGTAGGCGTGCGGCTCCTCGGTCGTGATGTCTATCGTCAGGTCATCCACAACGATGGTGTCCTTGACGAAGCGCCATTGCAGCCAAAGCGGGATCTGCGGGTCGATTTCCACGCGCACGCGGTCGATATTCCATTTGACGGCGTGGGCATCGAGCGGTTCGCCATTATGGAAGGTCGCGCCTTCGCGCAGGTGGAAACGCCAGGTGGTGTCGTCGACCAACTCCCAGCTATGAGCGGCTTGCGGCACGTAACCACCGCCTTCGGGCGCGCGCCATATCAGGCAGTCGTAAAGCAAGTTGGTCAGCCAGTGGCTCGAGATGAACCAGTGAGAGTGCGCATCCATCGAGCGGATGGGACCGGCGTGAGCGAAGACAAATTCGGACATGTCGTCTTGCGCCGTCGCCGGCACAAGCGCTAATGATCCAATGAGCACGCAGAGGCTCAGAAGGATCAGTAGTCTCTTTGCTAACATGGGTTTCTCCTTTTGTGAAAGACTTCATCGGTAACGAAGGTTGCCATTAGCTTGCCTGCGATAGTCACCTCCAATCTATGCTTGCGGCAATTTTGGACACATGCCCGCATAAACTTAGGCCGCGGCGTAATAAGCGAGCTTGTCCTCATCGATTTGTACCCCCAGCCCAGGCCCGTCCGGCGCCTTCAAAATGACGCCATCGGGTTCGTAAGGTTCAGCCAGGATGCTATCGGTCATATCGGAAAAACCAGCGGGCCATTTGGCGACCGGCGTGGCAGTAGCGAGGTGGGCGGCCGCCGCGGCCACAATATCAAAGTAGGGCGCCACCGAAATCCCCAGCCCGGCCGCTTCAGCGATGGCCGCCATGCGCGCAGATGGCAACAGACCGCCGTAGCGGTGTATCTTGAAATGCAAGACATGCGCCGCGCGCTCCCGGGCGATCTCGAATACGCTGCGAGGACCGCCGCCCGTCGATTCGTCGGCTTGCAGAGGCGTTGATAGTCGCGTTGCCAAGTGCGCCATTTCGTCCAGGTGCTCCACCGGTTGTTCAAAAAGCGCGACGCCGCCAAGTCGCTCCAATTGCGTCAGCGACTGCACCGCTTCGCCCAGAGTATACCCAGTATTGCCGTCAAGCTGAAATACAATCGGGTCAGCGACCAACTCGCGCAGTCGACTATACCACAGCAAGTCTTCAGCAACGCCGAAGCCGATCTTGGTCTTGAACCAGGTCCAACCGTCGGCGGCCAGTTCTTCAATGCGCGCCGCCATCGCCTGCGGTTCTTCCCGCTCGACGAAGCCATGGCAAAGGGCGCCGGGCATAACCGCGCCGCCCAGCAATTGATACACCGGTACGCCCAGCGCCTTGCCCTTGATATCCCAAAGGGCGAAATCCAGCGCCGTGCGCGCGTTGACGGCGCTGCGCAAGGCCTGGAACATGCGCCCGTGCAGCCCTTCAATGTTGAAAGGATCTTCGCCCATGATGGCCGGCGCCAGATAGCGATCAATGTGGCGCTTGACAACCTCCACCGCGTCGCCGCCCCAGGGCGCGGGCGCGACTGTCTGGCCGATGCCGGTGATGCCTTCGTCAGTGCCGACTTGCACGACAACGGTGTTGGTCGTTGTCGAAACGCCATAAGCCGTCGCCAGATCGCGGCTTCGAGCGATATTGACGATGGTGGCGGCAACGCCTGTGATTTTCACCGCTCATTCCTCTCCCGGCGGGCGATTCACCCTATCGCCCCGGCAATGCTTCCCACAAGGACCTTTCGTTTTGCCCGCAACGGCCTCACATAAGCGCCAGGTGAGCCATTTCGCGCTGCGGCAGGCTGAGGCGGACAAGGTCGCCGACATCGTCAAGGGTTTCCAGCCGGCTGATATTGTCGAGCAATTCCGCAGTCTGCATGTCCGGCAAGATATCGCCAGCCATATGGCGGAACTTGGCTTCGAATTCAGCATCGGTGAGCATATTCTCCGGCTCGCCCTTGGCATGTTCGACGCGGCCGTGATAGCGCCTGCCGTCATTTGTATGGATGCGCACTTCGCAGCCGTTCTTTGCCGGATGTTCGGCTTGAATCGCCTCGTCCAAGCCGACCTTGACCAATTGTCGCAGACGGCGCTGCTGCGGATCGTCGTAGGTCGCGATATCGTCCGAGAACCAGCGACCGCGCGTCAAGATGACCGAAACCGTCACTGGCAAGCTGAAGGATGCCTGGCCCAAGGTCTGCGGCTCGTAGTTGACGCGGAAGGAGGGCGTGATCGCTTCTTGATAGCTATCGATTTCGATCTCCGTGATCGCATCGAGGTCGGGCTGGCCAGACTGCAATAGCGCATGCGTCGCGTCCACGCAGGAATGCACATGACGGCAGCCAGCATGCGGTTTGAAGCCCGTGCGCGCCAAAGCTTCGCCATCAAGCCGATCAAGAAACGCTGGATCGTACCCGGGACCAAAGGCATGGAAATAGCCGTATTCGCCATCAAGCGCCCCCGGCGGACCGCGGAAACCGAACTCCGCCATTCTTGCGCTGGCAATGCCGTTCTGCGCCCCGTAGGCTGCCAGCAGGTCCTTCGTATCGCAAGCGCCGGCATCGTAGACATACTGCTCCGTGCCGCAAGCCATATCCATTGACAGCGCCAGGGCATGCGCGATCTGGTCGGCGGGCAAACCCATGGCGACCGCGGCGGTAACAGCGCTGGCTATAGTGCCGGCTTGCCCTTTGTGGTCATGCCCGCGTTCCCGCTGCCAGGCATCGACCGCCACCTGAATCATCTCCATCACATCGTAACCGACCGCCAGCGCGGTAATGACCTGCTCGCCGCTGAGCCGGTGCATTTCCCCCAGCGTCAGCGCCACCGGCACAAGTTCCGAGGCGACATGGCCCGCGCCGCGATGGCTGTCGTCCATGCCCATCGCCTTGCCGGCCACTGCGTTGGCCCAGGTCGCGCCTTCAAGCGTGCTCCGGCGGCCGTCGCCGATAATGGTCGCATCATCGCCGGCGTGCGTCTGCGCGGCATAGTCAGCCGCCCGCTGTCCCAACTCCGACTGAATGCCGCCGAGAGTCACGCCAAAGTGATCGAGCATGACCTGGCGGGCTCGCGTAACTGTAAGCTCGCTGAGTTCACCAAAGCGGCGCGCAGCCGCGTATTCGCCGATGAACTGCGCTGCGGTTTGTCCATTCATGTGATTGCTCCTAAAGGCTATGTCGTACAAATTTGCTTTCTAAGTAAATCCAAGTAGGTCGCCCAAAAAGCGAGCCTTGTAGGGGCGACCAATCTGATCGCCCGCTGCCGCTGATGTCTTTCGATAGACCTTGAGTTGACAGAGTCGTCCCTGCAATTCTACAAATCTAGGCATCGAGTCTAGGCATCGAGCTGGATGTAGTAGCGGTCGGCGTGATGCGGCGACAAGCGGACAGCGCCGCCGGGCGTGACCAGGAAATTATCCGAGATCAGGAAGCCGCGATCGTTCTCGAGTACTGTGCCCGGATGGAAGGACAGCACCATATTTGGCTTGAGTTCAAAATCAGGCGCGGCCGGCGAACTCGGTCCGTCGCTGCCGTCCAATCCGGTGCTGTGGCAATCCGGCGTGTGCTTGCCATCAACCGGGAAGCCGAGATCGCGTATGGCTTTGTCGTTCGCTTCGGAAATATCGCGGAAGGTGTTGCCCGCTTTCGCCGCCGCCGACGAGGCTTCCACCGCCGCCAGATACCCATCAAGCAGGGCGCGCACATCATCCGGCAGCGGATCAAAGGAGAAGACGGTCGTCATCTCCAGCCAGTAACCCCAAGGCGATTCGTAGACGATCTCAAAGTTGATGATGTCATCGCGCCCCATGCGCAGGTCTTTCGGCGTTGGCACCGTGTAAGGCGTGATATCCAGCGACAGCTTGGTCCGACCCCAGAATGCGCCGAAGGACTTGATATACCCTTCGACCGCGGCGCAGACATCCCAATAGCGCGCGCCAACGCCCGCCACATCCTTGAACACATCCATCGCCGAATCAAGGATGGCGCCATTCTGCTGGATCGCCTCCAGCTCCAAAGGTGACTTGATCTGCCGGATCGCGTTGAAGGCATCAGTGACCTCGACCATCTCGTAGCCTTCAAGCTGCTTGACAAAAGCCTGGTAGGTGCCTAATCCCATCAGCTTGCTCATATTGACCATGCCGACTCGCTTGCTGCCAGTCGCGTACGCTTTGGCTTTATCGGCCGTAGCCGCGATGATGTCGCCGTCCGGCGTGAAGACCCGCTCGGGCAAGGTGGTCGTTTCGTTGCGGCTCCAGACCGCCTGGTAGGAACTCCAGACGTGCAGCCAGGGATGAGGATCCTCCGCGCCGAGAATCGCGTAGGCGACGCCGCCCCACAAGTGAGCGTGGGTGATATAGCGTATGGCGCCAATCCCGCCGGGCATCGCCTGCCCGGTGATGATCAGGGCGTCAAGGTCCTGCTCCTTCATCATCGCCTGCAACTTGGCCACGCGCCGCGCGGTGTCACGTTTTAAGGCATCGTGTGTTAGCATCTAGTTTTGCTCCTCATAGCTCGTATTCGTATGGTTGATTGAATTGAAACTCCGTGCCGATTCCCCCTTCGCGCGCCTTTTCATAGAGTCGGGCGCAGACGGCGACATCTTCAATGCCGGTGCCGCCGGAGAGGAAAAGCGTCCATTTGCTGTCGGCTTTGCGTCCTTCTACCTTACCGGCGACCAGCCCGGCCAGATCGCCAAGGATATGCGCTTCGTCTATGATACCCGCTTCGAGCGGGATGATGATCTCGCCGTTTTCCTTTAAGCCCTGCTCCATTTCGTCGACGAAGACTCGGCTCTTGACGACTGTATACTCATCGATCTCGCGCACCCAGGGATAGTGCGCGCCCAGCGCATTGATGTGCACTGGCTTGTCGGGCAGCGTCGCGCCCTCGAATACCGGCGATGGCGAGGTGGTGATCGTGATGACGATATCGGCATCCGCCAGCGCTTCCGCCGGTGAGCCCGCCGGTCTTACATCAACGCCCAATTCGCCGGTCATTCTGTCGCAGAACTCATGCCGCTCTTTCTCCCGGCGGCTGTATGCCTTTACCGATTCAAGCGCGCAGACCTTGGTCGCCGCATAGAGTTGCGAGCGGGCATGGCGACCCGTGCCGAAGAGCGCCAACTGCGCGCTGTCAGCCGGCGCCAGTTGGCGAATGGCTACCGCCGAAAGCGCCGCGGTCTTGAGCCAGTCCCAATAGAGCGCTTCCATGACCGCGGCAAGCGCGCCCGTATCCGTGTCGAAGAGGAACATGAAGGTCTCCAGCCCTTGCGGCAAGCCGGTAGTGTAGGCGTTCAAGCCGGCCCCGCCCAAGCCCGGCAAGAGCGCGCCCTTGAATTGGAAGGAAGCTTTCGAGCCCGAGGGCAAATGTCCGGCGCGGTGCGAGTAATTCCTTTCGCCTTCAATGAAGAGGCTTTCGCGGGGCAAACCGATGCCAGCGCCAATGCCAACCTCGCGATAGCCGGCCTCGACCGCCTCGATGTATTCGCTCATGTCCATCAGACCGCGGATTTCGTGATTTCGCAACAGAAGAACCATGATGTCCTATATCTCAAACTCATACGGCTGATTAAACGCAAACTCCGTGCCGACGCCGCATTCCAGCGCGCGCCGATACAGGCCCGTCGCCACGGCGATATCATCGACGCCCGTGCCGCCGGAGAGAAAAAGCGTCCAATTCGTATCCTCGAGGCGACCGGGAACAATCCCCGCGACCAGACTACCAAGATCGCCGACAACATGCGATTCGTCGATAAGTCCTTCGCCAATGGGAATCACGATCTCGCCATTCTCGCCGAGGCCCTGCCGCATGACATCGACGAAGACGCGGCTGTTGATCACGGTATGGGAGTCGATCTCGCGCACAAAGGGATAATGGGCGCCCAAGCCATTGATATGCAGCGGTTTGTCCGGCAGATCAATGCCGTCAAACACCGGGGTCGGCGACGTCGTAACGGCGGTGACGATATCGGCATCGCGCAGCGCGTCCTTCGGCGAGTCGGCCGGCACGACCTCGATGCCAAGTTCGGCGCTCATCTTTTCGCAGAAGGCGCGCCGGTTGTCAGCGTTGCGGCTGTAGGCTTGCACCCGTTGGATATCGGCGACTAATGTCAACCCGTAAAGCTGCGAGCGAGCGTGGCGGCCCGTGCTGAATAGCGCCAGGACGGCGCAGTCGGGCGGAGCAAGATGGCGCGTCGCCAAAGCCGATACGGCCGCGGTCTTCAGCCAACTGAGATACATCACCTCCATGATGGCGACCAGCCCGCCGGTATCAGTATCAAAGAGGAACATGAAGGTCTCCAGCCCGCCAGGCAAGCCAGCCGTATAAGCATTGACGCCCGCCCCGCGCAAGCCAGGCAACAGCCCCGCCTTGAACTTGAAGGAGGCTTTGCTGCCAGCGGGCAGATGACCGCCGGTGTATTCTTCGCTCTGCCGCTCGCCCTTGATCCACAAGTTTGTGCGAGGGTGCGCCGCGCCCGCGCCCCGGCCGTAATCGCGGTAGCCGGCTTCGACCGCGTCCATATAATCCGGCAGGTCCATCAGCTCGCGGATCTCGTGGTTGTGCAGGAGCAATACCATCTTGCTGGTCGTTCCTCTCGCCGCTATAGATCAAGCAAAGGCGAACGCGTGATAATCAAGAGCAAACAGGTGAAAGCGACGCAAGCGCCCGCCGCCGCCATCACGATCGAGATGCCAAAGAACTCGGCGACCGTCCCGCCAATCAAGGCTGAAATAGGAATCAAGCCCCAGACCATGCCCCAAACGCTCATCATGCGGCCGCGCAACTCGTCGCGTATGTGCATCACGAGCAGCGCGTTGATGAGCGTCAGAAAGATGCCGGAAAATACGCCGATTACGAAAACAAGCACGAGCGCGATTAAGGGCTCGCTCATAAAAGCGAAGATAATCATGCCCAAGCCGAAGAGCGCCGAGAAAACCAGAATCGCCCAGCCTTTGGGATAGATATCGCCGATCAAAGCGACAGCGATGCCGGAAAGCGCCGAACCCATGCTGGCGCTGCCCACCAGCAAACCGAGAAGCGCCGGTCCCTCATTCAGCGCGCGGTCGACGAAGATCGGCATCAGCTTTTGATAAGGCATGCCGACCGGCACAAAGACGAGCGCCAGCAGCACAAGCGCGAATAGCGCGCGGTCTTCGCGCAGGTAGCCAATGACTTGGGACATGCCTTGCAGAATGCCGTAAGCGTCTTGCCGCTTCTGCTTCGGCGCGGGCAAGAAATGCGCCGCCTTATGGTACAGAAACGCGCCGACAGCGAATATCCCCGCCTGGACCGTCAGCGTGAAAGCGATATCCGTCAGGTCCAGCAGGAAGCCTGCCAGCACCGGACCGAAGAAGCCCATCAAGCGCGTGCCCGAATAACTCAAGGCGCTGGCGTTGAAGATCATTTCGTCGGGCACCAGATTGGGCAGGATGGCCATGCGCGCTGGCGCATAGACCGCGAAACTCGAACCCAAAATGACCGAGGTCAACAAGATGAATTCCGAACGCGCGTTATCGGTCGCCGCCAGCAGCGCCAGCAGCGCCGAACTCAAGACGGCGATCGTCAATGAGGCTTGGACGATCACCTGACGCTTGTGGCGGTCGGCAACCAGGCCGGAAAACGGCGACACCAACAGCAGCGGCAAACCATAGCCAAAGGCGACCAGGCCGACCATAACAGCCGAATCGGTGACAACCAGCATAGTCCAGCCGAGCGCCACCGCTTGCAGCAGGAAGGCAATATGCACAAGCACATTGCCCAGCCAGTACCAGCGGTAGGCCGGGATCATAAAGCTGCTGCGGTTCACCACGCTAAGAATCATGCCTTTCCTGTCATCCAGCCATTCCCGTCGCCTGTGGGCGGACGCCCGAATCTCTCCCTGAAGTCATCGCGTTTGACCAGCAGGCCGCCTGGTAGATAACCCCGGCGATTTCGCCTTTCATGCTTCGCTGATGTCTATCTCCTCGACCAAGTCGCCGAGAATCGCCAGCATCGTGCCGTCTTCCGGCACGGGCCAAGCCGCGCCCCCATGCACCATGATGCCAGCCCGCGGCGCCAGGATATCCTCCAAATGCGCTCCGGAAAACGGATGACGCACAAAACCAATTTTCTCGCCAGCCGCCACCTGCGTCCCGCGCTTGTGCTTGTCCATAAATATGAAGCCGCGCTCGCTGGTGGTTTTGATTAGCGTGTGCTCCTGAATGACGCTCACCCGGTCGACATCCGATTCAAGCGCGCCGTCCAGCATGCCGAGATGACGCATGGCGTTGAGCACGGCTTTGCGCATGCGGCCGAGATTCTGATCGCGATAGTCGCGCAAGCCCGGTCCGCCGCCGATAAAAGCCACCGCCACCGCTTTGCCAGCGCGCGCCGCTTCCTGCGCTATCGAATTGAGCTCGTCTTCACCCACGACAACATGCGGCAGCCCAAGAGCAATCGCCAGCGCTTTCGACCCGGCGACATCCCCTTCGTTATGGACGCCGACGAATTCATGATAGCTCGAGAGGGCGCCGGTGCGGATATCCACCAGCGCGTCCGCCTCGGCGATGGCGGCATTGTAATAGCTGTGTATCAACTGCTCGCTGACGCTGCCCTCGTCGCTGCCGCGCCCGATTTCGTTGTAGTGCTTGCCATCCCAGGCGCTGTGGACCTGCTCAAACTCAAAGGCCGAGGTATTCATCAAAGGCGCCAGGATCAAGTTGCCCTTCATCTGCGCCGGATCAAGCTCCCTGGCGACCTGCGGCAGGATGAGAGCCGGCTCGATTTCCAAACCGCTGGCGCCGGCTTGCGCGACAAGCGTCGGACCGCTCTGCGCGCCGACGAGCAGATGCAAAGGAATGTGGATGGGAAAGCGACCGTGCGTCACCCCGATACTGAAGAATCCAAAAGTCTTTTCACCGCGCGCCGCTTCCAGATTTCCGAGTTTCATGTGTTTGTTTTCTCCTTCTCGCCTGGAAATTTCCCCCTTCCCCATGTCGCGCCTCTTTCCTCTTGTAGCGGAAGTGGCATTCCCCCCTTCCCTCCCTGTGGGGGAAGGGGACGGTGGATGGGGGGTGTATCAGTCAAAGTCGATGGTCATGTCCATCGTGCGGCGGTCTTCGACGCGGTCGATCGAGCCAAGGATGCCTATCGACGTGGCGCCAACCGTAGGCCACTCTTGCCCGCTGGGGATGACAATGCCGTAGTCCGGCGTCGGCATCTCCGCCAAGACGTCGCCCGTGTAGGGATCAACCAGCCTTCCATAGACATCGCCGGTCTGGAGCTCGTCGCGGAACTTCTTGTCGCGAATGAACAAGCCATCAACCGGCGGCTTCCAGATCACGACGCCGGCGTTGTAAACCGTGCATAAGGGACCGTCCGACTCGAACTCGCCATCGATCATGCGCATGCACTTCAAGGTGTTCCAGATGCCGCGTTCAGCATCGCGAACGTTGTCTTCACCATTCTTGAACCAGCCGGTGCCGCCGCCGAATTCCAATGTAATCTGGGTCGTGCCCACATCTTCCAGCGCCTGCTTGGCTTCGCCCGGCGAGAATGTGCCGGTGGGGAAATAGGCCGCCTGATCAAGACCGTAAGCCACGATAAGCTTGCGGCGCCGCTCTTCATGCACCGTGAGCTTGTCCGGGTCGTCTTCGGCGTCAAACAGCACATAGCGTTCATAGGCGGTGCGGCCCCCGGCGTGAAAGTCGATGAATACATCGGACTGTATAAAAGCTTCCTGGAAATAATGGTACGCCATCTGGTCGGAGGCGCTGCCGTTCTTGTCGCCCGGAAAGAGGCGGCTGATATCTTTGGCATCGACCCGCGACATGCGTTCGCCCAGTTCAAAGCCGGCGCGGTTGACTACCGGCACAACGATGACATTGCCGCGTATGACACTCGGATCGGCATTTTCGACGAAGTTGAGCAGCGCGATGGAACCGATGATTTCGCCGCCATGAACCGCGCCCTGCATCAACAAGGTCGGACCGGGCTCCGCGCCAGCGATAAGATGCACCGGTATGTCCATCTTCAGCCCGGAGCGTGTGGTCGTCGTCTCAAGATAACCGAAGGTCTTCTCACCGGCCTTTGCCGATACATTGCCTACTCTTAACATGTATTTCCTCCTTCGTTCGACGGGCGGCACGATATGTCGCCCCTACGATTCGTCGCGGGCGGGCGATTGTCAGCCAATATCAATCTCCTCAACCAGATCGCCGAGAATAGCGAGGACTGTATCCTCAAGCGGAACGGGCCAGGACGCGCCGCCATGGACCACGATGCCAGCGCGGGGGGCGCGAATCTCCTCCACCGTCTCGCCGCTGAATGGGTGGCGCACAATGCCCAAGACATCGCCGGCGCCCACCTGTTTGCCGCGCAGTTCTTTGTTCATGAGGACGAAGCCGCGCTCGCCCGTCTGCGTGATCGTCGTGTGCCGCTCGATGACAGTCACTTTATCGATATCCGATTCCAACGCGCCCTCAAGCATGCCCAAATGCCGCATCGCGTTCAGCACGGCATTGCGCATGCGGCCCAGGTCCTGATCGCGATAATCACGCAGGCCCGGCCCGCCGCCGATATACGCCGTAACCGTGACAATGCCATCCTTGGCCGCTTCGTTCGCCATGGAGCCGTCGACGCTCCTGTTCAGCATGACATGCGGCAAACCGAGAGCAACTGCCAGCGCCTTGGATTCCTCAACCGCGCCCTGCCCATAGACCCCGGCAAAATGATGATAGCTCCACTGCGACCCAGTGCGAATATCGATGAAAGCGTCGGCTTTCGCAATCGCCGCCTGGTAGTAACCGTGTATCAGTTGCTCGCTGATTGTGCCATCGGCGCGTCCGCGGCCCAGGTGATTGAGATGCTTGTCATCCCAGACGCTCTTGATCTGGGTGAATTCAAAGCCGGAGGTATTCATCAAGGGCGCCAATATCAGCGTTCCCTTGATCAGCGCCGGATCAAGCTCCTTTACGACCTGCGGCAGGATGAGCGACGGTTCGATTTCGAGGCCGCTGGCGCCGGCTTGCGCGACTAGCGTAGGTCCATCGCTTGCTCCCTTGACGATATGCAGCGGGATATGGGCGGAGAAGCGCCCGTGCGTCTCGCCAATTGTGAAGGAGCCATAGGTCTTTTCACCGCGCGCCGCTTCCAGATTTCCCAGTTTCATAGTCGAGTATTCTCCTTTTTCTCTGGCTATTTCCCCCTCCCCATACCCCTCCCCATGAAGAGGGAGGCGCTTTTTTCTCCCCCCTGTCTCACCATTTCCTTGCAACGGAAGTGGTTCATCTCCCTCTCCCTACTAGTGGGGGAAGGGGGCGGGGGATGGAGGCGCGCTATTCAAAACTAACGGATAAGTCCATCGTACGGCGGTCCTCGACGCGCTCAATGCTGCCGAGGATGCCGATCGAGGTGGCGCCGACCGTGGGCCACTCCTGGCCGCTGGGGATGACGATGCCGTCTTTCGGCGTTCGCATCTCCGCCAGTAGATCGCCCGTGTAGGGATCAACCAGCCGACCGTAAACATCGCCGGTTTTCAGTTCGTCTTTGAATTTGGCGTCGCGGATGAATAGCCCATCGACCGGCGGCTTCCAAATGACGACTCCGGCTTCGTACACCGTGCAAAGCGGACCGTCCGACTCAAACTCGCCGTCGATCATGTTCATCGCTTTCATGATGTTCCAGATGCCCCGCTCGGCATCGCGCACATTGTCTTCCCCGTTTTTGAACCAGCCCGTGCCTCCGCCGAACTCCAGCGTGACTTGCAGCGTATTGGCGTCTTCTATAGCCGCTTTGGCCGCGCCCGAGCCAAAGGTGCCGGGCGGGAAGAAAGCCGCCTGATCGAGACCAAAGGCGACCACCAGTTTGCGCCGCCGCCGCTCCATAAGCGTCAGATTGTTCGGGTCCGCTTCCGCGCTGAACAAGACATAGCGCTCGTAGGCGGTCCGGGCGCCGGCATGAAAGTCGACCAGCACATCGGCTTGGGCAATCGCTTCGTTGAAGTAGACATAAGCGATCTGATCCGAGACGCTGCCGTCTCTGTTGCCCGGCATCAGCCGGCTGATATCCTTGTCGTCGACCAGCGAGCCGCGCGTGCCCATCTCAAAGCCGGCGCGATTGACCACCGGCACAGCGATGATGTTGCCGCGGATCGCTTTGGGATCGGCTTTCGCCACAAAATCGAGTATGGCCAGTGAACCGATAATCTCAGCGCCATGTATCGCCCCTTGCAGCATGAGCGTCGGTCCCGGCTCGGCCCCGGCGAACAAGTGCGCGGGAATGTCCAGCCGCATGCCGGAACGCGACTGCGCCGTCTCCAAATAACCGAAGGTTTTCTCGCCAGGTCTCGCGGATAGATTTCCTACTCTTAGCATGTATCTTCTCCATTCATTTCTGGACGACTCACAGAATCGCCCCTATATGTTCGCGTTATTGCGCCGATCACAAATCTGTTTCTTAGGCCAACCACAAATCTGTTTGTACGGGCGAGCCGTCGGCTCCTCCTTGCTGCCGAGACGACAATCCGCGAACACTTCACCCGCTTTGCCCCGGCGCTTCGAGAGTAACGGCATGCGTTCCAAGATACTGCTTGAACCAGCCAAGAATACGATGCTGCCGTTCAATGCGGTTGCCGGGTCTTCCGCCGCGGGACAAGCCATGGTTCTCGCCCTCGAATATAACCAACTCAACCGGTTTTCCGCGCCAGCGCAGAGCGGCGAACATCTGCTCGGCTTGCTCCAAAGCGCAGCGATGATCTTCATCGGCGTGGATGATCAGCAGCGGCGTGTTGACCTTGTCGATGTAGGCGATGGGCGATTGCGCCCAACTACTCTCAAGATCGCGCCAGGGGTCGGTGCGCGTCTCGCCGCCGGTGCATTCGGGACCAATATCCGAAGTGCCAAAGAAACTGATCTGATTGACGATCGAGCGCTGGGTCACCGCTGCGGCAAAACGATCGCTATGACCCACGACCCAGTTGGTCATGAAGCCGCCGCAACTGCCGCCGGTGACCCCCATCCGCTCGCCATCAATATAAGACCGCGAGACCAGTTCATCGACGCCGAGCATGATCTCCTCGTAATCCGCGCCGCCTTGATCGCCTTCAGTCGCCTTGGTCCAGGCTTGGCCGTAACCGGCGGTTGTACCGCGCTGATTGAAATAGGCGACGGCGTAACCCGCGTTGGCGTAGACCTGAAACTCGTGGTTGAAATCCCAGGAGAACATCGAGCAGTGCACGTAGAGCACCAGCGGATACTTCACCCCCTCTTGAAAGCCAAGCGGTTTGATCAACCAGGCATGGACTTTGGCGCCATCGACCCCGTCATACCAATAACTCTCCGGCAGTGACAGCTCATGATCGCGAAGCCAGGGATTGATGTCCGTCAAGCGCTGGGACTTGCCATTCTTCCAAAAATATAGATCGCCGGGATTGCTTGGATCGGCTTGGCCATAAGCCACCGCGCCGCCTACCGCCGGGCTGTATTCGAAAACTGTGCAATCGCCGCTGATCAGCCGCTCGTGCTTGCCGGCCGTATCAATGCGGAAAAGATTGGCCGCGCCTTGCTCGGTCAGCAGGAAGTAAATCCAGTCATCGCCGACCGCCCATTTCATGGTGACATTGGTCAGGCTGGCGCGCTGATCGGCGACGCCGTAATTGCCGACTTCCTCGTCGATGTCCGCGCCCAGCTTGACAGCCCTTCCAGCCGCGACATCGGCCAGATGCGGCTGCCAAAAGTTGCGTCGATTGACCGGCGGCGGCAGATTATGTCCGGCGAATGCGATGTAGCGGTCGTCCGCGCCCCAGACCGGGCTGAAGGCCGTCCCCTGCCAGTCCGGCAGCAGCAGTGTCGGCTCGCCAGCCGGAAAGTCGCAGGTCAAGATCTGCCCATAGCCCAGCGGCGTATTCTGCTCGCGCGCCATCCCAACGAAGGCGATGCGACTGCCGCTGTTGCTCCACTTCGGCGATGAATAATCGCATTCGCTGTGGGTGACTTGGCTGAGGTCGGCCGTCTCCAGGTCGAGCGCCCAGATCTGCTTGAACTTGTCATGCACCCAGCCGACGCCATCCTGCTTGTAACGCAGACGCCGCACGACCTTGACAGTAGGCGGCGGAACCCCGGCGACCTGACCGCGATCATCGGCCGAACGCATCAGCGTCCAGCGCGTACCCACCAGCTTGTCGCCCCCAGCCGACCAATCGAGCTCGGTCATGGAGCCGCCATCCAGCGGATAAATGCTTTCAAAGTCGTCGTCGACCGCCAGCACCCGAACGGAATGCCCATCGCTATCGCTGTGGCTGTAGGCGATGCGGCTGCTATCGCGGCTCCAGGCGATGGAGGAGACTTGTGGCTCGCCATCGGTCAAACGGCTGGCGGCGCCAGTTCGCAAATCATGCACGTACACATGGCTGACGTAGCCGTTGGACGGGACATCAGGACGCCGGATGGAGTACGCGATTAACTCGCCCGAAGGCGAAATCGCGAGCTCGTCAAGCCAGCGAAAGTTGAGCAGGTCTTCCGGAATCAGGCCCCGCCGCCGGTCCACCGGTGTGCTTGGGAATTCAGTCATAGTCAGAGGACTTTCGCATTCTATTCGCTTAAGCTCCAAGCAAGTCGCTTACAGTTTCTTCCACCACGCCGAAGAAGCAACACCAGTGCCCTTCGATGACCGAGGGGCGGGCGCGCATGCCGAAGACGACGCCGGCCTGCGGCGCGCGGACCTCGCCGATAACATCGCCGTAGAGATCGAAGATTTGGCCGATCAACGCGCCCGCTTCAAGCTCCGTCTCGAACGGCAGATCCGCCTGACCAACATACATGCCGGTGGCCGGCGCCAGCAGCGGAATCTGATAGCCCATGCGCCAGGAGGAGGCGTAAGCGGCGTCGCCAGCGATCATGCCGTAATGACGCATGACGTTCAGATAACCGGCGGCCAGGTCATCGGCGATAGCGTGGAAATCGCCCGTGAGCGTGCGACAGTTCCCGCCCAATTCAACCGTGATGCCGCCCTTGCCCAAAGCGCCCATCCGCGAACTGGGATTGTTGCCGCCGGTGCCGCTGCGGAAGACCAAATCCCAGCCCGGTCCCATCGCCGCTGCCAACTCGAGGCTCTCCGCATTGTCCGAAGCGAAGATCATATGCGCCAGATAAGAATGCTCGCCGCCGGAATGAATATTGATTTGCAGGTCGCAACTGTCCTTCATCGCCTCCCAATGGGCATACGCGACGCGCTCAGTAGGGTAACCATCGGCGCGGCCCGGGTAGAGGCGGTTCATATCATAAGCGAAGCTGTCGAGCGGATCCCCCCGCGTGCCCGCCTGGAAGGCGCCGACATTCATCACCGGCACAGCCACCAACGTGCCATTCAGCTGGCTGACATCCACCTGCGCCAGCGCCTTGAATATCGAGAAGGGACCTTCCGGTTCATCGCCGTGCGTGGCTCCGTTGAGCCAAAGAATCGGTCCCTCCCCAGTCCCCCGGTACACGATTATCGGAATCTCGCGCGGACGTCCGTACATATCGCCGCTGATGGGAATGCCGCCCCGTTTAACCTCGCCGCGCTGGGCGGTTGCGTTGCCGATCGTTATCGCTTCTGACATTTCTGCTCCTTGGAATCCCTTGCCGCCATCAAAGCGTGAACTCGACATCGAGATCGGCCGCCAGTTCGCGCAGGTTCGCGACCGTCTCGCGCGAAACCGGAATGCCATCCCGGCGCCGGTCTTTCATACGGCCAAACTCGACTTCGCCCGGCAACAGCACCGGGCGCTTCGGGTCAATCGGCGGCGCGCCTTTGACTTGGCGTGTCAGTTCATTTAGCCGACGATTGTAGTCATCAGCGGGCAGCAAGGCGGCCGGATCAATCGCGATCATCATGTGTCCGACATCAAAGTTTCCGTCATCCTGGAAAACATCCAGGCCGAAGAGCGCGCCGGTCATCACACCAGCGAGCACATCCGTCACCAGGCTCAAGCCATAGCCCTTGTATTCGCCTATCGGCAACATCGGTCCGTCCATCGCCGCGGCTGGATCCGTGGTGATCTCGCCGGCGGGCGTCAGCGCCCAGTTGTCCGGCATTTCCCGTCCTTCGCGTTCGTACCAACGCATCATGCCTTTGCCAGACATGGTCAGCGCCATATCCAGCACGATGGCATGCTCTTTATCGCGCGGGATGGCGATGCCCCAGGGGTTGGTGCCCAAAACCGGTTTCGCCGAGCCCCAGGGCGCCATCTCAGCCGCCGCGTTGGTGAAGGACCAGCCGATCAAGCCCCGCTCCGCCGCCGTCATGGCATGATAACCGGCGATGCCGAAATGATTGCTGTGCCGCACGCCGACCATCGCGATGCCGGCCGTCTTCGCCTTTTCGACGGCGCAGCGCATCGCCCGGTGTGCGGCGACATAACCGAAGCCTTTGGCTGCATCCAGCAGCGCATACCCGGGTCCGTCCGTGATCCAGCGCATCGGCGCGTCCGGCGCGATGCCGCCATTCTTGACTCGGCGATGATAGCGGATTAACTTCTCCAACCCTTGGCCCTGCCCCGGATGCCACCATTGGGAAGCCGTCATCAAGCCATCGCTGATGATCTCGGCCTCTTCGCTGGTCGCGCCGAGCCCTTGCATGAAGTCAATCGTAAACGACCGCAAGTTCTCCAGCGCGTAAAGGTTAACCAGCGATCTGTCCTGCACCTCGTATGCCATAGGCGCAACCTTACATATAGGGTTCATCGAGCGGGTTCAACACCGCTTCGTTGATGACGAATTCGGGCGGACTGGCGACCAGATACGCGACGTATCGGGCGACTTCCGCCGGATCCATCGTCTCGCTGCGGGGTTTGTCGCCGATGGGCGCGCCGCGCCAGCCGGTATCAATGCCGCCGGGATAAAGTATGGTCGAGCGGATATTGTGCTCTTTACCGGCCAGCGCGATGGCATGGTTGAGACCGGTCAAGCCGAACTTGGCGCTGCCATAGGCCGGGCTGCCGCCGCCGCGCAAACCAGCCGTGCCGCTGATATTGATCACGCTGGCGGATTCGGCGCGCAACAGGCAATCCCAAAGCGCGCGCGTCAGATAAAAGACGCCCGACAAATTAACGCCGATCACCGCGTCCCAGTCGCTAAAGTCGGTTTCCTGAAATGTGCGAGGCGCAGGAATGCCGGCGTTGTTAACGAGGATATCGACTGCATTGAAGCGCCGCTGGATCTCGGCGGCGGCCGCCTGCGCTTGCCCGGCATCAGAGACATCGCCAGGCAAGACCGTCGCCGCGCCCCCGCGTTTGCGAATGGCCTCAGCCGCTCGCCCCAAGCGCTCCTCTCCACGAGCGATCATGACCACCTGCGCCCCACGAGCGGCAAACTCCTCCGCAATCGCCAGTCCCAGACCGTGGCTGGCGCCGCTGATGACCGCTACTTTATCCCTCAAGTTTGAATCCATCACAGCGCTTCCATTCTCGTGTTTTGCGGACGACATGATTTGTCGCCTATACACTCATTCTGTTTCGCGCCCGCTTTGTCGGAAAGGGGCTCGGGGGGTGAGGGTGACCGCAGCAGCGCGCCATTCTTCCTGCGCCAAAACCTGACGCATTCTGTAGGGGCGAGCCACTGGCTCGCCCGCAAACTGCCATCTCTTCCGCCAACATTGACTGTGCGACAAACCTGTCCTGCCCTCAGCTGAGGACTCCGAGAGGGGGCCGCGGACTGAGGGCGACCGCAGCAACGCGCCAATCTTCCTGCGCCAAACCTGACGCATTCTGTAGGGGCGAGCCATTGGCTCGCCCGCAAACTGCCATCTCTTCCGCCAACATTGACTGTGCGACAAACCTGTCCTGCCCTCAGCTGAGGATTCCGACAGGGGGCCGCGGGCCGAGGGCGACCGCAGCAATGCCCCAATCTTCCTGCGCCAAAACCTGACGCATTCTGTAGGGGCGAGCCACTGGCTCGCCCGCAAACTGCCCTCAGCTGAGAATTCCGACAAGGGGCCGCGGGCGGAGGGCGACCGCAGCAATGCCCCAATCTCAATAATCTCCCCTCCCCTTCCTTCCGGGAGGGGCAGCTGGAGCGTAAGGGGCGCAAGACCAGACAAGCCCTACACATCGATCATTGTCTTTCCGCCATAATATCTGCCATGGCGACCTTCATCCGCTCCAAGCCTTCCCTAAGCTTCTCCTCCGGCTGCAGGAACGTCATACGCAGATAATCCTTGCGGTCTTTGGAAAAAGCCGAACCCGGATAGGCCAGCACATGCTGTTCGCTTAAAATGCGCTGCGCCAGTTCGCCGCTATCGAGCCCGGTGAAGCTGATATCAGCGAAGACGAACTGCCCGCCCTGCGGCACGCCGTAAGCCATGCCCATCTCATCAAGCGCGTCAAGCACCAGCCGCCGGCGCCGGCGATAGGCTTCCGCCATCATCTCGACCGCGTCTTGCGGTCCGGTCAGCGCGGCGATGCCCGCGTACTGCGAAATCACCGATGTGCCCCCGCTGATAGCCGCCTTGAGTTCCCGCACGCGCGCCATCAGGTCGGCCGGACCAACGATCCAGCCCAGCCGCCAGCCGGTCATCGAATATGCCTTTGACAAGGCGTTGAGCGTCAGCGTCCGTTCCTTGCCGCCGGGCAACGAGGCCGGGCTGAGGTGCTCAAAATCGTCATAGACGAAGAGATCGTAAATGTCATCGGCGAGGACGATCAGATCATGCTCAATGGCGATTCCGAGCATTTCGCGCATGTCCTCCGGCGAGATGACGTTGGCGGCCGGATTGTTCGGCGATACCAACAGCAAGGAGCGCGACTCGTCGCTGACTGCCGCGCGCACATCAGCCGGGTCGGCGCGGAAGTCGTTTTCGGCAAAGGCTTGAACTTCCACCTTCACGCCGCCGGCGAAAGCCAGCGAATCGGCGTAGGTAGTGTAGTTGGGCTCAGGCACGATCATCTCATCGCCGGGTCCATTAGCCGCGACCACCATCAAGAAGAGCGCTTCTTGCCCGCCATTGGTGACGACGACTTCCGTATCCGCATCGACATCAATATTGTTGACGCGCTTGACGCGCTCGGCAATCGCCTCTCGCAGGGCAAGCAAACCCTCCGGCGGACTGTAATCGGCGTGGTGATTCACCATGGCGTCTTTGGCCGCGTCGACAATATGCGCCGGCGTATCAAAGTCCGGATCGCCCCGGCCCATGACGATGACATCATCGTAGGCGCTCGCCTCTGCAATCATGTCATAGAGCAGGTTGGTGCCCTGTTTCTTCTTCTTGCTCATTTCGCTTCCTTCCGCCGAATATCAGACGAGCGCTCTAAGCGCGTCAGCGGTCGTATTGGTCACATTCAGACGCACCACATCAGGCGCGCCGAAAAAGGCGCCATCGGTCGCTTCATAGCCGGCCGCCCGCAATGTCGCCAGCGCCGCCTCCGAGCCCGATTCCATGCGCAGCGCGATGATGTTGGCGGCAGCGCCACGCAGGACATCCAGGTCTCCCTCGCTAGCCAATTGCGACAAGCGGCTGCGAATCTGGCGCAGGGAAGCAAGCTGCTGACCCCGCGCTGCGCCAAACAGTTGGCTCGCCTCCAGCGCGCCATACTGCGAAGCGGTACTCGTGCAGATTGACTGGATCTGCTTCTGGGATTGCATCGGCGCTACCCAGGCCTCGGGCGCGGCGATGAAGCCGATGAACCAGCTCGCCAGCCCCATGCCGGGAAAGGCTTCGCCGATCGTCGCCACTCGCGCCGCTTCGCCATCCTGCGCCGCCAGCGAGGCATAATCGCCATCAACCCAAGGCGCCAGACCCTGATCCCAAATCACAGCGCCATCTTTCTCGTTCACGATCTCCCCGATGGCAGCCACTTGCTCCCCCGAATAGACCGCGCCACTGAGCCGCGACGGCGATTCCAAAAACAACAGGCGGCAGCCTCCCGCGACTGCTGCATCGACGCTTTCTACCGAAGAAAGATATCCGGCGGAAGCGTCGACTGGCAGCGTTGCAACCTTCCGCGCCCTTGTGCCGAGCGCTTTGCGCGCGCCCGGATGAACCGCCTCGGGCACGCCGATACTGTCGAATTGCGCGCCTATCATCTGTATCGTGAGGAAACGCGATTCTTGCATGCCAGCCGTGATAACGATATTGCCTTGCTCATAGGCGGCGCCCGAGAACTCGCGCAGATAATCGGCGACGGCGTCGCGCAAGGGCGCTATGCCGGGCACATCGACATAATGCGTCTGCCCGCTTTCCAGCGCCTCAACAGTAGCGGCGATGATCCGCTCATCCAGCGGGCGGATCAAACCATCAGCGCCCAGATCATTCTGGCTGAACATGACCTGCGCCGGGCTTGGCGCATTCAAGTTCGCATTGTCCCTATGCTTCTCCAGGACATCCCTCTTCGTTTTTGAAGTCAAGCCGCCGACTCCTTTCCTTTTCCAGCGAGGCGCGCCGCCAAACTATAATTGCGTCTTTGACCGCGCCTGTGAATCGGCTGACAGAAGCCGCCCACAGTGCAAACTCGCGCAATCGTCACGCCAATCCCGTAGTTCATAGAGGCGCAGAATACACATTGTTGAATGTCGACAATGCTCTGTCAATTGCGCGGGATTATAGCGAGGGCGCCAGTCTGTGTCAAGCAATCCCTCAACGATCGTTGCGGCGTGAAAGCCAGGCGCAAACAATTCTGCAAGGTATACTCAAGCGCCATACCTCGATTGCCGAGATTGGATGATTGCTCGCATGCAATACGCCAACACGCTGCCAAGAGAAGCCCTTCCGCCATGAGGCTTTGGACGCCGCGCATCGGGCGCGTGCCCGGTCTGAACGGGCGAGTGCTGCTTTTCCTGTGTCACAGCCTGCTGTTTCATATCGCCTTGCTCGGCATAGCCGATATTCTGCTGAACTTCTATCTGGTCAGCATCGGTTATGACACAGCGGCAATCAGCCTCTTGCAATCGCTGCCCCGGCTCAGCGGCTTTCTCATCGGATTGCCGATCGGTCTCATCGCCAACCGCGTCGGCAACCGTCGCTTGATTTTGCTTTCGACCGCCGGCCTCGCGCTCGCCGTCGCAACCACGGCTTTGACATACAGCCTGCCGATCATCGCCGCCAGTCGTCTGCTCTGGGGCGCCTGCTTCGGCGCAAATCAAGTGGTCAAGCCGCCCTTCATGGTCACCTTGACCGACAGCAGCGAACATACCGCGCAGTTTTCCTGGCACAATCTGGTCAGCATGTTGGCGGTGGCTCTCGGCAGTGTGCTCGGCGGGCTGCTGCCGCTGGTGATCAGCCAAGCGCTCCCGGTCGCGGGCGCGGTCGACCTGCCGCCCGAAGAGATGCCCCTGGCATATCGCCTTTCCATCTTTTCCGCAGCGATCTTGCTGCTGTTGAGCAACCTGCCGATTCTGGCTTTGGGAAGCGCGGCGGCTGATCCGGGCGACGGGCGAGCGGGATTCCCGATGTGGCGGTCGACCCCCTGGCGTCGCCTTCTACGCCTTACCTTTCCGCTCTTCGTCTTTGGCATCTCCGGCGGACTGACATTCCCCTTCTTCAATCTGATATTTCGCGAACTCTTTAGCATCAGCGATAGCGCAATCGGCAGCGTCATCGGTCTGGGCTGGCTGGTGATGGGACTAATGCCGCTGCTGAATCCCGCCTGGGAAGCGCGTTCCGGCCGCGCCGGCGCCTTGACCGCCCTGATGATGCTCAGCGCGGCTGCCTTCGTCGGCTTTAGTTTGTCACAAGCGCTGGCGATCGCCGTCGCCTTCTACACTTTAGCGATCGGCCTGCGAAATACCATGCAGCCGCTTTTCCAACCGCTGCTGATGGACTCCCTCGACGCGAGATTTCACAATATCGCCAGCAGCGTCGGCCTCGCCCTGTGGAATATCGGTTGGTTCGGCGCGACCCTGAGTTTCAGCCTTCTACAGACGGCGATCGGTTACCGCGGCCTCATGCTGATCGTGGCGCTCTTCGTCGCGCTCAACGGTCTGAGTATTCGCTATACCGCCCAACGGTCGCCAGCAAACGCGCCGCCGAGCTAAGTCGTCATATCGCCCAAAAGACGCCAGCATAACCACAGCGCGCGCGGCGTATGGAAAAAGCCTTTCCACATCCCGCCCTTGAGCGGCGTCGACAGGCTGAAATCGCGATGCAGGTAGCCCTGCCAACCGCCATATTCTTCATCCCAGCCGCGCGCCATCGAATAATCGATCATGCGCAGCGCCGGCGAAATCAAACGGTCATCCGCGCGCTCAACCGCTTCGTGCAATATTTGCTTGGACAAGGCCGATTAAGCAACATCAGTTCGGCACATTGAATGAGAATAAGCAAACAATGTGCTATATTTCAGCTGATGTTCTCCACTGACTATCCGCACTGGGACGGCGATACGCCTGACTTCGCCCTGCGCGCCCTGCCAACCGCCATGCGCGACGCCGTGATGTACGGCAACGCGCTCCGGGTTTTCAAGCTTCCGGAGAAAGACCATGCCCCCTAAATCAGAAGTCTACGTCTCGCCTTTGACCGATCTGCCTGCGGGCGAACGCATCATCATCACCGCGGACGGCAAGTCCATCGGCGTCTTCAATACCGGCTCGCGAATTGTGGCGGCGCTGAATATCTGCCCGCATGCCCTCGCGCCCGTCTGCCTGGGCAAACTCAGCGGCACAACCCAGCCAAGCAAGCCAGGCGAATTCATCTGGGGGCGAGAGAACGAGATCCTGCGCTGCCCTTGGCACGGCTGGGAATTCGACCTGCACTCCGGTCAATGCCTCACCGACCGCCGACGGCTCAAGCGCTTCCCCGTCGTCATCCGCGACGACAAAATCTATGTCGAAGTCTGATTGTTGACCTGAAAAAACTCGACCACCTCGCCGCTAGGTCCCTTGAAAAACGCCAGCGACACATTCAGCGGCCCAAGATCGACCGTCTTCAGTTCAACCGTTATTTCCATGCCCGCCTCGCGAACGCGCTCCAGCGCCGTCCCAATGTCGCTGGTCGCCAGCGCGAAATGAAAGACGACGTTGCCCTCAGCCTCGCCGCCCGGGCTAGTTCCCGGAACCGGCTCGAATAACTCGAGATGGCTGCCATCGCCGATATCTAGCAGAGCGACGCGGCGGCCGCCACTGCTGAACTCCACCGCCTTGTCCATGCCCAACACCCCGGTATAAAAGGCGACCGAAGCGTCGTAGTCTTGCGTCTGCACCGCGATGTGGTGTGTGCCCAGCCCGGCGATGGTCTGGTTTCGTGTTCCAATCGGCATCTGCTCTCTCCTGAATTGTTTTGTCTATGCCAAGACGTCCCGCTTGGATCGCTACTCTTCTGGCTCATTTCGCGCGTTCCACATTTGGGCGCGCCCCATGAATACCATGGGCTGCTCTACCCAGTCCTCAAAGCCGATGCGCCGGTCATCCGTCAGCCAGTTGATCTTGTCATCGAGGCAGGCAGCCAGTTCCGCAGCATTGATATCGAGGCTGAAGCCGCCATATTCGATTTTGTCATCGCGGACGGCCACCACCAGGGCGCCCTCAGAAGCGTGGGCGGCGGCCTGATTGCCGAGATCGCCGCGGGCGAAGGCGTCTATCGTCTTGTCATGCAGAGCCGCAATCAGTTCGCTCTCGCCCTGCTCGCCGCCGAGATAGACAACTTGCGGCATCGTCTCGATGGGCGGACGCAGCCCCGTCCGCTCCGCGAGACCGGGCGATTCGCCGGCCGGCGTGATGACGTAATCAGCGCTGCCATCGGCGGTCAGCGCGCCCCCCGGCGTATCGACCTTGACCCCAGCAGCCAGGACGCCATTTTCATCAATATACCCAGTCAATTCCAGCAGGCGCCCCTCTCCGGTCGTGCTGACCAAGGCGCCGACGCGCAGCTCGCTGCTAAGCTCCTCGTAGCCGCTCAGCCCTTCGCCATCTTCGGCGCGGGCCAGCAGCGATTGCCGAAAGATGATATGCCCCGAGGTGAAGGCGACCCGCTCTTCTCCCGCCGCGTCGCGCCGGCGCGAATCGAGGATGGTGATGCCGCCGCCGACAATATCGTATTGCGGAGTGGCGGAAGCCAGCCAAATCTCATCAAAGGCCGCGATCGGATGGCGCACAAACCTTAGGCCGGCGCCTTCCATCGCTTCCAGGGCAGTCAACAAATCCGCCTCGTAGCCGAGATGCTGATGGAAACCTTCCGAATCCGGGTCAGCATCCGCGCTGTAACTGACGGGATCGAAGAAGGCGTAGAAGCCAAAGTTGAGCGCGCCGTCGGCGCAGGCTTGCGTCTCCCCGTCATCAGCGGCGACAGTGAGACTGAAAAGGCAAAGCAGAATCAGCGCTGCCGCGGCGCGACATAATAAGAGAGACAATCGAGACATAAGCGACGATCCTGACAAGGGTTGGCATGACCAAGGCGATTAGGCTGGCATTATATCACTTTCGGCTGGCGCATTATAGCCGACGCGTCCGGCTTGGTAGAAGCAGAAGCGCCGGGAAAGACTTCAGCGCCGGCGGCTGGAGATAGCGACTGGCATTGCTTGACAGCGCATTGTCATTGGGCTATAGTCGCGCGACTGTTTCGCTAGAATACCCGGTTGCCGAACAAGACTGACGCGGCATTGCATTAACCATTGCCTGGCAAGTCTGTTCGTTTCCATTTCTAGTCGCAAACGTCTATCACATCTGTCCCTTTACATGCAGTAGGAGAATTCACAATGCGCAAGATCTTGGCTGTAATGCTTGTCCTTTGTCTGCTTCTGGCGGCTGTGCCGGGCATGACGCAGGACATGGTAGAGCTACGTATCCGCTGGTATGACGATGGCAACGAAGGCGAGGTCCTGCGGGACTTGCTGGATCGCTTCGAGGCAGACTATCCCGATATCAGCGTCGAGATCGACACGGTGCCTTACCGCGCGATCCTGGAGAACTTGCCGCTCGACCTGGCGGCGGGCGAAGGTCCCGATATGGCGCGCGTCACGGACCTCGGCGGCTTGGCCGAATACTATCTGGACATGACGCCGCACCTCAGCGATCCCGGTTACTGGGAAGAGAATTTTGGTCCCTTCCTCAACTGGAAGCGCCTGCCGGGCGACGATTCCAGCATCCCCGGTTTCATGACCCAGCTGACGATCACCGGTCCCTTCATCAATCGCACGCTCTTTGAGCAGGCGGGCATTGATGTGCCGAGCGATATGTCCGATTCGGTGACTTGGGACGAATGGGCGGAAGCTTCGCGCGCGGTCGCCGAAGCGCTGGAAATCCCTTACCCGATGGCGATGGATCGCAGCGGTCACCGCTTCGCCGGTCCCGCGATCAGTTCGGGCGCGATGTACTTTGACGACATGGGCCACCCGACGGTCATGGACGAAGGCTTCCGCGATATGGCCGAGCGCTTCGTCGGCTGGCACCTCGATGGCACGATGCATCCCGAAATGTGGCCGCTGAGCGAGGGCTACGCCGGCGCGAACGAAGAATTCGCCAACGCCGAACTGGTCTTCTATATGTCCGGCAGTTGGCAGGTCGGGCAATTCAGCGAGCAGATCGGTGATGCCTTTGATTGGCAGACTGTCCCCAACCCCTGCGGTCCGGGCGGCTGCACCGGCATGCCCGGCGGCGCGGCACTGGTGGGCATCGGCGCGACCGAGCATCCGGCCGAAGTTGCCCGCGTGATGGAATATCTGGCGAGCCAGGACGTGCTGGGCGAATTCGCGGCGCGCACACTCTTCATTCCGGCGCACGCTGGTTTGTCGGCTTCGGGCGTGGACTTCGATACGGACCTGCAATTGGCGAAGGATTCCCTGGGCGTCTTCGTCGGTCAAGTCGGCACGCTTGAGCAGACGGCGTTTGACTTGCAAGCATATGCCTTCAACCGCGCTGTCTTTGACGCCACCCGGGACCGCCTGACGCAGGCGATGGTCGGCGAATTGACGGTGGATGAAGCCATCGCGCGCATTCAGGACGATGTCGATACGGCCTTGGCGGAACAAGGCTAAATGCCCACACCCCAAACCCCTCCCCCATTAAGAGGGAGGGGCTTTCGTCGCTATTCACGAGCTCCCCTTCCCTCTTTGCGGTCGCGTAGACACTGACCTACGAGGGAAGGGGCTGAGGGGCGGGGTCTAATCGAAGGCAAAATCCTTGCGTATATTAACCACCCTCGATCCTTTGACGCGCCCGTTACTATTTATTTTGGTAACGGCGATTGACGGCATCTTGAAGCCGATTCAGCGGCGGGTCGGCATCGACAAGATGGGTTATTTCTTTGTCCTGCCCAATCTATTGATTTTTGGCATCTTTGTTTTGTTCCCGATGCTGCTCAACCTCTATTACGCGATGACGGGCGGCACCAAGCTCTTCCCGGCAGATCGCCCTTTCGTCGGCTTGGATAATTTCGCCACGCTCTTCGATTGCGAGAACTTCAGCCAGCCCAACAGCTGCCAGGAAGATCTCTTCTGGCGGGGGATCTTCAACACTATTCAATTCGTCGTCTTTCAAGTCAGCGGCATCGTGCTCTTCTCGCTGATAACGGCGCTGGTGCTCAACCAGAATATCGTCGCGCGCGGCTTCTTCCGCAGCGTCTTCTTTTATCCCGTGTTGCTTTCGCCGGTGGTGGTGGCTCTGATCTGGAAATGGATCTTGCAGCACGAAGGGGTGCTCAACGCCATTCTCGAGCTGTTTGGCGGCGAGAGCATGCGCTGGCTGCTGGATACCAACTGGGCGATGTTCTGGGTGGTCTTCGTCAGCGTCTGGGCGCTGATGGGCTTTTATACCTTGATATTATTGGCGGGCTTGCAATCCATCCCGCCGGAATTATATGAAGCCAGCTCGATCGATGGCGCCAATACCTGGCAAGACTTTCGTTTTGTCACCATGCCGCTGTTGATGCCGACCATGTTTGTCGTGCTGGTGCTGTCATTGATCCGCGCTGTGCAGATGTTCGATCAGATTTTCGTGCTGACCGGCGGGGGACCGGGCACGCGCACCCAGTTGATGGTGCAATATATTTACACCACCGGCTTCTCCAATCAAATACAGCTATTTGGTTTATCAGCAGCGGCGTCGATGGTGCTGGGCGTCTCGCTCTTGATCCTGACGCTGCTGCAATTGCGGCTCGGCAACCAGTCGAGCTTGGCTTAAGACGCTAGGACGCGGATCATGCAGGCGGATCGCATCAGCATTGGTCAGTTTCTCTCCCGCCGCAGCGGGGGCAAGCGCGTGAATACCGCCGATGCCCTGACTTACCTCTATCTCACTATCGGCACGATTCTGATGTTCGGGCCGGTGCTCTGGCTGGTGGCCTCCTCGTTCAAGACGCAGGCGGGCTTGGTCAAGTATCCGCCGCCGTTGCTGCCCTATCAGCAGGTGCAGGTCGATGTCGAGGGCTTTGACAAGCCGCTGCCGCTATACACGGTGACGGAGGAAGACGGCACGGTAAGCGAGTTGGCGCAGGTGCGGCGCGTCGGCATCGAAGCGCAAATGGTCGACCCGGCCGAGCCCGGCGCCGAGCGAATCAAGGTTAATATCCGCCAGCGCGAGCCGGTGGAAGAAGTCAAGCTGGCTTGGGAGAATTACCTCGATCCGCTGATAGAATTGGAAAACTTCGACTTTTTCACCTATCTCAAGAACAGCGTGATCGTGACTACCTTCGCCACCGCTATCACCCTGGTCATCAACAGCATGGCCGCCTTCGCCCTCAGCAAGTATCACTTCAAGGGACGCGATGCCATCTTCGTGCTATTCATCTCGACCTTGATGATCCCTATCACAGTGATTCTGGTGCCGGTCTTTCTGGTCATCACCAGCATCGGCTGGAAGAACAACCTCTGGGGCGTGATCATCCCCGGGGCGGCCACCCCAACCGGCATCTTTCTCCTGCGGCAATATATGCTGACAATCCCCGATGAACTGCTGGACGCGGCGCGGATCGATGGCGCCAGCGAATGGCATATCTACTGGCGCATTATCCTGCCATTGGCGCGCCCGGCCTTGGCGGTTCTAGCGATCTTCTCGGTCATGTGGCGCTGGAACGACTTCCTCTGGCCCCTGATCGTGCTGAGCCAAAATGACTACTTCACCCTGCAAGTCGGTCTCAACGCCTTTCAGGGCGAATTGCAGATTCAGTGGCATTATGTGCTGGCGATGACCGTGGTCACGCTGCTGCCGATCACGCTGGTGTTCGCCTTCTTGCAGCGCTTCATCACCACCGGCATCGCGACGACGGGTATGAAATGATGCGTGCCGAGCGCGCTGTCGTTACTGCGCCAGGGAAAGTCGAGTTGGAGAGCTTCGATCCATCGCAGCCGCAGCCTGGTCAAGTCCTCCTGCGCGCCGCAGCCACGCTTATCAGCCCGGGTACGGAACGCGCTTTCTTCCTCGATCTCGACAATACCGATTCGAGCTACCCGCTCTACCCGGGCTACAGCTTCGTCGGCGAGGTCGTCGCTTGCGGCGATGATGTCAGGGACCTGCAAGTTGGCGACCGCGTCGTCTGCCCGGCGCCGCACGCTTCGCATGCTATCGTCGATGCGCGCCGCTGCCTGAAGGCGGGGACCGACCTGCCGGATGAGGAGGCGGCCTTCTTTAATCTCCTGGCGATCGCGATGCAAGGCGTTCGCAAGGCACGCATAGAACTGGGCGAGTCGGTCGCGGTTTTGGGCGCGGGTCTCATCGGCATCCTGGCGATGCGGCTGGCGCAGCTTTCGGGCGGTTTGCCCGTGATCGGCATCGACCTGGACGAGGGACGGCTGGCGCTGGCGAATATGATCGGCGTCGATGACATCATCAGCGGCAGCGACAGCATCGTCAATGATCTGCGCGGCCGGCTGGGGAGCGATGGCGCGAATGTGGTGATTGAAGCGACCGGGGCGCCGGCGCAGGTCGTGACCGCCTTTCAGCTGGCGGCGGAAAGAGGCCGCGTCATCTTGCTCGGCAGCACGCGGGGCGATACCGAGCGCGTCAACTTCTATCGCCATGTGCATCGCAAGGGCTTGCGCGTCATTGGCGGGCACGAGATCACGAGACCGCTGCATGAAAACAGCCCGGGCTACTGGACGCAAATCAGCGAGCATCAAGTCTGCCTTGAGCTGCTGGCGCGCGGGCGAATTCAAGCGGCGCCGCTGATCACGCATCGCTATGCTTGGCGAGATATTCCCGAAGCCTACGCCCATCTGGCAAACTGGGACAAAGAAGCGATGGGAATTTTAATCAAATGGACCTGATTTCAAATCCGACAGAGACCCGGACTAAACTCTGGAAGACGCTCGGCGATATCCCCGCGCCATTCCTCCCGCAAGCCACCCTCATTGCCAAACGCGACCAGCCGACCTGCGCGCTCGAACACTTCTCCTACCCCAACAGCCTCGGCGATACCGTCTACGGCTATCTGCTGCTTCCCAAAGGGATCAACTTCCCGGCGCCGGCCGTGCTCTACCATCACGAGCATGGCGGCAAATATGCGCTCGGCAAAGATGCCGCGCTCAATATCCGCGAGAATGGCTATGCGCCCGGCATCGCCCTGGTCGAGGCCGGTTTCATCGTCCTGGCAATCGATGCCTACGGCTTCTGCCAGCGGGAGCATCAAGGACCGGCGGGCAAACATGAAAGCGGCGCTGCCACCGAGCTCTCCCTCTTCAAGCAGTTTCTTTGGCAGGGCCGCACGCTCTGGGGCATGATGCTCCACGACGACCTGACCGCCCTCGCCTATTTGCGGGGCCGCGACGAAGTCGACGCGGAACGCATCGGCGCGGCCGGCATGAGCCTCGGCGGCTCCCGCTCGACATGGGTGGCGGCTATGGACGAGTCGGTCAAAGCGGTCGCGCCCATCTCACAGATGACGCGCTGGCGTGACTTTGCCGAAAGCGGCTACTATCGCGGGCATAGCATCTATTACTATGTGCCCGGCCTGCTGGCGTCGCCCTACGACATGGAGCATCTCGTCGCGCTGACCGCCCCGCGTCATCAACTGATCCTGACCGGCGATCTCGATCCCCTCTCCCCCATCAGCGGGATCCGCAAGATCATGGCTTATGCGCGCGAGGCCTATCGCCAAACGGGCGCGGAAGACAAGCTGGAACTCCAGCTCTACGAGGGCGTCGCCCATGCCTACTTGCCAGCCATGGTCGAAGCGATGATCGACTTTTTCCGCCGAACGCTATAACTCGTCGCAGCGTCCCTTGCCTTTCCCTTGTTTCTACTCAAGGAGTCGTGCAAACCGAGGACATGACAACCAATAATCCTGTCTTGGAATGCGCCAGACCTGGGGGCGAGCGGCCCTCTGCGTCTGCGCGACCCTTGGCTCGCCCGCATCAGATTCCCCGATCGGCCATGATTATATCTTCGCGACTCGCCACTCCCCCCCAGGCGCCCATTTGGCGCAACCGGACGCGCTCGTTATAATTGCCGCTTGGCGCGATCCAATCCTGGCGGCGGGCCCGTGGCGCCGCTTGCGCACCGCTTGTTTTTGGCGGCGTCGCCCTTGGAGAATCGCCAAATCTCTGTCCTAAGCGGTAAACCTATTCTTTGGAGGTTGTCTCATGTTTGTTAGACGCAAGTTGTGGAAGCTCGCGCTGGTCCTTATGCTCCTGTTGATCGCCGGCGCAGGCGTCCAGGCGCAGGATACCACCCTCACCTTCATCTCCTGGCAGGTCGATGAGCCAGGCGTTGGCGATTGGTGGCGCACCGCCATCGAAGAGTTTGAAAGCGCCAACCAAGGCGTGTCAATCGAATTCACCAAGGTCGCCCGCCCCGAATACGCCGATACCTTCCTGACGCTCTTCGCCGGCGGCACGCCACCCGATATCGTCCACCTCGCCGCCTTTGAATTCCAGCAATTCGCCGACGCCGGCTGGCTGGAAGACCTGGCGCCATGGGTCGACAACTCCGATCTCAGCCTGGACGGCTGGGCAGGCCAAGTCAAATGTCAATGGGAAGGCGAGACCGCCTGCATCATGCTGCTCTACTTCGGCTTCGTCATGGTCGTCAATGACGCGATTCTCGAGTCGATCGGGATGGACGCGCCAACCACCTATGAAGAATTGCTCGCCGTTCAGCGCGCCGCAACCCAAGATACGGATGGCGACGGCATCGTCGATCAATGGGGCATCTGCCACCATACCAACGAAGGCAGTCAGTACGCTTCCCAACTCCTAAGCTATGTCGTCGGCTCCGGCGCCTACTGGACCAGCGCGGAAGGCGAAGTCACCATCGATACGCCCGAGATGGCTGAAGGCTTCACCCGCTGGAAAACTATCTTTGATGAAGGCTTGAGCCCGCTTGACCTGTCCTCCGGCGACTGCCACCAACTGATGATGGAAGGCAAACTGGCTACCAGAATGGAAGGCTCCTGGGTCTACAACTTCGTCCGCCGCGCCGAGCCCGAAGTTCAGCAGCATCTTCGCATCGTGCCCGTGCCCTTTGAGGTTCCCGTCGGCGGCGGCAGCAATGTCATCGCCATGGCCAGCGAAATCAGCGACGAGCGCAAAGCCCTGGTCTGGGACTTCATCGAGATCATCACATCGCAAGAATGGCAAGAACAATTCGGCGTCAACGTTGGCAATCCCGCGCCGCGCCCGGGAACCTTGACCGATGCCATTTATGAGGCTGTTCCCCACGTCGATATCCTGGTCGCGTCGCAGACGACCGCCTCGGAAAATGGCATTGACCGTAGCCCTACTGGCTTGCAGATCGTCTACAACGAGTTCGCCAAACTGGTCCGCGATGAAGCCCAACGCATGATCGCCGACGATGTCGATCCCGCTGAAGTCGTCGCCAATCTGCATAACCTGGCGGTCGAACTGCAGCAGGACATGTAAGCCTGACGTCGCTTCGAGTTTCACAGCCGAGGGCTTGGCGCGCCCACGCTCTCGGCCTCCCCTCTGAAATTCGCGGACGAGGTTCGCTTGAATTGACGCGCCAGTCGTTCCAGCCCTAGCGCCCTTGCTTGCGCCGCGTCACCGGCTCGCCCGGCTATTTTGACTCACAGGCGGGAGCCGTTATAATTCAATATCAATACAGTGCGCTGAGTTGTATTCAGGCCGCTCTTAGCAAATACTAGCCGTATTAGGAGGAAATATCATGTTCGTTGCGCGCGTTTTTCTAATGATGTCGCTTGTGCTTGTGGCGCTGTTTTCGGCCGCGATAACCGGGGCGCAGGATACCACCCTCACGCTGATTTCCTGGCAGGTGGATGAGCCAGTCGGCGACTGGTGGCGTGCCGCCATTGAAGAATTCGAGAGCGCGCACGAAGGCGTCACTATCGAATTCACCAAAGTCGCCCGGCCCGAATACGCCGATACCTTCTTGACGCTCTTCGCCGGTGGCACCCCGCCCGAGATCGTTCACCTCGCTTCATTCGAATACCAGCAATTCGCCGACGCCGGCTGGATGGAAGACCTGGGACCCTGGATTGAGGATTCCGATCTCGATCTGGAGGGCTGGGCGGGCCAGGCGAAATGCCATTGGGGCGGGCAGACTGCCTGCATCATGCTCCAATTCTTCGGCTTTGTCATGGTAGTCAACGACGCCATTCTGGAAGAGGCCATGATGGAAGCGCCAACCAACTGGGATGAATACATCGCAGTCCTGCGTGCCACCACCAAAGACACCGACGGCGACGGCATCGTCGATCAGTGGGGCGCATGCCACCACACCGCCGAAGGCAGCCAGTATCTCTCCCAGATGCTCAGCTACGTCGTCGGCGCCGGCGCCTATTGGACCACCTCCGAAGGCGAAGTCAACATCAACACGCCGGAAATGGTCGAAGGCTTTACCCGCTGGAAGACAATCCTCGACGAACGCCTCACGCCCCTGGACCTGGCCTCCGGGGATTGCCGCCAACTCATGATGGAAGGCAAACTGGCCACCAAACTCGAAGGACCATGGATCTACGGCTTCGTGCTGCGCGCTGAGCCAGAAATCCAGGAAAACTTGCGCGTCGTGCGCGTTCCCTTTGAGGTACCCGTCGGCGGCGCCAGCAATGTCATCGCCATGGCCAGCGAAATCAGCGACGAAAAGAAAGCCCTGGTCTGGGACTTCATCGCGCTAATCACCTCGCATGAATGGCAAGTGCAATTCGGCTTGCATGTCGGCCAGCCCGCGCCCCGCCCCGGCACGCTGGTGGACGAATACTATGACGCCATTCCGCATGTCGATCTCTTGCTCGAATCGCAGAATACCGCTTCGGCGCATGGCATCGACCGCAGCCCCACCGGCCTGGAAATCGTCTACAACGAATTCGCCAAAATCGTCCGCGAAGAAGCCCAGCGTATGGTCGCCGATGATGTCGATCCCGCCGAAATTGTCGCCGGCTTGCATGATCTCGCCCTTGAGCTTCAAGCGGCGGGCTAGTTGACGCGTAAACACTGCGCAGCGAATAGAGGGTATGGCGTATTCATACCCTCTGTTTCTCGCTATTGCTCTAACC
Source organism: Anaerolineae bacterium (assembly GCA_022824465.1). Classification (GTDB taxonomy): domain Bacteria; phylum Chloroflexota; class Anaerolineae; order Aggregatilineales; family Phototrophicaceae; genus UBA6055. Next base: position 153,967 of record JAJDZV010000006.1, read on the forward strand.
TTAGGTACGCCTTGGATGTCCCGCCTAAGGCCCGGATACGCGTCTTCGGATATGAACAACATGGTCAATCACCCGCCGCGCTGGAGTCTCTGGCAACCCGGCAATCGCCACCTCTTCGGCTACCTGCTGCTGCTGCCCGCCGTGCTATTGACCGCCGCGATCATCGTCTACCCCATCATCGCCGCCATTGACCTGAGCTTCCAAAAGATCAAAATCGCCAAACTGGGCCGCTCGCGCGCCCCCCTGACCCTGGCCAACTACGAGGAGCTATTCCAAGCCCCCGAGTTTTACCAAGCCATCTGGGTGACCATCACCTTGGTCGCCGCCGTGACCCTGCTCTCATACGTCATCGGCTTGGCCACCGCCGTGCTGGTCAATCAGCGCTTTCGCGGCCGCAAGCTGGCGCGGATCCTGGTGGCCGTGCCTTGGGCTGTGCCCTCGGTCATGGCGGCCATCATCTGGTGGTGGCTCTTCGATAGCTCCTTCGGCTTGATCAACTGGGCGCTCGTTCGCAGCGGCTTGAGCAGCGAGATGATCCCCTGGCTGTCAACGCCCGGCGCCGCCTTCTTCGTCATCGTGGTGGTCATGGTCTGGAAGGGCTATCCCTTCATCTCCGTCATCATGCTCGCCGGCTTGCAATCAATCCCGCTCGAACTATACGACGCCGCCAAGGTCGATGGCGCCAACGCCTGGAATCGCTTCCGCTTCATCACCTTGCCCGGTTTGCGCTCGGTCCGCGGCATCGCCCTCATCCTTATCATGCTCTGGGTCTTTCGCGACTTTCCCATCATCTACATCTTGACCGGCGGCGGTCCGCAACGCACAACGCAAACCCTCGCCATAATGACCTATCAAGAAGCCTTTAAGTTTCACGACTTTGGCTTTGCCGCGGCCATCGGCGTCATCACGCTCATCATCAGCATCATCGCCAGTTGGTTCATGGTGCGGCGCAGCGACCAGCCTATCTACTAACGAGAGCCAAGCAGCTATGGCGCGCAGCCGAAGAGAGTCAGTCATACTTTACGCGCTGGTCATCACGGTCATCGTCGTGCTGGTTTTCCCGCTCTATTGGATGTTCAATACCTCCCTCGCGCCCGGTACGCAATTGCGCCGCTTCCCGCCGGTCTTCGTACAGCCGGAGCCGACCTTCGCCGCTTATGAGCGCATCTTCAATGAACGTCCAGTGGGCGTCTGGCTGCGGAATTCGGCGGTCGTCGCAGTCGCCTCAACCGCGCTCTCCATGTTTGTCAGCGTCCTCGCCGGCTACAGCATCTCGCGGATACGCGCGCGCGGCTCGCAGTCAATCGGGCTCTTCTTCCTGATGAGCCGCATGTTGCCCAGCACGCTTATCATCATCCCGCTCTTCGTCAGCTTTCGCCAATTGCAGCTCATCGGCGACTTGAAATCGCTCGTCCTCGCCCACGCCACCTTCATCACGCCCTTTGCCGTCTGGATGCTCAAAGGCTATTTCGACACCATCCCGGCCGAACTTGAAGACGCCGCCATGATCGACGGCTGCAACCCCTTGACCGCCCTGCTGCGCGTCGTCTTGCCGCTATCCGCGCCCGGCTTGGCCGCGACCACGCTCTATGGCTTCGTCCTCAGTTGGAATGACTTCGTCTTCGCGCGCACCTTCCTCGTGGCGAACCAAAATGCCTGGACCGTCAATGTCGGCGTCGCCTCGCTCAAGGGCGAATACCTGACCGAGTGGAACGAAATCATGGCCGGCTCGCTCATCGCGATGCTGCCAATCGTCCTGGCTTATCTCTTCTTGGAACGCTACCTCGTCAGCGGCTTGACGGCTGGCTCGACAAAATAACCCGCGCACCGCCATGACATCCGTGCCTTCCAGCCGTCGAGCCAGCTCCTTGGCATGCAGGCCCTTCGCCAGCTTCGATTGCGCATATGCCGCCATAGCGCTTTATGGCTTGCTTTCGAAATGCAAGTCCTCAAAATCGATGCTTACCGGCTGGCTGCCGCGCCCGGCATGAACCACGCTGGACAAGCAGACGACATTCCGGCAAGCGCCAACGACATGCGCGCCCTGACGAAGCAACTGCTCGCTCGTAGCCAATCCAGTGCCCGAGTTCACCCCGGTGACGATATACACGCGACCGCTAAGGTCCTTCTTCAAAAGTCCCGGGTCACACATCAGCGTTTTTGGCATGACATTATTCGTCCTCAATTTTGGATTTGGATTTAGTACGCTCGCGGAACGCCCTGCGCCGCAATCTTGAGCGCCGCCAAACTCACATCCCTTAAGCCTGGGCAATCCCAACTCGCTGGAGAAGTCACAACTCACGCGGCGTTGCTTCCCGTCCGCCGGATGGCCGTCGAAAGCGGAAAATTTGACAAGCCAAAGGTCATCCTATAGAATTGGTAACACCACTGACCAATATGATGAAGGTCAAGGGAAGAGCTGCCGTGAAGATATCCGCGCCAAGCATCTCCGGCTTGAAGACAATTGAAAAAGTCTCGGTCAAAGAACAAACACTCGAGCAACTGAAGAATTACATATTGTCGGGCGTCGTGCCCCTCGGCGAACGATTGCCCTCGGAGCGCGCCCTGGCCGATGCCTTGGGCGTCGGCCGTTACAGCGTGCGCGAAGCGCTGAAAGTGCTGGAAGCAGTCGGATTGGTGGAATCCCGCATTGGCGAAGGCGCCTTCCTCACCAACAACACCGGCGCCAGCTTCGGGCGCATCCTCGGGCTCAGCCTGGCCGCTTGGGGCGGCGCCATCATCGAACTGCTGGACGCGCGCATGATGATCGAAGTCGAAGCCGCCCGCGCCGCCGCCGAACGGGCAACCCCGCGACAACTTGAGCTGATCAAAGCCGAGCTTGACGCCATGCGCGCCAATATGCACCGCGATCGCGACTATTTGAAAGCCGATATGAACTTTCACCGCCGTATCGGCGAAGCCAGCCACAACGCCATCATCGGCCAATTCGTCGGCAACCTCATCGACTTGCTCGAGGAAGTCCTGAAAGAAACGCGCTCCGACAGTCTGCCCGCTCAAGCCGAAGGCGGCGGCACCCATCAGGCGATATACAACGCCATCGCGCGCGGCGACGCCGATGCCGCCGGCGACTTGATGCGCGATCACATCCAATTCAGCAGCGAAGTCTGGCAGACCGTGATCACCTTGACCGCCGAACCCAAACCGGAATCCGCCCGCAGCAATGACCAATAACTAAGGAGGCGCCTATGGCTCGACAACCTCTTGTGATCGGATCAACTATGAGTCTTGTTAAGGAGTGAACATGAACAAGAAATTACCCCGCGACGCATCGAACTTGAAGCCTTCGCGCCGAGACTTCTTGCGCTTAAGCGGCGCGAGCATGGCGGCAATGATGATGGCGCGCTATGGCGGCCTGCCGTCCGTCTTCGCCCAAGGCATGGGCGACATTCCCGCCGAACTGCATCCCGGCAGCCCCAACAATCCCCGCGGCTGGACGACCAACTTGCCGCCCATTCCCGAGGGCATGCCGGTCGATCCACCCGTGACCATCACCGGCAGCCGGCGCGGACCCTGGGAATTCGCCGACGGCGATGATATCGAAAACACGAACTTCACCCGACTCAACGCCGCCGTCACCGGGATCATCTGGAAGTTGGCATTCAGCTGGACCGACAACGAAGAAGAGGTCCTGCAGAAGTACAATCTCGCCATCGCCAGCAACGAATTGCCCGACTTCATGGAAACCGTGCCGCTGCAAATCTACGGCGAACTGCTCGAGAATGACTTGGTGGAAGATATCACCGATGTCTGGGACGCTGTCGCCCATCCCGTCTGGCTGAAGGAAGCCTGGAGCTTCGGCGATGGCGCCGCCTGGCAATATGCCGAAGTCAACGGACGCAAAATGGGCCTGCCGCATACCGAGCAGGCAGCCCAAAACGACAAACTGCTCTGGATCCGCCAGGACTGGCTTGACGCCGTCGGCATGAGCCTGCCGACCACCATCGATGAACTATACGCCGTCGCCAAAGCCTTCGTCGACGCCGACCTTGGCTCAGGCGGTGAAGGCAGCACCATTGGCATCGCCGCCGCCAACAACTTCGTCACCTGGTACAGCTCGCTCGATCCCATCTTCGGCGCTTGGGGCGTCATGCCCGGTTCCTGGACGCCGGACGCGAACGGCGACCTGCAATACAACAGCGTATTGCCGGAGATCAAGGAAGTCCTGGGCGTCCTGCGGCAGTGGTACGCCGAGGGCATCTTCGCCCGCGATTTCTTCACTCTGCGCCCGCCACAGACCGCCTTCGGGCAGATCGGCGCCAATACCTGCGGCATCACCATGTCGCCCGCTTTCGCCGCGCTCTTCGGCTTGCCAGACAGTGTCACAAACGATCCCAGCGCGCGCTGGACCTTCGGCGATATCCCCGCCGGACCGACTGGCATCAAGAAAAAAGCCTGGAGCAACCCGGTGGTCGATAGCGTCTTCTGCTTCCGCAAAGGCTTCGAACATGTCGACCTGGTGCTCAAGCAAATCGGCTGGTGGGCCGAACTGCTGCAAAACCCCGAGAATCGCTACCATGGCTTCGAGGGCACTGACTACTACTGGCGGAACGACGCCGGCGAAGTCGATTCGATGGGCGCCAACCTGGATCTGGCCTCCGGCTACGATGGCAACAAGCACATCTGGGGCCCGCCCGGAACCAACGGCAGCGCCCTCACTGAACCGCGATTCGAGACCAACTGGATCAAACATCGCCGCGAAGTCTGGGCCAATGTGCCTGAGGACGAGCGCGACGCCTATATGGAAGCCTTCCTCGGCGGCGACGAACTCTCGGTCATGTGGGACGACGCCAACGTCTTCGCGGTCGACCACTGGGAAGCGGACGGCATCCGCAACCATTTCACCACCTTCCCGACGCGGACTATGGAGCGCGCAGGATCATCGCTCAACGACCAGGAAGCCGAAACCTTCGTCAATATCGTTACCGGCGAAGCCTCGCTGGATGACTTTGACAGCTTCGTTGAAAACTGGCGCAACGGCGGCGGCGACCGCATCACCGACGAAGTCAACGAATGGTGGCACGGGCAGATCTAGTCCGTACCTCCCCACCCTGGCGACGTAGGGAAACTGTAGGGGCGATCCTGTGGATCGCCCGTCTGTAAGAACTCCACGGTAGCGGGCGACTCACAGAGTCGCCCCTACATCAAAGGCCGCGCGGGCATTGTGACCGCGAGACAGGGCATCAGTAGCCGCATGACCCTCAACCAATACCTGCGGCGCGCCTGGCCCCTCTACGTCATGATCGTGCCCGGCATCATCTTCGTCCTGCTCTTCCGCTACTATCCCATGTACGGCGTCGTCATCGCCTTTCAAGACTTCAGCCCAGCCAAAGGCTTCGCCAACTCGCCCTGGATCGGCTGGGAAAATTTCGAGTTTCTCTTCTCCCTGCCAGAGTTCAGTCGCATCCTGACCAACACCGTGCTGATCGCGGTCGCTAAAATCGTCGCCGACCAGATCGGCGCCATCATTCTCGCCCTGCTGCTCAACGAGGCGCGCAAGCTCCTCTTCCGCCGCACGATCCAAACCCTGGTCTATCTGCCGCATTTCCTTTCCTGGATCGTCCTCGGCGGCATCCTGCTCGATATCCTCGCGCCACACGGCATCCTCAATCAAGCCATCGGCAACTTCGGCATCGACAAACAGCTCTTCCTCGGCAGTAACTCCTGGTTCCGCGGCACCGTCATCATCTCCGGCTTCTGGAAAAACGTCGGCTTCTCAACCATCGTCTATCTGGCGGCGCTCACAGCCATCAACCCGGTTCTCCACGAAGCCGCCGCCATCGACGGCGCCGGGCGCTTCCGCCGCATCTGGCATATCACCCTGCCCGGCATCCGCCCGACCATCGTCCTGCTGGCCGCGCTCAGCCTGGGCGATGTCTTGCAAGCCGGCTTCGAACAAATCCTGACGCTCTATAGCCCGGCCGTCTATCGCACCGGCGACATCATCGATACCTACGTCTACCGCGTCGGCTTGGTCTCGGCGCAGTACAGCCTGGCGGGCGCCGTCGGGCTCTTTAAGTCCTTCATCGGCTTCTTCTTGATCGTCCTCTCGTATTGGCTGGCGGATCGCTACGCCGGCTATCGCATCTTCTAAGGGCTGCCGCATGATCCGCGAGCAAAAGTTGTCCAGCCGCCTCTTTGATGGCTTCAACTACATCTTCTTGACAGCCTTCGCCATCCTCTGCCTCGCGCCCATGGTGCATATCTTCGCCGTCTCCCTCAGCGGGCGCGCGCCAGCGACCGCCGGCTTCGTGTCCTTCTTCCCCCTGGATTTCACTATCGAAAACTATCAGGAAGTCATGGGCTCGCGCACCTTTCTGCGCTCATTTATGATCTCGGTGGCGCGCGTCCTAACCGGCACAAGCCTGAATATGGCGCTGGTGATTCTCACCGCCTATCCGCTTTCGAAGACGCCCCGCGTCTTCAAAGGGCGCAACCTCTTCATGTGGTTCTTCGTATTTGCCATGCTCTTCGACGGCGGCTTGATTCCCTCCTTCCTCGTCGTGCGCAGTCTCGGGCTGTTGAATACCTTGGGCTCGCTGATTCTGCCCAACGCCGTGCCCATCTTCAGCGTCATCTTGATGATGAACTTCTTCCGCGATGTGCCCAAGGAACTGGAAGAATCGGCCCTCATCGACGGCGCCTCGCATTGGAAAGTGCTCTGGTTCATCTACATCCCGCTGTCGCTGCCCGCCATCGCTACCCTGACGCTCTTCGCCGCCGTCAACCACTGGAACGCCTGGTTCGACGGGCTGATCTTCATGACCGACAACGCCAACTATCCCATGCAGACCTTCTTGCGCACGGTCGTCGTCGAGCTCGACCTCACAAATGTCGGCATCGACCCGCGTGATCTGCAGCGCCTTTCCGACCGCGCCATCCGCGGCGCCCAGATCATCGTAGCCACCGTGCCCATCCTGGTCGTCTATCCCTTCCTGCAACGCTACTTCATCTCCGGCATCAAGCTCGGCGCCATAAAGGAGTAGGCGAATGCGCAATTATCATCCTTGCCCCCTCCCTGAATCCTTCTTGCCATTTCTATCGCGGGCATCACAAAACGAGGGGAAGACTGCGGATCTCGCGCGTTCCCCTCTCCTCTATATGTGCGGCCAGGCGGACATGTCTTCGGTTCCGATTCCCGGCCACTCCCTGCTTCAACCGAGAAGTATGGCTCGACCAAAGGTCGGCGCACTATCTCCTGCAACACACACAGTTGCCCAAATGGATCCATCTTCTTGCAGCGCGCTCCCCCTCTCTGATGATTCGGCTGGCGACAGGACACCATGCGAGAACAGATGCCGCGCGCAAATGCGCCGACCGGATTTGACACAACGCGCTAATCTTCCTACGCCAATTTCTGACGAATTCTGTAGGGGCGAGCCACTGGCTCGCCCGCAAACTGCCATCTCTGCCGCCAACTATGACTGTGCGACAAACCCGTCCTGTCCGCTCGATGATTCGGATAGGCGGCCGGGGCGTGAGGCAGACCGCAGCGTCGCTCCTCAACTCTTTACGAGGGAAGGCGCTCGGGGGCAGGCATTCAAATGACCCTCCAACCCATCTTCGGCAACAAAGCCTTCCCTTTCGGCACGCACGTCTACCGCGAGCCCTGCCTTGACCTGGACGCCGTCCTGCGCGATTTGCCGCTCCTGAAATCCTACGGCTTCAACATGATCAAAATTCAGGAGCACTGGTCGGCTGACGAAAGCCGCGAAGGCCTCTACGATTTCTCCCGCGTCGAGCAAGTGGTCCAGCGCGCCGACGAACTTGATCTCGGCGTCTACCTCGGCTTGACCATGGAGCAAGCGCCCGCCTGGGTCTGGCGCAAGTTCCCCGATTGCCACTTCGTCTATTCGGATGGCCGCCGCCACAACCAACCGACGCAATACACCATCCCCATGGATGGCAAGCCAGGACCCTGCTGGGATCACCCCGGCGTACGCGACGCCGCGACGCGTTTCATCGCCGAACTAGCGCGAACACTGGGCAAATACAAAAACATCTGGGCTTGGAACACCTTCCAGGAAATCGGCTTCTGGCCCAATACCGCCGGAAAGCTGGGCTTCTGCTACTGCCCGCATACACTGGCGCGCTTTCGCGAATGGCTGCGTGAACGCTACGCTTCCCTGGATGCGCTGAACGCCGCCTGGCAGATCAATTATGCCGACTGGAACGAGGTCGAGCCGCCCCGCCGCGAAGAGCCGCTGGCGCCCTTCATCGACTGGCGCTACTTCATGGACGATGTCTATATGGCGCGCCAGTTGGCTTTCAAGACCTTGACCCTGCGCGAGAACGACCCCTACAAGCGCCCGGTCTTCAGCCATGCCGATACACCGCGCGTCGGCTCGGGCGCGGAGTGGCGATGGGCGCGGACGGGCGACTTCTTCGGCACAAGCAACTATCCAAAATGGAATAACGGCCACCCTTGGGACGACCCGATCACGAGCGAAGACCAAGCGCTGCGCTATGAAATCTGGGAAGAAATGATGCTCTGCACCGATCTGGCGCGCGGCAATAACGGGCGCGATCGCGCGCTCTGGGGCGCCGAGTTCCAGGGCGGGCCCATCTCGACCTCGCTGCACTACGGCCGGACCCCGACGCCGAACGACCTGCGCGTCTGGATGCTGGCCGGGCTGGCTTGTGGCATGACCGGCATCAGCTTCTGGAATCATCGCGTCGAGCGCTTTTGGAAAGAAGGCAACGGCTTCGGCTTGCTTGACCCGACCGGCGAAAGCAGCGAACGAATGACCGCCGTCAGCCGCATCGGCGCCGCCATACAGCAACATGGCGACTTCTTCGCGCTTTCGCAGCCCCCGCGCGCAACGGTCGCCCTGCTCGTGAACGAAGACACCTGCCATTTCTTCCAGGCCTGCAACGGCGATGTCATCCACCACTACCGCTACAATATGCGCGGCTGGTATGCGCGGCTGTGGCGCCTCGGCATCCCGGTCGACTTCCTGGATGCGCATCAGGTCGCCGCCGGCGAATTGTCGCACTATCAAGCGGCCATCCTGACCATGCCGCTCAGCCTGGACGCAGACTACTTCAATCACCTCGTCGCCTTCGCGGAAGCCGGCGGCGCGCTGATCGCCGAAGCCTGCCCGGGCCGCTGGGACAAATACGGCTGGACGACCCCGACGCAACTGGTCGACGGCGGCGAAAAATTCTTCGGCGCGCGACATCATGACCTCGTCATGGTCAAGGAACCGGGCGAGCGGCAGCGCTGGATGCCGGAGGAGCGTCGCTTCGGCGAATTCGACCCGCCAACCACGCTGGAAGGCTACGGACCATTCGCCGACATGCAGCTCCGCGCCAACTTCTATCTGCAGACCCTGCTGCCAACGACCGCCGACCTGCTTCTGAAGCGGCGCGATGACGCGGTCGGCCTCGTGAACAAGGTCGGCGCCGGACGCAGCATCCTTCTCGGCAGTTTCTTCGGTTTCAGCGCCCTGGCTTACCGCGCCGCCGATGCCGATGGCGACCGCTTTCTCGGCGCGCTTTTGGCGACTGCCGGGGTCTCGCCCGACCGCTGCGGAGCGCTGCTGCGCCGCCGTCGCGTCCTGGATGATCGCCAAGCCTGGTTCTTCATCAATCCGACCGCCGAGCCAGTAACGGCAACAATCAACTGCGAAGGCTACACCGATGTGATCGACCTGCTGGGCGACAGCCTGGTCAGCCAATCGCAAGACGAGCTTGCCCTGCGCGTGCCGGGCATCAACCTGGCCTGCCTGCTGCTGTCTCCGTGAAATCGGCATTCATTCTTCTCTGTGCCCTCGGCGCCTCTGTGGTGAAAAATAGAGAAAACAGGACCTATCATGAAAATCACCCGCATTGACTGCCACGTTCTGCTCGTGCCGGAATTCCATACCGAAGCCTGCTCGTCGGCCCAAGACAACCTCGTGGTCGAAATCCACACCGACGCCGGCATCAGCGGCATCGGCGAAACTGATGTCAATCCTTGGATCGCCCGCGCCTGCATTCAAGCCATCGGCACACACATCATGGGCTTGGGCTTGGCGGAGATGCTCATCGGCTGTGACCCCCTGCAGCCGGAAGCCATCTGGCAGAAACTCTACAGCGGCTCAAAGATGAACGGACGCCGCGGCGCGCTGATCTGCGCCATGGGCGCCATCGATATGGCGCTCTGGGATATCAAAGGCAAGGCGCTCGATGTCCCAGTTTACAAACTGCTCGGCGGCGCCGTCAAAGACTCGATCACCCCCTACGCCTCACTGCTGCCCATCGGCGACACGCTGGGCCAATACCGCGACTCGCTCAAAGCCAAGCTGCTGGACGCGCGCGCCTATGGCTTCAAAGCAGCCAAGCTCGAGATCTGCATCAACGGTCCCTACACCCACAACGCCCTGCAAGAGCATGACGATCATATCGCCGACATCGTCGCCGAGTGCCGCGACGCCGTCGGTAGCGAGATGACCCTGATGGTCGATGTCGCCTACGCCTGGGACGATGCCCGCACCGCCCTGCGCGTGATCAAGCAGCTTGAGCCCTTCGACCTCTTCTTTCTCGAGACACCCATCAATATCGACGACCTCGAGGGCTACGCCTTCATCTGCGACCATTCGCCGATCCGCATCGCCGCTGGCGAGTGGCAGAATACCCACTGGGAATTCATCGATCTGGCGCATCGAGGCAAGCTGGATGTCCTGCAGCCCGATGTCGGCCGTGTCGGCGGCTTCACCGAGGCGCGCAAGGTCGCGCAACTCGCGGCTGACTACGGACGGCTAATCGTGCCCCATTGCTGGAAAACCGGCATCGGCATCGCCGCCAGCGCCCACCTGGCTTTCGCCACCGCTTGCTGCCCCTTCATCGAATGGCTGCCAGCCCATCTGTCTGAGTCGGTGCTGCGCGATGAACTGGTCGCCGACGAAATCGAAATGATCGACGGCGAAATCCAACTGCCGCAGAAACCCGGGCTCGGCATCGAGCTCAATCGTGACGCCTTGGCGCGCTATTCAGTTGACTAGACAGCCAGATGCGCTCTTCGCCCATCCATTGGAATTCAGACGAAGATAACCAGGATCCAAGCTGAACTTGCGCGTGCATGGCCGCCGCCTCAAAACATAAACGAATCGGACTGGAGGCATCTCGCCCTTGCTCGGATTCGCGCGTCTGCAGTCACTCTGTCCCCATGTTCTTCGGCAGGCTCGCAAGTTTGTAATGCTCGTCGCCCGTTAGCGCTCGGCGATAAATGGCCAGGCCGCCCAACAATCCCTTGAAGAAATTACCCGGCTCGCCTGATCGATGAACGCCGCCCACAGTGAAGTCGCCGCCGTCAGCCTGACCGTCGTAAATGCCGCCCGGATAGTAGTAAGGATTTCGCTTGTCGCGCTTGTCGAGCCGACCGTTAAGATAGCCGCGTATATGAGCGCTATCGTACGAAAACGCGACGCACGCCCATTGATCAAAAGGCACAGCCGATGCGCCAATTGCCGCATCCATGCAGTATCTGTAACCGGGAGTCGGACCCCCCCACGGAAGATATATGACCGCAGACCTGATCGCCGCTATCCCAAATGCGCAGATCCAGAAACAGGCAGTATTGGCGCTTGCTTCGCGTCTCGTCCCAAATGCCGGCGATCGCTTGGCAAGACTGTGTCAACGGCGTCGCCAGTCGCTTTAGCCAGGCAACGACAGTCACTTGAGCTTCGCGTCCGTAAATATCAAGCTCTAGGCATTCAGCCCGAGGCAAACAGAACCACTGACCATGCTCGAGTGACGCCGCGCGCTCCCCAAACACGCCGTCGGCGACCGTATTCACAGGCCCCTTCAACTCGCGAAGCTGAAATGCCCGCAGCCCCTTGGCAATCCGTCGTTGCCCCGCGCTTTCCTGGAAATCCCAAAAAGCAACGAGATCCGGAATTGTGAGAGGAACCCGTCTCGTCATATTTTGTCCGGATTGAACCCGGACAACCTCATCAGCTCGCTGCCATCGGCGCTGACGCAGGCGCAAGACTAAGCGAGTCGGTAAAGGCGACGGGCATTTTCACCCATCACACCCGCCCGCATCGACTCCGGAAACATGCGTCCGGCGAAGTCCGGCGTATCGCCGTCCCAGTGCGGATAGTCGCTGGAAAACATCAACATATTTTTGGCGTCAAACATCTCAAGCATGGCGCGAAAATGGCGGATATTGTCCGGCTCCTCCACCGGCTGCGTATTGAGCATCACATGCTCCTGTATCACTTCGCTCGGCGGCCGATCCAGCCACGGCGAAGTCACGCGCAACGCTTTCCAATTCTTGTCCAGGCGCCACATCAAGGGAGGCAGCCACATCACGCCGCCCTCAAGCAAAATGATGCGGAGCTCGGGAAAGGTCTGAAATACACCCTCCGTCACCAAACTCAACAATTGACTCTGATAAATTGTCGCCAAACCCGTGTGCCACTCCAGATACGAGCTCGGATAGCCCGATGCCATCGGCTTGCCCGAAATGCCTGTGCCTTCCGGCCCAGGATGCAGCGCCACGGGCAGATCATAGGCGACAGCCGCTTCATAGATCGGATGAAAAAAGCGATTGCCATAAGGCAAGGGCGAGCCGCCGGGCAACAGCGCCTGCGCCACGCGTGGATGACCGCCGACGCGATGAATCTCCTTCACCGCGAGCTGTGGATCGCTCAGGACCACCTGGATAGAAGCCAGAAATCTTTCATCCGCCGGCAACCAGTCTTCTATCAAAATGTCGTTGAAGGCCGAGATCACACTGGCCGCATAGTCTGGCTCCGGCGAGAGGGGCATGCCGATGTGTGGATTATTGAGTACGCCATAAGCCAGATTGTTAGCGTCAAAATGATGCTCCGCCAATGGTTCCGGACGGGTGTACGTGGGCGTGCCATCCTCGAGAACGGCATCGCTGCGCATGACCCCGTTCGGATTCCAGTACCCTAATCCGCCCGCGCTCCGGTTGCCGCTCTCGTAGCGCGTGCGCCACGGTTCCGGCAAGAAGTCCCGAACACGATCAGCATCAATGATCGGATGAACATCGACATCAATTATCGCTGGTGAAGGTTTCATTTCCTTAAGTTTCTCTACTTCGGCAAAGACTCTTCCGCGAACTTTCCTTGTCGCGAGCTAACAAGTGACCGCTATCGATTCGCTGAACTCATTTGACAGCCCATGCCAGATTGGCTAATCTACCGTCAGGCTAGACTGCCTGCGCCCGATTATAGGTCGGCGACATGGCGGAGGCAAGCAGCACCGTTCAATGAACTGCGCCAATCGGCGAGTTGGTCGAACAAGCGAATAGTCGCTTCCAATGATTAGGCCTGTGCCACGCCCGTTGGCGCAAGCGATTGAAAAGATATAAAGGAGGAGTTTTCAATGAATCAGCACTTTTCTCGTCGAGATTTCTTGAAGCTGGCGGCAGCAAGCGGCACGCTGCTCGCATCGGGCTTGCCCGCTTGGGGACAAGACATGTCGGAGCTTCTCGTTTACTGGCGGAACAATCCGCGCGAAATCGAAACGATGGAGCAAGCCTTTGCCGATTTTACAGCGGATCATCCTTCCTACAGCGTCAACTTTCAGCAAGCGGCCGGCGGCTTGGAAGGCGATGCCCGTCTGCAAGCCCTGTTCGCTGCCGGGACGCCGCCCGAGGTCTTCGCGTCGGTCTTCAACGCCGGTCTTGTCGATTATGTATATCGCGACTTCGTGACCGACTTGACCCCCTTGATCGAGCGTGACGCCTGGGACCAGTCCGATTACTTTGATGTCGCGCTGGAAACCTTCACCTTCGGCGGCAAACAGTTTGGCATCCCGCGCGGAGGCATCCCGTCGCCCTTGTTCTACAACAAGGATCTCTTTGACCAAGCCGGGCTGCCCTATCCGCCCACCGATTGGGAGGACGAGTCCTGGACCTGGGATACCATGCTCGAATACGCCCACGCCCTCACCAAACGCGAAGGACCGCGCACAACCCAGTACGGCATCGTCATCGGTTCAACGCTCAACTGGAATCAGTGGCCCATGCTTTGGGGCGCGCAGATATTCCCCGATGATGCCTTCAATTATGGGCTCACGCGCGAACACAACTTCCGCGACCCCGTCGTAGTCAATAGTCTGCAAAAAATGGTCGACCTCATCTGGACCGAAGAAGTCGCCCCGACGCCTGAAGTCAGTGGCGGCTTTGGCTTCTTCGGACCCTTCAATAATGGCTTGGCCGCCATGTACATCCATTTGGGCGCATACACCGTTGCCAATAACGCCGAATTCAATTGGGGCGCGGCCGCGCTGCCACGTGGCGAGCCCTCCGCCCAGCAGCGTTCCACCACCTTCACCGGACCCTTCCTCATCGGCAGCGGCAGCAACGTCGAAGGCGCTTGGGACTTGGTGAAATACCTCACCGGCGTGGACGGTCAGCGGACCATCATGCGCGGGGCGGTCGTCGGCACCAGCCGCCAGTCCTTGCTCGAAGAATGGTTTGGCGCCATGAGCCCGCCCACCAACGAACTCTTGGCGGTCCAGGCCGGCGGCTACAAGCATGGCTTGGAATCGCCCAACGTCCGCCTGGTCGGTTGGGGCGAAATCGCAACCCTCTTGAGTTCCGAATTCGACCTGATGATGCTGGGTGAACGCTCGGCGCAGGAAGCCGTCGATGCGCTCGCTCCCAAGCTGGACGTCTTGCTGAACGAAATCTACGACAAAAACATTGATAAGGCGCGGACAATCTTCCCGGATTTCCCCGGCTAGTTCAAACGTTGATGCCGAGAGCCAGGTTAGCTAAGCCTGGCTCTCTTGCCAAAGGGCGCCGCAATTGTTCCATAAGCTGAAAACAATGCGTTCGCGCGAGGCGATGTATCTCTACCTGTTCATCGCCCCGGGCTTGCTGGGCATGATTCTCTTCCACCTCGCGCCCATGATCGTGTCCTTTGGCTTGAGCTTCTCCGAATATGAGATCACTTCGCCGCCGGAATTCGTCGGCTTTCAAAACTATCATCGCATGCTCTTTGTCGACGAACTGGTGGGTAAATCCCTCTCCGTCACCGCCGTCTATGCCGTCGTCGGCGTGCCCATTCGTCTGTTCCTGCAACTCTTCATCGCCATGCTCTTGAACCGACAACTCGCCGGCATCCGCATTTTCCGCGCCATCCTTTACTTCCCCAGTGTGGTCGCCGGCGTCGCGATCGCCCTCGGCTGGATCCTGCTGCTCAACCCAACCTACGGCGCCGTGAATCATCTTCTGTGGGAACTATTCGGCATCATCGGTCCACGCTGGCTCAATAGCACCCAGTGGGTGATTCCCGGTCTCCTGCTCATGAGCCTTTGGGGCATCGGTCCCGGTATCGTCATCAATCTGGCCGGGCTGCAAGGCATCTCCGCCGAACTCTATGAAGCCGCTGAAATCGACGGCGCCGGCAGCTTCCGAAAATTCCTGCACATCACCCTGCCGATGATGTCGCCAATCTTGATGTTCAACCTGGTCATGGGTATCGTCTCCAACTTCCAAATCTTCACCCAAGCCTATGTCATGACAAGTGGCGGACCAGCAAATTCCTCGCTCTTCTTCGTCCTGTACCTGTACCGCAATGCCTTCGAATTCTTCAAAATGGGTTACGCTTCCGCTCTCGCCTGGCTCTTGTTCGCGATCATCTTGATTATGACTCTCGCCGTCTTCCGCTCATCGCCCCTCTGGGTCTATTATGAAGCGAAACGTGAGAGAACCTGATGAACCTTGGATCAGCAAATTTCACCGCTGAACGGCGACTTGAACTGCGCCTCGTTCGCCGACGGCGTCGTCTGCGCACGCTCGTGATTTATACCCTGCTCATCATTCTCAGCATCATCGCCTTGCTGCCCGTGATGTGGATGGTGGCTATTTCGCTTACCCCGCTTAACAAGGTCTTTCAGTATCCGCCGCGCCTAATCCCCGATCCGCTCAGCCTCACCGGCTACCACGAAGCCGTCACCCTCTTTCCTTTCTATCGCTACTTCCTCAACACCTCGCTGATGACCGCCGCCCGCGTCATCGGTACCGTCTTCTCCGCCTCGCTGGTCGCCTACGGGTTCGCCCGCTACGACGGTCCCTTCAAAGAAGTCCTCTTCGTCTTCATCTTGACCCCCATATTCCTGCCCGAACAAGTAACGCTGATTCCCCTCTTTGTCGGCTATACCCGCCTGGGCTGGATCGATACCTATAACCCCCTGGTCTTGCCCGCTTTCTTTGGCGGCAGCGCCGTGTATATCTTCCTCTTGCGCCAATTCTTCATGACGATCCCCACCGATCTCGACGATGCCGCGCGCATTGATGGCGCCAGTGAATTCGCCATCTACTGGCGCATCATCCTGCCGCTGGCGAAACCCGCCTTGGCGACTGTCGCCATCTTCACCTTTATGGCAAGCTGGAACGACTTTCTCGGACCCCTGATCTATTTGACCTCGAAAGAGAAACTGCCGCTCAGCGTCGGGCTTTCGCGTTTTCTCGGGGAATCGGGCACGACGCTCTGGAATAGCCTGATGGCCGCCGCTGTCCTGACGGTGCTGCCGCCAATCCTGCTATTTGTGTTTGCCCAAAAGTATATCATGCAGGGGATCGCCATCACCGGCGGTGGCGCAAAAGGATAAACCCTTCAATTCACCCCGGCGCCAACATCCCCGCCCCCTCCAGCGCCGCCTTGATCGCCGCCCGCTGCTCGCCTGAACTCGACGCCATCGGCATCCGCGGCCCGCCTGCGGGCCGTCCCTGCAAAGCCAGCGCCGTCTTCACGTTCGCGGGCAAATTGTCGTCCATAATCGCGTTCCAAATCGGCAGCAGCTTCAAATGCGTCTCCAGCGCGCCGACATGATCGCCCGCCTGAACTTGATCCCACAACCTCACGCACAACTCCGGCGCCGCTGTCAGGATCGCCGCGATCGCTCCCTGCGCGCCTAAAGCGAAGGACGGATAGAGCAGCGCGTCCACCGCCGACATAATCACGCCGGCATCCGCCGAACAATGCAGCAGGTCCGCCAACAGCTTGAGATCGCCCGCGCTCTGCTTGACGCCGATCAAACCAGGTATCTCGCGCATCATCTTGTCCAGCAGCGCCGGCGAACAATAAGACCAGGGCACAACATTGTAAACCATCACCGGCTGGGCAGCTTTCTCCGCCAGCAATGCAAAATGCCTGAACATGGTTTCGTCGCTGGGGCGAAAGAGATAATGCACCGGCGTCGCCTGCAGCGCCGCGATATCAAGATCAGCCAGCGCCTCCGCCTTCTCCAGCGCCTGCCGCGTGCTGTCGACGATGATGCCGGCGATGACCGGCCTGCGACCAGCCGCCACATCAACCGCGCTCCCGACAACACAGCGAAGTTCATCTGTGCTCAGCGTATGCCCTTCGCCCGTGCTGCCGCCCACCGCCACGCCATGCGCTCCCGCCGAACTGATCAAATACTCCACTTCCGCCCGCAGAGACGCTTCGTCTACACTCTCGTCTGCCTTGAACGGCGTCGCCATCGGCGGTACGATGCCTTCGATTTTCATTCTGCCCTCGTTCATTTGCTTTCACGTTTCCGCTGCGACTTCGCTTTTCTGTGGCCCTCGTCCGCATCCGCGGCTTGCGCCTCGCCATGCTGGATGACCTGCTCAATGATAAAGCGGGGACGCCGTCTGGTCTCATCCAGATTGCGCCACATATACTCGCCAATGATGCCCAGGATGAGCATCTGCACGCCAGCCGCGATCAAAACCACCACGATTAGCGATGCCCAGCCTTCCGCTTCGACGCCCAACGCCAGCCGCGCGTAGATCACCCAGCCGGCATAGACCAGGCCCAACAGGCTGAAGACAACGCCCAAAGCCGACGACAAGCGAATGGGGAAGTGAGAAAAGGCGACAAACGAATCAACGAAGTACTTCAGCTTCTTGCTCAACGTCCACATCGACTGGCCATAGCGCTTCGCCCGCGCTTCACGATCATATTCGATGACATACGGTTCAAATCCCAACCAAAGAATCAAACCCATCAGAAAGGTATTGTTCTCCTGAATCCCGTCTATGAGCGAACACACCTGCCTGTCAATCAGAAAAAAATCAAAGCCGCGCCGGGGCATACTCTGAATTGCGAAACGGCGGAATAAACGATAGAAGGCATTGGAAAACAGCGAGGTCGGAAAGGGATCCCCCCGGCCGCGGCGCGCCGCTATCACAACCTTGCGCCCCCCGCGCCAGCCCGCGATCATGTCATGCAGCAGCGCCGGCGGGTCCTGCAAATCCGCCGCGATGGCAGCCACCGCATCGCCCTGCGCCAGGCTCAAGCCAGCCATAACCGCCGGATTCGAGCCGAAATTGCGCGAGAGCTTCGCCACCTTCATTCGCGGCTCACTCGCGGACAGCTCGCTCAGCACCGCAAATGAATCATCGCGCGAACCGTCATCGACGAAGATGAACTCGAATGTATCCGCCGGGTTTCGCGCCGCGACCGCGCGGAACTCCTCCAGCAAATCCGCCAGGCTGCGCGCGTTATGATAGACCGGGACGACGATCGAAATCCGACTCATGCTGTCTCGTCCGGGTCCAAGCCAAAATGGGCCAGCACTTGCAACCGTGTCTCGTCACCAATCTTGCTAATCCCGCGGGCGGGCGATCCGGCAACGACCGTCCAGGGCGCCACGTCTTTAGTCGCCATCGCGCCCGTCGCGACCACTGCGCCCATGCCGATTTCGATGCCTGGGCTGAGGATCGCCCCAGTGCCGATAACAGCAAAGCGGCGAATGGTCGGACCCTTCGTTTCAAACGGCAGCAAGCCAAAGCGCCTGACATAGACATCATTGTCGTTCGCGCTGAAAACGCCAGGACCTATGAATACATCCGCTTCAATCTGAGCGTTGCCAGTGATGTGAATGTTGTCCGTGATTCGTGTGCGCTCGCCGATGCTGACATCGTGCATCACGGTGGTCATACGCCCGATGACTGCGCCTTCTGCCAAGCGGCTGCCTTCGCGGATGGATGTGAGATCACAGATCAGCACGTTCTTCGCGATATTCACATGTGTATAAAGTACACAGTTCGCGCCAACAACGCAGTCGGCGCCAATTCGTACCGTTCGGTCGCCGAGGCTGACCGGGCGGTTGGTTGTGCCCGCCCGGATTGGCGGACGGCCAATCACGCTGCCCTCGAGAATTCGGGAGTTGGCGCCGACGAAAACATTGGGATAAAAGGTCACGTTGGAACCAACTTCCACACCTTCCGCCAGGCGCAAGTCGCCAAGGATTTTTACATTGCTGCCAAGGCGCGCGCTTGGGTGTATATCGCAAATGGGCACAAATCCTCCTCTTAGGCAATCGCGGGCGCAGCCGGGATGCAGACGACGCCGTCCTTGATTGGAACCAGGATCGAGATTGGGCTCATTCGACATCGCTCTCACTTAGGCCGAAACGCTGCAAGATGCTTCTTCGCGCCGCCTCATCCACCGGACCCAACTCGCGAGCGGGAACGCCAGCCACAATCGTCCACGGCGGGACGTCATTGACAGCGACAGCGCCGGGCGCGACTATCGCTCCGGTCCCGATCTCGATCTTGGCCGCGAGCATGGCGCCGGTGCCAATAAGGGCGAACCGCCGCACGACCGGTCCCCTCGTGTCGAAGGGCAGCAATCCAAATCGCATCAGATATACATCGTTGTCGTTGACGCTGGATACGCCCGGACCGATGAATACATCCGACTCGATTGCCATGTTGCCGGTGATGATCGCGCCATCAATGATGCGGCTGCGTGCGCCAACCACGCTATCGTACATCATCAGCACGCCCCGCCCGACCACAGATTCTTCGCCCAGCCGACAGCCCTCGCGGATGGATGCCAAATCGCCAATCATGACGCGGTCGCCGATTTCCAGTCCAGTATACAGTACGGCATTCGCGCCGATGACGCAGTCCGCGCCGATTTGCGCCGTCGCATCGCCGCTATCCACTGGCCGGTTGGTCGTGCCCGCGCGGATTGGCTCCCGTCCGATGACCGCGCCCGAAAGGACCTTCGTATTCTCACCGATGACGACGCTGTTGTAAAAGACGACATTCGCGCCGATCTCAACACCGGCGGAGACTGTCAGATCGCCGTAGATGGCGATATTGTCGCCCAGCCTCGCGCTGGAATGGATCTCGCGTTTAGGCATCTTCCCCCCAATAATGCGCCTTGTGCGCGCGATAAAACTCCACCGTCTGGCGCAAGCCGTCGCGTAATGAAGTCCGCGGCGCCCAGCCCGCCAGCCGGCGAATCTTGCTGATATCAGAATAAAAGTCGCCCGGCTCCTGCGCCTTGCGTTCCGGCGTGAATGGCGCAAACTCCCAGCGGCCGCTGCCGGCCACATCAATCACAGTCTCGGCCAGCTCGACGAAATCCGTAGGCTTGTCGATGCCGACATTGAGAACCTCGCCGACCGCTTCCGGCGCCAACGCGCTCATCATGATCGCCTCGACCGCATCATCAATATACAAAAAATCACGCAGGATTCTGCCATCGCCGAATACCTGGATCGTCTCATCGTCCACCGCCAAGCGCACAAACCAGTTGACCACGCCATAACGCGGGTGTTTCATCTGCGCCCGCGGTCCGTATATGTTTGTCAGCCGCAGGAGCACCGCCGCAATCCCATGCGCGTCGTTATACACCTGAATGATCTTTTCAGCCGTTAAATTGGATACCTCGTAGATGCCCTTGGGATGCGTCGGCGCTTCTTCGTTTACCGGCAACGACACCGCCGGCCCGTATTGCCCCCGCGTGCCAGTATAGATCAACTTCGCCGTCGGGTTATGCCGCCGCAAAGCCTCCATCACCACCGCCGTGCCCTTGATATTGATGTCGATATCCGGGAAGGGATCGCTCAGGCTCAGGATATGATCGACCTGCCCCGCAAGGTGAAAAACATAGTCATGCCCGCGCGCCAGATGATTCATCGCGTTCACATCGCGCACATCGCAGAAATTCACCGTCACGCGAGATTCTATCGGCGCAATATTGAAGAGGTTGCCGGCATATCCGGGAATCATCGCGTCCACAATGGTCACTTCCGCGCCGGCCTCCGCCAAACCTATCGCCAAATTGCTGCCCGTGAAGCCCAATCCCCCTGTCACCAGTGCGCGCGCGCCGCGAAATCCTCCGCCAAAATCCATCAATCTATCCTCGCAGCTTTTCGATTTCTTCGCACACGCGCATGACCTCGTCGTCGCCGAGACCGATGTAAAGCGGCAATGACAGGATCTCGCGAGCCGCTCTTTCCGTCTGCGGCAGGCTGCCCGCCGGCAAGCCCAGGTCGCGGTGCGATTCCTGCAAGTGCGCCGGTATCGGATAATGTATCAGCGTGCCAATCCCTCGCTCTTGCAGCGTCGCCATCAACCCATCCCGGTCTCGATCGCGAATCACGTAAAGATGATACGCGTGCCTGCCATCCACGGCTTCCGCGGGTGTCGTCACCGAGCGCAGATTCGCGTCATATAACGCGGCCATCTCCCGTCGGCGCCCATTGTGCCTGTCCAGATGCCTGAGTTTCACGCGCAGCACCGCCGCCTGCATCTCGTCAAGGCGACTGTTCGTCCCCCGCGACTGATGCCTGTAGCGCGTCGTCTGCCCATAGTTGCGCAGCTTTTCCAGACGCTCGGCATACTCGCGACTGCCCGTGATGACTGCGCCGCCATCGCCATAAGCGCCCATGTTCTTCGTGGGATAAAAGCTGAACGCGCCCATATCGCCGATCGTGCCGACCTTGCGCCCTTTGTACTCCGCGCCGTGCGCCTGCGCGCAATCTTCAATCAGCAGCAAGTTGTGCTTCTCAGCCAATCCCTTCAAAGCGTCCATGTCCGCCGGCTGCCCGTAAAGATGCACGACGACGATAGCCCGAGTCCGCTCGCTTATAGCTGCCTGCGCCGCCAACGGATCCAGCGTAAACGTCTCCAGGTCAATATCAGCCAGAACCGGTTTGGCGCCTGTGCTTTCAATCGCGGTCACCGTCGCCATCGCCGTATGCGCTACCGTGATTGCCTCGTCGCCCGCGCCGATGCCCCCAGCCCGCAATGCCAATTCGATCGCGTCTGTGCCGCTAGCGACGCCGACCGCGCCCGCCGCGCCATGATATGCCGCGAACTCGGCCTCGAATGCCTCTACTTCCGGACCAAGGATATACCAGCCGCTATCCGCCACACGCCGCAGCGCTTCGTGAATCTCGTCCGCCAGCAGATCGTGCAGCGGCTTTAGTTGATTGAACGGAATCATCGTCGGCCTCTATTCCCGGTCACGCCTTTGACAGTCAAAGACTTTCCTTGCGCGCCGCCCTTGTCACGCAACCGACCCTCCCCCTGGCGCCAACTCGCGCCTGCCATACTGAATCCACAAGGTCCACAACATAATCGGGATGACAAGCAAGCCGCAACCCAACATCAGCACGCCGCTTATCCCCATCGCCGTATCAATCAAAATGCCGGTTGCGCCCGACGATATCGCGGCGAATAGCGTATACAGCGCGAACTCAGTCGAAAAGACGCGCCCGCGCACCTGATTCGGCACGATCTGCAGCAAAAGCTGTGTGCCCAGCACCCAAATCAAGCCGCCGCCGATGCCGCGCAGCAAAGCGCCAATCAGAATCACCGGCAACGATATCAACGTGGCTGATATTATGAACCCCGCCAATGCGCAGACATAACCAAAGGCGATCATCAAACGCAACTCCCGATCACGATCCCGCGCAAAGTTCCGCCCTAAAATCGGACCCACGCCGGAGCCGATCCCCGACATGACATAGATCAAACCCAGGCTGATGCTGCCGCCCTCGCCAATCGGGAAATACTGCTCAGCGATCGTCACTTGAATGACTTGGTAGAAGCCGATAACCAACAAGCCAAGCACGCCCTTGTGAATCGCGATGGAAAATGTGTCAATGTGCCGCCGCAGGTAGCCCAAACCATCGAGATACTGGCGTACGCCCGCCATAATCGACCGATCCCCGTCCCGCTGCAATGGCGAATCGTAAGGCATGCGCCACAAGATAAGCGCGCTGAGCAAAAAGGTAAACGCGTCTATCACAAAGGCCGGATAATAACCGACCACACCCGACGCCAACCCGCCCAATGCCGCGCCAAATGCCAACATCGTCGACCAGGTCGCCGACGACAACGCATTGGCAATCCCGAGCTCCTCGCGTCTGGTGATATCCGGCAAGATCGAATTCCACGCCGGAAAATAAAAGCCCTGCGACGCGCTTTGCACCGCCGTCAGCATATAGATGACCCACACATGCTCCGGCGATCTCACCAACAAAAAACCCAGCACGACAAAACAGCGCAGCACATCGGTGCTGATGACGATCGCCTTGCGATTTGCGCGATCCGCCACAACCCCAGCGAATGGACTGACGAGGAAGGGCGCCAGCATTCGCACAACGAAAAGCCCGCCCACCGCCGCGCCCGACTGCGTCAATGTGGCGACCAGCGCAGCCGAGGCGATCAAATTGAACCAGTCGCCTGTCAAGCTGATGATCTGCCCCGACCACAAATAGCGAAACGACCGATTGCCGCGGACCAGTTGCCAGTAGCCGATACTCTGTTTCTCTCGTGTCTTCAAGTCGTATCCACAATTCAACCCGCCAGCAACCATCAAGCCTGAGGCGCGCGCCGCCTGCCATTAGCCCGCCATTATATACAGCTATCCAGGCAGTTGCACCCATCGTTTATCTCGGGGAGCGGTGAACATCGAGGCCAGCCAACCCGCAATCCTGACACGGCCATTCACTGTTGCCAGGCTTGATTGGTCTTGTGAAACTGGTGCGAATATGCGGACAAAACTTGCGCGACGCTCCGCAGAATGAGGCAATATCACAATTGCCCTTCGGTTTCGCATACATCGTCGCTCCCCCTCTCCGATGATTCGGAAAGGGAGCCGGGCGCTGAGGTAGACCGCAGCGTCGCGCCAATCTTCCTGCGCCAAAATCCGACGAATTCTGTAGGGGCGCGCCACCGGCTCGCCCGCAAACTGCCATCTCAACCGCCAACCATAACTTGCGCGACTCGCTTCTGTACTCGCCTTATGTCGCGCGACTTGCTTGCGCCTGCCCTGCCTGCCCCACGCCCCTGCCACCCGGCGCGACCATTCTAATCCGCGCTGAATTCAGCTAGACTATCGCCGGATTCTCCATGAACCTGTGAGCCACAACCTGCAGGAGCGAATACGACGCATGCGAGTCTTCATCGCCGGGATTGATGGCTACCTCGGCTGGCCCCTGGCAATCCACCTCCGCGCGCACGGTCACGACATCGCCGGCGCCGATCTGCTGCTGCGCCGGGAATGGGTTGCCGAAGTCGGCGGGACGAGCGCCTTGCCCATCGCCACGCGCGAAGAACGCCTGCAGGCCTTTCAAGAGAGATTCGGCGTCGAGCTCGAATTCCGCCTTGGTGATCTCACCGACTACGACTTCGTCAAAGCCTGTGTGCAAGACTTCCAGCCCGACGCCCTTGTTCACCTGGGGCAGATGCCATCCGCGCCTTTTTCCATGATCGACCAGGCCCATTGCGTCTGGACGCAGCAGAACAACGTCATTAACAACCTGAACCTCCTTTGGGCGATCAAAGAAGTCGCGCCCGCCGCCCACCTGGTCAAAATCGGCACCATGGGCGAATACGGCACACCCGATGTCGATATCCCCGAAGGCTTCTTCGATGTCGAATTCCGCGGCCGCAAAGATCGCCTGCCTTTCCCGCGGCAAGCCGGAAGCTGGTACCACCAGAGCAAAGTCCACGACTCCCACAACACCCATTTCGCCTCCAAAATCTGGGGCATCAGCGCGACCGACGTCATGCAAGGCGTCGTCTTTGGCACCCAAATCGCCGAAATGGGCGATGATCCGCGCCTGCGCAGCCGACTCGACTTCGACCAATGCTTCGGCACCGCCCTCAACCGCTTCTGCTGCCAGGCCGTGATCGGCCATCCGCTCACCCTCTACGGGCGGGGCACGCAGAAACGCGGCTTCCTGCCCCTCGCCGATTCCATGACCTGCCTCCGCCTGGCGCTCGAAAACCCGCCAGCGACCGGCGAATACCGCGTCTTCAATCAGTTCGAAAATGCCTACTCAATCCAGGAACTGGCGACCATTGTGCAAGCCGCAGCCGCAAACCTCGGGCTCAAGGTCGCGGTTCGGCGCTACGACAACCCGCGAGCGGAAATGGAAGAGCACTACTATCAGCCGGACAGGCAGCATCTGCTCGATTTGGGCTACCGCCCGACCCGCGACATAAAGTCCGTGATAACACAAATGATATGCGACTTGCTTGAACATCGCGATCGCATCCAAGCCCATGCCGACGCCCTGCTGCCCGATATCCGCTGGAAGGGCGCACGCAAACGCTCGGAGGTCATTGGGTGAGGCCGAGTCGCAAGCTGCTTGCAAGCGCGCGAACTGTTCACGGCAGCGCCCCCATCACTCTGGCGCTATTGACAAGCCTGCTATTCCTGCTTACGGTCTCGAATACGCCACCGCCAAAGATCCAACGTCAATACGGCGAGACGACAATCGACATCCGGTCCGACCGCGCCTGGACATTCTTCCCGGGCGACTGCGTCAAGCTCTCTTGGAATCTGGAAGGAATCGAATCTCTTCATATCGACCGCGGCGGGCAGATCGGCTCGGGCGAAATGCCATTCTGTCCCGCAATCAACGCCACAAGCCCGCTCATTGAGATCGTCGCCAAGAACGGCATTTACCGCGCCCCTGAACTGAAGATTCAACACCTGCCAGACCTGCTATTCTATCTGGTCGGCTTCGTCGGTGTCTGCGGCACGGCTCTGTTGGCGCTCCATTATCTGCGCGCGAATCGACTCAACGATAAGCCGCCTTTGTCCCGGCTGCTGGTCGCCAGCCTGATACTTGCTTGCATCGGCGCGTCTTTGCGCCTGGCTCCGCACACAAGGCTCGCGATAGACGCCGATGACGGGAAAGTCGCCATAAGATTCTGGACCGCGCGAGACAGCATGATTTTCCCGCATGAATGCCTTGACGTCGCCTGGTCGGTCATCGGCGCTGAATCCGCGCGCTTCCTGGGCAATGACGTCAGCCTTGACCAAAACCCGGGATACGCGTCCTTCTGCGCCAGCGATGGCGCCGCCGCAACGCTCGAAGTCTTCGCCGAGGACGGCGCCCGCTATGAGTACAATCTGCCAGTCTCATCGCTCTTCCCGCATCCACTGTCTCCGCCGGCGCCGATGGTCTGGTCGCTTCTCTGGCTGATACTCGCGCTGGTCATTTTCAGCCTCCTGATGTGGCAAGGGCTTCGACGCAACTGGCGCAATACTTCATCAGGCGACAAGATTGCGGCGGCCGCCTGTCTTCTTTTCCCCATTGCGCTCTATCTGCCTTTCGGCTTCCAAACCTCCGCTCATTGGGAAAACTGGATACTTCACGGCTACATGGAAGGCGGTCCCCCCAGCTTCTTCGATTCCTGGGTGGTGACCCGTTTCGGCGGTCTCGTGCATCGCGTATTGGCATACATCATTAGCCCAGAATCATTCCTTGGCTACAACCTGGTCAATTGCCTGATGCACTCAGCAATGACCGCCGTCGTTTACGGCATCCTGCGTCAGGGCCGCGTCAGGCCGCTTTACGCCTTTCTGATGGCGCTCCTCTTCATCGTATACCCGGTCAACCCGATGCAGCTCTCCATGCGCTCCTTGCTCCTGAATTACAGCAAATTGCACTTTCTGGCGGCGATATTCTTGGCGCTGGAATTCCGCCGTTTGCCGCGAAAACTCACGCTTTGCGGCATGTGGCTGGCGCTGACCTTCAGTGTAAACTCCTATGAATCAGGCATGATGCTGGTCCTTCTTGTTCCTCTGTTATGGTGCCTGGCCAACCGTGACATCAACTGGCGGAAGCTCAATCTAACTGCGATTTGGCTCCTGCCGCCTGCGCTCAAACTCTCCTATATCGCGCTTCTCTCAGCAACTGGTCGAGACTTCTACCAGAGCGGACTGTTGGATTCCTCGACGAATGCCTCGGCGGCCGCCACAAATGCCGTTTCAACATTTGTCGACGCCCTGGGCTGGGTCTATCCCTTTACCTTCTTCGGCGGCTGGCAAGAAGCGATCCAGACCATTGAGCGCAATCACTGGTGGCTGCCGACCATCATCCCGCTCGCCAGCGCCGCGGCAGTCGCGTGGCTTCTCGCGCGGCAACCAAACGCCAGGTCCGATCCGACAAGCCGCCAATTGGCAATCCTCATGCTGCTTGGCCTGCTGCTTATAATCCCGGCCATCGGCGTACTTATGTGGATCCCGCTCTACAACAACGATCCCTGGCGCATGTGCCTATATGTGCCGATCGGCGCCGTGATCGCTCTCTTCTCCGCGATGCTTCTGCTCACAAATAGGCTGCCCAAGCCCGGATTCCGCAACGCCGCTGTGGTCGCAGCCAGTCTGCTGCTCCTGCTCCCGGCAGTTTCGCGTCTGTTCCTGCAACATGAACAATTCGTGGAAAGCGCGAGCAAGAAGTCCAATATCATCCATAATGTGATTGCGCTAGCTCCAAAACCGCATGCAAACGCACACATAGCGCTGATAACCGAACTGGACCATCAATTCCTTGAATCTCAAGACATTTTCGACCTGCTAAACCGAGACATGCTCTATAGCGCGCTGTATACCTTGTACCAATCCAACGCTCCGGAGTACGCTTACTTCTGCGTGATGCTAACCGCGTGCAGCTACGTTGACGACCGCGAGACTCTGCTCACATCTTCACAGCCCGAAGACCTGCTCGCGCGCACCCTCGTCTTCAAGCTCAATGCCGATCTGTCGGTCGAACTGGTCGAAGACCCGGCCGCTTTCCTCAACCTCGACATCGACATCCCCTACGACGCCAGCCAACTCTATCAAGCCCGCGCGCCGCTCCCGCCCCGTATCAACACGATGCTCCCGGCAAGGCGGCACACCTGATCACGGAGACCGGTCCGCAATGATGAAGGCGATTGCCCGCCGGCATGACGAACACATACCCTCGGAGCTCATCGGATGACGCCCGCCCCAAAGCCGCGCCTGTCCCTTGCTCACATTCTCTTCCTTGCGCTGCTTCTAACCGACTGCCTGCTGCTTCTGCTCGCGATACGGAGCGCTGACAGCCTAAGATCATTCGCTTTCTTCCACCTTGGCGTCATCGGCCTGCTCCTCAGTCCGCTAACCGCCTTGTACTATCTGTCAAGGCGATCGCTCGACTCTCCCATCGACCTCCGTCCAGTCGGCCTCATTCTGGCGCTCTTGCTTCTACTGTCGCTGCTCTTGGATCTATCCGCTACATCCTTGATCCGTGACGTATTGGGCATCATTCACCGCCGCTTCCACCAGCCCTATTGGCAAGCGATCTTGCTGGCGCTGGCTGCGGCAATCTACCTGCCCCTCATCCTCAAGTCTTTGCGCCTCTGCATAACCCAGAAAAGGGGCACCGACCTGGCTGTCTCTTTGGCGCTCCTACTCATGCTGTGCTTGCTTTACTTGCCCTTTGGTTTCGACAGCATCGGCATCTGGGAGAGCTGGGTCTACCGCACGCATATTGATCGACACTTTACCTGGAGCGTCCCGTTTGAACTCACCACCCGCTTCTCCGTTATCGTGCCCAGCCTTTTCGCCACCCTGATCAGCCCCGACGCTTTTCACGGCTTCCATTTGACGCATCTGGCATTGATCTGGGGCAAACTCCTGCTCTTCTATGGCATCTTGCGCAAACTCGGCGTCCCGCAACTCTACGCCTTCATGGCTGCCCTTATCGCGCAGGCATACCCCGCCCCCGCCGATGTCGCGTCCTTGCGCTCGCTCGCAAATCAATTCAGCATGACAACCTTCCTGGCGGCAGTCTACCTCATGCTCCTGTATCGCAAGCATCCCAGCCGCTTGCATTTGCTGGGCGCCTGGCTCGGGCTGATATTCTGCGTAACCACGAACGAGTCTGCCTATGCGCTTATACTTGTCGCGCCAATTATCTGGCTAATCTCAAAACAGTCGTCACTCTGGCGCAAATGTAATCTCACCGCGCTCTGGTGCCTGTTTCCACTCTGCCACATCGCGCACCTTCTCCTGCTGGTATCTCTAAAGTTTAGCTTTTATGGGGGCGCAAGTTTCAACGCCGCGCCCGACCCGGCGAGGACCTCTGCTATCGCGCGGGCTGCCGAACTGCTTGCAAACTTGTTCCGCCACCTCTTTTTTGAGGGCTGGCGCGAAGCCCTGTCCGCCCTAAACGGAAGCGATTGGCTGCCCGCAAGCCTTATCTTACTAACGATCGCCTTCATCCTGACGACTAGACTAGCGCGATGCGATGAACCCGCCCTTACAACCCAGCAGGCGGCCAAAGGAACACTGGCTGGCATCTTCTTCGTGATTCCGGCCGTCGCCGCCATCGCCTGGCTCAAAACAACTCATCTCGATTGGCGCCTGTATTTCTTCGCTCCATTTGGCGCGTCCTTCGCCTTGGTCTACGGCTTTGCGCTCGTCGCGGCCCCGCTCAAAGGCGACGCCCCGCGAAAGCTAACCGCTTCAGCGCTTTGCCTCTCGCTGTTCTTTCTCGGCGTCAATCAACTCTATGCGCACAAAGCCGACATTGAGCGCGAATCCAACGAACGCGCCAGATTGCTGCGCGACCTGCTGTCCCTCGCCCCGCGCATCCACCACGACACCATCATCCTGTTGGCGTCAGACATCGATTTCAACGAAGTCCGCGAATACAGTTTCTGGCCCCTGGCCGCCCAGATCGACCTGGACGATAGCATCCTGTCTGTTCTATACGGACCTGCCCGTCAAATCCAATCAGTCTACTGTCAAATCGGGCGCAATTGCCGCTCTTTCGGCGACGACCAGTTTATCCTCAAATCCGCCCCGCTCTCCGATCTCTTTCAGCGCGCTCTCGCCTTCAAACTCAATCGCGACCTCTCCGTCCAACTCATCGACAATCCCATCGCCTACCTCAACCTCGATATCACCACCCCCTACGACATTAGCCAGCTCTACGACCCCGATGCCCCGCTCCCGCCGCGCGCGCAATCCATGCTGCCTCCCGCCACCCAACGCTGACAATGCGCCAGCCCCGCATTCAGCCCTGACGATTTCTGTGCTATAAACAGCTGCATCATTAGCCGAACGGAGCAAGCCCTTCATGGCGCGCAATCCTGTGCTGCTGATCATTCTCGACGGCTGGGGCATCCGCGAAGCCACAGCCGGCAACGCTGTCGCCCTGGCGCAGACCCCCAACTTCGACCGCTGGCTAAAGACCTGCGAACGCGCCATCATTCACACCTCAGGCGAACACGTCGGTCTAACCCCGGGGCAAATGGGCAACTCCGAAGTCGGGCACCTCAACCTTGGCGCCGGGCGCATCGTCTACCAGGACATCTCCCGCATCGCCAATGCCATCGCCGACGGAAAACTCGCCGATAACCCAATCCTGAAAGACGCGCTCAACAAACTCAAAGCGCAAAGCAAGAAGCTGCACCTCGTTGGCTTGCTCGGCGACGGCGGCGTGCACAGCCACTCCGATCATCTCTACGCCCTGCTGGACATCGCCCGCGCCAACAACATCAACCCCGTCCTGCACCTGATCACCGACGGCCGCGATACGCCGCCGCAACAAGGCCTCAAATTCTGCGCCGAACTCATGGACAAGCTCGCCGCAATTGACTGCGGACGCGTCTCCACCGTCAGCGGACGCTACTACGCGATGGACCGTGACAAACGCTGGGAACGCACGCAGCGCGCCTACAACGCCTGCGCCTTTCGTCAGAGCGAACAACGCGCGCCCGATCCGCTAGCCGCCATTCGGCAATCCTACGCCCAGGGCCTCACCGACGAATTCATCCAGCCCACCATCATCCACAGCGACGACGATCTGCGCGTCCAAGCCGGCGACGCCCTGCTCTGCTTCAATTTCCGCGCCGACCGCATGCGTCAACTCGCTCAGGCTTTTGCCAAGCGAGACTTCGCCGGCGCAGCGCATTTCCAGCCCATCGCCGACCTGCGCCTCATCACCATGACCGAATATATGGCAGGGCTGACCGACTGCATCCTCTTCCCGGTCGAACTGCTGCGTAACACGCTAGCCGAAACGCTGGCGCGCGCCGGCAAAACGCAATATCATACCGCCGAAACCGAGAAATACCCTCACGTCACCTTCTTCTTCAACGGACGCGCCGAAGCGCCCTTCCCCGGCGAGACGCGACACATCGTCCCCTCGCCCAAAGTCGCCACCTATGACCTGCAGCCGCGGATGAGCGCGCCCGAACTCACCGAAGCCACCCGGCAGCGCTTGGCGTCGCGCCAGGACGACTTCCTCCTCGTTAACTTCGCCAACCCCGACATGGTCGGCCACACCGGCAATCTGCCCGCCGCCATCAAAGCGGTGGAGACCGTCGACGCCTGCGCCGGCAAGCTGGTCAATGCCGTCCTCAAGCGCAACGGCGTCGCCATCGTCACTGCCGACCACGGCAACTGCGAACGCATGATCGACCCAGCCAGCGGCCAGCCGCATACCTACCACACCGTCGGACCAGTTTCACTCTTCGTCATTGATGCCGACAATAGCTACGACCTGCGCGCTTGGGGACGCCTGGCCGATGTCGCGCCCACTG
Source organism: Anaerolineae bacterium (assembly GCA_022824465.1). Taxonomy (GTDB): domain Bacteria; phylum Chloroflexota; class Anaerolineae; order Aggregatilineales; family Phototrophicaceae; genus UBA6055. Next base: position 185,558 of record JAJDZV010000006.1, read on the forward strand.
TGCTCGACCTCCTCGACATCGCCCGGCCGCCTGAGATGACCGGCGCCAGCCTCATTCGGGCGACGCGCGAACCGTAGCCCAACAGGCGGACACGCAGCCGACGAGTCGGGTTAAAACCAACGCATAGGCGCATATCCCGCGGCACGCTATCAGCGCTTGAGTGGAAGGCAGACAGGCAATGAACAAGACTGTCTTTTGCATGCTCGTAATGCTATTGCTGGCAAATCCGGCCAGCGCGCAGGATTGGCAGCGCGGCTCAATGGGCAATGTCGACCGCATCGCAGTTGTATTCGACTACCGGGACCCATTGCCGCCTTCCCCAACGGCATATACACCGTGCAACTCGCATGGGGCAATTTAACATTCAAGTACGGCTTCGACTTGCAGGAACCAGATGTCTATGACATTCACGTCAACTGCAACCGACCCCCCAGCGACTGATGAGCAACCGAGATATCCTGCAAACCATCAAGGACTCGCCTGAATTATCCGTCTTGATTATCGGCATCGGCGCGCGCAGTCTGGCCTGGGCGAGCGCAATCGTCCCCTCATCCAGGACGAGTCCCGACTACCCTAGCTTGCGCCGGAAAAACACAACCATCTCATCAAAGGCGTCACTGGCGACATCATCCCGGCTCAATTCGCCCGCATCCAGCACAAAACCGTGCGGCTCATTGGAATAAACCTTGAGCTCGAATTCTTTGCCGGCCTCGCCTAGCGCCGTCGCGTAGGCGTAAATGTCAGCAATCGGGCTAGGACGGTCATTCGTGCCATGGATAATCAGCATGGGCGCATCCAGGTCGTCGATCACATCACTTGGCGTCACCGGATCGCCGAAGTTGGGGAATCCATACCAAGCCACCCCGGCCGCAAAGGCGTCAATCTGCGGCAAGAACAGCATCGTATATCGTCCGCCCGCGCAGAAACCGGTCAAGCCAATCCGCAGCCGGTCAACATCATCGCGAGCGCTCAGAAAGTCGACGCTATCGATCAGGAGCTGCTCCACCAGCGCATCCGACGGATTCTGTTCAAAGGTCTGCCATCCAACCGCCAAGACCACAAATCCTTCGCCGGCAAAAGCCTCGGTCATGTCACGGTAGCCTTGCTGCAAGCCGCGGAACGAATGGATCAGCACCGCCGCCGGATAAACCCCCTCGCTCGCCGGATACGCCAGCAGTGACGCGTAAGCCTGCCCGCCGCTCATCACTTCAACCTCTTCGCTGATCACCCTCAAGCCGTCTTCCGCCATCACGGTCAACGAAAACGCCAGCAAAACGTACGCAAGTACAACACACTTTATTTTCACCGTTTTATCCTTATCATCCCTATAGTGGCGCAACGCTATCAATTTGCCAGCGCATAGTCAACCGCCTGCGTACGCGGTTGTGGTGAAAATCGACGACATGGCAGCTAAAAATCCGGCCTCAGAAATCAATCGTTGTAAGGGCGAACCTTGGCTCGCCCGCATCAGATTCTCCGCGCCGGCGCGAATATACCGTCGTGATTCAACACTCCTCGCGCTGATTGGATTTGCCTAGGGTGAGCACGCATCGAAAAACGACGCTGCAAGCGCTTAAAGACAACCCCGAAGTCTCCGTCCTCATTATCGGCGGCGGCGTCAACGGCATCGGCACATTCCGCGACCTGGCGCTGAACGGTGTCGACGCCCTCCTCGTCGAACGCGGCGACTTCGGGAGCGGCACAAGCGCCGGCTCCTCCCACATGCTGCACGGCGGCTTACGCTACCTCGAAAACGGCGAGTTCCGACTGGTCAACGAGGCATTGCACGAACGCAACCGCATGCTGCAAAACGCGCCCCACCAAGCCAAGCCCCTGCGAACCACCATCCCGATCTTCCGCTGGTTCTCCGGTCTGCTGAACGCGCCCCTGAAGTTCCTGAACCTGCTCGATCGTCCGGGCGAGCGCGGCGCCCTCGTTATCAAGCTCGGCCTCGCCTTCTACGACTACCTCGTGCGCAATGAACGCGCCATGCCACGCCACGAATTCCGCCTGCGCTCCTCCGCCCTGCGCCACTACCCGCAGCTAAACCCGAACATCGTCTGCGCCGCCAGTTATTACGACGCCTTTATGCCCTCCCCCGAGCGCATCTGCCTGGAAATGCTCCTCGATGCCGAAGCCGCCAACCCGCGCTGCCGCGCCCTCAACTACATCAGCGCCATCGCCGGTAGCAACGACTCCGTAACCCTGCGCGACGAGCTTCATGGCGCCGAATTCTTCGTCAAGCCGAAAGTCGTGATCAACGCCGCCGGACCCTGGATCGACATCGTCAACGCTGGCTTGGCTCGCCCCGATAAGCGCTTCATCGGCGGAACCAAAGGCTCCCACCTGATGCTGGATCATCCAGCCCTGCTAGCGGCCACCCGCGGCAGCGAATTCTATTTCGAAAACAACGACGGCCGACTCGCGCTCATCCTGCCCTTCTTCAACCGCGTCATGATCGGCACCACCGATATCCGCATCGATAATCCCGATGACGCCCTCATCTCCGACGCCGAAATCGACTATCTCCTGGCCATGATTCCGACCGTCTTCCCGCGCGTCAACATCAAACGCTCGCATATCGTCTTCAGCTTCTCCGCCGTGCGCCCCCTGCCCTACAGCACCGCCGGCGCCACCGGCCAAATCAGCCGCGACCACAGCATCGCCACCCTCCCGCCAGACGACGCGCGCGCCTACCCCATCCACTCGCTCATCGGCGGCAAATGGACCACCTTCCGCGCCTTCTCCGAACAAGCGGCCGACCGCGCGCTCCAAGACCTCAAGCGCGCGCGCCAAGCAACCACCGCCGACCTCAGCATCGGCGGCGGACGCCACTATCCAGCCACTGATGCCGCAATTGACCAGTGGCTCCGCGCCCGCCAGCGAGATACAGCCCTTCCCTTGCCGCGCCTGCGCCAACTCTTCGACCGCTACGGCACCCGCGCCCAAAATGTCGCCGCCTTCATCTCACAGGCGCGCGACCACCCTCTAACACGCCAGCCCAGCTACAGCCGGCGCGAAATAGAATTCATACTCAAATGCGAAAAAGTCGTCAGGCTCGATGACCTATTGCTGCGCCGCACGCTGATCGCCATGCTCGGCAACGCCACCCGCGATCTCGTCAGCCAGCTTGGGCAGATCTGCGCCGACGTCCTGGGCTGGTCCGCCGAGCGCCAAGCCGACGAAATCCAGCGAACCCTTGATACCCTGCGCGACAAACATCGCGTCGAACTCTAACATATCGGCTCAGACCAGCCGCACCGCCGTCCCGCTCGCCGAAACCATGAGCATGCTGCCATTCGCGCCGATCGTCTCATAATCCAGATCAACCCCCAATACCGCGTTCGCGCCCAGCTGACGCGCGTTGCCTTGCATCTCCCTAATCGCGATCTCTTTCGCCCGCCGCAATTCCTCTTCGTACGCGCCCGAACGCCCGCCCACGATATCACGGATGCCAGCGAACATATCCTTGAACATATTGGCGCCCATCACCGCTTCACCGCTCACGATGCCCAGATAACCCTCGACTGAATAACCCTCAACCGTCGGTGTTGTCGTGACGATCATTCGCTTCCCCTTGCTTTCCATTGCCTGCCTCTCTTTTGTGTCGCGCGCATCCTATTCTACCGGCGCTCGCTTGCCCTGACCAGCGGACGCCATCAACCCGCCTCAGCCGTCGCCCCCCGCAAGCCGGATCAGTCGCTCCGCCGCCGCCTCCGCCGACATCTCCCCGCCGAGCACCGCCGCTTCAATCCCGGGCAGCGCCTCCCGCGCCGCCCCATTCCCGAAGACCAATTCCAGCAGCCGCGCCTCCAACGCCGCCTGCAGCCATTCGCGCCGCTGTGCCGCCCGCCGTGTCGCAAAGACGCCGCTCGCTTTTGTCTCCGCCATGAATGTCGATATCGCCTCCCAGATCTCCGCAATGCCCGCGCCGGTCAATCCCGAGGCGGTGAATGCGCGCGTCCGCCAGCCCGCCGTCGCCGGCGCCACAAAGCGCAAACTGCGGCTGAGTTCCGCCCGCGCCGCCTTCGCCGCCGCCAAATTGTCGCCATCGGCTTTGTTGATCACCAGCGCGTCCGCCAACTCTATCACCCCCTTCTTGATGCCTTGCAATTCGTCGCCCGCGCCCGTGATCATCAGCAGCAACAAAAAATCCACCAGCCCGCGCGCCGCCGCTTCGCTCTGACCCGTGCCCACCGTCTCGACAATAACCACCTCATAACCGGCCGCCTCGCAAAGCAATATCGCCTCCCGCGTCCTGCCCGCCACGCCGCCAAGCGCGCCCCTCGTCGGGCTCGGCCGGATGAAAGCCTTCTCGTCCCGTGAAAGCCGCTCCATCCGCGTCTTGTCGCCCAGGATGCTGCCGCTGGTCAAGCTGCTGCTCGGATCAACCGCCAGCACCGCCACCCGCCTGCCGCGCTCGGTCAGAAAACAACCAAAACTGTCGATGAACGTGCTCTTGCCGGCGCCCGGCACACCGGTAATCCCGATGCGCATCGACCCCCCGCTATCAGGCAGCAACTCCGCCAACAGAACCTGCGCCGCCGCCCGATGCCGTGGCGCCGCGCTCTCGACCAGCGTAATAGCGCGCGCCAGCGCCGCCCGCTCGCCCGCTCGGACCCCGTCCGCCAGCGCCTGCCCGTCCAGCCGAGACCTGCCCCCAACAACGCTCATATCGCCTCGACTCTCCCCTGCAACCGCCATTCATACCATAGCATCAACGCCCCCCGGCGCCAAAAAGGAGAGCCGTGCAACTCGAGGACTCGGCAACAATTGATCCTGACTCAAACTCAACAATTGCCTGGCTTGTCCGCTTCGACATTTCGTGCGCGAACAAGTCTGGAACAATAATCCAAACAGGAGACGATTCTCGCGATAACCAACACTCCACTGCGTAAATCGCTAACTTCAGCTCCCCCTCTCTGATGATTCGGAGAGGGGGCCGGGGGGTGAGGTAGACCGCAGCTCCCCCTCTCCGATGATTCGCATAGGCGGCCAGAACGTGAGGCAGACCCCAACGCCCGACGTAGTCGAAGCCAGCGCCCTGCGTTATATTTGACGCAATCGATCGCTATCGAAATACGCAGGAGGAACATCATGGCGCAATTCCTATGGCAGACATCCTTGACTTCGGCCGCTTGGAAAGACCTCATGTCGCGCAACGCATCGCCCCTCTTCGGCGAAGGCCATCGCGTCGCCGAAGAATTCGGCGGCAGTGTCAGCGACAGCTGGGTCGCCTTTGGCGAAAACGACTTCATCGTCCTGGTCGATATGCCAAGCAACGAAAGCATGGCGGCCTACGTGCTGGCGATGACCGCCACCGGCTACTATTCGCAAGGCAAAACCACCGTGCTGCTCAACTGGGACGAAGCCAACCAGGCGATTCTGCGCGCCGCTCAATACCACGATCTGACTTGACTCAAAGTCCTGCCAGACGTCTATCGAGCTCGCTCAAGACCCGTCTTGCGGCCTCCGGTATGACCGTGCCCGGACCAAATATCGCCGCGGCGCCCATCTCATACAACGCGGCGTAGTCCTGCGCCGGTATCACCCCGCCGACCACCACCATCATATCGGCGCGCTCCCGCTTGCCCAGCTCCGCCATCAACTGCGGCAGCAAGGTCTTGTGCCCGGCCGCCAGCGAGTTGACGCCAATCACGTGCGCGTCGTTCTCCACCGCCTGCTTCGCCACTTCGGCCGGCGTCTGAAACAGCGGCGCGATATCAACATCAAAGCCCAAATCGGCGAAAGCCGTGGCGATCACCTTCGCGCCGCGATCATGCCCATCCTGCCCCATCTTCGCCACCATCAAACGGGGCCGCCGCCCCTCCCGTCGCGCGAAATCGTCCGTCAGCGCGCGCACGCCAATGACATCGCTCTTATCGCCATAAGCCGCGCTATAGACGCCCGCCACCGAGCTGACGACCGCGACGTGCCGTCCCCACACCGCCTCCAGCGCCCCGGATATCTCGCCGTTGGTCGCCCGCGCCCGCGCCGCCTCAACCGCCAGCGCCAGCAAATTGCCCTCGCCACTGCGCGCGCTTTCCGTCAACGCGCCGAGCGCAGCCCGCGCCGCCGTCTCATCGCGCTCCGCCCGCAATTGTCTCAATCGCTCGATCTGCGCCTCACGCGCCGCCGAATTATCGACCTCGCGATATGCGATTGCGCCTTCCTCGCTCACGCGATGCTTGTTGACGCCGATGATGGTCTCGTCGCCGCTGTCGATCTGCGCTTGTCGGCGCGCCGCCGCCTCTTCGATTCGCATCTTCGGAGCGCCAGTCTCCAGCGCCTTGGTCATGCCGCCCAGCGCCTCGACCTCCTGAATATGCGCCCACGCGCGGCGTGCCAAATCCTGCGTCAGCCGCTCAACCAGATACGAGCCGCCCCAGGGATCCACCACATCGGCGACGCCCGTTTCATGCTGCAAGAAAAGCTGCGTGTTGCGGGCGATGCGCGCGCTAAACTCGGTCGGCAGCGCGATCGCCTCATCCAGCGCATTGCTGTGCAGCGACTGCGTCCCGCCCATCACCGCCGCCATCGCCTCCAGACAGGTGCGCGCCACATTGTTGTAGGGCTCGCGCTCCTGCAAGCTCCAGCCCGAGGTCTGGCAATGCGCGCGCAATGCCATCGACCGGGGATTCCGCGGCTTAAACTGCCTTGCCAGCTTCGCCCAGAGCAAGCGCCCCGCCCGCATCTTGGCGATCTCCATGAAATAATTCATGCCAACGCCCCAAAAGAACGACAATCGCGGCGCAAAATCGTCAATCGCCAAACCCGCCGCCATCCCCGTACGCAGGTACTCCAACCCGTTCGCCAGCGTATATGCCAATTCAATATCAGCCCCGCCGCCCGCTTCCTGAATATGATAGCCGCTGACGCTGATGCTGTTGAACTTGGGCATCTCCGCGGCTGTATAAGCGAAGATATCGCCGACGATCTTCATTGACTGCGCCGGCGGATAAATATAGGTGTTGCGCACCATATACTCTTTCAGGATGTCGTTCTGAATCGTGCCCTTCAGTTGCGCGCGCGAAACGCCCTCTTCCTCGGCGGCCACGATATAGAATGCCAGCACCGGCAGCACCGCCCCATTCATCGTCATCGACACCGACATCTCATCCAGCGGAATGCCCGCAAACAGAATCTTCATATCCAATACGCTGTCGACCGCCACCCCCGCCATGCCCACATCGCCCACCACCCGCGGATGATCCGAGTCATAACCGCGATGCGTCGCCAGGTCGAATGCCACCGACAATCCCTTTTGACCAGCCGCCAGGTTGCGCCGGTAAAAGGCGTTGCTCTCCTCCGCCGTCGAATACCCGGCATACTGCCTTATCGTCCAAGGCCGCACGGCATACATCGCCGCGTAAGGTCCCCGCAAATAAGGCGGGATGCCCGCGACAAAACCCAAATGCTCCACATCCTTGACATCAGACGCGCTATGCAGCGCCCTGATATTGATCCGCTCATGCGTCCGCCAGACCTGCTCTTCCGCCGGGCGGCCCGTCTGCGCTTCAATCTCCCTGCGCCATCGTTCGAGATCCGCCCGCGGAACCCTGTCTTCATAGTCAATCTTGCTGAAATCGGGAAAACTCGTCATACGCCCTTCCCCGACGCTCTCGGCAATTCGCCGGCTTCTTCCAGGCGCAGCGGCACAAGCGGCGTCGCAGTCACCCATGGCTCGCCCGCTTCATCGCGCGCTTCCGGCTTGACCCGCGGACCAATAGCCGGCATCGCTTCCTCCGGATTCTCGTACGCGTTGACGCCGACCAGAATCGCCGCGCCCGAGGCTGCGTCGCGCCGGCGCTGTTCCGCCACCACTTCAATCTCCCTCTGAATCGCGCCAGCTTGCAGCGCCCCAAGCATGCCGCCAGCCGCCTCTATCGCTTGAAACCGCCCCCAGGCTCGGCGCGCCAATTCATCCGTAAGCCTCTCAACATGCCAGGCGCCGCCCGCCGGGTCGATCACTTCCGTCAATCGCACTTCCTCTTGCAAGATCAACTGCAAGTTCCGCGAGAGCCGCCTCGAGAATCCGTCCGGCTTGCCCCAGGCTTCATCAAAGGGGGCGATCGTCAGGCTGTCAATGCCGCCGATGGCTGCCGCCAGCGCTTCCGTCGTCAGCCGCAGCAAATTAACCTGACGGTCCCGGCGCGTCTTGTTGCGCGCTCCGCTGCGCCCATGCAGTTGAATGCCCTGCCCCGCCTCCCCGACGCCGCAGGCTCGCATCACCTGCGCCCAAAGCGGCTTCATCGCCCGAAACTTCGCCACTTCCATAAAGAAGTTCTCGCCGATACTAAGCTGGACCTGCATCTTGCTCGCCACGAGGTCTATACCAAGTCCACGCTCGTCCAGCGCCCGCAGATATTCGACCGCCGTCGCCAGCGCGATCGCCAGTTCTTGCACGGCATTCGCGCCAGCCTCGTGATACACCCTTGTGCCCACGCTGATGCTGCCCAGCTGCGGCGCGCATTTGTCAGCGTCCTCGGCAAGCGCCGCCAAGTGCTCCAAGGCATCGGCCCGCATCATGCCTGTCCGCGCCAGATTCGCCAACGGATCGTAACCCGCGCAGCCCCTCACTTGCCCGAATTCGACTCTGCTCAACGCCTTCTGGAGCAAACGGTAGATTCTGCGAGCGCGGCTGTCGCTGCGGATGAAAACCGGATTATCCCGCAGATTGATCCCCGCCAGCGCCCGCCGCAAATCGTCCGGCGAATCCGTTCGCAGCCCGTCGCCCAGAACGATCGCCGTCTGCCCCTCCGCCAACGCCTCCCGCAGCGCCGCATTGAATGCTCTCGGTTCCGCGATGTCGATCTCTTGCGCAATCAACCAGGGACGCCCGCGATAACCCGCCGCCGACGCGCCGCGCCGAAAATGAAACTGACCGGGCAGCGTATCGAACTGCCCGCCATCTGCCAAGACCTCCGCCCCGACCAAGGGATCAATGTCGATGCCTTCGTAACTGCGCGCAACCAGACTTTCCAGCCTGCCTCCGCGCAACGAAACACGCGCCGCTTCCAGCCAGTCATCATGCGACGCCGCCTCAAACTCGGCGAAAAGCGCTTGGTCCACTATCGTCTCTTCACATTCCCAACCTCAATGCAGCACAAATATAGTCCCGCCTGACCATCTGCTCAAGTGGCTCTGTCTGCACGCCTGCGCGAGCCTTCAACCTGCCCCTGCACCCGGGAGAAGCGACAATCAACGACATGGCAACCAGTAATCCTGTCCCAGAAAACATTGGATGTAGGCGCGAGCCGCTGGACGCTGCTGTAAATCCTGTACCATCACCCCAAACCCCTCCCACATACAGCGGGAGCGTCTTTCACCGCTCGCTTTGGGGTAAGCAAGCTCCCCTTCCCTGATGCTTCGAGGAAGGGGCCGGGAGATGGCGTAGAATTAGCGCATGAACCATTTCCCTTAACCGCGCGCCACACTACGCTTCCCGGCGATCGGCCAATTCAATCGCCGCCGGTCTCTGCTGCGCCGCCCGTATCCGCGCCAAATCGAACTTCTCGCTCCGGTCAAAGCGATAAATGCCGTTCTGCTCCTGATAAATATCCGTCAACTGCGTATAGCAATAGCCGAACATATTCACATCTTCCAGCAAAATCGCGCAGAGCCTCTCGAAACGATCATAAAACTCATCCAAATCACGCGGCCGCTCGCCATATCCCCAGGAATCCTCGCCCTCTTTGACATCCGGATTCCACCAGATGCCGCCGAACTCGCTGACGAAAAAAGGCTGCTCGCGATAGGGAATCGACCAGGTCGCATTCCCCGCCCGCCGCGCCGGCAAACCCCACTGCTCGGCATTGTTGAGATAAGGCTTGCCCTCCGCCAGACCCGCGTGCCGCGCGCGGAAGGTCTCAGGATCCTGCGTGTAATCGTGGCTGTCGTAGACATCGGCTTCCGGCACGCGATGCGAATAACCGGAAGTGTCCAGCGCCGGCCGCGTACTGTCCATCGCCTTGGTCGCCAGGTACATGCCCCGCGTGACATCATCCAGCGCCGTGATGCCGTCCACCAGCGACTGCCAGGTCTCGTTCAGCGGACACCAGCCCACAATACAGGGATGCGAATAATCCCGCTCCAGGCATTCCAGCCACTGTGTGATGTAATCCGGTCCCGGTCGCTGATGCTCGCCGTTGATTGGACCGTTCATATTGCAGCCCCAATCGCCAAATTCGCCCCAGACCAGATAACCCAGCCGGTCGGCGTGATACAGGAAGCGCTCTTCAAACACCTTCTGATGCAAGCGCGCCCCGTTGAAGCCCGCCGACAGACTCAATTCGATATCTTCGATCAGCGCCGCATCGCTCGGCGCCGTCATGATGCCATCGGGATAATACCCCTGATCCAGCACCAGCCGCTGGAAGACCGTCCGCCCATTGATCTTGATGGCTTTACCCTCGATGCTGACCGCGCGCATGCCGGCATAACTCGTCGCTCGGTCGATCACGACGCCAGCCGCATCCACCAACTCAATCGCCAGATCATACAGATGCGGATCGCCAACGCCCCAGTGCTTGAGCCGCTCGTCCGGAATGGGCAGGTCCAGCCGCGGCGCCAGGTCAAACTCCGCCGAGCATTCCGCTGTGACGATGTCGCCAGCCGCGTCCGAAAGCGTCGCCCGCAGGCGCAAGCCGGCCGCGTTGCCGCTGATCGGCTGCTCCAGACGAAAGATCCGGTTAGCCAGGTCCGGCGTGATGCGGCTTCGGCGCAGATGCAACTCCGCCACCGGCTCCAGCCACACGCTCTGCCAAATCCCAGTCGTCCGCACATAAATCGCCCCGCTCGGTCCATACTCCCGCGCCTGCTTGCCACGCGGCTGCGGCTTCCGCCCATCATCGCGCGCCCGCAGCACAATCACGATCTCGTCGCCCGCCTCCGCCACCCCGCTCAAATCGCAGCTGAAGGGCGAGAATCCGCCGCGATGCCGCCCCGCTTCAACGCCATTCACCCACACCGTGCTGTCATAATCCACCGCCTGAAAATGCAGCAGGACGCGCCGCCCCGCCCATTCCGCCGGTATCGTAACCTCGCGCCGATACCACACCGCATTGTAATAATCATGATTGCCGATGCCGGATAACTCCGATTCCGGGCAGAACGGCACAATGATGCGGTCCTGCAAATCCCGCTCCAGCAAACCACGGTCGATGCCGCTGTCGCCCTGGTCAATCTCGAATTGCCATTCGCCGTTCAAGCAGAGCCAGTCTTCACGAACGAATTGCGGACGGGGGTATTCGCTTCGGGGGATAGCTGACATGTCTTGCTCCTTGCCAAATCCTGTTCATCCACCAGAAATCGGTATACTCAGTTCAATTCTATAGCAAACTCGGAACCGTCAACAGCCCCCTGCGTCTCGCGGCGCATAGACATCGACGACGCGGCAACCAGGAATCCTGCCTCAGATAGCATTCGTGTAAGGGGCGAGCCTTGGCTAAACCGCAACAGATTCCCCGAACAAGCCTGACGAGCTCTTCGTGATTCGCCACTCCCCAAGCGCCAGCCTCTGGCAGACCATATCAAACCCGGGTATAGTCCGCGCTTATAAACACCGAGGAACCAAACATGCGAATCCTGGTCACCGGCGCCACCGGCCGCATCGGCGCCAACCTGGTGATGCGGCTGCTGGCAGCCGGTCACTCCATCCGCAGCTTCGTCTACCCCGGCGATGCCAGCCGCGCCCGCAAGCTGGATGCCTGCCCCGGCGTCGAAACCGTCTACGGCGACCTGCGCAACTATGACGACCTGCGCCAGGCACTCAGCGGCGTCGATGCCATCTATCACCTGGCAGCCGCCTTTGGCGGTCCCTACGACAATCGCGACTACCTCCATATCAACGCCATGGGCACCCTCAATATCCTCGAGTGCATCCGCGCGCATTGCCCAGATCTCCACCGCTTCGTCTACGCCAGCACCGAAGGCGTCTACTGGGACGCGCGCGACAATGGACGCTGCTTCGAGAATCCCATCAGCGAAGACATGGCGGGCAAATATCCCCACATGCCCTACTTGATGACCAAGTGGCTCGGCGAGGAATTGGCGCTGGTCTATCACTACCAATACGGCCTCCCCACCTGCGTCATGCGCTTCTCCACCGTGATCGAACCCAGCGAATTCCTCAACGACGCCGGCTTGCCGCGGCTCTTCCTCTACAGCGAGGCTTGCGCGCGCTGGAGCAACGTAAGCGGCGGCGAACTCGGCGCCATCCTCGACCGCGCCGCCCCGGAGGATTTGGCGCTGGTGGAGGCGCTGCTGGCTGGCTGGGACGGCGAAGAAAAGCTGCTGCTCAGCCGCAATCCCAACGGCGCGCCCTATCGCCAGCACTTCGGCGACGTCCGCGATATCGCCGACGGCTTGGCGCTGGCAATCGAAAGCGACGACGCGGTCGGCGAAGTCTTCAATCTCGCCGGCGCCGCCATCTTCGACTGGGGCGCGCTCGTCCCGCGCCTGGCGCAGCGCTACAAGCTGCCAGTCGTCGACGCCCGCCTGCCCTACAATAACTACTTCACGCTCGACCTGCGCAAGATCCAGACCAAACTCGGCTTCCAGCCGCAGCGCGATTTCGACAGCATCCTCAACACAGCCGAAGCGATCCAACGCGGCGAAACCACCGATGTCATCCCCACCGGCATTCGATATGGCGAGGCTTAACGGAAGGCGCTGATGAGCGATAACCGAATCACAATCATTGAAGCGGCAACGCTGGTCGGACAGCGTCCGCGCGAAGCCGGCAACAACGCCCGCTTGACAACTCATGGCATCGACGTCCAGTTGCCGATCGCGCGCTTGACCACCGCTGATGGCGCGTCCGGCTTCGGCCTCTGCTTCGCCGGCAAAGAAGAGGCGCGGAAGCTCTTGGGCACGCCCCTTGCCCAGTTGATCAGCGCTGACACCGGCGTGGCTGAATCCGCCCGCGCCTTTGATTTCCCGCTCTGGGACCTGCTGGGCGCGCTAAGCGGCAAGCCAGTCTACGCGCTGGTCGCGCCGCCTGAAGCCGCATTCAGCCAGCCCCTGCGCGCTCCATGCTACGACACCTCCCTCTATATGAACGACCTGCGCCTCGACTCCGATCAAGCGGGAGCGGCGCTCATCGCCGGGCACGCCCGCGACGGCTACGAGCGGAACCACCGCGCCTTCAAGATCAAGGTCGGCCGCGGCGCCATGCACATGCCGCTGGAAGCCGGCATCAAGCGCGATATCGCCGTCATCAAAGCCGTGCGCGCGGCCGTCGGACCCGACGCCCAAATTATGATCGACGCCAACAACGGCTTTAACTTCAATATCGCCCGGCGCGTCCTGGCGGAAACGGCCGACTGCCAACTCTTCTGGCTGGAAGAAGCCTTCCACGAAGACCCCGTACTCTACCGCGCGCTGCGCCAGTGGCTGGACGCCGAAGGCATCGCCACGCTGATAGCCGACGGCGAAGGCTGGGCGGCCGCGGCGCTGATGGACTGGGCGCGCGAAGGTTTCATCGATGTGGTTCAGTACGACATCTTCAGCCACGGCTTCACCCACTGGCTGGAAACCGGCGCGCGACTCGACGCCTGGAACCGACGCGCCGCGCCGCATCACTACGGACGGCACCTCGGCAACTACGTCTCCGCGCATCTGGCGCCGGCGATACGCGGTTTCACCTTCGTCGAATGGGACGAGACGACCACGCCCGGCATTGACGCCTCCGCTTACCGCGTTGAGGCTGGGCATATCCTCATTCCCAATCTGCCCGGCTTCGGCCTGGCGCTGGACGACAAGGTCTTCCGAGCGGCAGTGGCGGCTGGCGGATACGAGCTGAGCCTGTAATCTCACTTGAACTCCAGCGCGCCATCCTCCAGCCCGCCGAAACGCATCATCAGCAAATCCTTCAGATAATTCTGATACACCTTCCAGGGCCGCCGATCCCCCTGCTTCGGCAGCGAATCCAGGGCGCGCTTGACGTAGCCAGAAGTGAAATCAACATAGTCTTGCCTCTTAATAGACTCATCCGCGCGCGGCGCGCACTGCTCATAGCCGCGTCTGTCCATGTGCTTCAGCAGCCGGCAGACATATTCGCAGATCAGCTCCGCTTTCAGCGTCCAGGAGGCGTTGGTGTAGCCGAAGGCCGATGCCAGATTGGGGATGCCGCTGTACATCATGCCCTTGTAACTCAAGGTGTCGCCCAGCGCGACCGGCGCGCCATCGACGATGATCTCCACGCCGTGCATGATCCGCATCACCAAGCCCGTGGCTGTCACGATGATATCCGCCGGCAGCAGCTCGCCCGATTCCAGGCGGATGCCCTCCTCGACGAAACTGTCGATGCGGTCGGTCGCCATCGTCACCGCGCCCCGCTTGATGGCTGCAAAGAGATCGTTGTCGGGCACAAGGCAGAGCCGCTCGTCCCAGGGATTGTAGCGCGGGCTGAAATGCCGCTCGATATCGTAATCGGCTCCCAGCGCCGCCCTGACGCCATCAAGCAGCAGGTCGCGCGCTTTCTGCGGTTGGCTTCGCGCCAGGTGATAGAAGTAGCGCTGCCGCCAGATTTGCAGCCAGCGCATCAGCCAGGCCGCCAGCTTGAAAGGCAAGCGCGCCCGCAAACGCGCCGCCAGCGGGTCGCGCGCCGGCACACTGGCGATATAAGTCGGCGAACGCTGCAGCAGGGTCACGTGTTCCGCCCGCTCGGCCAAAGCCGGCGCCATGGTCACGGCCGTAGCGCCGCTGCCGATCAAGACGATGCGCCTCCCGGCATAATCCAAATCCGGCCGCCAGGCCTGCGGATGAACGATCTCGCCGCGGAAGCGCTCCATGCCCGCCCAGGCCGGCGTATACCCCCGATCATAACGATAATAACCGCTGCACATAAAGAGAAACTTGCAGCGCATTTGCCGCAGGCCGCCATCGGCCCCGCCCGCGATCGTGACGGTCCATGCGGCGGCCGAGCCTGACCAGGCGATCTTCACGACCCGTTGATTGAAGCGAATGCGCCGGTCGATGCCGTATTCCCGCGCCGTGTCCTTGAGGTATTGCAGGATCTCGGGACCCCCGACGATGGCTTTCTCGCCGGTCCAGGGGCGAAAGCGATAGCCAAGGGTGTACATATCGGAGTCGGAGCGCACGCCCGGATAGCGAAAGAGATCCCAGGTGCCGCCGATGGAATCTCGGCCTTCGACGATTGCGAAGCGCTTGTCCGGGCAGCGCGTTTGGAGATAGTAAGCGGCCGCGATGCCCGAGATGCCGGCGCCGACGATCAAGACGTCCAGGACTTCGCTCATGACTCGCATTCCCATCCCTGCCAACCGCAGTCGCAGACATCTTACCACGAGCAAGCCCAACTCAACCCATCACCCCGGGAAACGGCGCCTTGGATTGCAGCCCGCTTGGCTCGTCCCCCACAGCATCCGACGCCAAATTCGTACGCGCGACCCGCCGCCTCGTCCCCGCGCGAAACAACCCCAAAACTTCAATTTCCCAATACGCGACCATATAGTCGCCTTTGACTAGAACATCCATGCTAACGTGACGCCAGAACACAATCACCAACAGGACCTCCCGCCATGACCAAC
>JAJDZV010000012.1 GCA_022824465.1 Anaerolineae bacterium
AGATTCCTGCCAGAGGCTATCCGGGGGCAAAGAGCGATGTGAATCAGCAGCGGAGGCTGACATTCTCAGGCTGGCTGATTCCGACGTCCGGTATACGTCGCCACTTCATCGACCATGTCGCGATGTCAACTGATTTGCGGGCTGAATCAATGCAGTTCGTGAGCAAATACGCATCCGATGGTAAACCCCTTACTGATCACAACGGCGTCTGCATCAATCTGGAAATCGACGATCTGCGCTAATCTGCCCATTCAGCGTATCCGACAGACTTTCTCTGTGCCCTCCGCGTTCTCTGTGGTTAAATCTCTGTCAATATCCGCAACCGGTAGGACCTGCCACGATGAAATACGCCCCCTTCGAAATCGAGCGCTTCTTCCGCCAGCACGAATTTAGCGCGCCCCACGGCATCAGCTCCTCCGACTGCGAACCGCTGACCCTGGACGAACTCCTGGCCTACGCCAGCCCCCAGCGCCGCCAGCAATTCGACAAACTCTGGCTCGGTTATACCCAGGCGCAGGGCCACCCGGAATTGCGCGCCGCGATAGCCGCCTTGCACACCGGCATCGACCCCGCGCAGGTCATCCAAGTCGTGCCGGAAGAAGGCATCTTCCTCACGCTTAACGCGCTGCTGGCGGCCGGCGATCATGTCGTAGCCGTCGCTCCCAGTTTCCAGTCCCTTTGGGAAATCGCGCGCGCCCAAGGCTGCGAGATCAGCTTCTGGCAACAGCGGCGCACAGCGGCCGGCTGGCGCTTTGACCTCGACGAACTGGAATCGCTGCTCCGCCCCGATACCAAGATGCTCATCATCAACTTCCCCCATAATCCCAGCGGCTGCCTGGCAAGCGCCGCCGACTTTGAGCGCGTCATCGAGCTGGCGCGCGCCAACGATGTCATCCTCTTCTCCGACGAGATCTACCGCTTCAGCGAGCACGATCCCGCCCGGCGCCTGCCCTCGGCTTGTGAGCGCTATGAACGGGCGATTGCGCTCGGCGGCTTGTCGAAGTGCTTCGGCTTGCCGGGTTTGCGCGTCGGCTGGCTGATCACGCGGGATGCTGGGCTCGCGCATGAGCTGCAAGAACTCAAGAGCTACACCACCATCTGCGGCAGCGGTCCCAGCGAAATTCTCGCATTGATCGGCTTGGAGAACTGGCGCGCGCTGACAAGCCGTACTGTCGAAATCGTCAAGGCGAATATCGCCCTGAGCCGCGAATTCTTCGGGCGTTTTGACGGGCTGTTCTGGGCGAGTTTTCCGCAAGCCGGCACCATCACCCTGGTCGAGCTCCGCGCCGACGCGCCGGTCGACGACTTCGCCGAAGCCGCCGTGCGCGAGCAGGGCGTGACAGTCTTGCCCGCAAGCGTCATGCTCTTCGAAGGCAACTACTTTCGGCTCGGCTTGGGACGGCGTAGCTTGCCCCATGCCCTGGAGCTGCTGGAGTCCGTCATCGTCGATCGCTTCAGCTAGCGCGCGCGCTGACATAAGGTCTAAGTTAATCCCAACGCGCAACAGGAATATTCGCGGCCTTAACCGAAACTCCAGAATAATCGCAAGTTCGTACGGGCGCGCCGGGGGCTCGTCCTCCCCGCCGTTGACATGCTCAATCGTTTTTCGCGCGATAGACTTGGAATTACTTGCTCAAATGCTCGTTGACGAATCCGGCAGTCTGCGTCAATATCAACTGCGCAAGTATAGACGGAGCATGAGCGCCTCATGGACCAAGACCAGCAAGCCAAGCCACCGGACAACCGGGCGTCCGAGCCCATCGCCATCGCAAACGGCGCTGATATAATGCCGACAGATTACGCCATCTCCCTGGCGGCCAAAGGCGGCGCCGACAGCCTCCTGCGCAACCCGGGCAGCGAGCGCGTCCAAAGCATGCGCGGCTTCGAGCGGACCTATGTCGACATCATCGACTACATCGTGCGCATCACCCATCGCATCTGGGAAGAAAAAGACATCGGCTATATCTACGACGCCTACCGCTACAACTCCCACGTCTACGATGACTACGGCCTGCAATACGGCAACGACAAGATCGTCGCCGATACCGTGCACACCATCAACGCCTTCCCCGATATTCGCCTCTACGCCGATGAGATTATCTGGGCCGGCAATGACGAGATCGGCTATCACACCTCCCACCGCACCGTCATCACGGGCCACAATACCGGCTACAGCCGCTATGGACCGCCCACCGGCAACAAGGTCACGCTCTGGTGCATCGCCAATTGCGTCTCGCTCGAGAACGAAATCTTCGCCGAATGGGTGACCTACGATACCGCCAATCTGGTTTATCAGCTGGGCTTCGACCTGCGCGAAATGGCGCGGACCCTCGGCAATGAACTTGACGAGAGCGCCCTGGGCGATCGCCGCTTCGGCGAACCGGAACGCCTGGCGGGCCAAGCCAAGCCGGATTACCTCAAGGCGCCCGGCGATGCCAGCGGCTTTGACGTCGAAGAGTTCATCCGCCGCACCTGGCACAACATCTGGAATCGCCGCAGCCTGCGCGAAGTCGCGCGCGCCTACCACCAATCGCTGCAGTTCCGCGGCGCCACCGGACGCGCCTTCTACGGTCGCGGCGAATACCAGTCCTTCATCCTAAGCATCATGGCGATGTTCCCCGACCTCATGCTGCAAATCGACGATATCTACTGGATGGGAAACGACGCCGACGGCTACCTCGTCTCCGTGCGCTGGAGCCTGGTCGGCACGCATCGCGGCAACGGCATCTACGGCGCCCCCAGCGGCCGCCGCGTCAATATGTGGGGCGTCACGCAACAGGAAATCAGCGCGGGAAACATCACCAAAGAGTGGATGCTCTTCAACGAATTCGCCGTCATGCAGCAGATTTATCGGGATTAGGCGGGCAATTGCATTAGACTACCCACAAGTGGCAAACCGAACAAAGGGAATCCAGATGTGATTCGATTATCTTATTTGATTAGTCATGTCTCAGTGATATAATATGTGCAGGTTAGCTTGGACTTAACCATGAACTCAACAGAAGCGCTGATGACGGTGGATGAATCAAAGGGGATCGGCCCGAGGTTCATCTTGTTTATCTCAATTCTTGCTCTAGTTTTTGCGGCTTTGTGCGCGCAGAACGGTCATTCCGCGCGTGACATCCTCGCCTATCTCACCTTCGTGTTTATCGTGGTGTATACGGTGCGCCGCGCGTAAATGCGCTTTACACCCTACGAACTTATCATTCTGGTCGCAGTAATTTGCGGATTCATATTAATGTATTCCGGCCGTGCGGGCATTGATGTATTACTATTCTTGTGAGGCGTGGCGCTTATACTTGCTGCAGGTTTATCAAATCGGGGCGTGGTCGTTCGAATTGCCGCGCGTGGATTCAAATTCGGCATGAATCTGCTGCCGTCACGATTTAGCAAATCGCACACCGACCACAATCAGCTAGAGCCTTCAGACGAGTCACAAGTTCAGTTGCCTGAACGCGAGGAATAAGAGGCAATTGTGCGTGTTGGCGCTTTCGTCTCGGGTTCGCCGTGCAATAGAGCATAGAGGCGCTACGCCTCCCGCAGGCGCTGCTGCATCAGCGCCACAGCGCGCTCGCCCTCGACATCAACGCAGACATTAACGGCGGGCCGGCCCTCCCAGGGCGGCAGGATATGCCCGCCGGTCGCAGGCCAGGTCTTGCCGCGCCCCAATCCCTGAACGCCAACGCGGATCGGCCAGCGCCGCAGGGTGAAGAGCGATGGATCAAGGATGTAGGCGATCGCGCTCGAATCATGCACAAAGATGCCCTTCGAGTCGTAGCTGGCTTCGAAATAGCGCCGATAGTGCGGCAGGATATGCAGAATATGGTCCGACATGGGGTTGCCGTGCCTCTCATATTCGGCGATGTCCGCGGGTGTCATCTGCACCCGCAGCGTGACATCCAGCCCGACCATCGTCACCGGCCAATCCGCGCCGAAGACCAGATCCGCCGCTTCCGGGTCATTGCGGATATTGGCTTCGCCCGCCGGGCTGGCATTGCCGGGCGCCAGCGCGTTGCCGCCCATCAGCACCACTTCATCGACCCACTCCGTGATGCGCGGCTCCAAACGCAAAGCCAGGGCGATATTGGTCAGCGGACCAATCGGCGCCAGCGTAATCTCGCCCGGATGCGCGCGCAGCTGCTCGACGATGAATTGCGCCGCGCTGATATCGAGCGCCGTCCCCGCCGGCTCCGGCAAGTTGATATCGCCCTGCCCGTCAGCGCCATGCACAAACGGTACCGGACCCTCAAAGGGTCCGGTCAAGGCGTCCGCCGCCCCGGCCGCCACCGGGATATCCGTCCGCCCGGCGATCTCCAGCAAGCGCAGCGCATTCGTCGTCGCCAGCTCGGTATGCACATTGCCGAAGATCGTGGTCAACCCCGCGACCTCCAACTCTGGCGAACAAAGCGCGAAGAATATCGCCATCGTGTCGTCCACGCCGGGGTCGGTGTCAATGATGATCTTCCGCGGCATATTCTCGCCTCCTTTTCCCAGACCGCGGCAAGACTAGGCTGCAACTAATTCGGCGCGGTTGATGACGAAGTGCGCCACGCCGAAGAGATAGCATAAGCCAGCCAAGCCGCCGGTGATCGCGATTAATATCCACCACAGCACGATATGACCGATCTGTTCGCCAATGCTAAGATTGCAGCGAAGGCTCGCGCTGGGATTGCCAGCCTCGTCGGTCATCTCGATCGACTCCAAAATCAGCTTGGCGGCGGCATAGGGCCAAAACAACGCGCCGATGCCAAGCGTGAACGCCGCGATAAGCAGCCAGATGACCACATGACCGATAACTTGAAATATCGACAGCTGCGTTCGGCAACGCCCAATGCGCACCGTCAAGGACGCGCCCTGCAATCCCGTCTGGTCGACTTTCTGCTTCTGCATCTCGATCTCCTTATCTTGCAATTGTCCGCCGCCGCCGCAACGCATTTATCCCGCGATAATCTTAACCTGTACGCTGCGCGAGCGCGGACCGTCGAATTCCCAAAACAGTATGCTCTGTGAGCCACCCAGCAGCAGCTCCCCGGCGTCAATTGCCAGCGTGACGCTCTGCCCGATCAGCGCCGCTTTGATATGACCGGCGGCATCGGCGGGCGTATCGTATTGATGGGCGAAGTCCACCCGCTTCGGCACCAGCCGCTGAATCTCCGCCATCAAGTCAGCCGGCGTCGCCATATCCAGACTCGAGTTTATCGTGATGCCGGCGGTGGTATGCGGCACGATCAAGACGCAAATGCCCGCGCCGATGCCGCTGCCCGCCACAGCCGCCCGCGCCCGCGCCGTGATATCCACCAACGCATCGCCGGCCGGCGTTTCAATTTCGATCAGTGTCATCATCTGAGTGTGATTCCCGTCCCGTTCTCGTCAAGCACTCGCTGCGCCTCGGCGCGCGTCGGCACATTGCGCCCGGCTCCCGCCTTCATGACGCTCGCCGCGCCCATCGCATTGCCGATTGTGCCACATTCCGCAGGGGAATACCCCCGAAGTTCCGCCCAAATATAAGCCGCCGCGAATGCATCGCCCGCGCCGATGGTATCGACGACCGCCGCAGCCGGGAAGCCGGGGCAAGCCACATCCAGATCCTGCGCCAGCAGATGGCAGCCGGCCGCGCCCAGTTTCAGCACGATGCGCAAATCGGGGTAGGCATCGATCATACGGCGGCATGCGGCGACATCGCTTTCGCCAGCGGCCACATGGCGAATCTCTTCCTCCGTCAGCATGACCAGGTCAGCCGCCCGCAGCACCCGCTCCACACGGGCTTGCTCCAGTTGACCCAGGAACGGTCCCACATCAATATAGAGCGGCGTCGGGCTGTTTTCGATGAATTCAAGCACGCCCTCGACCAGCGGCGCCAGGCGCTGCTCAACCACGCTGTAACCGGACATATAGACCACATCCGCCCGCTCCAGTTGGTTGAGGGCCGCCCTTGTCAAAGGTATCGGCGGGCTTTCACCGTATTTGCCCAAAAAGACATGCGCCGGATCTTGCGGATCGCTCAGCACGACGACCATGGTTGTGCCGCTCCCAGGCGGGACGACCAGCGCCGAAACGTCGATGCCCGCCTCCGCCAGCATCTCCACCAGCATGAGTCCCTGCGCATCATCGCCCACCGCGCCCAGCGCCACCCCATCAAGTCCGAGATTCCGCGCCGCCAGCAAGGTGCTGCAAGCCCCGCCCGGCTCAATCAGCAGCGTCGGCGTCATATAATGCGCATCCGCCTCGACCGGCAGCCGCGTTTCCAGCAGAATGTCGACAACCACATCGCCGACTGTCACCAAACGCTCAGCCATCAGCCACCCAAGAAGCGCGCTAGCCTCATCCAGATATGCCCGCCAAATCTGACTGATGCAAGGACAACTGACACGGCGTCTCCGCGCGAAAAGCCACGACGCAAAATGTCGGGCTGTGTGTACGGCCGAGACGGTGGCTCGTCCCTGCATAAACTCATCCTGAGCGCGTTCCTCATTCTGTGTGAGCCAAATTGTGGCTCGCGACTTTCCGTTGCATGTTGATTTCGCCAATCAGTCGACCTAACGCGCCGCAATCAATCGCTGCAATCCCGCCGCAATCCCGCGAGTGTCATACTCGCGGAAGACCGCATCGCCTTCCAGAACGGCGATATCTTCCGCCGGAATCGCGTCATACCCGGCAAAAGCGCCCGCCATCGCGCAGGCGATCGCGCCAATCGTATCGGCATCGCCCGAGAGATTCGCCGCCAGTATCGCCGTCGTCTTGGGGTCGCCATCGGCCATTGCCAGCAGCCCAAATGCCGCGCCCACTGTCTCCGGCACATTCAACGTGGCGCCGACCTCGTCATAGATCCGCCGCAAGCGACACGGCTTGTCGCCCGCGCTCGCAGCAATCGCCAGCGCCTGCTCGATCTTGAAAGCGACTGAACAGCCGAACCAGCGCCGTCCATGTTGCCGCCCCATTTCCGCGCCATTGATGCCGGCCGCGATTACATCTTCAAGCGAAACGCCATCGACCATCGCTGTCGCCACCGCCCCCGCCACCGCCGCCGCGCCCGATACCGCCGGCTGCGTGAAGTGCGTCGGCATACAGACCGTCACCGTATCCGCCACCGCCGCCTCAATATCGCCCGGATGCAGCGCCCCGATCGGCGAGATGCGCATGGGCGCGCCGTTGGTATCGCCCCACAGCCCGGTCGTCCGCGGGTCCTCGCCCGCCTTCAACGCATTCACGCCGCGCCGCGTGCTCGGACCAACATAGGGCGAATTGTCGCCATCAACCCGGTCATACCAATCCAGCAGCCCGCTTACGGCCGCGTCCAGCGTCACTGCGCCCGCGTCGATGACCGCCCGCGCGATGGAGAAGGCTTGCTCGGTGTCGTCTGTGATGCGCCCGGCCGGCAGCCCAGCATGCACGATGTGGTCAGCTGGCGCCGCCTGCCAGCTATCCAGCCAGCCGAAACAGCGCTCGGTGTCGTCCGGGTGGACCTGCGCCGGCATGGCGAAAGCATCGCCCAACGCTTGGCCGTAAAGCACACCGAGGATCTTGTTGCGCATTAGTGCGTTCACCTCTGTTGACTTGGCTTGAGCTTATAGTCTGAATGTATATCAGATATGCCTAGACTGCGCCAATTCCTCTGTCTGCGGCAATCTCTATGCGCGCAATCGTTTGATAGGCCATGTCCTCCCTGAGTGTCCGGTACTCAGTTTCCGCGTGAACCGAGGGCGTTGCAGTATCGACATGACAAATGGTAATATAATGGCCAGCCTACAGTGACATCGTAGCTGTCAACCTGGCGCTAATCTGCTGGGCGCCGCGGAGGCAAGGATATGAGGAAGTTAGACCCAAAGCGTATTTTATCCTCTCGACCATTCCTGGCCGGCATGGCCACAGCATTTGACATGTATGGCGCTTACGGGCTAGACGTCTATGAGAGAATCCACACCGAGTGGTCAGACGTGAATTCACAAGCTTATCCCAGCGTCGATGAGTCTATCAAAGAGAGCATTGCGACGGTCAACGGCGATTTCCTGCAACTGCTCGCGGAGCGCGAGAAGTAATGCAATCCGGAAAAGCAACGCTTAGCGACGCGCCTGACACCGACGCGCTTCCGCAAGTCCACGCTGAGTTCTCCGCCGTACAATTCGACGAACGTCTCCTCCCGATATATGAAGAGCATCAGCGGCACAAAATGGCGCTGGAAAAACAGGAACAGACGGACAACACAAACATCAGTCTCCAACTCATAGCCGATACGTCTGAAGTTACAAGACGAGGGCAATTGATCGGCGGCGGCATTGCCATTGTCGCTTTGATCGGCGGGCTCGTCCTTGTGGCGCTTGACAAGGATGCCGTTGGCTCCGCCGTTCTGGTATTGGATGCCGTGTTTGTATTCTCACAGAAACTGGTTAATCCAAGCGAACGATATGTCCCGAAGACCAAGCAGGATTCGCCAAGTTGACCCTGGGATGACCGGCGGCGCGCAACCGCCTGCCAAGCTTGGGCAGTAAAGGATAAAGAGCGGGTCAAACGCTCTATCGCCTAGGCATTCGAGACCCCACTCCGCATCAACACCCGCCCGCCAATCATCCACCACACCAGCGCGCTCAACGCCAGCGCAACCGCCAGCGCCAGCAGCGGCTCAAAAAACAGCGCCAGCAGAAGCGTCAAATATATCCCCAGCGACACAATCGTCACCGCCGCGCTCGCCATCCAGCGCTCCTGAATGCGGAAGATGTCAGTGACGAACGGCAAGCCGATAACGAAGAGCGCAACCGAAACCACCCCGATCAGCAAGCCCGCCGGAACCGCCGTCTCCGCGCCGCCGAAGCCATTGGGCGCCGATAGTATCGCCCCGCTCGTCACCACGCCGATGACCGCGAACATCATCAGCAGCATGTGCAGAATGCTGATCCGCTGGATCGAACCCCAAAAGGCCGCGTCGAAAGCCGCGCCCGAAGCCGTCCGCATCTCGCTCACCCGCTGCGATATCCGCCGTTGCAGCGCATAAATCACCAGCGCCAGCACCGTCGCGAAATAGGGAATCGATTGCGGCAGTTGCGACGGAATCTCCAGCGAACCGATGCGGATGCCCAGCGCGTCAAAGAAACCAAATACCAACGACGCCACCATCGTGCCCGCCGGCGTCCCCCCGCCCAGCGACGGCGTCACCAAAGCGATGAAGCCGCGCCCGGCCGTCATATCGCGCTGGAACAGCTGCAAATAACCCATGCCCATGTGGATGCCGCCCAAACCCGCGAAGAAGCCGCTGATCATCAGCGCGTAATAGCGTATCCGCTTGACATTGATGCCCACCGACGCCGCCGCTTCCGGATTCTCCCCCACCGCCCGCAGGTGCATGCCAAAAGGCATCCGATACATGACGAAAGACACCACAAAGACGCCGACGAAGGCGATCCACGTCATCACGCTTTGGTTGTTGAATATGTCGAAGAAGATCGGTCCGATTAGCGGTATCTGATTGATGAAATCCGGCAGATGAATGAAGGGCATCTGCAAGCTCGCCAAGGTGCTGGTATTGCCGCGGTCGCCAGTCAACTCAAACATGATCGCCACCGTCGCTGACGACCCGAAGATGTTCAGCGCAATGCCGGAAAGGAAGAGATCGCCCTTCAAGTCCAGGTGAAACAGAGCCAGCACGAACGACAGCAGCAGCGACACGCAGACCCCCAGCAGCAAGCCCAGCCAGGGCCCGACTGCCACGCCCGTTTCAGCGCCGAACCAATCCTGCGAATAGGCGCTTACAACCACGCCCGTGAACGCCGACGAAAGCATCATGCCTTCCAGACCGATATTCAGCACGCCAGCTTTCTCCGATATCAGCGCCCCCAGCGACGGCAACAATATCGGCGTCGTCACGCGCAGGATGGCAGCCAGGAAAACCGCGCTGAATATCCCGTCAATGACATTCTCAAACATGGCTCAACCCCCATCCCCCGGCCGCTCTCGCCATCTTTATGGCGAGCATCCACAAAATGCGGGAAAGCGGACTATGCTCAAGAATCGCGGACAGTTGAAGCCCCTCCCTCTTCATGGGAAACATCCCCCGTGAGGCGGGGGACCGAGGGGGCATCGGGTTTGGGGTGGGGGTAAATTCAAACATCCGCCCCCTCCAAACTCTCAACCGCGTGCCCGGTCTCGTCGATATCCGCCCGCTTCTGCCGCGCCTGGAAGAATGTCACCAGCGCCTCCGCCGTGATCAGCAAGATGATGATCGCCTGGATCATACGCACCACTTCGAAGCTCACGTTGGCGTCGCGCTCCATGAACTGCGCCCCCGCCCGCAAATACGCGTAGAGCAAACCCGTAAATGGCACGACCAGCACATTCAAACGCGCCAGCAATGCCACCACCACGCCTTCAAATGCCAGCGCGAACGAGATATTCAGTATCAGCTGCCGGTGGATGCCATTTGCCAGGTGCATGCCCGCCAAGCCCGCCACGATCCCCCCGATAGCCATCACCAGCATTATCGTCCGCTTTGAATTTACCCCGCCATAATCAGCGAAGCGCAAGTTTGAGCCGATGATGCGAATCTCGTAGCCCAGCGGCGTCCGGCGGATGAGCAGCCAGGAAATCAAGACGACAATCACCAGGATGAAGACCGCGATTGTCACCTGCGTGTTCTCCACAATGACCGGCAGAACCGCATTCGCCGTGAACTTCTCCGAAGCGACATAACCAGCGTCCGGCGGCTTAAGCTGGAAATTCAGCACCATCTCGAAGAAACGCGTCGCGATAACGTTAAGCATCAGCGTCGAGACCAACTCGTTCGCGCCCAGATACGCCTTTAGCGCGCCGGGAATGAGACCATAAATGAAGCCCGCCGTCGCCGACGCCAAAATGATGAACGGTATCAATATCACCCCCGGGACATGCGGCGAATTCAGCGCGATGATCCCGCTGACCAAGGCGCCGAAATACAACTGCCCCTCCGCGCCCAGGCTGAACTGCTGCGCCCGAAACACAATCGCAAAAGACATACCCAGCAATATCAGCGTGATCGCGTCCTGGATCCAAACCCCCCAGCGATTGACCCGCTCAATCGGACCCAGCAGCAGCGCCTCGAAAGCCAACTGCGATTGATTCAGCGCCTCCGACAGCACCGTGCCCGTATCTATTTCTTCCGGCCGCGAGTAGAGCGTATAGACGCCATCGGCCGGCAGCGTGTATCCCTCGATCACCGCATCGCGCACGCTGACCAAATCATCGAAGATCTCCTCGACTTGCCGCGCAGTCGCCGATGTCGCCTGTTCCAGGACCGCGCCAGACGCATCGCGCAACTCCACCAGCACGTTCACATCCGACCGCCGGTTCTTGGCGTAAGCCAACAGCGATACCACATCGCCCTCGCTGCCAGCGAAGGTCCAGGCGATCTCGCTCACCGGCGCCACCACATTCGGCTTGTTGAATTCCCCGCCGCGCCGCTTGTTGTATTCCAGGTCAACCCCGTCAGTCTCAATCGGCTCGGCATCGGATATCACCTGCGCGCGGAACTCGCCGCGCCGGAAGCGGTCAGCCGAATCCAGATTGAAGACGAATGTCACCAGAAAACCCAAAAGCAGCGCCACAATCACCGTCAGCAGAACGCGGATCGCCTGCCGCTTTAGCTCCACAACAAAGAGCAAAATGCAGCCGCCCACCAGCGCATTCACCAGCAAGACGTTCTGCCAGGTCGGCGTGTCCGTCATCTTCTCCAGCGAGCCGTCAAAGAGCGTATTCGTCACAAACAGTGTGACGATGATGCCCGCGACCGCGCCGATGATCAGCAAAAGATGCTTGCGAACAAAGGAACTATCGCCGCTTGGCGCTGCCGGCGCTTGCTTCTTCTGGACCGTCATGCGTCGCGCTCCACTTCTTGTTTCTGTTGCCCCGGCTCTCTCATCGACGACATACCCCTTCGCCTAGGAGACCTAAGAAGGGGCTCCATTCACAACTGCGCTCGAATCGCCGACTCCTGATTCCAACCCGGCTGGCGATCGCCGATTCTTGCTGCATAAACCGCGCGAGACCTCTAGGCGCGACTCGGCGAGTCGCCCGCAATTGAGCGCTGTTGCCGCCGAAAATAACTGTTCGGCTAACTCGTCCGCCGGTCATCAACATCTGGCGGATACACCAGGGGATGAGGGAAAACATCATGCGTAGCGCTCCATTTCTTTCGCCGGCTGACGCTCCGCTCCAAGCATATAATAACCAATCCGCTCCTCAGTCAAGCTCTCGTCATTCGGGAAGATGCCCACGATCTCGCCTTCATACATCACCATGATCCGGTCCGACAGCTTCATCACTTCCTGCAAATCCGCCGAAATCAGCAATATCGCCAGACCCTGCGTCCGCTGATCGACCAACTCTTGATGAATGAACTCGATCGCGCCGATATCAACGCCGCGCGTCGGCTGCGCCGCGATCAGCAGCTTCGGCGACGACGAAAGCTCCCGCGCCACCACCACCTTCTGCATGTTCCCGCCCGAAAGCGCGTTGACCGGGATTGAACCATTCGGCGCAATGATATTGAATTCGCGGATCAGCCCCTGCCCATTCTCCACAATCGCGCTGATATCCAGCAAACCGCGCCGCGTAAATGGCTCGCGATAATAACGGTCAATGATGAGATTGTCCTCGATGGACGAAGTCAGCGCCACGCCATTGGTCAAGCGGTCTTCCGGAATATGCGCCACCTGATGCTCCCGCACGGACCGCGGACCGCGCCCCAGTATCTGCTCCTGATTGATGTACGCCTCGCCCGTGGTCGGCGGACGCAAGCCCGTCAACACCTCCGCCAGCTCCGTCTGCCCGTTGCCCTCGACGCCGGCGATGCCCAATATCTCATGCTGATACACATGAAAGCTCACCTGCTTCAAAAGCTGATGCCCGCTGTCATCGGCATACGTCAAGTCCTGCACCGCCAGCACCGCATCGCCGCGCGTCACTTCGGGCCGATCCACCTGCATAAACACCTCGCGCCCGACCATCATGCGCGCCAATTCCCGCTCATCGGTCGCCGCCGTCTCCACGGTGCCGATCTTGCGCGCGTCCCGCATCACCGTCACCCGGTCCGATATCTCGATCACTTCTTTCAACTTGTGCGTGATAAAGACCACCGTCTTGCCGCCATCAACCAGGCTCCGTATCGCCGCGAATAAGTCTTGCGTCTCGCTCGGCGTCAGCACCGCCGTCGGCTCATCGAGGATCAAAATCTCAGCCCCGCGATACAGCGCCTTGAGAATCTCTACCCGCTGACGCATGCCCACCGGTATATCGGCGATCCGCGCATTGGGATTGACCGTCAAGCCATACTCCTTCGAAAGCGCCTCGGTATCAGCCACAGCGCTCGCGAAATCGATGCGCGCGCCCTGCTTCGTCTCGCGGTTGAGGATGATGTTCTGCGCCACGGTGAAGGAATCGACCAGCATGAAATTCTGATGCACCATGCCGATGCCCAACTCAATCGCATCCTGCGGATTGCCTATCTCGACCTCGTCGCCGCGAATCGCGATCCGCCCCGATGTCGGCTGCTCCAAGCCATAGAGCAACTTCATCAAGGTGGACTTGCCCGCGCCGTTCTCGCCGACCAAGGCGTGAATCTCCCCCGCTTCCACCGAAAAGTCGATGTCGTCATTGGCGTGCACGCCGTTGCCGTAAATCTTGTGAATGCCTTGCGTTTCAACTATGGGCATGACGGTTTAGCTACTTCCTGTCGCGATCTGATTCCAGCTTTCTTTGAGTTGAAAGTTCACATTTTCATCAGATTCCAAGTGAGAAACGTAAGCGTCAATAAATGAACGTGTACTTCCGATAATACGCAAATAGTACAGTAATGTACGATCTACGCCGTTAACAATCAATTGACATCCGTGTGATTGCGCGACATGCCGAATGTCTCCGCTAAATTCATCATAATTATCATGAGGATAAGTCGTCAGTATGTAAAATCTTTGCACTGGAGTCGTCTGCAACTTTTGAAATGATGTGTGTATCAGGCCAGAAGTGATGCGGACATTGTGCTTAATCTCATATCCTTCATACAGCGCTCCGTTAGCATCTAGTATATTCACATCGCCTATTAGTCTTGTTTTGGTATCGCTCGCTGTGTGCGCCTGCAACGGCAGCACCTTACACATACGATAACGTTCAGTTTCACGCGCCAAAACAGTCAAAATGGAGTGCATTGCTAAAACAGGCAACCTGGCAGCGCCAAGCGCCTCGACGCCGTGATGCTGGCGCAACTTATCGACGACATCGGCAATGGACAGATTTACTGGCCGTGACAAGACCAGATTTGCACTCTTGTCTCTTGCCTTGATGAAACCGTCAAAGAGAAAAAGCAAAATCTTCCGCACTTTGTCACTGTTACTGGAATTCGCCAAAGAAACCAGATAGAGAAAAGCGCTCTTTAGTTTTTTGGGGGTAATCTGTCCTGGATAGTTCATATCATACGGATGCGCCTGCTCTAAAGATCGCGTAAGCCATCCTGATTCACTCATACTGGGAAACTGCTTGTCTTTCAAAAACGGTGTGACAGTTTCCGTATCCAGCTTTCGGCCACTAAACCCACCGGGCATACCCGCCTGATGGTTGCGGATATCTTGATACGGATCAATCAGCTTCTTGAGCAGTAGTGTAATTAGTACGGTTGGAACCGCCTTCCTCGTTTCATGGTATTCCAGGATTGTGCGCAGATTTTCCGATTCCTCAGCCGTAAACCATGACGTAATGTCACTTCCGACGGACAGTGCCATTTCGTACATTTCTTGCAATGTTTCCCGGCCATTCCAATCCGCTGTCACAAGAGTCGCTCCATCGCAGGAACAGGTATCTCTCCCAATGTATTCCGCACACGCTCTTGCGCGTCAACGCAGTAGTCACGACTGATATCAATTCCGATACAGCTTCGCCCTTCCTGCAACGCCGCCACCATCGTCGAGCCACTTCCTAGATATGGATCTAAAACCATTCCACCTTTAGGGCAAAGCAGTCTTATCAACTCTCGAATAACTTTAACTGGGAAGACAGCGGGATGATCGTTGCCAGGCAAACTCTCAACCGGATTCTCAATTACGTCGCGTTTCAATGGCTCACCAGAAATACGAATGATGGTAAATCCATACCGCTCAATTCGCATTTTTCTGCCGCCTTCTTGCCCACCGTAGGCAGGGGCGTGAATCCCACGTATCTTCATTCTGAAACTATGAATCTTACCTCTGCGCACATCGTCCACCACTTCGTCCAACGCCTGATGCGCGCCATTCTTCTCGCTGTCGCTAAGATCTGAAGAATCAATCAATTCTCGATACTTGGCGCCAAGCTTACTGGTTGGCTTTGAAGGCCTTTTACGTTTGGACCGCTGAAACGCCTTTCGGTCGTAGTAATAATCCCGGTTGAGAGCAAAGTGAAAAAACGGTTCTGTACTGGCAATTAGCCGACGAGAAAATTGATGCGGCGTCGGATTGGATTTAACCCACGTAATATCATTTACGAGACGTAAATTGAAGTCACCTAACACTTGTAGAGCAAATTGATAAGGCACGAGCAACAGGCTGCCGTCAACGATTTTGTCTCCCATGTTATAGACGATGTTTCCCGTCGGCTTCATGACTCGCACAATTTTGGCGAAAGTCGTCACTATGCTATCAAGGTACTGTTCAACGGTTGCTTCGTTTCCAAGGCCCGCTGCGCCATATTCTCGCTGCTGGAAATAGGGCGGCGAAGTAACCGCCAAATCAACTGAGCGCGGCGCAAGCAGAGAAAGTTCCGCGTCGCTGTCTCCACAGATGACACGGTATTCCAGGCCATTTAATCGGTGGGAGTAGATGACGCCGCTATTCATATAACATGTTTCGCGCCGGGCGCCTGAGTCGGAGAAATAATCATCAGGAGACGAACTGGTTATGAATTCCACTCGACTTTACTGTAATGCTATGCCGACTCGAGTTCATTCAGTATCAACGACAACGTAAGCGGGCATGTACATGATATGCGCATTCGGGTCACTGCTGATCGTTTGCATGAGCACAGTGCCGTATTCGTGCTCGGCGTAAACCGCCCTTGCCGCCTCCATGTAGTCCGCGTAAATGCCCAGAACTTCCTTGTTCTTTATCGCCACAAATCTCCCGGCATGCTCTCTGACCAATTCGGGCCAGATTTCCAGGAAGTACTCGTAATCTTTGATCGATGGTTTCTTCATCCCAGCGCCCCAGTCACCAGCGGCTAGCAACGACGTTCCGTCACTTCAACGTTATAGTGGACTGCTGTCGGGCAGCCCTTGAGCCACCCGCCAATACACGATACCCGCAGAGACGAGCGGCAGTCGCTGCCTACGCGCTCCCCCCGGCTCGCCCGGCCATCTGCGCGTCTCAAAGAATGCTCCCCCTCTCCCCTTGTGGGAAAGGGGGCCGGGGCTGAGGCGTATAGCCTACATATCCCCCATCATCAAATCATCCATGCTCATGCCAGCCGTCGACATATCGGCGCAAGCCGTGCCAACCGCCGCCATCATGTCCTCGCTGGTGAATACCGTCTGCACCTCAATGTCGCCATTGACCACAGCCGCTTCCGCCGCCTCGACCATCGCCTTGATCTCATCCGAGGTCGCCGCGTCATAGAACTCATTCTTCGCGATGCCAACGCCGCCTTCCGGTATGCCCAGGCTCTCCGACGATCCATAGGGCAGCGTGCCCTCAAGGTGCAGCGTCACCGCGCGGAAGATCGAGTTGTCCACATTCTTCAGCATCGATGTCAATATGCGCTCGGCTTGATCGGGATCGGTCTCCGCCACAATCACCGCCTGGTCAGAGTCGACGCCGATGGCGAAGCGGCTCTGCTCCTGCGCGGCTTCAAAGACGCCAACACCGGAGCCGCCTGCGATCTGGAAGACGATATCCGCGCCCTGCTCATACATCGCCAGCGTGATCTCCTTGGCGCGCGCCGGGTCATTCCAATTGCCCGCATATTGCACGATGCTCTGCGTCTCCGGGTTCACCAGGCAAGCGCCCTGCTCATAACCGACGATGAAGTCGTCAATGACCGGAATCTGCTGTCCGCCGACCGCGCCGATGATCGCCGCGTCGTTCGTGCCCTCCATCATGCTGGTCGTGATCGCCGCTGCATACACGCCCGCCAGGAAGCTGCCCTGGTTCTGCGCATAGGTCATCGAATAGACGTTCGCGCAGCCCTCCACGCAAACATCCGCATTGTCATAGGGCATCGGCGCGTCATAGAACATGAAGTGCTTGTCCGGATAACGGTGCGCGTTCGCCGCCATGAAATCGATCATCTGGAAGGTGCCCGCGATCAAAATATCATAGGTATCGGATTGAGACATCACATCCAGCAAACCCGATTCCCAGTTCGCCGGGTCAATGCCCAACTCCACCGTGTCAATCTCAATGTCGTATTCATCAGCGATCGCTTCCATGCCCCGCTCAGCGCTGTCGAAGAACGACTTGTCGCCCAGCACGCCATTCACCACTGACACGACTCTGAGCGGCTCGTCCTGCGCCACCGCCGGAAACGCCAACGTAAAGATCATCACAACCGCAAGTACAAATCCTAGCTTCTTCATTTATCGCCTCCATCGAGATTTGGCTTGAATCAGACTCATTTCTGATGCCGCTAGTATAACCACGCGAGCGCAAATCGGCAAAACTTGCCCGCCCTCAACGCGATTCCCGCACAGGCAAATCACAATCCCGGCATACGCGCCAACAATACACCCTGCACATGCGGGCGAGCGAACGGCAATTTCTACGCCCAGCGGTGGCTCGCGCGCTTCTTCCCACCAGCGCGAATTCTGTATAGGCGACATTGTAGACGCTGTTGAGAATCCTGTTTCACCACCACCCCAAACCCCTCTTCCATAGTGAGGGAGGGGCTTTCACCGCTCGTTTTGGCGTAAGTTAGCTCCCCTTCGCTCTTGATGTGGGCAAGAGACCGGGGGATGGGAGTGATTTTCAACGGACTCTTGTATGTCGCCCGCCGAACAACGCTTCATTCCTCAACCGGCGCTTCACAGAATCGCCCTAATTGCATTATTCTGTCTCGGCGCTTAACTCCCCAAACTCCCCAACGCCAATCGCCATGCCGCCGCAGTCTCCCCCGTCCCCAGCGCCACATCCAGCTCCGGGCCCGCCGGAAACACATACCAGTCAATCTCCAGCCATAATTCCGCCGCTCCAGCCGCGTCCGCCGGAATCTCCAACAGATAGTCATCGCGGTAATCCACATCCAACGCCATCCAGGGATGCGGCATCGTGCCCCAGCCGGGCCAAGTCTCGAAACTGTTTATCACGTTCCCCTCTCCATCCAACAAGCTCAGCACAAGCGCATAAGCCAGCGGCGAATGATCCCGCGACCGCCAATACAAACTGACCGGGATCCGCTCGCCGGCAACCCATTCGCGCCTCGCCGGCAGCTCATAACCGCTCAGCCGAATATCGCCCCACTGCGCATCCGCTGCCGTCGCCGTCGCCGGCAGCCGCTCGACCTTCGGCGGATGATCATAATTCGGGAGTATGTACACAAACGGCGCCGCCACGCTGAAAACCAGGAGCGGCAACGTCACCAGCCAGGCGGGTATCCGCAACGCCCTCAAACCCAGAGCCAGCAAGACACTCGCCGACGTGATATACGGGAAAAGCAGCCGCCCCGTGCTCGCCCAGGTTTGCATACTCCACCACATCAGCATCCCCGCCCCCAACGCCAGCATCAGAACAAGAAAACCGACAGCTGTTATCAGAGTTCTCGATTGTGAAGTAGCTGGCGTCAAGGCTGCGACAGCCCCGCCGAAGCTTGTCAAAATCCTCCTATACCCCTGTGCTGAATAAAGCCCCTCCCTCATTTTGGGGGAGGGGTTTGGAGTGGGGGAGAAATCCCCCCGTATGCCCTTCGCCAAAAAGACGACCAAACCGCCCGCGCCCGCCAAGCTCAGCCCGTCCATCACCCGATAGAAGGCATCATGCGCCACGATATTAAAAGCGCCAAAGACCGCCCAATAACTGACGCGCAAGCCCTCGAATTCCTCCGCCATAAGCCGCCCAAGCGTGATCGAGCGCCGCCCAAAATTGTCCAGCATGGTCGCCGTGCCCAGCAGCTCGCCATAAAGCGTCAAATTCCGCAGATACCACCAACCAGCCACGACCAGCGTCAAGCCGACGGTCGCGCCGCAAAAGATCAGGCAGCCGCGCCGGTCGCCGCCGCGAACAAGCAGCCAAACCGCCGCCAATCCCGCCCCCGCCCCGACCGCCAAGCCGCTCAGCTTGGTCAAGGCGCCCAGCGCGATCAGCAGCGCAAGCAACAAACTGCGCCGCGTCCCGAAGCCATCGCGCAGCATGACCAGCGTCCGCCAGGCGATCAGCGCCGCCAGCATATTGATCAAAGTGTCATTGCTCACCGACGCGCTGATGAAAAGAAACTGTGGATTGAATGCCGTCAGCGCCCCCGCCAGCAGCGCCACGCCGCGCCTGTCCGGCAGGACCGTCCGCGCCGATTGCACCACCGCGTAGACCGTCGCCGCCCCCATACCCAAGCCCAGCAGCCGCATCACATACAGCGCCAACGACGACCCGCTCAGATCCGGCGGATAGGCCTGCCTGTAAATCACCAGATTCTTGTTGCCCAACAGCAAGGGATCGCCAACCACGACGAAGGGGCTGGGCAAATAACGCGCCTCGAAATCCGATGTGTCGAAGGCATTCCAGACCGCCGCCATCAAGAGGTAATACAGCGGCGGCTGGCTCGCCTCCTGGCCATACAGCTGCCCATGATCCGCCGACTGCAATGGCAGCTCGCCCCGCTCGGCGATCCACTTGACCATGCCCACATGCTGAACCGTATCCGATGCCTCAAAGTTCGGCGCCGCGTGCCAATACAGCAAGCCGACCACCATGAACGCGACTGGCAAGAGCCGCTGCCAAGGCGCCCGTTCATAAACGCGTGTCAGATTCAAGCGTGGATTCTGAATAATAAATGCAGGCAGCAGTGTGGCAATGTCTTGACTACGATCCGCTTGCCGCTTCCTGGTTTTCTCGCCGCCGATACCTGCCGGTAAGCATCGCGGTCAAGTCAATGCCTTCATCCAACTCATCCCAATAAATGTTCAGCCCAAACAACTCGTAGTTCTTCCTCTGGGAATCCGTCGCCTTCTCCAAGCGAGGATAAAACCTCAATGGAATGCTGATTTCTCGCCCGTCCGCCAAGGAAGCCTGAGCATGCTTCTTCGTGAACTTGACTTTCTTCGCAGCGCAACGCACTGGATTCACCAGCGGCATCATATCCGTCTTATGTCCTCCGCTAAAAGTGCCCCTAAACGCCGGGGACACCGTGATACTCGACCCGCTTCTCGAGCAGCTTGTCCCTGTGCTTTCTGACCCGTTTCCTTGTCCGCCGCAAGTCCGCCTTGGTAAATCCGTTGTTCTCACCAAATTCTACCGGATCCAAGAAGATTCTAATGCGCATTCGGTCTTTCGTCACATGGACATGCGGCGGTTCATGGTCGTCAGGAAATACCGCTACATTGTATCCGTGCTTTTGCTTGTAGAGCAGTTTAACCAATTTGCCCGTCCTGCTTCAGCGATACTATACACCGAATAGGGGCGGAAATGCATAGGAAGTCATTTTGAATCTCGAATCAACCTATTCGCAATCGTCTGCGCGACGGGGCTGCGTCGCCGCGGCAAGTCTTTGTGCCCTACTCCGCTTTATGGGTAAACTACGCGCAACGTTCACTTCATACGAAAGCCCCTCGCCATGAAACTCATCATCGACACCGACGCCGGCGTCGACGACGCCCAAGCCATCATGCTCGCCCTCGCTGACCCCGCCGTCGATGTCCTCGCCATCACCACCCTCACCGGCAACGTCCACATCCGCCAGGTCAACCCCAACGTCCTCACCATCCTCGAAATCCTGAACCGCGACATCCCCGTCTACGCCGGCATTGACCGTCCGCTCATCCAACCCTGGGAAGACGCCGCCGAATTCCATGGCGGCGACGGCTTGGGCAACTTCCATGACCGCCCCGCCCTCACCCGCCAAATCGAAGACGAACACGCCGTCCTCGCCCTCTTGCGCCTCTCCCGCCAATACGCCGGCGAAATCACCCTCATCGCCCTCGGACCCTTGACCAATATCGCCGCCGCCATCCGCCTCGATCCCGACTTTCCCGCACGCGTCCAACAGTTCGTCTTCATGGGCGGGACCATCGCCGCCCGGGGCAATACGCCCATCGTCACCGCCGAATACAATATCTACACCGACCCCGAAGCCGCCGCCATCACCCTCGACGCCTTCGCCGACTCCACCATGCTCAGTTGGGAGACCACCCTCGCCCACGGCTTCCCCTGGGACCAGTTCAACGCGCTCTGCGCAATCGACACCGTCAGCGGACGCTTCTTCAAACGGATCTCGCAGGAAACCGCCCACCGCTTGCAAGACACCTTCGCCCGCCCCGCCTACCTGCTGCCCGACCCCCTCGCCATGGCCATCACCCTGCAACCCGCCCTCATCCAGCAAAGCGCCAAATACCACGTCAGCGTCGAACTCAACGGCGCCCGCACACGCGGCCAAACCGTCATCGATTACATCGGCGACTTCATCAACGGCGCAACGCCAAACTGCAATATCATCCAAGGCCTGGACACAAACGGCGTCTACGAACTCTTCACCGCCGCCCTCTCCCAAAGCTAAATGCCACGCCGGTGCAATCTCTGCACCCTTTGTAATCCCAAGAAAGAAATGAGAATGCTTGACCTTCAACGCGAACTCCAGACTTATCGAAACGTTGTACGGGCGAGCCGGTGGCTCGTCCCTCATTGTCTTGCGAGAGCCGAGTTGTGCATGTAGAGCAGCCGCGGTTACAATCCCCCGGATGACCATGAAACCTCAACTCGAAGACCTCCTCGCCCACATCAGCGCCGACCCCAATTGCGCAACCGACCCCGTCTTCAAACGCATCGCCCGCCTGCTCGACGCCCCCGCCCCCGCCAACAGCTGCGCCCTGCCCGGCGCGGTCGGAGACGTCATCCGCGCGATCGCCGCCGAGCTAAACCTGCCCTGCGCGCCCATTGGCTCTAGCGGCAACCTCGGCATCACCCTCGGCTATCCCGCCGCCCCGCTCGACCTGCTGATAACCGCCCACATGGACCGCCCCTGCTTCCGCGTCCGCAGCCTGCCCGACGCGACGCTCTACCCCCTCTGCGCCATCCGCGTCCCGGGCGATGACTACCGCTGCGACGGCGTCGCCCTGCGCTACATCGATGCCCGCGTCGCCATCGCCGCCAAAGGTCAACTGCGTTTCCGCGCGGCCGGCACGGGCTATCGCATCACATTCGACAACCCCAGCGGCGCGCTCCAATCGGGCGATACCATCATGATGCAAAAGCCGCCAAGCCTGCGCGACGGCATGATCAGCGGCGCCGGACTGGACAACGCCATTGGCGTCCTGCTCTCCCTGCTCGCCGCCCACGCCCTTAGCCGTTACGCCGCCCAAGCCATCAGCGGCAAGCGAATCGTCTTCGCCTTCACCGACCAGGAAGAAGGACCGCCAACCGGACTCTTCGGTCAAGGCGCCGCCCGCCTGGCACACGCCCTGCCGCCGCCCCGCCTCGGCTTCATCAATGTCGACGGCCACAACAGCGACCACGCCACCGCCCACTTCCCCGGCGTCGGCGCCTCCCACGCCTTTGTCTCCGGCGACGGCCGCGGCTCGGTCGTCCCCATGAACTTCCAGGCGCGGGCGCAATCCCTGGCCGCAAATGTCAATCAATTCCGCCCAGGCGCCGTCCGCCTCAACCATAGCTACGTCTCCCGCAGCGACGACATGCTGCTCGCCAATTGGTCGCGCCCGCTCGCCCTGACCGGCGTCATCGTCGCAAACGCCCATACCACCGAAGAATCCGCCGCCATCAGCGACATCATCTCCGCCGCCCACTGGCTCCCCGCCTTCATCGCCGCAACCCTGTAAACCGCATGCTGCGCCCCTGACGCATTCTCATAAAGGACACCCCCATGCCCACGCGCTCCCCAGCAGCCGCAAGCGAGTCCTTCAAAACAACCCCAGCAGGAGCGCTCCCCTTCCCTAGCCTGCTGGGGAAGGGGCCGGGGGATGGGGTAAAATATGCGTGCGCCGTCTGCCCCACTGGCGAAAAAAGCCCCTCCCCTCTTAATGGGGGATTGGGGTTTAGGGTGGGCGGTGAGCGCCGAATCCCCCTGTACACTCCCGCCCCCAACCATTACAGTCTCAACATGCCAGAGCCAAACTTCAGCAACCGCACCGTCTGGGTCGGCGACAACCTGCACGTCATGCGCGGCATCAACTCCGAGTGCATCGACCTCATCTACCTCGACCCGCCCTTCAACTCCAACCAGGATTACGCCGCGCCCATCGGTTCCATCGCCGCCGGCGCCGCTTTCAAGGACACCTGGACGCTGTCGGATATTGACGTGCACGAACACGGCGAATTGGCCGACCGCAACCCGGCCGCCTACAGCGTCATCGAGGCGGCCCGCAACGCCTCCGGCAAGAGCATGATGAGTTATCTGATTATGATGGCGGTGCGGCTGATTGAGATGGAGCGGATTCTCAAGCCCAGCGGCAGCATCTATTTGCATTGCGACGACACCGCCTCGCATTACTTGAAATTACTCATGGACGCGGTTTTTGGTTCGCGGAATTATCGCAATCATATCACCTGGAGGCGTGCTACTTCACATAACGACCCTGCACGCTACGGTCGAATTAGCGATCATCTCCTGTACTACGTTAAGTCAGAGTCGGCCACATGGAATGGAGACAACGTTAGGATACCGAGAACGCAGGAATCGTTGGAGGGGTCTTACAAGAAAGAGGACGAACGCGGGAAGTATAGAAGTGACAATCTCACTGGTCCTAAACACAGCACGAATCCAATGGCTGAAAGCGCTACTCCATGGAAAGGTTACGATGTGTTTGGCATGGGTAGAGTCTGGTCAGCGCCAAAAACAGGTAAGTACGCGGAATACATAGAAGAACGATTTATTCCAGGTTACCGGTCTATTCAAAGTGTCCACGCCCGCTTAGACGCTCTCGACGCGGCTGGATTGATTTACCATCCAGAACGAGGACAATGGCCCGGGTTAAAGCGATATGCCGCCGCCGACAGGGGAACGCCACCACAAGACATAGTTTTGAAACCGACCGGATTCACAAACTTTAGCAGCAAGAAGGGGGAACGCACCGGGTATCCGACACAAAAGCCATTGGCGCTGCTTGAACGCATTATTGAAGCCTCCTCCAACGAAGGCGACGTCGTCTTCGATCCTTTCTGCGGCTGCGCGACAACGCTGGTGGCCGCCGACCGCCTGGAGCGGCAGTGGGCCGGCATTGACTTGTCGCCGCTGGCTATAAAGCTGGTCAACGAGCGCATCAGCGAGGATCGCGGCGCGCTCTGGGGCGGGGCGAATGTGGTCGACAGGCTGCCCAAACGCACCGACCTCGGCGCGCTGCCCAACTACCGCACGCATCGTCATCGGCTCTACGGCGAGCAGGAGGGCGTCTGCCTCGGCTGCGACACGCATTTTCCTTTCAAGGTCATGGAAGTCGACCACATCCTGCCGAAGTCGCGCGGCGGCACGGATCACTTCGACAACCTCCAACTACTCTGCTCGCATTGCAACCGCAGCAAGGGGAATCGGACGATGGCGGAGTGGCGGGCGGCGCAGTCAATGTAGGCGCGTCCCATGAATTCGTACTCATAAAGGGACAGATGTAGGGGCGAGCCAATGGCTCGCCCGCAACTCCCAGAACCGACAATCGCAATGCAAAACTCGCGCCATTCACTTCCCAAACGCCGCTCCTTGCGCCTGCAAGGTTACGATTATCGCAATTCGGGTGTCTATTTTGTTACTATCTGCACTGCGGAAAAGCGGCCGCTATTCGGTACGGTAAGGCAAGGGGCAGTCCATCTAAATGAACTCGGGCAACTTGCCGACAGATGCTGGAAACAGATCGAGCGTATCCGCAGCGGGATAGAACTTGACGCCTA
Source organism: Anaerolineae bacterium (assembly GCA_022824465.1). Classification (GTDB taxonomy): domain Bacteria; phylum Chloroflexota; class Anaerolineae; order Aggregatilineales; family Phototrophicaceae; genus UBA6055. Next base: position 25,014 of record JAJDZV010000012.1, read on the forward strand.
CATTGTCATGCCCAATCATATTCACGGAATCTTGCTGTTATCAGCCGAAGCCGCCGCAGCAAACGCGTCCGCCGCGGCTCGCGGACCGACAGCAGGCTCGCTCGGCGCGGTTCTTGCACAGTATAAATCTACCGTAACGAAACGTAGTCGGTTCACCCCGTCGCCACTGACGGGTCCCATTTGGCAGCGGAATTATTATGACCACATCATTCGTAGCGCTTCATCGCTGGACAGGATTCGCCAATATATTGTCGAAAACCCAGCCCGCTGGATGGACGATGATTTGCACGTCGGCTAACGTTTCGCGTGAACGCAGCGGGCGAGCCAATGGGTAGCGTACACGCTAACCGCTGCTCGCTGTTACGCGCGGAGACGCAGCGGGCGTGCCAATGGCTCGCCCCTACAATCTTACTGTTTGAAAATTACGGAAGGAACCCCCATGCCCCCTCGCTCCCCCATGCACCAGCAAATCGACACTCTGCCGGCCCTCATCCGCGACATCACCGCCCCCTTCGACGCCGCCGCCCGCCACGCCTTCGACTTCGAGACCTGCACATCCGTCAAACGCATATACCTGGTCGGCTGCGGCGACAGCCACCACGCCCCCGTCGGCGCCGAACTCGCCTTCAACCAACTGACCGGCGTCCCCACCCAAGCCCTCAGCTCCCTGCCCTTCAGCCGCTACACCGCCGGCTTCCTGCCCGACACCGGTCCCAAGACCAATCTCGTCATCGGCGTCTCGGTCTCCGGCAAAGTCAGCCGCACCATCGAAGCGCTCGCCATGGCCAATCAAGCCGGCGCGACCACCATCGCCCTCACCGGCAACCCCAGCGGACCCTTCGGTCAAACCGCCGACACCGTCTTCGAAACCGCCGTCCCGCCCCTGCCCGATGAACTGGCCGGCATGATCGTGCCCGGCATCCGCTCCTACCTCGCCTCCCAGATCGCCCTCATCCTCGCCGCCCTGCGCATCGCCGAAGTCCGCGGCGCTTTGACCACCCCCGCCGCCGATGCCGAACGCAACCAACTCGCCGACCTGGCCGATGTCATCGACGAGACCATCCAAATCTGCGAGCCCATTGCCGCTGAGCTGGCGCAGCGCTGGAAAAACGCCAGCATGTTTGAATTCGTCGGCGCTGGTCCCCTCTACGGCGTCGCCATGTTCAGCGCCGCCAAAGTCCTTGAAGCCAGCGGCGACCCCGCCCTCGCCCAAGACACCGAAGAATGGTCCCACCTGCAATACTTCATCGCCGATAACACCATCCCCGCCGTCCTGCTCTCAGCCAACGGCTTCGATGCCGACCGCATGGCCGAGGTCGCCCGCGCCGCCCAAAGCATCGGAAGACCCCTCGCCCTCGTCTCCACCGAAGACGCCGCCGAAATCCGCCAGTACGTCGATGCGCTCCTGCCCATCCCGCGCCATCTGCCCGAGCGCTACGCCAGCATCGTCTACAGCATCCCCGGCGAACTGCTCGCCGCCGCCCGCGCCCAATCCATTGGCTCCGCCTACTTCTGCAACTTTGAAGGCGGCCGCACAGTCGACTACGCTGACGGCGCCAGCGCCATCTACGAAAGCCACATCATCACCGAACTTAAACGCTAACCGGCGCACAGTTTTACCTTGTGTCATACGCTCGCTCACCGTCCCGCCCAACGGCGCTATGTCAATCTCTCGCATGTGCCTTCGGGCGAGCATCAATCTGTCTCGGCGGTCGGTGTCCGCGCGGCCGCAAAATAACACGCTGCGCGTACGGGCGAGCCGGTGGCTCGTCCCTACATGCCTCCATTCTGCCCTCTGTGCATAAACTCCTCTGTGTCCTCGATATACTCGCGGTACTCGGTGGTAAAATCTCTCAGCAGTTCCAAGTAAATGATGCGAATTAAGCCAGTTATTCCACCCACAACGATGAGTCTCCCTTCCCTGATGATTCGGGGAAGGGCCGGGGATGGGGCAGAAAACGGCGCCTCTTGATTCTCATGACTTGCTTGCGCCTGCTTCTGTGTCTCAATGGTGAACCCAACCTATGACCCCAACCGACTACCTCGCCATCGGCAGCATCATCATCGACGACATTGTCTACCCCGACGGCCGCGCCAGCATGGGCGTGCTCGGCGGCGGCGGCTGCCACGCCGCTTACGGCATCGCCCTCGCCGGACAGCGCCCGGGCTTGGTCGGCTTGGTCGGCGAAGACCTGCCCCCCGATATCCGCGCCCGCCTGGACGCTGACTTCGATACGACGGGCTTGACCTCGACCCATCACCCCCAAATCCGCGGCTGGCAAATCTTCGAATGGAACGGCGTCCGCAACGAAATCTTCCGCGTCGATGTCATAGAACCATTCATGGTCCATCCCCTCGCCGATGACCCCGGCATCCCGTTTCAAGCCGTCCGTGGCTTGACCCTCCTGCGCGAAGCCCGCTTCGTCGAAAGCTGGCGCCGCCGCTTTCCCGATGCCGCCCTGCTCTGGGAACCAACCCGCGCCTTCATGCTCAAGGCCGACCGCGAGGCTTTCCTCAATGGCATCCCCCACGCCGATATCGTCTCGCCCAACCTGCACGAAGCCGCGACCATGACCGGCATCGATGATGCACTAGAAATCGTCCGCCGCCTTCTGGAAGATGGCGTGAAAACAGCCGCCCTGCGCATGGGCGACCGCGGCTCCCTCGTGGCGAAGCAAGGCGACTCCCAGGCGCATCTCATACCCGCCGTCGCGCTTGATGTGGTCGCCGATCAAACCGGCGCCGGCAATACCTACTGCGGCGGCTTCCTCGTCGGCTACGTCCAAACCGGCGATGTCGTGGAAGCCGGCTGCTATGGCGCGGCCGCCGCCTCCTTCGCCCTGGAACACGTCGGCTGCGCCCGCATCCCAGCCGATCTCCAAACCAAATGGCGGCAGCGCCTCGCCCAAGCCCAGCGCGGTGTACGCCCCGTCCCGCTTTGACGCTCCCTCTCCCGCGAAGTCCCTGCGGAAAACTAGCATGCCGCGCCTATGGAAGACGAACAAATCGTGCCTACGGAATACAAACAGACTTTATCTACGGAATACCAACAGACTGTGCCTACGGGCGCGCGCCACCGGCTCGCCCGCAAACTACCATCTCTACCGCCAACATTGACTGTGCGACAAACCTGTCCTGTCCTCGCCTCCTTGTAGCGTGGGGGATCACCCATCCACAAACTGACGCTGCCAGGCCTCCAGCGTCAGCAGCGCCCAAAGCTGCCGACTGTGATCACGCCGCCCGGCCGCATGCTCATTCATCAACCGTTCCACCACCGCCATCTCCAGCAGACCCCGCTCCCGCGCCCGCCGGCTCAGCAGCAAATCGCGCGCCAGGTCCATATCCCGCCGCAGCCACGCTCCCAGCGGCACGCCAAAGCCGTGCTTCTTCCGCTCGATGATCTCATCCGGCAGGGCGCCGCGCGCCGCTTCTTTCAATATATGCTTCGTCCGCGAACCCCTCAGCTTGAGATTGAACGGAATGCCCGCGACATACTCCGCCAACTCATGATCCAAAAACGGCGCCCGCGCCTCCAGCGACGCCATCATGCTGCATCGATCGGCTTTGACCAACAAATCATCCGGCAAATACGACCGCATATTCGCCTCGACCAGGCCCGCCACCAAGTGCGTCTGGCCCGCATTGATGTACGAGTTGATATCCTTCCGATTATCCCCGGCGCCCGGGCATATCGCCGCCAGCAACTCGTCATCGAAGATGCGCGCCCAATCGAAATAAGCCGCCGCAAGCCCCTTGCCCGCCGCCCGCGTGAATCGCCGCGCCCGCTTGACCCAGTCGTAATATCCCGTCCCCTCCGGCAAGCGTCCCAGCAAACCCGCCGCCCCCCGCAATATCGGCGCCGGCACAACGCCAAGCCTGCGCATCAACGCAGCCGCATAGAAGCGCTCATAACCGACAAATAGCTCATCGCCGCCATCGCCGGTCAAAGCTACCGTGACCTGCTCGCGCGTCAGCTTGCTCACCAAATACGTCGGGATCGCGCTGCTGTCGGCGAAGGGCTGATCGTGATGCCACACCAGCTCGCCCAGCAGACTCATCGCCTCCGGCTTGACTCGGAACGACGTATGCTCCGTGCCCAAACACCGCGCCGCCTGCTCCGCGTAGGGCGTCTCGTCGAAGCTGTCATCGCCTTCAAAGCCGATGCTGAAGGTCTTCACCGCCGTGTTGCTGTGCTTCTGCATCAGCGCGACAACCAGACTGCTGTCAAGCCCGCCGCTCAAAAAAGCGCCCAGCGGCACATCACTAACCAGCCGCAGCTTGACCGCCTCCTCCAACCGCTCGCGCAACCCGCCGACAAATGTCTCCGCCTTCGCCGCCGCGTCTGACGGCGCCAGCGCAGCCATCGCCCAGTAGCGCCGCTCTTCCCGCCCGCCATCCAGATCGACCGCCAGCGTCGTCGCCGCTTCCAGCATGCGAATGCCGCGAAACGCCGTCTCCGGCGCCGGCACATAGCCGAAGCTCAAATACTCCGCCAGCGCCCGCCGATCCGTACTCGCGAATGCCGAAACCACCGGCGCGTCCGGGTGCGCCAATATCGCCTTGATCTCGCTCGCGAAGACAAATGTCTTGCTATCCTGAAAATAATAGAGCGGCTTCTGCCCGAAGCGATCCCGCGCCAGCAACAGCCGCCCCCGCCGCGCGTCCCAAAGCGCCAAAGCGAACATCCCGCGCAGACGCTCCACCGCGCCGCCGCCGTACTCCTCGTACAGATGCGCAATCGTCTCGCCATCGCCCGCTGTCTTGAAACGATGCCCGCGCGCCTTCAGTCCCCGCCGCAGCTCGCGATAATTGTAGATCTCCCCGTTGAAGATGACCTGGACCGAGCCGTCTTCGTTGGACAGCGGCTGATCGCTGCCGGCGATGTCGATGATCTTCAGCCGCCGCATCGCCATGCCCGCCGAACCATCGACCATATAGCCGTCGCCATCCGGTCCGCGATGCCGCAGACGCTCATTCATCCGGCGCAAGGCCTCAAGCCTGACCGGCGAACCATCGAAATGTATCACGCCACAGATTCCGCACATCGGCCTATGCTATCTCTCGGCTCGCCCTGCCAATGATACACGCGCGCGCTCCCGTCGCCATCAACGTCTGTCGGGGCGGCTTGGAACAAGGCGGCGCATGTGGTAGACTAAAAGCCGCAGGTAAGGAATGTTGAAAATGACATTCGATACAACGATCTCGCTAGACATCGTAATCGCGCTCGTGGCCATATTTGGCGCGGTTTGGCGTCTTGATGGCAAAATAAATGAATTGCGCAGCGAGCTCGACGGCAAGCTCACCAATTTCCGCGATGAATTGAAAGGCGACATTGCCGAATTGCGCCAGGAATTCAAATCTGAAATCGCCGAAACACGTCGGGAATTCAAGTCTGAATTCGCCGAAACACGCGCCGATTTCAAGAACGATATCCGACGGGTCGAGACGCAGATCCAGCGCCTCACGAACGACCTCCAGCGCGTCGAATCGAAAGTCGATGACGGGCGGCAGCGGCTCGCGCGGCTCGAGGGACGCTTCGAAGGTCGCGAAGAACGGCTGGATGCGGAGCGTGAAGCCGACGCCGGTTAGTTAGCCAGCCTATTGCCGCGCCTAAACCAAGCAAGAGTTTATCAACCGTCTCGCCCTGCGCCTGATTCTCGCCAATCCGCAACCTACCGCTGTCGGAAGCTTATGCCCGTGTCCTTCTTGATCTGAGAGCGGCTGTGAACGGCGCAATCTTCTCTTCTCCCGATGCGTTTGCGGAAGGCGTCGAAGCGCGCCGCTATGTTTCCTCATTTCCGCTGCCGCAACGACATTCAAGCCAAATCAGGCGCCCGCAAATGCCACTCCGTCGCCCGCTGATACGCCGCCCCCAGCCGCAGTAGCCGCGCCTCCGTGAACGGCGCGCCCAAGAGCTGCATCCCGATCGGCAGCCCCGCCCCATCAAAGCCGCACGGAACGCTCAAGCCGCATATTCCCGCCAGATTCGCCGATATCGTCAGCACATCCGCCAAGATCATCCGCAGCGGATCCTCCATCGCCTCGCCGAACGCGAATGCCGTCGTCGGCGCGACCGGCGCCAATAGCGCGTCCACCTCCGCAAACAAGGCGTCAAACTCACGCCGAATCAGCGTCCGCACCGCCTGCGCCTTGCCATAATAAGCATCGTAATAACCGGCCGAAAGCGCATACGTCCCCAACATGATCCGCCGCTTGACCTCATCGCCGAAGCCCGCGCCGCGCGTCTTCTTGTAACCATCGATCAAATCCGCGCCCTCGACTCGCGCGCCAAAACGCACCCCGTCATATCGCGCCAGATTCGCGCTCGCCTCCGCCATCGCGATGATGTAATACGCCGGCAAACAGTATTCCGCATGACGCAAACTGACCTCGCTAACCTCCGCGCCCAGCGCCTCAAACTGCGCCGCCGCCGCCCGAACCGCCGCTTCCACCTCCGGTTGCAATCCCTCGGCGAAATACTCGGCCGGCAGCCCAATCCGGACGCCCGTGATATCGCCCTCCAGCCCCGCCACATAATCCGGCACAGCAGCCGGCATGCTGGTCGAATCCAAAGGGTCATGCCCGGCGATCACACCCAATATCCGCGCGACATCCTCGACATCCCGCGCCAAAGGTCCCGTCTGATCAAAGGACGAGCCATAAGCGATCAGCCCATAACGCGAGACCCGGCCATAACTCGGCTTGATCGCGCTCAAACCGCAAAACGCCGCCGGCTGCCGAATGCTGCCGCCCGTGTCGCTGCCCAGGCTCGCCAGCGCCATATTTGCCGAAACCGCCGCCGCGCTGCCGCCGCTGCTGCCGCCCGGCACACGCTCCAGATTCCAGGGATTCCGCGTCAATTGATAGCCGCTGTTCTCCGTCGACGAACCCATCGCGAATTCGTCCATATTCAGCTTGCCCAGCAGCACCGCCCCAGCCTCGTGCAATCGCGCGACCGCCGTCGCGTCGAACACTGGCTTGTAACCCTTGAGTATCTTCGAGCCGCAAGTGGTCTCAATGCCCGTCGTCGACAGCACATCCTTCAAGGCAATCGGCACGCCCATCAGCGGCTTGTCCTCGCCAGCCGCCCGCGCCCGATCCGCCGCCTCCGCCTGCGACCGCGCCAACTCAGCCGTCACCGTCAGATAAGCGCCAATCGCCCCGTCCAGCGCCTCAATCCGCGCCAGATGCGCCTCGGTCAAGGCCAGCGCGCTGATCTCGCCCGCGCGCATAAGCTCCAGCGCCGCGCCAATGGTCAAGCTCGTCAATGCCGTCATGTCATCCACCCAACTCGAAACCCCTAGGGTCCAGACGCCAGCTCGCCCGACTCTCAGAACCCAGCCTGACGCCAAGTTCGCAGGGACGACCCTGTGAGTCGCCCAAATCTGACGCCCCAACCCCACCCCAAAACTGTAAGGCTGGTCCGCTAACTCAAGCGCAACCCGAATTACGCGATATATCAGCGCGTAAACCTCAGCATACTGGCCGAATCCGCGCGAAAACTGTCAATTCAGCCCCAACTCCGCTGATTCTAGCTCCCCTTCCCTGATGCTTCGGGGAAGGGGCCGCGGGCTGGGGCAGGATTAGCGCATCATGCATTACCTTATCGGACAGGCCTTGTAGCGGCGAGCCTTGGCGCGCCCGCCTAATGGCATCAATAGGCGCGGCGTCGAAGTATATCACAGCCAGGCGGAACTTATGCCATTAATGGTACCAGAATGACCGCCGTTTCACCGAAAGCGCCACAATCAACGAAAGGCTGTAGCGGCGAGCCTTGCCGCGCCCGCAATTCTGTAACCCCGCGTCGTGCGTACGGGCGAGCCGCCGGCTCGTCCCCCTTGGCCTGCCGTCACTTGCGCGCGGGCCAGCGGCGGTCAGCGTCCACGCGACCTGCGCGCCCCACATGGGCTGACGAGCGGACATGTTTCTCCACCCGTTTCCCGCCCATGCACCGGTCCCACGGAGAAATGCGACACTGCCAAAGGACTGGCGCGCTACCTTGCGAAAGACACACAAATGCGCGCTTGATTCCATCTTCTTGCAGCGACGCTCCCCCTCTCTGATGATTCGGAGAGGGGGCCGGTGGGTGAGGTAGACCACAGCGCCTTTGCGCCGAATTCACTCCTCGCCGAGGAACGCCCGCAACGCTCGCTCAACCTGCGCCCGCAACCCATCAATTCCCCCCTCGTTCTCAAGCACCACATCCGCCTGCCGCACCTTATCCGCCTGGCTGTTCTGCAGCCTAATCCGCCGCGCCGCCTCTTCCCGCGTCATCCCGCGCGCCCCTGCCAAACGCGCCATCTGCCGCGCCTCGCTCGCATTCACCACCCAGACCGCGTCCACCTCGGCTTTCAAACCGCCTTCCAATAGCTTGATCGCCTCGATCACAACCACATCGGCCTCCGCCTCCATCACCAATCGCCTGATCTCCGCGCGAATCGCCGGATGCGTAATCGCCTCCAAACGCCGCAATTGCGCCTCATCCGCGAATACGATCGCCCCCAATGCCGACCGCTCGATCTCGCCGTCCGCGCCCAGGATCCCCCGCCCAAAGGCTTCGACCACCGCCGCATACGCCGCCCCGCCCTGGCGCAATACCCCGTGCCCCACCTCGTCCGCGTCGATCGTGGCCGCGCCCAGCTCAGCCAACAATGCCAGCGCCAGGCTCTTGCCCACCGCGATATTGCCCGTCAAGCCAATGACGCGCTTGCCCCCAAACGCATCGCCCAAACCTGCCCCTCCCCTTAAAACCGCCCGCCGATTATAGCACCCCGCAATCACATCCAATGACGCCGAAAGGGCAACATGGCATGTCGCCCCTTTCCCGCCAACTCGATATACCGCCGATCCCCGTCTACATTCACATCCAGTTCTGTCCGGGCCTGCCATTGGACGCTGTTGAAAACTCTGCTTCACCACCACCCCAAACCCCTCTTCCATAGTGAGGGAGAGGCTTTCACCGCTCGTTTTGGCCTAAGTACGCTCCCCTTCCCTCTTGATGGGGGGAGGGGCCGGGGGATGGGGCTAATTCTCAACGGACTCCATTGGCTCGCCCGCGCTCGCTGAATACTTCTAATCATTCTTCGCATGACTCGCTTGGCGCTGCTTCTGCCTCGGCGGCATATCCCCCAAACGTTTGAATTTTCTAATACGCGACTAAATGTTCACCTTTGAACAGAACATTCGTGCTAGTCTGAACTCGGATCGATGGAGCGGCCCGCCCGCGGACGGCAAATCGCGCCGAGACCGCCAATAGCCGGACGGCGAGCGGCGAGCCTCTCCATTCGTCCAATCGGGCGCCATCCGCGCAAAGCCGTCCCGCTCATAAGACCCGGACGCAAACCGCCGGATCCGCGCCCGCCCCTGCCCGCGCCGCCGACACAAAAATCAAGCGCCGGCGGCATTGAAGAAAGAGGTGGTCGCAGCATGAAAAAAGACGGAGACAAGCGGGAAAAGGATGGAGACAGCATGGAAAATTCCAACGCGAGAATCGGCCGAAATTACAGCCTCGACGCCAAAATCGAAGCCCTCAACCAGATCGACGCCCTGGACGGAAACATCAAAAGCGTAAGCCGGTCAATGAATATCGCCTACGCAACCGTCAAGGACTGGCGCGCCGACGAAGCCATCCTCCGCCGCCAATACCAGGAGCGCCTCCAGCGACAGCGCAACCAGCACTACCTCGAGCTCCAAATCACCATGCTGAAACGCGGCAAACAAGTCCTCGATCTTATGCGCGGCGACAAGCTGAACAACGCGCCCCTCAACCAACTCGCCACCGCCCTCGGCAGCCTGATTAGCCACGCCCTGAAAATGACCGATGTGATTGAGGAGATCCATGACGAGAAAGAACAGGTCATCCGACACGAATACTTCTATGACGACCAGGTACAGGATGCTCCACCGTGGGCAGACCGCGGTGATGGACAACCTCGCGCGTTTCAACGTGGTCGCCTGCGGGAGGCGCTGGGGGAAGACCACGCTGGGCAGAACGGCGCTTCTGGATGCGGCCAGCTGGGAAAAGGCGCGCGCCTGGTGGCTGGCGCCGACGATGCTGATGGCGAGCCAGGTCTGGCGCGACCTGAAAACGAGCGTCAAGCCTCTTAAGGGCGCGGCCATCAACGAAAACGAGCGCCGCATTGACCTGCCGCGCGGCGGCATGATCGCCGTCCGCAGCACCCACCAACCAGACCATCTGCGCGGCGAAGGCTTGAACCTCGCTGTGCTGGACGAAGCCGCCTTCATCGAGCCGCGCGTCTGGCCCGAAATCATCCGTCCCATGCTCGTCACCACCCGCGGGCGCGCCTTCTTTCTCAGCACGCCCTTCGGACGCAACTGGTTCTATGACCTCTTCCGCATCGGCATGGACCCGGAAGAACCCGAATGGGCGTCCTTCCGCTTCAAGACGGGCGACAATCGGCTGATCGATCCCGCTGAGCTGGAGAGCATCCGCCGGCAGACATCGCAGCAGGTCTGGGAAACCGAGTATCTCGCCCACTTCAGCGACGACCGTGGCGCCGTCTTCCGCGGCATCAGCGCCGCCGTCAGGCCGCAGAGCTACGAAGCGCGCCACCCCGAGCATCGCTACGTCATCGGCGTCGATTGGGGGCGCAACCTGGATTACACCGCCATCGCCGTCATCGACGCCAGCGACCGGCGGATGGTCGCCCTCGACCGCTTCAACCAGGTCGGCTGGAGTTTGCAGCGGGGCCGTCTCGCCAATATCGCCGACTACTGGCGCCCGCAGGTCATCTGGGCGGAAGCCAACAGCGTCGGCGAGCCCAATATCGAGGCGCTGCTTGCCGAAGGCTTGCCCGTGCGCAGCTTCCACACCACCGCCCGCAGCAAATCGCCGCTGATCGAATCGCTGGCGCTGGCGATCGAACGCAGCGCGCTCGGCCTGCTCGATGATCCCATCCTGCTGGGGGAGCTCGCCAGCTTCGCCCAGGAACGCTTGCCTGGCGGCGGCTACCGCTATGGCGCGCCCGCCGGCTATCACGATGACACCGTCATTGCGACCGCCCTCGCCTGGCACGGCGTCGCACACAGCGGTCCCTATATCGACTTCGTTTGATGCGCCCTCCCTCAGCGCCATCGCGACCAACTGCAGGGGCGAGCCACCGCTCGCCCACAGGCTGGCCTACACTCGCTTCCGCCGGGACGCGCCTTGGCTCGCCCGTTTCCAGCGCGCCACAATCGCTCGCCCAAACACTTGTGCCATGACCAACCCAGAACGCCCCGACAATCACTGGCTCTGCACCTGCCGCAAATGCGAGGCCGCGCGCCGTCAACTGAATCGCTGCCAGCTCAAAGCGGAGCGCGAGGCGCGATCACGGCGCGTCACCGCAAAGCTTGAGGCAATGCCGCGTGAAGAATACGCCGACGAGCTGGTCGAGCGCGCAGTCGGGAAGCAGCTCCGCTACTATCAGGATGCGGGATTGGGACCGGCGCTGCCCTGGAATATCGTCGCCGACCTGAAGCTCAAGCCTTGGGACATCGACCGTGTACAGGCAATTTTGAAGAAGTTCGCGCGCAAGGGCTGGGTCGTCGAAGTCGCGTATCCGGAACGCGTGTCCAACCCCACCGTGGCTTACAAGCTAGTCAGATAAAACCAACCTTTGAAACCAGATCTGCAATGTACATTTGTTCTAGCGCGTGAGATAATGGTGCCGAACAAATACTGCAGGATAGACAGACGCTTGCATCTACCGTTGATGGGGCGAATCGCCTCAGCGAATTCGCCACCCATTCCGCGATTCAGGCAGGCGTGATCTGGGCACGGGGGAATGGATGCCGCTGGTGGCGGCGGACCACGGCGCGCGGTTAGTCGACGATGCGGACGAGCGTCGCAGGCGCAGGCGGGGCCGCCAGGCAAACGACGATTGGCAAGGCTTGATTCGCGTAGGCGGACGAGCCGCTGGCTCGTCCCTACGACCTGTTGAGGGCGGCGCGGGCTTCCGGGCTGTTGATGCGCTCGAGCGCCTCCCGCGCGAACTTGCGCACGCCGGCGTTGCGGTCATTCAGCGAGAAGATCAGGGCCGGCACGGCGCGTTGGCTGCCAATCTTGCCCAATGCCTTGCAGGCGGCGCGCTTCACGGCGCTGCGTTGGTCGAAGAGGGCGCCGGTCAAGCCGGGCACGGCTGGATAGCCGATCTTGATCAGGGCGCCGGTCACGCCCGCGCGCAAGAACATATCGTCAGCGCGCAAGGCATCCAGCAAGGCGGGCACGGCCGCTTCGGCTTCGTCGCCGATTTGCCCGAGCGCCTTTGCCGCCAGATAGCGCGTGCCGGGGTCGGCGCCCCGCAGCAGCTCGATCAAACGCGGCACAGCCGGGGCATAGCGCGCCTCGCCCAGCAGCGCGACGGCGGCGGCGCGGCGTTCGGCGTCCTGGCTGTCGCGCAAGGCGATCGCGGCTTCATCGACCGAGGCAAAGGCGGTCATGGGCGGTCCTTTCAATGGCGTGGCGCGCGCCCATTGTAGCATTGCGATCAGCCCATGGGTATGCGCGGCGCGGCTGCAAATCGCCCGTCGAAGCAGTCGTGAATTATCGGACGACTCACGGAGTCGTCCCTACAGCACGATGGTTGAATAGCAGGGGAAGGCGGCGGAAGGCGGGCGAGCCAGTGGCTCGCCCCTACAGCACGTTGGTTGTGGGGCCTAGGATCGGATAAGGCACGTGGGCGCTGAACTTCGACAAGAAGCTGCGCTCGCCCGTACGCACCAAGTGACGGGTCGTCTGTAGGGGCGGCCTATCGTGTCGCCCGCCACGCCCGGGGCAAATGTAGCTGGTTGGCGCGATTGAAACGCTGTGCCAGCGCGCGGCTGCAAATCGCCCCTACAGCAGGTAGGTTGGAAGGCGGGCGAGCCAGTGGCTCGCCCCTACAGCGCCTTGGTTGTGGGGCATAGGATCGGATAAGGCACGTGGGCGCTGAACTTCGACAAGAAGCTGCGCTCGCCCGCCACGCACCAAGTGACGGGTCGTCTGTAGGGGCGGCATATCGCGTCGCCCGCCACGCACCGGGGCAAAGGTAGCGGGTTGGCGCGATTGAAACGCTGTGCCTGCGCGCGGCTGCAAATCGCCCCGACGGCAGGTAGGTTGGAAGGCGGGCGAGCCAGTGGCTCGCCCCTACAGCACGTTGGTTGTGGGGCATAGGATCGGATAAGGCACGTGGGCGCTGAACTTCGACAAGTAGCTGCGCTCGCCCGTACGCACCAAGTGACGGGTCGTCTGTAGGGGCGGCATATCATGCCGCCCGCCACGCACCAAGTGGCTGGTCGTCTGTAGGGGCGGCATATCGTGTCGTCCGCCACGCCCGGGGCAAATGTAGCTGG